>OY282373.1:0-92500 GCA_958295805.1 uncultured Nitrospirales bacterium
CAGTGGTTGCAAATGCGTTGGAGATAGAAGAAGTAGGTTTCATGTTCCGGCAAGCTGCTGCCGGTCATCCGCCACGGTTCTTCTTTCGTAAACCCGGTTTTGTCAATGCCTTCCACAATGGCCCGCATCGACGTCGCCGTGTCTTCGTAAATGTTCACGAACCGCCATTCTTGGTCCGTCGGAATGTACCCGATTGCGGCTTGGCCGACTTTGGCCCCCGCGTCGAAGATCGTCATCCCTTCGAACACCCCGAACGGCGCATGGTGTTTGCGGCCCACTCGGACGTTCCACACCTGTCCGCCGGGATTGACTTGCTCAATCAACTGCGTGATCTTCACGTCGTAGAACTGGGGATACCCCCCATAGGGTTTGGTCTCCACGTTGTTCCACCACATGTACTCCTGGCCTTTCGAGAACAGCCAGGTGGATTTATCCGCCATTGAACAGGTCTGACAGGCCAAGCAGCGATTGATGTTAAACACAAAGGCGAACTGCCACTTCGGATGCCGTTCCTCATACGGATACAGCATCTTCCGGCCAAGTTGCCAATTATAGACTTCTGGCATAGTTTCCTCCGTTTCTTTGAACCAAACGAAAAGCGTTCAATGTTCTAAATGTCCACATTTGATCTTGGTCTTTTCTCGTTACACCTTGATCTTAATGTGGTCGCCCTTGAGCCACTTGATCATAAACTCATTTTCCTGTCCAGGCGTAAACCCGGTCCGGACTGGCTCCCACGGGCCCCGGCCGCCAATACCGCCGTCTTCTGCCTTCGTAATCCGCATCAGACATTCCTTCGGAGTCGTATTGACCGCGTGGTTGTCCACTTGGTACCCGAATTTGAACTTCCAACCCACCGCGTGTTTGCCTGGCAGCGAGTCGGTCTGATGCATCGGCATCAACCAATCCCGGGTAAAGGACTGTTGCGCCCCGTACCTGAAATTCGATTGATACCCCGTATCCATCGCGATGGCCCGTCCATCCGGCCGCGTTTCATGGCCTTTCACGGATTTCGCGGTTGCCACGTACGGCGCGTGTTTCGCCATCGTGACGTGGTACGGGAAGGCTGGGTTGTACTTCGACCGAATCATCAACCGCGCCACTTTGTAATACGGATCTGATGGTTTCCAGCCCCGATACGGACGATCCACCGGGTTGCCGTCAACGTACACGTAGTCCCCGTCGTTAATCCCACGGTCTTTCGCCGCTTGCGGGTTCATGTGCAATTGATGCTCCCCGACGCCCGGGGTCCGTTTATCCATCCGATACGCATCCCCGAAGTTCGATTCATACATCTGTACCCAGTCGTTCACGGACCATTGACTGTGTACCCGATGCCGCGTCTTCGGCGTCACGCAGTAGAATTGATACCCCTTCTCCCACAACGGATTGGAGTACCGTTTGATTTCCTGCCACGGCAACGCAATGTTCCGCACCGTCTTGTCGTCATGGTGCTGCGCCGTGATCGGAATCCCGTAGTCATCCGGCCGTACATACGGGTTCGTCGTCATAATCGCATTCGGCAAGTACGGCGTAGCTTCCGTGCCTTCCCGGTGCGAAATGAAGTTTTCCCCGTATTCAATGGCTTCCGGCTCCGTCCGGTAGTTTTCATACCGGCCAGTCCGCGTCCATTGTGGCTTCGATTCGTTCGTCTCTTCCCAGAACGGTTGCCGCGGATAGGTCCGGCACAGCACCATCCAGCCCTTCTCGGACTTGAGCATGGTGTCTACGCTGTACCCATACGCCGTACAACTGGCATCCAACAACCGTTGCACGTACACGTCCACCCGGTTGTCGTAGACGAACTTGAAGTAATCCCGGAACCGCTTATCACCGGTCATCTCGGTCAATTTCGCGGCAACCCCGGCCGTCGTATCCAAGTCGTTCCGCGTGTCATACAAGGGCCGAATACCGCCCTTCCACACTTGGAACCACGGATTGGACACCGTCGCCGTATGTTCGGGATAGGTAAATTCCATCCACGTATTGACACCCATTGCGACATCCGCGTGGTTCACGTCGGACGTCATCTCAATATCCTGGGTGACGATACATTCAATGTGCGGATCGACGTTCTTGACCATGTCATAGTGATGTTTCGCGTTGTTCAACACGTTCACGTTTGCCACCCAACGGAACTTCGTCGGGGTCGGCATGTGGGTTTTACCCGTGAACACCCGACGACCATACTTGGGCGTGTTCACGATCAACGCCGTATCGCCATGGTTCCAGTACGCGACCTCTTCACCATAGTAATACCCACGCACGTGTACTTCTTTCCCGTGCGCGTTCGGATCCAAGGTAATCTTGAACGGATTCTCCGCGGTATGGGTTCCGAGACCGCCACCGGACCACGGCGTGGCGTTCCAGATGCCCGCCTTGTAGTTACCGGCCCAGGTATGTTGCCCGGTCCCGAACTTCCCAACGTTCCCCGTGATAATCAACACCATCGCCGCGCCTCGCGCAATGATGGTCTGATGGAAATAGTGGTTCGTTCCTTCCCCGTTGTGAATCGTCGCCGGCTTAATGGCACCTGAATCTCTCGCCCAACGAACGATCAAGTCCTTCGGGGACCGGTTGATCTGATGCACCGTGTCCAGGTCATAGTCCTGCAAGTGCACTTGATACAACTGGAAGATCGGAGCCACATCCACTTCACGGCCATTGAGCAACTGCACCCGATACGTCCCGGTCAAAGCCGGTTCAATGCCGCTCGTGCGGAAATGCCATCCCACTAATTCCCGGTGAATCGGGACAGCCTGATTCTTATTGATGTCCCACATCATGAATCCGCCCAACCGCGCAATCTTCGCAGGATTCAAGGTTTGCACTTTCCCGGAATACGTCTTGGAAAAATCCGGGAATTTCCATCCCTTAATCACGTCCCGCGGATCCAGATATTGCAGCGTGTCCGTCCGGACCAGAATCGGCATGTCCGTATAGGCCGCGCAGAAATCATGGTCGTGCATGTTCTCATCAAAGATGATTTTACACGCTCCCAGGAACAACGCCGCGTCCGTCTCCGGCCGCACCGGAATCCAGTAGTCCGCGCGATACGCCGTCGGGTTGTACTCCGGCGTGATCACCACGACCCGCGCCCCACGCTCAATGCTCTCGAGCTTCCAGTGCGCTTCCGGCATCTTGTTCTCGACGAAGTTCTTTCCCCAGCTTGTGTTCAGCTTGGAAAACCGCATGTCGTTCATGTCAATGTCGGAGGTTTGCACCCCAGACCAGAACGGATGCGCCGGGTTTTGGTCACCGTGCCACGTGTAATTGGACCAATACCGTCCGCCCTGAGCTTGATTCGGCTTCACTTTCCGAATGTAGGTATCCAACAGGGCACCACAGCCACCGTTCATCCGGGTGACCGCCATTTTTCCAATCACACCCAGGATGGGCATCCCCGCCCGGAACTTCATGGTCCGGACGCCCGACCCCTTGGTCATCTCGATCATTTCCGGCGGATAGCCTTGTTCCCGCAACCGACGGGCTCCGGCTTCACCGCTGTACCGTTCTGCGATGACGACCATGGCTTTGGCCAGATACGTAAACGCCGTATCCCAGCTTACCCGCAACATGTCATCCAAGTACCGGGAAGTGAATTTGTACTTGTTCATGACGTCAGGCGTGAACTCCGGGCTTCCGGCATCCATCCAGGCTTTCCAGCCGCGACGCATCAAGGGACCCTTCAACCGATACGGCCCATACACCCGACGATGCATCGTGTACCCCTTCAAACACATCCGGGGATTGTGTGCAAACGTCCCACGATTGCCATAAAGGTCTTCGTAGGTTTGATGGTCATAGTTCTGCTCAACCCGCATCACGACCCCGTTCCGCACAAAGGACCTCACGCGGCAAGCGTGGGTGTCGTTGGGAGAGCAGACCCAAGTAAAGGATGAATCATACCGATACTGATCGTGGTACACCCGCTCCCAGGCCCGGTCAGGATACTCGCCCAGCGGGTTCCCCACTTCGACAACCGGTTGCAGCGCGGTCAAGGCCAAGGCTTTGTCCGCCAACGCCACGGCCGCCACCGTCCCGGTGGTCACTTTCAAAAATTGCCGTCTAGAAAGAAACATTCTCAATACCTCCTCGTGTAAAGACCTTGTTCTGAAGGCCTAACGTGGAATAGATGAACTTGAAAACCCCCAAGAATGTCGGGGTTTGGTGAAACGTGAACATCACCACCTCCTTTCATGACTCTGTTTGTTTGATTGTTCATAAATGTCCAACTCTTGTTTCATGGTAAATACTAGCAAATTCCAAGCCATTTTAATGATGGCCATGTATAATTCTTAACATATTGAAAATAAAGAGAAAATTTGCTTTTGACATATCAGTACTATATTGAAAGATGTTTCCAATCGGTAGCACTATCATGCTCGTATGGTGAACGAAATGGACAAATGAAAGGGATTTTCAATGAACATTGTCATTGAACAGAAAATTTATCAAATAAAACAATAGATTATGATTTTTCAAGAAAAAGAGGTTTGATTGATTTTCTCGATTGTTTACTTGAAGTAACATAATCTCACTGAAACGCGCACCTTCACCGCAATCTGCCTGTTGTTACCGAATGGTAGCAATCAGGACTCGAAAATCTTGGTGATAGCCGCAACGGAGAACTTCAGAAGGGCAGATGATTGCGGCATCACAGCAAAGAAGGCATTTTCACATTTTCAGTTGAAGACCCTCAACTGCTGAGGCATCGTCCGGCTGGGACTGGAAGAAGCACCTTACACGTTCCAGCCCAGACATAATATAGTCCGCCCCCCATGAGGCGCCTTCATCTAACCAGATGAAGGCACCCATGACCGGCACCATCGACCGCCAAGAACTGGAACTGCTCATCCAAGCCATGGTCAGATCGACGCCGATGAAATCCAGGTGGAGATTGACACGTATTCCGACACCGGCCACCTGAAAATCGACCCCGTGGCCGACATGGCCGACGGCGAACCCGATGCAGACCCATGGCACGGGCAACCCCGAGTCGAAACCACCCCGGAGAGCCTCAAGGCCGGCGCCATCATCGTTTGAATTGTCATTCCCGACATCCTTAATCGGGAATCTACAAGCCGAGGCGAGCCACGGCGGGACGTGCCCAACGCCACAACCCGTAGCGCGGCATCTCATGCCGCCGGAAAGGAGCAGCATGACCCTAGAAGAAATCAAAATGACGAAGTTGCATAGGGCAGCAAAGCGTGGCCACGTTGCCGTCGTGAAGGTGATGCTGAAGGCGAGGGCGGACATGGAGGCGAGGGATGAGAACGGAGGGACGGTGTTGCATTGGGCGGCAGGCCAGAGACATGCCGAAGCCGTCAAGGTGCTTCTGGAGCATGGGGCGAACGTGGGGGTGAGGGATAAGAGGGGAGCGACCCCACGCAACGTAGCCGAGCACGATGAGGTCGCCCGGCTGCTTGACCAGGCCACCCGTGAACTGTAGGGCGGCATCTCATGCCGCCAAGAAAGGAGCCATCATGACCCACCGCTTACGCACCCACCCGCACGTCATCTATGGCGACGCCGAGACCCAACGGGTTTGGATTGATGAAGTCGAACTGACTCCCGAGGAATCATGACGTATCGGATTCATTCCCCAGACGGGTTCTGTTGGGGCTACAGCGGGAGCCAAGCCAGCTTGCGTTAGCCATCCTGCCACATAAATCCGACGTCATGAGATGACGCCCTACCTCAGCAGGCGATCTCGTCGCCAGGTGTCATGAGATGACGTCCTACCCTGCTGCGAGGTAAGAGCGTCATGAACATCCTTGACCGTACCATCCAAATTCGTATGAGCCAGGTTGAGGTTGGCGCGACTCGCGAGCATGTCCGAACGCATCGTGGGTTCCCGTAGACGGTATCGAATTGGGGACGGCACGCCCTGCTGAACCAGGCTGTGTGGCCGGAACAGACGTTGACGGGCTTGATTCGATTGCGCGACCTCGATACGCGTAGAGTTACGCGGAGCGAGATGCGATCAGGATTTGGAACGATCTCACTGCACGTGTGTACTCAGGGTTAAGGGGACAGGGATCCAGGAATTCCCACCATCTTCACTTCGGAATAACCCCCCGCCGTTCGTTCCGACGTACAATACTCGCGGATTGTGAGGCTCCATGGCGATAGCTCGAATGTTGCGATTGGTTAATCCCTCATTGTGGGCAGTCCATGATTGACCGCTGTCCTGACTCCGAAACATGCCTTTGCTCGTTCCCATGTACAGGTGGTGAACGTTTCCCGGATCCAGGATCAGACAGCTCACGTACTGATCGCCCAGGGCCATCGCCATTCTGGCCCACGCCTCCCCTTTATTGAGGGTTTTGAACAACCCCTGCGTCGTCCCGGCATAGACTTCATCCGGATTGGCCGGATTGATGAGCAATCGGTTCACGCCCAGGGCCATGGACGCCATTTTGGCATCATCCGGGACAAGCCCGTTATTGATTTTGACCCAATGGTCTGCTCCGTCAAAACTCCGGTAGACACCCCCGCTGGTTCCCGCGTAGATGATATTGGGATGCCTCGGGTCCACGGCCAACGTCACGATAAAATTGATCTCGGTCATGCCGCGCATGTGCTCGTTCCAGGACTGTCCGCCGTCGGTGGTCCGGAACACGCCCACGGTGGTCGCTGCGTACAGGATTTGGGTGTCCGTCGGGTGAAAAACCAGTTGATTCACATTTGCGGAAATCGTCCCTTTCTGAATGCCGGTATTTCTGGGAAGCCAACGCCGTCCCCCATCAGGGCTTTTGTACACCCCATCGGCAAGTGTCCCGACAAAGACGTTGGCCGGAAGTTGGGGATCAATCACCACGTTCATCACCCGAATGCGGTTCAACCCCTCGGAGAAACGCTTCCATGATCGTCCTCGGTCTCGGGTTTTATAGACGGCTTCGTCTGTGGCGACGTAGATGATCTTGGTTTTGGTGGGATGCACCGCCACCGAGACGACGCGATCACTGCGCTGGCTACACCCTGCCACCATGAGCAGGGCCACCCCAAAAACGACCGCGCGTCGGATGCTAGTTGTCATGGAAGGGGTAGGGCGTCATCTCATGACGCCGGATTTATCGATGATTCAATTTCAGGGGCTTCGCATATCCGGTGAGTTCAACGTACCCACGTCCCGTAATGGGAGTCCCCTGGTACTGACCTTGCACGTCAACCGCCCCTTCCCAATAGGTCACCTGGGTGCTTTTCGTGGTGCGCAATTCTTGATCGGCAAGCACGGGAGTTATGGCCAACTTCAGGTGACTCGCCGGCACTTCCAGTACCCATTCAGCAGGATATTGCGCATGGCTGCGTGGGCTGATCCACTGCTTCACCGTGCGGACCTTGATCTCTTCTCGTGTGAGATGTCTGGTGGTGCCATCTTGAAAAATAAGCGTCCCACTGGACGTTGGAGCAGCGGACCCATCGGTTTTGCGCAACAGATAGACCATCAATTCCATATTCGAGGCAAATTGCAGGCTGAACCAATCCCACCCGACTTGATCCCGGCCTAATTCGCCTGAACCGAATTCATGGTCCATCCAACTCGTCCCGTTCACGACGAACGGTTGACGATTCATCCACACCGTGCCCGTCGTCGCCAAACGAGTGAGTGAATAATAATGGGACGCTTGCCCGGGCGCGACACCCTTGCGACTGATTCCTTCGTGTCCATGGATGACGGGCGGCTTTTGGAGCGTGAGCAGAAGATCAACGCCGAACGTGGGATCACGTGCCGTGAGACGCAACTGGTGATGCGCCTCCGTCACCGGTTCGAGTCTCCAGCGGTCAATCCAAACTTTCATCCGATCCGGGCGGGCTCCCGCTTTCCCGAAGGCGGCTCGACTCAATTTTTCGGAAAAGTGAAAGGTTTTCTCTTGAACATCGGTCAACGCAAGGTGGGCAACATAGACTTGCCGCAACGCCCAGCGTGAAGGATGCCTGGTCACGCGCTGATCATCAATCGCCTTACGGAAAAAGGTGACTTCATAGCCGAATCGCCGTGCTGACCGGTCATACACGTGGCCGGTGAAGTACCACCATTCCAGCCCATACGTATCATGTGCCCCATGGTCCCGGGGGAAGGCATACGTGTACCCGGGGACCGCGTGGTTCAAGGTTGACGACGAGGCGTTCGCGGAAGCTGCCCCACTCGGCTGTACGATGAGAGCGGAAAGCCCACAGCACAGGCCCATCACCCCGACAATCAGTTGCTGGATGTCTTGCCAACGTCCCACAACGGTCTCCCGCAGCAGAAGGACTTTCATGAGAAAGGGGCACCGCTTACGGCTTATAGCACGTGGACGGGAAACGTGCAATCGCCTTTCCTGGACGGATGATTCGTTATTTATCAACCCTCCGGGATGAGATTCGCCCCGTTGACAAGACTTTTGAGCGTCGGCTATCGTATCTCATGCCTGAATTAGATAACGTCACGTCTTCCGATGCCTTTTCCATTCCACGGATTATTCCGATTTTTCCACTCCCCAACGTGGTCCTGTTTCCCGACACGTACTTACCCCTGCACATTTTCGAGCCTCGATATCGGGACATGGTGGCCGATGCCGGTCCCGAGGGAGGCTGTATCGGCATGGCGTTATTCAAGGAAGGATGGGAAAACGATTATGAGGGAAATCCCCCGGTGTTTTCTCTGGGGTGCGTCGGACGAATAAAAAAGACCCAACTTCTCCCGGACGGACGGTCAAATCTGATCCTTCAGGGCTTGCAACGGTATGAGATTGAAGAAGAACTGTTTGATGCGCCGTATCGCAAAGCCAGAATCACCGTGCGGTCATGTCCTCCATATGACGCCCTGATGGAAGATTCCGTTCGATCTGCGCTGGTTGGGTTGACCATACGCTATCTTCAATCTCGAGAGGCCCACGAACTCTGTCAACTCATCACCAATGAATCCCTCACGGCTTCCGTGCTCGTGAACAGTCTGTCGTCATGCTTGGACTTTACGACGTTTGACAAACAATTTCTGCTCGAATCCGAAAGCTTATCCCAACAGGCTCGCCGCTTACTTGATCTCCTGAAATTCAAACTCTCCGACGACGCGCAACCGTCAGGGTGGGGATAATGAATCCCTCTCCGGCAATCGAGGTCACAAATTTAGGGAAAACCTATGGCGCAGTGACGGCCATCGAAGACTTGTCCCTCACCGTGCAGACCGGCGAAATTTTTGGGCTTCTTGGCCCGAACGGCGCGGGGAAAAGCACGACGCTTCGGATTTTGATCACCGTGTTGCCGCCCTCATCCGGGACGGCACGGGTGCTGGGGCACGATGTTCGAACGGAGGCCGACACCGTCAGAAGTCTCATTGGCTACGTGCCGCAAGAACGGGCCATTGATCGGTTTCTGACCGGCCGCGAGCATCTTGAGCTGCTGGGGGACCTCTACCACCTGCCCAAACACGACGCCAAAACACGGATCGACGAACTGTTACGACTCGTCAACCTTGAAGAGCACGCGGACCGGGTGGCCAAAACCTATTCGGGCGGCATGAAACGCAAACTGGACATTGCGTGCGGGTTGCTGCCCAATCCCAACATCGTGTTTTTGGACGAACCGACCTTAGGCCTTGACGTCCAAAGTCGGTTGCGGATTTGGGACTATATTCGTCAACTCCGCGACAACGGCCTGACGATCGTCATGACCACCAATTACCTGGAAGAAGCCGACCAACTCTGCGACCGACTCGCCATTATCGACCACGGAAACATTCGAGTAACCGGTTCACCCAAAGAACTCAAAGCGGGGTTGGGCGGTGACCGGTTATCAGTGACCATTCAACACTCCACGCCGGAGAAACTGGCCAAACTGAGTGGAGGGGTCCGCCCGCTCCCCTTTGTTCGGGACATTCGAGAAGTGAGGAACAGCCTGCACATTCGCGTCGAATCACCCGAAAAGTCCCTCCCAGCCGTTATGGAAGTCGCCAATCACCTGGATTGTGCAATAGACAGCATTGAGTACCAACGCCCCAGACTGGAAGACGTCTTCGTGACGTACACCGGTCACCCGTTTACAGGAGAAGACCCTATCATTCCAAAAATGTAGGGCAGCATCTCATGCTGCCTCCGTCAAAGGCCGGACACGATGAACGTTCACCACTATAGACAAGAAGTGTTGGCCTTGACCATGCGGTGGGTTCGCCGACTCAGTCGGGAGAAATTCAGCATGCTGTTTACGTTGGTGCAACCGATGCTGTTCTGGTTGATCTTTTTCGGCAGCCTCTTCCAACGTGCCGCGGATATTCAGATCATTCAGGCCCCGAACTATATGAGTTTTCTGGCGGGAGGCGTGGTGGTCATGACGGTCCTCAATAACGGATTAGCCGGCGGGGTCGATCTGTTGTTCGATAAAGAAAACGGCTTTTTGGAACGCCTGATGTCTACCCCCATTCACCGGACGTCCGTGATCGTCAGTCGATACCTCTTTGTCATCACCATCACCGGGATGCAGATTCTGGTCATCCTGAGCATTGCGTTTATCTTTGGCGTGCGTCCTGAAACCGGTCTTCCGGGCATCGCCGTGATGCTGGTGATCGGGATGTTATTCGGCGTGGGTCTTACGGCTATTTCGATGGCCATGGCGTTTTCCGTGAAAAGCCACGGAGATTTTTTTTCCGTGCTGGGATTTCTGTCCCTGCCCATGATTTTTTTGAGTTCGGCGCTCGTCCCCCTTTCGGCTATGCCCGGTTGGATGCAGGTGCTGGCGTTGATGAATCCGATGACCTGGGTCATTGACGCCGTTCGGCCTCTCATTATCACGGGATGGGACGCGGCCATCCCGCAAGTTGCCATCGCTTTGGGCATCCTGGCGCTCTTTGATGCGCTCTGCTTGTACGGCGGGACCCGAGCCTTCCGACGAGCCATTGGGTAATCGTCATCCGACCGGCCCGTTCATGAACCGCGATGAAACACGAGTCACCTTCCTTCCCCGCCCGTCCTGAAGGATCAGCGAAGCACGTCACGGCCCTGATCCGCCTGCTTTCAGATCCGGATCCCCGCATCGCCCAACGCATTCACCGTCAGCTTGTCGACGTAGGCCGCGTGGCCACTCCCTTTCTGCAACAAGCCTGCATGGACGTTGATGACCCGCTCATGGTTGAACGCCTTCAATCGGTGAACGAAGAGATTGATCGCGTTGACGTTGAACGACGATGGAGCCGGCTGCTTCAGCAACTGCCCCATGAGATGGATCTTGAAACCGGAGCCTTTCTCATTGCCCAAACCGCCGAACCGCACTTGGAGGTGCCCGCCTATCAGCAACGCTTGGATGACATGGCCGCGACACTCAAAAATACCGTGAACCCACGTGAACCGCGCCAAGCCGTGCACACGATCAACGAGTATCTGTTTCAGACGCTGAAATTCAGAGGGAACACTCAAACGTACTACGATCCCGATAATAGTTTGCTGCACCGCGTGTTAGATCGCCGGGTCGGGATTCCGATCAGCTTGTCGGTGCTGTATATCCTCGTCAGTCGCCGGCTCAATCTGCCGGTGGTGGGGGTCGGGATGCCTGGACATTTTATCGTGAAGCTCCAGGCGCAACCCGTGTTTATCGATTGTTTTAACCAAGGGGCACTGCTCACGCAAAAAGATTGTGAAAAATTGTTACAACCCTACGGCGTCGAATTTGACTGCCGGCATCTTGACCCCTGTTTCTCTGATCAGATTCTGGCTCGCATGCTCCGCAATCTCATCGCTATTTTCGAAAACCGCCGGGAATTCACAAACAGGGAAAAATTTTATCGACTGTTCACCATGCTTGAAAACAGAGCAGAGCCTCTGGGTTTTCGCTAGTGTCGCCCATGTTATCACCGGTCATCGCCAACCACGTTGCTTCATCTCACCTCAACACCCAACGTGGACAAGCCAACCTCACCACGGTCTTGATTCTCCTCATTCTGATCGTCGGCGCGGTCTGGATTTGGAACCATCTCGACTTTGACACGCAAGATTTCATTATCGATGAAATCATCCCGGTCCTGCTTCTCGTGATCGTCGGCACGCTCTTGAGTTGGATCACCGTTCGAAAGATCAAACAAAAAAAAACCCGACTCAAACGCCGCGAGAACCTCATTCAACAATTCATCCAGGAAAAGGCACCGAGAAAACGGTTTGAACTCGCAACGGAACTCATTGAACTCAATCAGTATAAACGAGAAGGGCTGGAACGCATCGCGTCGGCAATGGCCGAGGTGTTTATTATGACGTTCAAACGATCACTGGGCGATAAACAGCACCGCATTCGAGGAATGGCCGCCAGCTACCTGGGAATCGTACAACATCGAGACGGCATTCCACTTTTAATGAAGGCGTTAGAAGACGATCACGCCTACGTCCGTGGGTCCGCGGCTTTAGCCCTGGGCCGCCTGCGCGCCACTGAGGCGAAGGCCAAGTTGGAAGCCATCATGAAAGAAGATTGGGATCAGACCGTGCGAAGCCGCTCCCGCGAAGCGGTGGAGAGAATGAAGTAGCAAGAAATCAAGGAGAGGTTCATTCAGAGGGTCAGTGCTCTCCAGTCACACGTCGCATCGCGGCCTGATCTCCATGGGTGAGACGGTATCCCTTGTCGTAGAGCACCTGCATCCCTTGGGTCAACGCCATGAACTCGGTGGCCTGACGCACGTCGTCGAATTTTCCATTCAGCTTGGCAAGGGGCTCAAAGGGAAGCCCATCCTCAACGGGAACCACGCGGAGAGAATCCAGCACGTCTCTCAACTCAATGGCGTCATACCGTTCATTATCATCACGGTCGGCAACCAAGGCGAATTGATAGAACGTCAGGCTTAAAGAAAGGAAGGATTGGCTCTGAGCAAAGGCTGCCCGGGCTTCATCGATTCCAGGATACCGCTTGGCACAGGGATGCAGGTCAGGGTCCTCGTTTACAAAAGAGAGGCGTTGAACCTCAGGCCGGTACCTAAAGGACTTTTTCAATTGCTGATAAAACCAGGAAGTACACGACTCCGCCTCGGCAAAATCAACTTTGTCCTTGGCAATCTGCCGGGTGATGTGCTCAGTAAATCCTCGGAACACTCCCTTCCCCATCGCCGCACCACTTCCCTCAGCCAGCAAAAGGGTGATGAGCAGGCCGCTCAGAAGACCCATGGCCACTTTTCGGATTATCGGCATATCCACAACGGCAGTATAGCATCCCTCCGTATGAGCCGCTAGCTTGGATTGTATCCACCCGGGAGCATGAAAATCCTGCCGCTCGTCTCGGACACACACAAGACAGATGAAAAATCTTGGAGACTCCGTTACACTCACCCTCATGCAAATGTCCCCTCGCCCCAGGAATGACCTGTTCTGAGCGAACCAAAATCTTTCGTCCCTGAAGGGGAGGGAGAAGCCTTCATGACCCCTGACCCGTACTTCGAAATCGACCCGGACCCGGAAACAGCCACACGTCTTCGCAAAGAACGGGACAAGGCCCGAACCCTCAAACGAACACCCTGGTGGAAACAGCAACTCCAGAAAGGCCGCTGCCACTACTGCGGCCAACCGTTTCCGCCCGACCACCTGTCAATGGACCACGTCGTCCCCTTAGCCAGAGGCGGAAGATCAACCAAAGGCAACGTCGTGCCGGCGTGTATCGCGTGCAATCGAAAAAAAAAGCTGGAAACACCGGCGGAGGCCGCGCTCCGGAAGTTATCAGAATCGTGAGAGACCGAGGCGAAAAACGTTCCGGCAAACAGTCATGCTCTTTTTAGAGACCACGGAAAATCCTTCAATACCCCCTTACCGTCGCATGAGCGTGATCCATCGCCAGATATTCAGCAATCCCCCAAGCGACGCGGCCACGTACGTCAGGGCCGCCGCCGTTAAAATTTTCCGGGCGCCCTCCATGTCCGTCGAAGAAATATAACGGCCTTGTTCCAACACCGGCAGCGCCCGACGAAAACTGGCGTCCCATTCCACGGGCAGCGTCACAAGATGGACCAACGCCCCGATGGACATCACGGCCAAACCGCCAAGAAACACGAGTAAGCCGCCGGACGGCGAACGGGTGAGGCCGGCCACGAGAGGAATGCCCAGCATGAGAAAGGACCCGACCTTTTCCGCGCCTTGCGCGAATCGAATGAGTCTGGTGCGTTCGTGGAGTGGACCGTAACCGGTGTGATCTTGAATGGCATGGCCCACTTCATGCGCCGCAACCGTCACCGCGGTCAACGATTTGCCGTTATAGTTGGCCGGGAGCAATCGTACCACTTTGGCTGACGGGTCATAGTGATCCCCGAGGTCGGTGGTCTCAACCTGCACGTGCGGCATCTGAAAGCGATCGAGCAAATGCCTGGCCATTTCACCGCCGGTCCCGGCATAGTCTTCCCGATGACCGCGATATTTCTTGAAGACCCACGTGGTCCACAACTGCGGCCCCAGCAGAACGGCGAGGATCATGAGGAAAAGAAAAACGCCACGGAGCATGGTCTACCACGTCACGGACGACACCGGATGACCAAGGATACCAATTTCTCGCGCGGATGGCACCACCACCCTGACCCCCTGAACCCCTCCACAACGTTCCAAGGGGCACACCAAGCCGTCACGGGAGCACCATCCACGGCTTCGTTTCATTGTCAGGAATCCGTAGGCTGTGCTAGACTACTCGGCGAGTGGGCGATTAGCTCAGTGGGAGAGCGCTTCCCTCACACGGAAGAGGTCACTGGTTCGATACCAGTATCGCCCACCATTTCACTCTGTAACCACGTGATCACGCTTGAAACCGCCTCACACTTCCCGCACTCGGACAGCCGGCGTGGTTCCGGGGATCCTGGCCCTGTGTCTGGTAGGCGGCCTCACGGCTTGCGGGACCTCAGCCCCTCCGCCTTCCTATCCCATGCTTCCCCCATCGGCAAGCGACCTTCCGCTGTTGGGCGATACGCGGCTGTGTGATACGAAACAACAAATCGTCAACCGGTGGCAAGGTACCACCTATCACCTGATGCCCTGGGGTTCGGGCGAACAACTGCAACGATCGGCACAAAGCACCCAACCCGACCACGATCGTTTCTACTTTTTCGATGACGAGCAGCGATTGGTGGGAGCCGTCTTCCGGTTTGCACCGGGGTTGGACTTAAAACCCTATCCCGTGCTGCGTGAAACCTTATCCGCGCTTGAGCCTTCCTCTACGTTTTATTTAGATCCCACGCAACTCATCCATCGTGACCACGCCACCTCCGCCGTGTTGTATCGAACGGGAGACCACACCAGTACAACCCAATATCTCGTGCTTGAAAATGAAGACGAGCCCGTGCTGCTCGTGGCCTCCATGGCGCTTGATCCGTATGAGCAACTGCTGTCGAGTTATCATGAAAAGTATCTGCCTGGTCTCAACCGAAGTTCAGGCCGCACGTCGAAAGCATCCGCGCCGTCATCCGACGCGCCACTGAATCTGGATTTTCTGGGGCTGCAACAATTTGCCCGCGGGGAAACGGCGTTGTTTGCATCGTGCGGCCTCAAGCAGCCGACGATTGCGGTTGACGCCTATCGGCAATCCATTCAACACGGGCTCAAAGACGAGGCACGCTTAGCCGAAGCCCACCATCGCCTCGGCCTGGCACTTCAGGATCAAGGCCAATTGCCCGACGCTCAACGGGAGTTCGAATACGCCTTGACGCTGAACCCCAATGTTCCCGAGATCATCAACAATCTGGGTCGGGTGCTGGCGCAACAGCGACAACGCAAACTCGCCATTCAACTCTTTGAACGGGCGCTCGTTTTACGCCCGAATTTTGCCGAGGCCCGGTTTAACTTGGCCGAGAGCCTGGAACAGAGTCACGTGCGGCGGGCCATCCAAGAATACGAGACCTACCTGGCCCTTGTTGAAGGACTGCCTTGGGAAGAAAAGCGAATCAATCGCGTCGTAGAACGCCTGAAACGGTTAAAGGGCGGATAGGAGCCGTGAAATATTACGCCGTCCGCGCAGGACACACGCCGGGCATCTATACCACGTGGCCTTCATGTGAAACCCAGGTCAAGGGATTTCCCGGAGCCGTCTATAAAGCCTTTTCCACAAAAGAACACGCCGAAGCGTTTATGTCCGGCACCCCTCTGCCCTCACCAGCCACGTCACCCACACAAAGCCATATCCCCTCTCCCCTCGCGGGAGAGGACCAGGGGGAGGGAAGGAACTCATACCATCAACCGTCCACCGCACGGCTGACAACGGATACCGTTCACATTTGGGTTGATGGCGCCTGTCTGCCTCACGGTGACAAACCGATGCAATTCGGGTGGGCGTATCTCATCTTTGACGGTCAACGGGAACTCCATCGTGCCAGTGGGCACGACGTGCCGGCCGAAGCGCGACGGCATCGAAACGTCGCCGGAGAAATCCAAGCGGTCTTGCACGCGCTGGCTTGGTGCCGGGACCATGGGATTGCGACCGCCACGATCTACGTTGACTACCAGGGCTTAGCCAGTTGGGTGCAAAGCACGTGGAAGACCAGGACACCGTTTACGCAATCGTACGTCGAACGGGTCCGGGCCTTCGGCATGAACCTCACGTGGCAAAAGGTTCGAGCACACTCCGGCGACCCCTATAATGACATCGTGGATCACCTGGCCAGAGACGCCGCCCGTTCAGCACCGTAACGGGCGATCACACCGGACCCCTCATGACCAGATCAGGGCGGGGCATAGAGACACGCATCCAAGATGCTCAGAACCTCGTCAAGCACGAATCCTGGTGCTTTTTCAACAAACTTCACTCGTCGGCTCACGCAATCAACGGACTTGATCTGTTCAACCATAATGGACCCCGTAAGGGACGACTCGGCGGGGATTGCCACGTGAAAGGGAATATTCCCGAACGTGCTGATTATGGGACACACCATGGCAAGCCCGGTATGTCGATTGAACAAGGTGTGGCTGACCACCAATGCAGAACGACGCCCTCTTTGCTCACGTCCTGCCTGCGGGTCGAAGGTCAAGATCACGAAATCCCCTTTCTTTGGAACATATCCGGGCATCTACCACACTTCCTTCCCAACGGGTGACCCCCAGTCCAGTTCTTCAGTCTGATACCCGTTCGGCATCTTGGACACCAACGCCTTCAGATCATATCGTCCCCGCACTCGAGTCACGGGCTCCACGACAATCCGCCCTTTCTGAACGGAAACCTTCACTTCGTCGCCTACGTTCATTCGGGCTTCGGCCAGAAGCGCCTTCGTGACCCGAAGCCCTTGACTGTTTCCCCATTTCTGAACCTTGGTCAACATAGCTTGCCTCCTCAAATAACTAAATGTATATCCTAAGTATATCCCACGTAACTCGAAACACAACGGTCAATGATGCAGATCTTCGTTCTCGATCTTGTTCGGGAGAAAGGTGAAAACGACGGGGATAAAACTGGTGCGCGAAGTAGCTATGGCCTGAAGTCGGCAACCCTAGAGTTTGCCTTCGCCTTTGAGGTATTTGCGGAAGCGGTCCATGAGTTCTTCGCCGAGTACGCCGACTTCCGGTTTTTCTTTGGTCATAAACTCTCGAATTTCTTCCAACCGTTGCTCGGCCTGGTTGTTGCCCTTGAGGCGTTTGACTTTGGCTAAGGCGTCATCGAACGCGTCAAAGGTCAATTCTTTGTATCCAAAACTTCTGATCCGCTTGACGGCTTTCATCATGGCTTCATTACGAAACGTGGTGAGGTGGTCGGAATCGATTTCCTGTAACCCGAGTTTTCTGGCACGTCGCTCTGCGGCTTTTCGAATCCCGCTTCGGACAAAATCCGGAGACGTGAGCAACCGTTTCCAGGCCTCGTCCGTCCAGGCGACGTGTTGCTGCGGGGCTTCCCATAGTTTGACCAGCGTCCGTTCATCAATGGCGGTCCACCCTGCTTCCCTCGCCAAGTCTTCCGCGTCACGCTTCAGCATGTCCGTGACAAAATCCAAGGCAATGGGCGGCGAATGCTTGACTTTTTCGTGCAGCATGGCCAACGCGCCCTCGGTCCATTCCACCGGCGCGACCGCGGCGTCAGCCTGTTCTCCCATGGCTTCGACTTTTTCAAACAATTCCACGTTGACTTCCAAATGTCCCCGTTCCCGCGCGATTTCTTCGGTAATTTGTTGAATCATGGCTCGCATGAACTGCGGCACGTCGTCCAGCCGTTTGCGCGCTTCCGCGGTCCAGGGGACTTTGCCTTGGGCCATCTGGTCAGCGGCTTCGGCCATCCCGGCTTCTCCGCCCATGCTGCCCATCATCTGTCGCTTGAACTGATCCAGCAATGCCCCGGTGATTTCGGTTTTCTGCAACTCGCGCGCTTTCTTCTCCGCCAACCGCTTGACCATGCCCCGCAAAAATACAGGCGCCCGCGCGAGGCGATCCAGGGCTTCAGGGGTCCAGGTCACGTCGGTGAGCGTGGTGTCGACTTCAGGCGCACTCATGGGTTGTCTTCCTGAGCAGGCTCCACGTTGTTCAAGAGTTCCTTGATTTCTTTACCGGCCTTGAAAAACGGCATTCGTTTTTCCGGCACGGACACGGTCTCACCTGTTTTGGGATTCCGTCCGTCCTTGGTCCGGCGGATGCGTAAGCGGAAACTGCCAAACCCGCGAATCTCAGTTTTTTCCCCCCGTTTCAAGGCATCACGGATTGAATCGAAAATACCATTCACCACCCTTTCCGCGTCACGCCGGCTGAGGGCGGGCGATTTCTCCGTTACTCTTTCAATCAGGTGTGCTTTGGTCATTCCTCCTCTCCTTCATCCCCTTTGCCTCTGCTGACGACACGGTCTCGCCGTCACCGCCCCCTTGCCGTTCCCGTGTTCCGACCGGTCTACCACGTCATCACGTACATGAGGTTCATGCCCGTCTGGATAGGCAACGCAGGCGCTTTTCCGAATAAGGACCCGACGACCCAGTCACGGAAGGAATAAGGACGGGGAGTTTCGACGACCGGCGGCGATTGCAATCCGCTCATGTCTGCCGCCAGCTTGACGGCATCCGTCAGATCTCCCAGATCATCCACCAACAGCACGTCTTTGGCTTGCTGTCCCGTAAAGATCCGTCCATCCGCCAACGCCTCCACGTCTGCCGTATCCAACGAGCGGCCCGCGGCCACGGCTTCGATAAACTGCCGATGGGCGTCATCCAGGACCGACTGCAACAGTTGCTGATCTTCTTCTCCCATCATGCGGAACGGCGATCCGACGTCTTTATATCGTCCGCTTTTAATCACAATGTTTTTGACGCCGATTTTGTTCATGAGATTTTCCAGATTGGCCAATTGCATGACCACGCCGATACTACCCGTGAGGCTCCCCGGGTTGGCCAGGATGCGATCAGAGGCCACCGCAATATAATACCCACCCGAGGCGGCCACGGTGCCCATGGAGGCCACGACGGTTTTATGCTTGTCCAGCCTCACCCGTTTGACGGCATTATAGATTTCTTGCGAGGGCGCGACCCCGCCGCCCGGAGTATCCAGTCGCAGCACAATGGCTTTGACCAGCGGATCGTCGCCATACGTTTCCAACTCATCAACCGTTGCTCGTGAGTCGAGAATCGGACCTTCAATGCGGATCAGCGCGATCCGCTCTTTCCCCACCAGGGCAAGTTCCGGTAACAGGGCTTTGCCGAACACGGTCAGCGCCCCCGCAATGACGAGGATCCAAAAGATCCGTCGCCACCGGGAAGAGCGTTTTCGTGAAGAGGGGTCTTCCGCCATTGGCGCATCCACTCTGATACTGGGCTAGGCGTCTTGTGGGTCCGCCGGGGGTGCTGCCTTCGTCGAATCCACTAAATCCGCCGTTTCCTTCCCTTGTACGACTTGGCCGATACTCTGATCCGCTTCTCCTTGAGCGTGATGAAACGCTTCGAGTTCTTGATGGTCTGAATCCTGCGTATATTCTTTGACGCTCAACGCAATTTTCCGTTCTTCACAATCGACTTTGACGATCTTGGCCGTCACGGGCTGACCGACGTGAAAGTGCTCTTCCAACGAATTCGGTCCTTCTGCTGCGACCTCACTGACGTGGATCAATCCTTCCACCTCACCGTCCAGTTCGACAAACACGCCGAAGTCCGCGACCTTGGACACGACGCCCGTGGTCACGCCTCCGACGTGATACCGCGACGGAATTGTCGATTCCCACGGATCCGGGGTGAGTTGTTTGTAGCCCAGCGACAACCGCTCTTTTTCTTTGTCGATGCGTAAAATGACGGCGTCCACCCGTTGGCCCTTCTTAAATAATTCCGAGGGGTGCTTAATATGCCTGGTCCAGGACATATCCGAAATATGAATGAGCCCGTCAATGCCCTCATCCAACCCCACGAAGGCCCCAAAGTCCATGACGCTTTTCACTTTGCCTTCGATCTGCGTGCCCACGGGATACCGCGACTGAATCACGTCCCACGGATTGGGCGCGGTCTGTTTCATGCCCAGCGAAATCTTTCGGCCTTGCTGGTCCACGTGGAGCACCTGCGCTTCAATGACGTCGCCCACCGCGACGACCCGGGACGGATGGCGGATTTCATGCGTCCAGGACATTTCCGAGACGTGGACCAACCCTTCCACGCCCGGTTCCAGTTCTACGAACGCGCCGTAATCCGTCAGGCTGACCACCTTGCCGGTCACGCGCGACCCCTCCGGGTATTTGACGGCGATCTCCATCCAGGGATCGGCGGTCTTTTGTTTGAGTCCCAAGGATATGCGGCCGGACTCGCTGTCATACTTGAGCAGCAGCACCTCCACCCGATCGCCGATCGAAAACATATCGGACGGATGCCCCACGCGCCCCCAGGAAATGTCCGTGATGTGCAGCAGGCCGTCAATGCCGCCTAAATCCAAAAACGCGCCGTAGTCCGTGATATTTTTGACCGTCCCGTGAATCAACTGCCCTTCGGCCAGGGTTGACAACGTGCTTTGTCGCCGCTTATCGCGCGTTTCTTCCAACAACGCTCGACGGGAAATCACGACGTTGCTCCGCCGATGATTGATTTTAATGATTTTGAATCGAAAGGTTTTGCCCACCAGGGCATCTAAATCGCGAACCGGAGTGAGATCAATTTGTGAACCCGGCAAAAAGGCCTTGACCCCAATATCGACCATCATCCCGCCTTTAATGCGAGAAATGACTTTGCCTTCCACTTCCCGATCCTCTCGATGCGCGACTTCCAGTTCCTCCCAAATTTTCATCTTGTCCGCTTTTTCCTTCGAGAGCAGCAAGTTTCCTTCGGCGTCTTCACGTTGTTCGATATACACCTGGACCTGGTTGCCGACGGCCAGCGTGGTCAGTTCATCGGGCAGAAACTGATTCGTGGAGATCATGCCTTCGGATTTATAGCCGATGTCCACAATCACCTTGTCTTTTTGAATGGCGACCACGCGACCTTGCGTAATGGTGCCTTCTTCAAAATTTTTAAAGGTCTCTTCATACAGGGCTTCCAGGGACCCTTGATCCATGTCTTCGACCGCGTTGAATAACGTGCTCATTCGTCCATCCTATCGATCGCGTGACGGCGACCGTGGTAACGGAGATTCCGCCATTGTTGACGTGGAGGCTTCATCTCCTGGGTTCATGTCATCGGTACGGCTGAACGGTCCACGCCGCGTAGTTCAGCAATCCGCGCCATTACAGTATTACTGATGTGTGTATACAACTCCTTCCCTTGGTACTCTCGACACGCACGACGAAAATCCATGGCCCCTCCAAACAGGACTTCCACCGGATGCAGCCTGAGCATCCACGCCCCGGGGGGCAACACCTGATGCGTTCCCCTGAGATACACCGGCACCACGGGACATTGAGCTTCGGCCACGATGGCCCCGATTCCCGGCTTGCCCGGTTGCAACGTGCCGTCCGGCGAGCGTCCTCCTTCGGGAAAAATCACCACGGCCTTACCTGCTTTCAGCAAATCCACGGCTGATTGAAACGCTTGGCGATCCCACCGCTGGGGTTTTAAGGGAATCCACCCGAGCCAGCGCAGGATGCGATGCACAAGCGGCTGCGGGAATAAATTGGACCGTCCCAGATAAAAAAGCCGGCGCCTGACGCCACATCCCAATAACGGGATATCCGCGTAACTCGCATGATTGGCCGCTAATAACACGCCTCCGGACGCCGGCACGTGGTCCGCGCCTTGCGTGCGATACCGTAGCAACGCTCGACTCAGGCCGCGACACAGCAACCACAAGATTCCATACGCCACGCTGCTCACGGCCGAACCGGAATCCACTTCATCAAGCGTTCAACCACCTGGTCAATCGTCAACGACGAAGAATCAATGACGACCGCATCGTCAGCCGGCGTTAAAGGCGCCACGTCCCGCGATCGATCTTTGGCGTCCCGTTCCTGAATGTGCCGACGAATCTCACCGGACGTTTCGGCATAACCGACTTGCACCGTCTCACGGTGCCGACGAGCCGTCCGCGTTTCCAGATCAGCCTCCAGGAAAAATTTCACCTCGGCCTCAGGAAACACGCGGGTTCCGATATCCCTGCCTTCTGCCACGATCCCGCCCCTTTGGCCATACTGGCGTTGAATCGGCAACAATCGCTCGCGCACTTGGGGTAACTCAGCCACAGTGGACGCCAACCGGCTCATTTCCGGAGAACGCAGGTGCGCCGTCACGTCTTCGTTGTCAATGATTGTTCGTGTCACCCCTTCTTCCAGGGACACGCGAATATCCATTGCCGCAAGAAAAGCCTCCATCGCCGATGTATCCCGACAATCAATCCCTGCTTGATGGAACCCCCACGCCATTGCTCGATAGAGCGCGCCCGTATCGAAATAAGCATATCCCAAACGTAACGCCAACGCCCGAGCCACCGTGCTCTTCCCTGCGCCGGCAGGGCCGTCAATCGTCACGACGAAGCCTTGCCTTTGGGTCTGTCGATGACGCGGATGCACGCAAATATCCGTCTTCACGGATGTGGCCTTCCCCACAAATTCCCTCTCCGTAGACGTGAGAGGGCAAGGGTGCGTATTATAGAATCTAGTGAGAAAATGTCAATAAATCCAACAGGTTGTCATGAAATTGTGGGTAGGATGTCGCGATACAGTCGGTGTCGTGAATGGTGATCGGTGCATCTCCAGTCAGGGCCGCAATGGCCAGGGCCATGGCCACGCGGTGGTCGCCGTGACTGAGGCAGGGGCCACCCTTGACGTTCGCGCGCCCTTGCAGAATAAACCCGTCAGGGGTTTCCTGAATGGCAACGTTGAGTTTCGTCAACTCCGTGGCCATGGTGTGAATCCGATCGGTTTCCTTGACGCGTAACTCTTCCGCCCCCGTTACCTTGGTTTCTCCCTCAGCCAAAGCCGCTGCCACGCAGAAAATGGGAAATTCATCAATCATTGTTGGGACTTGAGTGGCGGTAATGGAAATCCCCCGAAGCGGCGAGTGGCGCACGACCAGATCGCCGACCGGCTCCCCGCCCTGGACCCGCCGGTTCAGAATCCGGATGTCCGCTCCCATTTCGCCCAGAACGTCCAGGATACCGGTCCTGGCCGGATTCAGCCCAACGTTCACGATCGTGACTTCAGAGTCCGGCACCAGCGAGGCACCGACAATAAAAAAAGCCGCGGCTGACAAGTCCCCGGGCACGACGAGATCTTGGGCCGCAAAGGTGGGACGACCGGACAGCACAAGGGTCTGCCTCTCGACTTCGCACGGAATCCCCAGAGACAGGAACATGCGCTCGGTATGATCCCGAGACGGCAAAGGCTCTGAAAACCGGGTCTCGCCCTCGGCAAAGAGCCCGGCCAAGAGCACGGCGGATTTGATTTGAGCACTCGACACCGGCGAGTGATACGTGATTCCCTTTAACGCCCCGCCCTGAATCGCCAATGGCGCCAACTCGCCGCCCTTTCTGCCCTGAATCGCGGCGCCCATCATGCGCAGGGGTGTGACGACCCGACCCATGGGCCGGCTGCGGAGCGAGGAATCACCCGTGAGAATGGAACAGAACGATTGGCCGGCCAACGCACCGGCTAATAATCGCAGACCCGTGCCGGAATTGCCGCAGTCCAAGGGCTGCTCCGGCTCGGTTAAGCCCGATAATCCCTTGCCGGAGACCAGAACCTTGTCGGAATCCACCTGAATGGAAACGCCCAAGGCTTGAAGCGCGCGGAGGGTATTGAGGCAATCTTCTCCATGACAGTATCCCGTAATGGTGGATGACCCTTCGGCTAAGGCACTGACAATCAACGCGCGGTGCGTGATGGATTTATCCCCCGGCACCTGAATCGTGCCCCGCAAGGGACCTTGCGGGGTGACGGTCAGCGAGTTCACGGAGATCCTTCACTTGTCGTGCGGGCCTGTCGCCGGTCGTTCGGCCTGTCATCTGAGCGAAGCGAAGGATCGGCATTCCCGTCGCTCAGGACAAGCCGCCGTCGCGCTTCCCGGGCTGTGGCGATGGCTTGCTCCAACCCCTGCCCGTCTTTGGCTTCCACCAACGCTTTGAAGTGGTGCACTTGCTTTTCCAAGGCTTCAATCATGACCAGCAGATTGTCCTGATTCCACAGAAAAATATCTCTCCACATTTCCGGTGAACTGGCCGCAATGCGCGTGGTATCCCGCAACCCGCCGCCGGCATATTCCAACAATTCCGTCACGCCCCGTTGTTGCAGGTCCATCACGGCATTCATGAGAGCGAACGCCGCCACGTGCGGGAGATGGCTGACCGCGCCCAGGATCCAATCATGCCTCACGGGATCAATCAATCGTACGACCGAGCCTGCAGCTTCCCATACCTGTTGCACGCGACGTAAGGCCTCCGGGTCCGTGCGGGCGGTCGGGGTGATGAGGCACAAGGCTCCGGCGAACAATTCCTCGAATGCGGTGCCGACCCCTGATTGTTCCTTGCCCGCGATGGGATGAGCACCCACAAAAGACACGTGGTCGGGCACCAATGATTCCACCTGCTTCACCAAGGAGCCCTTGACGCTCCCCACGTCGCTCACGATCGTCCCAGGTTCCAGTACGCTTCCCCACGTCTTGAGATGCGCGGCATAACTTTCCACGGGCGTGGCGAGAATGACCATATCCGTGCCCGACATCGCAGCCTTGGGATCGCGTTCATACGCGTCAATGGCCCCGCGTTCCACCGCCAACGTCAGATTATCCAGGCTTCGCCCCACGCCCACCACGCGGTCGGCCAAACCCCGGCGCCTCAAGATCATCCCGAGAGACCCCCCGATCAATCCGACGCCGACAATCGTCACCTGTTTGAAATGCACGGCCATGATGGGGAAGCAGTTCCTATGCAAATCCAAATCGAAGGAAAAGTATAAAGTGCGTACTTATGGGACTGCAATACATTCGTATGGATACACCTTTGACACTCGAAGAGCGACAAAAGACTTTTTCAAAAGTTATCCTCTTGACATTGCGTTCGCTTAAACGTACGCTTTGGAAAACGGAGGTGAACCATGACGACTCTTAACGCAACCGAAGCCCGGGCCAGGTTATACAAGTTGATTGACGAGGTTTCCCAAATACATGAACCCGTCGTGATTACAGGAAAAAGAAGTAATGCCGTCCTTCTTGCAGAGGAAGATTGGAACGCGATCAATGAAACGCTCTACCTGACCTCTATTCCAGGAGTGCGAGAATCCATCATTGAAGGAATGGCAACCAGCCTTGATGCGTGTGATAAAGAACTTGACTGGTAATGTGGGAACTGTATTTCACCCGGCAAGCCAGGAAGGACGCCAAAAAGCTGGCTGCCGCCGGCTTAAAAGAAAACGCTGAAGAACTGCTTGATCTCCTTCGAGAAAATCCCTACCAAAATCCCCCACCGTATGAAAAATTAGTCGGCGATTTAGCCGGTGCTTGTTCTCGGAGAATCACGATACAGCATCGGCTAGTGTATCAGATACTTGAAAAAAGGAAAGCCGTAAAGGTGTTACGTTTATGGACGCATTATGAATAGAGGCAACCTTCATAATCATGAGAGTCTCCCCGCGAGTCCCTTCGAGGCTCAGGGGAACCTCAGGGCAGGCGTCAGGCGTCGATGACGGCACACTGGCCGATGACGTCGGCCAAGGCCTTGAGGAAGCGCCGGTTTTCCTCAGGCTTTCCGATGGTCACCCGAATCATGGACCCGTGAATGTGTCGAACGATGACGCCTTGGTGCAGCAGTCGGGTAAAGACCTCATGCCCGTCCCGACGGGTGTCGAAATACACGAAGTTCGCCTGACTCGGCAGGGGATCAAATCCTAATCGTCGAAGACCGTCGTCCACCGCCGCCATTCCCGTTTCATTGATTGCATGACTGGCGGCGACGTGCTCGTCATCCCCTAACGCCGCCAAGGCCGCGTGTTGGGCCAACGTATTGGTGTTGAAGGGATTGCGCACCCGTTGAAGATAGCCGACGATTTCCGGAGTCGTGACGCCGTAGCCGATCCGCAACCCGGCCAACCCGTAGATTTTAGAAAACGTCCGCAACACCGCCACTTGGCGTCCTTGTTGCACGTATGCGACGGCGTTGGGAAAGTGCGGGTCCCGCACGTACTCATAATACGCTTCATCGAACACCACGATCACGTGGTCCGGCACGGTGTTCATGAACGCCTGGACGGCCTCGTGCGTGACCACCGTCCCCGTGGGATTGTTCGGGTTACAGACAAACAGCAACCGCGTTCGGCTCGTGATCGCCCGGGCCATGGCCGAAAGATCGTACCGCCAGTCTTTCAGCGGCACTTCCACGCAGATCCCGTGTCCCCCGGTCACGGCGAGCTTATACATGACGAAGGTCTGATCCGCCATCACGGCTTCATCCCCCGGAGCCATGAACGTTTTCACCAGCAAGCTGAGAATCTCATCGGATCCATTGCCCACCACGACGTGATCGGCCCCCACTTTCCACCGCTCGGCCAGCGCGCGGGTGAGATGATGCGCTCCACCGTCAGGATAGCGGTGCAGGGTGGCGGTTGTCTGGGTAAGCGCGGCCATGGCCTTGGGTGAGGGGCCCAGCGGATTTTCATTCGAGGCCAGCTTGACCGCCCCATGAATGCCGAGTTCCCGCTCCAGCTCATCCAGGGGTTTCCCCGGCGAGTACGGGACCAAGTTGGCAATGTCGGGATGCACGCGGATGGGCACGTGGTTCCTCAGGTGTGCATGGGATACGAACCGAGAATCTTCAAGAACAAACACCGGCTCTTCAATTCTTCCAACGTCCGCCGGATTCTCTCCTCATTAACGTGTCCCTCAAAATCGACAAAAAAGATATATTCCCAAGCTTTTCGACGTGAGGGCCTGGATTCGAGCTTGGTCATATTGATGCCGTTGGAGGCAAACGGTCGCAGTGCGTCATAGAGCGCGCCGGCTTTATCCTTCACGGAGAACATCACCGTGGTTTTCTCTTTTCCGGTTGGGTCCGAGGCGTGTTGGCACAACACGAGAAATCTCGTGAAATTGTTGACGTTGTCTTCAATCCTCGATTTCAGAATGTGAAGCCCGTACACGTGAGCGGCAAGGTCTGAAGCAATGGCCGCGGCCCCGGGCTCCGCGGCACAGCGTTCCGCCGCGCGGGAGGTGCTGGGTGTCTCGGCCGCGGGAACGTTGGGCATATTGGTCTCCAACCAATTGCGACACTGCGCCAGGGCATGAGGATGGGAATAAATCGTGGCGACGTCTTCGATCCGCTCACTCTTCGACATCAGGTGATGAGAAATTTCCTGCATGACCTCACCATAGATCGTCAGGTTGGAGTCGATAAACAGGTCAAGGGTGTAATTCACCACGCCTTCCGTCGAATTTTCGATGGGCACGACTCCATACAGCGCGCGGCCGCGTTCCACTTCATCAAACACTTCCTTAATCCCGCTGACCGGCACGTATTGGGCGGATTGCCCGAATTTTCCCAATGCGGCCAAATGCGTGAACGTGGCCGGAGGCCCGAGGTAGGCCACGGTTTGCATCCCTTCCAACGACAGGGAGGCGGACATGATCTCCCGATAGACCGGACGAATGGCTTCGTTGGGAAAGGGGCCGGAGTTCTGACGCCAGAGACGTTCGACGATAGCCGCTTCGCGGCCCGGGGTGTGCAGCAGGGCATTCGGGTCCGCTTGGCGTTTGGCCTTCCCGATGGCAATAACGTGACGCGAGCGCTCATTGAGGAGCGTCAGGATCTCATCGTCCAGTCGATCAATCTCCTTCCGGGAATCGTCAATGCGTCGTTGCTCAGCCATACCGTGCCCCACGTGCGCAAGAGCATACGCAGACGCCCACGCCTTTGCAAGAAAACCGATTTCTTAACCCGAAACGGGTCGAGACTCCCTGATCCTCTTACAATCGATTCAATTCGCGCTGTTCCACGGCTGAGGAGACCGTTTTCACCAGCCGATCTTTCCAGAGTGGTTTGACGAGAAAATCTTTCACGCCGTCGCGAATCATCCCCGCTAACTTTTCGGATCGCAGCAGTCGGGACTGCATGTCCCGTTCTCGTTGAATCAACAGCCACAAGAGTTTCGACGCAGCCCCACCGAGCACCTCCGTCCGTTCACGTTTGTTCTCGGCAATCAACCCTTCCATGGACGGATCACCGGTGACGTCAATGATGAGGTCTACATCATCCCGCCGGACCAGGCTCATCGCATCATGGACCACCGGCACGTTGGATTTCTGCGCCAGTTGCAGGCCAGGAGCATCAGGGTCTTTGTCGGTCATGCCCACCACCTGGGCGGCAGGAAGATGAAGAAACACGTCGAGAAGCGCCTGTCCTCCTTTTCCTGCTCCCACAATGGCCATCTGGATTTCTGAAGAACCCGAATCCTGTTGTTCAAGCAGTCCCGTTAAGGCGATCAAGGGAACGTGCGGAAATTGGGTTTTGAAATAATTCAGGGAATCCATCCCCACGTTCTTGTCGATATCCGTGATGACGGCATCAAGCAACAGGGGATTTTCACCTTCATTGGCCACGCGGACCGCCTGATCCTGCGTCTTAGCCTCCAACACGTCGAACCCCGCGGTTTCCAAGGTCGTCCGCATCTCGTGACAAATATCGGGATCGTCCTCAACCAGCAACACGCGGCCGTACCCTGGTGTGGAACCAAACATCGCTGCAGTTTTCGGTTCTGTCATGATGACCCTCCTTGATTATCAACGGACGTGAAAAAAGCCCTTCGGATTTTCAACGTCCGGAGGGCTTTTCCTGAATCTGGCACATCAACGGTCAATAGAAAGACGGCTACCCCATCAACGACCTCTTCGCTGAATGATGTCTCTTACTGAAATGATATACCCCCTCCTCAAGCGTGTCCAGGCGGACGTGGCCTCACTCACGGATTCTCGACGTTGAAAAACCGGCAATGACCAGGCTCGTCCTCCGACGCCAAGCCGACCCTTGCCTTCACCGTGACGTCTTCTTCATCATCGGAGTGGGACAACGAGGCCTTGCTGACATCCATGGCGAATCCGACCAAACGTCTCTCCACGGTGTTTTGTCAACCGACGTCCACGAACGAAGAACTCGCGGCCTATCAAGCCTTGGTCGAATCCCGCTCGCGGGCGAGCTAGCCGTTCTTTTTTCCTGAGCCTCGAAGGTCCCGTCCTGAGCCTTGAAGGACCTTTTTCGCGTGGGTGTACCGTTGTTGCTGTTCCGACCCGATTCTGGGATACGCAAGGCCGAGCCCCTTTAACGTCTTCACGATGATCTCGGCGATACAGGTTCGCATGTAGGGCTTGTTGTCCGCGGGAACGACATACCAGGGCGCCCATGGTCGCGAGGTGGCATTCAGGCACTCTTCATAGGCCTTCATGTAGCGATTCCAGAGTTTCCGTTCCTTCAGATCTTCCTCGGAAAACTTCCAATATTTTTCGGGTTGTTCGAGCCTGGAGAGCAACCGTTTCTTTTGTTCAGCCTTGGACACGTTCAACCAGAACTTCAAGATGATCGTGCCGTTGCGCGCCAGATGCTTCTCATGGTCGCGAATGGATTCGTATCGCTCCGCCCAGAGCCGCTTCAGATCGACGGGATTCCGCGGGACGTCTCTTTCCAGCCATTCGGGATGCACCCGTACAATGAGCACTTCTTCATAATAGCTTCGATTGAAGATGCCGATCTTGCCCCGTTCCGGCAGTCGAAGGCTCGTCCGCCACAGAAAATCATGTGCCCGTTCCGAGGCCGTCGGCGTTTTGAACGAAAAGACTTGGCATCCGGAAGGATCGACGCCGCTCATCACGGCTCGAATGGTACTATCCTTCCCCGCGGCATCCATCGCTTGAAAAATCAGTAGCAACGCATATCGTTCATCGGCATAGAGCATGCGTTGCCACCCATCCAGTTCATTGACGAGTCGGTGAAGCCTTGACGCGCAGATTTTTTTGCTCGGGGCCTCGGCCGGCGGACGGGTTCGCGCCTCCTTCACGGCAAATGACCCATCAAATGGAACAAGACACGGATGAGAGGGAACCGGAATCATCGTGCGTGCAACATACTCCTCAATTCGCTGGTGGCCAAGTACCCGTCACGGTCCACTGACCGCTAGCCACTGGACCGGTGCCGCCCCAGGATATCTTCGACAATGACGTACACCGAGGGGACGATGGTGAGAATAATCACCGTGCCGAAGAGAATCCCGAACCCCAGAGAAACGGCCATCGGAATGATAAACCGAGCCTGGAGCGACGTCTCCAACATCATCGGGGCTAATCCGAAGAACGTGGTCAAGGACGTCAGGACAATGGGACGGAAGCGTTTCATCGCGCCGCGAACGACCGCGTCGTGCAGGGGAACCCCTTCCTCTCCGCGAATTCGATTCGTCTCGACGATCAACACCAAGGAATCATTCACCACGACGCCCGCCAACGCCACGATGCCGAACAGACTGATGATGCTGAGTCCATAGCCCAAGAGGATGTGCCCGATCACCGCGCCGATAATGCTGAATGGAATACTCAGCATCACGATCAGCGGTTGCACGTAACTTCTGAACGGCACGGCTAATAACCCGTAGATCAGAAGCAGGGCCAAGGTAAATCCAACGGTCATCGAGGAAAGTGCTTCTTGCTGTGACGCTTGCTCGCCTTCCAGCGAATACGTGAGCCCCGGATATTTCCGTTGTAACGCTTCCAATTCATTAGCGGTGACTTTCCCCACGATGGCGTTGGCATTGGCGATTTGCTGGTCCACGTCGGCCGTGACCGCGACGATTCGACGTCCGTCGCGGCGTTTGATCTCCGTATACGCGTGGCCCGGATCAACCTCCACGGCCTCGGCCAAGGGAATTTCCCCTCCCTCCTCCGTGAACAAGACCAGATGTTCGACCGTGAAATAGGAACGGCGTTCCTCTTCGGGCAGCCTCACCATCACCTTCACTTCATCGCGTTTTCGTTGTTGACGCAGAGCCTCAATGCCGTAAAAGGCGCCGCGCACTTGCCGGGCCACGTCCGTCGTATTGAGTCCGAGGCTTCGAGCTTCCGGCTTGATTCGAAAACTCATTTGCGGTTTACCCAGTGACACGCCGTCATCAATATCAATGACTCCTTGATAGTGAGACAAATCCTCGGCCAACTCCCGGGCGGCGGCTTCAAGCGTGGCTCTCGACCGATGCGTGAGTTCCACGTCGATCGCCGCGCCGCCCGTCGGCCCGGTACTGGATTCAAAATTGAGCGTTTCCACGCCCGGGATCACCCCCACGGCCGCTCGCCAGTCATTGGCAAAATCCGCTCCACTGAAATCCCGTTGATCCGCGGGCACTAAAAAAACCATCATCCCGACGAGGTGGCTGCCCGGTGTCGCCACGGCTCGACTCGGCCCCGCTCGCGGCACCGGTGAACCGAGCTGGCTATAGACCCCTCGCAACACGGCATCGCCCCCGCGTCGTTCGATCGTAGCGGTGGCCGTCTCTTCAAGGCGGCTCAAGACGGTCCTGGAACGTTCTACCGGCACCCCATAGGGCAGGGTGGCCTGGACCATAATAATTTCCGAATCAATCGCAGGGACAAAATGAAAGGGAAGGTGGCCGCCGGCCACCACGCCCAGGGCCAGAATCAACAACGCCACCCCCACGGCAACCGTGACGTACCGATTGGTCAGCACGAAGCGAAGAAACGGCTGATAGTGCGCGTGGATGAAGGCGTGCATGGCGTGACTGAACCACCGTCGCGGGCGATCGAGCACGTCCCAGCCCGTGGCGTGGCCCCGCGTTCTTCCCAAATGCGCCGGCAACACGAACAAGGACTCGATCAGCGAGACCACAAACACCGCCACCACCACGGAGGGAATCTGTCGCACGAAATTGCCCATGTCGCCGGGGATGAAAAACATGGGCAAGAACGCCGCAACGTTGGTGAGCACGGCAAAGGTGATGGGACCGGCAATCTCCCGCGCACCGACGATGGCCGCCTGGAGAAACGGTAATCCCTGTTCCCGTTTCTGGTAAATGATTTCGCCCGCCATCACGGCGTCGTCGACGATAATGCCCAACGTGATGATGAATGCAAACAAGGAAATCATGTTGATGGAGGTCCCGGTCAGGGAGATGAACAAGAACGAGCCGATGATGGCCGTGGGCAGGCCGACCGTGACCCAGAACGCCAGTTTGAAGTCCAGAAACAAGCCAAGCAGCACCAGGACGAGCATCAAGCCGAGAAACGCGTTCTTCAATAACAACTGCATTCGGCCTCGATACAGTTCGGCGTAGTCACCCCAGACTGCCAGATCAATGCCGGCCGGCAACTCCGGCCGTAATTCAGCCAGATACGCCCGGACGGTATCGGAGACCGACTGAGGCGTTTCCATGCCGACGCGAAACACTTTGACCTGGATCGCCGGTTGTCCGTTATAGAAGGCTTCTTCATCTGTTTCCGCAAAACCATCGTGGACCGTGGCAACGTCGCCCACCGTGATTCTGGTACCGTCCGGCGTCGAGATCACGGGCACGTCGGCGAATTCCCGGGCAAAATCACGACGCTCCTGCGTGCGCAATAACACTTCGCCGTTGGCGGTCTTGACCCCTCCCCCGGGCAGTTCGATGGCGGCTTCTCCGACCTCCCGGGCAATCCGGTCGAGGGTCAAGCCATAGGCCCGCAGGTGCCGTTGCGGCACTTCAATGGCAATTTCTCGGGGACGGGCCATGCCCAGGTCCACGAGCGTGACGCCGGGGCGTTGCAACAAGTCATCACGGATACGTTCGGCCACGTCACGGAGAATCTGTTCTTCCTGATCGCCGGACACCATCACCGTCAACACCTGATTGCGAACTTCGACCACACTGATGACGGGTTCTTCGGCCAATTCCGGAAACGACTGAATGCTGTCAATCTCGTTGTTGACGTCTTGCAGGAGACTGTTGACATTGGCGTCGCTGACCAGCTCAATCTCGACCAGGGCTTTATTCTCACTGGCCGTGGACGTGACGGTTTCGACGCCGTCCAGCCCTCGCACGGCGTTTTCGACGGCCAGAATGATGCCCTGCTCGATTTCTGCCGGGCTGGCACCGGGATAGGCCACGGAGACGCGAATCACGTCCACTTCAAACTGCGGAAACACTTCCTGCTTAAGCTGCGTGCTGACGACCAACCCCCCGAGAATAAAAAACACCATGACGAGATTCGCCGCCACCGTGTGGCGCGTCATCCACGCAATCGGCCCGGAATTGGAGGAGGGTTGGTCAGTCGGCATAGACGGGGGTTACTCGGGTAAAGGCGTCGCAGGGTTGTCGGGCTTACCGAACTTCGGAGAAGAACCCGCCGGAGGCGTCGCGTCGTCAACGGTTTGGAGCAAAAGACCGGGAATCGCCGCGGTTAACTGACTCGTGATGACCTGCTCCCCATCCTGGAGTCCCCGGCTGATGAGGACCGTATCTTTTCGCGACAGCACGACGTCAATCGGACGGACTTCTAATTGATTCTCAGCGTTTTTCACCCAGACGCGGGTGCCTTCCCGAATCGTAGGACGCGGCAGGACGATCACGTCGTACAACACGGGACCTTCGATCTCGACCCGGACGTATTCGCCCAACAACAAAGGACGACGCCCGTTGTCCGGCTTTTCTAATTCCATCGGATCCTGAATGGCCACCAGCACTTGAGCCATCCGGCCGTTCTCCGTGACGTCGCCCAGCAATTCAACCACCGTTCCTCGTCGTACCACCGGTTCATCATTGCCGATTTCACGAATCACCCGCGCGCGCGCGCCTTGGGACCGACCGGAACCGGGAAACGTGATCCATTCGAGCTGATGAATGGGAACGCTCACCTGGACGCGAAACTCATCCACGTCCACGAGCGTCGCCACGGAACTTTGCGCGTTGACGAGCTGGCCCGTCTCGACGGATTCTTGCAGCACCAAGGCGTGAAAAGGGGTTCGGACAATCGTTCGGTGCAAATCCAATTGCGCCTTCCGAAACCGACTCTTGGCCGCTTGCCACGCCACGTACTTTTCTTTGAGATGCGGCCGGCGAAGGGCAAGTTGTTGGCTTAACGCGGTCATTTCATCGCTCGACGGTTTCAACAGATTCCACTCGCGCTTGGCCACCGCCTGATTGCCAAGCTCAACCTTCAGATCAAACTCGGCTTCGGCCAAGGAGGCCCGTTGCTCATCCACGGCGAATTGATAATCACGCGGGTCGATTCGCAGCAGCGCCTCACCTGTTTCGAGTAGGCCACCGATGACAAGTTCGGGATTCAATTGCACCACTCGCCCGCCGACTTCCGGTTGCACGATCAATCGCCGATGCGCCTGCACGGTCCCATAAGCGGTGATGACGGCTCGCTCATCCTGCATTCGGGCGGTGAGCACTTCAACAAGGGTCGGCTTGAGAGTTCTGTCGGCTTTCGGCACGGGCGGACGGCTGAGAATCAAGAGCTGGGCTCCGACCACGGCCAGTCCCAGGATGAGCAGCGGCAGGCCGATCCGCAGCATTCTTGCTTTGGCTTCAGCAGAGAGCGGCAGGCCGATCACTGGCGCACCTCCTGCATGGCGAGTTCGTATGATCCGGGTTCAGGATTCCATCCACCTCCGAGGGCTTTATACAACTGCACCACGGCAATCAACTGATCCCGTCGCGTCTGAACCAGGTCGATTTCCGCGTTGAACGCCTCCCGCTGAGCCGCCAGCACGTCTAAAGAGGTGGTTTGCCCGTTCAGGTATTCAAGCTGCGCCAACTGCACGGCTTCACGCGAGGCGTTGACGAGGCGTTCCCGGGTTGTGCGAATTTCTCGAGTTTTTTGATAAGCCAGGAGGGCGTCTTCCACTTCTCGAAACGCTTGTTGGATGGTTTGTTCATAGGCAATGAGTGCCTGTTCTTGTTGGGCTCGACTCACGGCCAGATTGGCTCGATTACGGCCTGCGTTAAAAATTGGAACCGTGACGGCCGGTCCAAACGTCCAAATCCGTGAGGCCCCGACGAAGAGATCGGAAAATTCCAGACTTTGTGCGCCAAAATTTCCCGTGAGACTGATCTGAGGGAAAAAGGCGGCTTTGGCCACTCCGATTTTGGCATTGGCGGCAATCAACCGTTGTTCGGCTTCCAGAATATCCGGACGCCGCTCCAGCAGAGCCGACGGCAACCCCGCGGGCACGTCGGGCGGCAGGGATTGATCCCGTAACGACGCCCCTCGAACAACGCGCTCGGGATTTCGTCCCATCAGGATGCTGAGGTGATGTTCCCGTTGCCCGATCTGACGCTCGAGGTCGGGGAGCACGGCTTCAGCACGGGCCACTTCCTGTTCCGCCCGACGAACGTCCCGAGCCGAACGCTGTCCCATCATTTTGCGCAACCGGATAATCTTGTGCGCCTCCCGTCGGCTCTTGAGCGTGAGGTTGGCGATCGCGAGTTCAACGTCCAACTCGTGAAGTTCGAAATAGGCCCGGGCAAGGTCACTGACCAGCGTCAAGGCGACCGTATGGCGCGCCCACTCTTGCGCGAGCAAGTCGGCCTGGGCCGCCTCCGTGGCCCGACGAAGTTTTCCCCAGAGATCAATTTCAAAGGAGAGATCCGCCGTGGCCTTGTATTGAGTCGTGGCCGGGATTTGCAAAGGCGCGGAAATGCCTTGCCTCCCCCCGGGAAACCCGAACTGCCGCGCCACGGCACTCGACGGTTGAACCCGCTGGACGCTGGTGTTCCCCGTCACCTGCGGGAATTGATCAGCCCGGGTCGCGCTGAGTCGGGCACGAGATTCTTGCACGCGAGAGGCCGCCATTCTCATATCCTTGTTTTCCGTTAATGCCCGTCGGATGAGGGACTGCAAGTGCTCATCTTGAAAGAGCTCCCACCACCCCAAATCCGCCAAGGACGCCTCCTCGGCCGTCAACGCCGGCTGCATCCGAAATCCATCGGCGTCGTGCAGCATCGGCCGTTCATAATCTGGCCCCAGGGTACACCCACCTGTGATCACGACGCAGAAACCGATTGCAAAAAATCGGGGCATTTCGATGACGTTGCTCAAGATCGGACCGGGATTCATCATTTCCTGCACGTGGATGTTTCTGTGCGATATCTATCTTAATGGGCAACCACGTTGATGTCGATACATCATGAAAAACCTTCCCGTCATTTCCTCGGTTTCATTTGGCCACATTGTATCTTAGAATGAGTCGTTATAGCACCACTCATTATTCCTGAAAAAAGGAGGGACCAATCATGAAGCAAGACGTTTCTCACGGAAGGGTCGTCATGGTGATTGGCGTCGCGATTTTCTGTCTCGCAAGCGTCGGGGCCGCGTCAGACAACCGGGACCAGTCAGGATCACAAGGTCAACCGATGGACGCCGCGACGCAAGCCATGATGGAAAAGTGGCAGGACTATGCGTCTCCCAACGACAACCATAAAATTTTGAACCCGTTGGTTGGGTCGTGGAGTTACGTGGCGAAATGGTGGATGAAACCGGACAGTCCGCCTGAAGTCTCAAAGGGAATCAGTGAAATACAATGGGTGATGGGCGGCCGCTATCTTCTGAACGCGGTAACCGGCACGTCAATGGGTCAGCCTTTTGAAGGCATAGGCACGACGGGATTTGACAACGGCAAGAACGTCTATCAAACGATCTGGATGGATAATATGGGGACGGGGATGATTCTGGGTGAAGGAACCTATGATCCGAACAAAAAGACCTTAACGGACCACGGCCATTTCACGGACCCCGTCGTTGGGCAGCGGCGTTATCGCGGAGTCATGACGTTCATCAACGACAACCACCACAGCTATGAAATGTACGGTGCGGATGAGACTGGTAAAGAATTTCGTATGCTGGAGGTCGTCTATACCCGTGAGAATTGAAGAGAGGCCGGTGGTCAGTCACGAACCACCGGCCACTGGTCACTGCTCAGGAAGAGCCGACAAGCGAATCCTTGCCCTCACGCGGCACCCCGGGCCTCATCCACGCTCCAAATCCCGGCCCCCCGTGCCGAGATGTACAGGAAGGCAAAACAATACAGCACGGCCAAGTCTCCCCCGTTCATGATCGGGAAAAACGCCTGCGTCCCATGAGCCATCCAATACGCCGCGGCCATCAGACCGCTGCACAGGAACGCGGCCCATCGGGTCAACAGTCCCACCATGACCAACACGCCGCCGATCAATTCAATGGGACCGGCGATATACACCACGAACGGCGGTGCGTCATGGATATGGGCGGGAAAGTCAAAGAGTTTTTCCGTGCCGTGCCAGAGAAACAATAACCCGGTAAAAATCCGCATCAAGGCATAGGTCTGGTTCGTGTAGGCTTGCATGAACATCATGACACCTCCCTTGTTTGCTCAAGAACCGATTGTCCGTCCTGCAGAAACCTCATGCTCAATCCTCAAACAAAAAATCCTTTCTGTCAATGACTAACAAAGCCTCGTAATGACTCGGCAGACTTTTCAGACCGCGAGAGAGTCGATCCATCCAACGACTCCACGTGTAGACGCCATGACCCTGGCATAGACGTACCCGACAGGATCAGCGTGATGCCGCGAAACAATGACGTGGTCCGTACGTTCGATTCGTTTTTTTGTTGTTTTAGGACCTAACCTATAGGGCTTGCCTTCCGGAGTATTTCCGAAACTGTTACTGAACACATGAGAGACGTCGTCGATTACTTCAGAAGACTTAGCCGCCTCGCTCGCCGGGTAATAGTCAAAGTCGTAAGAGTTATCCGATTGCATAGCTTTCATTTATCCCGATCATGGGCAACCAGCGACCACACGTGACGGTTTACAGAGGAACTTCAGGCGGCTGAGACGTGTCTCGGAAGGACAGAATCCGGCGTTTGCCCTCGGAATCGAGTTGAATAATCAATTCCACGGTGGTCCCGTTCCGGAGAGTTCGCAGGTCGATGATGGAATTGGAGGTTTGTGGATGGACCGCCAGGAGGGCCTCACCATGCACGAGTTTCCAGCCGGCCTGGAAGAGCGGTGCGTCGTCGGAACGTTGCTCCCAATTCAACCAGATCACCAGCCCGTCGAAGTCGATGTAACGAACGGTGCCCCGGATACCGGTGGGGTTGGTAAAATTCAGAATATCCGTTAGAAAGGTATCCAGAGGATGGGGCTCGGTTTGCGCCTGCGTCACAATCGGCCCCTGCACCATGACGAGCATCATGGCCCAGACCAGCCTTCGTTCTCGAAGGGAGTACCATCTGCAACGTGGTGACGGACGCGGTCTCATGGTCAGCATCAACGCTCCACCGATTTTTGCATCAGACGGCGTGCGCCGTGGGTCCGGCAAACCCGTCCCGACTCACGCCGACCCGATTCTTGTCGGCAAAGACTGTACGGAACAGGTCCACGATTTCCTGAAATTTTCGTAACGTCGTCCATTCGCCGTAGCCCGCTTCCATTAACAGGCGTGGCAATGCCGTCTGTTTGGTCCGTCGCCCGTCCGGGCTGCCGTCCCCGAGCAAATAATGATCCAGGACGACCCGGGTGCAGGCCCGCTCCAACTCGGTAGCGAATCGCACGGGATCATCCAACGGCAACAAGGGACTCACCGTGGCCACCGCGTGCAAGCCCGCGGCCCGCAAGGCGTGCAGGGCCTGAATACGCGAGTGGGGGGAATAGGCGTGATTCGGAAACGGAGCCGGTAATTTGGGGTGATCGGTCTCCACCGTCACGTGAACGTGGACGTCGCACTGCTGTTGAAGTCGCTGCAACAGAGACACATCCTCAACCACCAAGGGCGTGTGCGATTGAATGACCAACAGATCCGGAGCGCGATCCACCATGGCGTGCAGCAGTTGCCGCGTGGACCGCCGGGTGCGTTCCTGCGGCGGATAGGGCTCGGTCACGCTGGACATAAAAACTTTGAGGGGCTTGGGATCGCCGGACCTGGGATGCTTCAATCGATCATACTGCGCACAATAGGCTTCCACCGCTCCTGTCTTGACGTCCAGGAACCCTCCCCACGTCCGTCTCCGGACGTGATACGGATTCCACCGCGCATAGCAGTACAGGCCGCAGAGCGTCTTGCCCAGCGCACATCCACGGGACGGGTTGATGGTATGGGTAAACCCCGTCCCTAAATATCCCCCCGTGGGATTCAAAATGGTTTTGCAGGGAATTTCTCTGATTTCCATGGTAAGCTGGACCACCACGTCATCGAACAACGAAGACGGGATACCTGAGCAGAATGGAAGCTGCGTGAAACGAGTCATCTTCATGATCATGCTGACGGGAGCGTTGGCGTTTCCATTCACGGCCTGGGCAACGGATGATCCAGCATGCCCGAACAACCTGGCGCACCTCACTGAAGAAATGGAAGCGTTGCTCGCAGGCGTCCACGCCAAAGAATTCAAACGCACGATTCGTACCGCCCTGCACGCTTCCATCCCGCACGCTATTGAGCGGGCCGACGGGATCAACGCCCACGTCGCCTTCCTTCAGAAAGAAATTCAGCATCAGGCCCGCGTCGAAACCAGTGCGGAATTGATCGCCCGCGACGTCTCGAACAATCCACACAATCCTTTGAAGCCGTGCAAGCGACCCGAGGAGACCGGGTATTGCCACACGGTGGAGCGATACTTCATGGCAAAAGCGTCGAACTTGGCGAATCGTGGATTTCTGAAAGCCCTTGAGTGCTACCGGCAAGACGGCTACCGCTAGCCCGCCTCTCTCACCAAGCCTGCCTCGAAATGATGGAAGACACGGTCGCCCGTTGCCGTCCTGGTAGACGGACATGCGGCTGCACGTCATGCCGACGTTAAAAGAAAGCGTTTCTCAGCTTTAGCGAATTAATGAATTGCGTAAAAGGCCAATGCAGAAATTATTAAGGCTTTCCCCGGACTTGGCGGCTTTAATGGCAAGCGCTTTATGGAGATCTTGACCAACACGAATGACGAATTTACCGGAAAAATCTTTCTTTGCGAAAGACTTAGGAAGAGGCAAACCTTCCTCCTTGTGAATTGCTACCCACTCTTCAACAATTTTGCACAGCTCTTTATACACTTTTGCTTCATCATCGCCGTGACAACAAGGCCCTAGAAAACCAGGCGAAGAACCCACGTAACATTGATCCTCTTCTGACCACTCAACTAACTTGATATATTGGTCCGAGATTTTCATTTCTTGACCTCCGAGAGGACGGCGGTGACTGCCTTTTCCTGATAACTGAGCGCATCACGACCAGGTTGGCCGGAAACGGTTATTTTGGCGCCGGAAGGATGCAAAAAATTTCGATGGCTGCCTTTTCCACCTTGATTAACAAATCCAGCTCTTTCAAGCATTGAGATTAATTCACGAATTTTTTTCGGCATCAATACTATAATGATACTGATATAATACTAACGTGTCCAACCTTCTCTCATCCCCTTCCGACCCTGCGGCTCAGAATAACGGCGAGACAGCAATCGCATCTTCTCCGCTTGTATTTCCAGCACTTGACGAGGACAGGGAACGCCTTCGCTTTCGCAGCCGCGGCATCCGGGGCCAACGTCTCACCGGACAATGCCGTCTCATAAGGCACGCCCTCGGCATCAAGGAACGCACGCGCTGTGCCGGCACCGACGGCGAAATTGACGTTCTGAGGGACGTCGCCGGTGGCAAGGAGGGTTTTGAATGCGTCGAGATTGGAACCGCCACTCCGACCACGTGACCCGCGGTGTCCAGCACGGGTCCACCGCTGTTTTCCGGCTGCACAAGCGCGGTCATCTAGAACAGACAACGGTCAGCGTAGGGCCGCATCTCATGCGGCCGTAGAAAACCGGCGCCATGAGATGGCGCCGCTACGATGCTTCGTCACGTGTGCTTCGCAGGAGAGGGCATCGCGTAGCGGGTAACCGTCCACAACCACGCCCGCACCCGGCCGGATGCCCCGGCCCGGACGGAACGTCGCAAACGCCCCACCCCAGTCCACCGGTCCACGCAACAGAGCCAAGTCGCTGACATCGTCGCGGGCGGTAATGCGCACGGAAACCCCCGGGCGTGATACGCACCTGCCCGCCTGCACGGGCACAGTCATCTGGAACAGACAACGGTCGGCGTAGGGCCGCATCTCATGCGGCCTGGAAAACCCGGTGCTTGGAAAACCGGCGCCATGAGATGGCGCCGCTACGATGCTTCGTCACGTGTGCTTTGCAGGAGAAGACGTCGCGTAGCATGTAACCAATCACAACCACGCCCACACACGGCCGATGCCCCGGCCCTGCCGTAACGTCGCAAACGCCCCACCCCAGTCCACCGGTCCACGCAGCAGAGCCAAGTCGCTGACATCGTCGCGGGCGGCAACACATACGGAAATTCCGGGCGGGATACGCACCTGCCCGCCTGCACGAGCACAGTCATCTAGAACAGACAACGGTCGCCGTAGGGCCGCATCTCATGCGGCCGTAGAAAACCGACTACGATGCTACCAAGGTCACGGCATTGAAAAACCGGCGCCATGAGATGGCGCCGCTACGATGCTTCGTCACGTGTGCTTCAAAGGCGAGGACGTCGCGTAGCGGATAACCGATCACAACCACGTTCGCACCCGGCCGGACGCCCCGGCCCTGCCGAAACGTCGCAACCGCCCCACCCCAGTCCACCGGTCCACGCAGCAGTGCCAAGTCGCTGGCATCGTTGCGCACGGCAACACATACGGAAATTCCGGGCGGGATACGCACCTGCCCGCCTGCACGAACACAGTCATCTAGAACAGACAACGGTCGCCGTAGGGCCGCATCTCATGCGGCCTGGAAAAACCGGTGCTTGGAAAACCGGCGCCATGAGATGGCGCCGCTACAATGCTTCGTCACGTGTGCTTCAAAGGCGAGGACGTCGCGTAGCGGGTAACCGATCACAACCACGCCCGCACCCGGCCCGATGCCCCGGCCCGGCCGGAACGTCGCAACCGCCCCACCCCAGTCCACCGGTCCACGCAGCAGTGCCAAGTCGCTGGCATCGTCGCGGGCGGTAACGCGTACGGAAACTGTTGGCAGGATACGCACCTTCCCGGCTGCACGGGCGCGGTCATCCGGAACAGACAACGGTCAGCGTAGGGCCACATCTCATGCGGCCGTAGAAAACCGGCGCCATGAGATGGCGCCGCTACGATGCTTCGTCACGTGTGCTTCGCAGGAGAGGACGGCGCGTAGTGGGTAACCGATCACAACCACATCCGCACCCGGCCCGATGCCCCGGCCCGGCCGGAACGTCGCAACCGCCCCACCCCGGTCTACCGGTCCACGAAGCAGAGCCACGTCGCTGGCATCATCGCGGGCGGTAACGCGTACGGAAACTGCTGGCAGGATACGCACCTTCCCGGCTGCACAGGCGCGGTCATCTGGAACAGACAATGGTCGGCGTAGGGCCGCATCTCATGCGGCCTTGGAAAACCGGCGCCATGAGAGGGCGCCGCTACGATGCTACCAACTGTCATTCTGAGCGAAGCGAAGAATCTACGTGGTCTGTCGTGAACAGGCCTGTACTGGAGATTCTTCTCTTCGAGGCACTTCGAGGGTTCGTCACGGTGTCGTGCTCAGCGGTCTGAAAGATCCTGGGCCGCGGATGGTTTTGGCTGCCACTCCCGCGCCAGCCGTTGCGCTTCAGCAAGTTGGGCCGGGGTCATTTTCGACTCGATGCGATCGCGAGTGCGTACGACCGTTTCACGCTGCTGCTCGGACTTCGGAAGCCGTGAAGCCGCGACGTTCAGCCATTTGTGTGCCTGAACGTAGTCCTGCGGCACGCCTTCGCCCTCGGCGTACATGAGCCCGAGATTGACCTGGGCGTCGGCGGCACCCTGATCCGCGGCCCGGCGATACCAGAGCACGGCCTCCGCGGCATCCTGCGGCACGCCCCGACCTTCGGCGTACATGAACCCGAGATTGACCTGGGCGTCGGCGGCACCCTGATCCGCGGCCAGGCGATACCAGCGCATGGCTTCCGCGGCATCCTGCTGCACGCCTCGGCCCTCGGCGTACATGATCCCCAGATTGAACTGGGCGTCGGCGTGACCCTGGTCCGCGGCCCGGCGGTACCAGCGCACCGCTTCCGCGTCGTCCTGCGACACGCCCCGACCCACGTCGTGCATGAGCCCGAGACCGAACTGGGCGTCGGCGTGACCCTGGTCCGCGGCCCGACGATACCAGCGCACGGACTCCGCGGCATCCTGCGACACGCCCCGACCCTCGGCGGACATGAACCCGAGGTTGACCTGGGCCCCGATGTTTCCTTGTTCCGCGGCCAGACGATACCACCGCACGGCCTCGGCCTTGTCCTGCGAAACCCCTTCACCGTCGTCGTACATAAGCCCGAGTCTGAACTGGGCGTCGGCGTGACCCTGGTCCGCGGCCAGACGGTACCAGCGCACGGCCTCCTTGACGTCCTGCGACGCGCCCTCCCCCGTGTCGTACATAAGCCCGAGACCGAACTGGGCCGTGACGTCACCCTGGGCCGCCGCCTGATGGAACCAGCGCATGGCTTCAGCCTCGTCCCGCGATACGCCATCCCCCTCGGCGTACTTGTTCCCGAGGATGACCTGAGCCGTGGCGTGGCCCTGCTCCGCGGCCCGATGGAACCAGCGCATGGCCTCGGGACCGTTCTGCGGCAGGCCCTGCCCTTCCTCGTACATGATCCCGAGACTGACCTGGGCGGTGGCGTCGCCCTCCTCGGCCGCCTGACGGAACCAGCGTGCCGCCTCTTCCTCATCCTGCGACACGCCCCGACCCTCGGCGTACATAAGCCCCAGGTTGAACTGAGCAAAGGCGTCGCCCTGCTCCGCGGCCCGACGGAACCAACGTACCGCTTCGGCCTCGTCCTGCGACACGCCCCGGCCCTCGGCGTACATGTCCCCGAGACTGGCCTGAGCTGTGGCATCACCCTGGTCCGCGGCCCGACGATACCAGCGTACCGCTTCGGCCTCGTCCTGCGGCACGCCCCTCCCCAAGTCGTACATGAATCCGAGATTGAACTGAGCGAAGACATCGTCCTGCTCCGCAGCCCGACGGAACCAGCGCACCGCTTCGGCGTCGTCCTGCGGTACGCCCCGACCTTCGGCGTACATAAGCCCTAGGTTGAACTGAGCAAAGACGTCGTCCTGCTCGGCAAGGCCGCGAAACGTCTCTAATGCGGCGTCGTAGTCACCACGCTCATACGCGGCCACCGCGTCCTCCCACGTCGGAGTTGCCGGAGCGTCAGGCGTCGCCTCGTCCTCCGTGGCCACGTCTTCAGAAGACGGCAAGGGTTCCCCGGCCGCAGCCGGGGCACCAGACCCCGCCTCAGCAGACGCGTCCACGTCCTCAGAAGACGGCACGGGTTCCCCGGCCGCAGCCGGGGCACCAGACCCCGCCTCGGCCGCCGCGTCCACATCTTCAGAAGACGGCAAGGATTCCCCGGCCGCAGCCGGGGCACCAGACCCCGCCTCGGCCGCCGCGTCCACGTCCTCAGAAGACGGCACGGGTTCCGCTGCCGCAGCCGGAGCGTCAGACCCCGCCTCGGGCTCCGCATTCACGTCCTCAGAAGACGGCGAGGGTTCCGCTGCCGTAGCCGGGGCACCAGACCCCGCCTCGGCCGCCGCGTCCACGTCCTCAGAAGACGGCAAGGGTTCCCCGGCCGCAGCCGGGGCACCAGACCCCGCCTCGGCCGCCGCGTCCACGTCTTCAGAAGACGGCAAGGGTTCCCCGGCCGCAGCCGGAGCGTCAGACCCCGCCTCGGGCTCCGCATTCACGTCCTCAGAAGACGGCACGGGTTCCCCGGCCGCAGCCGGGGCACCAGACCCCGCCTCGGCCGCCGTGGCCACGTCTTCAGAAGACGGCAAGGGTTCCCCGGCCGCAGCCGGGGCATCAGACCCCGCCTCGGCTTCCGCATTCACGTCCTCAGAAGACGGCGAGGGTTCCGCTGCCGCAGCCGGGGCACCAGACCCCGCCGCGGCCGCCGCGTCCACGTCTTCAGAAGACGGCAAGGGTTCCCCGGCCGCAGCCGGAGCACCAGACCCCGCTTCATCCGCCGCGTCCACGTCCTCAGAAGACGGCAAGGATTCCCCGGCCGCAGCCGGGGCACCAGACCCCGCCGCGGCTTCCGCGTCCACATCCTCAGGAGAAGGCGAGGGTTCCACGGCCGCGGCCGGAGCGTCGCGCACTATGTCGGCTTCCGCATCCGCGTCGTCAGCAGGCAATGTTTGCGGGGCCGGGGCACCAGACCCCGCGTCGGCCGCCGCGTCCACATCTTCAGCAGGCAATGTTTGCGCTGAAGCAGCCGGGGCGCTAATCAGGACCGCCATCAGCACGGCGGCCATCCCTTGCCTCCAAACCGGCCTCACGGTGGATGCTCCATCCCGTTGCACGTCAGATTGCTCACACGTTTCAATGTCTCCATGGTTTTTCCTTTGTCTCCACGGAGTCGCCAACTTTTTCCCGGTTTTCATGATCGACACGGCATTCATCCTTTCCTCAACGCGTATGGTCACACTGGCTCACAAAGGACGGCATTATACAAACCCCGCGGGGAGATTCCAAGAATCCTTCAGGGCCGGGACGCCGTTATGAAGAGGGAGCACGGCCGGGCTGGGTCTGCCCGGGAAGCGGAAACGGCTCAGGTTTTCCGAATGGCAGGGTTTCTACGTACAGCGAGGTCGAGGGGAAGGCAAACGCGGCACCGTGGCTTTCGACGATGTCCTTGACTGTATAGGCCAGTCGTTCCTTACACGCCAACCATCCCTTCCACTCCGTGGTCCTGGTAAAACAATACAGCATGACGTTGATGCTTGAGGCTCCGAAGGCATCCACGAAGACGAACGTTTCCGTTTTGGAAGGGTCGAGTTCAAAGTCCCCGCTGACGTTCACGTATTCACCAATATCGTGAATGATCCCGCGCAGTTGGTCGTGCGTCGTGCGATATTCCACGCCGATGGTCCAATAAATTCTGCGATTGGTCATGCGAGAAAAATTCACGAGGGCTTCCCCTGCCAACTTTCCGTTCGGAATGGTCACCAAGGCTTTGTCAAAGCGTCGAATTTTCGTGGCGCGAAAGCCGATGTCCTCCACCATCCCTTCCACGTCCGGCGTGCGAATCCAATTATCTTTTTCGAACATCCGATCCAGAAAGATGGTCAACCCCGCGAATAAGTTGGCAATGAAATCTTTGGCGCCCAAGGCCACGGCCATCCCGACGAGTCCCAAACTCCCCAGCACGGCCGCCACGTTAAATCCCCACTCCTGAAAGACGGCCGCGATCGCCAGACAGATCACGATGAACTTGGCGAGTTTCACGAAAAAGCTCTTCATGGTGTCGCGCATGCTCGAACTTCCCATCATGGCAATCCCGCGGTCCATGAACGAAGACAGTGGATCGACGGCTCGAAACAGCACCCAGAACAACGTCAGCGCGATCAAGGACCGAATGAGTTTGTCGAACGCCTCCCCGACGGGCGCGGACGTGGGGATGATCTGACCCGCCACGTAAATCCCCACGACCATAAATCCGAATTCCAAGGGTTTTTCCACGGCTGCGAGCAAGAGATCATCAACGTCCGTTCTGGTCTTCTTGGTCACGGTGCGAAGCGAGGCCACCACGAACCGGAAAAAGACGCGGCGCAGTCCGAGAAAAGCCAACAGCACGAAGACGGCGGCCACTACTTGGCCCAGACTGATCCCGAAGGCGCCCGTCTGCCACACCGCGGCCACGTGTTCACCAAATTCCGTCATTGCCTCACGCTTCTGCTCTTCAGCCCGGTTCTCCGCACCTGAACGTTCCGAACGTGGCCCTCACCATAATGAAAATTCTTCAGGGCTTGCAAGATACGGCTCTTTTGCGAAGTCGATGGTCCGTGACGAGACCCTTCCCTTCGCTCAGGGTGACAACGTCCGGCAAAACACGGCCCCTTTGCGAAGTCGAGGCTCATTCGCTCAGGGTGGCAACATCCGGCAAGACACGGCCCATTTACAGATTCGAGGCCGCCCGGGCATCCGAACGCGACGTTGACATTCTTGAACCCGAATGCTTCAAATTATTGTTTGACGGACGCGGCACCGACCACCACGCCACGTGACGCCGTCGGGGCATTGCACGCATCATTGAGGAGACCGCGGTCCCCGTGCCCACGAACCGACAACGGCTTCCGAATGTCCACGCTTTGGATTGGGCGTCCATCGAAGAGTCGATGATGACGAGCGGGCACGTCCACGTGCCGCGGCTGCTCCACGCTTCGGCGTGTCGATCCTTGCGAACGCTGTACGACGACGATCGTCGGTTTCGATCCAGAATCGTGATGGCACGCCATCGATTTGGACAAGGAGAGTACTCGTATTTTGCGTATCCCCTGCCGGCTCCGGTGTCCCATTTACGCACCCGGCTGTACGCCTCTCTGTCGCCCATTGCCAATCGAATGATGGAAAAGATGAACCGCCCCCATCGGTATCCTTCGACCCTGGCGGCCTTTCGACAACAATGTCGCAGTCAGGGGCAAACACAACCGACGCCCTTACTGCTTCGGTACGACCGTGGGGATTTTAATTGTCTGCACCGTGATCTCTATGGGCCGACGTTCTTTCCTCTTCAAGCAATGGTCATGTTAAGTCGCAAAGGCAAAGAGTTTGAGGGAGGAGAATTTGTCCTCGTCGAAAACCGGCCGCGCCAACAATCCCGCGTCACCGTGTTGAATCCCGACCTTGGTGATCTGATTATTTTCCCGGTCTTTGAACGACCCGTTGCCGGACACCGTGGAGTCACGCGCGCGAACGTGCGTCACGGCGTGAGCCGCATGGCCGCCGGTCACCGGTGCGTGCTGGGAATCATCTTTCACGACGCACGGTGATGAACACCGGATACACCGGGCGAACGCCAACTCAGCCGTTTGAATGAACGCCGTCATTGCTCAGGATCAAACCGTGGTGCTGGGAGCCATCTTGGTGACCGCGGCGTTCGTGGGCCTCCGGAGCGAACGGTACGCGTGGGGAGCCGCGTTGTCGGGCGCCGTCGTGACCATGCTGACCACGGTCGTCCTGTCAAACGTCGGAATCCTGCCTTCCGCGGCGCCCGTCTACGACCTCGTGTGGGCCTATCTCGTTCCCGTGGCCATCCCGCTGTTGTTGTTCAAGGCCAATCTCTTTCGAATTATTCGCGAAGCCGGCCACACCCTGGTGGCCTTTGCGTTTGGGACCATCGGGACGGTGGTTGGCGTCCTCATCGCGTTTCACCTGATTCCGACGGGAGAGGAAGACTGGAAACTGGCCGCGATATTTTCGGCGACGTACATCGGCGGGTCCGTGAATTACATGTCCACGGCCGAAGCCGTGGGCATGCGTTCCGGCGACCTCCTCGCCGCCGGAGCCGCGGCGGATAATTTAACGATGACGGTCTATTTCCTCATCCTGTTGACGTTGCCGTCGATTGGGTTCTTGCAGCAGACGTTTACGTCCGTGCCGAAAACCTCGCCCCCCGCGTCACGGTCACGGCGCTTCGGCTTGTTGGAAAAATGGAGACGACTGACGTTCACGTCAACGAGTCTGGCACTCCTTCTCGCCGTGGCGTGTTGCGTGGTGGGGTATCAAGCGGCAACGTGGCTGGGAACGCCGAGCGGCGGCATTCTGTTCGTCACGGCCCTGGTCGTGCTGCTCGCGACGACGTGCGGTCCTCAGCTTGATCGCCTGACCGGAGCCGAAACCATCGGGATCGTCTTCATGCAAATCTTTTTTGCCACGATCGGCGCAACGGCAAACGTTGGCGTCGTGCTGACGGTGGGGCCCTGGCTCTTTGTGTACGCCGTCGTCATCGTCAGCGTCCACCTGGTGATCATTCTGACTCTGGGAAAAATCGCCAAACTCAGCCTGCCCGATATTCTCGTCGCCTCCAACGCCAACATGGGCGGCCCGACCACCGCCGCCGCGATGGCCGCGGCCCGCAAATGGGATTCATTAGTCGTCCCCGCGATTTTGTGCGGGACGCTCGGGTACGCCGTGGCGACGTTTCTGGGCGTGCTGATCGGAAACGCGTTAAAAACGTGACGGCGGGAACGGCGCGGACGCGATCAGGAATTTCCATTTTCACGCGAAGTGGTGTACGATAATTTTCACGACGACGATGCGCTCTTTTTTACGAACGGCACGTTCCATTCATTCATGATCCCATGACAGGAGGCACACAATGACCGGCAACAAGAGAAGGCAGGACCGTCCGGGCGTCATCAACGATTCTCACCCTCACCGGACGCTGATTCTGGGACTCCTGCTGACGTTTCTGATCCCTCAGACTGTAATGGCCCAAACCCAAACGGCATTTTCGCTTCACCTCCCTTCAGGCTTGGAACACGATAAACTCGTGATCCCCGAGGATAACCCGTTAACCGAAGAAAAAGTGGAACTGGGGAAACTGTTGTTTTTTGATAAACGGTTATCGGCCAATGATACCATCGCCTGTGCAAGCTGCCACGTGCCGGCACTGGCCTTTACCGACGGACAACCCGTTTCCGCCGGCATTCATGAACAACGGGGGGGACGAAGTGCGCCGACCGCCGTCAATCGCGTCTTCAGCTCAGCCCAATTCTGGGACGGCCGGGCAGCCACGCTTGAAGAACAATCCGTCGGCCCGTTCGTCAACCCCATAGAGCACGGGTTTGCCGACCACGACGCACTGGTGGCGAAAGTCAAGACGATTGCCGGCTATCACCCCCTCTTTGAACGCGCGTTCGGACCCGGTCCCATAACGCTCGACCTGATCGGCAAAGCCATTGCCAGTTTTCAACGCACCTTGTTGTCCGGGAACAGCAAGTACGATCGATTCATCGTGAAAGACGACGCGCAGGCGTTATCCGAAACGGCCCAAAACGGAGTCGGCATCTTCTTTGGAAAAGGACGCTGTGCAAGCTGCCACTCCGGGTTCAATTTTACGGACGAGGGATTTCACAATCTTGGCGTGGGATGGGACCGCGAGCAGGTCGACGTCGGCCGCTACGCCGTGACGAAAAAAGCTGAAGACCGCGGCGCGTTCAAAACGCCGACGTTGCGGGAAATCGCCCAAACCGCCCCGTACATGCACGATGGCAGTCTTGCGACATTAGGCGAAGTGATCGATTTCTACGATCAAGGTGGTATCCCGAATCCGCACCTGGATTCCGCCGTCACACCGTTACATCTCACGGAGCAGGAGAAGGCAAATTTAATCGAATTTCTCCATTCCTTGAACGGAGAAGGCTGGCAGGTCACGCCGCCGACCGACTTCCCAAAGTAAATCCATGGCCTCGTGGGAAAAGGTCAAGCAAGCCGGCGGTCGGGGTAGCGTCACGCCACCGACCGCCCTCCTATCATTCTTCACTCCCCTTCCTGTCATTCTGAGCGAAGTGCCTGCCCTGAGCTTGTCCTGAGCCTCGAAGGGCCTCGAAGCGAAGAATCTCAGCCGCTGAAACGCCCGCTGAAACGCCCCTGGTACACTTCGGCCACCGGACCCGTCATCGTCAGGTTGTAGTGCGCGTCAACCGTGACGCTCAACGTTCCACCGGGAGCCACGACCTTGACCGGGCTTTCGACTAATTTCAAGCGCACGCCCGCGCTGGCCACCGCGCAAGCCGAAGAACCCGACGCCTGCGTCTCTCCCACGCCACGCTCCCAGACGAAAATGGAGACGGCACGTGGGCCGATGGGCACGGCCAGTTGAACGTTGGTGCGTTTCGGAAAGGTGGGATGGGTTTCCAATTCGGGCCCCATGCGGAGCAGATCCTCCCGCGTCCAGGTCCCGCCCGTGTTCTTAAACACCACGCAATGGGGATTGCCCACGCTGACGCCCGTAAAGCGCAGGGACTGTCCCACGGCTTTGATCGGTTGGAGGAGTAACTCCGGCGCCTTAATGGTACAGGGCAAGTCACGCGGCCGAAACGAAGCCCGGCCCATCTCCACGGTCGCGCCGTTGACCCGCCCCTTCGGATCGAACGCCAACTCCACGTGAACGACCCCGCCTTTCGTTTCAACGGAAAACGAACGGCGGCGCGTCCGTTTCGTGGCATAGAGGAAACAGCCGAAAATGCGCAAACCGTTTCCAGATTTTTCCGCTTCACTGCCGTCCGGGTTGAAAACGCGTAATCCGAAATCCGCCTTTTTTGAAGGAACCAGGGCGACAATGCCGTCGCTGCCCACTCCCCAATGTCGATCACAGATCGCACGAATGGCTTTGGCGGTCAGCCGAAACGTCAACTGCCTGGGTTCAAGGGCAATGTAATCATTGCCCAGCCCATGGCCTTTGAAAAACAAATTGTGGGTGGGTGGCTTGTTCATGACGTTCAACAAAAATTTACACGGAATGCCATGCCGCGGTCAAAGGTGCCCATGGCTTCGGTCGTCAAACTTTCCCGGTCGGGCATGATTGTGCTACATCCTTTCCCTACGTGGGTCTCCACGAAGAGAGCATAAGCCGAGGAGACGGGACGCAACGACGATGAACCCGCAAGACCAGGATTCGACTCGTCACCACCTGTGTTTGGTGGATGGGTCCGGCTTCATATTTCGAGCGTTCCACGCGCTTCCGGTGCTGACCCGACCCGATCGGACCCCCGTCAACGCCGTGCTCGGGTTCAGCAACATGTTGCTCAAACTGCTGGATGATCTGCAAGCCACGCATCTGGCCGTCATTTTCGATTCGGCACGGGAGTCGTTTCGGAATGAACTGGCTCCGGACTATAAGGCCAATCGCCCCGACCCCCCCGACGAACTCATCCCCCAATTTCCCTTGGTTCGCGAGGCCACGCGCGCGTTTAACGTGGAATGTATCGAAAAGCCGGGCTTTGAAGCCGATGACCTGATCGCCACCTATGCGCGACAAGCCGAGGCCGCGGGGATGGACGTCATCATTGTGTCCTCGGATAAAGATCTGATGCAGTTGGTGTCTGATCGAATCAGCATGTTCGACGCCATCAAAAATCGGAAAATCGGCCGAACGGAAGTCAAGGAAAAATTCGGAGTGGGCCCGGAAAAGGTGGTGGACGTCCAAGCCCTGGCCGGCGATTCGACGGACAACGTGCCGGGAGTCCCGGGTATTGGGGTCAAAACCGCGGCCCTCCTCATTCAAGAATACGGGGACTTGGATTCACTCCTGTCCCGAGCCGGAGAAATCAAGCAACCGAAGCGACGCCAAAGCCTCATTGATTTTGCCGATCAAGCCAGACTCTCGCGGAAACTCGTTCGTTTACGAGACGACGTACCCACGGACCTGACCGTGAACCAGTTACAACGACGAAGCCCTGATCCTCAACAACTGCTGCCCTTCCTCAACGAACAAGGCTTCAAAGCACTCATGGCCAAAATACAAAGCCGCATGGCGGCTTCCGTCAAGGACCGTCCCCACGTCGAAGGCGTACCCACGGCAACGCCTGATGGGCCACCCGCCCCGCACTATGAACTGGTCCAATCCCATGCGGTCTTACAGGATTGGATCACCCAGGCCCGTTACGGGGGCGTGGTGGCGATTAAAACCGAAACCACGTCAACGGACAAAACCCGAGCGGAACTGGTGGGACTTTCTCTATGCGTGAGGCCCGGCCGTGCGTGCTACGTTCCCCTTGCCCATCGCCTTCCTGCCCCAGCCGCCGAATCGGAGCACGCCGACTCCTCTGAAGCAGAGCACGCCTCGCAACCACGCGCACCACTCGTCCAGATTCCCCTCGAAGACGCCCTCGATCTCCTGCGTCCGCTCTTCGCGGACCCCTCCGTGCTCAAAATCGGTCATCACCTCAAAGACGACGTGGTGGTGCTTCAACGATACGGCGTCACCCTCTCACCGGTGGACGACACCATGTTGATGTCCTACGTCCTGGACGGCGGCAGCCACGGCCACGGCGTGGATGAATTAGCCGAACGCCATTTCGGCCATGCGACGATCACGTTCAAAGACGTCACCGGCACGGGCAAAGCACAACGCACCTTCGACCTGGTCCCCCTGGAGCAAGCCTTGGCCTACGCCGCCGAACGCGCCGACGTGATCGTATGGTTGCATCAGTTCCTCAAACCACGCTTGCTGGCGGAACGAATGGTCACGACGTATGAGACGCTCGAACGGCCCCTGCTTTCCGTCCTGGCAGACGTGGAAGCCGCGGGAATCCACGTTGACCGGGAAAAACTCGAATCGCTCAGCCGAGAATTTGCCGAACGCCAAGCCGTGCTGGAGAAAGACGTTCACGACCTGGCCGGTCACGCATTCAACGTGGGCTCGCCCAAACAACTGGGCGAAGTCCTGTTTGACGAACTGCGCATGGCAGGCGGACAAAAAGGAAAATCCGGGGCGTATTCGACCGGCGCCGACGTCCTGGAAACCCTGGCGGCCGAGGGGCACGAACTCCCGGCAAAAGTCCTGGACTGGCGACAACTCGACAAATTAAAGAGCACGTATACCGACGCCCTGGTTGAGCAGATCAACGCTCGAACCGGGCGCGTCCACACGTCCTTCGCCATGGCGGCGACCTCGACGGGCCGTCTGTCTTCAACTGATCCCAACCTGCAAAACATTCCCATTCGTACCGAAGACGGTCGAAAAATTCGGCACGCCTTCGTGGCCGAGCCCGGCCGGCTCCTGCTGTCGCTGGACTACTCGCAAATTGAACTCCGTCTGCTCGCCCACGTTGCCGACGTCGGGACGCTGAAACAGGCGTTCCACAACGGTCAGGACATTCACGCCCTGACCGCCGGTCAACTGTTCGGCGTTGCCCCCGACGAGGTGGACCCGACCACGCGGCGGAAAGCCAAGGCCATCAATTTCGGCATCATATACGGAATCAGCGCATTCGGCCTCGGTCGCCAACTGGGGATTGCCAACGAAGAAGCCGCGGCCTACATGAAAGCCTATTTTGAACGATACCCGGGCATTCCGGAATACATGGACCGCACCAAACGATTCTGCCGCGAACGTGGCTACGTGGAGACGCTCTTCGGTCGCCGATGCCACGTGCCGGGCATCCACGACAAAAACGCCGTCCTTCGAAATTTTTCGGAACGGGCGGCAATCAATGCCCCGATCCAAGGCACGGCCGCCGACGTGTTGAAACGCGCCATGATTCGCGTCCCGCCCGCCTTGGCACGCCACCACCTTGATGCCAAAGCCACCATGCTGTTGACGGTTCACGACGAATTGCTTTTCGAAGTGGACGCAGAAGCCGTTGAGCAGACGGCTGAAATCGTGAAGCACGTCATGGAATCAGCAACGCTCCCGCCCCTCCAACTCTCCGTCCCCCTCACCGTGGACATAAAACAAGGAACCTCCTGGGGAGAAGCCCATTGAAACCGTTGCTAGAGAGCATCGTAGGGCGCCATCTCATGGCGCCGGGGTTCCCAGCCCCCCTAGGTTCCCAAGGCCGCATAAGATGCGGCCCTACATTTCTAGAATCGTTGTAGGGCGCCATCTCATGGCGCTTGGTTCCCAAGGTTTTCTTAGAATCCGCAAGAATTGTTGAGAAAAAGTCAATTGTCAAAGTGAGGGTGATGCGTTACAATTTTTCGCTTCTCTCTTTAAGGTACCCGTGACGTGGGCCGTCGGCTAGGCGCGGACAGGTTGCACGGAGCATCGTAGGGCGCCATCTCATGGCGCCGGTTTTCCAAGGCCCCCTGAAGGTTCCAAGGCCGCATGAGATACGGCCCTACATTTCGAGCATCGTTGGAGAATCGCCCTGTCCGCGCAGATCCCCACAATGTATACAGTAAGAAGAGGAAACATGCTGTCTCGCATCGTGCATTTCTTTGTCTCGACGGATGAACCGTGCTGCACGCCCGAAAGAGGGAAACGCCCGCGTCACCACGCCTCTCACTCGTGGGGGGCGTGGGGGGTGGGGGGGGGGGGGTAAGCGATGAGCGGCGTGCTTGCCCCTGTCGTCCGCCTCGATTGCGGAGAACGGCGTGATGGCCACGGTGGCGAACGGGACATTCGCCCCTGTCGCGCCCCTCGTTCTGCCCGAGGCGACCGACGAGAGAACCCTGAGCGACGCGCGCACACCCTTGACCATGCCGCCGGGCCTGACCTGGCCCCCCGCGACCCGCACCATCGCCGGCACGCCGACCGCGGTCACGGCGAAGCGCGCACCGACACCTGGAAGGCGAACGACTCCGAAGACGACGTGGCGACGCTGACGTTCACCATCGCCGTAGCGGAGAGACCGAGAGTCAGTGTCACGGACGCCGACGCTGTCCATCAATTCACCGAGCGTGTCGGAGGGCGACAACGGCATGATAACCCTGACGTTGGCATGAAGCGGTGGATCGCCGGCTGGCGCCTCCACCTTCTCCCCTTGCTGCTCTTCGCCTTCGCCGCCGCCGCGCCCGATGTCGCCGCGCAGACCCCGTCGCTGTCGATCAACTCGCCGAGCGTGACCGAGGGGGACAGCGGCTTTCCGAACATGGTGTTCACGGTGACGTTGAGCCCGGCGAGCAGCCAGCGGGTGACGGTGCAATTCAGCACCAGGGCGAGCCGCAGCACGGCCACGCCGTCGACGGACTACGGGACGACCAGCGGCACGCTGACCTTCGCGGCGGGGGACACCAGCAAGACCTTCAACGTGTGGGTGAGGGGCGATACGACCGACGAGACGAACGAGACCGTCGTGGCGGAGATTGGCAACGCGAGTGGCGCGACGGTCTCGACGGGTAGCGGCACGGGGACGATCATCGACGACGACGGACCGACGGTGTCGATCAACTCACCAAGCGTGACGGAGGGGGACAGCGGCTCGACGAACCTGACGTTCACGGTGACGTTGAGCGCGACGAGCGTCCAGCAGGTGACGGTGGCTTACGCCGACGCCGGGACTGGCACGGCCACATCGGGGACGGATTACACGGCGATCACCGCCGGGACGCTGACCTTCGCGGTGGGGACGACCAGCCAGACCTTCAACGTATCGGTGACGGGCGATACGACCGACGAGGCGAACGAGACCGTCGTGGTGACCCTGAGCAGCCCGACGAACGCGACCGTATCAAGTACAGCGGGTACCGGCACGGGGACGATCACGGACGACGACGGGCCGACGCTGTCGATCAACTCACCGAGCGTGATGGAGGGGAACAGCGGCTCGACGAACCTGACGTTCACGGTGACGTTGAGCGCCGCGAGCGCCCAGCAGGTGACGGTGGCCTATGCCGACGCCACGACCGGCACGGCCACGTCGGGGACGGACTACACGGCAATCACCGCCGGGACGCTGACCTTCACGGCGGGGACGACCAGTCAGACCTTCGATGTAGCAGTGACGGGCGATGTCCTGGACGAGTCGAACGAGACCGTCGTCGTGACCCTGAGCGCGCCGACGAACGCGACGATCTCGACGGCGACCGGCACGGGGACGATCACGGACAACGACGCGACGCCATCGATCACGTTGACGGTGGATGATAACAGCGTGGCCGAGGACGACGGGGCGACGACGATCACGGTGACGGCTACGGTGGACGGCACGACCCGGTTCGCCGCGGCCACGACGGTGACGGTAAGCGTGGCGGGTAGCGGCACGGCGTCGGCGGTGGACTTCGCGGCGGTGACGGGCTTCGACATCACTATCGCGGCGGGCGCGGAGAGCGGTACCGGGACCTTCACGCTGACGCCGACGAACGATGCGCTGGACGAGGCCGATGAGACAGTGACGGTGAGCGGCGCCTCAGGCAGCCTGACGGTGAATTCGGCCACGATCAGCCTGATGGACGACGACGCGACGCCAACGCTGTCAATCGACTCGCCAAGCGTGACGGAGGGCGACAGCGGTTCGGCGACCCTGACGTTCACGGTGACGTTGAGCGCGGCGAGCGGCCAGCAGGTGACGGTAGCCTGGGGGTCGGGGACGGGCGGCACGGCCACGGCGGGGATGGACTACACGGCGATTACCGGCGGCACCCTGACCTTCGCGGTGGGGACGACCAGACAGACCTTCAATGTATCGGTGACGGGCGATACGACTGCCGAGCCGAACGAGACCGTCGTGGTGACCCTGAGCAATGCGACGAACGCGACCATCGCGACGGCCACCGGCACGGGGACGATCACGAACGACGACGGGACGACGTTGTCGATCAACTCGCCGAGCGTGACGGAGGGGAACAGCGGTTCGACGACCCTGACGTTCACAGTGACCTTGAGCGCGGCGAGCAGCCAGCAGGTGACGGTGGCCTACGCCGACGCCGGGACCGGCACGGCCACGTCGGGGACCGACTACACGGCCATCACCGGTGGTACGCTGACCTTCACGGCGGGGACGACCAGCCAGACCTTCAACGTGTCGGTGACGGGCGATACTACCCCCGAGTCGAACGAGACCGTCGCGGTGACCCTGAGCGGCGCGACGAACGCGACGATCGCGACGGGTACTGGCACGGGGACGATCACGAACGACGACGCGGGCTTGGTCATCACCCCCACTGCCCTGACCGTGACCGAGGAAGGCCCCGGCAAGTCGTTCACCTTTGCGCTGGCCTCTAATCCCGGGGACGATGTTGAGATTACGGTCAGATTCCGCGCGGACGAGGGACTCGCGATGAGCACCTTCATTGCCGTCAGGAACAATCGGGATTTCTTCATCGAGTTCGGGTACGGCACTTCCATTCCGATCACCGTCACGGCCCTCGCGGACAGCAACAGCCAGGACGAGATCAGGAACATCACGTATGAGGCGTTCAACTACGGCCCCTCGGGCGAGCGGAATGCGGTGGCGGTCACGGTCATCGACGACGACAAGCCGACCGTATCGCTGTCGCTGTCGCCGGCGTCGGTCTCGGAGAACGCGGGCGTCTCTACGGTGACGGCGACTCTGAGCGAGGCTTCGACCGCGGCCACCACGATCACGGTGTCGGCGGCGGCGGGGACGGGCGCGGATTCTTCCGACTTCACCCTGAGTTCGGCGCGGACGCTGACGATCGCGGCGGGCGAGACGACGAGTACCGGCACGGTGACGATCACCGCCGTGGACAACGCCCTGGACGAACCGGACAAGAGTGTCACCGTGTCCGGTTCGGCATCGAACAGCGTGGGAGTTCAGCAGCCCTCCGACCAGACGCTGACGATCACCGACGACGACGGGCCGACGCTGTCGCTCGACTCGCCGAGCGTGACCGAGGGCGACAACGGTTCGACGAACCTGACGTTCACGGTGACGTTGAGCGCGACGAGCGTCCAGCAGGTGACGGTGGCCTGGGCCGACGCCGGGAGCGGCACGGCCACGTCCGGGACCGACTACACGGCGATCACCGGCGGGACGCTGACCTTCGCGGCGGGGACGACCAGCCAGACCTTCGACGTGGCGGTGACGGGCGATACGCTGGACGAAGTGAACGAGACCGTCGTGGTGTCCCTGAGCAGCCCGACGAACGCGACGATCGCGACGGGTACCGGCACGGGGACGATCACGGACGACGACGGGCCGATGGTGTCGATCGACTCGCCGAGCGTGACGGAAGGCGACAGCGGCTCGACGAACCTGACCTTCACGGCGACCTTGAGCGCGGCGAGCGGCCAGCAGGTGACGGTAGCCTGGGCGGAGGGGACCGGCGGCACGGCCACGTCAGGGACGGACTACGAGGCGATCGCGGGCGGTACGCTGACCTTCCCGGCGGGGACGACCAGCCAGACCTTCAACGTGGCGGTGATGGGCGATACGACCGACGAGTTGAACGAGACCGTCGTGGTGACCCTGAGCAGTCCGACGAACGCGACGATCGCGACGGGTACCGGCACGGGGACGATCACGGACGACGACGGGCCGACGGTATCGATTGACTCGCCGAGCGTGACGGAGGGGAACAGTGGTTCGACGACCCTGACGTTCACGGTGACGTTGAGCGCGGCGAGCGTCCAGCAGGTGACGGTGGACTACGCCGACGCCGGGACCGGCACGGCCACGTCCGGGACGGACTACGAGGCGATCGCGGGCGGGACGCTGACCTTCGCGGCGGGGACGACCCGCCAGACCTTCAACGTGGCGGTGACGGGCGATACGACCGCCGAGGCGAACGAGACCGTCATGGTGGCGCTGGTCAATTCGACGATCGCGACGATCGCGACCGCGACCGGCACGGGAACGATCACGAACGACGACGGGGTGACGGTGTCGATCAACTCGCCGAGCGTGACGGAGGGGAACAGCGGTTCGACGAACCTGACGTTCACCGTGACCTTGGGCGCGGCGAGCAGCCAGCAGGTGACGGTGGACTACGCGGACGCCGGGACCGGCACGGCCACGTCCGGGGCCGACTACACGGCCATCACCGGTGGCCCGCTGACCTTCGCGGCGGGGACGACCAGCCAGACCTTCAACGTGTCGGTGCTGGGCGAGACGACCGCCGAGTCGAACGAGACCGTCGTGGTGACCCTGAGCAACCCGACGAACGCGACGATCTCGTCGGCGACCGGCACGGGGACGATTACGAACGACGACGCGGGCGTGGTCTTCACCCCCACTGCCCTGACCCTGACCGAGGAAGGCCCCGGCAAGACGTTCACCGTGGCGCTGGCCACTAATCCCGGGGACGGGGTTGAGGTTACGATCAGATTCCTCGCGGACCCCGGGCTCGCGATGAGCAGCTTCATTGCCTTCAGGAACAATCGGGATGTCTACCTCGATTTCGAGTACGGCAGCGATCCCTTTGAGATGACCGTCACGGCCCTCGCGGACAGCAACGCCAATGACGAGACCAGGTACATCAGGTACACGACGTCCGGCTACCAAGGCGCCGTGGACGTCACTAACCCCCAGAATGCGGTGCGGGTCAACGTCATCGACGACGACAAGCCGGCCGTGTCGCTGTCGCTGTCGCCGGCGTCGGTCTCGGAGAACGCGGGCGTCTCTACGGTGACGGCGACGCTAAGCGAGGCTGTGGCCGTGGCCACCACGATCACGGTGTCGGCGGCGGCGGGGACGGCGGCGGACTCTTCCGACTTCACCCTGAGTTCGGCGAACACGCTGACGATCGCGGCGGGCGCGACGACAAGTACCGGCACGGTGACGGTCACCGCCGTGGACAACGCCCTGGACGAACCGGACAAGCGCGTCACCGTGTCCGGCGCGGTATCGCACAACGGCGTGGCGGCGCCCGCCGACCAGACGCTGACGATCACCGATGACGATCCCACGCCGACACTGTCGCTCGACTCGCCGAGCGTGACGGAGGGCGACAGCGGCTCGACGACCCTGACGTTCACGGCGACCCTGAGCGCAGCGAGCAGCCGGTATGTGACGGTGGCTTGGGCCGACGCCGCGACCGGGACGGCCACGTCCGGGACGGACTACACGGCGATCACCGGCGGGACGCTGATCTTCCCGGCAGGGACGACCAGCCAGACCTTCACCGTGGCGGTGACCGGCGACACGCTGGACGAAGCGAACGAGACGGTGGTGGTGTCCCTGAGCAACCCGACGAACGCGGCCATATCAAGTACGGCGGGTACCGGCACGGGGACGATCACGGACGACGACGCAACGACGGCGACGCTGTCGATCAACTCGCCGACCGTGACGGAGGGTGACAGCGGCTCGACGAACCTGACGTTCACGGTGACCTTGAGCGCGGCGAGCGGCCAGTCGGTGACGGTGGACTACGCCGACGCCGGGACCGGCACGGCCACGTCGGGGACGGACTACACGGCGATTACCGCCGGGACGCTGACCTTCGCGGCGGGGACGACCAGCCAGACCTTCAACGTGGCGGTGACGGGCGATACGACCTTCGAGCCGAATGAGACCGTCGTGGTGACCCTGAGCGGCGCGACGAACGCGACGATCGCGGCGGGTACCGGCACGGGGACGATCACGAATGATGACGCGGGCCTGATCTTCACCCCCACTGCCCTGACCTTGAACGAGGAAGGCGCCAGCAAGTCGTTCACCATACAACTGGCCACTGATCCCGGGTTTGATGTTTCGTTCGATATCTTTCCGCCCGCCGGGCTCAGGGTGAATAACAGCACTGGTACAATACCCTACGATCTCGACTATGGGGACACTCCGGCGTTCTCCGTCACGGCCCTCGCGGACAGCAACAGCGAGGACGAGACCAAGTATATCCAGTATAGCGCGTTCAGCTACGGCCCCTCGGGCCGTCGGAATGGGGTGGAGGTCACGGTCATCGACGACGACGAACCGGCCGTGTCGCTGTCGCTGTCGCCGGCGTCGGTCTCGGAGAACGGCGGGGTGGCCACGGTGACGGCGACGCTGGGCGAGGCTGTGGCCGCAGCCACCACGATCACGGTGTCGGCGGCGGCGGGTACGGACACGGACGCTTCGGACTTCACCCTGAGCGCGGCGCGGACGCTGACGATCGCGGCGGGCGAGACGACGAGTACCGGCACGGTGACGATCACCGCCGTGGACAACGCTCTCGACGAATCGGACAAGAGTGTCACCGTGTCCGGCGCGGCCTCGAGCAGCGCGGAAATTCGGCAACCCACCGATCAGACGCTGACGATCACCGACGACGACGGGCCGACGGTGTCGATCGACTCGCCGAGCGTGACCGAGGGCGACAGCGGTTCGACGAACCTGACGTTCACGGCGACCTTGAGCGCGGCGAGCGTCCAGCAGGTGACGGTGGCCTACGCCGACGCCGGGACCGGCACGGCCACGTCGGGGACCGACTACACGGCGATCACCGCAGGGACGCTGACCTTCGCGGTGGGGACGACCAGCCAGACCTTCAACGTGGCGGTGACGGGCGACACGCTGGACGAAGCGAACGAGACGGTGGTGGTGTCCCTGAGCAGCGCGACGAACGCGACGATCGCGACGGGTACCGGCACGGGGACGATCACGGACGACGACGCGACGACGGCGACGCTGTCGATCGACTCGCCGAGCGTGACGGAGGGGAACAGCGGCTCGACGAACCTGACGTTCACGGTGAGGTTGAGCGCGGCGAGCGGCCAGCAGGTGACGGTGGACTACGCCGACGCCGGGACCGGCACGGCCACGTCAGGGACGGACTACACGGCGATCACCGGTGGTACGCTGACCTTCGCGGCGGGGACGACCAGCCAGACCTTCAACGTGGCGGTGACGGGCGATACGCTGGCCGAGTTGAGCGAGACCGTCGTGGTGACCCTGAGCGGCGCGACGAACGCGACGATCGCGACGGCGACCGGCACGGGGAGGATCAGGAACGATGACGCGGGCCTGGTCTTCACCCCCACTGCCCTGACCTTGACCGAGGAAGGCGCCAGCAAGACCTTCACCGTGACCCTGAGCTCCCGCCCCCCCTCAGAACAGGCTACGATCTTTCTCTACCCGGACCCCGGCCTCGAGTTGAGCGCCGGTACCGCCGGTACCGCCAGGAACCCTGATAATATCACGTTCAATTTCCGGTGGGGGTTTGACAGCCCCCGCCAGATCACCGTCACGGCCCTCGCGGACAGCAACGGCAATGACGAGACCAGGTACATCAGGTACAGGACGTCCGGCTACGACGCCGTGGACACCACTAACCCCCAGAATGGGGTGCGGGTCAACGTCATTGACGACGACGATCCGACCGTGTCGCTGTCGCTGTCGCCGGCGTCGGTCTCGGAGAACGGGGGCGTCTCTACGGTGACGGCGACGCTGAACAAGGCTGTGACCGTGGCCACCACGATCACGGTGTCGGCGGCGGCGGGGACGGCGGCGGACTCTTCCGACTTCACCCTGAGTTCGGCGAACACGCTGACGATCGCAGCGGGCGCGACGACGAGTACCGGCACGGTGACGGTCACCGCCGTGGACAACGCCCTCGACGAACCGGACAAGAGTGTCACCGTGTCCGGCGCGGTATCGCACAACGGCGTGGCGGCGCCCGCCGACCAGACGCTGACGATCACCGACGATGACCCCGCGCCGACGCTGTCGATCGACTCGCCGAGCGTGACGGAAGGGGACAGCGGCACGACGAACCTGACGTTCACGGCGACGTTGAGCGCCGAGAGCGGCCAGCAGGTGACGGTAGACTACGCGGACGCCGGGACCGGGACGGCGACCTCGGGGACGGACTACACGGCGATCACCGGCGGTACGCTGACCTTCGCGGCGGGGACGACCAGCCAGACCTTCAACGTATCGGTGACCGGCGACGCGCTGGACGAAGTGAATGAGACCGTCTTGGTAACCCTGAGCAGCGCGACGAATGCGACAATCTCGACGGCGACCGGGACGGGAACGATCACGGACGATGAGACGCTGCCGACGGTGGCGCTGGTGCTGTCGCCGGCGTCGATCTCGGAGAGTGGCGGGGTCTCGACGGTGACGGCGACGCTGTCGGGGGCATCAAGCGAGGCGGTGACGGTGACGGTGGACGCGGCGGCGGGCACGGGGGCGATTCCCGCGGACTTCGCGCTGTCGAGCGCGACGACGCTGACGATCGCGGCGGGGGACACGACGAGTGCGGGCGCGGTGACGGTGACGGCGAACGGGAACGCGGTGGATTCGCCCAATAAGCAGGTGACGGTCTCGGCGACGGTCTCGGGCGGCAACAATGTCGTGGCGCCGTCGAACGTGATGCTGACGCTGACGGACGATGAGACGCTGCCGACGGTGGCGCTGGTGCTGTCGCCGGCGTCGATCTCGGAAAGTGGCGGGGTCTCGACGGTGACGGCGACGCTGTCGGGGGCGTCGAGCGAGGCGGTGACGGTGACGGTGGACGCGGCGGCGGGCACGGGGGCGATTCCCGCGGACTTCGCGCTGTCGGGCACGACGACGCTGACGATCGCGGCGGGGGATACGACGAGTTCGGGCGCGGTGACGGTGACGGCGAACGGGAACGACGTGGATGCGCCGGACAAGGCGGTGACGGTGTCGGGAACGGTCTCGGGCGGCAACGGGGTGGCGACGCCGTCGAGCGTGACGCTGATGCTGACGGACGACGAAGGTACGCCCACCGTGACGCTGGTCCTGTCGGCGTCGTCGATTTCGGAGAATGGCGGGGTGGCGACGGTGACGGCGACGCTGTCCGGCAAGTCGAGCGCGGCGGTGACGCTCACGGTGTCGACGTCGCCGAGCCCGGGGACCGACTTCACGCTGACGGGCACGACGCTGACCATTGGGGCGGGGGCCACGACCAGCGCGGGTGCGGTGACGGTGACGGGCGTCGACGACGTCACGGCGGAGGGGAGCGAGCCGGTCACGATTTCAGGGGTGGCCGCGGGCGGCAACGGCGTGATGGCGCCGTCCCCCGTGACGCTGACGCTGACCGACGACGACGCGCCGCAGACGACGCTGCTGCTGTCGTCGTCTGCGATCGGGGAGAACGGCGGGGTGGCGACGGTCACCGCGACGCTGGACCGGCCGTCGACCGTGGCGGTGACGCTCACGGTGTCGGCGGCGCCGGGGGCGGGGACGGCCTTCACGCTGAGCGCGGCGAAGACGCTGACCTTCGCGGCGACCGCGACGACCAGTGCGGGCGTGGTGACGGTGACGGCGAGCAACAACGACACGGATGCGCCGAACAAGATCGTGACGGTGTCGGGGGCGGCGTCCGACAGCCTCGGCCTGACCAACCACCCGCCCTCCGTGACCCTGACGATCACGGACGACGACGCGGCGCCGAACGCCACGCTGTCGCTGAACCCTGCGTCGATTTCCGAGAACGGCGGGACGTCGGCGGTGAGCGCGACGCTCTCGCACCCGTCAAGCGCGGCGACGACGGTGACGGTGACGGCGGTATCGGGGGCGTTCACGGTGCCTGCGGGGGCGGCGGGCACCATCGTGATTGCAGCCGGGTTGACCACTGCGGCGTCGGACACGGTGACGATCACGGCGGTGGACAACGCGACCGACGAGCCGCCCCGGACGGCGACGGTGACGGCGACGCTGACCAACAGCCAGGGCGCGGGGAGTGTGACCGCGGTGACGCTGACGCTGACGGACGACGAGCCGCTGCCGACTGCGACGCTGGTCCTGTCGGCGTCGTCGATTTCGGAGAATGGCGGGGTGGCGACGGTCACCGCGACGCTGTCCGGCAAGTCGAGCGCGGCGGTGACGCTCACGGTGTCGACGTCGCCGAGCCCGGGGACCGACTTCACGCTGACGGGCACGACGCTGACCATTGGGGCGGGGGCCACGACCAGCGCGGGTGTGGTGACGGTGACGGGCGTCGACGACGTCACGGCGGAGGGGAGCGAGCAGGTCACGATTTCAGGGGTGGCCGCGGGCGGCAACGGCGTGGGGGACCCGTCGAACGTGATGCTGACGCTGACCGACGACGACACGCCGCAGACGACGCTGCTGCTGTCGGCGTCGTCGATTTCGGAGGACGGCGGGGTGGCGACGGTCACCGCGACGCTGGACCGGCCGTCGACCGTGGCGGTGACGCTCACGGTGTCGGCGTCGCCGGGGTCGGGGACGGCCTTCACGCTGAGCGCGGCGACCACGCTGACCTTCGCGGCGAACGCGACGACCAGTGCGGGCGTGGTGACGGTGACGGCGAGCGACAACGACACGGATGCGCCGGACAAGAGCGTGAGGGTGTCGGGGACGGCGTCCGACAGCCTCGGCCTGACCAACCACCCGCCCAACGTGACCCTGACGATCACCGACGACGACGCGGCGCCGAACGCCACGCTGTCGCTGAACCCGATGTCGATTTCGGAGAACGGCGGGACGTCGGCGGTGAGCGCGACGCTCTCGCACCCGTCAAGCGCGGCGACGACGGTGACGGTGACGGCGGTGACGGGCTTCTACACGGTGGGGTCGGACGCGACCATCGTGATCGCGGCGGGTTCGACGTCGAACGCCACGGACACGGCGACGGTGGCGGCGGTGGACGACGCCACGCACCAGGGCAGCGGCGGGCGTTCGACGACGGTGACGGGCACGGCCGTGAACGCTCAGGCCACCGCCGAATCGGAGACCGTGGCCGTGACCGGGGCGCCGCTGACGCTGACGGACGATGAGACGCTGCCGACGGTGGCGCTGGCGTTGTCGCCGGCGTCGATCTCGGAGAGTGGCGGGGTCTCGACGGTGACGGCGACGCTGTCGGGGGCATCGAGCGAGGCGGTGACGGTGACGGTGGACGCGGCGGCGGGCACGGGGGCGATTCCCGCGGACTTCACGCTGTCGAGCGCGACGACGCTGACGATCGCGGCGGGGGACACGACGAGTGCGGGCGCGGTGACGGTGACGGCGAACGGGAACGCGGTGGATGCGCCCAATAAGCAGGTGACGGTCTCGGCGACGGTCTCGGGCGGCAACAATGTCGTGGCGCCGTCGAACGTGATGCTGACGCTGACGGACGACGAGACGCTGCCGACGGTGGCGCTGGCGTTGTCGCCGATGTCGATCTCGGAGAGTGGTGGGGTCTCGACGGTGACGGCGACGCTGTCGGGGGCGTCGAGCGAGGCGGTGACGGTGACGGTGGACGCGGCGGCGGGCACGGGGGCGATTCCCGCGGACTTCGCGCTGTCGAGCGCGACGACGCTGACGATCGCGGCGGGGGACACGACGAGTGCGGGCGCGGTGACGGTGACGGCGACCGGGAACACGGTGGATGCGCCCAATAAGCAGGTGACGGTCTCGGCGACGGTCTCGGGCGGCAACAATGTCGTGGCGCCGTCGAACGTGATGCTGACGCTGACGGACGACGAGACGCTGCCGACGGTGGCGCTGGCGTTGTCGCCGATGTCGATCTCGGAGAGTGGTGGGGTCTCGACGGTGACGGCGACGCTGTCGGGGGCGTCGAGCGAGGCGGTGACGGTGACGGTGGACGCGGCGGCGGGCACGGGGGCGATTCCCGCGGACTTCGCGCTGTCGAGCGCGACGACGCTGACGATCGCGGCGGGGGCCACGACGAGTGCGGGCGCGGTGACGGTGACGGCGAACGGGAACACGGTGGATGCGCCCAATAAGCAGGTGACGGTCTCGGCGACGGTCTCGGGCGGCAACAATGTCGTGGCGCCGTCGAACGTGATGCTGACGCTGACGGACGATGAGACGCTGCCGACGGTGGCGCTGGTGTTGTCGCCGATGTCGATCTCGGAGAGTGGTGGGGTCTCGACGGTGACGGCGACGCTATCGGGGGCATCAAGCGAGGCGGTGACGGTGACGGTGGACGCGGCGGCGGGCACGGGGGCGATTCCCGCGGACTTCACGCTGTCGAGCGCGACGACGCTGACGATCGCGGCGGGGGCCACGACGAGTGCGGGCGCGGTGACGGTGACGGCGACCGGGAACGCGGTGGATGCGCCGAATAAGCAGGTGACGGTCTCGGCGACGGTCTCGGGCGGCAACGGGGTGGCGACGCCGTCGAACGTGATGCTGACGCTGACGGACGACGAGATGCTGCCGACGGTGGCGCTGGTGCTGTCGCCGGCGTCGATCTCGGAGAGTGGCGGGGTCTCGACGGTGACGGCGACGCTGTCGGGGGCATCGAGCGAGGCGGTGACGGTGACGGTGGACGCGGCGGCGGGCACGGGGGCGATTCCCGCGGACTTCGCGCTGTCGAGCGCGACGACGCTGACGATCGCGGCGGGGGCCACGACGAGTGCGGGCGCGGTGACGGTGACGGCGAACGGGAACGCGGTGGATGCGCCGAATAAGCAGGTGACGGTCTCGGCGACGGTCTCGGGCGGCAACGGGGTGGCGACGCCGTCGAACGTGATGCTGACGCTGACGGACGACGAGATGCTGCCGACGGTGGCGCTGGTCCTGTCGCCGATGTCGATCTCGGAGAGTGGCGGGGTCTCGACGGTGACGGCGACGCTGTCGGGGGCATCGAGCGAGGCGGTGACGGTGACGGTGGGGGCGGCGGCGGGCACGGGGGCGATTCCCGCGGACTTCGCGCTGTCGAGCGCGACGACGCTGACGATCGCGGCGGGGGCCACGACGAGTGCGGGCGCGGTGACGGTGACGGCGAACGGGAACGCGGTGGATGCGCCCAATAAGCAGGTGACGGTTTCCGGCACGGCGTCGGGCGGCAACAACGTGGCGAACCCGTCGAACGTGATGCTGACGCTGACGGACGACGAGACGCTGCCGACGGTGGCGCTGGCGTTGTCGCCGGCGTCGATCTCGGAGAGTGGCGGGGTCTCGACGGTGACGGCGACGCTGTCGGGGGCATCGAGCGAGGCGGTGACGGTGACGGTGGACGCGGCGGCGGGCACGGGGGCGATTCCCGCGGACTTCACGCTGTCGAGCGCGACGACGCTGACGATCGCGGCGGGGGACACGACGAGTGCGGGCGCGGTGACGGTGACGGCGAACGGGAACGCGGTGGATGCGCCCAATAAGCAGGTGACGGTCTCGGCGACGGTCTCGGGCGGCAACAATGTCGTGGCGCCGTCGAACGTGATGCTGACGCTGACCGACGACGAGCCGTTGCCGACGGCGACGCTGGTCCTGTCGTCGTCGTCGATTTCGGAGAATGGCGGGGTGGCGACGGTCACCGCGACGCTGTCCGGCAAGTCGAGCGCGGCGGTAACGCTCACGGTGTCGACGTCGCCGAGCCCGGGGACCGACTTCACGCTGACGGGCACGACGCTGACCATTGGGGCGGGGGCCACGACCAGCGCGGGTGCGGTGACGGTAACGGGGGCCGACGACGGCACGGCGGAGGGGAGCGAGCAAGTCACGATTTCGGGGGTGGCCGCGGGCGGCAACGGCGTGGGGAACCCGGCGCCCGTGATGCTGACGCTGACCGACGACGACACGCCGCAGACGACGCTGCTGCTGTCGTCGTCTGCGATCGGGGAGAACGGCGGGGTGGCGACGGTCACCGCGACGCTGGACCGGCCGTCGACCGTGGCGGTGACGGTGACGGTGTCGGCGGCGCCGGGGTCGGGGACGGCCTTCACGCTGAGCGCGGCGAAGACGCTGACCTTCGCGGCGACCGCGACGACCAGTGCGGGCGTGGTGACGGTGACGGCGAGCGACAACGACACGGATGCGCCGGACAAGAGCGTGAGGGTGTCGGGGACGGCCTCCGACAGCCTTGGCCTGACCAACCACCCGGACGACGTGACCCTGACGATCACGGACGACGACGCGGCGCCGAACGCCACGCTGTCGCTGAACCCGGCGTCGATTTCCGAGAACGGCGGGACGTCGGCGGTGAGCGCGACGCTCTCGCACCCGTCAAGCGCGGCGACGACGGTGACGGTGACGGCGGTATCGGGGGCGTTCACGGTGCCTGCAGGGGCGGCGGGCACCATCGTGATTGCAGCCGGGTCGACCACTGCGGCGTCGGACACGGTGACGATCACGGCGGTGAACAACAACACGGACGAGCCGAACCGGATGGCGACGGTGACGGCGACGCTGACCAACAGCCAGGGCGCGGGGAGTGTGACCGCGGTGACGCTGACGCTGACGGACGACGACGCGGCGCCGGGGGTGACGCTGGTGGTATCGCCGGCGTCGGTTTCGGAGGACGGCGGCGTCTCGACGGTGACGGCGACACTCTCGCACCCGTCAAGCGCGGTGACGACGGTGACGGTGACACCGGTGGCGAACGCCTATTCGGTGGCGTCGGGTTCAGGGGCGACCATCGTGGTCGCGGCGGGGGCGACGACGAGCACGGACACGGCGACGATCACCGCCGAGGACAACGACGTGGACGCCGCCGACAACCCAGTGACGGTGTCGGGCACGGCGCAGAACGGCCAGGGCGTGGGCACGGTCAGCGGGGCGTTGCTGACCATCACCGACGACGACGACGCGGGGTTGGTGGTATCGCCGGCAACGTCGGCGTCGTCGCGGCTGCGGACGACGGAGAGTGCCGGGACGGACACCTTCACGGTGAAGCTGGCGACCAAGCCGACGGGGGACGTGGTGCTCGGCGTGGCGAGTTCGAACACCGCGGAAGGCACGGTGTCCGCGTCGTCGCTGACCTTCACGGCGACAACCTGGAACACGGCGCAGACGGTGACGCTGACCGGCGTGGACGACGCGCCCACCAACCCCGCCGACGGCAACCAGAACTACACGGTCACCCTGACCACGGGGAGCACGGGGACCGACACCAACTACAACGCCCTCTCGTCCACGGTGTACGCGGTCAACGCGGACAACGAGTACGGGCTGGACGTGAGTTCGAGGACGGTTCAGGTGACGGAGGGTGGCGGGACGGCGACCTTCACGGTGGCGCTGTTCACGCAGCCGTTGGCGGCCGTGACGGTGACGGTGACGAGCGAGAATACGGCCGAGGGCACGGTGTCGCCGTCCTTGCTGGTGTTCACCATGGGGACTTGGAACACGGCCCAGCCGGTGGTGGTGACGGCCGTGGACGACGACGTGCATGGCGGGAATGTGTCCTATAACGTCGTGCTCGCCCCGTCAAGCACCGACTCTAACTACAACACCCTCACGGACGAGACCGTGTCGGTGACGACGACGGACAACGACGCGAAGCCGACGGTGATGCTGGCGGTGACGCCGGCGACGATCACGGAGAACGGCGGCGTGGCGACGGTGACGGCCACGCTCTCGGGCAAATCGAGCCAAGCGGTGACGCTGACGGTGACGACGACACCGGTGCCCACGCCGGGGGGCGACTTCACAAAGACCGGGGAGACGCTGACCATTGCGGCGGAGCAGACGACGAGCACGGGGCTGGTGACGGTCACGGCGAAGAACAACGACGTGCATTCGTCGGAGGACAAGGCCGTGATGATCTCGGCCACGGCGCCGGGCAGCATCGTGGCCGACCCGGACCCCGTGACGCTGACGATCACGGACGACGACAAGCCGGGGCTGGAGATCAACAAGACCGAACTGGCGCTGAAGGAGGAGGCGACGGACCCTGCGGACATGGAGTCGTACACGGTGAAGCTGGAGACGGAGCCGACGGCGGCCGTCACGGTGACGGTCACGGTGACGGTGGTGAACGGCCACCCCGGCGCGGTGATGGTCGCCCCGACCACCCTGACGTTCACGGGTACCAACTGGGCCACGGCGCAGCCGGTGACGGTGACCGCGGGCAGGGACCCCCCCACCGACTACCAGAACGAGAAGGTCACGCTGACGCACACGGCGTCCGGGGCCAGCGAATACGGTTCCCTCCCGGCGGCCAAGCGCCCGAGCGTGACCGTGGAGGTGGAAGACAAGGATCCGCTGCCCCGGCTACAGGCGGGTGCTGACACCACGATCAATGACCACAGGGTGACGGTGACGGCGACGAGAGCGGAGGCAACGCCGGCGGTGGAGGTGATCCCGTCGGCCGAGACGGATGGGGACATTGAGGTGAAGATTAGTCTGTATGAGGGGGATCCAAATATTCAGATGCCGGACGGGGGCCGGTTCTTCCTGGGTAGTTCCGACCAGCCGATGGATCGCACGGCGGTGGACATCACGGTGACGTCCGAGGGCCGCCCCCTCACCGACGCCACCCGCGCCAGGGTGCTGGGCGATGGCCTGACCATTTGTCTGCCGGTGAGTAAGGCGGTGAGGGACGAGGCGCGTGAACTCGGCCGGGACTTGTACCTCCTGCATAACCGGCACGGTGCGTGGACGGTCGTGGGGGAGGCGGACGTGGCGGCGGTGGAAGCCCAGGGAAATAGGCTCTGTGTGAGCGGGTTGCTGGACTTCTCTCCGTTTGTGGTGGCGATTGACAGGGGGAAGGAAGTGACGTTCGAGCCGGATGCGCAGCAGTCGTGGACGTTCCTGACGGGCCAGGCGGTACGCGACGGCGCGGGCGCCCTGCCGGGGGCCACGGGGGACGGGCGCATCACCTACACGTTGACGCCGATCACCCTGCCGCTGCCGGCCGGGTTGACCTACACGCCTCCGGGGGCCGGGGCGGAGCACGGCGGGACGATCACCGGCACGCCGACGACGCCGACGGCCCCGCGGGAGTACACGCTGACCGCGACGGACGTGGACAAGGAAAAGGTGAGCCACCCGATCACCATTGAAGTCAAACCCGGCATTCAAAGCCGGGACTTGGGTCTGGTCCTAGCCGGCGTCGGCCGGACCCTGGCCAGCGACGCCGTCGAGATTCTGGGCGGCCGCTTCGGCTCCGCCCCAGCGTCCCGCCTCCAAGTCACCCTAGGCGGCCAAGTCCTCCGCCTCACCAATCCCCAATCTCCTTCCCCCTCTTCTCCTCCCTCTCCCCTTGCGGGAGAGGGCCAGGGTGAGGGGGGTCTTCTCCGGGGTGAGGGGGAAGTTCTCCGGGGCGAGGGGAAACTCCTCCAAGGTGAGGGGAGTTTGCTCCAAGGTGAGGCCACCCGCGCCGTCCCCGTCGGCGCCAGCCCCTGGCAACAAGCCACCGGCCTGGCTCTCAGCGTGGCCCGCGCCCTCGGCGTCACCATCAACACTCCTTCGCCGCATTCCCCCTCTCCCCTTGCGGGAGCGGGCCGGGGTGAGGGGGGCGTTTTCCGGGGTCAAGGGGGCTTCCTCCAAAATGAGCCCAACCGCCTGGGCCGCCTTCCCACCGACCTCAGACGAGGGACCACCACCTCAAGCCTCTTGGGCCTCCAGCCCGTCTCGGGCCGAGACCTCCTGGCCCGCAGCGCCTTCGAGTTGCCCCTGACCCGCACGGGGGACCACGGCGTCCCCGCCTGGACCCTCTGGGGCCGCGGCTCCGCCGCCGGCTTCTCCGGCCAGCCTGAAGCCGGGTTCAAGATGGACGGCACCCTCTACAGCGGCTATGTCGGCGTGGACTACCGGCCTCAAGCCACGGTGCTCATGGGCTTGGCCGTGGCGCACAGCACCGGCGACGTGAATTATGAGCGCACCGGGGCGACGAAGGCCGGGGCGGACGTCGAGTTGACGAGCGTGCTGCCGTATGCGCATTGGCAACCGCGCCCCGGGTTGGGGGTGTGGGGCCTGGCAGGTGCGGGCTGGGGCGAGATGGACCTGAAGCTGGTGGGCGACGCTCAGACGTACACCACGCGGCTGACCTCGTGGCTGGGAGCCGTGGGCGGGCGGCAAGCCCTGACCACGTGGCAGGGGATCGATCTGGCGGCGAAGACGGATGCGTTCCTGACGACGGTGCGGTCGGCGGGCAAGACGAATTTGCCGGCGGCGCGGGGGCACGCGCAGCGGGTACGGCTCGTGGTGGAAGGCCGGACCGCGGTAGACCTCTCCCCCGTGTCCCGGCTGGAGCCGCGCCTGGAGTTGGGCGGCCGGTGGGACAACGGCACCGCGGAGCAAGGCCTCGGCTCAGAGTTGGGTGGTGGCGTCGCCTACACGCGGACGGATTGGGGGTTGAGCGTGGACGCACAAGGGCGGTATCTGCTGCTGCACGAGGATGGAGCGTTTGAAGACTGGGGAGCGAGTGTAAGTGTGCGGCTGGATCCGGGGGTGGCGGGCGAAGGCGCGTATCTGACGGTGGCGCCGGTGTGGGGGCAGGCGAGCAGCGGAGTGGAGCAACTCTGGGGCACGGCGGCGGTGCTGCCGCAAGCCCGCGGCCCCTCGCAACCCGCCACGGGCTGGCAGCCTGGCAGTTTGGAAGTAGACATAGGCTACGGCGTGGCTCTGGCCGACGGGCGCGGCTTGGTGACCCCATACGGCGGCCTGGCCCTGGCGGGCACTGGCTCCTCCCGCTACCGGCTGGGAAGCAGGTTGGCCTTGAGTTCGTCACTGGACGTGACCCTTGAGGGCGAACGGGCGGAACAACCCGGCCAGAAAACCGCATATGGTGTCTCGGTTCGCCTGGGCTGGCAGTGGTAGTTAGAACATCCAGAGAGTAGAAACCCCTCACCCCGACCCTCTCCCTCAAGGGGAGAGGGAGCTAAGCGACCGCGCACGGCGTCTCGGTTTGGTTGGGGTGGCAGTGGTAGTTGGAACATTCGGGGAGCCGAGCCCCCTCACCCCCGCCCTCTCCCGCAAGGGGAGAGGGAGCACGTTCCCGCCGTCCTTCCGCCTTCCTCTGCCATTTGCCCCCTCTATCATTCTGTCCCCCCTTTGTCATTCTGAACGAAGTGAAGAATCTGGTTTTCCGTTGGCACGGACATGACGCCGGCGGCGTGGGACAGAGGTTGAGGGCGGGCATTGCTTCCTCTCGCCCCAGGTGAGGATCGGGACGCGAAGATGCGCCGGAGAACGGCGAGTGTGGCTGCCATCGTTGCCCATGATCCATTGCAGCATGGAGAACCGGGCTTCCAACCGGGAGAGTTCAGTATCAATGCTGATGAGTCGGTTCTCGAACCCGGCAATTTCTTCGGCCGCCTCACGCGCCTTGTCATCAGGTGCTGCGGCCGCTTTAAGAGTTTCATAGGTGTTGGAGAGCATCGCCATGCGGACATGGATGCTCGGCGTGAATCATCCATGCAAGATTGAGCAGGCTCCAGGTTTCTCGGCGTCACCACCCTCGTCTATGATTTGATCCTTGTCACGGCAGATGCCCTATTACTTCAGTGAGCGGCATTTGCTATCCTTGTTCATCCGATAATCGATTCTATATTCCAACAAAAAAGGGATGTTTTTGCGATGAAGATCGTGACGTGGAACGTGAATTCTATTAAATCCCGGCTGCCGCACGTGACGGCTTATCTCAAAGCGGTGAGTCCCGACGTCCTGTTGCTCCAGGAACTCAAATGTCTGGAAGAGGCGTTCCCGCTGAACGGGCTGGACGAGGTCGGGTATCACGTCGCCCTCGTCGGACAGAAAGCGTACAACGGGGTCGGGATTCTGTCGAAACGGCCCGTTGACGTGGAATACCGAATCCTGCCCGGCGATGCCGGTGACCCGCAGGCTCGCTACGTCGAGGCCGTGATTCAGAACGCCCGGGGCATTGTCCGGGTCGCCTCGATTTATTTACCCAACGGCAATCCGATTGAGACGGAAAAGTTTGCGTACAAGCTGGCTTGGATGGATCGCCTGATTGCCCACGTCCGCACTCTGCTCACCTATGAAGACCCGTTGGTGCTGGGTGGCGACTATAACGTCTGTCCCACGGATGACGACGTGTACGATCCTGAAGGCTTTGCCGGCGATGCCCTGTGTCATCCGGAAACCCGTGCGCGTTTTCGCACCTTGTGTTACCTGGGACTGACGGATGCGCTTCGTGCCTTCCATCCGCAATCAGGGCTCTACACGTTCTGGGATTATCAAGCCGGGTGCTGGAATAAAGACCAGGGCTTGCGCCTTGACCACTTGCTCCTTTCGCCGCAGGCGGCCGATCGCCTCACGGCCTCCGGGGTCGATAAAGGACCCCGCGGGCAAGAGAAACCTTCCGATCATACACCCGTCTGGTGTGAACTGGCTGATGACTAAGACGTGGTGAAGAAGGTGGCCCACAACAAGAAGGACGCGGGACGGAACCGCAGCACGGAGCCACCTTCAACGCAGAATGATTTGGAGGCGTGCGCTCCCCCATCAACTCCGGCGGCGACGGCGGCAAGTTTCGCGGTGAGGCACCGGCACGCGCTAGGCATCCTGTCGCTGACCCTGTTGGTGGCCGTCAGCTATCTGCCGGCGATGCTGTGGGGGGGCTTCGTCTGGGACGACGTTGACCACATTCCGGGGGAGCCGGCTATCCGGGACTGGTCGGGTCTCTGGCGCATCTGGTTCGTGCCGAGTGAGGTCCAAGAGCCGCACTATCGGCCCATGACCTATACCAGCTTCTGGCTGGAGCACAAGCTGTGGGGGTTCACCGCGGCCGGGTACCACGTGGTCAACGTGCTGTTGCACTTGACGAACACGGTGCTGCTGTGGCGGCTGCTGCTGCGGCTGACGGTACCGGGTGCCTGGGTCATCGCCGCGGTCTTCGCCGTCCATCCCTTGCACGTCGAATCCGTCGCCTGGGCGATTGAGCGCAAAGACGTGCTCTCCGGCCTGTTTTATCTGACCTGCACCCTGACTTGGTCTCGTTTTCTGGAAGAGCCGCGCTGGTGGCGTTACGGCCTGGCCCTGGTGCTGTTGGCGGCAGGGACGTTAGCCAAAAACATGGTGGTCACACTGCCCGCCGCGCTGTTGATTCTCCACTGGTGGCGGGACGGCCGGGTGACCGCACGTGATCTGCTGCGACTGGCGCCATTGTTTGTCGTGGCGCTGGGCCTGGTCGCGATTGACCTGTGGATGGTCACCACGGCCACGCCTGCGTCGTTCGGCTATTCCATCATTGAGCGGGTCCTCATCGCGTCGCGCGCCTTCTGGTTCTACGTGGGTAAGTTGTTGTATCCGGCGGATCTTGCCGTCATCTATCCCCATTGGGACGTTCGGGTCTGGGACCTGCCGGGGTGGGCAGGCCTGGTGGCCGCGGTGGCGTTGGTCGGGCTGCTTTGGTTCTTCCGGCATCGGATTGGTCGGGGGCCTCTGGCCGGCACGTTGTTCTTCGCCGTGACGCTGTCGCCGACGCTCGGCTTCGTGGACCACACCTATATGCTGTTCTCCTTCGTGGCGGACCGGTATCAATACCTGGCCGGCATCGGGTTGACGGCGGTCGTCATCGGCGCCGCGGCCTACGTGACCGGCCGGTTGCCGGACGTGTGGCGCAAAGCCGCACTGGGTCTCACCATGGTCGCCCTGCTGGTCTTGGGGACGCTGACGTGGCGACAGGCGGGGATTTACAGCGATGAAGTCACGTTCTTCCGTCACGTCATTGCTCATAATCCGCAGGCGGCAGGGGCTCACCTCAATCTTGCCAAGGCGCTGATTGCACTGGACCGTTCGGAGGATGCGGTTGCCGCGGCCCGCGTCGCCGTGGAGCAACGGCCGGATTCTCATGATGCCCACATTAACCTGGGCGTGGCACTCAGCCATTTGGAACGGTTCGACGAGGCGGAAACACACTTCCGTCGAGCCGTGGAGATCGCTCCGCACGAGAGCGGCCCCGTGGCCAATCTGGGCGTCCTGCTCCAGCGACGGAATCGGCCGGACGAAGCGGAAACGTACTTGCGCCGCGCTCTGGTCATTGCCCCGCGGGACCTGAGCGTCCTCGGCAACTTGGCCAAGTTGCTTGACATGCGTCAGCAACCCGAAGAGGCACTCGACTTGTATGATCGTCTGCTTGAGCGTGGAGCCGTTGATCCTTTGGTCTACGCCGCCAGGGGCAATATCCTGTACCGGTTGCAACGATACGATGAGGCCATAGCTTCGTCCCGGCAGGCGCTTTCCCTTGACCCGGACCCGCCGACGGCGTTCTCTCTGCACATCTTGATGGGCCAAGCTTCGTGGGCCATGACTCATTCCGCTGATGCTGCCGCGCAACACTATGAGCGTGCTCTGCTGATCGAGCCGAACCACCCCACCGTTCTGGCTGATCTGGCCTCGTTACGGATTGCGCAAGAGCGGTACGAACAAGCCTTGGTCCTTTTTCAGACTGCCGTCAGGGTACAGCCCGGCGTTGCGAAGTTTTACTCCGGCATGGGGTTCGCGCTGTACCAACTGGGCCGGAGGGATGAGGCGATCCAGAGCCTTGAACGGGCCCTCTCCCTGGATCCAACGATGGACGAGGCGACAACGTATCTGGAACTGGCCCGGCAAAGCCGGGAGTGAAGCACCGCGGGCACTATCCTTTCTTTACGGAAACGTGGCGAAGATGAAAAAGACAACCGGTCCCAGTCACGTCGCAAGGAAAAAACACTTCGAGGAACAATGTACCGGTTCGGGCAATACCACCTCTTCATCTATCCTCGAATCGATCGCGTCAGGACGAACGTTATCACGACGTGGTCTGCTGGACATTCTGGTACTTGGCATGCTGGTCGTCGGCAGCTACTTTCCGGTCGTGCTGTGGGGTGGCTTCGTCTGGGACGACGTGAGCTTTATCGTAGAGGAGCCGGCCATCCGCGATCGGTCGGGCCTCTGGCGGATCTGGTTCGTGCCGAGCGAGATCAAGGAGCCGCACTACCGGCCAATTACCTATACCAGCTTCTGGCTGGAGCACAAGCTGTGGGGTTTCACCGCGGCTGGGTACCACGTGGTCAACGTGCTGCTGCACTTGGCCAACACCCTGCTGCTCCGGCAGATTTTGCTGCGGTTGGCCGTGCCCGGCGCCTGGATCATCGCCGCAGTGTTCGCCGTCCATCCCCTGCACGTTGAATCCGTCGCCTGGGTGATTGAGCGCAAAGACCTGCTGGCCGGCCTGTTTTACCTGGCCTGCGTCTGGACCTGGTTGCGCTTCCTGGAAAACCCCGAGGCGCGGCGCTACGGCTTGGCGGTGGCGCTGCTGGCCGCGGCGGGGTTGGCCAAGACTGTGGCCGTCACCCTGCCTGCCGCCTTGTTGATTCTGCACTGGTGGCAGCATGGTCGCGTCACCGTGCGGGACCTGGCTCTCTTGTCCCCATTCTTTGTCGTGGCCCTGTGTATCGCCGCCATTGATCTGAGGGTCTTCACCGCCGAGTCCCTCTCTTTGCCTTATTCCATGCCTGAGCGCGCGCTCATGGCGTCGCGTGCCCTCTGGTTCTACGTGGGCAAGCTGCTGTGGCCTGCCGAGCTGGCCGTCATCTATCCCATCTGGGACGTTCATCTTGGTGACGCGCAGGCGTGGGCCGGCATGGTTGCCGGGGCTGTCCTGGTCGGCGGGCTCTGGTTTTTTCGGCATCGAATCGGCCGGGGACTGCTGGCAGGCACGTTGTTTTTCGCCGTGGCACTGTCCCCGACGCTCGGCTTCGTGGATCACAACTACATGGCGTATTCCTTCGTGGCGGAGCGGTATCAATACTTGGCCAGCATCGGGTTCATGGCGGTTGTCCTAGGCACTGCCGCATACGCGGTCGACCGGTTGCCGGACGTGTGGCGCAAGGCCACACTGGGTATCGCCATTGTTGCCCTGCTGCTCTTGGGGACGCTGACGTGGCGGCAGTCGAGTATCTACAGCGATGAAGTGACGTTCTTCAGCCACGTCATCTCTCATAATCCGCAAGCCCAGGCAGCGCATCTCAATCTCGCTAAGGCGTTGTTCAATCAGGAACGTTGGGAAGAAGCGGCTGCCGCCGCCCGCGTCGCGGTGGCGCACAGGCCGGATTCTCACAAGGCGCATCTCAATCTGGGCGCAGCGCTCAGCAAACTGGAACGGTTCGACGAGGCAGAGCAGCACTTTCGTCAGGCCGTTGCGATCGCTCCGAATGAGAGCCAGCCCATTGTCTCTCTGGGTGTTCTGCTTTCCTCCAGGGGTGAGCCGGATGAGGCGGAACAGACCCTGCGCCGGGCTCTGGAAGTCGATCCCAGTGACCTCAGCGTCGTTCGCACTCTGGCCACGTTGCTCAATAAGTGGGGGCGTTACGAAGAAGTGCTTGACTTGTGCAACCGCATGATTGAACGCGGCACCGCCGACGCTTCGATTTATGCTGCCCGGGGTACCAGCCTGTACCGGTTGCAACGATACGATGAGGCCATGGCTTCGTCCCGGCAGGCGCTTTCCCTTGACCCGGACCCGCCGACGGCGTTCTCTCTGCACATTTTGATGGGCCAAGCTTCGTGGGCCATGACTCATTCCGCTGATGCTACCGCGGAACACTATGAGCGTGCTCTGCTGATCGAGCCGAACCACCCCACCGTTCTGGCTGATCTGGCCTCGTTACGGATTGCGCAAGAGCGGTACGAACAAGCCTTGGAGCTCTTTCAGACTGCCGTCAGGGTACAGCCCGACGTTGCGAAGTTTTACTCCGGCATGGGGTTCGCGCTGTACCGACTGGGCCGAAGGGATGAGGCGATCCAAAGCCTTGAACGGGCCCTCTCCCTGGATCCAACGATGGACGAAGCGAGAACGTATCTGGAACTGGCGCGGTCCGTGGCCGGTGGCCCGTGACCAGTGGTCAGTGGCCGGTGGCCGTGGCTTATTGCTTGTCGCTATCACTGGTCACGAGTCACGGGCCACTGAACTCCCCGCGCCAGATGCGTTTGCCAGGGTTCCTACTGTCAAGTTGGCCGGTGACAACTCGTTTGATCTCGTATTCCGGTAGCCTTCGTATCATGGCGCATCTTTCTCCCATCCAAAGCATATAAATTCTGACGTCGGCATAGACAAAACTGTCGAAACCGCGTTGCTTGCGATGGTCGGGCAGGTCACTGGCGTGCAGCGGCCATACGTTCAGAAAGAACAACGGATCCACGTCCTTTTGCGTGCAGGACGCTTTCGTGTAGATCAATAATTTCCGATTGCGGTACACGTCAAAGTCTGAGCGGATGACGGGGTTCCATTGACCCTCGACGCTCCCGACGTCTTCATTCTCTCTCAACGTGCCGCGGAGGGCGCTTGGGACGTCGTCCGCTACGTACTGGGTCCAGGCCGGTCTCGGCGTGGTCGTTGAGATGGAGAACAGGATGTGCTGGTATCGAAACATCCCGAAACTTTCATAGGCCCGGACCAGTTCGTGCAGCGGCGTGACGGCGCCGACGACCAGCAGCGTCACCATCAGGCAGACAAGGATGACGTGGGTTCGGTTCTGCCGCGCTCCGGTTTCGCTCGTTTGTTCGGGTCTTTTTTTCACGGGGTTCTTCGCGGCGGGCCTTTTCCCATGAGTCACTCTGTTCGGTGCAGTTCTCCATCTCAGGAATCTCGGACGGCTTGGCAGATTATTCGAGACGGCCTCGGCGCAATACCAGCAGAGGATCATCAGCGCGGGCAGGGACGCTCGCATCCCCAGGTCATTGAAGTACCCATACGTATGCAACGGCAGAATCAGCAGCGTCGCGACACTGGCCAAGAAGAAAGGTTCCCGACGCACCTGCGGTCGTAACAGCCAGAGGAGAAGCACCAGCACCAGGAATTCCGTCAGATAAAATACCGGCAACCACTCAACCAGGTCCGCCCAGTCGGCCTTGTGCCACAACCACCCCTTTGGAATCTCCGACGAATCGCTTGTCAGATAGGCAACCAGGAGTCCGGCCAGTGGCCCGGCCAGGAGCAGATTCTGCCAGAGCAGGAACGGTCGGATGCCGTTGTCACGTAACAATACGGCCACCAGCGGCAACAGGCCGACGGCCACGAAAGGCGACCAGAACAGGCTGGCGGCCAGAAATTGCGGCTGCCGGCGGAGTTGAATGAGCAACATGGTATACAGCCCGCCCGCGATGAAGTGCTACGGTACCCACATCAGCGCCGTCGTATTGGATGAGTATTGGGCCGTGTACATCAGGGAATCATCGCTTTCGATGTGTGAACCGCTGAACAGTGGAACCACGTCTCCGAACAACAGCACGATGCGCAGGAAATCCATGCCGCTGAAGCTCATCAGGATCACCGCGGCGACGAGGGCTGCCCGGGATTCACTGAAGCGCCGCGTGAACAGAAGCATGAACAGGGCGACCCCACACCAGGTCCAGAGCGGCACGGCCCAATTCAACGCCGCGAGGCCGAACCAGTGACCGATCAGCCCCGGCGTCAGGTAGTAGCCGAGGTAGTAGCGCAGGAGGGAATCCGGGCGAGTGCGCGCTTCGGCGGACAGGAACGCGGCGAGCGGATCCGGCAGATGGACGGGCCAGGCGTATTGCGCCAGATCGGTCAAGATCGCCCTGTGTTTGATCCAGTCACCGTTGCTGAAATCGAACACGCCACCGGCCGCCGTCGTCATCACCCAGCCCAGGGCCAGCAGCAGCAACGCGAACGTCACCGGCCGCGGCGATACCCGCCAGGAGCCGCGCATCGCCTTCCAAAGACCGGCCACCAGCAGCGCAGTGGCCAGAATGCCCACCCACCAGCGAAACCATCCCACCAGCCAGAGGACCACGGGCAGCATCAGGTACACGATGGTAAGCCGGTGCAGGACGGGAATATCCGTTGTGGAGGACCGCTGCGTCATCAGGGAATTGCTCGAAGTATGGTCACGACCTTCCGGCTTCCTCAATTTCACGTGGAGAATTTCAGGAAATCCGACGCCGCGGTGTGAATGAATTCGAAGAAGGGAGATTACACGTGAATGCCCAGGTCTGCTGAACGGGCCACGGTTGCTCCAGCCGCCTGCATGGCTTGAACGGCCCGTTGAGCATCGCCGGGCTGGACGTCAAGGCCGCGCACCCCGTCTTGCAACACGACGACGCGAAATCCCAAGCGACAGGCATCAAGCACCGTCCGTTTGACGCAATAGTCCGTCGCGAATCCGATCACGTACACCGTGTCCGCTTCCATATCTTCAAGACGATCTTCCAGGCTGGTGCCGTCGAATCCTGAATCGGCTTCTTTTTTCGGGTTGGTCGCGCACGAGACAATCAGCGTGCCCGGGGGTATCTTGAGGTCCGGATGCAGTTGCGAGCCCAAGGACCCCTGTACGCAATGCGGCGGCCATGGCCCGCCCTGTTCTTGAAAGGAACAGTGATTCGGCGGATGCCAATCCCGAGTTGCCACGACGCCGTATCCCCGCCCGGCAAAAAAGCGAATCCACGCGTTGGCCACGGGGATGACTTGATCCCCCTCAACCACCGGTACGGCCCCGTTCCGGCAAAAGTCATTTTGTAGATGAACCAACAGCAGAACGGATTTTTCTCCCGGCTTCGGGATCGCTCGGGTTCCCGCGTCACCTGAGGTCCTCGTCAATTTCATCAGGCAACGATCTCCGTGCCGATGCCTTTGTCCGTGAAAATCTCCAGTAACACGGCATGTTCAACCCGACCGTCAATGATGTGGGTTTTATGGACCCCGGCTTCAATCCCGGTGAGGCAGGCTCGCACTTTGGGCAACATGCCTTCACCGATCGTTCCCGTTTTCACCATGCGTTCAGCTTCTTTTCTGGATACGGTGGACACGTGACGATGATCGGCGTCACGAATGCCTTTGACATCGGTCAGCACCAACAGTTTTTCCGCTTTCAACGCCCCTGCCACGGCCCCGGCCACGAGGTCCGCATTGATATTGTGCGATTGCCCCTTGCGATCCACCCCGATGGGGGCAATGACTGGAATAAAATGGTCTTGCTGTAATTTGGTGAGAATGTGCGGATCAACGCGATCCACTTCGCCCACAAATCCGTAATCTTCATCAACGCGCCTTTGGGCATCCTTGCTTAACCCTCGGGCCCAGGCCTTCGCGGAAAACGGTTTGCAGACAATAAACCGCCCGTCTTTTCCGGTGATCCCGACGGCTTTCCCTCCGTGGTGATTGAGGAGCGTCACGATTTCTTTATTGATCTTTCCCCCCAGCACCATTTCGACGACGTCCATGGTCGCGCGATCGGTGACTCTGACGCCTCGCTTAAAGGTCGGCTTCATGCCTAACCGACCAAGCATTTGGTCAATTTGCGGTCCGCCTCCATGCACGATCACCGGATTCAATCCGACGTATTTCATCAAGACCACGTCTTCGGCAAAGCCGTCTTTCAGGGCCTCTTGCGTCATGGCACTGCCCCCGTACTTGATGACGATGGTTTTGCCCGCGAAGGTCCGAATGTAGGGCAACGCCTCAACGAGGACGTCGGCCTTTTGAATGAGTCGGTTCACGATGGTTCTGGGAGTTGGTCGCTCACGCGTCGTCTCGCCCGTTGGCGAGAGACGAACCGGAGGACCTCAGAGGGTCTACAGAATGTACCTGCTCAAGTCCTGATCTTTGACGATATCCTTTAAATGATCCTTCACGTACGTCGCGTCAATGACGACTTTTTTCTCCTTCAGTTCCTGGGCTTCGAAGGAGACCTCTTCCAGCAACCGTTCGACGATTGTAAAGAGCCGGCGTGCTCCGATGTTCTCCGTTCGATCATTGACCTCGACCGCAATGGCCGCAATGGTTTCAATGCCTTCTCTGGTAAAGTCCAAAGTGATGCCTTCGGTTTCCAGCAACGCTTGATATTGTTTGACCAAGGCATTACGAGGCTCCGTTAATATTCGAACCAGATCGTCCTGGGTCAACGGCTCCAATTCCACTCGAATGGGAAATCGACCTTGCAGTTCGGGAATCAAATCCGCCGGCTTGGCCACGTGGAACGCCCCGGCGGCAATGAAGAGAACGTGGTCGGTCTTCACGGGACCGTACTTGGTGTTGATCGTCGATCCTTCTACAATCGGCAGCAGATCCCGCTGCACGCCTTCGCGGGAGACATCGGGTCCCATACTCTTTTCTCGACCGGCAATTTTATCGACTTCGTCTAAAAACACGATGCCGGATTGCTCCACCCGCTCAATCGCGTCCCGCGTCACTTCATCCATGTCAATGAGTTTCTGCGCTTCTTCCTGCGTAAAATACTTCACGGCATCTGGAATTTTCATGACGCGATTTTTTTTCTTCCCGGAGATCAAGCCTCCCAACATTTCACGGAGACTATTTTCGAGTTCTTCCATGCCTCCGACGTTGGAGATAATGCCCACCGGCAGGTTCCGTTCCTTGACTTCGATTTCCACGGTTCGGGCATCGAGTCTGCCTTCCCGTAGTTGTTTGCGGAATTTCTGTCGCGTGCCGTCCCCCGGAGTTCCAGAGGGATTGACCGCCGCATCAGCGTCTTGCCCGTCAAACCCCGTGGTTCGCGGTTGACTCGGCGGAAGGAGCAAATCCAGCACGCGATCTTCCGCCAAATCTTCGGCCTTGCGTTCAACCCGCTTCAGCGATGCGCCCTTCACCATCGTGACTGACTGTTCGGTCAAATCTCGAATGATCGATTCCACGTCGCGCCCGACGTATCCCACTTCGGTAAATTTCGACGCCTCAACCTTAATGAACGGCGCATCGGCCAGTTTGGCCAATCTCCTGGAAATTTCCGTTTTTCCGACGCCCGTGGGACCGATCATGATGATGTTCTTCGGGAAAATTTCATCTCGCAATTCCGGGCTGAGTTGTTGACGACGCCATCGATTCCGCAACGCAATGGCCACCATGCGTTTAGCGTCGCGTTGCCCGATCACGTATCGGTCGAGCACTTCGACGATTTCACGAGGAGACAAACAATCGAATGGCACCGTCTCCGCCGTTTCTAATGGTAAGGACTGTTTCATAAAGACGCCTTCAATTCTTCAATGACGATTTCTTGATTGGTGTAAATATCAATCCCGGCCGCAATGCGCATCGCTTGGTCAACAACGTCGGTCGCCCCTAAGGAGGAATGCTTCATCAACGCACGAGCCGCAGCCAGCGCATACGGCCCACCTGATCCTATGGCCAGCATTCCATCTTCCGGTTCCACTACGTCCCCCGTCCCGGAAATGATAAAAGACTGACGTTCATCCGCTACGGCCAACAGCGCCTCCAGGCGGCGCAGCACGCGATCCGTCCGCCAATCTTTCGCTAGTTCCACCGCGGCACGGGTCAGATTTCCTCGATATTCTTCTAACTTCACCTCAAATTTTTCAAAGAGGGTAAAGGCATCCGCGGTGGCCCCGGCAAAGCCCGCGATTACTTGATTCTGATATAAGCGGCGAACTTTGCGGGCGTTGGCCTTCATGACCGTGGTCCCCACCGTCACTTGGCCGTCGGACCCCATGGCGACGCTTCCATCGCGGCGAACGGAAAGAATCGTCGTGGCCCGTATCTTCATGAGGGGTTTCCTTTGGCTCGGGACTGTGACGTCGTAACGGTGCCGGCACGAGGATGTGCCTGATCGTAGACTTCCATCAACCGATCCGTGGCCAGATGCGTGTATTTTTGCGTCGTGGCTAAGGACGCATGGCCCAGCATTTCCTGAATGACCCGCAGATCGGCGCCTTCATCCAATAAATGGGTCGCATAGGAATGCCGGAGAGTATGCGGGGTCACGGTTCCGCCCTGCAACCAAGAGGCGTAACGCTGCACGATCCGCTCGACGCTCCGCACGGACAACCGGCCTCCTCGATTATTTCGAAACACGGGGACGTCACTTCTCGGTTCAGGGCGGGCAGCCGTGCTCATCGTCCGTTTCGATGACGAGGGGTCCGCGGCGTGTAACTGGTGCGGACGCCACGAACTCACCGCCAGATAGCGTTGAATGGCATCCAGCGCCACTTGTCCGATCGGCACCAGACGTTCCTTTTTGCCTTTACCTCGCAACTGCACCATCCCGGCATCCCAACTGAAATCGCTCCAATTCATGCCCACCAGTTCACTGACTCGCGCGCCGGTTGAATAGAGTGTCTCCAAAATGGCCTGGTCCCGTGCGGCCCGCGCCCCTTCATTCGAATCCGGAGACTCCATCAATCGTTCCGCCTCATCCTTGGTCAAGACTTGGGGTAAGCGTTGACCGAGTCGCGGAGACCGCACTTGAGCCGCCGGATTGCTCGGGACCTGTCCGCGTTGATGCAAAAATTTGAACAGACTCCGCAGCACGGCGAGTTTCCGTGCCTGTGATGATTTTTTCTCCTTCCGGTTCGACAACCACACGAGAAATCGACGAATGAGGGCGGCATCAACCTGCGTGGGAGCCGTTCCTTCGTTACCTGTTCCTTTTTGGAGAAAAGTCACAAATTGCCGAAGGTCCGATCGATAACTCCGAATCGTTTCTTTCGACGCGCCACGCTCTACGTCCAGATACGTCAGGAAACAACGAATTGCGTCTTCCATGCTTGAAACTCATCCAGAGCCCGTTGGTGGATCATGCGTCGCCTCTGTACTTTGTCCCGAATCTTGGCGGGAAGGGGTGGAAACAATCCAAAGTTGGTATTCATGGGCTGGAAGTATCGGGCATCACTCGTTGTCAGATAATTGATCAACGCTCCATGCGCCGTGGTGAGAGGCGGCGTCACCATCGGCAGGTTGGCCAACGCCCGCGCAGCATTGATGCCGACTAATCCGCCGGTTGCCGCTGATTCCACGTAGCCCTCGACGCCGATAAGACACCCTGCCAAGAACGTAGTCCCGCGGCTCTTCAACTGCAAGGTGTTCCTCAACAATGCCGGAGCATTCACGAACGTATTGCGATGGACGCTCCCGAATCGGAGAAATTCGGCCCGTTCAAGACCCGGAATCATCCGAAACACCCGCTGTTGTTCAGGATACTTTAACTTGGTTTGGAAGCCTACCATGTTATAACAGGAACCATACCGATTTTCCGCTCGTAATTGCAGGACCGCATGAGATTGTTTCCCGGTGTGCGGATCAATCAATCCCACGGGTTTCATCGGCCCGAAGGTTAACGTCTGCTTTCCGCGTTCCGCCATGGCTTCAATCGGGATACACCCTTCAAAGTAGGGGACTTGTTCAAAGTCTTTGGCTTGCACCTTCTCCGCCGCCATCAGCGCGTCGTAAAAGGCCGTATACGTTTTGTCATCCATCGGACAATTGAGATAGTCCGCTCCCCCTTTATCATAGCGAGACGCTCTGAACACTTTCTGCATGTCAATGGATTCCGCATCAATGATCGGCGAAATGGCGTCAAAGAAGGCCAGGTTCTTTTTCTGCGTCAGCGCGGTCAAGGCTTGACTCATTCGTTCTGAGGTCAAGGGACCCGTCGCCACAATGCAGAGGGCATCAGTCGGAATCTCTTGAACCTCTTCACGTACGATCCGAATGTTGGGATGGGTCTCCAACGTGTTCGTCACTTCCTGCGCGAAGAGATCGCGATCCACGGCCAGCGCCGCCCCGGCAGGCACCCGTGCGAGTTCCGCTGCCCGCATCACCAGGGAATTCAACAGGCGCATCTCTTCTTTCAAAAGGCCGGGCGCACTCACCGGGTCGGCTGACCCTAAGGAATTGGAGCACACGATTTCCGCCAACTGGCCGGTCTTATGCGCCGCTGTTCCCTGCATGGGCCGCATCTCATACAGGGTGACGCTGGCCCCTCGTTCCGCGGCCTGCCAAGCGGCTTCCGACCCCGCCAGACCACCCCCGATCACGACCACCTGATCACGCATCATTGGTTGATTCCCCCTTAAGAAATCGGCAGGAAATTCTGGTTCGACGACTCCGAAGAGTGGGCAAAAACCATTGGAAGGATCAACCCGAGCGCCACTCGGTTAAGCAAGCAATCCCCGGAAACTCATCAAAGCCCGTATCAAAACTGAAGATTCGTGTTACCCCATGATGCGCCATGACCGCAATATAGAGAGCATCTCCAGCGGACAACCCTTTGGCCGAAAGCACGATATCTTTAGCACGCTCGACATCTCTTCGGTCAACGGGAAATACTTCATCAACAATGCCTAACAAGGCTTCAAACGCAGACGGAATCGCACCACGTCTGACTAGAGCCACGTATCGGCGGAGAATTTCTTGTAGAACCTCCGCGTCCGTGACGAGTCGTTCATCATGAGCAATGCAGGCTTCCAATGTCTGTTGTGCAATGAGTTTGTTTGGATGAGCCGCTCCAACAGGATACATTGGAGCATTGGAGTCAATGAAAATCATGGAGAACGGTTGACTCGATACCCTTGCTCAATTTCGTCAAGAAGCTGCTCAACGTCACCCGTTGGGAAGTCATGCTTGGCCGCAGCACGAACCACTCTTAGCTTTTTTCGAGCGTTGATGACGGGAATTTGTTGACGGGCGGTTCGCAACGCTTGGCGAACCCATTCCGCCACGGTCATCTGCTGGCGTTGGGCCGTGCGTTGAACCTCTCGCATTTCCTTGTTGTCAAGAATAACTTGGAGTCGCTTACTCATAACTGTGAGTCTAAAATGCTCCATACCATGAGTCAAATACCACCATTGCGGAAGCGAAAGGGAGAGATTGTGAAGAATTCCTTACTCAAAGTCGCCTCAAAAGTTTGAATTCGACATCCAACGTTGGGCTACACTTTATCACACGATTCCATCCTGGGATTTCAACCCTAACGTGTCGAGAAGAGGTTCCAAAGCCTGAACGACTCGTGCATGGCAGAAGCCGTTGGTGGCTAACAGTCCGCGCGTGTTGTTGAGTTGGGGTACACCGTAGATCAAGGGCTGCCCAAGCACGTTGGTAAATTGTCCGCCGGCTGCACGCAGGATCGCTTCGGGACCGCAGGTATCCCAAAGTTTTGTGTACGGGCCGGGTTCCAGGTACACATCGGCTTCCCCTGCGGCAATCAGGCCGATTTTCAATCCCACGCTTCCCAAGGGAATTTCTTTTCCAACGCCTAAATTCTGGCTGATCGTTCCTAACAGAGGATGTCGATGAGATCGAGACACCGTCATGATGATCGGTTTTCCAGGATCCCGCTCTTGTGTCACCAACGACGTGCGCTCTTTTTCGTGTTCCATCCAAGCCCCCATTCCTACGACTCCGGCGTATAACACGTCTCCATAGGGTTGATAGACCACACCCAGTCGAGGCCGTCCCTTAACCGCCAAGCCGATCATCACGGAAAATTCTCCGTTCTTGCCAATAAATTCTTTTGTGCCGTCAAGCGGATCAACGTACCACACCCGAGGTACGGGTTGGGTGACCTCGGGTCTTGGACTTTCCTCGGCCACCACGAGGTCGTGGGGAAAGGTCCGTGTCAGGCTCTCCACAATCAAGTCGTTGGCTCGTTGATCGGCTTCCGTCACGGGATCATTTTGACTTTTATAGGCCACGGCAAAATCGGTGGCATACACGTCCATCACAATTTGGCCCGCCTGCCTGACGACTTCCACCGCCAGAGACAATTCTTTATCCATTTCGGAAACGTCGTTTGTCAGAAGACCACACGGGTTCATCACCTCGTGCCCTCAGAATTTTCTACACAAAAAAGAAAAGCCCACGGATACGATGATCCGTGGGCTAACAAAAAACCCGGCAACATCCTACTTTCCCACAGCCTCGCGGCTGCAGTATCATCGGCCCTGGAGGGCTTAACTTCCGTGTTCGGGATGGGTACGGGTGTGGCCCCTCCGGTATGATCACCGGGAATTCCTTCTAGGTCACGTCTATCAGAAGTAAAATGATGTTAAGTCGCACGGCCGATTAGTACTGGTTAGCTTCAAGCCTCACGGCTCTTCCACACCCAGCCTATCAAACTTCTCGTCTCGAAGTGGCCTTTAGGGAGGTTACCCTCCGGGAGATCTTATCTTGAGGCTGGCTTCCCGCTTAGATGCTTTCAGCGGTTATCCACACCGGACATAGCTACCCGGCACTGCCGCTGGCGCGACAACCGGCACACTAGAGGTCCGTCCATCTCAATCCTCTCGTACTAGAGACAGCCCCTCTCAAATCTCCTCCGCCCACAACAGATAGGGACCGAACTGTCTCTCGACGTTCTGAACCCAACTCTCGTACCGCTTTAACGGGCGAACAGCCCGACCCTTGGGACCCGCTTCAGCCCCAGGATGCGATGAGTCGACATCGAGGTGCCAAACCTCCCCGTCGATGTGAACTCTTGGGGGAGATCAGCCTGTTATCCCCGGCGTACCTTTTATCCGTTGAGCGATGGCCCTTCCACCCAGGACCACCGGATCACTAAGCCCGACTTTCGTCCCTGCTCGACGTGTCCGTCTCGCAGTCAAGCTCCCTTTTGCCTTTACACTCAACGGCTGATTGCCGACCAGCCTGAGGGAACCTTTGGGCGCCTCCGTTACCATTTGGGAGGCGACCGCCCCAGTCAAACTACCCACCAGACACTGTTCCTACTCTGGCTCACAGAGTCAGGTTAGAATGTCGGAAAAATAAGGGTGGTATTTCAAGGATGACTCCACGAGAGCTAGCGCCCCCGCTTCACAGTCTCCCACCTATCCTACACATAGTCGCCCAACACCCAATGTCAAGTTGTAGTAAAGGTGCACAGGGTCTTTCCGTCTAGTTGCGGGCACCCGGCGTCTTCACCGGAACCACAAGTTCGCTGAGTCACTCCCCGAGACAGCGCTCCAATCGTTATGCCATTCATGCAGGTCGGAACTTACCCGACAAGGAATTTCGCTCATAATTGTTACCCATGAAACACTTCAGCTTTCACCATGGGGACCGGTCATTTCTGCCGGTCTCTGCATGTCGCCATGCAGATCGGACTTTCTCTTCAACCTGATCATGGCATTAATCAGGTTGTCTGGCGTAAAGTCTCTGAGGATATTGACCTAGTATGGACAATCTTTCCTGCTGATTGTCTGCACTTCAGACATTGTTACTGCCGATTTTTCGACGAGTAGTCGAAGATTCTCAGACATTCCAGCATATGGCCAGATTTTACTAAGGCAGCGATTCCACCTTAGGACCGTTATAGTTACGGCCGCCGTTTACTGGGGCTTCCCTTCGAAGCTTCGCCTTGCGGCTGACATCTCCAGTTAACCTTCCAGCACCGGGCAGGCATCAGACCCTATACGTCCTCTTACGAGTTTGCAGAGTCCTGTGTTTTTGGTAAACAGTCGCCAGAGCCATTTCACTGCGACCTCGTTCCGCTCAAGGAGCAAGTCCTCTCACGTACGCGAGGCACCCCTTCTCCCGAAGTTACGGGGCTAGTTTGCAGAGTTCCTTAGGGAGTGTTCTCTCACGCCCCTGAGTGTATTCCACTCGCCTACCTGTGTCGGTTTGCGGTACGGTCACCATGCTCACTCACTACGAGGCTTTTCTCGGCAGTGTGGGATCAGTCCGTTTGTGGCCTTGCGGCCTCCCCATCACGTCTCAGCGTTTGCGGATTCGCGGATTTGCCTACGAATCCCGCCTACACGTTTGGACCGGGTATTCCAGGGACCCGGCGGTGCCTACCCTTCTGCGTCCCCCCTTCGTTGATAACGCGAACACGGTGGTACAGGAATGTTGACCTGTTTCCCATCGACTACGCCTTTCGGCCTCGCCTTAGGGACCGACTAACCCTGACCTGACGAACATTGGCCAGGAAACCTTAGGCTTACGGGGACGATGATTCTCACATCGTTTAACGCTACTTATGCCGGCATAATCTCTTCTCTGCGATCCAGTTGTCCTTGCCGGTCAACCTTCACCTCACAGAGAATGCTCCCCTACCGCTCATACCGAATCGGCTGGTACAACGACCGAATGGTACAAGCCCGCAGCTTCGGTTGTACACTTGAGCCCCGTTACATTTTCGGCGCAGGCGCACTCGACCAGTGAGCTATTACGCACTCTTTCAAGGATGGCTGCTTCTAAGCCAACCTCCTGGCTGTCTGAGCATTCCCACAACCTTTCCCACTTAGCGTACAATTCGGGACCTTAGCTGGCGGTCTGGGCTGTTTCCCTTTTGACCACGGACCTTAGCACCCATAGTCTGACTCCTGGAGATCCAGTGACGGCATTCGGAGTTTGGTTGAGTTCGGTAGCGCGGAAACGCCCCTAGCCCATCCAGTGCTCTACCTCCGTCACGGTGCCCCCAAGGCTAGCCCTAGAGCTATTTCGGGGAGAACCAGCTATCACGAGGTTTGATTAGCCTTTCACTCCTACCCACAGCTCATCCGAGCTTTTTGCAACAAACAACGGTTCGGGCCTCCTCCATCTGTTACGACGGATTCACCCTGGCCATGGGTAGATCACCTCGCTTCGGGTCTATTCTATGCAACTCAACGCCCTATTCGGACTCGCTTTCGCTACGGCTCCGTCTTTTCAACTTAACCTTGCTCCATAGAATAACTCGCCGGCTCATTAAGCAAAAGGCACGCGATTAGGCATTTCCGTCGCCGAAGCTCAGGACATAGCCCTCTCGCTGCT
>OY282373.1:95000-2904372 GCA_958295805.1 uncultured Nitrospirales bacterium
TGTACTACTCCGAAGAGCCTCTCGTGCGACTTGCATGTGTTAGGCGCGCCGCCAGCGTTCGTTCTGAGCCAGGATCAAACTCTCAAACATTACATCTTCTAACAAGGGCCGCCACTTCAACACACTTCTATGTTTGCCGTTTTTTCGGCTATTCAATTGTCAAAGAACGTTTCACAACGAAGTTGCGGAATGTACTGAAGCGTCAATGTAATGTCAAGAGGGTTTTCACGAAATTTTTACGAAACAATCGATTTCGTCATGAATTGCGCGTTGGTGTGCCACGGACCCTCATCCATCACCCAACGTCGTGCTCTGGTTATCGCCAACGTTCAGGATGCTCATGAGGCGGATTAAAAAACTGCACATGCGGATGCTTAAAGAATCCAATCAAGAACATACCCGCGACGAATCCGCCAATATGAGCAAAAAACGCAACGCCGCCGCCTTCCGTCCCAAGACTCATTCCGCCACTGAGCACCTGCATCAAAAACCATAAACCCAGCACAAGCACGGCCGGCACGTAGATCAATTGGCTGAAAAATCCCAACGGAATGAGCACCAACACCCGGGCACGAGGATAGAGCAACATGTAGGCGCCCAAGATCCCCGATATCGCTCCACTGGCCCCCACCATGGGGACGGGAGACATCGGTTCAATGGCGGCATGACTCAACGCCGCAATCATCCCGCACAACCCGTAAAAAACGATAAATCGTCCATGCCCCATCACGTCTTCAATATTGTTTCCAAAAATCCACAGATACATCATATTCCCGATCAAGTGCATCCACCCGCCGTGAAGAAACATGCTGGTGAGCAAACTCCCATACGGTGACACCACTCCGAGTTGCAGAGGAAGTTCCGCATACCCGAACACCACGGCCGGAATGGCCCCATATTGATACACAAACATGTCGCCGCTACGACTCCCCAACGTCACTTGGTGAAGAAAAACCAACACGCATATGACCATAAACCCGATGGTGAAGATGGGTTTGATTTCCGTGGGGTTATCGTCACGTAAAGGAATCATGGAAGCCTTCGTTTACCATAGAGGTGGGCGCATAAGATGGAATCAGGGTGACAGGTCGCGTATGGGATTGAGAATATCTGAAGCCTGCGAGTCAATCGGCCGCGAAAAACCGGCAGCGTTCACGTGTCCGCCGCCGCCATAGCGAAAGGCAATAGCGGAGACGTCGGCGGTTCCAGGTTTCGAACGCAGACTGAAATACCGGAGGCCGTCCCGTTCGTGCCAAATGATGCAGAACGGAAAACCCTGGCATAAGCGTTCTCCAATCTGACTGGCCATCACCGGACTATACACCGCGGGCACGGTTTCCCTTTCAAATTCCACCAGGACGGATTCCTCAACAATCTTGTCAATCAACGAATGTTCTCGGCGAAGAATCGCCCGACCTTCCACTTCCAGCACGTCCCGGGTCAGCCCCTCCCACACGTGAAAATCAAACGGATACGAAGCCAAGGCCGCATTCATTTCCCGACTGTGAGGCAACCGCCATTTCCACAAATCCTTATCTTGCACGTACTGAAGCAACCAGGGAACCGGCTCCGCGTGCGCCCATTCCCACGCCAACACCGCCCCGGATTTCTTCACGTCGAAATACGCATACGGAAGTCCCGCCAACGTCGCCTGCGCCGTAACGTGGTGATCCAGGATAAGGAAACTCGCGGCAGAGTGCGCCAACCGTTCAATCACCTCACGCCGATAACTGAAATCCACCATCACCACGTGCGCTCCGTCCAATCCCTCCGGCGGAGGTTGCCCATGTTTGACCGCAACGTACCGCGCCGTAGGATACTTCTTCCACAACGCCCACGCCGCACCGAACCCATCGGCACAATCCGCATGATACAGCACCACCGTGGGGTCCTGTTGCAAACACGGTTTTTCCATGGACGCATTCCTCACTCAAAAAATCACAACTTGAATCCACGCTGGAACTGCGGCATCCCTGCTCGTAGGCAGGGACATGCCTCACGCCGCCCCTGATAATTCACGCTGTACTCGAAAGACCATAACACGGAATCCGCCTGAAGACAAAGCTTTGGATGGGTTCAATCCCTTCGGCACTCGGGGCGAGGAGTATGAGGCGTACCGATGTGTCGGCGCGGCTTTTCCCTCTTGTGTAGCTGCGCCATCTTATGGCGCCTTCCGTTAGTAGCAGAAGCCAGAGCCTAACCCCGCGAACGCGGGAGGTGAAGGGGCAGGGAAGGAACGGTCAATCCGTTGGAGAACACGGACACGTCATTTCAGATAAGTCAGCAGCACACCCACGCCCGTCATCGTGGCCGCCCACTGTATCTAGAGCGCACGGTAAAGTTCGGCCTTCACCGCATGGAGATCCTCTTTGGTGGCAAGTTGGCCGGTATCAGCCCGGCCTAACGCTTCTGCAATCGCCGCCGGCTTCTCATCCAGACCCGCGCCTACCAAATCGGTTTTCAAGCGTAGAGTATCGATCAATGGCATAGAGAGTAACTACTGCTGCAACCGTGGTTTTTCCATGGACGTATTCCTCACTCAAAAAAACCACAACCTGAATCCACACTGTAGCTGCGGCATCCCTGCTCGTAGGCAGGGACATGCCTCATGCCGCACTGATGACTCACTCGAAAAAACATAACATGAATTCGCTTACAGACAAAACCTTCTTTCCTTTTTCTCCTGATCCCCTGGGGACAGGGGTCATACCCTTCACTGGCGTTGCCATATAATCACAGCATGGCGTAAGGTAGAAAGCAACAAGCATTCTTCTACCTTCTACTTGGAGAATGGCGATGAGCCTCAACATCAAAAACGACGAAACCTGTCGGCTTGCCGGCGAACTGGCCCGGTTGACCGGCGAGACCATGACCGGCGCGATTACCGGCGCGCTCCGCGAACGCCTGGAGCGCGAGAAGCGAGAGCGTAACGTCGAAACCCGCGTCCAAGAGATGCGCACCATTGCTGAGCGTTGTGCCAAGCTCATGGGGCCGGGCCCCTCGGCCGTGGAGCATGGTAACGTGCTCTACGACGAACGAGGATTGCCTAAGTGATCGTCGATAGCTCGGCGGTGCTCGCCGTTCTGTACCGCGAGCCGGATGCGGAGCGTTACGAGACGGCGATGGCCATGGCCCAGAATTGCAGCATGTCGGTCGCCAATGTGCTGGAAACGTCCATCGTTGTGGAGAGCCACGGCGGCCCGGCGGCAGGGCACGCCCTTGATGCGTTCCTAGATAGGGCAGGAATCGCGTTGGTGCCAGTCATGGCCGAACACGTTGAAGCAGCCCGCCATGCTTGGCGGCGCTTCGGCAAAGGGAATCACCAGGCGGTATTGAATTTCGGCGACTGTTTTGCCTACGCGCTCGCGAAAACAACTGGCGAGCCACTCCTGTTCAAGGGCGAAGATTTCGCTCACACCGATATCGAGCCGGCGTGATTGAGCAAGAAAATATTTGAAAAGCATCTATCCCTATTGAAGACTCGCCTGAAAACCAACCCTCGAATTAAAGGTCTTGCGCTTGCAACAAGAGAGGACATAGAAAAAGCCATTGACGTATTGGACGCACAGTTTGAAGACATCATCAAGGACACGCCTTCCCACGTCTTTATAAACACGACCATTTCTTAAAATTCTCTGAACACTCATGAGTTTCTGGCAACACCTTCCACGGCCCGTCATCGGGTTGGCGCCCATGGACGGGGTGACGGATATTGCGTTCCGGCACGTCGTGGCTACTCATGGACGGCCGGATGTCGTCTTTACTGAATTTACCAACGTTCATGACATTTGTCAGGGCCGGCAGATGGGGTGGGAACCATTACGGTTTACCGGCTGTCAACGACCGGTCGTCGCCCAACTCTATGGGAAACATCCTGATTTGTTTTATCAGGCGGCGCACGTGGTGAGTGAACTCGGGTTTGACGGGCTGGACATCAACATGGGGTGTCCATCAAAAAACGTGGCCTCGTCCGGGAGTGGCGCGGGGCTTATCAGAATGCCGGAATTGGCGCTGGAGATCATGGCGGCAACCAAACGGGGCCTGCACGATTGGGCCAATGGACAAACGTTAGCCGAAGCCGGACTCAAACCAGCGATTGTCGAACGAGTGGCCCGGTTTCACGCCGCGCAAGAGCATGGCTCTCCGCAGACCGACCGCCGTGCCCTTCCCCTGTCAGTCAAAACGCGCCTGGGGTACGATTCCGTGATTATCAAGGAATGGAGTACCTGTCTCGCGCAAGGCCAACCGGAGGTCATCTCGATCCACGGCCGAACCTTGCAACAGCTCTATCGAGGCGAAGCGGATTGGGAGGCCATTGCCGAGGCCGCGGCGCAGATTCGTCAGCACGGCGTCCTCGTGTTTGGAAACGGCGACATCGGATCTTTGAATGAATCCGTCGCTCGCATCCAAGCCAGCGGGGTGGACGGCATTCTCATCGGCCGGGCGGCATTAGGAAACCCGTGGATTTTTCAAGGCAAAGCGTTGATCCGAGAGGCCGTCAGGAAACATTGCCGTCAATCCATACCGGAGAAACGGGTGCCGTTGGAAGAACGGTTCGACATGATCCTTACGCACGCCCGCACGTTTGAACGGTTCCACGACCCCGCCCGGTTTCCGCGAATGCGCAAACACCTGGGATGGTATTGCAGCGGTTTCCCCCATGCGGCCGCCCTCCGCGCCGGTATGGTCAAAACGAACCATGCTCAAGACGTTGAACGATTGCTGGAAGCGTATGTCGCCCAACACGTCGCGCCAGAAGTCGAAGCCCTCACGGCTTGAATTCGATCACCCGTTCATTTCGGAATACCTCGTCCGTGCGCGTCATCCTGGCTTCCACCTCACCCCGCCGTCGAGAACTGCTGGCCTTGTTAGGCGTCGCCTTCGACGTCGTGCCGCCCGCGTGTGAGGAAGTTCGTTCCCCGGAGCTTGCGCCTCGGGACCAGGCACAACAATTTGCGCTTGATAAGGCCCGATCCATTGCTGACCGGTATCCGGCCGATCTCGTCCTGGGCAGCGACACGGTGATTGACGTTGACGCAACCCTGTTGGGCAAACCGCACGATCTCACCCAGGCGGAAACCATGTTGCGTCAACTCCAAGGACGCGATCATCAGGTCCACACGGGTCTCGCGCTGATTCGCCACAAGACGAGGCTTTCCGTGGCAGTGGTGGAAACCGCCCGCGTCCGGATGAAACCGTGTCCCGACGAAGAACTCCGCGACTACCTCAAGACAAAAGAAAGTCTGGGAAAGGCCGGAGGCTATTCCATTCAAGGCGAAGGCGCGCGGCTCATTGAAAAGATCGAGGGCGATTACCCCACCGTGGTCGGGCTACCCTTACTGCAGGTCGCCACACTGCTGGCACAACAGGGCGTCATGCTTCCGAAGTCCATAGAAGAAATTTACCGCCTGAAGCCGTATGCGAATTGGAAGGAGTTTGCGTAAAGCGTTTGTGAACGTCGTGATTGATCTGAATCTATCCCTTCGGATCTTACTCGGGAGGGATTTTTGAATCCACTACCCCGTTTGTTTGAGAGGCGGCCCCAGTCTGATTCCTTTGGCCCATTTTTCAACCTGCGCAGCATCATATTGAAACTGTACCCGCATCCATCCTTCGGGTGTTCCCCCGAAAGCTTTGGAAAGCCGGACGGCCATCTCCCAGGATAAATCCGCCTTTTCATTCACGAGATTGCTCAACGCGGACCGTGACACGTTCAATCGTTTAGCCGCCTCGGTCACCGTCAAGCCGCTTCGATCCAGACAATCCACGCTCACCAGAACGCCTGGATGGGGCGGATTTTTCATTTTTATCGCCTTCACAGCAACACCCCTTCCTAGTGATAGTCTTCCAGATTTACATCAAGGGCATATCCGTCTTCAAAGCGGAATGTAATCCGCCAATTCGCCCGTACCGTGACGCTCCACACCCCTTTTCTATCACCCTTAAGCTCATGGAGTTTATATTCATGGACATCCATGTCCTCTATCCTCTCCGCCGCCGCCAGCCGTGCCAGGATAGCTCGTATCCGGCTTATCAGATCGGCAGGAAGCTTCCGGTGATCGTTTTCCTCAAAATACCGTTTCAGTCCCCGATGCTTAAAACGGCCGATCATCTAGAGACTGTAGCGTGTCATGCGACACACGTCAATAATTCATTTCCTGCTACCTTCCTACACGTTAGCGTTTGTCTGTTGCCCATTGAACCGCACGCCGTCATGCCCGCAGTCGTGAGCTGGCATCCAGGGTTTCTTTTGCGTTTGGTCATTGAATTTCCTCACGACATGCTTCCTGCCATTCCACTTTTAATCGTTTAACGTGGTTTCGTTACTGTCCAAAAACATCTCTTGTTCTGGCAAATGTCAAAAAAGCGGCAAAAATTTCTGGCCATTTCTCTTTGTTCCATCTTTCGGTCAGATACTCCGAGAGAAAGTAGCGAGAGCCAGAAACAACCGGGCCTGGGAAAGGAGGATGCGATATTCGCCTCTTTTCTTTTGGAAAATCTGTAAATAAATTCGCTATTGCATTACTTGCTAAGTGTCCCATGACCCATACAATGGGTGCTTCCCTTGCCATTGGGAGAAGATGGGTAGGGTTTTGAACCCGCTCCGATTTATACCGTTGTGCTCTTTCACGTTCTTTCTTCACTTCATCTGTTGATATACGGCAACGAATTGCGTGGTCAAATAAGAATCCTGTTTCTCGAAATCCTGTTAGAGTCGCCGAATCCAAAATCTCTTGTTCATAAAGGTTCCGAAGAAGAGCCCGTCTCACTACGACAGGGTCGTTATTGTAACTTCTAGGTTCCTCATAAAAAATAAAGTTGTCCCTCATAGCTAGGGTTCTCACCAACTATAAGGCAACAAAGTTGGCGTGGTCGCCACTTCCGCCCAACCTCGAATTGTTCCCAAGGATGGCTGCTACATCCACAACGCGTTAACAATGAGATTTCCCTTTTTGATTTTCACAAAAAAGAATTATCGGAATGTAGCGATTCTTGCAATGTAACAAAAAATGCAGTTATGGCGGAAATGGTTTTGGGTCATTCTGCCGAAACCAAAAGGACCTCGGCATGGGGTCAAAAGCCCGCATCTTTCAAAACTGGATTCCCGATTAAAACTTCGGGAATGACGCAATGGTTGTTGGGATGAGAAAAGAAGTATGTAGAGAAGTAAAAAGGGCGGTTTTTTAGAAAAAGAGCCACCTTTGTCATTTGTAAAAGGAATAAATGACCACGCCTTACATGAACTTCATGAACTTTTCCTTGGCTTCGTCCATGAGTTCGGCGGAGACCGTGGTGGCGCCTCGTTCTTGGGCTATGCGTTCAATCTCTTTGCGGGCCATGGGTTGAATGAAGTCCGGGATGTTTTTCAATCGCTGTTCGGCTTCGGGAGACCAGGTCAAGCCGTTGGAGGAATTTTTCGAATCATCCATGACTTGAAGCGTGACGGTCGTATAGCCATGTTTCCGCGCATACGATTCCACGCTGCCCTTCACCATCGGTTGCACAAACGACGGCAATTTGCCCAACCGTTCCTGCGCGTCAGGGCTCCATGGAAGATCGGAGTGTGTCGTGCCGGCGGAGGATTCCCCGGTCGTCAATCCCATTTGAGCGACCATCGCGGAAAACGGACAACCGCCGGACTCCTCTTCTTTCGCGGGGGCACCGGCTGCGGGGGTGGCGCTCTGTCCCGCGTGAATTTTTTCATTCAGATAGGCCGCCATTGATCCGGCCTCAGCCGGCGCGCTGACTTCTTCTTTCAACGTGCCTCGCGTCATTTCCAATGGGGAAGCCTCCGTGGTCCGCCCCCCAAGCTGGACGCCCAGGGAACTGACCATTTGCGTTTCACCGGGATTTGTCACCATGGAAAACTTCGCCTCACAGGAAGGGCAGGCAAAAAAGACCCCGAGCGAGCCTTCCGCCGGTTTTTCCACCTTTTCAAAACTCATATAGGTTTCGCAGTTCAAGCAGACAAATTTCATAACACCCTCACATGAAGGAGAGGACGGTACAAACGAGCAACCCCATCCTTCGTCTACAGGTTTTCGGCCAGCACTTTCTTATAATCCAGGATTGACTGAATGCGTCCCACCACGTCGTCGTATCGCTGGTTGGTCGGATAGTCGTCATCCAGCAACGGTGCCCCTTTATCAAAGGTTTTCGCAAAGTTCCGATCAAACGGGATTCGTCCCAGCAATGGGAGATTCAAGGCGTCGCACATGCCTTGAGTGTTGCCTTCGAAGAGTTCATTCTCTTCGCCACAAGACGGGCACCGGTAGTAGCTCATGTTTTCAATCACGCCGAACACGTTTATCCCTAGCTCCATGGCATAGCCAATCGACTTCTGCACGACGTTCGAGGCCACTTCCGAAGGCGTCGTGACCACAACCGCGCCGGCAAGATCGGGAAGGAAACTCGCCAGCACGGGCGGTTTATCCGCCGCAGCGCCCGGGGGAAGATCGGCCAACAAATAATCCAGATCGCCCCAGACCATATCGGCGAGGAACTCCCGGATCACGTTCATTTCCATGAGGCCCAACCACACCGGGCTCAAATCCATCGGGCCTTTCCATCGAACCGGCGCGGTTTCACTGAGCAGGAAATCCATGGAAGCCACTTTGATGCCATAGGGACCTTCCGGCGGCCGTGCCCCTTCCGGGGTAATCTCCACGCTTTTGCCGTGCATCCCCAGCATCCGGGGCACGCAGGGACCGTTGAGATCCACGTCAATGACCCCGACTGTAGAGCCTTGCCGTGCCCACGCCAAAGCCAGATTGACCGTGGTCATGCTCTTCCCGACCCCGCCTTTCCCGCTCATCACCACGATCTTTTGCTTGATCCCGGACATGCGGTCCCGAACTTGCCGGGTTTGTCGGGTGATTTGCTCAACGACCTTCGCGTCGTCGGTATATTGTAATTTCCCTAAGATGCTTTTCAGATCTTTGTTCATGGTGGGTTGGTCTGCCATCAGAACATAAGGCAGAACGTATGAGGGTTGAAGAAAAAAATATCATAGCGATTTTTAGTACGTCAATTAAGGAAGCCACGGCTAAAACGGAGGCCATCCCTTTTTCAGAGGCTCGTCAACGTGGACGGCCCAATTTCAGAACTAACGTTCCCAACTGCTTCAGCCGTTCGAAATAGCCCAGGGATTCTTCGGCTAATTCCGGCAGCACGGTCTCTAAATCAGACAGACAATCTTCAAGGATGACCACACGCGGAGGATCGAGGTCGTGCTCCTCGAAAAAATAAGTGACGCAGCCACCGACCACGGTATCCAACGTCATGAGTGCGCCTTCATGAGGCCCCACCGACGCCGGCCATTCCGCTGCCTGGTGAACCGCCCACAACCGGGCCAAGTCCGGGTTCACGGCTTGAAGATCAGCCATGGAGCATGACATCCGCCGCTAATAACACTGCGAAGATCAGAGAAATCACTCCGTTGCCCCGATGCAGCCACACCGGCCACGTGCCGACTTTGTGCAGCACCCGTTCTCGAAAAGACGTTGAGGCCCCAAGTACAAAGCAGGCTTTGGCCACGGCGACCCCGCCGCACGCGACCCACAGCCAAAATCCTTGGAGACTGGTCGTGCCGACGATCAAGACCAACCCCATCAGCATCAGCACATACGCGATCCAGAATCGCCGCCAGTTATCAAGGACCGATCGTTGGATCCATGCGAATCCCACCATGGGCAGAATCGTCATCACCAATCCCCCCACCCCCCAGACCAAGCAGGTCAATCCCATGACCACGTGTGCAACCAAACCTTCGGACTCCGTCTCGTTATCTCGTTATTGTGCCCCAAACGCACCCAATGCACGGATCAACAGCATCGAGAGCGTACACAACCCCAGCCCCCAAAACCGATAATCCACGGCCTCCCGGTTCAAACACCAATTCAGTGCGGAACGGCACGTGTCCTCATTCGACAACAGAAAAAATCCCCCCTTCACCACCATGGCCACGCCGATGACCATCCATAAGCCCTGGTACGCCAGAGCAGAAGCCTGAAGAAGCAGGATCATACCCGCGACCAGAGTCAACCCCGACCATTGTCTCATTGACGGAGAGGCCACGAGGGCTTGCCTGATTTGTCCAATGATCCACAGTGGCGCCACCAACAAGGCCAACCCGTCAACCAGCCATAACCCTGCCATTGCCATAAGGAGATAGGTCATCGCGTTGCCCGACCGGTCTTTTCACCATCAGGACGGTGGTATGAGAGAGCACGCGAAAAACAAGCCTGGCATTCACCAGGTTTCAGTGTCAACGCGCCGGTCAGGGCAAGCTCTCACCCTCTCCCGGATGGAGAGGGAAAAACCCCTCTCCCCCTGGGAGAGGGGCCGGGGTGAAGGTCAGGCCCGCAGCGATAAGTCCACCAAAGAATTTCAAACTGAGACACTCCCCGTCCTTGAAGTCCGGAATCCGAACACGATACAGTAGGCCCCATGATCCGAATTGTCCAACGTTGATCCGTGAGGAGTAGACAATGGGAAAAGAACTCTCCGTCATCTCACTGACAAAATCCGACGAAGCGGGAAACGAACTTCTCTATTGTCGGGTTTTCTGCCAACGACAAGACCCGCCGCCCCTCCGCCTGCTCCTGGATTTCTTAAAATCGAAAAGCCAAGTGCCGCTCATCCCTCAGATGACACCCGACGTTCTCGATGATTACTCCTGGGTCCAGATCGCGCTGGGCTACCACCGGGAGAAAAAGCCGATCCAACTGTTCTGCATTCGCAATGACGGCACCTATCAAGACGTGTTTGAAAAAGAACAGGCAGGGTTTTCCGGACAACTGTCCGCGTTCGGCGACGTGGAGGCCGATCTGGCGAAGGAATTTGTGGTTCGCGCCTCATTCATTCTGACGACGCGCCTCATCCAAAACGATATCACGGATGAGGGGTATGACTTTAACGGATGGATTCTGGAATTCTTTCAAGATAACTGTAACGGGATCGTACAGATTGATGAACAGGGATTTTTCTCGCCTAAAGGGGATCTCATCGTAGACATGCAAGGCGGGGCCGCCCAACACGACTTCTCCAAACCGGAAATCCAACCTTCCTGACGCCTGCCCGTGAGAATGGCAGACAGGCAACCTAGTCGGACGGAGGCGTTGCCAACAACTCGCGCACCCCGGAGCGAAAGGTTTTCTGAGGCAGTCCGTTCAGGTAACCGCGATACCCCACTCCATCTTTCACCACTTCCGCCAGCACTCCCTCATCCAATAAGTGGGGGTCTGCAATGACGTCACCCCGGCAAAGCAGAAAGTCGGCCCGATACCCGGGGAGCAATTTGCCGGCATCATGTTGTTCAATACGCTCGGCAGCAAGGCCCGTCCCGCTATACCAAGCCGCCAACGGGGTCAACCCGTCTTTGACCAGCGAGACCATCTCCATATAATTCCGGCCGTGCATGTGAGGGAAAATCGAGTCGGTGCCCGCGATCATGGTCAGACCACTCTTCTGAGCAATACGCACGGCTTCGGCGTGGACCCGGGTCACTTGCTCAACTTTCTCCACGACGGAAGCGGACAAGTCTTCGGCCCGTAGCAACTCATAATTGATCCACGACGTGGGCGTGACCGTACAACCTTTGACGTAGGCCTTTTCCGCCAAGGCTTCATCCAGAAACGAGACGTGCTGAATATCCTGCACCCCGCAATCAATGGCCAAAGCAATGCCGCGCCGGCTATGGGCGTGCGCCGCGACCATCATGCCGCGGCCTGCGGCTTCATCACAAATGGCTTCAATTTCCGCTTGTGTCAAATCCCGATGCTCCAATTTATCCGAGGGAGACACGACCCCGGGGCTCGTACAAATTTTCACCAGGTCCCCGCCACACGCGGCGATTTCACGAACCCGCTTTCGACATTCCCAAGGGCCGTCCACGATGCTGGACGGACGACCCGGGCCAGGAGGCCACAACCGCGAGACCGCCTCATGACACCGATCCGTGCCTCGAAAATCGGCATGACCGCCGGTCGTGGACAACATGCAAATGGCAATTTTCAACCGGGGACCAATCAGAAGGCCCTCCTCCACCAACCGTTTCACCACGTGCGTGGCTCCCCCCACGTCACGAACCGTCGTGACGCCGCCGTGGACTAACGTGGCGTACAAAATACGCTCCGTATAGAGCATACCGGCCGGACCATTCATGGCAGCCAAATCTTCATCGCGGACGCCCAGCACCGTGACGTGACCATGACAATCAATGAGACCGGGCGTCACCGTGAGCGAGGAACAATCAACGCGGCACACGTCCCGCCCATGAGAAGGATGAGCCTCATGAGGTTTCACCGCTTCGATTGTGCCCCCGTCAACCCACACGTCCACGCCTTCATGAACCGCCGCGGCCGTGCCGGCGGTCCCGTCATACAATTTTTTGACGTTGGAGAGCACAATCATCGGATGACCCTTCATGAAAATCGGACTCTCTCTACCGTACTCGTGAAAATTTCTCAAGCACCCGGAAAGGCGGGTAGTGTCTCAATTTGAGAATTTCCCTCACCCTTACCCTCTCCCGGAGGGAGAGGGAAGAACCAAGAGTGTCCTCTCCCCCTGGGAGAGGGAGAACCAAGACAGCCCCTCTCCCTCCGGGAGAGGGGCTAGGGTGAGGGTGTCCAGACCATAGCGACACATCCACCCAAGAATTTCAAACTGAGACACTACCGAAAGGCGTGGTGGATTGCGAATCGCTGATTTGATTGTTGATTTCCCGCAATTCTCACTCCACAATCACCCATTCACCATCCGCAATGCCGATCACGTCATGACCGATCCCGCCCATCAGACGGTACAAAGCCTCGTCCGCCTTATCCCGCCGTCGGTCACACCGGACTTCTTCGAAGACTATGGACTGACGCTGACCGCCCAACAAGCGCAAGCCGTCACCACGGAATTACTTGCATTGACCACCTATTGGATCACCTGCGCCATTCGCGTGAGTATCCCCGAACCCATCGGCCGGCGGATGCACCAAGCCGTTCATCAGCAAATCAGGGAACAATGGGCCGGCAAATTCGGGCTGATTCAGGTGTCCATCAATCAGGTGTTCGACGTGATGAAGGAAAAACATCAGGCGTGGGAGCAGATCAGCCGACAAGGCGGGGAACCCATTGCCATCTTCAGTGAAGCCGCCAAAGGTCTTGAAGCCGACAACGTGATCTCGCCACAAGATGAACAAAAACTCCTGGCCGTGTTCCTCGACTTGGTGCCGATTGAAGAGATCGGAGAACGCATCGCCGAACTCGAACAACGCTTGCGATAGGGGTGATCACACGCTTCAGTTATTGGCAAGGCATATGGTATATGGTTTAGAGCCCAACCGAAATCTCTAAAAAACATGTTTTTCCAACAGCCATTTTGCTAGTACACTAGATGGTCCAAAGGGGAAAGAGCCATGAAATGAGGCGTGTAATAAATGAAATGAAATAGTTGCACAGATATGGCTCCACGACAAACCGAGGCACCCAACATATAAATCCACCAACGAATTTACAACGTATCAACATGGCGACAAAATTTTTCACCAATGAGGACGGCAACACCTTGTTGAACAAGTTCGGTGGTGTTTTCAGACACAACCCCCATATTGAGAAATTTGACGCGTTGGTCGGTTATTTCCGCTCTACCGGTTATTTCAACATCCGTCCTTTTCTGGAAGACATGCCGCAGATTCGGATTCTGGTCGGTATTAACGTTGACGCTATTACCGTAGAGTACAAAAGCAAAGGACTGCGGTTGCAGTCCATCGGCGACCCGGAAGAAACCAAGCGGGATTACCTGAATGCACTCAAGCGGGAAATAGACGACGCAGACTACTCGCGGGAATTGGAACAAAGTATTATTCAATTCATCGAAGATATTGCCAGTGAGAAAATCAGAATCAAGGCGCATCCCACGCGCAAACTGCACGCCAAGATATATATCTTCCGTCCCAAAGACTTTAACCCCCACAGCAGTTGCGAAGTGATCACCGGTTCATCCAACCTGACTGAGGCCGGTCTGGGAACAGACGGGAATACATCAAACTATGAATTCAATGTTTCTCTCCGAGATTATGACGACGTCAAGTTCGCTACCGATGAGTTTGAAAAACTCTGGGCAGAAGCCGTTGACATTCTTCCCGAGGAAATAGAAGAGACAAAAAACAAAACGTTCCTGAAAGACGAATTCACGCCGTTTGAGCTTTATATCAAACTGTTGATTGAATATTTCGATAAGGAGATTGACTTTGCCCCCACCAGCATGACGGACCTGCCGAAGGAGTTTCGGCGGCTTACCTACCAGTTGGACGCGGTACATCAGGGGTTTGAAATATTGAAGAAGCACAACGGCTTCTTTCTTGCCGACGTAGTGGGGCTGGGCAAAACCATCGTGGCGATACTGATCGCCCGACAATTTTTCTATTCCAATAACTACCCGGAACATATATCCAAAACGCTCATCATCATGCCACCGGCACTGAAAAGCCAATGGCGAGATACCGTGAGAAAATTCAAGTTACAGAACGTTGAGTATTTCACCAACGGCAGTCTGCACAAGGTTGAGGACCTTGAGGACTACGATCTGGTAATCGTGGACGAGGCGCACAAATTCAGAAACGACACAACGCTTGGCTATGAGAATCTACAGCAAATCTGCAAAGTCCCATGTCAGCACGGCAAAAAGAAAAAAGTTATCCTGGTATCCGCCACACCGCTCAATAACCGGCCTGATGATATCCGCAATCAAGTCCTGTTGTTTCAGGATGCGAACGACAGCACGATGGAGATCAACATCGGTCACTTCTTCGCGAATATCAATAAACGATACAAAGCAATTATCCACAAAAAGGCATCCGGTACAGCCAGGAAAGCCGCGGAATTATACGCTGAAGTACGCGACAAGGTCATTGAACCGCTGACCGTCCGCCGTACCCGCACCGACCTGCTTGAACACGAGCTTTACGCGAAAGACTTAGCACAGCAGGGGATCGTCTTTCCTGAAGTCAGCACGCCGAAGAAACTTCTGTACCCTCTGGAATCGCGACTGAACAAGCTCTACGACGAAACAATACGGCTGATACAAGATAAGAAGGACGGGCTGCAATACATGCGCTACCGCGCCATAGAATTTATGAAGTCGGAACACGCCAAGGACTACCAACGCCCCGAATTCATTTCCAGTTTGCTGGCGAGAATAATGAAGTCCCTCCTGATCAAAAGACTGGACAGCAGCTTTTATGCCTTTCACTGCACCCTGCAACGTTTTGTCAAGGCATCCGATGCCATGCTGAATATGGTGGCGAACAATCGCATCATCATCGCTCCGAATCACAAAGTTGAAGACTACTTTCGGGAAGAAGACGAAGATGAGTTGCTAAAAAAACTCGCTGAGGAACAATTCACCGACCCCGGCATAAAAATCCTGTCGAAGGAGGATTTTGAGTCAGGATTTATTGAGGGGCTGAGAAGTGACCATAATATCTTGAAGGACATGAAGCAGCATTGGGAACGGGTAGTCGCAAATGAAGAGGACCCGAAGCTGGAGAACTTTCTATCCGTTTTGGAACCCGAATTATTGTCAAAAAATCAGAACCCAGAACAAAAACTGGTGATTTTCTCGGAATCACTGGATACCACTGATTATCTGAAAGAAAAACTTCAGCCAAAACAAAACGTCCTATCGATAAATTCGAAAAACAGAGACAGTCTGCGAAACGAAATCCAACGGAATTTTGATGCCAATATTCCAATGAAGCAGCAAAGTTCCGACTACAACGTCATCATCACAACCGAAGTGCTTGCAGAAGGCGTGAACCTGCACCGCGCCAATACCATTCTCAACTACGACACACCCTGGAACGCCACGCGCCTGATGCAGAGAATTGGACGTATCAATCGCATCGGTACAAAAGCGAGCAGAATATACATCTACAATTTCTTCCCCACTGAGAAAGTCGAAGACGACATCCAGTTGCAGCGTAAGGCAATGGTAAAGCTTCAGGCTTTCCACTCTGCTCTGGGTGAAGATTCACAGATCTATTCTGCCGATGAACAGGTGGAGACTTTCGGTTTATTCGACAAGAAACCACAGGGGGACGAAGGCGTCAATGAACGCTTGCAATACCTGATGGAAATTCGCAAATTCAGGGAAGAATCACCGGATGAATTCTGGCGTATCAAAAACCTGCCGCTGAAAATCCGCAACGCGGTGAAAAACAGGGAAAAACAGAACGGCACCATATCCTATCTACGCAATAAAAAGCATCACGCCTTCTATGCAGTAGATAAAGAGTGCAATCTGAAGGAGTTAAGCTTTCTTGAGGCCGTCCCTATCTTCAAATGTGACCCGACCGTCAAAGCGCAACCTTTACACGAAAATCACCACGTACAGGTGCAGCAGGCACTGACGCACTTCTTACGGCAGGCGGAAGAAAAAATCGTCATCACCCTGCAGAATCAATTCCTGACGACGCAACAAAGGCGCGCGATCCACTACATAAAGGCAATGCAAAATTTGGGTCACATTGGCGAGAAGGAAAAGCAAGATTTGGCTGGCGCTATTGACACCATAAAAACAGGACGATTTCAAGGCTTGCCGCGTGACATAAACAAGCTGCAAAAGAGTGCAACGAAAGCACGTCAGGATACTGCGGTTCAACTGCAATTCCTGTTGAGAATCATACACAAGCACATGCCCAAAGTGGAAGATGCCGATGCACGGGATATGCAAAACACCGACAATGGACCGCGGACCCAGGCAGCAGATGCCCTGCCCAGAGTCATTATTTCCCAGTCTTACGTCTAAGGAACGGACATGACAACCGAAGACGAACTGATGAGGCTTTTCAAGCAACCATATCAGCGCGATGACTGGCTCAGGATGCTTGGTGAACAACTGCCGATCAATCAGTTCTCATGCCCCATCTCCATCAAGGGTGATGCGAAGGCATTTTTTCAGTTAGGCAAAGTGTCCCTTGCCGATAACAAAGAGTTGGGAATCTACGAAATACAAACCACGCCTGAAACCCGACTGCACCGCAACCGGGTGGAGATGCGCCAATTAGTGGCAAAGCAATGCCAGCAAAGCACCTTGGATGGCGCGCTTGCTGTTTACGACGACAACAGCGGCAACTGGCGATTCAGCTTCATCAGCGTGGAATACAAGTTAAACGATCAGGGACAGATCAACAGACAGGAGAGCGCATCAAAACGCTTCACCTACCTGTTAGGAAACAATGCCAAAGTCCGCACGGCTGTTGAGCGATTCAGCCGACTCAATAAAACCGCCACGCTGACCGACTTGAAAAGCGCCTTCGCGGTGGAACAACTTAACAAAGAGTTCTATGAAGAACTGTTCAAGTGGTACGAAAAAGCCAAATCTCAGGTGGTTTTTCCCAACGATGAACGTGAGGAAAAAGATAAGCACATCTCCATCAGCCTGATTCGCCTGCTTACTCGATTGCTCTTTGTCTGGTTTCTCAAGGAAAAAGGATTGATTAATCGGAATTTCTTTGAATTCGATAAAGTCAGGCAAATGATTGATTGGAGCAAGGAGAGTGGATATTACAAAGCCATTCTGCAAAACCTGTTTTTTGCCACCCTCAATAGAGAAATTACAGATCGCACGTTCCGCACCACCACCAATGGCAATCCTAACAGTAATAACTACCTAGTTGCCCACGTCTACCGCTACCAGAATATCTTTCTCCTGCAGGACAAAAATGCCATTTTGCGACTGTTCGAACAAACGCCTTTTCTCAACGGCGGACTGTTTGAATGTCTGGACAGAGAAGCCAATGAAGATGAACGGCGAGATCACGAGAAAGACGGGACAATTCGCAAAGAGAAACTGGCAATCCGCGTTGATGGATTTTCTGACCGGGAGGACAACGTTCTAGATGTGCCCAACAACCTCTTTTTCAACGAAGACGAAAAGCAACTTGGGCTAATCACCCTGCTCAACCGATACCAGTTTACCGTGGAAGAAAGCACACCGTTGGATGCGGACGTGGCGCTGGACCCCGAACTTCTGGGATTGGTGTTCGAAAACCTGCTGGCGTCCTACAACCCCGAAACACGGCAAACCGCCCGCAAAGCCTCCGGCTCTTATTACACACCACGGGAAATTGTCACCTACATGGTAGACGAGAGTTTGAAAGCATACTTTGCTCAAGCGACCAACATTGCCGACCACAAAATCAGCCGTTTATTTCACACTGCCTGTGCGGAAAACGACCTGACCGAAAATGAAACTGCATCGCTCATTCAGGCAATAGACACCATCAAAATCATTGATCCCGCGGTAGGCAGCGGCGCCTTCCCGATGGGAATATTACAGCGGTTAGTGCAGATACTCGGCATTGTCGATTCCGAAAACAAACAATGGAAACAACGTCAAACGGACATTATTGACAAACTGCCGGACCCTGAGAGTCGCGAGCAGGCACTGAAGGAAGTTGAGACTATTTTCAGCAAGGAAAATCGTTTTAACGATTTTGGACGCAAGCTGTATCTGATCGAAAAGTGCATCTATGGCGTGGACATCCAACCCATCGCCTGCCAGATTGCCAAACTGCGCTTCTTCATCTCGCTGGCCATTGAACAAGAGCCGACCGATGACGCTGAAGATAACTACGGCGTCAAACCGCTCCCTAACCTCGAAACCAAGTTCGTCGCCGCAGATACCCTACTGGCATTGGAGAAACCTAACCAATTGACGCTGGGACAAACCGAAACCGTACTCAGTTTGGAGAAGGAATTGACCGCCAACCGCGAGCGATACTTCCACGCCACCTCGCGCACCACGAAGCGAAACTACCGCGATAAAGACAAGCAACTGCGGGACAGACTGGCCGCTGCATTGCAAGAAGCCGGATTTCCCACCCACGCCGTGGACAAGATCGCCAATGGGCCCCCTACGACCAGAACGCCAGCGCCGACTGGTTTGACGCCAAATATATGTTCGGTGTTACCAAAGGCTTCGACGTGGTCATCGGAAATCCGCCCTACATTCAGTTGCAGAAAAATGGCGGCCAACTAGGGTGGCTCTACAAGGACGCCGGCTATGAAACCTTCGCCCACACCGGCGACATCTATCAGCTTTTCTACGAAAAGGGCTGCCGCCTGCTCACGCAGCAACGCGGCCTGCTGTGCTACATCACCTCCGACAGTTGGCTGAATACGGAATACGGCAAACCCTTGCGCCGCTACTTCTCCGAGCGACACACCCCACTACGCCTGATGGTAATCGGCGAAGGGACTTTTACAAACGCCATCGTTAATACCAGTATTCTCACCGCTGGACACGGTAAAAGCGAAGAGAACGGCAAGGCGGTGGATATGAACCGCCTTGCCAACAAAGACTTTCCACCCGACGCAAGCCTTTGGTTGCCGTTCTGCCCTCAAGGTGAAAGGCCGTGGAGCGTGATCTCGGCTATAGAACAGCCTATTATGGACAAGATGGAATCCGTCGGAACACCACTGAAAGACTGGGATGTGTCTATCTATTATGGTATCAAAACTGGCTACAACAAGGCCTTCATTATTGATGGTGCCACCAAACAGGCGCTAGTTGCCAAAGACCTCAGATCTGCCGAAATCCTTAAACCAGTGTTGCGCCGAGGCCACGATGTCCAGCGCTACTTGGCGAAATACACGGGCTGGTGGCTGATTGATACGCATAACGGATACGGAGACGTCCCTGCCATCAATATTGACGATTACCCGGCTGTAAAATCCCATCTGGATAGATTCTACCCCCGATTGGAAAAGCGACAGGACAAAGGCAAAACGCCGTATAATCTCCGCAACTGCGCTTATCACAAAGAATTTACAAGAGAAAAGCTGGTGTGGCTTGATTTGACTCAAAAAGGACGTTTTGCCTATGACGACAGTGGCATATACTGTGAAGCTACAACGTTTCTGATGACTGGAGAGAACATCAAATATCTCTGCACAGTTCTCAATTCCGGTCTGATAGCTTGGTTTATGAAGAACACCGCACCTACAGGAATGGGTATGCACCCCCGATGGAAAAAAGTTTACGTTGAACGTCTCCCCATTCCCAATATCCCAGCCAACGAGCAACGTCCATTCATCCGCTTAGTTGACTGCATCCTGTCGGCCAAATCCGCCAACCCGTCTGCCGACACCACCGAGCAGGAAGCCGAGATAGACCGGCTTGTGTATGGGCTGTACGGCCTGACGTCAGAAGAGATCGCAACGGTGGAGAGGATTTGACCAGATGAATAGAACAGTCTCAATACTGACGTGCCAAGACTTCGACGTAGCAGGTGATGTGACGAAGTCTTACATTGGGTAACACTCCATACAGCAATGACGAATACGCGATTTTTCGACGAAAGTAGAAACCAGTCTCGGGTAAAATCTGCTATTGTCACCAAGTATTTTTCGGTATGGGCGCGTGTCATTATCGGCGCTCAAAACCACAACCAACGCCGACACAACACAGTTTGAAGCACAAATAGCCCGGCCGGTCTATCATTTCTATAACCTAACCGATAAAAAATTAGGATTGTGGAGCAGAAAAGATAAGGTGGGCCAAGAACTCAACACATCTAAGATGAAAATCATTCGCTTACCACTTGTCCTGGGTGTTGCTTAAAAGTTTGTGGAAATCATCAAAATCCCATATCTTTTCTGTTAAGTACTTAAGAGAAAGTCCCAAAGCAGTAGTAATGATACCCAATGTAAAGCCCAATCCAGGGCTTACCTGAGAAGTGCTGAAAACTATTAGCCAAATCGCCCCTGCAATCAAAAACAAAAATATGAGGCAAAGAATAATCGATGCAAATCGAGCAAACCACATTTGCTTAAGCGCAGAGGCCTTTATAGCGTGGGCATGTTCCTGCTCTCGGCTTTCTAATACTTGCTCATGCTCTTGCTTCGCAGTTTCCAGTCTTTGGGAATTTTCCGCCTGTTGCAGACGCGGGTCGTTGATGTTTGGAGTAGTATCCATTAGCCGCTCATCAGTTGCTTGAAATGCTGCTTTATATCTTTTTGGTTTAAACTGTTGTTCCCTTTTTTCTTTGCCGATGACCAAGGCGTGTCGGATTTATGTGTCAAATTCGAAAGGTATAAACCAGAGTAAGGGGAATATAGGGCCCAAACCTGTTTCAATAGCTGGTGGAAATTTTCATCTTTCTTTGGCACTTCCCCCCTATTAGCAGTCCCGTATAATTCCCAATTCTCTTGACTGATAGGCAAGCTCCCAAAAATTTTGTACTCATGATAAATCTCAGGGAAGACTGGCCCGTAGTGCCAAGCTTCTGGTTCATGTTCGATGGCTGGTTTGTCAAAACACGCCAAGTGCCATCCGTGAACGAGGTACACCAATTTTTGCAGTTTCAATGGGCTAATCCATTTTTCCTCGTCAAACGATAATTTTAATACACTGTTGGCAACTTGCAGTGCAGTATACATTCCTAATCACCTCCTAAATTTATGGGTGTTGAAGAACCATAATCGCTAGCCTTAAATCTCTATGATAATCCAACTTTAGCACAAATTCTAGCAAAAACTTGGCTCTACGACCTCCAACCAATACATCATTCCGAAAGTTCAAAAATGCCCTTACAAATACCGATGGGCCACGGCCTGACCCCGATCATCCAACTCATACAGCAATGGGGCACCCGTGGGAATGTTGAGTTCGAGCACGTCTTCTCTGGAGAGTTGATCCAAGTACATCACCAGCGCGCGCAAACTGTTGCCGTGGGCCACCACCAACGGGGTCTCGCCTTGCGCCAGTCGCGGCCAGACGTGTTGTTGGTAATAGGGAACGACACGTTCGGCGGTATCCTGTAAACTTTCTCCACCGGGAGGGCGCACGTCATAACTTCTCCTCCACAACTTCACCTGGTCCGCTCCATATTTTTCAGCGGTTTCCGCTTTATTCAGACCTTGTAATTCCCCGTACAGCCGTTCATTCAGGGCCTGTGTTTTTTCTATCGGGAGTTGAGGTTGGGCAATGACTTCCAGCACGATCTCCAACGTGTGGATGGCTCGAATCAACACGGAAGTAAACGCACGGTCAAAGCGAAAGTTCTGCAATTTGGCTCCCGCGGTTCGCGCTTCCTGTTCACCCTTGGGGCTTAAAGGGACGTCCACCCAGCCGGTAAATCGATTTTCAAGATTCCATTGCGATTCGCCGTGACGAATCAGGACGACCTGTTTCATGCTGCATTCTCCCTCCGAGTCACGCTCGCAACCTCAAGACGCGGTATTCGTCGCTCTGCCCTTGCGTTGCTCACCGCCACGCCGTACCATGCCAGCCACGTTTCATCATCATTCCCCGAACCTGTTCGCTCATCATCTCCGGAATTGGCGCAGATGGCTCAACCTGACCTGCCTCAACCGCCCGCGCAGTGGTGGAGAACGCTGGCTCAACGCCTCAACGTTGAGGAGAAGGTCGAACGGTTCTTTCACCACGCCACGACTCCCCCCAACGTGCTGGACCGCGTCGCGGACGTCAACGGAGACTTGCACTATCTGCTCTTTGTCCTCGTCCGCCACTGGATTCCGATTGTCCTGCCTCCCCCGGGCCGGGAGCGCACATCCAAACACGAGCAGGATTATTGGTTGGAATCCGCGGCGATTCTTCAGACGGCCGTGACGCGCCTGCGCGAATTAAAACCCCTGATCGACTTGCTGACCACGGCCAACCCGTTCGACCAGAAGCAGGAGTCCTCAACGCCCCCCGTTATCGAGGTTGAATTAGCCAACATGTTGCAAGGCATTGCCGAAGTCGCCGGAAGTTACGGCGGGCCGGACTATACGTCGATCATCAAAAACTTTGATCCCATTCCCCTTCGACAAACTCAACCGTTCAAACATAACAAAAAATACAGCGCCGAGTTATGGGTCGTGTTTCTCCTCCGCGAGCATTTTCGATCCCTCGGCATGGGAAAAGATCGGTATTGGCCGCTCGTCACGGACGTGGTGACCGCGGCCGGCATTCGCCAACCCAACGACCATGCGTTCACGGCCGGCGAACTCAAATCATGGTGGACAAAGAATTGGCCTCGAACCTACACCCTGTTGAAGGAAAAACCCGACGGCCCTGACGGAATTCATGCGGCGTACCAGAGCGATTACGCTTGGTTTCAGTCGTGGTTCACGTGGCAGTTGTCGTATGCCGAGGACCCGGATCGCTGATCTTTTCCGTTAAAACGCCCGACGGTCCCCTTGTTCTTCGGCGTCGGGCAGGGGAACGTCTTCTTCAAGAGGAAGATCGTCCAGCAACGCATACAAGACCCCGATCTTCAGCAGGACCAACGCAACGACCAACCATAGCACATACGGTTGAATGCCCCCTTCCTCGGCGAGTTCACGCAGTCGAGCCGCCGGGTCAAGCGCCGCCCGTTTTTTCGCCCTCAGGACAACGTCTTTCAGATGCCAATAATAAAGATAATTCGCACTCGCGCCGGCGATGACGGACCACACGATGGACACCGAGACGTCATTGGTTAAAAAGACGGAAACCAGCGGGCCGAAAAAATAGACCAACGCAAACAGGTACATTTTTCGATACAGAAACCAGAGAAAGGGCTCTAACAAAAAAGGCGCCCAGTTCCACGTCAGCGAAAATCGAGGGCCTTCCCTGGAGTCAAATCGTTGAAACACCCGTCGATAATAGTCCCACGCGGGTTTCCAGGCCCATCCGCTACTGAGCGTAAAATGGAGACATTTACTGGGCCCGATCAACACGCGCCAATACTGTTCCTCCTCCACATGGAGTGAATCAGCAGCACCCGCGTCCTCTTCCGCGGGAAATGCCTTTCCGCATCGAAGGCAAAACAGGGAATCATCGGGATTCTGTTGTTCGCAGGACCCGCAGGGTTTCATGGCAAAGGTTATAACACGAGACCGCCGAAAAAGCACGTGCATGGATAAGTCCGGCACCCGTATGGCTATGACTTCTGCTTCCCCGGCAGCCTGATACTTCCCTGTCATTCCAAGCATAATGGCCAAAATGACAGTGAGTGCCGACGCCACGCGCGGGTGTGTGCAACATTCCCACGTGCGGGAATGACATCCGGCTGCGCCAACGCCACGCGGTTATGTGTGCAACTGTAGCGGCGCATCTCATGCGCCGACGCTGACTTTTTGGCAATTATTCCCAAAATGGCAAAAGATGGTGGAATGACGGCGGGGGAGTGCTCCCTCTCCCCTTGAGGGAGAGGGTCGGGGTGAGGGGAAGAAATGCCCGTACTCGATCCTCTGTCCCACGCCCCCGGCGTCATGCCCGTGCCAACGGGAAGCCAGATTCTTCACTTCGTTCAGGATGACAGAGGAGGGGAAGGCATGACGGCGTGATCTTAGTAAGGGAAGCTTGACGAAGACCACGCAAGTCGAAGACATCTCAGACAAGCAGGGAGATACCCCATCTCTCCTACGCGTATCGCACCACGCCGTCATGCTGAGCGAAGCGAAGTATCTCAAAGGGACGCTATCCCGTTTCTCCTGCGCTTATTGCACCCCTGAAAATCCCTATGCTAGATTCGCCTGCATTCGCGGGGGGTTCGTTTCTGTGCTGACTGAAGATATTCAACAACGTTCGGCCCACACCATCATGAACACCTATGCCCGATTACCCGTCAGTCTGGTGCGGGGCAAAGGGTGCAAGCTCTATGACGCCGAAGACCGGGAGTATCTGGACTTTGTGGCGGGCGTCGCGGTGAATGCGCTCGGTCACGGCCATCCTGATCTGGTAACCGCGATTGCGCGACAGGCCCAGCAACTCATTCATGCGTCCAATCTGTTTTATTCGGAACCGCAAGTGCGGCTGGCCGAACAATTGGTGTCCCGCTCCTTTGCCGACAAAGTCTTCTTCTGCAACAGTGGGGCGGAGGCCAACGAAACGGCGTTGAAGCTGGCCCGCAAATATTCCTTTCAGAAATACGGGCCACACCGTCACGACGTAATCTGTATGAACAATTCCTTTCACGGTCGGACGTTGGCCACGTTGACCGCGACCGGACAATCCAAAGTCCAGCACGGGTTTGCGCCGCTCCCGCAAGGATTTAAACATGCCGACTTGAACGATTTCTCTTCGGTTGAACGCCTGATTGACGACAACACCGCCGCGGTCATGCTCGAACCCATTCAGGGCGAGGGTGGCGTGGTGGTGGCCGACGGTTCGTTTCTGAAACACGTGCAGGCGCTGTGTCGCCATCGCGACGTCCTGTTGATTTTCGACGAAATTCAGACGGGAATGGGGAGAACCGGCACCCTCTTTGCGTATGAACACTACGCGGTGCGGCCGGACATCATGACCTTGGCCAAGGGCCTGGGCGGCGGACTGCCCATCGGCGCCTGTTTGGCGACCGATGCCGTGGCCCAAGCGTTTGATCCGGGCTCCCATGGGTCAACGTTCGGAGGGAATCCTTTAGCCTGTGCCGCGGCCCTCGTCGTTCTCAACGCCTTGATGGACGACAATCTGCTTGAACGCAGTCGAACCACGGGAGCGTACCTGCACAAAGGCCTCCAGGAACTCCAGAGCCGCATTCCCTTGATCCGGGAAGTCCGCGGACTGGGCCTGTTACAAGGCCTCGCCCTCTCCATGGAAGGGAAGCCGATTGTGGAAAGCTGTCTGGCCCGGCGCGTCCTGATTAACTGCACCATGGAGACCGTTCTCCGCTTTGTGCCTCCGTTGATCGTGACCAACGATGAGGTTGACCGATTGTTGGAGGTCTTATCCAGCGTGTTCACGACGCGACTCGAATCGTTTGAGCATCATCGCAGGGCGATGCCCCGTTCTTGAGACGGGGGACGTGAGTCCCATTCATGGCCATCCCAGGACGTTCCAGTCCCGACCAAAGCACGGCCCCCGCGCCGCGTGAGACCCTTCGAGACTCAGGGCAAGCCCTTCAAGGCTCAGGGGAACCCCTTCGAGGCACTTCGAGGCTCAGGGGAACCTCAGGGCAAGCGTCACCGACCGGCTTGAAAGACTTGCTGACCGTGGGAGACGTTCCGCGGAATCAACTCTTTCGCCTGTTCGACCTTGCTCATGAACTCAAGACCGCCCCGCGGGCCGGCCAAGCCACCCAACGGCTAGCCGGATTGACGCTCGGCCTGCTGTTTGAGAAACCCTCCACCCGGACGCGGGTCTCATTTGAAGTGGGGATGAATCAATCAGGCGGCAGGGCGTTATTCCTGCCGGCGGAAGAAATCCAGTACGGCCGTGGGGAGAGCCTGGCTGATACCGCGCTGGTGCTGTCCCGCTATCTCGACGGTCTGGTGATTCGAACGTTTGAACAGGCCACGTTGGAGGAGTGGGCTCGACGTGCCACCATTCCGGTCATCAACGGGTTGACGGACCTGTGTCATCCATGCCAGGCCATCGCTGATCTTTTCACCATCATGGAAGCCAAAGGCAGAAGCCAGTGGCCGGAAACCAGTGACCAGAACACAGGCCACGGACCACAGGCCACAAGCCACTGTTTAGAAGGACTCAAACTCGCGTACCTGGGTGATGGAAATAACGTGGCGAATTCCTTGATTGAAGCCGGTGCGAAAGTCGGGATGCACGTCGCAATCGGCTGTCATCCCGACTACCAACCCGACCCGGGGATCATCGAACGAAGCCGCGAAGACGCCGCGCAAACTGGGGCCACCCTGGTCGTGACCCATGATCCGATAGCCGCGGTGGAGCAGGCCGACGTCCTGTATACCGACGTCTGGACCAGCATGGGGAAAGAACACGAACAACGCGAACGAGTGAACGCCCTGGCCCCGTACCAGTTAAATGCACGACTTCTCGAACGAGCCAAACCGTCGGCGATTGTCCTGCATTGTCTGCCGGCCCACAGGGGAGAGGAAATTACGGCCGAGGTCCTGGACGGCCCGCAATCCGTGGTTGTTGAACAAGCCGAAAATCGTCTGCACGTGCAAAAAGCGATCTTGACGGAATGGCTGGGACGATCCTGAAGGGAATTGTTGATTGGAGATTGAAAATTGAAAATCAACAATCAGCAATCACAAATCCATCGAGTCGTGCTCGCCTATTCGGGTGGCCTGGATACCTCGGTGATTCTGCACTGGCTGCGAGAGGAATATCAGGCGGACGTCATCGCCTTTTGCGCGGATCTTGGCCAAGGCGAGGATCTGCACGCCATAGAACGGAAAGCCCTGGCAGTCGGCGCCTCGAAAGTCTACGTTGAGGATCTCCGCGAAACCTTCGTCAAGCACTACGTGTTTCCCATGCTCCGGGCCAACGCCGTGTACGAAGGGGGGTACTTATTGGGCACCTCCATTGCTCGCCCGCTGATTGCCCGCCGGCAGGTTGAAATTGCACGGCAGGAAAAAGCCCAGGCCGTGAGTCATGGAGCCACCGGCAAGGGCAACGATCAAGTCCGGTTTGAACTGACCTATACGGCCATGAATCCCCGAATCGCCGTGATCGCGCCGTGGCGGGAATGGTCGTTTCAATCTCGTGGCGACTTGATTCGCTATGCACGAAAACATCGCATTCCCGTGACCGCCACCAAAGCCAAGCCCTACAGCATGGACCTGAATCTGTTCCACGTGAGTTATGAAGGCGGCGTGCTGGAAGATCCTTGGCAAGCCCCGCCGGAATCCATGTTTCAGATGACCGTGTCGCCTGAGCGCGCACCGAACAAGCCGCAACACGTCGAGATCTCGTATGAGCGGGGAAATCCGGTTGCCGTGAACGGCAAACGCCTGTCACCGGCCCAATTACTCGCGTTCCTCAATCAGCTTGGAGGCAAACACGGCATCGGCCGAGCGGATATCGTGGAAAATCGATACGTGGGCATGAAGTCACGCGGCGTCTACGAAACTCCGGGGGGCACGATCCTTCACGTGGCGCATCGCGGCGTGGAATCATTGACCATGGATCGAGAAGTCCTCCACCTCCGCGACAGTCTGATTTCACGATACGCCGAACTCGTCTATTATGGATATTGGTTTGCCCCCGAGCGCGTGATGTTGCAAAAGGCCATGGATGAAGCCCAACGCACGGTGAACGGGACGGTTCGGCTCAAATTGTACAAAGGGACCTGTACGGTCACGGGCCGACGGTCTGATTGGTCGCTCTACCGGGAAGAGTTGGCCACGTTTGAAGAAGACCGGGAGTATAACCAACGGGACGCCGACGGGTTTATCCGGCTCAATGCCTTGCGCTTAGCCCTGCTCAAATCCCAAGGGACGACGCGTTCCCGAACAACCTCCCGTCAGAAAGCCTCACGGTCGAAATGAAATCCGGGAATCCGGAGCGTCGCTCTCCGTCATTTGTTGATTGTTGATTGGAGATTGCAAATTGAAAATCAACAATCAAAAATCAAAGGCCTGGGCAGGGCGGTTTACCGAATCAACCCATGCCTTCGTCGAACGCTTCACCTCATCGCTTCCCTTCGATCAACAATTGTTCGAATATGACATTCTGGGCAGTCTCGCCCATTGTCAAACTCTGGAAAAAGCCAAGATTCTCACCCGAGCGGAATGCCGGTCGCTCATGCGCGGGCTCCGACACGTCAGAACGGAGTTGCGTGAACGTCGGTTCCCCTTCGCGGATTCGGACGAGGACGTTCACATGGCCGTGGAACGTCGAGTCACGGAACTCATCGGGCCCGTCGGCGGAAAACTGCACACCGGACGCAGTCGGAACGATCAAGTGACGCTGGACCTCAGGCTGTATCTCCGAGACCACCTTCAGATGGTCACCCTTCGCCTCCAAGGGCTTCAACGGGCGTTCCTGCAACAAGCTCGTCAGACGACCGACGTCATCCTGCCCGGGTATACCCACCTTCAGCGGGCCCAGCCGGTGTTGCTGACTCATCACTTTCTGGCATACGTGGAAATGCTGGAACGAGACCACGCGCGCGTGCAGGACACCTATAAGCGGGTCAACGTGATGCCCTTGGGGTCGGGCGCACTCGCCGGCACAAATTATCCCCTTGATCGGGCCTTCACCGCGAAAGTGCTGGGGTTTCCCGCACTGACCCGGAACAGCATGGACGCGGTTTCCGACCGCGATTACGTGGCGGAAACGCTTGGCGTCCTTTCCATCATCATGATGCACCTCTCGCGTCTGAGTGAAGAACTCGTCTTATGGTCATCCGAGGAATTTTCCTTTGTGGACCTGCCGGACGGCTTCTGTACGGGCAGCAGCATGATGCCCCAGAAAAAAAACCCGGACGTGCCCGAACTGATTCGTGGGAAAACCGGGCGAGTATATGGACATCTGTTTTCGATCATGACCACGCTGAAAGGCCTCCCCCTGAGCTACAATCGAGACCTGCAAGAAGACAAAGAACCTCTTTTTGACGCAATGGAAACTGTGCTAGAGTGCCTCACCGTCTCCGCCGAACTGATTCAGCGGTTGCAAATCCGGCGAGACGTGCTGACGGACACCCTGCAATCGGGGTTTGTCCTTGCCACCGAGTTGGCGGACTACCTCGTCCAGAAGGGGGTGCCCTTTCGGGACGCTCATCGCGTCGTGGGGCAACTGGTCCGGCATTGCACGGAGCACAAGGTGACGCTGCACGATCTCTCGTTCGCTGATCTCAAAACAGTGTCGCCTCATTTTTCCCAAGACGCGATGGCTTGTCTGACTCTTGAAGGAGCCATTGACAGGAAAACCCAAATCGGGGGGACGTCCCGAAAACAGGTTGTTCGGCAAATGCACGCCTGGGAATCGCGTCTCGCCAAGAGATCGAAGGGCTGAGATTATGAGGTGGTTCAGTCGTTCTCCTTTGTCCCTCTCAAGGCGCCATGAGATGGCGCCACTACAGGCAGGGGAGGAGGCCATGAGATCGAGCTACATGGGGAGTGTATGCGGACGTCAGGGCAGGGTCGCCGTGTTGACCGCGTGCATCGGGATGGCGTGTGCGTGGGGAACGGGCTGTGGGATGGTGGGCGCCCCTCTCCCACCGGAGGATATCGGCATTGAAGCCAAAGTTCGGGCGCAAGCCGAACGCACTCGCTCAACTCAAGAAGAAAACCAGACAGCTCCCACCGGTCAGGAATCGGAACCGGAAATTACGCTGCCCCCGTTGCAACCCCTCGGCATACAATAATAAAGAACTTCATCATCTTGATCGTGGCGTACACGATGATGCTTTAGAAGCCGACCAGAAAGGTTGTCATGGTCATCGTGGAGGTTGGATGGAGAGTAATCTTAGGCCCTGCCGCGACCTTGCCAATGTCCTCATGGAAAACGGCGTGGGCAGACCCGACGACGGCGGAAAGCGGAAACCCTGGTGCAACGAATCCGTGGCCAGGACCGAGCCGCACGCATGACGCCGAGCCAAGCCACCGACACCCCCGCGGCCGCCAAGTCCAAAGCCTACTTGCGAGCCTTGGCACAAAAGACCACGTGACCCATCAGCGTTTAATGTCATTCCCGCCGTCAGTAAGCGGGAATCCAGAGAACAACATGAGGCAAACCGACACCATCCACGTCTTCGCCGAATGCGACGCCTGTCTGCGTGCGGACCCACACAGGCAGAATTGCCCCTTCACGACCGAAGACCATTGACGAGGCATTGAAGCCGCCAGGCGACACGCCAAGCGCCAGAAGCACCGCGTCAAAATCGACGTGGGCAAGATTGAAATCATCAACCACCGAGACCCGTAGGGCGTGATCTCATCACGCCGAAAGGAAACCCCATGACCAGATTCAGATTCATGACCCTGTTCATCCTGCTGCTCATCCCAACCGGTGCGAATGGAGCAGAAACAGGCGAATGGACACCGTTGCATGAGGCGGCGGCGGACGGGGGGGGGGGATGTAGCCGCGACGCCCACTCCTGCGCCAACGCCGGCGCCTTCTCCGCAGCCCAAGCCTTGGTGATACGCATCGTCGTCTCCGAGCAGGCCGCCGATATACCGAGATACGACAGGGGCGATTGGCGCCACTGGATCGACGCGGACGGGGATTGCCAGGATACACGGCAGGAGACGCTGATAGCGGAATCCTCGGTCCCGGTCACTTTCAAGAACGGCGACTCATGCAGTGTGGCATCGGGGCGATGGACGGACCCGTACACGGGCGAGGTCGTTGATGACCCTGGGAAGCTTCACGTCGATCACGTGGTGCCGCTTGCGAACGCGCACGTATCGGGAGGCCACTCGTGGAGCGCGGAGCGCAAGGAGGCGTACGCCAACAGCCTAGCCTACCGGGGCCACCTGGAAGCAACGACCGCGTTGGCCAATAAGAAGAAGAGCAGCAAGACGCCGGCCGAGTGGCAGCCTCCGGACCGGACGTACTGGTGCCAGTACGCCACTGACTGGGCAGTCATCAAGAGGGAGTGGCGATTGACCGCGACTGACAAGGAGGCGGACGCCCTGTGCAAGATGCTGACCACCTGCGCTCACAGCGTATATCTCCGGGTCTCCACCGCTGCGCCGATACCTGCCATATCCACGCCAACGCCCATCGCGCCTACCGTGACGCCAGCGGCAGCGCCAACCCCGGCCGTCAGTGGAGCGACCCCGGCAGCGCCCACGCCCGCTGCGCTCACGCCAACGCCCCAGGCAAGCCCGCCGGACACGAAGTACGACCCGGATGGGCCAGACCGCAATTGCTCCGACTTCGATACGTGGAAGGAGGCGCAGGTGTTCTACGAGGCCGCCGGCGGCCCGGAAACTGACCGCCACAGGTTGGATAGGGACAGCGACGAGATTGCCTGCGAGTCGCTGCCCGGCGCGCCCTCCTGATTTCAGACGTTAGGGGGCTGGTCGGTAGAATCGGGCTGACGTGGAGGCGAGGGAGAAGGGTGGATTGACGGCGTTGCATGAGGCGGCAGGCACGGGCAAAGCCGAGGCCGTCAGGGAGCTTGTGGAGGCATGGGCGGACATGGGAGCGAGGGATGAGGACGGAGAGACGCCACCACACAATCTTGCCAAGCATAAGGGCATCCTCAGACTGCTCGAAGGCCGATGAGCCAGGAGACCCCATGACCCAACGCCAAGCCCCGAACACCTTCCGCATTTACGGCATCTTCGGCGACGCCACCGACCTGTCTGCGTGCGGACCCGCACAGGCAGGCCGCCGCGTATGGATTAACGGCATCGAACTGTCGCCAGAAGAAAGCTGGTCAATCCGCATTCACTCCCCCGAGCGGGTTCGCCTGGGGCTACGGCGGGAGCGGGCCAAGCCAATTAGCCTTGGCCATTCTCGATTCCATGACCGGCGACAAAGCGTAAAGGACCTTGAGTCGGAGAACCCGATTCGGTAAGTTGCACCAACGTGTTACCCACTTTTTCAGCAAAACGAGGAACGCTTTTGAAATGGACGTAAACGCAAAGCAAAAAAATTCTCGGACGTTACTGCTCCTTGATCCGTACCCGAGAGACAATCCGTATCAGATGACGGCCAGCGAGCGGCGGTCCATCTGGTTTCCCAAACTCAGCTTGCCGGTCATTGCGGCCTACACCCCTCCGGATTGGGACGTGTGTCTGGTTGATGAGGCGGTGCAAGAAATCGATGTTGACCAGCCGTGCGACCTGGTCGGCATTTCCGTGATGACGTGCTACGCGCCTCGGGCCTATGAGCTGGCCATGGCCTTTCGGCAACGCGGCAAAACCGTCGTCCTCGGGGGCGTCCACCCGACTTATTGTCCTGAAGAAGCCCTTCGCTATTGCGACGCCATTGTCTGCGGGGAAGCGGAAGACCTCTGGCCGCAAGTGGTAGCTGATTTTGAAGCCGGCCACGTGAAACGCATGTATCAGATGGAACACTTTCCGGGGCTGGACCATTATCGATCCCCTCGCGTCCAACTCCTTAACCCGGACTCCTATATGACCCGGCATTGTACCTTCACCACGCGCGGCTGCCATTTTGATTGCGAGTTTTGCAGCGTGTCGCCCTTCAACGGGAAGACCACCAGACGGCGCCCGGTGCCGGAAGTGATTCAGGAGATGCAACACGTCAAGGAATGGCTCCGCTCCGAGATCGTCGAGCGCATGAGCACGGGTTCGTTGTGGAATGCCGTGAAAACCTCTGCAAAAATCTGGGTCGGCCTGGAAGAAGGGTCCATCGTCGCGTTTGTCGATGATCTGCACAACAGCCACCGCGCCTATTGCCGCGAATTGTGGCAAGCCATGAAAGCGTTAAACATCAAATGGGGGTGCCAATCCACGCTCTTTTTAGGGGACGATCAGGAGATGGTCAAACTCGCGGCTGAAAGCGGGTGCGTCTCGGTCTTCGTCGGCATGGAATCGATCTCCGATGATTCCTTGGGCGAAACGAACAAGGGGTTCAATCAGGTCAGAAAATTTGAAGACCAGATCAAGATGTTTCACGACCACGGTATCATGGTGAACCCGGGCATGGTCTTCGGGTTTGATAACGACGATGAATCCGTGTTCGAATCAACGCTGAACTTTCTGATCCGCAACGGCGTAGAATTGGCGTATTTCAACGTCTTGACGCCGCTGCCCGGTACGGCGTTGTACGAACGGTATGAACGTGAAGGCCGGATATTCGATCGGGATTGGGCCAAATACGATGGAAAGCACGTGGTGTTTCACCCGAAACGGATGACGCCCGACCAACTGCAGGAAGGATTCTTTTGGGCCAATCATCACTTCTATTCGTGGGGTTCCATCTGGCATCGGCTTCGGCACACCAACCAACGCTTGATCCCTCGTCTCGAAATGAATCACGAATTTCGCAAGCTCATCAGGCGGACTTGTCCGCAGGGGACGCTCTCTCCCATCGCAACGGTCCTCAAGAATCTCCAGGCCAAACTTCCGACCATAGACACCGGATTGCTCATTCCCAGCGCGCTCCACACCATTACGCAAACCGTTCCGTTGAAACCCCAGGACTTGTTTCTCAAGATCAAAGGCCGACGTCACGATACTCTGACTGCCTTATTCATCGATCTCGAAGGCACGTTGGACCACTTGAACGCCCAAGAACTGCTGGACCGCATCAAAGACGCAGCGAAAAAGGCCAGACTGGACATTGTCGTCAACTTTGAGCATCTGCGGCAGGCGACCCCGAAGGCGCTCCAGATGCTCTTGGATCAGGAAATCCTCAAGGCGGTGGCCCCCTATGCCACGCTGCGTTACCGTAAATTGCGAGATGCGTTTCATTCTGCCTTGGAAGGCGTGACCGTGTCGGAGTTCGAACCGTTGGAAGAGTGAATTTCTGATTTTCGATTTCTGATTTTTGATTTTCGGTCAGGAATCAGCAATCTCCAATGGAAGAGTTGCCCCAGGATGCGTGATTTTCACTATCGCGACGATGCGTTCTTCTGTGAAGACGTGCCTCTCGAACGGATTGCCAAGGAACGGGACACCCCCTGCTACGTCTATAGTCACGCGACGCTGACTCGGCACTTTCACGCGTTCGACCAGGCGTTTGCGGCAGTCCCGCACATTGTGGCGTTCGCCGTGAAAGCCAATTCGAACTTGGCCGTTCTCCAACTCATGGCGTCCTGCGGAAGCGGGGCCGACATCGTGTCCGGCGGTGAACTCTTTCGGGCGTTACACGCCGGGATCCCGCCGAACAAGATCGTCTTTGCGGGAGTCGGCAAACGTGCCGAAGAAATCGCCTTTGCCCTCAAGTCCGACATCCTGCTCTTCAACGTGGAATCTTCAGCCGAATTGGAGGTCATCAACGACGTGGCCGGAGGAATGGGACGGCAGGCGCGAGTCGCGCTTCGGATCAACCCGGACGTCGATCCCCACACCCATCCCTACATTTCGACGGGGATGAAAAAAAGTAAATTCGGGATTGCCGCGGATCGTGCGAACGAGGCATTTCAGAAGGCGGCAGCACTGTCCCACATCCACGTCATCGGGGTACATGCCCACGTCGGCTCGCAACTGACGCACGTCAGTCCCTTTGTCGATTCGTTAAAACGGGTCATCGCGCTGACCCGAAACTTGAAGGCCCAGGGAATTCCAATTCGATACGTGAACATCGGCGGCGGACTCGGGATTACGTATTCAAACGAAACACCGCCACACCCCAATGAATTGGCCGCGGCCGTCGTCCCGCTGCTGAAGGAAGCCGACTGTGACATCATTCTGGAACCCGGCCGGGTGATCGTGGGCAATGCCGGCGTGCTGTTGACGCGAGTCCTCTATCGAAAGGAGACGGACGCGAAAACGTTTGTCATCGTGGACGCGGCGATGAACGATCTGCTTCGGCCCAGCCTGTACGACGCGCATCACGACGTCTTACCGGTCCACCGCGTTCCGACTGCACCGGAAGAGACGTATGACGTGGTGGGACCCGTTTGCGAATCCGGCGATTTTCTCGCGCAGAATCGAACCATGCCCACGGTCAAGGCCGGCGACCTGTTGGCCGTGATGTCCGCCGGTGCCTATGGCTTTACCATGGCGTCCAATTATAATTCGAGACCACGGGTCCCGGAGATTCTCGTCAAGGGCGGGGAGAATTTTGTGATTCGGGAACGGGAGACCTTCGAGGATCTGATTCGCGGAGAACGGGTCCCGGAATTTCTTTACTCAACGGCGTAGGTAGAACGATGTTTTCAGGCTCCCTCGTTGCGATTGTCACGCCGTTCCGGCACGGCACCTTTGACGAACAATCGTACAGCGAGTTAATCGAGTTTCAAATCGCCAACGGCACGCACGGCATCGTCCCGTGCGGAACCACCGGCGAATCCGCTACCCTCTCACACGCGGAACACGAACGCGTCGTGGCGTTGACCGTGGAGATCGTCAATCGACGGGTCCCGGTGATTGCCGGTACCGGATCGAACGCCACGGACGAGGCGATTGCCTTTACCAAACACGCCAAGCGCGTCGGCGCAGACGGGGCCCTGCTGATTACGCCCTATTACAATAAACCCACGCAGGAAGGCCTGTATCAACATTATGCGGCAGTGGCCCAAGCCGTGGACCTTCCGCTGATCCTATACAACATCCAGGGCCGAACCAGCGTCAACATGACGCCCGCCACCATTGCCCGAACCGCCGAACTTCCCAACGTGGTGGGCATTAAAGAAGGGAGCGGGTCACTCGGGCAGGTCTCCGAAATCATTCACCAATGCGGAGACGCATTCACGATCCTCTCCGGGGATGATCCGCTGACCGTTCCGATGATGGCGCTTGGGGCCAAAGGGGTAATTACGGTGACCGCCAACGTGGCCCCGAAAGAGATGGCGAACATGGTGAACGCCGCCTTGGCCGGAAACTTTGCCGAAGCGCGCACCTGGCATTTCAAACTCGCCCCCCTGTTCAAGGCCTTGTTCTATGAGACCAACCCCATTCCGGTCAAAGAAGCCTTGGCCATGATGAACAAAATCGACCCGGATATTCGTCTCCCTCTCACCCGTCTTTCGTCGGACAATCGTGACCGCCTCGGTCGCGTGATGCAGGAACACGAATAGAATAAATCGGAATAAATTATTATTCGATCCCCTTCGTGCCCCTTCGTGTCCCTTCGTGGATAAAGTAGATAAAATTGACCAGGAGTAAGATGAACTGCCAGCAGTGTGGACAGGAAACGGCGCCGGCGGCCAGCTTTTGCCGGGCTTGCGGGGCGCGGTTGCAACTCCGCTGCCCGTCCTGTCAAACGCCCCATAACCCCGGCGACCGCTTTTGTGGATATTGCGGCAGCGCCCTGCCCGAGGCCGGGGCCAATGACCGGGAACGGGACGGGATGGTTGCGCCGCCGGCCCCGGTTGCCCCGCCCTTTGACCAGCATGACCCGCCCGCCACCCCCTTCCATCCCTATGCCCCGCCGGCTCAGTACCCCGCCGGAACCGACGCGCCAACGCTGGGCGCCTTTGCCCTGGGACGGCCCGGCGGGTTCTGGCTGCGCCTGCCGGCCTACCTGATTGACGTGGTGATTGTTGCTGCCGTATTTCTTATCCTCTGGCTGGTGGTTCTGGGCCAGCCGGTTTCCAGCATTACCGGGACTTTGGAGACCGGCACGGAGGATGAGTACGATTTTCAGACATTGGGTAGAGATGGACTGAACGCGCTGTTGGGCCTGGTTTATGACACGGCGCTTATCACTATTTGGGCCACCACTTTGGGCAAGCGAGCCTTCGGGCTGTACGTGGTGCGTAGCGACGGCTCCCGGGTTGGCCCCGGCCGCGCCTTGGCCCGGCATCTGGCGACCATCCTTTCCCTCCTTATCCTGGGCATTGGTTTCCTGATGATTGCCTTCCGGCGGGACAAGCGGGGCCTGCACGACCTCATCTGCGACACCGTGGTAATTCAACGCCGCCGCTGAGCGGACTTTTCACCCCGGCGGCCCTGTAGGGAAAGAGAACCCCGCGCCCAAGGGAGCGACTGTATGCCCGAAGTAATCCTCTACGTCGCCGCCAGCGTGGACGGCTACATCGCCCGCCCCGACGGTTCGGTGGATTGGCTGGAGACGCTGCCGGAACCGGGGTCTGAACCGGAGTCGGAACCGGAACCGGAGTCGGGGTTGGAACCAGAACCGGGGCCGGAACCGGAACCGGCGGGGGGCCAGGTTGAGGATTACGGCTACGGCGAGTTTATCGCCGGCGTGGGCGTGGTGCTGATGGGGCGCGTTACCTATGAGCAGATATTGTCCTTTGGCGTCGATTACCCCTACCCCGGCACGGCCGGTTACGTCTTTTCCCGCAACCGGGCCTGGGAACAGGATGACAATGTCCGCTTTGTGGACGGCGATGACATTGGCGGCCTGGTAGCCCGCCTCAAGGCAGAGCAGGACAAAAACCTCTGGCTGGTGGGCGGCGGGCAGTTGGTACGGGAGTTTCTGCGGCTGGACTTAATTGACCGCATCGAGCTGTTTATCCTGCCGATAATCCTGGGCGAAGGGATACCCCTGTTCCCGCCGGCCACTCCCCAACGGGATCTGACGCTGACCGACTGCCGGGCCTACGCCACCGGCATGGCCCAGCTAACCTACCGCCGCGCCCCGGTTCAGGGGGATTCAGGCGTTGTTTAACCGTTTAATCCACGAATAACCCGAACCGGCGGGAATGTTTTTTGAGAGTTACGCAGTTGGCCGGTTACTCCGACCGCGTTGGTGTGTCATTCCGACCTGGTTGATATGTCATACCGGCCGTTTTGATGTGTCATTCCGACCTGGTTGATGTGTCATTCCGACCGCAGGGAGGAATCTAAAATGCTGAGCCGTTGTACCGTTCCGGTTCCGCCGGAAAGCCCGGATAAGAAAGGGTTTAGATTCCTCGCTCCGCTCGGAATGACATATAACCGAATGACATATAACCGCCGGTTTTAGTTCACCCATTCGTGCCTATCTATACCGGTTCGGGAATTACAGGAAAGGAAAGGGGAAATATGCTGAGCTTGGCGCTGCTCATCATTCACATCGGGGCCGGGTCGGTGGCCTTGCTGGCCGCCGGCGGGGCGCTGTTCACGGCCAAGGGCGGCGTCAATCACGTGCGGTCGGGACGGGTATATGCCCTGGCGATGACCGGAGTTTTCCTTACCGCCCTGCCGTTGGCGCTGTTGGGGGCCGACCTGTTCCTGCTGCTCATCGGGGTATTCAGCTTTTACCTGGTTTTCGCCGGCTGGCGTTTTGCCCGCAACCGCCGGGGGCATCCCCAACCGGTGGATTGGGCCGCCGTAGCGATTATGGGGCTGACCGGGCTGGGAATGGTGGGCTACGCCGTCATCCTGGCCCGTTCCGGCGATTCTCAATGGGTAACTATGGTTATCTTTGGGGGCCTCGCCCTGGCGTTGGGTTTGGCGGACGCGCTCTTTTACCGGGCCGCGCCGGCGCCCTATGCCCGGCGCATTTCCCGCCACATGACCAATATGATGGGCGGCACTATCGCCACCATAACCGCCGTGCTGGTGGTCAACGTGGACACCAACCCCCCGTGGCTGGCCTGGATACTGCCGACCCTGGTGATTACGCCGCTGATTGTCTGGTGGAACCTGCGGGTGGCCCGGCGGGGGCGGTAGCGTTGCCCTACTCGGTCATCCAGCCAGGGATTGAGATACCATTGTTCCGTTGAACCCTGGGGCCTGTCGGGTCTTGCTGCCGGGGGTAGGGGCGGTTCGCGAACCGCCCCTACTGGTCAAAGGATGAACGGGTGGTTCGACAGGCTCACCATGAGCGGCTGTATATTGTAGTGGGTCAAGAGCCGAAATACCCTCGTTTGAATTAAATTTTGCGATGTACCAACAGGGGCTGTATATTGTAGTGGGTCAAGAGCCGAAATACCCGGCGGGTATCTGCCCATAGGCTTGCAATAGGGTTTATAATTGGGGAGTTACCGCGTAGTTACGCTGCCGGAACTAGCGAAAACATAAATTGACGCTGCGGGAAATCCCGGCGCCTTTAAGCTCACAACACGCAACAAGGGAGATAAGATGGACTACGGAACGGAAGCAATCAATCGGCACCGGGCCAGCCGGGGCAAGGTAAGCATCGCCTCCAAGATGAAGGTAGAGACGATGGAGGAATTGTCCATTGCCTACACGCCCGGGGTGGCGGCGGTCAGCATGGCGATTTACCACGATAAGTCGGAGAGCTTTGCCCTGACCAACCGGGGCAACACCGTGGCGGTGGTGTCCGACGGTTCCGCCGTGCTGGGGCTGGGCAACGTCGGCCCGGAGGCGGCCCTGGCGGTGATGGAGGGCAAGTCCATCCTGTTTAAGGGCCTGGCCGATAAAGCGTCTTTCATGATTCCGCATTATCGTCAATACTGTCATCTCCGTCGTTCCCGCGCATCCGTCACGCGCGCGACGAATTGTCCCACGAGCCGTCATTCCCGCCATACTGTCTTCTCTGTCCTCTTCGTCATTCCCGCAGTCCTCTCTGTCATTCCCGCAGTTTTTAGCGGGAATCCAGTCGACTTTGCACGCGGCCGCAACCAACGCGCCTCCGTCATTCCCGAAATTTTCAGCGGGAATCCAGTATGAGCCATTATTGACCTCGTTGAATCCGTCATGGTTTCCCCAACCAACGTAATTATCACCGGCGCCGCGGGCCGAATGGGAAAACGCCTGGTTGCCCTCGTCGCGGCATCCTCGCGTCTGCAACTGAGCGGAGCCACCGAAGCCGAACACCACCCGGCATTGGGAACGGACGCCGGAGAGTTGGCCGGGTGTGGCCGCCTCAACGTCGCCGTGACCGACGACCTCGCCGCGGTTCTGCCCCAGGCCGACGTGGTGATTGATTTCACCGCGCCCGCGGCCACGTTGGGACATCTCTCTCAAGCCGTCCGGTACACACGCGCCATGGTCATCGGTACCACCGGGTTGTCGCCGGATGACGTGGCTCAACTTCGTCGGCACGCCGAGTCCATCCCTTGCGTGCAAGCACCCAACATGAGCGTCGGGATTAACGTGCTGCTCAAGACGATTGGAACAGTAGCTCAAGCACTCGGAGAGGACTATGACCTCGAAATCGTCGAGGCTCACCACAACAAGAAGAAGGATGCGCCAAGCGGAACCGCGCTGAAACTCGCCGAAGCCTTAGCCGCGGCCAAAGGCTGGGACCTGGACCAAACAGGGGTCTATGCCCGGCACGGCATGACGGGAGAGCGCCCCCAGCAAGCCATCGGCATCCAGACTCTTCGAGCCGGCGATATTGCAGGCGATCATACCGTGTTGTACGGCGGCCCCGGAGAACGGATTGAAATCACGCATCGGGCTCATAACCGCGACCCCTTTGCCCGGGGAGCCTTACGCGCGGCAGAATGGGTGGTGCATCAGCCTCCCGGGTTGTACGGCATGGCCGACGTGCTCGGGTTATAACAATGCGGTTGTTTCGGCCTGCCTGTACGGACACGCAGACAGGCAAGCGGCTTTCACATGCGAAGATCGTGGCATGAAACACAAGAGCAACGGAAGCCTTGACCTGTATGAAACCGGCAGCTACATCCTGCCCGGCGATTGCTTGGACGTGCTTAGGGACATGCCGGCCGATAGCGTCGATCTGATCGTCACGTCACCGCCGTATGCCGATGCGCGAACACGCACCTACGGCGGCGTGAAACCGGCCGAGTACGTGGACTGGTTCTCGCCTCGTGCCACAGAGATGTTGCGCGTCCTCAAGCCAACCGGATCGTTCGTGCTGAACATCAAGGAAAAAGCCATTGAGGGCGAGCGTCACCCCTATGTGCTCGACTTGATTCTGCACCTCAAACGAGACATCGGGTTCCGGTGGGTTGAGGAGTACATTTGGCACAAGACGACCGCCGCTCCTGGAAAGTGGCGATATCGGTTCCGGGACGCATGGGAGCGTATCCTGCACTTCTCGAAGACCAAACAGATCAAGATGCACCAAGACGACGTGAAGGTTCCCGTTGGCGATTGGACGAAAACGCGACTCAAAAACATGAGTGCCAACGATCTCATGCGCCGAGAATCGGCCACGCAATCAGGGGTTGGGCGGCGCATCAGTGCGTGGGTAGACCGAGGCATGGTGTATCCCACGAACGTCCTTCATGCGTCTCCAATCGCCCACAACAGCGGCCATAGCGCACCGTTCCCCGAGTGGTTGCCGGAGTTCTTCATCAAGCTCTTTACGGACCCCGGCGATCTCGTGCTCGACCCCTTCTCCGGCAGCGGCACCACGGTTCGGACCGCCGCGAAGCTTGGACGCAAAGGCATCGGGATTGAGATACTGGCCACGGCAAAAGAGAGCGTGTCATGCCTGAGCCCAGGTTGTGACGCTCGCACAAGCCCAGCGTCCGAGACCCCTGCTTCGTGATGCGACAGCACGGAGAGCCTGTCTGCCGCGGCACAGGCAGAACGGCGCAACGCGATCACGTCATATATCCAGGAAGGGACGGAAGTGCCATACACGAAAAGAATCTTATGCCTGGCCAATTCAGATATGCCGGGCGGCCGTTGCATCGCATGCAAGGAACTACTGGCGGACGGCCCGCAGGTGGGCAGGTGGATTCGGTTGGTAAGCGGCAGAGAGAAAGCGGGATTGTCGTCAGTGGTATCAACAAAGAGGCGATGGTCCTTACCAGATCGGAGAACGTTTTCTCACCATAAGCCTCGGCGTGCCTTTTGACGGCTATGTCTACAAACTCATCGCCGCCGTCATCGAACCCTGATGGAGAAAATGTATCGTGGCCATCACTCAATTTCCGGTGTTCACGGTGGGCCATTCCAACCATTCGCCAGAGGAATTCATCAAACTCCTGCTGCGGCATAACGTGGATGAAGTGGCTGACGTGCGTTCGTCTCCCTATAGCCGCTATACTCCCCATTTCAACCATGAGCCGCTGAACGGCATCCTGAATGACATGGGAATCGGCTATACGTTCATGGGAGAAGAACTTGGCGGCAGGCCGACCGACCGCTCGTGCTACGATGCCGACGGACGAGTCCGGTACGACAGGGTAGCGGACACTGACCCGTTCGATGACGGCATCAGGTGCATCATTCGCGGCGCTGATGAGCGCCGTATTGCCCTCATGTGTACCGAGAAGGAGCCGCTCGAATGTCACCGCACCCTGCTGATTGCTGGAACCCTTACGGAGCGCGGCGTGGCCGTTGCGCATATCCTCGCCGACGGCAATCTGGAAAATCACGAGGCAACGATGGACCGGCTGATGGAACTTCTCAAGTTGCCCCACAACGGCGACATGTTCCGGTCTCGAGACGACGTCATTGCCGATGCGCTGAACCGGCAGGCGCAGAAAGTGGCCTACGTTGCCGAAAAGCTACCCGCATACGGCAATGGCCGGAAGGAACCGTTGTGAACGTGTCCACGATCGGATTCACAAAAAAATCCGCCGAGGATTTCTTTGAACGGCTGCGGGAGTCGGGGGCAACATGCTTGGTTGACATGCGGCTGAACAACGTCTCACAACTGGCGGGTTTTACCAAAAAAGATGACTTGGCGTATTTTCTGCGTAAAGTTTGCCGTATGAAATATGTGCATCTGCCGGAGTTGGCACCCACCCAAAAAATGTTGGATGCCTACCACAAAGAGCATCACGACTGGGAAACCTACGAGCGCCAGTTTCTTGACCTGATGGACGAGCGGAGCGTTGAGAAAAAGAGTATAAAAAGAACACTCTCCAACGGCTGCCTGCTCTGTAGTGAGGACAAACCTGACCATTGTCATCGGCGGCTGGTGGCGGAATATCTGCAAACAAAATGGGAGGACTTGGAGATCATTCATCTATAGCCGGGACACGGTGTCTCGACTTGCCGTTCATTTTTTCGTTCCCCTGAATGTTGTACTTTTCTTGAATAAGGAGGTTGTTGCCATGGATATGTTTGGAAAAATTCCCCTCATCGAAATTCCACTCCACGTGACGCCGGACCAGAAAAAATGGCTGGACAAAATGGTCGAAGAGGGCCGGATTGCCGTCCCACCCGGCGGGACCTTGGAAAAAGGGTCCGTAATTTCCATGTTCATCCGCATGTTGATTCACAACGCCATGGAAGAGCAGATGCGCCAAGCTGCGCTGGAAGCCGAAGATGAGGATGATGACGATGACGACGAATAAAGCATGGCGTCCGTCAACGGCACGGCATTGTTGGACGACGTGACGCGAATTCAACCGACACGGCCGGAGTGTTGAATCGATACCGCGTCCTCTGGGAAAACACGTATGTTCTGAAGTTTCAGAAATATGCTAGAGCCTGCGCAGACCACGGGAGGACTGCCGGATGAATGAAACCCTTGTTGTATCCAGCCGCGGTCAGATCACCCTGCCCGCGGCAATCCGCAAACGCTTGGGGAACGCCCCTCTAGATTCCCGCGTGCGCGGGAATGACGTGCCTTGGGGACAGAATGGTCGCCTGCATCGTATCCAGCACAAAAACATGCGCCATGAAGACTCGTTTCCGTCCCCAAACAGTGGACGGCACAACGATGGGTCAGAACAGATGCTTCCCCGTTGATTACAATCGCCTGAAGACTTCGTGCGCGGCTTCCACGGTCCGGTCAACGTCCGCGGCCGTGTGCGCGGTGGAGACGAAGGCGGCTTCGAATTGGGAGGGAGCGAAGTAGGAACCGCGTTTCAACATGTGGTGGAAGAACTTGGCATACCGCGTCGTGTCCGACTGTTTCGCTGAGACGTAATTCACCACCGGCCCGTCCGTAAAAAATCCACCCATCAGGGAGCCGACTCGCGTTTGATAAAACGGGATTCCGGCATGACGTGCGGCTTTTGCCAGTCCTTCCCCTAGCTGCGTGCTCCGTCGGGCTAATTTTTCATACACCCCTGATTTTCTGAGTTGTTTTAACGTTTCGATTCCCGCGGTCACGGCCAACGGATTGCCGGAAAGCGTCCCGGCCTGGTAGACCGGACCCGCGGGAGCCACAAGGTCCATGATCGCTTGCGAACCGCCGTAGGCTCCGACCGGCAGGCCACCGCCGATGATTTTTCCGAGGCACGTCAGATCCGGGGTGACGTCATACACGGTTTGCGCGCCGCCGTAGGTGACGCGAAACCCGGAAATCACTTCATCGAAGATCAGCAGGATGCCGTGCTGCCGGGTCAGCGTGCGCAACTGCCGAAGAAAGTCCTCGTGGGGCAACACCACCCCCATGTTGCCCGCAATCGGCTCGACAATGATACAGGCCAGTTTCCGCCAATGTTTCCGAACCATGCTCCTGACCGCGGCAATATCATTATAAGCAGCGGTGAGGGTCTGTCCCGCGGCGGCCTTGGGCACGCCCGGGCTATCGGGAAGCCCCAGCGTTGCAGCCCCGGAACCGGCCTTGACCAGGAAATGATCCGCATGGCCATGGTAACACCCTTCGAATTTCAGGATGGCATCCCGTTTGGTAAATCCACGGGCCACCCGGACGGCACTCATCACCGCTTCCGTGCCCGAACTGACGAGTCGAACCTTTTCGATGGAAGGAAACGCGTCGCAAATCATTCTCGCCAGCGTCACTTCCCGTTCGGTCGGCGCGCCGTAACTGGTCCCGTGACGTGCCGCTTGCTGAATCGCCCGGGTCACCACCGGATGGGCGTGTCCCAGGATCATGGGTCCCCATGAGGCCACGTAATCCAGGTACACGTTGCCGTCGGCATCGGTTAATCTCGCTCCCCGTGCCCGTGTGATAAACAACGGATTCCCGCCCACCGACCGGAACGCACGGACCGGACTGTTGACGCCCCCGGGAATATACCGCTGGGCCTGGCGAAATAATTTGTTCGACGTTGCACGTTTCACGATCTCTATCTCTTTCTTTAACTCTGACTTTCGACTACCGCCCATTCGCGTTCGGGACCGCGGTCTCGCCGTCGGCCGAGTCGTTTCGGCACCGTGATTGCGCCAAATCCAGCGCGCCGGTCGGCTGGATATTTACCTTCAGAACGCGGGCTGCTTGATTGTAGGACAACCATCCACCTCCCGTTCCCCCGGACTCGGTAAACCACCCTTCGTCCCGCCCGACGTGAAGGTCATTGCCGGTTATGCGCAATTCGCCCGACCATCTGTCGCCAAGGCCAATCTCACCCAGTTTTCTCATAATTATCCGATTTTTATCGGCCTTGATCGTCGTTTGCCGGTCCCAATCACAACACACAATGCCGTTGTCGAATTCGATGGTGAACAGCATGAGATTGACGAACCTGCCCGACCCGCCGCCGATGTCCGACGTGAAAAGGACGTGAACGCCAGAATCAGTCATGCCGACGTACCGGTATCCGAACCTGACACCAGCTTCTTCCGGGTCATCCCAGTACACGTAGGGGCATTTCCCCTCCGCTTCAACAACGCCAACGGCACCGAAGTAGCGATTGCTCCTCTGAGAATCGACAAGATTGACTGCCACCACTTGGTCGCCCGCGTCGCTCAACCACGTCGAAAGGTCCTTGACGATGCGCGGATGAACGAAGGGCGCGCGTACGAAGGAGTACGGAACGTCCACCGCCGGCACGTCGAAACTCGACTCTTCCGCCCGTGCCGTACACGCGGTGAGGATGAAGAGCGCGCCGACTATGCCTCGCACGACGGAAACGATGCGGCCTTGTACCATCCCTCTTCTCCATTCTCATGCACGTCTCGATCACTCATGCCTCCCCTCACAAAGGGGAGGAAAAGAACCCGGCTCCCCCGCATCATGAGCCGCAGGCGCGTTGCGTTCCCTGGAATCTCTTCATAACTCCCCTACTCAGGATCACTGAAGCGCTGTCCTTCCTCACCCGACCAGCGCACGATGCCGATTTCTTCTGATTCCCACAATGCCTCTTGTTCTCGTGCAGCCAGGTCGGCCTCTCTCTGTTTATCTTCCAAACTAAGCCTTGCCTCCCGCTCACTCTCAGAGACCCACCCCGGTGGTTTCTGTCCTTTTGGAACGTCTTTCCGGAGAACATTGACTGGCATCTGATCCCTCCCTTTCATCCACCAAGCTTGCGGCCGATTTTTGGACTTAGCCTTAGAACCCACGGATTGTCAAGGTTTGGCGGCGTTCCGTGCCCGGTTGGCGGCCGACTGTACGCTTCGTCGTTCTTCCCCTCCGAATACATGATCCGAACGGCGGTGCAAAGGATGCTGAACGCGATAGGCATACAACGCCATACTCGCGGCAGTGACGGCGTTTAAGGATTCAACCGATTCCGTCATGGGGATGGCGAGCCGCTTGCCGGAAGAGAACGGCGGCAGCCCCGGGCCCTCTTCTCCAACGACTATCCGAACGTCTTTCGGCCATTGAAACCCGGGCAGCCCCTCACCCTCCACGTGCAGCGTCACCCACGTAGCAGAGCCTGTCATGAGCCTCGAAGAGTCTGCCCTGAGGTCCCCCTGAGCCTCGAAGGGCCTCGAAGGGCCTGCCCTGAGCCTCGAAGGGTCAGGCAGGTCCCGGACCGAAGGGCCCTGAGTCAGAGGCACGTCAAACGTCGCTCCGCTGGCGGCTCGTATGGACTTGGGATGATAGGGATGCGCCGACTCTTTGAGCAGGACGACTTGGTTGGCGCCCATTGCCGCCGCCGTCCGCAACAAAGCACCCACGTTAGCCGGGTCCCCCAAAGGACACAGAAGTTCCAGACCCCGCGGTGGCGCCTCAACGTCTGCACAAGGAAGGGGAAGAGCCGTACAGACTAAGATCGGACAGCCCGTCCCAAAGATGTCAACGTGTTTGAAACACGTTGGGGACAAAGCATAGGTGGCGACGTGAACCGGAATCGAGAAAGACACGCGAGCCTGCCCTGAGGTTGGAAGGGCCCGCCCTGAGGCTCGAAGGGCTTGCCCTGAGCCTCGAAGGGTCTTGGCGGGATGGAGAAGTTCCAGACAGCGAGCGGGGTGCCGTCTGAGGGTTTCCTGCACGACTTTTTTCCCAAAGACGAGACATTGCCGAAATCGTTCAATCCCGCGCGCGTCCTGTAATGAAACCCATCGCTTTACGTGGGAATTCTGCAAGCTGCTGATGGTCCGAGTCATTGACATTGACGCCTGCCCTGAGGCTCGAAGGGTTCCTCATCGCAACCCAGCCGGCCTTGCGATTTCTCAAGCATCAAGGATGTCTGCACTGAGCTTCGAAGGGTTCGGCTATTCTGCGGGACGGAAGTGTTTCGCTCTCCCGCGGAGTTTCACGTCGTCGGTGTCAATCAAGACTTCCCAATCGTCGCGACCCCCGTCGGTCACGTATCCAATCCGGTGGGCTTTTTTCTCAAACGCGGAGGCCAGCTCAAGCGTCCGGTCTGCTTGGCGTTCCGGCACCACGAGACAGAAGCCGATTCCCATGTTAAACACCTCAAACATTTCCGAATCGGTGATTCCGCCGAGTTGTTGCACGATGGTGAAGATGGGAGGAGGAGAGGGAAGCGCATCAATCACAAAACTGACTGGAGACGGCACACGACTCAGATTCATGAATCCGTCGCCGGTCACGTGAATCAACGCCTTGACGTCAACGGCATGTTCCGCTTTGAGGACATGCAAGATTTCCCGGGTGTAGATAAAGGTCGGCCGGAGCAATTCCTCACCTAATGATCGATCCAGTCCAGGCAAACGTTTGTCGTATAATGACCCGTCGTTTCCTATGGCTTTTCGTGCCAAAGTGAGTCCATTACTATGCACGCCGTTGCTCTCAATGCCGATGATGACGTCGCCTTTCTGAACCGCGTCCCCGACGATGATCTTGTCCAGATCCACAATGCCTATGGCCGATCCTGCTAAATCAAACCCTTCGCCTTCCTTGCCGGCTTCACTTTTGATGACGTCCTTGAGCTGAGCAATTTCCCCGCCGGGGATGGACACGCCGGCCATCCGGGCACCCTCCGTCAAACCCTTTGCCATTTCATGCAAGCAGCCCGGATCGAGATCCTGCACCGCGATATAATCCACCATGGCCAGGGGCGTCGCCCCGACGCAGAGCAGATCGTTGACGTTCATCGCGACGCAATCAATGCCGATGGTATCGTATTTTCCCATTCGTTGGGCAATCAGCACCTTTGATCCCACGCCGTCCGTGGTTACGGCGATGCCCTTATTGTTCCCGATCTCAATCACGTTGGCGAACAACCCGAAATCCAGACGCACATTGCCGATTTCTCCCTTGGACCGCGTCCACGTCCGTCTGAACTGGTTCGTAATACCGGCCAGCGATTGAACGGCTCGTTCAATATCGACCCCGGCCCCCTGATAAGTCACGGCAGGCGAACGGCTCAATTCCCAGGCCCCCTTTTTCCAGGTTTGACTAAAAGAATTGTGAATTGTTGAATGAACGACGCCCGCCCTGAAGCTTGCCCTAAGCCTCGAAGGGGCTCCCCTGAGCCTCGAAGGGTTCAGGTACAGGCGGTTTTCCATGTTGACAGTCCGGCACAAGCGGCGTCAAGAACCGTCTTGCGGGCGATTGATCTCTAGAGTCAGTTCCACTTGATGGAATGACGGAGTGACCGGAACGCACCAACGTTTAGGCAACGTGCGATTCGACAGCTACAGCGACGGCACCAGTTGCACGACCTAAACCTTGGGCACGATGAGTTTCACGAGCTGCGACGGGGATTCACGAAACGCGGTAAAACGCGGCGGGGTCATGAGAAGGTGAGAAGAGGGTGTCTTACCCTCCATAAGATAAGACCTTTGCAAAGCCGTCATCGCTTCGAAAATCCCGGGCAGTTGCCGGTTGCCAATGACCAGGGGATAGTGGTGAGTGACGAGTGAAGAGATATGCACAACCTGCAAATACCTTCTATCTCCCAGTCCATACCATCGTAGGGGCGACATCTCATGGCGCCCGTCCGCTTATCTAAAGACGTTTGGCACAATGACTGGCTGGCAAACTGGCTTAAACGAATACATCAAACGCCCTGATAGTTAGAACTTTTTGCTTTATAGGAAAATTTCCATAAAAACCCAGCGGCCAACAACACTATGACCACTCTCCGGGTGTTGTGTTCTACACTACCCAAAAACCAGGCGCCATGAAGATGTCGCCGCTACACTGCCGTGAAGGTCCCAAAAAATGGCTGGGGGACCAGGAATCGAACCTGGGTTCACAGATCCAAAATCTGTTGTCTTGCCCCTAGACGATCCCCCAACCGGGGGATCACCTTATCGGCTCGGGTTTAGCCAGTCAAGGATCGTGACGGGGGTTGACACCCGTCATCTAATAGACCCGACCGGAGACCACCCAATGCCGATCATCGGGTACGTCGATCAGAAGGCGGCTCAAATTCATTTCCGCCAAGTGAGCCGCGACTTCATCCTCGGTGAAGGCACTCAATAAGGAATGATAAAAATCCTGTCGCAGTTGGTCCGGCTCATCAGCCGCGTAGCGATCCACCAACGCCTGGGCATCCTCCTCAGTATCGGGCCGTAACAAATCCATGATGAGCACTGGAGCCGCGGGTTTGGCCAAGGTTTTGACCGCGTACCAGAACTGAAACGGGTTGGGCACGTGATGCGCGAGGCTATTAGAGATGACGGCATCTGCCGGCGGGTCCAACCGGAGTTCCTGAAACCGCTGACGGATGAGCCGGATTCGTCCTTGCAATCCTGCCCGGTGCATGGCTTCTTCAGCCCACTGAATCATGGGGCCGGAGGCATCCACGCCGGTGACGTGCAGAGTGGGACGACCCCGGAGCAACCGGATGGGAATATCCGCCGGGCCACATCCCAGATCCAAGACGGTTCCCTCTTGAAAATCAGGGTACAAGTCCAGGAATTGATCGACGAATCCTTGATTTTCTTCCGCGAAATCGGCGTGCGCATACGCTCGCACCTGCTCTTCGCCGTCCATGACTTCCGGTTCCAACGTGCGTTCCATGGCTCCGCTTCCTTTCCAGAATCGTCTCTGTACCATCAACACTGGGCACGTGATCCTACCCGTCCCATCATTCTGATTCAAGGTCATGAACACATGGACCCTGGGTGACGGCATTTTTTTGATTGTGCTCCGACGCTCACTGAGCCGACTCTGCAAAAATGCCTTCTCTGTCGTTCTGAGCGAAGCGCCTGCCCTGAGCTTGCCCTGAGCCTCCAAGGGCCTTGAAGGGAAGAATCTGCTTCGCTGCGGGAACAGGTCGGACCTTCGGTACATGGGAGGCGTACCTAGAGAGGGAGAGTACCCGGACGGGATGAAGGGACGGAAGTTCACGGGGGTTGAGGCGGGAACATTCAGGCACCCCTTGCACCAAGCCGAGGTTCCGGCTAAGGTTGGCCCGATGAGCGTATTGTAAGGAACCCCTATGGCCACCTATGCCGTCGGCGACATTCAGGGGTGCCTGGCCCCACTGCACAGACTGTTGGATCAGATTCGATTCAATCCTGCCACGGATCGGCTCTGGTGCGTGGGTGATTTAGTCAATCGCGGCCCCCACTCCCTGGAAGTCTTGCGATTTCTGAAAAATCTCGATTGCGTGGTCGTGCTTGGCAACCATGACCTGCACTTATTGGCGGTCCATTCTGGCGTCACGCAGCTCCGGACAAAGGATACGCTTCAGTCGGTCCTGGAGGCACCTGATGCAAAAGAACTGTTGGACTGGCTTCGACGGCAACGCCTGCTCTACCGCGAGGAAGGATACGTGTTGGTCCACGCGGGCATCCTTCCCCAATGGTCAATCGAACAGGCAGTCGGGTTGGCACAGGAAGTGGAACACGTCCTGAGATCCGAACGCTACCACGATCTGTTCCCGTTCATTTACCGAAGCGAGGAAACTCGTTGGCACGACGCCCTCCCTTCCCCGGCCCGGCTGGGACTGATTACGAACGTGTTCACCAGAATGCGGATGTGTTCTGAAGACGGCACCCTCGACCTTTCGTTCAAGGGCCCACCTGAACGGGCCCCTGCCGGCCTCTCTCCCTGGTTTGACGTTCCTCCCCGGACCACACGAAAAGAAACCGTGATTTTCGGTCATTGGTCGGCGTTAGGATTACGTGAAGGGGAAGGGTTTCTTGCGTTGGACGCCGGATGCGTCTGGGGAAAGGAACTCGGCTGCATTCGTCTGGAGGACGGGACACGATATACGGTCTCGTGCCGAGACTGACGTTGCTCCATGCGTGCCGGATTGCCTGCCCAGCCTCCCTCTGAACCCGAGACAACGCTGTTTCCGAAAGATCGGTCCATCACCGAGAGACCTTTTATGCAGTTTCGTCCATTCGGCGTGACGCCGGATGGGCAAAAGATTCGCGACGTCAGCGGGGTCACGGTCAAGGCCAACGTCGACTACCTGGAAGAAGTCTTCCACAAGACCAGAGGGGACGACGCGGCCCGCAACGCGGTTGACCGGCTCTGCGAGTCGTTGAACGCCCGGATCACTGATCCGGCCTACCACGTCACTCCCAAGTTTCTCCGAAACGTCTGGAACAGTTATTCCTATGAGTTTGTCTGTTATCTCACGGAATTCTGCATTCGGATCACCGACGATCCGCACTTCCCATTCGAAATAGGCAAACACAAATATATTTCCCCTCTCATCCAGGCCTTGGGACGCCCGTTCTCCGTGCCACAAATCTTCAGAATGTTTCCGCACTTTGGAGAAAAATTCGCCAAGGGGTCAATCGATTTCCACGTCGGGGCAGTGACGAATGAATCCGCGGTGCTCGGCATGAAATTTACCGATCACGTCTATGAGCAGTTCGGCCCCTTCCGAAAGCGATGTGCCCATCTGATCTGTCTCTCGGCCAAAGCCGGCCTCGCTGCCGTGCCTCAACTCATTCATCACTTGGCTTTCGCCGATGTCCGCGACCGGCAATGTATCGCGGACGGAGACGAATACTGTGAATGGGAATTTCATTGGCCCGCTCAGCCTCCCGTCGCAAACCACGTGGCATGGACCGTGAGCGGCATCGTCGTGAGCAGCGTCGCCTTCGCCGCCGTTCGATGGTGGCACCCGGAGTTTTCCTGGCTGGAGGCCGGCGCGTGGGCCGTCATTCCAGGCGTGGGGTCCTGGCTTGCCGGGAATTGGTATCGGCTGAAGAAACAGGCAACAAAACGGGAAACCCTGATCCATGAACAAATTGTCTCCGCTGATACCCGTCATGAAGAACTGCGAGAAGCCTACCTGGAACAGGAACACACCGCCGTGGAACTCCGCCGTAAGGTGAGTCAACTCACCACCCTTTTCCAAGCGGGATTAGTGTTCAGTTCCACGATCGATCGGGAAACCCTGCTGGAGCACGTCCTGGACACGATCAAAAGCGAACTGCCGTACGAGCGCGTCATGATTGCGTTTTTTGATCGGGATCGACAATGTGTTCACGACGCCCGAATGCTCGGCGCCTCGCCCGAGGTGGTCCGCTACGCGCGAACCCTGGAAGTCCCCGTCACCGATCCTTCCAGTCTCGAAGGCGTGGTGTTGCTTCAGGGCCAACCATTGTTGATCCATGATCTCGAACGGGAATGGGACCGGCTGCATCCCTTCAATCAGCAATTGGCTCGGTTGACTCGCGCCAAATCGTTGATTTCGGTTCCCCTCAAGGCACAGGGGACGGTCATCGGGTCGCTGACCGTCGAACCCCCGCACGAACACGCGTTGACCCAGGATGACGTGCAGGTCATGGTGACCGTGGCGAATCAAATCGCCGTGGCCTTGGACAACTCCGACGCCTATCACCAGATCGAAGAACTGAACGTGGGCTTGGAGAGACGCATTCACGAACGAACCCGCGAACTCGAAGTCGCCAATGAAAAACTGCGAGAACTCGATCGCCTCAAATCAGCTTTTGTGTCCATGGTCTCGCACGAATTACGCACCCCGTTGACGTCCATGAAGGGGCTGGTGGAAAACATGCGGCATGGCTTCATCGGTGCAGTCAGCGAGCGGCAGGCCTTTTTTCTGACGCGGGTCAACCATAACATTGACCGCTTAACCCACATGGTGAACGATCTGCTTGATCTGTCCCGCATTGAGGCCGGCCGCATGGAGTTACGAATCACGGACGTGTCCCTACACGAATTAGTAGACGAACTGATCGACAATTTACGCCCCCAGGCAGAGGAAAAATCGATCCAGCTTCATGCCGTGTCTCCACCGCACCTCCCTTCTGTCCCCGGTGACCGGGATAAAATTTTCCAAATCCTGACCAATCTCACGTACAATGCCGTGAAATTTACCCCGGCCGGTGGACGCATTTCCGTGTCCCTCACCTCTCTGGAAGAGAACGGCATCCAAGTCTGCGTCGCCGACACGGGCTGCGGCATTGCTCCGGCAGACGTCACCCACGTATTTGATCGCTTTTATCGGGGACAGGAAGGGGCAAGCGAAACGCGGGGAGCAGGGCTGGGATTAGCGATTACCAAAAGTCTCGTGGAACTGCACCACGGACGCATCTGGGTGGAAAGCCGACAGGGCGAAGGGTCTCAATTTTTTTTCATCCTTCCAACCCGTATAAGGCAACCCTCCACGTAGCGCGAAGATACCCTGCCCGCGTTTCAGGAGGAAACGGCGGCGTCACGTTTTTCGTCCAGGTCCCCACTCTTCAATGACGGCCGCGGCCAACAGGGGAATCAGAATTTCATGGTGCCCTATTAATGCGTAGCCTCTGCCGCCTTTCTGAGTGGGGCGTTTCACGACGTTGGTCATGGGACGGTAATGCGGAAAAAAATCCAGGTTCGCGGTGGTAATGTTCTTCAGCGCCTTGCCCAAATTCCGGCTCAGCGTGACGGTCTTGAGAAAGACTTCGGGCAAGAGGACCGCGGACCCTACGTTCAGGTAGACGCCCCCTTCCATGTTCGACACCACTGCGGTCAATCTTCGAAAGTCCAGCAGCGACCCCTTCCCCCACGCGGCTCCATCCGCCGAGGGGTGCATGTGTACGATATCCGTGCCAATGGCCACGTGAACGGTCACGGGCACGCCCAGTTGTGCTCCCACGGCCAGCAGGCTCGTCTTCCAATGCGGAAACCGTTTGCGTTGCCGAAGGATGGACTGCCCCACGGCTTCGCCGATTCCACACCCTTCCTGCATGCCGGTCAGGACGGCTTCGTTAATCATGCGGCCAGTTTCTTCGGCCATCCCAAACCGGCCGGAATCAATTTCGGCTTCGACTTCCTCAGACGTGTGCCCCGTCAACGCCAGTTCGAAATCATGAATGACGACGGCCCCATTGATCGCGACTGCGGTGACGATTTCCCGTCGCATCATATCGACAAGAATGGGATTGAGTCCTACTTTGGTCGGGTGCGCCCCCATCCCCAGAATCACCGGACGATTGCGGGTGCGGGCCCGCACAATTTCCCGGGCTAACCCGCGCAGGGTTTTGACCGCCAGCACGTCGGGAAGCGACGAGAGAAACGCAGAGAACGATTGTCCCTGTTTCCAGGGCACGGCCCCGTCGGACACCCGTACCTTGCTCCGACGCGAGTTCAGTGAATAGGTTTTCAGGCGCGAGACGTCAATCGGGCCGACGGACGCCGGTGTCTTACGAGGATTGGGCAACGATTTTCTCTTCGACCATTTCACACAACACGTGGCCGAGCGTGATGTGACATTCCTGGATACGCGCGGTGACGGTTGACGGAACAATGAAGGGATGATCGACCAGGCGCGCGAGGGCTCCGCCGTCGTGTCCGGTCCAGGCGACGGTCATCAGGCCTTTGCGTCGGGCCGTTTCCACTCCTTTCACGACGTTGGATGAATTCCCGCTGGTACTGATGGCAATGGCGAGATCGTTCGGGTGCCCGAGTGCGTCTATCTGTCGGGCAAAGACGTCGCCATAGCCATAATCATTGGCAATACACGTCACGGCCGCCATATCCGTCGCCAGGGCCAAGGCAGGCCACGGCGCCCGGTCTCGGGCATATCGGCCCACAAACTCGGCCGCAAGGTGGGAGGCATCCGTGGCACTGCCTCCATTGCCGAAGAACAGCAGTTTCCCGCCCGCCTCAATGGTGTTGACGATGCACTCCGCGACCTGCGCAATCCGGTCGGCATGGGTTCGCACAAATTGGCGTTTGACTTCTGCGCTTTCCTGAAATCGCTGTTCTATTTGTTCCGACGTCATAGTCAACAAACAGATGCTTCACTTCGTTCAGCATGACAGAATGGGTTGCTCCAGCGTCATAGGAGGCGATTCTAGGCTGCCATTCCAGAAATCTCAACCGGAGACCAGATCGAAAAAACCTTCCCGAGTCCGTCGGAGAAAAACAGATGCTTCACTTCGTTCAGCACGACAGAATGGCTGTTCAGCATGACGGAATGGCTGCATGCGTCAACGTCGTCCGACTCTTGGCGTTTGGTGGGGGCAATGGTATAGTCCCGTCATGGTGCACGTGGACTATCGGACCAAAGCCTTACTCATCGCCGTCTCGGCGGATCCTTTACCCGTGCAAGCCTGCATCAATCGCCTGGTCCCCGAGTTTCTCTGTTTTGTGGTATCCGAATCGCAGAAAGGCTCCATCGAATCAGACGTTCAACCGACGATCACCAAAATGCCGCAACGCTGGGATTGGATTCTGACGGATGATTCCGGAAGTTTTACCACCGCGCATCAGACCGTCACCCAACGCCTGCACGACACGTTGAAGACCTGGGGCCTGCAACCCGGAGACCTGGTGGTCGATTTCAGCAGCGCCGACCCGGCCATGGCCGCGGCCATGGCTCTCGCCAGCCGACCATGGACCTCGCAGATCGTTCACGTGACCACCCCGGGCAGCGGGACGTCGAAACGGGATCTGGTTGAGTTCAAAGGACGGACCTTCGCCTGGGAAGACAGTAATCCTTGGAATGAAGAAGCCGTCTCTGCACGACACGACGCTGCTCTGTTATTTACCCACGGCGCGTTCTCCGCGGCGGCCAAACGGTTTCGGCGCATTGAATCGTTGATCGGTGGAAGCCAGAAACCCTTGTATCACGCGCTCGCGGATATGGCCGATGGGTACGCCGCATGGGAAGGCTTCAATTATCGCGGGGCCTGGGACAAACTCAAAACCGCGCTCAAAGCCTTAGAGTTAGCCTCGGTCTGGGGAGGTCCACCCGGGATGGCGTCTTTGCTCGGCAGCGTCAAACACAACCTGACGTTCCTGGAACGCCTCGTCATGGACCCCAATGACACCAAGCTCTCCGTGGCGCATGATTTACTCGCCCACGCCAAACGACGCGGGGAACGCGACCATCACGTTGACCTGGCCCTTCACCTGTTGCTTCGAGCCTTGGAAGCGTATGCCCAGCACCAATTGTGGGATCGTTATGAAATCAAAAGCTGGGACGTGCAGGTAGAACAATTACCGCCGGAGTTACAGGAATCCTGTCGTGCGTGCTATACCAACGAGGTGGACGGCAAATTTCACCTGCCGCTCCATGCCCAATTGCGCACCCTGGCCGGGCTGGGACACCCCATGGGGCAAACCTTTCTGCATGAATGGCCCAAAATGAAAACCCTCTGGGACGCGGCCAACCACAGCGTCCTGGGTCACGGATTTCAGACCTCGAAAGCCGACCGCTTCGCGCAATTCTATGCCTGGGTTCTCAAACTCACCAACGTCACGGAATCCGACGTCCCGACCTTTCCAACGATGACGTTATAGGTTCAGCGGGAACGATCCTCTGGTTTGTCTCGAAACCACCAGGCCAAGTACATGCCGGCGATGGCCAAGGTGACCAACTCCACGGTCTGGAGAACTCGACTCACCACCGCCTCGGGCTGCGGGGGAGACAGGATAAAGTGCATCCCTAAATAGGCGGGCGGCTCACCGGGCGGCGATTCCCACGGCGGAAACAGCACCGCCACAATCAACGCCCCCACCATGACGTACAAAATCCGAAGATTGAGAATTTCCTTGGCCCGAGACGCCTCGCGCGGCTCCTGAAAAACCTGCTTCCCGCAATCGGGACAAAAACGAGCCGCCGAAGGCACCGCCTGCCCGCAAGCCCGACACGTCTTAGGATCATTCATCACGGACACGCCAGAAATGGAAAGGAAACAGCTATACACATAAACACAAAAGGGCGACCCGTAGGTCGCCCTCTGAATGTTGCGAATTCTCGCTTGTTAATCCTAGCGAAAACCGCCTATTCCCATATGTTCTAAGGAGTTATATACTACACCGTTCCTAGTTGAGAATCAATCTCCAAAGAAGAAGGAGGTTTTTACAATGTTTTCTTACAGACTAGGACTAGATGTCGGCACCAACTCCCTTGGATGGAGCGTGTTGGAACTCAAGGAAGCAGGCGAGCCGTTTGCAGTGAGAGATGCCGGCGTCAGGATTTTCAACGATGGACGCGATGACCAATCCAAAGCCACGTTGAAAGCCGATCGTCGCGCGGCTCGTTCAGCCCGCCGACGCCGCGACCGCTATAAGCAGCGCAGGGACTTCTTGTTGGATGAACTGACCAAAGCCGGGCTGTTTCCCAAACAAGACGAAGAAGACGAACACGGCGACAACATACGCGACAAACTGCAAAAACTTGATCCGCTGGAACTGCGTGCCAAGGCGATCACGGAAACATTGAAGCCCTATGAGATTGGCCGGGCTCTGTTTCACCTGAACCAACACCGGGGGTTCAAGAGTAATCGAAAGGATGCCGAATCCCGCGATGGTGTCGTCAAAAAATCTGTTAAGAAACTGAAAACCGAACTGACCAAACTGGCCGAAAGTGATGTGGAAACATTCGGCCAGTTCCTATGGCAACGACGCAAGGTCAACGAACCGACTCGTGCGCGGCGGCATGGCACAACACAACAAGATCTGTACGAGTTCTATCCCACTCGCGACATGTTGGAGCATGAGTTTACTAAGATTTGGGACGCGCAGGCTGAATGCCATCCCGAATTACTCCCGGAGAAAACCCGCGAACGTATCAGGAGCGTGATCTTTACCCAGCGCCTGCTCAAGCCGCAAAAGGTCGGAAAATGCACCTACATGTCTGGCGAGAATCGGGTGTTCAAATCCATGCCGAGTTTTCAGCGTTATCGGATTTATCAAGAAGTGAATAATCTGGAATGGATGACAAGCCGACAAAGGAATGCACTGATTCAATATCCAGAGGCACGAAACAAAATTGTCGACATGCTAGAACGCCCCAAGACCAAGGCTGGTAATGTCACCTTCGGCAAAATGAAGAAGATTATGAGAGAAATGGAACTGGCCGAAGGTCATTTTCAGTTCAATTTTGAAACACCGAAACGCAAAGGCTTTGACGGCAATCACACATCTAACCTGATGCAGGATGAACGTCGTGTCGGGCCGCAATGGCACCAGTGGTCTCTGGAAAAACAGGATGAATTTATTAGTATCATTTTGAACGATGAACTGGATGACCATGCAGTCCAAGAACGCTTGATGCAGGACTATGGCCTTAGCAAGGAGGCGGCAATGGCATGTACTGAGGCACCGCTGACGGAAGGCACGGCGGCTCTGTCAAGGAAGGCAGCGCATTTGCTACTTGCAAAAATGAAGGACGACATGCTGAGCCAGACGGACGCCGTACAGGCTGTTGCACAAGAGGAAACAGATTTTGTCAACCCTTTCAAACGCGCCAGTGAGGGCCAATTGCTGGATCGCTTGCCCTATTACGGCGAAGTATTTCAGGATGGCCGTCATATTATTCTGGGTAGCCGTGAAGAAGACGACGACGGCGATGACCTGAAGTATTTTGGCGGTGTGACCAACCCCACGGGCCACCGCCAAAATCAAATTCCTAAGATCAGACGAGATGACCTGAAGTATTTTGGCGGTGTGACCAACCCCACGGTGCATATCGCGTTGAACCAGATTCGTCACGTGGTGAATGAATTGCTCACCCGTTATGGGCATCCGGCTTCCATTGCCATTGAACTGGGGCGTGAGTTGCCCGCCGGAAAGGAAGGTCGCGCTGAGATCGAGAAGGAGCAGAGAAAAAATCAGGAAAACAACGAGAGGCTGAACAGTATTTTACGCGAACATGGCCAAACATGTACCCACGATAATCGCCTGCGTTTGCGACTCTGGGAAGAATTAGACGATGATCCGAATGGTCGCCGATGTCCTTTCTCTGGACAGAAAATAGGCATTGCCGACCTGTTCAACGGTAACGCCGAGATCGAACACTTGATCCCCTTCAGCATATCGCTGGATGACAGCCCCGCCAACAAAGTGATTTGCACCCGTCAGGCCAACCGCAATAAAGGACAACGAACACCGTATGAGGCTTTTGGTGATAGTCCTGATGGTTACAATTGGAAAGAAATTTTTGAACGGTGTACAAAGCTGCCAAAGAACAAACACTGGCGTTTCCAGGAGGATGCATTGGAGATATGGAAACGCGACTACGCTGACTTTACAGCCCGGCATTTGAATGACACACGGTATATCGGCCGGCTGGCCAAGGACTACCTGGAAAACATTTGTCCGTTCAACAAGATCGACGTGCTGACGGGGCGGCTTACGGCTTTGTTGCGGAGCCACTGGGGATTGAACAGCGTCCTACACGACCAGAATCAACCGCAAGAAGGAAAAAAGAACCGCAACGACCACCGCCATCATGCGGTGGATGCGATTGTGGTCGGTATGACTTCGCGCTCCATGCTCCAACGGGTCTCCACCGCCGCCAACCGCGCCGAAGAATTTTACCTAGACCGTTTATTTGAGAGGAGCGTCAACGGTAGAAGCCCCATTGATCCATGGCCTAAATTCCGTGATGACGTGAGAGACATAGTGAGGGGTATGATCGTCTCACACAAGCCGAAACGAAAACCGCTCCAGGCGCAGGTGGATGCCTGGATGCAGGCCAATAGCATGATCGTCTCACACAAGCCGAAACGAAAACCGCTGGGCACAAATACAACTGACGGTAAACTACACAATGAGACGGCGTATGGCATCATTTCAGGACCGAACAAGGGTTATTATAACGTGGTTAACCGTTGGGAGATTAAAAAATTCGAAAAGAGGGAACATGTAGAAAATATCCGTGATGAACATTTGCGGGACGAATTTTTGCAGGCTTTTGATGCTGCTGATAAGAACGGTATTGTCCGTCTTGCCAAGGACAAAAAGATAAGACGGTTAAGACGAACCGAAAGACTGAAAGTCATTCCCATCAAAAACATATCCGGCAAGGAATATAAAGCTTATAAAGGCGACAGCAACTGGGGAATAGAGATTTACGAATATCCAGACGGCCACACAAAGGCGGGACAATGGGATGGTGAGGTTCTATCGAGATATGAGGCCAACCAAAAAGGGTTTCGACCCGGGCAGACGAAAAAGCCGCACCCGGCTGCACGGCTGGTCATGCGACTGCGAATCAACGATTGTGTTGAAATTACGAAAGATGAGCATAGGCAAATCATGCGGTTACAAAAACTTTCGCAGAATGGAACTCTAACGTTTGCTCCACATAATGAAGCGAACGTTGATGCGAGAAACCGTGACAAGAATGATTCGTTTAAATATTTCTCCAAAACAGCTAGCACACTTAAGGGAAGCAACGCCCGTAAGATGCACATCAGTCCGGCTGGTCGGGTGACTTATGAAAGCCGTCGCAAGCCCCGCCGAAAGCACTGATGCGTCATGCCCGATCAGATTGTTGAAATCACCACGCCTGGACTGCATCTCTCCAAGAAGCGCGGATTTTTACAGGTGAGAAACAAGGGCAAACTCGTTGGACAGGTATCACTGGACGACATCATCGCCGTGATTGTCGGCGTGCAGGGCTGCTCAATTTCCACCAGACTCATGGATCAACTCAGCCAGCGAAACATTATGCTGGTGGTGTGCGGACGAAACTTTGTCCCCAGTTCTTTCATCCTGCCTGTTGCCGGTTACGGACGGCAATTCCAGGTGATGCGAGCACAGACGAAAGTGTCTGAACCGCGCCGCAAACGCGCTTGGCAAAGGATCGTCCGTGCCAAAATTCATAACCAAGCCGAGTTACTCGCTCGCGTGGGGAAAAACAACAACCAGCTTGTCCGGCTGGCAAACATGGTAAAGTCCGGCGATCCGGAAAATTGCGAGGCGCAGGCCGCACGCATCTATTGGCAACGACTGTTTGGCAACCACTTCCGACGTGACCCCGAAGCACCGGGGTTGAACGCTGCACTGAATTACAGTTATGCCGTGATACGCGCATGTGTGGCTCGCGGAGTGAGCGCGGCAGGTCTGCATCCTAGTTTTGGTCTGCATCACAAGAACCCGCAAAACCCGCTGAATCTTGTTGACGATTTGGTAGAACCTTTCCGGCCGATCGCCGACTATGTTGTTTGGCAAGGTAATATCGGTTGCATTCAGGATCTCTCACCAAAAATAAAGGCAAGTCTGTCGACGATTACCACGATGGTCATCCCACTCAAGGAAGAGACCTCTCCTGTGTCATTGGCGGCAGTGAAGGTCTGCCGTTCATTCGCCGGTTACTGCCTTAGCGAAACGGATGAGCTTTTGTTGCCCGCCCTACCCACGCCTCCCGACATTTCAGGCCCATGAAGCAACGGAAACATCTCAGTCCCTATCGTATCATGTGGCTCTTTGTGATGTTTGACCTGCCCGTTGTGACTAAAAAGGAAAGAAAGCAGGCGATGGGTTTTCGCAACAACCTGCTTGACCTCGGTTTTGAAATGTCACAATTTTCGGTGTATGTGAAATATTGCGCCTCTGGCGACAGGGCAGAATTTGTCGGTGTCCGGATCCAACGCCAGTTACCGCCTGGCGGAAAGGTTGATATTCTGACGATTACCGACAAGCAATTTACGAATATGAAGCGATTTTATGCTACAAGCCGAATCAAAAATGACGGGAAAGTTGATCAATTGCATTTGTTTTGAAGGGATTTTTTCAGCATCAGGCAGAGAAAATCCCTTCAAACATAAGGCCTTACAGAGGACCTAGCCTAGCACATGGGAATAGGCGGGGCTAGGACAACGATTTGAAGTGCCTATTGAGCATGTGGCCGAGCCTAGCACATGGGAATAGGCGGGGCTAGGACAACTACTGAAGAACCATATGCTGAATATATTCGAGCCTAGCACATGGGAATAGGCGGGGCTAGGACAACAAGTGACCCGTGTTATTTGGCGCTTGGATCAGCCTAGCACATGGGAATAGGCGGGGCTAGGACAACAGATTCGAGGTACCTATTGAGCATGTGGCCAGCCTAGCACATGGGAATAGGCGGGGCTAGGACAACAGCCGTCCGTTTCTCCGTCGGACACTACTGAGCCTAGCACATGGGAATAGGCGGGGCTAGGACAACGATCGTACGGCTCCAAAGCTTATATGTCAGAGCCTAGCACATGGGAATAGGCGGGGCTAGGACAACCAGGAGGTCTCTACTATTTTGGAAAAGGTCAGCCTAGCACATGGGAATAGGCGGGGCTAGGACAACAGAAGCTTTGTGATCCACTACATATTGTGGAGCCTAGCACATGGGAATAGGCGGGGCTAGGACAACTACAGATTAGCAGTGGTTATCGCTGTACGGAGCCTAGCACATGGGAATAGGCGGGGCTAGGACAACAACCGGTTCCTATAGGTTTCTTCTTCTTTAAGCCTAGCACATGGGAATAGGCGGGGCTAGGACAACCGTTGGTCAGTCTCTGACGAACGCGGATTTAGCCTAGCACATGGGAATAGGCGGGGCTAGGACAACAGCATCCTATCTGGTGTTGATGTCATCATAAGCCTAGCACATGGGAATAGGCGGGGCTAGGACAACCACTCAGTCAGTCAGGCTATCGTCGTTCCGAGCCTAGCACATGGGAATAGGCGGGGCTAGGACAACAAGGTTCGAGCCTATAAATCCTAGATGTGTAGCCTAGCACATGGGAATAGGCGGGGCTAGGACAACTCACTTCGCCCTATTGCTAAAGCAATCGGGAGCCTAGCACATGGGAATAGGCGGGGCTAGGACAACAGAATCAGGAGCCTCACATGAACTGGTTCTAGCCTAGCACATGGGAATAGGCGGGGCTAGGACAACTACCGCAATCAAATCGTTGAATAAAAACCAAGCCTAGCACATGGGAATAGGCGGGGCTAGGACAACGGATACCATTGTTGCATGGTCATGCCTTCGAGCCTAGCACATGGGAATAGGCGGGGCTAGGACAACACAGCTATCCATCGCACGCATCACCCGCACAGCCTAGCACATGGGAATAGGCGGGGCTAGGACAACGCGTGGGATGTTCTAACGGAGGGTGTAACTAGCCTAGCACATGGGAATAGGCGGGGCTAGGACAACCGGCCGCCGCGGGTCATCCGTTCAGGATGAAGCCTAGCACATGGGAATAGGCGGGGCTAGGACAACGTAAGCTCAAAGCGACATTCATGAACCTTGAAGCTTGGCGAAGGTATTGCAAGATCATTGATGTACCTTCGGGTCGTTCTTTCCATATACTCTCACGAAAATTGACAGTTCTGGAGGGGCGTTTCTATAATCCTGCACCCGTTTTCACGTCACATGTTTCACGACAGGCCGCATGAGATGCGGCGACTACAGGTTTTTGACGATGGGTTACCCTGACATTCACGCGGCGTCGGTTATTGGGGCCGGGGCCTGGGGCACGACGCTGGCTCGGCATTTGGCAAATCAGGGGCTCACGGTTACGCTTTGGACGTATGAAAAAGACGTTGTCGAACAGATCCATCGCAACAGGGAAAATGTCTTGTTTCTGCCCGGGGTCACGTTGCCGACGGGTCTCTCCGCTACCCATTCTCTTCACGAGGCGGTCTCCGGCGTTGATTTGATCGTGCTGGCCGTGCCGTCTCATGCCATGAGATCGGTGGTCCAGGCGTTGAGGCACTCACTTGGTGACCCGCTGCCGGTTGTCGTGGCCTCCAAAGGTATTGAGGAAGAGTCGCTTTATGTAATGTCTCAGGTTCTTGACGAACTCCTGCCTGCGGCTTGGGCTCCGGGGGTGACGGTGCTCACGGGGCCGAGCTTTGCGGCTGAAGTGTGTCAACACAAGCCGACGACCGTGTTGTTGGCCGGTCGTGACGCGGGACTCACGGCTCATCTCCAACGGGTGTTCATGTCTGCGTCCTTCCGCGTGTATACCGGAACCGATCTCATCGGTGCGCAATTGGGCGGGGCACTCAAAAACGTGATGGCCATTGCCGCGGGCGTGGTGGATGGGTTGGAGTTGGGTCTGAACGCACGAGCCGCGCTGATGACCCGAGGCTTGGCTGAGGTGATTCGGCTCGGCGTCGCGGCCGGCGCCGACATCCATACGTTCTACGGACTGTCGGGTTTAGGTGATCTGGTCCTCACCGGCACGGGTTCCTTGAGCCGGAATCATGCCGTGGGATTGCAAGTGGCTCGGGGCCGGCGGTTGGAAGACATTCTGAAAGAGACCGTGACGGTGGCCGAAGGCGTCCGAACCACCAAGGCCGCGGTGGCGTTAGCTCAACGGTTGCAGGTGGAAATGCCGATTGTCCAGTGCGTTCACGCGATCTTGTTTGAGGGGCAGTCACCGACTCACGTGGTCACGGAATTGATGACCCGCTCGGCCAAGGAAGAAATTCCGTTTGCCGTTTCCGGCGCAAAGGCCGTTGATTGAGAGCCTTCGCTTCGTCTGCCTTTCGAGGCTCAGGGCAGGCGCTTCGATCAGGATTGTAAACGCGAGGCATGAGGGCCCATCCCCGGAACGTTACCCTCACCCCTGCTATCTCCCATCAAGGGAGAAGGTGAAGGAGATCATGGATCCTTCGGTTCTTCACGATCTTCTCTTATCGGTGCAAAACGGGGCGGTGTCGGTTGAACACGCGCTTCACCGACTGCGCACCCTTCCCTATGCCGATCTGGGATTTGCCAAGGTGGATCACCATCGCGCACTCCGCCACGGCGCACCGGAGGCGATTTTCTGCGAAGGGAAGACGGAGGCGCAAATCCTGAAGATTGCCCGGGGATTACGGAAACACAAGGTTCCGGTTCTCGCCACGAGGGCCGATGACCGCGTGGCGCTCGCGCTCAAACGGTTGAGTCGAAAAGCCGTGTATCATCGAGAGGCACGTATCGTCGTGATTCCGTCAACGCCCCCCAAGCCTCTGCAAGGCGATATCGTCGTGGTCACGGCCGGCACGGCTGATATTCCGGTGGCGGAAGAGGCGAAGGTAACCGCCATGACGCTGGGCAGTGCCGTGGACACGCTGTTCGACGTGGGCGTGGCCGGAGTCCATCGATTGTTCGATCAGGTTGATCGCCTGAGACAAGCCCGCGTGGTGATCGTCGTCGCGGGGATGGACGGGGTCTTACCGACCGTGGTGGGCGGGCTGATCCCGACTCCCGTCATTGCCGTGCCCACCAGCCGGGGTTATGGTGCGCATTTCGGAGGGCTGGCTCCGTTACTCACGATGTTGAACGCGTGCTCCGCGGGAATCGGGGTGGTGAACATCGACAACGGCTTTGGCGCCGGGCATCTGGCGCATCGCATCAATACCCTGGTCACTCGACCCTAGTCGTCGCGGGTTGCCCGTCCCGTTCAGCGTTGGGGCGTTCTTGAGACGAAGCCACTTCCACCGTGCCGCGTGCGCGTGGCGAGACGATTTTGGCCTTCATAAACCCGTGCTCATCGGCCATCAATTTGGCTCGGACTTCGTAGGCATACGTCCCTTCAGTCATGTACCGCCGGGCCTGATCCTTCCCATCCCAGAGCAAGGTGGTCCTCATGCGAGGCTTCCCCCGTTCCATAACCACGTGATCCAGTGCTTGTCGGCTGAATAAAAAGCGAATGACGCGCTTGGACGGACTACTGATCAGGGAAGACACTTCCAATACATCGACGTTACTGAGGTCCTCGGGCAATTTTATCTCCACGATCATGGACATGGGACCGTTCCCGGGGGTAAAGGGCACCGGCGAGGTGGTGACGTCCACAATCTTGAGCGGCAATGGCGGGGCCGACTTTTTTCGTTTGGCATCCAGCGCCACCGGGGTGCTCAACAAGGCCAGAAGCGCGACGATGCTGATGAAGGCTTGACTCATGATGGCGGATTGTTGATTGTGGATTTCTGATTTGTCAATCTACCATCAACAATTCACAATCAAAACTCAGCAAGCCCATGTATCTGCACTTCGATTGTTTTTCGGGAATCAGCGGGGACATGACGTTGGGAGCCCTGATTGACGCGGGGCTGTCTCCGCACAAGCTTCGCAAGGGACTCAAGGCGCTTCCACTCTCCGGATACCGTCTCAACGTCTCAAAGGTCCACCGCGGCGGGATTCACGCGACGAAAGTGGACGTCGTCATTTCCAAAGGCCGTGCCACTCCTCTCTCCTGGCCGCAAATCCGACGACTTCTTTCGACGAGCCGGTTGCCTCCCTGGGTCAAAACCCAGGCACTCTCGGTCTTCGAGCGGCTCGCCCAAGCCGAAGGCACCGTGCATGGACGAGACCCTGCCACCATCCGTTTCCATGAAGTGGGCGTGATCGATTCCCTGGTGGACATTGTGGGGAGCCTGTTGGGCTGTCATGAACTCGGGATTCAGACGTTCGGGGCCGCGCCCGTCAACGTGGGGTCTGGAACGATCCACGGTGCCCACGGCACGTTACCGGTCCCCGGACCCGCGGTGGCCGAGTTAGCCAAAGGGTATTCCATCTATACTCAAGGACCGGCGATGGAATTGACCACCCCCACCGGGATGGCCCTGCTGACCACGCTGACGCAGCCGTGCCACCACCTGCCGCCCGTGGTTCCCCGGTCCATCGGGTATGGCGCAGGCACAGCCGATCCACCTGACTGGCCGAACGTGTTGCGCGTGTTTCTGTCATCGTCAACACCGGCCCTGAGTTTTGAAGGGCTTGCCCTGAGCCCTGAAGGGTCAACGGAGTCGCTTGAGGCCGACCAGGTTATCCAATTAGAAACCACGATCGACGACCTGAATCCTCAAGTGTATGAATCGGTCATGGCACGGCTGTTTGAGAACGGTGCCCTCGACGTCACCTTGACCCCGACCATAATGAAACGGACTCGACCCGGGACTCTCCTGACGGTGCTGGCTCCGCCTGAGCGGGCCGGGGTCCTGACTCAGACGCTGTTTCGGGAAACCACGACGCTTGGGGTGCGTCACCAGATCATCAACCGCGTGACGTTGCCGCGTTCTATGAAAACGATCCGTCTCCCCCAAGGCCGTGTGCGCGTGAAAATCGTTCACGTGGGGAAGACCGTCACGTATCGGCCGGAATTTCAAGACTGCCAAACCATTGCCCAGAAAACCGGCCGTCCCGTTCAAGACGTTATCGACGTGGTGAAAAAGAAAATGGCAGAGTGAGGACGACCGATTGAAAATCAATAATCGACAATCCGCCATCAACGACCCTTCACCCAGACCGTATCTCGCCGTGACCATGGGCGATCCCGCGGGGATTGGCCCGGAGGTGGTAGTCAAGGCCCTGGCCTCCCCGCTCGTGTGGCGCCTGTGTCGGCCCATCGTGATCGGATCGGTTCCGGTTTTCCAACGCGAAACCCGCCGGCTTTCTTCCTCGCTCAAGGTGGTGCCCCTGCCTTGGGACCACGGTCCCGTCGCGGCGCCATCTCATGGCGCGAAAGAAAGCCAACCCTTCAGAAGAGGCCATCTTCCGGTGCTTGATCCGTTGCAAACGCCGTTGGGTCGATTTCGATCAGGCCGAGCCGCTCGTGCCACGGGCGCAGCGTCCATTGCCTTCATTCAAACCGCCGTGCGGTTGGCCCAAGCCGGGTGCGCGTCGGCCGTGGTCACGGCTCCGATTAACAAAGAGGCCATCCACCTTGCCGGTTATGCGTACCCCGGGCATACGGAACTTCTGGCCGAGCTGACGGGATCGAAACGGGTCGGGATGATGTTGGTGGGTGGGCCGTTAAAAATTCTGTTTGTGACCACGCATCTGCCTCTTCAGCAGGTTCCCCGGACCCTGACGATTCAGCGCGTGGTGACGGCCATTCAACTCGCTCATCAAGCCATGAAGGACGATTTCCAGGTCGCTCGTCCGCGTATCGGCGTCGCCGCGCTCAATCCACACGCAGGCGAACGCGGAGTATTGGGCCACGAAGAGCAAGAGGTCATTGCGCCCGCGGTTCGCTTGGCCCGACGAAGCAGAATTCAGGCCACCGGCCCCCTGCCGGCCGATACGTTGTTCGGGACGGCCGTTCGCGGAGCGTATGACGTGGTGGTGGCCATGTATCACGATCAAGGACTGATCCCGCTCAAAACCGTGGCGTTTGGCCGGTGCGTGAACCTGACGGTCGGACTGCCGATCATTCGGACTTCCGTCGACCACGGCACGGCGTATGATATTGTCGGCACGGGTCAGGCCGATCCCCACAGCCTGTTGGAAGCCATCAAACTGGCGAGGCAATTGATCGATGCCAGGGGCGTGGATTGAAGATTGCGGATTGTCGATTGAAAGTCAAACATCCACAATCAACAATCCGCAATCAGCAATACCCTTCCAGGGCAACATCAGATGGTGTCGCTACGTCTCGGCGGTTGGCCCTTCAAACGCTTGGGGCCGTGGAACGCGACCGTTGCTTTGCGGATGAGGCGTTTGCCCGATTCGCCGCGCCCGCGAAGTTGCCAACCCAAGACCAGGCTTTGGCGTTTGAACTGGTGTATGGGGTCCTCCGGCACCGGGCCACGCTGGATTGGCGGTTGAACGCGGTCGCCAGTCGTCCGATGGAGCGACTCCCTCTTGTCGTGGCCAACGTGCTCCGTCTTGGGGCCTACCAAATGCTGTATCTGGATCGTATCCCGGTTTCCGCGGCCGTGAATGAATCCGTCACGCTCGCCAAGAGGGTGAAAGGCCGGGATTGGCGAGGGATGGTCAACGGGATTCTTCGGAATCTGGATCGACGGCGTGACGTCAAGTGGCCTGACATCAGGCACGATCCGGTTGAGGGGTTGTCCATCACGTACTCCTGCCCTCACTGGTTGACTCGACGCTGGATCGACCAATGGGGGCTTGAACTGGCTGAACAACTCTGCCGACGCACCCTCACCATTCCGCCTCTGACGTTGCGAACGAACACGCTTCGCTGTTCTCGTGAGCAACTGGAATCCACCCTTCGGGAACAAGGGTATGCGGTCTCTCAAACGGCGATCAGCGCGCAGGGACTCGTCCTGGAGCACTGCGGGCCGTTGCATCCGTTGTCCGCGATCCGGGAGGGATGGTGTTACGTGGAGGATGAAGCCGCGCAACTGGTGCCGTTGCTCCTGGATGTCCGGCCCGGTCACCGCGTGTTGGATGCGTGTGCTGCTCCCGGGGGGAAATGCTCACACGTCGCGGCATTGATGCAGAATCAGGGAGAAATTGTCGCAACCGATCCACATCCCAAGCGCCTGAAACGCCTGGAATCGAATCTGCGAACCCTGGGCATCACCTGCGTGCAACCCGTCCGGGTCTCCCATGACGCCCATCACCGTTCCTCCTCCCCTCACCCTGACCCTCTCCCGCCAGGGGAGAGGGAAGAAGGAGGGAACCCTACCCTCTCCCAGTGGGAGAGGGAGAAGGGTGGATTTGACCGGATTCTGGTGGATGTGCCCTGTTCAGGGTTTGGGGTCTTGCGTCGCCACCCCGAAGCCAAGTGGCAGAAAACATCCGAATGGCTTAACCGGCACGGGGAACGGCAATTCACCATCCTGCAACGGGTGTCCCGTTACTTGAGACCCCATGGAGTGTTGGTCTATAGTGCCTGTTCAACCGAGCCCGAGGAAACCACGGACGTCATTTCCCGTTTTTGCCGAGAGTATCCTGATTTCCGCCACGAACCATCAACAGCGTGGCTTCCTCCCCGGGCTCATTCCCTCACGAACCCGGCCGGAGATTTTCTGACCGTGAGTTCCCCCTATAACATGGACGGATTCTTTGCCGCCCGACTTCGACGGACGTAGATGACAAGTTCTTCACCCGTAAAAATTGCGCCTTCGATTCTGTCCGCGGACTTTGCGCGGTTGGCGGAGGAGGTTGCCGCGGTGGAAGCGGGCGGGGCCGATTGGCTGCACGTGGACGTCATGGACGGGCATTTTGTGCCGAATCTCACGGTCGGCCCGCCCATTGTGGAGTCGTTGCGGAAGGTGACGGCTCTGCCTCTGGACGTTCATCTCATGATGACCAATCCAGACGCGTTTATTCCCGATTTTGCTCAAGCCGGCGCCGATTATCTCACGGTCCACACGGAAGCCTGCCCTCACTTGCACCGTACCATTCACGCCATCAAAGAACACGGGGTGAAGGCCGGCGTGACGCTCAATCCCTCCACGTCCCTGAACGCAATCGAAGAGGTCGTGACGGACGTTGACCTGGTGCTGATCATGTCGGTCAATCCGGGGTTCGGAGGACAAACCTTTATTCCGTCCTCACTCGACAAAATTCGTCGTGCGAAACACCTGCTCGACCGTACCGGCAGTCAGGCCTTTCTGGAAGTGGACGGCGGCGTCAACCTTGAGAACGCGGCAGCGATCCTTCACGCCGCTCAGGATGACGGAGGAGCCGGGGCGACGGTGCTGGTCGCGGGATCGGCGATTTTTGCTCGGCCCGATTATGCGGCGACGATTGCAGCGTTTCGATCCATTGTCCCTAGGGCGTCCCGATGAATGCCGTGTATGATAGTTTGCATCCGCTGGAAATCAACCTGCTGGCGGCGTTCGGGCAAGCCCTTCGGCAAGGCTCAGGGCAAGCCTTGGATGCGTCGGTCTCCGATGCCTCCCTGCAAACGCTCTCGCAACTGGAACCGGCTCAAGTCAGTATGGCGATGGGATGGCTGCAAGCGAAGGCGCTGGTCCGACTCCACGCGGAAACCAGGACGTCCTGGGTGAGCTTGACGGAGGTGGGGCGGGGGTATCTGGCCACCGGTGCTCCGGCTGACTGGATCCTTACGACGTGTCGGCAAGGCGCGCAAGAAGGGCACTCGTTTACCGTGAAAGATTTACAGGAGATGGGGACGTTTCAGCCTACCGAATTCAGTCGGGCCCTTGGTCTTCTCAAAAAAGAGGCGGCCATCCGCTTAGTGTCCGGAGGCTATGTCGCCGCGACGGAAACATCCAGCCCCACGATGGAGCAGTTCCACGATCTCCTCCGCCAGTTGAGCGAAAGCGGTCGAGAGATGCCGTCCTTTTCTTCAGGTCAACAAACCCTGTTACGACAGTACTCGGTGAAGCGGGGAAACGCTCAGGAGCCGTTTCGTATCGAGGATCGCATTCAACGCGAATACAGGCTGACCGAAACTGGGCAAGACGTGGCGAAACTCTGCCGTCCGGGTGCCGTGGAAGAAATTTCCCAACTGACACCGGACATGCTCAAAGACGGGTCCTGGCGCAAAAAGCCCTTCCGGAAATACACCATTACCCTCAGGCCGCCGCGCGTGGCACCGGGACGGCGGCATCCCTATCGGGAATTTCTGGACCTGGTCAAACACAAACTGGTCGGGATGGGATTTCAGGAAATGCGAGGCCCGTTGGTGGAAACCGAATTCTGGGACATGGACGCCCTGTACATGCCTCAGTTTCATCCTGCCCGAGCGATTCACGACGTATATTTTGTGAAAACTCCCACCCATGCGGAGACGATCGCGGAACCGTTTCTGTCTCAAGTGGCCGACACCCACGAACACGGCGGCGGCACGGGGTCAAGCGGGTGGGGCTATCAGTATGACCGGGCCCGGGCGCGCCGCTTGGTTTTGCGAAGCCAAGGCACCGCGGTGTCTGCTCGAACCATGGCGGCGAATCCTCTGGTCCCGGGCAAATATTTTTCCATGGCCCGGTGCTTTCGCTACGACCAGGTTGATGCGACCCATGCCACGGACTTTTTTCAAGTGGAAGGCATCGTGTTGGGAGACGATATTACGTTTCGGACGCTGCTCGGCCTGCTGACCCTGTTTGCCAAAGAAATGGCCCAGGCGCAGGAGAGCAAATTTTTGCCGGCCTATTTTCCGTTCACGGAACCGTCCGTGGAACTTCACGTCCGGCATCCGAAACTCGGCTGGATGGAATTAGGCGGGGCCGGCTTGTTTCGGCCGGAAGTGACGCACCCCCTCGGGGTCACGGTGCCGGTGATTGCCTGGGGATTGGGCCTGGATCGCATGGCGATGGTCGCCCTCGGGATTCATGACATTCGCGACCTGTTTTCCGTGGACCTTGAAAAAATTCGCACGATGCGGGGACGGTTTTCTTAAGTGCCGAACAGCATTTGCAACGAATCCCCCGTGCAGGCTTGCCTGCCTGAACGGCAAGTCATGAAAATGGAGCACTCTTGTCATCCCCGTAGTTCCCGCTCTGTCATTCCCGATATCCCTCCTCTGTCATTCCCGACGTTTTTAATCGGGAATCCAGTCCGAGGTATTCGTGACAAAGAGTAAAACCCTGGATGCCCGCTAACAACCGGCGGGCATGACAGACAGGAAACCGCCGGCAGGCATGACAGACAGGAAAGTCCGGGTCTTGCCTTGGTCCTGTCAGGCGGTAACGTAGCACGCATTGAAATGTTCAGCCTCCTGTCATTCCCGACATCTTTAATCGGGAATCCAGTCCGAGGCATCAATGACAAAGAATAAAACCCTGGATGCCCGCTAACAACCGGCGGGCATGACAGACAGGAAACCGCCGGCAGGCATGACAGACAGGAAAGTCCGGGTCTTGCCTTGGTCCTGTCAGGCGGTAACGTAGCACGCATTGAAATGTTCAGCCTCCTGTCATTCCCGACATCTTTAATCGGGAATCCAGTCCGAGGCATCAATGACAAAGAGTAAAATCCTGGATGCTCGCTAACAACCGGCGGGCATGACAGAAAGGAAACAGCCAGCAGGAATGACAGACAGAAAAGCCGGGTCTTGCCTTGGTCCTGTCGGGCGGTAACGAAACACGCATTGACGTGTTCAGCCGCCTGTCATTCCCGACGTTTTCAATCGGGAATCCAGTCCGAGGCATTGGTGACAAAGAGGCAAACCCTGGATGCCCGCTAACAACCGGCGGGCATGACAGAAAGGAAACAGCCAGCAGGAATGACAGACAGAAAAGCCGGGTCTTGCTTTGGCCCTGTCGGGCGGTAACGGAGCACGCATTGACGTGTTCAGCCTCCTGTCATTCCCGACATCTTTAATCGGGAATCCAGTCTGAGGCATTGATGACAAAGAGGCAAACCCTGGATGCCCGCTAATAGCCGGCGGGCATGACAGAAAGGAAAGTTCGGGTCTTTCCTTGGTGATGACGGTATGCCGACGATTTCTCTGTTTCATAACGATTTTGAACGCCTCCTCGGGCAATCGGCCACGGTCGAGCAACTCGAGTCGTGGTTGCCTCTGGTCAAAGGGGAATTGAAAGAATTCACCCAGACCACAGGCGAAATGCGCGTTGAGTTGCAAGACAGCAACCGGCCGGATTTGTGGAGCGTGGAAGGGATTGCCCGACAGATTCGGACGAAACTCCAAGGATTGCCCCCCGACTACCCCTTTTTCTACACCAGGACTCGTCCCAAACGTCGCGTGACGGTGGCCGCGGGCATGGAACGGGTGCGACCCTACGTGGCGGCCTGTGCAGCCACCGGCTACACCGTCACCGAGAAAGGCTTGACTCAACTTATTCAGTTTCAGGAGAAGCTTGCTGATATTTTCGGCCACAAACGAAAAACGATCTCCGTGGGGCTGTATCGACTGTCTCAGATTCAATTCCCGGTAACGTATGGACTCGTCAAACCCACTGAGGCCCGGTTTACCCCTCTTGGGTTTTCCGAAACCATGACGCTTCAAGACGTGCTGACGGTTCATCCGAAAGGCCTGGAGTACGGGTACATTCTCGCCGATCAACCGTTGCTGCCGTTGCTGTGGGATAAAGAAGGGCAGATTCTCTCCTTCCCCCCCATCATCAACAGCCGGGAGATTGGTGAACTCCAGGTCGGTGACTCGGAGATCTTCGTGGAAGTGACCGGAACCGACCTGAGAATGGTGCTGTTGGCCCTCAACATCTTTGCCGCGAATCTGGCGGACCGGGGCGCCGCCATTGACCCGGTCGACGTGGTGTATCCGTATGCCACCGAATGGGGAACGTCAATCAAAACTCCTTGCGACGTCGGCAGGACTCAGAAAATTCCTCTGACCGCGCTTGAAGCTGCCCTCGGCCTGCCCATGGCCGTTGACCAAGTTCAGCAAGACTTACGGGCGTATGGGTATGAAGTCAAAGGGAGAGGGAAGAAGCTGATGGTGCGGTTACCACCCTATCGCGGCGACCTCATGCACCCGGTGGACGTGGCTGAAGACGTGGCGATCAGCCGCGGGTATGACTCGTTTATTCCCGAGATGCCGGCCCAATTCACCGTTGGCGCGTTGTCTGCGCTTGATGAGACCTCTGATTCTCTCCGTGGGCACATGATCGGACAGGGGTTTCAGGAAATCTTTTCCAACATCCTGATGTCCCATCAGGACCTCGTTGAACGGATGCGCCTGACCGCGGCTGACCGGCAACACGTCGTGGAAGTGGAGAACGTCATGTCGCAAAATTTTTCGTGTCTCCGATCCTGGATCGTGCCGTCGTTGTTGCGCGTGGAGACGGCCTCACCGCGCGCGTTTTATCCGCACCGGCTGTTTGAAATCGGTGAAGTGGCCATTCCTGACTTGAGCCAGGAACTCGGCTCCCGAACGGCGATACGTCTCGGGATCCTCATCGCGCACCCCACTGCGAACTTTTCTGAAGTGCATACCTGCCTGGACGTGCTGATGTTTTATTTCGTGAAGGCCTATACCCTTGAACCCATCAGCCACAGCTCCTTTATTGAAGGACGATCCGGAACCATTCTTTGCGACGGGCAATCCATCGGCCTGATCGGAGAACTCCACCCGGAAGTCCTGGAAAACTGGCAAATCTCCATGCCCATCTCCGTGGTCGAACTGGACGTGGCCCCCCTGTGTCGCGACGATTCGTAACCGTGGAACCATGACGTGCGGGGTGCGTTGGCACTCATGCCCGCACAAGCACCTTTCCCCATGCCCCATTCATTGTTGTTTGAACTTTTAGTGAACAACTTGTAGTATTTTGTAACAAATTATAAGATTTCTCTGGCCAATTCTATAAGGATGATCCCCGTGAGAAAGCAAATTTACGCTTCGGTCAACAGAGAACAAGAAAAACTCATGACCGTTTCAGAAGTCGCGACATTTCTTAAAGTCTCTCACAATACCGTTAGATCTCTAACGGACCGTGGAGAATTAGATTGTTATCGAGTTGGCGGCAGAAATGAACGTCGGTTCTCAATAGAATCAATACAAGCGTATCTTGAGAGGAACGGTTCTAACGGCTACCAATTCACACGATGGAAGTTTACGAATGCCGGTAAAGCGAGAGAACCGGTTCCGGCATACAGTTCAACGGCAATCTTGAATCAGGGGCTTCACGTCCACGATTGGTATTTGATGCCTGAATCTTATTCGGAACCACTTATTGTGGAAGCCACAGAGCGATTTGGCATCAATCCTGGCGAAACGATTTTGGACCCCTTTTCTGGCACGGGAACTACGGTCTTGACGGCAATACTGAAAGGAATTAACGGAATCGGCCTTGAAGTGAACCCCTTCCTTGCCTTCGTCTCGCGTGTAAAACTTGATTGGGACGTTGATATCAATCGATTCAAAAGCTCATTGGTGGCTTTGTTGAACGAAACGCGACCCTTATTACGAAGTATGAGTGTGAGCCAAGACCTGTTCGATCAGAATGGTTCAGATACTCGGGTCAACCAAATTAGAAGTCGGATCAGGGCAATACTGGCAGAAACATCAGAGCCGGATATGCCAAGGCTCTACAAGTGGATGACGAAAATTGTCGTTCAGAAGATTCTGATACTGAGATATATAATAGGGCAGCGAATTCCAAAACGTTTGCAGCCGTACTTTTTACTTGCTTTGGCCTCAATCCTGCGCCCTGCTTCCAATATGAAACTGACTCCCCATGCTTTTGGCTCAAATTCGAGGAAGGAGGATGCCCCAGTCTTTGATCTCTTCGCTCAAAAGATTCATAAAATGTATTCCGATCTGGAGTATGTGAACTCGCTGGATTACCAGCACGGTAAGGGATATATCGGTGAGTGTGACGTCAGATCTGCCGAGAGCCTCCAACACCCGTTTTGGCCCGCTTCTTTGGTGATTACTTCCCCACCGTATCTGAATAACCTGGATTACACGATGCAGACACGCATGGAATTGTTCTTTCTGAAATTTGCAGAAAATATGATCGATTTACGCAACCTGAGAAAGGCTATGTTAATTTGCGATGCCAAAGCCATGTATAAAGATATTAAGGATTCAGAGGAAGTGGCAAAGATTGGAAGTATCCAGAACATTGCTGATAGCTTAAGGGAAGTGCATAAAGGCAAAAACTGGGGTTGGGATTATGCCTTCATGACCACGCAATACTTTGGGGGAATGCTCCGAACGCTAAGAACCCTCAAACCTCTTCTGAAACGTCATGCTCCTTTTGTCTTAATCGTCGGAGAGTCATCTCATAGTGGGATCAAGGTGCCCGTTCCCGACATCCTTGCTGAACTAGGCGAACTGGCAGGGTATACATTTGAAGAAATCAACGTCATACGGCGTCGAAGGTCTTCCTCTCATAGCCATGAACTCTGCGAATCTGAAGTGATCCTACGGAAAAAATAGTCCGCTAGGCTTTTACGATACTTGAAGCAGCCTTTGCGAGATTTCCAGAGTCAAGAGAGGAAGAAAGGCGGAAGCTGGTAGAGGAATTCACGATCTTGTCGTGAAGCATCTCGACCACGATTTCTGAGTCGGGAATCGTCAATGGCTCAAAAACGCTTGTAAAATCTTCTTTGGTTCCACCGTAGACTTTCTTCAGCTTAAGCTCAAACAGCTCTTGATGTTCAGCCGGATCCATTCCATACACGAAGAATAGAATGGGCATTTTTTCGGTTTCCCGAGGATTATCGATAGCTTCCAAAGCAAGCGGTTTCAAACTGATCTTCGTCGTTGCCTGCATGTAGCGATAGAATACATCCTGAACGGCCCAGATCATCCGCTTATTCCATTTCTCACACGCGAAGGCCTTTGCCAAAATCTGAACCATCATTCTGCTGATAACCTGCCTGTAGTTGATCCCGTATTTCAGCGTTCTCTGGATTTGAGACCCTTCAAGGACGTCGTGTAAGGAACGCAGAACGTCTCCCGTTCTGGTCGTACTGCAAGCCATGACTTCGAGTATATTGAAATCAACGACTTGCTGTCTCGACGGATCATATTGAGCGAGAATGTAGTCGATTCTTCCCATCGGCAAACTCGCCTCTGGAATGATGATGGTCTCCGTCCCTTCTTTCCTCTCAAAAAGCCGATTGGCATCCCAGAAAATTTGATGATTTTGGACGAATCTGACGGGGCAGATGACATGAGGATGTGGTTCCGTAACACCTGTACCACGATGCCAGACGCTACAAGCCCCAAAAGGAATATTGGCATCATAATCTCCATGTTGACCCGGCTTTACACATTTCGCATTGAGAAAGGGACACTGATATTCTCTCCTTGCTCTTAACGCTTCAGGGGAAGTCGCTTCTGAAGAATATCCGAAGACTTCTGAAACTTTTCGAAGGTAACTCTGCCGCTGTTTTGCCATTCAACTTTCCTTACGAAACATACCAATACAGATCATGGGCAAGGTCACGTCTTATTTTTCGTTCTCAGGCAGTTGAGACTTCCGTGTTCAAGATATGATTCCATGGTCGTAAACAGAAAGGGACAGAAGTTGACGGCAAACTCGTTGATAAAAGTGTGCCAAGCTGTGCAGTTCTCTTACTTGGTGTCCGGCGGCGGTGGATAGGGATTCTGTTCTTGTAGTGGCTGGTACGGGTGGATATGTATAGGTGATTTTTCGTGAAGCACATTAATCAAACCGCGCCGCACAAGTTGTTGTTCCCATTCGTCGTTAGCCCAACCCAGCGGCACATAATTTCCCTCAAGAATGTCTAGCTGCGGAACCTTGATCTTGAGGGCTTTCGCAATCTCGTCAATCAGTTTTGTCAGCAACGAGTTACGCTTCTTTATAAATGCGTCATGCCGGTTCTTTTGCTCTATTACCGGAATTTCTTCTCCCAAATTGGCCAGATACTCCTTCCATGCGTTCACAACACCGGGGCAGTCAATGAATTCCACCTCAACGAGATTCAGTGCTCCGACATGCTCCCAATGCAATTGGAGTCCTCTCGTCCGCATCAGTGTGCGGAAGATATCCAGTTTTCGTGCTTTGTCGGCACGCCGATTGTCCATGTGCCGTGCAGCCAAGACGGCAAACACCGGCACCAAGAACACCGCCACGATTGTGGCCAGACCCATCCAAAGCCCGTCGTCAGTCATGGGATATCCCGCAGTCGCCTGAACACAACATTGACTGGCCCAGTTGGCGTCTGAACACCAATCGGACGACCATTGCCCAGATTTGCCGGTAGGATTGTGGTGATTTGCTGTGCCATGGGATTCCTTCCGGCAATCGCGCCGGTCACGAGCGAAGTACCTGCAGGAACTGTCAGCGTCACCGAGACGTCGAGTTTACCATCGCCAACATCCTTGTAGGTGCCATCAAGCACAGCACCTACGGCATCTGCTCCCACAATCACACTGTTTTTCATGACAAACACGGCATGGCCGGAGCCTGACACCCCGGTGAAATACATCGCGTAGATTCCACTCATGTTGCCACGATAACAACACACAAGGTAGAGCTGCAACAGCCGGGGCGACCCTGATTTGGCTAACAGAGATGAAGCTGGGGAGTATCTATTTACCTTTACTGCACGGCATAATCAGCAACTACCCAACAAAATGTTGCACCTGACGGCAGCGACAGGCTGAATGTCGTGCTGCCTAACCACTCGCCGTAATAGACGCCGCGTGCCGTTGACCTTAAAGACGTTGGCCCACCAAATCCGACTCGTACCGTTCAAGCATCACAAGGACGACTGCATGACTCCGCCGGAAGAGACAGCCGGCTCCATGCAGGCGGGTACGTCATTGTGGGGAGCATTCACGACGGTCGTGACGGGAAATCCTTCCACGTCGTCTGCGGGATAGGGTTGGAGGAGGGGAAGAACGTTGTGAAGGTCATCCACGGCTGGGTTGAGCCAGTGTGCTTCGGCTTCACGGGGGAGAATGACCGGCATACGATGGTGAATCTGTTTCAGGAAGGCATTCGCCGCGGTGGTGATGATCGTACACGACTGAATCGTTTCCCCGGATGAGGAAGACCAGCTTTCCCATAGGCCGGCAAAACCAAACGGCTCACGAGACTTCAGCCGAATATAGTGGGGCACTCTGAATGAGGCCTCTTGTTTCCATTCATAAAATCCATCGGCCAACACCAGACAGCGACGTGTCCGAATCGCTCGGCGAAAGCTCGGTTTTTCCGCAATCCCTTCAGACCGGGCATTAATCATGCGGGTGCCGATCGCCTTGTCCTTTGCCCATGAGGGAATCAGTCCCCAATGCAGCGCCACGATCCTTGGTTCCTCGCCATGGACCACCGCCCAGACCGGCTGAGACGGAGCGACGTTATAGCGTGCCCCTCGTGCGGGCAGCCACGCCTCAGACGTTGATTGCCCGACAAATCGTTCCGTGATCACGTCTGTTTCCGTCGTCAAGCTGTACCGGCCACACATAGGACACGCCTCCAAGCCTCTCCTAGACTGGCGCTACCCACGTCATCTTTCAAGCTCCCTGTCTCACTTCTGGGGGCTCTGTGTATTGACAAGCGTCGATTGACACATTACATTCAAATAAATGATACAGAGTTTTCGTCATCGCGGGCTCAAACGTCTTTACGAGCACGGCGACCGTAGCCTCATCCGTCCTGATCTGCAAGAACGGGTAGAAGTGATGCTCGCCCAGCTTGATGTCGCCAGTTCACCCGAGGCAATGCGCATTCCCCACTACCGACTACATGCACTCAAAGGTGATCGAAAAGGTTATTGGTCGATAACCGTGAAGACCAACTGGCGTATCATCTTTCACTTCGAAGGCAAAGACATCTACGATGTCGAATTGATTGACTACCACTAAACTAAGGAACGGAGAACCACGATGCCTATGAAAAATCCGCCGCACCCGGGCACAGTGGTGCGGGTGTCCTGTCTGGATCCGCTTGGCCTCAACGTCACCGACGGCGCGAAGGTCCTCGGCGTCAGTCGTCAGGCGCTCTCGAATCTGGTGAACGGTCGCGCCCGTATGTCGAGCGAAATGGCAATACGACTCGCGAAGGCTTTCGGCTCCACGACGGAAACCTGGATACGCCTGCAAACTGCCTACGACGTGGTGCAGGCCCAAGCGCGCGAGGATGAGATTGAGATTGAGCCCTACGAGCCGCAACCAGCAGCATAGGAAGCTACAGAGGGCAGGCCATCAAAGCACGGACGACAGGCAGGCCTGCCTTTGCGTCGGCAGACAGGCCTTGTCACTAAGGGTGACAAGAAAGGAACTTGGCGCATCATCAGCACTCTTGATGGTGTGACAGGGTCAGGCGGAGGCTTTTGCGAGATCCGTGAGAGACTTGAATCCCGCGGGGTCGTGGATGGCCATTTCTGAGAGCATCTTCCGGTTCACGGCCACGTTGGCTTCGGTCAACGCATGGATGAACCGGCTGTACGATAACCCATGCGCCTTGACCGCCGCGGAAATTCTGGTAATCCACAATCGCCGAAAATCCCGTTTTCGATGTCGCCGGCCAACGTAGGCGTAACCTTGACCTTTATCAACGGACTCCGTGGCCGTCCGAAACAGTTTGCTTCTGGCCCCGTATTGCCCTTTGGCTAACTTTAACCGCTTCTTTCTGCGGCGGCGAGTTTGCGGGCCGCCTTTCACGCGTGGCATGACGTAAAACTCCTTCGTTTAGATGGTCCTGAACCTGATTGCCGTTTCTTCGGTTTCTACAGTCAGGAATAAGGTAAGAGTCGGGACAACGAATCTTGATCCGATTTCGAAACGACGACCGTATCATTCAGCCGTTTTTTCCGTTTGGCGTTTTTCGTGGTGAGGATGTGTCGCAATCCCGCCTTCCGCCTCATGAATTTCCCCGTTCCCGTTCGCTTAAACCGTTTGGCTGCTCCCGAATGACTTTTTAACTTCATACGCGCCATGTGTTGCTCCCCTTAAGAGACCTTTGCAAGACTCCCTTTCTCTGTCATCTTTCGGCAGGCCCTTTCGATTTTTCGCTTCGCCCTTCGAGGCTCAGGGGAACCTCAGAATGACATGTGACAAAGGTCCCCTTAATGCTTCGGGGCCACGATCATATACAGATTGCGCCCTTCCATTCTGGGTTCCATTTCAATCGTGCAGACGTCTTTAATTTCTTCCCGCACTTTCCCCATTGCCATCCGACCGAGTTCCTGGTTGGCCATTTCTCGTCCTCGAAACATGACCGTTACTTTGGTTTTGTTTCCATCCTCCAGAAATTCTAAAATTCGACGAACCTTGGTCTCCAGATCATGCTTGTCCGTGCGGGGACGAAATTTGATTTCCTTGACCTGGGTCGATTTCTGGTGCTGGCGAATTTTATGTTCTTTCTTGCTCTGCTCATACTTGAATTTTCCATAATCCATGATTCGACAGACCGGCGGGGTGGAGTTGGGGGCAACTTCCACCAAATCATACCCGCTTTTCACGGCCTGCTTGAGAGCGTCACCGGTCTTGAGAACACCCAGTTGCTCCCCTTCCGGACCAATGACCCGGACTTCGGTGACTCGAATCAAATGATTGACCCGATATTTGGCAACGACCGTTCTACTCATTCGTGCTAGAGGAACGGGTCAATTGGTCTGAGGGTACGTCTTGTCGAATCAGGTCTCTTACCCCTGTGATCGGCATGGCCCCTACGTTAGTTCCGCTTCGTTTTCGGACTGAGACCGTCTGCGTCTCCCGTTCCCGATCCCCGACCACGAGCATGTAGGGAATTTTGGCTTTTTCGGCTTCACGGATTTTGAACCCTATCTTTTCATTTCGCAAGTCCAGGTCGACGCGCAGACCGACGTCCGCTAATTGCTCGCGCACGTGTGACGCATAGTCCGCCTGTTTGTCGGTAATGGGCAAGACTTTCGCTTGGACGGGTGCCAGCCACGTCGGAAAGACCCCGGCGTAATGTTCAACGAGGATGCCGAAAAATCGCTCGATGGACCCCAGCAGCGCCCGATGAATCATGATCGGCTGGTGCGCCGCCCCATCGTCCCCCACGTAGGACAGCCCAAACCGTTCAGGATTATTAAAGTCAATTTGAACCGTCGAACATTGCCACGCACGCCCCAAGGCGTCGCGGATTTTCAGATCGATCTTCGGTCCGTAAAACACGCCTTCGCCCGGGTCGATGGTATACGGGAACCCGCTTCCCTTCAGTGCGGCTTCAAGTGCCTGCGTCGCCTGGTCCCACTTCTCCACGGTCCCCACCGCCTGCTCCGGTCTCGTGGACAGATACAAGTCAAATTCCGTAAACCCGAATCTCCTCAGCATGAACATGGTGAAATCGAGGACGCTCCGCACTTCGGATTCGATCTGATCGGGACGACAAAAGATGTGCGCATCGTCCTGGGTAAAGCCCCGCACCCGCATGAGTCCGTGCAACACCCCCGAGCGCTCGTAGCGATACACCGTGCCTAACTCACCATAGCGCAGGGGAAGTTCCCGATAGCTCCGCAAGTGCGACTTGTACACCATGAGATGAAACGGACAATTCATGGGTTTTAACTGATATTCACTGGCCTCGACGGTCATGGGCGCAAACATGTTCTCTTGGTAATAGTCCACGTGCCCGCTGGTTTTCCATAAATCCAACCGCGCGACGTGCGGAGAATAGAGCAGGTCATAACCGTGTCTGACGTGCTGGTCGCGCCAGAAATTTTCGATTAACAATCGAATCAACGAACCCTTGGGATGCCAGAGGATCAAACCCGGGCCCGTTTCATCCTGAATGCTGAAGAGATCAAGTTCCTTCCCGAGTTTGCGATGATCGCGCCGTTTAATTTCTTCAAGCTTATGGAGATGCGCGTCCAATTCCCGTTGCGTCGGAAACGAGGTGCCATAAATGCGTTGCAGCATCGGGTTGCGTTCATCGCCTCGCCAATACGCTCCGGCGGCGTGTAACAGCTTGAACGCCTTCACCTGACCAGTCGAGTTCACGTGAGGCCCACGACACAAGTCGATGAAATCGCCTTGCTGGTAGAGTGAGACGGCCCCGTCCTCAATCTGCTGAATAATCTCCACCTTAAAGGCTTCCCCTTTTTCTTGAAACAGCTTGATCGCGTCCGCCTTCGACATCTCAAGCCGATGCACGGGATAATTTTCGCGGATAATCTCGTGCGCCCGCGCCTCTATTTTCTCGAGATCCTCCGGAGTGAACGGCCGTTCAAAGGAAAAATCATAATAAAAGCCGTCGTCAATGGCAGGCCCGATTGTCAGATTGGCCGCAGGAAACACGTCTTTCACCGCTTGCGCCATAATATGAGTGCTGCTGTGGCGATACACTTCCTTCCCGTCGTCCGACGCAAACGTCAACGGCTCGACCGTGGCGCTCTCCGTCAGAGGCGTACTCAAGTCACCGGAGGCCCCGTTAATCCTCACCGCAAATACCTCAGGGGACAGCGTGCCGATCATCTCGGTCAACACGTCACGCGCCGTGACCCCGGCCAGAAAGGTTTTCGTCCCCGTTCCCGGCAACGAAATTTCAATACGTTCGCCCTGGATTTTTTCAGCCTCAACCGAAACCGACACGACTCCGCCTCCGACAATCACGTGGACAATCATGGTAGGCGCGGGCGGTATTGAACCGCCGACCTCTACCGTGTCAAGGTAGCGCTCTCCCCCTGAGCTACGCGCCTATCACAAGCGGAACATGCTAGAGGAGCCTCTTGCATCCTGTCAAGAAATTCGGGAGGGACTTATCTATCTCACTCGATAACCCAGGAAGAGCCATGAAAATCATATTCCAAAGGAATATTAGTCTCCCATCAAACAATCTGAGCACTAGGGCAACCAATAAAAATGATAGACAGAGCCAAGTAGACAGCAAAAGAGGGGCAGAAATCAGTCAGTGGAACGCAGAACGGACGGCGGTACAGAAACCACTCTGTCCCGGCATACCTTCTGCGATAGAATCCGTCGGGTCCGCGCCATTTCCCCAAGCATCTTTTCGCTTACGCGAATAAACGCCGCGGTCTTGACCCGTCGGAAATCGGATGCCAAATGGTTGACATGGTTTCACTGCTTCTTCAGTATTCCCTTCCCTTTCCCAACACAAGATAGGAGAGAAGAATGATGCTAAGGACACTCAAAACAATCATCTTCACATGCGCCATGACTTTTCTGACGGCGGCCACGGGTTTGGCGGGGGCGACGGTGAAGCAACTCGCCGACAACGTGTACATGATGAGCGAATTCCACTATACCAGCCTGGTGGTGGTGGGCGAAGACGGGGTGCTGATCACCGACCCGGCGTTTCCGGGACGGGCCCAATTGCTGAAACGTGCCATCGCCGACATCACCGACAAGCCCGTCACGAGAATCGTCCTATCCCACGAGCACTACGACCACGTGGGCGGCACCGGGGTCTTCCCCGAGGCTCAGGTGATCTGCCACGCCGCCTGCCAAACGGTGTTCGACCTGGACGTGGGCGGGGTGGTTCCTGAAAAAGTAGACGTGACGTTCACCGACTCCCTGCGGGTGGACTTTCGCGGGCCACCGGTGAACCTGCACTACTATGGTCCGGGCGACGGCTTCGCCTCCATCGTGGTGCATCTGCCCGAGGAGCGCGTCGCGTTCACCGCCGACCTCTACGAGGACCACGCGCTGACGCCGGGGAAGTGGATGGATGACTCCAACTATCTGGCCATCCTCAGGGTGTTGAAGGAGTTGCAAAAGAAAAACCTGCGCCACGCGGTGAACGCCCACTCGGAGGACGCCTCCGTGACAATCGTTGACGAGAACGTGAAGTTCATGAGTGACTTATTCAACGTGGTGAACGGCGAAATTCGCAAGGCCATGGAAGCCGGTGGGCCGATGCAGGTGATGACCAGCATAAAAAAGTGGCAACACGACTTGAAACTTCCGCAATACGCCGACTGGGAGGGCTACGATGAGCACCTGCCGGCCCACGTTCGTCGCATGGCGTACTCTATTTTTCACGGCGGCTGAGCCGCGGGCCGGTCGCGGCAGCGAGCGCGTCACGCGTCACCGTTGCCGAGCCTGGTCCGCTGCACGATGGCCCGATCAATCAGGCCCTCAACGGTTGGATCGACGTTCCGCATTTCGATTCGCGTCATGAAGGCGCGCGGTCCCATCTCGACGAACAAACGCCCGAAAACTTCGTCGGCGAAACTGCTTGATATGACGCCGACACCGCTGAAATCGAGAATAACCGGATGATTCAGATTCAGGAGATTCCGGATCATGCTGCGGATTTTCACACCCCCCTGACGAGAGCCGAAGTCACGCCACGCCTGCTCTCTCATGTTGAGAGTCACGTCATCCTCACCACGTTCGAATGTACGCTCAATATAATCAACGGGTGGATCGTGCGGGACATCTTTGAATCGAAGAGCCTTATTGAGCAATTCATGGTCGCCAATCGTAATGGCACATCGAACGGACGTCCCATTGTATGGAACCGTCTCCTGACTGTTTCTGATTCCCTCCTCAGGATTGTTGACGTATAACAAGCCGTGCAAGGAATGTATCTCAAATTGACCGCCCGACAGGAAGGCAACACGATAACTTCCGTAAAGGCCATTGCCGGCGTTTTGGGTTTTATCTCTGGTCACCCCTTCGTGAATGGCTTCTCTGAGTGCCGTCGCGTGATTGTCTATTTGCATGCTCGCGGGAATACCGATGCCGGCGTCGGACACGACGAACTCAACTTGGTTCCTGTTCTTATAGGCCGTCGCCTGTACGAATCCACCGACCGACGATTGGGCATGATTGGACACGTTGTCCATGATTTCCCCAAGTGACCACTCAATCGCCTTCAGGGTTGACCGATCCGTCTCCAGTTGCCTCAGAATCAATCTCATGACTTTATCGAGAATGTCGCTTTGATCCTCCGTCCCACCGAAGCGAAGGGCAGGAACGTGACCGCCTTCGTGTGAAGAAGGGTCATACCGTTCCGGTTTGATATAGTGTCCCCAGTTGGCATTGAGAAAAAGCCGAGTGAGCTGGGCATCCGCCGGTGGAATCAAATCGAAGCTGATTCCCCGTCTGCGATAGTCCGTAATGATTGGCATCAGTGGAAGCATCACGGCTTCCGTAACGCCGTCGCACAGAGAAAAGTCTAAGACAACGTCAGAACAGCCACGATCAACGATCGTTTGATGGAGAGACGCACACAGGCGCCGTAAATGGTGACGTTGCACTCCACCTTGTATCGAAATGCGATTCAAACTTCCTTCGACGTGGGAATCCATTCGGCGACTCCAGGGAGAAATGAATAGGGTGATTAGACGCCGTTGACGCCGAAGAGTCAAACACGCACAGGCATGAGATTTGAATTCTCCCTCGGAGGTGAAATCGGTTCCGTCTTGACGGGAAAGCGGACAACGGAACTCAGGGCCGGGTCGGGCTCGCGGAGGGAGCGTTCACCTTGTTGAATAGGGCCACCGTCGCCGCGGACGGCCTAGGCGTCAGCAAGGTCACGATGACGGCTGCCAGCACCGCCGTCAGGCAACCGGGAGTGGCGGGTTGCAGGTCCATGATCCCGGCGGGGCCGCCCGAATAGTATCCCCAGATTGATGCCGCAGCAGTACCGGTCACCATGGCCACGACCGCGCCCTGAACGTTGAACCGGCGCCAGTACAACGCCATGATCGTGACCGGGGCAAACGCCGCCCCCATGCCGCCCCAGGCGTAGGATACCAGGACGAACACCGATTCCGGGTTGAAGATCGAGAATGCCGCCGCCACGACGCCCGTCACCACGAGCAGAACCCGGGCCAACCGGACCCTGGCACCGGCCCCCAGCGCAGAGGTGTACCGTTTGACAAAAGGCAGATCGTTGGTGGTGACCACCGACGCCAGCAACAGTTGCGAGTCCGCCGTGCTCATGACCGCGGCAATCACCGCGGACAACAGCAGCCCGCCCACGATCGGGTGGAAGAACACCTGCGTCGCCACGAGATAGACGCGCTCGGGATCGGCCGTCACGTCGTCCAGCCGGCCTGCCTCCGAAAGCGCCGGCAGGGCAACCAGCCCCAGCAGCAGCGCAAATAGATAAACGAGGAGCATCCACGCAGTGCCGATGGCGCGGCTTTGCGGAATCTTGTCCTCGCTTTCCACCGCCATGAAACGCTGCACCACGCGCTGCGAGCCCAAGTAGCCCAATCCCCATCCCACCGTAGAGAGCCAAAAGATCACGTTGAGGGAATCGCCCTTCCGGTCAGTGAAGGGATTCCAGAAGCCTGGCGTCGTCTCGCCCAGGCCCTCGAACGGGGTGTCCGTCACGACAATCAACCACAGCGGCAGAATGACGAAGGCCGCCAGCATCAACGTCGCCTGGAACACGTCGGTCCTGGAAACCGCCAGGAAGCCGCCGATGAAGGTGTAGGACCCCACGGCAGCGAGCGTCACCACCACCCCCAGCGTCTCATCCAGTCCGAAGACCGTCCCCAACAATTTGGAACCCGCAATCAAGCCGGAACTGAGGTAAAAGACGATGAAGAAAAGGGTAATGAGCGCCGCCACCGTGCGTACGGTCCCGGTGGCGTCCCCGAACCGCTTTTCCAGGAACTCCGGCAGGGTGAGGGAATCCTCCGCGGCAATGGTGTAGCGGCGCAGCCGTTTCGCAAGCACCGTCCAACTCGACCAGATGCCCGCCACCAATGCCAGGGCCGTCCACGTCTCTACCAACCCGTGCTGGAAGGCCAACGCCGGAAACACCAGGACCGCCCAGCCGCTGGTGCCGGACGAACTGGCACTGAGCGCCGACGTGAAACTGCTCATCCGCCGGCCCCCGAGCACGTAATCGGACATCACCCGCATCCGCCGGCCGCGGAAGACGGCAATGCCGATCAGCGTCGCAAAATACCCGAAAAAGACGACCAGTATCCAAGAACGGTCCATGAGCGAACCGGTTCATTCTTGACGAGTGGAAAAGCGTTGCTGATAGACACAAGGGAACTCAGCGATCAAACCAGGAAGGCATGGCCGCTGACCAAGACCGGAACCCTCGGCGACACACGCGGTCGGTATCTTGAAACGATCATCATCCCGCCATGCGGCACACACCGAAACTTGCAGTATTTGCAGAAAACGCCACGAGCAACTCTACCAGCAGGCGTTATGCTTGACGCGGGTAAGTCCTTGCTTACCTTAAGACATCAGCACCTAAGTTAGGCATCGAATTCGTCCTTAACAAACTGTGTTAAGAAGGATCCCTCGGCAGGATGTTGGAGGCGTTTAGGACGGTGTGCAGCTGTACCATATGGCATATGAGTCTCCACATATCAGTCAAGATTCATCCGAAGAAAGTTCTAACTGGTCAAAAATACTAAAAACGTCATCCGGCTGCAGAGCCCAACGGTAGGCTGGATGTACCTCCCAGTCAAAACCAAAATCGGCAAATCGGCTGCTCAAGTAGCGACTTTCCTCGAAATACTTTCGCAATATAGACCCAGGACTCTCCCTTCGTCCCGTCAAGAAGTTGATTTTGTACATAAAGGCCGCTAATTCCCGCGGATCAGCATCTTTCTGTGCAAATCGGAATTTGCCTTGCTCCATTATTCTTTTAATTTTATGAATCAATTCATCCGTGTGATAGACATATCCCTGTCTAGTTGTCTTTTCTTTTCTGTTCGGCTTCATTCCTATCAATAAGCGTTCAATATCAGGAAGTTCCGATCTAAATTCATTTATGGTATCTTGCAGCCGACCTTGTGAGTACTCCTCAAATGATCCCTCTAAGTCTTGAGTATTAATTCGGTTACTACTTCTAAGGTGTGCCTGTCTGGCCGCAAGTGTACAGAGTTTTACAAGATCTCTAGGGCGACGGCGAATGAGTGACATAAAAACACGGTACATGGGTGCATTTTTCCAATGACCACGACCTTGAAATCGAGGTTCCACTATTGACTCTAGGTAATCCGCCAACCGAGATTGCGGCATAGACATCAATTTTTCTTCGTTAACAGCTCGCCCCCAAAAACTCTCAATCCGTTTGACCCAAAGCACAAATATCTCGTGATTAGTCCACGTATGCCAGATCACGGAACCTTCAATCTTGTCTGTCGATTCATCCGATGTTCTCACAAGAAAGTACACGTCGGATCGTATTCCTATACGAAAAAAGATTCCACTATTATCAGTCGAAATATCTCGAACGGCATTCAGCAAAGCAGAAAGACGCGTAATGTCTTGCATTCGTCCTTGCCACCCTCGATCAAGATCATCAATGTAGATGTAGATAGACTTGCTCTCTAGAAATTTCGTTACGACCTTTTCCTTCGCGGGGGCTAGGTTGAGTTTGGAGCGATCTTTAAAGACTTCAAGAAGGAACTCTATGACCTTGCTGCCAAAAGCGGCAAACTGATGCATCTTATCGTCATTCCCAAGTGCCATCTCCGTCAGAACTTTTTTTGCGACAAGCTCAAGGATTCCTGACTTCCAATCGCGTATAGTCGTAAGGAAGTCGGATGTACTGCTCCCCAGATTGGCTATATCGTCAGGCTTTATCAAAACAGTTAATTTTTGATCGTCTTGTTCCTCTGCCATGGCGACCTGAAATAGGGCGGATTTACCAATCCCTTTATGGCCGACTAGAATCCGAAGAGGTACGTCTGCAATGACCTGATCGTAGGTATTGGTCTTAAAATAGTACTGTCGTAATCGTTCACTAGATTCGTTTTCGGCGGCCTCATGTCCGAAAAGTTTTTGTATTTCATTTTCACTGAAGTTTAGCGATGGACGAGATTCAGACATTTGATCTACCTTTGGCAGGAAAGATAAAAGCAGTTACTTCCTGTCCCTTTTATTCCAAGTGACTACGTACATAATAAAGGACAAATTGGGCAAGCGTGTCAATGGCGTTGGGCATTGTTGTAACTATCGCGGGTTGGATATGTCCATTGCGACCTTGCGAACAGGGATATCATGAAAATTGTGCCTCTACGTGTCGAAATCCTCCATCTGCACACGGAAACGAGCGATGTGTCACCTGAATTCCCTTTCAAGCTAATCGTCGGCAATACCTGCGACATTCTCGGGTATTCACTCCAGTTCACTCGCCCACAATGGAATCGTCAAGAAAGTGCAACACCTTTTTATTAACGTGTTGGTATAAGCATCTACACGATGCGGCTTCTGTCACTGGATGTTCACCTTTTCCGATAATCCCAGGTCTGTCAGTATTTGCTTCAACTCGTCCACGAGTCCCCGGGCTATCGAGTCATTGACCGTCACTGAGAATTCGATGCCGATTTTCAGGTTTGCCCCACTGCGTAACTTGGGCAGCAGCTTCGTGCCCAGCCGGTTCCATGTTTCAGGCGGAACGTCGCCGCTCAGGCGGATGGTCCTGGTGGCCTCACTCAACGGCGTCTCGGATTTTGATTCGGATTCCGGATCCAATGACGCTGCCGGTACAGACCGTTCCTCCGAGGAAGGATGGAGAATAATCGGTTCCTGTTCCGGTTTTGTCCTCAGCGTCATCGCCTTTTCCCTGCGAAGCAGAAACACGCCGGAGTCGAACGTGACTTCTTCAATCGGGACAGGTTCTTTGAACCACATTCGTTCGTAAGTCCCGTCCGACTGCCGGCCGGAGGCCAAGCCGAAGTCGCCCCGATTCACGAACTCGACGACCTTGGCGCGAAGCGTGGCGTCCGGATCAAGTAGCCGCGTGAGCGATCCGTTCAGAAAACTCTGGCGAAGACTCGCCATCGGCCATGCGCCGCATTCCATCAAAGCCGGTGGCCAGTTTCGTTCGATGTACCCGATTCCCACGGAATCATTGAGGATCGCCTGGGATTTCAATGCCGTCAGGACGCGAGCGCACAGCGTTTCGCCTCCGCTCGAATGCCCCGCACCCAGGTCAATGACCTTCAAGCCGTTCGACTCGTTGCCTGCCTGCGCAGGCAGGCCGTCCGCGATGACGACGAAGCGGTAGCTGCCCCAAATCTCATCCTTCACGGCTGTTTCAGCATCGGTCACCTTGGATTGGATTTCGGTCCGGTCCGTCCGATCGAAATCCCCGCCCAGCGTGCCATCGGCGACCTCCCTGGCCACGCGCTTCCAGGCCAGCATCAATTCGATTTTGTCTCGCAGATCGCGCCCAGGCTTCTTTACGCACCAGACAAGCGAGGCCGGATAGAGCCTGGGTGACGTGCCGCGCTGGGTTGTCCAGTCACGGATCTGCTCGCGAAGAGTGCCTGTGCCCGCCTGCCCGTGCTGCGGCAGACGGGTCCAGTCCGACTCCGGATTCACGACAACAAGCGTCAGCTTCGGCGTATCCTGCACTGATAAGCCGTCGGCCGGAAACGGCACGATGGGGAGAGCCGCGCCCCGGTCGAATTCCCTTTGGACCATTGAACGCATGACCGGGCGAATCTCCGTGTCTTCGTCCAGAGAAGCGCGCCGGTCGCTGACGACCTTTTTCATGGTCGGCTGGTGACTGATCTTGAACCCGTCCGACCCGATCCGCCGGATGAAGTAGGTTTTGTCCTCAAGCGCGAGTGCGGCGTTGTCCACCGACGTGGTATCCACATCAGGGTCACCGAGCGCAAAGCGCAGTTCCGGCAGGTGAGCCACCTTATCGATCTGGCCGCCGGAAGACTCGAAAAAGATCGTCGTTCCCACCCGTCGGTGGATGTCTCGCAGGGCGCCCTTTGTATCCGCGTCCAAGGCCCGGGCGTGCGCCTGTGCTCCAGAAACGTCGGCGTCAATGGCGGCGACGAGTCGGGATTCGCCGAGTTGACCGAGCACCACGCTACGAAATTCCGGTACTTCGAGCGGTGCGGACCCAAGCGTGATGAGCGGCTCCGTCCGTGCCGTCGTGAACCCTTCCCTGAAGGCCCAGGAGATCCATTGGGCCAGCATGGCCAGCGTGCCGCGTGTCTGTTGGTATTGGGCCAGCGCCTGCCATTTGCGTTGAAAGACCGAGAGCGTTGACGGATGGAACGGGAAACACGTTTCAAAACGGGTGCGTAAATATTCCCTGGCCTTGCTCTCCGTTGTGGCGCTGTCCACCGCCGTCCATTCGGACGGTAACTGGGCGCGACGCTCGAAGCACCAGTCGGCATACGCCTTCGATACCTTCTTCCGTTGGCGGTCGTTGCCGATGTCCTCAAAAAGCCGCCGCCGGATCACTTCGCTGATTTCCGCCTCGTCGTTGGCAATCAAATCCTGGGCAACGCGCCGGACCACCTTGGTGATCTTGTCCTGCCACTGCATGTCCCAGTCGGTCATCTCGATCTGGCTGCGCGGCAGGCTGATGACCGCCGCGCCGTGCGTCGTCGCGGTCGTGGCAACCGTCAGATTCTGGATAAAAGCGTGGAACGGTTCGGCCAATCCACGGTGCCGATTCAGAAAATTCAAGACCTCATCGAAAAGAAGCAGCACCGGCGCGTTGGCCGCCTTGAAGACGCGGGCAATCGCCTCGGTGCCGGGAGGCGTGGTCTTGGCCGCGGGGCCGAGTTCCTTGACGCCTTTCTCACCGGCGAGTTGCCGGGCGACGTCGATCCACGGCGTTTCCCTGCCGTCTTGAGGGTCCCAAGCGTTGCCGACGAAGACGCCGACGCGAGCGTCGGGAGCTTTGGTTATCCCTGCCTCGTTCAGGAGATCCCCCACGCCCGGGAATTGAGAGGCACCCGCGCCGGCTCGCGCAAGGTGATAGAGCGAGGTGAGCGTATGCGTCTTGCCGCCGCCGAACTGGGTAATCAGGGTCAAAACCGGCGACGTGTTCTCCGTTCGTCCGGAGAGGCGCCGGAGCACCATGCCGGTATGGTCCTTGAGCGCGCGCGTGAAGCAGGTACGGGCGAAGAACTGTGCCGGATCGCGGTAGTCCTCCGGCGCGGTCCCAGCGACCACGTGCTCAAGCGCGATAGCGAACTCATCCGGGCTGAACGAACGGCCTTCACGGACTTCCCGGCGGAGCGTAACGACTTTGTACCAGGGTTCAAGTGCCATTGGGTATAGGTCTTCTTGCTCGTTTCTCTGCGGGGTGAATCAATTCGGACGCCCCAATGACTCCAGGGTTTTCACCCATTCGTGGAACCGCTGGCATTCAGCACGCATCGTCTTCAAGCCTATTTCCATTGCCAGAATGGGACCGTTAACCGCCTTCTTGTATCCTGGGATGATTTGCGTAATACGCTTGCTGGGCGCCGTGTCTAGATTATCGTTGATATCTTCGGGAGTGGGAAATCGTGAACGAACCTCTCTGAGTTGCATGATGCTCTGGTTCGATGCGCGTGCGGCTCTGAACGCCGTGACGTCCGAGAATAACAACCCCTCAAATTCGTGCTTCTGAACATAGGGAATGACCGTTTTTCGGTTTGGAACGTTCCGTCGGATTTCCTGCCCAAGATGTTCCTCCAATTCATCAACCGTTCTTTCTCCTTTGCCGCGAAATCCATAGAAATCCACCAATGAAGTCACGGCGTCAAATGACCAGGACAAATGGACCATCTCCGATACAAGTCGTTCGACGCTGACGTTGCCGCCACCACCGTGGCTGCTGGCGCGTCTAAGCAGTATCGGAATCGGCTCGATCTTCATCGGCCGCAGATGGGTTGCAAGAACGGACTTGACGAATTCCTCCTCGGTTTGACCTTCCACCGATATGGCGAGACGGATCACGGACGGCCACCGAGAAGATTCTTTTGCCAAAGCTCACCCGTCGTATATTCCTCCAACCAGTGTTGATACTCATTTGTATCAAGCCGGCGGACCTTTGTCTCGCCATCTTGCAGTTCCAGCACAATGATCTCATTCAGACTGAACGTATCCACGAGCAGAGGAGATTGTGTTGCGACGATGACCTGCTTGTCATGTCCAAGTGCTTGAATCATGCCGCCTACCAAGGTAATAGCCGCCGGATGCAAACCTAACTCCGGTTCGTCCAGCAGGATGACGTCAGGCAGCATGCCCGTCGGCAGGTTGAGCAGCGTCACCAGGGCAAAGAAACGAAGCGACCCATCGGAGGTCAGGTGCGCGCCAAACGTCTTGTCCATGCCTTTAGCCTTCCACGCCAAGAAAACTTTTCCATAGCTCTCTTCAATCTGGAACCGGTCGAAACCCGGAAGCACCCGGCCGACGTGGCGGCAGATCGTCTCGAATCGCGTGGCGTCTTGACGTTCCAACCGGAGCAGAATCGCGGCCAGATTGGCGCCGTCAGAGCGGAGAAAGTTGTTGTCCTCCACGTCCCACCGTATCTTGAACTTCGAGCCGTCGGAAGTGTCGTGGAATTGATACGCCGTGTAATTCCGCAGCAGATTGAAAAGGACCTGTGCCGTTCTCGGATTGACGCCGACGGGTTCATGAGATTGTACGGCTTCGACGATTTTTGCTTCCGAATGGCCGCTTCCGAGATATTGCCAGGGTGCGTCAGTCGGCAAATGCTCCCGGCTGAACCGGAAAGCCTCTTCCGTGAAGATGAAACGATCGGGATGTGCGTGAGCGAGCGTAAACCGATAGTCGTTTCGGCCCGCGTCGGTTCGTATGGTTACCGTAGCATCCATGCGCGGGCTGACCTTGCTGCCGCCGAACAACTGATCGTCGGCTCCGCCCTGGCGTTGGACGAACTCATCAAGCCGCCGAGACCGTAGCATCCACCCCATCATCTCGAAGAAGCGGATGAAGTTGGACTTGCCGGATCCATTGGCACCGATCAAGACGGCGACCCTGGGCAAGTCGTCGATCTCGACGTCGGCGAGGGAGCGGAAGCCTTTGACGTGAATGGAGTTAATCAGGTTCGGCATAAATCCTGCCTGCTAAGCAACCGTTTGTGCGTCTTTGTGAAATTTTTGTTCTGTCGCGTTGAGTAGATATTTCCTTGAGGATTGTCAATCAATTTTTTGTTTTTGAAATCCTGCTGCAACTTCCCATCGTTGGAGTACAACAAGCGGGCGCCGCTCAGTTCGGCCACGGCAAGAACATGAGGATCATCTGACTTATGTCGTCCACGTTGTTTCATCTTTTCGACACTTGCATAGACTTCGTCTTTGTTCAAAGTCCGCATTTTTCCAGCACGTACAGCCTGACTTGCCCACTCTCTGAATTTCAGAGAACCCACCTCAAGTTCCTCAAGCAATTTCCCGCCAACCACCAAACGGTTGCTTCCTTTGTTGATCCAGTCAAAAAACTTATCTCCCGCCGGAGTCGGGTTGGGGCCGAACACCTCGTTGGCAACATTGGCGTCAACAATAGCACACATTCCTCAGATCACTTCCGCTTCCATAAAGACCGCGCCGTTTCTTGCATGAAGAAGCGGCGATAGCTTTCAGGGGCATTCAAGACGTTTCCCTCTTCATCCAACCGTAGAGAATGAATGCGAATGTCCAAGCCGCCACGCTCAAAATACAGAATGGACACGTCCGCAGGCTTCAGACCCCCTACACCATCGCGGACATCCATGCGCACTCGGTCAAGCAGGTGGTCGCTGTGCGTTTCGACCACCAGTTGACGCCTAGGGTTGGCAACCTGACAAAACAGACTTCCGAGAGCAGCCTGGGCACTGGGATGAAGATGCACTTCCGGTTGTTGCAAGAGGAACATCGGTGGGACGTCGTGACGCAGCAGTTCGGTAATAACGGGCAGAACCTGACTGACTCCGTAGCCGACGTCAATCAGATTGCGTTGCGGTCCCTTGGCCTTACGTCCGGATTTCCTGACCTGTAACTGAAACGGTCCGCTCGCCGTCTTCCCAAGAGGCTTAACCGAAATTTCGTCGAAAAGACCTGACTCCTTTCCGAACTTTTCGAATGCACCTTTGAGAGCCTTCCATCGTGTCACGTCTCGAAAATATAAGTCGGCAAGATACATCGGAACATAATCGCCTTCGGGGTCCCGTGTGGGACGAGAGGGATCGTACGTTCGATGCGGTTTAGATCGAACCGGGGAGCTGGCATACAACGGTTGGCTACGGAACATCTTCTCCAGGTTGTAAATCCGTTCAATCAGTTCCCAATCACTGTCGCCAGGTTGTCCGGAACCGCGTCGTACAACTAACTTATAATCTGCACGCTCCAGCCGGGATTTCCCTCCTAGCCCTCCCAGATAAGAATTCCGAAGAAAGTCAATTGACAACATGTGATCGTCATTAGGCCAATATATGCCTTCATCAATCGTCCAAACTCCTTTCGGCGTGCCGATGAAAAACTTACACAATCCACCTTTATAGATGTCTTGACTGTGGCACAATTTGACCCATACGCCCTCTTCTTCATTGGAAAAACGTCTTTCCACCGGAAATGGGACCGTCCCCCTCTTTCCAAAAACGACATTGAGCCGATAGCTGACATCCTTCGTCGTTCGCCAGCCTTTTTGCCAGTCTTCATGAGTGACAACAAACCCTGCCTCAAACGTCTCAGCCCGACTTCCCCGTGCTCCCCGGTGGTGAGCGATTTCGTCGAAGCTGCCGAGGTCGTAGGGCTCTTCCTTGAAATCGGGAACGCGATTCTGGCGGGGAAGGTCCCACAGCGCCCGGATCATTGCCAGGAAGGAGGTTTTGCCGGTGCTGTTTTCGCCGACGAGGAGGGTCAGGGGGGCCAGGCGGGCGGTTTGTTCTTCGCGGAAGCAGCGGAAGTTTTTCAGTGTAATTTGGTCCATGGGTTAACCGATTTCTGCAAGACTTCTCACTCCGTCTCGAAAGACCTGGAAACTTTTCGACCCGTTCCGGTCCACGTCCACGTGGGGAGCGATTTTTTCGGCCCATTCACGTTTTGCCATTCCTGTATTGGGATAGCCGGATTGCTTGAGCCGTGCTGCCCCGCAGGGATGGACGGCATCCGCGAGAACTTCCCACGTGCCGCAGATGCTGTCTTGCACGTACCCGTTCAGAACGGAATCCTTTGCGCCGGGATAGGCCGCCTTGACCGCGGCACGATCTCCCAACAACCACGCTTCGCTTTCCTCAATGGCAATCCTGAACAGCGTTCTCGGACGCGGCCGGCACGCATTCAACATGGCAAGCAACTCCTGCTTGAATGCCCTGCAATCTCTGGTGTCCAAGTCCACGACGACAACAACCGCGGCCGGCTGGCTGAGACTCTTGAGACTCCGCCCGTATCCCCGCAAGAGCTTTGGCAGTCGATCCAGAAGAATCCGTTTCTCGCGGTCCGTGACATCGCGCAAATTCCTTGGGATGCGACCGATGCCCTTGTAGGCGTGTATCTTCCAGGAATGAACCGATCCATTTGGACCGAGAATCTTTTCCAAAAGATGCTCAAGCGCAACGCTCCCCGACCTGTCCTCAACCAGCACTTCAAAATGCACCGGCCTATCCCCGGTCCAGATAGTCGCTGTACCAGAGGCCGCCAAGCGGCAGGCCCTCGTCCACCATGGCCTTGACGGTGGCATCGTCGCTAGCCCTGCGAATGGTCGCAAAACCGTCGGCTCCCTTTTCCAGAATCCATGTTTCCTCGGGTTTGAGCGCGTCAATCAGATAGGGCTGGTGGGTGGTCACGAAAACCTGCGGCGCATCCTTCTCCCCGGTGGCGTGTCTCCGAAACTCGTCGGCCAGGACCTCCAGCAATTTGTGATACAGACCGTTTTCCGGTTCTTCGATACAGATGAACGGCGGCGGCGATGGATCGTACAACATCAGCAGGTAGGCAAACACCTTCAGCGTGCCGTCGGACATTTGCTGGGCATAAAAGGGGTCTTGAAAGCCCTTGTCGTTGAAGCGCAGAAGCAACCGTCCATCCGGGCTTTGTTGCGTATCAATGCGGTCAATACCCGGAACCTTTTCGGCAATCGAAGCCAGTATGTTTGCAAATCTGTCCGGGTGTTCACGCTGCATGAACTGCACAACGTTGCCGAGGTTATCTCCGTGGACGTTCAAATGCTTCTGAGGACCGGCCAAGGGCAAGCTACGAGCCGCGTCCGGCGTAAAGTAGCTCAGATACCAGCCTTCGAGGAACCGGCGAAAAGCCGCGATGCGGGGATGTTGTTTCAACGCGCCAAGCGTGGCGAGGGCGAGCGTGCGTTTGTCCTGAAGTTCAATGAATTCTTCTTCTGCACTTTTTTCTCCACTCAATTGTCTCTTGATCTGAGCATCAATCTCATCCAAATCGGACAGTATCCCTTTGTCCTCAATCTGCTGTCCTTGCGCGTATCCTTTCCAGGCAAATCCACGGCCTTTGGTCATTGTGAAGATTAAAAAGGACTGGCCCCTTTCCTGTTTTTCACCACGCTGGTAAAGGATTTCGTATGAGACATAGGGACATCCCGAATCGTCCCGATCAATCTCCAAGGAGTACGTAATGGGTTGAGCATTTGGTTCTTCCCTATAATAGATCTGGAATCTAGTCGGGACATCACTCCCCTGAGAACGGATACGGTCGAATCCGCCGCGCCCTCGGGCGTCACACGCCTCTTCAACACCTGATTTCAGGCAATCCGCAAGAAAACCAAAGGCATCGAACAGAGAACTCTTACCCACCCCGTTTTTTCCTATCACCGCGGTGATCGGAGTCAAGGGTTGTATGGGCTGTGGATGCCACAAATTTCCGAGCACTATGTCTTTCAACACCCGATAATTTGTGATCCAGATGCCTTCAATTTGTGCCACGAGTCAATTCCTCTCGTTTAAGCTGTTCATTATCCTCCACCGGCAATGACCACACCAAGCCTTTGCAACTCAGATTCTTCGCTACGCCCTTCGAGGCTCAGGGCAAGCTCAGAATGACATTTTGCAAAGGTCTCCACACGGCTGACATAAGCATCGAGACTGAACCGATTGTCTTCCTTCAACCTGTCGCGGCTCAAGTCGTAGGGGGTGATGAGAGTTCCCGTAGCATTTTCTCACGGATTCCCACGATTGAGAGTCCGACGACTTCACCGTGGACCTCATCGTATCGGACAACCACACCCTCTCCAATATCAATGCCTACTGCGGGTTTCGGTGAATCAACAGAGATGTACAGAATGTCGGCCGCTCCATCGTAATCCCAATCCAGGTTGTACTTGCTTTCGAGAATTCTCAACGCTTCCATAAGATTCTTCTCCCTGATGACGGCCCTCATTCATGCACGTGCTCACCCGCCAGGGAGCGGTGGCCAAACAGCAGGCATGCCTGAACGTCCTCGGGGGTTAAATCAGGATATTCCTTGATAATCGTCTCGGCAGTGTCACCGGCCGCCAGCATTCCCAAAACGTGCTCCACGGCAATGCGCATGTCACGAATGATCGGTTTGCCGCCAAAGACGTCGGGGCGCGCCGTGATGCGCGACAACAGTTCGGCATGTGTCATGGTGTTCCTCCCTAGCTACGGATAGTGGCGAGAGTACCCTTCCCTCACCACTAACTCCTACCTTGGCACCGCCAGGAGCATGGCATCCAGGAGGCGTTTTTCTTCGCTGGGCGAAGGGTACAAGGCAGATAGGGCGTTGGCAAGGCGGAGGAAGTCGGGGCCGCGTTCCTGTTCGGCCTTGAGGAGATTGCGCAGAGCGTTGGTCCGGCCACCCGCTTGCAAGAGCATGGCCGCGTGGACGCGGTCCAACGTCGTGGCTTGGCGTTCTCCCACAAGCTCTGCGTCGTCGGGGTCCATGACCGCTTTCCCACGTCTGCTGCGATTGCGGGCTTTGGGCAGGTGGGCTTTCTCCATTTCCGGGAAGAGCATCTGCTGGAGATTATTCCGAGGGTCACGTTCGATCCAGTCGGCAACGGCCTTGGCTCCGTCGTCACCGAACAGCGGTTTGGCGCGTTCGGACACGGCCATCAAGCGCACGACGCCCTTCTTCGTTTCGACGATCCGGCCTTCCCACTTGGGAAGTTCAATGCCTAGAGGTTGTGCGAAGCGGCGCACCACGTCGAAAACCAGGCTGTACCCCTTCGTCCTGCCTTTCGGCGCGGCTTCATCGTCGTCCTCGCCTGTCTGCCGTTGCACAGGCAGGTCACCGGAATCTGCTTCGCCGTCCTTACCGGAACCGCCGTTCACGCCGTTCTGTCCGTTGGTGGCTTGCAAAGTCCAGAGAAACAGAGCCGTGAGCCGGGCATCCTCTTCAACGGCCCCAGCCGCACCGTTTCTCGCCTTTGCCTCAGCAGTACCGAGCACCTGTTCCAAGGCCGTGCGGCCGACGACTTCCCAGACCTTCTCCAGATATTCGGGCAGACCGACCTCGCGCCCTTCCACGGTTTCGACGACGCGGTAACGGCTGAATATTTCAAGAGCCGGACCGATGCAGGCAAACACCAGATCCGCACCCCGCACGCCTTCGCCTTGCAGCCGTTCCATCCAGTCGCCGACGCGGATAGGCAACTTTCGCAAAACTTCTCCCCAATCGCCGACCGGTGCATCGTCGGGCCGGGGCCTGCAGATCAGATGAACGCTGGTGGCGAGCGCGGCGGAGTCACGGGCGCGCAGGCGTGAGCCCATCTCGGTAACAATAGGCCAGGAACCGGTGATGGTCCAGCCGCCTCGAATTATGCCGGAGAGCAGCGATTCCCAGCCCTCGGTGGTCTTGTGCGCGAAGACAACGGACCCGATACCGTCCTCGCTCAACACCCGGCGGCCTTCGGCAAAGGAATCGCCCATCGTGTCTTCAAAGAATACGCGGTCCTTGACGCGGTTATCGCATTGCTTGGTTTCGTCCTGCACCGCTTCGCGGTCCTTGGGTGACAGCGGGTTGGCTGGATCGAAGGGGTCCCGTAACAACGGGTGATCGGGCAAGGCGCGCTTGAGCCAGACAAAAAAGAAGTCTGAAAGGTCGGCGTAGGGAATCGCGTCGTAGTAGGGCGGATCGGTGAACCAGACTCCGGCGGCTTGGTCGGGGAGTGGATGCTGGGTGGCGTCGGCGGGTTGGATTTGGCCAATATCGGATTTGAAGCATGATTCAATAACAGTCGCGACCCAATCAATCGCACCTACGAGGCTACCAGTAGAGCTAGCAACAAGATTCACTTCAGCAAAATCCCAGATAATAGGAAGAGCTTGGCGTGTGAATGTGTTACCTATAAATTCACCGTGTGATACCCATCTGCAATTGGCACTATTGTAGTCTGCCGTTCTGTTTATCACCACAGATGCAGAAGTTCGTATGGCACTTCGAGCTTCCATGGGGTATCGCTGAACGCTGTTCCCCAACATCACCAACCCTACCTTCTGCCGCGCCGTGAACAGATCGCCCCATTGCAGCATCCCGTACCGCTGCACGCTGAACGCACGACCGGCACCCGAACCTCCGCCAGCGGGTGTCGGCTCATCCGGCACCGGGCAAAGCCCCTGCTTCCCGCCTGCCTGCGCCGCGGCAGACAGGCCTGCCTGGGCGTCGCACGCAGACAGGCCTGCCTGGGCCGCAGACGTCGCGGCAGACAGGACGCGCTCCCACTCGTCAAGGATTTCGGCAAGCCGCGTCTGGGCCTTGCGCACCGCCGCGTAATCGGCATCCGTGGGCAACCGATAGTGGCGGCCAGTCTCGCCGGGCTTGAGCGTCACCACCGCGGTCATGCGCGCGCCGCCGATGCGCTTCCCTTTGCCGTCGAAGATCACGTCCGCACCGCCGCGCTGCTCGGAAAGCTGGGCCCGCACCCACTCCGGCGGCAAGACGATACCGCAACACAGGCAGGCCGCCTTCGCCCGCGTGACCGTGCCGCCGCGCACGTCACCGTCACTCTTGGGCTCGAACACCTCAAACTCGACGCATGGCAGCTTGCCCTTGGGCCGCACCACGTTCGGACGCAACGCCCGTTTGCGTTTCGGCTTCTTGCACAGCCAGAACGAGCGCATCAACGGAATTTCCGCCCCGCAGTTCGGCGCCTCGCACCGCACGGTGCGCGCCCAGAGATAGGCAATCGGCATAGCTCTATCCCGGTCCTTGGGGTAGAGGTCGGCCAACTCCCGTTCCGCCGCCCGCTTGATCTCGCCGCCGACCTTGCGCAACTCCTCGGCCAACCCAGGCCCATGGCGTGGAATGTCCTCCAGCATCACCTTGAGGATCAGGCAGGCGACCGGATTCAAGTCGCTGGCAAACGCCTCGCACCCCAACCGCAACGCCTCCAGCGGAATTGACCCGCCACCGGCAAACGGGTCCACCACCAGCGGCAACTCCTCCCCGTGGGCGGCCCGCACCAAGCCACGGCCGACTTCCAGATACGCGGCTTTCCCCGCGTTGTCCCAATTAGCGAAGTCGCCGATAAACTTCAACAGCTTCGCCCGCAACTCCAAGTCGCCGTCTCCCACCGGCCCGGACGTCTTCGGCAACAGATCACGCGCCCGCTTCCTGAAGTCCTCGGGACAGGCCGAATCGCACGGGTCCGGCAACAGCAACGCCAACAACACCGCCCGACACGACGCCAACGGCCGCCGCGCCCACCACAAATGCAGCGTCGACGGATGCCCATGCCGAATCGACTTCTCCCTCGCCGCGTGCTTCGACACCACCGCAATCGGAAACTCCACCTCCGCGAGCCGTTTGCACTGTTTGGGGATCATGGAGTCCTCACCTAGGAAGATACTGGAGACGCCGTCTGCCATTTTTGGTTGAACTCCAATTCTGCAGCCAGTGTCTGCAGAATTGGCCATGCGCGGCAGAATGCCCGTATCTGCAGGATGTTCCGAACCGAAAATCCTCGGTCGTAACAAGCAAAGTATCGGCGGCAAGCCGTTCGGTAAGCTACTTGAACGTCAGTTTCTCGAAGTATTCGTGCAGCTCTTCCGGTTTGTGACATCGCTCTACATCCGGATCAGTGAGTAGTCTGAGAATCGCGTTCTTGGTGATGCAGCAAACGTCGTTGCGGTACTTTTCCGCTACCTCGTAACTACCACTGTGAACGATCTTCGACCGAAGGGCATATAGCTCTTTTATCCTCTTCGCAAATTTCATACGCTGATGTCCATTTTCTTCGAATAGCCACGCCACACGCAGAGAAAGGCGATATGCAAGTTCTTCACTCTGTATTGGCAAAATCAGACATTCCAGAGCTATCGCAAATCGCATGAACGACTCCTCTCGTATTTTCGCTACAGTCGCCCTTCCCGCCCAACGAACGGATGTCAAAAGTATTTCTTCGACTCCGTTCCGCTGCTTTGAGAGTAACGAATCTACACGCTCAACGGCGTTGGCAACCATGCCCTCGGTTTTTTCACGAAGCGTTGCGATAGAAAAGCTTCCTAACGGTCCGTCCGAACCTTTGCTGTATCTAGTATATATAGACCCGCCTCCAGAGACGACAAAAAGCGATCTGACACCGGATAGTTTCCATCCAGGATGAACGTAGAGCCATGCATGATTGTAGGGGATCATATCCGAGAAAAAATTCAAGCATTCTAGCGTGGCGCGGACTTTCCGCTCGGCAAGGGTTATAGCTGCCGTCTTATCGAATGCGGTAACTTTCACCACTGCCGTCGGACGATCCAAGAGAGATTTTTTTAGTCGATTGATCATCGCAAATTTGTTTGCACGATCATGGCTATGTTTTGTCTGGATAATTTCCTTAAGCCTATGGATTTGATCGCTATCAAAAACATCAAAACGAACAGAGCCAAAATGGTCTGGAAGAGAAGTAATTTCTAAACCACCGACCTCAATCCAACATTCGTATTCTTCAGACGGAGCGGTTAAGAATTTCTCCAACTTCTTTAGAGCGTTGTCCAACCGAGTAGACTTATCACCACGACGTTTCGGAATATCTATGGATTCAAAAACTGCGGTCCTAAGCGCCGTGTCTATGGCTGATTCTGAGCGGTTCTCTTTTTGTGCATATCTTCCAAGCAATTCTCTACAAACTTTTCTATATTTTTTGTATTCCTCCGTATTCAGAGAAATGGATCCTTCCCCGTTTCGGGACCACCAATTGTCAGTCTCGGGCAAGAAATCCCAAAGAGGGGATGTATTGTCCGAAAGGTCGCTTAGAAAGCGCCTGACGAACCCCAATTCGTTGTTATTTGATTGGCTGCTTTGCGGCCTAGATTTCTTTGTCATTGGATTGACAGACGTGACGCTAACGGTCGCATTTCCGGTCCGCGTCACGGGCGCGCAGGATGCGGGACGGCGGGACGCGGGTCCCCGTGGCTTCCTTGCGTTCACGAATGCCCTGCAGCCACGCGCCCAGTGAGGGACGGGACGCGATCCGTTCCAACTCACCGCGGAGGAACTCCTGCATTGATCGGTGTTGTAGCGCCGCACGTGCCGCAAGTTCGTCGCGCACGTCCTCGGGGACGCCTCGTATGGTAATCTGTACCGACATGCCCGTAGTATGCCCGCAGAGACCGCATCAAGCAAGCAGTTTCCAAGGCAGGGAGAAGATCACTTTGAGATGCGTGTGAATCCGTCATTTTATGCTCAACCATAGTCCCCTCCTCCTCATTCATTGAAGAGGCAGTGGCTCAATTTGAGAACCCCCCTCACCCCAGCCCTCTCCCGCCAGGGGAGAGGGAGAAGAAAACGGAGGGAGAGGGAAACACCCCTCGCCCTCTGGGAGAGGGGCTGGGGTGAAGGTCCGGCCTGCCTATGCCACGGCAGACAGGCCCGCAGCGATGAATCCGCCGGAGAATTTCAAGCTGAGACACTACCATTGAAGATGGCTCATTGACGGGTTTCAACACCACCGCAATGTGAAAATCCACATCCGCCAGCCGCTTGCACTCCTTGGGGATCATGCGGACTTTGGCCCCTTCCATAGGCGGACGATGAAACGGCTCTCTTCCTCAATCAGGTCGGGCTCGGTGCCGTTATGCTTACGCATGGATTCAATAATTCGATTGCGCACCCCCATGCCAAAATGTTCAACGTAGCCGTAATCGCGAAGGATTTCCTTCAGAAGTTCGTTTCTGGCGGCCCGCAGCCCTTCCTTCATCTTCTCTACCGTCACGCCATTGGGAAGACGTCCGGGCGAAATGACTTCCAGACGGTCGCGATATAAAGAGATTTCGACATCCGTGCCGGCGAGCGTATAGTCACGGTGCGTGACCGCATTCACGATGGCTTCACGAACCGCGTCTAACGGAAGTTCCTTCTTGCGGTGCCTCCGGCCTCCTTCGAGCCACGCGACGGAACCTACGTTGCGGCTCACGAAGTCTACCGCTCGGTCGATCACGCCTCTCTCCGCAACGCGCTCTTTTGGCGCGATCACTGAAACCAGGGGTCCTCTGATTATCTCTTCGTCAACGGTATTGTAATCTTTATCGTCTTCCGGGAAGGCAGCGGCCGTCATGCCGGCCTGTGGAAGCCTGCGATTCGGATTCGTGCCGAAGAGCAGCAAACCCGCGACGGTCGCCATGGTTGTGCCCGCCACTTCCGTGAGGATGTCGATGTTCGTAAGGATTCGTTGCCACGCCTCAACATCCTCCGTTGCCGGCGCATCGCGCTTCTGAATTTGGAAGTAGTTCTTGATCCGGCCCAAGTCCAGACTCTCCAACCCGGTCTCATGAACGGGTTTGATGTCGTAGCGCATGACGCGGGCGGACTGATAGAGTCGTCCTTCTTCTTCGTGACTCGCTTTTCTCGACGTGGTGCCGACGCGAATATAGGTTTGCCACGCTTTTCCCAGTTTTGCTTTATACGGCTTGTCTGGGCCGTCCGACGACAAGCCAATGATTCCAACAATTTTGTCGTCGTCAAACGCAATGCACGACCACGAAGGAATAAAGGCTGGTTGGACGTTTTGACGAACAACGTTCATGACCCATTCCTCGGCATCTTCACGAGTCCGTGTCAGACCGGTCACGCGACCGTCATCTTCCACGCCAAGGAATATCCATCCGCCCTCGAAATTGAGAAGTGCCGAGATTTCTTTTGCAATCGATTCAGCACGCTCGTTGTCCCGCTTGAACTCGACCCCGGAGTTTTCTCCGTTGGCTATCAGTTCGATCAATTCAGCCCTGTTCACGATTTTCCTCAAAATCCATACTTGCGGCGGCGTTCAAAGGCTTCCTTGCCGCCTTCAGTCTCTTGACCACGGAACGTGCCGGCGTAGTGGAACGGGTTCACCTGCAACGCGCACCGATGAAACACGGCGACTGACGGCTTCGTCCCTGTGTGAGCGGTATGACCTTTGGATGCCACGTTCTCTCTCCGTCAGTCGGCGTGCTCTCGCTTACATCCATAGCCTTCCCTCGCACACGGAAGCATCAACAACGATTGCCTCGTATGGTGATCTGTCGCGACATGACCCGCAGTATGTCAGCGAAGCCGTCCTCAAACAAGCAATCGCCGGAGTTGGTGAAGGGTCATTTCGCGCCGGTTCGTGGACGGGATTCCGGCGTTTCAGATCGGATTCAGCCTCGATCTTCAACGAGACACCTGAGGCAGTCGATAGTCCGGCGTAAGCTGTCCGCTCGTTGGGAAGCGACATCAGGGCGCCACGTTGTCTTGACGTATTCGATGAGTCTGGATACATACGCCACTCCCACCTGACGGCCGCTGCCTTCGCGTGCCACCATGTCCTCGCGGATATTTTTACGTCGAGACCCACGTGCCAAGTTGACTAGGGCGGCCTTGGGCGCATTCAGGCTTTCGACATTCGCGGGGACTTTGCTTCGCGCAATGCTCAGGTAGTCCGCCAACGTTTCCGCGTCTGCCATCAACCAAGCTTCGACTTCCCGAACGGCGATACGAAAGCAAAGGCGGGGTGAGGGCTTCGGAAGCCACGCAGCGCGGGCCAGAGGTGCGCAGTCTTGGTCGTTGTCGAGGTCAACAAGCACGATCCAGAGTGAATGGCGTCCTGCGTTGTTATAACCCATGAGCTTGTTCAGAACGGACGCCTTGCCATCTTTTCCGTAGACCACACCAACCCGGCCGCCGACGTGGCAGATAAGTCTGCGGACCACGGCTTCGTCCATGGGCCCTTCCACCGCTGCCGAGATAACCACGGGCCTCACGTCCTCACACGTCGAAAACGCTGAGCCTTTGCACGTGTTCCGGTTGCGTCTTCGGGATCACGATATCACCAAGCGACAACCCGCCTTCCAGCAGGTCGCGGACTTCCTGGTGCGATCCCGCCGGCGTGACGTCGGTTCCTTCGGGACCGGGAACGAGCAGAAACGTCTCGTCAAGGCCGATTCCCTCATCGCGTAACAATTCCGGGGAGTGGGTGGTAAGAAATATCTGTCTGCCGGTTCGTCGTTGTGCGCGGGCCAGCATCTGAGGCAACGTGCAGACGATTTCCGGATGAAGCGAAAGCCCCGGCTCTTCAAGCAGCAACGGTCCTTTACCCCGGTCCATAGCCGCCCAGAGAAGCCCGATGAGTCGCAACGTTCCATCTGAAAATTGCTCTTCCGTTTGCCAGGCTCCTTGTGGACGCCAATGCCGGTACTTACCGCGTAAGTGAGGCGTGCCGCGCTTGTCGTGCCACAATTCGATTTTCTCAAGTTGCGGGACGGCAACGCGAAGGACGTTCTCAAGAGACCTTATACGCTTTGTTCGGATCGACTCCCGGGTTTTCGCAATCCGATCCAGGAAGTCGCCTCCATACGGATCGTTTGATGGAACCACGGATCGGTCCGGTTCGCGGACGAACTGCGGGACGACGTGCGAGTACTGAGTAGACGCGAAAAACGTGGCCACTTGGCGAAACGGCCGGTTCACGTTCACCTGTTCGAGCGCGGTCTGCGTCAGACGCTCGCGGTCTTTTCTGTCTTCTTCGTCAGGCCGGCAGACGAGTTCTTCAGCGTCACGGAGCACACGCTCTTTTTTGACCAGCGGCCGCCGTTGGTTATCCTGATTGAAAGCAAGTTCGTACTCCCAACGAGCATCGTCGTCCACTCCCCGTATTTCAACGTGAATTTCGATATCGGTCTTCCGACGTGCCGCCAGGCAGCGAATCGCCGTCATACCGTTGCGCAGCCGGACGGCTTCCTGAAATCCACCACCTGAGGAGGCCAGATCTCGCAGGAATCGAAAGACGTCAAGGAAGTTGGATTTTCCAGAGGCGTTCGGACCGACGAGAAACATCCGGTACTGAAGGTCGACGTCCAGAGCTGAAAAATTCTTCCAGTTCCGTAGCTGCAGGCGGGAGAACTTCAGCCTTTCACTGTTTGCGGGCATTGGTTGTCTCATCTCCAGGTAACCGTGATCGTCATATCCATAACGGAAGCCTCCATCCTACCACAGTCAAAATGGGCGTTCACTCCAGCCGCACTGCGGTTTTATGCGCTTCTTCCCTAGCGGACGCCGCTTTCGAGAATCCCAACTCAAGGGTTTCGTTCTCCGTACAGGAGTTCGTCTTCCCAAATGTTCATCGGCTGCTTCAGGGCATCGACGTTCAGCCAATAATGCTGGACCTTGATGACTTCGTGCCACGGGAATCGGGCGAGGTCTTTGATCGGTTCCTGAAGCTTGGGTTCCGTGGCACAGCCGGTCACAACGTAGAGCCAGTAGCAGTCACGGCGGTCTTCAGCCACCCGTCGCTCATTCGGCGTGAGCAGGATGCTTCCGGTTTCGCCGGCGAGACCCTTGACCTCAATCAGACGCAACTCGCCGGACTCCAGGTCAAGGCTGGTCACGTCGTACCCCAGGTTCTTCTCGTGGACGTCATCGACTCGGCGTCCCTGCCCGGTCTCGTGTTCCATGACCACCCGCATGGCCGTCATCTCGGTTTCGGGATTCGGACGCAGGCGCCGAATATCCAGGGTCTCGCGTTCGGGGTGGGGCAGGATAAGGGCGCTTGCCAGCCGTTGGACGCCTTGTAGCGTCACCGCCTGCTGCCGTTTGAGTTCTTCGCGCCGGCGCTCGCGCCTTGCCATCACGTCGGCATGGCGGGTTTCGGCCTGAGCCAAGCGCGCCTCGGCGCCAATGACCTTTTTATCCACTTCTTCCGCCGCACGGCCTATTTCGGCATCGACTCGATGAAGCACCTCAGTCAAGGATAGCTCGACGTGCTCGGTAATGCGTTTGACCTCGGCTAAGCGTTCCGTCCGAATTTCGTTGATAAAGGGCGTCAAAGCGTGTTCGTTGAGCCAAGCCGTTGCCTCCGGGAGGGTCGCTACGGGCGGCAGAGTCCCAGACGCTCCGGCTAGAGCCTGCCCTAGGTTTGACACGGGGTTCAGGTTGCCGAGGACGTCCGGTTCACGCAGAGACGGGATGCCGTCATCCGCCAGTTCCACAACGAACAACCGCTCGTGAATGACGTGTCCGAGACCGTCCACGACCCGCGCCCGGTAGAAGTCGAGGCGTGCCGGTGCCTCGTGCGCCAATGAATGGAAGCAAGCACCCTTGGCGAAAGCATCATGGCCAAGATCATGGCTATGGCGGCGCAGGGACTCAAACAACGGATGCCCGGGGGTGACCCATTCGAGGTTGTTTTCTTCCGCTGCTTCGCGGTCCGTGGATAGGCGCGGATAGCGACCGGCCAACTCCGTGTGCTTCCAACCCGGGTCGTGCTCATACTTCTTCAAGCCGGGCGGTGTGCGACCCGGGTCGAAGGTGTGCGCCATGCTGTTCACCGGCTTCAACGTCAAGGCCGCATCCTGGGCGCACTCCTTGATGAACCGCGCAATTGTTTCGGGTACCACGCGCCGTTCCTGCGCCCGGGCTCGGCGTTCAATGAGCATGTCGAGGTTGAGTTTCTTGGCAGCCAAGCCTTCCAGCGCCGTCTGACAGATGGCCCGGAAATGACCTTCATCCACGTCCTGCAACAGCCGGTCTTCGAAATCGGCTTCGCCCAGCTTCCCCGCGTAGTAGTCTCGGAGCACGCGCTCCACGTGGGCGGACGGCAGGATTTCACCCACCACGTTGAACACCACGTCGTCATTGAGGGCGTCGCGGATCTCCTGAAGCTTGTCCAGGAGGCGCCGGAGCACTCGTCCCTCAATGGTGTTGGTCGCCACGAAATTGAAGATCAGGCAATCATGCCGCTGGCCGTAGCGATGGATGCGGCCCATGCGCTGTTCGAGCCGGTTCGGATTCCAGGGAATATCGTAGTTGAAGAGAATGTGACAACATTGAAGGTTGATGCCTTCGCCCGCGGCCTCGGTGGCCACCAGAACCTGAATGGCGCCTTCGCGGAATTGCTGTTCGGTGTAGAGCCGGCTCCCGGGTTCGTCGCGCGACCCGGGCTTCATGCCGCCGTGAATGCAGCCGACGCTGAACCCCCAGGCTTGCAATCGCTCCATCAGATAGTCGAGGGTGTCTTTGAACTCGGTGAAGAGCAGCAGTCGCTGGTCAGGACGGTCGAAGAACCCCTCGTCCTGCATGATGGTCCGAAGGTGCCCGAGTTTCGCCTCGTTACCTGAGTTTTCAACTTTCATTGCCTCTTCGGCCAGATGCAGGAGTTCGGCGACCTCTCTGCGTACCTGCTCAGCGTTCCCGGTCAGCGTGGTCGCCTCCAGCATTCTCTCCAGATCCTCGCGCTTGGCGTCCTCGAACTCTTCAAGTTCCTCCAGGTCGGGGAGAGCAGGCGCCGCGGTCTGCACCAAAGTCTGGGCGCGCTGGAGGCCATCTTCCAGACGCTTGGCACGTTTCTCCAGCGAACGCCGCATGGCGTGCGTGCTGGAGGCCAGCCGCCGTTGGTACAGCGACATCAGGAATCCGACTGCCCGAGCCCGAGGGTCGTCACCCTGCGCGGCAGCCTGGGCGCTCTGCCGTTTCACGAAACGCGTGACGTTCTGATAAAGCTCAAATTCAGGACCATCAATGGCAAAGTCTGCGGTGCGTGGGATACGCCTGGTGAAGACCGGCTTCGCGGCCCATGTTCCGTCCTTTTGCCGTTCCGGGAAGTACACCATCGCCTCCTTGGTCCGTCGCAGATAGAAGGGTGCTCGCCTCCGTTCCATGGCCTCGCGGATCGATTTCACGTCGGCGTAGGCGTCCCGGTCGAGAAGTTGCAAGAACAGCGTGAAGTTTTGCGGATCGCCCTTGTGGGGCGTGGCCGTGAGCAGAAGCACGTGATCGGCGCCGTCGCGCAGCAGTTCTCCCAGTCTGTAGCGTTGGCTCTTGTGCGTCTCATCTCGTGCCGACATGCGGTGCGCCTCGTCAACAATCACCAAGTCCCAATGCACCTGCCGAAGTCCGGGCAAAATCTCGGTGCGCTTGGCGAGATCGAGGGAGGTGATGATCTGCTTCTGCTCCAGCCATTGGTTGACGCCGAATTGATCGCGGATATCGCCGCCCTTGAGCACCATGAATTTCTCGTCGAACTTTTCCTTGAGTTCGCGCTGCCACTGGAACGTCAGATTCGCCGGACAGACGACCAGGACCCGCTCAACAAGACCTCGGAGTTTGAGTTCGCGGACCAGAAGGCCCGCCATGACGGTCTTCCCGGCACCCGCATCGTCGGCAAGCAGAAAGCGCACGCTGGGCAGTTTGAGGAGGTGCTCGTAAACGGCTTCAAGTTGGTGTGGCAGCGGGTCCACACGCGAGATGGAGAGCCCGAAGTACGGGTCGAATTCGTAGGCGATGCCGAGGGAATAGGCTTGCAGTCCAAGCCGCAGAAGCCGCCCGTCACCGTCGTAGGAGAGGACAGAGTCGGTGATGGTCAGGTGGGCAACGTCTTCGGACGTGAGCGTGACACGACGAAACTGCTCAGACCGCTGGCCGACGAGGCCCACAACCAGGCTGTCGCGACCGTTTGAGCGAACGGTCTCCACTCGCATCGGCTCGCTGAACAGCGGGCCCAAGAGAATCTGTCCTTCCTTGATGACGATTTCAGAACTCAACGGGTCTTCCCTGTTCTCAGCCATTCTGCCTTGGGACTCTTCCGGGATCGGCCATAGCTTGTTATCCAGATTGACGGTGCTGGCGAGATTGCGAGCGGCGTGTGACGGGAATGCGGTAGGTCTCAATTTTCTTTCGGAGGGTGTTGCGGTGCATACCGAGCAGTTGCGCGGCTTGAATCTGGTTGCCGCCCGTTTCTCGAAGCGCGTGTTGGATCAACGGCCGTTCGACGGCTTGGATGAGGGTCGCGTGTAAACTTGTGGCCGAACTCGCTTTCATGGCTCGAACGAACTCGCTGAATTTTGACTCAATGTAGTCTTCGAGAGTCAGATCCTTCGCTTCGCTCAGGATGACAGATTGTTGACGATCTGGTTTGTCTTTGGCTTGCTGCGGCGTCATGGTCTGTCGTCACGGACGTCCGTTCCGGTCTTAGACGAACCCCAGGAGCGGACACAACAGGTACAGCATCAGCCAAATGAGTGCTGCCCCCAGCACGTTTAACAATACCCCGACTTTGAGCATCGTCGGAAGCGGGACTAAGCCGGTGCCGTAGACAATGGCATTCGGCGCCGTGGCGATCGGCATCATAAACGCCAAGCTTGCACCCAGACACACGCCGAGGGTCGGCGGGATGGGAGAAATCCCGGCCGCGGTGGCAATGGAGATGACCACGGGAACGAGCATGCTCGCCGACGCGGTATTCGACACAATCTCCGTCAGCGACACCGCCAGAACAATCGAGACCGCCGTCAACATCCACAACGTGTTGCTTCCAAAGAGCGAGACGACGTTTTCTCCGATGATCTCGGCCAGATTGGTTTGTACCATAAAATGTCCGAACGTCAACCCACCGCCGAACAATAAGATGGTGCCCCAATTGATGCGCGTGGCTTGGGTCCAATTCAACGTAAATTCGCCGACTCTGAAATTGACGGGCAACACGAACAGCAGCCCCGCGGCGAAAATCGGCACCATTTCTTTGGGAAGGCGGGCGTTGATGAACGTCACGACCTCGGAATCCCGGCCCAACGCCACCCCCAGAATCCCCGGCCCGACCCAACAGATGATGGCCAGGGCAAACGCGATGCAGGTATTCACTTGGCCGCGTGTCCAGGGTTCCCGTGGTTGACCAAGGACGCGAAGATGCTCGCCGGTCGCCAGGAACGTTGTCGGCAGTGGGTGAAACCACAAGAGCACGACGGCAATGCAGACGCCGAGCACGCCCGCGAGAGGCAGACCAATGCCCATCCACCCAAAAAAGGAGAGGGACACGTCCGCTTGCTGGGACAGAAAGCCCACGGCAATGAGATTGGGAGGCGTGCCGATCATCGTGGCAATGCCTCCTGCCGCGGAGACGTATGCTAAGAACAGGAGCATCCCGGGCTCGTGACGATCTCCTTGTTCGTGAGCGCCGCGAATCGTCGAGAGAATGCCCAAGGCCACGGGAAGCATAATGGCCACCGACGCGGTGTTACTGATCCACATGGACAGGACGGCCGTCGCGATTCCCATGGTGCCGAAAATTGCAATCGGCCGGCCCTGGAGCCATTTTCTGGACAACAGCCAGCGGGCGAAGCGTCGGTCTATCCCATGCACCGTAAAGGCTTCTGCTAACAAGAAGCTGCCGATGAAGAGGAAGATGATGGGATGGGCAAACGTGGCCAGCACTTCCTTTGCCGGTCCCAATCCCGCGGCAATACACAAGGCCGCGCCGAGTAACGAGGTCATGGCGAGAGGAAGGGCTTCCGTGCTCCAACTCACCACGACCCACGTCAGAATGGCTGAGAGGGTATGCGCGGAGGGCGGCAGCGTGGAAAAGGGGTTGGCATACACCAAGAGCGCCAGCACGGGGGCCGCGTACAGGCCGACGTGTTGTCTCATTCCCCACGTCTTCTGGTTTCCGGTGGTCATGCCGATGAGGGGCGACGGAGAATGAGTCTGAACAGCGTTGACGTGATTGGCTTAATTGGCTTAAGGAGTCCGGCGTGAGACACGCATGAACGAAGGGACACTGTATCATAGGAAGGTGTGGAAAAACCATTCTCATATCCTGTAGCATCTTCGCCCAGGCCCTCCCCTGACCTTCTCTCGTCAAGGAAGAGGGAGCATGAGGAATTCCAAGAGCGGACGTGCCGATGATGGCGAACAAATGCTTCATGACCATAGAAGAACTCCTGCCCGTGGTGACGCGGCGAAGAGCACGAGGCGACCGCGTGGTCTTGACGAATGGATGTTTTGATTTGCTTCACGTGGGGCATATTCGATATCTCCGGGCGGCTCGGGAATTGGGAGACCTCTTGATCGTGGGCGTGAACAGTGATGCGTCCGTGCAGACGTTGGACAAAGGGCCGGGGCGGCCCATTATTCCAGACGACCAACGCATGGAAGTGCTCAGTGCTCTTTCGTGCGTTGACTACGTCGTCACGTTTGCGGAACCCGATCCGTTGCGTTTGATTGACATGATCCAGCCCGATGTCTTAGTGAAGGGCGGAGATTGGCCGGTTGAGAAGATCGTCGGCCGTGACGCGGTTGAAGCCCGGAGGGGCACCGTTGTCAGCATCCCACTGGTTCCTGAGGTTTCAACGAGCCGTATTATGGAGCGCATCCAACGTCTCGGCTCAGCAAAGGGAAATCAGGAACAGCACCGGCGTCATAGCAACCCGTTGTCGTGAACACCCAAACCATGAACAACTTGGCCCAATCCTCGTGGGCGCACCTGCTGATGCCCATGCTGGAAGCCTGCACCACTCCAGGCATGAAACCCTTCGTGGTGGGACCGCACGGACCCAGCCTCGCTTACCTGCTCAGTGTGTTGTCAGCCGTGTCGCAGAGCCGGAACCAAGCGGGGGCGCCCCTCTCCCTCTCGGTGCAGCCCTCTTGTCATCCTGAGCAACGCGAAGGATCTGCAGGGTCTCAGCCTTGGCTTGTGCTCACCCCGACGCAGGAAGAAGCGGAGACTCTCTTTCAGAACATGCAGTTTTTCTTTACCTGCTTCAACCTTCCCGTCGAATCACTGACCGTGTACCCGGATCGCGTGGACTCTCCGACGGACGCCGGTGCCCCATCCATCGACTTGACCGCGCGGCGCATGTGTACGTTGCGTCAGCTCCAAGCCCGTCGTCCCACGGTGGTCATCACGACCCCTAACGCTGCCCTCCGGTTGCTGATGCCGCCGTCTGCGTTTACCGCCTCTTGCCTCACCTTCACCGTCGGCACCGTGATTGATCGGGAATCGCTGATTCGCCATTTGCTGGCCACGGGATACCGGCGCGTGTCCCTCGTGGACGTTCCGGGTGAATTCAGCATTCGAGGCGGGATCGTCGATATTTTTTCCACTGGTGAAACGGATCCCTATCGGATCGAGTGTTTGGGCGATACCGTGGAGTCCATCCGTCAATTTGATCCAGGCACGCAAGAGTCCACCCGAGTGATACGCACCGCCGAGATTCTTCCCGCACGGGAAGATTTTCTCCCATCTGAGCACGCTGAGGGGTCCCCGTCTGACGGCCTGGCGGATACGGAATCGCCTGCCTGTGCGTCGCACGCAGACCGGCTTGAAGGCTCTCCCTCAATGGCGACGCTGCTGGATTATTTTCCAACCCTTCGAAGCTCAGGGCGGGCCCTTCAAGGCTCGGGGCGGGCCCTTCGAGGCCCGGGGCGGGCGTCGCCGTTCGTGGTGATGGATCGTCCCGGCACCTTGGCGCAGGTCGCTCAGGACTGGTGGGAGGGCTTACTGGAAGCATGGGAAGCCCACGCCGCCGCCAATCCGGCCGGTTCGTTCCCTGATCCCTATCACCAATACCTTGTCTGGGATGCGTTCACGTCGTCTCTGGCCGATTGCCCGTCTCTGGCGGTTGACGTATTCGAGCCGCCTGAGGAGACGTGGCACCCGGTGTTCACTCTCCCCATTCAATCGACGCAGAGCGTGGGGTTGGGGTCCCGCGCCACGTCATTTACCGAGACGCTCGCCATTCTGGAACAGCTTCGACGAGAGGGGCCCGTGATGGTGGTGGTGCGATCAGCCGGACAGGTGGGACGGTTGTCGGGATTGTTTGCGGAGCATCAGACGCCCGCAACGGAACAGCCCCTCTTGACGCACGCGCTCGACTCTGCCGAACGCACGCCGTTTTACCTGAATCAGGGCTTTCTGTCTGCCGGGTTTGTGGCGCCCTCGTTTCCGTTCACGGTGGTGACCGAAGAAGAGGTATTCGCAAAAATGTCACGGCACCGCCCTCAACCAAAAAGCAAGGCCGCGACGTTTCTCTCCTCGTTGGACGACTTGAACGTCGGCGACTACGTCGTCCACGTGCATCATGGGATCAGCCGATATCAGGGGCTTCGACGCTTGTCCGTGCAGGACTTCGAAAGCGACTATCTGATTCTGGAATTTGCCGGACGGGATACCGTCTACGTGCCTCTGGATCGGTTAGGCCACGTCCAAAAATATCGAGCAGGGGATCACCCCGCCCCGACGCTCGACGCCTTAGGGGGGACCCGCTGGGCCAAGACCAAGGCGTCGGTCAAAAAAAGCATCGAAGAGATGACGACGGAACTGGTTGAATTATACGCCAACCGGGAACTGGTCACGCGACGCCCCTATCAGCCGGACGCGACCCTGTCGCATGAATTCGACGCGGCCTTTGATTACGAAGAAACCCCGGATCAACTCAAAGCCATTCAAGATATTCTCCGAGACCTTGACCTTCCAAAACCCATGGATCGGTTGGTGTGCGGCGACGTGGGGTATGGAAAAACCGAAGTGGCGATGCGGGCGGCGTTTCAAGCCGTCCAGGATCATCGTCAGGTGGCAGTGCTGGTGCCCACCACCATTCTGGCGCAACAACATTATGAAACCTTTTCCCGACGTTTCGCCCCGTTTCCCGTCCGCGTCGCGGTCCTGTCCCGGTTTCAAAGCCCTAAAGAGGTCAAAGCGTTGTTACCCGACCTTGCGTCGGGCGTCGTAGACGTCGTCATCGGCACGCATCGGCTCCTGCAAAAACAGGTGCAGTTCAAGAATCTGGGACTGGTCATTATTGATGAGGAGCAATGGTTCGGCGTCCGCCATAAGGAACGGCTCAAACAACTTCGCACGCACGTTGACGTGTTGACGCTCACGGCCACCCCCATTCCGCGCACGCTGCACATGGCGTTTTCCGGGGTGCGCGATCTGTCGATCATCGACACGCCTCCGCCGGGACGCCTCGCCATTCGGACCCAAGTCATGCGATTCAATCCCCATTTCGTTCGAGACGCCATCCGGCGGGAATTGGCGAGAAAGGGGCAGATATTCTACGTCCATAATCGGGTTGAAACCATCGAGCGCACCGCCGAATGGCTCAGGACTCTGGTGCCCGAAGCCCGGATGGTCATGGCCCATGGGCAGATGAACGAACATGCGCTTGAAGGCGTCATGTGGAAATTTTTTCATGGGGAGGCGGATATCCTGATTGCCACCGCAATTATTCAATCCGGGTTAGACGTGCCACGGGCCAACACCATCCTGGTGGATCGAGCCGATCAGTTCGGGCTTGCGCAACTCTATCAGCTTCGGGGTCGCGTGGGCCGGGCCGGAGACCAGGCCTATGCGTACTTTTTCTTTCCCGACGAAGAGACGTTGAGCACCGACGCCCAGAAACGCCTCATGGCCATTCAGGAATTTGCCGATTTAGGCTCGGGCTTTCGCATTGCCGCCGCTGACTTGGAAATTCGAGGAGCCGGCAATCTGTTAGGCAAACAACAATCCGGCAACATTGCCGCGGTCGGCGTGGACCTGTATATGCAAATGGTTGAAGAAGCGGTCCACCAGATTAAAGGTGAGAGGGTCGAAGAAGAGATTGATCCGACCTTGCACGTTCCCGTATCGGCTTTTATTCCGGACGACTACATTGAGGACGGCCATCAACGCCTGTCGCTGTACAAACGGCTGTCGGCCGGTCAGACCATCGGTGATCTCGCTCTGCTCCATGAGGAGACACGAGATCGCTATGGAACGCTGCCTGAGCCGGTTGAACGGTTGTTCGAAGTCATGCACGTTCGCCTGCTCGCCAAGAAGCTGCTATTAGAGTCGCTGGATGCGACGAAGAACACCATCACGATGACCTTTTCCCCCAAGGCCACGATTTCTCAAGAGGGCCTCGATTGGCTCATGCAGTATGCAAATGAGGAGATCCGGTTTCTCTCGCCGGTTTCTTTGGCCATTGACGCCGGCCTGAACGATTGGGAAGACGTGGTGTCCCGCTTGAAAACGATGTTACACGGCTTGTTGGACGCCTCCCAGGAGGCCGTCGCCCCTTCACGACCATGAATCGATTCCTCTACGCCCCGTTGTCAAGACCTTTGCACAAGTCGAATGACTGCGCCCCGACACCTGCGCCCCGACACCTGCGCCCCTCTTGTCATGCCGAGCCACCCTCTTGCCATTATGCTCAAAATGACAAGGTGGTTCCGTTGTCGCCCGATGCTTCCCGAATGCGTCGAGGTCTGCGAGCTGCGCTCGTCGGCATCGTGACCGCGCTGGCCGCGGGTTGGGGCTGGGCGAGCTTGGGGCTGGCCCAACCGGTGTCTGACGGGATCGCCGCCATTGTCAACTCGGAGGTGATTACAATTTCCGAGTTGCAAGCCGAAATGGCGGACCAGACCGTTCGCCTGAAAGCCCGTTATGACGGGACTGAATTCACGGATCGCCTGGTTCAAAAACAATATGAAGTCCTGAATCGGATGATTGAACGGAAACTGCAACTGCAGGAAGCCAGAGCCAAGGGCATCGCGGTCAGCGAGGCGGAGGTGGAAAAAGCGTGGGAGCAGTTGAACCAGAACTCAACAACCCCGGGGTCGTTACTGGAATCAAAGGCGTCCCTGCGCGAAGAGTTGACGATACGCCGAATCATGAACTTCGAAGTCCGGCAAGACTTGATGGTCTCTCCTGAAGAAATTCGGGCCTACTACACGGAACGGCAGGAACTTTTTACGTCTCCACCCGAATATCACCTCAGACAAATCCTCTTGTTACCGGACCCGGGTGAGAGCGTGGAGGAGGTCAAGACCCGGGCGGAGAATCTGGTGCGTCAACTCAACGAGGGTGCTGATTTTTTTGAATTGGCGGCAGAATTTTCCGACGGGACTGAAAACCTCAAAGGAGGGGACTTGGGGTTCCTCAAGAAAGCCGATCTCTTGGCCCCGCTCCGTGCGGCCTTGGAGTCGCTCAACCCGGGGGAGGTGAGCCCGGCGATTGAAACGAATCTGGGGGTCCACATTCTCCGACTCGAAGGGACCAAGGCCGGCACCCTGCAACCTTTTGAGGAGGTCAAAGCTTCTCTTGAAAACCAATTGTATCAACAGAAAACGCAACAAGCCCACGAAGCTTGGTTGGCGTCGTTAAAAAATAAAGCCTACATCGAAATCCGCTTTTAATCTCCGGCGCGTTCGTGCTTCCACCGGACGCAGCGATCTCTCAACGCGTGCCACAGTTCCTGACGGCCTTCATGGGTTTTGGCGGAGTACGCCAGGATGTCGTCGAGCGAGTCCAATCCCAGGTCGTGACACGCGCCCATCAAGCTCGACCGGCGCCGGCCCCGAGTGAGTTTGTCAATTTTCGTGCTCACCACGATCGGCACGTGGCCAAAGTGTCGCAACCAGCGTTGCGTGGTCACGTCATGCTGTTCCACCCCGCGTGAATCCACGAGTTGAATCACGCTGAACAACTGCTTCCGACCGGATAGATACGCTTCAATCATCGGCCCCCACCGTTCGCGGACGGACCGTGACGTTTTGGCGTAGCCATACCCGGGCAAGTCCACAAAGAACAGTTGATTCACCGCCCGATCGCCGACCACGACTTTGAAAAAATTCAGGGTCTGCGTTTTCCCGGGCGTGGCACTGATCCGGGCCATTCCTTTCCGATTCAACAGACTGTTAATGAGGGAGGATTTTCCGACGTTGGACCGCCCGACAAAGGCCACCTCGGGAAGCCGTTCGCGTGGGTATTGATCGGAAGTCACAGAACTCCCGATACATTCAACGGAGAGAATTTTCATGCGATCAACGAGGCCTCACGCCCGGCGTTCTACGTCCCTGCGTCGAGTTTTCATGACTCGTTCCATTTCACGGCCGGCTTCCCGTTGTTTCAGGGTCTCCCGCCGATCATAGTGTTTCTTCCCGCGTGCCAGACCCAACTCGACCTTGGCCATGCCGCGAGGTGAAAAATAGAGGCGCAACGGAATGAGGGTGAGGCCTTTCTGTTGAACTGTTGTCTCCAATTTCTGAAGCTCTTTTTTGTGCAACAGCAGCCCGCGCGGCCGTAACGGCTCATGATTCATAATGTTGCCGTGGCTGTACTCGGCAATGTGACAGTTATGCAGGATGGCCTTGCCCGCGGCCACCGTGGCATAGGCCTCCCGCAAGTTGACGCGCCCTTCCCGCAGAGACTTCACTTCGGTCCCCGTCAGAATCAGGCCCGCTTCGATTTTTTCCTCAATGGAATACTCGTGAAACGCTTTGCGATTACTGCCGACGACTTTCGGTTCTTGCGACATAACTTGCCATCTAGGGGTGCTTGCTATCGATGTAGGGGCGCCATCCCCCGCTTCCGCGAGGGCAGGCTCATGGCGCCCTCCGTCAGTTGATCCCGCCTTTGGTCAGTTGCTCCCCTCTGTGAACGGACCTAGAATAGCATTCCATGCACGCCTTTGCATCCGCCAAGTCCGTCATCAACGAAATCTCCCGACGTCATGGGTTTGCCGGGCGACTGTGGGAATATCGTCTGCAAAAGCAGTGGAAAACGCTCGTGGGTGAGGCGACCGCTGCCCACACTTGGCCGACCAGAATCAAGTTTCACAAGCTGCACGTGCTCGTCGACAATTCCGTCTGGCTTCACCAACTCACGTATCTGAAACGCTCTCTGGTCGAGAAGATTCAATCGGAGATGACGGAACTTTCCGTGGACGATATTATTTTCAGGATCGGCGAAATCCCCGACTGCCCGGAGGAAGACTCACCGGCTGACGCTCCCACTCCTCTCCTGAGGCCTCTTGAAAAACAACCTGGATTCCCGTTTGCACGGGAATGACGGCCGGGTGCTGAGGCCTCGCGTAGAGGAGGTCGTGTTCTATGAAAGCTAAGAAATTCGATTCAGACTTTGATGACGGCAAAGATATCTCTCATGCGTTGGATGTATCGAACGTCCGCAGACCTTTGCAGGAACAGAGAAGAGTGATCTTGAGCAATCAGCTTCGAATAACACACCCTGAGGTGGATGAGTCTGAGCGACTCAACGCATGTCTTTAACTTGGAATCAGCACCGGAATGACGTGACGGCTGTGTTTTCGATAGATGCGAAAATCCTGATCCAGCGTGAACACCTTGCTTTGGGAACGTTGTTCCGCCATCCGAACCAGACAGGCATCGGCCAAGGACATGGGGACGTCGGCATAGCGTTGGATCAGCTTTATGAGTGGCTGGACTTCTTCTTCCAGGTCGAAGATGGGCTGAATGACTCCCCGGTTCACCAATTCGAGGACGGCCTGATCGCCTCCTGGAAGGTGCCGTAGGAGAAAACAGGCCTCGGCTAGAACGGCTTCGCACGTGAGGAGCGGCGGTCTTATTCGCTCCCAGTGCTGTTTTGTCCAATTATGGAAACGGTCGGTTCGGTTGAGCAATGCGACAAGGGGGCCTGTATCCACGATGACGGACGTGTCCACGCGGATTACCGGCCAAAGCCTTTGAGATGAGCTTTGTTGACTGAGAGGTCGGCTGGCCCGGTCAAAGTCCCTGCCAGATCATGGGCTAATTCAAATGCTGAGCCTTTTGAGGATGCGTGGCCTTTTTCATAGCAGAGGTTCAGCGCCTCCCGAACGACCTCCGACCGCGTCGTCTTTCGCCGTTTGGCCATGGATGAGACTTTCGCATAGAGGGCTTCATCAAGTCTAAGCGTTACGGTTTTCATGGGTCTCCTTCTCCTCATGGTTTCACCTGTAAGACAGATATGACAGTATGGTAATTCATGACACGTCGGCCGTCAACGTCGTTTTCACAATCCATCGAACCTCGTCATCCTTTCCTTCGGCTTATTTCAGCTTGGGAAGATCCTCAACCCAGAGCATTCGCCTTCCATAAGTGCTCGCTACCAACGAAGAATAAAACTTTTTGTCCGCCGTCACGACCTGCCCGTCAATGGCTTCAGCCAGGGCTACATACAGACAGTCGTATAAACTTTGCTTGGTTTGAACGGTCAGGGCAAACGCAGGTTTCACGAATCGTTCATTCGCATGTTTTTGTAAGGGAAGACGGTGAAGTTCCTTGAGCATCGCTTCTCCTTCTTCGGGAGTCAGTTCATTCCGGCGGATTCTTTTGGAGAGGACGTTGCTGAGTTCCAAACTAAAAAACGCCGGCACGTGGAGCGACGCATTCAAACGTGGCCATCGACTGGCCGCTTCAGAATGAATTTCAGGAAGAAACCACTTGATTCCAACGCTCGCATCCACCACGTAACGGTTCACCGATCCCGATCCTCTCGAATGAGGAGCGTACTATCACTGAACGTTTTTCCTGCTTGTTTGAGGTCTTTCTGCCATTTCGCAATCCGTTTCCATGCGCCTTCATAGTCGGGGACGGCTTCTTCAAGAATGGTCTTCACTTCCGACTGCAACGACCGGCCGTGTTCTTTGGCACGTTTCTTTAATCGTTCTACCAGTTTGTCATTCAATTGCCGAACCAGAACTTGTGCCATGTGTCTCTCATTCCTTCATCAAGATGGTCAATGACATTTATCGTGATAGCAAAATGCTAGCATGACTCCCATTGAAGGGCAATGCTTTTTTATTGACGATCACGCGACTCTGGCCGGCTCAGGTTAGGGGCGGGGCAGCGTCATCAAACAGGATTTGAGTCGTCGGGGATTTTTCGGGAGTTGATTGGCCAGGAATGGGGCCCAGCCAGCCTTTGGTTTTGCCGCGGCCATAGATAAATCCGCCGCGGGCGGATCGTTCGAATTCACGCCGAAACGCCTCTTCTTTTTCGCCTGTCTGCTTGGCCAAGTACCGATGCAGCGTGTCTCGTTCGGTCCAGGCGGGATCGGAGAAAACATAGAGGATGACTTCCCGGTACAGGGTGTTCGGATCGTCCGGGGTGGTGGGGCGTATTTTCAGAGACCGGAAATCGTGCCGGGTCACGCCGACTTTCCGGAAGCGACGGATCAAGGATTCAATTTCCGGATCGCTTGTCCACGCCGGCACGTGCACGGCCACGACCGTGTTCTCCTGTGCGCCTATGCTGAAGGGGGGAATGGTGCGATCTGGTCTGGACAGAAACATGCCGCCCGCAATCAGCGTGATCCCTCCGATGAGGACGGTCAGTCCTATTTTGACAACGGGATCGAACGGCGTTCGGGCAGGTTTGATTTTCGAATCCACTTTCGGCAATCGACGTTGAGGGAGTCAAGTCCGAGAACTTCACCCTCACCCTTCCCCTCTCCCGTCAAGGGAGAGGGAAAGAGCGGCAATCGACGGTGCGGGAGCCAATTCCGAGAACCTCACCCTCACCCTGGCCCTCTCCCGTCAAGGGAGAGGGGAAGAGGGAGCGCCATTTGTCTCAGCCGTGGTGCCGGCACCGTTGGTTCCGTTGTCTTCTTCGGCGTCGGCACTCTCCGCAAGTTTGGCGACACTCACGACGCGGTCGGCGTCTTCCATGTCTATCAGCCGCACCCCTTGCGCATTGCGGCCGATGTCCCGGAGCGCGTCCACTTTGGTTCTGAGGATCTTGCCTTCGGCGGTCATAATCATGATTTCATCGGATTCTTTGACTTGATGGAATGAGACGGCTAATCCGTTTTTGTCGGTGACTTTGATGCTGATGACCCCTCGGCCCCCGCGCCCTTGCGTGCGGTATTCGGTTGCCAACGTCCGTTTCCCGAATCCCCGTTCGGTCACGGTCAAAATCGAGGCGTCCACGTCCGGCTGGATGACGGCCATCCCGATGACGTGATTGGTTCCCGCCAAGCGCATGCCCCTGACCCCTCGGGCGGTACGGCCCACGGATCGGACGTCTTGTTCCCGAAACCGAATGACCAGTCCCGTTCGGGTCCCCAGGATGACGTCGCTTTGGCCGTTCGTGATTTCGACGCCGATGAGTTTATCCCCGCTTTCCAACGACAGCGCGATGATCCCGCCCTGCCGGGGATTGCCATACGCGGATAACGGCGTCTTCTTGATGTATCCCGTGCGGGTGGCCATCACGACGTAGGACGTATCGGAGAACTCTCGCACCGGCAGGGTCGCGGTTACCCGTTCTTCCGGCCCTAACGCCAGCAGGTTGACCATGGCCTTGCCTTTACTGGTTCGACCGGCTTCCGGGATTTCATGGACTTTGAGCCAATAGACTTTTCCGGCGTCGGTAAAGAACAGGATGAAGTCGTGCGTGGAGGCGGTTAAGATGGTTTCGACGAAATCTTCGTCCTTCACGCCCATGCCGATCTTGCCTTTCCCGCCCCGGTGTTGCGCCCGGTAGTCGGAGACCGGACCGCGTTTAATGTAACCGACGTGGGAAATGCTGACCGCCATTTCTTCATCGGCGATCAAGTCTTCCACGTTGATCTCCGCTTCTTGCGGAATGATCCGGGTGCGGCGGTCGTCTTGATAGGCGTCTTTGAGGTGGATCAACTCGTCTTTGATGATGCGTTTGACTAAATCCTCGGACCCGAGAATGGCTTGAAGTGAAGCGATTTTGGCCTGGAGTTCTTCGTACTCTTGAGAAAGTTTATGTTGTTCGAGTTGGGTCAATCGTTGAAGCCGCATGTCCAGGATCGCTTGCGCCTGCACGTCAGACAACGGAAAGCGTTGCGTGAGGTTGGTCTTCGCCTCATCGGGCGAGGCTGCTCGACGGATCAAGGCAATCACGTCGTCCAACTGCTCGATCGCGACTTTGAGGCCTTCTAAAACGTGAGCGCGTTCTTCGGCTTTCCGCAACTCATAGGCGGACCGCCGAATGACCACTTCTCGTCGATGCTCAAGAAAGGCCACCAAGATTTGTTTGAGGTTCAAAATCTCCGGCCGGTTATTTACGAGCGCGAGCATGATGACCCCAAACGTATTTTGAAGCGAAGTGTGCTTATACAATTGATTCAGGATGACGGGCGCCATTTCGCCTCTTTTGAGTTCAATCACGACGCGGATGCCGTCCCGATCCGATTCATCTCGAATGTCGGCAATCCCTTCGACGCGTTTTTCATGAACCAGATCGGCGATCTTCTCAAGCAACTTGGCCTTGTTCACCTGGTAAGGAATTTCGGTGACGATGATGCTCTCCCGATCTCTTTTTTCATCCACTTCCACGTGGGTTTTGGCGCGGAGCGTCAAGAGGCCTCGCCCCGTTTCATAGGCGTCTTTGATCCCTTGGGTTCCGTAAATGAAGCCGGCCGTCGGAAAATCGGGGCCCGGCAGACTCTCCATCAACTGCGCGATGGAGACATCCGGGTCGTCAAGGACGCGCAGCAACGCCGTGACGACTTCGCTAAGGTTGTGCGTGGGGATATTGGTCGCGTAGCCGACGGCGATGCCGCCGGCCCCGTTGATTAAGAGGTTGGGAACCTTGGCCGGTAGCACCAACGGCTCGACGTCCGATTCGTCATACGTGGGACCGAAATCAACGGTTTCACGATCGATATCCGCCAGCATTTCGCCGGCGAGTTTCATCAGCCGGGCTTCGGTATAGCGCATGGCCGCCGGCGGGTCGCCGTCCACTGAGCCATAATTCCCCTGACCGTCCACCAGGAGATAGCGCAAGTTGAAGTCCTGGGCCATGCGCACCAGCGTGTCATATATGGCGGAATCACCGTGCGGATGATAGTTGCCCATGATTTCGCCCACGATCTTGGCCGACTTCCGGTAGGCCCGGTTGTGCGCCAGGCCCATCTGGTTCATGCCGTACAAAATGCGCCGGTGCACGGGTTTCAACCCGTCACGCACGTCAGGCAAGGCGCGACCGACGATCACGCTCATGGCGTAATCCAGATACGACAAGCGCATCTCGTCTTCGATGGCGACTTGGGTTAAGCGGACGGCCTCAGGCATCGTGGGGTTGGACTCGGAGGGTTGGAGATGGGGCGGCGATGGGCTACACGTCTAAATTACGGACTTCCATCGCGTGCTGCTGAATAAAATTGCGTCGCGGTTCGACTTCATCGCCCATGAGAATGGTGCAAATTTCATCCACGCCGGTCACGTCTTCCAATTTCACTTGAAGCAGGGATCGCGTGTCCGGGTTCATGGTGGTTTCCCACAGTTGCGAGGGATTCATTTCACCCAGCCCTTTGTAACGCTGAAGGTTCAACCCCTTTTTCCCGACGTCGAGGATTCCTTGAACGAGCGCATCCGTGGAGGCGAAGGCGGTTTCCGCGTCCTGCGTTTTCATTCGGTACATGGGATGGCCCAGGCCAATGGCATGGGGCGCCCGTTTTTGTAATTCCCGAAAATCCGCGGATCCCACTAATTCATGGTTCACTTCGAGCGTCGTCGTCACGCCGTTGGTGGGCACCTGACAGACGATGGCGTTGGAGTGATGTTCTTCATCTTCCACGACGTCCATCTGAATCGACGCCTGGGGATAGGCGAGGGTCAACCGTTCCTGCACTCGTGCCATCAGTCCTTGCACGTCTTCCCGGTTTCGTAACAGGTCGCGCCCCAAGGTTGGCTCATCGACAAACGCCCGCAAGAGGCCGGCATCCTGGTGTTTCTGACTTCGTCTCCCTAACAGTCCTTCGAACTCAATCAGTTTCTTGATGATCGGATTGAGGGCGTGTCCACCGATAAACGCTTCTTCAGTTTCCACGTAGACTTCGACGTCTTGTCCCGCCAGCTCGGTGAGGTAGTCATTCAGAGCGTGTTCATCTTTGAGATAGCGTTCGGATTTGCCTTTTTTCACCTTAAAGAGCGGGGGCTGTGCAATGTACACGTAGCCCCGATCAATCAGTTCGTGCATTTGACGAAACAAAAACGTGAGGAGAAGCGTGCGAATGTGGCTGCCGTCCACGTCGGCATCCGTCATCAAAATGATCTTGTGATACCGGGCCCGGGCAACGTCAAACGTTTCTTTATCGTCCTTGCCTTTTTCCGCGTCCTCGCGCTTGCGTCCGATGCCGGTGCCCAAGGCCACGATCAAGGTGCGAATTTCTTCACTCGACAGCATTTTGTCGAACCGCGCTTTTTCGACGTTGAGAATTTTGCCCTTGAGCGGAAGAATGGCTTGAAATTTTCGATTACGCCCCTGCTTCGCCGACCCGCCGGCTGAATCCCCTTCGACGATAAACAATTCGCTGAGGGCCGGATCTTTTTCTGAACAATCGGCGAGTTTTCCGGGGAGTGAGCCGCCGTCCAAGGCGTTCTTGCGACGGATGAGATCCTTGGCCTTCCGCGCCGCTTCCCTCGCTCGTGCCGCGTCCACGGCTTTGCCGATTATGCGTTTGGCCACGGACGGATTTTCTTCAAAGTACGTCCCGAGTCCTTCGTTCACGGCAGCCTCGACAATGCCCTTGACTTCACTGTTTCCTAACTTGGCTTTGGTTTGTCCTTCAAACTGCGGAAACCGGACTTTGACGCTCACGACCGCAGTGAGCCCTTCCCTCACGTCGTCACCCGTGAGCGAGTCCGTGTCCTTCTTCAAGAGGTCATTCGAACTCGCGTAGGAATTGATCGTCCTGGTCAGGGCGGTTTTGAATCCAATCAGATGCGTTCCTCCTTCCCGCGTATTGATGTTATTGGCAAAGGAGAAGAGGTTTTCGGCGTAGCTGTCGTTGTACTGGAGCGCGACTTCCAACATGACGTCCGGCTTTTCGACGGACAGAACAATCGGTTTGTGGAGCGGAATTTTGGCTTCATTCAGATGTTCGACGAACGACATGATCCCGCCCTTGTAACAAAACACTTGTTCTTTTTCTTTTCGTTTATCGGCGAGCGAAATCGATAATCCTTTATTCAGGAAGGCCAACTCCCGAAGGCGTTGGGCCAGGACGTCAAAGCTGCATTCCACGACCTCGAAGATATCCGGGTCGGGTTTAAAGGTGATTTTCGTGCCGCGTTTTTTGGTCACCCCCGTCACGTTCAACGGGGCGTTCGGGGTTCCCCGTTGATAGACCTGTTCAAAAACTTGCCCATCTTGCCAGATTTCCAACTCCAACCATTCCGATAACGCGTTGACCACGGAAATGCCCACGCCGTGCAGCCCGCCGGACACGGTGTAAGCCCCCTGTTCAAACTTTCCTCCTGCATGGAGGACGGTCAAGGCGACCTCGGCCGCGGATTTGTTCTGCGTGGAATGTATGCCCGTGGGAATGCCGCGGCCATTGTCCGTCACCGTCATGCTGCCGTCGATTTCCAACGAGATCTCGATCGTCTCTCCATAACCGGCCATGTGTTCATCGACGCTGTTATCCACGACTTCATACACGAGATGGTGCAGGCCATCGACACCGGTACTGCCAATGTACATGGCCGGTCGTTTCCGAACGGCTTCGAGTCCCTCAAGCACGCGGATCTGGTCCGCACCGTACCCACTCGGATCGACTTGTGGTTCAAGGGGACGAGAAGACCCCACGTCTGCGGTCGGCGGTGTCTCGTGTGATTCGTGAGGCATACGCTGCGGTTTCGCGTGGGTTAGACTTTGACCGGCATGACCACGGTTTGAAAGAAGGGGTTCTCGTGTTCTTGAATCAAACACGGGCTGAGAGGGGCGTCCATGTGGAGGATCACCGTTTCACTGTCAATGACGCCTAACGCTTCGAGCAGATATTGCGCGTTAAACCCCGTGGAGAATTCCTCACCGGTACAATCGGCGGGCGTGTCTTCCACGGCTTCTCCCATATCCGGATGACTGGCAAAGAGGGTGATGGATTTCTTTGCAAACGTCAGTTTGACGGCGTGGCTTTTATCCTTCGATAGGACGGAGACGCGCCGAAGGGCACCTTCGAGTTCATCCCGATTCACGGTGATCTTTTGCTTGCCGGGCTTGGGAATGACCTGTTGATAGTTGGGATACGTGCCTTCCATCAACCGCGAAGTCAGCACAAGCCCGCTTTTTCTGAAAATCAGCATGTTCTTGGTAAAGCCGATCATCGGCTCGTTCCCGTTCTCTTCCAATAATCGACGAATTTCAAACGCCGCCTTTTTGGGGACAATCACTTTTACTTCGTCCGCGGGCGCTTTCTGTGCGTCGATGTCTAATTCCTGATCCGCCACCGCTAATCGATGCCCGTCCGTCCCGACTAATCGAATGACGTGTGTTCCGCCGGTTTTCATCAGCGTAATCAACAACCCGTTCAGGACGTACCGCGTATCGTTGTCCCCCACGGCAAACAAGGTCTTGCGAATCAGCCGGAGCAACTCTGCCCCCGGCAATGGAATGAGGCCTTCTCGTTCAATGCCGGGCAGCGGAGGGAAATCCTTACTGGGAAGTCCGACGACCTTAAATTGACTGCGGCCGGCCTTCATGGTGATGACGCAATTGTCCGTCACCGTCATGGCCACGTCGGCTTCTCTGATTTCTTTGAGAATCTCATAGAGTTTTCTGGCAGAGAACGTCACCGACCCCGGCTCTTCGACGGTCGCCTTATAAAGACCACGCATTCCCAGTTCCAGGTCCGTGGCTAAAATCTCCAAGCCTTCCGGTTTGGCTTCTAATAAGACGTGGGCCAAAGTCGGCATGGTATTACGTTTTTCTACGACGCCCTGAACGCGCTGGAGGGCCGTCAGGAGTTCATTGCGTTCCACCGTCACTCGCATGGAAGGGCTCCCTTCTGTTAGGCGTTGCCTATTTCATCTCTCAGGCTGTTGATGGTGGTTTGGATGGCATGGTCCTTATCAACGGCTTTTTCGATCTGCCGGCACGCATGAATAATCGTGGTGTGATCCTTTCCGCCGAACTCCCGACCGATTTCCGGGAAGGAGGCATCCGTGAGTTCTCGAGAGAGAAACATGGCAATTTGCCTTGGATAGACTAACGTTTTGGTTCGTCGCTTCGATTTCAACTCGGACACTTTCATCTGAAATCGACGGGCAACCACCTCTTGCACGTCTTCCATCGTGATGATTTTTCTTTTTCTCCCCAACAGATCAGGAAGAATGTTTTTCGCCAGTTCAATGCTAATCGTTCGGCCCGTCAGGGTTGCATACGCTCCCAACCGGATCAACGCGCCTTCCAATTCTCGAATGTTGTTCTTCAAACTCTCCGCAAGCAGTTGAACCACTTCGTCTCCAATGGCGATCCCTTCTTCTTCTGATTTTTTTCTGAGGATCGCAATGCGCGTTTCGACGTCAGGTTGTTGCAGATCGGCGGTTAACCCCCACTCAAATCTCGATCTCAACCGCTCTTCCATTGAAGGCATTTCTTTGGGAAACCGATCACTGGACAGGACAATCTGTTTTTGTGCCTCATACAGCGTATTGAAGGTATGAAAAAATTCTTCCTGGGTCTGTTCTTTTCTTGCCAGGAACTGAATGTCATCGATCAGAAGCATGTCCGTATTCCGATAGCGCCTTCGGAATTCCTCCATCTTACCATGTCGGATCGAATTGATGACCTCATTTGTGAATTGCTCCGTCGTCACGTAGGCAATCCGAAGATCGCCTTTTCCCATCACAAAATTGCCAATGGAATGCAGAAGGTGCGTTTTTCCCAATCCCACGCCACCACAAATAAAGAGTGGGTTATAACGATCAGCCGGCGCTTCAGCAACGGCCAGACTGGCCGCATGTGCAAACTGGTTGCTCGCCCCAACGACAAAATTCTCAAAGGTATATTTAGGATTTGGTGCCTGTCTTCGGATTCGATTCGGTGAAGACTGGAGCGGGGAGAATTCCTTCTCACTGACGGACGCGGGCCTTGACGATTGTTCGCTCACGACAAACTCGACGTCGATTTCTCCTTCTCCAACCGACTGAACTGATTGCAACGCCTCAACAATAACCTGCCGATATTTTGTCTCCAACCAATCCCCAAAAAATCTATTCGGCACAATGATCGTTGCCTTCGACCCATTCATTTCCTCCAGCCTGACCGGCTGAAACCACGTTTCTACGTTTTCACTCCCTATGCTCGACTCGATAAACATAAGGGCCTTTTCCCACGTGTCTGCGGTCTCACCCTCGGCTTTCTTCAAGTTATTCAACATGGAGCTTTGCCATTCACAGCTTTATCAACAACTCGCGGGATAACTTCCTCTTTCTCTTCTTTTATTGGTCTCGTCTTCATCACTCACAAAATATTCCAACCCCGCTCACATGTCTTCACCAGAAGATTCTTCTTCATTTCCACATGTTCTTGGTTACGATCTGCCATAGAAATCATAGAGATAGAGAGAACTTCTACTAATCCACAATCACTACTCCTATTCCTACGACGACTATTTTTTATCTTAAGTTGATAGGAAGAAGTAGCTGAGTCGCGTCCTGTTTAGAATAAGCGCGGTTCTAGGAACAGGAAATAACGCTATCCGCCTCAAAAATTTTCTGGAGCACGTCAGAATATTGAATTTTTGGATATGAAATGCTCATCCGTCCGTCGTGGTCTTCGGAATCAAGAACATAACAAGGAAAAGGAATTTTTTTATCCGATAGTTGATCTCCCTGAAGCAAGATGCCGCTGACTGAATACTTAGAACAATCATACTGCTCAATGCAGTCCTGAACGAACGACGTGGTTGCTGAAATAAGAAAGAGAACGTTTCTCATGAAATTAAAACACCAACACGCGGTCGGCTTGGCACAGCAACGAGGTTATTCCAGATTGAGGGACTTCACGAATGGCAAAATCTTGATCCATGGTCAAGTCGGCTGAACTTCCCTCTGGAACCACGATGGCAAGTTGAAGTTCCTGAATCACGGGGAGATGCCGTTCCAAGATTTCTGCATCAACGATGTCGCTTGCTTGATTGGTCAGCAACAATCGGGCTTGTCCTAACAGAACAATGGTTAATGACGTCGCGCTCGTTGACAAACCGAGTGCGATGCGAAGTCCCTCCGTCGGACGATGCGTGACCAAGGGATTGCTCTGAATCACTACAAGAATAGACGGTGCCATGAAACAGGATTCTTGAAGGAAGGTCCACGCGTTATGACGCAGAAACGTTAATCAGTGAGATGAAAAAACCACAATGCCCCAGTGAAGTTATCAACATCATTACCTATTGAAATAAAAGAGAAAATCGTATTCCGAACGAAGAAAAAAGTCAATCAATGTTTCTACGTGCTGAGGATGCCTGAAGTCTCGTCACTATGGTTGAGAGTGCGGTGTCAAGGTGATGAATTTCTTGTTCCTTTGTAGCCATGTTTCGCAAGATGACCTGATCATTTTTCACTTCATCATCTCCGATGATCGCAACGTATGGTGCGCCGAGGCGGTGAGCCGATTTCAGGAGAGTTTTTAACGTGGAGGCCTGGTAGTCCGTGTCGGCTTTCACGTGTTTGAGACGAAGAGCGTGCATGAGGGAGAAACCGGCTTCTCTCCCTTTCTCCCCAAACGAGGCGATAAAGAGCCAAGGCTTGGGAGGCGGCACCGCTGATTCAGGAAGGGCGAGAATGACTCGTTCCAGGCCAATGGCGAACCCGACCGCTGGCGTGGAGTCGCCGCCCAAGGTTTCAACCAAGCCGTTATATCGTCCTCCGGCCCCAATGGCATTTTGAGCCCCAAGCGCAGAGCACGAGACCTCGAACGTCGTCAAGGAATAGTAGTCCAATCCTCTGACAAGCCGGGGATTGATTCTATACTGAATCGCTAATGTCTGGAGCTGATGTAACACCCCGTCAAAATGCAATTGAGCGGACGGGGAAAGAAAAGCCGTGATGGGTGGGGCATCGTTCGTGGTTTGTAGACATCGTGGAACTTTACAATCCAAGGTTCGTAAGGGATTCGTCTCGATGCGTCTCTGACAGTTTTCACAAAGCAGGGTTTGCTTGCTCTGAAGAAAAGTCCCTAATTCCTTGATGTAGACGTGGCGATCAGCCGGTTCTCCAAGGGAATTGATCTCCAACACAAGTCCGGGTAATTGCAGTGACGTCAAATAGCTCCAGAGCAGGGCAATCACTTCCACGTCCGCGGCGGGGTCAGCCTTGCCAATGGATTCAACCCCAAATTGATGAAATTGACGAAATCGCCCGGCCTGTGGCCGTTCATGGCGAAACATCGGACCGATGTAGTAGAGCTTTCTGGATGACGGGTGATTGTGCAAACCTTGTTCAATATACGCACGCACGACGCCGGCGGTTCCTTCCGGGCGAAGCGTCAGTGAGGTCCCGTCCTTATCAGGAAACGTATACATTTCCTTTTCAACAATATCGGTCGCGCCGCCGATACTGCGAACAAAGAGTTCCGTTTTTTCAAACGTTGGAATCCGGATTTCATGAAATCCAAAGGCGTGAGCCAAAGAATGAGCAATATGCTCAACGGTGGTCCATTTCGGCATTTGCTCCGGTGTAATATCCTTAACGCCTTTAATACCTCGAATCACCGTCAGGTTCCTTCTCTTACACCGTCCCGCGGGCCAAACGCGGGGGACCTATCGGCCATTTGACAGTCACGGCCTGGAAATTTACAATCTCTGGAAATTTTCAATCATCCTTTGAATGTCCCCATATCAAGGACGGGGTACGGTTTGAGGAAAGAGGTTACTTACCATGTCCATGACGTACAGACAACCGTCGAATCTGAAAAGAAAGCGCGACCATGGATTTCGCAAGCGAATGAGCACCAAAAACGGCAGAAAAGTGCTTGCTCGCCGTCGCCGAAAAGGCCGATACCGCCTTTCAGTATCCGATGAGTGACGTCCCCCGACCTTCTCCACCGCTCTTCCTGAAAAAATCAGAGGACTTCAAACGAGTCAAGCGGGAAGGCAAGCGCATCGCTACCAGATTCTTCAACCTTGTCTCATGCACTTCTTCGCTTGGGAACACCCGTATCGGAATCGTGGTGGGACGCCGGTTCGGCAATGCGGTGGTGAGAAACCGTGGAAAACGGATTTTTCGAGAATTGGTCAGGAACACGTCCAAGCTTCTCGTAAGAGGGCATGATATTGTTATTTTTCCTAAACGCTCAGCCCTGACGCTTGACCATCGCAACCTCTACGAGGCGTGGATGCAGACCCTCATTCGCCAAGGTCTCATGGCTTCCCCCAAACCCCTCTCATGCGCAAAATAGTTTTGTGGCTCATCATGGTGTACCAGCACGTGGTTTCTCCCCATCTTGGGCTGAATTGTCGCTTTGAACCAACCTGTTCATGCTACACCAGTCATGCGATAACCCGTCACGGGCTGATTCGTGGCGTGTCGTTAGGGGTCTGCCGGCTTCTGAAGTGCCATCCATTTCATCCAGGCGGGGTTGACCCTGTACCTTGATCGGATGTCGTAACGTCGTTTGCCCGACCCCGTATCAAGGACGGGGCAGGCACTCGGTTTCACGAGAAGCAGATGTTTCAGATAAGGGGAACGTGGCCCCCACGTCCCTGACTATCGGACAGTCAACTCTTGCACGGGTCATAGGGTTTTCAGCTTTATGGAAATACGGATCATCCTCTTCCTTCTGATTTCGTTCGGCATCATTTTTGGCTCTGATTTTGTCATAAAAGAGTTGGGATTGTTGCCGGAACCTCCACCCATTGAGGAAGGTCAAGAACAGTTTCCCGGCGACGGTCGGGATTCCGTTCCGTCAACCGGCACCCTTCGAGGCTCAGGGCAGGCTCAACCGACGGATTCAGCAGACTCCCTTCGAGGCTCAGGGCAGGCTCAGCAGGCTTATGAATCGGAATTTTCCGACGTGAGTGAGGGTCCCCTGAGCATCGAAGGGTCGATTGAGACAATAGAAACGCCGCTCTATCGCGCCGAGTTCAACACCCGTGGCGCCCAGATTCAAAGCTGGAAACTCAAACACTATTTGACTCAAGACGAAGAGGACCCTCAACCCATTGAGTTTGTTTACCCGGAAGGTCGTTTTGCCGGCCCCATGTCGTTACGGGTCGCAACTCAGGCGGTCAACGACGCGCTAAAACACGGCGTATTTGAAGTGAGCCGGGATTTTGACACGCTGTCTGATCGCAATCCTACCGGCCACGTGACGTTTACGTACCGCGACGAAGATGTTCTGGTTGAAAAGGAATTTACCTTTCATCATGACTCCTATCTGGTGGATGTTTCATTTCGCGTCGACGGCCTTGACGACGTGGTTGAGGTGTTATTGGGCACCAATTTCGGCGTGGTGGAATGGGGTGAAGGTTTTATCGGTGCCCTCGGGTCGGCGTGGATGATTGACGACGTGCTGGAAAAAGAAACGCCTGAACCGGAAATTCGACGTTCAGGCAACATCGGATGGGCGGCGCTTCAGGATAAATATTTTATCAGCGTCCTGATTCCGCAAGGCGCCCAAGGAGTGTTTGCCAAGGCAGAAGCGGAACACGTGGTGACGTCGGGCGTGGAGTTCCCCCTTGACGCCGGAGGCAGTGCAATCCGGTTTCAATTGTATGCGGGGCCCAAACAATTTGACGTGATGCGTTCCCTGGGCCACGGCTTGGAGGATACGATCGATTTTGGATGGTTTATTTACGGCAGTTGGGCCATCGTGAAAGCGGTGGCCAAGCCGTTATTTTACGTGCTTCGGTTTCTCTATGACTACACCCAGAACTATGGCGTGGCCATTATTCTCTTAACGTGCGGCATCAAGTTGTTGTTCGTGCCCCTGCAATACAAGAGCTATAAATCCATGCAGGGAATGCAGAAGATTCAACCGAAAGTCCAGGCCGTGCAGGCCAAATTCAAAGACGATCGAGAACGCCTCAATCGTGAGCTGATGAAGTTATACAAAGAGCATAAGGTCAATCCCGTCGGCGGGTGTTTGCCCATGTTGTTACAGATGCCCGTCTTTATCTCGCTGTTTAATATTTTATACATGACCGTGGATCTTCGTCGTGCGCCCTTTCTGTTGTGGATCACGGATTTGTCTATCCCGGACCCGTATTACGTGTTTCCCATTTTGATGGGAGCGTCGATGGTGATTCAACAAAAAATCATGCCCACCACCATGGACCCCACGCAAGCGAAAATGATGTTGTTATTGCCCGTGTTTCTGACGTTTCTCTTTTTGACCTTTCCGGCCGGCTTGGTTGTCTATTGGTTGACCAACAACGTCTTGACGATTGCCCAACAGTTTATTACGGATCGCTTTATTCTCAAAAAACCGCCGGCCCCGCCGGCCTCCGCCGGCCCCGGGTCCGCGCCGGAGTCCACTCCGGAAGGAAATGACGGCAGCGCCCCAAAGAAAAAGGGAAAAGGAAAAGGGACTCAAAAAAGCCCGTCCTGAGGTTCTTCCCCTGATGTAGCGCGGCATCTTATGCCGCATGGAAACTTATGCCGCATGGAAACGAATCGTGGCCAGTGGCTGGTGGTCAGGAAAAGGCGCCGGACACGGAGGGTTCCCCTGATGTAGCGCGGCATCTTATGCCGCATGAAAACTTCGTTGACGATACCATCTGTGCGATCGCCACTCCCGTAGGGGAAGGGGGCGTCGGCATCATCCGCGTCAGTGGCTCCCACGCCATTGACGTGGCCTCTCACGTCATCCGTCCTCGCAATCGCCAATCGCTTCATCAACTGGAAAATCACCGTCTGTACGTGAGCGATATTGTGTGCGCGCAGGAATCTCATCGTCCGCACGCTCAGTCAATGGAATCGCGCGTTGATGGAGAGGCTCACGCGCTGATTGATGAAGCCCTGGTAGTGGTCATGCGTCAGCCTCGTTCGTATACCGGCGAGGACGTCGTGGAAATCCAGACGCATGGCGGCACGTGGATTTTACGCGCCACCTGCAACGCGTTGATTCATCATGGGGCGAAATTGGCCCAACCCGGAGAATTCACCAAACGCGCATTCTTAAATGGGCGGTTGGACCTGACTCAGGCAGAGGCCGTGCTTGATACGATTCAAGCCACGACGTCCCGAAGTCTTCAGGCTGCCCAATCCTTATTGCGCGGGTCCCTTTCACGAGAAATTGACACACTCAGGGAACGAGTGCTTCGCGTCTTGGCGCATCTGGAAGCCGGCATGGATTTTGTCGAGGAAGACATTGAATTTATTCAGCGTGCCGAGGTGCAACGGGTCTTGGAGGAAACGCAAGGGGCATTGGAGAAGTTGATCGCGTCCTTTGAGGAGGGACGCATGATTCGGGAAGGCGTGAAGGTGGCCATCGTCGGGCGCCCCAACGTCGGCAAATCGAGCCTCCTCAATGCGCTGTTGAACGTGGAGCGAGCCATTGTCTCCGATCAACCGGGAACGACACGCGACGTCATTGATGAATCAATTAACGTCAACGGCATTGCGCTGCGCCTGTTGGATACCGCGGGACTTCGACGGACGCAGGATGAGGTCGAAGGAGAAGGCATTCGCCGAACCGAGGAAGCGATGTCCGATGCCGACGTGGTGTTATTCGTCATGGATGGGGCTCAGGGGGTGACGGACGAAGACCGAGCCGTGTTCGAAATGTATGGCTCCCGAAGACCTCTGCTCGTAATGAACAAAATGGATCTCCCCGAATCCCGGTCCTTTGACGCACGCAAGATGTTTTTCCCTCTCCCTCTGGGAGAGGGCCAGGGTGAGGGAGGGGGAAAGGCCGCGGGTCCGAGCCAGGGTGAGGGGTTAAAGTTTGTGAAAGTATCGGCCAAAACAGGGGAAGGTCTTGATCAATTGACAGCGGTTATTCAAGGTGTATGCCTCAAAGAAGGACTGGAAGCGACGCCCTCCGTTCTCGTGACGCGGCTTCGACACAAGGCAAGCCTGGAGCGAGCGCACCACTCCATTGAAGAGGCCATGCGCTCGCTTGAACGAAAAGAATCCGGTGAATGTGTGGCCTTGGACATTCGTGTTGCCCTTGAGGCGTTAGGTGAAATCACCGGTGCCGTGAGCACGGAAGATATCCTGGACCGCATTTTCCAAGATTTTTGCATAGGCAAATAGTTGATTGCTCATAGTGGATTTAGGACTCATGATAGCGTAGGGCGGCATCTCATGCCGCCGAAAGAGAACTTGCGAGCCTTGGCACAACAGCCCGCGTGAGCGGAGAACGTCCCTTGAAGAGGCCGGAACCGTCCCCGTTGTCATTCCCGCCGGTAGTAAGCGGAAATCCAGAGACCCCCATGAAACAAACCGGCATCACCCACGTGTTCGCCGAATGCCACGATTGCCCCTTCACGACCGAAGACCATCGACGAGGCATTGAAGCCGCCAGGCGACACGCCAAGCGCCGGAAGCACCGCGTCAAAATCGACGTGGGCAAAATTGAAATCATTGACCACCGAAGCCCGTAACGGTCATTCCCGCGCCACCCTGTCATTTCCGCAGGTTTCCCCGATAACAAATGTCGAGGACAAGGTTAGCGGGAATCCAGAGAAAGGAGAGACCTCGTGAAGAAGTTCAGATTCATGATGCTGTTCATCGTGTTGCTCATTCCCACCACCGCCACCGGCGGCGAATGGACGGCGTTGCAGGGGGCGGTATTCATAGGCGACATTGAACAAGTCAAGATGCTCTTGGCGGGCGGGGCGGACGTGAACGCCAAGGTGTTCGGACAGACGGCGTTGCATAACGCGGCAGGAAGTGGCGCGGTGGATGTTGTGAAGGTGCTCATTGAGGGCGGGGCGGATGTGGAGGCGAAGGATCAGTACGGACGGACGGCGTTGCAGAATGCGGCAGGCAGGGGCAAGGTTGACGTTGTGAAGGTGCTCATTGAGGGCGGGGCGGATGTGGAGGCGAAGGATGATAACAGAATGACAGCTTTGCAGGTGGCGGCAGCCAGTGGCCAAGTGGACGTTGTGAAGGTACTCATCAAGGGCGGGGCGGACATGGAGGCGAGAAGTGGTTACGGAACGACGGCGTTGCAGGTGGCAGAATTCATGAGACATGACCCCATTGTGAAGGTGCTCATTGAGGCCGGGGCCGGAACAAAGCAAGTAGTGGAAGCCAAGAACGACGGACAGACATCGTTGCATGACGCGGCATCCTTGGGCAAGGTTGCACAAGTCAAAATGCTCTTGGCGGGCGGGGCGGACGTGAACGCCAAGGATGAGTACGGACGGACGGCGTTGCAGGGGGCGGCAGCCAGGGGCTATGTGGATGTTGTGAAGGTGCTCATTGAAGGCGGGGCGGACGTGGACGCCAAGGATGGGAGAAGGAAGACAGCGTTGCATGAGGCGGCAGCCAGGGGTTATGTGGATGTTGTGAAGGTGCTCATTGAAGGCGGGGCCGGAACAAAGCAAGTAGTGGAAGCCAAGAACGACAGACTTCCGGGAACGGCGTTGCATCTGGCGGCAGCCATAGGCGCAGTTGAACAAGTCAAGACGCTCTTGGCGGGCGGGGCGGACGTGAACGCCAAGAATGAGAAGTACTCCGGATTTACGCCGTTGCATTGGGCGGCAGTCGCGGGACATGTTGACATTGTGAAGGTGCTCATTGAGGCGGGGGCGGACGTGGACGCCAAGGAGAATGAGTCCGGACGGACGGCGTTGCAGGGGGCGGCAGTCGCGGGACATGTTGACATTGTGAAGGTGCTCATTGAGGCGGGGGCGGACATGGACACCAAGGGGAAGAAGTCCGGACGGACGGCGTTGCAGGGGGCGGCAGACAGGGGCCGGGTGGATGTTGTGAAGGTGCTCATCAAGGCCGGGGCGGATGTGGAGGCCAAGGATGAGTACGGACGGACGGCGTTGCATCGGGCGGCAGGCGCGGGCGAGGTTGACGTTGTGAAGGTGCTCATTGAGGGTGGGGCGGATGTGGAGGCGCAGGAGAAGGACGGACGAACCCCCCGCGACGTTGCCAAGGATGAGGGCATCATCCGACTGCTTGACCAAGCCACAGGCCACCAGCCACCGGACACGAGAACGGAGACCCCATGACCAACCGCACGTCATCTTTGGCGAAGCCGACAGCCGGAGAGTGTGGGTTGATGAAGTCGAACTCACCCCCGAGGAATCATGGACGTATCGCATACATTCCCCGGATGGGTTTCAATGGGGCTACAGCGGGAGCGGGCCGAGCCAATTAGCCTTGGCCATCCTGCTACGCATGACCGGCGACAAGGACTTCAGCTTGTTGAACTACCAGAGATCCAAGTCCGCGTTCCTGGTCAAGCCGTTGCAGGGCAAAGATTTGTCGGTCCCGATCAAGTTAGATTGAAAAAATCAGCAATATTAGAAATGTCGGAGACCGGCCTCCGATTACGACCATCGGAGACAGGCGTATATTGCTTCTGTGCCGGTCCTGACGAACGGAGGAGAGTCGGAAGAGGTGGATTTCCTGCTACAAAAACTGGATTCCCGATAACTACTTTCGGGAATGACAGAATCGCTGGATTCCCGATAACTACCTTTGGGAATGACAGAATCACGGGATTCCCGATGACTACCTTCGGGAATGACAGGATCACTGGATTCCCGATAACGACCTTCGGGAATGACAGGATCACTGGATTCCTGATGATTACCTTCGGGAATGACAGAATCACTGGATTCCCGATGGCTACCTTTGGGAATGACAGAATTACTGGATTCCCGATGACTACCTTCGGGAATGACGTAATCATTCCTATGCTCAAACATTAGGTAAATATACCCATGTCCATTCAAAAAGATATCATTGTCATCGGAGGGGGGCACGCCGGGTGTGAGGCGGCGTTGGCGGCGGCTAGAATGGGATGTCGCGTTTTATTGCTGACTATTGAGCGGGATAAGATCGCGCACATGCCGTGTAATCCGGCGGTGGGAGGAATCGGCAAAGGACATCTGGTGAAAGAAATTGATGCTTTGGGAGGCGAGATTGGACGCAATACTGACCAGGCCGGCATTCAGTTTCGAACGCTGAACACGAAGAAGGGGCCGGCGGTCAGAGCCACACGGGTCCAATGCGATAAATCCCTGTATCGAAAGGCCATGCAGGAGACCCTCGCAAACCAGCCGTCTCTTGAAATCGTCTCAGGGACAGCCCGGAACATTTTGACAAAAGGCGGCGCCATTCATGCGGTGGTGACCGATCGCGGCGAAACCATTCAGGCCCACGCGGTGATTATCACGTCCGGCACGTTCTTAAAAGGGTTGATTCACATCGGCATGAACCACATGCCCGGAGGACGAGCCGGAGAAGCTCCCGCCGAATCTCTTTCTGATTGTATGCGTGACTTCGGGTTTGAAGTCGGCCGGTTGAAAACCGGAACGCCGCCACGATTGGACCGGGATTCGATTAACTTCAAAGTCATGGGGGTTCAACCCGGCGATGTGCCACCCCGTCCCTTTTCCTTTCGGACCACCCACGTGACGAACCCCCAAATCTGCTGTCACCTGACGTATACGAATGAACGAACGCATGAGATTATCCTGAACAACCTTGACCGATCACCCATGTATATGGGGGTGATTGATTCCGTAGGCCCTCGGTATTGCCCGTCAATCGAAGATAAAGTCGTCCGATTTCAAGATAAAACCCAACACCAGATCTTTGTGGAACCCGAGGAACTTGATTCTCCCTCGTTTTACCCCAACGGGATTTCCACCAGTCTGCCGGTTGACGTCCAAGCCGCCATTCTGAAAACCATCCCAGGCTTTGAATGCGCCACCATGCTGAAGCCCGGATATGCGATCGAATACGACTACTTTCCCCCGTATCAGCTTCATCAGACGCTTGAAACCAAAAAAGTTCAGGGTTTGTATCATGCCGGCCAGATCAACGGAACTTCCGGGTATGAGGAGGCGGCGGCACAAGGAATCATCGCCGGGATCAATGCAGCCTTGCGCGTCAAAGGGAAGTCCCCCCTGATTTTGGATCGGTCCCGGGCTTATATAGGGGTGCTCATTGATGATCTCATCACCAAAGATGCGAGAGAGCCCTACCGGATGTTTACCTCTCGGGCAGAATACCGATTGTTATTGCGCGAAGATAATGCGGACCAGCGCCTGATGGAAACGGGATATCGGTTGGGCATCGTGCCGGAAGTCATCCATGAGAAATTTCAACGAAAACAAGATGTTATGCAAAAAGAAATTCATCGCCTGTCACAGACGCGGCCACAATGGACGCAGGAAAAGGCACAGCGTTGGAGACAAACCGGGCAGAAGGTCCCTGACCCGGGTGCCACGCTCGCGCAATTACTCAAGCGTCCGGAGTTGACCTATGACCAACTCATGGACATGATGGGGGAAGCTGGAACCGCCAACCGTGAAATCGGCGAAGCCGTTGAAATTTCAATAAAATATGATGGATATATTAAGAGACAACACGAACAGATTGAACGATTTCACAAGCTGGAAAGCAAGGTGATTCCCCCATCCTTTGAGTATGCAAGCGTGACGGGATTTTCCAACGAGGTCGCGGAAAAACTTTCGAGAGTCAAACCTGCAACCGTCGGGCAAGCTTCAAGAATTTCCGGCGTGACTCCCGCAGCGATTTCGTTGCTGCTCGTGGCGTTGGAACGATTCCAACGATCTGCCAAGGTCGCCTGACGTTCAGGATATTTTCCACCGCTCCTATCCCCCGACAACTACTATCGGGGGCAGGCCTGAATGTTCCACGTGGAACACTTGTCCTGATCCCCGAAGGAATGGAGATGAAAACAGGATCAGATATCCATTCGAATCCATTCGAGTCCCTTCGAGGATTAGGGGAACCCTTCGCGGATCAGGGCAAGCCTCAGGGGAACATCAGGGCATGTTTTCGTGAGGGGGGCGCCATTCTGGGCTTAGACATCCACCCCGTGGCTTTAGAAAAACTATTGCTGTATTACCAAGAACTTATTCGATGGAATGCCAGGATCAACCTTACCGGTCACAAAGATGCAAAGGCGATCGTCGGCAACCTGTTTATTGATTCACTTGCCCCCGTATATACGGGGGTATTCACGCCGGAAAAAGCTTCTACGATTCTCGACGTTGGAAGCGGTGCGGGGTTTCCTGGCTTGCCGATAAAGATTTTCTCCCCTGAACACCACGTCACCCTCCTTGATTCAAATTTGAAAAAGGTGGCCTTTCTTCATCATATGATCGGGCTTCTGCAACTGGAAAACGTGCGCGTTGAATCAAACAGGGTAGAAAATTTTTCAAATCAACAGGCATGTTATGGAAAATTTGACTGGGTTTTCATAAAAGCATTGCGATTGGGCAAAGGTTTATCCTATATTAGCCCCTTACTTTCCGAATACGGGAAGGTTGTCTTTCATCGAGCAAAACCCATGATGTCTGACCGGAGATTACAAGGGTTCAATCTGATAGAGGAAATTCCTTACACATTGCCGTTTGGGTTGGGTGAACGTGTCCTCAGTATTGCTCGGCCCTGTCCATGATTGCTTTGCCGAAATGTTCCACGTGGAACATTCTTTCCTTTAACCCTCTCCCTTGACGGGAGAGGGCTGGGGTGAGGGTGCATGTATGGCGAAAATCGTCGCAGTGGCCAATCAGAAAGGCGGGGTCGGAAAGACCACAACCGCTGTGAATCTCTCTGCCGCGCTTGCCCTCTCGGGGCAGAAGATTTTACTGGTTGATATTGACCCTCAGGCCAACGCGACCAGCGGTCTGGGAATCGAAAGTGCTCCCCATACGGTGTATGATTGTTTGTTCAAAGAAATCCCCGTCTCTGATGCGATTGTCACCACGGCAATAGCGAAGTTAGACCTGTTACCCTCGGATGCGGACCTTGGAGGAGCAGAAGTCGAATTAGCCCAGGTGGATCATCGAGAAGAACGATTGCGTGTTCTGTTGTCAAGCATGACTCAGCACTATGATTTCATCATTCTGGATTGTCCGCCGGCTTTAGGCCTTCTGACGGTCAATGCGCTGACGGCCGCGGATTCGGTTTTGGTCCCGGTCCAAGGTGAATATTACGCGATGGAGGGTCTGGGCAGGCTGATGGCGAATATCGAGAGGGTGCGTGGCGGACTCAACAAGGACTTGGCACTCGAAGGCATACTCTTGACCATGTGCGATACGAGACTCACCCTGTCCAGGCAAGTCTCTGAAGAAGTGAAAAAATTTTTCCCCAATAAAGTGTATCAATCCATCATCCCGAGAAACGTGGCATTAGCCGAAGCCCCGAGTTACGGACGCCCGGGGTTGCTCTATAATTCGGCCTCCAACGGGGCCAAAGCCTATATCGAGTTTGCAAAGGAGTTCATGGCGAATGGAAAAGAAAGCCCTGGGCAGGGGACTGGCAACCCTTCTACCCGTGAGTGACGCAACGGCAATTGGTTCTGCTCAAACGATCCACACGATTCCGCTGACGCACATTCTGCCGAATCGATTTCAACCCAGACAGACGTTTGACGACCAGGACCTCAAAGGATTAGCAGACTCCATCAAACAACATGGGATTCTGCAACCCGTCCTGTTGCGCAGAAAAGGTGACGGTCGCTATGAACTCATTGCCGGAGAACGGCGATTTCGTGCGGCAAAATTGGCAAATTTATCGGCCTTGCCTGCCGTCATTCGACATTCAAAAGACGAGGAATCTACGCTATTTTCCCTAGTTGAAAATATCCAAAGAGCCGATTTGAACCCGATTGAAGAAGCCAAGGCCTATCAACGGCTGAGGGATGAATTCGGTTTGACGCAAGAAGCGGTGGCTGAACGGGTGGGACGTGACCGGGCGTCCGTGGCCAATATTTCCAGAATCCTCTCATTGCCGTCTGACGTTCAGGACATGGTGGCGTCCCATCAATTGACATTGGGGCACGCAAAGGTCATTCTAGGCCTGAAAAACGCGGAATCGCAATTGTCCGTGGCGCGGCGCATTCTGCGGGACCGGCTTTCGGTCAGAGAGGCAGAGCAATTCATCAAGAAAGAGGATCGTGGCTCTCACAAAGCCAAGCCTTCCCGCAAGACATCCGTCACGGCCGACCTTGAAGACCGGCTCCGCACACGTCTCGGAACGAAGGTCGCGATTCGCTCAAAAAAACAGGGTGGAGAATTGATTCTCCGATATTATGCCGATGAAGAGTTAACGCGAATCGTGGACGTGATCTTGTCGTGACCACCTCACACCACACAATCATGTGAATCATGCTCATTGGTAGTTCGTTCATTAGAAGAGTGACTGGCCTTTCGCCGGCACAAGAACAGCGAGTTCAAGATTTTCTGCAAGGAGCAGTGTATTGTTGGTGCAAAACCAGAGGAAATCAGTGGTTCTCGTGCAGGAAATTGATCGGAGACGAAAGCGATTGGGAAGGAACGGCTCTGCATGAGTTGTACTTGAAAAATAAAAAACAAGGAAGGTCCAACCCCTATGGGAAAGCGGCGATAGATGCGGGGTGGTTATTAAAATCCGTGCTCGTCGTTGATAGAAAATGGTTTGACCAGGGAGAAACCAAAAATGGGGTGAAGCGGTATCGATGGAATGGAAAGATGAGGAGGCATGCGTATGTGGGGCGAAAAAGATAAGACAACACGGGCAACCATTTTTGAGGACGATCAATACACCTTTATCGGAAAAGACGCATTCTTCAAAGGAAAAGCCAATTTCAAAGGGACGGTCCGAGTCGACGGACAGTTTGAAGGGGAGATTACGACGGCCGATACCCTTATCATTGGCGAACATGCGGTCATTCAGGCAACAATTCAGGGGCACACCATTATTTGTGGAGGCAAGGTTGAGGGAAGCATGACGGCCTCTCACAAAATCCAACTTCTGAAACCGGCCGTGGTGGTCGGCGACGTCCATGCCCCATCGTTTTCTCTGGAAGAAGGCGTCCTGTTCCACGGCATGAGCGACATGGGCGTGAATAGCCTGGATACCGTACCGTCCGAATCCGGTGATTTAGAAAACGTCCACGATCTGTCGGCCCACCGCGATCACCGGTTACAATCTCAAGAAGCCTGATTCACGATGGCCAAACCCACGGTCCTTCTCGGTATGAGCGGAGGCGTGGATAGCTCCGTGGCAGCGTTACTGCTGACTGAACGGGGCTACGACGTCACGGGTGTGACCCTTCAAGTGTGGGAACACGAAGATGACGCCGCGGTGACGAAGAAATGGGAAGAGCGGGGCTGTTGCAAAGTCGGCTTGGCCCGGCACGTGGCCAAGCATTTAGGCATTCCACATCACGTCGTCGATACCCGCGAGACGTTTCGCAAGAACGTCGTGGATGATTTTATTTCCGGATATCTGGCCGGGACCACCCCCAACCCTTGCGTGCGCTGCAATGAACGAGTGAAGTTCGGGATGCTCTACCAACTGGCCAAAGCCGGAGGCGCCGACTTTGTCGCCACAGGGCATTATGCCCGCGTGTTACCGGTTCAAGTCGGGTGTGGGTTATTCAGAGGCGTTGATAAGAAAAAAGACCAATCCTATTTTTTGTACAGGATCGCCGCGGCTTGGCTTCCCCATATCCTCTTTCCCGTGGGCCATCTTCACAAAGAAGAAGTATGGCAGCGCGTTGAAGAATTAGGCCTTCCCGCTGATGAAATGAAAGAAAGCCAGGAAATCTGTTTCGTCACCCAGGGAGATTATCGGGCTTTTTTAACCGAGCAGGCACCACAAGCCCAACGGCCCGGCCCGTTTCTTGATCCCGAGGGTCGAACAATCGGAGAACATCGCGGCATTGCGTTTTATACCCCCGGGCAACGAAAAGGCTTGGGACTGGCAACCGGCGAACGCCTCTACGTGCAGGAAGTGAACCCTGAGACAAACGCCGTCGTAGTAGGACGATCCGAAAACCTTTTTCGGAAAGCATGCACGATTCACGATCTCAACTGGCTGGCCGCCGACGTGCCTCAGACATTAGACGCTGTCGAGATCAAATATCGATACGCCTCTCCTGCCGTCACCGGCCAAGTTCATCCGCAGACGGCAGAAAACCTCCTCGTAGAATTCCAAGACCCACAAAAAGCCCTGAGCCCCGGGCAATCCCTGGTCCTCTACCACGACGACCGCGTTCTTGGCGGGGGGATAATCGACAAAATCCATCAATGCAATCCGTTGACCCTGGTCAACGAACAGATGACTCATGAGATAGTATAAATGAAAGATGTTCTGACAATAAGTAATAATGGAAATTGGAGCCCGTCTTGGCTGTATTGACGAGGCTAAAACACACCGGTATTATCCTTTTAACCTATTGGTCTTGCTGCTTGTGAGACTGGGATACCGTTGCGGGGGACTTGCGTGTCCCCCGCTTTTTTGTATGCCATCGTAGATCCCACGCCACCGGAGAATTCTCCATTCCGCTGCTGCTTGACAAAATTCTCACTCTGCTTTTCCTGCCGCTTGGAATTGTTCTGAGCGCAGGGCTGCTCGCTCTGGCGGCTTTTGCGTTCAATCGACGCCGCACCGCGGCAGGATTGCTCGCGTTCGCGTTCGTCTGGCTCTGGCTCTGTTCCACGCCGCTTGTCAGCAAGGCCATAGTCGGTTCACTGCGTGATCAATACCCGCTCCAGCGCGTTGAGGGGCTCCCTGCCGCGGATGCCATCGTGTTGCTCGCCGGCGGCACACAGCCGATTTCGAAATATCGGGTCTATCCCGGTCTGGAGACCACCTCGGAGCGCGTCTGGCACGCCGCGCGACTCTATCACGCCGGCAAGTCCCCGCTCATCGTCGCCTCCGGCGGGAATGTCTGGAACAGACCGGACATGCAGTCTGGGGCGGATGCCATGCGCACCCTCCTGGAGGCGCTCGGTGTGCCGAACACCGCCATTCTCGTTGAAGAGAGCAGCCGCACGACTCATGAAAACGCCGTGTTCACCGCGAAACTCGCCGCGGAATGGGGAATCAAGCGCGTGTTACTCGTCACCGACGCTTGGCATATGCCGCGCGCCGAGGCCACGTTCCGGCGTGTGGGCCTGGAAGTGGTCCCGGCCCCGCTCGATTACACGCGCGGGCGCGTCATGCCCTGGACTCTCGCGATCCTGCCCCACGTCTCGTCGCTGAAGAGTAGTAGCTTGGCACTCAAGGAATATCTCGGGTTTCTGGTCTACCGCCTTCGCGGCTGGGCCTGAGCGTGTGAGTTCCAGCGGCATCGGGACGCTCTCGACTACGTCGAGTACGACGTTATACACGTAGGCCTCTCCTCGGCCGGTCTCTTGAAGTCCCCCTCCTCGCTGCCCTGACACCCCAATGCTGGTCGGTTGACACCCCAATGTCCACGTGATAGCGTGCTTCGTTTTTTGTGTATCCAGCGCGGACATTCAGGTTTTACCTTTTTCCTGACAACGGATTCATGACGAAAACGACCATAGCGCGACGGTATGCCCGGGCCCTGTATCGCCTGCTGGACCCGGGGAACGTTGAAGCCGCTCGGGTGGGATTGCATGCTCTGTGTCAAGCGTTGAAGGACTCCTCCGCGTTTGCACACGTGCTTGCCTCCCCGGCCTTCACCGTATCAGAAAAAATCGGCCTTCTCACGGCGCTGGGTGAACGGACCGGTTGCCCACCGGTGGTAGGGCGATTCTGTGAGCAACTGTTGAAAAAAAATCGAATGGTCGTGTTGCCGGACATTACGGAGGCCTTTCAACGATTGATCGATCAGCAAAGCGGCAAGCAACACGTCGCCGTCGTGTCGGCTCACGGCATTGATGACGCGTTGAAACACGAGGTGCTTACCCAATTACGCTCCACGTTACGCAGAGAGGTTGACGTGGACTTTCAATCGGACCCGTCCCTGATTGCAGGCGTGCAGATCAAAATCGGCAGCAAAGTCTATGACAGTTCGATCAAGAGCCGACTCCAGAAGATGCGGGCTCAATTGGTGAAAGAGCCTGCCCTGAGCCTCGAAGGGCCGCCCGAGCCCCGAAGAGCAGATCCTTCGCTTCGCTCAGGATGACAACGCGGACCCTTCGGGGCGAAGGGTAAGGCCATCATGCAGATCAAGGCAGAAGAAATCAGTTCCATCATTCAAGACAAGATCAAGGACTTTGACCAACGCGTTGACGTGACCGAAACAGGATACGTCATCCAGGTCGGAGACGGAATTGCCAAAGTCTATGGCCTCGAAGGGGCGATGGCCGGGGAGTTACTGGAGTTTCCAGGGGATATCTTCGGCGTGGCGCTGAATCTGGAAGAAGACAGCGTGGGCGCGGTGTTGATGGGCTCCGACGCGGGGATTAAAGAAGGCGATCCGGTCAAGCGAACGGGCCGCATTGCCGAGGTTCCGGTTGGTGACGCTCTTGTCGGGCGCGTCGTGGATGCCATTGGGCAGCCCATAGATGGAAAAGGTCCGGTGCCATCCACGGAGACCAGGTTGATTGAAGTCCGGGCCCCGGGGGTGGTCGAGCGCCAATCCGTAAGTGAACCCTTGCAGACCGGGTTGAAAGCGATTGACGCCATGATTCCTATTGGCCGCGGCCAACGCGAACTCATTATCGGCGATCGCCAGACGGGGAAAACCGCGATTGCCACCGACACCATCATCAATCAGAAAGGGTTGAACGTCTACTGCATTTACGTGGCCGTCGGTCAAAAACGATCCACGGTCGCCCGCGTCGTCAAAACCTTGGAAGACCACGGGGCCATGGCGTACACCACCGTGGTCTCGGCCACGGCCAGTGACGCGGCTCCCCTTCAGTTTTTTGCGCCGTATGCCGGGGTTGCGATGGGGGAATACTTCCGGGATAACGGCAAACATGTCTTGATCGTCTATGATGATTTATCCAAACACGCGGTGGCGTATCGACAACTCTCGTTGTTGCTCCGTCGGCCCCCGGGACGGGAGGCTTTTCCCGGTGACGTGTTCTTTTTGCACTCCCGGTTGTTGGAACGTGCCGCCAAATTGAGTGACGAGAAGGGCGCCGGGAGTCTGACGGCACTGCCCATTATTGAAACGCAAGCGGGTGACGTCTCGGCCTATATTCCCACCAACGTCATTTCGATTACCGACGGACAAATTTATCTGGCGGGCGACTTATTTTATTCAGGCATTCGGCCGGCCATTAACGTGGGATTATCCGTGTCCCGCGTGGGTGGAGCGGCGCAAATTAAAACCATGAAACAGGTCGCGGGGACTCTGCGACTCGATTTAGCGCAATATCGGGAAATGGCCGCGTTCGCCCAATTCGGCAGTGAGTTGGACAAGGCCACGCAAGCCCAACTGGCGCGCGGGGCGCGGATGGTCGAACTGCTTAAACAAGAACAATACAAACCCATGCCGGTGGCCGATCAAGTGTTGTCGATTTTTGCCGGGGTCAATGGGTTTGTCGATGACGTGCCCGTGAAGAACGTTCGTGAATTTGAGGAAGGGCTTTTGACTTACGTCAAAGACAATCACCCACAACTGCGGGATGACGTGGTTGCCAAAAAGAAGATTGATGAGGAGTTCGGTGCCCGACTCAAGCAGGTCATTTCCGACTATAAACGGACGCTTGCCCTGAGGCCCGGGGAGTAGATTCTTCGCTTCGCTCAGAATGACAAGGGTGGACAGAATGACAGGGGCGGACGGGATGACAGGGGCGAAGGGACGTCAGTCTGATTACGAAGGGACGTCAGTTTAATCACGTTAACGCGATAGCTCTTCATGCCTAGTTTACAAAGTCTGAGACGGAAGATTGCTTCCGTCAAAAACACGCAGAAGATCACTAAAGCGATGAAAATGGTCGCGGCCGCCAAGCTCAAGCGTGCCCAGAATCGCATTTTCTCGGCCCGACCGTATGCGCATAAACTGCGGGAAGTCGTCGCCAATCTGAGCGAACATACCGACCGGATGTCCCATCCGCTTCTTCGGAAACGCCCGGGGAAGAAAACGGAACTGCTTGTGGTGACGAGTGATCGCGGTCTCTGTGGGGCGTTTAACGCCAACATTCTCAGACGAGCCGTTGAGTTTCTCAATGAACACCAGCAAGCCGGAGAGGAAGCGTCGGTGAGCGTCGTCGGACGAAAAAGCATCGACTTTTTCCGGCGCCGGCCCTGGACCATTCGGCAAGAATGGCCGGGGGTCTTCGACCGCCTCAGTTTTGAACACGCCTTGGACATTGGGCAGGATATCGTTCACCAGTACAACAACGGGACCTTTGATCGACTGTTCGTGGTGTACAACGAATTTAAATCCGTCATGCAGCAACGGGTGGTGGTCGAACAACTTCTGCCTCTTGAGGCTCTCGACGATGAATCCACTGCCCAAGATGGCCCTGCAAGTTCAAAGGGTGCCTATCTGTATGAACCCGACGAGCATCAACTGTTGGAAACCTTGCTGCCCAAACACTTTCAAGTGCAGGCGTTTCGCGTGTTATTAGAATCCGCGGCGGCCGAACAAGCCGCTCGGATGACCGCGATGGATGGGGCAACGAGAAATGCAGGAGAACTCATTCAGAAGGTCACTTTGTTTTACAATAAAACGCGGCAGGCCGCGATTACGAAAGAATTGATGGATATTGTCGGCGGGGCAGAGGCACTGAAATGAGACCTCCTCACCCTTACCCTCTCCCACTGGGAAAGGGCGAGGGTGAGGGAAGATGATTCAATCTGCAAGCCGCTATCCACACTCAGCAATCCAGAAAGGGAGTCATCAGGTGAGTACCGAAACAGGAAAAGTCATTCAGGTCATCGGCCCCGTGGTTGACGTCGAGTTTCCTCCAGGGCATCTTCCCAACATTTTTAATGCGATCACGATTAAACCGGACGACGCGGGCAAGGAGTCCACGGCCATGGCCTTAACCATGGAAGTTGCGCAGCATCTGGGAGAAAACCGGGCCCGTGCGGTGGCCATGTCTTCGACGGACGGACTCGTGCGTGGCGTGGAAGTCGAAGATACGGGGGCGCCCATCTCGGTCCCCGTCGGCCGTGAGACGCTGGGCCGGGTCATCAACGTGTTGGGGGACCCCGTGGATGGATTCGGTCCCATTCCTGCCAAGAAAACGTATTCGATTCATCGACCGGCCCCATCCCTGGAAGATCAAGAAACCAAGACCGAAGTGTTGGAAACGGGCATTAAAGTCGTGGACCTGTTGGAGCCCTATGCCAAAGGCGGAAAGGTCGGCCTCTTTGGTGGGGCCGGCGTCGGCAAGACCGTCATCATCATGGAATTGATTAACAACATTGCCTTGCATCACGGCGGCTTTTCCGTGTTTGCGGGCGTGGGAGAACGGACGCGGGAAGGAAACGACCTCTGGCATGAGATGCAGGAGTCCAAAGTCATTGATCCCCGGGATTACGCCAAATCCAAAGCGGCCTTGGTGTATGGCCAGATGAATGAGCCGCCGGGCGCGCGCCTTCGCGTCGGCTTGACGGGATTGACCATTGCCGAATATTTCCGCGATGAAGAAAATCAGGACGTACTCTTGTTTATCGATAACATTTTCCGGTTCACGCAAGCCGGGTCGGAAGTGTCGGCCCTTTTGGGCCGTATGCCGTCGGCGGTGGGGTATCAACCGACCCTGGGGACGGAGATGGGGGCGCTGCAAGAGCGAATTACCTCAACGAAAAAAGGGTCCATCACCTCCGTGCAAGCCATTTACGTGCCGGCGGACGATCTGACGGACCCCGCGCCCGCCACCGCGTTCGCCCACTTGGACGCGACGACCGTGTTGTCCCGACAATTGGCGGAGCTGGGCATTTATCCGGCGGTGGATCCGCTGGATTCCACGTCCAGAATTCTCGATCCTCATATCCTCGGGGAAGAACATTATCACGTCGTGCAACGGGTCCAAGTCACGTTGCAGCGGTATAAAGACTTGCAGGATATCATCGCCATTCTCGGAATGGATGAGTTGTCTGAAGAAGACAAACAGATCGTGGCGCGGGCGCGAAAACTGCAACGTTTCCTGTCTCAGCCGTTCCACGTCGCTGAGGCCTTTACGGGCACCCCGGGCAAATACGTCAAACTCACGGATACGGTCCGGAGTTTCAAGGAAATCGTCGACGGCAAGCACGATGAATTGCCGGAGCAGGCGTTTTACATGGTCGGCGCGATTGAAGAAGTGATCGAGAAAGCGGAAAAACTGGGACACAAGCCATAATGGCGACAACGAGCAAGTCAGAACAACCGGGAAAACTCCTGTTGGAAGTGGTCACGCCGGATAAACTGCTCCTCAGTGAACACGTCGATCAGGTCTCGGCCCCCGGAACGGACGGCGACTTTGGCGTGTTGCCGGGCCATTGTTATTTCCTCACGACCCTTCGGATCGGCGAACTCCACTATCGCAGTGGAGAAACGGAGCAATACATGTCGGTGTTGTGGGGATTCGCCGACGTGACGCCTCACAAGGTCACCATTCTTGCGGAGGTCGCGGAAAAGGCGGAAGATATTGACGTTGAACGAGCCCAGGCCGCGGTGGCCCAAGCCGAACGACATCTGGAACGCGGCGGACTGCCCTCGGACGTGGAAGAGGCCAAGGTGAGCTTGGAAAAAGCGCGGCTTCGCCGGAAGGTGGCCGAACGGCTCCAGAAGCAAGGTCGCGCCTGACCGACGACAACGTTCCCTGTTGCTTCCATGCCGCAGGCCTGTCCTGCGCTTGTCCTGAGCCTCGAAGAGCCCCGAACGGAAGTGCTCCCAGCCGAACAGCATATCCTTCCCTTCGCTCAGGATGACAACGCGGACCCTTCGTCCCGAAGGGTTGAAACGCAGACGGAGATTATCGTTTCACCGGGAGAAAACCCCAAACGGTTGGACCATTTTTTGGCCAGCCGCGACCCTGATTTCTCTCGAACCGCCCTTCAGCGATTGATCCTTGACGGCCACGTCACCGTTGACGGTCACGTCACCAAGCCCAGCCATAGAATCAAACCCGGCGACACCATCCGGCTCGTGGCGCGCAGAGCTGAACCGCTGGACATCAAACCGGAACCCATTCCTCTTGAAATTCTCTATGAAGATGACGCACTGTTGGTCTTGAACAAGCAAGCCGGCATCGTGGTTCATCCGGCGCCAGGAAACTGGACGGGAACCCTGGTCAATGCCTTGCTCCACCATTTGCAGGAGTCGGCCCTCTCCAACGTTGGCGGAAAGGAACGGCCCGGCTTGGTTCATCGGTTGGATAAAAACACCACGGGGGTCATGGTCGTAGCCAAACGGGATCAGGCCCATGCGAGCTTGGCCAACCAGTTCAAGCGGCATACCATCAAGCGAGTCTATGAGGCGGTCATCTGGGGCGTCCCCAAAAAACGCGAAGGGATGATTGACTTGGCCATTGGGAGAGATACCAAAGCACGAAAAAAGTTTTCCGTGCGAACGGCGAAACCCAAAGCGTCGTCCACGACGTACCGGGTCACCGAACGCTTCAACCAACTCGCGGCGCGGGTGGATTTATTCCCCCAAACCGGGCGAACCCATCAACTTCGGGTTCACTTGTCGGCCATTGGGTGTCCCATCGCAGGCGATCCAACCTATGGCAGAAAAAAAGCGGACGTGATCCACGACGTCGCCGTTCCCCGCGTCATGCTTCATGCCAAGGTGCTTGGATTCATTCACCCATCAACCCAGGAGCCCATGGATTTTGAAGCCCCAATGCCCGCGGATATGGCTGACGTTGTGAGACAATTACGAGGAAAGCTTCACTCTCCCATAGCTGTAGCTGCGCCATCTCATGGCGCCCCGGGAGAGGGCACCGAATCCCCGTTCGGTCACGGTCAAAATCGAGGCCCGTAGCGGCGCCATCTCATGGCGCCCACGGAGAAGTCCAGAGCCTGCCCCGGACGTAATCCGGGAGTGAGGGAGATACTATGACCCCACGAACAGAAATGGAAGCCACCCAAGTGCTGGATACCCTCGGTGAATTCATCGCGGCATTAGCAGCTTTGGCGGCGAAGGTGCCGGCGAAGTCGTTCATGTCGATTCCCGGAGGGATACGCCCCACGGAAGAAGACGTTGAAAAATATGAAACCATTGTCTGCCGGTTTCGAGATCGAGCTGGATCAACCTATCGAGTCCTCAATCAATTGTTCATGGATTCCCTGGAGGCCTTTGAAGCCGGCAAAATCTTTGATGCCGTCCCTCCTCTGCTTCAAGCTATAGAGCAGTTGGTCGAACTTCACAAAGAAGGAAAGATTTGTTTTCGTCCCACAGAGCAAGATCGCATTCGGGAATTTCAACAACGCCTGGAAAAACTTCTTCCCGAAGCGAGCCAGCCGGAAGTGGACCTCCCCACACCCGAGACCTATTAACCCGCTTCATAATTTGTCATTCTGAACGAAGTGAAGAATCTCTCCCTCAATAACCGACCCCCTCAACCATGAGGAGACCGTCACTCAGGTTAGCGTCGCGTAATCCGACGGCGAGGCTGGAAACCGAAACGTCTTATTTTCATTCCTCGGTGTCCAGGCTGCAAACCTGTATGAGGGCTTCCCGTGACGGCGCAAACCAGTATGAACTCGTGACCGGTTTGGAATAGCGGATGAGCTTGTCGGACACCCCGTCTCCCGACGCGCCGAACATCCGTTCCAGCAAGACCTGAAATCGGCGAAGTTCACAGGAAAAGGCGAGGAAGTACAAGCCGTGCTCCTTGACCGTTCCGTAAGGCGCGCTCCGTCGGAAAATCTTCAACGCTTTCCCGTTTTCTTGATAATCGGTCCGGCTCACGTGTGCAGTCGGCGGCATGGCCTCGCCTTCGAATTCAATGCTGTCGGGCTTGGTCCGGCCCACGACTCGTTCCTGTTCGGACTGAGAAAGGGCATGGAAGGCGGGAAGGTTATGCACCCACTGCTGAGACAACACAAACGCGCCTCCCGCCCCAGGCTTCCCTTCAGGGATCAGCGCGGCCTCACGAGCTTTATCCTCTTTGGGGTTCGCGGTTCCATCAATGAATCCGATCAGGTCCCGTGAATCCAGGTACTGAAACCCGGCCAAATCAAGCTGGAGTGTTCCCACCGCGTGCATGAACGAATGGATGGCCAACACCACCTGCATCGTGACGTCCCGGCGACCGCTCTGAATCCAGAACAGCACGTCCCGTTGCGTTGAAGGAACGGAAGCGCCGTCAACCCCTGCAAGAGCCGAAAAAGCTTGGAACCCCTCAGGGTGCCACGTGGGATTCAACCGATCCCAGGCTTTGTTGCCAAACGCCACGACGGTCTCGGATGCTTTCTCTCCTTTGACAGCCAATGCCGACCGGAGAGCTTGTCGCACGTCTTGCGTCGCAGCCTCAGGGTGAAGCTGATACTCCACATAATAAAAATGTGTACGGCCTTCAGTAAAAATTCCTGCCTGTGGTAACGACATCAGATTCGGTTCCTTTCTCTCATCATCAAGCAACTGCCCCTCACGTACGGAATTTCTGACACTCACTGACAGACTTGTTATATTTCCTCTCTTTCAATCCAGTAATCAGGCTTTCGATGTAAATGGGCAACCGCAATGACATGAATATGATCTTGCTCAATCGAGTACAAAAGCTTGTAAGGGAACCTCGGTAATAGGCATTTCCTGATTTCACCTCGCTCAACCGTCCACACTTTCGGGTATTCGGAAATTCTGAGCGCGGCTTTCTTGACCTCTGCGAGAAATTGTTTTCCAAGACCCTCAAATTCCATTTCGTAAAAGTTCGCCGCATCCTCAAGTTCTCTTTTTGCCAAGTTGGAGAACACCACTTTCATCATTTTTCCTTGAATACGTCCTTCATTGGTATCGCTTCAAGATGACCTGCTCGATACGCACGTAGCCGCTTTTCCGCTTCCTCGGCCCATATTGCGTCAAGCGACGTATCCGGTTCGTCAAGACTTCTCAAAATACCTTCGACGACTGAAAACCTTTCATCCGGCCTGAGAGCCAAGGCTTGTTCGAGTACTTCTTTGCTATCCATCGAATGTCCCTCCAGTTTTCCGAAACATCATGGATCAAGGATGTAGCTGATATCGATAACGTGTGCTGGTCCAGTAGAGATGAGAAATCAGATGGCCCGGGGTTGGCAAAATACGGCATGGGAGTCATGAGTTGCAACACCCGGACGTTTTCAACCGTCTCTCGTCAGGTTTTCTGCCATCGTGTCCCCGTAGGAACGTCACGAGTTGACAGAGCATCAAAAATAGTCGAAAAAGACGGTCGGAAGCGCCCGTAGCTCAATGGATAGAGCATCAGACTTCGGATCTGAGGGTTGGGGGTTCGACTCCCTCCGGGCGCGCCATCGTGTTAGGAGATGGTAACATGCCAAGATGACCGTTCACGACTCAATGCGTCGCGACAGTCACTGCGTCGGCTGGCTGATTTTGGAAAGTAACCCGGCTTTGAATGGAAATCGCTCTGGACGCTCAATGATTTCTTGCGATAAGTCAACGTCAAGGTCGGGCCAATAGAATGCCCAGGTGAGTGTTCTTCAACGTTGACAAGCGACTTCACCGCTTGCTCTTGAAACCACGGAAAATCTTCACAAGACAGATATATCTCTTTGTCGTGCGCCAAAAACCACAAGCCTTGGGCTGAGACGTTGATCACACCAACCGCCGAAGTGTGTTTGCCATGCGCTGCTACGCTCATCGTAGTGCCTCTCTATGAGTGACTCAATATCGTGAATTTGCCTTCGCAGTATAGCGAAAGTTTTTGGCCAATTAGTAGCACAATATTGCTTAGTCATTTCGTGTACTTACAATAAAACCATTTCATTATCCGAGAAGAGAGAGCTTTTATATTTATTTTTATGCCCATGAACCCTAGTTTCATCTCCAATATTTCTTCCTGATTTCGCACAGATGCTTTGCAATGGTTGAGCTATATGGTGATGTCGAAAATTGCGAATATAACGGACAGTCCAAATAGTGAAGCGGTGAAACGGAAGCCCAACACCATCTCCAATCGTTGGGAAATGCTTCTTGCTCAAGCCTCGTGTGAGCCATCTGTTTATCAATTTCATCGGTGTATCGGTACAGATGATTTGCAAACAATCCAAAGAAATCAAATGACACTTCCGGGTAAAAGTTCCTGAATCCCCACACGTCTTTCTCGTTACCTCATACGCTTGTCTCGTGCTCTGCAATAACAGGAACGACATGACTTCCCGCCCATAATGTATCAAGTTCTTGAATTTTTCCGGCGAGATCTACGTGATCATGCCCTTTTGGTCAAGCAGACAAAGACTGTGATAATACCTTAGACACACTTATGAACGTTAGCGTACGGGCAACGTGGCGAAACTCCAGCCGCTCTACTTAACCCCGTATACCAATCCAAATCTAGGTTGATGTCTGCCACCTTTCAAACCTTCCGTTTGGAGAATTTAACTCTAGTCTCAAAAACACCTTTGTCTACTCTATAAACTGGACGCGACGGTCAAATAAAATAGAGAATCTTCACTCACCCCTGTTTTTGAGTGAGGAGAAAAGTCTCTAGTCAAGATTCAATTGAGTTTCTACTACGTCTCATGAAAGCCAAGTTATGATAAGGCTTATGATAAGCATAAAGATGAGATCGCCGAGGTTTGTGCCGATATAGTCCCCCAACAATTAGGGAGTAGGAAAAACAAAATCACTACTGTGGTGGCCAAACTGTTTCAAGTCTCTTCCGTAATACGGTTTCTACTCGTTTAGACAACAGATAAAGAGAGGAGGAGAATAAATCGGCATTTGATGGGATCGTCCAGCCCCTTGGCTGCATCCAAAGATCAGTATTCTCTGGGTAAAAAGTGAGTTGACGTAGAATTGTCTAGGAAAAGTTTTATAATCTGTCGGTCCCGATTCATAGAATCGCTCCCGATATTCATGATAGGGCGGGTCGTGCGGCGACCAACTTCATGGAGAAGACGGTATGTTCTATAAGTTCTACAATTGCCCCTGATTCAACTGTCCTTGAAGGTTAATTTTCTAAAAGAAGAACCTGACTTGCTGTTACATAGGAAATCACCTCATAGCGAGTTTGCTGGCCAAGTTCTTTGGGAATTCTTAGTATTCAAAGGATCCTTCCCCGAAATCGGCATTGATAGTAAAGCCTTTCCAAAAGGTTCAAAACAGTGCAAAGCCAAAGCCACCACCCATTTAGAAAATTCCAAGGCTTTTGTTTTTACTTGAAATTCCCTATCAGTCTCTTCTGATGACATGAAAAAATCGTTTGGATATTCCATTTAGCTTCATCTAGAAAATCAGAGAAATTCTCCTACGTGAGTTTTAATAACAGTTGAATCTTTGCACGAACTCTGTTCACAACGTCATGACTTACCTCGCCTTTTTTCCGTGCATGACGCACGCTCCAATCAAGGCTCTTGACTTGGTCGGCCAACACAACCCCTTGTATGGTTTTATGCTGAAGTTCAACTTCAAAGGGAAAGCCTTTGGCGCGACTGGTGAGAGGAACACAGACCAAAAGCTTGGTTTTGCGATTATAAAGTTTTGGTGACAATACCAGGGCCGGTCGATGCCCAGCTTGCTCATGTCCCGCTGATGGATCAAAATCTAACCAGATGATATCGCCGATGTCCGGTACATACGGTGATGCCATTACAGTAATTCTTTCCCTACGGGCGAACCAAAATCTATTTCGTGGTGGACATTTTCCGGTGTGATTTTCTCCAGTAGTCCATCAAGGTCATCCTCTTCAATAGCAGGATCAAGCACAATTTTACGGCCTTCTACGCGAATCTTGACACGCTGTTCAATGCCGACTTGGGCCGCATTCACGACTTTGGCGGGAAGACGGACAGCCGCGCTGTTTCCCCATTTTTTTACAGTAATTTGCATGACAACCCTTCCTGTTAATGTATGAACGTAAATAGATACACTGTTTTAACGGTCAATCCAAGCATGTTGTAAAATCCGATGAATCACAGTGCTACGGACGCACCCGCAGACTACGGGATACCGTTTGGATTTTTGTAGATTGTTTTGCAGAAGCTTAAACTCTTATCGGGAAAATCATCTGCCGCCTAGCCTCGTTGTAGGGACGTAAGACGTCACCTTGATCTTTCGTGCTTGCCGTCGCATTTCGTTGGCATCGTGCCACGCCTGCATTCTCAAGAGCATATCCATATTCAAATTGAAGGCCTTTTCCATCCGTAAGGCCATTTCGGGTGAGAGCGCGGCTTTTTCATTCAACAAATCGGAAAGGGTCGCTCGCCGCACGCCCAACACGTCAGCGGCTTCCGTAACGCTTAAGCCTAGTTCGTCGATGATTTCCGTTCTGATAAACGCGCCCGGATGGGACGGTTTCATGCCGATCTTGATGGGGTTTTTCTTCATCAGTGATCGTCCTTCAAATCCAGTAAGTCTATATCCATTCCTAGTGCCACTGCCAAGTCGAGGGTTATGTGGGTTCGTCAACAGCATCAATCAATTTGTGGATGTCGCGGAGGTTGCGATATGCGCCGTTGTAGTCGAGGCCGTAGCCAACGACGAACGTATCAGGGACGTTGAACCCGGTATAGGTGACGGTCACGTCTTCGACTCGTCGCGAGGGTTTATTGAGCAACGCGCAGACTTTCACGGATGCTGCACCAAGCTTGGTCAGTGCCTTGATGAGCGCCGAGACCGTCGCACCAGTATCGACCATGTCTTCCACGATCAACAACGGCTTCCCCTCAACACGCTCACGAGAAGGCAGCCACGCGATGTTCAATGCCGTCGCTTCGGTCCCGTTGTAGCTTGAAGCGCGCACCGTGGTGACATTAATTGATCCAGGCAGCGCGCGGATCAAGTCGGCGAGAAAGCACACGGCGCCGTCCATGACGCCGACGAGGAGGAGATCAGAGAGATCGTGATCCTTGGCGATCTTTGTTGCGATCTTCTGAACCGCGTGTGCGATCTCACTCTCCGATATCAGGATGTCTCCAGGTCTCATCAAGACTCCCCTGCCCACCGTGTTCCCGAATCCCTAGTTTTGCTGCAAAAGACTTCCTACGGCCACGGCTGACAACCAGACACGTTCCCCGACCGTCCAAATGCTATCATCATTTATTCTTTGAGCGAAACAGCCACAGACATCTACACTTTGAGCATCTTCCTCCAGTCGTCGAGAAAGGAATCAGCACCGTGATCGACGCCATCATTATCGCGAGCTATTTCCTCATCATTCTGCTCATTGGCCTTCGGTCACGGCGCAAGGCCAAAGGCGTTTCCGTGAACGAGTATTTCTTAAGTTCGCGTAGCCTGCGGTGGCCCACCATAGCCATGTCCACGATCGGCACGAACATTCACGCCGGCCATTTTCTGGGGATGATGGGTTCGGCGTACCTGTACGGTCTGGCCCAGGCCAATTTCGAGATCAATGCGATTTTCGGCATTCTCGTGGCCGCGTTTGTCTTCGTCCCCTTCTATCTGAAACACAGAGTCATGACCATCTCGCAGTTTTTTGAAGAAAAATTCGGCCCCCGCGTGGCGCTGACCTACTCCCTGTTGAGCATCGCCCTGTTTGCCACGGTGTACGTCGGCGCGGCCCTGTTTTGGGGAGCCTATGCCGTCAACGCCGTGTTTGGCGATCACCTGCACTTCATCAGTGACCATGCGGTGATGAGGGTGGCCGTGATCCTCGTCCTGTTAGGGGCGTTTTCAGCGACCTACACGCTCTTGGGTGGGCTCACGGCCGTTGTGCGGACGGACGTCGTGCAATGTCTCCTGTTGATGCTGGGCGGGGTCATGCTCTTGTATCTTTCCCTGACGGAAGTGGGAGGCTGGGGGCAGTTGTACGAGAAGACGCCTCAATTGATGCACCTCCACCTTCCGGCGGATCATCCGACGTTACCGTGGACGGCCATCTTCGGCATGTTGCTGCTCAACCTCAACTACTGGGGGTGCAATCAGGTCATCCTCCAGCGAGCCTTGGCTGCAAAGAATTTACGAGAAGCCCAGATCGGGCTGTTGGTAGGGGGCGTACTCAAATACCTCATGGCCGCGATGATTATTCTCCCTGGCGTAGCCCTTGCCGGCCTGTTACTCGACCGTCCGCTTCAAGACCCCGACCAGAGTTATATCGTCTTGATTGACAGGCTCCTCCCCACGGGTTTAAGGGGACTCATCCTTGTGGGGCTGTTTGCCTCGTTGATGAGTTCGGTGGATTCCATGTTTCACTCCTTATCGACGTTGTGGTCCATCGACGTCTACAAACGATATCTCAATCCGACGGCCAGCGATCAACGGGTCGTCAGAGTCGGCCAATGGACCATCGTGGTGTGCCTGATGACCGGAATCCTGTTCGGCTTCCTGCAACTGTACGTCAAATATCAGGACCAGGGCTTTGCCTTGACTCATTGGTTTAACGACGTGTCGTACTATATTAAGAATGGCTTTGTAGTTTTGATTAGTGCGGCGGTGTTTTTGGTCAAGCCGTCTCCGAAGCTCGTGTTCTATGCGCTCTTCTTGAGTATCGCGGTATCCCTGGGTCTGAAATGGATCGTTCCCGATCTGGCGTACTTTAACCGCGCCCTGTTGACCATCGTGTTGACCTTTGCGGTGGTGGCGATTCCCACGGTGATAAAAAACGGGTGGCGCATCAATGTGCGCAACCTTGTGCAAATTGCCAGCCCGAACGTCGGATACTGTGCCCTCGGCCTGGGCGTTTCCTTAATTGCCGTACACGTGTTTTTTCACTGAGGTGTCGTCCCGTCCCCTTGTCGTCCCGTCCCCCTGTCATCCCGTCCTCTGTCATCCTGAGCGAAGCGAAGGATCTGCATTTTCAGTCAGAGATTCTTTCCCTCGAGCTATGCCCAGAATGACGAGTCGGTGTAACGTTCATACTGACCCGTCCCCCTGCCGCCCTCTTCATCAATACCCATCATGGCAGTCTCTCCATTGTGAGACAGACCGTTTTTCGGTATAACGCCCTTCAGACGTGCCGGCGTGTCAACGTTGATTGGCATTCATTCCGATAATGCCACTCCCATGATGAAAGGAGCCACAATGCGACAGTGTCTCGGATGGTTCATCCTGTTTCTCCTTTTCCCTTCCCCGGGCCTTGCCGAGGTTCAAACCAAGACGATTGCCTATCAACATGGAGACGTGCCACTCGAAGGCACGTTGGCCTGGGATGATGCACGGGCAGAACAACAACCCGGCGTCTTAGTGGTTCACGAATGGTGGGGATTGAATGACTATGCCCGTGACCGAGCCCGGCAACTTGCGGAACTCGGATATGTCGCCTTTGCCGTGGACATGTACGGAAACGGCCACGTCACCACGCATCCGGACCAGGCAAGCACCTGGGCCAAGCAGGTCCAAGCCGACGCAAATCAGTGGCAAGCCCGGGCGCTCAAAGGATTGGCCGTGCTTCGGAACCAGGATATGGTCGATCCGCAACGGTTGGCGGCGATTGGCTATTGCTTTGGCGGTTCCACGGTGCTTCAACTTGCCTACAGTGGGGCGGACGTGAAGGGGGTGGTCAGCTTTCACGGTGCGCTGCCGCTGCCGACGGACACACAAACCCAACGCACGAGAGCGAAATTACTGATTGCACACGGCAATGCCGATCCATTTCTCAACGAGGAACACGTTCGCAAATTCCGCCGCGCGATGGATCGAGCGAACCTCGACTGGCACATGGTCCTGTACGCCGGCGCGCGGCACAGCTTCACCAATCCCGGTGCCGACGTGTATGGGATAGACGGCGTGCAGTACAACCAACCGGCCGATGAGCGGTCGTGGAAACACATGCAGCTATTTTTCGATGAAATCTTTCACGGCCCCTGACGGGCCGACTCGACGGGCCGTTATCCACTAATCACGTCAACCGGCAAACCTCTCGCCCTTGCCCATGGATTTATTTGACATCCTCGCCATTGTGCTCAGCCTGACCGCGGGATTCTCGTATCTCAACTATCGGTTCGTGGGATTACCCGTCACCATCGGCGTGATGGTGATGGCCTTAGTGATTTCCCTGCTGCTGCAAGGGATCGATCTCCTGGGATTCCACCTGGAAGACCAAGCCGCCGGCTGGCTTCAATCCATCGACTTTAACAAGACGCTGCTTCACGGCATGTTGAGTTTTTTGCTCTTTGCAGGAGCCTTGCACGTCAATCTCAACGATCTCTTCAACCAGAAATGGGTCATCGGTTCGCTAGCCACCGTCGGAATCCTGCTCTCCACCGTGCTGGTCGGCACGTTCACGTATGGCGTGTTGACCATGATCGGCATTCCGCTTGACTATCTCTCCTGCCTCGTCTTTGGCGCGTTGATTTCCCCCACCGATCCCATTGCGGTGCTGAGCATCTTGAAAAATGCCAAAGCCCCGAAAAGTTTAGCCGTGAAGATTACCGGAGAATCGCTCTTTAACGATGGCGTCGGCGTCGTGGTTTTTCTCGTCCTCGTCGAATTGGCGGCCGGAACGCACGAACCCACCGTGACCCACGTCGTCGGCCTGTTCGCCCAAGAAGCCGTGGGCGGCATCGTCTTTGGATTCGGATTGGGCTATCTGACCTACCGGCTGCTCAAAAGCATCAACAACTATCAAGTCGAAGTGATGCTCACCCTCGCCGCGGTGACCGGCGGTTATGCGCTGGCCAGTGCGCTCCACCTGTCCGGCCCCCTGGCCGTTGTCGTGGCCGGGTTGCTGGTGGGGAATCACGGTCGGGTGTTGGGGATGTCGGACAAAACCCGGGAGCATCTGGATACGTTTTGGGAATTGGTTGATGAAATCTTGAACGCGGTCCTCTTTGTCCTGATCGGCCTGGAAGTGCTGGTTCTCACGTTCACCCAGCACGACCTCCTCGCCAGCGTGTTGATGATACCCCTCATTCTCCTGTCGCGGGCCGTGGCGATCGGACTGCCCATCGCGCTTCTGAGGCGCGTGCGATCATTCACCCCCGGAGCAACGTGGTTAATGACGTGGGGCGGCTTGCGCGGCGGAATCAGCGTAGCCCTGGCCCTGTCATTACCCCCTGGCCCAGACCGCGACATCATCCTGGCAATGACCTACGTCGCAGTCGTATTCTCCATCGTCGTCCAAGGCCTGACCATTGAAAAGCTGGTAAAATCCATGATCCCGCGGTGAGTGAAAGGGGAAAATCTTAAACAAGAATCAATTCTCATGCCAATGCGGATGACAGCCACAACACAAATCCAGCTACCGTGGCGAAATTGCTGAGCAAGCAACTCGGGATGCTGTTCGAGGCTACAACGAAACCCTTGCAAAATGTCATTCTGAGGTTCCCCTGAGCCTCGAAGGGCGAAGCGAAGAATCTGAGACTCTGTCGTGGGACGGGAGATTCTTCCTTTCGAGTCCCTTCGAGACTCAAGGGAACCTCAGTCCCAGCGTCGCAACATGTCCTGAGCCTGCCGAAGGATGACAGAAAATGGATTTTTGCAAAGGTCTCGCAACAGGGAAACAAGATATTTGATGTCGTTGTGTTTGACAGGCAGATCGTGACCCGGATATAGCACCGCTCCCAGTGATCACAAAATGTGATCACCTCCAGAATCTCAAGTTCTTCAAAGCCCTGCCCCATGCCTTTACCGAACACGGTGCGCTGATGGCCGCCAACGTGCTCAACAGCCCCGCCGCCGTCAGAATGAGCGTGTTTGTTATTCGAGCCTTCGTCAAACAACGGGAAACGCTGGCGATCAACCAAGCTGTTCTGAGATGCCTAGCCGAAATGGATAAAAAGCTTCTCCTCCACGATTCCGCCCTGAGCGACATCTACAAAAAACTGCTCCCCCTGCTGTAACCGCCGCCGAGCAAATCTCGGTGCATCATCGGATTTAGCCATCACCAAGACGAACCAGCAAATTGAAAAGCTGGTAAAATTCTTGATCCCGCCTTGAGTGAAAGGGGATGTCTCCTACAAGACGAGCAACGACTCTCGGGCTTACCAAGCAATGAGGCCGGGCCTTGCGGCCCGGATAGATACGCCAAAAAGGTCGCGTAAAAAACTGAGTACTTCAGCACTTCAATGAGATTTCCGGCCAAGGGGTTGACAGGAGGATTATGGATGGTTACCTTTCTGTTTGCTGAAGTACTTAGTATGATATAAACATGAAGAAAAGAGGTCAACTTATGACAAAAAAACGCAAATCAAGCCTAACAGTTAGCCTTAAAGCAAAATATGTTCTGAACGAAATTACGGATGATGAACCGACCAACAACACCTACGGTTACCAACAATGCCAATCCGTCGAAGCAGAATTACCCAACTTTTCTCAATTCGTCCACACAAAGCACATTCAAAGAAAAGAGGTAAAAAATGGCGATTGATCTGGATACCTTGCAAAAATCTGTGAAACAGGATACTGCCATCCGCCGTGTACAGCGTCTCCAACCTGTCGGTGGGCAGGGCGATAAAGTGTTCCCTCCAACGTATCCCGGGGCTAGTCAGAAAGAGCCGGCAAGACATGTATTCGAAACACGTCGAATCAATAGGGATGATGTCCGATGTGTCCTGCTTGATAGCGTTCAGAGCCAAGCTAATCGACTCGAAGAAGCGTTGTTGACGGCTATACGGGCGGGAACAATGTCTATGCCTTATGTAGTTGTTGATTTCGATGGGCAGAGGTCAACAAACTATGATTTAAGCGATCTTGGGGAAATTACCTCACTTGACGCACCACACCGCGTATTTGACGCAATCATCCGTGACAGCAACCTAGGTGACAAAAGGTTCACGGAGACGAATCATTACAAGGAACTACAGCTTGCAAAACCGACGAATGCAACGTCAGTCTTCAAGCTAAACCCAACTTCACTTTTATTTGGTGCATGGAATTCGACAGGAGAGGGCGGGGGGCTAGGCGCAAAATTCGCCCGATGTATCGTATCGGAAGTTGTTGGAGTAGGAGTGCAAGAAGGTCAGAAGCGTGCTGTTAGAATTGATCCGCTGGGCATACGTGCCGAAATTAAGGTTGTTGGCGGACCGATCGACTGGACTGTAGGAGAGAGAGGAAAGGGAAGCAAAAAACCGTCCGAAATCAGCCATTCGAATATAATATCGAATCTTGTGCCCGGTGGCGTCACTATTGATTACGCTCTCCATACGGCGGTTATTTCCTTTGCTGGGTTAAGACGGCTCAGATTTCCTGAAACGCAAGACGAGAACGCGGGACTCACTGTTCTTGCGGCACTCGCCCTTGTTGCCCTGACCCAGCAGGACTCCAACGGCTATGCGTTACGCTCCCGTTGTGACCTCGTGTGTGATGGCAAAGCCGCATTTGAGATAGTACACCAAGATGGATCAACGAAAGAGATGGAGATCAGTTCTGATGATGCTGTCAAGGTGTTCAAAGAGTCTGTATCTGTTGCAAAGAATGCAGGGTTTCTGTGGAACGAAGAACCGATCCGGCTCCAACCTCAAGAACGACTTGTTGAACTCGTCGCTCTATCCCGGGCGAAAGCGCTTTCAGGAGAAGCCGAAAGCGATAACCAACAATGATTGAGGATTCGTCATGCTTGCGATAGAAGTCGAATTTTTGACTGGAGTGTCGGTAGCGGCATCGCCCTACCGACGCGAGGAACCAGAATGGCCACCCCACCCCGACAGGCTGTTCCAGTCCCTTGTCGCGGCCTGGGGCAGGAACAATCCGCCAAACGAGGAAGAAAAACTGGCGCTTAAATGGCTCGAAGCACTCGACAGAAACAGTCTTGAGGTTTACGCACCGGCGGCACGTCCGCGCACCGTGGCTACAGTCTTTGTGCCGCCGAACGATGCACGTACCGCAGGCAGGGCCGGTAGTAAGCCGCCCAAGGAGGTAGGTGAAGCGATACATGTAGTGCCGGAGTTACGCAAGAACCGTCAACCACGCGTCTTTCCGGCTGTCGTCGTAGATCCGGTCTCCGACACAAGTCCCGCGACAACAGGGAATGGCAAGGCCTCTGTCCATTACATCTGGCGCAACCCGCATGGTCTTGAATCGCATCGGGATACGCTTGAACGGCTCGTCAGGGAAGTCACCTATCTAGGTCATTCGCACACTTTGGTCAGGGTGGCGCTCGTTGACGAAGTAGCCGCAGCCGTAACGGACAGCTTAAGATGGGTCGACTCGAAAGGTACAGCTTTGCGATGTCCTCACGAAGGACGACTCAAACATCTGGAGAGCCAGTACAAGAGGTCGATGAAAAGCACCGTGGCTGTGCGACCCAGCCCATCTCTTGTCGCAAAGGAATTTCATCTACCTCATGAAGCTGCGTCCACTAGGCTGTTCGACGATAAGAACTTTATCACGTTCGAGGACGCTGGCGGTTTTTGCCCTTCGCTGTCCGCTTTCCCCCTCATTGCTAAGCGGCTGCGCGACGCGCTGCTTAAAATCGCTGATGACGAGGGGATATCAATCCCCACGCTCCTCTCGGGACACAACAGTGACAAACGCCCAACTACAGACGCTCATCTTTCGATGGTTCCACTCGCCGATGTCGGAGGGGAGTACTCTCAAGGACGCCTCATGGGCTTGACTATCGTGTGGCCACGTTCGGCAGATGACGAGGATAGACGTAACGTTCTGAAGATACTGGCAAAATTTTTCATGGATAGGGAAGAACACACAGGATTGCTTCACTTCGGCCACAACGGTTCGTGGCAACTACGGCTGTCACCGGAACCAGTCCGGCAATCTTTGAAGTTTGAACGTTATGTGAAACCAGCGAAACGTTGGGGCACGGTTCTTCCAGTTGTTCTCGACCGCCATCCAAAGAACAAGCCGAATCAGGATGTTTCAGCGATTGTTGTCAATACCTGTCTGAACGCCGGTTTGGAATTTGAAGCAGTTAAAGACTTGAAGATGGAAGTCCATCAGTATGCGGCAGTCCGGGGCGCACCATCTGCTCAGGAAATTGCCAGGACATTGCCAAAAGACAGCCCCTATCGCAGCCGGCCTCTCGTACATCTTGTCCTGGATTTCCCGCGTCCGGTTCATGGCCCTTTGATCCTTGGGGCTGGAAGATTTCGGGGACTTGGCTTGTGTCTCCCTCTTAAATAGGAGCGTAATCGTGGTGGAATTATCTGCCGATGATTTCTCTGAATTCTTCAACGCAGTTCACGGTGTGAATCCGTTTCCCTGGCAATCAAGGTTGGCGCGGCAAGTTATTGAAAAAGGGGAGTGGCCGTCGCTTCTTGACCTACCGACCGGTACCGGTAAGACCGCTACAATCGACATTGCCGTCTTTCATCTCGCATGTGAGGCCGAGCGTGGACCGAAACGCAAAGCTCCACTACGAATTTTGTTCGTCATCGACCGCCGTATTGTCGTTGATGCGGCTTTTCAACGAGCACGGAAAATCGCTGATGCTATCAAAATCGCTGATGGTGGCATTCTGGAGAACGTTGCAAACCGCTTACAGTCCTTCGCCGGGGATAATGCCCCAGTTCTTCAGGTAACCAGACTCCGAGGCGGCATGCCACAAGAACGGGATTGGGCACGTTCTCCCGCACAGCCTCTTGTAGGAGTCTCAACGGTTGATCAAGTAGGTTCACGACTTTTCTTCCGCGGCTATGGTGTTTCGCAGCGGATGTGGCCAGTACATGCTGGTCTGGTCGGGTCTGATGCGTTGTGGCTGCTTGACGAGGTGCATCTCTCGACACCGCTTGATGAGACGCTTGACGCCATAGTTACTGGACACCCGAAGCAGAGAGGAGGCGTCATTGCGGAAATGCCACGGTTGGCGCCGTTCACAGTGGTCAGGCTTTCGGCAACGCCGGGAGAGAGTACCGAAAAACCGTTCCGCCTGTCCGATGAGGACCGAACGCACGCGAGTCTCAGTCGCCGACTTGAATCGCGTAAGTTGGCAAAGATCGAAACTTGGAGTGACGGCAAAGCAGTCGAAGAGTTCTCCAAGGCGGCCATGCAACTTACTGATTTGATTACTGAATCGTCGGAGACTAAGACAGAGCGAAGAAAAAGGAAACAACCGACCGCCATCCATCTTCCTGTTCGTCGTTTAGCTGTAGTCGTTAACCATGTCGGTCGGGCTCGTAAAGTCTTCGAGGAACTCAAAGAAAAAGTGGGGGAGAGAGCAAAGGTTGTGTTGCTTACCGGCCGTATCCGACCACTTGACCGCGATCGGATCATGGAGGATAAGGCTATCGCATCGCTTCTTGCTACGCCAAATCGCAATCTTCCGGAACGGCCGATCATCCTGGTTGCCACTCAAACTATAGAGGCAGGTGCTGACTTTGACGTTGACGCGCTCGTGACCGAAATTGCACCTCTCGATTCCCTGCGCCAACGTTTCGGGCGATTGGACAGATTAGGTGAACGGGGCGAGAGCCGTGCCGTAATCTTGTGTCCTTCTAGCAAAAAGCCCAAAGATGGCGAAGACAACGACTGGACGCCGATCTTTCGACTTTACGATGACTCGGCATACGAAACTGGAAAATGGCTCGGAAAACCTGGTTCGGAGGTCGATTTCGGCATTGACGTTTTTGCACTCAAGATTGAAGAAGCAACTAAGAACCACACTATTAAAAAATTGATTGCGCCGCGCTGTCATGCTCCGGTGTTGTTCCCTCCATATGCCGAATTGTGGGCAGCCACGTCACCGCCACCACTTGCGACTCCTGAGCCAGCCCTGTTTCTCCACGGGCCGAAAAAGCGGGCGGATGTTCAGGTCGTATGGCGAGCCGATGTTGATCTGGAAGACAAAGACGCATCAAACCGGTCGCTACGATGTTGTCCGCCGTCGTCCCTCGAAGCGATATCCGTTCCCATATGGGCAGTGCGTGCATGGTTGCGCGCTATCAAAATTGCCGAAGGTGTTGCAGACGTACCGGAAACCGAACTCTCGGAAAGAGGAGGCACTCAAGGACAGTCTTGTCTTAGATATCCTAGACGTGACGATTCACTCTGGCGGAAGGTGTTCGCCCACGAGTTGAAGCCGGGCGATACCATTGTTGTGCCATGCTCCTATGGCGGTTGCGACCGATGGGGTTGGAACCCTGATGGAGACATCAAGCCGGTGGTTGACCTCGGCACACAGGCTCACTACTACCAACGGTTGAAAGGCGCCTTGCGTGTAACCCGTGAGACTCTGACCAATGCCTTGGACCAGGAAGCTAACGGCGATAGCGCGGGCAGTTTCGACGAAATTTGGCACAATATTCAGCGATTGATCCAAGAAGACGGGGGCGACCTTAAGGCCGAGACCATACGTGCGGGTCTTGCAGAAATCGATGCTCTACCAGAGACCTGGCGGCAATTGCTGAAGGCGATGGAGGGAGAGAAACGGGGCATAGAAATCGAATTCTGTAAGGATACCGATCATGAGCCGTGGTTCGTACTCTACGTAAAAAACCGTCTGAAAAGCGGCGTATTGCCAGAATTATGCAAGACTGAACTCGATGACGAATCCAGCAACGATGCTGTCACTGAACGAGATGATTCTTGGGCGACAGGCGTGCGTGTTGAACTCCTTGATCATCTTGATCACGTCGAAGCTAAATCGCGTGACTTGGCCCAACGATCTGGCCTTGACGAAAAAATGACGAAACTCCTTGCTCTCGCGGGAAGAATGCACGACCTGGGTAAAGCCGACCATCGCTTTCAGACTGACCTCTATGGGGTCAGCACACTGACACGATTGAGCCTTAATGACATCTTTTTCCATCCTTTGCTCGCAAAAAATACTCAAAAAGATAGACCGAGGAGCCACAACCGTGCTGTCTCTAAAAATTTCCGTCACGAGGCCTTGTCGATAGCACTCGCACAGGAACACCATACCGTGAAGCAACTGAATGAAGAAGAGAGCGACTTAGTTCTCTGGCTCGTAGGTACGCATCACGGACACGGCCGCCCTTTTTTCCCGCCGTGTGAGGATTGTATGGACGGTCCAACAAAGGGAACGACCGTTAGCATGGAAATAGACGGACAAAAGTTGGTGGCGAATACTGTCGACGCGCCGATCCGGATGGATCAGGGATGGTTTGAGCGTGGGGCACGTCTTTTGCGGCGTTTTGGTCCATGGGAACTGGCTCGGCTTGAAGCAATTCTTCGGCTCGCCGATCATGCAGCCTCGGCTGATGAGCAGATGTCGGGGAACTTCCAAGATTGATGAAGGAATCAACGTGGCAGGGACAACCGAACATGAACTGAGTAGTCTTGAACCGGACAATCTTCTCGCGTTTCTTGCCCTGCTCGGTTTGTTGCGATCCCTTGAAACCGCCAAACCCGACTGGCATCCGCGGGTTAAATGGCGAGGCTTGCCGCTTTCGGCAACCTTGGTAATTGATCGTGAAATAACAAGCGACCAACTCGCATTTGAGATCGATGTTGGCGTGAAACAGATCGGACAATCGTATGCTGTTCTTGACGGTCATGATAACATCAAATTTACGGCGGAAGAATTCAGAACTCTTTTTCAGAAAACGCGGACCGACCGTATCCAATCACAAATAGTGTGTGTGCTTGCATCAGACGGCGCCATCAAGAAAAATGGCAAGGAAATTGCGCCCACGGCTTTTTGTGCAATGTTCGGTTCCGGGCACCAGCATTTTCTCACGAGGCTTCGATCCGTCCCGTGTGACGGCACTGCGGACGATATACACTCGGCTTTGTTCGAACCATGGCAATACTCGGACGACACTTCGAGTTTTAGATGGGACCCGATTGAGGACCGGCGTTACGCGCTTCAATTTGGTGATCCAAGCAAGTCAGAGAACAAAGTCGGAACCGTGACCGGAGCAAACCGTCTTGCCGCCATCGGGTTCGGAACGCTTGTCAGTGTGCCGACTGCACAAGGACTTGCAACACTCGGCATTGTAGACAAGGACAAACAAAAATACGCATGTTGGCCGATACCCACCGTTCCAACAAGCCTCACCGTATATTTAGCTCTTCTAGCCCATCCAGCCCTAGCGAACCCAAAAGAGTCCTCTCAGTTGGTTGCTTACGGTATTTCGGCAATAGCACAAGCAGAACGCTTTCAAGTTGACAGATACTTCAATTTTGCCCGAGCCCGGATGCAGTTCTTATCTTGACCCTGAATTCCGTTTGCACTCTACTGCGAAGTCTAGTATTCAGATACCACCTGCCGCCAGCGGCCACATGTGATATACTGGTCAGCCTGACAGACAACTCGGGAACATCCCAGATACTCTCACCGAGGGGATGACTTGGACATGTCTCCATACTCGCCCCGGACATGACCAACAGGCTTGAACAGGCTCTCTTCTTTGTATATTTTGACCAAACCGGTCATGAAGAAGGAGAGTCTTATGGGAAGGCTCGTCGATCCACACTGATTGGGACGCTGGCGCTTGCCGGCTGGAAGCTGGGAGAGACCAAAGCGAAGTTCGGCGATGTCGTTCGCCTTGCAGCCTCGGGGCAGCCTCATCGTGTCACGGTTCACGGCAAGGACGCGGTCGTCATTTCGGCGTCCGAATTTGAACGCCTTCGGGCGTTGGGTGCAGCGACAAGGTTCACGATCTCTTCTCTCAACCTCCCTTGAACCGCTTGGAATTCGACAATGAGGGTGTGCGGAGTCCGGTCCGCGCGGTCGAGTTGTGAATGGATGGCTTGCTCAACACCAACATCGTATCCGAGTTACGGAAGACCCGACCAGACCGCCGTGTGAAGGCATGGTCGGATGCACAAGCAGCGGATAGTTTTTTCTCAACAGCGTGACGCTTACCGAGATCCGTTTCGGGATTGAGTACCAAGCAAACTCCGTACTTCGGGGGGAATTCGAAATTTGGCTTGCCCACCAACTGAGACCTTGGTTTGCGGAACGTATCTTGCCCTTGGACGAAGAGGCGATCTTGGAATAGCGCCGAATGGTCGAGCGGGGGAGAGCACGGAAGATCGTGTTCAGCCAGCCTGACCTCTTTATCGCCGCCACTGCCCAGGTCCATGTCCTGACGGTCTGTACCCGCAACGAGAGAGACTTTCGCGGGACGGATGTTCATGTGTTCAATCCATGGTCGGAGTGATTGCCGGCACGTTCACGGGTTCTGCCTCACGCCCTCTGATGGCGACAAGGTTGCTATCCCTCGCCTAACGTGTCATTGGTCATGGGCGACACCGTTCTCGTCGCACCGTTCCTATGAATCGAAACGACCAACTCTCTCTTGCCTTGCCCCCTCCGCCGGCTGACGCCGACACGCCGCTTATCCCGGCGCGCATGGTCAATGAGTGGGTCTATTGTCCGCGGTTGGCTTATCTGGAGTGGGTCGAGGGTGAATGGGCGGAGAGCGGCGATACGGCAGAAGGTGCGCGAACCCATGCCCGAGTCGACGAGGGTGGGGGGCACTTGCCTGCCCCAGAAAATCTCAGCGAGGAGATGTCCCGAGCTAGGGCCGTCACCCTTTCCTCTGAGCGTCTGGGTATTATTGCCAAGATGGACGTGGTGGAGGCGGACGGCGGAACGGCCACGCCCGTGGACTTCAAGAAGAGCAAGCGGCCCCACGTCGCCGCTGGTGCTTACGAACCTGAGCGGGTCCAGGTCTGCGCCCAAGCCATGATCCTGGAGGACAATGGATATACGGTCGCTCAAGGTGCCCTCTGGTACGCCGGCTCGCGTGAGAAAGTGCCGGTCGTCCTGGACGATGAACTCCGTGCCCAAACGTTGGAGGCGATCTCGAGCCTTCGCATGGCCGCGGACTCTGGTCGTCGCCCTCCGCCACTCGAAAACAGTCCCAAATGCCCGCGCTGCTCGCTGGCGGGTATTTGTCTGCCGGATGAGACCAACTTGTTTCGAAAGGGATATCCGCCTCGGTCACTTAACCCGTCCGACGATCCGGCGCTTCCTCTCTACGTCCAGACGCCGGGCGCACGATTGCGCAAGAGTGAAGAGCGGTTGGTCGTTGAGATTGAAGAAGAAAAAGTGGAACTGCCGCTGATCGACGTGTCCCAGGTCGCGCTGTTTGGCCCGGTCTCGGTGACGACGCCGGCGCTGCACGCCCTGATGCGCGCTGAGATTCCGGTTTCTTGGTTCTCCACCGGAGGCTGGTTTCTTGGCCATACGGTCGGGACCGGCAACGGCAACGTGGCGGTGCGCGAGGCACAATACCGGCTGGCATTTGATGAACGTCGTTGCCTCTCGTTCTCGCGTGATCTCGTAGAAGCAAAAATACGAAACGCTCGCACCTTGCTCCGCCGCAATTGGCGCGCAGAACGGAACGTAGACGCCAGAGAAGAGACGCTGACCAAGCTGAAGCGCGTGGCCCAGCATGCGCCTCATGCCAGCAACGCTCAGCAGTTATTGGGTGTCGAGGGCGAGGCGGCCGCGATCTATTTTGCGTGTTTCGAGAACATGTTGACCATGGACGCAGACGAAGGCCTCGCCGCGTTTTCCTTCTCGACGCGCAATCGGCGTCCACCCACGGACCCTGTAAACGCAATGCTGTCGTTGGCGTATGCCCTGCTGACGCGGGCCTTTGCCACGACGATCTCGGCGACGGGACTGGACCCTTACATGGGCTTGTACCACCGCCCTCGCCATGGCCGCCCGGCATTGGCCCTTGATTTGATGGAACCGTTCCGTCCTATCGTGGCCGATTCCTGCGTGATCCAAGCCGTCAACAACGGCGAAGTGAAGCCGGGCGATTTCGTATTCAACGGGCCGGCGTGTGCGTTGAAGCCCGGTGGCCGGAAGGCACTCATCGCTGCGTTTGAACGCCGTATGGAACAAGAGACGACTCATCCACTGTTCGGATATCGCGTCTCCATGCGCCGGTTGATTGACGTGCAGGCGCGACTGCTTGCCCGACACGTGCAGGGAGAGATTCCGACCTATCCACATTATCTCCCCCGGTAGCCGTCATGGCTAACGAGCGTCTCTACGTCGTCACCTACGACATCGCCGAGCCGAAACGGTGGCGACGGGTCTTTAAGACAATGAAAGGCTACGGCCACTGGCTGCAATTGTCGGTCTTTCAGTGTCGGTTGACGGCTAGGCGACGTGCCGAAATGATCGGGCGTTTGGAAAAACTGATCCGGCTTGCGGAAGATCACGTCCTGATCATTGACCTGGGTCCTGCAGACCGCGTTGATCTTCACGTCGAGAGCTTGGGCAAGGGCTACGAAATCCCAACCCGACAAGCTATAATTGTCTAAGCCCTGATGTGCCGAATTGTTTGCGAGTGCTTTGGTACACACGAAATGATGGGCAGTGCTCGCATCGCGGTTTGTCTTATAAAATAAGGAGATGCCGAACCCTATGTGGGTCTTCCAAGAGCATTTTCAGTCTCCTTGGAGACAACAAAGTCCAGTGCTCGCAACACTTCGAAATAAGCCAAATCACACAAAGAGATGGAAGGCAACTATTTCCGAGGCAAGCTTGCCTCGGCCTCATTGAAGCACGGTACGCATGAAAATGTCGGTATTATATTTTCCGGATTTCCGAGGCAAGCTTGCCTCGGCCTCATTGAAGCAAGTTTTGCGAGCAGAGCGGAACACCGTACTTTCTCTAATTTCCGAGGCAAGCTTGCCTCGGCCTCATTGAAGCTGCCGAAACAATAGCATGACCTTTTCCAAAATAGTAATTTCCGAGGCAAGCTTGCCTCGGCCTCATTGAAGCTGGTGGTGGTATTACACCAAAAGATCGCAATCGATTATTTCCGAGGCAAGCTTGCCTCGGCCTCATTGAAGCGTGGTGATCCTCGTCTGTGGCAAAATGAACCACCACACATTTCCGAGGCAAGCTTGCCTCGGCCTCATTGAAGCGTTTGACAGATGCTGGTGATATGCAAAAGGATGCTCATATTTCCGAGGCAAGCTTGCCTCGGCCTCATTGAAGCTTCGTAAAACGAACACTACCCTGAAAGTCAATCCGAATTTCCGAGGCAAGCTTGCCTCGGCCTCATTGAAGCGCCAAAGACGAGGGTCGCCACTGAATTCCTTATAGTCATTTCCGAGGCAAGCTTGCCTCGGCCTCATTGAAGCGGTGCGATACGACCGGTTGGCATACGGAACGGGCGAATTTCCGAGGCAAGCTTGCCTCGGCCTCATTGAAGCACCAATCTGAGTATGCGGATCGCACGTTCCGCGACGCGATTTCCGAGGCAAGCTTGCCTCGGCCTCATTGAAGCCCGCCCGCGTCCGCGTTCGCCGACGAATAACGCCGGCATTTCCGAGGCAAGCTTGCCTCGGCCTCATTGAAGCTATTTCACCGGAAGTTAGTATCTCATTAACCAATTCATTTCCGAGGCAAGCTTGCCTCGGCCTCATTGAAGCCAGTATTGGTTTTATTACAAATGCGTTCATGCTCGTCATTTCCGAGGCAAGCTTGCCTCGGCCTCATTGAAGCCAGTATTGGTTTTATTACAAATGCGTTCATGCTCGTCATTTCCGAGGCAAGCTTGCCTCGGCCTCATTGAAGCACTTGGTCGCAGTTTCAGGACCTTTTGCGCGACCGTTATTTCCGAGGCAAGCTTGCCTCGGCCTCATTGAAGCGTATAGTGGATGTTCGGATTTCCATCCGAGATTTTGATTTCCGAGACAAGCTTGCCGCGGCCTCATTGAGGCTAGGGTTTGATCAGTCGGCTTTTCACGCTGGAGTAGCCATTTCTGCCGCCTTCCCTTTCACCCTCACTTCCTGCCGTCCGTGGGGGCAGGGTTTCTCCTCTCCCATCAAGAAACTTTTGTAAAAATCGTCATTCCTGTATATGGTCGCCGGTTGTTGACAGAAAAAGGGGAGGGGGCCGTTCCTAGTGCCAGGTGAAGCGAGCTGCCCGCCCTCCTTCGGCGCGGGCAACGGGACCATTCCTGCTCAACGGCTGGCTCTCCGAGTGCCAAAGGTCTATACATGGACGGGCTTGTGACAGGATTTCATGGTATGGTAAATCTTCAGGATCAATGAAAACAGAGGAAGAGAACACAGAGTCATCATTGCGACAAGGGTGGCCATGGACACTCACTCTATACAGTTAAGTCTTGCGATTCTGGCGGCGGGGTTTTGGGGACCCGTGGGCCTATGGCTCATGCTCAAACGTCATGCGTTAACGGTGTTGGCAACCGTGCCGGTGGAAACTCATCAACAACTGCCGAGGCTTTCGGTCATAATCCCCGCTCGTAATGAAGAACGAAATCTGGAACAGGCGCTCCAGTCGGTCTTGAAGCAGGATTATCCGGATCTGGAGATTGTGGTGGTGAACGACCGGTCGACGGACAGGACGGGGGCAATTCTTGAAACGTGGGCGAAACGGGATCCGCGCCTCACCGTTCTGACCATAGAAACATTGCCGGACGGCTGGTTCGGACAGACGCATGCGCTCCACGTGGGCGCGCAGCAGGCGCACGGCGACGTCTTTCTGTTCACCGATGCGGATGTCGTGTTTCATCCGTCGGCGCTCAGGAAAGCCGTGCATTACATGCAGACGAACCGGTTCGATCACCTGACCGCGGCATTTGAAAACATCATGCCCGGGGTCCTCCTCAACGTTCTCTCCGCTACCTTTGGTCTCTTCATGCTCATCGTGTTTGCCCCCTGGAATGCACGCAATCCCAAAAGTCGAAGGTACATGGGCATTGGCGCTTTCAATCTGGTTCGACGGTCCGTGTATCGGGCGATCGGGGGACATACAACCATCGCTCTTCTCCCGAATAACGACCTGAAATTCGGAAAGCTGGTGAAAGAGCGCGGCTATAGACAGGATGTATTGAACGGATACGGCATGGTGGCGATAGAGTGGTACTCATCGCTCCCGGGGTTTATTGACGGTCTCGTAAAGAACATCTTCGCCGGCATTGAGTACCGCGTGTCTCTGGTGCTGCTCATGGCCGTCACGTCACTGTTGGTTCACATCTGGCCGTGGGTCGGGGTCTGGCTGACCACGGGAGTTCCCCAAGCCTTGTTGGCCGGGACCGTGGTGATGATGGTCGTCAGCTTTGGCGTCGTCATGGCCCCGTTCGGGGTGAAACCGTGGCATGGGCTGTTGCTGCCGGTGACGATCAGCTTGTTGGTTTATATCCAGTGCCGCGCGATGGTTTTGATACTTCTTCGGGGCGGCATCCATTGGGGCGGGAGGTTCTATTCGTTACGTGAACTGAAGGCGAAGAAAGGCGAATAAGGACCTTAAAAGGTCAAGAAGCACCCCGGGGGATAAGAAATCGATTCGCCAACTGCTGGCCAGCGGGAACGGCTGAAAAACCAAAAAGCGAATGGCGATTGTGACGGACGTGAAGAAGGTCATCGTCATTGGCGGAGGAGCCGCGGGGCTGGCCGCCGCCTGGACGCTTCGCCGGCGCGGGATTGACGTGGCCCTGTTGGAGGCGGCGGACCATGCTGGCGGCCGCATGGCCGGGGAAGTGGTAGACGGTTGTTTCCACGTAGACGTGGGCGCTCAAATTTTCAGCACGACCCACCTGATTACGCTGCGGATGTGCCGGGAGCTGGGCGTCGAGTTGCCTGACTCCACCGCGAGAGCAGCCGTGAGCATCTACCGCAAAGGCCGGCTGCACGAAGTGAATCTCAGGAACGTGCTTTCCTGCAAAGTGGCTTCTCCCAAAGCCCTCTGGCAGGCATTCAAACTTGCCCGAATGCTCCGGCGGCGCAGAGAGGATTTCCTGGCCGATGACTATGCCCGGTTGCTGGACCTGGATACCAGGGAAAGCCTTGACGACTATGGACGGACGCACGACGCCGGGGAACTTCTGAAAGATTTGGGAGAAATCCTTACGATCAGCCTGACGCTGAGTCCGCCGGAGCGAATCGGCGCTCTCTATGGAGTGCTGATTCTCTGGAAAAGCCTTTTCACCGGCTCTGCCAATCGGCCGCTCGCGCCACAACGGGGCGTCGGGGCCTTTGCCCGGGCGTTGGCCGGAGCGTGCGCGGACGATACCCGGCTCGCCACGCCGGTGGAGCGCGTGGTGGTCGAAGACGGAGTAACGAAAGGGGTGGTTGCCAAAGATGGATTTCTGGAAGCCGATGCGGTCATATGCGCGACCACGGCTCCCGATGCTTTGCGGATCATCCCCGACCTTCCCGACGCTATCAGGCACTCCCTGGGGAAGATCACCTACTCCAGGTGCTGCCACGTGGTTTTCGGCGTTGACGGCCACCCTCTCCCTCGCCGTCACTCTATCGTCATGTTTCCCAGAATCCCCGGTTATTCCCTGGCCGTCTACTGTGACAGCACCGTGATGGCGCCCTTGTCCGCTCCACCGGGCAAAGGCCTTATTCATGCCTTCGGCGTTGATGATGACAGCGATGAACTGTTTGCACTGAGTGATGATGAACTTGAACGCCGGGTCATCGCAGAAATTAGAACGTTCGCCCCCGCCATGCCGGAAGAAACCCTCTTTAGACGCATTTACCGTTGGAAAGAGGCGGTGGCGCTGGCTCCCGGAGGCACGATGACCGAGATGTATGAATTGCGGCGGCAACGCTACCCGGGGGTCAGGGGATTGTTCTTGGCAGGCGGGTACATGGACGTGCCGGGGGTGAACGGCGCCCTGTCCAGTGGAATCAACGCCGCCGGGGATGCTGAGCGTTTCTTGACCGAAGGCGGGGGGTGACCTGAAAGCGTTCCAGCGGGCTCTATGCCGTCTCGGTTCCCGTCATCCTTTATCTTGGACCAGGACGCACGCTGATTGCAGCCTTCCCCCATCCTGATCTCAGACGCCTTTGTGCTTTGTCGCCTTCCGTCACGTTTTTCTTTTTTCGAATTGAGACTTGGTGGAGGTTTGGTTTCCTCTTGAAGAAAGGGTGTATAGTGTCAGGAGGGAAAAGGGGGCTTGTGAAAATCCTCGGCACTTGACACGTGTCCCCATCAAAAAAAACGGTGATGCCATGAATAGACAAAAATTTTGCACGTTGATGGGATTGTCGCTCCTGCTCACCTCATGGAGTGTCGCCTCTTTGACACCCGTGAAGATTCAGATGGAATCATGGTCTCCGTATTATATCCCGGCCGCGGCAACGGTGATGGCTCAACACCCTATTCTTTGGGAAAATCCCACGGCCACCCACCACACGGTGACGCACGACGGTTGTCAGGAAGAGGGTCCTTGTCTTTTTGATTCTGGATCGATACCGCCTGCCGGGGTGTATGAGATACCAGGATTACCTCCTGGACAGTATCCCTACCACTGTACCGTCCATCCCGTCATGCGAGGCACCATCGTCGTCACAAGCGCGGACCATCCCTCCGAGATTTGATCCGACGTCCTGGACGGAAGCGTGTTGTTTTCTGAAAAGACAAAAATTTTGCGAGCAACCCTTGACTCTCGCCGACGTTTTTTTATTTTATGAGACGGAACAGGGAAGCACCTTCTAGCGAGCGTCGATTGGCCGATCGTTCTTTTCTCAGAATCTCACGATTGAAACGATTGAAGAGGGAGAGCCGTGGGCTCAATGGTTGAAATACGGCAACTTCGGAAAACCTTCGGGCCGATTGTTGCGGTGGATCACGTATCATTTACCGTGAGCCGGGGGGACGTTCTGGGGTTTTTAGGGCCGAACGGCGCCGGGAAATCGACGACGATGAAGATGATCACGGGGTTCCTGACCCCAACAAAGGGAACCGTCACAGTCAATGGATTCGATATTCAGCAGCAACCCCTTGACGCAAAAAAGAATCTGGGATATCTCCCTGAAGGTGCCCCTGCCTATGGGGACATGACGCCGCTGAGTTTTCTGTTGTTCATTGGCGCGATGCGAGGGTTTCGGGGTGATGACCTTCGTCGGCGCGTGAGGGAGACGGTCAAGAAGGTGAATCTTGACGGCGTGCTTCACCAGCCCGTTGAAACTTTATCGAAAGGCTTTAAGCGACGAGTGGGATTGGCCCAAGCCATTCTTCACGATCCGTCCGTGCTGATTTTAGATGAGCCCACCGACGGTCTGGACCCCAATCAAAAGCACGAAGTTCGATCCCTCATTCGAGACATGGCGAAACAGAAGGCCATTATTCTCTCCACGCATGTCTTGGAGGAAGTGCAGGCGGTGTGTACGCGGGCCATGATTATTGCCAAGGGCAAGGTCATTACGGACGGCACCCCGGCCGAGCTTGAAGCACAGTCTCGATATTACAACTCAATCATCTTACGCCTGAAAGGTGAGGCCGCGGGCGTTCAAGCCATGCTTCAACGTCTGCCGGGCGTTAAGACCGTTGACGTCCTGGAAGGGCCATCCGGCACACGGGGTTTTCGAGTCATTCCGGAACGTGGGCAGACGATCATCGGTGCCGTGAGTCAGGGCGTCCACGATCACCCTTGGGACGTGATTGAGTTGTCCGTCGACCGCGGGCACTTGGATGAAGTGTTCCGGTCGTTGACGATGCCCGCCCAGGCCCTGACCTAGAACAACCAAGAAACGCATCGGACCAAAGGCACTCCATGAGCAGAATCGGCGTCATCTTCAAACGGGAATTGATCGGGTACTTTGCCACGCCGATTGCCGCGGTGTTCATCGTCATTTTCTTGATGCTCGCCGGGGCCTTTACCTTTTACCTGGGAGACTTCTTTGCCCGAGGGCAGGCCGACCTCCTGCCTTTTTTCAATTTTCATCCTTGGCTCTATCTGGTCTTGATCCCAGCCTTGGCCATGCGGCTCTGGGCGGAAGAGCGGCGAGGCGGGACCATCGAATTGTTGTTCACGCTGCCCGTGACCTTGTGGGAGGCGGTGGTCGGGAAGTTTTTAGCGGCGTGGTGTTTTACGGGCATTGCCCTGGCCTTGACCTTTCCCCTGTGGGTCACCGTCAATGTGTTGGGTGAACCCGATAACGGCGTGATTCTCGCGGGATACATCGGCAGTTTCCTGATGGCTGGCGGATTTATGGCGATTGGCTCATGCGTGTCGGCCATGACCAAAAACCAGGTGATTGCGTTTGTCGTCAGCGTCGTCGTGGGTTTGGGGTTTGTGTTGAGCGGCTTTCCGCTCGTGTTGGATTTTTTCAGTGGATGGACGCCTCAATTTTTTCTGGACCTCATCAGTTCCTTCAGTTTCCTGACGCATTTTCATGACGTGAGTCGCGGGGTGATTGATCTACGCGACGTGGTGTATTTTCTGTCCCTGATCGTGTTCTGGTTGTTTGCCACCGCCCTGATTCTTGAATGGAAAAAAGCGGAATAGAGACGCAAAGCTCATGAATGCCAGACTTCTCACGGGAAGCGGATTGGCGATTGCCGTGGTGCTCTTTTTCGCCGTGAACGTGGTCAGTACCGTGGCCTTTCGATCGGCTCGGTTTGATCTGACGGAACATCAGATCTACACGTTGTCCGACGGCACGAGAAATATTCTGGAGAGCATTGACGAACCGGTGACGTTGCGGTTGTACCTGTCGAAGAAGTTGGCGACTGGATTGCCCGGGATCAAGAGTTACGCCAACCGCGTGACGGAGTTGTTACAAGAATATGAGCAGGCTGCCGGGGGCAACCTGCACCTGCACGTCATCGACCCCGAACCCTTTTCGGAAGAAGAGGATCGAGCCGTGGGATATGGACTCCAAGGCGTGCCGTTGGATAATGGAAACATGCACTTTTACTTTGGCCTGGTGGGTGCCAATGCCACGGATGAACGTGAACTCATTCCATTCTTTCAACCGGACCGGGAAGAGTTTCTGGAATACGATCTCACCAAATTGATTTATCGGTTAGCCAACCCCAAACAACAGGTCGTTGGACTTCTGAGCACTCTTCCTTTGGAAGGAGGGCCCCCTATGGCGTTCATGGGAGGGCAAGGCGGAACGCCTCCGTGGATGATTATGGAGAGCATCCGTGACGTGATGCAGATCACGCCTCTCGACAAAGACGTCACGGACATCCCCGAAGAGGTGGCGGTGCTCATGGTGGTGCATCCCAAGGGATTAGGGGAGCCGACGTTGTATGCCATTGATCAGTTTGTGTTACGAGGGGGACGGGCCCTGGTCTTCGTGGACCCGCACAGTGAGGCGGATCGTCTCCCGCCCAATCCTCAAAACCCGATGGGCATGCAAGGCCCTCGTAATTCTGATCTGGGGAAGATCTTTGAGTCCTGGGGCATTGAGTTGGTGAAGGGCAAGGTGGCCGGTGACTTGCCGCTCGCCAAAAAGGTGAACTTTCAAACGCAGTCCCGCACGTTTGTTGCCGATTATCCCATCTGGATTGACCTTCCTCCGCAATCCTTAAATTCGGAGGATATTGTGACCGCCAAGCTTCCGAGTCTGACCATGGCGTCTGCCGGCATTTTGAAAAAAAGGGAGGGAAGTGACGTACAGGTCATCCCACTGGTAGAAACCGATGATCGCGCCATGCAGATCGACGCCTCGCGTCTGATGTTCATGCCGGATGTTCAAGGTCTGTTGCAGACGTATCGACCGGAAGGCGAGAAGCTCACGTTAGCCGCACGACTGAACGGCAAGGTGAACACCGCCTTTCCTGAGGGGAGGCCGGCAGTCGAGAAGTCAGAACAGTCAGGCAAACCGGACGTCGAGAAAGAATCACGCGAGCAACCGCATCTTGCCGAATCGACGGAACCGATCAACGTTATCGTGGTTGCCGACACCGACATGCTGCAAGACCGGTTCTGGGTGCAAACGCAACAGTTCCTGGGCCAGCGGATCGCCATTCCTCTGTCTGCAAACAACAGTTTCGTGACCAATGCGTTGGACAATTTGACGGGGAGTCATGACCTGATCAGCGTCAGGAATCGAGGGAGCTATTCGCGTCCGTTTACGCTGGTTCGAGCGATCCAACAGGAAGCCGAGCAGCGATTCCGGCAGAAAGAGCAAGCTCTGCAACAACGCCTGAAGGACACCGAACGGAAGATTCAGGAGTTGCAGAACAAGAAAGAAGATCAAACCACCGTCATTTTGAGCGCCGAACAGCAGGCCGCGCTTGATGGGTTCCGGCAAGAGTTAGTCGCGACCCGCAAAGAACTGCGGAGCGTGCAACATGAACTTCAGAAAAACATTGAAAGCCTTGAAGGCATCGTGAAGTTTCTCAACGTCGGGTTCATGCCGTTGGTCGTGGTAGGAGGAGGCTTGCTTATCAGTGCGTATAACGTTCGCCGACGGCAACGCGCCACCGCAACGCCATGAATACCAGAACCTTTGCCATAATGGGTGCCGTCACCCTCATCCTGGTCGGTGCGGCATTGTGGGTGTCCCAACACAAGGACCCCGTTCCTCCTCAGACCGGACAACGGGTCTTCCCGGACTTCATGGCGAAAATCAATGAGGTGGCTGCCATACGCGTTTCGGCTGCCGGTAGAACCTTCACGATTGTCCGGGAAGGCGAATCCTGGAACGTCAAAGAGAAACACCAGTATCCGGCCCACGTGGGAAAAATTCGAGAAACGCTCATTGGCTTGGGAGAATTAACCATTCTCGAACCCAAAACCAGGAAGCCTGAATTCTATGAAAAGCTGGGAGTGCAGGACGTGGAAGCGGAGGGGGCCTCATCTACGGAAGTGGCGCTGACGGATTCTGCGGGAACCACGCTGGCCAAGCTGATTGTGGGCAATCAACGCTCCGCCAAAGGAGACTCCGGTCAGGATGAAGTGTACGTTCGCAAATCCGGGGATCCACAGACTTGGCTGGCCATTGGAAGCCTCTCCGTCGCGACAATGGCCGATGAATGGTTGGACAAGGATTTCCTGGAAGTTGAGCCGAAGCGAGTCCGGTCTCTCCATATCAGCCACCCTGACGCGACCACCTTGAGCGTGGCGAAAGAAAAGCCCGATGAACACGATTTCACCGTGGTCAATCTTCCCGCGGGAACAGAAGTTGAATCACAATTTGCGGTGAACACTATTGTGTCCACGATCACGTCCCTGTCGTTCGATGACGTCAAACCCAAGAGCGAGATCACATTCGACGATCAATCCGTCGTGACGGCTGTGTTTGAGACCTTTGACGGCCTCGAAGTGACGGTGACGTTGCTTCCAAAAGACGAGAAGCATTACGTGAAGGTCTCGTCTGCCTTCAATAACGATTTGATCTGGAAGCCCGAATCCGAAGAAGGTGCGAACACGGAAAAACAAGTTGAAGAGACTCGGGAAGCGGAGCAAACAGAGAACGAAGAGACCGCCGCGCTGGAACCTGAGAAACCCACGATTAAACCAGAAGCAGAAGTCAAAGCTGAAATCGAAGCCCTCAACAAACGAGTCGCGGAATGGGTGTACGTCATTCCCAAATTCCGCGCCGAGACCATCCTCAAAAAACCTGAAGACCTGATAAAAACATCCATCTGAGCGTATCCTCTGAAAAACGGTTAGAAGTTAATCCAGAGTTGGGTATAGCCCCAGGTTTGGGTCACGGCATCCCCGCTGACGACGGCGTGTTTATCGACGAACTCGCCCGGGAAGAAGGCCCCGCCGCCGATTTGCCAAGCCACGTGATTCCCTGGCGTGAAGAAATGGGTATACACCACGTCGATTTCACTCCCCAAATCGTCGGTCTCGTTGCCGTGTAATGTATCTTGAAAGGCAGCGTACCCCTGGTTGGCAAAATACCAGTGGTCTGTTTTCTCGTTGAGATAAAACTTGTGTCCGGTCACCTCAACGTGGCTGGCCTTGGTGGGACGCAGTTGGAGGCTAAAAGAGAAATGCTTCATATTTTTCCAGGACATGAGGTCCATGTACCCAAAGTGAATGTGATTGGTGGGGTACAATTGATCAAACCCTCTCCATTCCCCTCCACATTGAGCTGCATCACCACCCACTCGGCACTGGTTTGAATTTTTCTGCCCGGATGCGACGTTGAATTCGCCGCCCAGCCGGGGCTGCATGGGGACCGGAAGAGTCACCCCCGCATCGAAGTGCAGGGCATAGGCCCGGATATCCAAGTGCCTGCCTCTGGGGTCATTGTGCGCTCCTATCTTTCCAAATTGGTAGTAACCTTCAAGCGTGGCGTCTAAGCGGGCGTTGCCGATGCCCACCTTCTTGACGGCTCGCCCCCCGACCGTATGCCGGGATTGATTGGCTGGACGAGGGTCTTCGATTCTTTTTCCTTCACCCGTTCCGCCGCTGTGCCAGATGTAGGTGGGCTCCAGGGTCAGACCCATGACGTTCATGGGCGCGCGGACGTAGATCACCTCGGCATCCGATGTCGCCTTGTTGTCACCACCGGAACATCCGCCTGATGTCGCGGCCCCACAATTGGACTCAGCCGTCCGCACCCAGCCGACTTCCAGGGAGGCGGTTTTGCCGAGCGTATAGTTCGCGGTCAATCCGTCGTGTGACCATCCCACGTTGTTCCAGTCAAAATGCCCGAACATCCGATGGTTGCCCCAGACCACTAATTGCCGCCCGGCTTTCACGGTGAGGTTCGGCACCATAAAATTGCGCACCAGCATGAAAGCCTGACGGGCAAAGAGTGTGCCGCCAGTGCCATTGGCATCGGTCCCCACGGTGTTGACCCCCCAGTTCTTGGAATATTGGGGCTGGAAGAAGAAGGTCACGTCCGGGGAAACGGCGTAATTGAAGCCCAACCGCACCCATTGCTGCACAAAAAACGTGTTACTTTTCTCATTGACTTGTTGACCGTCAAGGTAATAGGGCTTCCCGAATTTCCAGTTCGTTCGGAATTCCGGCCGGACGCGCAGGTCGCCTGAAATGGTCAGCTTGTTGATGTCAAACAGGTTGCTTTTGGGCGGATCGAATTTGTGATACGGAATCAGATCCGGAATCGCGCGCGGCACTGCGGGCACGGCCGAGTTCATATCCGTGGCCGGCGTGTTTTTCTCGGCCAAAGCTGGAAGGGCCATGATGACCAGAGGCAGGAATGCCGTCGTCCATGTGAAAACGTCCCTCAATGCTTTCATTTGTACTCCTCCATTTGTGTGCCTTTCCTTCAACTTGGACACGTGTTGCCACGGCGTGAGAAAACTCAGGAGGGCCGACTCGTATGGAGCAACACGTGTTGGAGTTCTTGGTAGACCTGCATCAATCGGGAGTCTTCGAGGCGATAGGCCAGGGAAACCATCATCAATCCGAAGAGCAGGACCAGGACGCCGAATCCGGTGACGCCTAACGCGACGAGCAGCCCACCGGCCGAATAAAATCCACCGTCAATCGCAAACGTGATCAGAAACGCGACGGTTCCAAGTGACACCACGCCTAACCAGGCTATCGTGATCAGACTCGAAGACCAAGGCATCCGCTTGGTCAGCCGCAATTCCACGCCGGCATTCGTGTCATGCAGTTCGATGATGCCTTTCAACGGCCATGCCGTGCGAAACCGCATGGAAAATAATTGGTAAGACGGACGTAGCACGACCACCGCTTGCTCATCAAACCAACGGGCGACGCCGTGCGGCAGTTCGATGGTCCCGTGTTTGCCGAATCGTTGGAGAAGGGAGTGAAGGGACAGGTGGTCCAGTCGGTCTTTCCGCCGAGCCACCGTGAACCCGTATTGTGCGGACAAGGGTTGCAGATTGCCGAACTGATACCAATCTCCAATGAGGAGGACGAGAAAAAGAATGCTGCCAAAAATCCCGGCCAATATCATGGACCCCACCATAACACAATGGAACCTAATCCTGTGAATGCGTACTTTCCTTCAGTCAGTTATCACATTCGTTCAGAAACAGGTGAAGTCGTCCCCGATTGCTAACAAGCTGGTTGTCCGGCTCAAACGCCTGGAAGTGCCAACTTTCCCGCCATTTCTTGACTTCTCTCGTTTCGCTTCGCTACTATCTCGTTGCGGGGTGGAGCAGTCTGGTAGCTCGTTGGGCTCAATACCGTAGGAGACAATATCCGCTGATTGCCGGAGAGATGCGCAATGAATCCTACGGTGGGCTGTACAGGAGGAAACTTCTGTACGATCACCTGTCAAATTCGGGGAAACCGGTAGCGGGGTAATCCCGAGCCAAGCTCTGATGGACGAATCAGAGAAGGTGTAGAGACTTGACGGCAGGGTCCCTAACGGCGGCGATGAGCCGGTCCGCGGGAAAAGAGAAAGTCCAGACCACAAACTGGTTCATCCAGGCAGCGAAAGCTGTAGTGGCATGCATAACCCAAAGGTCGAGGGTTCAAATCCCTCCCCCGCAACCAACGAATCCCATGTCTGAATGAGGCCTTGTCGTGACAAACGGCAGGGCCTTTTTGTTGGGTGGCAACGACTGGGATTCTGAGGAAGCGTTTCTGGTCGCATGACCCTGAAGCAGAGTTTTGGGAAGTCGTCGTGACGTGGTGTGGAGAAAGCGTGGTCAACGTCAGATGGTTGTGGGTTCCCCTGATCGGGGCGAGCGTGGCGCTGGCGTTACCCGGCAACACGATGAGCGGCGTGCTGGGAGACGTGGTGGGACACTTTTTTTCTGCGGCACTCCTCGCCGTCGTGCCTATTGCAGGGTACCGCCTGATGTATAAACGGATTGGTGAAAAGGAAATGACCTATATCTTTGCCGCGGCCTGGGCGTATCTCGTCGTGGCGCAATTGTTGAGTGCCTAGATCAACGCCCCGTCATTCGGGACTGGCAGGGCAAGGACTCCGCGGAAACAAGACCAGAGTCTCCCCTCAGATCAAGGCTGGTAGGGCAGGAACGCGTTTGTTCAGCAATCTGTCAGGAAAAGCGGCGCAAAGAACTGGCGAGACCGACGCAGGAAAGGCCGTAGATGAGCCATTTTGAGGGATCGAAATTATACCACTTCGGCCCATTCCGGTAATCGCTTTGATACATGTGATGATAATTATGATAGCCCTCTCCAAACGTGATGAGCGAGACCCACCAACTGTCACGACTGGAGTCGGAGGCTCCGTGAGGCTGGATACCCCACAGGTGGCAGATGGAGTTAATACAAAACGTGGAATTCAGGACAAAAAAGGTTCGTCCGAGTCCGGCGAGCAGGAAACATCCCAGTCCCCCGGTCCAGCCGTCGTACAACATTCCCACCACGAAGGGAAGCACCAAGCCGGAAATGACGATGGGGATATAGTAACGATGTTGCCACATCACGACCGGGTCCTGTTTCAGTTTGGTGGCATATTTTTCGTCTTTGTGCGGATCCTTCCAGAAGAGCCACCCACAATGGCTGTACCAGAAGCCGAGCTGGGCATTATACGGGTCCTCTTCACGGTCACACCGGGCGTGATGGCGAATGTGATCTGATGCCCATTTGAGTCCCGAGTTTTGAAGCGCCCATCCTCCTGCGACGAGAAACATCCCTTTTATCCAATCGGGACACGTGAAACTTCGATGCGCCAATAAGCGATGATACCCGACCGTGATGCCTAACCCGCTCATGATGTAGAGCATCACGAACATGGTCCAATCCACCCATGAATAATCATAAAAATACGCATAGGCGGGTAAGCCGATGATGGCCCCGACCGTGACAAGAGAAAACAAGGTGATCGTCAACGGATCAATGGGGCGTGTTGGGGGGGATGCCGTCCTGGAATCTATCAGCGTTGACATGACGTTATCGTCTCTTGCGATCAATCAAGATCGAATCAGCTAACCAGATTAACCTGCTCAAGGGAAGATGGGTAGAGACAGGGAATGATGAGCACTATCTTCAAAAAGAAGTCAGATGTCAAGGGAAGAACGCACCGACTTGGGGCCAAGATCTTCAACGAGACGTTCCGACCAATGGAGTCAAGGCGTATGGGACGTTACAAACCGGGTTTTTCCCGAAATTTTTTGATTTCCGTCGTCGCAGCCCGGAAAGCGGCGCGAATTGCTTCCTCGAAACTCTTCGCTTCTTTGCGGGCGGTAATGGTATGGCGCGGCGGTAGATTCAAAAGAAGCAGGGCTTCGGCGTTGTCGACTCCCTTTTTATGATGTGGATTTTTGGTGAGCGTCACTCGGGCATGGGTAATGTTGTCGTATTCTGCTTGGAGATTGGCTATCCGGGTTTCAATCTCCTGTTTCCATCGGGGCGTCATGCCCACGTGCCGACTTTCAATTTTGACATCCATCATTTCCCTCCCCGCTTGAGTTTATCAAGATCACGAGGTTGTAACGTCTTCCAGTAAGATTATCTCATGGATGATCTTAGATTGCCACGACTCATTCCATTTCATTCTTGTGCGTTGAAAGGCTCCTACGGTAGTATACATTTTTTCATCGTAAAGGAGGCATCATGGCCACAGCCAAAGGTTCTGCTCAAGAGAAAATCCCGATGCTTGACGGGCATATTGACCGATTTCGTCAACAAGTTGCGAATTTGAAAACGTTTATTGTGGGAAGTGCGTCTCATCTTTCGATTGAAGAATTCGACTTGGCCACGGAAGAACTCATTGCCGAGGTGTTGGGAAGTTCTTCGCGGATGGTGGAAGCCTATAATTATGCGCAGTTGGGGGAGGCCGGCGGGCTGGTGAATCTCACAAAGGAAGCTCCGGAAGGGGCAGGGTTGGATAATGAACGGGAAGCCCTCCGACAACGTCAACGAGTGTTGGAAAGTTGTATTGCAGAATTGGAAACTCGAAGGGCTCAGGCGAATTCAGTGCCACGGAATAAGGAATTGGGTGGCCCCAAGGTGAGTGACTTTATGTCCAGGGTGCTCCGGTCCGTGTCGCATGATGCAACCCTTCGTGAGGCCGGCATTTTCCTCCGTGATTGGAAAATCGGGTCACTGTTAGTGGATAGCGGAGAGGAATTCATCGGATATATCACGGAAACCGAATTGAGTGGAGAAGTCGTCGTCAATGGTATTGATCCGACAAGCACGACGGTCAAAACCTGCATGAGAGAACCGCTCCTGACGATTGAAAGTAGTGATACCGTGATCGAGGCCGTGCGGTTGATGAAAGAAAAAGCGACGCGCCATCTCTGCGTGACCGAAAGTGGAAAAATTATCGGACTGATTTCCGTGTCGGACATTCTGCGATATTATTCCGGCATCAAGTAAGAGCATGTCCGCTTTCACGAGTAGAAGCTCGCTCATGTGGCCTCCTGAACTGCCTCTGCCATTCTCGTCCTGAGTTCGAGGGCGAGATTCTTCCCCTCGCATTATCATGTTACTCCCTTGTCATGCTAACCCCCCAACCCTGTCATGCTGAGCGAAGCGAAGCATCTGCATCTATGAAACACACCGGCATCATCCACGTGTTCGCCGAATGCGACGATTGCACCTTCAAGACCGAAGACCATCAACGCGGCATCGAGTCCGCCAGGCGACACGCCTGTCTGCCGGGGCACAGGCAGGCCAAGCGCCGGAGCCACCGCGTCAAAATCGACGTGGGCAAAATCGAAATCATCGATCACCGAAAAACGTAGGGCGTGATCTCATCACGCTGAAAGGAGACTTACCTTGGCCGTCCTCTTACGCATGACCGGCGACAAGGAGTTCAGCTTGTTGCACTATCAGAGTTTCAAGTCCTTATTTCTGACGTAAGCAAAATTGAGGCCACGTGGAAAAATGTCTTTCCCCAGAATCTGTTGATAAATTGGTGAAAACTTTTTGGAAATCAAAATTTCTATCTCTAAGACATGTAAAACGAGCAGATTGACCATTTTTTGTGCATTGTAGCAAAGAAATTTTTACCACTAAATATAGTATGAGAAAATTGTCTAGGTAGTATTTGAAGATGTTTGTCACGAATTCTTCAGAAAAACCAAGCAATTGTGTGGATTTCTATCATAAGACTCCATTGGGGAAATTGAAGAATTTCACTTATCCACAAGGGGTGTTGAAAAGTACGGAGTCAGACGGGGCAATGTAGAATGAGAAATTTCACGCCGCCCATCTGTTAAATATCGCGGTTGGTTTTGGATTCGATCATCCAGCTATCAACATGAGGGGAATTTCCACACTCGCCGCCATCATGTCGGTTTTCAGTTTTTCGTTCGTCTTTGTCACCTTGTTGTACCCGCAGTTATCGAGATTCAACAGTCGATGGAAGGGACCTGCGTTCTACGGAAGCATCTCAGGGACCACGTTACTGGTGGCGGCACTGACGTCCCCTGCCCCGAACGTGTCGGAGCAAGAATGGTCTTGGATTGATTGGGTCGTCATCGGGGTGGGTGGAGGGATAGGTCTTGCGGTGGTGACGAAGAGTGTATGGTGGCCTCGAAAAAAACAGGAGGACGACCCCGCTGTGCAGAAGCGTGAGGAAAAGCCCGTCAACGCCCGTGGGAAAAAGTCCATGTCTGCGAAGAAGCGATCACGGTAACGCCCTTCCCGTGAACCCCTGATGGAAAGAGGAGAAATTTCAGCGTATACTCCATCATTGACGACGTGCAGGGCATGGAAAACATGATGAGTGCGCGAGGCTCAACACCTAAGACGTTGGCGGTGATTCTTCTGATTGGGCTGTCGAGCGTGCCACGTGCCTTGCCGTATGAGATTGCGCCGCCGACGCAATTTCATCACCAGTCCGTTCCGATCCTGGGTGTGACCTTCACGCAGACGCATCAACCGGTTGGCATCGTGATGTACGTGATGATTCACTTTCAGAACCGAACAGATCATGAAGGGCTCAAGGTACACTTTCGAAAAATCCCGGGTCGGTTCGGCACCATTGCGCGAAAAGCCGTGGCCACGGCCATAGCCCGTGCCGCACACTCTGCCAATCTCTCGACGGATTCGTGGACGGTGGTTCTCACGTTCCCATACTCAGGGTTGACCATGTACGGAGATAGTCTGTCGGCGATGGTGGCCTTAAGCGTCCTGGCTCTCGCCAAGGGCGACGCGGTGATGTATGGCCGAACCCTGACCGGCACCATTACCGAGGATGGTCAGATCGGGAGCGTCACCGGCGTTCCGTATAAAGTCTACGCGGCGCATTCAGAACGCTTGGACCGCGTGTTCATTCCGGACGAGCACGATCCACGGGATGACGAATGGCAAATTCCCTTCCTCATGCACGTGTCGCACGTTGGGACGTTGGAAAAAGCCTATCAAGGATTAACGGGCCGTTCGTTGTTGACCACAACCTTTTCCCAATAAGCTGGAGCGACGTTGTTCCATTTTGTGGTCTGATGAGAAGTGGCGTGGCAGCAGGACAATCCCGTTCGTGGTGGATGACCGTGCTTCTCGGCATCCACGTGGTGCTGCCCACGGCTGGGATGAGCATGGAATCCGAACTCTTCGCACACCCATACCCTCGACAACGTGAACGTGAGCGCATGGTCCAGGAACAACTCTTGGCGCGGGAAATCAGCGATCAAGCGGTCATTCAAGCCATGAGAGACGTGCCGCGGCATGAATTTGTGCCACTAGATGATTCAGCCGAAGCCTATGACGATCATCCGCTGCCCATCGGCTATGGGCAAACCATTTCGCAACCCTACATCGTGGCCTATATGACCGAAGCCCTCCACGTCAAACGGCATCATCGCGTGTTGGAGATTGGAACGGGATCGGGCTATCAAGCCGCGGTATTGGCAAGGCTGGTCAATCAGGTGTGGACCATTGAGATCGTGGAAGCACTGGCCGAACGAGCGAGGCAGACGTTTCAGCAATTGGGGATTTCCAACGTCACGAATCGGGCAGGAGACGGCTATCAAGGTTGGCCGGAAGAGGCACCCTTTGACGCGATCATTCTCACGGCCGCGCCGGACCGTGTTCCTCAACCGTTACTGGATCAGCTTGCGGTAGGCGGCCGCATGATTCTGCCGCTGGGAAAGATGGTGCAACGACTCATCCTCATCACCAAGACGGCGGACGGTGTGATACGCAAAGATTTACTACCGGTGGCGTTCGTGCCGATGACCGGTGAGGCGCAAAGCCCTTCGCCGCCGCCATAGAAGTGACGGCGCGTTCACGGTGTGGGTGGACTCATCAAAAGAACGGGAGAGGGAAAAGACGAATGGGAAAAGGACCCGTGCGTGATGATCGAAAAGCAGGATTGACACTCACAATAGGAGCAGTGGCGTTGAGCATCACAACCGGTGGGCTGGTTCCGGCGCAAGCTCAACCATTGCACAAGGAAACGGTCTTGCCCCTGGCTTTGGCCCAAAAAGCCGCGGCCGCGGGATAAGCCGGCTTCCCCGAGGACAGGTGGATGACGAGATGTTGGCCGAGCGCACCGTCCGTCCGGAGCGTCGCGAGCCCGATCGGCTTTCCGATCCGGAATCTGCGGTAGATTGTAAGTGGATTGGGCCGGCTCGACGATCGGTCCGGAGGCGGAGCGTGATGAACCGGTTGGAGCTGGCGGAGCCGATCCGCCACGGAAAGAGCTCGGGTGTCGAGCTCAAGCGTGCTGATGTCCGGCCGGAACGGTTGGCGCGCGAGACCGCCGTGCTCCTGAACCACGAAGGCGGACATGTCCTGCACGGCGTGGAGGACGACGGCGCCGTCACCGGTCCGGTGCATCCGCCGAAGCGGATCGGCGAGCAGGTCATGGAGACCGTGCGCACCCACGGGCGCGAGCAATGGGACGGCGTCCACGATACCGTCCTCTGACCGAGGTACTGTCGAATGGGAACAGGGAAGAAGATCGGAAGAACAGGGGCCGGAGAGGGGGCAGCGGGGGACGACCCCGGCCGCGCGGCGGGCTCCGCCTGCGCCGATGGAGCCGTTTCCGAATCGTTCCTCAACCGGGTGCGAGCGCAGGTCGCGCCTCATGCGTACACGCTGGCGGTGGCCGGCGCGTTCCTGATCGCCGCCTGGCTGTGCCTCGTCAACCTCGACTACGCCGCCCTCTGGCACGACGAAGCTACTGCCGCCGCCCGCGGAAAAGCCCTGCTGCAGCAGGGGGACATCGTCGGCTGGGACGGGCGCAACCTGGTGGGCAGCACCAACGGGCGGATGCTCAACGCAGAGTTGCGCGACGTGTGGCCGCCGCTCATGTACGTGCTCAACGCGGCCGGGTTCGCGGTCTTCGGCGTCAACGAGGTCGGCGCGCGCATCGTCCACGCGCTCATGGGCATCGCCGCCCTCGGCGTCTTCTACCTGCTGCTCCGCCAGCACCTGCCGCGCCACCCGCGGCTGGTGTTCTTCATCTTCACGTTCGCCGCCGGATCGGCGCAGTTGCTGCTGTACTTCCGCCAGTCCCGTTACTTCTCGGTGATGGTGCTCACGCTGATCCTCACCTTCTACCTGTACGAACGCTACTGGCGGAGCAGACGTCTGGTGTATCTGGTGGCCTTCACCCTGGTGGCGGCGGCGGCGTTCTTCAACCACTACGCGGGCGGCGCGGCGACGATGCTCTCACTGGCGGCGTGGCATCTCCTCTTTCGCGCCCGGGAGACGACATGGCGGGAGTGGAGGCGGTTCGCTGCCGGCGGCGCGTTCGTTACCGCCGCGGGAGCGGGTTATCTCGCCTGGCTCGGCATCCTCGGCGGCAGCTTTCTGGATTTTGCCGGGCAAACGCCTGGACAGCGGGACGTCTCGGCTTTCAGCCACTTCTTCTGGAAGCTGGGGGCGTACATGCGAGAGATGTTTACCGCCGACTGGATTTCCTGGCCGGTGTTTCTGTGGTTCGCGGGGGCGATGTTGCTCGTCAGGGCCGGCGTGCGAGGGAAGGCGAAGGCGCCGGCGCGACCGTCCGGGCGGCGAGAGCGGCACGCGCTGTCGGCCGGACGGCAGGAACGTCGCCAACCTCGGCCGCCGGGCGCATCCGCCATCGCCAGGACGCTCGGGGACGACTTTCCCCTGGTGGCAACGGGGAAGGTCATCCTCATGGGCGCGCTGTTCGCCCTGTTCTCGGCCGTGCTGTCGCAGCAGCCCATGTGGGCGAATCCGGTCGCCGATCTGCGCTATTACGTCGGAGCGCTGCCGTTGCTGCTGGCGATGAAGGGACTGTTCGTGGAATGGCTGTGGCGCCGGCACGTCGTCGCGGGCGTGGCGGCATTCGCCCTGCTGCTGTTGACCAGCGCGGGCGCGGCGCCCTTCAACCTCCGCAACGTGTTCACCGGCCAGGACACCCTTGGGACGCACCTCGTCCAGTTCGTCCGCGAGGTGCACCGGCCGTACCGCGACTCCATCTCCGTCGTCTCCGATTATCTGCTGCGCAATGCCGAACGGGACGATCTGGTGTACGTCCCGGGCTTCGCCGACCGCGAGGCGCTGACGTTCTACACCGGCCACCACGTGCGGTTCTGCTGCCTCCTGGACCGCAACACACCGCTCCCGAAGGAAAAGGTGGCAGCGTTGCAGGCACCGCTCTACATCGAGGAGAATACGCCCGACTGGATTGTCGGCTTCGACGGATTGGCCCGGGGAACGCTGGAACGATTCGCCGCCCGCTACGAGGTTGCCGCCAAGCTGGACGTCCACCCCTATCCGACGCAGCGCCCGGAGCTGAACTTCCACGCCTTCACGCCGCTCAATGCCGGCAACAGCGGTGTGGTCGTCCTGCGGCGCATGGACGGAGAGCCTTGAGGAGAACGGAGAACGCGTCCCTCATCCGTTGAGGACGGGGATCGTCGATTCGAAAAGACACGTATGGGCAGGACAAGCGGGAAAACCGAGAAGGCACGCCGCGAGAGCAAGTCGCGACGGCCTAGCCGTCCTTCGGTCGCGCGCCGGGAGCCGCGCGAGCGCGGCTGAGCGCGCCTTCGTTCGGCGCTGAACGCCGCGCCGGGGGTCCTGTTGCACCCGCAAACGCCCGATGAACCGGTCTGGAAGTTCCTGTGGCCGGTGCTCGTGGCGGCGTTCGCGGTGCGTGCGGCCATCGCCCTCTCCGGCGACTTCATGCTGCACCCCGACGAGATCATGCAATACCTGGAGCCGGCGCACGATGCAGTCTTCGGCAACGGCGTCGTCTACTGGGAGATCTTCTACGGCGTGCGTTCGTGGCTGGTGCCCGGTTTGGCCGCCAGGGTGATCGCGTTGCTGGACGCCGCCGGTCTCGGTCATCCGATGTGGTACGTCGGCGGGGTTGAGTTGACGTTCTGCGCGGTTTCCTTGCTGATTCCCGCCGGAATGTACTTTTTTACGCGGCGGCACCTGGACGAGACCACGGCGCGGGTCGCGCTGATAGCCGGCGCGTTCTGGTACGAGTTGGTCGGCTTTGCCCACAAGCCAATGACCGAGTTCGTCGCCACGGCCCTGTTGATGGTGTTGCTGGCCCTGTGCGTACGGCCATCGCCGAACCGGCCGGGGGTGGTCTGGTCGGTGGCTTTCTTCGCGGTGCTGGCCGCGGCGGTCCGGATACAGTATGCGCCCCTGCCGCTGGCCCTGCTCGGCCTGTTCTTGCTGCGCGTCGGAAAGGGCGCGAAGGCGCAACTCGCGCTCGCCGCGGGCGTGTTCTTCCTCGCGGTCGGCGTATTCGACGCGGTGACATGGGACGCCGGATTGTTCCACTCGTTCCGTTCGTATCTTGCCTTCAACCTCACCGTCGACAGAGAGGCCGCCGGCGCCGCGCGGCCGGTTTATGAATACTTCTGGTGGCTTCTGTTCACCTGCGGGGGGCTGAGTGCGCTCGGCATCGCCGCGGCCCTGCGCGACCCGCGCCGCTACGGCTTCCTGCTCCTGCTCATCGCCCTGCTCCTGTTCACCCATTCCGCGCAGGCGCACAAGGACTACCGCTACGTCTTCGCCTTCATGCCGCTCTGGCTCCTTGTCGGCGCCGGCGTCGTGGCGCAGCTCGCCGCCCGCACGGGCCGTCCGATTCAGGTGTATGGGCTGGCCGGCGCCGTATTCGCAACGGTCTCCCTGGCCGGGATCCTCAATGTGTTGCCCTTCCAGGAGAAGGTGTACGCTTCAACCCATGCCTGGACCATCAAGTTCATCCGCGGCCAGGATCCCATTTTCGCCGCCTACCGCTACCTCGCCAGCGCGCCTGGCGTGGCCGGCGTGTGGCAGGTCGATCGTCTTTATCACGACACCCCCGGCTACTATCATCTGCACCGCAAGATACCGTTCTACGACTGGCGCACCGGGCGCGGCAACGATCTGCACAAGGACGCGGAAACGCTTCGGACCTCGGTCAGCCATATCGTGTCCCAAGACCCGAACCTCGCCGTTCCCGGCTACGTGACGGAGAAGGCGTTCGGCAACGTCCGCATCCTGCGCCGCGAAGACAACCGATCTCCGGTGCGCCGGTGGCAGGGCTTCAATCCGACGATTACCGACAACATGTTCGACACGCGGTTCAGTAACCGCATATACCCGGACGCCGCGCCTCCACCGGCCGACAACAACATTCGCTTCATCGCACCGGAATGACGGAGGCGAATCGATTTCCTGTCGCCTCGCCGCACGCCTCGACGTCCGTGGTCGCCGCGAGATCGGTCAGCGGAGCCCCCGGTCACACCTTGATGAAGCCTGCGCCGCCGCTGGCCTCGCCAGTATCGGGGCGACACTCCGGGGAGCCAAGGCCGAATAATGGCCAGCCTTGTAGCGGCGCGATCTCATCGCGCCTTGAGAAATGATGTCACCGAAGGAGCCGTTGAAATTTTAGCTATCATCCCAAAATCTGAGACTCAAGAGTGGCTCAAGCAATATGGAGAATCACCATGAAGGAAGTTGCGGTATCAGAAGTCAAAGATGACCTGTCGAAATACTTACGACTTGCGGAAAAAGAGAAAATCGTGATCACAAGGCACGGAAAACCAGCAGGCGTGTTGATCGGGTTTGAATCAGAAGATGAATGGTTCGATTATCGACTGGAGCACGATCCTCGATTTCTACAACGCGTTAAGAAAGCCAGACAAAGTCTACGAGCCGGACGTGGTGTAACGCTCGAAGATAGCGAGAAGTAAGCCTAAGATTGTCCTGGTATGTCGTCATGACAATGGTCAATGCAGAAGAGACCTCACCCAATCGTCAAGACCCCCGCTCCGTTGATCTTCCCGGCCTTCAACGCTTGCAGCGCGTGATTGGCGTCCTCCAGTCGAAACGCCTGGGTATGCGTGCGAATGGGAATTTCTGTTGCGGCGTGGAATAAATCCAACCCATCCTGCCTTGTGTTGGCCGTCACGCTTTGGAGCGTTCGTTCCTGAAACAGATCGCGGTCATACACGAGCGAGGGAACGTCAGACGAATAAATTCCCGCCATCACGACGGTCCCGCCCCGTTCCAGGGCCTGAAGCGCCAAAGGGACAAGATGCCCGGCCGGCGCAAAAATAATTGACGCATGAAGTTTCTCGGGCGGCGATTCCGTTGCCTGCCCCACCCACGTGGCGCCTAATCGTTGAGCGAGGGATTGATGCTCCGTTCGGTGCGAAAACACATAGACAGGGCAGCCCCAATGCCGTGCAATTTGAATGGTGACATGGGCGGACGCGCCAAACCCGTACAAGCCGAGTCGCTCCCCGGGCTTGAGCTGACTCCGCCGTAAGGCCCGATACCCGATCATGCCGGCACAGAGAAGCGGCGCGGCTTCTGCGTCGGAAAACATCGAAGGAATGGGGTACGCAAAGCGTGCGAAGACCAGGGCGTATTCAGCAAAACCGCCATGAACGTGATAGCCGGAGAACGTTGCGGCCCGACACAGATTTTCACGGCCCGTCGTGCAAAACTCACACGTCTCGCACGTATCTTGCAGCCACGCAATTCCCACGCGGTCCCCGAGTTTGAGCGTCGTTACGTCCGGCCCGAGGTGATCCACGACGCCGACGGCTTGATGTCCCGGAATAATGGGCCTCGTGGAAGGCGGCAATTCCCCTTCCACCACGTGCAAGTCCGTTCGACAGATGCCGCACACGTGGACTTTCACGCGCACTTGCCCAGGGCCTGGCTCCGGGGTCGGCAGATCCCGAAGTTGCAACGGGGCAGTGCCGACGTCCGCATGGTGGTCAAGAAGCATCGCTTTCACGGCAAATTCCCTTTCTCGGCATCAGGTTTTTTATCCTCCGCACCGAAGCCGTATGGAATAGAATAGGCAAGCATGAAACTGAAAAAATACTCTACCGCTCTTGAACATTTCTGTTGACATGCTCAGAAAAGAGGCCTAGGATTTTCGCCAGGCCATAAGACAATCGATATTTAACAAGAGGGGGTCAACCATGAATGACCTCAGCCCACCGAAAGCATAAGGCCCGTAGCGAGCGAAGGAGACACCTTCTTCGGAATGCGGGCGCACATGGTTGCCGAGAGGCTCCGCTCTCATCTCCGGACAGTGCTGAGAGGCACACGGTCGGACAGACCACGGAAAAGCCGGAACGTCGAGCCGGACAGCATTCCAAAAGAGAATGCTCCCCTTCGGTAACAGCCCTTCAGAGGAAGGCCGTCCTCGCCACTAGCGGGTCAATGACAGTCGAGAAAACAGAACGCGCATCACGCGCACAACTCAGACGGGCCGGCTTTCGAAAGGAAGCGGGCCCGTCGTCGTTTTGGCCGATTTCGTAGGGAAATACGATGACACCAATGCAGTTTGGGAAAATATCTTGCTGTAGGGGACACGGGTTTGTGATGCTCAATTAGACGAAGGCAATCGCGTCGGGACGCTCAGTTCCATATCCGCCACCACCCACTTCAACGCTTCTCCCCGCGCCAGACGCCCCAGATTCTCTAGAAAAAACTCAGTCGTCCGCTCAAACGACGCCTCCACGCAACACGCATCGTGCGGCGTAATCAGACAATTCGGCAACTCCCACAGGGGTGACTCCGCACCCAGCGGCTCCTCCGGCGTCACGTCCAGCACCGCCCCCCCAATCTCCCCAGCCCGTAGCGATGCCGCCAATGCCGCATGATCGACCACCCGCCCCCGTGCGACGTTGATCAACAGTGCCTCCGCCCGCATCACCGCCAACTCCTGCGCCCCGATCAACCCCACCGTCGCGTCCGTCAGCGGGACACACAGCACCACGTAGTCGCTTTCTGCCAGTAGATCTCTCAGTCGTTCCGGCACCAGATGCACGTCCAGCCCACCATCCACGGCCGCGCGCCGCTTCGTTCCCATCGTCCTCATTTCGAAAGCTCTTGCCCGCGACGCAATGGCCGCTCCGATCCCCCCGTATCCCACGATCCCGATCGTCCGACCGGCCAACTCCATCGACTTCAATGGACGCCACTCCCGCCGCCGCATCTGCGTCCGATGCTTCTCTATCTGTTTCGCGTGCCCCAGCATGTGGGCAAACACATACTCCGCAATGGGTAGCCCATGCGCCCCCGGCGCGTTTGTCAGCACGCTTCCCGATGCCAGCAGATCGGCATAAATTGAGAAATCCACCCCCGTCGAAGCCGTTTGAAGCCACCGCGGTGGAGCACGCCGCACCACGTCCGCCAACGCCCCCATCGCCTCCGTCGACACGTACAAGTCTTCCGACAGAAAAAGTCCGTCCAGCCCCGCCGGCTCTCCCCGCCACTCGCCGTCCGACCCCAGGACCGCGATCTCCAACCCCGGCGCAGCCGATGCCATGCGTTCGCCCCAACGCTCAACCACCGCCTCCGTCACTCCCACCCGAAGTTTCATCATTCCTCCATCCGATGTCTATTCCTTAACTCCCGTGCGTCCCCGATGCCAAAGTACGGCGACGCGGTCTCCATGGTCAGGGGCTTGCCAGTGATCGAGCGAACGTCAGTAGCAGGCCGCCGGAGTTGAGTCGCTGCTGCCATCGGCCTTATGCACGCTGTTCGGGCCGCGATTCCGTTCGGCGATACGTCAGAGTGAAGACGGCATCCGTCAGCCACCGCTTAAAACTCGCGTCGTCCGCGAAGTGCTTGAACAACTGAGTATCGTCGTTCACGATGGCGGTCATCACGCGCGACAGTGCCTTGTCGTGCTCGATCCGTGCGTTCTGCCGGTCGGAGTACTTCTGCGCGTTGCGGTACGACGTATCGGCCTCCACCCGAGCCGGAATTTCTTCCGTGATGAGGCGATGCACGCGGTCGACATCCTCCCAGGGGACGTTGCCGAACCGCTCGTTGAACACCTTGACGATGTTCGAGAGCCGATCCAACTCCGGCTCGGGTTTGCCGCCGACGTTTGCCATCGGGACCGGCTCAATCTCGCCGTCCTCGTCGGGCAGTTGGATGTGCATCGCCACCTGCTTCTCGACGCGGTAGCTGTCCACGTCGATAGCTTCAAGAATGCCTCTCGACAGATCCTCTTCCCGAGGAGCGGGCAGCTTCGGTATCAGCAACGTGAGAAAAATCGAATGCGTCTCCCACTCCGCGTTGGTGTACGGCAGCACCATCGAGAGGAATCCGTAGGTGCGGATGAAAGTTTTCGCCTTCCCCTTGAACTCAATCTGACCATTCTCGTCCAACTCGGTTCGATACACCGCCACGCAAGCGTCAAGGATTGGATCGAGACGGTCGCGCGACTCGCCGTTCAGGTAACGCTTCGTCACGTCGTCCATTTGCGTCTTCGAGTAGACCTCATAGTTGTCCAGGTCGGCTTGTAAATCGTGCAGCTTGTCGGGATCGGTTTCGTCAGCCAGGACCGTGGTGCGGTAGTACGGTTCGAACGCCTCCCGAATGGTATCGGCGTCGTTCATGAAATCGAGTACGAACACGTCGTGCTTTTTCGGATGCGCCCGGTTGAGACGCGACAGCGTCTGCACCGCCTTGATGCCGGCAAGCATCTTGTCCACGTACATCGTGTGCAGAAGCGGCTCGTCGTATCCGGTCTGGAACTTGTCGGCGCAAATCAGAAACCGGTAAGGGTCCTCTCGAATGGCGTCGGCGATGCGTGAGGACGGAAAGCCGTTCAATGAGGCTTCACTCACCTTCGCTCCGTCGTATTCATGCTCGCCGGAGAAGGCGACGATTGCTCGGAACGGACTTTTGCGATCGGTCAGATAGCCGCTGATAGTGTGGTAATAGTGTATCGCACGGTCAACGCTGCCGGTCACCACCATTGCCCGAGCATGCCCGCCGATTTTGCCGGACGCCAGCACCTGCTCGTGAAAGTGGTCCACCATGATCTCCGCCTTGAGTCGAATGGCGTAGTCGTGGTTCTCGACGTAGCGGCGCAACTTCTTCTGCGCCGTGTTGGGATCGAATTCAGGATCGCCCTCCACCGTTTTGGCAAGACGGTAGTAACTCCGCACCGGCGTATAGCTGGCCAGTACGTCAAGGATGAAGCCTTCCTGGACCGCCTGCTTCATCGTGTAAGCGTGGAAAGGGAGATGCTTGACCGCGCCGTCGGCCTGGGGCGCCGCGGCCCCGAAAATCTCCAGCGTCTTGTTCTTAGGCGTGGCGGTGAACGCGAAGTAACTGGCGTTGGGCAGGAGTTTGCGCGTCTCCATGAGCCGGTTCATTGCGTCCTCAAAGGTCTCCTCTTCTGCTTCGTCCTCGGTTCTCATGCCGGCCTCCGAGAGCACCTGGGACATCGCCGCGGACGTTCTACCGCCCTGGCTTGAGTGTGCCTCGTCAATGATGATCGCGAACGTTCGACCGCGCTGGTGATTGCCGATCTCCTCAAGGATGAACGGGAATTTCTGCACGGTAGAAATGATGATCTTCTTCCCGCTCTCAATGAACGTGCGCAGATCGCCCGAACGCTGCGCGTGGCCGACGGTCGCACCGACTTGAGCGAACTGCTTGATGGTATCGCGGATTTGCCGGTCAAGAATGCGCCGGTCGGTTACGACGATGATTGAATCGAAAAGCGGGGCGTCGTCTTTCGCCAAACCGATCAACTGGTGCGCGAGCCAGGCGATGGAGTTGGACTTCCCGCTGCCCGCCGAATGCTGAATCAGGTAGCGTTGACTCGGACCGTGCCGGCGCGCGTCGGCGAGGAGTGTGCGCACCACGTCGAGTTGGTGGTAGCGCGGCCAGATCTGGGTCCTGGTTTTGCAACCGGTTTTTTCGTCCTTCGTGGTGAGGATCTGTGCGTAGTTCTCCAGGACGTCGGTCAGGCTTTCACGGGTGAGAATCTCCCGCCACAAGTAATCGGTTTTAAGACCATCGGGATTCGGTGGATTGCCCGCGCCGTCGTTCCACCCCTTGTTGAAGGGCAAAAACCAGGACGCCTTGCCCCGCAAGTGCGTGCAGAATTTCACCTCGTGTTCATCAACGGCGAAGTGGACCACGCACCGGCCCAACTCGAAGAGCTTCTCGCGCCGCGGATCACGGTCGCGTCGATACTGCTCCACCGCGTCGTCCACTGTTTGCTTGGTGAGGTTGTTCTTCAACTCGAAAGTTGCGACCGGCAGACCATTGATGAACAGAGCGAGGTCCAGCGCAAGCCCCGTCTGCTCCAGGCTATAACGCAACTGGCGCGTGACCGAGAACCGATTCGCCTTAAAGCGTGCCCGTGCCGTCTCGTTGCCGGCGGATGGCGTACCGAAGAACAGATCGACGAGACGCGGCCCGTGCTTGACGCCCTTGCGCAAGACATCGACAATTCCGCGCTTGCCGATCTCACCCTGCAAGCGCGCCAGAAACTTCCGGCGAGTCGGGCCATCTTCGGCCAAGGCGAGTATTTCGACCACCTCGGGTTGGGTATCCGACAAAAACGCCGCAAGCTGCACCAAGTCCACACAATATTCGCGGTCGTAATCGTTCGGATCGCCGGAGACCCAACCGACGTTGTAGGCAGCCGGCCGTTCCAGCGACTCCTCAGCCAGCGTGTCGTCCGGTTCACAAGGCGAGCCGGTCAGGGCCGTACAGATCAACCGTTCCAGCCCGCGTTCGGAGGTATCGGTGGTCATTTTCCATGTCCCATTGGCTCAGCGTCGGCGGTGGTTTCCGTGGAACGTCTTTCGCCGAACAAGCTGTCCGGCCGGACGACGTACCTCACGGGTTTGGTGCATTTCTTCAGGACGCCTTCTGCAACAAGCCGATTTATCCATTGATCGGCTTGACGCTTGTTGACCCCCAGTTCTTCTGCAACCTCCGAGGCTTTTTGGGGTTGTGCAAGGATGCCAACGATCAACGACCGCACGACTTGATACAGTTTCTCGGCGGGGCCGAGAGTTGGGTCACTGGACGTTTGTACTGCACGACCAATCATTTTGGTCGATGCCGGCGATGCGTCTCTCGGCAACGCCGGCTTCAGGGGTTTTTGTTGAACGTCGAACGACAGTTCGCTCTGGCTCGGCGAGGCGGGCGCCTTGGAGATCGTGGCCCGAAGGGTTTCTTCAAAGTCATCTGCATCTTTCGGATTAGGCCACGGAATGGCTCCTTTGGTTTTCAATGCCTCAAGACCCTCGGATGGTGTACCGGTCGAACGGACATAGATGGAGACCAAGTGCAATTTTTCCAATTGCTCCGCTGCACCTGCCCACGTTCCTCCTTTTTTCACGTCCGCGTTCACCACCAGAGCCGCATCCGCCAAAGCATAGATCACTTTGTTACGTTGCATGGCGTGGCCTATGCTGAATCCCGCGTTCGGATCATAAGGTGAAATCAAGACGAGCGACCCTTCCAACAGAAGATTACGATGCTCACGATTCATGACGGTTCTTTCGAGGCTGTCCGCCAGCACGCCCGCGACCCTACCGCCCGCTTCCAGAGCAGCACGCATGGCCGCTTGGTCAATGCCTTGGGCAGCACCGGAGATCAGAGTTCGTCGAGCCTTTGCTGTCAGTCGCCCAATCTCATGAGTGTACTCAACTAACGAGTCATTGGCATTACGCGAACCGACAACCGCCAGCCCACCGGTATTCAGGAGATCCCCGTCTCCACATCCATAGAGCAAGACCGGCGACTCCTTCTTCAGCCGCGTCTTGAGTTTCTGTGGATAAGAGTCATCAGCAACGCTCACCACCCACATTGCCCGAGTCTGCCAGTGCTCAACTGCCTGACTCAACAGGAAACCGCGGTCCAGCAGGCGCTTAAGCCGGTCCTTATCAAATAGGTCACGGCAACTATCGGGTAGTTGATCCACGTCCGACGTCAGCAAATCAGCCGGTTGTCTTCCCACCTCTTGAAGGGACAGGGCGAACTTGGTGTATTCCCCCGAAGCAAGCGGGGCGACGGGCTTTTCTCTTTTACCGCGTCCAGCGATCAAGGGCGCGGTTAGCAGCAGAATCGCTTTGGTGTTCAGAGAGAGCGGCTCACTCATTGTTGACCTCACACCCGGGCAAGTGCCAACGGCCATACCTCGCCGCTTCCCTGCGAGCGAAGCAACCAAGCTGCAACGGTGACGGTCCACTGCGAATCAACCATGTCGTCCACGAGCAGCAGCGGCCCGTCGGGCAACGCCTCGCCGGTCAGATCCAACGAACCGTCAACGTTGCGTGCTTGCTGAGTGCTGTTCGCCATAGTCTTCTGTTCTGGACGGTCCTCCGTCTTGAAGACCTGCTTGAATGGAAGCCCAAGGACTTTGGCCAAGCGTCCGGCAAAATCAGGGACCAAATCCGGCCATCGCCGTGAAGGAATGCAGGTCACCCATTTCGGTGACGGTTGCGGACTCCATTGGTCAATCAATTTTTGGCAAGCGACCACCAGATCGTCGGAGAAGTGCCCGTCGTGATATTTCCCTTGACGCACCAAATCACCCCAGCCGGCGTCGCCCCAAATGCAGAGTGCCTTACCGAATTGAGCCCGGAGATGGGGATCGATAGTTCCAGACAGGCTATAGCGTGGCAGGCCTCCGGAAGGCCATCGTTTTCGCGGCTCGATCGAGACGCTGGCGCGACGCAGAAACGCCATCGCCTCCTGAACCAGAGTCGAGTCCGGTTCCGTTGGCAATGGTGGCACACTTGGCGGAGAGATATGCCCCTGCTCTCCATCCAGTGCTCGAATGAGGAACGCCATGTGACCGGCGCTCAGCCTTACGTATTCCTGCATTTGCGCCTGCTCGACGCGTCGTAGTTCCGTGAGTCGCTCCGCTCGTTCCCAGAAGGTATCACTCAGGGTCGCGGCAGTCAGTTGCCACCGGCTCCCCTGCTTGGCAATCGGAGCCGGTGATTCTAAAGAAATGAGGTCTATGGTTTTCCGTATACGACCGTTGCTGACGTTGACTCTGGCTTCCATCTCGTGGATCGAGAGACCGGCCGGTGCGGCTTCCAACGCCGCGAGAATCGCCTTGACTTCGTCGCGAGTCGGGAACGCACTCTTGATAAAGTAGTCGGTGATCTCGGTTTCTTCCTGACCGCTCAGCAGCACCCCATAGGCGGCGTCAAGTGCCCTCCCGGCCCGACCAACCTGCTGATAATACGCGACCGCGGACCCTGGTGTCTGGTAGTGAATGACGAAAGACAAGTCGGGTTTGTCGAACCCCATGCCCAAGGCCGTCGTTGCCACCAGCGCCTTCACGTTGTTTTGAAGCAGGGCATCTTCCAATTTTGCCCGCTGCTCGCCCGTCTGGTGGCTCGTATATGCCCTAACGTTCAGCCCACGGGACCTGAGCCATTCACTCACGTGTTCTGCATCACGGACCGTGAGTGTATAAATGATCCCATGACCCGGAAGCGCAGGTAATTGTTCCGCCAACCACGCGAGGCGTTGAGCCTGGTTCGGCAAATGGATCGTCTGAAGAGCAAGGGAAGGTCGGTTGAGATCACCGCGGGAGACGTTCAGGTTCGGGCCGAGTACCTCTTTCAAATCATGAATGACGCGGTTATTCGCCGTTGCCGTCGTTGCCAGTAAGCGAAGGTTCGGCGGCAAGATGCGGATGATACGTTCAATCAGTCGATATTGCGGACGGAAATCGTGACCCCAATCCGAAATACAGTGGGCCTCGTCAATCACGAACAGAGCGACCCTGTCAGCGATTGTCGCCAGCACCTCGTTGCGGAACCGTTCATTGGCCAGCCTTTCTGGTGAGATGAGCAGAATATCCACTTCATCACGATGGAGCGCCTCTTCTATTCCCACCCAGTCAGCCGTATTGTCGGAATTGATCGTCGTCGCACGAACGCTCATCCGTTCCGCCGCGGCGATTTGATTACGCATAAGCGCCAATAACGGACTGACAAGAAGTGCGGGCCCCATCCCCGCCTCACGCAGCAGTTTTGTCGCAATGACGTAAACAAAGCTTTTGCCCCAACCGGTTTTCTGCACGACCAACAGCCGACCATCCCCGTTCACGATATGCCGAATGTCCTCTTCCTGGCCCTCACGGAACGCTGCATCGGGCTTGCCCGAGCCCACTCGCAGCAATTCCAAGGCACGAGCCGGTCTATATTCGCTGGTATCGGTGGTCATCGGGTATCGGGTGTGTTGAGATTGTTGATCCACCCTTTTCGGGAGAGTACTTCGACGGCAATCTTGAGTTGCCGTTGAGAAAACTGCTGCTTTCTTGGATTCCAGGCATACGTGCGCTTCACGACGTCGTCAAAAGTCTGAGCCTGTTCCTTGCTGACAACCCAGTGAACCGTGGACAGAAGTTCCAGGCCGAAGGAAGACTCGAACCCTTCGACGAGATCAGCAACCCTGTTGAAACGCTTGTGCGCTTCCGGGTGGATCTCAAGAAAGGCGGTCGCATCCTCAATGGCACCCGGCACCAGTTCCAATTGCTTGTCTGGCGCATCGCCACCATCGGCGTATCCGGATACTAAGTATCCTTCAACGGCATTCAGCACGTGCCGAAGGTTCTCTGCGTACGGTCCATATCGGCCTTTGGCGAATCTCAGTTTCAACGGCTCGCCCGCGACTTGCATGAAATACATGAGTTTGTGGATTTCCAGCAGCGTCACAAACGGGTCCAGCAGGCCGAGAAGATAGCGGTACATCAGGCCGACCAGCGCGGCTCGGGCTGCCGTCATTTTTGGAACCTTGCTCAAACGATTGGCTCGTGCGTCCACCGGCCCGCCGCTCGGCTCGAATATGACCACCTTCACATCAGTCAATTTTTCCAAAGTCAACTGTATTCGTTCGCGCACTTCTGACCAGGACAAACCTCCGAGTCCGCTCCCAAGTGGAGGAATGGCGACCGACCGGATGCCGTGTGTCTGAATGACCTCTGCGAGTGACGCCAGACCGGATTCAATGTCTTCCATGCGGCTTTTGCCCCGCCAGTGCCGCTTGGTTGGGAAGTTGATAATGTAGCGCGGATGGATCGTTTCGCCCGTCTCGAAGACGAATACGTGGCCCGGCTTCATTTCATTGTGCTTGCATCGGGCGGCATAAGCTTTGAAATTGTCGGGAAACGCGCGCTTGAATTGCAGCGAGAGGCCGCGTCCCATGACACCGATGCAGTTGACCGTGTTGACCAGGGCTTCGGCATCTTCCGTGAGGATGTCACCGGTCTTGTATTCGATCATGGTGGCACTCCTTTCCGTCAATAATACCACTCTGGCTTGATGTCGATTCGTGGTTGATGCACACCGGCTTCTATGGCCGATAGAGTCTGTTGGTAAACCTGTAGCGACCGCACGCCGATGCGCGAAACCAGTTTCCATGGGAACCGCTGCTCAATGAGGAATTCTGCCTGTTTACCGTCTTTATGTTGTTGCCAGTCTCTGGTTTGCACGGCTTCCCAATCAATCTCGCTCAGATGCGTCAAGTCGCATCGGTCTTCGAAGTAGGAGGCACCGGCATTTGAAAGCGTGAACGCCCAACGCTGCTTATGTTCCTCCGCCCAGTCAATTGTCCGCCACAATTCTGCCTCCAGATGAACGATAGGATCCTGCCCGCCATGATAGGTCAATTCCGGGTGATTCGCCTGCGAAATCACGTAGAGCATAACGGAGCGCGGACAGAAGTAGAACGGGACACAGTCGCCCACGCACAAGTCTGGATGGCTGCTCAGGGCATTCGTGAGTCGTCGTTGTTTGATGCTGTTCATGCCAATTGTCGTGCCGGACGATTCGCGCTGAACGATCTCCGCGTCGCACCAAAGACAGTCGTCCGCGACGATGGAGGAGAGCCGGTCGACATGGACGATGTGGTATATCTTCGGTTCAGCCGGCACCGGCATGGTCAATCTTCAAATTCTCCAAGACCGCTCTGCATACTACGCCGGGTGAGGCGGCGCAGATCAACCGTTCCAGCCCGCGTTCAGTGGTGTCGGTAGTCATCGGGGTTTTGCCTTCACCTGACTCTCCGCCACTCTCTCGCGGCATGCGTCAGAAAAACAACAATAAGGATGCCGTCAATGAAATGCCAGAGCCAGAAAAGTTCCAACAGGGCCAGATTGAGGATGCAGCCGACGACAACGATGGCGAATCCGGCGATCAGAAATCGGTTCATGCCCGTGCAGGGTTTGGCCAGCAGCCGGGCGAGGGAGAAACCGCAGAGCGCCGTATAGAGCGCATCGATCCAAACCCATGAATCCAGATATCCGCCCGGAGACCCGATGGTTTTGCCGTCCGGCGTTTCTATCAGGCCGACAATCCACATGTTCGCGGCGACGATACCGGCAGTAACCACAAGCGCCACGGCCATGACTTTGTGCCACAATCCCGACATTATTCTTCCTGTCTTCGAAATACTCCGCGAGCCGTGAGTTTCAATCAGATCCTCGGGAGCGCCCGTTGGTCAATCTCGATGTTCTCGTCGTTCGCTGAACCGATCCGGGCGGTGCAGAACCGCCGTCTCAGGTCACGCTCGGTGTCAATGCCATCAATTACCCATCAATTAAAAAACATCTTTATATTCAGTATGTTACGATTCTTCTGGAAGATTTTTCGTGTTATCTGTCAATTAAAATTTGTCCCAAGGGGCGTATGCACCATTTTCCTGCAGGCATGTTCATTCACATTCTTCCGTCAATTACCCATCAATTAAAAAACGTCTTTATATTCAGTATGTTACGATTCATCGCGCAGATTTTTCGTGTTATCTGTCAATTACCCATGAACGAAAGTCAGGCCCAAAAAGGAACATATTTCATCATTTTTCTACCGGCATGTTCGTCAAAAGCTTTGATCATGCCCGCGTCGACCGTTTCTCGGATATAGCGAGAAACGGTAGCCTTGTTGTTCTGCCTGATGCCGAACCGTTCCCTCAGAGATGTGTTGGTCAGAAAGTCTCGCGTCACGTATTTCAAGCAAGCGTGCAGGTAACAGGCCCTCACTCGCTCTATTCTGTCCATGTCGACTAGGGCCTTATGGGCAAAGAGAACGACTCGGGTGAAGTTCGGTTGCGTCTTGAAGAGGGGGGCGGGAAGCTGGTATCGCTCGATCTCGGCTACCACCTTGTCGATTCCACTGCCGCGTTCCTCACAGATTTCAAAACGACGCATGAGCGAAGTAAGCGTTTCGTTGCGAGAGGCTGGTGGGTTGTCAAGGAAGCGACTGGTGTCCACCAGCGGTTCCCCGGGATTCGTAATCTCGATACGGCGTTCGAATATTTCCACCATCGGCCCGGCACCGGTCACGGAGAAGTCCTGATGGATGAGCGCGTTCGCGACCAGTTCACGTACCGCTGATTCAGGAAATTCCGGGATTGTCCGGCGAAACGCCTGCCCCATGACCTCGTGCGTGGGCAGCCGGGCGTTGATGTAATCAATCAGTCCCTCAAAGTCGGCGGCGTATCCCTTCTTTCCTTCCTGCTCTCCGGACGCCTCAAGACGACCGCTGCCGCGATACTCAACGACACGCAGAGCCTTGCGCTTCAGCCCAGGAAAATCACCAAGGTTTCTGGCGAACAGAATCGCCCCCAGATTCGTGATGTCGAAGCCTCCCGCTTCGCAGGGTGCAATCAGTCGATCGTGCCGTAACGCGTCAAGAATGGCGGCGCGACCGTCGGGCAGTGGTGTGTTGAGCAGGTCGAAGTACGCCGGATAGTCAAGCTTGAGCAGAACGTCCTCACCACGTAGCCGTTCGGCGGCGATGCCGTCTTCAAAATTCACCTGGTCGAACACGCGCCAGAGCGTTCGTTCTTTCTCGGGATAGTCCTTGAGTTTTCTCGTCGTGCTGCTCACGCGGATGTACTCGATGCTCTCGAACGCGACCGGATGGCGCGACGCGCGGTCAATCTCCAGGAGCACGACGCGCCCTCCGTCGGCCATGATTTCGTGAAAGTGAAAGTCGATACGAGGGTTCAGAAGCCGCAGCAGCCACGTCTCAAGCGGCTCGTTGCCCTTCTTCGCGGTGGCCGGCGAAAAGTCCGTGCCGGCGACGACGTGCGTTCCGTTCTCAATCCCCCAGAGCAGGTACGCATGGGCCTTGCCGTGGAGAGCCGCTGCATTGGCCAGTGCCGAGATGTACTTGCCGATAGCGTGCGGGTCACGGTAGTTGACTTTGAATTCAACCCAGTCGGTCTCGTGCGGCAGTTTGCACAATTCGTGCACCAAGCCAAGAAGATAATCATGATCTCGGTTGCTGTTCATGGTTCGGTGTGCGCAGCACCTCGGCGAATTCATCCGGCCTTGACCAGTGCGATACCGTGGACATCGGTTCGACCAAACGGAAATCCTCATCCCCCCAGACATCGGCTGTGTCATCGAATAGGGAGATGAAGTTCAGGGCCTCCGGTCCCGTTGCAAAATGATTCAGATCATGCCACGCAGCCAGCACGTGCTCGGTGATTCGACGTGCTGCAGAACGATTTCCCGTGCTCAGCACATAGACTAGAGAGCTACGTTGAGTACGAATATGAAAATCTACGGTCCACCCACGTCCTGAGCGTCCGGGCAGCCTTTTGGAACGGTCGAATGGCAGCTCGTGCTGGGTCAGGTAGTCGGCCACTTCATCGGTCATTGATTCGACCGCCCGCGTTCGGAACGTGAACCACAGGTCAGATATCCGTAACGCCGCTTGCGCCACGCGAGTAACCACCTCGGCCAGCGAGTCCCCAGGTCGGCACCGCGCCTGAAGCATTCCTCGGTAAAATTCGACTCCGTGTGTGACACAGGCGTCTCCGATAAGTTGGTTCTGCTTCAGAGAACGGCGTAACGACATCGACTGCATTCTGAGCCAACCCGTAGTCTCCGCAAGATCGGTCACCGTAAGCACGTCGCCGTCGGATTTGCAGAACAAGTCGATGGTATCGCCATCAGGATAAAGGTACGGCGTGCGAATTCGTTGATAGTCGCCGTGTTCCGTACAGGTGAACAGCACGCCGATTTCCTTCTGCATTGCCTTGCGGATATCGTTGTTGCTCATCAGCATGTCCCCACTCGTTGAAGTGGCAGCCGGTTCAGTCTGCCGCCGTGTTCAATACAAACTTCCGCGCAGAACTGCTTCCTAACCGCCGCAGGGTCCGAAATCGACGCGGTGATATCATCCGGCACATACGCTTCCTTGTCGCGATATTGCTCAGACCAACGGTGTTTATGTTTTTCTCCAATCTGATCGCATTGCGGGTTATGGTGGTCCTTGCCCAGGTCGAGTCCGTAGACATGCCCTTCGCCTCTCAGAATGATCACGTAGCTCAGGCTTTTGCCAACGGATTATAGCGACCTTGAACCAAAAGTGGCCAACCCGTGTCCGACTCAACCTCCGCCCGGAATTGCCAGGCAGGGGAATGGTCCTCGTCCCGGCTCCAGCCGATATGACCCTTGATATGTTTTGACGCATCCAGGATCGAAGCAAATTCAGTGTTAGTCAGCGACATGCTCCATATTCTCCGACCTTGCTGATTCCGTATCCAAGTTTAGCATCATCGACGTCACATTCGTTAACCACGTGGTCATCAATACTGGCAAGATCGTCTGCTTCGTTGATTGGTTCGGTTCGCTTGGGTTCATCGGGCAGGTTCTCTGCCACCTCGCGCACGTCGAGTTTGCCGGTGACCACGTCGGCGATGAGGCGGGTACGGTATTCGCGCAGCAATTCGATGTGACGACGGGCACGGGCGATGTCGGCGTCAACGTCGGCGGTGGCCTTGTCGAGATACTCTACGATGGCGGTTTGTTCGGCGAGGGGCGGGACAATCATAGGCTGATTTCCAACACCATCCACGCTGACAGCATCGTATGTTGAGCCAGTTGAAACCAATCTCAAACCATGTTCAAGTATTTCGAGTTGGTAATGAGCAAATTTCGTTTGCAGAACTTCCTTGTGTGGGAGAATGGCGCAAAGTCCGCGGCCAATGCCGTATACTTGATTGGCGATGTTGAGCCGTCCAACAGGTGCGCGAACCGACAAAAGTATTGCACCAATCGGACTAATTTTCTGCGGAGCACGACAAAATTGCACAGGATTTGGATGCCTTTCTCCAAACTCCGCACAGCCTTGCAGGAATGGCAGGCCGATAGGCTCATCGCTGCAATCACTTCCGGGTGGAGATTGCCCCATCACCAGCGTCACGGAGTGCTTCAGCCGCCTCACCTCCCAATGCGCCGGCACGTCGCCGAGCCACTCGATGCCGGAGGGTTTGAGGCGCACATCGGGATCAAGCCCACGAGTAACGGCGCGGTGGATGACGGCCTGCCGCTGCTCCTCAAGCAGCCCGATGAGCCGCTCCTTGGCACTGATGTAACGGCGAATACGCCCATCAATGTGGTCAAGATAGCGCACAATGGCGGCCTGATCGGCGAGGGGTGGGAGGGGCAAAAGCGCGGATTTGATTGCATGATGAGACAGTCCATAACGAATTACTCCGTTGGCCGCTATGTGGAACTGATAAGCAACGGCCGAACTCTGTAAAGAACGAAAGAGATACGCACCGTTGAGCACGGCTTTCAATGGACGCAGCAATGCCAAATGATAACCGCAAATCAAGTCTTTTGCCGAATATTCAACTAACGCAGGCACTCCTATGTCGTTCCATACTTCCGAATCTTTGGTAATCAGAATGTCTTCGGGTTCTAATCGGAAGCGATCAATTTCGTCCGCATTAGCAGTTGCTTTCATAAACGGCACGCTGTCGGTAATGCGGTCGTTCTTATAAACGTCAACATAATTGCAAAGTCGGACAGGTAGTTCGCCGTCTTTGATATGCTTATCAACGTTACTCACTCTCATATTGACAGCGTGTCGTAGCCGCCGCACCTCCCAATGCCCAGGCACGTCGCCAAGCCACTCAAAGTTGGAGGGTTTGTATTTCAGGTAGGAAGCGAGTTTCATTCCTGCTATCGATGTTCCGACAATTTAGTCAATTCAATCAAGCTGGCAAGATACCGAATCGTGTTTATTGTAATATAATTATTACTAGATAAGACTATTTGTTGTATTGCTTTCGCTAACTCGCATAATCGTTCCGCTCTTTCCTTGCTTGAAGTTCTGGTTCTTTCAGATAAATACTCAGGGTGGGTCAACGGTTTGCCTTGTGACAAGAGTTCTAGTTGTCGAAAAGACACATTCTCCCTATCTATGAAGTTTTCTGGGTTATATGTGGCATAGAGAGAAATTTCCATCCAATTGAGATCGTGTTCTAATTGTTCACTCAGTTCCTCGTCACGGATCCACTGTTCAATACAGGTCATCACTTCGGCACCAATACGTTCTCCTTGGACGGATCTTCGATAAAGCGTTTGATTTTTTAATTGCAAAGGAATAAGTGCGCTGAGAAGATACGGATACATGCGATATCGTTCACGAAGGTTTTTACCGACGAAGACCATCGTTCTAAGACAATAATCAATGTCTCGAAGCGACAATCCTATAAGACCGCAGAAACGAGAAAAGAAATTGGAAAACTCTGAAAAGTTTTCACTGTGTATACTGTTTTCAGCGCACACACTCAGCGCAGAAAAAAATTCTTCTAGACGGTATCGCTCTATCAAGTGTTTGCAGAAAGTCTCCGAACTTGCTTCCGGCAACAGAAATTCCATGTCGAAGAAGCGACGAAGATAAACGTCTGAATCGATGTCTCCGTAGATTGACCGAATTGACGAACACAGTTCATCACGGTTGATGCCGAAAACGAAAACCATGCCAGGAACGTCGAATACGTGCTTGACCCGCTCCAGCAGTTCAACGGCGAAAGTCGGCCGGCATCTATCAAGTTCATCTATTATGAAAATCAGTGGATGTTTGGACTTTTCCCACACTCCGTCGGATAGTTGTTTTAATCCCTTTATCAGTTCATGTTTATTTGTTCTTTGATCTGCATACTCTTTGAGAATCTTGTCCCCGGATTCGGGCAGTATCACTCCTGCATGTTTTTTCAAGAGACTGCGAAAGTTTTGCTCAATAAATTTCCTAATTTGCTGACCTTTTTCTTCAAACCCTTTATTTTTTGAGAGATGATCCGAAAGTTGCCCGATAATCGCGACGAGAGGATCGTCGCAAAAGTCATCCTTCCACGCGTTGAAATAAATTGCTTGAAAACCATCCCGTTCCAATTGTTTTTGCCAACGCTTGAGGAAGAACGTCTTGCCTGTTCCCCAATGCCCGTTCAAACTGATGACGAAGGGGTTTGTCTGATCCCGAACTAAGTTCGTCAGGCTTTCGGCAACCTTCAATCGATCCAGCGCGTCATCAGCCCAGATATCGTCGGCCGAAATCTCCGGTTCGGTCAATTTTAGTGACATGCTTTTTTTCAAGTCTTCGGTTGTTGGTGAATTTTCGTTCATTCTTCGTCTCCTATAATCTCATCCAGTAATCTTTCCGTTTTTCGCTCCAACACCAAAATACTCATGAATTTCTCGTCGGCTGCGGCTTGTAGGAGTTGGGGTAGTTACGGTTGCTCTGGTCAGTCATCGTGCGCTTTTTGGTCAGGCCGTGTTGACGACTGCTTGGAGGGATTGGTCGAACGTCATAATTTTGCTGATGCCCCGCCTGCGGCAGCTTGCGAGGTGGCAGAGGTCCCGTGCCTTTAGCATGGGATGTTGTTCATGGAGTTGCCGAGCCAGCGTGACGTCCCTGTCTTCCAGCGGCCACACTTCCACTCCCGATCTGACGGCCAACGATAGTGCCGCGTCAAGGGTCTCCAGTCTCCCGACGGGGATATAGGCATGCGCCAATTCTTGTAGCACTTCCGCTGACGTGCATAAAGGAGTGCGGGTGCGGTTGGACTCGACGAAGAATTTTCGGGCAGGTTCTCGAAGGGGGTGCGGCCGTCCCACCGCGTACATGAAGACGTTCGTGTCAACGAAGATCACGTGTTGGATGCGCCTCGTCTTTGCGAGTGGTTGATGACGTCGAGGTGCTTGTTCCATTCCGGTTCCACCTCGGGGCCTTCCATCGCGTCGCACGCCTGGAAGAATCGTTTGATCTCCGCCGATGACTTGAAAGGATTTGAGTGCTGTTGTTCTTCGAGACGCTCGCGGGCAGCGGTCCTCAGCCATGCACTCAACGTCATGCCCTCTCTTCGCGCTTGGTGGAAGAAACGGTCGCGGTCCTCATCGGGTATCACGAGTTGAACTCTAGCCATGGCATTCCTCTCTCCGTGATGTGTATGAACTTTACACAACTTTTCCCTGAGAGATCAAATTTTTCGCTACAAATGATCGCAGGAAAAAGTCAGGCCGACATCACGGCACCTCCGTTCCTTCGTTCAGGATGGAAAGATACTGGTCATAGACGAAGAGTCGGTTTCGGCGTTTGCCCGTGATCTCGCGGGCGATGCCGTGGTTGACGAGCCGTTCCATTGCTGATGAGGCGGTGGGAAAGGAGAGCGTCGTGCGTTTGCGTATTTCGGACAGGGACAGAATCGGTTGCTCCTTCAGTGCTTCATGCACGCGCAATGCGGAATCAGTGCGGCGGCCTTGTTGCTCTATGGTTGCCCGGTCCGATGCGAAGATCTGCGACAAGCGGAGGGACATGGCGGCGGCGCCTTCAGCCGTGACGCGCACGCCTTCAAGAAAGAACGCGAGCCATGCCTCCCAATCACCGGTGCGGCGCACGTGCGTCAGCAGGTCGTAGTAGGCGTTTCTGTGTTGCTTGAAGTACAGGCTCAAATACAGGAGCGGTTCCCGCAGCACTCTGGCTTGACACAACAGGAACGTGATGAGCAGCCTTCCTACACGTCCGTTCCCGTCAAGGAAGGGGTGAATGGTCTCAAACTGTACGTGCGCAAGTCCCGCCCGAATCAGCACGGGCAGCCTGCCGGCGCCGTCCCGCGATACGGGGTCATCGCCGGCGTGAAGGAATCGCTCAAGTGCGGTCATGCAGTCAGGCACGGCAGCGGGTGACGGTGGCACGAAGACGGCGTTGCCGGGTCGGGATCCGCCGACCCAGTTCTGGGACACACGAAATTCTCCGGGCGTTTTGCCGTGGCCTCGTCCCTTTGACAACAGCACGCCGTGAATCTCGCGGATCAGTCGATTGCACAATGGGAAGCCGTCTGCCAGACGATGCAGGCCATGTTTCAGCGCAGCCACGTAGTTGGAGACTTCGACAACGTCACCAAGCGGGACTCCGGGCGCCTCCTCCAACTCAAAAAGCAAGAGGTCGGACAGCGTGGATTGCGTCCCTTCTATTTGCGATGAGAGTACGGCTTCTTTGCGGACGTAGGTATGGAGAAAGAGTGCCTGATCCGGCAGGATGGTCGAGATACCGTCAAGGCGTCCAAGGGCAAGTACGGCCGATTCGAGTGCTTGTTGCAACGGGCCGTCCAGTGCCAATGGGGGGGTCGGCGGTAATGGGGCAGGGATGAACGCGCGGACCTGTTCGCCTCCGACGCTTGTCACCTGGTATCGACCGCTTTCTCCGCGTTGCATGATGAGACCTTTGCAAAGATCGAATGACGGCTTCCTGATACTTGCCGATTAGGTAAATAAATCAAATACTTCTGGATTCCCGCCTACGCGGGAATGACAGTGTAGCGTGGCCCGTGACTGGCTTATGGTCACCTGGCCCCCTCCAGCATTCCCCCAGCCTTCCCCCCTGTCATTCCCGCAGTTTTAAGCGGGAATCCAGCGTCGTTTTCTCCCCGCCCCACGGCAGCCCCACGGACCCAAGCCGCACCGGGTTCCGGCCTTCCCGAATTCCCTGCCCGTTCCCCTGGATTCCCGCCTACGCGGGAATGACAGAAATGGTCTCTTTCAGCCCTCCCCCTCAAATGGTCCTTCGTCACCTGCCCCTCCATCCTCCCGGCAGGTGTAAGCGGGAATCTAGAGCCCTCCCCTCTGTCATTCCCGCAGTTTTAAGCGGGAATCCAGCGTCGTTCTCCCTCCGCCCCACGGCAGCCACACGGACCCCGGCCAGACCGGGTTCCGGCCTTCCCGAATTCCCTGCCCGTTCCCCTGGATTCCCGCCTACGCGGGAATGACAGAAATGGTCTCTTTCAGCCCTCCCCCTCAAATGGTACTTCGTCACCTGCCCCTCCATCCTCCCGGCAGGTGTAAGCGGGAATCTAGAGCCCTCCCCTCTGTCATTCCCGCAGTTTTAAGCGGGAATCCAGCGTCGTTCTCCCTCCGCCCCACGGCAGCCCCACGTACCCCGGCCAGAACGGGTTCCGGCCCTCCCGAATTCCCTGCCCGTTCCCCTGGATTTCCGCCTACGCGGGAATGACAGATTAACTTCATCTGTTGTTGTCACTGGTACATCTGGATTTCTGCGTGCGTGGGAATGACAGTTTTGTAAAGGTCTCACAATGGGGCATCTTATTAAAAATGCCTGAATAACCCGCATGACTATTTAATTTTTGGAGCCAACCTTAAATAGCAAGACGGATTGTTGCAAGGGGCAGGGTTTGAAGTCCGCGGTTATGGCCTGTTGCCATCCCCGATGATCTCATCCAACAGTCCTTCGCTTTCTTTTTCCAGGGCCAGGATGTCGGTGCGGATTTCTTCCAGTGTGCGCATGGGCTGTGGCTTGTAGAAGTGGCGGGTGAAACTGATTTCGTAGCCGATTTTCACGTTGTCGGGGTTGGACCAGGCGTCAGGTGCGTAGGGGAGCACTTCGCGGCGCAGGAAACCGTCAATGCCGCCGTCGTTGAGCAACGGTATTTGTTCGGTGTCGCGCAACTCGCCGTCGGGTTCGTATTCGACCACTGCGGGTTTGCCGGTGAGGGCCGTAGCGAACAGGCCGTGCAAGGGGTCGGGTTTGGTTCCTTTCTTGTGGACCTTGCGGATGACCGGTGGGGCTTCTTCGCCGCGCTCGTGTGTTTCTTTGAGGCGCTTGATTTCGGCTGTTTTGTAGGCGCGGTCGGGCGTGACCCCTTTCAGCCGTAGCGGCCGTTCGACCGTGACCTTCCAGTACCCGAATGCCTCGTTCGGGAAAATCTTCGAGTGCCGGGTTTCCTCGAACGCGAGAAAGGTGTCACAGATGCGCCGGATGTCGTCCTCAGACAATTCGCAGTTCTTCTTGCCGAGGTTCTTGCGGAGCGGCCTGAACCACTGGGTCGCGTCAATGAGTTGCACGTTGCCGCGCCGGTGTGTCGGCTTACGGTTGCTGAGTACCCAAATGTAGGTGGCGATGCCGGTGTTGTAGAACATGTTGAGCGGCAGGGCGATGATGGCTTCCAGCCAGTCGTTCTCAATGATCCAGCGTCGGATGTTGCTCTCACCCTGGCCGGCGTCGCCGGTGAAGAGAGAACTCCCGTTGTGGACTTCGGCGATGCGGCTGCCGAGTTTCGTGCGTTGCTTCATCTTGCTCAGCATGTTGGCGAGAAACAGCATCTGGCCGTCGCTGGAGCGGGTGACGAGTGAGTAGTCGGGGTCGCCGGCGTGTTTAATCAGAAAGCGCGGGTCGCGCATGTCATGCTTGCCGCCCATGCGGGCGAGGTCGCTCTTCCAGTCTTTGCCGTAGGGAGGATTGGAGAGCATGAAGTCGAATTCGCGGGACGCGAAGGCGTCGTTGAAGAGTGTGGAATGTTCCGGCCCGCCGACGATGTTGTCCGCTGAGTCGCCTTCGCCCTTGAGCAGCAGGTCGGCTTTGCAGATGGCGTAGGTTTCGGCGTTGATCTCCTGTCCGTACAGGTGTGGGTTGCGACTTCCTTGCCGTGCTCCCGGGCGAGTTCCTGCAACGTTTTTTCTGCAACGGTCAACATGCCGCCGGTACCGCATGCGCCGTCGTAGAGCAGGTAGGTGCCGGACTCGATCTCATCGGCGACGGGCAGGAAAACAAGATTGGCCATCAGTTTGACGGCATCGCGTGGTGTCCAGTGTTCGCCGGCTTCCTCGTTGTTCGCCTCGTTGAATCGCCGTACCAGTTCCTCGAAGATCGTGCCCATGCCGTGATTGTCGAGGCCTGGATGCTTGACGGAGCCATCGGCATTCTTCACCGGATAGGGGCTCAGGTTGACGTCGGGTGAGGTCAGTTTCTCGATCAGCGTGCCGAGCGCATCGGCTTTGGAGAGGCGTGGGATCTGGTTGTGAAATTCGAAGTGTTCGAGGATGTCCTTGACGTTGGGGGAGAAGCCGTCAAGGTACGCCTCGAAGTCTGCGCGAAGTTGCTGCTGATTGGCGCGGGCTTTCAGTCCCCGCAAGGTGAACGTCGACGTGTTGTAGAAAGCGTGCTTCGCGGCGGCCCGCAAGGGCGCGTCCTGCTCAACCACGCCGACCTTGTCGAGATTATCCCGCATGGCCAGGACGTCCTCCTTGCTGTCTTCCAGCACTGCGTCCAGCCGGCGCAGCACGGTCATCGGCAGAATCACGTCGCGGTATTTGGTGGCGACGAACAGGTCTTTCAGAACCTCGTCCGCAATGCTCCAGATAAAATTGGCGATCCAGTGAAGGTCTCCGTTGCTCATGAGGGCTGAATGCTACCCGACCATTGGGAAAAAGGAAAGGTTCGAGTGAATGTGATAAGGTCGATACATGGGTTCATGGGCTGAGATTCTTTCCTTCGAGGCCCTTCGAGGCTCAGGACAGGCGCTTCGCCCTTCGAGGCTCAGGGGAACCTCAGAATGACAGGTAGGTTCAGGATGAGGGTTGGTCTTAGGATGAGAGGTGGGTTCAGGATGTTTTGTCTATTGCACGGGTTCTTTACGGCTCTTTTTGTTGCCGCGCTTTTGTTCGTCCCGTCTGGTGTCGAAGGGAAAAAGCCCGATCTTCTGCTCGCCGAAACATACAGGGAGAATATTGACCTGTCCGCCTATTGGGTGAGCGAGAAGTTGGACGGGGTGCGGGCGTTCTGGGACGGCGAGCGGCTGATTTCTCGCGGCGGCAACCTGTTCGCGGCCCCGTCGTGGTTTACCGCCGGGTTTCCGTTGATCGCGCTGGACGGGGAATTGTGGGTCGGGCGCGGCCGGTTTGAAGAAACGGTTTCCATCGTCACGCGCGACGTCCCGCACGATGGGTGGTGCCGGGTGCGCTACATGGTCTTTGACTTGCCTGAAGCCTCCGGCGTGTTTGACGCGCGCCTGCACACGCTGCGTGCCGTCGTCGCTGCCTCGCCCAGCGAATTTCTCGTGGCCGTTGCCCAGGAAAAAGTCACTGACCACGAGGCGTTGCTGAACAAACTGGACGCCGTCGTCTTCGCCGGCGGTGAAGGGCTGATGCTGCACCGCGGCCATTCACGCTACCGCGGCGGGCGTCGCATGGATTTGTTGAAACTGAAACGATTCGACGACGCTGAAGGCATCGTCATCGCCCATAATCCCGGCAAGGGAAAGTTCGCCGGCCTGATGGGCAGCGTCACCGTGCGAACTGCTGACGGACTCACCGTCAAGGTCGGCAGCGGATTTTCCGACGCCGAACGCCGAACGCCCCCGCCCATCGGCGCCACTATTACCTTCAAACACCAGGGATTCACCGTCACGGGCAAGCCGCGATTCCCCGTCTTTTTGCGAATCCGCGACGATGAACCGCTTGGGAAAAAGAAGGATGAATCACCTGATTCCCGCCATGACGCCTTGAAGATTCAGCCTGCCCCTTCCTGAGTAACGGGTTCAGGTCGGGACACGCGCAGTCGGCACGATGGGTTGATCCGGGGTTCTGTGAGGCGGATAGGCGTTCGTTCACCTACGTCCTGCGTGAATTCTCATGTTTCTTTTGGAGCAAGCGGCCTGCCTGTTCACTCACTTCTTTGAGGAGGATTCCCATTTTGGGATGGGTGGGTTCAACGTCAACGGGGAATTGATGATGACTCAGCCGCCGGCTGGTCATGGGGCCGATCGAGGCGACGATGGTGCTCTGGAGGGCTTGACGGAAGGCCTCGACTTCGTTCGTGACCCGGAGCACGTCCACGACGTGATCGATTTGAACGGCACTGGTAAAGCAGACCACGGCGACGTTTCCGTCCAACACGCTGCGAAGCGTCTTTTTCAATGGTTCCACGTCGTCGGGAAGGGACCATCGGTAGACGGGCACGGTGGTCACGGCTGCTCCACGCTGCACCAACCCCGCGACGAGGTCTTGATTCGGCAGACCGTATTCTTGCACGCCGACGTTCAAGCGGTGGAGGCCTTCAGGTTTGAAGGCATCAAGTGCGTGAAGGATGTCCTTCCACGTGTTCGGTTCGGGAACGACGAGGTGCGGTTTCACGCCCAATTCTTTTAAGACGGCAATGGGTTTAGGCCCGCGAGCGACGAGAGTTGTCCGCGTCAACGCGGGCTTGACGTCGTCCCATGGGAACCGGGTGTTCCATACGTCAAGCAGTGTCCTGGTCCCCACGCCCGTGAGCAGAATCAGCACGTCAATCTTTCCGGAAAGGAGTCGATGGCCGAAGTCCAGGGCCTCGACGTTGTTCTCCAGCGGAATCTCTTGCATGGATGGCCCCACGACGGGCTTGCCGCCGTAACGTGCAATAAGCGTCGCCATTTCCGTTGCCATCCGGCTTTCAAAGGCGGCAACGGTCATCCCCGCGAATCCACGCTGTCCGTCGGATCTCTCGGTCATGAATGGCAGGCCTCGGGAACGTGCGCGCAATGAGTCGTCCTCTCTGAAAGAGACGGGCACGTCATGGTTTCTTGATGGTATCACAGCGAAAGCGTGATTCGAAATCCACTGTCACCGTCAGGGGAACATGACAAAGAGGGCGACGGATGCGAGAGGGTTGCCCCACGCCGTGGGCACCGCTAAGATGCCCGCTGGACGGCAGGACCCAAGGTGACCATGTCTGCGAATGGCCGACGCGAAATTCCCACGGGAAAAGGTTTTCGACACGTGGCCTTGAAGGTGAGCGATCTTGCCGTCTCCAAGGCCTTTTATCAGACGTGGTTTCACATGGAAGTGGTATGGGAGCCTGACGCGGAGAACGTCTATCTGAGTTCGGGCGTGGATAATCTGGCTCTTCATCAGATTCCTGAAGGAGACGGGCAGGATCGTCGGCCGGGTCGTGGACAGGTTCTGGATCATCTCGGTTTTTTGATGGAGTCTCCGCAGCGGGTGGATCAACTGTATGCGCTGGCCGTGGAGCAAGGGGTGACCATCGTGCACCATCCCAAGCAACACCGTGACGGGAGTTATTCCTTTTACTTGGCTGATCCCGATCAGATTGTCATCCAAATCCTCTACGAACCCACAATCAGCGGGATGGAGGTGGGGTGAGAAGATGACGCGTTCCTTTTGTTTGGAAGGCTGTCCTTGTTTGCATGACGGTCTTCTGCGGCCGATCTCGGCGAAAGCGTTAGGGTGACGAATGGCGATTTGGGATCGCTTCGGCTCGAATCAATATCTGGGGTTTCAGCCGTGGGTGTGGGCGCAACTGGAGAGTGCCGACCCTCCTGGGCCGTTTCCCTTTATGGGGGGAGTGGATCCTGCGGTGGTGGACAGTCTGCACGAAGTCCACGGCATTCTGATGAGTGCCATAGAAACTGCGATCAGTGACGTCTTTGCCCATCGAACTTCAGTGGATGATCCGGCTCTCCGCGGACGTCTTGAGGATGCCTACGCCGAAGTGGTGGCGTCGCGGCCTCGATTAAAGAACCACATCCGGTGCGGGCGGAATCCTGACGGAACCTTCCTGTGGACGTTTCCATTTGATCGCCACCAATCTGCGGTCATGCAGTACGCGGGAGTGCGAATCTTTAACGCGGTGACCCGCCAGGCCTTTTCCTTTGCGTTTGATCGCCCTCTGTCTCCTGAGGTCGGACGCCTGCTCGGTTTTCTGGACGGGACACGCACGATAGCCGAAATTCGCACGGTGGCCACGGCCTCCGGGCGTGACGTTGAACGGCACCTCACGCGCCTTCTGGAACAACTCGTGACCCACGAGTGCCTTGCGGTTTCCGACGCGGCATCGGTGTGCTCGCGTTGGCAAACGGTGACGCACGATCAAGACGTGGTTCACCTCGGTCACGCGGCGTTGATGTATCGCCAACGCGAGCAGTTCCTGTGGTTTGATCCCTGGTTGATGCCGTGGTTTGCCGAATCTCCCGTTCCCTCGTTGTGGACCTCGTTGCTGCCGCCGCCGGCCGCGGTGTTCTTGACGCATGACCACGATGACCACGTTGACCCTCGCACCTTGTTGCACCTTCCCAAGCACGTGCCGGTGATCGTGCCGAGCCGGAAAAATCGGCAGTCCTTCTATTTCGATTATCTTTCCCTCATGCGGGAGCTTGGGTTTACCAACGTCATCGAACTCGCCCACGGCGAATCATGGAAATTTGACGGCGGCGCGGTGGTGTCGGTGCCTTTTTTTGGTGAAGATCCGTGCGACTTGGCGCTTCCACGGAATTGCTATCTGATTGCGGATCGCGGCCACAATACGTTGGTTCATGCCGATAGTGGTCCGACCAATGACGGCCGCTCCGCGATCAAAGACGGCGTGATGACGCAACTCGTTGAGCAGTACGGCCCCATTACGACCATCTATGCGTCTCAACAACAGTTGAAGGAAATTCGTTCGTATGCGGCCCACGCTTGTTTGTCGCATCCCGGCAAATGGTTGGACGTTGGAGAAAACGGCTATTTGACGAATCAATATTTGTCGGAAGTCGCGGCGCACGCTCAGGCCAAGCTGTTCGTCTCGTATGCCACCGGTGGCGCGGATTGGTATCCGGACCATCTTTCGTTCATGTTCAGTCGTCGCAACCCTGCCCGCACCGCGTTGCTGACCGCACACTGGGACCCGCCCGAATCTCTGAAGGATGGGTTAGCTCCTTTGGGCTGTGCGTATCATTACGGACAAGCGTTGGACGTCGTTCGCGTGTCGGGACCCGGGCAGGTTCAGGTGATTCCCGGAAACGATGCCGTCGCGCCGCTCTCGCTGTATCAGCTCGATCATGAACTGCCGGCTTTCCTGAAAGGCGCTCCTCGCTAGCCGGCGAGATGGGGCCGGGTTGAGGAACGGCAAGCCTGTCTTGCTGTTCAGCGTTCAATATGATAGGACTAGCGGGCTGGTACGCAGGAGGATGAGGTATGACCGATCAGTTGATGTCCGATGCCGAGATTGATCAGGAACCGTCGTTTCCTGAATGGGTCACGGTCGTGGGCGTGAAGGTTCGCGAGCGTGGTGAGGTCAAAACGGCTCGGACCGATGATCCCACCATACAGGTCGGCGACGCCGTGCTCATGGAATTAGACGACGATGTGACCTATGGCATCGTCTTTTCTCCTCCCCGTTCGCAACCGTTTACCCCCCCGATGCGAGTGATGCGGAGTCTTCTTCGAAAAGCCACCGAAGAAGATCACGCGGCGATTGACCATCAACAACAGTTGTCTTCGTCGGGCATGGAGTTCTGTCGGGAGCGAGCCGTGGCGTTGGGTTTGCAAATGAAGTTGGTGGAAGTCTACGGATCGCTTCATCGGAGAGTGTTGACGTTTTGCTACACGGCCGAATCTCGCGTGGATTTTCGGCAACTCGTGAAAGACTTGGCGCGCCACTTCAGTTGTCGGATTGAAATGCGGCAAATTTCCAGCAGGGAGGAGGCTCGTCGGCTGAGCGGGATTGATACGTGTGGGCTTGTCTTGTGTTGCGCGAGTTTTCTCACCGATTTTAAGGCGGTAAATCTGAGGCTCTCCCGTCGAGAAGCGGCGTGGTCCAATGATTCACATCGCGTCGGGGTCTGTGGCCGGCTGAAATGTTGCCTGATGTTTGAAACCGATGATTGGCCAACTGCCAAGTCGCCCGGTCAACAACTCATTCAACCCAGTCGGTCATGATCGCGTCGGGTTGCCGTCCATCTGAACAGTCGTGTCGGTATGAGTGCTTCACCTCGGTTCATCATTTACGCCCATAACGCCACCTATGACAAACTCCACCAGGTGGCGACCCTGGCCCTCACGGCCTCGGCCATGGGCAAAGACGTGATGGTCGTGTTGTTGTTCTGGACCATCAAGAAGCTGGCCGAGGGCAAACTCAACGACGTCGATTTTCCCCCCGAGTATGAACCCTACCACGAGGAAGTGTCCCGTTTGCTTGCCGAACGAAAAGTTCCGCGTATTTCGGAAATGTTTGACGAGGCCGGAAAGGTGGGAAAATTTCGACTCATCGCGTGCAGTGCCGGGTTGGAATACATGGGCGTGGACCAGGACGCCGTTGCCAAACAAGTCGATGAGGTGATGGGCCTTCCCTCAATCCTGTCGTTGGCCTCCGGTGCGGAGACGACCCTGTTTATTTAGCCCGGAATTCCCACGTGGGAATTTGATGCCTCATGAGACCCGATGTGCTCGCTGATGAGGATCAGACCTAGTTTCTTTTTCTGATAAAGCGACCAACAAGCCCAATGGCACTTGCGCCAGCAAGAACACCAGCCACCCACTGATGGTCGTTCATCGCCAGAAAGACGGCTGACCCAATACAGATTGCGGCTATCAACAACCCAAACCATTGACCAAGGAGAGTTTCTCGTGTCGCCACCGTGAGCGCGGCACGCTCCCAATGGATTCGGTGTTCTTGCTCCTTCTCTGCCATTGTTAGAATACGTTCCGCACTACCCGGTAGCACGGTTTCGTACCCTTGGAACATTGTTGGAGGTGGAAGCGGACCTGAAGATGAAGCGGATTCAACGATGGAAATACGGACATTCTCCGGAAGTTTGTCGAGAATCTCCTTTGGAGGCAGGGTGGGTGCCCCGATTTCTCGGGCTCTATCCTGACTTGGTTGTCTTGATTTCTTCACTGAGGCGCCCAAAAGCTATAGACATATCGTGACCGATGTCGTTCAGATCAAAAGCCTGTGCGTCTCTTGGATAGCGTGGCGGGTTGAATTCAGTCGGGCCAACGACACCCAAAGAACTAAGCGTCAGCCACATGCCATGAGAAAACCTGCTTGAAAGCACATGGAGGACTCCTTGTGCTTGCGTCGATTGCCGGAGATCCTTTTTCGTGATATTCATCAGCAATGATCCTTAGAAGTTCGAGTGTCCCGGCGTGGTGTTGATACTTGTCACACGCTCGTCGGCATCGTATTCAATGGACAGGGTGAACGTATTCCCACTAAATCCTTCAATCGGAGTTCCAACGACCTCCCATAAACCTATGGTATGATTATTCTTGTGAGGTGCCGTGAATGTCAAGCAACTATCAAACCAGGAAATTCCATCACCAATCAATACAATAGCTCTCGGTCGCGGGCTAAGCTTACCGAGACGTTCGGACGCCGACCTGCTTGCAGTAGGTCCGCACCGGGCATTGACTGCAAAAAGGGGAAATCGGGCGGCAGAGATGTTGTCCGAAGGGAACCAGCCAGTCGTTTAACGTGATCCAGTATTTTCTGGGAAGCTTTTTTCGGAGAGCGAATTCGGTTGCCTCCGGCGTCGTCGTCTGCACGTATCCCAACCGGTTGCTGATTCGGTGAACGTGGATGTCCACGCAAATGCCCGGTTTCTGGTAGCCTATGGTCACCACCAGATTGGCCGTCTTGCGTCCGACGCCCTTCAAGGTGAGGAGTTCGTCAATGGTATCCGGCACCCGACCACCAAAATCATGGAGCAGGCTTTGGCAAATCGCACGAATCTGTTTGGCTTTGTTTTTGTAAAACCCTACCGGATAGATGGCCTTCTCGATGGTTTTTGAGGAGAGTGCCCGCATGCGTTCCGGCGTGTCGGCTAACCTGAATAAACGTTGGCTGGCCTGGGCGGTGGTGTGATCTTTGGTCCGGAGACTCAGAAGGCAGGCAATCAGAATGCGGAAGGAGTCTTGCGTTTCTCGGGCCACGACGCCCACCACCGGTTCTTCCCAGCGGCGAATGGTGCGTGAGACTTCTGAGAGGACCGCGTGAATGTCAGCATCACGCATGGAAGGGTGGTGTGAATCGTTGAATCCGAAGAGATGAAACGAGGACGTGCAGGGGTCAACTATCGAAACGACCGCTTGGACAACCATTTCTGTCGTCGACGGGCGGCCTCTCGCTCTTTGGCTTTACGCTTCACACTCGGTTTTTCGTAAAACCGGCGACGCTTCAACTCACGGAACAGCCCGTCGGCCGCGAGTTTCTTCTTTGCAACCCGAAGAGCTTTTTCGACGTTGTTATTGACGACTTTGATTTCCATGTTGGCCCCTGATGTATAGAACGTTTACGTTTCGCAAGGTTGCAATCTAGCATACTCTTTTCATTTGAGACAAGTTTGCCGATGAACCCGAGATAAAATAAAAAATCACAATATATTCAATAGTTTATGAGAAAATTCTCCATGGAATCTTGATTGAAGTCAAATATGTTGTGAAGAGTTTTTGTCTAGGTAAAAATACTTTTTATCGAGGTGGTACGACGAGGAGGATGAACTCAGGCTTCTTTTAAGGCGGTAATAATATCCAACACCATTTTTTTCCCGTCTCCGAAAAGCATGAGGGAATTATCCAAGGCAAAAAGCGGATTCGGGATCCCGGCAAACCCGGGGCTTAAACTCCGTTTGATAATGACCACGGTTTTCGCCTTGTCCACGTCAATGATCGGCATCCCGGCAATGGGGCTCGTGGGGTCGGTTCTGGCCATGGGATTGACCACGTCATTGGCCCCAATGATCAGGGCCACGTCAATTTGATCGATGTAAGGGTTAATGTCGTCCATGTCCTTGAGGGATTCGTAGGGAACGTCAGCCTCGGCTAACAGCACGTTCATGTGTCCGGGCATCCGACCGGCCACGGGATGGACGGCATATTCAACCTGAATGCCTCGGTCGGTGAGTAAGGACGCAAGGTTGGCTACGGGATGCTGAGCCTGGGACACCGCCATGCCGTATCCTGGAACAATGGCTACCCTGCGAGCCGCATCGAACAGCAGGGCGACTTCTTCCGGCGAAGCAGACTTCACCCGTCCCGCGTACACTTCATCGGCGCTGGCTCCCCCTCCCGTTGGAGCCAACACTCCAAAAAGGACGTTGGTTAGGGAACGGTTCATGGCTTTGCACATGATATTCGTCAAAATGAGTCCTGATGCCCCGACCAGGGACCCGGTAATGATGAGGACGTTATTGGACAAGACGAACCCGGTTGCGGCAGCCGCTAACCCTGAATAGGAGTTTAAGAGCGCCACGACCACGGGCATATCGGCACCACCGATGGGGATGACGAGCAGCACGCCCAGGATAGACGCCACCGTCACCAGCGCCCAGTAGAGGAGGACGTTGGTCGGGTCCATGACGACGCCCGCACTGAGAGCCAAGGCAATGAGGGCCAACGCGGCATTGATGACCTGTTGCCCGGAAAACAGCATGGCATTTTCGCTGATGATTCCCTTGAGTTTTCCGAAGGCCACCAGACTTCCCCAAAACGTGACGGCTCCAATCAATCCGGAGGCAGCCGTGGCTACCGTGGTCTGCACGAAGGAACTGCCTCCGCCGAGCGTGCTTTCGATCAAGGCGGCTCCCGCCACCAACACCGAGGCAATCCCACCGAAGCCGTTGAACAGGGCCACGAGTTCGGGCATGGCCGTCATTTCAATCTTCAGGGCCAGGACGGCCCCGATTGCTGCCCCGAGAATGACGCCGGCGATGATGACCTCAAAGCCGACGATGCGTTGATCCGTCAACGTAATGACGATGGCGAGCAACATGCCGCATGCGCCGAGCAAATTGCCGCGAACGGCGGTACGAGGATGAGTCAGCCCCTTCAGACCGAAAATAAAGAGGATGGCCGCAATCAAGTATCCTATGTTTATGAAGAATTCCGTCATGAGCTACGATTTCTTTTTGAACATTTCCAACATGCGATTGGTGACCATGAACCCACCGACGACGTTGAGGGTCGCGAAGACCACGGCCAGAAACCCCAACGTGGTGGTGAGCACGGTTTGTTGGGCGCCTGCCGAAAGAATGGCTCCGACGAGCGTGATGCCTGAAATGGCGTTTGACCCCGACATCAGCGGCGTATGCAGGGTGGGAGGAATTTTGGTGATAATCTCAAAGCCCACAAAGATGGCCAGGACGAAAATCGTAATGCCGGAAATCAACAGCTCCATGGTTTTGCTTTCCTCTATTCGGGGGTCTGCGAAAGTCCCAACAGTGTTCGGACGTGGGGATGCACAATTTCTCCATCACGGGTCAAAAGCGTTTCCTTCGTGATTTCGTCTTCCATATCAAGCGTGATCTCACCTTTTTTCACCAGGTGCAACAAGAACGTGGCAATATTTTTGCTGTACATCTGGCTCGCATGATACGGAACCAGCGAGGCTGGATTTTCAGGCCCGATAATGGTCACGCCATGCTCAACCACCGTCTGATTTAATCTGGTTAATTCACAATTTCCGCCCCGTTCTGCGGCTAAATCAACAATCACTGACCCCGGAGACATGCCGGCCACCATGTCGGCCGTAATCAGGATGGGAGCCTTTTTCCCCGGGATGGCCGCGGTGGTAATGACCACGTCACTGGAGGTCAGCACTTTGGTCAGCAGGTCTCGCTGACGCCGATAAAATTCTTCATCCTGAGCTTTGGCGTATCCGCCTTTGTCTTGGGCATCGCCCGCGTCCAAGGGTAAATCCACAAATTTGGCTCCAAGACTCAGCACTTGTTCTTTGACGGCGGGTCTTACGTCATACGCCTCAACCGCGGCCCCCAGGCGGCGGGCCATGGAAATCGCTTGAAGCCCTGAGACGCCGGCGCCAATGATAAAGACCTTCGCGGGCGTCACGGTGCCCGCGGCCGTCATGAGCATCGGCAGCATTTTCGGAAGTGCATTTGCGGCCATGAGCACGGCCTTGTAACCCGAGACGGTTCCCATTGAGGAGAGGACGTCCATACTTTGCGCACGGGTGATCCGAGGCATCAATTCCATGGCAAAGGCTCGAACGTGTTGCGTCTTCAATTCCTGGATGGCCTGAGGATTGGAAAGGGCCTCGGCTATCCCGACAATGACCTGATCGCGTTGCATCATGGAAAGGTCGGCTCTCCCTTGTTCAGGGTTCGCTCCCAACGTTCGGACTTGCACAAGAATCCGGGCGTGTTCAAACACTTGCCGGCGCGAGGCGACAATGGTGCCCCCTTTCTCGGTATAGGCCGCATCAGGGTATCCGGATTCGACCCCGGCTCCGCTTTCAATATGGACCTCCATCCCTCCTTTCTGGAGAGACGGAATGACGGCGGGAATTAAGGCAACCCGCTTTTCACAAGAAGCGGTCTCTTTGGGGACACCGATGATCATGATTCACGTCGAGTCAATGCACCTGAGGCAAAGCGAGAATCAATACCATAAATATTCCATGAGAATCAATGGGCTTGGGTGAGCGGGTCGGGCGGGACACATTCAGCAGTGCCTCTCAGTCCCCGTAGAGAGTATCGACCACGTGGCTGATTTGAAAAAGCAAGGCGTCAAGCCGCGTATAGCACGCGTGGCCATAGAGATGCTCGTCAGGGGAGCCGTTCGGGGTTCCATAATCAATGAAGAGACACTCCCCATCGTTGGGGCAACGGGTCACTCGTCGGGCGCACTCCAACCAACGTTCAAATCCGTCATACGGCTCAAGATTTTCACATAAGGCCTGGTTCAATTCCTCTTCCCATGGTGTCGCGGGCACGGCATCGGTTCCCGCGACGGCAAGTTGGTGAACGTAGTCGCCGCCGGAAGCCATGGGCATTTCCATGACAATTTGAGGCAGGTCCATTTTGGCCAGCCAACGTTTTCCATCTTGTCGGATGGGTCGATGATTCACGACGTGGAGGAGTGTGCCCAGGCCCGCCGTGTCCCATCCATACCGAATGGGCGTACCAAGCGTCACCACGTCAAGGGATGGCCACGCTTCAAATTGGTTCTCGGCTAACAATCGGTCCAGTTCCTGCAAATGTTGCATCGACGTCGCCGGAGGGTCCCGTTGCTCGTAAGACGCGGCCAATGTTTCAAACACGACGTCTCGAACCGATGATTCGCCCGGGGCAATCAAGTTGGACAAGAGAGCCGGTAATTGGCCGGCATGGCCGTAGGCCACAATCAACACGCGTTCGTTGGCCTGTACGGGTGTGTGTGTTCTGAGGTGATGGAGTTCGTGCAAGAGAGCCAGCGCCCCTTCCATGCGACCCAGATGATGGTGACGGGAAGACCACAGATAGCGTTGCACCGTCAAAGGAAGCGCGTGGGAACCGGAGAGGCCGTTCTGGAGGCCACGGACGTATTGCTCAGAAAAATTTCCTTTATCATTGAGCAGGCCGTCCAGTTTGGTTTTCACGGCTTCGTCGTTGGCAAAAGGCGGTTTGCAGGAAGGATTTCGGGCCGAGAGTGGATCGTCCTTGTGGCGGATTGCAGCAAGGAGCGATTCGACACCTGGAATACCGCGGGAATAGCCACGTTTGAGTCCCCCGACTTCATCAAGACGGCCTGCTCCAAACAGGTCTGCTCCCAAATAGGAGCCATAGACCAGGACGACTCTACGGACCCCCGCGTCCCACATGCGCTTCCCCAGATGCCCGAGAGCATCTTGCCATGGGGGAGAAAACGCAGGCGCCCCGGGTTCAAACGTCAAATATTTGACCCGATGACCCGGATCCGACCGGGAATATTTGGCATGAAGAAAATTATTGTCCTTGGGCACGTTCAGACATCCTTGTTGAGAAAATGACGGGACTTTACATCATCTCCCATCCTAGAATCTCAGTCTTAAGCTCTTCGTGCGGAATTGTGTGACCGGCCTCAATATCCGCCAATCCTTCCTCCATCTTTTGTTTGACGTACAACTCATACATAATGTCATTCCACGTTGCCTGGTCCGGGAGATGTTCAATGATTTGCCTTGCAACTTCTTTCGCGGTCGCAGCCATGCGAAGACCTCTTTAACTAGGCAGTTATAGACTCGCCATCTTCTAAATTATTGTCGTTGTCGTTCTCAAGCGTTACCTTCCACGCATCGCCAACGACTTGCTTGATCCTCTCAACTATCAGTTTGGCTCGATCGTTCTTCACGCCCCCATCCCGCATTTCAGTGAGTTGACCATGGAAAAATGAGCATGATAAGTTTCTACTATGTCCTGAAACATGAGGTATTTCAAGTTTTTGAAATGCGAAAAGAAACAACTGGCTCGGTTGTCAGACGAATACCCATCCTCACCCTCACGGCAACAATCAGGAGTTCTCTTGTGAAAACCTGTCTCCGCGTCACTCTTTTGCTTCTGGGACTCTCGTGTCTCGGACTTCTTGAAGAACGTTCCGTCTTGGCGGCATCCTCAGCCCGGACGGACCACGTGCTGCTTTTTGTCCTGGAGGGCGTGGGAAATGACGTCATTCAGAATGGCGACATGCCGGTTCTTCAGAAACTTGCGAACGAAGGGGCGGTGACGTGGAACGCCCAATCGTTATCGCCGCCTCTCACGGTGCCGGCCATGGCGAGCCTGTTGACGGGGGTGCCCGTCAGCAAGCATCGGGTGAATCACGAATGGGAAACGTATGATTTTTCCCGCTCGTTTCTCCGGGCGCCGACGATGTTCGATTATCTGGACCTCGCCGGCGGGGTCGATACGGCGCTCTTCATCATGGATGAGCGGTTTTATCAACTGGCCAGGCCGGAAATTTACGTGGACATGCAAACTTGTGGGAAGGCCAAACCGCAGTGTACGCCCGCCATCCTGGTCGAATATATTAAAGATTACCTCAAAAAAGTCACGAGTGAAGGCGGCTTTAATTTTCGTATCTTCACGGTCCCCGGGTTACTGGTCGCGCACCTTCCTGAACCCGCCGACGTTGCCACAAAACGGGGATGGGCTTCGCGGCAGTATACAACGTCCCTCCGAACGGTTGATACGGCGGTCGCCGACGTTCTGGAGATTTATCAACACTACGGCGTGCTGGACAACACCACGGTTATTGTGACCGGCCTGAACGGCGGGGAGGCGCGTCAAGCCTCAAAGGTAAACCGGGCGGTCGGAGCGAACGGGCAACGCCAAACGGTGGTGCCTTGGATTGCATGGGGTGCGAACGTGAAACCCGGGTATGAAATTTCTGATCCCGTGAGCATCATGGACACCGGCGCGACCGTGCTTGAGGCGCTGGGGCTGAACACGTACACGGAATGGGACAGTCGCGCGCTGGCAGACATTTTTCAAACCGTCCCCGAACGAAGGACCACCGGAAATGAAACGTTCGCTCCTTGATGTCATTCTCGCTTCACCCATAAGGACGCTCCTTGTGGCGAGCAGCCTCATGGGCAGTGTGCTTCTGGTCGACGCGGGTGAGGCACGGGAACCCGTGAACCCCTTAACGCGGGAGTATCCGATTACCATTGACCCGACGTCTCTTGATCCGCCGACGTGGTGGCACGTCCCCGGCGTGACCCCCTTAATCTGGACCAATGATCCGCTGACCTTTGAATCCTATAAGACGACCGACGTGCGGGAAATTCAGTTAAAACCCGGGGAATATCGTTTTGGAACGTTTACGTTTGACTTTGCGTTTCGGATCACGTTGGACGGCAAGTTGGATTTTGCGCAATCCTTAACGCAATGCGTGGAGGGACGCGGTACGAGAACGCTGGTGATCCGGTGCAGCCATACGCAACCATATAAACAAGAACGGGATTACGATTACCCTTCTTATTAAGTCCTCAAGGATACCATGTCGCAGAATGTGTCACATTGGCTGGAAGTGCTGGAAGACGTTGATGACGCCACGCGGGAAGAAGCGGCGAAGGCCCTGGCTGAGTTGGGGGATCCGACGACCGTGGACGCCCTCGCGTCGGCCTTGGAGGATGAGTATTGGGCCGTTCGCGTTCACGTAGGGTGGGCGTTTGCGAAAATCGGCGGGAACGCGGCCGTTGAAGCCCTGATTACCTTATTCAACGACAACATGATGGAGGTGCAACGTGAGGCCGTTGACGCGATGGCCTCAATGGGCAAAGGGCCACTCCCCAAACTCATCGTCTGTTTGAAGGACGACCGGTGGCGGGTTCGGGAACAAGCGGCAAAAACGTTGGGATGCCTCAAAGACCCGGAGGCCGTCCAACCATTGATGATCGCGTGTCGTGACCGTGACGGGGCCGTCAAAAGCGCGGCGGCGGAAGCACTCGGTCGCATTGGTGACGCAAGAGCCGTTCCGGGTTTAATCAAGTTATTTAAGGATACCTCAAAGATCGTCCGTGAGACCGCGGGGACCGCCCTGGTGTATATCGGGGAGACGGCCATCCCTGCTCTGCTGGAGACCTTGGCTGATCCCCACTTTGTGGTCCGTTGTCATGGGGTCCGGGCGTTGGGCGGTATGACCACGGACTATCAAATGGGGCGAGCGTGGACGAAGGATCGCCGCGTCGTTGAGGCGTTGATCCAAGCGTTAAAAGATGAGGACCGAGCCGTTCGCGAAGACGCGACGATTGCGTTAGGAATTATCGGGGACCCGCTGGCCGTGGATGGGCTCATGGAAGCCATGAAAGACGGGGCGGTAAAGCGTCACGCGATTGCGTCGCTCGGGATGGTCGGCGATGCCCGCGCCTTGCCCGCGGTGCTGGATGCCTTGAAAGGCAAGGGCATTGCCCAACAAGGCAGGCCGACGCCAGGGTGCATCATCAGCGAAGAACAACTCATCAAGGAAGCCGCGGCCACGGCCCTGGGCCATTTTCGTGACCCCAAGGTCATTCCCGACCTGATTCTGCTGTTGAAGGACATTGTGTTGCGGGACTATGCCGCTTCCTCGTTGGTGTTGATCGGGGACGTGGCCGTTGAACCGCTGGTGGCCTTTCTCCATGATCCGGACGCCTCGAAGGTCGAAAAAGAGAGTGAGCGGGTGCTCGCGTTTGCCTCGACCCGCCTGACGGCGTCCAGTGCGTTAAAGAAAACCGTTCTGGAAACCTTGGACAAACTCGGCTGGGATCTCCCCAAAGGGGAAGAACATCGGAACTTGAAGGATATGGAATATACCGACACGGACAACGTGCTGGGACAAGAAGGTCGTTTCGGTCCGTCGGGAGACTTTGCCCAACCAGCCAAACCCTACCGCATTGAACGCTGATGCCGTGGTTCTTTTGAGGTTGGCCCGACTCTAAGTTCTAAGCGGCAACGCGAGCAGGCCGTGACTTCGGGGACACGCGGGCGTGAAGAAAGCCGGTCTTCCTCACCCCTTTTGGAAGTGGAGAATGCCCCAGGAGAGATGGCCGTTCGTCCCTCCATTGATCCAGTATTGCAGACCGGTCTTCATCCGTTCGATGTAGTCCTCGCTACAGACTTTCAGCAAATTCCATTGATTGGCGTGAACTTCTTCAAGGACTCGTGCGTAATGGCGATGCAACTGTTCCGAGAGGTCAAAAATTTCAAGCTCTTTGAATCCCAAATCCAAGAGCATCTCTTTATAGAGCGCGACGGATCCCAGCGAGTCCAGGTGAATGCGATCCAGGATGGGTTGCAAGGCGTCCTTTGGGCATTGGTCGCTCTGCATCGGATCGGTAAAAATAAACTGTCCTCCCTGGGCGAGCACGCGTTTGACTTCTTTGAACACTTTCGCCCGGTCCCCACTGTGCAAAATGGCATCCTGTGACCACACCACGTCCACGCTCTCGTTCGGCGTAGGAATCTCTTCAAAATTTCCGTCAACCACGTTCACAACCAGAGAGTAATTGGATCTGGCGTTGAGTTCACGGTTTCTGGCGTTTTGCGTTTCGCTCAAATTCAAACAACTCACGTGGCAGCCGTAATGCTCAATCAGGTATCGGGCCGACCCGCCGTACCCCGAGCCGATATCCAGCACCCGCGTGGTGGGCCCAAGATTGTTGACCATTGAGGCCATTTTCATGACCGTTTTGCGGCTGGCGTCGAAAATCGTATCCGTATCGTGTTCATAAAGTCCGATGTGAATATCTTCCCCGCCCCAGACCGTGGCATAAAATCGATCGGCATCATTGCTGTTGTAATAGCTTCGGGCGGTTTCGACGGGCTGTGAATAATTGATCCCCACGGGAACCTTGATTGCCCGTTCTTCGTTCTTATAGAGCTTTTCAGCCACGTGGATAAAGAAATCCGGATCTTCGATTCGATGGGTCTCCTGGAAGTCCGCATAGGTTTTGACCTGCTGAAAGCCCACTTCTCCCATGAGTTTTCTGACGTAATCCTTCCGGAGGGGGAACATGTTCAGGTGATATTCCGAGTTGTCCGGGAATTGATACCGGAATCGGGCCAAGCCTTCATCCACGTATTCGGGCTCGGCGCGGACATTGTCCCCGCAGTAGTAATAGACGTGTTTTGAGGTGAATCCGTTATCCAGGATGCCGTCGTAATTCCGTTGATCCAGGATCAACACCCCGTCGTGGTGCAGAACCGAATAAAATTCAGCGAGAGCTTTCCGGCGGTCCTGTTCGGAAAACAGGTGCGTCAACGAGTTCCCCAGGCAGATGACGGCGTCATATTGGGTGTGAATGTCTCGGCTCAGCCACCGCCAGTCAGCATGGAGGGTCTTCATGATAAAGCCGGCCCGTTTGGCGTTTTCAAAGGCCTGCACCAGCATTTCAGGGCTGCCGTCCGCACTGGTCACGTCGAATCCGGCTTTCAGGAGCCGAATCGAGTGGAATCCCGTTCCGGCCGCCACGTCCAGGACCCGTTGGACCCCACGTTCTTTGAGAATATTGATGAAAAAGTCTCCTTCGCTGGCAGCCCGTGCGTCCCAGTCGATGAGTTCATCCCACTTTCGGACAAAGCTATGGACGTATTCTCGTTTATATTGGTCGGTTTTGCGTTGGGCAATCGGATTATCACCGTACAACTGTTCTGTGCCCATGGTGCACCTCCTCGGCTGTAGGGCTCACGGTACCATTCCCCGTGCGAATCAACCTTCCCGGTATGACGTCTGGTTGAATGAAAAGCAGGAAAGGATCACTGAGTTTTCCCGACTCTAACGATTTGGGCCTGCCTGAGCAACCTTTGGTCATGTAATTCTCCGGCGGATTCATCGCTGCGGTTTGGCCCCTCGCTCCCCTCACCCCAGCCCCTCTCCCAGCGGGAGAGGGGTTAGGCGGTGTCTTCCCTCTCCCAGGGGGAAAGGGGTTGGCCGGTGTTTTCCCTCTCCCTCTGGGAGAGGGTGAGAGCTTGCCCCGGACATGATCCGGGGGTGAGGGAAATTCTCAAACTGAGACACGACCAACCTTCAATCTGCCCGACGGACCCCGACTCAATGGCTCCCGATGTTTCCGTTGTGCGGTCAGGACGACGGCGTTGACGATGCGCTTTCAGGATTCAGGCCATCGAATGTTTTTGTAACTACTTGATTGTAAAGAATTTTTAGAGTGTGTGGGCAGAGATTCGGAGCAGAGAGGCCGGAATCAGAGAGCGGGATGAGATGGGGGGCGTCAGCCCCCGGCGACAGATCACTCTGTGCCGGGGGACCGCGGGTCAGATGCAGAGATGGCCGGAGCCGTTCCTAAAAATAATACCCGAAGTTGACATTAAAACGTTGTTTCATGTCGTCACGGCCACTGGCCCCGTTGGCCGCGCCGGTATCATAGATGTTCCCGAAGTTATTAGGGTAGCTGCCGACAAAGATGTTGCCGGTGGACAATACCCAATCGGTATAAATATACCACCCTCCCTTGGCCCAGGCAGCCCCGAGGGTCAACAACGAATTGTCGTTGAAGGCATTTCCCGCGTTGGGGATTTTGTCTCCCATTGGCACATGGGCCAGTTTCATGATGGAACTCCACTCGATATACGGCGTAATACTTTCAGGCTGAATGCTGGACAACAGGCTCGGCCATATTGCCGGCACGTCCAGGCCGTTGTACCGAAGATTGACCGCGGGAATCCATCCCCTGGATGCCGTCAGCCAGGCAAAGTTATATCCACCCATCGGAATAAGGTCTCCGGTCCCCCATGGCGTATTATCCGTAATGTCATACTCGTAGTATGTCATTTGTGAGTAGAACGTGAAATCGCCGATAGGGTTCTTCGTGTGCGCGGAAAAGGCATAGTGCTTGCCGTCGTCATCAACACCACGGGTAGCATTTCCCTTCCTTCCATCCAGCATTCCGTACTGAATTGACGCGCCGAACTCTCCGATGTCCTCCACCGCGTAGATCGCCCGCAGGTTGAATTGATGCTGTTCCTGATAACCGCAATTGCAAGGGATGGACGGAGTCCCTTTCTTATAAGGCTGGCCAACCTTTTTCATCTCACCAACAGCTTCGCCAGCGTATCTCGCCGTCCCGTCGGACTCTACCATATAGTCCCACTTGGCCACATCATAGTCGTATCGGATGGCGTCCCGGGTGGTGCCTCCTTCCCCATTGGGTTGGGCTTGAAGGAAGTAGGCCAGATCAAGCGTCAGGTTATCGAAGGTATTTGTCCACCTGATGCCCGTGTCCCTGTCGTCGGACAGCCCGACGTAAAAATGCTGGTCATAAAACCAACTGCTGGAAATTCCATAGGGTCCCGGTCCGAAAGGCACGCGCACGATCCCGGCCTTGAGCGTGCCGGCGTCACCGAACTCGTATCCCAGCCACGCCCTGGACAGGGAACCGTATCCGGGGTCTTTCACATACCACCACCATCGGTATTCGAAGGACCCGATCACGTTGTCATAGGTGAAATCAACGTTCCCGCGGAGGGTATCAAACATAACCGCTCCGAAATTTCTGCCTCGACGGTCGTTCGGTTGGTAATCACCATAGATATAGCTTGCCCGTATGGCCCCCCCGATGTTCAATTCTCTTTTTTTGGAATCCACAGGTTCAGCTTTTTGGGGCTCCGGCTCCACTCCCGTCTCCGTCGTGGCAAGTTCTTTTCGAGCCTCTGCCAGCTCTTTTTCCAATGCCTCAATGCGTTGTTGAATCTCCGACGCCGTATCAGCCAGAGCCGAAGGAGCAAAGAGTACGACGGCCATGCTCGCGGTCAGAATGGTCAGTTCTAGAGTCCTTCGATTCACAATCATTGCTTTGCTCCTTCTAAGAGTAAAGATGAATCACTTTCAATGACCATAAGTCAATGACGAAAAGTCAATGACGAAAAGTCAATGACGAAAAGTCAATGACGAAAAGTCAATGACGAAAAGTCAATGACGAAAAGTCAATGACGAAAAGTCAATGACGAAAAGTCAATGACGAAAAGTCAATGACGAAAAGTCAATGACGAAAAGTCAATGACGAAAAGTCAATGACGAAAAGTCAATGACGAAAAGTCAATGACGAAAAGTCAATGACGAAAAGTCAATGACGAAAAAGTCCAACTTCAATATCATATTTATCTCATTTAGTAAAGTCATCCCTGAATTTTTCTTTGATTATCAGAGTGGCCACTGAGGAGACGTGGGATTGGAAAATGCAGGGGAAGAGCTTGGTAGGGCGGGCAAGCGGGGACGTTCGGCAGCGGTCTCCAGTGGATGTTGTCCTCAATCCGGCACAAGGGAAGTTGACACGATTCCTTCGCTGTGTCATTTATAGTCGTGGCGAGAAGAGATTCGCTCCCCCCTTGATCCCTCTCAACCTATGACGGGACAAGGGGCTTGGGAAGGTGGAGAACGATGAACGCTCATGATCCTCTGGTTCGCTTCGTCAATATCCAAAAGAGCTATGATGGGGAGACGCTTATTGTCAAGGACCTCAATCTGAGCGTCGCAAAGGGTGAATTTCTGACCATGCTCGGACCATCAGGGTCCGGTAAAACGACGTGTCTGATGATGCTGGCTGGTTTCGAACCGGCCACCCACGGTGAGATCTATTTGGAGGATCAGCCGATTAATCGGGTGCCGCCGCACAAACGCGGCATCGGCATGGTGTTCCAGAACTATGCGTTGTTCCCCCACATGACCGTTGCAGAAAATCTCGCCTTTCCCCTGGACGTGCGGGGCATGAGCAAGTCGGAAAAGATGCAACGGGTCAAGCGCGCCCTGGATATGGTGCAACTGGGGGAGTTCGGTGACCGGCGGCCGGTGCAGCTCTCCGGCGGCCAGCAACAGCGCGTGGCGGTGGCGCGGTCCCTGGTCTTCGATCCCGCTCTGGTGTTGATGGACGAGCCCTTGGGAGCCCTTGACAAGAATCTGCGCGAACAGATGCAATATGAAATCAAGTCCATTCACGAAAATCTCGGGATCACGGTGGTCTACGTCACCCACGACCAGAGTGAAGCCTTGACGTTGTCCAACCGCATCGCGGTGTTCGACGACGGCGTCATTCAGCAGTGCGCCCCGCCGGACATGCTGTACGAAGAACCCGAAAATGCGTTCGTCGCCAACTTTATCGGTGAAAACAATCGACTGATGGGCACCGTGGCCGAAGACAACGGCAACACCGTCAAGGTGAACGTCAACAACGGCCACGTCGTTGAGGCGAAAAAGGTCAAGGTGGAGGGGGTCGGCTCGCCGTCCACGTTGTCGTTGCGACCGGAGCGCGTGGTCGTGGCTCCCGAGCCGGCCAGCTTGCCGAACATCTTCCTGGCGAAGACCGAAGAGTTGATCTATCTGGGCGATCATATCCGTACAAGGTTTTCTGTGTGCGGAACGGATGATTTTGTCGTCAAGATTCCGAATTCTTCCGTCCACGTTTGTCTCTCTGAGGGAGACGAAGTGAACGTCGGGTGGAAGGTAGAAGATTGTCGGGCGTTGGATGCGTGACCCTGCCCGGCTGTTCATTCGCAGATCGTGCGAATGCACGTGGAACAACTAACTTTGTGGGAAAAGGAGAAAAGATGATGCACAATTATTTACGCAACGCCTTCTTATGCGCCGCCGTTGTCGTGGGAACGTTGGGCACCGCTCAAGCCGAGGTCAACATGGTGACGTGGGGAGGTGCCTACGCCGTGTCGCAACAGAAGGCCTACGGCGACACGTGGAAGGGAGACAAGATCAATTGGATCAACTACAACGGCGGTCTCGGCGAGATTCGCACACAGGTTGAATCCGGCGCCGTGACGTGGGACGTCGTTGACGTGCTGCCCGATCAAGCCCGCACGGGTTGTGATGAAGGCTTATTCGAGCCGCTTGATCGCGGCATGTTCGTTCCCGCCCCGGACGGGACGCCGATGGATCAAGACACCATGAGGGCGTTGCCGAACGACTGCGTGGTGCCGAATATCTTCTGGTCGTACCTCGCGTTCTATGAGGAAGGAACGTTCAAGGGCGAGCAACCGTCAACCATTGCGGATTTCTTCGACGTGAAGAAGTTCCCGGGCAAACGCGGCATTCATACCTGGCCCAATGCGTTGATTGAAATGGCGCTGTTGGCCGACGGCGTTCCCGTTGACCAGATTTATGAAGTCATGAGCACCGAGAAAGGCATTGATCGCGCGTTTGCCAAACTGGATCAGATTAAGGAGCACGCAGTGTTCTGGTCGTCCGGCTCGAAACCCATCGAACTCGTCAAGAGCGGCGAAACGTCGATGTCCTTGGCCTACAACGGCCGGGTCGGTGCCGCGATCCTGAGCCAAGGCGAAAAGTTGGTGCCGATCTGGGATGGACAGGTGCTGGAAGAACAATGGTTTACGCTGATGAAAGGAGCCCCGAATGCCGAGGCGGCCAAGAAGTTCCTCGTCCATATCTCTGCTCCCCAACAGCAGGCCGGCCAAGCCAAGTGGATCAACTATGGCCCGATGCGGAAGTCCGCCATGGAGATTATCAAAGCCAATGAGCCATGGCATAACACCGGCGTCAACGTCATGCCCCACATGCCGAATCGGGACGACGTTCTGGCGACCTCCATTTTCTCCAACGCGGCTTGGTGGGCCGACTACGGTGGAGAGCTCAAAGAACGCTATACGGCATGGATGAGCCAATAATCCGATAACCTGAACGGCTGATGGCGGGGCTGGTTTTCACAGACCAGTCCCGCCTTCCACCTTCGCCGTTCCTCAATAACGTTTCAACGATGCCCACGGCTTCCGCCAACCCCGCCGGTCCCATCCTGACCGTTGACGGGACCCCCTTGAAAACCAGCCTGGAGCGTTCCCTGAAGCTCAGCAAACTCCGGGCCGTCGGGCTGGTCTTTCCACCTCTGGTGTTTCTGATTTTCCTCTTTGTCATTCCCATCGGGAGTTTGTTGACGCGCAGCGTTGACGATAGTTTGAGCAATAAGGTGTTGCCGAGGACCCTGGCGGCATTCGAGCGGTGGGATAAGACTTCGGAACCCGATGAGGCCATGTTCGAGGCCCTCTATCTGGACATGAAGGCGGCGGAAAAGCTTGATCTCAGCAAACTCGGCACCCGCATGAATTACGAAAAATCCGGATGGCGCAGCCTGGTCAAAATTACGACGCGTGGGTTGAAACGCATTGAAGGGCCGCCGTACAAGCCGGCGATGCTGAAGCTCAACAAGCGATGGGGAGATATCGCGTTCTGGCAATCGCTCGGCGCGATGAAAGACCCTGTCACCTTTGGATATTACCTGAACGCCGTCGATCTCAAATATGATGGAAACAAGAACGTCATGCGGGTCAACAAACACCGCAGGATTTATCAGTTACTGTGGTGGCGCACGCTCCTGGTGAGCACGATTGTCACCATCGGGTGTCTTATCCTGGCCTATCCGGTGGCCCACCTGTTGGCGACCCTGCCGCTTCGGATATCCAACCTGTTGATGATCTGCGTGCTGATGCCGTTCTGGACGTCGCTGCTGGTGCGTATCGTGGCCTGGATGATCATGCTGCAACAGAACGGGGTCATCAATGATTCGCTGGTGTCCCTGGGTCTTCTCCACGACGACAACCGGTTGGAGATGATGTACAACTTCACCGGCACGGTCATCGTCATGATTCAGATTCTCCTGCCGTTCATGATTCTGCCGATTTACAGCGTGATGAAAACCATTCCGCCGAGCTACATGAAGGCGGCTCAGAATCTGGGCGCCACGCCGGCTCTGGCTTTTCTCAAGGTTTATCTGCCGCAAACGATTCCCGGCGTCGGGGCGGGATGTATTCTGGTGTTCATTGTCGCCATCGGGTACTACATCACGCCCGAACTGGTCGGCGGCAAAGACGGGCGATTAATCGGCAACCTCATCGCCCATCACATGCAGCACTCACTGAACTGGGGGCTGGCTGCGGCCATGGGGGCGACCCTGTTGGCCGCGATCCTTATCCTGTATTGGGTCTATGATAAGTTGATCGGCGTCGATAACATGAAGATGGGTTGACACGTGGGACTTCCGGTCTATGCCACCCCCGGCCAGCGAATCTGGCACTACTCCTACTTGGCGTTCTGTGCGCTGGTGCTGTTTTTTCTGGTTTCACCGTTGATCGTTGTCATTCCGCTGTCGTTCAATGCGTCGCCCTTTTTGCACTTTACTCAGGACATGCTGGCGCTTGACCCGAAAGGGTACTCCACGCTCTGGTATAAATCCCTGTTCGGCATGTGCGACGCGGAAGAGGCTTCGCTGTGGACTTCGTGTACGGACAAGTGGAAAGTGGGGACCATCAACAGTTTCATTATCGCCATCGCAGCGACGGGACTCGCCACCACGCTTGGAACGCTCGCGGCCCTGGGCTTGAGTCGGGAGCACGTGCCCTTTCGTCGAACCATCATGGCCGTGATGATTTCCCCGCTTATCGTGCCGTTCGTCATCACGGCGTCGGGCATGTTCTTTTTCTTCGCCAAGGTCAATCTGGTCTCGACGATGTCCGGAATCGTGTTGGCCCATACGATTCTGGGGCTTCCGTTCGTCGTGATTACCGTGACCTCGACGCTGGTCGGGTTCGACAATAACCTGATGAAGGCGGCGGCAAACCTTGGCGGAACCCCATTCTATAATTTTTTCAAGATCCAAATGCCTCTGATTGCGCCGGGCGTCATCTCCGGAGCCTTGTTTGCGTTTATCACCTCATTCGACGAGGTCGTGATTGTCCTGTTCGTCGGTGGACCCGATCAATATACGCTGCCGCGACAGATGTGGTCAGGGCTGCGTGAAGAAATCAGTCCGACGATTCTTGCCGCGGCCACGATTCTCGTGTTGTTGTCGATCGTGTTATTGACGACGCTCGAGTTGTTGCGCCGACGCAACGAACGCCTGCGCGGCATCTCGCCGGCGTAGTGTGTCGTGCATCCATTCGCCCCCGTCATCGGTTCCCGAGACCTGTGCAAACACTGACATTTGGCAAAGGTCTCTCTCCGCGTCAGCGATTTCATTGACCCTCAAAAAATCGCTGTGGTAAGTTGCCACGGCGATGCGTTGTGAACGTGTGCCGGCGTTCTGAGAGAGGGCGGAACACGTTGCTTGACGATGTGCCGATGGGGAATCGTGGCGGTCTTCCGTCGTGCTCGGGTTCGACGTTCCAAAGAGGAGAAACGGCCCATGGCCGATGTCGTGATGGAGCACATTGCGGCCTTGAAAGACGAGGATTGGGGTATTCGGGAGGATGCGGCCATGGCGCTCGGGGAATCGCGGGACCCCAGGGGCGTGCGTCCCTTGATTGAAGCGTTACGCGATTCAGATCGAGCCGTGAAAACGACGGCCGCTAATGCGTTGACCGCGATTGGAGACCCGGCCGTGGAGGAGGTAGGCCGGTGTTTGCAGGACCCTGATCTGTCGGTGCAGGAGGCTGCGGCTTCCATTTTGTCGATGATCGGCGATGAGCGCGTCATTGAACCGCTCCATTCGGCGCTTCTGAATCAAGATTGGGTCGTCCGCATGCACGCCGCGCGCGCGGTCGCACGATTGGCTGACCCGCGTTCCGTCGAGACCCTGATACTTCTTTTGCACGATAACGTTCCAGCGGTTCGTGATGAGGCCATTGCAGCCCTTCGGGCCATTGGTGAACTGGCTTCAGGGCCGTTGGTGGAGGCGCTGAAGCATCAAGATTGGCGGATACGCCTGCGAGCCACGGAAGCGTTGTGTGTCGTGAAGTCCCAAACGGCCATCATGCCGTTGGTGAAGCTGTTGAAACATGACCACGATACGGCCGTGCGGCAGGAGGCCGCGCGCGCACTGGGCAATATTGGCGACCCCGTGGCCGTTGACGCGCTCTTGGAGGTCGTGAAAGATCCCCTGCTTCAGGTGCGCGCCATAGAGGCGTTAGGGAAAATCGGGGACCGTCGGGTTCTCCCTTTTCTGTTTCAGTTGATCGGCGAGTTGAAGACCGGTGACTATCGAGATCGTACCCCGGCCTGTGAGGATAATCGGTATGAACAGGAATTGGTCGGTGTGGAGGAGGCCATTCGGGCGCTGGCACGCATTCAGGACGATGAGGCCGTTCCCGTGTTGATCAAGGCTCTGCAAAGTACGCTCATCCGAAAGGAAGCCGGTGACGCCTTGATCCAATTCGGGCAAAAGGCCGTGGCACCCCTGGTCAGTCAACTGAAACACGAACAGGATGAAAACATTCGCTACCACGTCACGGACACGTTACAACAATTGGGCTGGAACCCCAACCGGGTTCGTTTCCAGCCCTAGAAAGCCGTCAGGAAGGCCGCGTTGCCATGCCGAAAGAATCTCTTGACGTAATCGTCTCCGAACTCGCTCATGAAGAAGATTGGCGTCGTATGCGTGCCATGGCCACGTGTCTCAAGGGAGGGCCGCAAGTCGTTGATCTGATCATCGTGGCCATGCAAACCGGGGCCCCGTCCTATAAAGTTGAAGCGGCCAGCATGTTGGCGCGAATCCGGGATCCTCGAGCGGGCGTGCCCCTGGTCCAGTTGATGGAAGGCGAAGAAGAGAGCGTCCGTGAAGCGGTGGTCCTCTCGTTGGAACAAATGGCCGGCATTGTGAATGACGAGGCCGCGGCCACGCTGGTTGAGTTGTTGAAGAATGACACGCTTCGGCCTTCGGTGACCAGATTGCTGGGAATGATTCCGACCTCCATCGGCCCTTTGACCGCGATGCTGAAAGATCCTGATGAGTCGGCCCGGGTGAATGCCGCTCAAATTCTGGACCATCTCCTTGACCCGCGTTCCGCGGATGCCCTGGTTGACGCCATGGGGGAGCCCGCCATCAGCGAGATGGCGATTCAAACCCTGAAAAAGCTTGGAGCCATCCGGGATCGCGTTGATGCGATCATGGATGAATTGCGTGACGTGGAACAATCTGAACTCCGGGAAGGCGCCCGTCAGGAAGCGGTGCATAAGCTTCATCCGATTGGCCGTCCCATCGTCGAGATCTTGATTGAATACCTTGAAGATGATGATTGGGTGGTGCGTGAGGCCGCCGCAGACGTGTTGGGAAAAATCGGAGACGTGCGAGCGGTGGAGCCGTTGATTGAGCGACTGAAGCGGGACAAAGATACGGGAGTCAAAGAACTGGCCACCAAGGGGTTGGGCTTAATCGGAGACGCCAGGCCCGTTGATCTCCTGATTGACATGATTCCGATTAAACCGTTGCGCGTCTTGGCGGTGGAAGCCTTGGAGAAAATCAAAGACGTGGAAGCCTTGCGCCCCCACGCGGAGTTGTTTAAGAAGATGAAGGATGACCGTGACGGTCTGGTCTCGTATAATTCGGGCGTCATCCTTGATAAGTTGGCAGCGGCGGAGGCGCAGATGGATGAAGAGCTGTGGGCCGATCAGGAGAAAGTGAATGGCTGAGCATCATCGTCTCGAACAATTACTGTCCGCCCTTCGTGACGACAACGAAGGGTTACGCAATCACGCGGCCGCCGGACTGGGACAAATCGGCGAGTCGGCAATCCCTCGGTTGATCAACATGTTTGGGGATGATGATCTGGTGATTCGTGAGGCCGCGGTCAACGCCGTCGTTCACGTTGGGGACGCTGCGATTGATCCCTTGATTGAGGCGCTGACCGATGATGAATGGGCCATTCGAGAGCAGTCGGCTTCCGCGTTGGGCAAACTCAAGAGCCCGCGAGCCGTGGGCCCACTGGTGAAGGCGTTGACCGATAAAGATGGCGGCGTGCGGACCGCCGCGGTCTGGGCGTTGGAGAAGATCGGGGACCCCGAAGCCGTGCCGGCCTTGGTCGGCTGTTTGATGGACGCAGTGTTGCGAGAAGACGTCGCCCGCGTGTTGAAAAAAATCGGAGACACGCGAGCCACTGACGCCTTGATTGATGGCCTGAAAGGGTCTAATTGGATCGTTCGCCGTCACTCGGCCGAAGCCCTCGGAAAAATCGGGGATGCTAAAGGATTTTCTCCGTTGGTTGAGGCCTTGACGGATGATGACTGGCTTGTTCGTCGGAATGCCGCTGAATCGTTGGCCAGGTTGGGTGACGCCCGAGCCATTCAGCCGGTGTCGGCCTTATTGGAAGATGAAAATGAAATGGTGCGTGATACCGCGGAAGGGGTGTTGGCAAGCTTAGGCTGGACCCCTGAGTAGCGTCTGGTGGACGGTGGCTGGTGTATCACGAGCCGCTCGCCACCTGCTTAAGAAGGAGAAGTCGTTATGGCAGATGCAGGTCCGAGTCCCCTTGTTCAAATCAATCCCAAACGTGCCAAGAAGGATGGCTTTAATCTTGTCACGGAAAACGTCATTGCGGTCAACCTGGAGGCCAGACAACTTGAAGTGGAATTATTGGCCTATGACGGGAAAACCGTGTTATTGGACGTGGCTGAAGACGTGCTTGACGATCTTCAAAAAATTAAACCAGGTGACGGGGCGACCCTCCGCATCGTGGAGGAAGACGGAAAGCGGCTGGTCAAGCAGTTCCGCATTCGGGCGAAAGATCCGAACGTCGTCAAGGTTGATGCCGCGTTGATGGACCTAAAGGATTCTCACTGGCTGAATCGGAAATATGCCGTTGAAGTGTTGGGAGAACTCAAGGCCGCCTCTGCCGTGGATGACCTGGTGGAATGTCTGGACGATGAAGTGGGTGACGTGCGGCATCGCGCGTATGAAGCGTTGATTAAAATCGGCGCGCCCTCCGTTCCGCAAGTCATTCCTCTGTTGGTGTCGGAAGAAGATGAATTGCGTCAGTCCGCCACCGAGATTCTGCGAAAAATCGGTAAGCCGGCCGTGGAACCTTTGGCCACCGCCTTGGTCGAGGCCGAGGTGCCGTTGAAAAAGCGGATTACCAAAGTGTTGGATCGCATGGGGTATAAACCGAAGGAAGCGTAAGCCCGTTCCTGCCGACGAGCCGAAGCTGACGACCGTTACGTGGTTGCATAAGGATTCACGCCGACGGACGCGCGTCCCACGGATACATAATGAAATCCGTATTCGGCGGCCCGCCCGGGGTCATAGACGTTGCGGAGGTCAATCATTACCGGCGTGCGAAGCAGCGATTTCATGCGATCCATATCCAAGTTGCGAAATTGATTCCATTCGGTGGCCAACACCACGGCATGTGCCCCTTTCATCGCGTCATAGGCATCGTCACAGCCGACCAATCCAGCTAACGTGTTGCGTGCTCCCTCCAATCCTTCCGGGTCATAGGCTCGCACGGTACAGCCTTCCTTCAGCAAGTGTTCCGCAATCATCAAAGCGGGAGAATCCCGAAGGTCATCGGTGTTGGGTTTGAAGGACACTCCTAAAAGCGCAAAGGTCTTTCCTTGAAGGCCGTTCACGGTCGCACGGATTTTATCCACCATGCGGGCCCGCTGTTGTGCGTTCACCCGGTTGGTCGTCGTCGCCAACTGCATCTCATACCCGGCTTGTTTGCCGATGTGCATCAGTGCGGCGGTGTCTTTTCCAAAACAGGACCCGCCGTACCCGGGGCCGGCGTGTAAGAACTTTGCCCCGATCCGTTTGTCGAGCCCCATGGCTTTGGCCACGGTTTGCACGTTGGCGTCCATCAATTCACACAAATTGGCGACCTCGTTGATAAAAGAAATCTTGGTGGCCAAAAACACGTTTGATGCGTATTTAATCATTTCTGCCGTTGAAAAATTTGTTATGACAAACGGCGTTTCAATGAGATACAACGGGCGATACAAATCCTTCATGATGGCAGCCGTTTGCTCGTTGTCTACGCCGAGGATCACCCGATCCGGACGCATGAAGTCTTCAACTGCCGAACCTTCACGTAGGAATTCTGGATTCGACGCCACGTCAAAATTCACGGGCGTTGGCTGACTCGCTCGAATCAGATCGCGCACGCGCCCGGCCGTTCCAATGGGAACGGTGGATTTGGTCACCACGACTTTATAGTCGGTCATCCGGCTTCCAATGCTGCGTGCCACTTCATCAATGGAGGACATATCCACCGAACCATCGGGTCGTGAGGGAGTGCCCACCGCGATGAGAATCACCAAGGCCGTGTCCACGGCCTTGTGCAGGTCCGTGGAAAAGGTGAGCCGTCCGGCTTTGTGGCCTTTGACCACCAATTCAGCTAATCCGGGTTCATAAAACGGCACCTCACCGCGTTCTAATTTTTCAATGCGGGCGGGGTCCACGTCCATACAGGTCACGTTGAGTCCGAATTCTGCAAAACACGCGCCCGTGACGAGTCCCACGTATCCCGTCCCAAGAATACTAATGTGCATGGCCACCTCTTGATTGGTAAGGAAAGATCAGTTTCACAACGTTTGGAACATCAAAGTGCGTGAAGGGAAAAGAGCAAAGGAAATACCCGTTCCCTCCCTGACGGAGAACAGGGATTTCTTGACAGGGTAGCATACCCGAACTAGAATCAAAATCTCCCTTCATCTCGAGAGCGGGAATAGCTCAGTGGTAGAGCATCGCCTTGCCAAGGCGAGGGTCGGGGGTTCAAATCCCCTTTCCCGCTCCAAATCTTCAATAAATACCGTCCCTTGCCCTTCAGCCTCTGGAATGTAGCAAATCATTTTCCATCAACGATCCAGACTCCCATTACCTAGAAACGTTATTTTACGTGCAAGGTTTCTAGGGGCACCGCTTTTTCTTTTAATGATGTCAAATCAAAAGCGGCGTTTCCCATGAAGTGGACCAGTGCCTGTTCCAGGCTTGTAGAGGAGATCACAAGGCCACCATGAACTTTTCTTTTTTCCCATGCACACGGACCACACAGTAACGAATTGGGAAGATGTTCCGGACCAATCCAGAAAAATTTAAGCTCTATGCGGCGTGGTTGAAACCTTGAAGCATGTGATAGACAGCGACAATGACCGTAGAGGGGATTGGAATTTTTTCCAGATGCCATAAAAACCGCCATAAATGAACCAGCGGTGTCTTTAAGTTTCAACTTTTAAGACTTTTACAAACTCATCTAAATATTTCTTCTCTTCCCTTGTGAGTGTAGAAAATGATTCTGAATGAGCCGCGAATTTTGAAGCTTGTTTTTTCAAATCATGAGGTATTTGCTGAGTCACACCCGCAAGTGCATTCAATCGAATCTGTGGAATCTCATAAAATCGACTTAATTTGAAGAGAGTAGACGAGGAAGGTCGATATCCGTTGTTTCTTTCCATCACAATGATTTCTTCTGGATCGAGGCCTAGTTTTTGGGCAAGTTGCCTGACGGTGAGACCACGTGACTGTCTGAGCTTTTTGATGATTTCTTGAAAAACGTATCGAATGGTGTTTCCTTCTGATTCTCTCGGTATCATTAAGACGGTAAGCCGATGATTAAGTGCCTTTGCGATCCGATTAAGCATAGAAAGAGAGTGCCCTTCGTAATCAGCATATTCAAGCCTGCTGATGGCCGATTGGGTCGTTCCAATAAGAGCAGCCAGTTCTTTTTGATTTAAGCCGGCATCCTTCCGAAGGTCATGAATTATCTTCGCCACTTCTGCATTGACCCGTTCGGTTTCAAGCGAAGATATTCGGTCCGGCCTGTCCTTGATGAACGTGCGGTGAAGAATTTCAACAGCGTCATTGATGTTTTTCTTCTTTCTCATATTGGTTAGTCTAACTTTGCCGTGTGGGTTTGAGGTTTTTCCGAGTAATGTTCTTTTCTCCTAATCGCAAGATGGATTTCCCCATCAGGAAGGTCACTTTCTTTGATTAACCCGTGAGATATAACAACCTTTTTCTTATTAAAGAAATAGAGGACACGATAATGAATATTTCGATGACAAATTCTCAGCTCATAAATACCGTCTCTTAGGTAATCAGCCTCGGGGCGTCGTAGTTCGTGCCCCAACGCCTTTAAACGTTCTATCCGTACAATACATTTGTCCTGCACTTTCGAGGGGAGACCGTCAAGCCATTCGATAAAGGGAATGGAACCATTCGATTCAGCGAAGAGGAGAACATCTGTTTTTGGCACTTACATAATCCTTCATTATGTAGATTATTATTGTGATGTTTAATAAAATGTCAATCTCAAATTTGCGATAAATAATTGATTGTAGAAACCATGTTGTCTTACAACATGGCTCGATCTGCCAATAAACGCGACGAAATTAGGATTTGTTAAAGAATACGTGCGTCGCTTTACCCCGTGGGTACTCTTTCTGGCACGAGAACCAGATGCCAGGGGGGCACTTCTTCGCTCATGTGGGCGAATTGGCGGGCGGTGAAGCTGGCGGGCATACCGGGGAATACGTCGCCGCGTCGGATTTCCACAAATCGGAAACGGTGTGTGACGGGTTTCCGTTCGAGGGGAGTTGTTCCCCCGGGGATGTTCCGTCGAAGAGGGATGACGTCCGACAGGTGACAGCGTTCTCCAATTTTCAACGAAGACAGGGCTTGATGAACGTGGCTGAAAACGTCGGGAAGCGTTTCCGGTGAGAATACGACGTCAGCGGGTCGCATATTGGGATCATCAACCAGTTGAGCGAGGATTTCCCAGAACACTTCGTCATCAACGGCAGCGAGCACACCGACGGCCCCGCGACGAGCCACAAGATTCAACAGGGACAGCGGGCCTTGAATCGCAAATTTCCATGGGGGAAACGTCAAGCATTTTCCCTGATGCTTCACTTCCAAGGCCTCTTCTCCATTGACTCGAACCTTTCGATAACGGCCTTTCATTTTCGTGAGGTGAGCGTGGAGGATGGGACGCGATATTCGCGTGGGCTCATACGCAAAGGTCGGCGTTGCCGGAGCATGACAGGTCACCATGGTGTACTGAGGGAGACACTGGGGTTGCTTGGAAAATTCCATCATGTCGATGCCGCCCCAGAACCGGAATTGAAGATGCTCAGGAGCGACGTGGGCCAATCGGTCAAGACGTTCCTGGTTGGCGTGGTACTGGCCGCCGAATTGAGATCCTGGTTGTAAACGATCCTGTGCGTGAAGCGTGAAGGCTTTTCCACCGTTCTGAAATCGAGAGAGATAGAGATCGAGAAAATCTTCTTCAAATGATAAATCGCCGGCACCCAGATCCAATAAAGAAGGCTGATCCACCTGCAGAAGCAGATCGTAGGGGGATTGCCCACTTCTGATGAAGGCCTCGACGTCTTCAGGGGCAGGAAACGACGACGTGGGAACTGTTTGCACCAGAGAAAAGTACAGGCACAAGGATCGAATGGCTTTCGTGGAAGGCAGGCCGGTTAATTCTTTGAGCAGAGCATGGTTGACTGGGACTTGTTGATGAGGGGTGACGTGGCTTTTCCCCAGACTGGCGATCAAGGTGTTTTGTAGTGCGTCTGGTAAGGTGCTGTGGCGGATGCGTTCCGTCAGTCGGTTCAGGGTACTGGGAAGTTGAGAGGGATGAACCAGTTTTCTGGTCAACGCCCACGTCACGGGGTCCGCGTGCTTGCCGTCTTTGACCTGCCGTCGAAATTGAGCGTTGGTGCGTGGAATGATTTGAGCGTCGAAGGCGGATGATGGAGAAGGCTTGGGCGACACGAGGCAAGCGTAGCCGTCGATTTGCAGGTACGTCAAGAAAGGAGCAAGACGTTGCAGACGGGTGAATCCTGTGCTACACCATGCGTATGCTGCTGATTGTCGATGTTCTTTCGAGAAAATTGGTGGGCTTGGGCTTTGCCTGTTGGGTGATGGTCGCCACCGCGGTCTGTGCCGAAGTCCCTCCCGCTCCTTATCAAGAAGGCCAGATTTTTGACCTTAAAAAGAAGACGATCATTGCCGATTCGGCACTCCGTTCAGTTCTTCAATCCGTTGACGTCGTCTATCTTGGTGAAGCGCATTATACCCCTTCTCATGTTGCCGCCGCGCTTCACGTCCTGCAAATCCTTCTCGACGGAGACCGAACTCCAATTTTGGGGATGGAAATGTTCAGTTGGGACGGTCAGGCTGCTCTTGATCGGTACGTCAAGGGCGAACCGATGACCAAAGAGGAGTTTTTAGCCGAATCCCACTGGATCAATAATTGGGGAGGGAACTATGATGATTATGCCCCGCTCGTCGATTTTGCCAGAACGCATGGCGTGCAACTGCTGGGACTCAATCCACCGCGCCCGCTGGTGAGGAAAGTGGCGAAAAGAGGAGTAGCGGGAATTGGTGATGATCCGGTTTTGACAAAATGGAATCTTCCTGATCCGTTTCCTTCCGACGATTCCGCCTATCGTCGGGTGATTTACGAGCAAATCGAAAAGTGTCATCAGGGCCTCACTCAGGAGGTCTATCAGAAAATTTATGAAGCCTCTGTCTTTCGAGACGAGGGAATGGCCGCGGTTATTACGGCAACGGCGAGGATGGGTTCTCAAAGCCCAATCACCTTTGTCAGTTATACGGGGGCCGGCCATATCCAATATGGGCTTCCCATTCCCAAACGGGTCAATCGGCAATTTGGAAGTCCAATCCAATCCGTCACCGTGTATCTTCACGCACTGGATTCTGAGCACCCGGAAGACGTTGAGCAGTTAATGGAGGAAGACGTTGCTGACTACGTCTGGCTCACGGCCTTGGGACCACGGGGAAGACAGCCACGGTGCGGGGAGTAGAACGCATCGTTCAGTGAGACGAACGAATGGAGGGAAAGAATGGGTGATCCGATCGTGATTCCACAGCGTATGCCTTATGTGATGGAGATGGAGCCCGGCACGTATTATTGGTGTCGGTGTGGCCGCTCCAAGACACAACCCTTTTGTGATGGTTCACACACGGGCACGGACCATTCTCCGGTGGAAGTCGAACTCACCGAGAAAAAGCGAGTGGCCTGGTGTGGGTGTAAGCATACGAAAAAGCAACCTTTTTGCGATGGCACCCATTCCGGGCTTGAGGAATAACCCACCCGGAACACACGATTGCCTTGTGCAGGAGAGTTTTAATAAAATGGGGCATCTTTGCCGTTTATTGGATACGAACTGAACGCTTCACGCGTTGATGACGAAGAGGAGGATCAGAGTTATGAAGCAGACGATTCAGAGAATGGTCAGCACTGCGTTTCTGGTACTGGCAAGTACGCCGGCGGCCTTTGCCAATGAACCTGGTGGTGGGTATGAGGGTATCAGTGCCATGTATTATGGTCTCATTGCGGTCATCCTGATGTACGGGGCCTACGATATTTTTTTCAAAAAAGATTGATTCTTTTTCAATCCAACGTCTGTTCAGACGGACCCCCTGTGTTCAGGGGGAGAGGTTGTTCTCCACCCGACCAAGGCGTTTCCCCTGTCCGGTGACGTCGCGGAGCAGCGGGGTGAGAACGGTCATCACGTTCTGTGCCACAATGTGGTACCCCTCCGCATTGGGATGCAGACCATCAGCCTGATTGAGTTCAGGGACGGCTGCCACTCCTTCGAGCAAAAATGGAACAAGCGGAATCTCATAGGCACGCGCCAGTTTTTCATACATGACGGAAAAGTTTGTGGTGTACTCGTCTCCATAGTTGGGGGGAATTTTCATGCCTGCTAAGACCACCCGAACACCGGCCGCTTGCAATCGTTGAATGATCCGTTCCAAATTCGAATAGGCGTCAGCCAAGGACTGGCCGCGTAATCCATCGTTTGCCCCTAATTCAAGAATCACGATGGAAGGCTTGCCTTTCAACACCCACTCAAGACGGCGAAGGCCGCCTGCGGTCGTTTCTCCACTCACCCCGGCGTTTATCACTTCAAATTGATATCCTGCTTGATCCAGCCGACGCTGAAGCAGGGCGGGATACGTCTGGGTAGGGGAGACGCCCAAGCCCGCGGTGAGACTATCCCCGAAGGCCACAATGCGAGGGAAGCCTGATTGTGTCTGAAGGGCAGGAGACATTGACTCAGGGTCTTGATGCCCGGTTTGGGGAGACGATGAGGTGGTATTGGTGTCGCACCCAACCGGAACAATGATCAACCAGAGACCGAGGAACGGCATCATCAAACTCATCGCAAAAGGAGAACGGTGGAACAGATGAGTGAAGTACGGAAGAAAGCTTGGCCTACGATTGAGAATTCGTCTGCGCTCATCGCGTATAATGGAAGGCGTGTCTTTTCTTTTTTCAACGAAGAATAACGTCGTCATCTTATGATCCGTGTCGAAAATTTGACCATGCGACTGCAAGCAGGTGGTCACGTGGTCAACATCCTTCACTCTCTCACCTTTGACGTGCAGCAGAAGCAGGTCGTCGCCGTGGTGGGACCATCCGGCAGCGGGAAATCGACGTTGCTCGGCCTTCTAGCCGGTTTGGATAAACCCACATCCGGCTCCATCTTCTTGAACGGTCATGAAATCACATCTTGGAGCGAATATCAATTAGCACACTTCCGACGACGACATATCGGGTATATTTTTCAAGCCTTCCATCTGATTCCCACGTTCACGGCGTTGGAGAACGTGGCGCTTCCATTGGAATTGTCCGGTGAGCCAATGGCCGTGGAACGTGCTCAACAGTTGTTGAAGTCGGTCGGTCTTCAAGATCGTCACGGTCATTATCCGGCGCAATTATCCGGCGGAGAACAGCAGCGTATTGCCGTGGCCCGAGCCTTTGCCTGCCGCCCTCCCATTTTACTGGCAGACGAGCCGACCGGGAATTTAGACAGCGCGACGGGACAACTGGTAATCGATTTGTTGCTCAAACTGCATCGCGATCATGGAAGCACGTTGGTCCTGGTCACGCACGATCCGAACCTGGCCAAGCGCACGGACCGGATCATCACGCTTCACGACGGCGCGATCGCGTCAGACAAGCTGATTGGTTTTTAGCCCATGCCGACCCCGTCATGCACTCTTGCGCTCAACGTGGCTTGGCGAGAAACGCGAGGCAATTGGCGGCAGTTTGTCTTCTTTTTCGGATGTCTGGCCATTGGAGTGGGAGCCGTGGTGGGCATTGAATTGTTTGCGACCAACGTAGAAAGCCTCATTCTCCGCGACGCGAGAAGCCTGTTGGGGGGCGACGTGGAAATTCGTCTCGCTCGTCCGTTGAGTGCATCCGGCAGCATGGTGGTGGAGTCTCTCCATGAGCGTCACGTTGACGTGACGCACGTCAGCGAACTCGCGGCCATGACGGCCGTGTCCGTCGCAGAGGTTTCGGAAGAATCCAACACGCCATTGACGCAGTTGGTTGAGCTCAAGGCCGTTGAAGCAAATTATCCCTTGTATGGAACCGTGGAAGTCAACCCTCCTCAGCCGCTTCATTCCTTGCTGGCTTCACGCGAGACGGACTGTCCGGCCCGTCCCTGCTTCGGAGTCGTGGTTCAAGAATCGTTGCTGGTCAGCTTGGGGATTCAGCTTCACGATCACGTCAAAATCGGGCACGCCTGGTTTCGCGTGACGGGGATTCTCGGTAAAGAGCCGGACCGCGTGGCCAGCGCCTTTCGGCTGGGACCCCGGGTCATCATTTCCCGGCAAGCCCTGGCGGCGACGGACCTGGTGAAGCGTGGGAGCCGCATTCGTGAACGCTACTTGCTTCGCGTTCCGGAATCACGTGCACTCGGTCCGCTCATGGAAGAACTGCAAGGACGTCTGACCAAAGAGGGAGCGAACGTATCATCGTATCGCGACGCCCAGCCGCGCATTCGGAGATTTTTGGATCAGCTTTCCACGTATTTAGGACTCATTGGCCTGACGGCATTATTCGTGGGTGGGATTGGTATCGCCTGCACCGTTCACGGATTCATGAAACAAAAACTCACGACCGTGGCGATTTGCAAAACTTTGGGTGCTGATGCGGGTTTCATCATGAGGGTGTATCTGTTGCAGAGTGTGTTCCTGGGGTGCCTCGGCAGCGTCGTAGGCGTGGCGTTGGGCATTGGACTGCAAAGGTTGTTGCCGGCGCTCTTTGGAGAACTCATTCCCCTGGCCGTCGGGAGTCGGGTTGACGTGTTGCCCCTGAGTAAAGGAATGCTGCTGGGAGCGTTGACGACGCTCTGTTTTGTGCTGTGGCCGTTACTGACGATCAGATCGATCCCTCCGGCGCTCGTCTTTCGGCGTGACGTGGATCAGGAACGTTCCTTAACCCCCGCGGGGTCCCATTTCCAAAGAATGAAGGAAACCCTGATGAGGCTCGTACAAGATCGCCATCGTCTTGGCACGGCCTTGTTGATGGGGTGTGGGCTCACCGTCTTATCCGTCTGGCAAGCACGATCCCTCACGTTGGGGCTTCTCTTTACGGTTGCCTTTGGTGCCGCCTTGGTGTTTCTCCGGTTCGGGGTCTGGGTGTTGCTGCACGGTCTCCAGAAAATTCCCCGTTCGCGTTCGTTTGCCGTCAGGCACGCGATGGGCAACGTGCAACGCCCCGGAAACTACACGCTGGGCATGGCGGTGGCCATTGGGGTCGGCGTGATGGTCGTCGTGACGGTTGCGTTGGTCAAATCCTCTTTACTTGTCGCCCTCGGGGAACGTATCCCAGAAGATGCTCCGACGTTTTTCTTCATTGACATTCAGCCGGACCAACGAGAACGGTTTGAACGAGTCATGCAACGGGAGGCCCGCACTGCTCCGTATCGGCTCACGCCCGTTGTTCGGTCGCGGTTAAGCGCGATTGACGGCCATGCGATTCATCCCGATGACCACAAAGACAAACAGAACGGCTGGTATTTCACCCGCGAGTACGTGCTCACGGCGCTCTCTGACCTTCCCAAAGATAATATCGTCGTAAAAGGACAATGGTGGCCTGCTGAGTCAGAAGACAAGAAGGATGATGACCATACTCAAAATCCCATTCGCGTGTCGGTTGAAGATGAAGCCGCTGAAAACCTTGGCGTGGATCTAGAGTCTACGTTGGAGTTCGATGTACAAGGAACTCCCCTGCGTGCCGTCGTCGAAAGCACGAGAAAAGTTGATTGGGGAAGCTTCTCCACAAATTTTTTCATGATTCTGTCACCGCGGGCTTTGGACGGGGCGCCGATGACCTACATTGCCAGCGCGAAGGTCGAACCTGACGAGGAAATGCCGCTTCAACGCGCTCTCGTGCGAGACCTTCCCAACGTGACGGCGATCAAAATCGGTGACGTGCTCGCCAACGTGGCACGATTGCTCGAACAATTGGCCTGGGCCATTCAAGGCATTGCCCTGTTGAGTATGACGAGCGGAGCCGTCGTCATGGTCGCCGCGTTGTCTTCCACTCGATACCGAAGACTCTATGAGTCCGCCATTCTGAAAGCGATAGGCGGCACGCGGCAGATCATTGTCAAATCGTTTGCCGTGGAGTTCGCCTTAGTGGGGGGATTGGCCGGTCTGATCGGCGTGGGCTTGGCCAGCGCGCTCTCCTGGGTCATTCTGCACTTTTTCCTGGACATCGCCTGGACCGTTCAACCCGTGGTGCTCGGATGGGGCCTGCTGGCAACCGTAGGGCTCGCCGTGGTGGTGGGTTTTCTCAGTACCTTTAAGATTCTCGGCGAACCGCCGCTGGCGGTGTTGCGGGGAGAATAATTCAACGGTGATGTCTTCTCTCATCTGAGGTTGACTTTCCAATGACCAGTAGATATTTGATGCGTGACAACCAGGCAAGGAGCTTGTTCATGCCACAACCCCTCGAAGCTAAAATTACAAGAAAACCAAAATCAAAGATTCAAATCGAAATCACGAAAGAGAACTTTGAGTCTTTCTGTGATGCGGTCGGGCTTTACCGGACCCCTTTCCTTGAGGCTCTTGATTCTTCTGAGCGTGATCACCGTGCTGGTCGGGTGACCAAGCGGAAATCCTTACACGAATTGATTCGCTAAGTCGCAATGGTCGAGATTTCAACGACCGCCACCTTCGATCGGCTCTTTCAAAACTCCCTCGTCAGATTCAGCGAAAAGCTGCCATTAGGACGGATCGGTTTAAAAGTAACCCGTTTCATTCCTCACTCCGAACTGAAAAATTGCATCCCAAGCATCATCAAGTATGGAGCTTTCGGGTTGATCAGGCTTATCGCATTGTTTTTAAGTTTCTCGGTCCCAACCAGACTGAATTTCGTTATATCGGACATCACCACACCATCTACGATTATGCGTTGTTCTAGCCAGCTCACGAAGAAGATACTGAATGGCAATTTCAGCTTGGCTCAAGACATGCTGCTATCCAGACCGTGTGTCATTAAAATCGCCATGACATCTTAAACTGAAGCCAAAGCGTGTATTGACAGAAACGAGAAATTCCGACAGGATAGATAAGAGAGTAAGAATTCAGGAGTAAGAAAATGCACGTCACCGAAAAAAGACAAATTACGATGCCCATTTCTCTTCGAAAACGGTATGGACTTCAACCAAATGTTGAAGTGGAATTTGTGGCTGAAGCTGGCGGCATTCGAATACAAAAACAGGGAAGTGTATCCGCGAATCCTTTTCGTGCATTGAGAGGGGTCGTAAAGAAACGGCTTGCGGTTGATCGATATATTGAAGACATTCGAGGACGATGATTACGGCGGTAGATATCAGCATTCTCCTTGAAGTCTCTGTTGACGCTGACGCCGCCGATCAATCGGAAGCGGGCTGTGTTGCTGTAAAAATGAAACCGTTCGAGTCGAACATCGAAACCAAGGATTGCCATCCCAGTCTCCTCTGTCGTCGTGGCGCTTTGGAGTAGAATGTCTGCTCTGCAAAGAATTGCAGAGCCGGGTGTTTGTATGACTACTGTCAAGGGAAGGATGATGCCTATTATGATAAAGATGGATACCGTGCTCATTTTGTCTCTTTTGTTGACAACAAGTTGTGCCACCTATGACAAACGAGAAGTCGTCGAAACTCTTCCCGAATCCCAAAACTCCTCTAGTCAACTTCCTTCGATTGACAGCCCTTTAACCTCAATGGAAGCAACCCAACGAGTGTTAAAGCGCAAAATAGCCTTGGTGCGTTTTACGAATGAAACAAAATATGGTTCCGGGCTTTTCACCGATAAAAACTACGATCGCATTGGGAAGCAAGCCTCAGATATTTTGTCTTCTGAATTAACAAAGTCTGGGAAGTTTATTGTTTTGGAAAGAACCGACCTCAATAAACTTGAAGCTGAAAGTGAGTTGATGGGCTTCACACCAGAAGAATTTAGAAAAAATTTGGTTGGAGTCGATGCCCTTCTCTTGGGTTCTATTGTGGAATTTGGGCGAAAAGACACGGGGGAAGTTATTCTCTTTTCTCGATCGAGGAAACAAGTTGCCCATGCCAAAGTGAATATTCGATTGGTTGATCCTCGAACCGGACATGTGTTCTTTAGTGAAGATGGGGGCGGAGAAGCCTCTTTGGATTCGACTACCGTTTTAGGATTGGGAGATCGTGCAACCTTTGACTCTACCCTGAATGATAAAGCTTTATCCGCTGCTATTGCTAACTTGTTGGACAAATTGCTTAATAAGCTTTCTGATAAGCCTTGGACAAGTGGAGTGCTTTCTGTAGACGGTAATAAAATTTTAATATCTGGAGGAGAGCGACAAGGCCTTAAAATTGGTGACCGACTCCTGACCATGGTCCCTGGAAAAGTTATAAAAAGTCCTCAAACTGGATTTAATATTCAACTTCCCCATAAACAAGTGGGTGAACTTGAGATTGAAGGATTTTTTGGAGATTCGGAAACGAATGAGGGGTCAATATGTCACGTCGTGGAAGGACCAATTCCCGATACCGATCACGTTATTCAATTTATTAAGTAGGGAGCAACGATGTTGAGCAGGATTTTTTGCCTGGGGTTAATTTTTCTGAGCGTCACAATCATGCTGACGGGGTGCGGTCTGCTTGCTCCGGTCGTGGGCCCGGTTTATGAATCATCGACGAGCAACGTGGATCAAGGAAAGGTGGAGGGATATATTCGCTTTATCAACGTGACGGGCGAACATGAGATATTCATTGACGGAACGTCGATAGGCTCCGGCGAGGCTTATGATTCCAGACACACGTCAACGCAAGGGGTTCTGGCTGTTTCTCCAGGGACGCACCTCGTCGAAGTCATGAAGGGCAGCCACGTTCTTTACCAGAGAAAAGTTTTTCTTGGGACGGGTGTGACAAGGAGTATAACCATTCCATGATAGCGAAACGTTGGAATGGGATTGTTTTACTTTTTTTATTTATGTTGCCTGCCTGCGCTCAACCGCCAGTGTATCATTGGGGTGAGTACGAAGACAGCCTTTACCTCAGGGCAACCGATACAAGTGAAGAGGCGCAGGCAGAAGCGTTAAAAATGCTCGAATCAACAATTCGTGAGGCCGAGGAGAACGGGAGCAGACTCGCTCCGGGCGTTTATGCTGACTATGGGTACCTGTTGTTTAAGCAAGGTCAAACGCAAGAAGCTTTATTGAATTTCAAAAAGGAAGCGGATCTGTACCCCGAATCGAAATATTTCATGGATTCAGTCATTTCTCGAATCAGAGACAAGGAAAAATCGTGAAATTTCAGTGGACTATTCTTAGCGCAGTCATTTTTTTATTACCTGGCTGTGCCACTCAGTCTGAACATCACTATTCAAAATTTTTTGAAAATCATCCTCGATCCGTATTGGTTATACCTCCATTCAATGAAAGCACAGCCGTTGATGCTCCCATTCTTTTCAATACAACAGTGAGCATGCCTTTCGGTGAGAAGGGGTACTACGTTTTTCCCGTCTTTTTAACAAAGGACATCTTGATCGACATGGGCCTGAGTGATGAAGGTGTTCTTAAAGAGGCTCCGATTCAAAGATTCAAGGATGTGTTTGGGGCAGACGCGGTACTCTATATTACCATTAAACAGTGGGTGACGACTTACTTGGGTATTTCATCATCAGTCACCGTTGAAGCCAAGTACAAACTCGTTGATACGAATACGGAAGATGTCCTGTGGGAAAGAACGGAGCTTGTTGCTCAACAAAGTGGGGGGTCGGGTTTGCTGGGGAGTACGATTAGTGCTGCTCTTAATGCCATGTTGACCGACTATCGACCACTAGCGAGGCAAACCAATCTGCAAGTCCTATCGAAACCGAATGCGGGTCTTCCTGCAGGGCCATATCACCAAAATTACAAAAAAGACTATAGCAACTTTACGCCCTAGGTCCCGTTCACACGGAATGCCACAACGGGGCGCCATGAGATGGCGCAGCTACGAAGGAAGAATCTTGCCTGAAAGCGGACAAGGGTATGAGGATGACTCTAATTGGGAAACGCAACGGAAGTGAATTGCACGGAAATCCACCTTAAAAGGAAACGGCAGGAATTTCCAGGACATGGTCGGGTTCCTGATGTTGGTCAAAGACGTTGTGGAACACGTGATCTAATCTTTTGAGCGTTTGAGCCTTAAAATATTTTTCCCCGCATTGTCGACAGACTCCTGCAGGCACGCCATTAATGACCAGCAGGTGCGAGCGACGCCTGTAGTCATATTCAATTCTTTTTTCTTCGACTTCACCTCGACAAAAAGAGCAATCTCCATACTCGTTCATTGTTCGCTTTTTCCTCTTCTCCAAGGGGTTTGCCATTTTGGGGGTTGTGGGACATTGAGATAGAAGTCGAATGCGAATGGTGCCGAAGCCGGGACTCGAACCCGGATGGGTTGCCCCACACGCCCCTCAAACGTGCGTGTCTACCAGTTCCACCACTTCGGCATGGCCGGAATTATAGGTAGGGGTCAAAATGGTTGTCAATCAACGACCCCGTCGATACACTTCGCTGACGTGGAAAGCTGAAAACGCAATGGAGCGATTGAACATCATTCAAACCGTCGTAGAAATGACACGGGCTAAGACCTACTTGGAAATAGGGGTGGCCAGTGGGGCCATATTTTTTAGAGTGAAAGCCAGGCATAAGATTGCCGTGGACCCCCGATTCGAGTTCTCTACAATGAAACGACTCAGATATCTCATAAAGAACCCCTGGAACATAGCGAACAAATACTATGAAATGACCAGCGACGAGTTTTTTCAGAACGAAGGGGCAAACGTTGAACAAAGCGGCATTGATGTCGCGTTCGTTGACGGCCTTCATACCTTTGAGCAATCCCTTACGGATGTATCGAATTGTCTTCGATATTTGAACAAAGGCGGAGTCATCATTTTGCACGATTGCAATCCTCCGTCTGAAGCTGCCGCCTTTCCTGCGGCATCATTCGACCACGCCAGGAAAGCGAACGTCTCCGGGTGGACGGGTGACTGGTGCGGGGACGTGTGGAAAACCATTGTTTACTTGAGGTCCGTTGATGCCAACTTGCGAATCTTTGTTTTAGACTGTGATACGGGCGTTGGAATCATGACTCGTGGATATCCCGATGCCACGTTGGATTTTACGAAAGAACGGATTGATCTGTTATCATACGACCATTTAAGAAAGAAAAGAGATGAATGGTTGAATTTGAAAAAGCCCCACCTTATTCGGGACTTACTTGAACGTGCGTGGTGCGGGGCATCGTAGTTTGTGCAGGACGGTAAGAAGGTTGTAGAAATTTTTCATGGCTGATTCACCGCAGCAATCGACGACGGCGCTTTCCGGGTGTCGGCACGTCGCGGCATTTTTTGACGTGGATAATACCTTGATTCCCGGGCAATCCATTGAAATCCGCTTTGTCCGGTATCTGTGGAAAAACGGTTTTTTATCCAGGCGCGTGTTCATCGACAGTGCGCTCTATTTGCTGTTCAATATTCTGGAGTTCTCCTTGAGACCTTTACGAGAACGGAAGATCTATCTGGCCGATAAGCGCCCGGAAGGCGTCGAACCCCTGGCGAAATGGTTTGTGCGATCGGAAATCTGTCCGCGGCTGTCCCTTAAAGGAACGGCGGCGTTGGCTCAGCATCAGCAAGCCGGCCATCACGTCGCATTGGTCAGCGGGACGCCTGAATTTCTGGTCAGACCCCTTGCTCATTTTTTGGACGTGCCGAACGTACTCGCGGCACAATTGGAAACCAACGAGGACGGCTATACGGGGCGGGTCCTGCCGCCTTATCCGTATGGTGAAGGCAAACGGCGCTTACTCCAAACTTTCGCCGAAACGTATGGGGTGGATCTCGCTCAAAGCTATGCCTATGGCGATAGCCCGGGCGACGTTCAGGCTTTGGAATCCGTGGGGCATCCCCTTGTGGTGAATCCCATTCGCGGAATGGCCCGCATTGCGAGACAGCATCGATGGCCCGTTACCCTTTGGGCTTGACGCGCCACCTCCTCCGATTTTTCCATGAATCAGTCTTCTTACTCTGACTCTTCCGATACGGTCCTCCGGGTCACGGAAATTTTTCATAGTATCCAAGGTGAGTCCACGTTCGCGGGAGAACCGTGCGTCTTTGTTCGTTTGACGGGGTGCCCGCTCCGATGCACCTGGTGCGATACGGCCTATGCGTTTTACGGCGGCAGGGACATGAGCGTGGAAGCCGTGTTGGAGCACGTCAAACGTTACGACTGTTCTTTGGTGGAACTCACGGGTGGGGAACCGCTGTCGCAATCGTCGGCGTTCCCGTTGACTGTCCGTCTGTGTGACGAAGGATTTGAGGTGTTAATCGAAACCAGCGGAGCCCTTGACGTTTCTCCGGTCGATTCCCGTGCAAAAATCATCTTGGATATCAAGTGTCCCGGCAGTGCAATGGATGACCGAATGCAGTGGGACAATCTGAAGCAGATGACCTCAAAAGATCAAATCAAATTTGTCATCAGCGACCGTCGGGATTACGATTGGGCCGTTGACGTGGTCAAGCGGTATCAACTCGCGGAGCGGTGTCCCGTCTTGTTCAGTCCAGTGTTCGGGGAGCAGGAGGTCAGGCCTTTGGCGGAATGGATTCTTCAAGACCGGTTGCCGGTTCGCTTTCAAGTCCAATTGCACAAAGTTATCTGGGACCCGGACACGCGAGGCGTTTAAGAGGAAATTAAGGAAAGAAAGAGGAGACGCGATGAATTGCCAAGTCAAGCAAAGAGCCCTTATCACGGAAGCCACGGACGTGTTGGTTTTGGAGGGGTATGAAGACGTGAGAACGTGGCCGAAGGCGTATCAAGAGCTGGATAACGCGCTGGGCGGACAACTTCGGGAATTGAGAACAAACGGAGAGTTTTCAGGGAAGAACCAACAGACCGTGTTGATTCATACGCGAGGGGCGGTTCCGGCCCGGCGGATTCTGCTGGTGGGGTTGGGCAAGGAAACAGAAATCACCTTGGATCGCATTCGTCAAGCCATGGGAACCGCGTCTAAAAAAGTGCGCCAAACCGGAGCCCAGCGGTGTTCTGCGCCCGTGATCGGTTCAACGGCCTTAAAGTCTTTGCCGTCCGTTATTGCTCAGGCAATGGTGGAGGGAACGATGTTGGGAGGATACCGATTCAATCACTATCGGTCGGACAATGGAGAGCCGTCAAACGATATTCGGTCTCTGACCTTGCTGACGATGAATGCGACGCAAGTGAAAGCCATCAAAGCGGGGCTCCGTCTTGGGGAGGCCAGCGCCGCCGCCACGTCGTTTGCCCGTGATCTCTGTAACCACCCGGCCAACGTCATGACCCCTTCCCGAGTCGTCCAGGAGGCGAAACGCATGGCCAAAGACCTGAAAGTCAAATTGACCGTGCTGGAGCAAGAGGATCAGGAACGGTTGGGCATGGGAGGCCTTCTGGGCGTCTCACGGGGAAGCCAGGAATCTCCGAAATTCATCATCCTTGAATATTTGAGGGGAAAGAAAAAAGAGGCGCCCATCGTCCTGGTGGGGAAAACCGTCACCTTTGATTCCGGTGGGATTTCTCTCAAGCCTTCGGAAAACATGGAACAGATGAAGGCGGACATGACCGGAGGGGCGGACGTGTTGGGGGCCGTGCGGGCCGCGGCGCAATTACGTCTTCCCCTCAACCTCGTGGGCATTCTGCCGGTGACGGAAAACATGCCCGGCGGTCGTGCCACGAAGCCGGGGGATATCCTGCGGATGCTCAATGGCAAGACCGTTGAAGTCCTGAACACGGACGCCGAAGGTCGGTTGATTCTGGCTGACGGGCTGGCCTATGCCGCTCGGCTCAACCCGGCGTGCGTGGTGGATATCGCCACGTTGACGGGCGCGTGTATCATCGCCCTCGGTCAATTTGCCATCGGCATGTTGGGGAATGATGACAAGCTGAAGGCTGAATTCACACAAGCAGGCCGGCAAGCGGGCGAACGCGTGTGGGAGATGCCGCTCTGGGACGAATATTTCGAACAACTCAACAGCGACGTGGCGGACATGCGCAACATCGGCGGCCGGGGAGGCGGGATGATTACCGCGGCGATGTTTCTGAGTAAATTCGTGGGAACGTGCCCGTGGGTACACCTCGACATTGCGAGCACGGACTGGAGCGCGAGTGAGCGTCCGTATCTCAGCAAAGGGCCCACGGCCATCGGCACGCGATTATTGGTGCAGTTTTTAATCAATCGGTCGGGCAAGCCCGGAAAGTGAGTCTTCATGACGGTTCGAGCCACCGTCGGACAGCTCCTGATGGTGGGGTTCCACGGCACGGAACTCTCTCCGGCGTTGATTGAGTGGCTTCAGGAATATCAACCCGGCGGGATCATTCTTTTTTCGCGCAACCTGGTGGATCCCGAACAAATTGCGCGACTGACCAATGCCCTTCAAGAACATGCCCCGGTCACGCCCCTCTTGATTGCGATCGATCAAGAAGGTGGGCGCATTTCGCGCTTGCCTCCAGGCTTTACCGTTTTTCCTGCGGCGTCCACGGTGGCTGCCCGTCAAGCTTCGGACGTGGCCTATGGCGCTGCGGAGGTCACCGCCAAAGAACTCCGTGCAGTCGGGATCAACATGAACATGGCGCCCGTGTTGGACGTGAACAGCAATCCCGCGAATCCCATTATCGGCAATCGGGCGTATGGGGAACACCCTGAACAGGTTTGCAGATTCGGCGTGGCCGTGATGAATGGCCTGCTGGACAATGGAGTTATTCCTTGCGGCAAGCATTTCCCCGGGCATGGAGACACGTTGACGGATTCACACAAAGGCTTGCCGGTCGTCAATGCCGACCGGACGCGACTGGAGAACGTGGAACTGGAGCCGTTTCGCTATGCCGTTCAACGCGGACTTCCCACGGTGATGACCGCTCACGTTCACTACCCGGCGCTTGACCCGGCAATGCCCGCGACGTTGTCTCGCCCCATCCTGACCGATCTGTTGCGTCACGAGTTGGGGTTTGAAGGAATGACGCTGACCGATGACATGGAAATGCGAGCCATTCTCGATCATGGGACCATTGGCGAGGCGTCGGTTCGCGCCGTGCAAGCGGGTGCCGATATGCTGCTGATTTGTCATCAACGGGAACGACAAACGGAAGCGGTGTTGGCAATCGAACGCGCGCTGGATCACGGAGCATTGTCGTTGGAGACGCTGACCGCCCGGGTTGATCGCATACGGGCACTGAAGCGGAAACACGTTTCGTCGATGCACGCGGTTGATCCTGCACGGGTCTTTCACGTGGTCGGTCAGCCCCGACACAAGGCATTGTTGGAAACCATTCAACAAGTCGGAGATCAAATGGAGTAGGGGCGACCGGCTGGTCGTGGATGCCTCTACTGTCATACCGAAGTCTTTATCGGGTATCCAGAACAAATCATGGATTCCCGCTCCCCGATAACAAACGCCTGTCTGCTGTGGCACAGACAGGTCGGGGACAGGTTTCGCGGGAATGACGGACACAATTTGCGTTCACCACGCGACGTGCTTTTCTTCGGAGGGATTCATGGGTTTGAAAAAAGGCGACATCATTGATGAACACAAGCACCACCCGGAGAGTTGTGGGCTGATGATGAAAGTCATGGCCGGAGGAGAAGGATTTGAAAAAATCGTGTGCTGCGGACACGAATTAACGGAGGCCGACGTGACCCCTACGTTTTCGCGCGGCAGAGGACGAAAGCGTGGAACCCTCCCGCCGGCCGTCCTGCTTGACGAAAAAAAACTCCACCCTGATTCCTGCGGCCTGCGCGTGATGATTCTGGACGGCGGGGCAGGGTTTCAGGAAATCATGTGTTGCGGGCATTCGCTCAGGCTCAATTCCATGAAAGAATTCAAATACGGCGACGATCAGCGCGGTATCCCCCCACCCACCGCTCCCTCAGGGAACGCCTAGGGGGTCTTGACTCCGGCCTTGCGTCACGAAAATCGGGTATGGCAGCATGGAGATCTGAGCCTGCCATGAGTTCGATCCCAGAATTTGTCGGTACGATTCACATTTATTTCGGGCCCTATCGAGGCAACCCGATTGCCCTGTATTTGCGGCACGTGGACGGGGCCGTCCACGTCTCCCCGACCATGTATCCCTGGAATCGATTCGTCGGCATTGGGGAAACGGTCAATAAGGCCGCCGCGGATTTCGATGCCAAATGGAAAGCAGGCGATTTAGCACCGGACATGTACTCCGGCCCGCATTGGGAAGGCGGCATTAAGCCGGAAAAACCCAAACCCCCTCCCAAACCGAAACCGCCTGCCGCGACGAAACCGGAAACCCCGGAAGCATCGAAATCCTCAGAAACCTCGACTCCGACGAAGCCGGAGGCCGGCTGCGGCATCACCAACGACGACCGGTGATTCAGCTTCGACAGGGTCGGGGCCATATCCGATTCTCAGAGCAGTATCAACGTCTGGTCAGGACGAATTTCTCCGATGCTTTCACCAGTGCCCGAAACAGACGCCTTTGGACGGGGTCTTGATCGTGAAGGAATTCCGGATGCCATTGCACGCCTAAGACGAATAAGCGATCCGGCGCTTCAATGGCTTCAATGACACCGTCAGGAGCGACGGCAGTCTGAATCAGCGTCGGCGCGACCTTCTTGACTGATTGATGGTGAGAGCTGTTCACCTCAATGCAGGCGGTTCGGGCGATGCGGCGCAACAGGGAACGCGGAGCAATGTGGATGGAGTGGGCCGTTTGTGTCGCCGAATGCGTGGGGAGATGTTCAAGAGGCGTGTTGAGTTGTGCGTGAATGTCTTGATACAACGTGCCGCCGAGAGCCACGTTGATGGATTGCATCCCCCCGCAAATGCCTAACGTGGGAACGTCGGCCTGATAGGCCACGTTCGTGATGCCGAGTTCCAACGTCGCCCGTTCTCGACTCATACATCGAAACGTGTGCCGTTGTCGTTCCCCGTACAATTCCGGTGCTAAATCGGCTCCGCTTCCCGTGAGAAGCAGACCGTGTACGTGTGCCACCATCTGGCGCCACTCGACCCTGTTCGACAACAGCGGCAACATGAAGGGGATGCCGCCGGCTTCCTCAATGGCCTTCAGGTATCGGGCGCGTAGAAAGTACGTTGGTTCTCGGCCCCCCATGTCCGTGCGATCGCCGGCGTTATAGTCAGGGGTGACCCCGATGATCGGTTTTTTCATTGAATGAGAAAGAGGGGCAACGGCCGTTACTCTGAATCGCCGTCGTCCTGGTAAGAAGATCGGCCAAAAAATCGAATGGCTTCTCTGCCGCGTAGATGTTCCGGGGTGATGACGTAGGTCCCATTCATGCTGGCGTCCCACACGGCTTCTGCCGCTTCTGTATCGCCTCCGCTCAGGACCCAGGTGAATCCGCCAACCACGCCACCCATCCCGGCGTAGAGCATTTTGCTGACGCCATAAGGAAGGGTCAAGAGCGCGCTGGCGACGCCGAGCCCTGCTTCTTCAACGGTGCTCTCGCCCCCTTCGTCTGCCTGAACCGACCCGCAGGTGAACACGAAAAGACACAGCAGAATACTAAGTGATCGTCTCGTCCATGACGTGCGCTGCCAGAGGGAGCGTCGCCCGTTTATGGGGTCACGTCGTTTCATGTTTCCTCCTCTCTTCTCATTGGGCAGAGCACGTATGGTGCATAGTGCCTGCATTTCTGGATTCGGATGGACGTGAAGCCAGGTCCTATAAAAAAACAGATACTCCATCACGTCGCAACTTGCAAATAGATGATTCGGAACGTTATTCCAACCCCGGAACGTCCAGTTCTGTGAGCACGTATTCTTTAAGGGCATGGTCGCTCTCCTGGATAGCCTTCTCGAGTTCCGGGGTCAGCACGTCCTGAGATAACAGAGGCGTTTCCCGGCGAAGGCCTTGATTGATGGCGAGTTGCAATTTTGTCCGACACAGATATTGAAGAAACAGCTCTTGGCCTCGCTGAAAATATTCATCATATTCGTGTTGCGGAAGATGGAGCAGGACGTTCTGTAACCACGTCTCGACCTGAAGGAGCCGGTTCAAGCGGGCGGCCTGGGTTCTGGTCATTTCAACCACGAGTTGAATGCCACCTTTCCAACTCCGTTTTTTGACGTTAAACACACAATACAAAACATCGGAATCGGTTTCATGAACTTCCGGCCCGAAAAACAACGTGATCCGATACGAAGGAATTTTTGAAGAAGGTAACGTGGTCATTGAGCCGATTTTACCACGTCATGTCTTGAACACAAGAAGCAGCATTCTCAATTTCGATGAAACAGTTTTTCCGCTTGTTGAGCAGGTTGACACGGCCCATCCGTGGTCTTTACAGTCAAAATCCGGTTTCTCCTTCTGCGTCGTTCTTTTTGAGGATAGGCTATGTTCGGCACTCTTGGATTTTCAGAACTGATCATTATTCTGGTCATTGTTCTGATTATTTTTGGAGCGGGGCGGCTTCCTCAAATTGGAGAGGGGGTTGGCAAAGCCCTCAAGGGGTTCAAAAAGGAAGTCAATGACGTTCCCCCGCCCGCAGAAGAGCCAAGTGATCAGGCGGCCTTACCCGCTGCCTCTGAGCCTACGGGCCAACCCCTTCCTGCCCAGGAAACTCCAACCGCAGAACCTGCATCCCAACCTGTCTCCCAACAGCCGCACCAGCCCGGTCCCGAAAGGACCCCGGGGACGTTGGCGTCCCAGGTGTATGGAGGATTTGCTCCCGAAGTCATTCAACCTGCTGAACCAGCGGCCGCAGCGGGTACAGCACCGACTTCAACTTATCAAGAGCACGCTCAACCCGTGACCATGGAGCAGCGTGCGGCGAGTGCCGTCCCTCGACCGATGGCGCAGTATCCTCCCGTCCCTCCCTCGGCCACGTCGTCACCTGCAGGAAAACGCCCGGCTGCCATCGTCAATAAACAGGCGGTTGCTCGTGTTCAGGCGCAACGTGCCGCCATGCAAGCCCAAAAGGCGAAAGCGCAGGCGGCGTCGGGGACGGACGACCTTCAATCAATGGGAGAAGGATTGGGCAGTGCCCTCCGAACTTTCCGCGAAGCCACGGCCGATGTGCGCAATGCCGTTGATCCGGAGATGCGGACCATTCAGGCCGAGCTTGAGTCGGCTCAAAAAGAGGTTGAACAGTCCATTGAGGCGGCGAAACAACCTCCAGCCCCCAAAGATCCTTCGCCAACATCGTAACAGAATCCAGAAAAGTCCCCGTTCTGCCCGTTCGGATGCGAAGCCCTTCTTTTTTGAGAAAACGATTTTTTGTCCCGCTGCTTGCTCTTTGCGTGTCTTTGACCGTGAGTTGCCAACTTGAGACTCCGCCGGGCGATCCACTTACGGTCACCACTCGTCTCGTGACGCTTCTTGAAGACCCGTCGGATGACGTTCGACGAACGGCTGCCCTCTCTCTTGGAAAAATCGGCCATGCGGCGGGGGCGACGGCCTTAGTGCAGGCGTTATCCGATCCCGATTCCCAGGTTCGTGAATACAGTGCGTGGGCCTTGGGGCAAATAGGAGAAGAGGTGAGCGCCCCGGCCGTCATCGGCCTCGTTGAATCATTGAGGGATGAGCATCATGCCGTCAAGCGGGCGGCCGCGCGTGCGTTAGGAAACGTCAGCCCCGGTCAATCGATGATTGCATTGTTGACGGAAGCGTTGGCCGTGGGCCCGGTCGGCAGTCGGCGAGCCGTGGTAGAAGCCCTCATGCAGCTTGAACCCAAAGATGCCTATTTTGATTTGCAGAAGGCGCTCACCGATTCCGATCCTCTTGTCAGACAGGGGGCTCTCGCTGCTTTGGGCGAGTTGGCTGATCGCCGGGCGCTCGTTGATTTTCGGCAGCGGCTCTTGTTTGACGAGGACGCGGGAGTCCGCGCTGAAGCCGCCTACCGACTCGGCAAATTGGGAGACGCCGAAGATGTCCCCACCCTGGAACTGGCGGCGAATCACGATCCAACCCCCACCGTTCGTCTGTGGGCGAACTGGGCCAAGGCTTCGATTACCGGTGAGGAAGGCACGTAAGCACCAGCGTTCGGCTGGAGCGTGCAAACGATCTCACGTCTTGGAGCATGATTCGCGGAAGTAAAACAACTACACGGTTACCATGGCGTTCAGCCGTTTCTCCCATTCGTCTTCATCGACGATCTCAAAGCGCATGATTTTATTGCGCATGGCCGGCACGAATTCCGCCCAGTCCGTCTTCCTTGCGTGTTCGGAGCAAAGGCTGAACACCGACCGTTTGTAGTCGGTGTCCGCGTATTTCTTGATGTGAATACCCTTGGTTTCCATGACAAAGACCTGATGATATTCGTCGCCGACGTCCGGCTCGTCCGGCCTTAACGTAACGATGAAGTCCGCGTAGATTCGCCCGGGCTTCCATCCCTGCACGTAGTAATCCTTGCGCGAGCGATTTCGGTACCAGAAAAACAGGCGCTCCTGTTGATCCAGGTAAGTTGCGACCTTGTTTTCCAGTCCGTTCAGATCGTCCTCGTCCGTTCGGTCAAACAGGTTGAGCAGGTATTGACCGCCGTCCTCCCTGTTGCTCTGTTTTCCGGTTGTTGCCTCAATGGTCCGAGGCAGGCGATTGAACTCCAGATCGTCCGTCACGACGAGGAACCGCATCGTTCCCTTGTTAAGCAGTTCAGAGAACACCTGTTTTGACAGCCGGTCGCGTTCGAACTCCAGGCGTTTGCGGAGTTCTTCGAGAATGAACAGGTAATTCGAGGCCACCCGTTCGCGTGGATACTTTTCAAGGAGTGCGCCGAACACCCGCTGGGCAATCTCACGGCCTCGCCATGGGTTGGGTATGACGTCCAGCAGGTGACTGGCCGAGAAGAAATAATCAATCACGCCTTCTTCAGTGGTGGGCGTCGCAGCGGCCCCGGTTTCGGGGTCGGTCATCAGTGCCCCTCCATCCAATCCGGCGCGCCACTCGAAGTTCCTACGGCCCTGGGTGCTGAGCGGCAGATTGAACAACGCACTGACGTCCACTTCACCCCACGGCACGCGCGACAGAATATCCGCTTCGTAATGCACCAGCCGCCATTCCTGCCCGTCGATAATCATGAACGCCTGCAGCACGAGGTCGCAGGCCGCTTTCCGAAACTGCTCGCGTTGCTTGAACGCTGCCTTCTCGCTTGGCCGGACCAGCTCTTCGACATCGGTGACGACCTTGCTTTCCATGTCTTGCAGCCCCTCCAATCCGAAACCCCGGCGGACCTCCTGCAACAAATCGGCGCCCCTGCGCTGGAAGCAGAACACGTAACTTTCGTCCAGCCAGGCAACGTGGGTCTTCTTGGCGTAGGGTTGCCGGAGAATGCGGCCGACCAACTGCGTCAACGCGCTCTTGGAACCTGGGTTCGTCAGGATCGTCAGGACGTAGGCGAACGAGCAATCCCATCCCTCCTGCAACGCCTGTTTCGTGATAATGAAACGAATCGGACATTCGCGAGACATCAGGCCGCCGATTTCGTCCACGTCTTTCAATTCATCCCGCTGGCTTGTCTTGAGCGCGATCTGTTCTTCGCTGATGTCGGGATACTGCAACAGATAGTCCCGGGCATCGTCGGCATGGACCACGCCCGGGCGCCGTTGATCCTTACCCGTGCGTTCCACCTGAATCAGGCAGATGGGGCGGATATACTCGCCGGTTTCCGCTTCATACCTGCGGGCCTCCTCCTCAAGCCGTTTGCGATGTTCAATAGATGCAACTAACGTATCCTTCCAGCTTGTTTTCGCGCTGTTCTTGACGTGCAGATCCAGCTTGATCATCTCCTCCGCGTTCAACTCGCTGCCCCGGATATCGACAAGCACGTTCGCCCCTTTGGGCGGCGTCGCTGATAGTTCGACGATCATGCACGGATTGAATCCCTCAAGCGTCGCCTTGGCGTTCAAGCTGTACGCCTTGTGTCCTTCATCGAGAATGATTAGCGGCCGCAACAGACGCAACGTGTTGCCGAGAGAAGTTTTTCCATGCCGCCCCCAGAGGCCGCCCGCCCGCTCGAACGTGTCAAGGTTCGGTACTTTTTCAAGCAACGACTTGTGGGCAGCCGCGTCGTCGTCCGGCGGGAAGAAACGGTCGAAACCGCCGCTGTCCCGGAACATCCGCAGTTGATCCTTGGTTTCCCGATTTGCCGAAGGCAACATCAGCAACAACACGCACAAATTTTCCGAGACGTCTCGCGGGCTGAACCCGCTGGTCTTTTCCAGCACAGAGGTCCGGCCCGCCGACGCCAGATCGAGTTGCTGACGGTACGGATGATCCCGATCCTTCAGCGACATCAACGTCTGGTTGTATATCTGCGTGGTCGGGACAATCCATAACACCAATCCCGCTTGCTGTCTCAGGTAGTGCGTGTTGACCAGATCAATCACCTTCGTCGCCAGCAAGGTTTTTCCGCCGCCCGTGGGAATCTTGAGACAAAACGACGGCAACCACTCCCCCACCCCGTTTCGGCGCGGCAGGTAGGCGCGCCCGGGGACGGTCTTCGCCCATGCGTTGCCCACCCAATCGACGTTCATCTCGGCGTCCAACTCCAGCGCCTTTGTAGCTTTTTCGCGCCATTCCGTCAGTTGCTCAAGGAACTCCCGGACGGTTACCAATGCGCGTTGTTGGTATTCCTTCAGGATCATCTGGCCAATTTGTCTATGGTTTCGTAGATTTGAAATGGGAGTTGCTGAAAGGCGATGCGGTACCGATGCAGGAACTCCCGATCAAGGTACTTGGTGGGCGCGAAGACGAGTTTGTTCCGCTGGTCGCGGGGCAACGTCCGGGCGACGTCCAGCGTCAGCGCCATGTTCTTGAGCTTCTCGACGTCGGCTTCGTAGATCAGGAACACGTCGTAGAGCCGGCTCCTGCCGATGAACCACGTCTCTTTCCTGATCTTCTCCGGCTCGAACTCCTCACCGGTAGCAGTGAAAAAAACGTAGCCGGCCAGCTTCTCGTAACTCGGCAAGTTCGAACCGTCAAGCAGCGACTCCTGACGCATCGGAAGCCCAAGCTTGAAGTAGCTGAACGTGCCTCCCAGTCCGGCCTTGAGCGATTCGTCCTTCGCGGAAGGAATACCCTTGACGACGCGCCGCATCCGTTCAGCGGTGAGCGAGTCCACGTAGTCCTCGCACTCGATCAGCACGAAGCGCCGGTTGCCGCCGTCTTCCTTGTTCAGCGCCAACACCGCGTGCGCGGTCGTGCCGGAGCCGGCGAAGGAGTCGAGGACGATGGAGTCTTTGTCCGTGGCAATTTGCAGTATTCTTTTTATTAAACTCGTTGGTTTAACCGTATTGAATACATCCTCTGATCGTCCGAAATTCAATACGGACAGAAGTTCCTTTTTGGCATCCTGTGTGTGTCCCACATCTGAATGGAGCCACATCGTCTGCGGTACGACTCCACTCTTGACTTCGGATAAATATCGTTTGAGTCGAGGCATGCTGTCGCCATTCGGTCCCCACCAGATACGGCCGTCCCTATCGAGTTCATGAAATTTCTCGATGGATACTCGAAAATAGTTTCCAAGAGAAGGTTTGAATTTCCTTCCAGATGGGCTGACGACTTCATAAGTACCCTGGCTATAGTAATTTCGCGCAGTCAGATCGCTTGAAGACCATTTTCCACGTGAATCTCCGCCGGGATTCTTGTATCGCTTGATTGCTTGTTCACGTCGTTCCAACAGATTCGGGATCCATTTTTCAATACTACGTGCATAGACAAGAATAAAATCGTGATCTTCCGAGAAATACTTGGCCGTATTTTTGGGGGAGAATATCTTCTGCCAGATCGTGGTTGCCACGAAGTTATCTTCTCCGAACACCTCGTCCATAAGACAACGCAGCCGGTGAACTTCGTTGTCGTCTATGGAGACAAAAATCGCGCCGTCGTCTCGGAGAAGTTCGCGCAGCAGTTTCAGCCGGGGAAGCATCATGCAGCACCACTTGTCGTGGCGGGTGAGATCCTCGCGGTCCACGACCTTGCCCAGCCAGTCCTGCATCATGGGGGAGTTGACGTTGTCGTTGTAGGCCCAGCTCTCGTTACCCGTATTGTAGGGCGGGTCAATATAGATGCACTTGACCTTGCCGTGATACGTGGGCAAAAGCGCCTTCAACCCGGCCAAGTTGTCGCCCTCGACGATCAGATTGTCGTGTAAGCTGGCCTTCTTGCTCATCCCCTTGGACCGGACCGGCTTCAACTCGTGGAACGGAACCGCCAGATGGTAGTTCTCCACAAACACCTTTCCTTTGAATTGCAGCGACGGCATAAATCGCTCTCAAAATTGTTTGAAGAGGATAACGACCTTACGGACCAACCGACTTAGACAATGTTGACGGTGGAGACGTGACGCACACATGTGTACTCAATCAGGATACCGTCGAAGTCAGGAATAGAACCACAGCCGGCCTGGAGCGCAAAGGAAAAAACACGACGCCTTTTTTCAGTAATCAACTGGGAAATTCAGCAAGTCTGATTTACTGATAACTTGCGCACAAATACCGTGGGAATGTGCAGAAAACCAATCCCGCGCCTTGTCAGAGATAAGTGATCGCCACACCGCGTTGACCCAACGTTTTGGTACGCGGACGCGATAAATACAGTCGGTGATTGGCAGGTTTCCTTTCCTTACGAACGTCACTCTGCCGATGCAACGTTTTCCGACCCTGGCCGTTAATATATCTTGTGATTCCGCCATCCTGAATCCCAAGGATTTTGATCTCTGCAATGTGATACGTTTGGGAGCCGTAGGCAGTCCGGTGGTATGAAAATAGTTGATCCCCAGATTTTCAAAAAATAGCTGGGATCTTGTACCACGGTGAGCGTCTGCGCCAATTTCTGCCAAGGTCAAAGTATTCGCGTGTGTTGCAATGAACTTCCAGTGCCAGTAGGAATAGTCCATTCGTTGTTCCAGTGCGGAAATTTCGACATTCAATTCTCCGATTATTCTGCCGGTCCCCGCCTGCATGATCTTTACACTTGCTGCAGGCGTCATATCTTTACGCAAAATCAAAATGTGCGTCGTGACCTCAATTCCTGGGAACGAATTGTCCGGCAATTGAATGACGGCTTCAATCCGATGGTTGGATAACAGGCTTTGACGCAATATCTGAAATTTCTTCCCCGTTATTAAACCATCGGGCAAGATGATTCCGAGAGTGCCGCCTTTTTTCAGCAATCGTAGATTGTGAAGCAGGAAAATGACGTCGGACGTCACAACTGACATCTTGCAACAATCCTTCAAATTGACCGCCCGACAAAGATCACGAAAAAGTGCGTCGTTGCAGGAGTTCAGGAATGGTGGGTTGCATACGGCAACGTCACGGGACTCGGCCAAATCTGTCAGTATTTTTGATTTCAGCGACTTTGCGTTGAGTAAATCCAGACAACGGAATCGTACCGAAGGAAAATGTCGTCGTATGATTTTCAGAAGAGACGGGGAAACATCTACGCCGAAAAAACTGGCCTTTTTCCATTCTCGGGTCGCTGAATAAAGGAGTGCCCCCCTCCCTGCACCGAGGTCAACCCCATTCATTCCCTTGTTGTCGCCGGCAAAGGGGTGCATTTTTTGAACCAGCAGACTCGCATGGGGATTCGGTGTGAAATGTTGTGCCAGATTCATGATCCGCTGCATGGAAACAGATAGTGTTTGAGAACTCCTGAAGTCGCTCCCATAGTAGATTGTGGAAAATCATACAGGATGCGAACGTTATTGCGTTCTTTTTCGTTCAGAGAAAAATAGAATCGGGTTGCGCCTAGGAGCATCAGTTTTGGTCCCAACGGTATGATGTCCAGTCGTCCTTCTGATTGATAAAGTTCCCGGAGCTTTTCGCAAACTCTGAGGGGTTCAAATCCGCTGATTTTAAAAATTTGCTCAGGCTTTAAAATTTCAATCCACGAATTTGCTTCTCTGGCAGTCTTAACCCCGGCAGGAACGTAAGGTGGGTCACTGATGATGGCGTATTTTTCATGATCTTTCCATTCATCGAACAGGTCAAAGAAGCGCAAGGCCCTGCCGTTGTCGAACCCCAATAGAAAAACATGGGGATAAGAAGATGATTCATCCATGCGCAGGGAGATGTAGCCGGGAGGCTGTGCAATCTCGTTGAGTCGCAATTTGTAGTCATCACGGTCCCGATATTCGTTTGGAGAAGTGTACAGCGCGTACAGGTTAATATTGTCGAATTGATTAAAAAAATGTTGAATATGAAGGATTGCATCCAACTCAAGGCTGGTGATATCCATGAGTACGTTGACGGGCCTCTGACTCAAAGCCTGTTCCGCGATTTTTTCAAAGCCACCGTGAAAATCCTGGGCTGATGCTTCCTCCGTTTTTCCATCTCTATCAAAAATAAACCTGCCGTCAGCACCTCTATCTCGTTGACGGGCAATTTTTACATGCTGATGATTCGCAGGTAAGTGACGGGAAAGCTTCCTGATCGTTCCCCCACACCTATCTTCTGCCTGTAGTGTTTCCTGATTTCCAGTCAACAACAAGCTCCACGGGTGTAACTCAGCTACTCTCTGGTAGGATTGCTCTACGGGATCGTATGGTTCAAGCATCGAGGCACATACTTGTTTGAGATTGGTTAGATTTGTTGTCGCTTCTTTCATGATATTGTCGTTTGATGCGCGAGTGGATCTTTTTCCACTCCTTATCCGAACCGAAACAAAGTTTACGGACATCGTCGGGTTTGAGTGTAAGCTTCTTTTTTCTTCGCCAGGAAATACCAAAGTTCGGTGCATAACAAGGGTTGATCCTGAAAGCATCAGGCAGATAATCACTCGATGATTTTTGCTTGTTACTTCGCAACCATTGCAGCAAATTTTCTTGCCGGCAAATTCTCAAATATTTCATCGTCTCCTCATCCAAGTCTTCATCTGACGAGAAGTGATTGATCTCCGGTTCTCCTTGCCGGGGACTCTTATGTATCGCGGCAAAAAGGTTACCGAGACGCTCTACCACCAGATTTAACTGTTTTTCCGTTGGGCGAAAACGATCAAGTTTCTTGAAATAGGTTCTCGACGATTCCCAGATACACTTATTTTGCAGTTCAGAGCTAAATGGCAGCCGTCTTTCCTCTTGTTTAATCCATTCCTCAAAAATTTCGTAAAATACGCCCACCACCACACGGACATTTTCACCGGCTATACCGGCAATGTCGTTAAAACCGGAGTATGTTTTTGCTTTTCTATGCAAGGTACATAACCAATACAATGTGCCTCTTGAATAGTTGTGATACCAATCTTGTGCCGTAGAAGTGTTATCGTGCATGTTTTTTGCGACATGATCGGCATCCTTCCCTTGATTAACCATCACAGTGGCAACTGCTTGACGCAATAGATTCGGTTCGTTCCCCATCCACCGTATCAGGAGATGATCTGTCCTAAGTTGATGTTGTTCGCTTAGATGCTTAATCAATAGCTCGTTGCCTCGGTTTCCACAAATTTTTCGTGATTCTTCTTCAGGCGTGAGATATTCCAGAAAGTCCTGCGCTTTGCCGATGTGCCGAAAATGGGTCGAACTGGAAATATAGCAATTCACTAAAATTTCCGCGCGTTTCTTGAATTCATCAAACGTGATTCCCTCATCAAGAAAACAGGCACGGTAGTCATGAGTCACTTCAAGTTCCTGGTTGTCTGAGTCGGTCAATGTAGTTTTGATTCCATCATTACGTGCAAGTAATTTGTAGGTGACCGCATCACTGCGTTTAATGTGCTTGACCCGGGTATTGAGCATTTGTTGTTGGTGAGTTGCGTAATTTTCAACCTCATCAACGAATACCACAAAATAGATGTTTTCTTCCTTTAGTTGTTCTGCCAGCAATTTCGTTAAGGTATTGCCTTGGAATAGGTAGGGCATTGGAGAGCAGCCGGGATTGTTGATGTACGCGCGAATTTCATACAAACGGGTATCTAGGTGCTTCAAAAAAACTTCCACGTTGCATTGCCCATCACTGGTCACACCAATTTCTCGACGCAAAACTCTGAATAATTCTTCGGTTGATTTAACCCAGACGGATAGACCCCCAAAAGACTGCATGGCGTTTAGCGCTTTACGCAACACAACCATGTCGAAGAACAGGCCAAACAGGGTATTGTAATCCTTGTGTTTGTTTTCGTCAGGCACGTTAAATGCCTTTAGAAAATCGCTGTCTTGGCGAATCCACAAGCCAAGGTAGGGGAGTTCTCCGGGTTTTGGCATACGTCGGTTATTTTGTTGAAATACGATCAATTGAGTTTGATAGTCAAAATAACGGGCCATGGTGGTTTTACCCGTTCCTCGAGAACCGTAAACAATAACGGGCTGAAATCTTGTCAATTGTTCTTCTATCCTTGGGTAAATAGCTGAATAGTGACTGGCAATCTCCCGTGGACTCCAGTACTCAACGCTGAGATTAGGAAAAGGATTTTCCAAAGGCGTATCCCTGAAGTTCCTGCGCGCCTGATCTTTGCTCATCAAATAAGCAGATGAATCTTCTATGGCAGTTTTCAAATTCTGCAATGACTTGCCGAAATCCGATTCTTCAAATCCGTCTTTGACTGCCAGTATTTGCTCTTCTATGGCCAGCGCTTCGTCGTACCTGAATTTCGTGACAAAATCCTTCTCAATTTCCGGCCATTCGTCAGCTAGAATGGATTTTATCCTCTCGTTGACCTCAAAATTTCTGGTTGGAGGAATCATGGTGAGTACAGGCAAAACACGTTTCTTCCCATATTTGTTCTGGAACTCTTCTTTTTGGATAAACTCCATGGCATAGCGACATCCTTCAATACTCTGTCGGTTCAACAGGCTGAAACACACAACGGTATTGCTCAACCAGGAGGTTGCCATGTAATAGGGGTCACTGAGTCCCGTTCTCGAATCAATCAATACATTGTCAAATTCCTCGATCTCACAGTACAGTTTCAATGTGTCAAACAGTTTGTAACCTTTACTTTCATTCGGTGAAAAGAATTTATGCCAATCAAGTCTGTTGAGTCTTTCGGCATAGCCTGTATCCAGTTGTTTGCCTGCAGGCATCAAAAAAATCTCGCCCTTATTGGCACCAGGCAAGGCATCCAGAAGAGTGCTTCGCAGCATATAGTCCCGCAAATCCCATTCATACACTTCATCAGGCGTTTGTGCGCGGTGTTGTTGCCAAGCTTCACAAAGATCAATAAACCCCCCTTTTATTGCCGAATCGACTACCGGGTTTTCCTTAAACAGTCCGCTACTGTGTTGCCCGGGTCCCTCAAGATCAAGGTCAATAATCAGAACTTTTCTCCCCTGCATCGCCTGCCAGCAAGCAAGGTTGGCAAGCACTGTACTGCGTCCCACTCCTCCCTTGTAAGAGTAGAAGGATACGAATTGAGTTGGTTGTTCAGACATTGTTCAGGCTGCCTGCGGTGTAGCCCCGGCATAATGGTTCTTCATGTATTGAACCCCGGATGAGGTTGTAGGATCGGTTTTGAACATATTGGTTTCTTTGTCATAGGGTGGTTGGATCAGTTTGGCAATCTCTCGACCCAGTAACGATCTTTTTCTCTCATCCAGGCATTTGAAACTTTTCAAATCAAACAATTCACTAGCTTCAAGCAGTGCTCTGCCGAGCGGCTCTTTTTTATTGCTGGGTAAGCTGTAGAAGAACTGTCCCTGAGTCCTTAGAATATCATCAACCAATTCTCTCTGGCATCTCTTTTGTTCCTCAATATCGGTCTCGGTCATCCTATTTCCACACAGGCGTAAACGGTGTAAGAAATACTGGTTGTAAAAAGTGTTCGGCAGGTTCCCCCTGTCCAGGGTCCACTGGAACAACTGCATGGTTTTCCCTGCATCCCACTTCAGGTGTTGGGTGACAATCAACATAAGTTCAAATTGAGCTTCGTTATTCTCACCACTTGATCCCAGAATATTTTCGTACAGTCTTATCCATCGCTCATCTGACCACAGATTCCAAATATGTACCAAACTCAAATTCTGGGCGTACACCAGATTTTTTTCTTGCTCAGCATATTGAGCATACGGAGTTTCTCCCAGATTTTGAGCGTTCAGTTCTTCTTGCCAACGATCTTTCTCTTTGCCAAACACTTCTTCATGGTGGTGGTTAAACTGACGGATGAGGTAAGTGAGTTCACATAGACCTTTCGCACGAGTGTGATCGGCTCTATCGGGGTCTCGCCACTCTTTGAATAACTGAAAACAAGCATTCCAGAAAATCGTTTTATCATCAAGGTCATTGACAAGGCGTTGAAGGATATCCGTCGGAAATTCTTCGATAAAACGGTCACTGATTGGCGGCGGCGCTTCGTCGAAATTGCCCAGCAAGCGATTGCGGACATACAACACCGCCGTAGTCTCATCCTTGAAGAATTGCTGGATTATTTGTTGTTCGTCCATACAATTTTTACCCTCGGATCCTTTGCGCGTTGTTTTTATAATAGTTGTCCATGTTTACTTCTACTTTTTGACGGATGAAGAGACCATCGACACATTTAATCGCATCGCTATCGACCTCTTCCAAACACAGCCATTCCTCCATGTCTGGTTCGCCTGTTTCCAGGCTTCGTGTTCTGCCGGGCTCTTGCCCCGGCGTTTGATGAAAGTAGAATGCCAGACCAGCATCCAGTGCGTTAGGCTTGACACAGTCTATATTATGCAATTCCAGACAAAAAACAGGCGTATGCAACTGAATCCCGCGCCAATGATACAAGCCTAAACGACACACCAAATCATGGATATCACGCTCCGATTGGAGGGTTAAGCGGTCTATGGTAACCCACCTCTTTCCGCGTTTCTGATCTTTTTCAAGTTTTTCCCAGAGTTGGGGAAAGTCATCGGCATCTATCATGTCAAATTGTGAATCATCCCTTAATCTCTTCAGAGAGTAGGCAAGGCTGATCTTTCTGTTATTTCTTGGGATTTGACATTTTTGGGCTAACTCTGAACGGGCCGGTACAGGCTGTTTCCCGGATGCGATATTCAAGAGAGAGTAGTCAGGGTGTGCAAGAATCTTCTGGGTAATTTCGTCGGGAAGGTGTTGCCAATTTTCGTATTGCAGTGCTTTCTGTACCGATACTTGTGAAATATCACCGCCACGGACCAGTCCATACGCTCCCTCTATTGTCTCAAAATATGGCATAACGATAAACGCAATCCTCGTTTCCGAGTGTGTTCCTTTCTCCTTTTAATCTTCCTGTTTGAACCCATTCATATTATCCGCAAAGAGGGAGAGCCTTTCAATTCCAGCGGATTCACCATTGTCTTTCTGCGTGGCGTGAGCATGAACGGGACCTATTCAGTTTTTGGATCGACAAGAAGTCCGATGGCTCGACGAATAGCGTCTCGGGTGCCGAGCAGCACCACGACGTCCTCGGCTTCGAGAACGGTGGTATCGGAAGGGGTGGGATGGGTGACCCCGGCACGCATGAGGGCCATGACGGATGCCCCGGTCCTTGAGTGAAGAGCCAAATCATTCAGCGTCCGGCCGAGAGCCGGGGAGTCTTCATCAATTCGGCACGTCTGGACGTCAACGTCTCTGAGGGTGCCGGTCCGAAGGTGGTGAGTCAGTTCAGACTGTTCTCCTCGTCTGAGAAGCGCGTAGCCTTCGCGACGAATGTGTTCCGCCTTTTCAAGGATGACGTGTTTCGGAAGGCCAAACAACTGGAGGACCAGAACGGACATTTCAATGGACGTTTCAAATTCTTCGGGAATGATCTCGTCGGCTCCGAGTTGATGCAATTCGTCGATCTCGTTGAGATACCGCGTTCGAACAATCGTGTGAATCGTCGGGTTGAGGCTTTTCGCCAGTTGGACGATCCGCCGGGACCCGAAGGGGTCGGACACGGCGACCACCAGGACTTTTGCCGCTTGGACGTGGACCTGGTGTAACACCGTGGGGTTGGTGGCGTCACCGTAGTGCAGGGGGGTGCCGCTTCCGATTTCGAGTTGAACGACTTCGCCTCGCATGTCCAATACGACGTGGGGAATCGCAAATTCGCGAAGAACTCGGGCGAGATTGCGGCCGTTCAAGCCGTATCCAACGATAATGACGTGATCGCTGAGTTTGAATTGGACGGGTTCCGTGCGCAGGGACACCCGTCCGGGGAACCAGTGGTGCAACCGTTGCACGGCTTCGACCCGTCGGGCGATTTTGGGAGACCATTGAATCAGGAACGGCGTCATGATCATCGTGAGTACGGAGACGGCGAGAAAAATATTGTACGTTTCATGAGAGAGCAGATCGACCTTCAGTCCTTCTTGCGCCAGGATAAAGGCAAATTCTCCGACTTGCGCCAACGCCACGCCGGCCAGGATCGCTGATCGAAGAGGCGCACCGGCGGCGACAACGGCCACGGCTCCCGTCACAAATTTTCCAACGACAATTGCGCCGACCAAGGTCATGATCAGCAGGGGATACGCCACAAGCACCGTTGGGTCCATGAGCATGCCGATCGAGACAAAAAACAAGCCGTTGAAACTATCTCGAAACGGAAGAACGTCGGCGATGGCCTGGTGGCTGTATTCTGATTCAGAAATGAGGAATCCGGCGATAAACGCTCCGAGTGCCAACGATAACCCCACCAGTGAAGTCAACCACGCGGTGCCCAGGCAAAGGACGACGATGGTCAGGAGAAATAGTTCCCGGCTTCTCGTCCGGACGATCTGTTCAAGGAGCTTGGGCACAAAGACGCGGGCGGCCAGCACAATCACGATCACCAGGACGAGCGATTTTCCGAGGGTGAACAGAATGCGACCGATTCCCTCCGCTTCCTGATTGGCCAAAAGAGGAGTCATGAGCATCATCGGGACGATGGCCAAGTCTTGAAAGATTAAAATGCCGATGGTGGATCGTCCGTGGAGGGTGTCGTGTTCTCCCCGTTCGGCCAACGTTTTCAGGACGATGGCCGTGCTGCTCAGGGTGACTAATAATCCCCAGAAGATGGCCGCGTTGATATCCATGTGAAACAGCATTGCACTACTGACGAATACGATCAGCACGCCTGCAATCTGGGCGGACCCGCCCACGACAAACAAGAGCTTCGAGGATTTCAATCTGGCCAGCGAAAATTCCAGCCCGATCGTGAACAGCAGGAGTATGACCCCGATCTCAGCTAGCACGTGAACTTGTTCTCGATCGGAAATGAGGTTGAGCCCGTGGGGACCGACCAGCGTCCCGGCCACGAGGAACCCGGCAATGGAGGGCAAGTTGAGCTTTTGAAACAGGAAGATCACCACGATGGACACGGAAAAAATAAGGATGATGTCCCTGAGTGCGCTGATTTCGTCCATACGTCCTTTTAGTGGAAAGCGAAAGAAGTGACGGAACCGTTGACCACCTCTGGCGCCCTTGCCTCTTGCTCCCGTGAGACGCCCTTCTTCCTCGTCCCGATCGGAACGACCGTGCAACAACAAGGCCGTTCAGGAAACACGGACCGCGTCAGCAGGGATTCCCATGCTTTGGTTGTGAGGACACCGGCCGCTGTTTTGTGGAACGGCGAAGCTTGCCCTGAGGCTCCCCTGAGCTTCGAAGGGCCTCGAAGGGTTACGAACAGAGGTCTTGAAACAGCCAGGGAACTTCCTGTTTTCGTCGTGCGACGTAGTGCTCAATATCTTGTTCGCGTTGGAGGGTTAACCCTATCGAGTCCAACCCATGCAGGAGGAAATCTTTTCGAAAGGCGTCGATCGAGAATGAAAACGTCGATTCCTGCGGCGTCGAGACCGTTTGAGAAGGTAAGTCGATCGTCAGGTGGCCCTGCGGATTCGCGCCCACGTAATCAAAGAGGGTTTGAACGTCTTGTGCCGTCAAGACAATAGGGAGAATGCCGTTTTGTAAACAATTATTGTAAAAAATGTCGGCAAAACTGGGAGCGAGAATAGAACGAATCCCATAATCCAGGAGAGCCCAGGGCGCGTGCTCTCTGGAAGAGCCGCAGCCGAAATTCTCACGAGTCAGCAGAATGGTGGCATCGGCGTACCGGGGTTGATTCATGAAGAAATCGGGATCGGGCGAGCCGTCCGGGAGCCGTCGCCAATCGGCAAAGAGCCCCTCTTTCAATCCGGTTCGATGAATGGTTTTCAAATATTGTTTGGGGATAATCTGATCGGTATCGACGTTCACGCGATCCAGCGTCGCCACTCGTCCGGTATGGGTCGTAAAGGCGATCATGACGGACTCAGGACCAATGACGAATATCGACGAAACGTCCGGCGATGGCCGCGGCCGCGGCCATCGCCGGGGAGACCAGGTGCGTCCGGCCGCCTTTTCCCTGCCGGCCTTCAAAATTCCTGTTACTGGTTGACGCACAACGCTCACCGGGTTGAAGAATATCGGCGTTCATGGCCAAACACATGCTACAGCCGGATTCTCGCCATTCCGCTCCTGCGGCTCGAAAGACGGCGTCCAATCCTTCTTCTTCGGCTTGTTGTTTGACGAGACCTGACCCGGGGACCACCATCGCATGCACGCCGGGGGCGACCATTCTTCCTTTGAAATAGGAAGCCGCCTCGCGTAAATCTTCAATGCGGGAATTCGTGCACGATCCGATAAACACCCGATCAATTTTGATATCCACAATCGGGGTGCCAGGAGTCAGAGCCATGTAGATCAGCGCCCGTTCAGTGGACTCCTGCATCTCCGCGTCGGCATAGGAGTCAGGGTCCGGCACGGTACCGTCCACGCCCGTCACCATGCCTGGATTCGTCCCCCACGTGACTTGAGGCGACACGTCTTCTCCGTTCACCGTGACGACGCGGTCGTAGGTGGCTCCGGGGTCCGTCTGTAACCCCTGCCAATGGGCGACGGCCTGGGCCCAGAGGTCCTCAGCGGGAGCCATGGGCCGCCCCCTGACGTAGGAAAAGGTGGTCTCGTCCGGGGCAATCATCCCGGCGCGGGCACCGGCCTCAATCGACATATTGCAGAGGGTCATCCGGCCTTCCATCGATAAAGAGCGAACTGCGTCGCCCGTGTATTCCACCACGTACCCCGTTCCGCCGGAAGTGCCGAGGTGCCCGATAATGGCCAGAATCATATCTTTAGGCGAACAATGGGGAGAGACGTGACCCTCCACCCGGATTTGCATGGTGTGCGGTCGTTTTTGAATCAAGCATTGCGTGGCCAACACGTGTTCGACTTCACTCGTGCCGATACCGAAAGCCAAGGCTCCGAAGGCTCCATGGGTGGACGTATGAGAATCGCCGCACACAATCGTCATGCCGGGCAAGGTCAACCCTTGTTCAGGGCCAATCACGTGTACGATGCCTTGACGAACGTCATCCATCGCGAACACCGGAATGCCGAATTCAGTACAGTGACGTTGAAGAGTTTGCACTTGCAGGCGACTCAGCGGGTCAGGAATGCCTAACGCGCGGTCGGTGGTCGGGACGTTATGGTCTGGAACCGCGAGGGTCGCCATTGGACGACAAGGCCGTCGTCCGGCAAGTCTGAGCCCTTCAAAGGCTTGAGGAGACGTCACTTCGTGGACCAAGTGCCGGTCAATATACAACAGCGTCGTTCCATCTGCCTCTTCGTGAACCACGTGCGAGTCCCAGATTTTGTCGAACAACGTTTGTGGTGCCATGACGAACTCCCCTTTGTCCGCGGGAACTATGGCGCAGAGTGGACGCAACGTGCAACCCCGCCATTCGGCAGATGGCTGACGGACGAATACGATTCAGGGCTATTTTGAGGTCATGCGAGAGTTCTGCTATACTTGAAAACTATTTTGTTTGAAGAACGAATCTCTGCACGTGCGGCGTGAGTGCATGGGGGGCCGTCCTCCCAAGACGTGGGTCAGAGCGCAACGCGGTTCCACGTGAAGGGGTTCACCACACGTGAGCGAGAAGATGATGAGATGGGTCAGTCGATTTTTGAGTCTGTTTTCGAGTGACATGGCCATTGACCTTGGGACGGCCCATACATTGGTCTACATCCAGGGCATGGGGATCGTCTTGAATGAACCGTCGGTTGTGGCCATTGAACGCCAGTCGGGTAAAATTTTAGCGGTGGGGAGCGTCGCCAAACGCATGGTGGGACGCACGCCCGGCAACATATCAGCCATTCATCCCATGAAAGAAGGCGTGATTGCCGACTTTGAAATGGCCGAGCAGATGCTTCGCTATTTTATTACGCGGGTTCGCAATCGGAGTGCGTTTTTCCGGCCTCGAATCATCATCGGCGTGCCGTCGCGGATTACGCAAGTGGAACGGCGAGCCGTGAAAGAGTCGGCCGAATTAGCAGGGGCACGTGAGGTCTATTTGATTGAAGAACCTCTGGCCGCGGCCATTGGAGCGGGGCTGCCCATCACCGAGCCCGCGGGGAACATGGTGGTCGATATTGGAGGGGGCACGACCGATATCGCGGTCATTTCACTGGGGGGGATCGTCTACAGTGAGTCGGTGAAAATGGCCGGCTACCAACTGGATGCTGCGATCATTCAGTACATCAAACGTGAATACAATTTGTTGATCGGCGAGCATATGGCTGAGCGCGTGAAACTGGAAATTGGGTCGGCCCATCCGTTGCAAGAGAAAGCCCAAATGATGGTGAGAGGGCGGGACATGGTTTCAGGCATTCCTCGTACCATTGCGTTGGAGGACGCGGAAATCCGGGAAGCCTTGGAAGGGTCCATTGCGGCGATTGTGTCGGCCATTAAATTAGCCTTGGAAAATACGCCTCCCGAATTAGCAGGGGACATCATTGATCGAGGGATTGTCTTGACGGGCGGGGGATCACTGTTACAAGGATTGGATGCCCGGTTGCGAGAAGAAACCGCGCTGCCAATCATCATGGTCGATGATCCGCTGACCTCCGTCGTCTTGGGAGTAGGGAAAACGCTCGAAGAGATTACCCTGCTGCGGAGTATTGCCTCCCAGTCGACGGTCAATTCGTAAAAGGAACGAGTGTGTATGAACGGCCGGTTTCGGCCTGCGGTCCTTGTGGGGTCCGGCACGAGACGGATCATTGCGGTAGTGTTCGCACTCGCATGCGTGGCGTTCGTCCTCCTTCCTCGGCACGCGCAATTCTTCATCCATGACGTCGGCCAACCCTTGGCCGACGTCGTGGCGATTCCCATCGAAAGCATGGCCTCCCTGACGCGCGGACTCCGTGACGGATGGAACCAGGTTTTTTCCTTTCACACGATATCTGAACAAAACCACGAACTCCATCAACGGGTCCAGCAGCTTCGTGGGGAATTGAATCAGTGGCAGGAGCGGGCACTGGCGGCGGACCGACTCGCCGCGTTAGTGGAATTTCAGCAACACACCCCGATTCGGACGGTTGCGGCACAAGTCATCGGCCGCAGTACGTCGAATTGGTATCAAGGCGTCGTGCTCAACAAAGGGGAACATGACGGGATTCGCGTTGAAATGGGTGTGATGACTCCAGCCGGAGTCGTCGGGCAAATCGTCAAGACCACCGGGTCCACGAGCATTGTCTTACTGATGACCGATCCGAACGTCGCGATTCTTGGATTGGTGCAACGCACGCGGGATGAGGGGATTGTTCAGGGTACGCCACAGAGTCACGTCTGGATGAAGTATATTCCGCCGCTCTCACCCGTTCGAAAAGGGGACGTGGTGGTGACGTCGGGATTAACCGACGGATTTCCGCGCGGGGTGTTGATCGGGGAGGTGGCCCGGATTGAAGAACGTGAGGGCGATTTGTTTCAGACGGCGGACATTGTGCCCGTCGTGAATTTTCAACGGATGGAAGAAGTCCTGATCGTCACGTCCCCTCAACCAGTCGAAGCCATGCTCTCCATTGAGCAAGCGTTGGATTCCCGAGAGAACGAGAACGCCGCTCAATGAAGAGGCTTGCGTCTATCCCGTTCATGCTGTTGCTTGTGCCCGTTCAGGTCACGTTGTTACCGTCTTTGAGTCTCTTTGGAATTCGCCCGGATCTCTGTCTGGTCGCCGCCTGTTTGGTCGGATTGTTCGCGGGACGGGTTCGTGGAGGGGTCTTGGGCTTCTTCTTGGGGTTTGTCCAGGATTTTTTTTTCGCCGGCACGCTGTGGCTGAATACGCTCACCAAAGCTGCCGTTGGCTACCTGTCCGGTGTTGTAGCGAAAAACGTCTCGACGACGGCTTGGTATTCAGCTTTTTTCTCAATGCTGGTGTTTTCCGTTGCGTCCGGCACGGTGTTTTTGCTGGTCGCGCGTCAGGGAATGGATATGGGAGTAGTGTTCCACGGGATCTCCGCGGTCTTGTTTCCCCAGGCGGTGTTGGACGGATTGGTGTCCCTCGTCGCCCATTGGATCTTTTCACGGTGGATGGGCCACGCGCCGAGTGGATGACGATGATCCGGATATCGGCCGAATGGTCGTGCCGGTGAATTGAATCATGACGGATCCTGGTTCCTCAGCAATTGAACTCGGAGAGGTTCAACGACGATTATGGCTCCTGAAAATCGGGGTCGTGATTGTGGTCGGGCTGTTGGTCCTGCGGTTATGGCAACTCCAAGTGCGCGACGGGCCTCATTATCAACATCTCTCTCAACACAATCGCACCAGATCGATCGTGTTACATCCCGCTCGAGGACTCATTTATGACCGGAACGGGTTCTTACTGGCGAACAGCGTGCCGAGTTTCAACGTCTACGTTGAACTCAGCGACGTGCGGAACAGGGAGAGGCTGTTTCAGAAACTCGAGGATCTGTTGGCGTTGGATGCGCGTGAACTGAACAAGAAAATTCTGACTCATGGTCGAACGCGGGTGAAACTGAAGGCGGGGCTCAGCCTGAGAGAGGCGGCCATTGTCGAATCGCATCGGTTGGATTTACCCGGGGTGGTGGTTCACCCTGAATATCAGCGGAATTATCCTCAAGGGTCGTCTGCCGCGCACGTGATCGGGTACATCGGAGAAATGTCAGAGGAACAGCTCGGGCAGGAGAAATTTCATGGACTCGTGCAGGGCAGCATGATCGGCCAGTATGGCGTGGAACGCATGTATGATCGGGCCTTGCGAGGTCAAGCAGGGAGAAAACTCATTGAAGTCGACGCGCTCGGTCATGAGAAACGGACGATTTTCGTGGAGAAACCGCAGGCGGGAAACGACGTCTATCTCACCCTCGACTTCCGGTTGCAAAAATTGGCGGAAGACGTTTTGGGAGATGAAGCCGGAGCGATTGTGGCCTTGGATCCTCAAACGGGAGAAACGCTGGCCTTAGCCAGCCAACCCGGTTTCGATCCCAATGCCTTGTCTCATGGCTTACCCGTTGAGGAATGGAACGTCCTTCTTCAGGACCCGCGACACCCTCTGACGAATCGAGCGATTCAAGGACAATATCCTCCGGGTTCCATCTTTAAGATTATTATGGCGGGTGCGGTGCTTGGGACCAGAGCCATTGATCCGACCGAGCGAATCCGATGTGGCGGCGGGTTTCGATTCGGGAAGCGAACCTTTCGGGACTGGAAGGCGAATGGGCATGGAAACGTCGATCTGCACGCGGCTATGATGCATTCGTGCGACGTGTACTTTTATCGGTTAGGTCATCGCTTGGGGATCGAAACCATTGCAACCCATGCGAAACGATTCGGATTAGGCCAGCGAACGGGCGTTGATCTCCCCTCGGAGGTGACCGGGATCGTCCCCTCCCCGGAATGGAAACAGCAAACGCAAGGAGAAGCCTGGTACCCGGGTGAAACCATTTCGGTCTCGATCGGACAAGGCTTTGTCACGGTCACGCCCTTGCAAATGGCGAACGTGATTGCCGCGGTCGGCAATCATGGAAGGGTGTATACCCCCCACGTTGTTCGTGGCGTGCGACAACGAGAGCACGGAATGATTCAAGAGTGGAATCCCGCACGCGGCCACGCCGTTCAACTGGTGCAGCCGCAAGGACTGCGCCGAATTCGAACCGCTCTCGCCGCGGTGGTCGCCGAAGGCACGGGACGAAGGGCGCGTTCGTCCTTGGTGGGGATTGCGGGGAAAACCGGGACGGCACAAGTCGTGGGCTTGCGTGAAAAATCCGAAGACGACACGCCAAAGAAATTTCGAGACCATGCCTGGTTCGTTGCCTATGCGCCGTTAGCCCGTCCTAGGATCGCCGTGGCGGTGCTCGTGGAGCACATGGGTCAAGGCGGAGCCGTGGCGGCTCCACTCGCAAAACAACTCATTGAAGCCTATCTGTCGGATCCGTCGAACGTGGAGAGAATGGCACCATCGTCCTCTGCGTTGCATTCACGCGCGTGGCAAGAGGGAGAAGCCGTTCATGGATGAACCGTGGAAGCGCAGTCGAGGGCTAGATGGGTTTGATTGGGGCTTTTTGGGGGTCATCTGTGCGTTGGTGTCCATTGGGGTCTTAACCATTGCCAGTGGGACCGCCGGAAAGGCGGGACAATTTCCCATTTACGCCAAACAAGCCGTATGGGTCGGGGTGGGCAGTTTGGCCTTTCTGGCGATGTCCACGATTGATTACCACAAATTAGCCTTCGCGTCGTATCTCCTGTATGGATTAGGGTTGCTCCTCCTCGTGGTCGTCATGTTCGGTGGCAAGAGTACTCGTGGGGCGCAACGATGGATTGCTCTCGGGCCGGTGGCGATGCAGCCGTCGGAATTCGTGAAGATTCCTCTGCTCCTGGTCTTGGCGACCTATTATGCCACCCAACCCCGGCATGGGTGGTGGTATCGAGTCATTGTGCCTGGGTTCATCATGCTTCCCGGGTTTTTCTTGATTCTGAAGCAACCGGATTTGGGAAACAGCCTCAGCTTTCTGGCCATCTACGTCACGTTGTTGCTGGCCGTGGGCGTCAAGTCGAAAACGTTGGGGCTGGTATTCTTGTCGGCGTTGATGATGTTTCCCTTTGTCTGGGGGGAATTATGGGGTTCTCTGCACGACTATCAAAAGGAACGGATTATCAGTTTCGTGGACCCGGGGTATGATCCGGGGGGCAAAGGCTACCAGGCACTGCAATCTCGTATTGCCGTGGGCTCCGGTGAATTACTTGGAAAAGGGTTTCACGGGAACACGCAAACGCAATTTAAATTTCTTCCGGACAGTCACACGGATTTTATCTTTGCGGTCTATGCCGAGGAATGGGGATTTTTGGGGACCGTCCCGTTAATCGGTCTGTTTCTGGCGTTATTGCTCTTGGGACTGGACATTGCGGCGAACGCCAAAGATCTGTTGGGAACCTTGTTGGCCGTTGGGGTCGTAGGCATGATGACCTTTAACATGGTTGTCAACATCGGGATGACCATTGGGCTGGCGCCCGTCGTCGGGATTCCGTTGCCGTTACTGAGTTATGGGGGGAGTACGACCGTTATGACGATGGCTGCCTTAGGATTGTTGTTGAGCGTGAGGAAGGGCCGGCTGACGTCATGGTCGTGAATGATGCCCCCCGTGGCCGTGCCCGTCGTCTGGTCAGATTGACGGTGTGACGAACTTGATTATCCGTGCCGCGCTTTTTGGAAGATGATGCGGGCACAGCACGTTTCCCACGGAGACGCACGCGTCGTCGGTGAGGGAACAAAGGAGTGTGTATGGGCGTAGAGATTGCCATCAACGTGACCCCTCAAGAAACGCGCGTCGCGGTACTCGAGAACAAGGTGGTCACGGAATTATACGTGGACCGCGTAAAGAAAAAGGATTTTGTGGGCAACGTGTATAAGGGGAAAGTCGTGAAAGTGCTCCCGGGCATGCAGGCGGCGTTCGTTGACATTGGTCTGGAGCGTGCCGCGTTTGTACACGTGTCGGATCTCTCGGTGGGGACGGAACCCGGGGATATTCTGGTTGACGGCGACGACGATGAAAAAGGAGCGGAATTCCCGCATCCTCGACGACAAACCGTTCGGCCGATTGAAGAGTTGCTGGAAGAAGGCCAAGAACTCATCGTCCAGATTTCCAAAGGCCCGATCGGCACCAAAGGTCCGCGCGTGACCTCCTACTGTTCGTTGCCCGGACGGTTTTTGGTGTTCATGCCGAACGTGGATCACGTCGGCGTCTCACGCCGCATTCCCCAGGACGATGAGCGCAGTCGCCTCAAAGACATCATGAAGCGCGTGCGGGAACCGGGTTACGGTTACATTGTGCGGACCGTGAGTGAGGGGGTGAGCGAGGAGGAACTCAAATCAGACGTCGAGTTTTTGACCGCGATGTGGCAAGACATCGTCAAAAATCAAGAAGCGTCTCCTGCCCCGGCTGCCCTGCATACGGATTTGAGTCTGACGCTCAGAGTCGTGCGGGATTTATTTACCAAAAACGTCAGGAGGCTGCTTATCGATTCAAAAGCGGAATATGAAGCGGTCAAAGAATTCGTGCGACGGTACCTGCCCCAACAAACCTCTCGAATCTTTCATTATGAGAAAGACGAAGGATTGTTTGATTATTTAGGGATTGAGATGGAAATTTCTCGAGCGTTGAGCCGAAAAGTCTGGCTCAAGTCCGGCGGTCACATCGTCATCGATCATACGGAAGCCATGACGGTCATTGACGTCAACACCGGGCGGTTCGTCGGCAAACGCGATCCCGAAGAGACGATCCTGAAAAACAACCTGGAAGCGACTCGGGAGATTGCGTATCAAATTAAACTCCGCGGCATCGGAGGCATCATCATCATCGACTTTATTGACATGAAACGAGAGCGGAATCGAGAGAAAGTGTATCAAGCCTTCGTGGACGCGATGGCCAATGATAAGGCGCGAACGCGGATTTCCCGCATCAGCGACCTGGGGTTAATCGAAATTTCGCGTGAACGGGTTCGAGAAGATTTACTCCGGACGCTCTCCGATCTGTGTTCCGATTGTGACGGCCGCGGGTATACGAAGTCCGCGCTCACGGTGATGTACGATATTTTTCGAGACATTCGACGAATCGAACGAGCAGCCGGACAACAACGCGTGGTCATCGGAGCCCACCCGCACGTCGTGGATTTGCTTCACGACGTTGAGCATGGCGAACTTGAACGGCTTCAGCGCGAATGTCATTGTCAGGTGATCATGAAGGCCGATCCGCTCTTGCCTCTTGAACAATATGACGTTGTGGTTTCAGGAGAAGGGTAGAGAGAAACTCGCCATGGTCCATGCCCGACGGAGTTGCTTGCCGTTGCCCCGTCACTCTCGCGTGGAACACACGCGAACGGGCGTCACGGATGTTTTTCGTAAGCGAGCGCAACCGTGAAGTCACTGGAAGCTTGGCTCATCCTGCGGTCACTTCGGGGATTGAGTGACGGCACCCTCTGTCGACTGGTTCGATCTTTTGGCGGCCCGAACGAGGTACTGTCGTCCTCTTCAAGCGATTTGCAGAACGCGGGGATTCGGTCGTCCGTGGTGCAATCCATACGGAAAGGACCGGATCGAAGCGTGTGTAAACAAGTGGCCGACGAAATTCGCTTGATTCAGAAGGGGGCATGCTCGATTGTCACGGTGTTGGACTCGGCGTATCCCAGCCGGCTGGCGCTGATACCGGATCCGCCGCCGCTGTTGTACGTGCGAGGGACGCTTCCCGCTGCTGACGATCACGTGATCGCCGTGGTCGGGTCCCGAAGAGCGACGCCTTCGGGGATGCTTGTCACGCAGGAACTCAGTGAACGGTTGGCGGCCCTTGGCTTTACCATCGTGAGCGGCATGGCACGGGGCATTGATGCCGCGGCGCATCAGGGTGCCCTCAAGGCCAAGGCTCGCACCGTGGCGATCTTGGGATGTGGCGTGGACCGCACGTATCCTCCCGAACATCAGTCGTTACGGAACGAGATTGAGGCGCATGGCGCCGTGGTGTCGGAATTGCCGCTCGGCTCCCCACCGCTGTCTCATCATTTTCCTCGCCGAAATCGGATTATCAGCGGATTGTCGTTAGGGGTCATTGTCTCGGAAGCCAGTCAGAAAAGCGGATCGTTGATCACGGCCAGATTGGCACTCGAACAGAACCGGGAGGTGTTTGCTGTCCCGGGTCCCATCAAAAACAGGAAACATGAAGGGGCGCACGGGCTGATTAAACAAGGGGCGAAACTGGTGGAAGAGGCCTGGGACGTCGTTGAAGAATTGCTCCCTCAACTTGACGGCTCCTTTCGTGATGAAGTAAAGAATGCGGGCTCCACGGAAAAAGCCGATCCGGTATTGACCGACAAAGAACGGAACGTCCTGGCGCTGTTCAACGATGAGCCCGTCCCGATTGATGAAATCCTGGCTGAAGCGCCTTTGGCTCTCGCCGAAGTCATGAGTCTCCTGTTAAGCCTGGAATTAAAAGGCGTCCTCAAGCAGGCCCCGGGGTCCTGCTATCTCAAATGTTAAAGCACCAGAAGAAGACGGCTCGCCCGCGTCTTGCCGAAGAAGCGGGTAAAACCTTGGTCATTACTGAGAAGCCCTCAGTGGCTCGCGACATCACCCGGGCGCTCGGTGGTTTTCAGAACAAGAAAGACTTCTTCGAGGGGCCGCGTTACGTCGTGACCTTCGCGGTCGGGCACATGCTTGAGCTGGTCCCACCCGAAGGCGTCGAAGTCAAGCGCGGGAAGTGGGCGATCGCCAACCTCCCGGTCATTCCCGACCACTTCGACCTGCAACCGATCCCGAAGAGTGAATCGCAACTCAAACTCATCAAGAAACTCTACGCGCGTAAGGATATTGCCCAAGTCATCAACGCCTGCGACGCCGGACGCGAAGGTGAGTTGATCTTCCATTACCTGATCCGCCATTTCGGCGGCTCAAAGCCGGTGCAGCGTTTGTGGTTGCAATCCATGACTCCGCAGGCGATCCGCGACGGCTTTGAGCGTCTTCGCGAGGGCGAGACCGTCTTGCCGCTCCAGCGTGCCGCCGTGTGTCGCTCGGAGTCCGACTGGCTCATCGGGATCAACGCCACCCGGGCCATGACTGCCCTGAATTCAAGCGGCGGCGGATTTTCACTGACCACGGTCGGGCGAGTGCAAACCCCGACGCTTGCGATCCTCGTCGACCGTGAGAAAGAGATCCAGAACTTCGAACCTCGGGAATATTGGGAGGTCAAGGCCACTTTCGCGATTGCCTCCGGTCATTACGAAGGGTGCTGGATTGATCCGCAGTTGCAAGCTCGGACGAAGCCGAGCGCCACACAAGGTGCGGCAAAAGATCCGCACGGCACCGCGAAGCCGGAGCGCATCTGGGACAAAACCTGGGCCGAAGCCATCGTCGCGACGTGTGCGAATCGGGAGGGCCACGTTTCGGAGACCACGAAGCCGTCGAGCCAGCAGGCCCCGATGCTGTTCGACCTGACCTCGCTCCAACGTGAAGCGAACCGGCGATTCGGTTTCTCGGCGAAGTCTACGCTCAGCATCGCACAAGCACTGTACGAGCGCCATAAAGTCCTGACCTACCCACGCACTGATTCTCGGACGTTACCCGAGGATTACCCGAATACGGTCAGAAAGATCATGCAGTCGCTGGTCACGTCCAACGCCGGCCACGGCGCCGGGCAGTCGGACGGCGAGAAGGGTGGCCGACCCCTCAGCCACTGGGCCGAACGGGCGATCCAGAACGGTTACATCAACGGCAACAACAAACGCATCTTCAACGACGCTCACGTATCCGACCACTTTGCCATTATTCCAACCGGAGAGGCGCCGGGGAAACTGAAAGAACAGGAACGTCGCGTCTATGAACTGGTCACGCGTTGTTTCATCGCGGCGTTTTACCCCGCGGCCCGCTTTGAAAACACGGTCCGTCGTACCGTCGTCGAAAGCCAGACCTTTGAGACCCGCGGACGGGTGATGATCGAGAGCGGTTGGTTGCAGGTGATGGAGCGCAAGGAAAACAACGAAACGTTGCCCCCGCTCGCGGATGCCAAGGACGGGTCCGAAAAGGCCAGAACGGTCGAAGTCGGCATGGAGAGCAAACACACCAAAGCGCCGCCGCGCTACAACGAGGCGACCCTGTTGTCCGCGATGGAAGGCGCGGGCAAACTGATGGAGGACGAGGCGTTGCGCGAAGCGATGCAGGGTCGCGGTCTCGGCACGCCCGCGACGCGCGCTTCGATCATTGAGGAGTTGATTCACAACCGCTACATCCTGCGCGACGCCCGTGAATTGATCCCGACGTCCAAAGCCACGACGCTGCTCAGGTTGTTGCGTGCCCTCAAGATTGACGAATTGACGAAGGCCGAATTGACCGGCGAGTGGGAAAAGAAATTGAAGCAGATCGAAATCGACGAGTTTTCCTCCGATGAGTTTATGCGTCACATTCGCAGGATGACTCAGGACATTGTCGCGGCCGCGCGGGGTTGTGACGTTGACCAGATTGACGATGCGTACGTCGTTCTCGACGCGTCGTGTCCCAAGTGCGGCAAGGGCAAGGTACGGGAAACCTATCGCAAGTTTGTTTGCGAGACGTGTGATTTTTCGATCTGGAAATCCATTGCCGGACGGGAGTTGTCCCCCGACGAGGTGACGACCTTGTTGCGCGACCGGCGCCTGGGTCCGTTGAACGGTTTCCGCAGTCGTCTCGGCCGCGAATTTACCGCGGAATTGATCGTCAAGGACGATTTCACCGCGGCCTTTGATTTTGGTGATGCCACCGCGGACGACGACGTTGATCCACGGAATTGCGACCAACTCGGTCCCTGTCCCAAGTGTGGCGCGATGGTGCTTGATACGCCGAGACGATACGTCTGTCACAACGGACTGGGGGACAAACGTGCCTGTGATTTCAGAATCAGCCGGCAGATCCTGAATCGCCCGATTGTTGCCGGTGAAGTGCGGCAACTGCTGGGCAACGGCAAGACCGATCTGCTGCAGGGCTTCGTGTCGAAAAAGAACAAACGCAAGTTCGCAGCCCATCTCACGATCGATCTGTCCAATGGCTCCGGCACATTCGGCTTCGAGTTCGCGCCGCGCAAGAACGAGGGGGACGGCAGGGGCAGGAAAAAGGGCGTCGGTCACAAGAAAGCCGCTCAACGCCTCCGCGTCTGACGCGAAGATTGATGAGGAGACGTCAGTCGAAGATTTTGTGCGACGGAGGGGTGGGGGGGGGGCACGTTCTCGGGGGTGGCGCCAACCTCCCGTGAGCAGGAGGATTTCAACGCACTTTTTACGAGCCGACCGCGGGCTTCATCCCCTGGTCGAAAATTTTCATCGCTTCAGCCTTCTTCATAATCACGTCCTCGGTAATCACCACTTCTTCGATTTCCGCTTGAGAGGGAACTTCATACATGACGTCAAGCATGACCTCTTCCAGGATGGCGCGAAGGCCGCGCGCTCCGGTTTTTTGCGCGTAGGCTTTTCTGGCAACGGCGCTGAGTGCCCCATCGGTAAATTTGAGCTTCACTTTGTCAAAAGACAGGAGCTTTTGATACTGCTTGACGAGGGCGTTCTTGGGTTCGGTCAAAATCCGAACCAGCGCGCGTTCATCTAGTTCTTCCAGCGTGGTGACCACCGGCAATCGACCGATGAATTCGGGAATCAACCCATATTGGAGCAGGTCTTCCGGTTGCACGTGGGTCAACAGGGATCGTGGGCGTTCCGACGTTTTGATGTCGGCCTTGAATCCCATGCGTCGTTGATTGAGCCGTCGTTCAATGATGGGTTCCAGCCCGACAAAGGCGCCCCCGCAAATGACCAGAATGTTTTTGGTATCGACTTGAATGAATTCCTGATGCGGATGTTTCCTCCCGCCTTGAGGCGGCACGTTGGCCACGGTGCCTTCGATGAGTTTAAGGAGGGCTTGCTGGACGCCTTCACCGGAGACGTCGCGGGTAATGGAGGGGCTGTCGGATTTTCTCGTGATTTTATCGATTTCATCGATATAAATGATGCCGCGCTCGGCACGGTCCACTTCATAGTCCGCGGCTTGCAACAATTTCAGAATCGTATTTTCAACGTCCTCCCCCACGTACCCGGCTTCAGTTAAGGTGGTCGCATCGGCCAGCGTAAACGGCACGTCAAGATAATCGGCGAGGGTTTGGGCCAAGAGCGTTTTCCCCGTCCCCGTCGGCCCGATCATGAGGATGTTGCCTTTTTGCAGTTCCACGTCTCCGGTTTCGTTGGCGGCGATGCGTTTATAGTGATTGTGTACGGCGACCGAGAGAATTTTTTTGGCCCGGTCTTGATTGATGATGTAGTGATCGAGGTGGCGATTGATCTCGGAGGGCTTTCGCAACTTCGAGGAGATTTCTTCTTTGGCCTCTTGCCACTCTTCGGCCATGATTTCATTGCACAGGTGCACGCATTCATCACAAATATAGACGGTGGGACCGGCGATCAATTTGCGGACTTGATCCCGGCTTTTCCCGCAGAACGAACACCGGAGATTGGCCTCTGTTTTGACTTGCTTTGCCATGGTCGTCAGGGTTTAAGCCGCCATGCAGGGACTAGGAGCCATTCGAACGGGACTTCTCTTTTTCCGGAGCCCGGACGATGACTTCATCAATGAGGCCGTAGTCTTTGGCTTCGGTCCCGGACATGAAATAGTCTCGTTCGGTATCACGGGAAATTTTGTCTAAGGGCTGACCTGAATGTTTTGAAAAAATCTGGTTGAGTCGCTCTCGAATTTTCAAAATCTCACGGGCGTGAATATCGACTTCGGTCGCCTGTCCTTGAAAGCCCCCCATCGGTTGATGAATCATCACGCGAGCATTGGGAAGGGCAAATCGTTTGCCCGTGGTGCCGGCGGCCAGCAGCAGCGCGCCCATGCTGGCGGCCTGCCCTAAACAAATCGTGGTAATCGGCGGTTTGACGTATTGAATGGTATCGTAAATGCCGAGACCCGCCGTGACGCTCCCACCCGGAGAATTAATGTAGAGGTTAATATCCTTTTCCGGATCTTCAGCTTCCAAGAACAATAATTGAGCAATGACGAGGTTGGAGAACACGTCATCAATGGGAGCACCCAGAAAGATGATGCGATCTTTTAAGAGGCGGGAGTAAATATCATACGCGCGCTCCCCACGGTTTGTACTCTCAATGACCATTGGAACTAACATACAACTTGACCCTTTCCGTTGACGCGCTGATGCGTCGAGCGCGTTACCCTTGAATCACGGCATGTTGATAAACCAGTTGAAGGGCGCGTTCGGCCCGGATGCGATCTTCAAATTCTTGACGCGACGCTTCCTCGCCGGAGGCGACCATCTTTTGAATGTCTTCCACTGGGATTCGAAGGGCTTGCGCAAGCTTGGTGAATTCCGCTTGAATCTCCTCCTCCGTCACGGAGACGCCTTCTTTGTCCGCAATCGCTTCCAGGATTAATCCGAGTTTCACCCGTTTTTTCGCTTCAGGGGCGACCTCTTGTTGAATGCGTTTCGCCTCCTCTTCCACGTGAACGTGTTCATCCACGGAGAGCCCTCCGCCCTTTTTCCGTTGTTCTTCCATCAGGCGTTGCCGAACCATCGCGCTGATTTCCCGTTCGATCATGACTTCGGGAAGGTCGAAATGATGCATTTGCAGCAGACGTTCGGTAATCTGACCCTTATAGCCTTCTTGCACGTCTCGTTTGAGCACCGATTCCAGTTCGGACCGAATCTTATCCTTGAATTGCTCCAAGGTTTCATAGTCCCCGCAATCTTTGGCAAATTCGTCGTCGAGAACCGGAAGAATTTTTTGTTTGACCCCGAGAATGGAGATCATGAACGTCACGGATTGGCCGGCCAGCCGGGTATCCGGATGCGTGGCCGGATAGTCTTGGACGATCTCGACGCTGTCCCCTTCGAGTTTTCCCATCAATGCCTCGTCAATGGTCACGCCCAGCAGAGGGACGCGAGACCCCATGGTGTGGAGATGCCCTTCTTTTTTCGAGCCGTCCACCGGCGATCCATCCAAAAAGCCTTCAATCGTCACGACGGCATACAGCCCTTCATCCAGGGGCGTGGCCGCGGGAGCGGCTTCAAGCCGGGACTGCCGTTCCCGAAATCGTTCAAGGGCCTGATCCACGTCCTCATCGCTGATGGTACGGGAATCGCGTTTCAAAGAAATAGGATTGGGTGGACGGTAATCACGTAATTCAATGGCCGGTTTGATTTCAACGGTGGCGGTAAAGGTGAGGGAGGCATGGCGTTTGGCTTTCAACCGTTCCACGGACGGCATATCAACCAGAACCGGGGCCACGCCCGTTTCTTTGATCGCCTTCCGATAGTAGTCCGGCACCAGGCGTTGAATCACGTCCTGTTCCACGGCCTTGGCGTAACGTTTTTCCAGCATGGCGAGCGGAGCCTTTCCCGGCCGGAAGCCCGGGATTCGTACTTGGCGTTTCAGGTCGGCATACACCTGGTCGAAGGCTTCGTTCACGACGTCTTCAGGCACTTCAATTTTAATCGCCCGTTTGACCGGGCCTAATTCAGTCACTTCCAATTTCATGATCGTCCTTTATCGAAGAGAACTTCGTTCAAAATGACACGTCACGGCCCTGGCATCCGTCCAGTTGTAGGGCCGCATCTTATGCGGCCAAGACAGGCGCCATGAGATGGCGCCGCTACAAAGACATAGGCCTATGGTCGTGTATAAGCTGGTGCGAGAGGGGGGACTCGAACCCCCACGGTCTCCCACGAGATCCTAAATCTCGCGCGTCTGCCAGTTCCGCCACTCTCGCGTATCGGGATTCGGTCCTTTTCGCCGGATGACTTGACTGTGTCGGCTTGTGCCGTGGCACAAACACGAGAAGCATGATTGTCGGTTCATAGAAAGTCCCATGCCGTTTGTCCTATTTACCCATACCTTGCCGTACAGTGTCAACGCCCCGTCTGCACGCCTGTTTCCTCAAATCTGATCGGACGCGGTTGAGTCTTCGTCCACGAATTGGTCTTGCCAGCTTCAACCAAGTAGGCTATGGTGCCTCACATGGGCCTGAAGAACTTGTATCGTGACGTGTACGAGCATTTCATCAAAACACGAGACACGCAGAAGGGGTTCGATTTCCATGAGAGGACACTCAAAAGCGTGTCGCCCAAAACCGTGTCGTTTAAGGATCGAGTCCGATGGTGGACCGTTGACCGTCCTCAACGGTTACAGATGATCAAGCAGGAACGGGACCGCCGACAACAAGAGATTCTTGCCCTCAAAGATCAGACGAACCCTTCATCTTCATCGCCTTCCCTTCGAGGCTCAGGACAAGCTTCGTAATTGCCTTCACGACGACGCATGTCGGAGATCGTCCGAGCGACTATTCAACTGTATCGTCACACGTTGCTCGGCACGTGGAAATCCTTGAAGAACAACTGGCTGCTCGTGCCGGCGGTCGTCATGCTGGCGGGACTCATGTTGTTCGTGACCGGCGTGGCGATGTCCCTGGGGCTGCTCGGAGGCCTGTTGCTGGGCGCGGCCAATGCCTTTGTCGTCGGCGCGTTTCTGAGCTTGATCGAACAGGCGGTGATCAACTCCCGGCGCATGGTCTGGGAAGATCTGTGGAGCGTGGCCGGTCACTACTTCTGGGACGTCATCACCATCGGATTTATCGTGTGGGTCCCCCTCCAGTTTCTCGAATTAGGCGTGCAAGCCAACCCCTACGGCCCCGCGATCGTCTCCGCGGTCTTTTTCCTGTTGTTTATCGTGCTCAACCCGGTGCCGGAACTGATTTATCAGGGGCGGACGGGTGCGTCACTTGACACCCTCAAAGACAGTTACGAATTCGTCCTGGAAAACTGGATCGAATGGTTTTTGCCTCTCGCCGTGGTCCTCGCTCCGTTCGGATTGACCTTTTTCTTTTCAATCTCAAGCCAAGGCGGACGACTGACGGGCCTCGATTTTTTTCAACTGTTGACGTTGCCCTTGGCGGTGTTGCGTCAGTGGTTCCACTATCTCGGCGTGTCTCCTTCATGGTACACGCCCCTGATTCTTCTCCTCACGCCAGTCGGTCTGGTCCTCATGATGCTCTTTCGCGGTCATCTCTATCGTGCCCTGACCGGCTCGTCCCGCCGCCAACGAATCTTCCAAAACCGGGCAGCAGGAGGGTCCTGAGGGAGGGGGCTCGGACAAACACACTTAAGAATTGTCGGCGACTCCTGCACCAACCGCCCCTTTCATTCAGGAATGGCTGTGTCGCCGTTATACCGTGGTGATCTTTCCGTTAGGAGGTAACACGATGATTCGACACATCTCCAGAGGACTTCGACGATACTGGAATTCATGGTTCACCCTCCGACGTCTCGCCGAGGTTGACGCGTGGGTTGTCATCGTTGGGTCTCTGTTTCTGTGCGTACTTTTCCTCTACGCGGTTCATTCGTTTGTGAACTTTCCCTTCAGAGATTCGGGCGCTTTCCTCTACGTTGCCAAGGGAATACTTGACGGCGAGATGCCATACATTGACAGGTGGGACCATAAAGGTCCATTGATCTATATCATAAACGTTGCAGGGATTGTGATTTCCGACGTGTGGGGGATATGGCTGGTCCAATTTGGATTTCTGGCAGGAATCTGCCTGTCTGCCGCCAAGCTGTTCAGATCCTCATTCGGAACCATGGCGATGCTCTTCTCGCTTATGGTTCTCCTGGCATATTTCGACAAGTTCGTAAGACCTGGCAATTTTACCGAAGAATATGCGCTACTGTTCCAGTTTCTGGCGTTGTGTCTGTTTGTCAGGGTCGAACGTCGCGTTCGATACCCACCCTGCGCCGGGTGCTTGCTGCCGGCGCTCCTTGGCGCGCTCGGAGCCGCTTTGCTACTGCTCCGTCCCAACCTCGTGGGCGTGTGTGCTGCAATTGGCGTGTACTGGCTGATTTACTGGGACGACTCAGCTCGGAAATTCATATGGGCCGGTGTCGGCGGTGCCGTGGTTTTACTGGTTGTTGCCGCTTGGTTCGCGGCCGCGGGCGGGTTGTCTCACCTCTGGGATGCGGTATTCGTATACAACGTCGCATATTCTAATTTTTCACTTGGTAAGACATACCATTCCGCTCGCGATTCGTTTGAACTGTTTTTCCCGCTGAACTGGGTCATCCTGTTCGGATGGTCTGTCGGTCTTTGGCATATGTTTTACGTGAGGATAGCCCCCCTCCCACACTATCCACCCGCATAGTCTCCCTCGCAGTCATTCTGCTGCCAATCGAGCTTGTGCTTGCCAATCTGTCGGGTAACCCGTACGGGCACTACTACCTCTCGCTGATACCCGTGGGGTGCCTGCTCTCTGCGTTTACGATCAAACTGCTTCTGGACGTATTCCGAACGCGGTTTTCCTGGATCCCCCTCCCCCTCACGCTTCTGGTTGTCACCGCTTTCACCTATGTGCATTACATGGATTACTTGATTCACGATAACATACTACAAAGATATGCCAACTGGGGGGGGCACATCGGGTGCTGCGATGATAACAATTATGTCAGGGGAAACGAGGATGTCATCAATCATATCAGGGAAAACACGGACGAAGATGATCATATCCTGGTATGGGGTGCGGAGGGGGGCATCTATTTTTTATCCGACCGGACCGCACCCACCCGATTCTTCTACCAATATCCACTCTTCAGACAGGGTTACGCAAACAATGACCTGATTAAGGAGTTTACGTCGGATGTGGTCGGCAGCCCTCCGGCAATTATCATAGATACGCATGACCCCAAGATATCTATATCTCTGAATATGGCCGATCCAGAGCGCAGATACCCTGAACAACTCCAACCCTTCATCGAGTTCGTGGACACCCATTACGAACGGCTAAAGATCATCGGCTCAAACGACATTTACCACCACAAGAAGTGATTTCTGTCCGATGCGATGCTCGTGTCCGGCGTGCCGAAGATCCACTCAAATTTTGACGTGTCTTCACCTCGCTCAGGTGCTCGAAGAGCACTGTCCAACAGCACCCGAGTACCAAAGTTGGACCTCGACATTGCCTTGTCGCTCTAGGTGCCTCATGTTAAGATAACGCCCCCGAACATCGCAGACGAGCCAACGCGGAGAGGTGCGAGAGCGGCCGAATCGGCGTGCCTGGAGAGCACGTGTGCTGGCAACGGCACCGTGGGTTCGAATCCCACCCTCTCCGCCACAACGTCAAGAATCGGATTTATCGTGTGGGTCCCCCTCCAGTTTCTCGAATTAGGCGTGCAAGCCAACCCCTACGGCCCCGCGATCGTCTCCGCGGTCTTTTTCCTGTTGTTTATCGTGCTCAACCCGGTGCCGGAACTGATTTATCAGGGGCGGACGGGTGCGTCACTTGACACCCTCAAAGACAGTTACGAATTCGTCCTGGAAAACTGGATCGAATGGTTTCTACCTCTCGCCGTGGTCCTCGCTCCGTTCGGATTGACCTTTTTCTTTTCAATTTCAAGCCAGGGCGGACGACTGACGGGCCTCGATTTTTTCCAACTGTTGACGCTGCCCTTAGCGGTGTTGCGTCAGTGGTTTCACTATCTCGGCGTGTCTCCTTCATGGTCCACGCCCCTGATTCTTCTCCTCACGCCAGTCGGTCTGGTCCTCATGATGCTCTTTCGCGGTCATCTCTATCGTGCCCTGACCGGCTCGTCCCGCCGCCAACGAATCTTCCAAAACCGGGCAAGAGGGACCTGAGGGAGGGGGCTCGGACAAACACACTTAAGAATTGTCGGCGACTCCTGCACCAATCGCCCCTTTCATTCAGGAATGGCTGTGTCGCCGTTATACCGTGGTGATCTTTCCGTTAGGAGGTAACACGATGATTCGGCACATCTCCAGAGGACTTCGACGATACTGGAACTCAGGATTCACCCTCCGACGCCTCGCTGAGGTTGACGCGTGGGTTGTCATCGTTTGGTCTCTGTTTCTGTGCGTACTTTTCCTCTACGCGGTTGATTCGTTTGTGAACTTTGCCTACAGAGATTCGAGCGCTTTCCTCTACGTTGCCAAGGGAATACTTGACGGCGAGATGCCATACATCAACAGGTGGGACCATAAAGGTCCATTGATCTATATCATAGACGTTGCAGGGATTGTGATTTCCGACGTGTGGGGGATATGGCTGGTCCAATTTTGCTTTCTGGCAGGAATCTGCCTGTCTGCCTCCAAGCTGTTCAGATCCCAATTCGGAACCACGGCGATGCTCTTCTCGCTTACGGTTCTCCTGGCATATTTCGACAAGTTCATACACGGTGGCAATCGTCCCGCAGAATATGCGCTGCTGTTTCAGTTTCTGGCGTTGTGCCTGTTTGCCAGGATCGAACGTAGCGATGATACTCTGCGCCGGGTGCTTGCTGCCGGCGCTCTTGGCGCGCTCGGAGCCGCTTCGCTACTGCTCCGTCCCAACCTCGTGGGCGTGTGGGCTGCAATTGGCGTGTGCTGGCTGATTTACTGGGACGACTCAGCTCGGAAATTTATATGGGCCGGTGTCGGCGGTGCCGTGGTTTTACTGGTTGTTGCCGCTTGGTTCGCGGCCGCGGGCGGGTTGTCTCACCTCTGGGATGCGGTATTCGTATACAACGTCGCATATTCTAATTTTTCACTTGGTAAGACATACCATTCCGCTCGCGATTCGTTTGAACTGTTTTTCCCGCTGAACTGGGTCATCCTGTTCGGATGGTCTGTCGGTCTTTGGCATATGTTTTACGTGAGGATAGCCCCCCTCCCACGATCCACCCGCATAGTCTTCCTCGCAGTCATTCTGCTGCCAATCGAGCTTGCGGTTGCCAATCTGTCGGGTTACGGGCACGTGCACTACGGCCTCTCGCTGATACCCGTGACGTGCCTGCTCTCTGCGTTTACGATCAAACTGCTTCTGGACGTATTCCGAACGCGGTTTCCCTGGATCCCTACCACGCTTCTGGTTGTCACCGTTTTCACCTATGTGCATTACATCTATGATCCCTTGACTCACAATAACCTACTACGAAAATACGCCAACTGGAGGCACATCGTGTGCTGCGATGATGTCATCAATTATGTCAGGGAAAACACGGACGAAGATGATCATATCCTGGTATGGGGTGCGTGTGGGAGGATATATCTTCTGTCCGACCGGACCGCACCCACCCGATTCTTCTACCAATATCCACTGTTCAGACAGGGTTACGCAAACCATGACCTGATTAAGGAGTTTATGTTGGATGTGGTCGGCAGCCCTCCGGCAATTATCATAGATGAGCATAACCCCGAGATATCTGTACCTCTGAATATGGCCGATCCAGAGCGTAGATACCCTGAACAACTCCAACCCTTCATTGAGTTCGTGGACACCCATTACGAACGGCTAACGACCATCAAATCAAAAGACATTTACCACCACAAGAAGTGATTTCTGTCCGATGCGATGCTCGTGTCCGGCGTGCCGAAGATCCACTCAAATTTTGACGTGTCTTCACCTCGCTCAGGTGCTCGAAGAGCACTGTCCAACAGCACCCGAGTACCAAAGTTGGACCTCTACGTTGCCTTGTCGCTCCAAGGGCCTCATGTTAAGATAACGCTCCCGAACATCGCAGACGAGCCAACGCGGAGAGGTGCGAGAGTGGCCGAATCGGCGTGCCTGGAGAGCACGTGTGCTGGCAACGGCACCGTGGGTTCGAATCCCACCCTCTCCGCCACAACGTCAAGAGCGAGATGATTGAGCATAAACTGCCTCTACCTGAGATCGGCTCACACCAGGAAACCAATCAAGGAAGTCGTTGACCGTCGCTCCGTCCTCGATATTTTCGAAAAGTGCCCGAACGGGCACTCGGGTGCCTTTGAACACATAGTCGCCGCTGACGACTTGAGAGTTGCGACTGACTTCGGGACACGTTTGCCAGCTCATCATGACCGAGCCATGATGCCACCCGAAGGCAGACGACTCAATCCTGTGGATCATCACGGTCACCGTCCGCTGATATGAGACCTTTGCAAAAGTGGAATGGGCCACTACCGAGGACTTCCCCTCACCCCCGCGTTCGCGGGGGCAGGCTCTCGCCTTCTCCCGGGGTGCCATGAGATGGCGCAGCTACAGCTAGCGCAGAGGGTAGAAGATTCAATTCGATGCGTTTCAATAGTTCTCGATCCTGCGCATGGTCAGACTCCGCAGTGGCAACCTCTCTCCATGGGGGATGTTATCTTGTCCCCACCAGTAAAAAGCCTTTTGCCCGGATTCAGCGCTTTATGAGACAATCTGTCTTTAGGCTTGACACTTACCTGGAAAAACCTATATTTTTTACAAATGCTAAATGGCACCATACCACTCGGCGTCTAGTCCCTACACTTACCCAAATGCAAGGCGGTTTCTGCTACTTTGCCCCCTTCCCCTTGGTAAGTGGTCTTAGATGTTCGGCATCTTCGATTCTCCACTAATTGCAACCCTCATTGCTCTTACCGGCGGATATATCTTCGTTCGCCACCAAATACAAAAGCAGAGGAAGCTCCAACAGGAAACTCTCAGCATTCAAGAGGTGCAACGCTTGTGGAGGGATGAATCCTTTCAGGCCGACATCATCGCTGTTATGAAAATCGGGAGAGAAGAAGATATCGCCCAATATGCAGAAGATCGGCAACATGCCCCAGTCAATGAAGGATGGGAGAAAAAAGAGCATTAATTGTGAGATCTATTAATTACTTTGAAATGATCAGCGTAGGCGTCCACGTAGGTATTTACGACTCAAATATCATTAAACTCACAATCGAAAGCACAATACTTGGATTTTATCATAACACCGAGCCTTTCATAAAAAAGATACGGGAAAAGATACGGGAAGAGCATCCGAAGATAGAAGATGTCGCCACAGAATTTGAGAATTTTGCGAAAAGTCTGGAAAAGTTGTGAACCGGCGCTTTTTAGGTCGTCGCATCTGTTTGCTTCAACACGTCGGACAACGTGCCAGACAAATCGGGGCCGCTCTTGGTGTGTGGAGATGAAGGCAAACACGGATGTCGCCGCAGCCCGCTCGTGAGACCTTTCCACCACTCCTTTTTCTCTCCCCCTCCCCCTGACCCTCTCCTACCAGAGGAAAGGGAAGAGCAGGGAGGCCCGAATCCTTCCATTCTTCCGTGGGGTTGTTCACCCGAACGCTAAGAATTCATTCCTTTGTAGCTGCGTCATCCCCCGCTTCCGCGGGTGCAGGTTCACCGGTTAGGTCGGGGGATGTCTCATGGCGCCCCAGCTGACCAGCAGGAAGCGCGATAAGGCATGTCCCTGCCTTTGAGCAGGGATTGCGCAGCTACGGGATGGGCGGGACGGGTTGGTGATACCACCCCAGAACAGAGGATTCAATCCTACGGATTATCACGATCATCGTCCATCTGATATGGATCCGGCGGGCTTTCTTGACAGAAGGATGGTAACTCGGAAACAATTCGGTTCCCCGTTTGGTATTCGGGAATCATCACTGACAAAGGAAAGGGGCTGGGCCCTGTGCAATGGAACCTTGTGAACCCCGCCAGATCCGGAAGGAAGCAACGGTAAGCAGGCGAGTCCGTGTGCCGCAGGATCACCTGGCCCCGGTTTTCAGGTCGTAAAGCGTACAGACGGGTGACGTTTCCGACTCGCGCGTTGTGCGTACTGGTCCTTCGAGGCTCAGGACAGGCTTATGGACTATCAGGTCTCCGCGAGAAAATTCCGTCCGTCCACGTTTGACCAGTTAATTGGACAACCGCACGTCGTCCAAACGCTACAGAACGCCATCCTTCGCAAACACGTTGCCCATGCCTATCTTTTTTCCGGTATGCGCGGGGTCGGCAAGACCACGGTCGCCCGCATTTTGGCCAAGGCGCTGAATTGCAAAAACGGTCCGACTCCGGAACCTTGTGAACAGTGCGAAAGCTGCGAGGAAATTACTCGCGGGAACTCGGTGGACGTCATTGAAATCGATGGCGCCTCGAATACCGGGGTCGATGACGTCCGGGAACTTCGTGAAAACGTCAAATTTTCTCCCTTCCGCGGCTCCTATCGCATTTACATCATCGATGAAGTCCACATGCTCTCGAATTCGGCGTTTAACGCGCTGTTGAAAACGTTGGAAGAGCCGCCCCCGCACGCGGTGTTTGTGTTTGCCACGACCGAGGTCCACAAGATTCCCGCGACTATCACGTCTCGCTGTCAACATTTCAACTTTCGACGTATTCCCAGGCAAGAGATCGTGGCTCGTCTTCAAGCCGTCGTGGACCACATGAACGTCACGATCGGAAAACAAAGCGTCGGCGCGATTGCCCGAGCGAGTGAAGGAAGCATGAGGGATGCCCTCAGTTTGTTGGATCAAGCCGTCGCGTTTGGCGGCACCGATGTGAAGGACCAGGACGTGGAAGATATGCTCGGGACCGTGCCGGACGTTCTGGTGCGTCGATTAGTCGACGCGGTGGTGAAGCAGGACGCCGCGGCAGCCGTGGAACTCATTGGTGAGGTGGTAGACCATGGGTACGACCTTCGGGCTTATTGTAGCGCGGTCGTGGAACGAATGCGCAGTTTGATGATTGGAGCCGTAGTGCCGAATTTTGAGCAAGCCCAAGGCCTGATGGATTTGCCCGGCGAAGAAGTCAAACAGTTGTTGGCGGAAGCCGGATCGTTTTCGATTGAGCAGTTACAGGACCTGTTCAATCTTTTTGCGCAGGCCGAAGACCGGCTTCGGTCAACGGGGTATCCGCGTTTCGTTTTTGAAGTGGCCGCGGTTCGTGCGGCGCGTTCGGTGACACACGACGGACAGACGCTTCAAGGGGATCAAGCCCCAAGCCGTGCTCCATCCCCAAGTTCAAGAACGCCGGTTGAAACGCGCCGGCCGGAACCCGGAGGGGCACGCCTCTCGTCAAAGCCGCCGGACGAGCACACCAGAAAACCTGCCTCTCCATCGGGGGTACGGCCAAGTCAAGAAGGACATCACGCTCCGCCTGTACAGAAAGAACGCGCTGCGACTGAAAATCCGGTCGATGCTCCCTCAACCACGCGCCCGGGGGGTGAGGCGAAACGGATGCCCCGAACTCCTTCCCCTCCAGGGGGAAACCCTTCCTCGGTGACACTTCGAGGCTCAGGACAAGCTTCACCAGTCATTGGGAAGGAAGACTGGCAGCGAGTGGTGGAATCGGTGGTTCGCGATCATCCCAATATCGGAACCTTTTTGGTCATGGGGACGTTGGTGAAAATCGAAGGTCAACAGGTCATCGTCGGGTTTCCGAAAAAGGCGTCGGTGGCGTGTTCACGAATCCAGAAAGAAGAAACCAGGACATTGATCGCAAGAATCTGTCAGGATGTGGTCGGGGCGACCATTCACATGCGCGTGGTCGAATTAGCCGAAGATCCGGGAGAGGGGGGCACCATGAAGCAGATGCGGGCCCAACGGCAACAACAGGACGATGAAACCTTACTGCGAGAAGCCCGCGCGAATCCTCTGGTGAAACACGCGATGGATTTGTTTGGCGGAGAAGTGGTGAAGGCGAGTCGAGGGCCGGAACAGAAGGAGGTGTGAACGTGTCCAAGAATCCCTTCGGCAATATGGGGAATTTGTTAAAGCAAGCCCAAGCCATGCAGGAGAAATTAGGCAAAATCCAGGAAGAAGCCGCGGCCAAAACCGTCAAAGCGTCCGTTGGGGGTGGGATGGTCACGGTCACGGCCAATGGAGGGATGCAGCTTACAAAAGTGGAAATTGATCCCCAGGTCTTGCAGTCCGGGGATCACGAAATGTTGCAGGATCTCCTGGTCTCCGCCGTCAACGAAGCCTTACGGAAAGCCAAAGAATTAATGGCTGAAGAGGTGAAGGGATTGACCGGTGGGATGGGCATCCCCGGGATGTTCTGACGGAATGGCGCTTCAATGACCGGGCAACGGCACCAGGGACGGCTCGCAAAACTGGCAAAAGAATTCGTTCGGTTGCCCGGCATTGGACAAAAAACCTCGCAGCGCCTCGCGTTTCACATGATGAAAGCGAACAAAGAGGATGCAATGCGCTTGGCCGATGCGATCCGGGACGTCAAAGAATTTGTGACGTTTTGCGTGCAATGCCGGAATATTGCCGAAAGCGAATTGTGCGAGATTTGCCAGGACCCGCGACGGGACCGCAGCAAAATTCTGGTCGTGGAAGAACCCAGCACCTTACACGCGATTGATCAATGCCGTGGCTATAAAGGGTTGTATCACGTCCTGATGGGGTCGCTTTCCCCTTTGGACGGCGTGGGCCCGTCCGATATTCGTGCGAAGGAACTGGAGTTGCGCGTCAAGGACGGAGAAGTTGGAGAAGTCATCGTCGCGACGAGTCCGACCATTGAAGGGGAAGCCACGGCCATTTATCTCACGAAACTCTTAACGCCCCATGGCGTCACGGTCTCACGCATTGCGTATGGCATTCCCGTCGGCATGGATATCGAATACGCCGACGAAGTGACGCTGACCAAATCCATCGAAGGCCGCCGCGAACTCTCGTAGCCGGATCAAGAAATCTTCTAAGTCTCCTCTCATTTCTTCTCAGCTTCTCAGGATTTTCGGAACGAGAAAATGAAATTGGTATCAGGCGGTGCTTGCATGAAAGATACCTCAACCGAGATGGAACAGCGATTCCGAAGCATGATGCTGGCTCAATCAGGAGAAGACCGTCTGAAAATGGGATGTTCGATGTATGAGATGGCGCAAGCCTTTGTCGTGGCGTCCTTGGAGGAAAAGACTCCCCATCCGACGCGGGAAGAGGTACGACGGACACTCTTCCTTCGATTGTATGGAGGCGATTTCGATAAGAAAACGCCTGCCCTGAGCCTCGAAGGGTCAGAGAAAATTATGGCAACGTTGGCACGTGCCGGTTGAATCGTTTGCCCCAAAGGCGAGGCTCACATGAAAGCGTTGGTGAAGGTTCTTCTTCTGATTGGCGTCCTTGGAGGCCTCGCTCTCGTTCTTGTCGTCATGTCGTTCAGTACCTTAGTCAAAAGCGGGATCGAGACCATGGGTCCCAAAGTGTTGGGCGTGCCTGTGACGCTGGAGGACGCGGATATTGACTTGGTGTCCGGCACGACCGTGCAAGCTGGTTTGACCCGGCTTGTCATCAAAAACCCCGAGGGCTATGAGACCGATTCGGCCTTGTCCCTCCCGCACATTCGAGCGCAATTCGATTGGAACTCGGTGCTGACCGATACCGTCATTGTCGAAGAGGTGCTGATCGTCGCACCGGTCATTACGTTTGAATGGTCATTACAACGGGGTAGTAACCTCAGCAAGATACAAGAAAACGTGACGCGCAGTACTCAATCCGGCCCCGATAACAACGAGAAAGAAAAGAGCGAAACGCATAAAGAAGAAGGCGAAGAACCCGATAAAAGAGTTCACATTAAAAAAGTGGCCGTCAAAGACGCGATCATCAACGTGAGCCTCATCGGTGGCCAAAACCAGGTCATTGAATTGCCGTTGGATGATTTTGAATTACGTGACATCGGCAAGCCTTCAGAAGGTACCACGCTCTCAAACGCCTTAGCCGTGATCTTCGATGAGCTGATACACCGAGCCATTCTCAGGGCTGTCAAGAAAACGGGCATGCTCATCCCCAAAGGCGTCCAGCAACTCGGCCAATCCATCGGGAAGATGGGGAAAGAGTTGTTGGACGGACTGTTTGGGAAGTAAACATCGCTTTGCATTCGATAGTCTGACAAAAAAGAGATAAAACAATGCAGACGCGAAAGTACATCTACTGGCAAGATAATGACACGAGGATCGGATTCTTTGAAGAATATCCCGACTACTGGACGCAGGGCGAAACGAGAGAGGAATTAGAAGAAAATCTGATGGACGTTTACAACGAACTGACGGGTGGCACCATTCCCTGTGTCCGAAGGGTTGCCGAATTACAAGTCTTATGAAAAGACGGGACTTGATACGTGAATGAGAGAAGATGGGTTGTGTGCTCATTCGTCATGGGGCAAAGCATGACTGGTATCAAAATACAAACACGATAGCAAAATGCTGAAGACTTGCTCCAAACCCAAGCCACCCAAGCTATGAGATAGCTTCTAAATTAATTATGAGTCCAACATAGAGAGGCATTGCGATGAGTTTATCAGCGCGTGGCAAACACGCTTCGGCGGTTGAAGTGACCAACGTCTCATCCCACGGCTTGTGGCTTTTGGTACACGACAAAGAACTCTATCTGTCTTATGAAGATTTTCCGTGGTCTCAAGAGCAAGCGGTGAAGTCGATTGTCAATGTTGAAGAGCACTCACCGGGGCATTTCTATTGGCCCGATCTTGACGTTGACTTATCGCAAGAAATCATCGAACACCCAGCGCGCTTTCCATTGAAAGCCAAATTACTTTCCAAAGTTGGCCGGCCGACGAAGTGACCCGGGTGGCTGATTGTGTCGTGAACGGTCCTCACTCATAAAGTCAAGTAAGCATTGACTGCCCGTCATTCCAAATTCATTGTGAAAACTGAATTCCTGCCTCTTGTATCTCCCGATAAAAGACCTTTGCAAAAATCGCATCTGCACCCAGACACTCGTCAAGCAGCACCGTCATTCCCGCGAAACCTGTCCCAGACCTGCCTGTGCCCTTGCAGACAGGCATTTGTTATCGGGGAGCGGGAATCCAGAAGGATAGGCAAGATTGACCCGAACATAATAGGGAAGGGGGTTAGGCGGAGTTTCCCGAGGGCGGCTCGGTCGCTTCTCGCTCCCGTGGCCCTTCTTGAAAAACCGACCTGGATTCCCGCTTAAGACTGCGGGAATGACAGAGGGGTGGACTAGGGGAATGCCGGGAGGAGGGAGAATGACGATTTTTGCAAAGGTCCCGATAGGGCGCATGAGGCATGTCCCGGGCTGTGACTCGGGATGCTGCTGCTACAGAAATGGGGTCAATGAGAAAACTGAATTCCCGTCTCACGAACGCCCTCAATCCCGATTGCCCATTCATGCACGGAAATGGGGTTACTGAGAAAACGTGATCCCTGTCTCCTGCACTTTTCGCGGTAGGGGAGCATCCAGACGAGGGATTCGTCGTGCAGGTCGCCGACTTGGATGCGGTTGCCCCAGGGGTCGCGGAAGTCGCAGCGGAAGGGCGGTTCCAACGTCAGGCCGTATGTGTTGATGAGTTTCTCACGGATTTCATTGATTTGTGCTTCATCCCGGACCATGAGGCCGAAGTGTTTCGTGCGATCGGGTTGCAGGGTTTCCACTTCAAAAATGGCCAAGAATTGATGTTCGCCCAGTTTGCACCAGGCGGCTCCCTCTCCGCCCCGCAGCATTTCCAGATTAAACACGTCTGAGTAAAACTCCACGGCTTTTTGCGCGTCATCCACTTCAATGACGACGTGATTGCATCCATAGACTTGAACGGCCATTTCTCTCCTCCGTTTTTTGCTGTTGGGTCTCTGGTTCTTTGTTTCTCATCATAGCAGATTCTTCTGCTCATTTGTCCTGAATCTGTGTAGTGGCAGCATCTTCTGCTGCCTGGAAGAAGGCGCGATGAGATCGCGCCGCTACCATCAGAACGACTGGAGAAAACCTATGTAAGGGAGGAGTTTTTCTGCCAACGTTGTGGTGAAATTCGGTATTGGCGAAGAAAAACGGGATGGTCACCAGTGCGGACGTCGCGGAACGTTTTTATGAAAGTATAGGCTTACGGGGCAAATGTTTCAGACAAAACCGACAACACTTTCTGGGCAGTGGATGGATTAATTATTCCCAATCGTCTCACTAACCGTTTTTTATCTACCGTCCGAATTTGATCGAGTACGATGTACCCTTTCTTCCCTTGGAACGTCACCGGCACACGGGTTGGATAGTCTCGTCCCTTGGTGGTCATCGGGGCAATGATAACCGTTTCGATTGCGTGATTCATTTCATCCGGAGAGATGATGAGGCCGGGGCGGGTTTTGCGAATTTCTCGGCCAACCGTAGGATCTAAATTGACAAGATGAACTTCAAAACGAAAGACTACCAGATCCATTCGGTCTTATCCCAGTCGGAGCCTGACGTTATCCTGGAATCAAGAAGCTGGTCTTCTCTCCTTGATGCCATTTCCTTGAATGCCTGTTTCCAGCCCGTTCTCGGTTTTGTCAGGGAATGGATAATCAGTTGTCCGTTTTTCGCTTCCAGTTCGACGGAATCTTCTAATTGACATTGTTTTAAGAGGGTTTTCGGGATCCGAATGCCACGAGAATTTCCGATAGTGACCACTTTGGTTTTCATAGGATTCACCCCTAGAATTATTGAATAATTACGTTGTAATTACACAAAAATATTTTGTGTGTCAAGTCAACTGACGGAGAAACAGAACGTCATCCCATCTCCAGAAGATCGTGGTTGGGGTTTCGTTCTTTGGCGAAGTTTTTTGACCAGGGGGAACGGAAGAGGACCACGGGGCGGCCGCGCTGGTCTTTCACCACCAGGGCATCCGATGGGGCGCTGAAGGTATGGAGGTCGCCGTCCAACCAGGCGCTGCACTCATACGGCAGAGATTCCAGTCGAGTGTTCACGCGATATTCGTTTCGCAAGCGAAATTGCAGCACGTCGCATTGCAGACGGCCCACGGCTCCGACGAAGAATTCCAGATCATCGAGGCTCCAGAGAATTTGCACCGTGCCTTCGACGGCCATTTGTTCCATGCCTTTGTCAAAGGCTTTGCGTTTTCCCACGTCGGTGGGGTGAATCCTGGCAAAGACTTCGGGTTGAAACTGGGGAAGCGGCTTGTAGTTGAATCCCTTGCCGAGTGAGATGGTGTCGCCAATGGCAAACTGGCCCGGGTTGATGATGCCGATGATGTCTCCGGGATACGCCACGTCTACGGTGTGGCGGTTCCGGGCGACGAGACTATGGGGCCGAGACAGACGAATCTCATTGCCCAATCGATGGTGCGTGACCGTCATGTCTCGTTCGAATCGTCCGGAACACACTCGCAAGAAGGCGGTGCTGTCTCGATGTCGGGGATTCATGTTCGCCTGGATTTTGAACACGTAGGCGCTGAACGGCGTTTCTATGGGGTCTACGATGATTTCGCTTCCATCAGGTCGGTCAGCCGTTCGAGGCAGGGCCGCGGGTGCCATATCCACGAAGGCGTCGAAGAAATTTTCAATCCCGAAGTTCGTCAGCGCGGACGCAAAAAAGACGGGCGTCACGTTACCGGTGAGAAAGGCATCGTGCGTATAGGGATTGCCGGCCACTTCCAGGAGTTCTAAATCGTGGTTGACCCGTTGCAACGCCTCGTCGTCGATCAACTCGTTGACCTCAGTGCCGTCCAGGGACAGTTCAGCACGGCCGGCTTTCGCCGACCCGCCGGCCGCCTTTTTCTGAAACACCGAGACCCGTCGCGTGGCCCGGTCAACGACGCCGACGAATTGTTGCCCCGAACCCACGGGCCAATTGACGGCGTTGGCGTGAATACCCAGGACGTCTTCCACTTCGGCCATAAGATCGAGTGGAGCACGTCCCGGCAGGTCCATTTTGTTGATGAGCGTCAACACGGGGATTCTGCGTAATCGACACACGTCAAAGAGTTTCCGCGTTTGGGTCTCCACGCCTTTGGCCGCGTCGATGACCATGACGGCGCTGTCCGCGGCGGTCAGCGTGCGATAGGTGTCCTCACAGAAATCCTGATGGCCCGGCGTGTCAAGGAGGTTGATGACCGCCCGTTTGTAGGGGAACTGCATGGCCGACGCCGTAATCGAAATCCCGCGCTCTTGTTCCATGTCCATCCAATCGGACGCCGCGGTCCTGGCGCTTTTTCGGCTGCCGACCATGCCGGCGGTGCGGACCATTCCTGAATAGAGCAGCAATTTTTCCGTCACCGTGGTTTTTCCGGCGTCGGGATGGCTGATGATGGCAAAGGTCCGGCGTGTGTTGGCGTGGGACCGAACCTCGTTGTGAACGTGTGAATTGTTCGTGGACATCTGACCTTTCGGGGAAGGGAGCGGCTCAGAGATCTTCCAACCGACCTTGGGCTCGGGCGAGATCCACGCGTGAGGCATTGAAACGAAACAGTGCTTCAATGAGGTTGTCCCTGGCCTGCGCCACCGAGGTTTGGGCGTCCGTGACCTCAATGTTCGTGGCCACGCCCACGGCGAAGCGCTGACGGGCAAGATGCAGTTCCTGTAAGGCCAGACGCAGTCCTTTTTGGGCCACGCCGACTTGTTGTCGGGTTGATCCCAGGGTCAGGAGGGCGTCCCTGACTTCCAGGGCCACTTGATACTCGATGTCTCTGGTTTTGAGATCCTCCTGGCGGACGAGACTTCGACTCTCAGACACGCGCCCCTCCCATTGGCCTCCGTCAAAAATGGGAATGGACGCCAGAATTTGCAGGTTGTTGTTGGTCAACGCATTAGCGGGCTGATTGCCGATTATGCCCACGTCTCCGCTGCCCGTCAGAGAAGGCAACCGTTCCATGGTGACGGAACTTAACGTGAGTTCCGCCAAACGTTTGCGTTTTTTCTGGGCTTTGAGTTCCACTCGGTTTTCACTGGCGACGTGTAAGGCATCGTGGATGGTTTGCGTCGCCACGTCGGTCAACGTGAGTTTGTCGGTCAGCACTAATTTCACGTCGAAGGGCAGGCCGATGGCTCGGCTCAAATTGAGCCGAGCTCGATTCTCATCATTTCTGGCCACGAGCAACCGTTGTTTTTCGTTTTCGAATTGGACTCTGGCCCGAGTCACGTCCAGGCTCGTGGCCATACCCGCGGCCTTACGTTCCATGGACAAGCGCAGCAGTGCCTTGTTCAATTTCGCGTCTGCCCAGCGGGCTGCCACGGCTTTCTTGGCCCGTAACGCTTCTAGGTAGGCGAGACCGACGACGGCCATGGTGTCCATTTTTGTGATTTCCGAGTCAAGGGTGGCCACCTCGACGTTCGTGCGTGCGGCACGCCATTTCTGAATGAGGCTGAGGCTGAAAATATTCTGGGTCAACGCCACGCGGCTTTCGTAAAAATCTCTTGGGTCGGAAACTTTCGCGGAACCCCCGAATGCGCCCAAAAAGAATCGCCTTCTCGCTCCGCTGACCCTGGCGGACACGTTCGGCAGCAGTGTTCCGCGCTGGGTGAAGGCTTGCTCCGCGGCCTGGGTGATCCGCTCTTGAAAGAGCCGCACCGTGGGGTTGTCACCCACTGCAGCTTCCATGGCGTCGCGCATACTGAGCCGCAGGTCCGGCGGCGTCTGAGGGGAGACGGCTTGACCCTGCGCCCAGGAGAGTTGAGAGGCGTTACACCACGACGCGATTCCAGCCAGAATCAGGATAAGCAGATGGATTCGGTGGATGGACGTGTTCCCGCTGGAACCGGCGTAATGTCTCAACGTGGTGCTCATGAGTGAGGAATCTCCGGAACCAGGGCATCGGCTGAAGATTCGGCGTCTCTTTTCAACTTCCAGTCCATCACGAGGCTGAATAACGCCGGCACGACGAGGATCGTAAATACGGTGGAGAGGATCAGTCCGCCGAGGACCACGCTGCCGATGCCTCGATACAATTCCGAGCCTGCGCCGGAAGCCAGAACCAGCGGCAGTAGGCCGAACGTCGTCGTCAACATGCTCATCATGATGGGCCGCACGCGAGTTCGCACGGCTTCGCTGACGGCTTCACGGACCGACATGCCGGCGGCTTCGCCTTCATTCGACTTCCACAGGTTTCGCCGGGTCGGATCCATGAAGTTCAAGGCCTGATGCACGACCAGAATGGCATTGTTGACCACGACGCCGATCAGAATAATGAATCCCAACATGGTCAAGACGTCCAAGGGTTGATAGGCGATCCCGAGATTGACGACGAACAATCCGAGAATGCCGCCGGCCGCGGCCAACGGCACACTGAAGATAATAACAAAGGGATAGAGGAAGCTTTCAAACAAGGCGGCCATGAGCAAATACGTGATGAGCAGGGCGAGGAGAAGATTGTATTTCAGGGCGTCATAGGTTTTCGTGAGGTCATCCGCCGTGCCCGACAGACGGACGTTATAGAGCCGACCAAGTTGTCCCCCTTCTTTGATGGGCAGGATGACGTTCTCTTCGATCAACTCCATGGCCGTTTCCAGCGGCATCTGGTCCGGCGGAATGACCTGAATGGTGATCGCCCGTTCTCGTTCAATGTGATTGATTTGTTCGGGGCCTGCAATGAGTCGAACGTCGGCCACGTCTCCCACCGTGGCGAGGTGGCCACCGGGAGTAAAGATGGGCAGATTACTCAGGTCTTGCGTTCGACCGGCATAATGATCCATGCCGCGAATGGTGAGATCGATTTCGTCCCCCTCAAACTGGTAGTCACTGGCCTTTGCTCCGTCAACCAACGCATCCACCGTAAAGCCGAGTTCTTGATTCGTCATTTGCACATCGGCCGCCCGTTCTCGTTTCAGGCTCACGCGGACTTCAGGACTGCCCAGGTCGAGACTGGGTTTCGGTCGAACCTGTGCTCCCGGCAAGAGTGCTCGAACGCTTCCAAAAATTTGTCCACCCAGCGCCACAAGCCGGTTGAGGTCCGGTCCCGTAACTTCAACGTCGATGTTTCGCCCTTCGCCCAACCCCTGTTGAAACAGACTGCTTTGCGTCACAATTCCGATGATCCCGGGGATATCGGCAAAAGCTTTGCGAAAAACCGGAATCAACTCTCGGATTCGGTCGTCGTCATTCGTGCGGCCGCCCATGAACACGGAACGTCCGCGTGCCACGTAGAAGAAATTCCTGATACTGGGGCCATCCAACGCCGCTTCCTCCGGGGAACCGGGTTCGGCGTTCCAATAGGGAGCGAGCACGTGCTCAATCGTTTCTCCTAAACGAATGAATTTCTCCGTATTATACCCGGGTGGAGGGAGAACAATCCCGATGATCAGATTTCGATTCCCACTGGGAAGATATTCGGCTTTTGGCATCAACAGCACGGGGACGCCGACGGCGAACGCGGTTAATCCGACGACGATTCCCACGCGCCGACGGAAATTGCCGCACATCCAATGAACCAAATCTCCCACGCGGTCGGCGTTCAATCCCATTCGGTCGGCCATTCGACTGCGACGACCCGCCGGCACGTTCACGCGAGTGGAAGAGCGGCTCTCAGGTGTCCCACGGTTTCGGGTCGTGAGCACGCGGGCGGACAGGCAAGGAATCACGGTGATGGAGACCAGCAGACTCAGACCGACGCCGGCGCTGATGGCAATGGCGATGTCTCGAAAGAGTTGCCCGGCTTGTTCTTCAACGAAGATGATCGGCACGAAGACGGCAATGGTGGTCAGCGTGCTGGCCAGCACCGCGCCCCATACTTCGACGGTGCCGTCATAGGCCGCTTGAAAGAGCGGCTTGCCCGATTCTCGATGCCGGTAAATGTTCTCGAGGACCACGATCGAATTATCGACTAACATGCCGGCCGCGAACGTCATGCCCGCGAGACTGATGACGTTGACGTTCCGGTCAAGGGCCCACAGGGCGATGAAGGTCCCCATGATGCTGATCGGAATGGCTAATCCGATCACGAGCGTCGTGCTGCCCGTGCGTAAAAACAGAAAGAGAATCGTCACGGCGAAGATGCTGCCGATCACCAGATTGTGTTGGACCAACGAGAGGGAGTCATAAATGTAGTCCGTCTCGTCGTAGACTTGAAACAGTTGTAATCCGCGTCGGTGAAGAATCTCCTCGTTTAAGTCCTGCACGGCTTCGTGGAGGTTCTCCATTGTGTCGAGAATATTGGCGCCGGTTTCGCGAATGGCATTGACGGCAATGGAATGCCGGCCCATTTCCCGGACGACGTGTAACGGGTCTTTGTACGCAATGCGTACGTCGGCGACGTCCCGCACGTACACGGGCGCGCCGTTTCGCCTGGCAATGATGACGTTTTCCACGTCTTCGGGGCTTCGATATTCCCCGATCGTTCTCACGACGTACGTCCGTTTGCCTTCGTCGAAATCTCCCGCGCTGAAGTCGCGATTTTCCTGATCCAGTGTTTGCGCCAAGTCTCGCACGGTCAGGGACCGCGTGGCCAATTTCATCGGGTCCACGAGCACGCGCAGTTCTCGCGTGCGTCCGCCGTAGACGTTTGAAGCGGCCACGCCGGAAATTCGCTCGAACCTCGCCTTGATCACGTCTTCGGTAAAGTCCCGCATCGTGTCGATTTCCACGAAGTTGTGTTCCAATGGTTCGAGAATAAACCAGGCCATGGCGTTGCCGCGCGTATCGGCGCTGCTGATCACGGGTTCATCCACCTCATCGGGATATTCCTTGACCTGATTCAAGCGATTGGAGACGCGGAGAAGGGCCGTGTCGTTGTTCGTCCCTGAGGGAAAACGAAGGACGATTTTGGCGGAATCGTAGGAACTTTCCCCAAACATCCTCTCGTGTCCTTCAACGCTTTTCAACTGTTCCTCCTGTTCATCCACGATCTCACGTTCCACTTCTTTGGGGCTGGCACCCTGCCATTGTGTTTCAACCGTGATCTCGGCTTTGGAGACGTCGGGGGTGAGTTGGATCGGAAGCTTGGCGAGAGACACGAATCCGAAGAGGACCACCAGAATGACGCCGACGGTGGTCGTCACGGGATACCGGATGGCGAATTGAATGACGTTCATGGTTGCTTCACGGCGATGCCAACGTGCGCACGGGCTGGCCCGGGAACAGGCGTTCATTGCCCTCCACCACGACGGTCATGCCCTCGTGAAGTTCCCCCTTGACTTCAAGGCGGTCCTCGAAGTGCATGACCGGAGTCACCGGCACTTGCTGAACCATTCCCTCATTGACCAGAAACACAAACTCCTTGCCGCCCCGCAGGACCAGGGCATCCTTGGGAATGACCAAGCCTTCGTGAGCATGACCCACGGGGAGCGTCACGCGCGACACCATGCCGCTTTTAATCGCCAACGACGGATTCGGAATATCCACTTTGACCGGGAAGGTTCTCGCAACTCGGTCGGCTTGGGCAATCACGGAAAAGACCGTGCCCTGAGCCACAAACCCGCGGAGGCCGTCAAAGACGGCCGTCACGGGGTCGTGGATTTGAATGTGTTGCACGTAGCGCTCTGGAAGCGGGACCGCGACCTGGACGTGAGACAGGTCAACCATCTCGATAATCGCACCGCCTTCTTCCACCCACTGCCCGATCTCGGTAAATTCCTGCGTAATCCATCCATCGAAAGGAGCCAGAATTCTGGATTTGTTGAGCAGGTCTCGGACGCGCTGGATTTCAGTGCCGAGTTGAGCCAGTCGTTCTCGAAGCGCGCCTTCCTCGGCCAGGGCGTCGTCAAATTGCTTTTGGGTGACGAGTTCTTTGGCAAAGAGCACGCGCATTCGGTTCAGATCCTGTTTGGCTTGGCGATAGCGGGTTTTCGCCTCTCGATGCGAGGCCAGGACGGAATCGAGTTGGATGTGCCACGTGCGCGTCCGCAATTGTGCCAACAATTGCCCGCGTGTGACCGTCATGCCCTCTTCAGCCGGAAACGCTTGGACAATTCCCTCCACCTCACTGGCCACGACGCTGCGTTTCCATGGTTCGACGGACCCGACCAACGTGACCGTTTGCTTGACCTCCTGCATAAGGACCGACGCCACCCGAACGGGCGTGGGCGGTGGACCTTGGGGCGGCGGCGCGGCCTGTTGCTCGCTACATCCCGTCATCGTCACCAAGCCCAGGAACAGAACGGGCCAAATTTTGCGAAGGAACGGTTGCAAAGAGGGTACGATGGTCATCACAAGATCAATCAACGTTCTTTTCAATCTTAATACCACTCAGGAACAGCGAACGAACCTTACCAAGCAGAGAAACCTTCCCTGCCCTTTGTCAGGTGAGGGAAGGTGGGGTAGAGGGGAGAGATGAACTGGTCTTATCAACGAATTCATGGCTCCATACAGGAATAACGGCTGCATCGTTTTGCGAGAGAACTCCATATCAGATTATGAAAGAACCCTTCTCATTTATGATAGGTCATTTCACAAAACGGGACAACCATTCCGTTTTTCGCCAGTCAATAGCAGGCCAAGTTATCCGGCGAAAGAGAACTCTTTTGAGTTTTTAGCGGAAATCCAGAGCCCGTGGCCTAAGACGCGGGACCTACATCTGAATAGGGATGTGATGAGTCAGACCAAATTTCCACTCTCTCTCTTAAAGAGAAAACAAGGTGTGAGAGAAAGAAGAAGCGGAGTGTCAGACCGAGTTGTCCATTGGGCAGAACGGGAGGACTGGAGTAATGCTGAAGCTATTGCCGGTGAGGTGATATGGGTGACGTCTTCGGCTAAACTGACCGGCAGTTACTGAGGGACTGGTTACAGTATACTTTGTTGCCCAATCAATTCCTCAGAGTCATGGTATCCCTCGCCGGATGCCGTTTTCCTCGTCAGACCAATGCATCCTTAATCTCCTGTTCAAAAATGTGGGGTCATCTCAGCCTTCTGAAACTGGGCAATTCTCAAGTTTGGGGGAGAAACTGTGTTGAATAAACTGGATAATTGGGGAAACGCGCCCGGAACGTTACTGATCGGTAATTGTATCGAACATACTCAACTGGCCATCGTAGACGGTAAACGAGTAGCATTTCTGTACGACTGGCTCAGAGCTACTTTTACCAAAGATCTTCAGATCGAGCTGATACCTCCCAATTTTAAATGATTCAAGTTGTTTATCCGCTCGGGATTTCATTTTGTTGAACAAAATGTCGCTGGTCTTGAATCCTACGCCGTGCCTCATGCCGGGGGAAGAATTTATTTCCTTGCTTAACTGTCTGTAAATTTTTATGCGCTCACTTTCTAGTGCTGAATCGAACTGTTCATGGAACGTGATTTGCCCACCCCATGTTTCGCCAGGCGGTATGACAATATGGCCAAACGGTATCTGCTGGTACGGGAAAGCAGAAGTTTCCGGTTTGGAGTAAGTTTGGGCCAACAAGGTCTTCTTAAAAGAGGGACTATCAGGTTTGGTAAGGATGAAATCGATCTTGTAAATCGTTCCTCGGGCATTCCCCGAATTGTTGATCTATAGAAAGGAAGATAGAACAATCTCGCCAAGAGTGTGACTGACTTGGAGGTTACTGTTGTCTGTGACGTTCAACTTGGGCGCGGCGAAATAGCTCTAGAGGGGCGGGAACTAGGAGAGAACAATCGCAATGATCGCGACCACCAAGGAAAGCCATCCGATAAGGTTTTTGTTCTTCATATGGAGTTACCTCCTATAGCAGTTTTGGCCCAATGGAGAGGGGGCCAGCCGTTTTCACCCTCAGTCCTGGCATTGGGGTCGGCTCCGGCAGCCAAGAGGTCCTTTACAGTGGCGGTGTCGCCCTTCTCTGCGGCATCGTGGAGGGGCGGGATGCTGGAATATGCCGGGATGGGGAAGGCCATGAATAGCATGACGGCCATGGTTTGTGTGAGTGGATATGGAAAACGTGGGGGCTGTGAGGTCCTTTCGTTGGCGATGATGTCCTGGCGGTCCGGCCCGTCGCCGGTGCCGTGCGATCAGGTCAGATCAAGGCGACGATGAGCGTGACGATTATGCCTCCTTGAGCGATCAGGGCGCCGAACATCCATTTCAGCAAGTCGGCCTTGAGGTTTGCGATATCGGCCTTGGTTTCTTTTCGCAGGACTTCAATATCCCGTTGGATGAGGGCAATGTCGGTCTTGGTGGCCTGCTGCAGGACTTCGATGTCGGTCTTGGTGGCCTGCCGCAGGGCTTCGATGTCGGTCTTGGTGGCCAGCCGCAGGGCTTCGATGTCGGCCTTGGTTTCTTTTCGTAAGGCTTCAATATCCCGCTGGATGAGAGCGATGTCGGTCTTGGTGGCCTGCTGCAGGGCTTCGATGTCAGTCTTGGTGGCCAGCCGCAGGGCTTCGATGTCGGCCTTGGTTTCTTTTCGTAAGGCTTCAATATCCCGCTGGATGAGAGCGATGTCGGTCTTGGTGGCCAGATTGCTGTTGAGCAGGTTGACCTGCTCGTTCGCCAAGACCTCGGCCTGTTCCTCGGTGAACCCGTGATCCGTCAGGTTTTTGACAAAGCGATGGGTGTCGAAGGCGATAGCTTCACTCATGGCCGCCAATCTACGTTATCCTCTCACCGGATGCAACACAGGCTCCAGGCTCCCCGTGTCTGAACCACGATGAGCAGACGCCGCCTTCCTGGTCCCGGCTGCTCGGGCATGGGTCCGGAACATTTATTCAGGAGGTTTTTGAGTTGCTGAGGGATGGGAAAGGGACGGAGGTACGTTCAGCGTTGAAGGTGGGTTCTGGTGATTTCCATTAGCCGGCGCACCGGAGACGCCACCGGAGACGATGAAGGCCATGATCTCGGCGCTTTCGGCTTGAAGGGGACGGATTTGACTGCGAGGAAAGACTAACAGATGGCCGGCGAAGTTGTAGGATTGCGGAAAGTAGACGGCAACTCGGTCGTCCAACCCGAACATGGCCAAATCCTGGCACGTGACGAACCCGATGGCTTCGGCGTGTCCGCCGGGGATGAGCGTGACGAGGACGGGTTGGTCAAAACGTTTTTTCTCACCCATGAACGCTTCGATGAGATCTTTCAGCGACGTGTACACCAGTTTGACAAAGGGAGTGCGCGTGAGAATTTTTTCTAATGAGCCTAACGCTCCCTGGAAGAATACGTTCGAGGCAAGCCGCCCGACGAGAATCATCATGCCGATGGTCAGGAGAAACCCGATGCCTGGAATGGGAATGTTCAGCCAACCGTCAATAAAACTGAAGACCACAAAGACGACGTAGATGGTGACGGCCACCGGGACAACGAGAAACAGGCCTTCAAAGAAATTTTTGGCCAATTCCTGCATGTCCCACCGCTTGGGAATGGCTTCGTCTTTCAGCGATTTGAGTATGTGTTTCCAATCAACGCTCATGGGGCGGGTCTCGATCAGGGTGCACGTCTGTGCTCACTGTGTTGACGGATGTTCTTGACTCTAACCGGTGAGATGGGTTTGAGACAACCCCCGTTTGAGATTTATTTGGTACGTCGGTCTGCGAGCCCCGGGGTCTGAATCATTTGACACTCGGAAGACAAAACCGTCACAGTATTTTTTATCCACACGATGCCAAAAAGGAGCCCATCGTGACAGATCACGACTCAGAGCGGAACCCATTGACATCAGAGCCCACACAACCCCGCATGGAAACCGAAATTCTGGCGGTTCACGTTGAACGGGACGGTCGGCAAGTCAGCGCCAAATGGGGACTGAATCCACAATTGAAAGAAGAATTGACTCCGGAAGAATGGAAAGAGGTGACGGACATCATGGGGAAAGTCACCGACATTGTGGGAAACCGGTTCTCAGAAATCCTGGCGCAAGGACAGGCTGAAGCAGGCGGGACCGCCTGAATCCACCCCCGTTTCCCCCTCACCCCGTCCCTCTCCCGCCAAGGGAGAGGAGCCCACCTTATGGCGTCCCTGCTCCCTTCTGCGCCTCCTTTGTGGTCCAACCAGGACCTACAGATGAGGATTGGCCGGTAGTGCGAGGGTAAAGTGTCGGCCTCTATCTTCAACTAGGAGGCGTTGAGCCACGAGGGTAGAGACCGCCGTATCGATGGAGGTCTCGGCGGAGCGTTTGAACGTGGATGCCGATGGATGGTCGGCGACAGCCCGTCGGATTTGATCCAGCGTTTTCGGGGTCTCGTTGCAATACTCAATGATAAACGAATGTGGCCAATCAAAGCGCTGGTTCGTCGGGTGGTCGGTTCGACCGTCATAGACGGTCACGTAACTCATGGCTTTGACGTAGAACAGAAACGGCCGGTCTTGCGAGAAATACCGCGCGCGCCAGTCCTGCACGAGGGTGGTCAATCGTTCATACAGCGCCACGTCCACCTTCCAATCAATCGTATATTCAAAGTCGTAGGCAATCTTCTGAAGGTCTACGTTCCTCGCGTCGTACACGTATTCATAGGCCGCGCCCGGGCCGGTCATGCGGACTCCATATTCGTCGGGTCGCATGAAATACGGGCTGAAGCGTTCGAGCCACAGTTTGCCGGTGCTTTCGGGTGGTTGAAGGTGAAAGAGTGAGGGAATGAGCGTGATCTGGCGTTGATAGTCCTCGTTGGTTTCTTGTGGGAATCCCAGAAGAATGTTCCAGTTGACGTCCACGTTGTAATAGCGGCTCCATTTGAGGCATTGAACGTTCTGGAGCGGACTGACCCCTTTATCCATTTCTTTCAACTGGGCCGCGCTCAAACTTTCAAGCCCCGGCTGCATACACTTCACGCCCCCTTGGGCCAACGTTTGAATCTGTTGTTTGGTCAGATTGGCTTTGGTTTCGATAAACACGTCCAGGTCATAGTGACCGGCGGCAAAGGTTCCGAACAGGTTGTCGATGTATTTCAAATCAATAATATTATCGACGAGCCGGAACCGGGTCGCGTCATAGCGGCTGGACAGCGCATCCATTTCCCTGGCCACTTGTTCGGAAGATTTCGCCCGAAACCGCATGGATTGCGCGTTCAACCCGCAGAACGTGCAATGGTGTTTCTCTCCCCACCAGCATCCACGTGACCCTTCATACAGCAAAATCCGATTGAGTCCGGTTGAGGCCTGTCCTTCAAGCTCCCGTACCAGTTCAAAATAATCGTCGTAATCCGGCGGGCCGACGTCCGCAAACTCGGCAAAGAGCGTCGGGTTGGGGTGAAAGTGAATCTGTCCGTCTTTCCGGTACGCGACGCCCGCGGGGAAATGATCTTCCTGCCCTCGAAGAATTTGCTTGACCAAAAAGGGAAACACCTCTTCCCCCTCGCCCACCACGACGTAATCAATCCAGGGAAACGCCCGGAAATGTTCCAAGCCCATCTCTCCGTCAAAGTTGGCCCCGCCAAACACAATGCGAACGGAGGGAAACAACTCCTTAATCAATTTCGCCAGGGTGAGGCTGGCGACGTTTTGATCAAAGGTCGAGGTAAATCCCACGACTTTATATTGATCCCAGTCATAAGAAGTTGCCAACTCGGTAAGAAATTGGGGCGCCATGGTGTGGGCCACGTCTTCAAGGAATCCCGTGGAACACCCGGCCTCCTGAGCCGTGCTCTCAAACACGGGCTTGAACACCTTGGGGTACTCCGCGTGTTTCGGATTGTCGCGGAAGAGGAGAGAAGAGAAGAGCCATTCTCCGAGCATCCCGCGCTTCTCGCACAACACCTCGTAGAGCGGCACGCCGAGGCGATGGGCAAAAAGGAGATTGAAGTGATAACTCTTGGACCTGATGGCATGATTTTTCAGGACTCGCGACAGCGTGCCTAACTGGATGGATGGGAACTTCGAATACCCGAACGGCATGGTGACTAACGCCACCTGCGGCAGCCCATTCGGATCACCCCAGGGCGCTTTATCAAGCCCTTCGTTGGTTTGAGAGCCTGTCCCCGACGTTTTTAATCGGGGAATGGTGATGAGAGGATCAGGCATGGCTCGTAAACACGCGGTCGGCCTTGGCTGCGAGATAAAAATCGCTTTCCGTGAGGCCGTGAATTTTGTGCGTCCAGATTTCCACTTTGCACCGCCCCCAGGCGAGATACAGATCGGGATGATGCCCCTCCTCCTCGGCAATGGCCCCGACTCTGTTCACAAAATCCAGAGCTTCAGCAAAGTTGGAAAATTCGTACAGGCGCTCGATGTGCCCTTCGGCATTCAAGCCCCAGCCTTGCCCTAATTGACCCAACAACTCCTGCACCTTCGCCGATTCCAGCGGCGGCACCCCACCCCGACACGGCACACATTTCTGATCAGCCAGACTCATGACTATCCTCCTCTCGTTCGTTCACTTGTTCTCCTCTCCCTTCCCGAGACCTTTGCCATACCATCACTCACGCGGCCCCTTCTGTCATCCCCGAGACCCTTTCTGTCATTCCCGCGACCCTTTCTGTCATTCCCGCGACAGCGGGAATCCAGAAGCAGCAATTCACGTATCAGATCGGCGAGTGTCGGAGCGCAGGCATTCGACTTTTGCAACGGTCTCTTAACGGCAGAGAAATAGGAAAGAATTATAGTCTCCCAAAATGGCAAGGCACAAATCGGGTTGCTTTTTAAGCAGAAAATGCGGATAACCTTCTGAAATTTGAATGAAAAAGGAAGGGGCACAACAAAAAGGTCGTCACGGATGTGAAACTCACTGGTCCCCGGCTTGGCCACACGAGCCGCGGGGCGATTTGTGCTACAAGAACTGGAGCGTCTTTCTCATGGATCCAAGGACTTTGCTTTTGAAAGCACGTTGAGTGGTCTGACTTACGTGCAACGGCTCAAGAATTTGAAATCGACAGGATATCGCGTCGAAATGATTTTTCTTTGGCTTCCTTCACCCCGGGTTGCACTACGGCGGATCGCATCACGTGTGCGACAGGGTGGCCATCATGTCCCTCGTCATGATGTGCTCCGGTGTTTTGATAGAGGCTTGAAAAATTTTCACGTCGCATACCGCCCATTGGCTGATACCTGAACGGTGTATGACAATTCCGGGGAGGTTCCTCGGTTCTTAGAGGAGGGCCCATGAAACCCATGAAAGTCCAAGAAGAAAGGAAAGCGTTTGTGCGTAGCGTTGGCCGTGCCTTGCGTCGGGCCGCCAAAGCTGCCCGAAAAACCGCCCGTATCCATCACACGCCGATCTACATTTGGAAGGACGGCAAAGTCGTAGTCAAAAAGCCCTGATTAGGAAATTTGTGTGAAGTGGCTATTCCGCTTGAGAAACTGAAATAATTTGATGAAGTAGAAAAATGTCCAACGTATTCGTATCAGGAAATAACCAAGACGTGGAATGAGGAATCATTCCTGGATTGGGACGCTGCGTTTGCGAATACACTGATTTGCAATTTGGACGAAAAACACGGACAGGGAAATGAATCGCACACACACATTGAGCGACGAAATCGGACAACAAAAAGGCCGCCTCTTCAGCGGCCTTTTTCGTACTCCCTGTCCCTTATTGGAATCCCGGGATACTAATCTGGTGGAGGTGGCGGGAGTTGAACCCGCGTCCGAAGACATTCAGCGCAACGGTCCTACGTGTGTAGTCAATGTTTTACGATTCGTGGTCGCCCACGCCCACTGACCGGCTTAGAACGCTCACTAGCCCAGAGAAGTCTCATCCGCCGCCGCTGAGCACCAGCATTGGACCAGCCTGCTGAAGTAGCGTCTCATCCATGCCCGCAGACAAAGAATGACGAGACGTCGCAGTCAATTAAGCTGCGAGAGCCAATGGTTCGTTGGCACTTATAGGTTTCCCGAAGGTTTAACGAGACTCCGAGAGCTCGACACGCACCGTTGACTTCCTGATCCCCGTCGAAACCAGTCACCCCCTTTGTTGTCAGTTGAACCATTTTTTCATCCATCTTCCTTACTATAGCCCACTTAGGAGTCGATTGCTAGGAGAAGAGATCCGGTAGAAGAATTGTGAGGAATCCCTTATACTTCTCTTACTTCTCTTCATCAGGATCGAAAGGTCGTTGCTCACGGTCTGCGCGATGTCTCCACAGCGTCCTCAGAGACGATTCAAAATATAAAAGATATACAGCCAGAACGGAAATACACGATGTCCGAGGTTTATAGAAGTGCATTGGAAATGGGAAAAAAGTATCGGATTTCTGGTCACGAGACGTTTCCATGCCGCTATGCGTGGATGCCCAAGGCCGTGCGTGGTCTACAAAAAGATCCGAAACTTTTTTTGGACGAAACCAAGGCCATGGTCAATTTAGGCGTCGGGAAAAATATGGTTCGTTCCATTCGTTTTTGGTCACAAGTGATGGGCATGGTGGAGGGAGAGACAAAAGGGCAAAATTCTGAGGTTACTGAAATTGGAAGAGTCCTACTTGCTGAAAAAGGGCTTGATCCTTTTCTCGAAGACATTCGAACACTTTGGCTTCTCCACTGGAATCTATCCACTGATAGAACGAATCCACTATTAGCATGGGACTTTCTGCTGAACCACTGGCAGGACCCTGAACTTGTGCCACGTGCCGTTCTCAAGGCACTCCAAAAGGAGGTGCAGAAGCAGGAGAATCAACCCTCGGTCACGTTGAAACAACACTTCAACACGTTTCTCCACACTTACTATCCAACTCGGGGCCGAAAAGGAGAAGTTCAGGAAGACAATCTTGATTGTCCGCTCGTCGAACTTGCATTCATCACGAAAATAGGAGAGCGCGAACTCGACCGCCGGTCAGGTAAACATGAAACGATTTATGGATTTCATCGTGAGGAAAAATCCGACATCAGCCCACAACTCTTTGTTTACTGCCTCAACGATTTTTGGCAAAAACGGCATAGGGCGGAATCGACCTTGACGTTACGGGAGATTGCGTATGGTTACGGCAGTCCGGGCCAGATATTCAAACTTCCAGAGGAAGATATACGAACGCGAGTTGAGGCTTTGGCACAGCAAACCAATGGATTCTTACGCTACGTGGAATCTGTAACCCTGCAACAAGTCCAAAAAACCCGAGACAGGGATAGCATCGAACTGCTAAGGGAAGTGTATACGGGTGCGATGAATGATGACTCAAAAAAGAATCGGTGATCTGTTTCAAATCAGAAGCCGTTTCCTTCGGTCTGCCCATCTTGAACGGGATTTCGAAGACCCGGCCTGTTTGTCCGGGTACGTCATAACAGATTTCACCCGTTCCTGTTTGGCGCACGTGGCCAATGGACTTAAGCGAGGTTCCGGGCAACGAGCTTGGCGAATGACGGGTGATTACGGCAGCGGCAAGTCGAGTTTTGCGCTGTTGCTTGCACACTGGTTTGCCGGCCGTGAAAAGGATTTTCCTCAAGAACTTCGCAAAGATGTTGGCTTTCGTCAGCTCGGTGTGCCACGACCACATGTTCCCGTGTTGGTCACGTGCTCCCGGCAGGCATTGGGAACTTCAATCCTCAATTCGCTCCACCAAACGCTCACTCAGATTTATAAAGGCAGGGCTAAGATAAATCTTGTACGCGAAGTTGAGTATTTGCTTAAGACAAGACAAGAACCGACCGAAGACCAAATCTTCCAACTTGTTCTCAAAGTTAATTCCCGAATCATTGCAGATTCAAAGGGGAATGGACTGATCTTAATTTTAGATGAACTCGGGAAATTTTTAGAATTTGCCGCCTTGCATCCACAACGACAAGACGTATTTCTGTTGCAGCGTCTAGCCGAAGCTGCCTCGCGTAGCGGAGATCAACCGTTATTTATCGTCAGTCTTCTCCATCAGGGTTTCAATGCTTACTCGGATCTGCTCAGCCAGTCCGCTCAACGCGAATGGGAAAAAATTGCAGGGCGTTTTGAAGAAATTGTCTTCAATCAGCCTATCGATCAAGTGGCCAACGTCGTTGCTTCAGCTATAAACGTTCGCACAGAGAAGATACCGAAAACGGAATCTCTGGAATTGAGACGGGCCATGGAACAAACCATTGCACTGGGGTGGTTTGGTTCTGGCTCAACCAAATCGCTGTCGAATGTTGTCCCTCGGCTTTACCCACTTCATCCGACGGTACTACCGATTCTCATCCGAACGTTCCGACGATTCGGGCAGAACGAACGGTCGCTCTTCAGCTTCTTGTTATCGAATGAACCATTTGGTTTGCAGGCATTTTCAGAACAAAATGTACGAGAAGGAAACCTGTATCGCTTGCATAACTTCTACGATTATGTACGGACAACCTTCGGCCATCGCCTTGCCGTCCAGAGCTACCGCAGCCATTGGAACCTTATTGATTCCGTCGTCGAAAGTTTTGCGACGGAAGACGAACGCCAAGTCAAGATTCTAAAAACAGTGGGGATCCTCAACCTCATCAACGATGGTGATCTGTTACCAAATGAGGAATCGGTTGTGCTGACGTTGGCGAGGGTTCACGAGACCGAAAAAGAACAGATTCGGAAGACGTTAAGAAAACTCCACCAGGACAGGCGAGTTCTCTACGACCGTGGTCGGGCTCGTGGCCTCTGCCTGTGGCCGCACACGTCTGTCGATCTAGAAAAAGCTTACGATGAGGCATGCCGAGCCGTTGATACACCCCAGCATGTAGCCGGTCTCATCAAGGATTTTCTTGATTCCCGTCCTATCGTCGCTCGGCGGCATTACATTGAAACGGGTAACCTCCGTCACTTCGATATCCGCTATTGCTCAGTGGATGAGTTGTCGGGTCTCTCTGAACAACACCTGACTCACGCCGATGGCTTCATCATCGTGCCGTTGTGTGAAACACCAACTGAGCATCAGACGGCATTAGCGTTCGCAGAAAAATCACTATTCGAGCAACGCTCGCACTGGCTTCTCGCAGTTCCTCGGCCGCTGAATCACCTCGCGAGTCTCGTCCAAGAGGTTCAACGATGGGAGTGGATTTCTACCAATATCCTTGAACTGAACGCTGATAAGTTTGCCCGAGAAGAGGTTTCACGGCAGAAAGCCGCAGTACGTTTGCAGTTGGAAAAAAGAATTCAAAGCTACATAGGATTCAAACAGTTCACCAGCCAAATGTCGCTCGAATGGTTTCACAAAGGGTGTCCCCTCAATGTTCAAAATGGTCGAGATTTGCTATCTAGGCTGTCTCGTATTTCCGACAAAGTGTACAATCGTGCTCCAAGCATTCACAACGAACTTGTTAATCGCCGCAATCTGAGTTCGGCTGCGGCAGCGGCGCGAATGCGACTCATTGAACGCATGTTCACGGATGCGGGAACTAAATTTTTGGGCATGAATCCCGCGAAGAAACCACCAGAGATGAGCATGTATCTCTCGGTGCTCAAAGATACGGGTATCCACCATGTGCGGGAAAACAGTTGGCGAATTGGTGAACCCAATGGAAATGTTGACAAAAAATGTAATCTCCTTCCGACGTTACTTCGAATTCGTGAAATTGTGCTGAAAGAACTAGACAGCCGAGTCAACGTAGCCACGCTGTTTGCTGAATTGCGGAAACCACCTTATGGGGTTCGTGATGGACTCATTCCACTGCTACTGGCGGTATTTGCCATTACGCATGAAAAAGACGTGGCCTTTTACAAAGACGGAACATTTCTGCGTGAACTGAACGGTGAAGTGATGCTCTTGCTTACGAAAGCGCCGGAGCGATTTGATATTCAACATTGCAAGATTGAAGGTGTTCGGGCTGAACTGTTTCAACGGCTGCTGACCGTGTTGGATATCAAAGTCCCAGCACGGCGAGGATCCGAACTTCTTGACGTGGTAAAGCAACTCTGCGTTTTCGTTGCTCAACTCCCGACCTACGTGTTGAAGACACAAAAACTTTCTGTCGAGACATTAGCTGTTCGAGACAGTATCTTGAATGCGCGTGAACCCGTGAAACTGGTATTCACAGAACTGCCGAAGGCATGTGGCTTTCAACCCATACGGGCTGAAGTCTCTACCAAAGAAACCGTGCCAGCTTTCGTGAAAACGTTAAAAGTCGCATTGGACGATTTGAAAGCGACGTTTCCAGAATTGCAGGAACGGTTGCGAATAGAGCTTCGTGCCGCATTTAACTTGCCCGGCACTTTTCAACAGTTCAGGACAGCACTCTCGTCACGTTCGAAGCAGATGTTGCTCACCGTCACAGAACCGAAACTTCGTGCCTTTTGTCTGCGTTTGATGGATGACAGCTTGCCGGAATCAGATTGGCTTGAATCTATTGCGAGCCACCTTTCGCTCAAACCACCATCTAAGTGGCACGATATGGAAGAAGAAGTCTTCAGCCATGAGCTTGCCCAATACGCCGCAAAATTTCATCGCGTAGAAAGTATTGCATTCGCCGGGAGCAAATCGCTCAAGAATTCCATTGGGGTGCGGCTAGCAGTAACGCAAGCCGACGGTGTTGAACATGAGCAAGTGGTACACTACGCAGCAAACGAAGAAGATCAACTGCAAAACCTGCAAAGGCAATTTGAAGATTTGTTGACCGAAGACAAACGTCTTGGTCTCGTAGCGGCATCTCGGGTAATTCAGGCGAACTTGGGACAAGCGGAAAAAACGAAGACATGAGCCAGTCAACACGGCATATCCTCTGCATGTCGGGAGGCAAGGATAGTACCGCGCTCGCGCTTTATATGCGTGACCGCGTGGAGGACATGGAATATATCTTCTGCGATACCGACAAGGAGTTGACCGAAACGTATGCGTACTTGAATCGTGTTGAAGCGTTTTTGGGCAAGAAAATCGTCCGACTGAATGCCAAAGCCGGATTCGACCACTGGCTAGAGGTTTTTGGCGGGTATCTTCCCTCTCCCAATATGCGATGGTGTACAAGGTTGCTTAAATTGAAGCCCTTTGAGGAATACGTAGGTGAAGATTCCGTCGTCAGCTACGTTGGCCTTCGCGCCGATGAAGACAGAATTGGCTACATCAGCACCAAGCCAAATATAAAGGCAGAGTTCCCCTTCAAAGAAGATGGGATTGACTACGCGGGCGTCATGAAAATTTTGCAAGACAGCGGCATTGGAATGCCGCCCTATCTTAAATGGGGGAGAACACACTCAGGATGCTACTTCTGTTTTTTTCAGCGTCCGATTGAATGGGTACGACTGCTTGAAACACATCCCGACCAATTTGAGGAGGCCCAGAAGTATGAGAAGATTACGGATGATCCCGGTAAATCATTCACGTGGATTCAAGGCATGCCCTTGAGCGAACTTCGAAAACCTGAAAACGTCGCCAAAATCAAGAATCGTTATGCTGAATCTGAGGAACGGAAAAAAGCGAACCGAGGAAACAAAAGACTTATCGAAGTCTTGGGCGATATGGAAGAAGATGACGATGAACCAAAAGCCTGTTTGATTTGCCAATTATGAGGACACTGCTATGAACCAAGACATAACCAAAGCACAAGAGCGACCCCTTGAAAACATTCACAGGGTTTCCCTCCATGAAATCGAGATTAGTCCTAGCAACGTGAGACTGAGCAACCCAACCAAAGACCTAGACGAGCTAGTCGCCAGTATCAAAAAGCATGATCTACTTCAACCGGTAGTTCTGATAGGTCACCAAGGACATCCTCCGTATAAACTCATTTCAGGTCAGCGACGTTTTCTCGCCCATCAAAAACTTGGGAAAAGCGATATCCGGGCTGTTTTCGCAGGTAGTCTCTCAGAAACTGAGGCGACTGTGAGATCTCTCATTGAGAATATGCAGCGCCGTGATTTGGATTACAGTGATACTGCCAAGGCGGTCACACATCTGTATAAGAAGTACAACAATGACGAACAGCGAGTTCACAAAGAGACTGGTCTTTCGCTCAGAAAAGTCCGAGATTTAATTTTAATTGAAGAGAGAGCAACACCGAAGATGAAGGGTTTGATGCAGAAAAATAGAGTATCACCGGTTGATGTTAAAAGAGCAATTCACGCTGCTCAAGAGAACTTAGAGAAAGCTGAAGTGTTAGTAGAACTCATCATAAAATATCAGCCTACAACTCATCAGAAGAAGCGGTTAGCGATGTATGGGGAAATGCACAAAGGTGCAACAGCAGATAAAATATTAAACGAGGCAATGCAACCTCATATTGAGCAGAGCATACTGATCAGTTTGCCAGACGATGTGAGAAAAGGACTTATTAAGGCTACCAAGTCCATGGCAATGGAAGCTGATGAGCTTACCACCAAGGTTCTTGTAGATTGGTTGCGCAATCAAGGGTTTTTGGCGTGACAAGACTACAAAAGAAAGTCCGTATTTCGGAGAATGGACAATTAGAGGAAGCTCTAGCCGCTTTAATTTCTTGTACACATAGAAAAACCAGGCCGCTATCGCTAACAGAAATTGCCAAATGGCTTGATACTGCAATTGAGAAAATGGGGAGTATTAGGGCTGTTGCAGACCGTATCGGCGTGTCTGCGAAAATGTTAGCTCAGTTTTCTCATGTTAAAAAATTATCACCCAATATTCAGGAACTTTTTGAAAAACGAAAACTTGATAGTGTAGATGCTACTACCCAGTTAGCGATGTTGCCAGAGCATGAACAGCAGACAGTAGCTAATGCCATGATAGCAGGACATATTGATACTGTTGATCTCAGAGCCGTTGTTGAATTGCGACGTGCAGAGGATAACAGCTCTATAGCTGTTCTGTTACAAAGAGTGTCCGCAAGCAAGACTAAGAAGGAATATGTGGCTGAGTTTGTGATTCGAGGAGACCCTAGCGAGGCGCGCATTCGGAAACAGTTCACTAGATATATACCCGATTCCGAAATTCTTTCCCTTGAAATAAAGGGGACTCTTGGAAAAATGGTACTTTCCCCTAAAGGGAAGAATGCTTTGGCAAATACCGCGAAAAAGCTGCAAACGCCATTGAAACGTATCATTCCGTCAATTTTGGATTGCTGAGGACTTCTTTGTGCCACAAAAAATTAAGTATCGGTCAGCTCGATTACCGGTGGGTGCCAATCTCAGAATAGAACAGCTTGTTGGCCTCCGTGAGGAATTACAAATCTTGAGACATCATCCTCCTCTCATCAAGCGATCAGACGGGAAATATGAAGGCGATATTTTAGGATTTGTCAAAGGTTTACGCCTTTCGGCTCGAGTGATCTATTTTCTTCGGGAACGACTTTCTTCTACTGACCTTGAGGTAAGCTGGGGGCACATCTTAGATCAAGAAGAGAGATCATGTTCGCCTGAATGTGATGTAGTAATTCACAAAAAAGGATACGTCCGTCGTTGGAACGGTAACAATGAACCAATTATGGAATTCAAATTTGTCGAAGCTATATCTGTCAGAGCCGTCGTAAGTTGTAAGTCGAAATTGACAGACATTGATAAAGACTATCCTAGTTCACTAAAAAAATATGGAGTTAAAAAGGTATTTCTGTTTGCCGAATGCTGTGCCGAATCTCGTTTGCAATCTCTCAAACTGAAAGCTAGTAGAGCAGGATATAAAGGACTTTGGTTTTTATACAGCGTTGTAAATTCGACAGGATTTATAAAAAATGACGAATCAGAGCTTATAAATTTCGGTGATGAAGTTTTTAAAAGTGTTTCGCGATGAGTACACCATGAGACTGCTTGATCAAGTTTAAGAAAGAATAGCTGCATATAAAGACTACAAATGGATTAAGAGACTAAATTCTATGCCCTCTATTGATTATAGATCTTTATTTGAAAAACTTTTCTTCGCCCCGACTGAAGTTGAGGTTCGGGATGTTGTTGGCCAACATCCCGAGATTTTCAAGGATGAACACTGGTGCCCTTTAGGTGGTGACGAAAAGTTCTTTGGTATCGTTAGAGGGCAGCAGTCGAATCCTATTGCTGCCATTGTCGAAAAAGTGACGAATTCTATTGATGCTCTTCTGATGAAGAAATGTTATGAGTGTGGGATAGACCCAAAATCTTCAAATGCTCCTCGGACTATGGAGGAAGCTCTGAAGAAATTTTTCACCGATTACAAGCAATGGGATCTTCAGTCCGCAAGACGAAAGCAGGCCGAAGAAATTCAGATTGTCGCTGACGGTCCTCCAAGAAATACCTCGGTTATTATTTACGATAACGGGGAGGGTCAGCATCCTGAAGAGTTTGAGGATACTTTTCTTTCCCTTGTTCGTGGCAACAAGATTGATATCCATTTTGTGCAAGGCAAATACAACATGGGTGGCAGCGGTGCCTTACTATTTTGCGGTAGAGAACGCTATCAACTCATCGGATCGAAACGGTTCGATAATTCAGGTCAGTTTGGATTTACTCTTATGCGACAAAGAAAGATAGGGAATTCGCAGGATGCCAAAAGACACAGTCACTTCGAATATTTGAAAATTGATGGAGACATTCCGTCTTTTGAGTCTGCCGATATGGATTTAAAACTCTTTGGACGGGCGTTCAAAACAGGCACGATTATCAAGTTGTATTCTTATCAATTTCCTTCGGGGTATGCCGGTTTTGCTCAAGATTTGCATCAAAGCTTAAACGAGTTCTTATTTGAGCCGGTGCTTCCCATTCTGACAGTCGATAAGAAGGAACGTTATCCGAACAACAAAGTTTTGGAACTTGATTTGTTTGGCCTGAAGAGACGTTTAGAAGAAATCAATAACGATTACGTCGATTCATCTTTTTCCGAAGAATATGAAGATGAACTTTTTGGCAAAGCAAAGGTCACTTGTTATGTGTTCAAACCAAAGCTGTTAGGAAGAGATGTCAAAAAATCTAAAGAAGTAATTCGGGAAAGATTTTTTAGGAATGATATGTCCGTGATGTTTTCTATGAATGGGCAAGTTCATGGGCACTTCACTTCCGAATTCATTACACGTACCTTGAAATTCAATCTACTCAAAGACTATCTACTGATTCACGTGGATTCTACTGGTATGAAGCCGGATTTCCGTGAAGAATTGTTTATGTCAGATCGGGAACGCCTTAAGAAAGGCGACGAAGCATCCCAATTACGAAAATTTTTAGGGGAGAAACTTCGCAAGAGCCATCTTGATGAAATAAACCGTAGGCGTAAAGAATCGATCGGACTTGAAAGCGAAGATGCCTCCGAACTCATCAAATCGTTTGCCAAGAATTTACCTAAAAACAGTGAATTATTCCGGCTTTTGGAGCATACCCTCAAGTTGGAAGAATACAAAGACAGAGAGAAGACGCCAGAAAAGAATAGACTCAAAAAACACAAAGAAGAAAAATCCTTCCAGCCAAAACGCTTTCCATCCATGTTTAGATTCCAGAAAAATAGAGACGGCGCAAATGTAGTTTCTGTTCCTTTGAACGGGGAAAAGGCCTTGTTGTTCGATACCGATGTCGAAAATGACTATTTTGATCGGACTGAAGAACCTGGAAACCTTCAACTCGGGTTATTACAAGTCAAGCGTTCTGGATACGGCGGCGGCAACAAACCGGGCGACGAGAAGGAAATTTCAAAACTTCTGAACGTTGTAAAAAGCAGTCCTCAGAACGGCCTCATTAAGGTAGCCATAAACCCGACGCAAGAGGTTCAGGTTGGAGATGATCTAGAGGTTAAAATTTCGTTAGATGGCCGAGGTGAAATTTTTGAGGAAATAGTCTGGGTTAAGATAGCTGAAGCAAAAAAACCAAAAGAACCTACTCACAAGGAAGAGGAATCCAATGATCACATTGGCCTTCCCGAACTCAATATTGTCCACAAGAAGGATTGGAAGAAACTTGAAGGCGGAGGCATTCCAATGGATCACGGTACTGTGATGTACCCTGAAGGCGAAGGAGATAAATTGAAAACGATTTACATAAATTTGGATAGCAGCGTGTTTTTGAATCATCGATCAAAACTCAAAAGTGAAGAGCAAATAGGGATAGCGCAAAAGAAATATCTAGCTTCTGTATATTTTCACACACTATTCCTTTCCGTAATCACAAAAAGGAAAAATTATCATTTAGGCATTGATAAAAACGGAAAGCAGGAAGAGATTACAGTAGATCAATATATCTGTGACGTCTTTGACAGCTACTATAGTGATTTTCTTTTAAATTTCGGCATGGAACAGTTGATCAATGTCTTGGAGGATTAGGGAATAACCCGATTACTATTGATCAGTTTACCTCCAAACTCAACGATCATCCTCTCGCTGCTTGATCTCGGCAGAGGCACAATGACTGACGGGAGATGTTTACAAAATGGGCATGTAGCCGTTGTCCGCAAGCATGGCGACGGCTTTTTCGAGCATCGTCTCCTTGTTCGGACTATGGGCGGAGATTTTGGTTGTGCGACGGAGTTCCCAAAGCTTCTCGGAATCGGAGGAAGGACGCGGGCAGTTGGCCTCCAGCCTGGCGTATATTTTCCCAATGTCTTTCATGCCTTCGGTGCCGTTGAACAAATTGGCCATGTCGAATCTCCTTCTGCGCGAAAAATCGTTATGCGGCAGTTCTCCGCCGAACGGCGGCGGGGTCAGCAGTCGGGGACTGGGTCAAAGGACTGACAAGTCGCGCGGATCAGCGGAATCAGGGGCGTCCCGTTGATGTTCAGGGGTTTCCCCCAGCACGAGTTGTCAATGATGTGTTTTCCATGTTTTTTGAGGACACATTTCCAATTCGCATCGGATTGAAATAACTGCTTGGGTGCCATATCCGTTGCGTTCAGAAATTCGAGATAGACGAGGACGACGGGAACGCCAAGCGAAGCCAGCTTCCAGGCCCAAGCGAACCTGTTGGACAACTGGTAATGACTATTCATGGAGATATTCCAGGTGTTCCCGTTCGCTGACGCCAGTCCGTGTGCCGACTCCTTGATTGCCCTATCGATTCTGGCGTGATATTCGGGGATGCACTCGACTGTATAGGTTTTCCCGATGATTTTCGTGCGCTTTGGCTTCGATGAGGAGAAGTCCTCGCCTATCCTCGATTTCGCACGTGCTGGCGATGTCCAGGTCAGCGTGGTTGCGTTTCGGGGCACCGCCAGCCACCAGTCTTGAAGTTTGTTTCGGATAGACTTATATCATCCGACGCGGCGCCTTCTCATCCCCAAGCGTCCGCCCTCGATTGTCGATAGGCTTTCACGACGTCGAGCCTGCCCATGCGGTCTTTTATTTTCTCGATTTCCTTGGGGTAGAAATCGAGCATTGCGCCGCAAAGCCGAAGCATCCACTTTTTGCGCGAATACCCATGATTTATCTTGATATGACCAGGTCCCCCACAACGAAGCCGATACTCTGGCAGATCACACGTTAGCTTGATTTCTTTGGAGAGTTCCAGATTCGTTTGTTTTCCCACCAGAGAGTTTAAGCGGGTCGCAGGCGGATGCGACCGGCCTCAACGATAGCCAGCTTGTTGGGTAGCCGAGCGACCACTTCGCTCTGGCGTAATGTCTTCTCAATCAGGCCGAGAATGAAGCTGGCCGTCGCATCACGGGGCAACGCGAGCACAACAATGCCGTCATAACGTTCGGGCGGATAGTTCCGTATGTCCGCGAAGCCAAAGTCACCGGTCAGGAGGCAGGCTTGGTGATTTTGGGCATAGCGTGCGATGACTGGGTCTTTGGCACTTCTCAAGCCGATGTCTCGAACGTCTATGGCTTCATGACCGAATCTCTCCAGCAAGGGTTTGGCAGAACGCGGGAGGTCGGCGTCGATCAAAAAGCGCACGGAGGAAGTCAGCCCATGGGAAGTGGATGGTGGGTTTCCTGTTCAACCAGTTCTTCGGCATACGTGATGGCGGCCCGTATGTCTTCAACCGTGACCTCGTACTCCCGGCATATCTCGTCAAAGGTCATTCTGTCCGCCAATCCGCCGAGGATGCGGGCCACTGGTACGCGCGTGCCGAGGATCACTGGTTTCCCGTGTTGGATCTCAGGATCAATGAGAATTCGTTCATTCATGGTCTGGTGTATCGTCTTTGAAAGAAAGCAACAAACTTACGGTATCCAGCTTCGCTTGCCTGTCCAGCCTTATACCGCACAGTCGAGTGAGACTCAACTCTGAAAAGTTGTGGTCAAGGCTCGCTCGTCGCAAAGACGTTTCTTTACATCCCTGGTTGTGCTACAAGACCTCTTTTGCCCGTTTTGGGAAAGGAGGGGGTGATGGGATGGGTGTATTTATTCGTCGCGGGTGGGTTTGAGATTGTCTGGGTGGTCGGGCTTCAATATTCGGATGGGTTGACGCGGCTGTGGCCCAGCGTGGGGACGGTCGCGGCGTTGGGCGTCAGTATGGTGTGTTTGGCGTTGGCCTTGCGCGCTATCCCCATTGGAACGGCTTATGCGATCTGGACGGGAATCGGCGCGGTGGGGACGGCGATCATCGGCATTCTTTTGTTTCATGAGCCGCGTGACGTTGTCCGTCTGTTTTTTATCTTTGTGATTGTTGCTGGAATCGTGGGGCTGAAACTGTCCACGCCCAGCTAGCCGGATTTTTTATCCCTGGTCGGGACCAACGATTTGTGGTCCCTGAGTCAATCTGTTTGCCCCCACCGCATCAGCCGGCGCTTGGCGGCTTGGCTTTTGCGACTCCTCCTCAAGGGGGGAGTGATTGTTAAATCGAGAATTGAGAAGTGGGGTCGTTCCTGATCGTTTCTGCCAGAATGTCCTTGTGTTTCAGCGTTTCCAGAACGTCATGGGCCGCGGCCGTAAAGTCTTCAGGACCGGTGAAGGAAAGATCCGACTCCATGGGCGAAGGGACGGGGTCTTGGCTCATGTAGACCGTCAGCACCGGGACGGGATGGACCAAGGTACGGATGGCTTCGACGACGTGATCCGCCGGCAGGTGGAACGAGTTTGTGGTGGAAATCAGGACGAGCCCGGTATCGAGTAACAACCGCGCCACTTCGCCGTAGCGACGAATGGTTTCTTCGGCGTCTCCCTCTCGCAAATCCGCGTCAAGCCCGTGTCGAAGGTTTTCCGGATCCAGCGTGTACGCATACCGTCCGTCGGCCACGAGCATGGATTCCAACTGTTTGGCCAGGAAGGTTTTGCCCGTGACGTCCGGGCCGATGAGAAGAACCAGCGCCGCCCGATGGCCGTAGTGTCTGGCACGGTCCCCTACGGTGACGTCCCCTTTGATCCAGGCAAAGTCGCGTTGTCGGGCCTCGATCCGAAGGGTTTCTTCACGATCGTGGACCATCGCGGTGATGATGCCTCCCCCGGACACGTCGTAGTCGTCAACGAGGACAAAGCGTCCCGTGGTCTCAAAATCGGCGTACAGATCAAAGGCAAGCGGGGCTTTGGCTTGGATGGTGATATCCGCCACCTCGTTTCGCTGAACGACGGTTCTGGCGTCCTGGGCATCCAACGAGAGGTTGTCGGCATCAACGATGCGATGAACGGCGGCCACGTGGCATTCGATTTCGCGCGTGCCCAGCCGTATCAGATAGGAGGCGTTCAGCGTCAGGGGACGTCGCCCGAGCCAGAAGAGATTTGCACGAAAGGTGGTCGAGACGAGTGGGATGGAATCTTCGTGACCGATGATCTCTCCGCGTTCGACGAAAATTTGTTCGTCCAGGGTAATGCCCACGGATTGGCCGGCCTCGGCGTGGGTTGGGGGCGGCTCACTATTAAATGCTTCCACGGTTTGGACGACCGCGGTTTTGTTTGAGGGGGCGAAGATCAACCGATCTCCGACGTGGAGGCGTCCGGAGGTGAGGCGTCCCGCCAGAATCCGACGAGCGTCAAATTTGTACACGTCTTGAAGCGGCAACCGCAGGGGTTGTTCCGCCTCGTCGGACGTCGAAGAAAATTCGGCCAGGGAGTTCAACACCGTGGGGCCGGCGAACCAGGACATGTGCGGACTGGGATGCGCGATGTTCTCCCCGAGTTTGGCGCTGGCGGGGATCACGAACTGCGGCGTGACCTTGAGTTGGGAAAGGAATTCTCGATACTCCTTTTCAATGCCGTGAAACGTATCCTGTCGGTATCCCACCAGGTCCATTTTGTTCACGACCACCGTGACGTGTTTGACGCCCAACATGGAGAGCAGGAGGCCGTGTCGTTTGGATTGATCCTTGACGCCTTCCAGTGCGTCGATGAGCAGCAAGGCGGCTTCGGCTCGTGCGGCGCCGGACACCATGTTTTTCAGGAATTCCTTATGCCCGGGGGCATCGATAATGATGTATTGGCGCCCGGCCCACTGAAAAAACGTTCGAGCGGTATCAATCGTAATGCCCTGCTGTTGTTCTTCCAGGAACGCGTCGAATAAAAAGGCGTATTCAAATTCTTTGCCTTGTTGTTTGCAAATGGCCTGAATTTTCTCGATTTTGCCCTCCGGCAGGGTGCCCGTGTCGGCATACAAGCGCCCCAGCAGGGTGGACTTGCCGTGGTCCACGCTGCCCACGATGACGATGTTCATGCTGTCCCGACTCTCGGTCGCGGTCTGAGGATTACATGTAGCCATCTTTGCGGAGTAACTCCATGCCTCGGCCTTCGTCCTGGGCCCGTCCGGCTCGTTCGGCTACGTTGGTGGCGCGCAGTTCGTCGATAATTTCATCAACGGTGCTGGCCGTGGACGTGATGGGAAACGTACACGGGGCGCAACCCAAACTTCGATACCGGGTGCCGTTCCCCTTATTGAGGTACAAATCCATGAAGGGAATGGTTTCGAGTTTGATGTATTCCCAGATGTTGATCTCGGTCCAATCCAACAGAGGATGGATCCGAATGTGGGTGCCGGGGGGAAACGAGGTTTTGAATTGATCCCACAGTTCCGGCGGTTGGTCACGAAAATCCCAATCGTTGTTTTTATCGCGGGGAGAAAAGTAGCGTTCTTTGGCGCGGGTACCTTCCTCGTCGGCGCGCACGCCCAGGATGATGCCCGTATATCCTTTTTCTTCCAGCAGGAGTTTCAATCCTTCGGTTTTTAACGCGGTGCAGCATTCGACGCGACCGCGCTCGTGGTTCATGCCTTCGGCCAGAGCTTTTTTGTTCTGTCCCACGACCAAGTTGAGGCGCCATTCGCGTGCCAGACGATCGCGATACTCAATCATGGCGGGAATTTTGTAACTGGTATCGACGTGCAGGAGCGGAAACGGCACGTGGCCGAAGAAGGCTTTGCGAGTCAACCACAACAGCACGGTGGAATCTTTTCCCATGGACCAGAGCATGGCCAGGTTCTCGAAGTGTCGATAGGCTTCACGAAGAATATAGACGCTTTGATCTTCTAACCGTCGGAGATGTCTCATGCGTGAACCACCTTGTTCTCCGGCAAACGTGAGGGCGCGGGAGTTGAGGTGAGGTCCGCCAGTTTGTGTGCGGCAACGCCCGACGCCAGGGCACGTTGCGCCAACGGAACCCCTGCGGCAATGGACGACGCTTGCCCCGCCGCATACAGCAGCGTGGCGGCATTGTAGATGACCCAATCGCGAAGCCGGTCGCGAATCTGGTTGTGCAGCACCTTGTGAATTATCGCAGCCTCCTGAGCCGGCACGGATTCCGAAGAGGACGGGGACGGAAGGGCCATCGTGGAAAATGAACCCAGGGGGAGATGAACGTCTTCGGGTGTGAGGGTCAGGGGCGTCACGCGGTCTTGGCGCAGTTCCCGCATGATGGTTGGGGTTGCAATGGACAGTTCCGGGAAGCCTTCGATCCCCTGAAACACGAGAAGGCGCTGCCCGCCGAGCATGGATGCCGCTTCCGGGATTTTTCCCAGGTACGGAGGATGGGCCACGCCCACCACTTGCGATTGCGCTCGTGCGGGATTCAGCAGTCGGGCGACTTGATGAAACACGTTTTGAGCACCCAGTTCCTCTCGCAGGGCTAACAATTTGGCCAACGGCGGGTGATACAACGCCAGGTCCAGGTACGCGAATCCCTTCTCTTGCAAGACGTCGGGCAGGTCCGGCGCCTGCGAAGTCACGGGAATCCCAAGTTCCCCTAACAGCCGAGGCAGGTCGGAGGCCGCGGACGAGGTTTCGATGCCGTGAAACAGAATGGTGGCTCCTGCGGACGCGGCAACGATGGCCGCGGGAATACAGACGTGCAGGGTATTGTGTTTTTCAGCGTACACCGGCACGTCTACCACGTTGAAGTCGGCCGGCGTCTTGACGGGGGAGACGTAGCTTCGCGTTGCCGAGGTGAACGAGGCCAATTCCGCCACGGCTTCCAGCTTGATCCGCATGGCCATCAAAAAGGCACCGACTTGATACGGGGTGGCCTTGCCCTCAATCAGCGCGTGGGCCGCCTGTTTGGCCTCGTCCCAGGAAAGGTCTTTGGTGCCGCGTTGGCCCTTTCCGATTTTGGTGATGAGTTGGTGCATCGGTGGCGTTGAACGTCAGGAAGAGTGGCGGATGCCAGTCGGTTATTGATGAAGCCCACATTCGGTTTTTTCAGTGCTCTGCCATCGACCGGAGCGCGGATCATCGCCCGGATGAACGGGCGCGGTACAGTGCGTGCATCCAATGCTGGGATAGTGTTGATCGTGCAGGCGGTTGTACGGCACGTCGTGCGTGTTGACGTAGGTCCACACGTCATCGTTGGTCCATGCCGCAAGCGGATTCAATTTGACGAGGCCGAACGCGGCGTCCCACTCAACCAGACCCGCACGGGCTCGCGTCGGCGTCTGGTCCCGGCGAATGCCGGTTATCCAAGCGGCATAGTGTTGTAAAACTTTGGTCAACGGATCGACTTTGCGAAGTCGGCAGCATTCGTCAGGTTGTCGTATCCACAACAGATCGCCGAATCGTTCAGCCTGTTGGGCGGGCGTGAGTTCCGGTTTGACTTGAATCACCTGTTCGGCCGGCACGCGGTATCGAGCCATCAGGCGGTCGCGCACCTCGTAGGTTTCCGGAAACAGGAAGTCCGTGTCCAAGTAAAAGAGAGAGGCTTGAGGATTGAGCCGGTACATCATGTCCCAAAGCACCATGTCTTCCGCACCGAAGCTACACGCCAACACGATCTTCGGAAAAAACCGTTGGAAGGCATATTGCAAGACCTCTTGAGGTGATTGGGCCTCAAAGCGTTGATTCAGTTCTTGCAGTTCTTCCGTTGAAAAATTCGCTTGCACCATTTCCGTCACGTGAGGCTCCTGACCGCAATGAGCAATCAACAATCAAAGAAGCTAGGCTCCGACTTTTTCCACCAACACCTTGAAATGTTGTGCCGCCGGGTCCAATGGATTTTCCGCGAGCACGGTATGTCCATCGTTGCGAAGACTCATCGGCACGTTGGTAATGGGGTCGCCGGCATCCAGCCACACTTCCAAGCGTTCGCCTTCATCCATCATTTCGAGCTTCAACTTGGTTTTCACGTAGTTGAGCGGGCACATGACCCCGCGAAGATCCAGCACTGTCGCCTCTTCAGCGGGTTCGCTGCTCGCCGGGGGGTTGCCCTGAACTTGTTGAAGGGTCTCTGCTTCGGGAGCGGGACGGGTTTCATCAGACGTTTCTCCGAGTGTGAGGTCCTGCCCCATTTGCTCAGTCAGTTGACGGCAGACCTCCACGAAATCCTTGGCAAACGTCATTTTCTCTTGGGTATAGTCGGCAGTGCTCTTGTCTTTGGAGCCGAGATCGCCGGTTTTGCTGGAAAGCGTTCGGTAGGCTTCGGGGATCAATCCGTTTTGCCGAGCCGCAAACTGATCAAATTCAGCCAAGGTGTCGGCATCGGAATTCGGATCAATGCCTTCGGTCACCAGCAAGGCCTTGGCCCCGGCGACCACCGCACGGTACGCCTTGTTGATGGCCATGGCGAACTGATGTTTCTCGGCGAGCATGCGAGCGTGATACAGTTCCTGTTCCGCTTCCAGGATGCGGTTGTCGATCATTTCCAGGGCGCCGCCGGCACATTCCCCCGGGCCAAGGTCTTCCACGGAAAATTTCTCGTCCGCTTCCCAATCGAAATAGTGAGAGGGATCGTCTTCGTAGGCAGGCAGAATCGAATGGGGAATCAGTTCTTCTTTCAATGTGGCTTTGCCCGTGCGCTGAATGAAGCCGAATAGATTTTCTCCGTCTTGCCGGTCCCGTCGATAGAGGTCGATTACGTGCGAAATCGCCGCCGGAACGTTTTTGGCCGGCAGTTTGACGGTCATGTGCCCAATCTGCGCCGTTCCATTGATTTGCCCACCCAGATGGAGTTCATACACCGGGGCCACATGGGAGCCGACGCGCTTTCCGACGCCGTGCAATCCAATGGTGGCCGTATGATGTTGGGCACAGGAATTGTGGCAACCGCTGACGTGAACCGTGGTGCCTTTCAGATCCTCCGGGACCTGACCGGGCGGGAAGACTTCGGCTAAGGCCCGGGCCAAGCCTTTGGATGACGTGATGCCTAAGCCACACGTGTCCGTTCCCGGGCAGGCGACAATGTCTTCGGTTTTATTGGCCCCGGGTTGGCCTAAGCCGTGCGTCTCCAGTTCTTGATACATCGACTCCAACCGGCTTTCAGGAATCCATCGAACGATCACGTTCTGTCCAATGGTGGTGCGGATATTGCCGTTGGCATATTGCTCGGCCAGGTCGGCCACCGCCAACATTTGATCCGCCGTGATGTCGCCGGTGGGCAGTCGCAGCACGGCCGCGACGAATCCCTCCTGCCGTTGCTTGACGACGTTGGTGCGTCGCCACGTCGCAAAGGGCGCGTCCGACGCGAGGCCCTGCCCGTTGCTCCCATTCCGCTTCGTCCCCCTCACCCTCCCGTCTCCCTCAAGGGGAGAGGGTGATATTGGGGTGGGCATGAGTAAGGGAGCCGGATCGTGGTGTTCCAGCAACGTGAGGGGCTGCCGTGACGGCGTGTTGCCGAACGTGTCGTGATACGCGCGTTCCCAGCGACGCCGGAATTCTTCAAACCCCAATTTTTCAATCACGAATTTCATTCTCGCCTTGCTTCGGTTCTTCCGGTTGCCGAGGGTGTCGAACACCTTGATCACGGCCTCGATAGACGGGATCACGTCGTCCATCGGCACGAATTCCCGCAGAAGATGGGCAATCCGCGGTGCCGCACCAAGCCCGCCCCCGACAGACATCCTGAAGCCGATGGTGCCGTCTTCGGCTTTCACGGCCAGGAGACCGACGTCGTGGATCGGGGTCATGGCGCAATCATGCCGGCACCCGGACAGGGCAATTTTGAATTTCCGCGGCAGGCTCTGATTCAGCGGATTTCGCAACAAGTGAGAGGCAATGGTCTTGGCGTAGGGCGTCACGTCGAACACTTCCCCTTGGCACACGCCGGCCAAGTGGCAGGCCGTCACGTTGCGCACGGTATTGGCGCACGCTTCTCGCGTGGTGAGCCCCACTTCCGCGAGTTTTCGCATCACCGTACTGACTTGAGGCAAGGGAACAAAGTGAAGTTGAACGTCTTGCCGAGTGGTGACGTGGCCGACGCCGGTGGCATAGGCGTCGGCCAGTTCAGCGAGGCGGCGGAGTTGGTTCGACGTCAGGCCGCCGAATGGAATTTTGATTCGCACCATTTGCACGTCCGGTTGCCGTTGTCCATAGATGCCGTATTGCAACCGGAACGGCTTAAACAGGTCCATGGGGGTCTCCCCGTCCTGTAACCGTTTCACTTCATCTTCAAAGGTTTCAATTTCCTCCTGAATCTCTTGAGGAATGGGCATGGTGTGAATTTCAGGAATGGTAGCGAAACGGTCGGTTTTCATGGTGTCCCTCCGGGTGTCAGTGGTCGGTGTCCCGTGGTCAGTGTTTGCAGTTTCTTCATCGGGTCACTGGCCACCGGCCACGGTCATGGTGTCGAATTAAATGTGATACATCGGCGCCCGGGTTTGTTCGATCTGCCGATGCCGTTCGATCAAGGTTTCAAGCGTGACGGACTGCAAGACTTCTCGTTCGGCTTGGCGAACGCGCTCCCATATTGTCGATAAGAACGATTCCTGCTGGAGAGATCGTAATGAATGGCCGTTCATCCCTGCGTCCGGTGCGTTGGATTCCGCGGAACCGTTCAGTGCTTCCACGATGGAAATCAACGACACCTGAGACGGGGGGCGCCGAAGCATGTATCCTCCCTGGGGCCCTCTGAGACTCTCCACCACCCCGCCTTGTTTCAAGGCATGAAGCACTTGCTCAAGAAAGCGGGCAGGGATGGATTGCCGGCGAGCAATGACCTTGGCTTGAATGGGCCCCTCGCCATATCGTAAAGCCAGGTCCAACGTCGCAAAGATGGCATACCGTATTTTCAGGGGAATTTTGAACATAGGGCGCCGTCTATTTCTTAATCTATATATTTCCGATAGGAATTGTCGGATTATAGGATGAGACTAATACCGTGTCAACGCCGCGTTCGTTGAATTATGTAGCGGGACGAGCGGTGATCCCCAACGCATTCAACTGGTGAAGCACGTGGTTCCGGCTGCCTTTGATAACGACGGGGGTGTTGGCAAATTCTCTCCGAGGCGGATAATCCCTACGGAGTCGTTGGAAGGCGCGTGGACGCATGGTCTCGGGAAGGGTCAGCACGTGCTTCATCCGTTGATGGTCTCCGGCGAGATCATACAGCGTGGTGGTCACGTCATGGGCAAGGGTTTGCAAATCTTTGTCGGTCGCGTGAAATTCAGGTTGGGGCGGCCTCTCCGGTGCGAGATTGGCCGTCGATGGAAGCGTTGTCGGCGGAGTCCAGGTCGGTTCAATGCCCCAAAAGCGGCAGCAGGCTTGATACATCATCACCGTTCCCTTGACCTTCCCGTCATACGAGTGACCGGCAATGTGAGGCGTGCCGATGAGGGCTTGACTGAACAGCTCCCAACGAATCGATGGTTCCCCTTCCCAGACGTCCAGAACGGCTCCGCCTATGGTCCGTCGCGTCAAAGCCTGAAGCAGGGCGTTCGTGTCCACAACTTCTCCTCGTGCGGCATTGATGAGAACGGCAGAGGGGGCCATCCGGGACAGTTCTTTTTCTCCGATCAGATGCAGCGTAGGATCGGGCACATCAACGGTCAACGGGACGTGCAGGGTCACCACGTCGGCTTGTAAGGCCTCCGTGATGGGCTGATAGTGCGGGTTGCCCGTTTCCCGTGCCAACGGCGGATCATTCAGGATGGGTTCCATGCCCAACGCCCGCACTTTGTCGGCCACCAGGCTGCCGATTCGGCCGACACCAATCACCCCGATCGTTTTCCCGGTTAAGGAAATTCCACGTTGGTGCGCCGTCGTCAGCAACGCGGTCAGGACGTATTCGGCCACGGAATTCGCGTTGCACCCCAGGGCCGCGGCAAACCCAATGCGCCGCTCGGCTAAATATCGTTGGTCAACGTGATCAACGCCCGTGGTCGCCGTTCCCACAAATTGCACGTCGGTGTTGGTCAACAGGTCCGCATTGACTGTTATATTGGAACGGGTAATCAATGCCTGGGCTTTCTGAAGCGTTGCCGGGGTCATTTCTTGAGCAGGGAGAACCGTGACCGAACCCAGATGCGAAAACGCTTCGCGGGCAAACGGAATATTTTCATCGACAACGAGATACATTTTGTCTAACCTTGAAAAAATTGAACCTTTCTTTCAGTCACGGTCCAGCATAAAATTTTCACGTCGGGTTTGGAAAGGCGAAACGCTTGCGAAGCGATTATAGATGCCTACAATACTAAGGCAGGGGCCGTACCGGCTTTTTTTCTATTCCGGCGATGGTGGTGAACCCGTTCGGCCACTACCGGAGGGGCCGTGGTGTCGTCATGGCCATCGCGCATCCTTCGCGGTTGGGGTATCAATGGCATCCAGTGGTAAAGCGATTCTTGGATTGGAGATGACGAATTGATCAGGAAAGGGGGAGTAATGGTCCAAAAAACCAAAGCAACGAAAAAAACAACGGCATCCGGGGCAACAAAAAAGGCCCCAACAAAAAAAGCCGCCACGCCGAGCACGAGCAAGTCAAAAAAGACGAAAGTCACCCAGGCCGTGCCCGGACCTTCAACGGTGCAGTTGAAAGCGGGGCGAGAGGCGCCGGCGTTTTCCTTGCCGAATCAGGATGGAAAAATGGTGAGTCTCTCTCAATTCAAAGGGAAGAAAGTCGTCCTGTATTTCTATCCCAAGGATGATACGCCGGGATGTACCAAAGAGTCATGCGCCTTTCGGGACGGCATGGATGAAATCCGGGACTGCGGCGCGGTCGTGCTGGGGGTCAGCGGCGATTCCGTGGACTCTCATAAGAAGTTTGCGAAAAAGTTCAATCTCAATTTTCCCTTGCTGAGCGATGAACGGAAAACCGTCTTGCAGGCCTACGGCGTGTGGAAAGAAAAATCGCTCTACGGCCGGAAATTCATGGGTATCGAACGCACGACGTTCATCATTGATGAGCAAGGAAAAATCGATGATATTTTTCAAAAGGTCAAGGTGGACGGCCACTTGGAAGAAGTGTTGGGCGAACTGGATATCATGCCGTAGACCGCCCGCGAAAACCGTCTTCACCCATTGAGCCTTGAACAACGAAGCGTCTGCCATTCCCGCGCCCGCGGAAATCCACGCGCCTTCTGTCCGATTGCCCGCTTTCTCAGCGCCCCCGAAGCGGGGACAATTCGTCAGCAGTGTCCGCGAAGACGCTGACCAAACGCCGTCCGGGAACTGTATCATCTTGACACCGCGTAGGACACCAAGTAGCCTTCACTAACATGAGCACCCTCATTTTTGACACCCACGAGTTTGTCACCGAGATGACCAATGTTGGAATGCCACAACCACAGGCTGAAGCCTTGGCCAAATCCCACGTGAAATTGATGGAGAACACGTTAGCCACGAAGCAGGACTTGAAAGACCTCGAAGGCAGGCTAACCAGCGAGCTAACCAGCAAGATTGATAAAGCAAAAATCGAGATCATCGGAATCATCACCGCGGTCATAGTTGGCTTGGCCGCGATCATGGCCTTCTTCATGGCCTACCTGCAAATCGCCAAATGAAGCCCCGCAAACCAATCTTCACCGAGCAAATTCACATCCGCCTTTCGCCCGCCGAGAAACACAAACTGCTTGCCCACGTCGAGAAGTTAGGGATGCCGTGGACGGTGTCGACGTGGATGCGCCGCGGCCCTCAAACAGACTTCCTAAGACCCGTCCTTGTCATGCTGAGCTTGCCCTGAGCCTCGAAGGGAAGAATCTCCGCCGCCGCGACGGCATGGGCCGAAATTAGCCATTGACCAAACGCCGTCCGGGAACTGTATCATCTTGACACCGCGTAGGACACCAAGTAGCCTTCACCAACATGAGCACCCTCATTTTTGACACCCACAAGTTTATCACCAAGATGACCAAGGCCGGAATGCCGCAACCACAAGCCGAGGTCTTGGCGGAATCCAACGTGGAATTGATGGAGAACACGTTAGCCACGAAGCAGGACTTGAAAGACCTCAAAGCCGAGCTAACCAGCAAGATCGATAAAGCGAAAATCGAAACCATCGGAATCATCACCGCGGTCATGGTTGGCTTGGCCGCGATCATGGCTTTCTTCATGGCCTACCTGCAAGCTGCCAAATGAAGCCCCGGAAACCAATCTTCACCGAGCAAATTCACATCCGCCTTTCGCCCGCCGAGAAACGCAAACTGCTTGCCCACGTCGAGAAGTTAGGGATGCCGTGGACGGTGTCGACGTGGATGCGCCGCGTCATGCTTGATGCCCTCAAGCAGACTTCCTAAGACCCGTCCTTGTCATGCTGAGCTTGCCCTGAGCCTCGAAGGGCGAAGCGAAGCATCTCCTGAAAGTCCGGGATCCCGAAAAATTCGGTAAACGTGTCAGACGCATTGACACGGCGTCTTCAACATAATACCCCGCCATTGTGGATTCACATTTCAAGTGCAACACTTGGTGGATAAAAACCTCCGCGGGCGTGGCATACCCGAGGCACTTCCGCGGGGTGTGGTTGTACGCATGAACCAGGTGATGAAACCGCTGGTCGGAGAGGGTGGCCAGGTCGGTTTTGCGGGGGAGGGTGCGGCGCAGGCGGCCGATGGCGTTCTCGACGCCGCCTTTCTGCCAGGGGGCGTAAAGGTCACAGAAGAAGGTCTCGATGCCGAGAGCATGGAGGCGATGATGATAGGCGAATTCCGTCCCATTGTCGAAGGTGACGGTCTGGCGGCCGTGAGGGGGCATCGGGGTGAGGAGGTGGGTGAGGGCGTGGGCGATGGGGGCGGCGGCTTTGCCCGGGGGGCGCACGGCGAGGAGAAGGCGGGAGGTGCGTTCGTGGAGAGTGAGGACGGCTTGGCCGTAGGTGCGGAAGAGCATCAGATCGGCTTCCCAATGGCCGGGAGTCTGGCGGTCGGCGGCGGCGGCGGGGCGCTCGGCGAGGGGGCGGCGGTGGGCCATCAAGGCGGCGGGGCTGCGGCGTTTGCGCCGGCGGCCGCGGGTGGCTTTGGCGTGAGGGAGATAGTGCCGCCAGGCATAGGTTTTCGTCCGGGTGATCTGAGCGTAGAGGAAGCGGTAGATGGTTTCGTGCGAGAGGACGGGGCGCCCGGCGTCGCGGGCGAGGCGGCCTGCGACTTGCTCGGGGGTCCAGCCCTGTTGGAGGTGGGTGAGGACTGTGGTGCGGAGGGGGGCATCGCGATCCAGCTTGGCCCCGCGCCACCGGCGGGCGCGGGCCTGCTGCTCGGCATAGCGGGGCTGGTAGCCCTCGGTGCGGGAGCGATTGCGCTTCATTTCGCGAGCCACGGTTGATGGCGGGCGATCCAGAGCTGCCGCGATTTGCCGGAGCGAGCGCCCGGCGGCGTATAGTCGGGCCATGTCACATCGGTCTTCCAGGGTGAGGTGGTGATAGTGGGTTCCCATGCCAACACCTTAGCAAGGTGTTGCACTTCGTTTGTGAATTTAGAAAATCCACCGTAGGGACAGCCCCCCGTGGCTGTCCGCAGACCTTCCCCGTTGAGCCTTGGGCAACCGACAATAGAGTTAGAATTCCACTTTCGGAGTGGCTCGGGCCTCTTCCGTAATCTCGAAGTATTCGGCTTGCTCCACTCCCGCCAGTCCGGCATAGAGTCTTCCTAACAATTTACGGATAAAGGTATTCAGGACGCGGACATTGTCGTTGTAACGTTTTCGTTCGACCGCCAGGCGATTTTCGGTCCCCTCCAACTGGTCTTGGAGTTTCAAAAAGGATTGATTGGATTTGAGTGCCGGATACGACTCCCGCAAAACCAGGAGTCTGGACAGGGCCGACTCAAAGCCACCGGCGGCCCGAGCCTTTTCATTGACGGAGTTCGCTTGAAAATAAGCTTTGCGCGCTTCCGCCACGCCCAGATAGATTTTTTCTTCCTGACCGGCAACGCCCTTGACCGTATTGACCAGATTAGGGATTAACTCAAACCGTCGTTGCAATTGATTTTCCACCTGAGCCCATTGACTCTTCACCGCTTCATCCATCTCGATGGCCCGGTTATAGCCGGAATAGACGCAGCCGCCGGCCATCAAGATCAAGATAACCAAGCCCCCGAAGATCATGAGGAGTATGCGTCCCGCGCTCATGCTTGTTCCTCCCTTCCCTGTTTAGACGAATCCAGGGTTTCGGCCACAAAACAAACGGAATATTCGTGAAATCGGCCGCTGGTGTTCGTCGTGGAAAGCCGGATTACCAACCTGCTCCGCCACCACCGCCGCCAAAGCCGCCGCCCCCGCCGAACGATCCACCGAATCCCCCGCCGAACCCGCCGCCAAATCCACCGGTTGAGACCCCCCAAGGACTCCGTCCGCCGGCCAATCCACCCAAGGCACTTCCCACCAACATGCCGCCGACGACTCCCCCGCCCCACGAAGAATAATACCGTTGCCGCCGGCGCATGTTCGAAAACATCATGAGGAGAAAAAAGAGCGGGATCAACAACGATCCCAGAAGGGACCCGCCGCCGCCTCGACTCGGCCGATATCGATGTTGAGGAATACCCGTGAGTTTCACCTGTTGAGCATCCGCCACGCGATTGGCCGTCATGACGGCCAATTGGAAGAGACCTTCGGAATATTTCCCTGGTTTGAAAAACTGTGCGGTCACGGCTCGGGCAGCCGACCCCGCCCATGAATCGGGCAAGACCTCTTCCAACCCATACCCCGTGTGAATACGGACTTTTCGTTCGTTGAGCGCCAACGCGATCAAGGCGCCGTTGTCTTGCCCCCGTTGGCCAAGCTTCCACGTTTCGGCGTGACGATGGACAAATCCAAAAAAGTCCTCGCCTTCCGTGGATTGCACGGTTAAGACCTTGATCTGAGCCGTCGTCCGTTGTTCCAGTTCTCGAAGCCAGCCCTCGAGTTGTTGCTCCATCCCTGCTTCAATAATCCCTGCTTGATCCACCACGTACCGTCCCGGATCGGGAACGGAGACTTCCCCCGCACTCACGGTCGGCAGGATCAGCAGGACAAGGATGATGAGAGCGTGAATGAGACGCATGGGGTGGTTACCAGCGATCCGCCAAGGTCTTGAGGCCATCAACGTCATCATAGAGCCGGGTAAAATCATCCCAGTCATGCCGCCGGTGGTCTTGCAGCGCCTGACGAATGCCGGCAAGAGATCGGTCGGTTTCTTGCTCAATCCGACTGACCACGTCCATTGACGACACGTACTCGTCTTGGCCGTGAAGCCACAGCAAACCGCGGAGGGTGCGGAGCAACCGTTCGGCCACGTCGCCCTCCATGGCGCCGAAGAGTTTTTCACGGCCTGCCGCGGCCAGGAGTCCCTGACGCATCCCGATGAGGATAGTTTTTAACTCACGCTCACATTGGAGGCGAAGGTGACGCTCGTCAAACGCAAGTTCCGTAAAATAATCGGTTCCCACGAAACACACGTGGCATTGGTGGATCTCCAACAACTCCAGAGGAAAGGCATCCAATGATCCATTGATGTAGACGGGCGTCATAATCAGCGGCGCGGCAATTCTGGCTTTCCCGAGTTTCGCCCCATCCTTGGCCAACTCGCGCAACATGGCTAAATCAATCTTGTCCAGGACGATGACGCTGCGGGCAATATGCTTCGCCGGATCAAACCCGGACGTGGCAATGGTCCCAAACCCGATTATGGCCAGACAATTCGACCCGGCGAGCGTCTGCACCCGATCGAGATACTTCGTCAGCGGCTCCTGCATGTGATCGACCACATGGTCCATATTCATCATTGATGGGATCATACGGTTGTTCTCCTGAATCCAAACGTGCTTTGGAGAGAGGGTGAAAAAGAAGGTTGGACTGAACCGATGTGTCATTCAAGGCTAACGTACTACGTGACACCTTGCAAGTTGTCCCGGATCGGACGGATGTGAGACGGCAGCGTTGATAACGAAGAGGAATGTCTCTATATGTCTCAAGCATTTCGCACAAGGCGTTGAGTTGGGGGGGAAGGGTAAGCAACAGTGCTCAAAGTCGTCAGAGTCTTGTCAGCCCAACGGCTTGAGAGCCGCAAGAATTGTTGAGAAAAAGTCAATTGTCAAAGTGAAGGGTGATGTGTTAAAAGGCTTCGCTCTTATCCTAATGCACCCGTGACGTGGGCCGTCGGCTAGGCGCGGGCGTTGCCCGGAGGGCGCCGCCGGTGCGGCTGGAACGGATGGAACAATCACAAATGTATGGCGGCGGCAGCATCGTAGGGCGCCATCTCATGGCGCTTGGTTTCCAGGCAACACAAGGGTTCCAAGGCCGCATGAGATGCGGCCCTACATTTGTAGGCGCCTGGTTTTCTTTTCGCCATGTCCGCGCAGATCCCCAAGACGCATAAGGTAAGGAGAGGAAACATGCTGTCTCGCATCGTGCATTTTTTGTCCCATGTCTCGACGGATGAGCCGTGCTGCACGTGCAGCACGGCCGAAAGAGGAAAACTCCCGCACCACCACGCCTCTCGTTCTCGTAGGGTGGGGGGGGTAATGCAAGGCAAGCAACAGTGCTGAAAATCGTCAGAGTCTTGTCAGTTAGGTTCGTGGTGACTGTGACGGTGGCAGTGGCTTTATCTGCTTGTGGCGGAGGCGGAGGAGGAATCCTGCCACCGAGCCCCCCCGGCCCCGCCGACCCCCCCGACGCCCCCGAACCTCCTGACACCCCCAATCCCCCCGGCTCCCCCAATCCCCCCGGCCCCGCCAATCCCCCCGGCCCCGCCGCCCTGCCCCCTCCAAATAGCGTGGTAGTGGCGCCCGTGATGAACAATCTGGTGGTCACGTGGGTGGCCGTGACCGGCGCGACTAGCTACAAGGTGCAGTGGAAGTCGGGTACGGAGGCTTGGAGCACGAGCCGGCAGCAAACCGTGCCCGGGATGAGCACGGCCTACACGATCCCCAGTCTGATGGCCAGCACGCAGTATACGGTTCGGGTGATCCCGATCGGGAGTTCCGGTGACGGGACGGCTTCGCGGGAGGTCATGCGTATGATTTCCCCGAGCCCGCCGGCCCCGGTGGTACCGCAGGCACTGCCCCCGCCAAATATCGTGAAAGTGGCGTCCGGGCTGAACAGTGGGGTGGTCAATCTGGAGGTCACGTGGGCGGCCGTGAGCGGCGCGACCGGCTACAAGGTGCAGTGGAAGTCGGGTTCGGAGGCTTGGAGCACGAGCCGGGAGCAAATCGTGACCGGTATGACCACCACGGCCTCCACGATTCCCAATCTGATGACCAGCACGCAGTATACGGTTCGGGTGATCCCAATCGGAAGTTCCGTTGACGGGACGGCTTCGCGGGAGGTCATGCATATGTATATGACGGATTCTCGCAGCAATGTTCGGACGCCCCGTTCCGGGGAAACCTTGGAGCCGACCAACCCGCGCATGAAGAGTTCCTGGGAGACCACGGAATACCGCGAATCTAGCGCGTTGCCGTTGATCAACGCCAGCACGGGCTATGCGGCGCGCACCACGGGCAATCCGGGCGGGGGCGGTATCACCATCGCCATTCAGGATGACCAGATCGAATTCGCCCACCCCGCCCTTGACGGGACGACGGTCACCATTGGCCCCTGGCGCGCCGGCCGCGACGCCGATCATGGAACACAGGTCGCCGGCGTTGCCGCCGGCCGGCGCGACGGCCAGCACATGCACGGGGTCGCCTACAACGCGAACATCGTGTGGATACGGGGAATGGACGCCGGGGGATGGGGCCTGGAGGCCGCCCTTGCATCGGCGTCGGGTCTGACGGGGACGTTCAGCTATCCCGAGCACGGCGGCGGCGGGTTCACCTACACGGCCGACCCCGCCGCCAGCGCCCACATCGTGCTCCCCTCCTATGTTTACAGCAATGTAGACCCCCCGGCGCGGCGCGAGGCCATTTTAAGGGGCTTGCGGCTGGCGGCCGGACGGGGCCGGATCATCGTCTCCCCCGCGGGGAACTCCGAGGGCACGGTGCCTGTCTACCCGGGCAGGCTGTTCGCGGAGGAGGGGGTTGCCGGGTTCGGCATTGTGGCCACGGGCCTGAACGAGGACGGCACAGGCTTTGCGGCTTTTGCCAACCAGTGCGGACCGGTCAAGCAGTATTGCCTGATGGCGCCGGCAGAGAGCGTCTATACGTCCATCGGCCTATATATCAACAGGATCCTCCCCTCCCTCCCCCCATATGCAGCCGCTACCGGCACGTCTTTTTCCGCCCCTGCTACGGGCGGCGCGGCGGCGGTGCTGTGGGCGGCGTTCCCCAACAAAACCGCGAGCCAGATCGTTGACCGGCTGCTGACGACGGCGCGGCAGATCGACGCAGCGAACTGCAACTATGACTCGACCGGCGTGTCCGCCAAATGCGGCCACGGCGCCCTCGATCTCGGCGCGGCGATGAACCCGGTCGGCTTCACGAGCATGGCGCTGCCCGGCGCGGGCTTGGTCCCGGTGCATCACAGTTACGTCAACCTGCCGCCGGGCTTCCGCGCGCCGACGAACGCGGGCCTGGCCAACGCGATCGTGTACGACGAACAGATGTTTCCGTTCTTGCACGATCTGAACGGCGCCTTCCGGGTCTATCAGGCGCCGCTTGCGGATAGCGCGATGCGCGGATTCCTGTCGTCGTTCGGCGATGCGGTGTGGGCTGTGCCGCTGGGGCAAAAGGCGGCGGTCGAGTTTGCGCCGGACACCGCGGCGTTTTTTCGGGCTCGGACGGCTCGGGATGCGGGCGTGGTGCGGAACTATCGGCTGTACGTTCGGCCGCTGCCGGACGTGCGGCTTGCTCTCGGCCAGGGATTCGGGTCGGTCGGGGGGGCGTCGAACCATTTCATCACGAAGCGGACGAGCCGGGCTCTCTTTCAGGACGGGCTGACGGTCAGTCCGTTTATGGCGTTCACCGGGCGGGGGCCGAGTCTGAGCATGGACTGGCAGATGGATGACGAGACGGTGGTGGACTTTGTCGGGAAGGACGGGACGGACTATTTCGGCGTGACGAGTGCCCGGCTGGCCTCGGTGGGGCTGACGCGGCGGCTGGGGCAGGGGTGGACCGTGGGGATGCGCTACGGGGGGCTTTGGGAGAGCGGCTCGGTTCTGGGCATCCGGGGGCAAGGCGCGTTCCGGGGCTTTTCGGAGGCAGGGACGGAGTTTTTCGACATCAGTGTTGAAAGCCGGCTGTGGGAGCGTCTGAGCGTGTTTGGGAGCCTGAGTCGCGGGCGGACTCGGGGAGGATCGGGCGGGGCTGGCTCGCTGGTCTCCGGCTGGAGCGGGGTGCGGACGGGGTCGGTCATGGTGGGCGTCGAACTGGGGGGGCTCTGGTTCGGGTCGGATCGCCTGATTCTGACGGCGGCGACGCCGTTTCGGGCGCGCGGGGCGACGGTCTACGTGAACGTGCCGAGTCGGGAGATTGCCGATGGGGTGGTGGAATACACGCGCCATGCCGTGGATGTGACGCCCCAGGGACGGGAACGCCGGGTGCAGGTGGTGTACGAGGTGAGCAGCGGGCGGGCCGCGTCGGTTACCGTGGGCGGATACCTGCGCAGCAACCCCGAGCACGACGCTGCGGCCGAATCGGAATTCGGCGTAGCCTCACTCACCTCTCTGCCCCCGAGGCGGGCTGCCCAGGGAATGCCCGCGGTCATGGCCAGACAATTCGGCCCGGCGAGCGTCTACCCGATCGAGGTACTTCGTCAGCGGCTCCTGCATGTGATCGACCACGTGGTCCATATTCCTCACTGATGCGGTCATCCGGTTGTTCTCCTGAATCCAAACGTGCTTTGGAGAGGGCGAAAAAGAGGGGTGGACTGAACCGATGTGTCATTCAAGGTTAACGTAGACTACGTGAAACTTTGCAAACGAGAAAATCGAGACCGGCGGGCAAGTGTGGCCGTCGTGTCGCTGTTTATTGTCAGACAATGTTCAAGGGCTTATACTTCAGAACCGAAAAACTGGAATCTGCTGTAGAACAAGATTATCGACTGTGAGAGCGACTCTCCACGAGACCAAAAGCGCCTCTGAAGCTACATTGAGGAAGTCATCGGCATGAGAATAGGTACGGTCTCTGATTACGCTTGTTACGTGCCTCGTGCGGTCGCCGGTCTGAAAAACCCGCAAACTGACGTTCCTCGCATTGCAAAAGACAAACGGCTCTTCAAGCAAATAGAAACGGCAGTCCAGCAAATCCCGACGACACACCGAGTCGTCCAGGGAGATGCACGCGACCTGACGTTTCTCGAAGATGAATCAATTCATGTAGTCGTAACGTCCCCGCCGTACTGGACCTTGAAAAAGTACAAAAATCACATTGACCAGCTTGGGAGCATCGAAAACTATGAAACATTTCTTCGTGAACTCGACAAAGTCTGGGCGCACTGTCATCGCGTTCTGGTCCCGGGAGGACGATTGATTTGTGTGGTCGGCGACGTCTGCTTATCACGAAGGAAGAACGACGGGAGACACACGGTCGTTCCACTTCACGCCTCTATTCAAGACCACTGTCGAGAAATTGGTTATGACAATCTGGCACCGATTATCTGGCACAAGATTGCTAACGCCGCGTTTGAGGCCTCCGGCAATGGTGCGGGTTTCTTGGGGAAACCGTATGAACCCAATGCCGTGATAAAGAACGACATCGAGTTCGTCCTGATGCAACGCAAACCGGGTGGATACCGGAAACCTGCACTGGCCACGCGAGTGCTGTCCGTCATATCGGATGAAAACCATAAACAATGGTTTCAGCCAATCTGGTCCGGTATCACCGGCGCATCAACCCGACTGCACCCCGCACCGTACCCCGAAGAACTCGTCGAACGTCTGGTTCGGATGTTTTCCTTCGTAGGGGACACGGTGTTGGATCCCTTCATGGGAACGGGCACGACCACGGTTGCCGCGGCAAAATGGGGACGAAACTCCATTGGCGTAGAAATTGATCCGCAGTATTGCGAAATCGCGGAAAAACGGATTCGCCACGCAACGGGTTCGTTGTTCTCTTCCGCCGAACTTCATCCCGCAAGTTGCGGCGCCATACTCTGACAAATTTCCAAAATCGAAGAATTATCCTTCCTTCCGCTGGCAAGTGTGTTGACAGAAGACGTCTGGACGTCCAGACTACCGCCCATGGATCAGAAAAGTTTGCGGAATTCTCCAGGACACGTGCGAGACGCCATCCTGCAAGTGTTGACCCTCACGTCCCAACCACTATCCGTCAAAGAAATCGAAAGCCGGGTACAAAAAATAGGCGGCCCTACGCCGGCCTCGTCTATACGGTCGTACTTAAGACTGAATACGCCGGATATGTTTGTCCGGGATGGGCGTGGCGTCTATGGCCTTCGGATGCGCAGTTCCGGAAGCATCCAACGGGAGTTCGCTCACGATCAACAATGGAACGCCCCGTTTCATTACGGCAAATCCACGATGGTCCATGCCGACTGCTTCGATTGGATAGAGAGCCAGGAACCGAACAGTTTCCACGCCGTGGTAACCGATCCACCGTATGGCCTGCATGAATATACGCCTGAGCAGCAGAAAAAGTTGCGCAACGGAAAGGGCGGCGTCTGGCGGATACCGCCCTCTTTCGACGGAAACCAGCGATCTCCTCTTCCCCGATTTACCACGCTCACGCCGGAACAATTAGAACAGTTGGGTTCATTTTTCCTCATCTGGGGAAAAACGTTGCTTCCCAAACTCGTTCCCGGAGCCCACGTCGTCGTTGCCTCCCATCCCCTTGTTTCTTACATCGTTTCAACCGCGTTAGCCGGCGCCGGCTTGGAAAGAAGGGGAGAGATCGTGCGTTTGACCATGACCATGCGAGGCGGCGACCGCCCCAAGGCCGCACAGGAAGAATTCGGCACAATCAGCGTCATGCCGCGTTCGATGTGGGAACCGTGGATTGTCTGCCGAAAACCTCTTGAGGGTCGCGTGCAGGATAATCTGAGGAAATGGAAAACAGGGGGCTTTCGTCGCCCCATGCCGGACAAGCCTTTCGGCGACGTCATGGCATCAGGGCCTACAAGAAAAAGCGAAAAGGCACTCGCCCCCCATCCGAGCTTAAAACCACAAGGTTTTATGAGACAGATTGTCCATGCCTCCTTGCCTTTGGGTGAAGGCGTGCTCCTTGATCCATTTGCCGGTTCCGGTTCTACAGTAGCAGCGGCAGAAGCGATCGGGTATACAAGCATCGGCATAGAAAAAGATCCCGAGTTCTTTTCGCTGGCGAGTGGCGCGATACCGAACCTTGCAAACCTCAAAACGAACGGGAGTTCTAAAGCCTGTCTATCCAGCTATCCCGAAGTTTCTTGATCCCGTCTTTGTGCAGCGTCGCGGTCCATGTGCCCAATTCTCCTCTGGGATTTTTCCTGAAGTCATCTCTGGTGTTTTTCAGCCGTTCAATGATTACGGGCAAGGCGAGCCGAGGCACGACGATAGTCATCGCATTTCGCGTGCTTACACGCAGCACGGATCGAGTCAACCAGTTTGTGCCGGTCGAAGTGTTCTCGCTGTGCCTTGCGTTTGACGACTTCCCACGTGGCTTCCGCCGGCAACAGGTCCAATAGCGTATTCACGGCCTTCAACGGCCTCGTATGACGTTGCTCCTGGTCCGAGCAATTCCAATTCGGCGGGATCGATGAAGTCGAAGTGCGTACCGTGCTTCTTCTTGACTTCGTTACGCTGTCTCGCCACTGCCGCCGCGCTCGGGATTCCCGCACTGACCGCCGACCGCGCTTGGCGGGAACTCCAAATCCCCGGAGTCGAGGTCCGCTGTATCCGCCGACCGTCGCCGACCCGCCGCAACAGACCCGTCAATCCCGCACACCTCCGGCAGCAGCGCGCACGGTTCCGGACCGCGTCCGGGATGGCCGTGCCCGCAGGCCACGCCGCGGCGCCTTCCCTCCGATCTCTTATCGCGCCGGTCCCGGTGGTCACGGTACGGAAATCTCTTCCATCCAGAGCTTGCTGGCTCCCTCGAACTGGCCGGTCCTGATTTGGGAGATGGCGTACTCCGGGAGGACAACTTTCGCCAGGCATGTCCCGTCGAATCTATCGCCGTGCTGGTCGAAATCGAAGTCCAGGTTGTCGAAGCCGTATTGCTTGCGCTCTTCAGGCAGGCCGTCCTCGTCAGCGGGAATCAGGTGCAGAAAGAACTTCGCCTCCGTGTCGGCGCGGGCGCACGGCTCCTTGACGAAGATCAGACTTCCCTCGCCGAGATAGATGTCGAAGACGCCGCGGGCTGCCGGCTCGCCGGCAGCCGCAAGCCACCGCCCTTTCTCCTCGAACCAGTGCTCGGCTTCCCAAAGGGGGTTCCCGTCGCGGTCAACCTGTCCGGTTCGGATGCCGACAATGTCCTTGTCGGGAAGCTGGCGCTCGGCGATGCAGGTGCCGTTGCCCTGCCAGGAAGAGTCGCTCCAGGCGAAATCCAGCGTATCGCGTTCGGGCGTCCCGCTCTCGGAATCCAGCGAATAGACGGCCAACAGGAACCGCGCGATTTGTTCGTCTTCCCATCGGCAGCTCCGGTTCTCATAGACCAGCCTGTTTTCGAGAAGATAAACATCGTACCTCGAACGAATGATGCGGTCCGCTTCGGAAGGGGTCGCCCGTACGGGTTCGGACGGTTTGGTAGTCGCTTTCCCTCGGTTGCCGAGCGGGTCTTCGTAGTACACCGAAGCACGCAGGCGATGCCCGACATCGGCAGCCGTGGGGGTATACATGCGGATGTTTGGCCGTTGAATGGGGAGGCTCGTCCAGCCATCGGCATCGTCGCCTTTCTCCCACCGCCACGGCTCCCCGGGCAGCCGCCGGCCGTGGGACTTGTTGAGAAAGGCTCTGAACGGCTTGCCCTCTACCGGAGCATCGGAGCTGTGGAACATGGCGGGCGGGAGCTCATCCAGCTCACGCAGGCGATACAGATACAGCGTGCCGTCCGCCAGCTCCGCCACCAGCTTCAGCAAGGGCTCCCGAGACAAAGCGTTTCGGAGTTCGTCGTCCTGCTGCCGAGAGCATTCCCTCCATCTGTCCCCTTCGCTGAAATAGAGGACATGCACCTCTTCGGTGCCAAGTGCACTCCACAGTGCAGACTGCAGACGGTCCGGGTCACACGGTAGTCTGTAATAGCGCGTCGGACCGTCGGTGTGCGAGCTCGTGGCGACCGTGGCGAACAAGGCATTGCTCAGGATCGCGCCGGTCAGAGCCGTCTCCCGTAGGTACTGCAGGCTCTCCGAATTCATCAATTGTGGTGCGGCAAATCCCTGTCGCACACCGGCAGCCCAGAGCCGTATCTCGCGGTCTTGCACCACAACCAACGAGCCCGCCTGCAGGGAAAGCGCCAACATCAGGGCGGCCCCCAATCGTCTCGCCCCCTGGCCGCCTTCACTCCCCTCCGGCGCGGAACGATCCCCCGCCGGCACCCGCTTCCGCGCATACCGCAGGGCGCCGTCCATCAGCAGCAATGCCGTGAGCAGGAGCGGAACATACACCGGAGTGAGGTATCTCCCCTGCAATCCTCTATCGACGGCTCCCAGCATCATCGCGGCAACGAGCAGCGTCAGGTACGCGAGCGCAAAACCGCCGAACACGCGCAACGGACCCCAGGCAACCTCCGAAGCAACTGCAGCGTCCCTTTTCCAGTCCGAGCGGTAGCTGAACGCATGACAGGCGGCCACCACGAGCGCCAACAGGACCGGGACGGTCAACCCGACGAGCCACCAGCCCCCGACGACGATGCGCAAAGCCTCGTCCACGATGAAGGGAAATGAGTGGAAAACCAGCTCTCTTCCGCCGGTCATGGTTCCGCTAATCAGAACGTTCCGCAGCATCCACAGACCCACCGGCGCCGCGGCAATCAGCGTATAGAGGGCGATGCGCTTCATCTTCTCCCGCGGCGCAGCCCGCGCCGCAAGCAGCAGCGGGACCACTGCCAGGATCACGGAAGCGCCCTGGTAGCGGGTCAGGCAGGCCAGCGCGCTGAACGCCGCCGCCCGGATCAGGGAGGCGCGTCCGCCGCCGTGCAGGTGGGCGTCGATCTGCGTCAGCGCGAGTGTGACGAACAGAATGAAAGCCGACTCGCCCATGGCATGGGACGCCTCTTCGGCGAGCGGAAGGGCAAGCGCGATCGAGAAGCAGCCCCACAGCCACAGGAACCGGGTGTGCAGATGGCGCCGCAACCACGAACCCGCGACCAGGACGGTCAGCCCGAAGAGGACGGCGTTGAGCGGTCCGGCGACGGCGTACGGGTCGAACCCGAACAATCCCCCGCCGGCGAGCATCGCCGGATACAGCGGCGGCCAGTACACCAAAGGGTCACCACCCAAGCCGACAAGACCATTACCGGCCAGGAGATTGCGGGCCGCCACGATATAGGAGACGGCATCCCCCCCCATCCCGGTTCCGTAGCTGGCCAGCCGCAGGAGCACGAGGCCCGCGCCCAGCGCGGCGGCCGCGGCGAGGAGCGCCCTGTCCAAAGTCTTCTTCATGCGCATGGAGAACAAGTCGTCTTCGCTTCCCGGAAGGCCCCCAGCGGACACGGAGTCGGACGCCACCGTCTGGCCGGTTCCGGGGCGTTGTCGTCCGGTCTGCGATGGCCACCGATCACGGCGCGATTATCCCCTTCCAGGGAAAGTGGCGCGGGAGTGCGGCGGGTGACGGCGGCCTTCTTCCCCGGTCCGGTGGCCGCCGTCGCCGTAGCACTTGCTCGTGATCCGGGTGTGGAAGTCCTCGGCGCGGACCCGGCGGGTAGAGCGGGGGACCCTGGTTCGGAAGGACTTCAAGGATTTCGTCCTCCCGGAGACATAGACCGTCCTCGGGAAAACGATAGTCCGCATTAGCGCCATCCCGGTCATCCTGCCCCTGCTCTTCAACCCTGTCCCGCCCGGGGAACCAGGTTCATCCTGCCTCCCGCCCGCCCGACGGCGCGGATTGCCGAGCATCCTCACGCGGATTATATCCATACGAGAGGCGATTGTCACGGTCAAACGGGCGCGGCAGGGCGCCAGATATACTTCCGTGAAGGTCATTGGTGCTCTGCCGATGGCCGGTTCGGAAGCAGCATCGACTGTATAGACAAAGACGCACATCCACTGTTCTCTTGCTCCATGGGTATCAACGGCACCGCCCCCCAACACCGCCGCGCGGCCGACGCCCACCGCTCTTCTTTGCTCTCACTGTCTCGCTGAACGTAAAAGCAGCGGCTTTCAGCGCAAAAACCAAGGCAGGACGCGGAAGCCTTTGAAGTCGAACGTCTCGTTTCCGCCGTGGACCAGGACGCCACCATGGTTTGGATTGGAGGGGATTGACGTCCACCAAGTGAGAGGATCGACGGCGTCGCCGGCAATGGTCTGACCCGACTTGACCTTTACCGGGATGATCCGCTCGCCGGTGTCGATCAGGACATCGATTTCGTGGCCGGTTGCGTCCCTCCAGAAGTACAGCGGCGGGTCGCGGCGCTTTGCGGCAAAACTCTTGACCAACTCCGAGACGACGAACGATTCGAACACGGCACCGCGTAGCGGGTGGCGCTCCAACGTTCCGGCGTCTCGAATATTGAGCAGATAGCAGATGAGGCCGGTATCCAGGAAATGGAGACGCGGTCGCTTGCGCATGCGCTTGCGGTAGTTCGCGTGATGGGGTGGGAGCGTCGTGGCCAGAAAACCGATTTCGAGAGCCGTAAGCCAACGCTTCGCGGTCTGCTGCGTGATCCCGACGTCGCCGGCCAGCGTGCTCAGGTTGAGTTCCTGGGCCGTGTGCGCGGCGGCCAGCCGCACGAACCGCTCGAAGCTTCGTTGATCGGCGATCTGCATGACTTCGCGGAGGTCACGGTCGACGTAAGTACGAACATAGTCCGCCAACCATTCCCCGGCCGGGATGCTCCGGTCGTGAATGCGGGGATAGAAGCCGTCGAGAAGCGTGTCCCAAAGCCCCTTGTGCGGTAGCCGGCCCTTGGGACTCCTCTTGCTCACGTCGGGACGGTCGAGATGCAGGGGATCAAGCGGAGGCCTCCCGTGTAACTCTGAGAGCGACAGCGGATACAACCGGAGAAACGCCGTGCGGCCCGCAAGCGTCTGGGACACCGATTCCATCAGGAGAAGGTTCTGTGAACCGGTCAGAATGAAACGCCCTGGCCGGCTGTCTGTATCGACGAGATCCTGAATGTAGGAGAGCAACTCGGGGACACGCTGGATTTCGTCCAAAATCAGACGGTCTCCTTGCGTGAGAAAACTCCGCGGATCTTCGATTGCCCGGGCTCGCACATCCGGTGTTTCGAGCGAGAGGTAATGATAATTGCCAAAGAGTGCCCGAACCAGTGTGGTTTTGCCCGATTGCCGGGGACCCGTGAGCGTGACAACCGGGTAGGTCGCGGCAGCGGCTTTCAGTGCGTCGGTCAAGTGGCGGCTTAGCATCCCACTGACCTTAGCAACTTGCCTGTGTCGTGTCAATTTAATGATGGCATCATCAATAAAGCATTTTCTCTGGTACTTCGTGGACGATCCCCTTACCGCTCGGGAGGCTGGCTGGGGAGGACAGATTCACGCGACAGAAGACGACGCAACAATTCGAGCAGCACTGCCGTAATCAGGCCGAACAGGACCAGGCCGTTGGCTGCGCTGATGCCTGCCAGTAATCGCCAGGGCGTCGGCAGGACGATGTCGCCGAACCCCAGAGTGGTGAAGGCCACAACGGAAAAATACAGCGCCGTCTCGAGATCACTGAAGATTCCAAGTCCAAGATAGGTCACGGCCCAGAGCCAGACGCTCACGCTCAACGCCAGGATCAACCAGATCGTCACGCACGTGAGAACGACGCCGGTCTTGAGCAGGCTAGGCGAGGTCGCAAGCCAGGGACCGATGCGGGTCAACGCGCGAACGACAAGCCCGATGAATGTCGCCGTCATCGCAACGCTCACGGCGATCACGCCCGTTCCGATCAAGAGTTGAGACAGCATGGTTCAGTCTTCGCAAACCCCGGAGCGGTTCACGGGGGAGACGTTCCATCTGACGTCACGGTTGCCCCGTTTCTTCTCGATGGTTCACTTCCGAACCCCAAGCTCTGACGCTGAGGCGATCTCTCGGGTGGGGCCGCGCCATTCACTCAGCCGCTGCATGACGACGTAGAGCGGTGGAGCAAACACCACGACGAGCACCGTTGCCGCGACCAGACCACCGAACACCGCGGTGCCCAAGGAGCGGCGACCGGCCGCGCCGGCTCCCGTGGCAATGACCAGCGGAACCATGCCCAGCAACGTTGAACAGGCGGTCATGAGAATGGGGCGGAAGCGTAACCGGGCGGCTTCGAGCGCGGCATCGAGAATTCCCTGACCCGCGGCGCGCTGCTCACGGGCAAATTCGACGATCAGAATCGCGTTTTTACTGGCCAAGGCAATGAGCAGCACGATCCCGATCTGCACGTAAGTGTCGTTGGCCATCGAACGCATCATCAAGGCAAGCACCGTCCCCGACAGCGCCAGCGGCACCGCAAGAATGATGGCCGCGGGACTCGTCCAGCTTTCGTATTGCGCCGCCAGCACTAGATAGACCAACACGACGGCCAGGGCGAAAATCAACAGGGCTTCAGAGCCGACTTGCTTCTCCTGATACGCCACTCCGGTCCACTCATAGCCCATGGCCGCGGGCAATTTCTGGTCGGCCATGTGCTCCATGACGGCGAGGGCCTGCCCGGAGCTGTATCCAGGCGCCGCTTGGCCGATAATGGAGGAAGAGGGATAGAGGTTATAGCGCGTGACGATCTGCGGGCCAAACGAATCCTTCACCGTCATCAGGGTGCCGAGCGGCACCATCTTGCCCTGACGGGTGCGCACATCCAGACGGCGAATATCGTCCGGGTCGGATCGAAACGCCGGATCGGCCTGCACGCGCACTTGATACGTGCGGCCGAATTTATTGAAGTCGTTGACGTACGCCGATCCCAGATACGCCTGAAGCGTGCCGAAGACGGTACTGAGCGGGATATCAAGGCTTTTCGCTTTGACGCGGTCCACGTCGGCAAAGAGTTGCGGCACGTTGGAGCGGAAACTGCCGTAGAGTCCGGTCAGTCCGTTCTGAGCGTTACCGTCTTGCACGAGTTCCTCCGTCACACGTTGCAGGGTCGTCAGGCCGATCCCTCCACGATCTTGCAGTCGGAGATCAAACCCACTCGCGTTTCCAAGTCCGCTGATTGGCGGCGGCGCGAACGGCAGGACGACGGCTTCTTGAATCTGCTGATACGAGGCGAACAGACGCTTGACAATCGCGCTGGCGTGCAAGTGGGATTCGGTGCGCTCCTCCCACGGCGTCAGCGAGATAAAAAAGGTGGCCGCGTTGGAAGCGTTGGTCCCCGACAACAGGGAGAAGCCCCCGATCGCCGTGGCGTGTTCGACCCCAGGGGTATTGGCCAGAATCGTATTGACTTGGTCGATGACTGTGCTCGTCCTCGCTTGGGACGCGCCATCCGGAAGCTGGATGTTGGTGAAGAGAATACCCTGGTCTTCTTGCGGCAGAAACCCGGTGGGCAACCTTGTCATGCCCCATCCCGCCACGGCCACAATGACGAGGTACAGCACGACCGTCAGGATGCCGCGTCGCACCGTGGCGCCGACCACCTGGGAATAGGTAGTCGTGCCGAGCGTGACGAGCGCATTGAAGCCGCGAAACAGCGGATTGTGCCGGGTTGAAGACGGCCGCAAGATGAGCGCGCTGAGCGCGGGACTGAGGGTCAGCGCATTCACCGTGCTGAACACGGTGGTGGCCGCAATGGTCAAGGCGAACTGTCGATAGAGTTCCCCGGTGAGTCCCGGGAGAAAGGCCGCCGGAATAAACACCGCCATGAGCACCAGTGAGGTGGCGACCACCGGGCCCGAGACTTCCTCCATCGTGCGCAGCGCCGCCTCTCTGGGGCCCAGGTGATGGTCATTCATCAGACGGGTGACGTTCTCAACGATGACAATGGCGTCATCGACCACAATGCCAATCGCCAACACCAACCCGAACAAGGTCAGCGTGTTAATGGAAAATCCCAGCATCCCCATCACGACAAACGTGCCGATCAGCGAGACGGGAATGGTGACGGCTGGGATGACCGTGGCGCGCCAATCTTGAAGAAAAAGAAAGATCACGCCCAGGACCAGCGCGGCCGCAATGAACAGGGTCTCATATACCTCGTTGATGCCGGCCTCGACAAACTTGGTGGTGTCGAATGGCACCGCGTAATCCATGCCTCCGGGGAAGGCTTGCTTCAGCCGGTCCATGGTCTGGCGAATCTGGTCGGCGACGTTGAGCGCATTGGCCCCGGGACGTTGAAAAATGGCAAGGCTGGCGGACGGGTTGCCGTCCAGGAGCGAAAACATGTCGTAATTTTGCGCCCCCAGTTCCACCCTCGCGATGTCTTTGATCCGGGTCACTCGGCCATCATCCGCGGTTTTGACGATAATTTGCTCAAATTGCCCCACTTCACTCAGGCGGCCGAGCATGGTGACGGTATATTGAAAGGGTTGGTCCGCTGGCGCGGGGGGCTGACCAATCCGGCCCGCGGCTACCTGAACGTTTTGCTCTCGCACGGCGTCAAGCACGTCCTGGGTCGTGAGATTGCGGGACTTGAGCTGGCGCGGGTCCAACCAGATGCGCATGCTGTAATCGCTGCTGCCGAAAATCGTGATATCGCCGACCCCCTCGATCCGGCTCAACTCATTTTGTAAGCGCAACGTGGCATAGTTGCTCAGATAGAGACTGTCGTATTGCCCCTCCGTCGAAAACAAACTGACCAGGAGCAGAATATTGGGGGATTGGGGCTTGGTGGTGACGCCTTGTCGGATGACCGCCTCCGGCAGTGACGAGGTGGCCACGTTGACGCGATTTTGCACCAGGACCGCGGCTTGTTCGAGGTCCGTCCCCACCTCGAACGTAATCGTCAGCCTGTACACGCCGTCACTGGATGAGGTCGAGGCCATGTACACCATGCCTGCGACGCCGTTGACCTGCTGTTCAATCGGCGCCCCCACGGTCTCGGCTACAACCTGCGCACTCGCACCCGGATACACGGCCTGCACCTGCACGGTCGGCGGCGTAATTTCGGGAAATTGGGCAATCGGCAAGCCGCGAAGCATGACCACCCCGGCAATGACGATCACCATGGAGAGCACGGTGGCGAAAACCGGGCGATAGATAAAAAATCGAGAAAACATGGGCGATCTTGCTCAGGATGAAGAGTGGCCGACATCCTTGAGAAGTTATGGCAATGGCGTCGTGGAACTCGAAATCCGTGACGCCGTCTCCTGACGCCGGGGGCTTACGGTGGCCCCTGGTCGCGCCCGCAACAGCCCCTTGACCACGACCCAGGCATCCGGCTGCAATCCCTTCTCAATGACTCGCATCTGGTCAAGTGAGGCGCCGACTTCCACCGAACGGTATTCCACGACGTTGTCCTCGTTGACCACGAGCACGTAGCGGCCGCCCTGGTCTGCGCCCAACGCGCGCTCGGAGACGAGCAGCGCCGCTTCCCGCGTATCGACGGGGGCACGAATGCGGACGAACATGCCCGGCAAAATAGTGTGAGGGGCGGGATTGGCGAAACTGGCCCGCAGGAGAAACGTACCGGTCTCGGGGTCAACGCTTTGATCGACAAAATCGAGCCGGCCTTCGTGGGGATACCCGGCCTCATTCGCCAGCCCCAGATAGACCACCTTCTCCTCTTCCCGTTGTGCCGGCCCTTCGGCGTGCCGTTTCTGATATTGCTGTCGTAAGGACAGGAGGTCCCGTTCGTTCAAACTGAAATAGACCCAGATCGGATCGTATTGCACCAGCGTGGTCAACAGCGTGTTTTCGCTTGCTCCCACCAGGTTCCCCACGCTCACCAAGTTGCGCCCGATCCGTCCACTGATGGGGGCGCGGATCTTGGTATACCCGAGATTCAGCTTGGCTTCGGCAAGAACCGCCCGAGCCGCCGCGACGTCCGCTTGTCCCATGTACCAGTCCGCTTTGGCCTTGACGAACTCCGCCTTCGGCCGTGCCTTTTGTTTATACAGCGTCTCGATGCGCCGATAGTTTGCCTGGGCCAATGCGAACTCTGCCCGTTTGCGACGCAGGTCGGCAATGGCCTTGTTGAACTGCGCTTGAAACGGTCTGGGATCGATCACGTACAGCAAGTCGCCTTTCTGCACGTCGGTGGCTGCTTCAAAATGCACGCGTTCCAAAAAGCCGCGGACGCGCGCCCGAATTTCGACGAGTTGCACGGCTTGAGCGTTGCCGGTGAATTCAAGGTAATCCGTGACGTCGCGTTGGACCGGCTGACTGACGGTGACGGTGGGTGGCGGTGGCGCTACGTAGTCGTCGGAAGAGGGTTGACACGCGCCGATCGTCATGCCCGTGAGCGCGTTCATAAGAACGAGCGCGACGGTGGTCCACGGCTTCGGCTTGACGGGTTTCATGATCGTGCAGCACCTTCGCGGAAGGGCTTCAACGATTGAACGTTAAGAAGATGTGTGAGGCTGGGTTTCAAACGACCCTCCGAGCGCCAGATGCAAATTGACGCGCTGTTTCAATCGCTCCACTTGCACTTGAAGCAAGTTATTGCGCGCCGTGAAATACTGTCGTTTGACTTGGTTCAGGCTCAGCAGATCAACGTCACCGGCGTTATAGCGCAACTGGGTAAGGCGGACGGCTTGGCCCAACTCCCCAACCACCATCGTCAGCCGCTCCTCTCGCACCTGGAGAACCCGCTCATTCGTCAACGCCGTTTCTACCTCCTGAAACGCCGTGAGGGCGGTGCCGGCGTATGCGGCTAATGCTTGTTCTTGCTGAGCCGTGCGGATCTCGACCTCGGCTAGGCGGCGACCGCCGTCAAAAATCGGCGCAAGCAGATTGCCCCCGACGGTCCACGCCACGTGAGAAGGGTTGAGGATATTTCCGAGGGAACGGCTCGCTCCACCGATCTCGCTGGTCAAGGCCAACCGCGGGAGCCGGGCGGCGCGGGCGGATTGCGTCCGGTTAAAGGCCGCCGCCACCTGACGATCCCTCGCGATCAGGTCAGGCCGGCGCTCCAATATCTCGGACGGCAACCCTGCTGGGGCCGGGCTGGGAATCGGGGGGAGTGCATTGGCAATCTGCAACTCGGCCGCGGGGTAGCGTCCCAGCAACACTTCCAGGCTGCGCACGGCCTCGGTCAGATTGCCGTGATTGCGCGCGACGCTCTCTTGCGCCCGGGCCACGTCCGCCCGGGCCACGTTGAGATCGACCTGAGACACGGCGCCGGCGTCAACTCTTGCCCGCACGACGTCTTGAGTTCCGCGTTCAATCATCAGCCTGTTCTCTTCCAAGGCGAGTTGCAATTTGTTTCCCACCGTCACGAACCACGATTCGGCCACCTGAGCGGCAAGTGACTGACGCGCAAACTTGAAATCAGCCGCCGCGGCAACGGCATCCAGAACTTCCGCCCGCGTGGCGCTGCGCAGCCGCCCCCACAGATCGACTTCCCACGACACCTTGATCCCTAAATTCACGTTGCTCCGAATTCCGCCGGCGTTCACCGTGCCGGAACCGGTTGAGCCAGCGGACAAGTCAATGGTCGGGAGGAGCGCGGCCCCGGCTTGGCGGGCCCGCGCTTCGGCTTCAGCCACTTTCGCAGCGCTGCCACGGAGATCGCGATTGTTTCGCAGGGCTTCCTCAACCAGCCAGGACAGTCGTGGATCCTGGAAGCTTGCGAGCCATCCGTCATCCACGAGACGCGGCTCCGCGTCTCCTCCGGCTTGCCACGTATTCGCAATCGGGAGATGTGCCTGCCGGCGGGCAGGCGAAGACTGAGGCGTGGCACAACCGGCGAGCAGGACAATCACCACGCCAAGGCGGACCATACTGGAAACGAATCTACATCGCATAGGGTCGCCGTATATTCGTTAACGGCCACGTGCTCTGTCAACAATTTCCCGTACGATTCAAGCGTCAACTCCGTGCGTGCTTGATCTTCCGCGGCTAATGGCGTTTAATGCGTGGTCTTGCGTCAATAAAGAAAGAGGAACGATATGGCGACCGTCGGACAATTGATGAACAGCGACCTGAGCGTCATTACGGAGGATGTCACGCTGAGACAGGCTGCCGGACACATGCAGGCCGAACGTATCGGATCGTTGTTGGTGAAAAGAGGGGAGGACTTTTGCGGAATTATTACGGAAACGGACGTCGTCCGGGCCGTGGCTGAACACGATGAGGTGCGTGGGATTTCCGTTGCTCAGGTGATGTCCAGCCCCATTCTGAGCGTTGAGAAAAAGCTGTCGCCCCACTATGCCAGAGATTTCATGGCCTCCAAACGCATTCGTCACTTGGCCGTGACCGAGGAGGGGAACATCGTGGGCATTATTTCCGTGCGTGACCTTTTGGCCTATTTTAAGACCGTCTCCAAAGAAATTTCGTAAGAGCTGGATTCCCTCGTGCGCGGGAATGACGGAGGGGATTCGGCTGCGCGTGGTTACGCCACGTTGAGTTTTTGCAACACCGCCCCCGTTGAAACGAGATTGCGATCCAAGCCGAGGGCCTTCGGCTCCATTCCCATGGCGAGCCCAAGGAATTGCGGGAGATGGAAAATCGGCAGATCAATTGCCCTGTTCGTCTGGCCGGCGGCGGTGGATTGAAGCCCGTCAAGGTTCAGGTGGCATAACGGGCAGGGGGTTACCATCACGTCGGCCCCATGGGCTTTGGCATCGGTGGTATGATTGGCCACCATCTGCATGGAGTTGGATTTATTGATGGTCAACAGGGGGAACCCACAACACCGGCTCTTGCCGGGGAAATCCACGACTTCCGCTCCGAGCAAGGTCATCACCGTTTCCAATGATTCGGCGCGGGACGGCTGCTCGTCAAATCCAAGTGCCTCGCTCGGTCGCTGTAAGTAGCATCCATAAAACGGGGCCGCGCGCAACCCGGTGAGAGGTCGCTTGACCGATTGTCGAATCGTTTCCTCCCCCACGTCTTCTAAAAGGATCCACACAAAATGTTTCACCGTTGTGGTGCCGTGGTAGGTGAGTCCCTCTTCTCCTAAAGCCCGATTGATTTCGGCCAGATAGTCTGGATTCGTCTTCAGCCGATGATTGGCCTGACTCATCACGCCTTGACACGTGCTGCAAATGGTCATTATGGGCAAACCCTGCCGTTCGGCCAGGGCCAACGTATGGGCGTTCAAGAGATCGCCCAAGCGCAGGTCTTTCTCCTGCAACACGCCGGCCCCCGTACAAGCCGCCGTGGTCATTTCTTCCAGATCAATCCCTAATGGCGGATAGACCTGCCTCACGGATTGATACAGTTCGGGACAGCCGCCTTTTGACACGCATCCCGGGAAAAAGGCGTAGGTCATGGCGTCTCCTTGCTCCGTTGAAACAATCGGCGAATTCGTGCAATGCCGGGTATCGGTCGATGAAACGGCCCGGCCTTGGGCAATTTTCTTCGGACCAAGGCACGAAGGGTCATGGGAAGAAAGGACAGCAGACCCCCGACGTGACCGAGCCCGAACGTGCGAACGGCCAACATCGGCTCATCCAATCGTCCTTTTTGCTCAATAAGATCCGCAAAGACTTCGGCGTGTCGTGAGCCGCAGGTGGACGGCACGCCCTGGTCAATCCCGTTGGCGCGAAGCGTCATGATGCGGTCCATGGCACCCACGCCTTTTGGACACACTTCGATACATTCCATGCAGCGCGTGCAGTCCCACATCCCGCCCGGTTCATTCAGTGCCAGGAGACGTGAGGCACTTGCGCCGTCCCGCGGATCAGCCACAAACCGATAGGCCTTGGCCAACGCCGCCGGCCCAACGAAACGGGAGTCCACTTCCAAGGCCGCACAGTCCGACACGCACGCGCCACACATGATGCAGCCCATGACGCCGGTCAGGTGACTCATGGATTCGGGAGAAGCCAGATACTCGCCTTCGGGTTCCACGCCAGTCGGCTGGAGCCAAGGCTGCACCTGACGGACCTTTTCCCAGAATCCGGTCATGTCCGTCACCAGGTCTTTGATCACGGGCATGTTGTTCATGGGCTCGACGCGGACCGTGGTGCTTGAGGCGGTCGATGCCGCTATTTTGGTTTTGCATGACAAGGCGGCGTGGCCGTTGATCCGCATTCCGCAGGACCCGCAGATGGCTCCTCGACACGAACAGCGCAGGGTCAGCGATTCATCAACGGTTTCCCGGATTTTGATGAGCCCGTCAAGAATCGTATCGGACGGCTCGGTGTCGATGACGTACTCCTGGACATACGGCGCAGGGGCTGCCGATTCCGGATCAAAGCGGCGAATGCGAAACGTGGTGACCATCAGTAAACCCGAATTTGCGGTTCCCATTGGGTAATCCGAACGGGGAGAAAGTCGATTCGCGGGGGGCCGTCGGGATCATGATAAATCAGAATGTGTCGCAACCACCGGTCGTCGTCACGTTGGAGGTAATCCGTTCGAAAATGAGCGCCCCGACTTTCTTGGCGCGTCAGGGCGCCCAGCGCAATGGTTTCGGCACAATCCAGCATAAAGTCCAGTTCCAACGCACGAACGAGGCCGGTGTTAAAGATGCGTCCTTTGTCCTGAACGGCCACGCGGGTCCATCGGTTGCGGAGTTCGGCCACGGTCCGTTGCGCGAGGGTCATCCCTTCTTTGTGACGAAACACGCCAAAGCCCTCGTCCATGGTCACGCCCATCTCGTGGCGAATCGCGGCAGCGGTATCGGTGGTCTGCGGTCTGGCCGGGATGGCCTTGACGGCGTCTTCTTCCTGTTTGACGATTGTCTCAGACACTCGCGGATGAGGTCGAGTTTTCACGTATGCTCCGGCACAACGTCCGGCCCGGCGACCGAACACGACCGTATCCAACAAGGAATTGGCTCCGAGCCGATTGCCCCCGTGCAGGCTCACGCACGCGGCCTCCCCGGCGGCAAAGAGTCCCCGGACTCCACCCCATGAGCCGTCGAGAGCCCAGCACCGTCCATCGACGTCCGTCTTCACCCCGCCCATCATGTAGTGCATGCCCGGGCAAATCGGAATCGGTTCCCTGGTTAAATCAACGTTGGCAAACGACTTCGCCTCCTCAAAAATCTGGCTCAGGCGATCGTGAATCACGTCCTTACCTAAATGGCGACAATCCAGCAACACGCACCCGTCAACGTCTCGGCCTTCATTGATTTCCGTTTGCTCCGCCCGGGACACCACATCCCGCGAGGCCAACTCCATCATGTTCGGAGCATAGCTCTCCATGAAGCGTTCGCCGTTCTTATTCAGCAAATATGCGCCTTCGCCTCGTGCCGCTTCACTCAGGAGCAACCCTTTGCCTTTCAAGGTCGTTGGATGATACTGCACCATTTCCATGTCCATGAGCGGGGCACCGGCCCGGTAGGCAATGGCAAGCCCGTCGCCGGTGCAAATCAAGGCATTGGTACTCGGCTCGAAGACGCGCCCCACGCCGCCGGCGGCCATGATGACGGCCTTTGCCTTGATGAAGGCAAATTGTCCGGTTTGCAATTCAAACGCCGTGACTCCCGCACAGCACCCTTCGTCATCCTTGACCAACGCCGTGACGAACCATTCCTCGAACACCGGCAGGCGGGCTTTCAGAATTTGCTCATACAGCACGTGCAACATGGCTTGGCCGGTAAAATCCGACACAAAAAACGTCCGTGCCCGTTTTTGGCCGCCGAAGCGACGGGTGCCCAACCGCCCGTCCTCGTTTCGATTAAAGATGACCCCCATGTGTTCCAAGGCGAGGATGTCCGCGCCCGCTTCCCGGGCCAGAATTTCCACGGCGTCCTGGTCACCCAGATAATCGCTGCCTTTGATCGTCTCGAAGGCGTGCTCTTCCCATTGATCCCCACGGTCGGTAAGCGCCGCGTTAATGCCTCCCTGAGCCGCATTGGAATGGCTGCGAACCGGATGCACCTTCGTGATGATCGCGACGGTCACTCCGGCTTCACGTGCCGCCAACGCGGCCCGCATCCCGGCCAAGCCGGCCCCCATCACGAGCACGTCAAATTCGTAAAAAGTCCCCATGGTTCAAATCCGGTCGCTCACAGACCGAGCATTTCAAGTAGCTTTCTCAACTCTTCATCGTGCCGGGCTGCCCGCCGCACGTCGGATACGTCGAAGCGTCCGATCAATTGATCCGCGGTCAGCGATGACTTGCTGTACTCCGGCCAAACTTTCTGAAGTTCCGCCATTGAGTCGCCTGCCGCGATTTGCCGACTCTCATATCCTTCGTGCAGCCTGAGCAGCAGCCCTTCAAGATTCAGATTCTGAAAGATGATTTTCAACCCAGATTCGGACGCCACGGCTTGGGCGTCGCGTCCGGCTTGCCGGTCTCGCTTAATGCGGTCCCGGTCCAGCAACACCAGCTTGGCGCTAATATCCTTGTTGTCGAGATGTCTCGTCAAGTGGCGAGTAGTTGCCTTGACCACGTCTACGGAGTCGCCGCCATGTCCTGTTGCAATCTTCAAAGACAGGTGTAAGCCTTCCTTATCACAGCAGCGTTGGAGAAACTGCACAAAGGCCCGATCGTTCTTTCCCTCAACCCCGATGAAGATGACTCGTCTGGGTTCGACCTGATTCGGTCTGCGGTGGGGCATCGCTTCTCAGCCGATCTTCGGGAGACCACCCAGCACCCCCGCCCGATACTTGGGATAGAGGCGGGCGTCACGGCGAAGGCCGCGCACGTCCTGGGCGCCGTAGACGCGAGTCGCGCCGTTGCGGTCCTTCTCCGTGATGAACACCTCCTCCTTCTCCAAGTCGTCAAGCAGGCCGACGTTGTGAGAAGTGACGAGAAGCTGCGCGTCGTTGGGATTCGTCTCTCGGGAGCGGAACCAGTTCAGAACTTCGCCGGCGATATCCACGTGCAGGTCGCCGTCGATCTCATCGAAGGCAACGGGAATACCGAAGTCGAGTGCGATATGGAATTGAGGCAGCAGATGAAACAGACGTTTTGTCCCGCTGGATTCGAAATCCAGAGGGATCGGTACGTCGAGTCCGTGATGCTTGAAGAATACGTTTTTTTCTTCGGAATCGTTGCGAATATCGAAACCTTGAATCCCCAGGTCGCTGGATTGGATATGTTCCTTGGCCCAGGTACGTATCTCTGGATTCTGCTCGAACATCTGGATTATCGCCTTGGTCGGATGCTCCAATTTTGTGTGATAGACGGTATTGCTTGACCACAAGATCCGTCGCATTGTGTCCGCGATTCGCATGGCCAGGGGCACGTTGAACAGGGCGAGCGTGGCGACTACGGAGGCGTCCGCTCGAACCGCCTTGAGGCGGTCATCCTTGGGCTTGATCCCGAATTCGCTGGAAACGTATATGGGTTCTTGTGGACCGCGGCGCTCAAAAAGACGTCGGGGCCGGCCCTTCGGGAAGTAGGACATCGCTTCATAATGGAAGGAATTGTTCTGAGAGCCGGAGTCATTTCGTCCTACGACTAACTCGTAGCGGAACAGTTTGCGGGTTTTGTTTGGTGCCAACCAATCCGCCTCGAACTCCACGCAAAATCGTGTCGGTTCTTTTCTGGTCTCAGGAGAAAAGAAAGGGAGGAATGAATTGATCGGGTTGTTCTCCTCCGTAGGCGATGCTGATGAGGCGATGCGGGCCGTAGTGATCAACGCATTGAGCAACGTTGTCTTGCCCGACCCGTTGGGTCCGATGAGCACCACGACGGAAGGGAGTTTGATATCCGGCTTGGCCGCGCTACGCTGGAAGCGAGGCAGGTCGGGAGCAGTTCCGGGAATGCGCAGATCGAGAACAACTTCTTCGCGTATCGAGTGATAGTTGGATACAGAAAATGTGTGAATCATTTCTAGATCATAACGACTTTTCGTCAAGATCACAATATAAAGTTCATATAACAGCCAATTCGTGAATCATTCATCTCCCGTCATTCACGTGCAAACGGAAATCCAGAAGAAGGGACATGCCCACAGTCCCCAGGCCCCAGTCCCCCGGCGGGTACGCGCACTGCGGTTGCTCTCTGGATTCCCGCTCCCCGATAACAAATGTCGGGGATAAGTTTCGCGGGAATGACGACGAGGAGACAGGGACGACGACGGGGCGATGAAAGTGACGAAGGGGGGGAACGGAAATGACGGCGTTTGGTGATGCTGTCGGCGAATGACGGAATTTTTACAATTCCTGATTATCCAATGTTTCGTGTGACGGCTGCCTATGAACCCAATGCGTGTGCAATCACCTGTTTCAGGCAGTCGGGTCGGTTCAGGAAATACACGCCGTCACCGTGCCAATCGTTTGATGAACGGGTACCGTCGTCGATCGTTTCAGGTGGGGTGACGGACAGGATGTACGCGCGCAGACGCAGGCTCGGCTCGGTTTTCCTGATCCGTTCTTCAACATCGTGGATGTCGCGGTGCAACTCGACCTTTTTGCGTTCTCTGGTCCCGTATCGACCCAAGCCTTTGGGATCGAGAAAAATGACGTACTGACAATCGGCACCGTTCAGCCAGACAATAAAGTCGGGATAATAGCCGAAATCGTCGAAGAATGAGACGCCCCGCCCTCGCGTCAGGTTACGGATCAGATACAACTCCTTGCCCTGCAAACAAGCGTCACGGCTTTCGGCCACCTCCACCAGTTTTTCGACCACGATCTTTTCGTTCTCGTCCAAGGCGACCGGGCGGACGGTGACTTTGCAATCCTCCCCGGCATACACAAGAGGCTGGTAAGCGTGGGCGCCGGCCATGATAACGCCGAGTTTCAGATTGTGGAGATAGCCTGCCTGCACGGTGGCCGCCAATTCGTGCAGGTCATCGATCAACCGGCTCTGCGTCGCGTCCGCGGATAACTCGTAAGCCTGCACGTTGTTGGGATCGTCCTCGTCCAGCGTCACCACCTTGATCTTGTCGCTCTCCCATCGTCGGCGTTGCGCGCGCCAGAATTGGTCGGTGTATTCGGTCATGAGATCAACGGCAACGTTTTTCAAATCCTTCACGCTTCGAAAATCGTTCACATTCAGTTGTTCCGGCGGCATGTACAGCGTGTACCAGTCCTCATCCCGCAAGAGACGATCAACGGTCTCCGGTCTGATGACCAGATTGTGCCAGCCGTTCTGTTCTTTTCGCGTCAGCAGTGCGTCGTACAGACGGGTCCGGTTGAAAAAACCGGTGTGGCGTGGCTCAAGTTTGACCGAGGCTTTTTGTCGAACGGAGCCGGAAGACGTTTCACCGGAGGCCACGGATTGCAATTGCGAGTAGAGGTCCAGCGTCACAACTGGCCGGCCCGTTTCATCAGGGTTGGGAAGAACCGGGCGCTCGTCGGAGGAGGCAAACGTCCGGTCGGCCTGGAGACGGATCAATTTCAGGTGCGGTCTTTTGCCGAAGTTCCAGGTCACGGGCAGGTGGATCGTTTCCTGCTCGACGCGCATCCCCTCCTTTTCCAACAGGGTTCGGAAGGTCTGCATGTAGTTGGCGCGCAGCCCGAAGATGTACAAGGTTTCCAGTTCCGTAAGGTCAGGACTGTCCTTCGGCAACTCGGCCTTACTTTTCCTGTGGCGTTTCAGACTCGTCTCCCAGCCTTTGAGTCGCACGCCGCGTCCGAACGTCTGGATGATTTCCGGCCCTTCGCCCACGCCCACGTGCATCAGCCCCATCGTGCTCACCCGCCAGGAATTCCACCCGGCAATGAAACGCCGGGCGCCGATCACGACGTTCACCGGCGAATCCGGCCTGTCCACGTCGGCGAACAGCCGCTCCGCGAATCCCGCTTCCCGCTCAATGGAAACGTCGGGGTTGGCTTGCTCCACCAGCAGCTTATGGAGTGCCGTGGAGTCGCCGATATTGACCACGCCGAACACCGGGTTGTCCGCGCTACGCAGGTGCAACTCACCTTCTCCCGCGGTCAGATAGACGACGTGGAGATTTCCCCGTCCGTGGAACAGGGTATCGCACAGATCGGCGTACAGGTCGTCCGTCGGGTTCCGTTTGAGATAGTCGAACCGGCCGGCAAAGTAGTCGTTGCCCTTCTCGTCCGGCAGGCCGGATTGCCCGGTGAGCAGACGGTCGATCATGGGCCGCACCGTGCTGCCGTTTGCCAGCACCCAGGCCAGAAAGTTCAGAATGAGCACCACGTCGGATTTTGTTTCCACGTCTGCTTTGCTGGAGCCGGTGACGGTCTTGCCCAGGAACACACAGAGCGGTTTGGTCACGTTGAAGGCCGCCCATTGCGCGCCCTTGTCCCGCCAGATTCGGCATTGCTGGTAGAAGGTCAGCAGACAACCCAGCAGGTACACGTTGCTGTTCGCGTTTTCCATCCCGCTCGGCAGATTCGAGATCGCGTAATCCTTGCCGTAGCCGTCGTCGTGAAACTGGCGATAGGCGTAGTCGAACAACAGGCCTTTGCCGTAGGCGTTCAGCAACTCCGCGTCTTTACCGGCTACCTGGTTGAACGTAGCCGAATACTCGAACGTAAAACCGCCGCGGGACAGTTCCTTCCGTCGCTCACGCCACACCCTGCCGGACGCGCCCAGGTGTCCCTCATCAACCAGCACCAGGTTGTTGTCGCCGAAGTCCTGCACGGCCACGCGCTTGACGCCCTTCTTCTCGGCCAGCTTGTTCAGATCAATGATCTCAACGTGTGAGAACAACTCGGCCCCGGCCTCGGCTGAAAACAACCGCGCCGACAGGCCGCTCGCCTGCAACTCGCGTTCGTGCTGCACCGACATCTGCTCGTTCGGCGTCAGCAGGACGACGTTGTTAAGCCGCCTGCCGGACCGGTCCAAGTAGTGCCGGAATTGTAGAATATGGGCGTGCATCAGGAGCGTCTTGCCGGAGCCGGTCGCGCTTTGAAAGGCGAGCGTGCGCAGGTCGTCCGGCTCATAATCCGGCATGGCCGCGGTCAGCCGATTGTTGGCTTTGGCCACGTTCAGGTCGGCGCGCAGCCTTTCGGAATCGTTGAAATAGCGGTTCAGGTAGTGCTCGGTGAACAGCAGGGCGAGATATTGATAGGGCTTCCATGCCCGCCCGTGCTCACCGGTCATGCGCAACTTACGGCTGTGCGCGGCAATATTGGCGTCGTATGCGGAAAGCTGCTCTGAAGTGACAGTGGCGAGAGCCGGATTCAAATACAGCGCTCGGGCGTATTCGCTTTCCCCGCTGGCATCGAGGGTGGCCGGCACCGCCCGCAGCCGGTACAGCATGGCCCGCATGTCCTCGTAGCCGAACTCCCCGCAGACAAAGCGGTGCAGAATGAGACGATTGTGGAGGGGAGTCATTTTCGTATGTGTTTACTCATTCTTTCATCTCCCCCTGGAGGGAGAGGGCTAGGGTGAGGAGGAAGAAAAAGGAATTTTGTAAAAGGTATCCTGACGGAAGAGGGCTCATTGTCGTAGGCCGAGGCAATCTTCAGGCAACGGCACGGCGGGGTTTGACACGTTGTGCGATTCGTTTGCCCGTCTTCATTTCCGCCACACGCAGTTCAAACGTCTTTTGCAGGTTCAGCCAGAACACCGGGGTAGCGTCAAGATAATGCGATAAGCGCAACGCCGTGCCAGCCGTGACGCCGCGCTGGCCGTTCAGAATTGCCGTAATGCGATTGCCCTGAACGTCCAGGGACGAGGCAAAAGCCTTCGCCGACATTTCCATCTCGCCAAGTTCCTCACGCAGAACTTCGCCCGGATGCACGGGCCGCATCCCGTTCTTCATGTCGGCGTCACTTCAGCCGGCTCTATTTTTTCCAGTTCGCTTTTCAACCCCCGCTCCATGCGCCACAAATCATAATGCTGTTGCAACCTCAACCAGAGCCCGGGACCATTGCCGACCAGCTTGCCGATCCGCAACGCCATTTCTACCGTGATGGGATGAGTACAAGCCAAAATCCTATGGACCTGCTGGCGCGAAACACCCAACCGCCGCGCCGTCTCACTGGCCGATAACCCGAGCGCCGGTAGAACATCCTGTCGCAAAATTTCGCCCGGATGAATCGAGGGACGTTTTAAGGGGCGTTTAACGTTATATTCAGTCATTTCTCCTCCTTAGTGATATTGTTCAAGATTGACCTGAAGCACCTCGCCTGCTTGCCAGGCAAACGTGATGCACCAAGGGCCATTGACGTGGATGCTGTAGCGTTCCTGTGCTCCGTAAAGGCCGTGAAAATTGAATCCCGGAACGTTCAACTCAGTCAACGATTCGGTTTGATCCAGCACTTCCAGCCGACGTAAGCAACGTGCATGCAAACTCTGTTGGACGTGACGACTACGACCCCGTTGAAACAACTCGGCAAGACCCTTATGTCGAAAACTCTTAATCATCCCGGTGATTGTAACAAAGTATGTTACAATGTCAACTGCATTTGTCTACTTGTGCCCTTCGTCATTCCTGTATGTGTTCACTCATTCGTTGCCAAAAATCATTTCTTGGTTTTGGGATTTGGCTGCCCCTTCTGTCATTCCCTCGCACGCGGGAATGTGGATTCACATTTCAAGTGCAACACTTGGTGGATAAAAATCTCCGCGGGGGTGGCATACCCGAGGCATTTCCGCGGGGTGTGGTTGTAAGCGTGAACCAGGTGATGAAACCGCTGGTCGGACAGGGTCGCCAAGTCGGTTTTGCGGGGCAGGGTGCGGCGCAGACGGCCGATGGCGTTCTCGACGCCCCCTTTCTGCCAGGGGGCGTAAAAGTCACAGAAGAAGGTCTCAATGCCGAGGGCATGGAGGCGGTGATGAAAGGCGAACTCCGTCCCATTGTCGAAGGTGACGGTCTGGCGGCCGTGAGGGGGCACGGGCGTGAGGAGGTGGGTGAGGGCGTGGGCGATGGGGGCGGCGGCCTTGCCCGGGGGACGCACGGCGAGGAGGAGGCGGGAGGTGCGTTCGTGGAGAGTGAGGCCGGCTTGGCCGTAGGTGCGGACGAGCATCAGATCGGCTTCCCAGTGGCCCGGGGTCTGGCGGTCGGCGGCGGCGGGGCGGTCGGCGAGGGGGCGGCGGTGAGCCATCAAGGCAGCGGGGCTGCGACGTGTGCGTCGGCGGCCGCGGGTGGCTTTGGCGTGAGGGAGATAGTGGCGCCACGCATAGGTTTTCGTTCGAGCGATCTGGGCGTAGAGGAAGCGGTAGATGGTTTCGTAGGAGATAACCGGCCGTCCGGCGTCGCGGGCGAGGCGCCCGGCCACCTGCTCGGGGGTCCAGCCCTGTTGGAGGTGGGTGAGGACCGTGGTGCGGAGCGCGGCATCGCGGTCCAGTTTGGCACCGCGCCAACGGCGGGCGCGGGCCTGCTGCTCGGCATAGCCGGGCTGGTAGCCCTGGGTGCGAGAGCGATTGCGCTTCATCTCGCGAGCCACGGTTGATGGCGGGCGATCCAGAGTGGCCGCGATGTGCCGGAGCGAGCGCCCGGCGGCGTGTAAGCGGGCCAAGTCACATCGGTCTTCAAGGGTGAGGTGGTGATAGTGGGTTCCCATGACAACACCTTAGCAAGGTGTTGCACTTCGTTTGTGAATTTAGGGAAGCCAGAGAATGGGCAGAACCGCGGACCACTGGCAGCCGGCAGGCCCGCGCCCCGAGGCGGATCCCTGGATTCCGGCTTGCGCCGGAATGACGGAAAGAAGCGGTTCAGGGCGAGGCGGTTTTGGAGAGGGTGTCATTGACCGTGGTCTTTCTGTACCTGCATTTTACGGTGTTTGTTTACGAGATAAGCGGCAAAGGACGCACACGCCCCGAACATGAACATGGCTTCATCCAAGTCAACATCCGGCGAGTTTTTATCGAGTAGTGCGTGCCGAATCCCTTGTTTATCACTTGTGTAGCCGTACAGTTTAGAGAACGCTTTCTTGATCGCTGGATGTTCCAGCAACTTGGCATGTTCAAGGGAATCGAGTGCTGGGCCGAGGGTTTTGTTGGCTTTCGGGTCGATCATACATGCGACGGATTCAACGGCATGGATACTGTCCGCAATCAAATCCGGATATTGTTGCATGTTGATATGTTCCGCTTGACGCAAGTGCGTCGCCGCCCCTCTCATGTCGGCGTCTTGTATTACCTGGATGGCCTGCTGCGTTGCTTTACCGGATTCCTTGCTCATCCGTGGCATGATGGTGAAACGTCCGTTTACTTTTTTAACGAAATAAGCAACAGGAGCATTATCAAAGGCGGCAATCAAGGCCTTGCGTAGATTTTTTGAACAGTATTGATGCCGTAGGACAGATTCAATCAGTGTCAGGACTTCATGGTAATTCCTTCCGGTTATCCATTCCTTAAAAAATTGTGCCAATTTTACCGGTCGGTACTCTTCTATTTCATCATGCAACGTGCCTAGGACATTGAATTTGTACCAATTCACAATGGAGCCCAAATGCTGCTCAATGGAAAATTCTCCTCCTCTTACTCCAAAATGATAATCGTAGTCATGGTTCAGACCATAATAACCATTGCTCGATTCACAAATTTCTCCGTCTATGACTTGCCACACTAACTGTCTGAATCTTTGTGGGATGTGTTCCAGTTGCATCGGCTCGGGCAACGGGACTTTGCCTTCTCGTTGTGAAAAGGTCAGGTTGGAGAAATCATCGTCGTTTTCGTGTGTCATCACGCTTCTCTTTTGAACATCAATTCCCGGAATACCGGTTCGATGGTCTTGGCGGTCCAGCTTTCGTCTTTCTGCCTCAGGGCATTCAGAGTGTGGTCGCTGTTGGTGTAGATGATATTCGGGTTTTTGAAGTTCTCTCGGTGTTGGGTGAACCAGTTGCTGAGCGTGGAGTTATTTGTTTTGTGCAGGTTGCGCCAGAGGATGAGGCAGTTGCGGCCTTCGGCGTCCGTGCCCGTGATGGCGAGTACGCCGTTGATCCGTCGGCGGGATTCGACGCGCAGGCCGATGAGGTAGTTGAAGGTTTCGGGTAGATCGACATGGACCTCTCGGCGCGTGCCGTTGCGCACGGCGGAGAGGGTGTAGGCGAAGGGGTCGGCGAAGTTTTTGCCCAGCAGGCAGGCGCTGCCGGTTGTTTCTTCGCCAAGGGCGTAGCGCAGACGGTAATCCTCGGCCAGAGCTGGATTTCCGGCCAGCAAGTCTTGTTGTGCGGAATCAGGCGGCGTCAGTTCGAGGCTGTCCAGCGTGTCTTCGTAAGATTCGAGACGGACGTATTTGAAGAATTGCGTGATGCCCTTGCGCGAGACCGGTTTGCCGTCTTTCCAGTCCGGTGAATAGACAACCTTCTTCAGGCGCGGCAGCAGCACCGTGTCGAAGTGGTGGCCGACCTCCACCAGCATATATTTGCGGCATCCCTCGTCCTCCCGATTGAGATCGACGACCGCATGGCTGGTCGTGCCGGAACCGGCAAAATAGTCGAGTACGGTTCCTGAACTATCGAAATTGCAAATGTACTTAGCCAATGCCAATGGCTTCATGGTCTCGAAGGTCACTCCTATGGATTCTGATTCCGCGTCAGAACTACCACCGAAATCGAATACAGATGCCACGTTTTCAAACATGTTTTCCGCCAAAAGATATTTTCTTTGAGGTTGGGTTGTTTCATCTGGTCCGAACACAATCAGGTCTTCATCTAATAGCTCTTTCATTTTTCTGGGAGTATTTCTCCAACCCCTTTTGGGTACGGGGCACGCTTTACCGGTGAGGGGATGGATTAACGGTTTGAAGTATTCATCCGGCGCCTTGTTTTTGTTCGGCCATGCCATTGAAACCGTCCGGAATACTCGACCTGTATCATCCAAAAATTTATAGGCCAATTCCCCGCCGGAAAAATTCTGAACTTTCAGCCAATCAGAAAACTTGCTTCCTGCCTCATTCAAATCGCTTGACGTTTTGACGCATTTCCGTGCCACGTCCAACATCTTCTCTGCGTTCCTTTTAGGGCGGCGCAAATCCTTTTCGTCAGAAGATAAAATATCAGCATCTTTGACTGCCCATAATATGGATTCATGTTGAATGGCTAAACCTTTCGCGTCTCCCTTCGGATTTCGCTTGTTCCATATCATCGATCCCAAGTAATTGTCGGAGCCAAAAATTTTGTCCATCAACCGATGCAAATTTTCGCCTTCGTTTTCGTCAATGTGTGCCACAAGTTGCCCATCGCGGGACATCAAGCGACGCGAAAGAGCTATTCTGTCCGACATGGCCGAAAGCCAACTGGAAGAACGATAACCATCCTTGTACGCAAAGTCTTCTTCACCTGTATTAAAAGGCGGATCGATGTACACGCATTTCACCTGTCCCCGATACCTCGTCTGCAACAGATTCAGTGCCTGGAAATTCTCGCCATGAATCAGTAGCCCGTCCAACTGTTCGTCCAGCGGCCCGGCGTTGGATAGCGCGGTCAACAGTTTGTCCGTGAAATCGCGGTCGAAGTGGCGGGTGTCCAATACCAGATAGGGATTGGCTTTGAGAAATTCTACGGTCAACGGGTTGGTGTAGGGCGCACCCTCACCCTGGCCCTCTCTCAGAGGGAGAGGGGAGGAATATGTGGGCTCGTTGTTACCTGCGTCAATGGCGAACAGTTTGACCCATTCCTCACGTTGCGCTTTGTTGACGGCTATCTCGGCATAGAGGGTTTCCGGCACGCGGTCGAGGGTGACGCAGTATTGTGTTTCCAGCACGAATTTCTTCTTGAGCCAGAGTTGCTTTTGATAGTCCTCCAGTTGCGCGAGAAAGGCGATGATTTTCTCTGCCACGTGCCGAACTGCCCGCGTCCGGGCCAGCGCCCGGTTCAGCCTGGCCGCGTCGCCTAGGGCTAAATCGTCCAGGTTCAGCACGTCGCATTTCAGGTAGAAATCCAATTCGCGGCGCAGGAAGCCGCCCAGGTCTTTATGAATGAAGTAGTCGAAGCTGTTTTTGGCCGTGTACGCGGCAAGGTGTTTGTCCAGCACGGTGCGGTCCGGGTTGTTCTCCGTCGGTGCAGCAATGGCGAGCAGGGCTACCCAATCCGGTTCCAAGGTTTTCAGGATTCGTTGACGGGCCGCTTCGTTGATGTGGCGTTGTTGCTTGTTGCCGTTGCCCGGGCAGGTTTTCTTTTCTTGTTTCGTCAACGGCCGGTGTTCGAAGCGGACGATGAGATCACCGCCATTGAGTTCGACGGTCTCTACGTCTTTGCCTTCCGCCAACAGGAAACGGCGCTGCTTGCCGTTCGTTTCCTTGACGTTGTCCTGTTCGTTATCCGCCGTGGATATCTCGAACCGCACGCGCCGTTTTTCCGTGCCCGTGCCCACGGTGAACACATAAGAGGCGTAGTTCTCGGTTGACTTGATGTAGTATTGGTCCGCGTTGGCCCAGTGCAGCTTGACTTCTTCGCCGTCGTAGGGGATCAGATAGGTCGTTCGCCCGCCACCCGAATAGCGGCGCAGTGACATGAAGTCGCCCTCGTCGTAATACCGGGCGAAGAAGTTGGCGAGATAGTTGTAGACGTCGGTTTCCGCTGCTGCGTCGGCTTTGGCCGTGTAGAGCCGTTGGCGCAAGTCGCAGACCATCGGCGTGGTTTCAGGGTCAACGCCTAACCCTCTGGCCTGTTCATGGGCTTGAGTCAGTTCCCTTTCCAATTCGGCTAGCCTGCCGGCGGTATTCCCCTCCAGCGCCGTCTTCACCTGCGGCAACAGGTCGTTGTCAAGGAACTCTTCGATTTCCGCCGCTTTCAGGTTCATGATCCGGTACAACCCGAAATCGAGGTCCCCTCTGTCAAGCTGAAACATCTCGCGCAGGATGGCCTTCAGCCGATCGAATTTTTCTGTGGATTGGGGAGTTGGGTCGCTCATGATGTCACCCTTTTTGCCTTGCTCTCTCTTGCGCGATACCGCTGATAGTCTTTTTCGATACCGAGCCAGATGTCTGCATCGACTCCCAAGACTTTCTCGAATTCCCGCGCGGTTTCCGGTGCAACCGGCGCCTTCCCCGAGATGATCTCGCTGATGAGTTTTGCGGAACGGCCGCACCGCCGGGGGAATTCGGCACGTGGGATGCCGCGTGCCTCAATGTGCTCCTTCAAGATTGATCCTAGTGGAACAGCGTAATTTGGTCGGTATTCATTGGTTTCCGTCATCATGTCGTTCCTCTCCGTCAGTGATAATCAGCGGGTTTGATTTATCTGAAACAGACGCAGAAAAACAAGTTGGTGTCGTCCACTTATGACACTCGGGTTGGTTGATGAGGTCGGGAGCAGTGTCACAGGTTTCTGGACATAGGTCGTGCTTGACGCTTTTCCATATCTGAGGTATGGTTTTCCATATGAAGACGACTCTCAACATTGATGACCACGTCATGCGACAGTTGCGCGAAGAGGCAGCCCGACGGCGAACGACCATGTCCGAACTCGTGGAAGCGGGGTTACGACGCATTCTGGCCGATGCTTCTCCTGGAGACAACAGGGAAACCGCCCGCCCCGTGCTCCCTACTTGGCGCGGTGGCGGGACACTCGTGGACTTGTCGAATCGTGCCGAGCTTTATTCGGCGATGGAAGAGTCCTGATTGCTGGTTCTCGACACCAACGTCCTGCTGTACGCCGCGGATGAGCAATCCGAATTCCATGGGCCGTGCCGTACCCTTATTGAGCAATGCCTGGATGACCCGGCGCCTGACTTTCTTACCTGGAACATTTGTTACGAATTCCTTCGAGTCAGCACGCATCCTCGGGTGTTTCGATCACCCTGGAATGCCAATGACGCTTGGCGATTCATTGAAGCAATGCTGGCGTCACCCTCGATTGACGTGCTTGTGCCGACGGCGCGTCATGCGGACGTCTTGAGTCTCGTCGTGCGTGAACTCCCCGACTCTCGGGGTAATTTCGTCCACGACCTTCACACCGCCGTGTTGATGCGTGAGCACGGGGTCAGTCGGATTTGCACTCGCGACACTGATTTTCACCGATTCCCTTTCCTCACCGTGATTGATCCATTACGAACGTAGGCGTACCAATTTTTTCTTTTCGCGTCCGTTCTCTGGGCCGCATGAGATGCGGCACTACAGGTGGACATCCGGTCTCTGGGCCGCATGAGATGTGGCCCTACAGGTGGACATCCGGTCCCTGGGCTGCATGAGATGCGGCCTTACAGCTTTACCGTTCTGCCTTGCGACTTGGTTGGCGCATCGTGTAGGCTGGTTTTTTCGGTATCGGCCATGGCGTCTTTACATTCTGGTGCGATTTGATGGGTTTCGTTCACGCGCCCCCCTCCAATGTCGAATCCCTTGTGGAGGAACTGCAAGGGCATCCGGTGAATACCAACGAATTTTTCCGAACGTTTCAGGCACGCACGCTTTCTCCTCAATGCCTTCGGGTTTTTATCCGGCAATACCATTACTTCTGCTTCCACTTCGTCAAAGTTCTCGAAGGGCTGTTGTATCACACGCCGATTCACGAAGTGGACATGCGCGTCGAATTGGCCAAGACCCTGTACTCTGAATTAGGCAGCGGTTCGCCCGACCGCGTTCACATTCGGCAACTTGAGCGATTTGCCTGCGCCGTTGGACTCAACCGTCGGGATTTGGACGATACCATCCCTTTGCCGGAAGTCACGACCTACCTTGATACGTTGCGACGCTTCTTTCTGCACTCGGGATATTTAACGGCCCTGGGAGCGGAGTTGGCGGTTGAAACCACCGCGGTTTCAGAATTCCGCTGTCTGTCGGCGGGTCTGCAACGCTATGAACGGTTTGATCGGCAAGACGTCGCGTTTTTTGAATCGCACGTGGCGGAAGAACAAGACCATAGCGATTGGTTGGTTGAAGCCGTTCGCAAGACCATCCGATCAGAGCGTGATTTCCATCAGGTGGCCGTCGGTGCTCGGGAAACCGCCGATGCCTGGTTTGAGTTCTGGGCCGGTCAGTATCGGGCGGTCTTTGATGCCAACCCCGCCGTCATTGACTGAATGACCTCCTCCCGCGTCGCATCGTTTCAGCCGCTTGCCCTGGAGGGCGAGATTCTTCAACAACGAGCTTGGCGGATGCCGGACCTGGTGGTCTACCAGCATGGGCCTGATGAATGGTGGGTGGCGCCTCTTGATGAAGATCTGCCCGTAGTCCGGCTGAACCGAATGGGCGCCTCGCTTCTTGGGGCCATGGACGGCCGGCTTTCGATTCAGGCGCTCCTCAATCAATTCGGCAAATGGATCTGCGGTCCGAATCAGGAAACCGGCCGGTGGTTTCTGGAACGGTGGTCCTTGCCGCGCTATTCGTTGTGTTATTTCGGGACGGACCCGCCCAGTGGTCACAACGTCAACGCCAAATGGGACCTGCTGTTGCAAAAGGTTCGTGAACACTGGCATGAAAACGTGACGGTCGAAAGTGAAACCCACCTCACGGCGTTTCATCATCAAGGGATTCAACACCATCACGGCCATTTTGAGATCGTCGAAACGACCGTCTCCCATCTCTTGCGAGAACCCTGTGAGGCGCTGAACGGGTTTTCGTATGGTCAATTATTGGCGAAAACCTTCAGGCAATTGGGATGGTGGAGTCCGAAACCTCGGCGTATCGTTGAGGTGGGCGCCGGCTTAGGCTATCTGTCTCAGGAAATGGCCAAGGAACTCTCACCCCTGGAACGCCGCGGCGTGGAGTATTTCTTCTTGGATCTTACCCGTCCCTTTCTTCATTCACAATTAACGTTAGCCGCTCACGCCGGCTGGGACGCGCGCGCCGTGAACGCGAACGCGGAGCGACTGCCGTTCGCCGATGCCACCGTGGACTTGGTCATTGACAATGAAAACCTGGCGGATATGACGCCCACCCGCTTGTCCAAGGAAGAATTGGACGCGCGCGTGGGCAAGACGCCCGAGCATCAGCAGTGTCTGGATTTAATTCACACACTCCGTTTGAATCTGGATGCGCCCTACCCGGACGACGCGATCGTGAATTCCGGGGCGATGCACTTTTTGATGGAACTGTGGCGGGTTCTCAGACCCGGCGGGCGAGCGTTACTCGTCGAATTCGGCATCGACGCGGGCTGGCCGGACCCCGTTCGGCTTCCCGGTCATACGGAATATGAAGTGCAGTTTTCCCATCTGCGCCACGTGGCCCAATGGCTGGGGTTTCGGGAACAGTATTGCGCGCTGCCCCAACTGCTCTCGATTCGACGGGATACGCAAGTCCTCTGCACCGGTGCCGCGTATGCCATCCGACGGTTGCAGGAAGCAGAGGGAAAAACGTTTGCCGTGCGGGCGTATACTGAATCGGAGTTACAACGCACGCTCGGGGAGACGCTCGCCAGATTCACCGGCCTGCATTATCACCACGTCCTTGACCCAGCCTGGTTCGGCTTGTGGGACTTTAAGGCCTTGATCCTGGAAAAACCCGGCGGCATGCCCCGCCCCGCCTATAAAGAATCCCAGGGTTTCCGTTGGTATAGTCAGCGGTAAGTCAGGATTTGCTTTCCCTTGAGGGGGAGAATAAACAGACTGTTCTCAGCTTTCAGGTGACGGCGAAAAGCCTGGACGAATGGATTTTCCTTTTCTACCTGAGATCGCCTGAGAATCAGCGACCACACCGATGTATCAACGACGAGATTCACGACCACGGCGATCAGCCGTGTAATCCCAATCCTTGCGAAACTCAAGCGTCCCGAACGCACGTAGGACGTTACGCTGCTGCCGCCGTTGGATAAATTCTTCCAAGGCTTTCGTCACCGTCTCTTTTTTCGTGCGGAGTCCGGCTACCTGAACGGCTTTCTTCAACAACCGGTCATCAATGGCTAAATTCGTCGCCATCAGAAACCTCCATGTGTCGAGTTGACACACGTCAACGATGGTTGCGCAGGACCACCTTATCAAATCTTCAGAGATGAAAGAATTCAGGCCCCATGGTGCAAAAGACGATTCAGATGCACCAGCACGCCTTCTCGTAATCCGTATTCACTAACGAGACAGCGTTGGGCCTTCAGTTCTTCCATGATGCAGCGAAGAATGAGGGTGCCCGCGGCAATCACTTCTTCACGGCCCGCTTCCAAGCCGGGTATCCCGACTCGGTCTGCTTTCGTTTTGCTGAACACGTCGTGTTCGACGTGCTGAATGGCCGACGGGTTCAACTCATAATTCTGAATCCGCGCCGGATCATAGATGCGTAATTGCTGGGCCATTGCCGCCAACGAGGTGATGGTGCCCGCGGTGCCTACCAACGTCAGATCCGTGACGTCTCCGATTTTCCGGAGCGCGCCTCGGGCAAGCGTTCGGACGATGCCTTCCGCTTCATGAATGTCCTGGGCACTCGGCGGATCATGTTTCAAGACCCGTTCTGATAATCGCACCACGCCAACGTCAATCGACGTCACGTGGGGAGTCTGTCCCCGTCGGCTGGCAATGAATTCCGTACTCCCGCCGCCGATATCCAGACCCAGGATGTTTTCAACGTCTGAAGACAGCCCGGAGCGAATCCCCAGTAAGGTTCGTCTCGCTTCCTCTTCTCCGTCAATGACTTCAATCTCGACGCCTGTTTTTTGCCTGACGGCACTGACAAACTCTTCTCCATTCCGGGCTTCTCGAACGGCGCTGGTGGCCACGGCACGATACTGTTCCACCGCATGGCTCTCGATGATCCGTTTCCACTCACGAATCGTCTCAATCACGCGCGACGTGGCCTCCGGTCTGAGTCGTCCGGTGTGATCGACGCCTTCCCCCAACCGCAGAATTTTGCGACCCGAATACAGGGGATGAACCGGGCCTTCAGGTGGAACCTCGGCCACCAGGACCCGACAGGTCAGCGTGCCGATATCAATGCCGGCTAATCGCCTCATGGTTTATCCGATGGATTTCAATTCCAATTTGGTTTGCCATCGCCGCAACATGGTGGCTTTGAGGAATTGATGGTCAGGGTGTGACAACTCGGGGTCCTGTTCCACCAGGGCATGGGCGTCTGCCCGAGCGCGTTCCAGCAACGCGGCGTCCCGAACCAGATCCGCCACGCGAAATTCGGGTATCCCCCATTGTCGAGTTCCCAACATGTCGCCGGGCCCGCGAATATTCAGATCCTGTTCGGCAATCGCAAATCCATCAGAGCACTGCACCATGGCTTTCAGGCGTTGCTCGCCGGTCTGGGTCGGCTTGGCCACCGGCGGGGGCGCGGACGCCGTTCCCTTCTCGAACTGCAAGCCCGTCCTGAGCCTGCCTTGGGCTTGCCCTGAGCTTGCCCTGAGCTTGCCCTGAGCTTGCCCTGAGCCTCGAAGTGCCGCGAAGGGACTCGAAGGATCGAAACGGGAGGGAGCCTCTCTCCCGGATGCCGATGGTTCCGTGCCGTGAAGGTCGTGGTGCTTCGTTTTTCTTCCTGCTGAACTGATTAAGAGACAATACGACCGTTGCAGGCCGCGGCCCACTCTGCCGCGAAGTTGGTGGAGTTGGGCGAGCCCGAACCGGTCGGCGTGTTCAATCACCATGACCGCCGCATTGGGGACATCCAACCCCACTTCGATGACCGTGGTCGCCACAAGGACGTGAATCTCTCCCGCCTTGAAGGCTTTCATAATGGCGGCTTTCTCATCCGACTTCATCCGTCCGTGGAGGAGCCCCAGTTTCCACGTAGGAAATTCCTCCGTCTGTAAGCGTTCCGCGGCCAGGATTGCGGCTTCCAGATCGAGTTTTTCCGATTCCTCCACCAGTGGATACACGATGTAGGCCTGCCGCCCCTTGTTGACTTCTTTCCGCACCAACTCATAGGCCCGGTGACGCGCCTGATGGCGAAAGACCCGGGTCTGAATGGGAGTCCGGCCCGGCGGCAATCCATCAATGATGGACACGTTGAGGTCTCCGTAGACCGTCATGGCCAAGGTACGGGGGATCGGGGTGGCCGTCATGACCAGGACGTCCGGCTGTTGTCCTTTTTCTCGCAGTTTCCCTCGCTGCAACACGCCGAATTTGTGTTGTTCATCCACGACGACCAAGCCTAACCGATGAAATTGGACGTTCTGCTCCAAGAGCGCGTGCGTCCCCACGACGACCCGTATGTCCCCGTGAGCGACGGATTCCAAGATCCGTGCCCGCTCCTTTTGCGATGTCCCTCCCGTCAGCAGGGCCACGGAAACGTCAAGCGGTTCGAGGTATTGCTGAATGGTCAAAAAATGCTGCTCGGCCAGAATTTCCGTTGGAGCCATTAAGACGGCCTGGTATCCGTCTCCGCACGCCGCCAACATGGCATGAAGGGCGACGACGGTTTTCCCCGATCCCACGTCTCCTTGAATGAGCCGATTCATGGGTTGGGGCGTGCTCATGTCTCTTTCGATCTCGGCAATCACGCGTTGTTGAGCGTCGGTCAACTGAAACGGCAAATGATCGTACAACTTGGTGGTCAACGTTCTCGTGAGACGAAAGGCAATGCCCGGGACCGCTTGGTGAGTTCGTTGTCGGATGGCCAAGGCAAGCTGAAGCAGGAAACACTCTTCGAAGGCCAAACGCCGGCGGGCCGCCGTCTGTCCGCTGTTGAGCAGGGTAACGTCCTCGGTCTTGCTTGGAAAATGGCTCTCTGCAATCGCCGCGTGGAACGAGGGCCAATGATGTCGCTCAAGGAGACTCGCGGGGAGCGGATCCGGTAAGTGGGCGTCATGAGCTTCCAGAAGAGCCTGCATGATCCAGCGAAGTTGGCGGGAACTCAGCCCCCGCGTTTCATGATAGATCGGCACGATGCGGCCCACGTGAAGGAGCAAGTCTTCATCCGCGCCGACTAATTCATATTGAGGGCTTTTCATCTGGACCCCGTTCACGTAGCGAGGGTGTGCCGCGACCGGACCGCTCAGCACGACGCGCAATCCGCTTTTGAGCACGCTTTCGAGGTACGGTTGATTGAAAAACACCACGTCCACGGTACCCGTGTCATCACGAACCGACATGGTCAGCAGGGTCATGGACCGCCGCCGCGTCCGCTGGAGCCGGGCTTGGTGAATGGTGCCGGCAATGGTGGCTTTTTCGTCGGGGACCAGTTTGCCGATGGGCACGATGTGAGATCGATCTTCATACCGCCAAGGTAAAAACCACAACGCGTCTTCAATCGTGCGAATCCCCAGTTTTTCCAATAACGCGGCCCGCTTGGGTCCCACCCCTTTCGCAAACCGGATGTCGATCTCGTGGGGAAGCTCCCCCCCCATCCCTCCCTGGTGGGGGCGGGATGGGGAGGAGTGTCTGGTTGTCTCTTTGACCTGTTCTGGATTGATCGTCACATGGCGAGCATGACCCGGTTCTGAATCGGGTGCCGACTCGAACGGCCCAGGCTCCCCTTCCACCCTTCCCTCTCCCACCGGGAGAGGGCCAGGGTGAGGGCGAAGGGCCATGGTTGATAAACGGTCCAGGATTTCTTTAGCCGCGGCTAATCGGTTCCTGGCCCGTTCCTGCCCTGAGCCTCGAAGAGTTCCCCTGAGGCTTGCCCTGAGCCTCGAAGGGTTCCCCTGAGCCTCGAAGGGTCTCGAAGTGCCTCGAAGGGAGCCGCCTTCTTGCTCGTGGTCTTGAAACAAGGAGCACAGAACGAGTAACTCCGCTTCAACTTGCCGCGGGAACACGTGTTTCCCCAAGGCGTTGACGACGTGGGTGGAAAGAAACGAGTGAAGCCGTTTGATGGTTGAGGCAGAATGGTCCTCGTTCCGATAGGCGACCTGAACGGGGCCACCCAATCGGTTGACCAACTCCTGTAATCCCGGGTCATGGTCCGGGACGTGTTCATCAGGGTTGTGCGCGTCTGTCGGAGAGGAACTTGCCACGAGGCGAATACTACAAAGTGTGGCAACGGATTTCCAGAAGGCTCAGCATTTTCTGCCGGAACGGGGAAAATCCACGGGAAGGCTTGTCAGACGAATGACGGGTATGGTAACAAAGGTGTCCACTTCAGCGATTGTATCTTGTAGCTGCGCGACCTCATCGCGCCCCACTGAGTGAAAGGACCTCTCACCATGGCGTTTGCATGTTCGATTTGTGGAAAAAAACGCATGACCGGCCATAACGTCAGTCATGCGAATAATAAAACCAAGCGGGTGTTTCGCCCCAACCTGCAAACCGTTCGGGCGTTGGTGAACGGTGTGGCTCAACGCCTTCGGGTCTGTACCCGTTGTCTCCGTTCGGGACGCATTCAAAAAGCGTAAGACCTCCCGTAGCGCAAGACCTTCCCTTCAGTCAGGGCTTCCCGCTCCTTCGCCAGAGTCTCATCCTGCTTTTCCCATAGCGATCCCGCTTCTCCCGTAGCCATTTCGCTTTTCCCATAGCCATCCTGACCCCCATTGTCATTCTGAGCAAAGCGAAGAATCTGCTTCCATCTTCTCCCCCACGTCCACCCATTCCAACGGGCATCGCTCTTTTCAACCCCCGTTCTTCCCGCTACGCGTTATGCCGGCCGAAATTGAAGTGCCGCGGAATTGATACAATACCGCAGGCCGGTCGGTGGCGGCCCATCATTGAACACGTGGCCCTGGTGTCCGCCGCACCGTACACAATGAACCTCGTTTCTGGGGTAGAACAAATACCAATCCGTTTTCCGGCCGACCACGGTGGGTGAGAGCGGCTCGTAAAAACTCGGCCACCCCGTCTTGCTGTCATACTTGGCTTCGGACGAAAACAGCGCCAGATCACATCCCGCACAATGATACGTGCCCGCCGCCTTGTGTTGATGATAGGCGTTGTGGAAGGGCGGCTCGGTCCCTTCTTCCCGAAGCACGTGATATTGTTCCGGCGTCAACAGGGCTTTCCATTCTTCATTGGTTTTCACGACCTTCCCCCATTCCGTCTCTTCCCTGGCCCCGGCAGACAGGAGGCCCAGGGGATTTACCATCATGCCTACTCCCGCCACGACCCCAAGCTTCAACACGGTTCGTCTTCCGATTTCCATCTTTATACCTCCTATACGTACACGATCAACAGTCAACAATCCTGACACAAATTTTACGCTAAAGCCAGTCTACTCCCTTCCCAAGCCGTTTGAACAGGGTGGATTAAGGCGAGAAGGGGGAAGCAAATGCAAATCGTCGGCGTGGGTGGTAAGCGGGCGGTTGGGCTCAAGCTCAACGTTGCGGGGTAGGATGTTGACCGTTACGATGGATTGCAAGTTGGTAGGTGGTAGTGCAGGCCAAGGAGATGAAGAATCTGTGGTGCCTTTTTGTAGTAAGTGCATTAGGAGGGACAGGCACGCTCATCCGATAGTGCGCCAAGCGTTGGGGGCGAGACAAATTTCGCTACATCAAGGGGATGCTGCTAGCACTGTGGCTATAGCATTGATCTTGCTGTTCAGACCGGCGGGCGGGAACTTAGAGTACGACCGATGTTGAAGACGAATACGATCAAACGACGCACACATTCGCTGTTACGCCAGAGTTTGATGTTTTATGAGCACTGAACCAGGAGAGGAAAATGGTCGAAAAACACACAATGCTGAACGTCGAATCTGTGTCCTTCGATACTGATAACCCTAGAATAAAAATGGCATTGGAGAAATATGGAGATCAGCTAAATGCTGAGCGTATTCACTTCGCTTTGCGTTCGGCTACAGATGGGGCAGCGGGTACTTCCTCTTATTCTTCTCTTAGAGATTCAATCCGTGCCAGTGGTGGGGTGATGTCCCCGATTACCGTTATAAATAAAGGCGTCGGATATGTTTGCATTGATGGAAATACCAGGCTTGCTATCTATAAAGAATTTCTTAGAGATGCTATAGAAGGGCCTTGGTCTGAGATCAAAGCAATAGTTTTGGCCGATGCGGACCAACGCGATATTGAGACAATTCGTGTGTCGGCGCACTTGGTTGGTTCCAGAGAATGGCCTGCCTACGAAAAGGCAAGGTATCTTCATTATCTACGCAACAGCAGATTCATGGATTATGGTGAAATGATAATGCTCTGTGGTGGCAACAAAACCAACATAGAGCGTCAGATTGATGCTTATCATGACATGAATGAATATTATCGTGATGTGGTTGATGACACGGCGTTTCATATCGACAGGTTTAGCGGTTTTGTTGAATTGCAGAAACCGAGGGTTAAGGAGGCCATATTCGATGCTGGTCTAGACCTGAAAGATTTTGGGGAATGGATTCGTGATGGAAAAATATACCGTTTGGAAGATGTACGGCAGTTGCCCAAAGTTCTTCGTAACGATGAAGCAAAAAAAGCATTCCTTGCCGGAGGCCCTCGCTCTATAGAAACGGCCATCAACCTACTTGACCGACAAGCAGAAAAAGATCCGTCTCAAAAAGATAGTGAGATTATACTGGAAACCGCATCTGTGCATCAGCTAGCCGAGGTTCTTGCTCGACGCATCAACGATTTGCCCTATTCTGAATTGCGAGCACTAAGAGACAAAAAACGAGACGACGTTGCGGAGCAGATAAGCACCCTGGAGGATTTGTCAGCACGGCTACATGGGCTGCTTGAAGATGTCTCAGAGTGACCAGCACAGAAATCTGGCAATTCAGGTGGTGAAAGCGCTTGAGTCCCGATATCCACTGATGTCGTTTATTGCTGACGTGCAGCAGAAGCCCGGCGACCCAGTGCCTCCCGTAATTGATGGGTTCCACCCGGATGTGTATGCCACCCAAAAGTCAGGCAGTTCGATTGTCATTGCTGAGGCCAAGACTGATGGCGACCTTGACAACAAACATACCAACAACCAAGTAGTGTCTTTTGTCAATTATCTTGAACGAAGAAGAAATGGTTTTTTCTTCTTGTCGGTAACTGGTTGCGGAGCTAATCGTGCCAAGACCTTATTGCGGTTTGTATGTCAAGTCACGCATGTGACGAGTACAGCCATTGGAGTATTCGATGGCTGTGACTTTTGGTCGCTAGATTCAAGGAACAGGGCAACGTGGCATTTAAGCTAAGAAAATCGCCCATGCTGAGCGCCAAATATGACGCTTACCCATATCAGCTTGATGCTGTCAGGGCAGTGCAATCTTTGTCGCACGCTGCGATATTTCATGAACAGGGACTAGGCAAGACAAAAATCGCGATTGATCTGATGTTGTTATGGCTAAGCGAAGATGTTGTCGATACCGTGTTCGTGGTCACCAAAAAGACGTTGGTTCAAAATTGGTTTGATGAATTGGTGTCACACTCGCATGTCACACCTAGAATTCTGTCAGATAACCGTCGAGAAAACAGCATTGCCTTGAACTCGCCAGTACTGGTTTACATCATGAACTACGAAGTTGTATCGACAAACCTTGATCTCATACGTGAGTTCCTTGGAACCTGCCAAGTGGGAGCAATCCTGGACGAAAGTCAGAAGATTAAGAACCCAGAATCAAAGCTCTCGGTCTGTTTTCATTCCATAGCCGACAAATTTGTGCGTCGCATCATCATGACCGGAACTCCTGTGGCTAATCGCCCCTATGACATTTGGTCCCAAATCAAGTTTCTCGACAATGGTAAATCGCTTGGTGATTCGTTTGCCGAATTCAAAACAGCACTTGATTTGCCACTTAGATCTGTTTCGGTGTCTGAGTATGGCAGGCGGTTAGCTGATGTTATGGGCAGGATCAAGCATTTCTCGGTACGAGATACAAAGCGCACAGCAGGTATCGAACTTCCTGATAAAACCATTCTAACTCATTTTGTCGAACTGGCACCTCACCAATCTGCAATATATATTGCTTACAGAGACGAGATGGCTTACGAGTTTGATGGCGTCGGCGGTCTTGTCATTGATGACGCCGAAGATATTTTGAAACGTCTGTTGCGCTTGGTGCAATGCGCATCGAATCCTGCTCTTGTGGATGAAACCTATAATGAGCTTCCTGGAAAATATCCGAAGCTGGTTGAGTTATTTGGTGATATTGATCTTCAGTCGAACAAAGCTATTATATGGACCGGATTTGTCAACAATGTCGAATGGTTGAACAAAAAACTAAACCAGTTCATGCCGCAGATGGTGCATGGCTATATGTCCGTTTCTGATCGAAACGAATCAATTAGAAAATTCAAGACGGATAATGGTTGCAGAATTTTGTTAGCTACTCCAGGCGCAGCAAAGGAAGGATTGACCTTAACCGTTGCGAATCACGCAATATTCTATGACCGCGGATTTAGCCTTGATGACTATCTTCAAGCACAGGATCGCATCCATCGAATTTCACAAGCTGAAGAGTGTTTCGTGCATAATCTCATCGCTAAGGACACCATTGATGAGTGGGTGGACATGTTGCTTAATGCCAAGTATCAAGCCGCTCAGTTAACGCAGGGCGATATACTGCGCGAGGAATTTGGCGCGATGTTTACGTGTGATCTGTCAGAGGCATTGACACAAATACTTTCACCTCCCGGACATTCGTAACATTTGTTATGGAGGATCACAAAGCATGAGAGAGAAAGATATGAAAATTCTTGGTGAAACCATCCAGCTAACCAATGACTACCTCGAAATAAGTAATCTCAAGTTCCTGAAAGATAACCCGAGAGTATATGCCTGTACGCATGGTGAACCCAATTTCGATGACCTAACTGATGAAGAACAACAAGACAAAATATTTCAAAAGCTCCTGCAAGAGCCGAGCGTCAAGAATTTGAAGCCCGAAGTGAAACGACATGACGGTCTTATGGAGCCGATATTAGTTCGCCACGACACCCAAGAAGTCATAGAGGGTAATTCCCGATTGGCTGTTTATCGACAACTGCAGCAGGAGAAGGCTGAGGGTGAATGGGGACTTATTCCTTGTGACATAGTAAGCAGTCTGACAGATGAGCAACAAGCAGCTTTCCTAAATCAGATTCATGTCAAAGGCAAAACATCGTGGTCTGCTTACGAGAAGGCCAATTTTGCTTTTGTACGATTCCACCGCGAAATTAGCATTAAAAAGATTGCAGAGACATTTGGCGAAACGGAACTCGAGATCAAAAAAAGAGTCGAAATTATTTCCAAGATGCAAGAAAACGGAGATAATGACATATCTCATTTCGCCTATTACGATGTGCTTGTGCGAAATCGGCAGATATCTGTGTCGATAACTGACAATATCGAATTGCGAGACTTTCTTTTAAAAAATATCAAGGAGCTTAGTCCTGATGACAGTGAAGTTGAATTTACTTCACAAGATCTTCGGGATAAGTTGCCGACGATTATTTCCAAACCGAAAGTACTGAAAAAGTACATTAACGGTACGGTGACTCTTGACGAAGGCTATCAAGATGCGAAGATCAGTGGCGCACATGAGAGAGTCAAACAGGCACATCAACGTCTAAGTGATATTACGGAAAAAGAGCTTAAACAGCTAGATAACAATGCATTGAATTCATTGGAGCAGGATGTTCGCAAATTAAACAGAACCGTTCAGCGTATCAATGACATGATTGGGAAGATCAAAGATGGATGAGTCAGTTCAAAATACTACCGACAGCATTTGGCTAAATAAAATTTGCACCGGATAAAATTTCTACGCTTACTAAAGTAACAAGCAACCTCATGAATCCGAAAAACATCCTGCTAATTGAACCCGGGTATCCGAATAAGTACCCACCGCTTGGCTTGATGAAGTTGGCTGCGTACCACGGCCCCCGTGGTCGGGGTGACCGTGTAAAGTTCGTGAAGGGTGCAACACCTGCGATATTGGATCAAGCGTGGGACCGTGTCTACGTGACCACGCTGTTCAGCTTCGAATGGGCACGGACGGCGGGAGCGATCGATTTCGCTATTCTGGCGGCGGGTAACCAATCGGAACGGGTCTTTGTTGGTGGCATCGCTGCCTCACTGATGTATGATGAGTTCGTGAAAGAGCCGCGATGGGCGGGCGTCCGCTTTATCAAGGGACTGTTGGACCGCCCACCAGCGTTGGCACTGGCCTTATCAGCGACCGATGGGGATTTCGGCGTTGACGACTTGGGTGGCATGCCTATTGAGGAGCGGGTGCCGGATTACAGTATTCTTGACCAGATTGACTACCGCTATCCGGTGCATGATGCGTATTTTGGCTACGCCTCGCGGGGCTGCGTCAGACAATGTGCCTTCTGTGGCGTTCCGAAACTGGAAGGGGCGCAACGGGAAATGCCCCCACTAGCGAGGCTCGTCAACGGAATCGATGTCGCGCATGGGACGAAAAAAGACCTCGTGTTGATGGATAACAACATCACAGCCTCCGCACGGTTCAAGGAAGTGATGGCCGAAATCCGTGCCCTCGGGTTCACCGCAGGGGCAAAACTCAGCCGCAATGGCAGGCAGCCCGTCAAGCGCCGGGTCGATTTCAACCAGGGAGTCGATGCCCGTATTCTCGCTAAGACCCCGATGTTTTTGCGCGAGATGGCGACCATCTGCATCAACCCGTTGAGGGTCGCGTTTGACCATATCGGTCTCAGGACGGTCTATGAAACATCTGTCCGCATGGCGGTCGATCATGGTATTACGGCCTTGTCCAACTATTTGCTGTACAATTTTATGGACACCCCTGCTGATTTGTATGAACGGATGAGGCTCAATATTCGCATGAATGAGGAATTGGGAATCCGTATTTGGTCGTTCCCGATGCGGTATCAGCCTATCACCCTGAAAGACCGCTCGCATGTCGGAGAGCACTGGAATCGGTATGTTCTTCGTTCTTTCCAGATCATGCTGCAAGCCACTCGCGGTATTGTCAGCGGAAGCCAGTCCTTCTTCATGCGGGCCTATGGTGATGACCGGCGGGCGTTCGAGCGATTATTGAGTCTTCCGCACGCCTTCATTTTTCACCGTGACTACTATGAGAAGGGTGCAGGACAGCCGGTCCGTGACGAATACATGGCGTTACGTCGCCGCTTCTCGGAACGTCAAGAACGGGAATTGATCCATCTTCTGTCTGTACCTACGGAAGCGACGGAACTCCGGCGTGACTATTACCAGCGGTTGGCCAAAGACCGCGGGCTTGATCCCCTCATCCGACGAGTTCTGCGGTTTCACATCCTGGATACCAAGGACGGACCGATGGCCGACGGCATATCCGATTTGCCACGGTTTCTCACGTTCGATTCAGACCTCAGTATGCCTGAACAGTCTGAGACCGTTGAAGATGCCGGCCTGTTCGACCATGAACACGTGCTGGAACAGGATGACAAGCGTCGAGTGAAGACGGCGAACTGACCAGTATTCCGGGGGGATGAAATGCCAAACGCAGACGCACCGGAATCGTTGGTAGGCGGCGACTTATTCAACCTCATCACTGCGGGTCTGTACGACAATCCACTGGTCATCTATCGTGAATACATCCAGAATGCGGCTGACGCAATCGTCTCCGCTGGGGACACGGTGAACGGGAAGGTCGAGGTCGACATTGATCCGTCTGGGTTGCGCGTGAAGATTCGAGACAACGGGTCTGGCTTGTCACACGAAGCAGCAGTCAGGGAACTGCTACCCATCGCTAGGAGCCAAAAGCGACGAAAAACCGATAGAGGGTTTCGCGGAATTGGACGCTTGTCGGGACTCGCTTTCGCTGAGTCTGTGACGTTCTTAACACGTGCCGAAAGTGAACGTCCTGCCACCCGTATCGTCTGGAATGGCCCCAAACTCCGCAAGTGCATCACTGAGACTGGAAAGATAGAACGCGCGATTCGTGAGTGCGTCAGAATTGAGACCGTGGCTGGCTTGGACTATCCCGCCCATTTCTTCGAGGTTGAAGTCGGCGGTGTCGGGCGGCACGCTGCGGGGCTGATACTTAACCGGGAAGCCGTCCGAACGTACATTGGGGAAGTTTGTCCCGTTCCGATGGCGACGATATTCCCATTCGCGTCAGACATCGAAAACCTCTTCGGAGAGAATGAGGCACCACTGGCGCTAGATATCATCTTTGACGGCGAATGCATGCCCATCACGCGACGATATGGCGAGATGATTCGATTGTCGCAAGACCGACAGGACTGCTTCAGGGAATTTGAAGAAATCGACATTCCCTCTGCAGACAGAAGCGAAAGTGCTGCCGTTGGCTGGGTCGCTCATTCATCATACCTCGGCGCGATACCAAAAGAGGCTGGGATTCGGGGCGTTCGAGCACGTGTAGGAAACATACAGATTGGCAGTGAGTCTGTTTTTGATCGCCTCTTTCAAGATGAAAGATTCAATCGCTGGTGCGTCGGCGAGATTCACATTGTGGACCCGCGTATCGTTCCGAACGGACGACGCGATTACTTTGAACCTGGGCCGCACACGCGAAATCTTGAAAATCAGCTTGCCGCCGTTATCCATAGAATAGTGACTCGATGCCGGAAGGCATCGGCGATGCGCAACAAAAAGCGGAAGTTTCTGTCTACACTACGCCAAATGGAGGAAACCTATGATCTTGCGGTCTCCGGATATCTATTACCTAAAGATGCGAAAGCCATGGTCAGACAGGTGTTGAACCGTCTCCGGGATATCCGCGATGAGAACCTCGATCCAAAAAATGGCCACACGAAAGATGATCTTGAGCAGCTAGAGGCGATGGGGATGAAATTGGACAACTTCAAACCTAGGACTAGCCGGCCGATATTCAGAAATATCACGGATTCTGAGATATCGACCTACCGAAAGATTTTTCAAACCTTGGCGGAGGTATCGCAATCACCACACGCCGCAAAAGAAATGATTGAGGCCATCCTGTCGCACACCCATGAAATTGGTTCCTCCAATATTGCCGCCCGATCGAGTCGCACCTTCCGGTCGAAGGGATGAGGTGATACGCACTCAAACCCCTTTTAAGAAAGTGATCGATCTTTTCTGGTATGGAAACGCGAATTCATGCGATTGATGATCTTTTCTGGGGATACAAAGAGAGAAGAAATGGGGTTGAATAGTTCGATGTTTGATAAAGAGAGACACTACCCCACCAAGAACGAAACAAGGTCGTTCGGGCTTTCGCAGTAATAATCGGGATGCAAGGCCAGGACTTTTTCTCGGTGGCCGTAGCCGTAGCCGATGGCGCATGAAGAGATTCCGGCGGCTTGGGCGGCGCGGATGTCGTTTGTACTGTCTCCTACGAATATGGCTTCTTCCGGGCGAACGGCGAGTTTGTCCAGCGTGCGTAACACCATGCCCGGATCGGGTTTTAAGTCCGTCTGGTCCAACGGGCCTTCGATGGATGCAAACTGCTCCTGGACCTTCAACCCCTCAACGATTCGTAAGGTGTATTCCAACGATTTATTGGTGGCCAGGGCTTTGAGCTGTGTCTCCATCATGTGGCCGAAGAGGCGTTCAAGTCCCGGGTAGAGTTGCGTGGTATCCAGACAATGGGTCAGATAATGCCGTCGGAAGATGCGCAGCGACTCTTCATAGCGTGCGTCATTTTCTTCCCCGACGGCTGACCGCAACAACCGCTTGACCCCGTCGCCGACGAAGGTAAAAATTTCTTCAGGTGCCCGCGTGGGCAACGCCAGGTCGCTGAGCGTGAGATTGACGGACGTGGCAATGTCATGCTTGGAATCGATGAGGGTGCCGTCAACATCAAAAATCACCAACCGCACGGCTTCGGGAAGAACGCCGGGCGTCACGGGTTGCCGGCCTTTTCGACGTCTGCTCTGAGTTTGTCCAACAACTGGATTCGCGTTTCATCACGTTCTTGCAAAGCGACGTCTTTCACGAAGTTCATGACGCGCTTGTGTCCGACGTGAGGAGGAAACATCGGCTCGATCATGCGCCAACGATTGTCAACGGCTCGAATGCGAACGGCGTGTGCTTCTTCCTTGGGATCCGGCACAAACGTCGCGGTTTCCCAATCGACGATCCCGAGAACCTGAAAGGTGACGGGAATGACGGCTTCCGTGCTGCTGACGATGTCCCATTGCGTGACGTCGTCGTTGACCGAGAATTCCTGAATTACCACGAAGTGCTCCCATGCCGGCTCTTCATCCCACGCCACGTAGGGTCTGACGGATTCGTAGGATGGGGCCGTGAGCCGCGCCCCGCGATGGTCCAACGACAGATATTTTTTGATCACGTCGGCCGGGTCATTGGTCAGATCACCCGTCAGACCCATGGCGGCCGGGGGAACGAGCCATCCTCCCGTCAGGAACAGGAGCAAGAACACCGTGGCCAGTGACCAGTGGTCAGTGGTCCGTGACTGGTCACCGGTCACTGGCCACCGGCCTCTGTTGAGGAAGAACGTCCCTGCCCTGAGCCTCCGAAGGGTTCGACAATGACGACCCCTTCCGGCGGATTCAACGTCAACACGGTTTCATCCAATCCTGTATTGGCCTTGAAATTGGAAAACCGAAACGTGGACACGTTTCCATTGCTCTCATGCAAGGCGAGAGACCGAATGAAATAGGTCTCGCGTTGGATGTCCGACACAATCCTGGTCATTGATGAAGGCGCCGAATCGCGGTCGGTTTTGGGGATGAGCGTCAGCAACGGTAATCCGTCTTCACCGACTTCCCCGTCGCCGGTAGGATGCACGGAAAAATGTTCGGTGATGCGTCCAACCCCCTGCAACAGTTGAAGGGGCGCTTTGGTCGCCACCATCATGTTCAGGTTGCCTTTGACCACTTGATTATGATGAGGCACGTACACGGCCAACCGATCGTCATGGACGTAAATGTGCTCAACCGTCGGTTCCAGATAATCCCATCGGAGGCGACCGGGTTTTTTCAGGTACACGCGCCCGGCCGACCGAATCGGCGTGTCGAAGCCTTCAATGCGTAGTTCCTGAGTGAAGTCCGCCTGGAAATCTTCGGTTTGTGCGTATCGGGCCTCCACGTGGCCGATCAACGTCTGAATGGTCTCGTTCTCTTCAAGACTCAGGGCAGGTCCCTGGCCCCGTGCGAGCGTGGGCACGAACAAACAACAGACGCATCCCAGCACGATCACGCGGGGCGTCATCCGACTCCCTCCTTTCGAGGCTCAGGGGAGGCTTCAAGCGCCATTTGCCTGTCCAGCACTTCACGGCGGCCGTCGCGTCCGGGCGTACTTACCAAGCCTTCTTCTTCCATCCGTTCGACCATTCGAGCGGCCCGGGGATAGCCCACCCGCAACCGACGTTGGATCAGTGAGGCCGAGGCCTGTCCCGAGGAGAGCACGATTTCTCTGGCTTGCTCATAGACCTCGTCTCGCTCTTGTTCGTCTTCGACGTTCACGGAATCGTGCAGGACGGTTTCTTCGCAATAATCGGGTCCGGCCTCCGCCTTGACGTGCTGAACCACGCGCAGGACTTCGTCATCGGAGACGTAGGACCCGTGGAGGCGAATCAGGCGTCCACCCGGCGCTAAATATAGCATGTCCCCGAGCCCAAGCAACGCTTCGGCGCCGTTGGCGTCCAGGATGGTTCGAGAGTCGATTTTGGAAGACACCTGAAAGGCAATGCGGGCTGGAAAGTTGGCCTTGATGAGGCCGGTGACCACGTCGACCGACGGCCGTTGGGTAGCGAGAATCAGATGGATTCCCGAGGCTCGCGCCTTTTGAGCCAGTCGCGCGATTTTTTCTTCGACTTCTTTGGGCGACATCATCATCAGATCGGCAAATTCATCAACGACGACCACGATATACGGGAGCGGTTCAGGATCGCCGGCGTCCTCATCTTCATGATCGCGATCAAGCGGTGGCACCGGCCGGACGGGGACGGCGGCCTGCTTCTTGCCCACCTTGAGATTATAGTCCCGAATGTCGCGCACGCCGTGCTCGGCCAGCAGGTGATAGCGGCGCTCCATTTCCTGCACGACCCACGTCAATCCACGAGCCGCAGCTTTTGGATCCGTCAACACCGGGTGCAACAGATGGGGAATCCCGTCGTACAATTTGAGTTCCAGGACCTTAGGATCAATCAGCATGAGCTTCACTTCGTCGGGATGCGCGGCAAAGAGAAGGCTGAGTAACATGCTGTTCAGCCCGACGCTTTTTCCGGCTCCCGTGGCTCCGGCCACCAAGAGATGAGGCATTTTTTTCAAGTCGGCCACGTAGGGCCGTCCAACGATATCTTTTCCCAAAGCCAGCGTTAATCGCGATTGAGACCGGACGTATGGGTCGCTGGTTAGAATTTCCTGCAAGGCCACGGTTTCTCTCACGGGGTTGGGGACTTCGATGCCGACCGTGGATTTTCCCGGCAATGGCGCCACAATGCGGACACTGCCGGCCTTCAAGGCCATAGCTAACTCATGGGCAAGACTCACGATCCGTGCGACTTTGATGCCTGGCCCGGGCTCAAATTCATACATGCTGATGACTGGACCCGGATGCACTTCCGTGATCTTTCCCGCGATACCGAAGTTGTGCAACGTATTCGCAAGAATCTTGGACGCCGACTCCAGAATTTGATCCGTCTGCTGCGTAGTGGAAGCAGGAGGAGGGTCAAGCAGGTCTTGCGGATCAGGTAAATGATAGCCTGCCGCCACCTTCCGCGTGACGTCGCGTCGAAGGGGTGGCGACTTCTCTCCGTCGCGGCTCAGGGCGGGCTCAGGCGCGTCCGGGTCAACCATATCCGGCTCATCCAACCCTTTCCCTTTCCCGTGGAGAGAGGGAGCGGGTGAGGGGCCGTTTTCACCCTTCCCCTTTAATGGTTCATCCTTCCTGAACAACGAGAAAGACCCGCTTTGTGCATTGAGCATGCGATTGATTTTGACCGGTTTGTTGGCCCTGGGTTTTCGATTGTGTCGAAACCGGGAAAGCCAGCCAAAGGAGAGACGCGGGACGACGCTTCCCATCACTTTGAGGCTCAGGGCAAGTTTCCCGATTTTCTCAACGCCGCGAGGGATGCGTCCGAACGTGGCGGCAATGGAGAACGGGGCGACGAGCCGGATGGAGATGAGCAGAATCGCCGTCAACAACACCGTGCTTCCCAGTCGGGCAAACAAGGGGTCCACGGCCTCTGCGATCCAGGTCCCCGTCTGACCGGCATAAAGGTCGGTGGTGATTCCCTCATGCAACGCGTGAATGGAGGACGGATGATGCAGGTGGATGAGCGTGCTCGCGCTCAGGACCAGCAGCCCGGAACCCAGGAAACTGCGGGTTTTCTCGGACCAGCGTTCTTCTTGAAAGACGCGAATCCCTTGCAGCAGGATTAAAAAAGGAATCGTCAGTGCAGCGGTGCCCAAGAACCCGATCAACCCTGCGGCAATCAAGGCCCCCACCAGCCCCACCCAGTTGTGCGGGCTCGCTCCATCGCTTGGCCCGAACCAGCCGCCGTCTAGGATCGAAAACGACCACAGGCTGAGAAACACCAGGACGGCCAGGGTAATCAGAAAAATACCCAGAATTTCGCGGCGGAGTCTGGAAGGAGGGGAGGGCACTGCCCGCTTGTTGGGGCTCTTCGCGGACCTCTGAAAGATCCTCATGCGATCAATCTAGCACAGAGGGTTCGGTTTATCAATCAACAGACGTAGGCGTCTCCGTTTCGGAATCATTGGGAGTTCCGCACGACGTTGCGCGTGACGCGAGATGGGAAGACACGGCCTTCGCCAACGCCGTAAACTCCTGGACCGTGATGGTTTCAGCCCGCCGCCGTGGGTCAATGTGGGTGCGTTCCAAGGCTTGTTGAATCACGGGCTGGTCCCAACCTGCGTCCCGATACGAGTTCATCACGGTTTTGCGCCGATGCGCAAACGCACCCCGGACGATCTTCATCAACGTCCGATCAAACTGTTCATCCGGGCGTCGTCGCGATCGACTCGTGAGGTGGACCACGGCCGAGTCCACGACCGGCACGGGCCGAAAACATCTCCCCGGCACGGTAAACGCCTTGCGTGCTTCGGCATGGTACTGGCTCATGACGGACAAGACGCCGTAATCGCGTGAACCGGGTTGCGCGACGATGCGCGTGACCACTTCATCCTGCAACGTCAACACCAGTCGGTGAAGGCGATCACGGTGCCGCAGCAACCGAAACAACAGAGGCGTGGACACGTTGTACGGCAAATTCGCAATGACCACCGTTCCCATGGGCAGCGTGTCGTAGGGAAACTCCAGGGCGTCGCCGTGGTGCAATTCCAAACGATCGTTCACGCGGAGGGCGGAAAGATAGCGGACGAGTCGGAGATCGAGTTCCACGGCAATGACGTGAGCCGCGCGTTCACACAACAACTGCGTCAAAGCCCCGCGTCCGGGCCCGATTTCAAAGATGATGTCCTGTGGCCGGACCTCGGCGACCTTCAGAATTTTTCGGACGACGTGACGATCAACGAGAAAATGTTGCCCAAGGCGTTTGTACGGCGGGGGAGGAGGGGGCATTGCGGGCGTGGGATTTGTGATTGCTGATTGGTTCAATCTGGAATCGACCATCGACACTCAGCCATGTCTCATGATCGGCGTCAGGCCGAGGGGGACTCTGCCGAATCAGAGGCGGGAAGCCCCTGGGTTTCGATCTCTTTCGAGAGGGCGTAGAGATGCCGGAGGCACATTTCAATGTCGTCACTCAATTCATCGTACATATCCGCTCCGGCAAACGTCGTTTCCAACCAATCTTTGGATAATCGTCGTTGGTACGCGGGGTCCACGTGTTCTCCGAGCTGATGCACCACCTGCTTTTTCCATTTCGCAAACTGTTCTTTTGCCAACACCGCGTTCACCGCTTGCACTAAATGCGGTTGAATAATTTTGAGTTCCTGAATTTGCTTGGCAAGAAAGGCCAAGGCTTGCCTGGTTTGGTTGTTCATGCCGATGATCCTTGCTCGTTGACCCTTCTGGATTCCCGCGTGCGCGGGAATGACGGGCTTGGACAACCGGAGGGCTGCGAGCCGAACGTCTCATGCACGTGAAGCGCGTGTCCTTGAAGAAAACGTTCCACCGACGTGCGTGTTTTATTCGCGGGTTGAACGTTGAGGATTTCCACGCTGCCTTCACACGTTGCCACCCAGAATGATTTCGGTCCCACCGCCAGTATCGTCCCCGGCGGGTGCCCATTGTTTCTGACCGGGGCGTCCCGTCCCGCCACCCGGCATTTCCAAATAATCAGCCGCTGCTGTTGATAAAAGGTATAAGACCCGGGCCAAGGGGACAGGCCTCGAATCCTGTTGGTCACGTCCGTGCTTGACCGGCTCCAATCAATCACGCCGTCTTCTTTTTTCAACGAGGGGGCATACGTGGCCCGGGTATGATCTTGTGGGTGAGCCGTCACCGATTGCGTTTCTAAACGGTTGAGGGTTTCCACCAACAGCGCCCCGCCGACTTTCGCCAATCGGTCTCCCAATTCTGCGGCGGTTTCGTCAGGGTCAATGGTCACCGATTGCCGGAGCAGCATATCACCCGTATCCATCCCTTCATCCATGAACATGGTGGTGAGACCCGTTTCCGATTCCCCGTGAATGAGTGCCCACTGAATCGGCGCGGCTCCTCGATATTTGGGTAACAAGGACCCATGAACGTTCACGCAGCCCAGGGGCGGCAAATCCAGAATGGCCTTGGGAAGAATCCGACCGAACGCCGTGACGGCGATGAGATCCGGTCTCCACTCGGAGAGTTGACGAAGGAATTCCGGGCTTTTCATGTGCGTCGGTTGAATCACGGGCAACCCCTGGGACAAGGCCGACACTTTCACGGGAGACGGCATGGTCACCTGTCCTCTTCCTTTAGGCCGGTCCGGCTGCGTGACCACCCCCACCACCTCAGAGTGCGCTGCAACGAGGGCTTCAAGCGAAGGCACGGCAAAAGCAGGTGTTCCCATAAAGACAATGCGCATGGACATTTCTCCAAATCCGCTACCGTCGCCGGTCCCAGTAAATAAAAACTTTTTCCATTTCGCCTCTCCGTTGTTCGCGTGAGTCACACGCGTTGTTGCCTGATGCTGAACGTGTTGTCCGCGTATTGTGCCGGGGCAAACCCTGCCGTGCAAGGCGTGCCGTGCGTCCGTCAAGCGTACCGGCGTGTTGCAACGACTGGATTTGCTATGATACAAGCCAACCGAGTTTTTTCTTGAAGAAGGACACGCGAGCATGGGCGGTCATAGTCACTGGTCAACGATCAAACGTCATAAAGCCGGGGTCGATGCCAAACGGGGAAAGCTGTTTACCAAGCTCCTCCGCGAACTCACCGTGGCCGCCCGTGCGGGTGGAGACTCCGATGCGAATCCGAGCCTGCGGACTGCCGTGGCCAAAGCCAAAGACGCCAACATGCCGGCCGAGACCATTAAACGCGCCATTCAGCGAGGCACCGGAGAATTGCCGGGCGTCCACTATGAGGAATTGACGTTGGAAGGGTACGGTCCCGGTGGAACCGGACTGCTGATCGAGACCATGACGGATAATCGGAATCGGACGGTCGCGGAAATTCGCAGTATGCTCGGAAAAAATCACGGGACCATGGCCGAAGCCGGGGCGGTGGCGTGGCAGTTTGACAAAAAGGGACTGTTCCTCGTGGAAGGAAACGCGGTTGAGGAAGACCAACTCCTGGGTATTGCCCTGGAAGCCGGAGCCGACGATGTCAAAAAGTCCGGGGCCGGCTTTGAACTGACCACCGAGGTGTCCGTGTTTGACGCGGTCAAGACGGCACTGCAACGTGCCAACGTTGACGCCTCGCTTGCTGAAATTACCTATCTGCCTCAGAATCATGTCCGTCTCGATGAAAAACCCGCCGAGCAAATGTTGAAATTAATGGAAATCCTGGACGATCATGACGACGTCCAGAAAGTTCATGCCAACTTTGACATCCCGGACGACGTGATGGAAAAAGTCGCGGGATCCGGGTAACCGCCGTCGTTTTTGACGCGCGCCCTTCCATGATTGCCACCTTGACGGGAACATTAGCCGCCAAAGACCCGTCACGAATCATTCTCAACGTCCACGGAGTCGGATATGAGGTGTTGATCCCGCTCAGCACCTATTTCGCGTTACCCGAACCTCAAACGCCGCTGACGCTTCAGATTTTCACCGCCATGAAAGAAGACGCCATTCAATTGTTCGGGTTCCTCACGTTGGTGGAAAAAGACGCCTTTCTATTGCTGACCAAAATTTCCGGGGTGGGCGGCAAATTGGCCCTGAGCATCTTGTCCACCTTGGCGGTCCCCGACCTGACCGGTGCCATTCAAAACAATGACCTTGAGAAACTGGCGTCGGTGCCGGGAATCGGGAAAAAATCCGCGGGCCGCATTGTCCTGGAACTCAAAGATAAAATCGCCCTCTTGCAGGAGGGAGGGCAGGAAGACGACACGCTGGCACTGCCGGGGGCGTTGCGCGATTTTCAGAACGATGCCGTTTCAGCGTTGGTCAACCTGGGATACCGGCCGCGAGAGGTCAAGGATGCCGTCAAACACGTGAGCCGAATGAGTCCTCCGCCGACCTCACTTGATGAACTGATTCGGGAAGGACTGAAAATTCTCTCAAAGCCATAAGCCGTTCAAGATTACCGACTCCCTCCCTCTCCCTCTCACTCCCCCCGGGAGAGGGCCGGGGTGAGGGAGACGGGGTCCGGGAGAGAAATTGACACCGCGTCATGCACCAGGATAGACTTCAACAACCATGAGCACCCTCATTTATGACACCCACAAGTTTATCACCAAGATGACCAAGGCTGGAATGCCGCAACCACAAGCCGAGGTCTTGGCCGAATCCCACGTGGAATTGATGGAGACCACGCTAGCCACAAAGCAGGACTTGAAAGACCTCAAAGCCGAACTCACCGGCGAGATGAAAGACCTCAGAGCCGAGCTCACCGGCGAGATGAAAGACCTCGAAGGCAAGCTCACCGGCGAGATGAAAAACCTCGAAGGCAAGCTCACCGGCGAAATGAAAGACCTCGAAGGCAGACTAAACAGCGAAATGAAAAACCTCAGAGGCGAGATGAAAGACCTCAAAGCCGAGCTCACCAGTAAGATCGATAAAGCCATCATCAAGATCATCGGAACCATCACCGCGGTCATGGTTGGCTTGGCCGCGATCATGGCCTTCCTGAAATTCTAACCCCACCCAAAACCAGCTCCCGATGAAGCTCCGCACCCCAAGCTTCACCGAGCAACTTCACATCCGCCTTACACCCGCCGAGCAACACAACCGGCTTGCCCACGTCAAGAAATGAGGGATGCCGTAGACGGCGTCGACGTGGAGATGCCGCGTCAGGCTCAATACCCTCAATGCCCTCAAGCAGACTTCATAATCCCCCTCTTCCTCAAAGGGAGAGGGAGCCAAGCGACCGCGCACAGCGTCTCGGTTCGCCTAAGCTGGCAGTGGTAGTTGGAACATCCCGGGAGCAGAGACCCCCCACCCCCGCCCTCTCCCTCAAGGGGAGAGGGAACCAGGCGACCGCACACGGCGTCTCGGTTTGGTTGGGGTGGCAGTGGTAGCTTGATGATTCTGCCCCCTCACCCTGTTTCCCTCACCCCGACCCTCTCGCGGGGGAGAGGGAGACAGAAGGGGGTTGGGGAGGAAGGGGGCTTTCCCTCCATTGTGACTCACCCTTGTGGATTCACATTTCAAGTGCCACACTTGGTGGATAAAAATCTCCGCGGGCGTGGCATACCCGAGGCACTTCCGCGGGGTGTGGTTGTAAGCGTGAACTAGGTGATGAAACCGCTGGTCAGAGAGGGTGGCCAGGTCGGTTTTGCGGGGCAGGGGGCGGCGCAGACGGCCGATGGCGTTCTCGGCGCCGCCTTTCTGCCAGGGGGCGTAAAGGTCACAGAAGAAGGTCTCAATGCCGAGGGCATGGAGGCGGTGATGAGAGGCGAACTCCGTCCCATTGTCGAAGGGGACGGTCTGGCGGCCGTGAGGTGGGACGGGAGCAAGGAGGTGAGTCAGGGCGTGGGCGATAGGGGCGGCGGCTTTGCCCGGGGGGCGCACGGCAAGGAGGAGGCGGGAGGTGCGCTCGTGGAGAGTAAGGATGGCTTGGCCATAGGTGCGGAAGAGCATCAGATCGGCTTCCCCGTGGCCCGGGGTCTGGCGGTCAGCGGCTGCGGCGGGGCGCTCAACGAGGGGGCGGCGGTGAGCCATCAAGGCGGCGGGGCGGCGGCGGCCGCGGGTGGCTTTGGCTCGGGGCAGAGAGTGGCGCCAGGCATAGGTTTTCGTCCGGGCGATCTGAGCGTAGAGGAAGCGGTAGATGGTTTCGTGAGAAATAACCGGCTGCCCGGCGTCGAGGGCGAGGCGCCCGGCCCCCTGCTCGGGGGTCCACCCCTGCTGGAGGCGGGTGAGGACCGTGGTGCGGAGGGGGGCATCACGGGCCAGTTTGGCTCTGCGCCACCGGCGGGCGCGGGCCTGCTGCTCGGCATACCGGGGCTGGGATCCCTAGGTGTGGGAGCGATTGCGCTTCAGTTCGCGAGCCACGGTTGATGGCGGGCGATCCAGAGTTGCCGCAAGATGTGCCGGAGCGAGAGCCCGGCGGCATGTAGGTGGGCCAGGTCACATCGGTCTTCCAGGGTGAGGTGGTGAGAGTGGGTTCCCATGACAACACCTTAGCAAGGTGTTGCACTTCGTTTGTGAATTTAGGGAATGACAGGGATGATGCCGTGTATGTTTAGGGCGTGTCCTCCGCCATTCCGCCTTCCTCCGCCATTCTCCCTCCTCTGTCATTCTGAGCGCAGCGAAGAATCTGGCTTCCCGTTGGTACGGGCATGACGCCGGGGGCGTGGGACAGAGGATCGAGTACGGGCATTTCTTCCCCTCACCCCAGCCCTCTCCCTCAAGGGGAGAGGGAGGAAGAGAGGGATTCTCCCGCCATTTTGAATCACCCCGCGAAAGGGGGAATCCAGCGTCTTTTCCCTCTTGCCACGCGGCGGAGGGCTGCCTCGCACCGGGCATCCGGTTCGCGCCCGCGGGAAGCTAAAGAGGGACCTGGAGACCTCCGGCTGCCTCTGGCTTCCCGTTGCCATGGGCATGACGGCGGCAACGTGAGGGCGAACACTGGTTAGGAAGAAGGCAAGAGTTCGAGGGGTGCGACCGGCAGGAGAAATGCCATGGTCGTGCCTTTGCCGTATTCACTGGCAATCTGAAGGGTGCCGCCGTGTAACTGAACGAGATGTTTCACGATGGCGAGGCCCAGGCCGGTTCCGCCTTCTCCGCGGGAACGTGCTTTATCGACCCGGTAAAACCGTTCCGTGATGCGCGGCAACTCACTTGCCGGAATGCCTTGGCCGGTATCCTGAATTGCGAGCCGAACGTGGCCGGTTTCTGCCGTTGCCAGAAACAGCACGTGTCCTCCTTTCGGCGTGTACTTGACCGCGTTGTCCACGAGATTTACCAAAATTTGAGACAGCCGGTCAGGGTCGGCCTGCACGGATAGATCGGCCGGCACCCGGTTCACCAGGTGTACGCCTTTTTTCACCGCGTCCCGTGCAAACATGGCCGCCGTTTCGCTTACGAAGGCTCTGAGAGGAATGGCACGGGGATAGAGCACGACCTTCCCCGTCTCAATGTCGGACAGATGCAGCAGGTCATTCACGAGACGTCCCAATCGTTCCGCGTGGCTGTTCGCGACCTCGAGAAATCGCCGGTGCGTGGCCGATGGCGGCGGCGCTTCATCAAGTACGGTCTCCAGACATCCCTTGATGGCCGTGAGCGGGGTTCGCAATTCATGCGACACGTTTGCCACGAATTCAGCACGGACGGTTTCTAAACGCCGGAGTTCGGTCACGTCGTGGAAGACCAGCAACACGCCTTTGGCCTGAGAAGAAAACGGCACCGGCATGGCGTTGACTTCAAGCACTCTCAAGGAGGGCACGTGCCATTCGATTTCTCGTTTGCACGGTTCCGCGTGCTCGCGGGACTGACACCGTTCGATTAACTCAGCCAATCCCCGATTGCGTACCACTTCCAACAGGGTGCGCGTTTCTCCTGAATCGTCACGAACATTCAGAATCCGTCGTGCGGCAGGATTCATCAGAACAATGTGACCGTGTTCATCCAAGGCGATTACGCCTTCGGTCATGCTGTCCAGGATGGCGGTGCTTTTGGCCCGTTCCGTTTCCAGCAGTTGAAACCGTTCCCGGGAGTGAGTCGTGATGTACTGCACCGCCTTTCTCAACCCGAGCCATTCGTCTGTTTCGGCGTTCGACTCGTTCTCCTTCCAGCCCGTCAACGCTCGCTCAACGTCGGTTTGAATGTCATTGACCGGCTTCACGAGCCGTTTCCCCAACCACAGGCCGACGGCAAGCAGCAACGCCACCGTCACCATGGCGCCAAACCAGCGTGCGCCCCCCGTGGCGTCGGAAGAAAGCAGCAGCCAGGTGGCCCCCATTCCCGCCACCGTCATGAGGCTCAACGCCAACCCGAAACGAGAGATCAACCGGCTTTTCCACATGAGAACGTCCTCCGTTATCCTTCAGTTTCGAAGCGATAGCCCACGCCCTTGACCGTCACGATTCGGTGACTTTCATCACGGAGTTTTTCTCGCAGGCGTCGGACGTGGACGTCAACCGTTCTTGATTCAATGTCCACGGCATTGGCGTATCCCCACACCACTTCCAGAATTTGCTCCCGATTCAACACTCGCCCCTTGGCTTGCATCAGCACGGAGAGGAGATCAAACTCTTTCACCGTGAGATCGACGACTCGGCCCGCCAGACGGACCTGATGTTTTGCATCATCGACTTCGATCGTGCCGATGCGCTGAACGGTTCCGGTTTGAGGATCTCGCCCCCGCCGTAACACGGCCTTCACCCTGGCCACCAACTCTCGAGGACTGAACGGTTTGACCACGTAATCATCCGCTCCCATCTCCAAGCCCACCACGCGGTCCACTTCTTCCGCCTTGGCCGTCAGCATAATGATCACCATGGCCGCGGTCGCCGGCTCACGACGAAGCAACCGGCAAATTTCCAATCCGTCAATGCCGGGCAACATGAGGTCCAGCACCAGCAAATCCGGGCGTTCGGTCCGTGCAAGCTGGAGAGCGGTCTCGCCTTCAGACGCCTCCAGGCAAACAATGCCTTCTTTCTCCATGTGATGGCGGACGAGATCCACGATGGCTTGTTCATCATCGACAACTAAGGCTTTGAGTGCCATGAATCCCCCTCTCTTTTATCGTCCGTGTCCCCCGTGCTCCGCGCATCATGGGCCACTGGTCACGGGCCACTAGCCACCGGCCACATAAAGAGTATGACAATTTTTTCGCTTTGTGAATAGTTGTATCTCCTTCCACTTAAGGGTATTCTTCTAGTGAAACGTTCAACGGGATTCCATCCATGCGTTCGGACGCACGCACACCGGTTCACCGCGATCCTCAAGCAATCGGGAAAGCAATCGGGAAGCTGAGGCCGTTTCTGAAACGACTGCTCCTGCTCTTGTTCATGATGCTGGCCGGTTCGGCGTGTACCGACGGCTCTTCCGACGCGCTCCGCTTTGGTCTGGCCGGGGCGCCGGCCAACCTGGACCCGCGCTTTGCCACGGATGCGACTTCCGCCCGAATCAACCGCCTGCTCTATGACCGGTTAGTGGAGTTGAACGACGCATTCGAACCGATCCCCGCCTTGGCCCGGTGGGAAAAGCTGTCATCCACCCGTTATCGCTTTTATCTGAATCCCGACCCGCGCCCCTTTCACGACGGCGCCATGATGACCGCCCATGATATCAAAGCCACCTACGAGTTTATCTTGAACGAACGCAACGCTTCTCCACACCGGGCCTCGTTGGCCGTGATCGACGCCGTCACCGTACACGATGAAACGAGTCTCGACTTCGTTCTGCATCGGCCGGAACCGCTCTTTCCCTGTTATCTCGTGATCGGCATCGTGCCCGCCCGTCTGATTGCCGCTGACCACCCCTTCCACGCTCGCCCCGTGGGAAACGGACCGTTTTCATTCATTTCCCGGCCGGATGAAACGCGGCTGCACCTTCTGCGGATTCGGGATGGCCAACGCTTCGAGTTCATCACCGTGCCCGACCCCACGGTCCGGGCACTCAAACTGCTGGCCGGGGAAATCGACATGCTTCAGAACGACCTGCCCCCGGAACTCATCGCCTATCTGGAAAAAGACGACGCACTCCAGGTCCACCGAGCCTCCGGGACGAACGTTTCGTACCTGGGATTCAGCTTTGACGACGCCGTGACCCGACAAGCCCCCATCCGACGGGCCATTGCCCATGCCGTCGATCGCGCAGCAATCATTCGCTACGTCCTGAGAGGCGCGGCCAGACCCGCGCAATCGATCTTGCCGCCCAACCATTGGGCCGGCGCACGCGATCTCAAGCCGATCGCACATGATCCGGAACGCGCACGGGCGCTCATCCGACAAGCCGGCTACTCGATTGAGCGACCACCCCACGTCGTCTATAAAACCTCCAGCGATCCCTTCCGCGTCCGACTGGCCACCATTCTTCAACGGCAACTGGCGCAAGTCGGGATTGCCGTAGACGTCCGCAGTTACGATTGGGGCACCTTTTACGGAGACATCAAAGCCGGACGATTTCAGATGTACAGTCTCTCATGGGTGGGCATTCAGACTCCCGATATTTTCGACTACGTGTTCCATAGCCGGTCGGTTCCCCCGCAGGGGGCCAATCGCGGCCGATTTCACAGTCCGCGTGCCGATGCGATCATCGAACAAGCCCGGGCCGCACTCGACGTACACGACAAACGACGCTTGTACGTCCAACTCCAACGTCATCTGGCGGAGGCGCTCCCCTACGTTCCCCTCTGGTACGAGGATCACGTTTTTGTGGCGCGTCGGGAGATCGAAGGCTTTGCCGTGGCCAAGGACGGGAATTATGACGGCCTGAAGCAGGTACGCCGCCGGCGCTCCGTTCCTTCATGATGCCCGCCGTGTTCATTCGATTCGTCATTCCGCGAGTCTTGACGGCCGTCGCCGTCATCCTGGGCGTCGTCTGCCTCGTGTTTGTTCTCCTGCACCTCGTCCCCGGCGACCCCGTGGAAGTGATGCTGGGGGAATCCGCACAACCCGCGGACAAAGAAAGTCTTCGACGGGCGTTGGGGTTGCACCGGCCGCTGTACGTTCAGTTCGGACGCTACCTGACGGACCTGGTTCACTTCGACCTGGGCACCTCACTGTATTCCAAACGACCGATCAGTCAAGTGTTACTGGAACGACTGCCGGCCACGGTTGAACTCGGGATCGTGTCCCTGCTGTTTGCCGTGCTGTCGGCCGTTCCGCTCGGGATACTGGCGGCACTCAAAAAACATACCGCGTGGGACGTTGGAGCCATGGGGGTTGCCCTCGTCGGCGTCTCCATTCCCAATTTCTGGATGGGGCCCATGCTGATTGTCGTCGGAGCGTTATGGCTGGGATGGTTTCCGGTAAGCGGACGCGCAGGAGTTTCGTCTCTCGTGCTGCCCGCGCTGACCCTCGGCACGGCAATGGCGGCCGTGCTCTCCCGCATGATCCGAAGCGCCCTTCTCGAAGTCCTGACGGAAGATTTCATTCGCACCGCGCGCAGCAAAGGCCTGTCCGACTGGGCCGTCACCGTTCGCCACGGGTTACGGAACGCGTTGCTCCCCGTCGTCACGTTGATGGGCTTACAACTCGGGGCCTTGATGAGTGGGGCCGTCATTACGGAAACCGTGTTTTCCTGGCCGGGGATCGGCTCGCTCGTCATCGAAGCCATTCACCGGCGGGACTATCCCGTCGTGCAAGCCACGGTGTTGGTGATCAGCGTGGCCTACGTGATGATTAACCTGTTGACGGATCTCGTGTACGCCTGGATCGATCCGCGGATACGGTTGGGAGCACGCGAATGAGACACGTCCGGGTGCCGCTGGGCATCGTGCTGCTGTGGATGCTCGTCGCGCTCCTTGTGCCGGTGTTGCCCTTGTCGCCGCACGCTATTGACCTGCCCAATGTCCTTGCGTCGGGAAGCCTTGACGAATGGTTGGGCTACGATGACCTGGGGCGACCGATTCTGGACCGCTTGGTGGTGGGGGCAAGAACGTCCTTGTTCGTGGCGGTTGCCGTCGTCGGCATGTCGCTCGTCGTCGGGAGTCTGGTGGGAACCATCGGCGCGTACATCGGGGGATGGACCGATTTCCTCCTGGTTCGCCTCATCGACGTCTTCCTGGCCTTCCCGGGTATCCTGCTGGCCATTGCCCTGGCCGGCGTGCTGGGGCCGGGCATTGAAAACGTCGTGATGGCGTTGTCGGCCGTGGGATGGGTGGGCTACGCGCGATTAGCCCGCGCCCAAGTGCTCTCCATCAAAGAACGGGATCACGTCCACGCGGCCGTGGCCATTGGCACGTCAACGCCGACCATCGTCGTCCGGCATCTGCTTCCGCTCATCAGCGCGCCGTTGATCGTCGAAGCCAGTTTCGGAACGGCGAGCGTCATCATCGGCGAGGCCGGGTTGTCATTTTTAGGAGTCGGCGTCCAACCACCGAACGCATCCTGGGGAAGCATGATTCGGGACGGCACGCGATACATGCTGGTGGCTCCCCACGTGGTCATTGCGCCGGGCTTGACGCTGATGGGCGTGGTACTCGCCCTCAACGTCCTTGGCGACCGTCTGCGCGATTGGTTGGACGTCAAAAGGCACACAAGAATGACCGGAGCGTGACCTGAAGCACGCGTCGTCCCCCCACTCCACGCCGCTCGCGTCACCCCCGCTTCATTGAGCCCCTTGCCCAACGTCACCCTGAGCTCCCAAGGTGGCCAGTGACCAGCAGCCCGAGCCCGCAAGGGCAGCCTCCACACCCTCTGTCATCCTGAGCGAAGCGAAGGATCTGCTTTTTCCTTCCACCGAAGGATTCACCTATCCCCGTAACGAACCAGATTCTTCCCTTCGCGAAGAATGACAAAGGAAGCACGAAGGATGACGGAGAAGGCACGCTTGCAACGGTCTCGTCATTGAAAAAAATACTTGAGATTCAACGACACGCCCCAAAAGCTCAACGCATCGGTTTCAAGCCGGTAGTTGATGTCGTTCCGGGCGCCGGTCGGACATCCGGTTGGGGCGTTCTGCGGCGGACAGACCGTGGAACCGTGGCTTCTCAAGCGATCGTAGGCGTTGCGTTGGCTGAAATTCCCGCCCACGTCCGCGTAGCGTGCCTTGACTCCGACGAAAAGGTGATCGGTCAGGGCGTAATCGATTCCGGCCATGAACTGGTAGCCGAACAGAACGTCGGACAGGTCGTCGTCGTACAACGTGTCCGTGCCGGCCAAATCAGGGTTTTTGGGCCCCTTATCCGTGGTCGCCAAATTCGTGAAGAAGGTCTGACTCGTCTTCCTCAGATACTTCCCCGAGATTTCCATGCTTGTTTTCGTGACGCCGGCGCCCACGCCCACGTAAGGAATCACCTTGGGGAACAGGCCGTGGAAATCGTAATAGAGGTTGCCGAAGAAGTGATCCGCGCTCACGTCGCTGATGATTTCGCTGGCCTCTAGGAACTCGTTCGACTTGTAATCCAACGCGGACGGATCCTGCACGCCGCCTTTCTTTTCTCCACTGTGTTCGCGATGGAGGTACTCAACTTCAACGCGAAAACCTCGCCAGGCGTAGCCGAAATTCAGGCCAGCGAGGAGACCGTTGCCGAGATTAAAGCTGTTCGTCCAGTTGACGTCCCGCCGCTGGCAATCTTCCGAATTCGGCGAGAAAGGCACCGTCCACGTTCTATCTCCGTTTGTTATCTCGAACGGTTGGCCGTCCCGCGTCAGCCATTGATCGCAATTGGAAATGACGTCCGAATCACTGGATCAGGTTTTGAGCGTCTCAGGCAGCGCGATGCCGATATCCGCGCCGGCATACCAGCCTTGCCGCTCGGTCGCGGCCGCGGGCGTTGCGAGCAGCAGAACGATGACCCACAGAATGATGAAACTGAATCGTCTTTTAGCCATGTGATTCTCCTTTCTCGATCCGTTGCGTTTCCTTCCCGTAGAGGAATTTTCTGTTTCCTGCCTAGTCACGTATAGTAGAAGCGATCGTAGACACTCCCACCCCTGGCACCCCCTGTACGGAGAGGCAAGGTGGGAGGAGAAGAGGCACCAAAACGTGAAACGACGCATCATCGGTTTTCATCAAGATGAACTCGGTGATTGGGTCGCTGATCTTGAATGTGGCCACGGGCAACATGTCCGCCACAAGCCCCCTTGGAGCAATCGGCCATGGGTCATCACGCAACGGGGGAGAACGCAGAAATTGGGAGAAACGCTTCTCTGCAAACTGTGCGATGACGCATCATCGTCCAACGTTCAGTTCTGACCCGGATCGTGCGGCCCATCCACCGGTGGGGGATTCACCGGGTCCCAATGCTGCAAGCGGTCAATCAACGGCCGGGCGTCCGGGCTGGTGGCTTGAGTGGGTTCACTGGGCTCATGATCCCAGGTCATTTGCGCGTAGCCGCGTTCATTCAGCGTGCTGCGGATGACTTCCACGAGCGCGTCAAGCGTCACGTCGTCCCCCTGCCGCAGATCCAACGTGCGCTGGCTGGGCTCCGTCGGCGGAGGCGTATCGTGAAGCAAGGCCCAGCAGCGATCAAACACCGTTCGACGAACGTCTTCCGGCACGTTCAAAGTCGGGATGTCCGCCGTACACAGGGCCACCACCATGAGGACGAATTGCAGATCGGGAAGTTCGGAGTGATTGATGTCGAGTGTTTGCATGATCGGATCGCAGGTTGTTGATTGTAGATTGAAAATCAAAATTCTACAATGACAAATCTGACGGGAAGCGGAAAATCCCCGCGGTAGCCTGGGAGAAAGGAAACGTCCATGGCGAGAGAACGACGAAAACAAGCCCGCCCCGACGCCGCAGCGAAGCCAACGCGCACGGGCCGACGTGATGGACAGACGGGTGCCGTTGCAGGCTGTGAAGCCGAACTCTGGCAGATGGCGGATGCCCTCCGCGGTTCGATGGACGCCGCGGAATACAAACACGTCGTGCTCGGCCTCATTTTCCTGAAATACATCTCCGACGCCTTTGAAGAGACGCACGCCCGCCTCGCACGGCAGCAGGCCGAAGGTGCCGACCCGGAGGACCCGGATGAGTACCGCGCCACAAACGTGTTCTGGGTCCCGCCCGAGGCACGATGGACGCATCTCAAGGCTCAAGCCAGACAATCCACCATCGGCCGGTTTGTTGATGACGCGATGACCGGAATTGAGCGCGACAATCCGGCGATCAAGGACGTCTTACCCAAAGATTACGCCCGCCCGGCACTTGACAAACAGCGGCTCGGGCAATTGATTGACCTCATCAGCCACGTCAGGGTGGGCGACGAGGACGCTCGGTCCAAGGACGTGCTCGGCCGCGTGTATGAGTATTTCCTGTCGCAATTCGCCAGCGCAGAAGGCAAAAAAGGCGGCCAATTCTACACCCCGCGCTGCGTCGTCAAGTTGCTGGTCGAGATGCTGGAACCCTACCGGGGACGGGTGTACGACCCCTGCTGCGGGTCGGCCGGCATGTTCGTCCAGTCGGTCGAATTCATCAACGCGCACGCCACCGGCAACGGCAATGGTGGAAAAACGCCCGGAGGCCCCAAGAAAGACATCTCGATTTACGGTCAGGAATCAAATCACACCACGTGGCGGCTGGCGAAAATGAACTTGGCCATTCGCGGCATCGACGGCCAGATCGCCCAAGGCGACAGCTTCCTTAACGACCGCCATCCCGACCTCAAAGCCGACTTCATTCTCGCCAATCCGCCGTTCAACGTCTCCGACTGGAGCGGCGAGCGGCTCCTCAACGACAAACGTTGGCGATACGGTGTGCCGCCCAAGGGCAACGCCAACTTTGCCTGGGTGCAGCACATCGTCCATCATCTGGCGCCCATCGGCGCTGCCGGCTTCGTGCTCGCCAACGGCTCCATGTCGTCGAACCAATCGAACGAAGGCGGTATTCGCAAGAACCTGATTGAGGCGAACTTGGTGGACTGCATGGTGGCGTTGCCCGGACAACTCTTCTATTCGACCCAGATTCCCGCCTGCCTGTGGTTTCTCGCCCGCAACCGACGACGCGACACGTTCCGTGACCGTCGCGGCGAAATCCTGTTCATTGACGCCCGCAAACTGGGCCGCATGGTGGACCGCACCCACCGGGAACTGACCGATGAAGACGTCACCCGCGTCGCCAAGACCTACCACGCCTGGCGTGGCGAGGCCGGCGCCGGCGAATACGCGGACGTGCCTGGCTTCTGCAAAAGCGCGACGCTGGAGGAAGTCCGCAAACACGACCACGTCCTTACCCCGGGCCGCTACGTCGGCGCCGAAGCGCAGAAGGACGACGGCGAACCGTTCGAGGAAAAAATGAAGCGGCTGGTCGCCCAACTGCACGCGCAACAAGCCGACAGCGCCAAACTCGACGCGGCCATCAAGGAAAACCTGAACCGGCTTGGATTTGGAGAAGATTGACGGCGACGGTCCAAAAAATAGAAAACACAATGCTTTGTCAATCGCAGATGAACGGCAATCGTGGCTCTTGGTGTTCCATCTCGGCTGGTTACACAAAAAATAAGGATGAAGCCATCCATGTTCAAGCGAGCCGTTCATCCAGGTGAAATTCTGAAAGACGAACTTGCGGAGATGGGCGTGACCCCAACCACGTTTGCACGCCAGATTGACGTACCGCCGAATCGCGTCAGCCAGATTATCGCCGGCAAACGTTCCGTGACCGGCGACACCGCCCTGCGGTTTGGGCACTGGTTCGGCGTCGAACCCCAATTCTGGCTGAATCTCCAGACGCAATTTGACCTCGTCGTAGCCGACCAGCGAGTTGGTGCGGCCGTGTGCGAATTGCCGACCGCAGTCCGAAGCGCATAATGACGGGAACAGGAGGCCAGTCGGGGTTGGTAGAGTATCTCCGTATTCCGAAAGGGGAAGAAAATGACCGTTAGGGAATTGATTCAGATTCTGGAGGCTTCTTCGCCATGAGCCTCGATTATTCCTCATTGGCAAGTGCGGTTACTCAACTACAAAAAAGCTTTGACTACCTTCACTCCGACGTGGCGCGGGAAGACGTTGGTCTGCGCGAGCAGTTTCGGGCCGCGACCATTCAAGCGTTTGAATGTAGCTACGAATTGGCCATCAAAATGATCCAGAGACAACTCGCTCAAATCGTTGCCAACCCCGACGAGTTGTACAAAATCAGTTTCGCCGACCTGATGCGCAAGGCGACAGACGCCGGCATCATTCGCGATGCCCCACAATATATGCGTTACCGGGAATTACGGAATAAAACTGTTCATACCTATGATGCGGACCGAGCAGAAACGACAGTGGCTTCGATGAATGATTTTCTGCACGACCTGCGTTTCCTGCTGAAGGAACTCGAAAGGCGCAATCGTGCAACCGATTGACATCAGCCCCGGCGACCTGAAGACGGTTCAGCATATTTTGCAGGAACACGTGCCGGAGTTGGAGGTCCGTGCCTTCGGCTCGCGCGTGTCTTGGACCGCCCGGGAGACTTCCGATCTCGACCTCGCGCTGATGACCACGGAGCCGTTGGACCTCCTGTGCGTGGCAGAGATGAGAGAAGCCTTCGATGAGTCCGATCTACCCTTCCGCGTCGACCTCGTGGATTGGGCCTCGACGTCTGAGAACTTTCGGAAGGTGATTGAACGCGAGTATGTGACGATAGCAGAAGGAAAAGAGCGGAATGCGATCGGTACTTGGCCGAACACGACCATTGGCGATTGCGCTTTGCTGGTGCGGGAGACAATTTCACCTTCCGATGGAGAAGACGTACCTTACATCGGTCTTGAACACATCGGAGAAAACACTCTATCACTTCTGGGACATGGTACGGCAAGTGACGTCACCAGTGTGAAAGCCTGCTTTCAGTCTGGCGATATTCTTTTCGGGAAACTCCGGCCTTATTTTCGCAAAGTTGTTCGAGCGCCTTTCGATGGGATTTGCTCAACGGATATTTGGGTTGTTCGTGCAAAAGAGAGAGCGGATCAAGGATTTCTCTACTATTGCATGGCATCCCAACCCTTTGTTGATTTTGCGACTTTGGGTTCCGAAGGCACACGGATGCCGAGAGCAAAATGGGAATATGTATCGCGATACGAAATTTCACTTCCGCCACTCCCCGAACAACGCGCCATCGCCCACGTCCTTGGCACCCTGGACGACAAGATCGAAGCAAACCGCCGCATGAACCAAACACTGGAGGCCATGGCGCAGGCGCTCTTCAAATCCTGGTTCATCGACTTCGACCCCGTCCACGCCAAAGCCACCCTCAACAACCATCACTCCCCCCTTGAGGGGGAGTCGGCAAGACAAGGGCGAAGCCCGCAGTCGCGCCGGTGGGGGGCTATCCGACGCGGCTACACCCAACGCACCCTGACCACCGCCCAAACCCTCCGCTGCAACCGAACCGACGCCGAAGGGCTCCTTTGGCACTACCTGCGCAACAACCAACTCGACGGCCACCGCTTCCGCCGCCAGCACCCCATCGGCCCCTATATCGTCGATTTCGCCTGCCTGGCCCGAAAAATCCTGATCGAACTCGACGGCAGCCAGCACGCGAAACGGCAAGACGACGACAAAAAACGAGACGCCTTCTTGCGCGCACGGGGCTACCGCGTCCTGCGCTTCTGGAACAACGAAGTCTTCGAGAACTGCTTCGGGGTTCTGGAGCGCGTATACGAAGCCGTCACGGAGACCCCCCCACCGGAGCCGCCTGCGCCTGACGGCTTGACGGCTCCGACTCCCCCTCAAGGGGGGAGTGATTGGACAGTCGAACGCGCCCGCGCCTATCTCGACAGCATGGACCCAGAAATCGCCGCCATGTTCCCCAACCGATTCGTGGACTCGGAATTGGGCAAGATACCGGAAGGGTGGGAAGTAGGATGTTTTGGTGATGTTGTTGACCAGATCTCCGACAAGGAAAATCCGTTCACTTCACCTGATACTCTCTATCATCACTTCAGTATACCGGCTTTCGATGAAGACCAATGGCCCAAAACAGAGCATGGGGAGGACATTAAGAGCCAGAAATTGCGAGTGTTTCCCGGAGTCATTCTGTTATCGAAACTCAACCCGGAAATTGATCGAGTCTGGCTTGTGGACGTCCAGCAAGGGGATCAAGCCGTGTGTTCAACAGAATTTTTGGTTCTTCGCTCTCGGTCGCCATACGGGAATGCTTTTTCCTATTGTCTTGCACGCTTTCCTGTCTTCCGACGGGCACTATGTTCGCTCGTGACCGGAACTTCAAAGAGCCATCAGCGTGCACACGCCAATGCCGTCTTGGCACTACCCATCATTCTATCTCCCAAGTCCTTGGCTGAAGCATTCGAAATGGCAACCACGATCTGTTTGCAAAAGGTTCAGGTGAATCGCCGTGAATCCCGCACCCTCGCCGCCCTGCGGGACGTGTTGCTCCCAAAGTTAGTTTCCGACAAAATTCGGATGTCCAGAATTTCCAAGGAGAATAATGATGCCAAGTAGAAACCGTCAATACAAGATGACCGTTGCTGGTCAACTTTTCAAACACCTTGGCCTCCAGATGTATTCCGGGGCCGTTCCCGCGATTTCTGAACTTATCTCAAATGCCTACGACGCAATGGCGAGAAACGTGTGGATCACAATTCCAACGGGACATTCAATTCAACAGATTGATGAAATCGTGGTCAAAGACGACGGCCACGGAATGAGTTTTGAGGAATGCAATTCGCTTTACCTGTTGGTGGGTAGGGACCGCCGTTCAGGTCAAAGCGAATGGACGAAAGCATATAATGGCGTGAGTCCCAGGAAAGTTCAAGGTCGGAAAGGTATCGGCAGACTTGCTGGATTCGGTATCGCCAACGGCATCGAGATCCAATCCGTCAAGGAAGAGGAAATAGCGCACTTCGCATTGGATTACGACGCGCTGACTAAGAATGACAACTTCGCGGACACCGAGGGATATACACCCGATACTTTATCTGATGATGGTAAGAGTACTACAGAAAAGCCTAACACAACCATAACGCTGTCCCGTCTGAAGATCAGCCGCGCTATTAAGGATGATGAGTTCAAACGGAGCATTGCTAGAAGGCTTCTCGTGCTCGATCAGAACTTTACGGTTCACGTGAACGGAACACCTATATCGAGGCAAGAAATTCCGTTTCAATTTCGATTTCCAGAAAATACCGGCGAATGGGAAACGGCCGAGTTTGCGAATGGTCAGCAGATTCAATGGTGGGCGGGATTCTGCAAGGATACGATTCCAGCCGAAGAACATCGCGGGTTCGTCGTTTACGTACGCGGCAAATTGGCTCAGACGCCTTGGTTCTTTGACTTGAGCGGCGGCTTGTGGGGGCAACACGGGATGCAGTATCTCACTGGTGAAATCAAAGCGGATTTTCTCGACGAAAGAGAGGACCTGATCGCCACCGACAGAGGCACCGTGCGGTGGGAAGACCCCAGGGCAGTACCCCTGAAAGAATGGGGACGTAAAAAGATTAGAGATTTGCTGGAAACTTGGAGCGATAAAAGGAGTGAAGAAAAGAGCAAGAGTCCAAAAATAACCTTGTACGTGAAGCAGGCGGAAAAATTACCTGAAAACGATCGAAGAATATTTAAAAGCATAGTTAATCGCATTTGCGCCATTCCTCAACTTGGCGAACACAAAGACGGCCAAGATATTACTGACGAACTCGTCGGGTTCGTCTATAACGCGATGACGAACCGAAGTTTTCTCGACGCGATAAGGAGACTAAACACTGCCTCGCCGGAGGATATTAGGCATTTAGAACAAGTCCTTTCTGAGTGGGACATCATCGAAGCCGTAAATACCGCGCATCTCGTCAAGGGGCGCGTGGAAATCATTCAGAAATTCGCACAAATGATCAAGAATCAAGTCCGAGAGAAACCGGACATGCAGAACTATCTTCGGGATCATCCGTGGTTAATTGATCCTAAGTGGACGATGTTGGCGCATGAGCAGTCGTTAGATCGAATGATTTGCGACAAGTTCCAGATTTCCCCTTCGAAAGAGCGCGAAGGTGCGCGACGCCTCGATTTCTTCTGTCTCGGCGATCTCCAGACAACTCACGTGGTGGAAGTAAAGCGTCCGGGGTCTCTTGTTGGTCGGGAGGAATTTGATCAAATTCGAGACTATGTTTTGTTCCTCAAAAAAGAACTTCAGCAAGGAGCAACAAACAGCGAATATAACAGAGCCGTTGTGAAGGGACTGTTAATCGCAGATCGAATCCGTCCCGGGGATGAAGGACACGCAAACATGGGACAAGAAGCAGGAATATTCGATATTCGAAAGTGGGAGAACTTGCTGAGAACCGCCCAATCAATGCACAAAGAATTTCTTGACGCCGTTACGAAACGTGCACCTAATGACGACCCAAGAATAGTTCAACTATCAGAGGAAAACGGAATCAATGCATTAGGCTGAGGGGACGATGGCGTTTAAGGAAACGAACACAACGAAGCCCCTTGCGATAGATTTATTCGCCGGTTGTGGCGGGCTGACTAGGGGCCTGCGGGGCGCGGGCTTTCAGGTCGCGGCAGCGGTGGAAATCGATGCCATCGCGGCTCGGACGTATCAATGGAATAACCGACGAACTCCGCTGCTCGAAGAGGATATTCGCAACGTATCCGCTTCGGAACTCTTACGGATAGCCGGCAGCAAGCAGATTTCTCTTTTGGCCGGTTGCGCACCTTGTCAAGGATTTTGTTCCTTGACGACCAAGTACAAGAGAGATGACCCGCGCAACGAACTTTTTCTCAAAATGGCCTATCTGATCGAAGATATTCGCCCCAAGGCCGTTATGATGGAAAACGTATCTGGCCTCGTGCATCGCGGGAAACCCATTTTTGATGAGTTTCTAAACATTCTTCAAAGAAGCGGATATCAGAGTGCGTGGCGTATTGAACAAATGGCCGACTTCGGCATCCCGCAATCTCGGCATCGTTTGGTTCTTTTGGCCGGTCTTGGGTTCGAGATTCCATTCCCCGAACCAACCCGAACTCGGTCTCCGAAAAGGGGGTCCGCTCTGCGTCCATGGCAGACCGTGCGGGAGGCAATCGGCCACGTGAGACACCCAGTTACGCTCAAGACGGCATTCCACCACGGCGGCCCACGACGGTATAACTGGCACGTCGTCAGGGACATTCAACGACAAGTGAAGGAACGACTCCAAGCGGCGGAACCTGGACGAACGTGGTTGAAGGTTGACGAGTCGGTGCGTCCCCGCTGTCATCAGAATGGATACAAGGGATTCACGAACGTCTACGGGAGAATGGCGTGGGACCACGTAGCCCCGACGATCACGGGTGGATGCACCACGTCAAGCAAGGGTCGGTTTGGACATCCTGACAAGCGGCGATTTACGATCTCCGTTCGCGAGGCCGCCTTGCTGCAAACGTTTCCCGAACGTTACGGCTTCATCACGGATCAGATGGATGCCGTGTGCAACCTTATTGGCAACGCGGTTCCACCACTGTACGCCAAGCAAGCCGCCACGAGCATTTTAGCCGCGCTTAGGGAGCACGATTGTCGAAAGTTTGGTACAAAGCGATGAGTTGGTGGCCCGGCAATCCTCAAAAGGAGAGAACGACATTTGGCGATTTAAGCAGGCGTGAACTCATGTCTCGTGTACGCAGTACTGGAAACCAGACCACGGAGAAGCGTCTTGCTTCCTTGCTAAGGAAGGCCCGTTTGACCGGTTGGCGTAGACACCAACCGATGCCCGGCCGCCCGGATTTCGTTTGGCCGAATCTGAGGGTTGCCGTTTTCGTTGATGGATGCTTTTGGCACGGCCATAACTGTGGCAGAAACGTTACGCCAAAGACAAACGCGAAGGCATGGAGAGACAAGATAAAACGCAATCAAGTCAGGGACCAACGAATTACCCGTGGCCTCCGACGGCTAGGCTGGAAGGTTATACGCATATGGGAGTGCCGTCTGACCAAGGAACCTGATCGCTGCGTGCGAAGAATACAATTTAAACTCGAAGAAAGACGCTAAATGTGACAACCCTCACCGAATGCCCAAACTGACCTTCGGCGAGTTGAGGGTAAAGGGAATGGAGGCGAAAACAGCGTGATTGACCCAATCCATTCGTTGGCATTTTCGATCAAGGCTAATCGCGGCGTGTATGCACTTCTTCTTGGTTCGGGTCTGTCGAGAGCGGCGAAGATTCCAACGGTGCAGGTGGAGAGGGTTGTATGACTGATGAACCCAAGCACGAACATCTGACATCCGCGCCGGACGATGCAGGCAAGGCTGCCGATGTCGAAATGCAGAGCCGTTTCAACGATCTCAGACGTGAAGTTCTCGAAGGCCGTGTGAAGCTTGTTGATTGGTGGCTCACCGCTACGGCCATATTTCTGACGTTGCTTGGTATTGTCGCCGTTATTGCCGGTTATCTCAGTTTCAAGACGTTCCGCGAAATCGAAGGCGAAGCCCGCCAAAATATGGTGTTGTCCAAGCAACATGCAGAAGAAGCTAGGAGCCTTGTCAATGAGATCAAAGGGAAACGCGATGAGGCTGAGTCGATTGTGGCCGGATTGAACGCGGAGGCTGTCGGTAAAGACCCGGATAAGGCTAGCGAGGCTGCGAAAAGTGTTCAAGAGAATCCCACGGCATCCCCGATACACCAAGCCATTGCCGTTGCTGTCCTGCTTCAACAGCAAGGAAAAATCGAGGAGGCACTCGAAAAGTGGCGTTCCATCGCCAATGTTGCGGAAGGAACGGACAAAGAACTTGAGGCTCGTGCATGGTTCTCCGTCGGCTATCTCTACTTCAAGAAAGGAGAGAAATCTGATTTCAAGGCGGCGATAAATGCCTACACCAAGACACTCCAACTGAAGCCAGACTTGGCCAAAGCCTACAACAACCGAGGTGTTGCGAACAGCAAGCTTGGTCAACATGCCGCTGCCATTGAGGACTACGACGCGGCGCTCCGATTTAAGCTGGACTATCCTGAAGCCTACAACAATCGGGGTAATGCGAAGCACGACCTTGGTCAACGTGCCGCTGCCATTGAGGACTACGATACGGCGCTCCGATTGAAACCGGACTTGGCTGAAGCCTACAACAACCGGGGTAGTGCGAAGGACGACCTTGGTCAACATGCCGCTGCCATTGAGGACTACGATACGGCGCTCCGATTGAAGCCGGACTATGCTGAAGCCTACAACAATCGGGGTAATGTGAAGAACAACCTTGGCCAACATGCCGTTGCCATTGAGGACTACGATGCGGCGCTCCGATTGAAACCGAACTTGGCCGAAACCTACAACAATCGGGGTAATGCGAAGGACGACCTTGGTCAACATGCCGCGGCCATCAAGGACTACGACGCGGCGCTCCGATTGAAACCGGACTTGGCCGAAGCCTACAACAACCGGGGTAGTGCGAAGGACGACCTTGGTCAACATGCCGCGGCCATCAAGGACTACGATACGGCGCTCCGATTGAAGCCGGACTTGTCTGAAGTCTACAACAACCGGGGTAATGCGAAGAGCAAGCTTGGTCAACATGCTGCTGCCATCAAGGACTACGATGCGGCGCTCCGATTGAAGCCGGACTATACTGAAGCCTACTACAATCGGGGTAATGCGAAGAACAACCTTGGCCAACGTGCCGCTGCTATCAAGGACTACGACACGGTACTCCGATTGAAGCCGGACTATGCTGAAGCCTACAACAACCGGGGTAGTGCGAAGAGCGACCTTGGCCAACATGCCGCTGCCATCAAGGACTACGACGCGGCGCTTCGGCTGAAGCCGGATTTGGCCGAAGTTTACAGGAACAGGGGCGTTACCAATGCGCGACTGGGCCGCAAGGACGAGGCTCGGCGGGATTTACAGAAGGCGCTTGACTTGGCTCGAAAGGGGGGCAACGAAGAATTGGCAACCAGATTGGAACAACGTCTCCAAAACCTTGAATGAACAATCACGAAGCAGACAGCACCGAATCCATCGTTAATCAGGCCCCCTCCTGTTTGGCATAAGTCAATATAGTGGTCTATACTAAACCAGTCTATCTTACAGAGAGGAGTTGTGGCCGTGGACAATTCAAAATCCCGTCGTGTCTGGACCGTTGCTGAGGCTAAAGCGAGACTGTCCGAGATTTTCCGTTTTGCCGAAGAAGAGGGACCGCAACGCATCAGCACCCGGAAATCCTTCGTCGTCGTACCTGAGTGCCTCTGGCGGCCCTTGGCACCGGCACGCAAACCTCTGGGACAGTGGCTGGTTGAGAACTCGCCTCGTGGCGCGAATCTGGAGATTCACGGTGAGAGAAAGTCACGGCGCCCCATTCCCTTCTGAAACCGCTGTTCAGCGCGTATTTCAAAAAATTGCATCTCCCCAATCTCATGGAGAAAAAGGGCTTCTACGTGCTTGCCGCGTATGTTCCCGAGCATGAAATAGATCCGGAAATCGGCGAGAAGCTGGACGAAATTGCCCGCGTCGCGAACGCCGGAAGAGATGCCACGTTGACGGAGGGTTGGCGATAAATCCTTTTGTGGAATCGGACGTTGAGCAGGCCGCTCTCGCTTGGCTTGAAAGCCTGGGGTGGCACGTGGCCCACGGGCCGGACATCGCGCCGGAGGCGGCGGGTGCCGAACGTGCCGACTACGGACGGGTGGTGCTGGAGCAACGGTTGCGTGACGCGCTGGCACGACTCAACCCGGACCTGCCTGCCGAAGCCTTAGATGATGCGTTTCGCAAATTGACCAAACCGGAGGGGGTGATTCTGGAAGTCCGCAATCGCGCTTTTCATCGCATGATCGTAGACGGCGTGACGGTTGAGTACCGCGTTGACGACGGCGCGATCCGCGGATCACAGGTGCGGGTGATCGATTTCGACGTTCCCGCGAACAACGACTGGTTCGCGGTGAATCAGTTCACCGTGGTGGAGAACAAACACGAGCGGCGCCCGGACGTTGTGCTGTTCGTCAACGGTCTGCCGCTCGTGGTGGTCGAACTCAAAAATCCGGCTGACGAGGACGCGACCATCTGGACGGCGTGGCAACAACTTCAAACCTACAAGGCCGAGTTGCCGTCACTGTTCGCCATGAATGCCATGCTGATGGTTTCCGACGGGGTAGAGGCGCGCATCGGGACGCTGACCGCCGGGCGGGAGTGGTTCAAGCCTTGGCGCACGATCTCCGGGGAAGGTCTGGCCGATCCGCGTACGCCCGAATTGCAGGTGATGCTGGAAGGCGTCTGCACGCCTGGCCGTTTCCTCGCGCTGCTGCGCGATTTCATCGTCTTCGAGGACGACGGGAGCGGCGTTCTCGTCAAGAAAATGGCGGGCTATCACCAGTTTCATGCGGTGCAAGTCGCCCTCAACGAAACGCGACGCGCGGCGGAGATTCGGGAGTGCGTTGACGATGAAGGCGGGCAGTACGAATCGGGCCGACGCCCGGGTGGCGCGAGGGGCGACCGGCGCGTCGGCGTGGTGTGGCACACGCAGGGGTCGGGCAAAAGCCTGACCATGGCGTTCTATGCCGGACGCATCATCCGCGAGCCGACGATGGAAAACCCGACCGTCGTGGTGCTGACCGACCGCAACGATCTCGACGATCAGTTGTTCACCACCTTCGCGCGCTGCCGGGAACTGTTGCGCCAGCCGCCGGTTCAGGCGGCAAGTCGGGCGGATTTGCGCGCCAAACTCACGGTGGAATCGGGCGGGGTGGTGTTCACCACCATCCAAAAGTTCTTGCCCGAAGAAAAGGGCGACCGCCACCCCGCGCTGTCGGACCGGCGCAACGTCGTGGTCATTGCCGACGAAGCCCACCGCAGCCAGTACGATTTTATTGACGGGTACGCGCGCCACATGCGGGACGCGCTGCCCCGTGCCTCCTTCGTCGGTTTTACCGGTACGCCGATTGAGCGCAGGGACGCCAATACGCGCGCGGTGTTCGGCGACTACATCAGCATTTACGACGTCCAGCGCGCAGTCGAGGACCAAGCCACGGTTCCGATCTACTACGAGAGCCGGCTCGCCAAGCTCGACCTGAACGATAGCGAACGGCCGAACATCGACCCCGACTTCGAGGAAGCCACCGAGGGCGAGGAGGCCGCCCGCAAGGAACGGCTCAAAACCAGATGGGCGCAGCTCGAAGCGGTGGTGGGCGCGGAAAAGCGTTTGGCCCTCGTTGCCCGGGACGTTGTCGCACATTTCGAGAGGCGTCTTGAAGCCCTTGACGGCAAGGCGATGGTCGTGTGCATGAGCCGGCGCATCTGCATCGACCTCTACCGTGAATTGGTGCGCCTGCGCCCGAACTGGCATCACGAGGACGACGACAAGGGAGCACTCAAGATCGTCATGACCGGCGCCGCGTCCGACCCGCTCGACTGGCAGCCGCACATCCGCAACAAGCCCGGGCGCGAGGCCATGGCGAATCGCTTCCGCAACCCCGCCGACCCGCTTCGCGTGGTACTGGTGCGCGACATGTGGCTCACCGGCTTCGACGCGCCGAGTCTACACACCATGTACGTGGACAAACCGATGCGCGGCCACGGACTGATGCAGGCGATCGCCCGGGTCAATCGCGTGTTCAAGGACAAGCCGGGCGGTCTCGTCGTCGATTACCTGGGTCTTGCCCACGAACTCAAACGCGCACTCGCGACGTACACGGAGAGCGGCGGCACGGGGCAGACTGCACTCGATCAAGCGGAAGCCGTGACGGTGATGCAGGAAAAGTACGAAATCTGCCGCGGCCTGTTCCACGGCTTCGACTGGTCCAAGTGGCTGACCGGCACGCCGGCGGAGCGGCTGGGCTTGTTGCCGGCCGCGCAGGAGCACGTCCTGGCGCAAGAGAACGGTAAGGATCGTTGCGTGCAGTCGGTGCGGGAACTTTCCCAAGCCTTCGCGCTCGCCGTCCCCCACGAAGACGCGATCCGCGTCCGCGACGACGTGGCGTTCTTTCAGACCGTCCGGTCGGTGCTGGCGAAGCGCGCGCCGGCCGATGCACGGCCCGAAGAGGAACTGAATCACGCCGTCCGGCAGATCATCTCGCGCGCAGTGGCGTCGGAAGGAGTGACTGATATTTTCGCCGCGGCCGGTCTGGAGAAGCCCGATATTTCCATTCTGTCCGACGACTTTCTGGTTGAGGTACGGGATATGCCGCAGCGCAACCTCGCCGTCGAGTTGTTGCAAAAACTGCTGAAGGGTGAACTTGTCGTTCGCCGGCGAAAGAACATCGTCCAAGCGAGGTCGTTTGCCGAAATGCTGGAGCAGACGCTCCGCCGTTATCAGAACCGCGCCGTCGAAGCTGCACAGGTGATTGAGGAACTGATTCAACTGGCCCGTGACCTGCGCGACGCGAACGCCCGCGGGGTGGAACTTGGGCTGTCTGAAGACGAGATCGCTTTCTACGACGCGCTTGAGACCAACGACAGCGCGGTCAACGTGCTCGGCGACGAAGTCCTGCGTACCATCGCCCGTGAACTGGTCGAGACCGTGCGCCGCAACGTCACCATTGATTGGACGTTGCGCGAGACCGTGCGGGCGCAACTCCGCGTGCTGGTCAAGCGCGTCCTGCGCAAGCACGGCTACCCGCCGGACAAGCAGGAGAAGGCCACGCGGATCGTCCTGGAGCAGGCAGAAGTGCTCTCCGCCGGGTGGGCCGCGTGACGCACGTCACCGATAGGTGTTTGGGATTTTGGCGTTCAGCGCCTGACCGACTTTCCGTGCCGTCAAGACGTGACCAATCAGGAGACAGCTTGTCGGATAGTGTCAACTCCTTCAAAAAAAGGAACGTGAACCATGAGTGACGTATGGAATGCTCCAACCGTGTTTGCAACCGATCTCGCCGGCCTGGGTGAAAAACGACAAGGCAAAGTGCGGGACATGTACGACCTTGGTGATAGCCTGTTGTTGATTGCCAGCGACCGGATTTCGGCCTTTGACGTGGTGTTGCCGGAAGGGATTCCCGGCAAAGGGTACGTGCTCACGCAACTGTCGAAGTTCTGGTTTGATCGCCTGTGGCAAGAGGGTGGCTTGGCCCCGCATCACGTGCGGACGATGAACCCTGAGGAATTCCCCGACTCGTGCCGCCCGCACGTGGATATTCTGGCGGGCCGGAGCATGATCGTGGAAAAGGCCGACCCCTTGCCCGTGGAATGTATCGTGCGCGGGTATCTTGCCGGGTCAGCGTGGAAAGAATACCGGAAGCAGGGAACCGTCTGTGAACAGCCGCTGCCCGCGGGATTACGGGAATCAGAGAAATTCCCGGAGCCGCTGTTCACGCCTTCGACCAAAGCCACGGAAGGCCATGATGAAAATATCTCGTATGACACCATGAAGGGCATGATCGGCGAAGAGTTGGCGGAGCAAGTCAGGCGGATCAGCGTCACGATGTATCAACGGGCGGCCGCGTTGGCCGAAGCGCGCGGGATCATCATCGCGGATACGAAATTTGAATTCGGCCTGCATCAGACGACGAAGGAGTTGATGGTCATTGATGAAGTCCTGACCCCGGACTCATCGCGGTTCTGGCCGAACGATCACTGTGAGCCCGGGAAGGCCCAACCCAGTTTTGACAAACAATTCGTTCGGGATTATCTCGACTCGGTAGGCTGGGATCATACCCCGCCGCCGCCCCACCTGCCCCAGGACGTCGTCAAGCAGACCAGTGCCAAGTACCGGGAAGCCTTGGAACGGTTCGTGTAGTCATGGTTGAAGAAACTCGACGATTCGATTTTCGGCCCAGTAGACGTCTGCGCGCCTTCCCCGTCATTCGCGTCACCCCCCGGTCATTCGCGCGTGCGCGGGAATGACCGGAGAGGGTGATTCAATAGCAGGAGCATCCCCACTCTTCCTCCCTCTCCCCTTGCGGGAGAGGGTCGGGGTGAGGGGAAGAAATGCCCGCATTCGACTTCTGTACCACGCCCCCGGCGTCATGCCCGGGCATACGGAAAGCCAGATTCTTCGCTTCGCTCAGAATGACAGGAAGGGGGCGGGAATGACGAAGGAAGGTGGGATGACGGCGGAAGGCAGAATGACGGAGGGCACGCATGAACATGCCCGGCCTCATCCCTGGATTCCCGCTCCCCGATAACAAATGTCGTGGACAGATTTCGCGGGAATGACAGGGAAGGTGCGGGAATGACAGAGAGGGTGCGGGAATGACAGAGAGGGTGATTCAATAGCAGGAGCATTCCCACTCTTCCTCCCTCTCCCCTTGCGGGAGAGGGCCGGGGTGAGGGGTCTCGGCTCCCAGGATGTTCCAACTACCACTGCCAGCCCAAGCGGATAGAGACCCCGTGCGCGGTCGCCTAGCTCCCTCTCCCCTTGCGGGAGAGGGCGGGGGTGAGGGGTCTCGGCTCCCAGGATGTTCCAACTACCACTGCCAGCCCAACCGAACCGAGACACCATGCGCAGTTTTCTGCCCGGATTGTTCCGCTCGTTCGCCCTCAAGCGTCACGTCCAGTGACGAACTGAACGCCAACCGGCTCCCCAGCCGATAGCGGGAGGAGCCGGGGCCCGCCAAGGCTAAGCCGCCATAGGGGGTCACCAAGCCGCGCCCGTCGGCCAGAGCCAGGCCGTAGCCCAAGTCTACCTCCAGCCGGTGCGGCTGCCAGCCCGTGGCAGGTCGCGAAGTTCCGCTGGCTTGCGGCAACACCCCCGCCGTGCCCCAGAGTTGCTCCACTCCGCTGCTCGCCTGCCCCCATACCGGCGACACCGTCAGATACGCGCCTTCGCCCGCCACCCCCGGATCCAACCGCACACTCACACTCGCTCCCCAGTCCTCAAACGCTCCGTCCTCGTGCAGCAGCAGATACCGCCCTTGTGCATCTACGCTCAACCCCCAATCTGTCCGCGTGTATGCCACCCCACCACCCAGCTCTGAGCCCAGCCCCTGCTCAGCGGTGCCGTTGTCCCACCGGCCGCCTAGCTCCAGGCGCGGCTCCAGCCGGGACACAGAGGAGACTTCCACCGCGGTCCGGCCTTCCACCAAGAGCCGTACCCGCTGCGCGTGTCCCCGCGCCCCCGGCAGATTCGTCTTATCCGCCGACCGCACCGTCGTCATGAACGCATCCGTCTTCGCCGCCAAGTCGATCCCCTGCCACGTGGTCAGGGCTTGCCGCCCGCCCACGGCTCCCAGCCACGAGGTCAGCCGCGTGGTGTACGTCTGAGCGTCTCCCACCAGCTTCAGGTCCATCTCGCCCCAGCCCACGCCTGCCAGGCCCCACACCCCCAACCCGGGGCGCGGTTGCCAATGCGCATACGGCAGCACGCTCGTCAACTCGACGTCCGCCCCGGCCTTGGTGGCTTCGGTGCGCTCATAATTCACCTCGCCGGTGCTGTGCGCCAGGGCCAAGCCCAGGAGCATCGTGGCTTGAGGCCGGTAGTCCACGCCGACGTAGCCGCTGTAGAGGGTGCCGTCCATCTTGAAGTCGGCTTCGGGCTGGCCGGAGAAGCCGGCGGCGGAGCCGCGACCCCAGAGGGTCCAGGCGGGCACGCCGGCGTCCCCCGTGCGGGTTAAGGGCAACTCGAAGGCGCTGCGGGCCAGGAGGTCTTTGCCCGAGACGGGTTGGAGTCCCAGGGGGCTTGAGGTGGTGGTTCGTCTGAGGTCGGTGGGAAGGCGGCCCGGGAGGTTGGGCTCATTTTGGAGGAAGCCCCCCTCACTCTGGAGAAATCCCCCCTCACCCCGTCCCTCTCCCGCGAGGGGAGAGGGGGAATGAGGCGAAGGGGTGTTGATGGTGACGCCTAGGGCGCGGGCGACGCCGAGGGCCAGGCCGGTGGCTTGTTGCCAGGGGCTGGGGGACCCGGCGGGGCGGGCGGCGGACTCTTGGGCTTTACTTTGGAGAAGACTCCCTTCACTACGGAGAACTTCCCCCTCACCCCGGAGAACTCCCCCCTCACCCCGTCCCTCTCCCGCGAGGGGAGAGGGAGAAGAAGAAAGGGGAGAGGGAGGAGGAGACGAGGGAGAGGGCGACGCCGGGGGATTGGTGAGGCGGAGGACTTGGCCGCCTAGGGTGACTTGGAGGCGGGAGGCTGGGGAGGAGCCGAAGCGGCCGCCCAGAATCTCGACGGCGTCGCTGGCCAGGGTGCGGCCGACGCCGGCTAGGACCAGGCCCAGGTCGCGGCTTTGAATGCCGGGCTTCACTTCGATGCTGAACGACAGGGTCGCCTTATCGTTGTTCTTGTCCGTCGCGGTCAGCGTGTACTCCCGTGCGGCCGTGGGCGTCGTCGGCGTGCCGGTGATCGTGCCGCCGTGACTCGCTCCGGCCGCCGGGCGCGTGTAGGTCAACCCGGCGGGCAGCGCCAGAGGCGCCAACTCGTAGCGGAGCGGCGGATCCCCGCCCGTGGCGCCCAGCAACTCGTCGTTCACCGCCTGACCCGTCGGGTACATCTTCGGATCCAAAGTGTCACTAGGAAACGCCGGCCTCCGGTTCTTAAACGCCAACGCCACTGTGGAAAAGGTCTTCAACTGGGCGCAGACCTTCTCGGGCGTCTGCTCCACAATCTCTTCGACTCTCCACGCGCCGTCCTGGTAATGCAGGAATTCCAACATCTCCCCGACCTTCTCCGCCTCGGCCTGCAACGCAGCACTCGGCAGGCAGATTTTTATCCCCTCCCCAGGCAGCAACTCGGCGAGTTGGGCGGCGGTGAGGGCCGTGTCGCTGTCTGGGAGCTGCACCGTGATCTCGAATACCGTGCGCGCCCCCGCGGGACCCAAGGAGAACAGGGCCAGCCCCTGCACGGAGCCGTCGGCCGCCACCGCCGGGGGATTGGGCTCCAGCGCAATCTCTATCTCAATGGCTTGAAGACCGGCCCCGCTCACGGTGCGTGGCGGGGTCACCGTCACCCCCGGCGCGTCGGGCGCTCTCAACGTCACCTCCACCCCGTTGTAGCGGGCCATGTTCGTGCCTGCTCCAAGCGGGGGCGGCTCCTCATCTTCCACGGTCACGGTCACGTCGGCGGACAGCGACGCATAATTGATATCGAGACTGCTGACCGTGTGCGTCAGCATGACCGGCGGGTCGTGCAGGTAGTCGTCGTCCACGACCGCCGTCACCGTCACCGTCTGCGCCGTGTTCCAGGTCATCTCCGTGAACGTCAGGGTGGTCGGGGCGACCGTCACCGCGCCGGGGTCGTCGTTCGCCACCGTCACCGTGACGGCCGCCGTCGGCTCGCTCGCCAGCTTCACCGTGTACGTCTTCATGTGCGTCGCCGGGGTCGTCGTCGCCTCCTCCAGGGCCAACGCGGTCGGGGCAATCATCAGCCCCGGGGTGTCGTCGTCCGTGGTGGTCACCGACACGTCCACGTATGAGAGCAAGGGGGGGTTGTAGTTGGGGTCGCCGCTTGACGGGGTGACCCGCACCGCCCAGGTCACGTCCCCATCGACGAGATTGTCATCCACCCCGGTCACCGTCACCGGCTGCGCCGTGTTCCAGTCCATCGCCGTGAAGGTCAGCGCCGCCGGCGTCGCCGTGCCCTCACTCGTATTCTGGCTCGCCACCGCCACCGTGACGGCCGCCGTCGGCTGGGTGGCAAGTTGCACCGTGAACGTCGCCGTCGTCGCGCCTTCCGTCACGCTCAGCGTCGTCGCCTGCACCCCCGGCATCGTCAGGTTCGTGTCCACCATCACCGCCGGGGTGTCGTCATCCGTGGTGGTCACCGACACGTCCACGTGTGAGAGCAAGGGGGGGTTGTATTTGGAGTCGCCGCTTGACGGGGTGACCCGCACCGCCCAGGTCACGTCCCCATCGACGAGATTGTCGTCCGCGCTGGTCACCGTCACCGGCTTCGCCGTGTTCCAGTTGCCCGCCGTGAACGTCAGCGACGACGGCAACACCGTCCCCTCCGTCGGGTCCCCGCTGCTCACCGCTATCGTCACGTTCGCCGTGGGCTCGCTGTCGAGAACCACCGTGAAGGTCGCCGTCCCGCCGGCCTCCGTGAGACTTCCGGTCACCGCGCCCGTCGTGACCCCCGCCACGTCGTCGTCGATCGTCGTCACGCTCACGTTTTTTGTTATGCCACTGTACTCGGAGGCCCCGCCTCCATGATATATCCTGATGTTGTAGGTCTGGTCCCCGTCGTCCACGTCGTCGTTCGCGCCCGTCACCGTCACCGTCCGCTCCGTGTTCCAGTTGCTTGGGGTCCAGTTAAGGTTAGTATGAGACAACACCCCCTCGCTCTCGTCCCCGATTCCCAGAATCGTCGTCAGGTTCGTTGACGGTCTGGTGTTGAGCTTGACCGTGAACGTTGCCTGTCCCCCGGCCTCCGTGGCACTCCCGCTCACCGCGCTCGTCACGAATCCGGGCGACCTGTCGTTGTCATATACGTTCACCGTCCGCGTCACGTCCGTCACGTTGTCGTAGTCGGCCGAAGTGCTGGCGTTCACCGTGGAAAACGTGAGCGTCACTGTCTCGTCAATCAGGTTGGTGTCGTTCACCGCCGTGACCGTCACCGCCTGCGTCGTGTTCCAGTTGGTTGTGGTGAAATCAATATCCGCAGTCGCTCCCGCGTTCACCGTGACGGCCGTGTTGCCGCTCGCTACCCGCACCTTGACGCCTCCCGAAGGCTGCGTGCGGAGCTTCACGTTATACGTCCCCGCCGTTCCCTGCTCCGTAAGATTGAGTGCCGTGGACGGATCCACATCTATCGCCGGTACGAGTATCGGAACCCACTCCGAATAGAAAAAAAGCCTGTCGCTGCCCTGAGTGACGCCAATTAAGACGACTATCCCCCGTTCATGACCTGGGACGAGGTTAGAGTGATGGTCGAGTGAAGAGTGGTTGACGTGCTGCCGGGAGACAATCGGGTAAGGTCATCGCACTCGCTCGGTCTGCTGGAATAAAACCCGGGGCTGGCGGGATTAGGTCCCATAGGTCGCACACTCGTCCATCTACAGGCCCAAATTCGGACGTTGCCTCCAAGTCCGAGAGGGACCTTGAACCGTGACTGTCTGAACACTACTCGTCGTGCTGGTGAGGGATGCTGTGACCACGTCATAAGGATTAGCGGTATTTTTCCACACCGTCGCGCCCATCAACTGGGCGGAAGCCTCCGGCGAGAAAGACGAAACTCCCGCGACTAAAACCAGGACGAGCAGGAAAACCCGCGTCAGAGTGCGGCTCATTGATTTACCCCCCCCGTCATCATTCGGGCCAGAAGGAAACCAGGCGCCATGAGATGGCTGCCCTACAAATGTAGGGCAGCATCTCATGCTGCCTGGAACTCTCTCACCGGCGGCGCCCGCCGGGCAACCTGCCCGCGCCTAGCCGACGGCCCACGTCACGGGTAGGACCGGCGGACAACCACGGGGGGGTGTCCCTACTGGAAGTTCCGCGGAAGCGCCGGATTCCGTCAAGACATGGGCGGCTTCCATCATGCCGCGCATCCTACCTTCGCCTCGGTGTCGTTTCAACTTGAATTGCTCCGCTCCCGGCATCGGCCATGCCGGGCCACCACGGCGTCAGACGGTGGCCGGGTCGTGACGCCCGACGTTGGATTTGGCGCTGAAGTGGACATACGGCCAGTCGGGGTTGTCTGCTATCTTCCTCCACACCTTCGAGACGATCTCCGAGAGCACCTCCAAGAGGCCGCCACCGTTCAACTGCTCGTCCTTGCCGTCGTAGATGGTTATCCTCTGCGCGGCGGAAAGGCTCGGCGGTAAGCAGACTGCTACCCGGTCACTCGGGGTATTCCACCCAGGATTCTTTTTCCGCGAGATATTTCTGCCCCTTGAAATTCAATCGCGTCCGTAATTGCGTAAAGCCCAATTCCCGAAGTTTGCCCACAACGTCCTGAATGGCTCCCCCGACCGTGGGATGCACGCCGCTTTCCGTCACCAACGCTTCATACATCGTGCTGGCCGTATATCCGCGATCCACGCGCTTCACCGGCACCATCCGATTAAAATACCGAGCACTGGGATCCGTCCCCTCGACTTGGTGCTTCTCCACCACGGCATGACGCAAACGAAACGACAACGGCAGTGAACTCATGAGATGGCATCCTTTTGCTGAAAGTGAACGCGGCGTGATTATAGGGAAGGGCCTACGGGGGTTGCAATGTCCCGCCGCATCCTCTTCGTGTTGAACGATACAACCGGCGTGATTCTCAGAGGGGGAGGGGGAATCATGAGGGGGAGGGAGCACAATTAACTTAGGCGTAACCATCTCCACACGTTGTTGCAACATGGTTCCGGTAGTCTTGCGCTTGTGATATTTTGAGAGAGACCGGTATGTACACGTTGCAGAAGGAGGTCAACATGGTCGGGAGACCGTTGTTCGTTGGACGTGCCCTTGATCGGGCAGGCGGGTTTTTCAGAGGGCGGGCGTTGTGCTTGGGGCTGGTGCTTTTTGTGGGCATGGGGAGTGGTCCGCTGAGTTGGGCGGCCTCGGACTCCATGGTTGACCCGGAGTGGAAGGCCTATAGCCGGGTCAGCGGGGTGTCCGGGAATCTCAACAGCATCGGATCCGATACGCTCAACAATCTGATGACGCTCTGGGCTGAAGGGTTCAGAAAGGAATATCCCAACGTGAAGATCCAAATCGAGGGAAAAGGATCCAGCACGGCGCCGCCGGCGTTAATTGAAGGCACGGCTCAGTTAGGCCCCATGTCCAGGCACATGAAGGCGAAAGAAATGGACAAGTTTGAGGCGAAATTCGGCTATAAGGCCACCACCGTTCCCGTTGCCGTGGACGCGCTGGCCGTCTACGTCAATAAAGACAATCCCGTCGCGTGTCTGAGCATGGAAGAAGTGGACGCCGCCTTTTCAAAAACCCGACGCCGCGGTCACTCCGTGAATCTCGGCACCTGGGGCAAGGCCGGCCTTGATGGAGTTTGGCAGAACGCCAGGGTGAGTTTGTACGGTCGAAATTCAGCCTCGGGCACGTATGGCTTTTTCAAGAAAACCGTCTTGAAGAAGGGTGATTATAAAGACGAGGTGAAGGAGCAACCCGGATCCGCGTCCGTGGTGCAGGGCGTGACGGAAGATCGGGGTGGCATCGGGTATAGCGGCATCGGGTATCGCACTTCAGGAGTGCGCGTGATTCCGTTGTCGGCTACAAAAGGGGAGACCTGCTACGATCCGACGTTCGGCAATGCCTCCGCGGGAACGTATCCCTTGGCCCGTTTTCTCTACCTGTACGTGAACAAGGCCCCGGGGAAACCGTTGCCTCCGTTGGTCCGGGAATTCTTGACTTACGTGTATAGCCGACAAGGCCAGCACATTGTCATCAAGGACGGGTATTTTCCGTTGCCGCAACGTTTGATTCAACAACAATTGGCGGAGATGTAAGGGGCCGCCTGCCCTTCCGTCAACACCCCTGTCATTCTGAGCGAAGCGAAGAATCTGCTTTTCGCCTTCCTGGGGTTGCCTCCAAGGGTGCCTTCGCGCCCGTCTTAGCCCAGATTCTTCGCTTCGCTCAGAATGACAGAGAAGGTCAGAATGACAGAGACAGAGGAGAGACGACGGGGGCGGGCAAGGCCAATTCGAGTGGCGAAGGACTTGACGGGACCGGGAAAGCGTAATACCGTTGCCTGCGCCGCAAGGGCACATCCTGTAAGCCTTGGCTTTGTCCTGTGCTTTAACTTGTCAACGGTCTCCGCTCCCCATGAATGACGCTGATACCACGAATCAGGGTGAGAGGCTTGCCCCTCCGTCACCGTCGGCTTCCTCAATTCTGACCCCCCGGATGGTGCGGAGGTGGCTGGATCACGGGGCCACGGGCGTGATTACCATTGGGGGATGGGCCACCATTTTCAGTATTTTTGGCATTTTCGCGTATTTGTTCATCGAAGTGGCTCCCTTGTTTTATCCTGCCTCTTGGACTGAACTGATTGCCGTCCGAGTTGACGCCGTTGAGGGCGCCGGTCAAGACCCACGGAACGTCAGCGTGGGAATTGATGGATACAGGGAAGTGGGGTACGTGCTCCGTGAGGGGAACCCGACGTTCTATGCGTTTCCGTCCGGGACTCCGATGCGCCTCGCGTCCGTGCCGAATTTTGAGCACGAGGACGTGACCGTGACGGCTCGCTCTCCAGGAACACCCCATCGCTACGGCCTCGGGACACGAACGGGGCAGGTCCTTCCTTTCTCCGTGGATTTTCGCGTCACGTTTGAAAATGACGTGAGACGCATTGAACCGGTTGTGACCGCCGGCGAGCCGTTTGACGCCGTCCCGACCGGCGCCCCCATTGTGTGGCTGGCTTACCGGGAGACCGAGAGCGGAACGATTGCCGCGGCCTTGGACGAATCCGGACGATTGTTTCTCACGAAGATTCAAGAGGCGGTGGGCGGGGGACTGTTTGCGCTCGAACGGGAAGTCGAGACGCTGCGGGCTGAGATCACCGGAGAAGGCGTGGAGGCCATCTCGGTGCTGCTCCTGGATGATCCGGGAGAAACGCTGGTAGGCGGGACGCGAGACGGCAGGTTGCTGTCCTGGGATATTTCAACGATCCAACGCCCGCGGGGCATGGGCGTCTATTCCGTGGGGGCGCCCGTCACCGCGCTTTCGTATCTCATCGGGGATCGATCCATCGTCGTCGGGACGGAGCAGGGGGACGTTGCCGTCTGGATGCCTCAGATCGACCCGGACGTGGGAGGCGACCCGCGTCTGCAACACATTCGTGACTTGACGCCCCACGCCGGGGCCGTGACCACGATTTCGCCGTCGCTTCGCGATAAAGGCTTTCTCACGGCCGATGCCACGGGGGAGGTTGCCGTCCATCATTCAACCTCCAATCAAACGCTCATCCGCGTCCCGGGGAACGGCCACGCCGTGCTGGCGGCGACGTTTGCCCCGAAGGTCGACGGTGCCCTGGTGCTCAATGACGCGGGCCGGCTCATCCACTACGCCGTTGAGAATGACTATCCCGAATCGACGTTCGCGTCGCTGTTCCGGCCCGTCCTCTATGAAGGTTATGACGAGCCTCTCCACGTCTGGCAATCCACCGGCGGGTCCGATGCGTTTGAACCGAAATTCGGTCTCTGGCCGCTGATGTTCGGCACGCTGAAAGGCACGATCTACGCGATGTTGCTGGCCACGCCCCTTGCGGTGCTGGGCGCGATCTATACGGCGATGTTCATGAATCCGAACGTGCGCGCCGTGGTGAAACCGGTCGTCGAGATCATGGAAGCCTTCCCCACGGTGGTACTGGGATTCCTGGCCGGATTGTGGTTGGCTCCGTTGTTGGAAACAATTTTTCCCGGCGTCGTGGCCGCGTTGATCGCGTTACCGCTGGCCGTGACGACGGTCTGCATCGCGTGGCAATTTCTTCCCGCGACCATGAGAGGCCCATCAGGGAACGTGACGGAACTCGCGGTCTTCTTCCTGATTCTCTGCGGCACGGTGTGGGTTTGTCTTCAGTTCAATCGGCAGATTGAGGTCTGGTTCTTTGATTCGGACTATACACACTGGTTGCAATCCACGTTCGGCCTGGCCTATGACCAGCGCAACGCGTTGGTGATTGCCTTTGCCATGGGCATGGCCGTCATCCCCACCATTTTCAGCATCAGCGAGGATTCGTTGAGCAACATCCCGCGCCACTTGATTGCCGGCTCGTTAGCCCTGGGGGCGACGCCGTGGCAGACCTTGACCAAACTGGTCATCATCTCGGCCAGCCCCGGGTTGTTTTCTGCTCTCATGATCGGATTGGGGCGAGTCGTCGGCGAAACCATGATCGTGTTGATGGCCACGGGAAATACGCCGGTCCTGGACATGAACCTCTTCAATGGATTCCGAACCTTGTCGGCGAACATCGCCGTGGAAATGCCTGAAGCCCCGCACGGCGGAACCTTGTATCGCTTATTATTCTTGGCGGGGCTGCTGTTGTTCGTGTTTACGTCCATCGTGAACACGATTGCCGAAGTGATTCGGCAGCGGCTTCGAACGCGATACAGCCAGTTTTAGCAGGACGCGATGGCGACTCGCATCAAAAAATTCCTCGGATCAGGGACGCTGTTCGTGTGGTTTTGCGGCACGGCCGTGGCTGCCTCCGTGCTCCTGGTGAGTGGGGTCCTGCTCCTGATTATGATCAATGGACTGGGATTTTTCTGGCCGCACGCCCTGGTGGAACTGACGCTCACGGACGGCACGCGCGTATTGGGCGAACTCAAAGGCGAAGAAGTCATCCCCCATTCGGAGACGACGGCATTTCCCGAGGGAAAAACCCGGGTGAAGCTGAAAATCGGAAATCGTGATTTGTACGGCCTGGATTTCCGGTGGGTGGATACCGAGCGCGTCGTCTCGGCGGACACACCGACGGACGTGATCGCCGTTGAACGCAGAGAATGGGGAAATTTTTACGGCCGGATCCGCGAAGTCCGTCGTGGCGGAGAGCACGTGGCTTCGGGCAATGAGGACGGATGGACGGCGTTAGTGCCGCTGATCGATCACGCGAACGCGCTCCACGATGACGTCGCCCATCTTCAACGGGACGTCATCGGTGACGTCAACTATGACATTGAACGCATCCGGTTGAAACTCAGAGCGTTGGCATTACAGGGGCAGGACGATCCTGTTCGGATTGCCGTCCTGGAAGCGTCCCTGCAAGCGTTGGAACGCCGGTATCAAGAGCACGTTGACGTTCTTCGGACGTTGAGCGATCGGCTGAATGAGTACTCCGTGGTGCTCATCGAGACGAACGGCCGGGAACTCTCCCTCCCGGTCGGTCACATCGTGAACGCCCTCCGTCCCAATGCCATGGGACTCTTTGAAAAAATCGGGACCTACTTCATCAATTTCTGGTCCGTGCTGAGCCAAGAGCCGCGGGAGGCCAATACCGAAGGCGGCATTTTCCCCGCGATCTTCGGGACCGTGATGATGGTGTTAATCATGAGCGTCGCCGTGGTGCCTTTTGGGGTCCTGGCCGCCTTCTATTTACGGGAGTACGCGAGACAGGGATTGATCGTTCGGGTGATCCGCGTGGCCGTGAATAATCTGGCCGGCGTGCCGTCGATCGTGTTCGGCGTCTTTGGATTGGGGTTCTTTGTCTACGCGGTCGGCGGCACCCTTGATACCCTGTTCTACCCCGAAGCCTTACCCACCCCGACGTTCGGCACCGGCGGGATTCTGTGGGCCTCGCTTACCTTAGCTCTGTTGACGGTTCCGGTGGTGATCGTGGCCACGGAAGAAGGGCTGTCCGCGGTTCCCCGAGAATATCGGGAAGGCTCATTGGCGTTGGGCGCCACCAAAATTGAAAGCATGATCCGCGTGATTCTTCCCTGCGCGTTGCCCGGGATTTTGACGGGGTTGATCCTGGCGGTGGCACGAGCGACCGGAGAGGTGGCGCCCCTGATGCTGACGGGGGTCGTCAAATTGGCGCCGGCCCTGCCGTTGGATCACCATTTCCCTTTCATTCACTTTGAACGGAAATTCATGCACCTGGGCTTCCACATTTTCGACGTGGGATTTCAGTCTCCCAACGTTGAAGCGGCGAAACCCATGGTGTACGTCACGACGTTGATCCTGGTGATGGTCGTCATTCTTTTGAACCTCAGCGCCGTTGCCATCCGGAATCACATGCGGAAAAAGTTCAGATCGGCGGCGGTGTAAGCTGAGCGCGTGACGCGAAGGGGTTCATCCTGATGCACGCCCTCATTGACAGGTTGACTCAACCTCCTCACACTGCACGCCGACACCCTCAGGCGACGGGACCAGACGTGGCTTCTGCTGAACCTTCTCACGACGCACATTCCGAGCCCAAAATCACGGTTGAGGCCGCCGATTTCTATTACGGTGACAAGCAGGCGCTGTTCAACATCAATCTGACCGTCCCGCAACACAAAGTGACCGCCTTTATCGGTCCGTCCGGTTGTGGAAAATCCACCCTGTTGCGGTGCTTTAATCGGTTAAATGATTTGGTGGAAGAATCCCGGCTCGTCGGAACGATTCGTCTCGACGGCCGGGATATTCACGATCCTTCGGTGGACGTCACCGATCTCCGAACCAAGGTCGGAATGGTCTTTCAGAAAGTGAATCCGTTCCCCAAGTCCGTGTACCAGAACGTGGCGTACGGTCCGCAGTTGAAGGGCATCCGGCGTCGGGCAAGGCTTGATGACATCGTCGAAACGAGCTTGCAGGGCGCCGGACTCTGGGAGGAAGTCAAAGATCGCCTGCACCACAGTGCGCTGGGACTTTCGGGGGGGCAGCAACAACGGCTCTGTATTGCGCGAGCCTTGGCCGTCAATCCCGAGGTCTTACTCATGGATGAACCCTGTTCGGCACTGGATCCCATTTCCACGGCCAAGATTGAAGAGCTCCTGCACGCCTTGAAGTCCCACCTCACGGTGGTGATCGTGACGCACAACATGCAGCAGGCCGCGCGCATCTCCGATTTTACGGGATTTTTTCTCATGGGTGAGTTAATTGAGTATGACGGCACCAAAGAAATCTTTACCAATCCATCGGACCGGCGAACTGAAGATTACGTGACGGGACGTTTTGGATAACGGCATTCGTGCTCACCGGTCAATGAGGACGCTATGGAACGCCACTTTGAAGAAGAATTTAACAGAGTCAAAAGCAAGATTCTCGAGATGGGTGCTCTGGTTGAAGAGCAAATCAGAAACGCCCTGACCGCGCTTGTTGACCGTGATGAAGCCTTAGCTCGTCAGGTGATCGAAACCGATCGACACGTGAATACCCTGGACGTGGAAATCGACGAAATGTCTCTCGAATGTCTGGCGCGCTACCAACCCGCCGCGAGAGATTTGCGCTTCGTGACGACGGCCATGAAGATTTCGTCTGAATTAGAGCGGATGAGCGATTTAGCGGAAAACATCTGCGAGCGCGCGATTGAACTCAACGCCGAGCCGCAACTGAAGCCCTACATCGACATTCCGCACATGGCTCACCTCGCGCGCATCATGGTCAAAGAGTCGTTGGACGCTTTCGTGAAAACCGATTCGGCGTTGGCCAGGAAGGTCATTCGTGACGACGACTTTGTCGACACGCTGACGGAACAATTATTCCGTGAACTGCTCTCCTTCATGATCGAAAATCCCAAGGCGATTACCCGAGCGATTCGGCTCTCCTTTATTTCGAAGTACGTGGAACGGATTGCCGATCACGCGACGAACGTCGCGGAATTGGTGGTGTACATGGTTGAAGGAAAAATCATCCGCCACACCATTCCCTCCCCCACGGCCTGAACGTACCTTCACATGCAGGTACGTCCTGCGATGTGGCTCTTAGATTCTTCGCTTCGCTCAGAATGACATTTGTGGGGGCTGGGGATGGCATTGAGGTGCTCGGGGTGGCATTGGGGTACTCGGAGGGCATGGGGGGGGGCTCGAGGGGGCATTGGGGTGCTCGGGACGACGTTGTGCAAAGGTTTCTTGACGGGAGAGGAGGAAGTTCGTCCTTGCGGACGCGGATGGAGGGTGAACGGGAAGGAACCGACATTCAGGTTGGACGGGCATGACGGCGTACTCCTGCTTCGATGAGTGCCCATGGGTTCTGACGATATGTTTCGTGAGAGGCTGCCCGCGGCTTGGATGGGTCAATGGGTCAGTCAAACACCTTGATCAGCGTGACCGTCAGGCCGACGATGCTGGCGGCCATGATCCACAAGTGGCGGTATAACCGGGCTTCTAACCCGGCAAGGTTGGCTTGAGCGACGGCACGATCCGCCTTCAACTCCGCCCTGAGTTCGTTAGCGTCGGCCTTCAACTCCGCTCGGAGTTCGTTAGCGTCGGCCTTCAACTCTGCCCGGAGTTCGTTAATGTCGGCTTTCAACTCGGCCTTCACTTCGGCCAATTCCGTTCTCACGTCGGCAATGTCGGCCTTGGTTGCGACGTTCTCGCCCATGGCCGCGCCCACGGTCGCGACAACGGCTTCCGCCAAGGATTCTGCCGCCCCGGCTGCGCGGAGTTCTTTGACGGCTTTGTGCGTATCGAAGGCAAGCACGGTCATGAGGTCTACCCTACTGCTTCATGGCTTGGCCCGTCAATAGTCTCTCCTTCACGGTCTTCTCAGCCTCTCGCTCGCACTTTTTCCTTTCCCTCCCTCCTCTCCCTCACCCCTGCCCTCTCCCGTCGAAAGACCTTTGCCCCACGTCATCCTGAGCCACCCTCTGTCATCCTGAGCGAAGCGAAGGATCTGCTTTTCTCCTTCCCGCACCGAAGGGCCTGCCTGCGAACCAGATTCTTCACTTCGAGGCCCTTCGAGGCTCAGGGCAAGCTCAGGGCAGGCGCTTCGCTTAGAATGACAGGGAGAGATCAGAATGACGGAGAAAGAACAGAATGCCGGATCAGGCACAGGAGAGGAGGACAAAGCAAGCACGGGAGGTCAGAGCAGGCATTTTTGCAAAGGTCGCGACAAAGGGGAGGGATGAATTTCTCTCACCAAGGGGCTGAGACGGGGTTGCCACGTTACGATGAACCTTTTGCGTGGCGGTTGCTCCAGTGCCCGAGAAACCATTCCTGGGAGTTCATGGGCGCTTGGTCGGGCAGGAGATGGAGGCGCGTCGAGTGCCCATTGGACAATAATTGACGGGACTTGACGGTATCCTGAAGCGCAACTTGCAAGAGGTCTTCCACGAGTTCTTTGCGGAGGTGCGGTGATTCGATGGGAAACAGGATTTCCACTCGCCGATCCAGATTGCGCGGCATGAGGTCCGCACTGCCCAGAAACAGTTCTTCTTCTCCGCCGTTTCGAAAATAATAGAGCCGTGCGTGTTCCAGGAACCGTCCGACGACCGACGTGACGGTGATCGTTTCACTGATACCCGGAATCCCCGGGCGGAGCCCGCAGACGCCTCGCACCTGCAGGTCGATGGTGACGCCGGCTTGTGAGGCTCGATAGAGCGCCTGGATACAGGGTTTATCCACGAGCGCGTTCATCTTGAACGCCAGATACCCGTCTCCCTTGTCCTTCTGTCGTTGAATTTCCCGCTCAATGCGCTCCAGAATCTGCCGTCGCATCAATTGAGGCGCCACGAGCAGTTTGGTATAGGCGTCTTTTCGAGAATAGCCGGTCAACGAATTAAACAGATCGGATACGTCCGCCCCCGTTGCCGGATCGCAGGTGAAGAAACTGACGTCGGTATACATCCGACTCGTCACCGGGTTGTAGTTGCCGGTGCCCAGATGCACGTACCGACGGATGCCGCCCTCCTCCCGACGCACGACCAGACACATTTTCGCGTGGGTTTTCAGCCCCAATACGCCGTACACCACGTGGACGCCTTCATCTTCCAGTTTTCGGGTCCATTCGATGTTGTTTTCTTCATCGAATCGCGCCTTGAGTTCCAACAGGACCGCCACTTGCTTGCCGTTCTGTCTCGCCTCCATCAACGCCTCAACAATGGGGGAATTGGATCCTACCCGGTAGAGCGTCTGTTTGATCGTCAACACGTGAGGATCGGTTGCCGCTTCACGCACGAAATCGACGACCGGGGTAAAACTGTCATAGGGATGGTACAGGACCACGTCTTCCCGGTGGATGACGGAGAACAGGCTTTCGTTTTTGTTGAGACATTCCGGAACGGCCGGGAGGAACGGCGGATATTTGAGATCCGGCCGATCAATTCGCAGTAATTCCATGAGGCTGGACAACCCGAGGGGCAGGTCTTGCGCGTAGACCTGATAGGGTGCCAACGAGAGATTTCGAATTAAAATGTCCCGGATGTGATCAGGCGTCGCCTGGTCGATTTCCAGTCGAACCACTGACCCGAAGTGGCGATTGTCCACTTGTTTTTCAATGGAGGCCAGCAAGTCGGCCGCTTCGTCTTCTTCGATTTCGAAATCCGCGTCGCGGGTGATGCGGAAGGGATACGCGGCGGTAATGGTGATGCCCGGGAACAACAGATTGAGATTCGCGGCGACGACTTCCTCAATCCAGACGAAGTTGTCGGCCGACGACTCGGTTAAACCCAATTGATCCGATTCCGAGACCATGTGTTCGCTTGGAACGCGCACGAGACGGGGAAAAATATCGGGAATTTTGACGCGGGCAAAACATTCTCCTCGCTCAGGGTCCGTTCCGACGACGGCTAAATTCAAACTCAAGTTGGAAATGTGGGGAAACGGATGTGAGGGGTCAAAGGCCAACGGGGTGAGCGCGGGAAAAATCTCTTTGGAGAAATACCCACGGAGTAATTGCCGTTGCTTGGATTGCAATTCCTTGTACCGCAGCACGTGAATGCCCCGGGCTTGGAGCTTCTCCAGCACGTCGTTTCGGTAGCAGTCGGAAAAGCGCGTTAATTGACGGAGGGTTTCCTGCCGAACGGCCGTTAATTGTTCCGAGGTCGTCATGCCGTCCGGGGGCGTCTCCAGCACGCCGCCGGATAACTGTTCTCTCAACCCCGAGATCCGGATCATGAAAAATTCGTCCAGATTGCTCGAAAAGATCGATAAAAATTTCACCCGTTCCAAGAGAGGGTTTTCCGCGTCTTCCGCTTCCTCCAGCACGCGGGCGTTGAATTGGAGCCAACTCAACTCGCGATTCACGTACAGTTTGGGATCTTCCAAGTCCGGTGGAGTCGGGACGGCCCGGCACGGTGGTTGGGCAGGACTCGTGGCCATGGTCGTCACCTCGGTCGCGTGGCCGCCAGTCGGATAAGAGGCGGAAGCCTTTGTGGGTATTGCCGGCTCAGGGGTTTTCCTGATCACGTCGTCCATGAAAGATACCCGTTTTTACGATGAAGGAAGATACTATGCAGAAATCAATCGAATGGAATCAACCGGGCCGACGCGATCACGTTCCTCCTTCCAAAGGAGGGGAACGAGTCATCCCTTCCCTTTGTCGGGGAGGGCTCGGTGGGACACGGCTCTCCGCGTGCCCAAGGTCGTGGACTTCTCCGTCCTCTTTTCATTTCTCATGAGCGCGTGCTATTTTTGTCGGACGCGGAAGAACCCCCTCAAGCGGTTCGCGGGAATCTTATGGATACACAAACGTTGGAACGTCTGCTTGCCCTTTCGATTCGTGCCGCCCAAAGTCCGGCCGAGCGCATGCTCACGCATTTCGCCGATCAGCGTTTATCAGTCGAATCCAAAACGGACGGCTCTCCGGTTACCGTCGCCGATCGTGAGGCGGAAACCATGATTCGGACGCTGTTGCGGCAAGATCCCCTCTCGACGGACATGGATGTCCTGGGAGAGGAATTTGGCCGGACCGACAAGAACGCGCAATACCAATGGTTGATTGATCCTCTTGACGGCACGCGGTCGTTTGTCAATCGCATTCCGTTGTTCGGAACAATTCTCGCCCTCCAGGACAGGGTGGCGGACAAGGCTCTCATCGGGGTCATTCATTTGCCCGTCCTGAATATGACTTATAGTGCGGCGCGGGGATTGGGCTGTTTCTGTAACGGACGGCCCGTGTCGGTTTCTCAAGATACGCGGTTAGACACCAGTCTGATCGCCACGGGAGACGTCGCCCAATTCGTCAGTGCCGGTTGCGAAAGCCTGTTTCATCGGCTCGCCGACACGTGCCGGTATCTTCGAGGGTATCCCGATTGTTTCGGACATACGCTGGTCGTCAGCGGTTCCGTGGGCGCCATGATCGATCCCGCGATCAATCCATGGGAGGCCGTGGCCGCGCAGGTGTTGGTGGAAGAAGCCGGCGGCACGATGCTCACGCGGCCGTCGATGAATCCGGAAAAGATGGACGTGCTCTTTGGATCCCCGGCTCTCGTGGAGGAATTGGCGACACTCGTTGCGTTTTGAGTCGTCTGCGCGACCCGCGTGTTTTTCCGAATCTGAGACTTGTGTCCAAGTGAAACGCGCCACGACCACGGAGCACGTAAGCGGGTGACGCGATGGCGAAATTAGCCGTCATTGACATCGGGACGAATTCCATCCACATGGCGTTGGCGGAAGCCGAGCCGGATGGGTCCTATAAAGTGCTGGATCGGTTCAAGGACATGACTCGTCTGGGTGACGGCACGTTCAGTCATCGACGATTGTCGGCCGCGTCAATGGCACGGGGCGTTGACGTCCTTAAAAACCTGACGACGTTGGCCCGGAATAAAGGGTTCGATCACATGCTGATGGCGGCCACCAGCGCGGTTCGTGAAGCGCGCAACGGCGGTCAATTTATTGAAGAGGTGTTGGCCCAGACGGGCGTGCGGGTCAAAGTCGTCACCGGTCAGGAAGAAGCGCGGCTCATTTATTTAGGCGTGCGTCAAAGCATGGATTTAACCGACCGTCCGACCCTGTTGGTGGACGTGGGAGGCGGGTCAGTCGAACTCATCTCCGGGACCAGAGATCGTCTGCTCCATTCCGCGAGCCTTAAACTCGGGGCCATTCGGTTGAAAGATCGGTTTTTAACCAAGGCTCCGCCGACGAAGGCTTTATTCCGTGACATGCAGAGCGTGATTGACGAGGAAATTCACGCGGCCTTACGGGGATTCGGTCAAACGAAATTTGACCGGATTGTGGCTTCCTCCGGCATGGCCGCGAACCTCGCGGAAATCATTTATCTGGAACGAACCGGTTGTCCCATTCCTCAGATCAACCTCGCGACCATCACGCTGAAAGAAATCGGAGCGGTTGAGCAGGGACTGGTGAGCCGCGACGTGGAGACTCGACTCACCATCCCGGGCCTCGACCCGCGACGGGTGGATACGTTATTGGCTGCCACGGCAGTGATTCGTCAGTGTGCCAAAGCCATCGGACGGAAGGCCGTCACGATCAGCGACAGGGCGATGCGAGACGGATTGGTGTATGATTTTATCCAGAAGAACCAGGAAGGGTTACGGATTGAGCAGGAAATCCCGAATATCCGATTGCGGAACGTCGTGGCCCTTGCCAGACGCTGTGGGTATCCCAAGACCCATTCCCATCACGTGGCCACGTTGGCCACGTCTTTGTTTGACCAGACGCACCCCCTGCACGGCATGGATGATCGGGCACGCGAGTGGTTGGAGTATGCCGCGTTGCTCCACGACGTGGGCTACGTCATCAATCCCCGCCAACACCATAAACACAGCTATTACCTCATCACCAATAGTGGCTTGGCCGGGTTTACCGTTGAAGAAATCGACCTGATCGCCAACGTGGCCCGCTACCATCGTCGTGCGTGGCCCTGCTCCCGGCATCTTCCGTATAAAGCCCTGCCTCAGAGCCGACGAAGACTCGTGGAGACGTTGAGTGCCATCTTGCGCATTGCGGATGGATTGGATCGAAGCCACTTTTCCATTATCCAGGACGTTCGGGTCACGCTGGGGCACAAGGTGAATCTGAAGTTACGCGTCGAGGGAGATTCTGAATTGGAAATCTGGACCGCCCAATCGAGAGCGGATTTGTTTCACCACGTGTTTGGACGGGATGTCACCTTTACCGTTCAAGTGACGCCCAAATCGGGAGATTGACGATGTCGCCGAAGGGGACGACTCTTATGTTTTGCCCAGGACTCTGAGTTGCCCGGGCTGGAGCCACCATTGGAGCGTCCCGTTCCCGCCTCGCGGCGTTCCGTCGAATCGGATACAGCACGCTCCCGCTTTTTTGAAAGACAGGCCCGTCACCGGCTGACCGAACAGCATCGTGCCCGCGGTGTACCCTAAATGTGGTTCATGGCCCACGCAGAGCACGCAGTCATCACGGGAAAACGTCGTCAGCATGCTGATGAACGCTTCCGGTGACCCGTCCGACAGCATCTCCACGCAGTGGCGAGGCGCCGCACGAACCCCTAACACGTCCTTGACGAGATCAGCGGTTTGTCGAGTCCGCAGGTACGGGCTACAGAGAAGGTGGGTAGGGTTGACGCCGAGTCGAAGGAGACCGTTCGCGGCCTTTCGCGTTTTTTCAACGCCTTCATCGGTCAGAGGCCGTGATTGATCGTCACCGTGCCAGTCGCTCCATTCCACGGCAACCCCGTGTCGCAAGAGAATACAGTCCATGAGATGGTCCTCGGAGAACGCAACAGTGTACCAGACGAGGTTGGAAGAGAAAAACGTGAACCGGAGGTTTCGTCGACGTTAAAAATGCGTTAACACCCGTCAAAACCGCCGGACGAACGACGGCAATCAATGAACGCCCCGCGGACGTTGTGATAGAATATTTCTTCTATCACGACCATAGACATATACAGGAGGAATTATGGAGCCGGACAACGGAAGAATGAATACGGGTTCAAGAGAAACGATTGGAAGCATGAGGAAACTCTTGACCGGCCTGGGGTGCAGTGTTGCCTGCCTCCTCGTTGCCTGCGGAACTCCACAGGTGCTGACTCACGCGATCTATGAGGACCAACATCGCGTGGTCGGTCTTCAGACGATTCCCGACGGGTACGGTGGGACAGGATTTTCTCATCCGGCTTCCCTCAAGAAAGAGGATATTGCCGACGTGATGAAAGGTCTGTACGTTGAAACGCAGGACGTGCCCATTTCTCTGCCGTTGCTCGGTGGAGGCCAACCGGAACGGCGTCCGCTTTTCAGCAAAGGAGAAATTGAATTTTTTGCGCCGCTGTTCGCCAGGGTGTTCCATCTCGCCGGCTCGAACCAGATCGTCACGTTTTATGAGACCGCGGAAATTTCCGACGTGCATGAATTGACGACGTCCGGCGGGATGTTTGTGCAGGGGAACGAACTGCACGTCGTGTTGAGTAATTACGGGGTCAAGACCGAAATCTGGCAGGACAGTGAAGAATATCGCGCTCCCATCAGAACCCGTCCCCTGGAACAGATTGATCCCCAGCCCGGACGACTGGTGTTTGACCCTCCCCGATTCATGGTTCACCCCAAAAGCGGGATGCTGGCCACCTTCACGAATGGAAAGCCCTGGCAAGTCGGAGTCCGATTCGGGGAATTACGGTAACGGGGAACGGATGGCGTCTCAGGCGTGTAGGGGAATGGAGTATGGCCGTCTTCCATAATGGTAGGAAGTTGAGGGAGGCTGCCCGCCTTACGTGACTCGGTTATTTGATGAGTTTCAGCCTCTTGAGGTCATCCTCAGACCAACCAATATCGTGAATCAATTTCCGTAAAAGGCCAAGTCCGTAAGTTTTTTGTGGATGATAGTGAATCACGACTCGTCGTTTGGTTCCCGTACTCTTAAGAAATGCACGTGTGGCACCCCTCGTAATATCTTCCTGCCAGCCATCTGCCTTAAGCGCACGAATCAGTCCGCCGGCAGTGCAGTTCTTTAACTGATCCCAGACAGACTTAGGGAAGGCCATTGCATCGTGATATTCTGAAGAGAGGCACCGTTTGGTACGTTAATTCGTTGAATTACAAGACCAGGGCCTTCAGGCAATGGATCACCATGCTTATGAAGGGATTCTAAATACACGGCAATAGCCTCTTTCACGTTCTCAACGGCTTCTTCTTGCGTCGCTCCGTCAACGTGAAGACCCTTGAGTGCAGGGGCATAGGCGTGAAAGGCTCCTTCGTCGTTGGCTACGACAATCTGCACGGAAACGTGTTGTTGTGCTTTCCCTTCCCTTGACGTATAAGGATCGTCCCCGTCGTCGCACTTGGAACGACGGGGCTTTCGGGAAAGGTCTGGCTTGGTCCTGCTCATCAAATTTCCTTGTTGACGATATCGTATGTATATGGCGTCCTTACTTTATTTGTCAACGGCAATACTCTTGGGTAGAGAGGCGTCGAATTGTTTGTTGGACTTTAGACTAGACGACATAGTAGTGATGCGACTGCACTGATTTGACGAAGGTCGTGTAATTTGGCTCAAGAAAGTTCACGGAAATGACAGACCCTCTCAGTCAGGAAAAAGACTATCTGAAATCTCATCAGGCGGAACTTGCTGAACAGCATCTGGGTAAGTACTTGCTCATAAAAGGGAAAGCCGTCATTTGCAAAAGCGCAAGGGGAAGGGCGAAAAATTCTGGATTCCCGCTGGAAACTTCGGGAATGACGGGAAGGGTATCCCCGCACCATACGGTCCGTCGTCTTTCGTTGCTTTCCATGCGACCGACGCCGTGCTGTAGCGGCTGCATCCCAGGTTGCAGGCCGAGATGGATTGCATGCGACTCAGAAGGTTTTGTTTTTATGTGTAGCGGCTGCATCTTATGCAGCCCTGAAACCAGGCGCGATGAGATCGCGCAGCGACAAAAATAGATGTAGCGCCGCATCTTATGCGGCTAAGAAGAGGCCGCCATAAGGCATGTCCCTGCCCCCGAGCGGAGATCGCGCAGCTACGAAAGAGAGGGAAGCAGGGGGGCGGAAGCTCCTTGGAACGTGATGTTCCAAGGAACTTCCCGACAGGAGGAGCCAAGCTCCTCAGAACGAAACGTCCCACTGAAGACGGACGCGTTGTTCGCTTAGCGTTTTGTCTTCAACCATCGGGTTTGGATCGAGTGCCGACAGAGTCAGATGGGACACGTCAAGCGTCAGTTTGTTTCGATGGCCGGCAAAGAACCAGTTGAAGCCGACCGTATACTCTTCACGGAAATCTCCAGGTTCACTGACGTTCGGGTCCACGTGCGAATAGCGAAATGCCACTTCCAAGGGTTTGGGAACGGCCGAAATCAGATAGTGCGGAAAGTAGCCGGCCATGGCATAGCCCCCGAACATGTTCGTTTTGCTTGATAGACCGTCAGCAGGATCAGTATCGTCATCACCATCCATCAGGAATTTGTTATATTGTTCGGCATTACCCGAATCCTTGACTTGTTTCCAATGCGTTTCATGTTGCCAGGCAAATCCACGGTACTTGAATGCCGACCCGACCTGGATCCCGTCAACGCGGAACCGGCCATCTTGAGTATAGTCACTCCCCGGGCTCTCAAACCCACTCACGTTTCCACACCCGCCTGACGACCATCGGGTACATTTGCCGATCGTCGTATACCCGCCGATTGAAAGACTTGCCGTGGGTTTCTTGTGGAACTTGATGTCGCTTTGTCGCCATTTGAGTTCCCGACCGAACACGTTCCACTGCAAGCGGCCCATGTACATCATGTTATCGTCGTCATTTTTGGCCACGCCTCGACCTGAGCCCGAGTAAACCCCAAGATAATAATTCATATCGACGGGCGTACCGGGATTCACGCGCCCGTACAACATCGCGCCGATCTGTCGGTCGATGGTAAAAATCCGATTCATGATCGACCGTTCCACCATCGTCTGTTTCCCTGAAGAATCCACCCGCTCCCGACTGTAGTTGATCTTCCATTGTCCTATCCGCAACTTGGCCCATTTATATTTTTCCAACATGATGCGCCAATCAATCAGGCGGGTCGCTGCGTTTCCCGCACCGTCATCGAAGTCGCGTCCAGGTTGCCAATCCACTTCAAAATAATATTTGATCCAGGGTTGGTAGCCGTGACCGCCGACCTTCATCCGGACCCGCCGAAGTTCGAAGGTACTTTCTTCGTTGTCCGTGAACGCTCCTTCATTGCGTGGGTCCGACCGTTCAGGATAGGTCCAGCGGCCTTGGAACCGCCATTGGATCTTGGTCTGGAATAATCCATCCGCGGTGGCCAGGGTAAACCCCTTTTTTCCCCAACCCACCTTGATCTGAGAGTCCTTCTCTTTGTTCTGCGTCTGTGACGCAGCCTCCTTTTCTTCGGCGGCTTTGATGCGAATCCAATCTTCTTTGGTAATGACGCCTTTTTCACGCAAGACGTCGGTCAGCGTATCGCCGGCCGTTGCCGTCGGTGTCAAAGCCATTGGTATGAGCAGCACAACCAGTGCCGCACTTCCAAGGCTGGATCGATGAATACTCATAACGTCACTCCTCCCCGTTGAATGTCAAGAAGACGGAAATACGACGGCGTCTGATTCAGAATCAGCGTGAGAGAAGCATAGAAGCTATTCGTTACGAGGGCGTTACGGAGGCGTCAAAGAGTCGTAAATTCGCGCGCAAAAAAGGAAGGAAGTGCCGGGGGAAGGAGAGAGACGCTGCTCCTTGTCAGACGATATGAACTATGATATGTATGCCGGTATGACTCAGAAACGTGAGATTCGCCGAGTGACGGCCAATTTGCCTGCCGATCTGTTGGAAGAAGCCTGTCACGTGTCCGGAGCCGGCGTGACTGAAACCCTCAAACAAGGATTGAGCCTGATCAAAAGGGGGGCGGCACTGACCAAGGCCTCGCGTCTTCGTGGTCGGCTCAAGCTTGACGTTGATCTTCGGGTCTCTCGTGAGCGCCCTCGTCGTTGATACCTCCAGTTGGGTGACGTATTTTGCGCATAGGGGTCCTTCAGTCATTGATGAGACCTTGGCCGAGGGCCGGATGTACCTTTCCCCCGTTGTCGCTGCTGAATTACTCAGCGGGAAGATGACCCCACGGCAGCGTGCCCAATTAGAATCTTTTCTCCTGGATCTTCCTCTTTGTCCGCATGGATTGGAGCACTGGATGCGCGTGGGACGATTGCGCGCGCATTTGTTTTTGACGGGGGTCAGTGTTTCGACGCCTGATGCCCACGTTGCTCAATGTGCGCTTGATTTGAACGCCGACCTGCTGAGTGAAGACCACGTCTTTTCCACGATCGCGCAAAAGACCGCGCTCCGATTGCTGAACTGATCTGCCCGCGACCCCGGCAGGCGGGCCGCGTCGACTTTTTTCAGTCCCGGCGTTGGAACCGGCTTCGGATGGTTTCGACTCGCCGGCGATTGACCCCCAGGTCCGAGTACCCGACGCGGGCGGCGGATCGCACGTGAACGATGGGGGCGCGTTCGTCAAACCAGAATTCCAGGTCGTCAACGAAGCGAAACACGAGCGAGGTGCATTCGGCGTGCAGGTACAACTCTTCGTCTGCAACGATGGTGGTCCGCGGCAGGGCGTGGAGGATGGTCCGTAATCGAGCCTTCGCTTGTTCGCGGGCGTCCTGATAGTGCAGGGGGGCGATGAAGTGGTCGTGATCGGCACCACCGACTGAGGTCACGCAATTGGGAGATGAGGGGCAAGGGGTGGGTACACGCATGTCAGTCGTTTGACGGGGTGGAGGTTTTCCGGTCGGTCCCGGCGTCATTGACGTGGCGTGTGTAGATGAACGTTCGCCCCAACACGATGAGTCCGAACGCCACGCCTAAGGAGACGGGGACGAACAGGCCCGCCGCCAGATCGTGATCGTCAATCCAGCCGAGTGTTTCCATGGCTCTGAACACGTAACTTCCAAGGCCGCTGAGATAATATGAAAGCACGATGACCGATAAGCCTTCGACCGTGCGCTGGAGAATCGCCTGGCTGCGCGTCGTTTTATCCATGCTGCGCAGGAGCTGGACGTTCTGATTCTGCAATTGGAGTTCCACCTTGGTGCGGATCACGGCGATGGATCCTTGAAAATCATTCACCAGCGCGTTGATTCGCTTGATGAACTGCTGGTAGCCCTCGGCCACGCCGATCGTCTTTCCGTCCACGTATTCGGAGAGTGGGCGGCAGCCTTCAACCGGTTGTTCCTGGAGCGACGCCACGTTTGCCCGAATGATGCGATCGTACGGCACCGCGGCGGACAGCTTGTACCGCATGGATTCCGCCATGCGACTGACGTTCATGAAATCCTGCGTCAGGACGGTGAGCCAATGCTGGAGGGTGTCCTGGGTCGAGTCCGCGATCTGCGTGGTAATCACTTCGCGTTGATACAAATGGCGTTGTTCATGTTGCTGGACCTGGTCCACCGCTTGGGCGAAGGCGTGAAGCGGAAGGAGAATCAGATGGGTATAATTTTCGACGGCGACCAGCGTGTCGATCGTGCGGCCCAATTGATTGAGCAGGACGTCAAACGACGGCGACGTGATGAGATAGCGTTCACGCCGATGTTCATCCGGGGTAAAGGTCGCCATCACGGAAATATCGTGCCCGAACAGACGGCTTCCATAAATCTGCGGTCCGGGCATCGTCGTTTTGACTTCCTCAACCGTCAGATTGGTGTGCGGCAAAACCAGAATGTCCAACGCGTTGATTTCAAGCCCCAAGGGCGACAACGGCATGGCATAGTCGGGAAACGTCAGCGGCCCGAAGGCCAGCGGTTGTAATTTATCGTCGGGGATGTGCCAGACCTGATAGCTGTAGTATTCCGTGTGGGCTTCCCATGTGACGAGCAACCGATCCCCGTTGGGCGCCACTTTGGCGCCGTGGCCGAACTTGTCGTGCACGACCGCGTGTTCCTCAGCGATCTCCAAGCACCCAAGAAGCTGGAGAAATTCCTGTCGGCTCTGCGGGCGATCCACCGGTGGATTCGCCATCTGATGCGCCACGTGATGAACGTGAGCAGGCAGGTCAAACCATTCTTCCAGATATTTTTTGGAAGGCTCATGGATGCGCCGCAAAAACCCGCGCGCGGCGGTTGGCGGGTTCAGACTCATAAGATTTGATGATACCGGTTTCGTCCGCTTCCTTCTTCAGAACCCTTCTACCCAATCCTTCCCCGGATAGAAACGGCATAACAAACAATGGGTGCACAAAATGGCAGGACTCTGGCTTGTCGGTTAAAAGAAGATTCTGAGGATTGCGACGGTCACGGTTACGATGACCACCATTGCGCTGATCGTAGCCTGCAGAAACCACACCTTGAGTTTTTGGATGTCCTCTTTGGTGGCAAGGTATTGTACGTGGGTTTCGAGTGCCGTCAGGCGCCTTTCAAAGTTGCTCCCGCCATTACCCCCGCTTGACTTTGCAGGCCCCTCCGGTTCTTCTTGATTGTAGGGAACTGATTGAAGAGGCCGACCACTCATTCCTGTTCCTCTGTCCGTCTGAGCCACTCCCACAGCGAACGTATGGTATAGCCGGAATAGGCTGGAGTCAGCTCAAAAACCGCTCCACTTGCCGACTCTATGCGGGATGCACCTTTTATCCCCACGGAAACGGCAACGGTGTCCGCAAGCTTATCACTCTCCACGAGAAAAAACGTGTCGTTATATTGATAGTGCTCAGGATAGGTTGTCGCAATCTGTTCCGTTACCTTGGCATTGGCTTCTTTCAAAACAATAGCGAAAACAGACATGATAGTCGTCTCTCCCTTTGGGTGCAGCCCCGTCACGTCTCCATGCCATGGGATGGCAGCGTGGTTCTCTCACCGATAACTGTAAGGCATTCAACAACAACATTCAAACACGTGTTCTCAATCTTACTTTTTCGCCGTTATCGTCGCGGCAACGATCCGGCAACGGACGTTGACTCATCTCGCGTCGGCTTGCTTGGCGTTCCGTCTTTTCGGTTCCGGTTTCAGTAGAGACTTCAACGGTTTCTAGCGTTCTTCAGCCAGTCGATACTTTTCCATCCGGTAGGCAATCTGACGCGGCGTCATGCCCAACAGCCTGGCGGCCTTGGCTTTGACCCACCCGGCTCGGTTAAGGGCTTCTCGAAGACGGTCCCGTTCGATCGCATCCAACCGGGCGGGAAGCGTTTGTTGGGAAGACGCGCTGCTTGACCTGGTTGCGGATTGCCCATGAACCGCTCGCATGTGCTCAACGTATGGGACAAGTGATGCGGGAATGGTCCGTAACTCGATGGTCGGCGTCTCGGACAAGACGACCAACCGCTCAATACAATTTTGCAGTTCACGAACGTTGCCGGGCCAATGGTAGGCCTTCATCACCTGAATCAGGTCCTTCCCCAGGTGAATCTGCCGGTGATTGTCGCGATTGACCTTGTCGAGAAAATGCGTCATGAGCAACGGCACGTCGTCCGGCCGGTCACGTAAGGGAGGAAGCGTAAGCGGGACGACGTTGAGACGATAATACAAATCTTCTCGAAACTCCCCGGCCCGGACCATGGCTTCGAGATGACGATGGGTCGCGGCGATTACGCGGACGTCCACGGAGAGCGTCGGCCCACCTCCGACTCGTTCAAATTCTTTCTCCTGCAGAACGCGCAGGAGTTTGACTTGGGTCGCCGGGGAAATATCACCCATTTCATCAAGAAACAGCGTGCCGCCGTGGGCTTGTTCCAAACGCCCTTTTCTGGCCTGACTCGCGCCGGTGAAGGCCCCCCGTTCATGCCCGAACAGGGTGCTTTCCATCAAGGTCTCAGGTATGGCCGCACAATGCACCGCCACAAACGGTTGACCGGCACGCGCACTGGAAAGGTGAATCCGTTGCGCCGCCAACTCCTTGCCCGTTCCACTTTCTCCACGGAGCAAGACCGTGGCCGAGGTGAGCGAGATCCGCTGAATGGCCGCGTGGACGGCGTGCATCGCCGGACTGTTGCCAATCAGCACGGGAGTCTGCTTCTTTTTTCTTGAGAAGATCGGCGATTGTGGAGCATCCACCGCGACTGGGTGACTTGGCGTTGACTTGAACGTTTCCGACGGCCGTTCAGGAGCCTGTGCCGGCTCAGCTTCCTGATTCAGCAAGTCCAGGGCTTGGCCGATCCGCGTTTCCGGGGAAGCCGTTCCATTCAGAATCGACCGGAGCCGGGAGATGAGACGGCGATCATCTTCTGTACGTTCATGTTTCATGAGTCAACCCCGTTTCACACAACAAAAGGCACCGGCATCATCACCTGTAAAAACGTTCCCGGTTTGTACACGGTGTTGCCGGCGCCTTTGCCAATGCCGCGAGAGGATGACCGGGCAAGGAATCCCGCTCCTCTTCACGGCGTCACGCTCAACGAATGTCCAGGCCGTGGGTCCATAAAAAAACGCCCTTTCCCAACTCCGTTGGGGAAGGACGTTCATTGTCCCCGCACGGTCACGCCGTGCAGAATAACGACCTTGTTATTCTGCGCGTAGTTAAACGCACTTTTTCCCGTTTGTCAATGGGGTGTAGACGTCCACGACCTTTGGCACTCGGGTTGCCGTTGGAGCATGGATTGTCCTGGAGAGTGCAGGCCAAGGCTATACGGTCCCTCAGGTTGAGTCCCAAAGGTGTCTGAACTTATAGACGTTACATTACTGAGCATTCATTCTCCTCAAGTGGGTCCAAGACTGGTATGATAAAGACTATTATCACGTGGCGCCGGACCGAAACCCCAAAGGCCCGAAGACGGAAAACCCACGGTACCGGCTTCCGTTGTGCCAGGGACGTTGGTGCCGCGCCGCAACCCGTTGCACGAGGCCAATGATGAACGTGGCCATTGTAGGCGGCACGGGCTTTATCGGCAGGAACGTGACGCCGCTGCTGACTGCCGATGGGCACCGGGTCACCATCGTCACCCGAACCCCCGACAAGGCTTCCGCCGTTCTTGAAGCCGAGACGTTCGTTCGCGGATGGGGCCCGTCGAATCGTGACACGTTGGAACAAGCCGTTCACGGACAGGATGCCGTCGTCAACTTGGCAGGCGCTTCTCTTGCCGAAGGCCGATGGACGCAAGCCCGCAAGCACGTGCTTCGTGCCAGCCGAATCGAGACGACCCGGATGCTGGTCAACACGTTATCGAATCTCCCCGCGACCGTTCGGCCGAAGGCCTTCATCAGCGCCTCAGGAATCGGATATTATGGACTTGAGACGGCTGAGCCTTCGAAGCTCAGGACGGGCAGTGCCGATGAAACCACAAAACCGGGAGAGGGATTTCTGGCTGACCTGTCCGTGGAATGGGAACGCGAAGCCTTTCGCGCCACGGATTTCGGCATTCGGACCGTCTGCTTGAGAATCGGCATGGTCCTGGGGAAAGACGGCGGCGCCCTCCCCAAAATGCTGATCCCCTTCAAGGCGTTCCTCGGCGGCCCCGTCGGCGACGGCACACAGCACGTGAGTTGGATTCACGTTGAGGATCTTGGACGACTGTTGGCCGTCGTTCTCAAGCGTGATTCCTTCCAAGGTCCACTCAACGCCGTGTCCCCCCATCCAGTCACGATGAACGAATTTTGTGTACAAGTGGGGAAGACCTTGGGGCGACCTGCCTGGCTTCCGGTTCCGGCGTTTGCTCTGAAAATCGCATTAGGTGAAATGTCTACGCTCATGACCCATGGTCAATCGGTCCATCCCCTGATGGCCGGGCAACTCGGGTTTACTTACACGTATTCATACCTGGATTCCGCGCTCGCCGCGATTCTGGGACGGAAGGCGTGATCGACGTATTCTTGAATTGATTGCCGTGAGCAAGCCTTGACCAAGGAACAACAAACCCTTCGAGACTCAGGGCAGGCACTTCGGGGCTCAGGGCAGGCCTGAACGAACCGCATGACCTCTCTCTCGCCACACGGTCCGCATGCCGACGCCGTCCCTGAGACGGCTCCCTCTGCCGACTTCCCTCTTCGCCTGGGAATCAGCCGATGTCTGTTGGGCGATCCCGTCCGATACAATGGCGGCCATACGCGGGATCATTTTCTGGTGGACGTTCTCGGGCCACACGTGGAGTGGGTCCCGGTGTGTCCCGAAGTCGAGGCTGGATTCGGCACCCCGCGCGAAGCCATGCGCTTAGTCGATGACGTCGAATGTCCTCGCTTGATAACCATTCGTTCGTGCATCGATCATACCGAGATCATGCGCCGGTATACGAACACGCGGTTGCGTGATCTTCGATCGTGCAACCTGTCCGGGTACGTGTTCAAAAAAAATTCTCCGAGCTGCGGGACCCGGCGCGTGCGCGTGTATGACCGGCAAGGCCGACTTCTGGGAACGGGTAAAGGTCTGTTTGCGGATGCGTTTCAACGCGAGTTTCCGTTGATTCCCGTTGAGGAAGAAGGTCGGTTGCAAGACCGGATGCTTCGAGAACATTTCATTGAGCGCGTCTTTGGTTATCACCGGTGGCAATCGTCTACCCTGAGCAGACGACTCACCCGTGGGGACCTGGTCTCCTTTCATACGACTCATAAATATCTCTTATTGGCCCACAGCCGCCGACATTACCAACGGCTTGGGCAATTAGTGGCCAACGCCAACCGGTTCTCGACTCGCCAATCAGCGGACGCGTACGGACGCCTGTTCATGGAAGCCTTAGCCGTCAAAACCACGATCCGCAAGCACGTGAACGTCCTCCAACACGTCGTCGGGCATTTCAAAGGCACGTTGAGTTCCACGGCCCGCCGTGACCTCCACGACGTGTTGACTGATTATCAGAAGGGAGTCGTGCCCCTGAGCGTGCCTGTCACCTTGATCCGGCATTACGTCCGCGTCCTGGATGTCCCCTACCTCCGCGAGCAGGTGTATCTTGCGCCGCATCCGAAGGAATTGACGCTGCGACACCATGTCTAACGTTCAGACTCACCCATCAGGATACAGAATGAAACGGCTCTCGGAGTTGACGGGATTGAGTCGCCACGTCCTTCGAAAATGGGAACAACGCTATACGTTCCTCTCCCCACGACGCACAACGAATGGGTATCGCCTCTACGATCTCGAAGAACTGCAACTGTTGCTTTTCCTCAAACACCAATTGACCAACGGCCTTTCAATCGGCCGACTTGCCCGTCAAGGCCGTGCGGCCTTACTCGCCGAGATGAACGCCGGCCCCATTGACGTGCATCACGTTCCCCAGGATTCCCAAACCCAGGCCCGCGATTTGATCCAGGCGGCACGCAGGGGCGACCAGGCAGCCGTGGACCGGACCATCGCCCTGATCATTCAGCAACGGGGATTTGATGAAGCCTTGACCGGCGTCTTTTTCCCGGTTCTCCAAACCATCGGCGAACTCTGGCACCAAGGCCGGATCAGTATCACCGGAGAGCAGTCGGTCTCGCGAACGATTCAACGGTTGTTGGTCCAATCTCATCAGCATCAAAACCGTACCACCCGTCCGCATGCCTTGATCGCCTGCGTGCCCAATGATTTTCATGAAATCGGCGCCATGTCCGCGGCGAGGCTTCTTCGCAACAACGGATGGAACACAACCTATCTCGGCCCCGACGTGAACGTCGATGTCGTTCGTTTGGCTTGCCGGCGACGCCATGGAAAACTCGTGCTCTTCTCCTGCGCCGTCGAACCCCCGTCGTCGGACATGAAAAATCTGGTTGACGATATCGTCCGGCAATTGTTGCCCCTGACAAAGGTGGTCATGGGCGGCAGAGGGGCTGACTCATACCGGGATTGGCTTGAACGACGCGGCATCCGGTATATTGTCGAGATAGAACGCGTACAGGCAATAACGCCCCGTTTACTTGGACGTTCCAACACGGCTTAGCAACGCGACTGCCGTCACGTCAGAAAAGAGGGAACCATGAGTGATTCAACAACAGGCGTGGTACTCGTTGGGCATGGAGGCATTCCTAAAGACTACCCCGGAGAACTGGTCACGAAGCTCAAACGGCTGGAGGCCCAACGACGCGCCGCAGGAGTTCCGATGTCCCAGGAGGAATATGACCTTGACCAGAAAATCCGGCTGTGGCCTCGAACCCCGGAAACCGACCCCTATCAAGCCGGGCTTGAACGATTGGCCATCCGCCTCAAGTCTCTCCTGGGTGGGGCACGATTTTCCCTGGCGTATAACGAGTTTTGCACGCCCACGCTCGGCGAAGCCATTGAACGACAAATCGCCGACGGAGCTAAAGACGTTACCGTGGTCTCCACCATGTTCACGCCGGGCGGCTCGCACTCGGAATATGAAATTCCCGAGGAACTGGCAGCCCTGCGCAAGCACTATCCCGACGTGACCTTGACCTACGCCTGGCCCTTCGATCTGGACAAGGTCGCGGAGATGCTCTCGGACCATCTCCAACGGTTTCAGGGTAATCCGGTGGCCAGTGGACAGTGACCGGTGACCAGCGCCAAGGATGAGAGAGTTTCTCGTCTGTCTAAGGTTTTCTTGATTTTATGTTGTGGATGCTCTACAAAGGAAGGCATCATATACGTGATTTAACCATCTTGAAAGGAGGATGTTATGCAAACCGTTCATCTTAAAACGAAGTCTTGGACCGTCGGTGTCCTCTTTTCCGTCATGATCGTAGGAGTGCTGATGACGGTGGGGCAGGTGCCGTTGGCGGTGAGCCAACCGGTGACGATTCCCGTGGGTCAGATCAGCGGGGCGATTCCGATGGATGCGGCGAACCCGGTGTGGGAGACGGTGCCGGGGATTGTGGTGCCGCTGAGTGGGCAAACCATTACGACTCCGATGCATCCCAACATCTCGGTGAAGACCGTGATGGTCAAGATGGCCACGAACGGCAAAGAGATCGGGGTGTGGGCGAACTGGGGCGATCAAACGTTGAACAACACCACCATTGGGCCGCAGGATTTCCGGGATCAAGTGGCGGTGCAATTTCCGGTGCAAACCTCTGGGGCGCCGCCGTTCCAATGTATGGGGCAATCAGGGGGCACGGTGAACATCTGGCGCTGGAACGCGGAATGGCAACGGGACATGGGCGCGGGTGTGGCGGGGATGTGGGACGTGGATCAACAGTATCCGTCGATTGCGTGGGACTTTTACTATGAGGAGCCGGCCGGGGGGGTGACGTATCCGGATCGGATTGGGCGGAGTTTGGGGCCGTTCAATCCGGGGATTTGGTCGGGGAACATCCTGTCGGATCCGGATTTGCGGGCGAGTTCGGTGGAGGATTTGAACGCGAACGGGTTCAGCACGTTGACGACGCAGGCGTCGCAGGACGTGATGGGGAATGGGCTGTGGGAACCGTATGGGGCGTTGAAAGGCGGGTGTTGCAGTGGGCCGACGTGGCGGGTAGTGATGAAGCGGGCGTTGGCGACGAATGACGCGAACGACGTGCAGTTCGGGGCCGGGCAGAGCGTTCCGGTGGCGTTTGCGGTGTGGGACGGGCAGAACGTGGAACGGAACGGCATGAAGGGCATCTCGACTTGGTTCACCGCTAAAATGCCGTAACCCTCACTGCCGTGAAACGCCGTGAGACGATCACATCACGACAACCATCTGGAGCCTCCGTTTCCGCGAAAGCGGGAACGGGGGCTTCATTTTTTGAGAACGTCAAATTGACTGACCGGTAGTCCTTCTCAAAAAGGAGTGAAGGGATGACGTGGCTAAAGTTAGTGGAAGGCTACATGCCGATGCAGATGATTTCGGAATTGGCGGGGTCGATTTTAGTCTTTGCGCTGGTGAACTGGGCGCTGAAGCGGGCGGGGCTGGGGGTGCCGAAATTCTGGGCGGGCGTGGGCGTGTGGCTGTACATTCAACTGTATTTGCAATATCGCATTTATCCGCCGATCCCGTTCAGCGTGCGGGCGATCTACGGCACGGTGTCGGGGTGTGGGATCTTCATGTGGGTGTCGGGGTCGGAAGGGGAGTGGCAAGAATTCAAGCGGCCGATTCTGAACGTGATGGATGGGATCAGCGGCGTACATCGGGCGGTGCGGCTGGGGGCGGTGATCGTGATTCCGGTAGCCTTTGGCGGGTTTGCCTACACGTCGTTTCTGCCGAGTTTTGCCGAACCGATCGAGTTACGGACAGTGCATCCGGCGCCGCCGGCGACGACGAAAGTGCATGGCAAGACGTTTGTGCTGCAAGTGGTGGAGAACCCCTACCGGGTGAACGCGGCGGGCAACTACGATCAGGCGTACACGGATGCGCGGATTGTGGAGCAAGCCATGGGGCGGCTGATGAAAGACGTGAACGACGCGGACTACAACCCGTGGGATCCGGACGCGGAGGGGTACATCAAGTACGTGCGGGAGGGGGGCGAGATATTCTTTCAGAACTGTCACTTCTGTCACGGGGACAACCTGAATGGGCGGGGGCTGTGGGCGTATGCGTTCAACCCGATACCGGCGAACTTCACGGACGCGGGGACGATTGCGCAGTTGCAAGAGACCTTCGTGTTCTGGCGGGTGTCGAAGGGGGGGATTGGGCTGCCGGGGGAAGGCTTTCCCTGGGCGTCGGTGATGCCGCCGTGGGAACAACACCTGACGGTGGATGAGATCTGGAAAGTCGTGATGTTTGAATACTGGCATACGGGGTATTATCCCCGGACGTGGGACTAAGGGAGAGGGCAGGATGATGAGGAGCAAGGCAAGCAGACACGAGGGCGGGGGGAGCCGCGGCTGGGGGCTGACGGTCGGGCTGAGTCTCCTGCTGGGGCTGAGCGGGCCGGGGAGCAGTTGGGGGCAAGAAGAAGTGCTGCCCGACGGCTTCAGTCGGCAGAGTGCCCCGGCCAAGCCGGGAGCGGAGCAGATTGAAGCGGGCAAGCGGGTGTACTTTACCAAATGCGTGTGGTGCCATGGGGTCGAAGGCGCGGGGGACGGCCCGGGCGCCGTGCGGCTGTGGCCGCGGCCGCGCAACTTCAACGCGGGGACGTTCAAGATACGGCACACGGCGAGCGGGCAACTGCCGTTAATCGACATTGATCTGTTTGAGACGGTGACGCACGGGCTGCCGGGGTCGGCCATGCCGCCGTGGGAAGGCATCCTGACGGAGCAGCAGCGCCGGGACGTGCTGGCGTTTGTCACCACGCAGTTAGTCCAGGATCGGGAATGGCAAGACGAAGAATTTGAAGAATTCTTCGTCTTGGAGTTGGACAAGCTCACGCCCAAAGCCGCGACCGCGGCCTCGATTCAGCGGGGAGCCGAATTAGTCGGGGAGAAAAAATGTATCGAATGTCACGGGCTGGAAGGACGGGGAGACGGCAATGCCTTCAACCTCAAGGACGACTGGGGGTTCAGCATCCAACCGGCGGACTGGCACAAATGCTGGAACTTCCGGGGCAGTCGGCAAGACCCGTATAACGTCGCGAACATCTTTCGGACGTTTTCCACGGGGCTGAACGGGACGCCGATGCCGTCGTTTGCAGACACCACCAGCGTGGACGAGCGGTGGGAGATCGCCAACTACGTGAATGCCCTGTGTGAGCGGCAGCACGACATTGACATCGCGGAGGGGCAAGTCACGGCCCCCATCGCGCAAGCGTTGGCGGAAGGAGAGCCGTTAGCCATTGACCCGCTGACGGACAAACCGAAGAGCAACTTCGTCATTCCGGCGAAATACGTGGAAGGAGCGTTACCGGCAGACGAACACGACGAACGGTGGAAATTGGTGCCCCGGCGGTGGATTGCCCTGGGGGGGCAGATTACGCACAAGCCGCGGAACTTCGTGAACCGGCTGGACGACGTGTGGGTGCAGACCCTGTACAACGACACGCATCTAGCCATCATGTTCCGGTGGGATGATCGGACGAAGAGCGTGCAAGCCGAAGAACCGGAGTGGGACGCCACGGAAGTGAACTTGGAGGACTATGGCGTAGCCGAACAAGGCCCGCAAGGGACGACGTTTAGCGAAGACCCATTTCATCAAGAGTCCATCGCGGCGAAACAAAAAGACGGCTATCCGGTGTACAACGACGGGATTGCGGTGCAATTTCCGATCAAATGGCAAGAGTTGCCGGCTCCGCGGAAACCCCGGTATTTCTGGGGAGATGAGACCTTTCCGGTGGACATCACCAAATGGACGGCCGACGGGACGCTGGGGGTATATGAAGGGACGGGCTGGGATCAAGACTTCACCGAGGTAGACTTTCAAGAGGAGGTGGAGGTGGTCAAAGCCGAGTGGGCGAATGGGCGGTGGACGGTGATCATCCAGCGGCCGCTGAAGGGGGACTATGACGAGGTGGCGTATTTAGAGCGGGGGCAATACATCCCGCTGGTGCTGTTTGCGTGGGATGGGCACAATGGGGACGTGGGGCGGAAGATGGCGGTGTCGGCGTTTTATTACCTGGTGATGGAGCCGCCGATTCCGACGACGACGTACATCTATCCGGCGCTGATTGCGGTGGGGATGGTCATTGTGGAAGGGTGGGTGTTAGGGCGGCGGGCCAACCGACGCAAACGGAACGGGTCCGGCTGACGGCAGGGCGAGCGGGCAGCCCGGTGTAGGTGTGGGAAAGGGGGTGGAGGCGATCCACCCCCTTTTTTGTGGGGCAAGGAGGCAACGATCACAGAGCATCACGCGCTTCCTTGCGACCCCCTCAATGGTGTGGCCAAGCTCTTCACGACTGATTTTCTTGTGGGGTTGATTCAGGGGGTGATGATTCAGGGGATGAGTCGTTTTTCTTTTTATCCAACGCAAAAATAATGAGCAGGGAGAAGACGCCCACGCTGATGGCAGCGTCGGCCACGTTGAACGCCGGCCAGTGATAGCGACCGACATACACGTCGAGAAAGTCCACAACCTCTCCATGTTGCAGCCGGTCCAGCAGATTGCCGATGGCTCCTCCAACAATACTGGAGACGGTGAGTTGGCCCCAGACGTCATCCGGATGCATTCGGTAAAAAATCGTCCCCAGCAGCCCCAGGGCAAAAATCGAGGTTCCGACGAAAAAGATGAGCCGGAACGCGCTGTTGGTCGTGGCAAACAGGCCGAACGCCGCGCCGGGATTCCGGATGTAGGTCAGGTTGAAAAACCCGGCGACGACGGGGGTCGATTCATGCAACTGCATGGTATTGATGATGAGGAGCTTTGTGAACTGATCCAGGGAGACAATGATGAGGCTGACACCAATCAGTAAGCCGTACCGACGGAATCCGTTGGTCACGTCACGGCCTCAACGCAACGGTGACACAACGTCGGATGCTGAGGGGCACGTCCCACGGACACGCGGTAATTCCAACACCGCTCACATTTTCGGCCTTCTGCTTTCACGACGTTCACGCTGATGCCCAACGCGGCGTCATCCGTCAGGTGTGTTTCACCGGAAGGGTGGTCCGTAGGATGTAAGACCGCTTGGGACACGATCAAGACGGTCGGTAAATCTTGTTCATAGGCCTGAAGAAACTGATACAGGGTTGGAACGACGTTGAGGACCACTCGTGCGTCCAGCGAAGATCCGATGACGTTTTCTCGTCGCCCTTTTTCCAACGCGCCCATGACGACCGTGCGGACGGTCAGTAATTGTTTCCACCTAGCTTCCAGGTCGTCCTGGTTCGGCAACGCCAGAGGCTCGGGAAAGGTCGAGAGGTGAACGGAGTCGGCGAGCGATGAAGCGTGCGCGTTGCCGGGCAAGGCGTCCCACACGTCTTCAGCCGTAAAACTCAAAATCGGAGCCATGAGTTGCGCAAGCCCCGTGACGATCGTGAACAGGACCATTTGCGATCCGCGTCGGACCGGCGATTCTTTGGGGAACGTGTAGAGCCGATCTTTCAACATATCCAGATAGGTCGCGCTCATGTCCACCGAACAAAAGTAATCCAGTTCATGCACGATCTGCCGAAAATCAAATTCCTCGTACCCCTTCCGCACGTTGCGAATGACGTTGTTGAACCGCAGCAGAGCCCAGCGGTCCAACTCCGGCAACTGATGCACATCGATGCGATGCGCCGGATCGTGAGGATCGAAGCCATCAACGTTGCCGAGTAAATACCGACAGGTATTTCGAATTTTCCGGTAGGTTTCCATCAATTGCTTGAGAATTTGCGGCGAAATTCGAAGGTCTTCCTGATAATCCTGTGCCGCCACCCACAAGCGAAGAATTTCCGCCCCATACTGTGTCATCACGTCTTGAGGCGCCACGACGTTTCCAGCCGATTTGGACATCTTCTTTCCTTGACCATCAACCACAAACCCATGGGTCAGGACGGCCCGGTAGGGTGCTCGGCCGTCCGTGGTCACGGAAGCCAACAGGGCACTGTGGAACCAGCCACGATGTTGGTCCGATCCTTCGAGGTACAAATCGGCCGGCCACCACTCGGCACCCCGCGGTTTGACCACCGCGGCATGACTCACCCCGGACTCAAACCAGACGTCAAGAATGTCCTGCTCTTTTTTGAACTCGGTTCCCCCGCACGTTGCACAAGTGGTTGTTCCGGGAAGTAATTCGTTCGCCGATCGCTGGAACCACACGTCCGCCCCGTGTTCACCGACGAGGTCGGCAATCGCCGCAATGATGGTCACATCAACCAGCGGCGACTGACAGGTCGTACAGATAAATCCCGGAATCGGGGTTCCCCAGAGCCGTTGACGGGACAAACACCAATCCGGCCGATTCGCAATCATGCCGTGAATGCGATCACGGCCTCGCGCGGGAATCCATTGCACCCGGTCAATTTCCTCAAGCGCCCGCTCCCGTAGTCGGCCTTTGCCCATCGAGACGAACCATTGTTGCGTGGCTCGGAAAATCACGGGCTTCTTACATCGCCAACAATGGGGATAGGAATGTTCCAGCGTTCCCTGCCCCACCAGGACCCCGAGGCGTTGCAGATGGTTCACGATTTCGGGATCGGCTTGTAAGACGTGTTGCCCGGCAAACTCCGGCACCTCAGAGGTCAAGCATCCGTTATCATCCACCGGCACCACCACCTGAAGCGGTTCCGTCAGCACCCCCGTCGCCGTTTCGGCGTTATATTTCAGTGCCAACAGATAGTCCTCCATGCCGTGACCCGGAGCAATATGCACGCACCCGGTTCCTTGTTCCAACGTCACAAAATCTCCCAAGACGATCGGAGACCGCCCCTGCGCTTGTCCCGAGCCGCCCAGGGTGAACGGACGACGGCACACCATCCCTTCAAACCCGTCCTTGCCTTTTCGGGTTCCAATGATGGAAGGATTGTCCAATCGACACGCCCGGCTCACCTCATCAATCAACTTCTCGGCGAGCACCACGACCTCGTTGCCGACGCGCAGGAAGGCATAGTCGATGTCGGGATGCAATGCCACGGCCTGATTGGCCGGAAGCGTCCATGGGGTGGTCGTCCAGATGACGAGCGACACCTGCTCGACTTCTGCCAATCCCCCAAGGCCAAATCGCTCTTGCGGCGCACTGATGAACGGAAATTTCACGTAGATACAGGGAGAGGTGTGATTCGCATATTCGACCTCGGCTTCCGCCAAGGCCGTCTGATCCCGCGTACACCACAGCACGGGCTTGAGCCCTTTATAGACCCCGCCTTGTTCGACAAACTTTCCGAATTCTCGAATGATGGCGGCTTCGTAGTCTTTCGTCATCGTCAGATAGGGATGGTCCCAGTCACCGAAGACGCCTAACCGTTGAAATTCATCACGTTGGACGGCGTAAAATTTTTCCGCATACTCACGACACAATCGGCGCAATTCCGTGGCACTCGTCTCTTTTTTCTTCGCACCCAGTTGCTTCGCAACCTGATGTTCGATGGGCAACCCGTGACAATCCCATCCGGGAACGTAAGGCACCCGGTATCCTTCCATGGTGCGGGACTTGACGATCACGTCCTTGAGAATCTTATTCAGTGCGTGGCCGATGTGAATGTGGCCGTTGGCGTACGGCGGGCCGTCGTGCAGAACGTAGAGCGGCTTCCCCTTCCTGGATTCTTGAATGCGTTGATAGAGGCGTTGCTCCGCCCACCGGGATAAAAACTCCGGCTCACGCTGCGGCAGATTCCCCTTCATGGGGAAGGCCGTTTTGGGCAAGTTGAGGGTCCCTTTATAATCCATGGTTCAACGGGGCACGCGAAGGGAACAAGGGGGGACGGCTAAATAAGACAAGAACAATCCATTCCGATTAGCTGAGCGCCATCATGCGATCGAGCGCAACCCGGGCCAAGGCTTTCTCGTCGTCGGGCACGGAAATCCGATTGACCACGCATCCTTGCGCGAGATTCTCCATGCTCCAACACAAGTGAGCGGCGTCGATCCGGAACATCGTCGCGCAACGGCAGACGGTGGGCGACAGAAAGAAGACCTGTTTGTCCGTTTCCTCATTCTTCAACCGATTGACCAGATTCAATTCCGTCCCCACGGCCCACAGGGTCCCCGGTTGCGCCTGTTTCACCGTGCGAATAATAAATTCGGTGGACCCCACGTAATCGGCTTGATTGACCACGTCTTCGTGGCATTCAGGATGCACGATGACCTGAATGCCCGAGTAAGTTTTGCGAAAGTACGCCACGTGCGCGGGTTGAAACATCTGATGCACGCTGCAATGGCCTTTCCACAAAATCAGATTGGCTCGTCTGATGGCCTCTTTGGTGTTGCCCCCATACGGCAGAAACGGATCCCACACGATCATCCGGTCTCGGGCAATCCCCATGGCATTGGCCACGTTCCGGCCAAGATGTTCGTCCGGGAAAAAGAGAATTTTTTCTCGCCGCGCCCAACACCAATCCATCACGGCTTTGGCGTTGGACGAGGTACAGGTAATGCCGCCGTGTTCGCCGCAAAAGGCCTTCAGGACGGCCGCGGAGTTGACGTACACCGCCGGCATCACCTCCTCTTCCACGGACAGCACGCGCCCCAATTCTTCCCAGCACTGATCAACCTGCTCAATGGCCGCCATGTCCGCCATGGAACACCCCGCGGCTAAATCCGGCAACGTGACGGTCTGATTCGATCGGCTCAAAATATCCGCGGTCTCCGCCATGAAGTGGACGCCGCAAAACACCACGTATGGATGCTGCGACCGCTCCGCCGCCAACTTGGACAGCAATAAGGAATCCCCCCTGAGATCGGCATGGACAATGACCTCATCCCGCTGATAATTGTGGCCCAGGACGAGCACGTCATCCCCAAGCACCTGCTTGGCCGCCCGAGTCCGTTCAAAGAGTTCCTCGGTTGAGACCGAGGCATAGTCGGTTATGGGTAATGTTCTCGTTTCAACGGCATTCACGCCTTCACCTCTTGATCGATTGTCTCAAGCCGTCTGTGTCTTGATGAATTCATTGTTGATGTACTGTTAGGGCTTGATGATTATGTGCTTCTATAGATGCATCCGCCAACGCATCAAGTTTTCCGGCCGATATGTCTTTTTCAATTTGCTTATCCCATGAATCTGAATTGAACTTTTCGTACCAAGCATGGAATTGTCTCAACTGCTCTTGCGGCAGTTGTCGAATCGCATCTTCAATGTCCTTTACGGATTTAGCCATTTTCCTGATTCCCGTTTTTTAGTTTGAAGTGGGTTCAGGCGCTCACTTTACGGTACAGCCCTCATTCTCTTGTCAGCGAGTTCTTCAGGACTTTTCTTCTGCCTTGGTGATTCAATCAACAGGAAAGAATTATAATTGTAACAAATCTTTGGCGTGCTGCAACCCCGGCTTCACGTACAGCATCATAGCGTACCAACAATGTATAGCTTATAGATCGTTTTGACATTAAAAAGGCGGAACCTTGCAAAGGTCTCAAAATTTTAGAAATACTGTCATGTCGGTCCTGCACCGGCATGAAAAAACTGTGGCGGAAATTGTGAAGTGTCAAAAGAAATGGGGATTGGCTGAGTGGTCCCAACCCGGAGGGGAGATGGGAAATTACCACGAAGAAAATGAGTAACGCATTCGTGCGGAAGAAGGGCCATCAACCGATGAGAAAGAAAACAACTGATGAAGAGATTAGAGATGTAATGATTGAGGAAAAGAGCAGGGGTAAAAGAAAGATTGATCGGGATGCCGAGAAACTGAATAAACAGTTTAAAAATGTTTTTTATCAATTGCTAAAGGAAGGCGATAAGAAAAAATTCAAATCCTTTCTTATCGCCCATGGGCTACAAGCGGGAAGCGAGAAGTATCTTCAGACGATGAAACTTTGGAACGATTACCAGAAGAAGAGACCGCGGACTTAGCCTTTGCTTTCAAAACCTTTTTGCCCTCTTCAATCTTTTTCTTCCGTTCTTTTTCAGGAAGAGAATCAAGGTGCTCCATCATAATGTCTGCCATTTTTTGGGCAACGTTTCTTGCTGAGAGTTGACGTTTCATGTCAAAAAATTTTGTAAATTTTATACTACTATATAAATAAAAATTTCGTACCACTATAAAAACTTTCTTCACTTCAAGCAAGTAAAAGATTTGGGAATTCTATACCTAACTAGACAACCCGCCCGTTTGTGATTGAGATTCTTCGCTTCGCTCAGAATGACAGCGTGGTTTCTGTTGCATCTTCGTTCGGACTCATGTTGAGTACGACCATGTTCTGTCCCGCTTTTGCTATCTACCCATTTCTGTCTATCATTTTTATTGCTTGACTTGGTGCTCTCAGATTGTTTGATATGAGACTCATATTCCTTGGAATATGAGTCTCATGGTTCCTCCCAGGTTGTCTAGTTAGATATAGAAATCCCAAAGATTTTGGTGAACATTCCCCTACTTCCAGCCTTCACAGTCTTACCCTGGACCATGGCGAATTGACAAGAAAAAAGGCAAAGCGTACGATAGGAAGTATGACGATGAGCTAGGGGAGCCGAAGGCGGCTGAGAGTCTTCATTTGGAGACAACCCTTATCACCTGATCTGGGTAATTCCAGCGTAGGGAAGCGGTGATGAAAGAAGACGTTTCCAAATAGAAGCCGCTCCCAGGACTTGGAGAGCGGTTTTTTATATGAAAGGATCGTCGCATGAACCAGACTGAACTTCCTCAACACCCATTCACTCAAGGGAACGGGAGTGAGGGGCATCCCCCCACTTCGACCCTTACCACCACCCCACTGCCTGCTTCAACGAAAGTCTACGTCACGGGAGCACAAGAAGGAGTGGCTGTGCCCATGCGTGAAATCGCGCTCACCTCCCGGCAGGGTAACGGCACATCCGAACCCCATTCGATTACGGTGTACGACACGTCCGGACCCTATACCGACCCCGCCCTGACCATGAACGTGCGACACGGTATTCCCCCGCTTCGGCAAAAGTGGATTCTGTCCCGGAACGACGTTGAGGAATTACCGGAAGTGTCTTCCGAATACGGCCGAGTACGGGCCAATGATCCGAAGTTCGCCGGCTTGCGCTTCGCCCACATTCGGAAGCCATTGAGAGCCAAATCCGGCGGGAACGTCACGCAGATGTATTACGCCAGAAAAGGCATCATCACCCCGGAGATGGAATTCATCGCGATCAGGGAAACCCAATTACGGAAGGACGCACAGTGTCAGTCGAATGAAACGGCCCGGGGGGTAGAGCAACACCCCGGGCAAGCCTGGGGCGCTCGTCTGCCTCAAACCATCACCCCGGAATTCGTCCGCGATGAAGTAGCCCGCGGCCGGGCAATCATCCCGGCCAACGTCAACCACCCAGAGATCGAGCCGATGATTATCGGCAGAAATTTTCTGGTCAAGATCAATGCCAACATCGGCAACTCCGCGGTCGCGTCTTCCATTGAGGAAGAAGTCGAGAAAATGATCTGGGCCATTCGCTGGGGATCCGATACGGTCATGGATCTCTCCACCGGCCAGAACATTCATGAAACACGGGAATGGATTATTCGCAACGCCCCCGTGCCCATTGGAACCGTCCCGATTTATCAGGCGTTGGAAAAAGTCGGTGGGAAAGCCGAAGAGCTGACGTGGGACGTCTATCGGGACACCCTGATTGAGCAGGCCGAACAGGGGGTGGATTATTTCACGATTCACGCCGGCGTGAAATTAGCCTACGTACCCCTCACCGCGAACCGGATGACCGGCATCGTCTCACGAGGCGGCTCCATTCATGCCAAATGGTGTCTCGCGCACCATCAAGAGAACTTCGCGTACACGCATTTTGAAGAAATCTGTGAGATCATGAAGGCCTATGACGTGTCGTTCAGTCTCGGTGACGGATTGCGGCCCGGGTCCATTGCCGATGCCAACGATGCGGCCCAGTTTGCTGAACTCGAAACCTTGGGTGAATTAACCAAGATCGCCTGGGGGCACGACGTGCAGGTCATGATCGAAGGGCCGGGCCACGTGCCCATGCACATGATCCAGGAAAACATGGAGAAGCAATTGAAGGTCTGTCATGAGGCCCCGTTTTATACCTTGGGACCTCTCACGACCGACATTGCCCCCGGATACGATCATATTACGTCGGGGATCGGGGCGGCGATGATCGGATGGTATGGATGTGCGATGCTGTGCTACGTGACGCCGAAAGAACACCTCGGCTTGCCGACGAAAGAAGACGTCAAAGCCGGCGTCATTGCCTACAAAATCGCGGCTCACGCCGCGGATCTGGCCAAAGGGCACCCGGGGTCCCAACGCCGTGATAACGCCTTATCCCGGGCTCGATTCGAATTTCGGTGGGAAGATCAATTTCATCTCTCGCTCGATCCCGATACGGCTCGGGAGTATCACGATGCCACGCTGCCGGATCAAGCCGCCAAAGGGGCGCATTTCTGCTCCATGTGTGGCCCCCATTTTTGCTCCATGAAAATTACCCAGGACGTGCGCGAGTACGCCGCCCAACGCCACGTGGATGAAGAGGCCGTCCTTGAGGTCGGACTCAAGGAAAAATCCGCTGAATTCCGGCGGGCCGGCGGAGAACTCTACGTATAAGAGAGGGTCGTTATGGAAGGTCTCCATCCAGCGCCACTTCGTGAACGAGACGTGACGCGCCACATTGCACGCGAGTTCTATAAAGAATTCGATCAACTCATTGAAAGCGACGTGATCGTCGTCGGAGGTGGGCCGTCGGGTCTGGTCTGCGCCTCTGACTTGGCGTGCCACGGCTTTCGCACGCTGTTACTGGAACAAAGTCTCGCGCTGGGCGGCGGGTTCTGGTCCGGCGGATACCTGATGAATAAAGCCACCGTGTGCGAACCGGCTGACGACATCCTGAAGAACCTGGGCGTCCCGTGTAAGCCCATTCAGGAATGCGCCGGCATGACAATCGTGGACCCTCCACACGCCACCGCCCGGCTTATTGCCTCCGCGTATGAGGCAGGAGCAAAAGTGCTGAACCTCACCAAAGTGGTTGACCTGATTCTTCGGGCTGACGGCGTGCTGGAAGGCGTCGTGGTCAATAACACGACGGCCGAGATGGCGGGACACGACGTGATCCACGTTGACCCCGTTGCCCTTGAATCAAAAATCGTGGTGGATGCCACGGGCCACGATGCCGTCATTGTCGAACTGCTCAATAAACGCGGAGTCTATCAACCGGTTCCCGGCAACGGGGCCATGTGGGTTGCACGCTCAGAGGCCATGGTTGTAGAAAATACGCGCGAAGTGTTTCCGAATTGTTTCGTCACCGGATTGGCCGTCGCCGCGGTTGATGGCTCTCCTCGGATGGGACCGGCGTTTGGATCAATGCTCTTATCAGGAAGACGGGCCGCCGACCTGGTCCGCCGAAAACTCAAAGGAGAAGACGGCGCCGGCTGCTTCTCGTGACGGAGGCTTCTCCGATCGATGAATCAGGAAGATTTCATTCACCAAGGCGAAGGACGGGAAGAAGACAAGCTCATCGCGTGGAATTTATTCCAGCAAGCCTATGAATTCCAGATGAACGGCAAGCTGGACGACGCGGTGGACTTCTATCACCGTTCCATTGACGCCTTTCCCACGGCTGAAGCGTATACGTTTCTTGGGTGGACCTACAGCTTCAAAGGTCAATTGCGCCGAGCGATTGAAGAATGCCGTCGTGCCATTCAGATGGACCCGGATTTTGGGAATCCCTATAACGATATTGGGGCCTATCTCATTGAATTGAATCAAGTCGATGAATCCATTCCCTGGCTCGAACGAGCCACTCAGGCCAAACGATATGAAAGTCCGGCCTTCCCGCACATGAACCTCGGGCGAGTCTATGAACGAAAAGGGAACTGGGCCCGCGCCATCGAATCATACAAAACCGCGGTCACGCTCAATCCCGATTATACGCCTGCCAGAAAAGCCATGATGCGGCTGGTGACCTGGATGAATTAAGCCGGGTTGATCAACCGACGTCCTCGAAAGGTGGACATGGAACAAGAAAAAATCGTGTTGGTGGGAGTCACCGATGTCTTTTTCTACGCGAAGATTCGCGCGGCCTATAAACCCGAGGGATACGCGCTCAAACGGATCACCTCCCAAGAGAAGGTCGTGGAACAATCAAAAGCGGGGGCGCCGGTGGCCATTGTCCTGAATATGAATGATCCGGGGCTTGATGCCTTCACCATACTCAAGGGGATAAAACACGACGTCGCCCTGAGCCGCATTCCGGTACTGGCTTTTGCCAATCATGAAGAAGTCGACACGTGGCGTCAGGCCAAAGAATTCGGCATCGACAAAATTGTCTCACGCAATGAATTTTCCGCCCGAACCCTGGCCCTCCTCAAAGAAGTGACCGAACACCGGATGACATGAAACACTCTTCGCTTCATACGACTCATCAACAACTGGGGGCACACTTTGAACCTGCCGGAGAGTGGGAAATGCCGGCCCATTATGGTGATCCCATTGACGAGCATCACGCGGTCAGAAAGGGCGTCGGCATGGCCGATCTCTCGCACCGCGGCAAACTGCAAGTCACGGGCGACGATCGAATCACTTGGCTCCAAAGCATGATCAGCAACGACGTGCTTCCCCTTCAGCCCGGCCACTGGTTCTATTCCAGCTTCATGTCGCACAAAGGCAAAATGCTGAGCTACTTTCGGGTCTACAGGCTTAAGGATGACCTGTTCCTTGAAGACACGGGAGAAGTGGGCGATCTCACGTACCAGGCGTTGAAAAAGTTTCTCCTCTACGGTACCAAAGCGAAAATGAAGAATTGTGGAGACACCTGGGGCATCCTATTAGTCAGCGGCCCCAAGACTCCACTTCTGATGCAACAAGCCATGAAGGTTGACGTCACCAAGTTGACCACGGGGGATTTTCTGATCCACGACCTGAGTGGGCGGACAATCCTTATGGCGAAAACAGAAGAAACCGGTGAGTGCGACGTTGAAATCCTTGCGCCCAATGAAGCCATGGAGCAGGTCTGGCGGCACTTGTGGGAAGCCGGAACAGCCTTTGACCTGCGCACCATCGGCACACACGCACGAGAATCCCTGCGCATCGAAGCCGGCATCCCCAAATTAGGCCCTGACCTGAACGAACAAATTGTTCCACCCGAAGCTAACCTTGAAGGCAAGGCCTTCAGCCTGAGCAAAGGGTGCTATCCCGGGCAGGAAGTCGTCGCACGCATGGACACGTACGGTTCCGTCAAACGGCGACTGGTCGGCCTGGTCATCAATGCACCGGAAAACATGATTCCTCCTTCCCACTCCAAAATGTTCAGCGGCGATCGAGAGGTCGGATGGATCAGCAGCGCCATTCACTCCCCCACCCTAAATAAAATCATCGCATTCGGATTCCCTCTCCGAGACTTCACCGCTCCGGGAACGACCCTGGACGTGGACGTCAACGGTCAACGCCATCCCTCCGTGGTACAGACTCTTCCGTTTTACCCTACGACTTGAGACTCTGCCCACTCACTTTTCATACCACGCCGCAACATCGTTGATCCGACGTTGACTTCTGCACGTGAAGGCGCATCGGAATCACGCCGGGACTTCACTGTTTTGTTCAGTAAAAAACGTTTGAGGGAGTTCAGCCCGGATACCGGGCTGACGAAAGTCTTTCTGCCACTGCCATGACACTGGCTCGTTGCGCATCGTCTAATCCCAATAAAATATGCGCTTCGTCGCCATGTTGGAGACGCAGACTCAAGAAGGAAATTTCTTCTCGCTTTTCCTCATCTTTATAGATGCCGTCAATGCTTTGAAACTTGGTCAGATCGGCGGCGGAAAACAGATCATAGCGAAAATATTGATCGCCAAGGACCATGTCATACACCACGTTGCCCTCCGTCACGGCGATGGCATTGAAGTGTCCCTGATCTTCATACCCTTCCGGTAAATATTGATTGACGTGGAGGAGTGCGATGGTTCGGTTGCCCAGCGCCGCAACCATCTTTTTCTCCAAGGCGTCATAATCAATCTGTAAGGCCCGCTCATCCTGTCCGGTTGCGGCCAAGGCCGCCGCTTTCACTTGTTCAAAAACTTCTTTCGCCGTTGCCACAAATCACGCTCCTTTCTCAATCCATTCACAACAGGTGTACCGCCTCAATCAACTCGCAGACTACGATAACGAGACCATCCGCATGAATGCAAGTTCGTCGGCGTTCCGTTGCAAGGCGGCCCAACAAAAGTCGAATTCGCTGAAGTCCTCTGCGAATATCGCAGGGTTGGCGGCAAAGGCGAAGACGATGAGCCAAGTTGGACACAGCAGCTTGAACGCTTTCGGGAAAAAAGCGTGAAGGAACCAACTCTATTTTCTGGGGATTAAACGCGCAACAATGCCAATGGCAGCGGTTCTACGGGCACTCCCTGAAGTGTACTGACCTGTCTTGATTGGCTCAAAATTCTGGACCGGGGATAACAACTCACCTGCTTCAAATCTTTGGGCCTCAATTGCCGGGTCCATTTTATTTCAACGGGCCAAAAACAGTCCGCGTCAACGTAGGCAATATCCACTTCGCCTTTCGCCTTGATGTAGTACGTGGGATAGCGGCGGTGATAATGCGTGGCGACACAGGCCTCAACCAGCCGGGAATACAGTACCGGGTCCTGGAACAACGGAAGCATCTGCACGTGATAAGGTTCCTGCTCTGGTCGCAACCATGCCATGACGGCATGAAAAATAAAGGGATCCGTAAACATCACCTTGCGGGCTTTTTTAGGCGCGGGGGCCAGTTTGTCTTCCTGTAACGCCCGTTGGATAAACAAGGCGTCCATCGACTCAAGCAAGGCCGCATAGTCTGCGACTGTTTTGGGGTGATCAATGGAGAGGTCACGCGCCAAGGCATTCCAACTATAATGGCTGCCGTACCGCTTTATCACCCCGGTCAGAAATTCGCGCAGGTAACGTTCCTGCTTGCCCCGTTTTAACATATCACCCCGAATCCAGTCTGAGTAGGTCGTCAGGGTAGACGAAGAAACTCTGCCTTTTTGTGCAATGTCGTTCATTGCCGTCAAATAACCGCCGTGCAACAGGTACTGGTCGAATTCAGCAAACAGAGAGTCCATTGAAGTTTTTCCGAGTTTCCCCCGTTGCCAGCGTTCTGCTTCATCCTGACCCCGCTTCAACCCTACCGCGTCGCGAAAAGAAAGTGGATAAAGATGAAAATCCGCCTGTGCGACATCCCCACGGCACCCGGGAAACCGCGTCCGAGCTTCCCTGATCAAGGCCAGGTCCGAACCCGTTATCACCAGGACGGTTTGCTCCAGCAACCCGGCATCCGCCGCGTATTTCACTGCCTTGTCCCATTCCTTTATATACGTCACCTCATCAAGCAACACATAACATGTTTTGCCGGCCGGCATCTCCGCCAACTGTTCCTGCAACAGACGCAACAAGCTATGGTGATCATCAATCAGTTCTCCAGAGAAAAAAATGATTCTTTCGGGTGCCACACCGTCTTCCATCAATCTCGACATCCACTGTTTCAACAAGGTCGTCTTGCCCACTTGTCGCCCCCCGCTCAAGGTATAAATACCAGGGGTTTCTCTCGGCAAACGCGCCAGTAATGCCGACGTATGCACGTGGACTTGCCGAGCCAATCTGCGTAACTGCGGGTCTCGGCTGGAAAACTCGGCCGGGTCGTCCAAATGAGTATTGTGAGATAAGAAACGGTAATCCATATTTGAACATCCACCATTGAATAAATTTATGAGATCAAGATTTCTGCCGTTTACCATCCCTTGCAAAGAGGAATACAACAAGCTGAGAGGGCTGCTCTGTCTCACACGGTTCTGAACCTGTACGGTTCGTTGCAACGCGGCCTAGTCGTTGGGCATACTGGATCGAAGACCATCACAAAGGAGCCAACCGCATGATTGATCCACATTGTATGATTGAAGGCTGTGCGAACCAAGGGTATGCCCCGGCCGGAACGGGCACCGTGTGCAAAGACCATTTCACCGACTTTGTGAAGTGGCGGAGAAAAAAAGGCGGCAAAAACATGTTCCGGCAATACAGCGGGATGACGATGCCGGAACGGGATTCGATTGTCGAAGCATGGTACAAGACCCTCGCTCTTCCCCACTAACCGCTATCATTTCATAATTTGATCGCCCCGAACCTTCCAGTCAAAGAACGCATCATGCCGCCGTGCGAGGAAAGCGCACACACAATCATTTATATGAAAAGTTTGAATGTTCTGCCAAGGCATCGCCGAAGTCTTTATTCAATGAATAAAGAATGAAAATTTGAGTTTTTGGAGATGAAAAACAGGAAGGCGAACAGAATGCGGGAATATGATTATTCCCAAGCCGGATATTATTTTGTGACCATTTGCACGCAAAACAGAAAGGAATGGTTCGGGGAAATCATTGACGGCCGGATGATTGCGAACGCCGCAGGCAAAATGGTGAAAGAAACCTGGGATGAATTGTCGAGATTTTATGAGGCCATTCGGACGGATCAATTCCAAATAATGCCCAACCACGTCCACGGCATCATCGCCATTGTCCATGTAGGGACAGGCCTCCGTGCCTGCCCAGATAATTATTCCATCAGCGGCGAGCCATGGTGGTGGATGATCTTCCAGCCGTCTTCCAGGCGCTCGTACAGATTGGTGGCCATCACTTGGCCGTTTTGGGTCGCGTCTCCGTGCCGACTTGTAATATTTTCCGTACAAATCACCCACGCCACGTCGCCGGCGACTTGGACTTGGAGTTCCGTGAGGGAAAAACTCATGGAAAAGACATTATTGAAAATGACCACCCATGAGTCGCGTACCATGGGCCAGCCCACGCGAAGACTCCAGCCTGGATGGATACAGGTCACATATTCCTGGTGGGACCACATGTTATCCATTTTTCCAATGTCCAGGCTTTCAAAGGCGTGGTAAAACGCCTCGTTGGCCAAGGTCACTTCCTCAATGCGTTCTTTCAGCATGGCGTTTGATCTTTCCCCGCCGGTCTTCGCGTCTTCAAGCCGGTCGTGTGTTCGGTGTCATTCTATCATCCCATTCGAGACCGTTTTGAGCAACTCCGTTGCTCAGGCATTGCCCGCCGCGTCAGGTCCCTGCTGACCGGTTGACCAACCAGACGCCTCCTAAGACGAATCCAATGCCGAGAATGTTGATCGCATCCAGACGTTCGCCGAGGATGACAAAGGACAAGAGGAGCGCGGATACGGGAATCAAATTGGTGAACACGCCGGCCCTGGACGGACCAATCCCGGACACGCCATAGAGCCAGGCTTGCTGACCGACTGCCGTCGCAAAGACGATGACGTACACCAACGCCGCCCACTCGGAGGAGGGAATGCTCCCTATTCCGGCTTCCAGCACTTTCGGGCCCGTCCACAGCAACGGAATCTGAAAGAGCACCGAAATGAAGAGCGTCGTCCAATTCACCGTGAGTGGCGACAGCCGTTCCATGACCCGACGGCTTCCAATCGTGTATAAAGCCCAACTGGTCAGCGCCAGCAGCACCAGACCGCCGCCGAGGATGGGATGCTCTCCGCCATCCGCCGTGGCCTGTCCTCCCGAGACCAAGGCCACCCCCATAAACGACACCGCACACCCGACCCAAACCCGGCGAAAGGGGACGTCTCGTAGAAGCAACGAGGACAGAAAGGCAGTAATGGCCGGGCTCGCCCCGATGATCACGCCGGCGGCCCCGGCCCCGATGTACTGGAGCCCGTATAACACCAGCAGATGATTGCCGAGCACGGCGAGGCCCAAGGCGGTGAGCACGCCGAGTTCCCGTAGCGCCAACTTGGTGCTGGTGTGGACCTGTTCCTGCCACCACCATAATGGAATCAGAATTCCCAGCGCGCCGATCCCTCGAAACACGGACACTTCCACGGCGGAGAACGCCCCCAACGCGACTTTCTGAGCCACCACCGACCCGCCCCATACGATCGCGGCCGTGACTAACGCGGCATACGCCGCTGATTCTTTGGGATGACCCATATTCGCTCAACCGATCCGTTTCCAGGTACAATGCGCTCGTCCGGACCACGTGTGACGAGAGATGACCATGTCCCCGCTTTCTTCCAACCACTCAGACGTGAAGCACGTCTTGCCCCAACCCGTACCCGCTCCATCCTTCTGGCGCGTTCCTCCGGCGAAGATCCAGCTACCGTCGAGGCACGTCCACGTGTGGCGCGGGATTGTAGACCCGTCCCTTCCTCGCCTTCAAGTGTATCAAGAGGTCTTGAGCCCGGACGAGCAGGCACGCGCTCAACGCTTGATCCGGCCTGAACACCGACGCCGTTTTATTGCGGCACGCGGGCTCTTGCGAGACCTTCTCAGTCGCTACCTCCATGCGCGTCCCCAGGACATCCAGTTTGGATCAGGTCCCCATGGAAAACCTTTCCTTCAACACCCGACGCGTCCCTTCGTTCATTTCAACGTGGCGCACGCACGCCATCTGGCCGTGTATGCCTTTTCCCAGGATTTGGAAGTGGGTCTTGATCTCGAAGGCAACCGGGGTTCCTTAGATTACACGAAGTTGGTCGAGCGCATGTGCAGCCCTGAAGAATTGCAGACGTTTCTCCACTTGCCGGCGGCACAACAAAAAAGTGCCTTCTTCACGTGTTGGACGCGAAAAGAGGCTGTGGTGAAAGCGCACGGCAAAGGCCTGACGTTTCCCCTAAAGCATCTGCGCGTGTCCTTCCTCCCCGGCCAATTTCCTGAAATCCTGGACGTTCAGGGACAATCCTCGGCTCTGACCCACTGGTCGCTGTTTGATCTCCCCATGGGAAGCGGGTTTTGGGGAGCCTTGGCCGTCGCGGGTCGGCCGAGTCACGTCCACGGGTGGGAGGCCACTCTGGATGCCGGGTGAACGGGCAGTCCAAATGGCTTAGGCCATAGGCCTTCTGTCCCGTTGACTCAACATTTCACGGTGCATAGAATGAAACTTCTCTATTGATCTGGATTGCCGAAAACGTGCTTGTGATATCTCTCGCTCGTTCGATAAAGGAGGACTTATGGCGTTATTGATTACTGAAGAATGTATTAATTGCGGAGCCTGTTTACCCGAATGCCCGAATGAAGCCATCTTTGAAACCCGGAGTGCCGCTGAAGAGAAAGGGTACGGCGTGGGTGAAGGACAAGGCGAAGGGGATACCGTCTACGTGATTACGTATGAACGCTGCACCGAATGCGTCGGCCACTTTGATGAACCTCAATGTGCGGCCGTCTGCCCGGTGGATGACTGTTGCATATCGGATCCCGAGGTTCCGGAAACCACGGATGTCTTGCTCGAAAAAGCCAGAACCTTGAACCCCGACAAAGAAATCGACCCCGAGAAAGTGTGGAGCGGCGTACGGAACTAGGTCCCATTCACACCCTTCAAGCACCGGAACAGTTATCCGACTTCATTCGCCTTCTCTAGGGGTCTGCGCCGTAGGAAGTGAGGCAAAGAAGGAGTGTGGGGTGATAGAGAGAGGGTGGATGTGGTGAATGGCGACAACGTTTCGTTCGTACCAACCGGAGCAGATGATGCGAATGCCGCCAGATATGCAGCCCAGAGCCAGATCATGAAGACGGTCGGGGAGGGGTTCCAGCGGTGCTACAACGCCCAGGTAGCGGTGGATGGGGAGCGACAGGTGGTGGTGGCAACGAAGCTGACGGCGAACGGGAGCGACCAAGGGGAGATGCTAGCACTGCTGGATGAGGTGGAAGCGACGTTCAAGAAGCGACCGGATATGGTGTTAGCGGATGCGGGGGATAGCAACGAGCGGGACTTGAAGGAGTTGGAGGCGCGGGGCATCAAGGGCTACGTGGCGTCGGGCCGGGAGGGTAAGAAGGGGAGGCGGCTAATCCTGAGAAGCATCCGGCGACACATCGCATGGCCGAGAAGCCGGCCACGGCAACCGGCCGGGAGATGTATCAAGCGCGCAAGCGGCTGTCCGAGGCGCCGAACGGGTGGATCAAGCATGTGCTGGGATTGCGCCGTTTCAGTGTGCGTGGGCAGAGGAAAGCACAAGGGGAGTGGGACTTCTAGGTCTGTTCTCCCAGGGGCAGGAGTGTAATGGGTCGCCTTCAGATAGGGGGCAGGCAAGGCATTCGTCCTGCGCTTGGGGGAGTTCCTTCAACCGATGAAATGGCATGGATTCTCATCCCTCACCCCACGCACCAAGAGTAACCCGTTTCAGATATCTATCGTCATCTGCCTTCTTTCGTCGTTGTTTCTCCGATACGGATTGATAGATTTTGAATCGGGTGATTTCAAATTCCACCTCAGTGCGTGGTATGACTTTATCGTTAACAACGGCTATTTTTACGCTCTGAAGCACAGGTTCTCTAACTACACTCCAGCCTATCTCTATTTGCTGATCTTCTCTTCAGCCCTTCCCAAGATTGTTGCCATCAAACTCATTTCCATTATTTTTGATTTTGTGTGTGCTTTTTTCGTTTATAAGATCGTGCGGCTCAAATATCCAGAAGGGATGGCCCCTATATTTGCCGCGTTGTTGACGCTGTTTTCACCAACCGTGGTGATAAATGGTTCTTTTTGGGGGCAGTCCGATGTGATTTACACGACTGGCTTGCTGGCTTGCATCTATTTTTTGCTGACAAAGCGGAAAAATTATGGCTTCTTCGCCTTTGGTTTGGCAAGTTGCAGGCCATATTCTTGATGCCCTTGCTTCTGGTTTTGTTTGTGAGAAAAGAGGCGTCAGAGAAGTCCTTTTTTCTAATCCCGCTGGTTTATCTGGCTAGCATCATGCCCGCTTGGGCCGTTGGCAGGCCCTTGGATGAACTCCTCTTGATCTACGTGAAGCAAGCAGGTATGTTCAAAAAACTTACAATATTTGCGCCAAATTTATATCAATGGATACCTCAGACTTATTACGATATTTTTCATCCTGCCGGTATCGTTTGGAACGGGTTGCTGGTTTGCGGTCTTGTCGTCGTCGCGCTGAAAAGTCGTGTGAACATAACAAAAGAAATGCTTATTCTGTTAGCCACTCTCTCCGTTACCGCCTGCCCCTACTTTCTGCCACACATGCACGAAAGATACTTCTTTGCCGCAGATGTCATCTCAATCGTTTTTGCTTTTTATTTTCCTCGTCACTTCTATATACCCGTTGTCATCGGCATGAGTTCGTTTTTTGCGTATTTTCCATTTCTATTCAATAGCAAGGTTGGTGTGCTGCCCTATCTGGCATTTGCGATGCTGGCGGTTATCATCATTTTAGGTCGGGAATTTCTTGTCTTGGCATCTATGGATAGGACGGCACCAATGGAAGCGTAGAGGAAAAGATACTCGCCATTACACGTTCTCGAATTCCGAGACCTGCACGGACACGAATTTTGAGACGCCCGGTTCCTCCATGGTCACACCAAAGAGAGAATCCGCCACTTCCATCGTGCGTTTATTGTGGGTGATCACCAGGAACTGAGACAACGGGGTCAACTGGGTCAGGAATCGAGCAAATCGGATCACGTTGGGTTCATCCAAGGGGGCGTCAGCCTCATCCAAAATACAAAACGGCGAAGGCTTAATCAGAAAACTGGCGAACAACAACGCCAACACGGTCAGGGTTTTTTCGCCGCCGGATAACATCGTCAGGTTTTTGAGACGTTTGCCTGGAGGCTGGGCTACAATGTCGATACCGGGGTCCCGTACCGTGTCGTCTCCGTCTTCCTCTTCTTCATCCGAATTCGGCTTCACTAAAACCAGTTCCGCCCGTCCTCCGGCAAACAAGGCTGAAAACACTTCTCCGAACTTCTCCTGGAGCGCCTCAAACGTCTCCTTGAACATCCGATTGGTCGTTCGATGCAGGCGCTCGATAATTTCCTGAAGCGAGCGGATCGATTCGGATAAATCCTCTTCCTGTTTGCTCAGAAACTGATACCGCTCTTCTAATTCCCGATGTTCCTCAACGGCCGCCAGATTCAAGGGGCCCATCCGATCCATTCGACCTCGAATGACTTCGATCCTGTCCCTCCAGTCCTGAGGAGTTTCGTCCCCGTCCTGAACGTCGCGTTCGCCCTCGGCCTTCAGGACGCCATTCGTGCCTTTCTCCACGGATTCACCATAGGTCAGGGTCAAGGTGTCCTCAATGGTGGACGTGCGAGTTCGGATTTCTGCGAGTTGCACGTCTGCTGCGGCTCGCGTGTCTCTGGTCGAGGTAAAGTGTTTTCGATTGTCGGCGAGTTGCCGTTCATAGTCCTGCGTCCGTTGAAGGCCTTGAGTGTGTCGCTCTTCGGCCGTGGCAAGCTGACCCTGCAAGGTTGTTTTTTTTGCCTCGAATTCTCGAAACACCGAATCCGCTCGTTGCTGCTCTTGTTGGCTCTGCAGGGTTTGCGTCTCGATGGTGGCAAGCTGCCCGGCAAGACTCTGAAGCCGTTCGGCTCTCACACGTTCTTCTTCTTGTAATCGGGCCACGTCAGCCCGTGCGCGATCAGACCGTTCTCGAGACGTGGCCAGCGTCAACCGCATCTCCGTCAACTGATGAGACAGGGCTTCGGTTTCTTCTCCGACTGCTCGCAGTTGCGCGGTCAGCGATTCCAATCGCCGTTCGCGTTCACCCTGCTCTTGCGTAATCTCGTCCAACCGGATTCGTGCCGCGTCACGGTGCTCTTCAACCCCAGCAAGTTCGCCGTGGCACGCCTGACGATCCGCCTGACGGGTATGCTCCCGCTCGTCTACGTCCTCAAGGGTTCGCTCCAGAGCAGCAATTTCTTTTTCCACGATAAGTTGCTGCATTTCGGATTCTTTCAGGGAGGCTTCGAGTGCGTGCAGTTCCAGTTTTTGAGTACTGACCTGTTTCTGTATCGCCTCACGTTGACGTTCAGAGTCAGCCACGCGTTCGTCAATGAAGGCCATCGTCCGTTCTAATGACCGAACTTCGCGCCGTCGCTGAAGCAGCCCGCTCGCGTCACCGGAGGACCCACCCGTCACGATTCCTCGAGGATCAATCACCTCTCCGCTTCGCGTCACCAGCAGCAACGCCCCCAGGTCGTCGCAAGAGACGTCCTGGATCAGAGCAAGACCATCGTTGAGACTCTCCACCACCACCACCCGGCCCAACAGACGGTGCCACAACTCTTTGAGATCTTCAGGAGGAGTGAGCAGATCAACCGCACGACCCACGACTCCTTCCTGGTTCTGCAAGGTCGTCCACACGTCCAGGACCCGTTTCGAAGAAGCCGCCTGAGTCTGCGCGGTCACAAACGTTCCCCGGCCGAGATTCTGTTCCTTCAAAAACGCGAGGGCTTGCGGAATAGTATTCACGCCCTGGACCACCCATGCGCGAATGTGCTCTCCGAGCACGGCCTCGATCGCCACTTCATATTCCTGCGGAACCTCCAGGCGTTCGGCCAACGCTTCCTTGATTCCCTGACAGACGTTTCGTAAGGACGGCTGGTCTCCTTCTTCTCCCTCCCGATACCCGAATTCTTCTTGAAGCATGGCCTGGAGGGCTTGCCGTCGTGATTCAGCCGCGGCACGATCGGTTCTGGTCTGAACTTGGCGTTCTTCCGCCTCTCGAAGACGTTCTTCAACGTCCGCAAGTGCCGACGACGTGGTTTCGCGCCGTCCCCGACCGGATTCGATGTCCTGAACGATTCGTCGCAGCAATGTTTTTTTCTCGGCGACGGTTCCCTCAGTTTCTATTCGTTGCTGCCGACGGCGAGCCTGATCGGCGTCCAGTTCTTGAATTCGGCTCAGAAGTTCTTCCTTTTTCGTCTCCAGATTGGTGAGCTGAGATTCGACGTGGGAACGTTCGACCGCGAGGTCGAAGACGTCTTGTCTGGTCTGGTCCGTCTGGGTCTGCAAAGAAGCCCGACGCTGACCCAGCGTGTGCTCTTGCGTTTCCAAGACCTTCAATTGTCCGGTCACGTGCGCGATCTCTTCTTCAGAGCGTTGCACCCGTGCGCGAAGTTCTTCCACGGTTGTTCCGGCCTGGTCGGAAGTTTCGACAAGGCGCGTCCGTTCTTCCAGCGCCTGGGTTCGTTGTTGGGCGAACAAGTCCGCGCGATGCCGTTCAACTTCCATGCTCGTGAGAGCCTGGGCCATTCCATGTTCCACCAGTCGCAATTCTTCTTGTGTCCGGCCGACGAGTTCCCCGTCACGTAACAGCGTCGCCCTGGTTTCCTCACGGAAAGCCGTCAATCTCGCTTCCTCAGCCATGAGTTCGGATTCCCTCAACGCTAATTGCGTCAGGTCGGACTGCACGCGCGTCTGCTCTTGATGCAGGCCTTTCCAATCGTGCTTCAACAGTTGAATTTCGAGGGTGCGGCATTCTGCCTGGAGTTGCCGATATTGTTCAGCCTCTCGCGCTTGCCGGTCCAAGGTCCGTCGTTGTTTTTTGACCTCGGCGATAATGTCTCGAACGCGCAGTAAGTTTTCTTGCGTGGCCTTGAGTTTCCGAAGGGCTTCGATCTTCTGTCGTTGAAAACGACCGATGCCTGCCGTTTCCTCAATAAACTGACGACGGTCCTGCGGAGACCCGGAGAGGAGTTGATCAATATTGCCCTGTTCAATAACCGTATGCCCTTTGGTGCCGGCCCTCGCTTCCAAAAACAGGTGACGAATATCTTTCAGCCGACATGGGATTTTATTGATGGCATACTCACTTTCTCCATCACGATACAACCGGCGAGTGACCATCAGTTCTTTGTTTCCCGGCAACGCATCCATCACGCCGGCCACCGATTCGAGCTCTTTGCTGGTCACGTCACTCACCACCAGCGAGACTTCAGCCATCCCCAACGGCTTACGGGATTCCGTCCCGTTAAAAATGACGTCCTCCATGCGTTCGCTGCGGAGAGCTTTGGTGCTTTGCTCACCCAAGACCCACAACACGGCATCCACGACGTTACTTTTCCCGACGCCATTGGGCCCGACGACCGCCGTAATGCCTTGCGGAAAATCGACCCGAGCCTCAGGAAAGGATTTGAACCCGTTGACGAGGAGTGATTTCAATTTCATAGACAATCCTTCGCAGCGGTGAACGTGGCGGAGTGAATACACGAACGGAGAGGATGTACCACATCCCATTAAAAAAATCAAAAATTTAATACTAGATACTGTAGCGGATTGGTAGACTTATGCCAAGATATTGTGGTTTTCTAGATGCGTGGAGAATCCTGGACATTCACGTCGGACGATCACCCCCAGGGTCACTTTCGTCCGGCCACTAATTCTTTGGGAAGCAGAAATTCGACGTTCTCATCAATCACCGTCAGTTCTTCGACCTCGGTGGCTCCCAGTTTTTTGAGATAAGACACCACTTCCGTGACGAGAATCTCCGGTGCCGAGGCCCCGGCCGTGATCCCGACTGATTCCACTCCCTGGAGCCACTCAGACCGAATGTCTTCATAAGAATCGATGAGATAAGCGGGAATGGCGAATCGTTCGGCTAATTCACGCAGCCTGTTGGAATTCGAACTGTTTGGCGACCCGATGACGAGAATCAAATCCACGAATTTGGCCAATTCTTTCACGGCATTTTGTCGATTTTGCGTGGCGTAACAAATATCCTCCTGATGAGGACCCTTGATGCCTGGAAATCGCCGATTCAACGCTTCCACAATTTCATGGCACTCATCCACGCTTAACGTCGTCTGCGTGACGTAGGACAAATGCTCGGGATTTTCAACTCGAAGACGTTCAACGTCTTCGACGGAGGAGACTAAATGAAATTTATCCGGAATTTGTCCCAAGGTTCCCACGACTTCAGGATGACCCGCGTGGCCGATGAGAATCAGTTCGTAGGCATGGTCATAATCGCGATTGACTTCATTATGGACTTTAATGACCAAGGGACACGTGGCATCAATGACGTTCACGTTGCGTTGCCGCGCTTCCTGCCATACCTCCTTCGCCACGCCATGGGCACTGAAAATGACGAGCGCGCCGTCCGGGACTTCATGGAGTTCTTCAACAAACACGGCCCCTCGTTCACGCAGAGAATCGACGACGTGCCGGCTGTGTACGATTTCATGGCGCACGTAAATGGGGGCACCATATCGCTTCAGGGATAACTCCACAATTTCAATGGCGCGATCAACGCCCGCACAAAAGCCTCGTGGATTGGCTAAATAGATTTTTTTCACGGAACCCTCCTTCCACGTCTCAGACGCCGGTCGGGGCGACGCCGCCATCACGAAAAGGCTTACCATCGAATCAAGGCGGTGCCCCACGTCAAGCCTCCGCCAAATGCTCCGAGAAGAATCAGATCACCTTTGCGAAATTTCTTCTGCCGGTGCGCCCAATCCAAGGCCATCGGCAATGAGGCCGACGACGTGTTTCCAACCTGGTCAACAATGGAAAACATCTGCTTTTCGCATATTCCTAATCGTTTCGCAATGGTCCGGAGCATCCGACCGTTGGCCTGATGCGTAATCACGTGTTGCACGTCGGGTAACGCGACCTGGGTACGGCGAAGAATGTCTTGCATGGCCTCGGTCAACCGCTTCACGGCCACCCGGTAGACCGGTCCGCCTTGCAATCGAATCGCGTGCTGATGCGTACGAAGCGTCTCCATGCTCGTGGGGTGCCGGGAGCCGCCCCCAGGAATCGTGATCAGGTCGTGATGGGCGCCGTCCGAATATAATCGAACGTCGATGATTCTAGAGGGCTTCGAGGTCGTCTTGTGACTCGACGCGTCTTCACGGATCACCACCGCCGCCCCGGCCCCATCTCCAAAGAGAACGGCACTCGCCGGCTCGGACACGTGGAGATAGCGGGACTTGACCTCGGCCGCGACGACCAGACAGCACCGAAACCGTCCCGCGCGGATAAAGGCATCGGCCATGGATAAGCCGTACAAAAAGCCACTGCACGACGCCGCCACGTCAAAGGCCGCGACGTTCGGCGTTCCTAGTTGTTTCTGAAGCGTGCATGCCGTCGAGGGAAGCGGAGTATCAGGAGACGTGGTCGACACCAGGATGGCGTCCACTGCGTCACTCGAAACGCCGGACGAATCCAGAGCTTGCCGTGCAGCCTGCTCGGCCAAGTACGAACAGGGTTCGTCGGCTTCACTCCAATACCGAGTGCGAATGCCCGTGACCTGAAACACATCCCGCGAGGGAAGGGCAAATTTCTTGACCACTTCCTCATTGGTGACTTGCCGTTTCGGAAGGCATGACCCGGTCCCGCGGATCCGACTGGTGGAGCACTGAGTCATTGAACGTTGCCCTCTGTCCCGTTCCCGCTCACGGGGAAAGCCAACACACGGCCCATCTTGTATTGCGATCAACGCTTCTGGTAGCCTTAACGAATAACCTCGAATTTTCTCGATACTTCAGATGCGCAAATTGAAAACAGTGTCTTCCTTCCTGATCATCCCGGTGATCCTGTCGGTTTCCGGTTTCCTCACCGCGGGCTGTTCATGGTTTTCCGAGAAAGACACGTCGACCGATCCCGCCCGCGTCGAGCGAACCGATGCGCAGATTTTCGTCGGGGACACCATTGAAATGAACTATGACCCCAACGTCATTCTGAAACGAGCGGAATCATTTCATGAAAAAGAAGGCTACGCTGAAGCCATCGTTGAATATCAGCATTTTTTGGAACTGCATCGCAAGCACGTGCTCGCCTCGTACGCGCAATACAAATTGGCACTCAGCCATTTTAAGTTGATTCAAACAATCGACCGTGACATGACCCCCGTCAAAAAGGCCCAGGAAGAATTTTTAGAACTCATGGCGGCCTTCCCAGGCAGTCAATACGAAGCGGAGGCACGAATCAAAATCAGAGAATGTGAAGGGTTCTTAGCCCAACATCATTTGTTCGTCGGACAATTTTATTTCCGTAGAGAGTCCTACTTGGCCGCCGCGAAACGCTTCCAGATGATTATTCAACGCTACCCGTACCTGGAGGAATCCATTGAGGCCAAACTGCACTTGGCCAGAACCTACAAGGATTTAGGGGCGTTGGAATGGTCGCGCGATTGGGCCGTGGCCTTGATTCAACAACATCCCAGACACGAGTTACGGGCCGATGGGCTCAATCTGCTCGCGGATCTTGAAAAAGAACGTCCCGACCTTGTGTTGGCTCAACGTCTGCATACCGTGAACGGAAACCGGATGATGACCACGTTCTTACCGACCCCGACCGCGCCCTATGCGCGCCAAACGACACCCTCGAGTTCCGCCCCATCGTCGCCGTCAACGCAACCCAACGTCCATGCTGCCTCAACGCGCACCGATTGCCGACTGGGGTCGTGGTGCGAAGAGACGGGGATGTCCCTCGCTCAATATGCCCCACAGGCGTCCGTCCCCGAATCACTCCTCTGCCAACCCGGAACCTGGTGCGAAGAAACAGAACGCTCCCTCTCCCAACCGCCTACCCCACGGCCGCCCGATCCCGAGTCGCTTCTCTGCCGCCCCGGGACCTGGTGCGAATAAGGCGTATCGTCTCGCGAAGCATAACGTTCTCATTGCGTGCCTTACTGTCCCACGTACCAGCCGATTCCATATCGTTCAAGAAAGCTGGTGAGGCGCGTAAGCGAATCGCCGTAGATCATCACGCCGGCGAGGATTAAAAAGGCTCCCCCGGCCACCGAGACCCCCCGCATCCACAGGCGCGCCTTCTGAAAAGAACTCAAAAAGCGATCCACGCTCAAGGCCGTGAGAAACAGTGGAAGGCCCAGTCCCAGAGAGTAGGACGTCAACAGCAGGATGCCGGCTTGCATGGATTCCGTGGTACTCGCATACAGTAAAATTGAGCCAAGGATCGGCCCCACGCACGGCGTCCAGGCCGCGGCGAAGGCGGTGCCGATCAGAAATGACCCCACGTATCCGACCGGACGATTGCTGAACTGAATGAGTCGGCGCTCGGTCATCATGAATTTCATCTTCAAAAATCCGATCATGTACAGGCCGAATACGATGATTATCACCGCGCCGACCTTCCGAATGAGTTCCTGATATTCATAGAGGAGTTGTCCGATCAAACTGGCGGAGGCGCCAAACGCGATAAACACCACGGAAAACCCCAGGATAAACAGCAACGAATTCACGAGAATGGTCGTTCGGAACCGCTGTCGTTCTGTAATGTCCGTCAATTGTTCAAGAGACAGTCCCGTGACGTAGGACACGTAGGAAGGGACTAACGGCAACACGCAGGGCGAAATAAAGGACAACAGTCCCGCGCTAAACGCAGCAACCAGCGAAACGTGAGTGACGGCATTCATCTCAGGACTCGTTGAGCAGACCGTGGATCAAGGTTCGCGCTTCCGGCGTGTTCCAATTCCGCGCTCCAAACACGCGGTGTGTCAACGTCCCGCGTCGATTGACTAAAAAACTCATGGGAAGCGTTCGGACCCCATAACGTCCGCTCACGCGGTAGTCCGGATCGTGCAGGATCGGAAACGTCAACCCTTTGGACTCCGCAAAAGGTTGAGTAACCACGCTCCCTTCGGGGTCGGAAGAGATGGCGAGAATCTCAAAGCCCTCCGGCTTCAGATCCTGATACAGGATGTCCATGCTCGGCATTTCAACGCGACACGGTCCACACCACGTCGCCCAAAAATTGAGGAGCACCACTTTGCCGTGATAGTCAGGAAGGGCATGTTGCCGTCCCATTAAATCAATGAGTGTAAAATCAGGCGCCGGTGCCCCGACATCCGGCCGAGACTTCCTGAAGTCCACCGCCGTGCCCGGACCTTCGTGATGCCGTCCATCCGAATAGCCTGAGTCACGTGACGCCCCCAACAGCCCAACCAGAACCCCAAGGCAGACGAGGAACGAGGAACGGCTCCACGAACCCATCCCCCTTACGGTCTCACCTGCCGTCTCCTTGACCATCGTTCAATTATACACCTTCTGCACCCGGCCACGGGGCTTCCTGGTTGGTGGCTCCGACCCGAATCGAATCCATCTTATTCAGGGCATCCCGATACCGTCAACGGGCACAAGGAGAAACCTGCTGCCGATGAACCCACAGAGCCGCGTCTCTGAAACCTGAACGTCTTCAGAGCGAAAGCTGGGAAATGGGGAGAGCGTGAAGTCTTCTTCCGAACGGAACGATCGTCGCGCCGGTGCTGAACCGCTCGGCCCGTCACTGGACACGCCCGCCTGGCCCTTCCCGTCATGCCCGCAGGGGACCATTCCGTCATGCCCACAGGGGCCTTCTCGTCATGCCCCGCCGGCCCCTTCCTGTCATTCCCGCAGTTTTTAGCGGGAATCCAGGCAAAACAATCTTTATCCAGGTTTCGATCTGGGATCATATCCCTACGGTAAGACGATTTTGCCTGACTTAGCATTTTTGAATACCGTCACAGTCTCTACCGACTCCAATCACGAGTGGGGTCAATGAATTGAAGAGACCCCTTTTTACGCTTGGCGTGTGCCAACCCAAAGAAAGAGGCGTCCACCGACGAGAGGTCCCGTGAATGCGGCAGCGCAATCAGAATTTTCCCGGGTGCCTGACCGTCGTCACGGGTTTCCCATATCCCCCGAAAACGAGCCGGCGACATGTGAATATTCCCCCACGACGGATCCCCAAGCCAGACCGACGACGCACTGATCCCGCGTAACACGGAAAAATTCCCTTCTCCGTGAAAATCCAGATACACAATCGCCGGCAGCATCATCCGTTGCAGATGATCAAAGTCCAGTGCCACGGCATTCAACGCATATTCCGCCATGACTCGGGCCAGATCCGCAAAGGAAAATTCATCCTTCAGGCCAATCTTGTCAATGATGGTCGCTTCATCCACCTCAAGCCGATAAAAATGATGCAGAACGGTCGCCACCGCGACGGCCCCACACGAATAGTCGAACCGCTGCTTCATAATGCCTTCATCCCGAATTTCCGTGCCTTGAAGAGCTCAAAATCTGCACCACCAATTTTGGACCAGCTTGTGAGTGGACACGGGCTTGACCATCCCTTATATTACGTTGTCGAGACAACGGTGGCGTCAGGATTGAACCGTATCCTGGAACGTTTGCCCCTGCATGATTGACCTGCCTCTCACCGGGTTTCCGGCACGCGGTATCCAGAACAGTGTCCACCTTCACCCAAGCCATTTCGTGTCACGGGATCGGGAAGTCCTACGGGCATTACCAGGTCTTCCGCCACGTCAACTTGACGATCGGTGAAGGAGAATGTTTTGTCCTCTTGGGAGCCAACGGCGCCGGAAAAACCACGTTGTTAAAAATTCTCGCCACGCTTGAACGACCCAGTGAGGGGCACTATGAGATGCTCGGCCTGCACGGGTTGAAGGAAAAAGACGCGATTCGAGCCAACCTCACGTTGTTGGCCCACGGCACGCATTTGTACGAGGATTTGAATGCCAGAGAAAACGTCGCGTTTGCGCTGGCCCTGCGGGGGCATGCCCCGACTGACCGCGACGTCAAGCTGACGCTCGACCGCGTCCACGTCGGTGCCTTTGCCGACGTGAAGGTTCGGCACTTTTCCGCCGGCATGAAGAAACGCTTGGCCCTGGCCAAAGCCATGTTGACGCGACCCAGAATTTTACTCTTGGACGAACCGTTTACCGCGCTCGACGCAGCCGGGACCGACCTCATGCGCGAGTACATCCGGGAACGGCTGACCGAAAAGAGCGCCGTGCTCATGTCCACCCATGATCGGCACAACGCGCGCCCCGTTGCCCATCGGACCGGCGTACTCCGGCACGGAACGTTACAGGAATGCGCCCTTGAGGACCTCTCGTCAGATGACCTCGTTTAACATCATCCGCTGGATTATGTGGAAAGACGTCGTTACGGAGTGGCGAAGCCGCGAGACGATTGCCTCAATGGTGTTCTTTGCCCTCATCGTCATTCTGATTTTCAGCTTCAGCTTTTCCATGGACCAGGAAGCGGCGCGAGAGGTGATTGCGGGCATCATGTGGGTGGCGTTTTCATTTACGGGGATTATCGGGTTGGGAAAATCGTTTTCCACGGAATTGCAGAATGACTGCCTCGAAGCCCTCCACATGATCCCGGGGCCCAAGGGGGCGATCTATCTCGCAAAGGTCGCGGCGAATTTTGCCTTCATGTTCGTGGTGGAAATCCTGTTGTTTCCGATGTTTGTGATCTTCTTCAACCTTGACGTCGTTGAAGAAATTTCATTCCTTCTGGTAATATTTTTTCTGGCAACCATGGGACTTGCCGCCGTGGGGACGCTGTTTTCAGCCTTGACCGTACAAATCCGGGCCCGTGAAGTCATGCTCCCCATTCTCCTCCTTCCCTTGGTGGTACCGGTCATGATCGCGGCGGTCGAAGCCACCAAGGCAGCCCTCAACGGAGACCCCCTGAGCCTGTACGGGCGATGGCTGGAACTCCTCGTCGTGTTCGATACGGTCTTTCTGGTGGCGTCGTATTGGATGTTTGAATTCGTCATGGATTCCTGAACGGTCCTGAGCAGAGATGACCATTCATCGCGTGATTCGAAAAGTCCAACGGTTTCAAGGCTGGTTTGGCGGCGGAGCCGCCGTCTGCCTCATCGTCGGGCTGTACCTGGGTCTTATTGGTTCCCCGCCGGACTACTACCAGGGCGAAGTGGTGCGAATCATGTACATTCACGTCCCCCTCGCCCATACGTCCCTCCTGGGGTATCTGGTGTTGGCCGTCGGCAGCGCGTGGTATGTATGGAAACGCGACCCGCTCGTGGACAACATGTGCCACGCCGTCGCCGCCCTCAGTGCCGTGTTCACCGCGCTGGCGCTCGCGACGGGGATGATCTGGGGCAAGCCCACGTGGAACACGTGGTGGACCTGGGACGCACGCTTGACGTCCTACACCGTCATGCTGTTCATCCTGATCGGCTACCTCATGCTCCGCACCGTTATCGACGATCCGGAAAAAGAAGCACGGTACGCCGCGGTGCTGGCGCTCGTCGGGCTGGTGGACCTGCCGATCATTCATTTTTCCGTGGAATGGTGGCGGACCCTGCATCAACCGCAATCCATCTCTCTGCGAGGCGTGAGTATTGCCTCCGGCTTGTTGGTGCCCCTGGCGTGCATGAGCGTCGGCATGTCCTTGTTGTTTTCGTACATGCTGATGATCCGCACCCAGCAGTTGTATCTGAACCGCTTGCTTCACGCGAAAAAAGGGCGACTCTTGAGTCAATTTCACGTGTCGAAATCCGATACATGACCAGCTTCTACGTTCGATGGAGTGGCGTACTGATTGTGGCGTTGGCGTTGAGCGTGTTCACCGGCACTCACTATCAACAAAACCTGGCAACGTGGTCTCCGTCCCAAGTCAAGGCCCAGACCCCGTTGTCGGAAATCCGCGTCCTCGGCATGGTGCAAGGCGGAACCCTGGCAGGACGGGTTGAGGCCGGAGAGGCCACCTTCGAGTTGATCGAAGGCGACGCCTCCCTGCCTGAACAGACGGGCATCCCCGTGCAGTATCACGGCCCCCCGCCGGACAATCTGCGCGAATTAAAGATGCTCATCTTGATCGGGCGGTGGAATCCTTCCGATAATATTTTCGAGGCCCGCGATATTGGATTGGTGACGAATTACGGTTTCGTCGTCGCAGCGTATCTGATCGGCCTGATACCGTTGGCCCTGTTTCTGTTTACCATGAGCCGCCGCGTCAGCTTGTTATACCAAGAAATCAAAGCATCCAAACTGTACGAGGAAGAGTAACCACGCGAGCGAAGAGAAGAATCCTGACTGAACAGCATATCCTTCACTTCGTTCAGGATGACAGGGGAAAGGGCAGAATGACAGGGGAAGAACCAATTCTGAGATGACACTTCTCTGTCATTCTGAGCGAAGCGCCTGCCCTGAGCCTCGAAGGGAAGAATCTCTCCCTGACCAGCAGGATACCAGCGAAGAGTTCGGGATGATGAAGGGGTTCAACATGACCATCGCTTCACCTGAACCTGCTCTGAGCGAAACAACAGAAACCGCCCAGCATGAAATCGTATTACGTGTACATCATGACCAATCTGTCAAAGACACTGTATACTGGCGTCACGAACGATCTCATTCGTCGGGTCTTCGAACATAAGCAAGGCGTGGGGAGTCAGTTCACACGGAAATATCGTATGACGCGCCTGGTCCATTTTGAAGAGACCCAAGACGTTCAGGCCGCACTGACCCGCGAAAAACAGATCAAAGGCTGGACCCGTGCCAAGAAACTCGATCTCATTAACGCGAACAATCCTGCGTGGAAAGACTTGGCCACGGATTGGGATGCCTCGGAACGGCAACCTTCGGCACGCACCGTTGTAGAGAAATTCTGAAGTTCAGCACGATAGTATGACACGTCTCCGTCATTCTGAGCGAAGCGCCTGCCCTGAGCCTCGAAGGGAAGAATCTCTAGATAAACAGCAGTTCCTTCACTTCGTTCAGGATGACAGGAAAAGGCAGGATGACGAGGGAAAAAGGCAAGATGACGGGGAAAAAGGCAGGATGACGGGGAAAATTCAGAATGACAGGGGACAATTCGGGATGATAGGGAAAGAACTAATTCTGAGATGACACTTGTCCGTCATACTGACACGTCTCTGTCATGCTGCCACTCCTCTGTCATTCTGAGCGAAGCGAAGAATCTGACAGGGAAAAGAGCAGGAGAATGATAAGTGAAGGACTAAAAATGACGGCCCGGGGGGATTGCGGATGATTGGCGGCCCGGGGGATTGCGGATGATCCCCGCGCATCCATGTATGAGATAGCGTACAGACAGGGGTAAGACAAATTCTCATGAAATCCAGAAAAGTCGGCATGATCGTCAGTATACTTGTGGTCGGCGGAGCCTTGGCCTACCTCGCACTGGGAAATTTCGGGGACAACCTGGTTTATTTTTTCACCCCGTCTGAAGTCACAGCGTTTGCCCCGGACTACTATCAGAAGAAAGTCCGCGTGGGGGGAATGGTGGTGGAGGGGACCGTGAAAGCCCACCCGGACCGACTCGGATTGACCTTTGAATTGACGGATGGGGAAGCCACGATTCCCGTCACCTTCGACGGCATCCCGCCGGACCTGTTCAAAGAAGGTCAAGGAGCCGTGGTCGAGGGCTATTGGACCGATGCCCATCAATTCAAATCCAACCTCATCATGGCCAAACATTCCGAAGACTACATGCCCATTGAACTCAAACGCGCCGGCGTCGAACTCCCCCGCAAGGACTTCATGAAATCCCTGGTGCAATAGACCTTCGACTTCTCCCATGATTATCGAAATCGGACATTTTTCCGTTGTCACGGCGCTGGTGCTTTCGGCGTTGGGGATTGCCTCGTCCGTGCTGGCGCTCAAGACTCGTAACGTGGACTGGGTGCGAGTCGGGCGCATGGCCCTCACCTCGATTTTCATCCTCCTGTTCCTGGGCATGGCGTCTCTGGTGTATTCGTTCCTCGTTCGTGATTTTTCCGTCCACTACGTCGCGGCCACGTCGAATTCACAACTCCCGCTGTTTTACACCATCGCCGCGGTCTGGGGCGGCCATGAAGGCTCCCTCCTCTTGTGGGTCTTTATCCTCTCGGCGTTCAGTACGGTCGCGGTCTGGCTGCATTGGCGCACCCAGCCGGCCATCATGCCGTACCTCATCGGCGTGGAATGCCTGGTCATCATGGGCTTTCTCCTCCTGATTCTCTTTCTCTCAAGCCCGTTTGACCGGCTCATCCCGGCTCCGCCGGACGGCAAAGACTTGAACCCGTTGCTCCAGGACCCGGCCATGGTCATGCACCCGCCGATGCTGTACATGGGCTACGTCGGGTTTTCGATTCCCTTTTCCTTTGCCATGGCCGCGTTGCTCTCCGGTCGTCTGGGCGAGGAATGGATCAAGGTGACCCAGCGGTGGACGGTGTTTGCCTGGTTGTGCCTGACCACGGGAATTCTATTGGGCGGCTACTGGGCCTATTATGAATTAGGATGGGGCGGCTACTGGGGCTGGGACCCGGTGGAGAACGCCTCCTTTATGCCCTGGCTGGTGGGCACGGCCTTTCTCCATTCGGTGATGGTGCAGGAAAAACGAAAAATGTTTCAGGTCTGGAATCTCTTTCTGATTATCGTGACGTTTTCGCTCTCGTTGATCGGCACCTTCCTGGTACGCAGCGGAGTCCTGACGTCGGTCCACACCTTTGCCACGGACCCGGAACGTGGAGTGTACATTCTGCTGTTTGTGGCCACGATCATCGGCATTGCCTTCGGGTCGTTGCTGATGAGAGCCAACAAACTGAAGAGTCAGATTGAAATGGATTCCATGGTTTCGCGGGAGTCGGTGTTTCTCTTCAACAATCTGTTTTTCCTGGTTGCGGCGGCCACCGTCTTTCTGGGCACCCTCTATCCCCTCATGATCGAGACGTGGAAAGGGGCCAAGGTGACCGTGGGACCGCCGTATTACAACGCGGTGTTCATGCCGGTGGCGTTGGGCCTCTTGTTTTTGATGGGCGTGGGGCCCTACATCCCCTGGCGCAAAGCCTCCCCAGCCAGCTTGAAGAAACATTTTCGGGTCCCCCTCATCGTGGGACTGGCGTCAACCCTGCTGTTGTTGGCCTTCGGCGTTCATGGCGTCTTTGCACTATTCGGCGCCTTCGTCGTGGGATTTGCGGGCGCAGCCATTGTGATCGACTTCGGAAAGATTTCCCGGCTGTATGCGCGCAGAGAGTCCGTCAATCCGCTGAAGGGATTTCTGTCGGCCTTTCGCTCCAATCAACGGCGCTACGCCGGACTCGTGACGCACGTGGGCGTCCTGGTTCTGGTGGTCGGCATTATCGCATCGACCGTGTATCAAACGGAAAAAGTGGTCTCGCTACGGGTCGGGGATGAATTCATCCTTGATGAGTATCGGGTCAAACTCGAACGAATTCATGAAGTCAGGGGGAAAAACTGGAACGCCCAGGAAGGCGTCTTTGAAGTCTACGAAGGGGACGCGCTGCTCACCAGATTGCGCCCCCAGAAGCGCGTGTATGACGCCTCCCAAACTCCAACCACCGAATCCGCGATTTACGCAAAAAACATGGGACATATTTTTCTCACCATGCCGGACGTGTCGCCTGAGGGAGTGGCCGTAGCCCGAGGCGTCATTAACCCGCTGATTCTGTGGGTGTGGGGCGGCGGCGGCATCATGGGACTCGGCGTGTTGCTGAATATATTCCGACCACGAAAATGAAAGGAACATTGTCGATTGCTGATTGCTTCAATCCAAAATCCTCAATCAAAAATCTACAATCAGCAATCTCTATCAGATGACGCGCACCACGCAACTGATGATTCTCGTCGTGCTCTTCGCCTTATTCTCCTTGTTGTACCAAGGACTCTGGGGAGATCCGCGACACATCCCGACGGTCCTGGTGGGCACCCGGGCGCCCGTGTTTGAAGGGCCGGACGTGGAAACGGGAGAACCGCTCTCCTCCGAACGGTTCAAAGGCAAGGTGATCCTGGTGAACTTCTGGGCCTCGTGGTGTCAGGAGTGCAAAATCGAGCATGACAACCTGCTGAGACTGCACGATGAATACAAGGATCATCCCGAATTCGTGATGCTGGGGATCAACTACCAGGATGAGCCGCCGAAGGCGCGCGCCTATTTGCAACGCCATGGGTCGAGCTTTTCGCACGTCCGCGACGTCAACGGCACGCTGGCCATTGATTTCGGCGTATACGGCGTACCGGAAACGTTCGTCATCGACAAAAATGGCGTCATTCGGCACAAATGGATCGGCCCGATCGTGGACGACGTCTACGCCAATCTCACGCAGAACGTCCTGACCCCCTTACTGGAAGGTTGATGTCGGATTGTGGATTTTCGATTGAAAAAATCAGCAATTCTTTTCTTGCTTCTCTGTTGCGTCGCCGTTCCTCACGAGGGGTCGGCAAAAGTCGTGGATGAAACGGAAATAGATCAACGGGTGCGCGAGATCGCCAAAACGCTTCGCTGCACCGTCTGCCAGACCGAAACGCTGTGGGAGTCCGGCGCGCCCTTGGCCCAGCAAATGCGGGAAGCCATTCGAACCCGCGTCAGTCAAGGCCAGACAGCGGAAGAAATCCGGGCCTACTTCCACGGCCGGTACGGCGATTACATCATGATGGCGCCCCCGAAAGAAGGGAGTAATTGGTTGATCTGGGTGGCGCCCTTTCTCTTGCTCGCGGTCGGCGGCGCATTATTATGGAGAGAAGTGAAACGTTGGGTGACCCGAACACCGGCGCTTCAGGTTGAATCGCCTCCTCCGCTGGATGAAGAGTCCCGACGCCGCATTGAACGCGAATTGCAGCCGTAACCCTTGTGCAGCCGTACCCCCTGTCATTCTGAGCGAAGCGAAGAATCTCAATGATCGATCACACATTACAGCCATAACACGCGCTTGCAACCCCTGACCCCATCATGTCGATCATCTTTCTCATCGCGTGTGCCGTGATCCTGCTCGGCGTGACGGCCGCGGTGTCCTCTCCATTGTGGCGTCACGACCCCACGACGCCAGAGTTGATTAGTCGGGAAGCCGCGGAAGATCAAGAACGAGCCGATCTTTCCGTGGAGCGGGAAGGACTGCGCCAGTCACTCCACGAACTTGACGTCGAACTTGCCCAGGGTCGGTTGGAACCGGCGGATTATGAACGATTGAAAGCCACGGACGAACGGCGCCTGCTGGGAGTCCTGGATCGACTCGCAGCCCTGACCGTCCCAAACTCCCCGTCGTCCGTCCCAGACCACGTGGAAAAACCCCGCGCCTGGGGATCGGCCACGGCGGCGAGCCTGATCGTGTTGACGTCGGCAATCGCGATCTACGGCTTTCTGCAATGGCAAACCATGAACCGGCTCGTGAACGCCCAAGCCGAAATGGCCGCACAAATGCCGGACCCGCGGGACATGGTCGCCCGATTGGAAACCAGACTCAAAGAAAACCCCGACGACGTGCAAGGCCAGATGATGGCCGGTCGCTCCTACATGGCCCTGAACCGCGTGGAGGAGGCAAAGGCCGCGTATGAAACGGTGCTGAAACTTGACCCTCGGAACCATGAAGCCCATTACAACTTGGGCGTCATCATGATTGACGAACGCAAATTCGACGATCCAAAAATTTTCCAAATGGCCTTGAAACATTTCGACACGGTGTTGGTTGACCTGCCGAATCAACCCGGGGTCAACTGGTATAAAGGCTTGGCCTTGTGGTATCTGAAACGGTATCGGGAAACCGAAGAATTCTGGGCCACCGCCCACAAAAATCTTCAACCCGGAAGCCAGGACGCCGAATTCGTCAAACAGGCGCTCGCCAAACTACGAAAAGGCGAGACCCCATTTTAACCACGGCATCCTCAACCCTCTATGTCGTCAGCCCTCTCTGTCATCAGCCCCCTCTGTCATTCTGAGGCCCCTTCTGTCATTCTGAGCGAAGCGAAGAATCTCCGAATATGTCATTCCGAACAAAGCGAAGAATCTCACCCCCAACCTACGGAAAGCCGAGACCCCGTGTTAACCTTCTTTCCCCATCACCCATCCGTCCATGAACCTCACCCAACGCATTGACGAGACGATCTCGCCGGTGACGGGCGCCATTTCCGACGTCGTCTTTTTTCCGATCAACGTCGCCGGCCTTGACGTGCCGGTGGTCGTCTTTTGGCTTATCACCGCGGGATTCATTTTCTCCTGGTATTTCCGGTTTCCGAACGTGCGCTTGGTCGGTCTGGCCCTGAACGTCGTTCGCGGTCGGTACACGCGGGCCGACGAACCCGGCGATCTCACCCATTTCCAGGCGTTGAGCGCGGCGCTCTCCGGGACGGTCGGCGTCGGAAACATCGCGGGCGTGGCCGTGGCCATTTCGATTGGCGGTCCCGGCGCCACGTTCTGGATGATTCTGGCGGGCCTCCTCGGCATGGCGACGAAGATGGTGGAGTGTACGCTCGGCGTCAAGTACCGTCGAATCAACGCCGACGGGACCATATCAGGCGGGCCGATGTATTACATTCGTGAGGGATTTGCGAAGCGCGGCCTGTCGAGATCCGGCCGATGCCTGGCGGCCCTCTTTGCCGTGTGCGGCCTCCTGGGGAGTCTCACGCTCTTCCAGGTCAATCAGGCCTTCGCGCAATTTTCCCAAGCCACGGGCTTTCAAGACGGCCTGACGTTCGGGATTGTCATTGCCTTCATGGTGGGGCTCGTAACTATCGCCGGCGTGCGCAGGATCGGGGCGGTCGCCGAGACGATCGTCCCCCTGATGGCGTTCATCTACCTCGCAGCCGGGGTCATCATTCTCAGTCTGCACGTGGAGCAGATACCGGCGGCGTTCGTCAGCATCGTCGTTGAAGCATTCTCGCCGGAAGGCGTGGGCGGCGGCGTCATCGGCGCCATGATTATCGGCATCCAACGAGCCGTGTATTCGAACGAGGCAGGCGTCGGGTCCGCCCCCATTGCCCATTCCGCCGTGAAGACCAGGGAGCCGGCAAGTGAGGGGCTTGTGGCCTTGCTGGAACCGTGTATCGACACGGTGATCGTCAGCACGATGACCGCGCTCATTGTGATCGTCACCGGGGCATACAAAATCCACGGGCTCTCGGGAATTGAAATCACCTCGGCCGCCTATGCCACCGTCTTTCCGTGGTTTCCAAAGATTCTTGCGGTCGCCGTCATGCTCTTTGCCTATACGACGATGCTCACCTGGGCCTACTACGGCGTCAAATGTTGGACCTATCTCGTGGGCGAATCTCGTTGGGCCAATCTCGGCTACAAGTTGGTCTATTGTCTGCTCTTGTCGACGGGTGCCGTCATCTCCATGAATGCCGCACTCGATTTCGTGGACGCGATGTTCTTTGCAATGGCCGTCCCGAACGTGATCGCCCTCTACGTTTTAGGGCCTGAAGTCAAGCGTGAGATCGAAGGATACGTCGCCCGGATCAGAAGCGGCGACGTTCAGCAACTTGCGATTCGTGCAAAGCGTTCCGGTTGACTGAACGGCTGACGGATTTTGTGCGCACTACGTCTTCGACAGATACGAGGCGACGAGCAAGATCGCCAGCGTCAGGACGAGGATGGTTTTTTGCACGGTATTGGCGCGTGAAGAAGCCGGGACGGAGGCGGGGACGTTCAGAGAAGGCTTGGAGGCAGGCGCATACGGGTCCATAATGAAATCATGAATGAGGATGAGCCCGAAGGCGATGACAAACAAAAACAATTTAAGCATCAACACCACGCCCCAGACGGTCTCGATCCTCGCTGATCCGCTCTCATTCAACAACTGATACGCCCCGGTGAGGATCAAAGTAATCAGACTCGCCCACGCAATGGTTCGGAAGCGTTGACCCGACAGCCGGATCACCTCTTGAGCCGTTGGATCCGACGCCGCGTTCCGCACCGCCGGCGTCAGCACCAGTTGGGAAAAAATCAGCCCCCCTATCAGGATCACCACCGCAATGAGATGAATCCAGGTAATGAGATAATTAAGCATGATGGCAGACCGAACAGAACACGTTCAGGTCCTCCCTACCAATCTTCTTGAAGTGCCAGCAAGTCTTCTACCCAGTCCCCGCCAACCCCCTCTCCCCCGAAGAGGTCCGGGGTGGGTACAAACCGGCTTGGTGCGGCCCCGACGGGTGCGTCGTCGGGTGGCGTCCGATCCGCGGGTGCTGGTGGGCGGCCCGGCGCCGGGTCAGAGTTGACGTGCGGATTTCACGGGGGAGCGTCGGCTTGACGAACCTTTCTTACAGCAGTTCGTTGATTTTCACTCGGCGGTACGTACTATCCACGATCCGATAGAAAAATCTGAGCACGTCAACCAGATCAAACCAGAACCCGCAATTCACGCATCTGGCATAGAGGCGTCGATTCATGGTGGTGTAATGCCGTTCCACCAGCATCAGCCCGTTGCACTTGAGACATTCCATCATGAATTTCCGTTGAGCGTTTCGCCGGCCACGGTCATGAGGTGGAGGCTGACGCCTCAACCTGTTCTCGGGATTTTAACCCATGATGCAGAAAGATCGACACGCTGTGCTCGGCGTTATTGACGATCGCCAAGCCGGGTTCTTCATCGCGGCCAGAGGCAATGGGCAGAGACGTGAGCGCAAAGGGTCCGCGGGGCGTGGCATAATGCCGGGGAGGATAATAAAACGATCCATCGCCTTTCCCGAACAAGACGGAGATGCTACCCGATTGAATGTTCACAACGGCCGCGTCAAAAATGTCATCCCCGTCGAAATCTTGAGCCAACCCATGATTGGGACCGGCGTCTCCTCCTGAATCAAGACCGTCTTGAAAGGTTCCGTCTCCATTGCCCAAAAACACGGTGATCGTGTTCATCTGACCGTTCACCACCAATAAATCCATCGCCCCGTCGTTGTTGAAATCGGCAAAAGATACGGATAAGGGGCGCTTGCCGGTGCGATAATCGGTCGGCCGGAGAAAGTTGCCGTCTCCTTGGCCCAACCAGATCGAGACGGCGCTGCTCATCGGCCCGCCGTTCGTCACCGCCAAATCCAGATGCCCGTCCCGATTCAAGTCCGCGCTGGCCACGGAAGTCGGCGTGTCGCCGTATTCATACAAGGGGCCGAGACGAAATTTTCCTTTGCCGTTTCCGAAAAACAGTTGCAGCTTGTCATTACGCAGGGCCGTCACCAGGTCCAAATGGCGGTCACTATTAAAGTCCCCGCTGGCAATGGACACCGGTGTCCGATTGACGTGATAGAGGGCGGTTTTTTGGAAGGTTCCATCCTCCCGCCCCAAAAAAATGGCCACTTCATCGCTCCCGGAACACGCAATAGCCAAATCCTGATGCGTATCGCCGTCGAAATCCTGGATCGCCAGATTCCTAGGCTCCTTGCACGCGGGAATGGACACGTGCGGTTGAAAACTCCCGTCCCCGTTCCCGATTAAAATGGACAGCGTATTCGCCGAGATATTACTCGTCACCAAGTCGGAAAAGCCATCCTGATTAAAGTCCCCGGCCTTCACGGCCGTTGGATTTTTCCCCACGTCATACGTGGCGAAGAGATAGAGCAGATCAGGCGGAACATACGGATCTTTAGGAGAACACCCGGGCAGAAGCAGAAACACCCCGAACCCGAGCGCACAGACCACGTTGACCACTCCAAGAGAACCAGACGCCCGCATCCCTCTCGTGACTCCTCCCTCTCACTTGGCCGTAGTCGGCAAAGTGAAAAAGTAAAAGCATACAGGGTTTTGACCGGACGAAACAACGGGTAATCTCCTGAACCGCTGCACGGCCTCGGAGCACGGCAACCCGATTACGGCTCCGCCGAGACGTGATTCGTGAATTTTTAGATCAAATGACTGGAAGAGTTTTTAACAAATGTGCTATAGAGTGAGTTTTACCAGAGGAGGTCCCAATGTCAGAACCACGTTCGGAGAAAGTCAAAATTGAGCTCACCATGTACGGAGTCGCCGAGATATTGAAATGGTGCGTGGACAAAAATAACGGCCGCATTTCCGGCGTCGATACCGCGGGCTTCAAACAGATGCAAGCCTGCCTGGCTGAAAAACCGGAAAAAGGGGATTATTTCACCTTCGATAAATTCTGGAAAACCTCGAAGGTGTTTGAATTTACCAAGGAAGAAGTCGCCACCATCGACCGATGCCTGTACGACATTCCAAACTTCGAGGGCAAACAACTCCCACAAATCCGCTATAAATTCTGGCCCGCCCCAGCCCAAGCCGACTGACCGAGAGTATCACTCGTGCAGGCAGACTCCTTCAACCAAAGCTGGATTTGGACTGCTCGTGGCGATGGTGACGACAAACCTGAAACTTGCGACGAACGGCTGGGCTCCCTGAGTGCTGCACGCCTGACTGCGATCAACGCCGGTCTGAAGTTCGTCCTCTCCCTGTGACGGGCTGATGCCCGGCCGTCTGGATTTCAGAAGTGGAACAATCAAGGCTCACGGTGTCGAAAACTCTCGATCCAGAGAGGAAGTCACGGTATGGGCAGTTTTTTACACCGGCGGAAATTGCTCAATTCATGGCGAGCTTATTTACTCAAAGAGCAGGGAACCACTGTCGTTTGCTTGATGCTGGAGCCGGAATCGGTTCGCTTTGTGATGCTTTTTTGGGAAGGTGGGCCTCCGGTGGCTTTGGTTTCCAGTCCATCGCCGTCGATGCTTTTGAGATCGACGAATACCTGCATCCTCATTTAGCGCAAACGTTGGAGAAATACAGCCAGTATCAAAACGTGGCGTCAACCACCTGGAGTGACGACTTCATCCATGCGGCGGTCGATTCGCTCCGAGAGACTCTCTTTGCCGAGACGCTAAGATACACCCACGCGATCCTGAACCCGCCGTATAAGAAGATCCATAGCGACTCGGCCTACCGTTCGGCATTGCGGCGAGTCGGCATTGAAACCGTCAACCTGTATTCAGCATTTGTCGCCTTGTCTCTTTCCTTGCTGGAAAAGGGCGGTCAACTTGTCGCCATCGTCCCGCGAAGCTTCTGCAACGGCCTCTATTATCGTCCCTTCCGCGACTATGTTCTGGAACGTGCGGCGATCCGGCGGATGCACCTGTTTGCATCGAGAAACAAGGCTTTCAAAGATGACGACGTGTTGCAAGAGAACATGATCCTCATGTTGGAGCGTGGCGCTCACCAAGGCAACGTCACGGTGACCACTTCGACGGATGGTAGCCTTACCGATGTGGAGACGAACACGTACTCCTTTGATCGCATCGTGTTCCCAAGCGATTCCCAGAGGTTCATTCATGTGCCGACTTCGCCGAAGTTCAGCATCATCGAACGTTCGGTCGTGGTCCGCTATACCCTGGAAGATATAGGCGTCAAGGTATCGACGGGGCCTGTCGTCGATTTCCGCTTGAAGAAGCACTTGCGTGATAGGCCAAGTGCAGACACGGCTCCCTTACTCTATCCGTGCCACTGTAAAGGTCGAACGACGGACTGGCCAAATCCAGCGTTGAACAAACCCAATGCGATTGAACGCAACGTCGAAACGGAAAAGTGGCTGTATCCGAACGGGTTTTATTGCGTGGTGCGCCGCTTTTCATCCAAGGAAGAAAAACGACGCATCGTAGCGAGCGTCGTAAAACCGGACTGTTTTCCTGATGCTGACGTGTTGGGTTTTGAAAATCATCTGAACGTGTTTCATGACGGAAAGCATGGATTGCCGGAAACCCTGGCCTATGGGTTAGCCACGTTCCTCAACACCACTGCAGTTGATGAAACATTTCGGCGTTTCAACGGCCATACGCAGGTCAATGTGACCGACCTCAGGCTCATAAAGTACCCAAACAGGGAAGTTCTCATGACTCTGGGTGAGTGGGCCATGCGCCGCCGTGAACCGACTCAAGCCTTGATTGACGAGCAACTGGAGTGCTTAGACGCATGACGAATGCCCCTCATAAACACGTCATCGAAGCCAATCACATTCTCATTGCATTTGGCTTGCCTCGTGCACAACAGAATGAGCGTTCGGCTCTATGTCTGCTGGCGTTGCTGAATTTGGCGCCTCGTAAGAAATGGGCCAGGGCGGAAAACCCTCTCATGGGCGTTACACCGATTATGGATTGGGCAAGGAAACACTATCACAAAGAGTATGCGCCGAACACACGAGAGACCTTTCGGCGGCAGACTCTCCATCAGTTCGTGGATGCCGGAATCGCTCTTTACAACCCGGACGTGCCTGACAGACCAGTCAACAGCCCGAAAGCGGTTTATCAGATCGAACCTGTCACTCTAGAGTTGCTTCGCAGTTTCGGAACCACGTCGTGGCACGACAAGTTGACGGATTATCTTTCGCACCGTGAGACACTGGCCGCTAGATATGCCAAGGAGCGTGAACACAACCGAATTCCCGTGCAGATTGCAGAAAACAAGGAGATAACCCTTAGCCCCGGTGAACACAGCGGACTGATACGATTCATTATTGAGGATTTTGGTCCGCGCTTTGCGCCGGGCAGCGTCTTGATCTATGCCGGAGACACCAGCGACAAATGGGGGTACTGTAACGCGCCTCTGCTCGCTGAGCTTGGCGTCAATGTCCATTCCCACGGCAAGATGCCGGATGTTGTTCTTTACGATCCCAATCGCAATTGGCTTTTGCTGGTAGAGGCCGTTACCAGTCATGGACCCGTTGACGGCAAACGACATACTGAGTTGGCTCAGTTGTTTGCAGAAGCAAGTACCGGATTGGTTTACGTGACGGCTTTCTCGAATCGTGCAGCTATGGCCCGATACCTTGGTGAAATTGCGTGGGAAACCGAGGTATGGATTGCCGAGGCGCCATCGCATTTAATCCACTTCGATGGCGAACGCTTTTTAGGGCCGTACAATGCGTCCTCATCCTGAGGCTCCCCTGAGTTTCCCCTGGGCCTCGAAGGGAAGAATCTCTCAGCACGGGTCTGTTTCCGACATAACCCTTATCGCCCTTCGAGGCTCAGGGGAACCTCAGGATGACATTTTTGTAAAGGTCTCCTTCTTCTCCCTCTCCCCTAGCGGGAGAGGGCCAGGGTGAGGGGGCAAATATCTCTGGGAGAGAGGAAAAGGATAAGCCAGCCTCAAAGCATGAAACCAGACACCGTCCGCAACGCGCACGACGTTCGCTACGAACCCGACGAACGTCCGCCGCATGCCCTCTCCCTCGGCCTTGGGTTTCAGGCTGCGATGCTCGTCCTGGCGGGCGTCGTGTTGACGCCGGCCATTGTGATCCGGGCAGCGGGTCAGAGCGAGACCTATTTGTCGTGGGCGATTTTTACGGCCGTGGTCATCAGCGGGGTGAGCAGCATCCTTCAAGCCGTGCGAATCGGGCGCGTCGGCGCCGGCCACGTGCTCATCATGGGCACGTCCGGCGCCTTCATCGCGGTCTGCGTCACCGCGCTCACGGAGGGCGGGCCGGCCTTGCTGGCCACGCTGATTGTCGCGTCCTCGCTCTTTCAGTTCGGGCTGGCTGCGCGGCTCTCACTGCTGCGGCGCATCATTACGCCGGTCGTGTCCGGTACGGTCATCGCGCTGATTGCCGTCACCATCATGCCGGTCGTCTTCCGCATGTTGACGGACGTGCCCGACGGCACGCCCGCGTCCGCGGCCCCGGCGTGTGCAACCGCGACCGTGGGCGTGATCGCGGCCCTTGCGTTGCGTGCCTCGGGTGCGTGGCGGCTGTGGGCGCCGATGATCGGAATCGGCGTGGGTTGCGTCGTCGGCTCCCTGTTCGGACTCTACGACGTCGATCGCGTGACCGACGCGGCCTGGGTCGGCTTGCCGACAAACGCCTGGCCCGGATTCGACGTACAGTTCGACGCGCGCTTCTGGGTGCTCTTGCCGGCGTTCGTGTTCGTCACCCTGGTGGGTGCCATCGAGACCATCGGCGACGCCGTCGCGATTCAGCGCGTGTCCTGGCGTACCCCCCGAGCGGTCGATTTTCGCACGGTGCAGGGCGCGGTCAACGCCGACGGCTTGGGCAACCTGCTCTCCGGACTCGCCGGCACCGTGCCCAATACCACGTATTCATCAAGCATCCCGCTCGCCGAACTCACCGGGGTTGGCGCGCGACGCGTCGGAGTCTATCTCGGCATCGTCTTTCTGGTGCTCGCGTTTCTGCCCAAAGTCACGGCGGTCCTGCTCGCCGTTCCGGGCCCCGTGGTCGCCGCCTACGTGATGGTGATGCTGGCGCTGCTCTTCATTCAGGGCATGAAACTCGTCGTCCAGGACGGCATTGACTATCGCAAGGCCCTGATCGCGGGGTTGGCGTTCTGGATCGGGCTGGGTTTTCAAAACGACATGATCTTCGCGGATCAACTTGGCGAGACGTGGGGCGGGCTGCTCGGCAACGGCATGACGGCCGGCGGCCTCGTTGCGATTGTGTTGACCGTGTTTCTGGAGTTGACCGGGCCGCGGCGTCGGCGAATCGACGTGGAGTTGAACGTGGCCGTCCTGCCGAAACTTGAAGCCTTCCTGCGCGCCCTTGCCGCACGACTCGGTTGGAACGCCGAATCCACGGAGCGACTGTGCTCGGCCGGAGAAGAAACGCTGTTGAGCCTCCTCCGACGGGAAGACGAAGCCACCGGTGAGAAGCGGCGCCTGCACGTAACCGCGCGCAGCGACCACGGTGCAGCGGAATTGGAATTCATTGCGGCAATCGGCGAACAGAATCTGGAAGACCTGATGGTGTTGCTGGGCGGGCAAACCGAAGCCCCGGGCGAACGCGAACTCTCGCTCCGCCTGCTCCGGCACTTCGCGTCCTCCGTCCGCCACCAGCAGTATCACGACGTCGACGTCGTCACGGTACGCGTCGAAGGTACCCGGTAACGTCCACCCGCGCCTGATGAACGGGGAGATGAGGGTATGAGTGCGGAATATCCAGTCATGGATGTTGATCCCAAATGGAAAGTAGAACCGGAGCAAATGGGCAGTAAGGACAAGTTCTGGTTTCACAATCCGGCATCCGACGTTCAGGACTGGCTGTTCAAGTTTCCCACCAAAAATACGGGTGGCCATTGGGCAGAAAAAATCGCCTACGAAATCGCTCGCAAGATAGGCATTCTCGCGCCCAGGGTTGAGTTGGCACGCTACTGCACCGCAGAAGGTGAGCCACGGCGTGGCTCGGTCTCACGGAGTTTTACTTCTGAATATGAGCTCTATCACGGCAACCAGATTCTCGCCGGCATGGACGTCCGTTATAGCCCTGAGCAGAAATTCAAGCAGAATATGCACACCGTCCGGCGAATTTTTCACAGCATGGACATTTTTGGAACTGGTTCCTTTGCGAACGAATGCAGAGTAAAGCTAGCGGAATATCTCGTCTTCGACGCTGTGATCGGGAATGTTGACCGACACCATGAAAACTGGGGTGTCCTGCGTAAGCGCGTCGATAAAAAATGGCGGGGTCGCCTCGCACCGACCTTTGACCATGCGTCGTCGTTGGGGCGTGAATTGTTGGATACGGGAGAGAAGAAGAGTCGAGTGCGCTATCTGGATGAGTTGGGTATTGGCAGCTATGCAGAACGGGCACGCGGTGCGATTTTTATTACCGAAGACAGTGCCCGCGGTCCATCTCCGTTGGAACTGGTGCGCTGGTGTCTAAAGGAACCTGATTACCGAGAATTCTTTGCGAAGGCATGTCGCAAACTTGCTGCTCTGGACCCAGAAGCGGTTAAAGAAATTGTCGCGAAAGTCCCCGTTGATTGGATGACGTCTCTGTCAAGGACTTTTGCGGTTGCACTGATATGCTACAATTGTGAACGACTAAGGGAGGCTTATAAATGAGCACGAAAACTTTATTTTTGGCTTGGCAGGATAAGAGGGAGGAGAGCCGACTGTGGTTCCCGGTGGGGAGGCTCGACGAGAATCTTTCACTCCCCCGATATGCCTTTGGCTATACCCGCGGAGCAATGGAGGCTGAAAGAGAAAGCGGATTTGCCCCGCTCTATGACTTCCCCTCCTTTGATCGCCGCTATACCTCAGACCGGCTCTTTCCTCTATTTGAAAATCGCGTCATGACCAATCAGCGTGAGGGCTTTCAGGATTACCTTGCGCTTCTGGCCATTGAAGAACATGACCCCGACCCCTTGGAAATCCTCGCTATTGATGGGGGCTATCGCGCCACGGACAACTTTCAAGTATTTCCGAAAATCGAGAAACAGCAGGACGGAGCCTTTCGTTGCCGATTCTTCCTCCACGGTTGGCGGCATACGAATGACAAAGCGCAGGAACGGCTTGCAGACTTGCAGGTTGGTGAAAACCTCTACATCACCATTGAGTTGACCAACCCGGCGACGACGTTTGCTGTTCAGATTCAAACGGAGGACTACTCCATGATCGGTTGGGCGCCCAGGTACTTGGTCAACGATCTGGTCAAGGCAATGGCGCACGCCCCGGGCAAGTACCGGGCTCACGTGGTGAAGGTCAATCCGGTTCCCGCACCATCCAAGCAGCGCGTGTTGATCGAATTGAGCGGTCATTGGCCTCAGGATCACGAACCGATGTCATCGCATGAGTTTCAGCTATGGTCGGCTACCGAGTGAAAGGGAACGGATGAAATCGAGTTTGTCGGAATGGTCATGTGAGTTTGCCAAGACGAGACCTTTGCAACAATCCCTTCTCTGTCATCCTTCGGCAAGCTCAGGACAAGTTCCTTCGGCAGGCTCAGGACGTGTTCTGAGAAGCGAAGCGACGCTGGCCGCCCTGAGCTGGCCCTGAGCCTCGAAGGGGTTCACCTGAGCCTCGAAGGGAAGAATTTCCCGTGCAGGCTTGTCCACGACAGCGCCCTTAGATTCTTCGCTTCGCCCTTCGAGGCACTTCGAGGCTCAGGGGAACCTCAGAATGACATTTTGCAGAAGTCTCAAGAAGGCTGAGACGCATTGATTCTGGCATCAATTGATGCCAGAATCGATGCTGAATGATTGAGTCGTTTCGGCACTCAACCCTGGGGCGTCAACAATGAGAACAACCGTCAACATAGACGATGAACTCTTGGCACGGGCGTATGCCGCGACCCACGTCACCGCAAAAACGGAACTGATTCGGGAAGCGTTGAAGGCATGAGTGGAGCGGGAAAGCGCGCGGCGACTTGCCAAGTTAGGGGGGAGTCAACCCGGGCTTCGGTCCATTCCCCGCCGCCGTTTCGCCGATGATTCTGATTGATACGTCGGTATGGGTTGAGCATCTGCGTCGAGGGGATAAGACGTGAGCGCAGTTGCTCAACAACAACCAGGCGCTTATCCATCCTTTCGTCATCAGTGAACTCGCCTGTGGCAATCTTGCTGCCCGCGATGAAATTCTGTCCAGACTGAAAGATTTGTCCACTCTTCCCCAGGCGACTGAATCTGACGTGTTGTATTTCATTGAACAACGTCGGTTGATGGGACTCGGCATGGGCGACGTTGATGCCCACCTGTTGGCGCCGCCGGCGTCTGCGCCGCCGGCACGATTATGGACGCGAGATAAGCGACTCAAAGCGGTGGCGGCCACGCTGGGATTGGCTTACGAGAAGAAGGGTGGCTGATTCCCGATGACGACGATGGCTGCCGGCCACGTCCGAACGTTCAGAGCCTTGACGTCAAAACCTGTACGTGCTGGCGTTGGGTGTTCTGGGAAGTCTTCTCCGCTTCGAACGAGGCCTCTCATCGCCATCGACGTCTTCTGAGGAAATTGGGTATGGTGTGCGTCCCACGGTTCTCGTCGGGTCAACGAGACGGAAAGGAGATGACCATGAAAGAGAACGCTCAGCCTGCTTCCGATCGTCGTTCCTCATGGCGTGATGCGGCCGTGACCCTGGCGGTTCTTGTGGGGCTTGCAAACGGCGGTCCCGCGAGTGCTGGAAGCGATGATGCCGTCTTTACTTGGGCGGAAACCTACGCGGGCGTTTTCGGCGGCGTCGGCCGTGCGGACGGCCGGGTCGTCGATACCGACGGCTTCTCCTCGGGCAATCCAGGCTGGGCCGTCGATTACGACGACGACGGGTTCGTCGGCGGTGTTCTGATCGGGAAGAAGTTCGAACTCGGCGGCGTGCCTCTCAGGATCGAACTCGACGGCACGTTCGGCAACACGTCGGCGAAAACGAACCGGATTGATCCCAGATTCCAGCCGCCGGACGAGACAGTGGAATCGGAGTTTCGATGGATCGCGACGGCGCGTGCCGGGGTTGAGCAGGCCATCGGCCCCACGACGATTTTCCTCTCCGGCGGCTTGGCGACCGCCGGAATCGACAATTCGCTGACCGACCTTGACGCCTACAAGCAGAACGGCGAATGGGTGTTGCTGCCCAACGGCATGGCCGCACGGCGGACGGATCCCGACGATTCCTTTCGCGACGGCTCAACGGAAATCGGTTGGGTGATCGGAGTCGGTCTCGAAACGTCCCTGACCGACGCGTGGACGTTGCGACTCGAAGGCTCGTATCTGGACTTCGGAGAGAGCACCCATAACGCGAACCGTTCCGGCGACAGTCCTTGCTGTGGGGCGGGAACCCCTCGAAGGCCCGTCTCCTACGACGTCGAGAACAAGCTCGGCATCATACGCTTGGCGATCATTCGCCAATTCAGCCTGTAGCAGACGTTCAACTTGAGAACGTGACCGCGGCAGGGAAGCTGATGGCCTGGTACTCCCTGCACGGGTCCGTGCGTTTCCGGCTACCGGTCCCCGTGTTCTTTGCCCTCGACTTGACAGAGCTTGGGCGTCGTTCTAACATTAGCTAAGCCTAGCCATTTTGAGAGTCCAATGAAGGTCAACATGCACGAAGCCAAGTCTCAGCTTTCCAAGCTGGGCAAACTGGCTTGGCAAGGAGAAGAAGTCGTCATTGCCAAGGCCGGCGAGCCGTATCTGCGGCTGGAACCGTATCGCGAGCAGAAGTCCAAGCGCAAACTTGGGGTGTTGAAGGGGCAGATCCGGATGGCTTCGGATTTTGACGAGACGCCCCAGGAAGTGATTGATTCGTTCTGGAGATCGAAGATCATTCCGGATGAAGACGAGTAGTGCGTTTATTGTTGGACACACACACGTTCTTATGGTCGCTCACTGAACCACAGCGGTTGAGCGAGCATGCTCGTCGAGCCTTGGAAGACGCCCAAAACGAGGTCTTCGTCAGCTCCGTCAGCGCCTGGGAGATCGCGGTCAAGCGCGCGATTGGAAAACTGGAGGCTCCGAATAACCTGGAAGTAGGCCTCACTGAGCAGGGGTTCACGCCCCTACCTCTCACGTTCTTTCACGCGGAACAGGCGGGGACTCTTCCGCCGATCCACGGCGACCCGTTCGACCGGATGTTGGTCGCCCAAGCTCAAGCCGAAGGGCTCATTATCGTCACCAGAGACCGTCATCTCTCGCGCTACGACGTGCCCACGATGTCGGCGTAAGCGACGGCGAGAAGAAGTTTGAAGAGAGAATTGTGAAGGGTGAAATCGGGATCGGCATCATGCGCTTGGCGATCATTCGCCAGTTCAGCCTGTAGCAGACTAGAGGTTTGCCCCCTGGTAGAGATTTGCCATCCTGGTAGAGGTCTATCCCCCTGAGCCATGCGATGAATGAAAAGGCCCTCTCCAATCTGATTGCCCTCGGCGAAGGGTTTACCACCGAGTTCAAGCGTTCCGGTGCCTCCGGGCTCGGACGGGAGATTTGCGCGTTTGCCAATGCCACCGGCGGGGTCATTGTGATTGGTATGGGCGATGATGGAGAAGTCTGCGGGGTTCCCGACCACAATCGAGTAAAGTCCGAAGTCCAGTCCATCGCTCGTAGTGCCGAACCGGCCATCGCAGTAGAGATCGAAAGCGTAGACGAAGTGCTTTGCGTGACCGTGCCCGTGCAATACAGCAAGCCTTACTCTTTCGGCGGAAAATTCTTTATCCGCGAGGGGGCGAACAGTCAGCAGATGTCGCGGGAAGAGATTCGGGAATTCTTCTACAAGGAAGGGCTGATTCGCTTCGACGAAACCGCCTGCGACAAATTTTCATTGGAGCGGGACCTGGATAAGGAAAACTGGTCCCTGTTTCAACGCCGAGCGAACATCCCCGCCGATATGGAGCCGGCGACCGCGCTGCGCAATCTGCACCTGATCGGAGAAGATGGCCGGATGACTCACGCGGGCGCGTGGTTGCTGGCACGGGACATTCGCAAATTCAACATCAGCGCCCACGTGTCTTGCGGGCTGTTCATGGGCACGGTCAAGGCGCGTATCCTTGATCGGCGAGACTTTCATCGTGACGTGTACTCAATGATTGATGACGTGGTGGCTTGGATTCTCTCCAAGATCAACGTGGAATACATCATCAAGCACGTCAAGCGAGAGGAGCGACCAGAACTGCCGGAAGAGGCCATTCGGGAAGCAGTGGTCAATGCCCTGGCCCATCGCGATTACCGCTCCACCGCCAACGTGCAGATTTACGTGTTTAAGGATCGGCTCGAAGTCGTCAGCCCGGGTGGGCTGCCGGCCGGCATGACCGAGGCGGCTCTCGGCATCAAGAGCATTCCGCGTAATCCGCTGTTGTTCGGCATCCTGCACCGAATGGAGGCCGTGGAGCAGATCGGGTCCGGCATTCGGCGCATTCGCGAGTTGTGTCGTGAACACGGGGTGGCAGAGCCGGTGATTGAGGTCTCGGAGCATTGGGTAACGACGACCTTTCCGCGACCGACCGCACAAGATGGGGACCAAGTCAAAGGGACCCAGTCGGGACCCAGTCGGGACCCAGTCGGGACCCAGTCGGGACTCAGTCTGGACCAAGTTAAAATTCTGCGTAACTGCTTGTTTGAGAAGGGAATATCAGAACTGGTGACTTTGGTTGGCAGGAGCAACCGCACCAAGTTCAGGAACCAAGTTCTCAACCCCTTGTTGGAGGCGGGTTGGCTGGAACGGACCATGCCCGACAAACCCACGAGCAGCAAGCAGAAGTATCGTCTGACCGAACGGAGCAGAAGTCTGGTGGCCGAACTGGAACAAGAGCGGCCCTGACGCCGACCCCGTACAACGAAGACAGCCTTGTCTGGCAGAGCACCGCCGAGTGCATAAGCCTGCCCTGAGTGGAGGCTACCCACTGCCTTGAAGAATATCGAACGGAGAAAAATCATCGGTCAGGATCAGTCCAGGGTTCCACGTCGGAGATTCGGCAGAATTCAGAAAAACCAGCACTTCATAGGGCATTTTGCCTTGATTCAGCAAGGCGGTCGTGGCCAGCGTCACCTCCTTGGATTGCATGTGTAAAGGACGGGAACCGGCAAAGAAGATCACGTTCACCGAACCTGGTTTAGTGCGGAGCCACGGGGGGCCGGGAATACTGTACGACTCCACGTGAGGAAACGAAGTCTTCATCGTGGAGACCACGGCTTCGGCCCTGATTCGGTCTGAATCGGAATCCGATGAGGCGAGATTCACGGCAATCACGCCCGCTTGGTTCAGATGCCGCCGCAACTCGGCAAAAAATTCCGTGGTGGTCAAATGAAACGGAATTTGATGACGGGCAAACACGTCCACCCAGATGACGTCGTATCGGGCGTCCGTATTGGCCAGAAACACGCGAGCATCCTGGACGGAGACGTGATGGTTGAGCGGGGCGCGATACTCGAAAAATTCTTTGGCGGCACTGACCACCGACGGGTCCATTTCCACCACGTCCAGTTCCAGGTTCGGCCAATGGTGCTCCAACCACTTCGCCAGAGACCCGCCGCCCTGTCCCAGGATCAAGCCGCGCTGCGGGTTCGGGGGTAAGGCCAGCGCGGCCATCATCATTTGACTGTACGGAAGCGCCAGTTTCACAGGATCAGGGTGCCACATAATCGCGTGAAACGTATTATCGAGCACCAGAAAGCGGAGGGTCTTCTCATCGGTCACGCGCACTTGCTGATAGGGGCTGTCTTCCTCATGAATCGCCGGAGGGAGAACCAGCAGAGGATGGAATCCCAACCAGGTCAGGCCGCCGACCACCCCGAGCAGCAGAGCCAGGGTCAGCGCGTTGACCCGCCGACACCACCAGCCCCAGCCCAATCCCAGGACCACCAACACGACGCCCAACACCGCGACCAGGGTCAAACTCCCCAACCACGTCAGGAGATAAAACGACGTACCCCAGGTGCCAACCAGGCTGCCGATGGTTGAGACCGCAATCATGGCACCGGTATGACGGCCCAGATGTCCCATGTCGGCAATCGCCAATCGCAACAAGGTGGGTAACACGCCGCTGAGACCAAAAGCCGGCACCGCCAGCAGGACGCCGGCCGCCAGACAAGGACCCCATCGGGGATCCGTCGTCCAGCCGGAAACCATAAACACGACGGGCTGGCAGAACCCGGCCAGCAGCAGGGTCCAGGCTCCCGACCCGATCAGCAAACACGTGACAATCACACCCGGAGACCGACGGTCCGCCAGCCAGCCTCCCGTGGCATACCCGCTGCTCATGGCGGCGAGCACCACGCCGATCAGCGCACCCCAGACGAATAAAGAATTCCCGAAGACCGGCGCGAGGAGCCGGCTTCCTAAAATTTCCAACGCCATGACCACCGCGCCCGTGGTAAAGGCCGTGGCAAAAAACCAGAAACGGGTCCAGGCGGGAGAAGATGAAGGAGTCGGTTGCACGGTCATGACGGATTGAAGACCTCGGCGTGTTCAGACCTGAGCATCACGTTATTGAGAAGAGCCGGCCCAGCGTGCCGTGTTTTCCCAAGACAAAGACAAGAGAAAGATGCTATAGAAAGGGCATTTTTAGTGTCAATGCAGCCAAACCCCCAAGATCACCAATCACCGACACCCGGAATCCAGAACATGATACCCTCCGCCACGGTCCAGGCATTCCCCACCCGTCATTCCCGGGCATTCCCCCACCCGTCATTCCCAGGCATTCCCCACCCGTCATTCTCCAAGCATGCCCCACCCGTCATTCCCGTGGAATTCCCCCACCTGTCATTCCCGCCGGTTGTTAGCGGGAATCCAGAAAGAAGAGCCATGAACCCGACCGACCTCGCCCCACGCCTCACCTTCGCAGTCATGGCCCCGTCCTGCGATGACGAGGCTGATACACGACGCTTTGTCCTTGTCCCAAGCATTTCCCCACCCGTCATTCCCGTGGGATTCCCCCACCTGTCATTCCCGCCGGTTGTTAGCGGGAATCCAGAAAAAAGAGCCATGAACCCAATCGACCTCGCCCCACGCCTCACCTACGCAGCCATGGCCCCGTCCTACGATGACGAGGCTGATACACAACGCTTCGTCCTTGTCCCAGGCATGCCCCACCCGTCATTCCCGTGGGATTCCCCCACTGTCATTCCCGCCGGTTGTTAGCGGGAATCCAGAAAAAAGAGCCATGACCCCGACCGACCTCGCCCCACGCCTCACCGTCGCAGCCATGGCCCCGTCCTGCGATGACGAGGCTGATACACGACACTTCGTCCTTGTCCCAAGCATGCCCCACCCGTCATTCCCCGGGCATTCCCCACCTGTCATTCCCGCCGGTTGTTAGCGGGAATCCAGAAAAAAGAGCCATGAACCCGATCTACCTCGCCCCACGCCTCACCCTCGCAGTCATGGCCCCGTCCTGCGATGACAAGACTGATACACGACGCTTCGTCCTTGTCCCATGAATGCCCACCCGTCATTCCCCAGGCATGCCCCACCCGTCATTCCCGGGCATTCCCCACCTGTCATTCCCGCCGGTTGTTAGCGGGAATCCAGAAAGAAAGAGCCATGAACCCGACCGACATCGCCCCACGCACCACCGTCGCAGCCATGGCCCCGTCCTGCGATGACGAGACTGACACACGACACTTCGTCCTTGTCCCAAGCATTCCCCACCCGTCCTTCCCCGGGCATGCCCCACCCGTCATTCCCGGGCATTCCCCCACTGTCATTCCCGCCGGTTGTTAGCGGGAATCCAGAAAGAAAAGCCATGAACCCGATCGACCTCGCCCCACGCATCACCTACGCAGTCATGGCCCCGTCCTACGATGACAAGACTGATACACGACGCTTCGTCCTGGTCAACGAAGTGCAAGGAGTCGAGCCGCTGACCGGAGATGATGACCCGACAGGAAAGGAAGCAGTAAAAAAGGCAGGAAAAATCCTTAGCGTTCACGGTAGCCAAATATGACCAGGACGCGGAAAACAGAGAAAAGGTTGAATCATAAAGGGCAAGTCAATATTTTAGCCAGGGATACCGAGACGGCTTCCACGAGCGACAAAACCGTCAACCGCGTGCTGAAAGGAACGCTCGAATTCATCCGACGCCTACAGCAAGCGCGAGGAATCACAATCCAGATGAAAGTCAAGAAAGAGAACGTGCTGGTTGACTTCAATCTCGCAGGATTCAGCAAGGCCATCAATAAACAGTGTTGGCATAAGTAGACCGCACCACGTGTGGTCAAAGGAGGAAGCATGGCGACGAAGGATTTCATTCTGGATCTCGGCAAATTGATGATCGGCATTGCCTGGATCGACGGTCGGCTCCAGCAGGAAGAGATGAACGCGCTGAAAGAACTGTTGTTTCTCCTGCCGGAAATTTCCGGCGAAGATTGGATGCAACTGGAACTCTACATGACCCACGCGGTCACGGACGCAGAACGGCAAGACCTGCTCAATCGCGTACTCTCCGGCGTTCGATCATCCAAGGATAAACGGCTCGTGTTGGAAACACTGGAGAAACTGGTCGCGGGTGAGGGACGGCAACCGGGAAGGGAAGCGGAATGGGTCAATCACGTTCGTCAGGATATCGAACGACGCGGCGCGGGGTTGATCGCCCACTTGACGGCCCCCCTTCGGCAAACCTTGAAGAACAAAGCCGGCCGGTATCGGGGAGCGTCGTCCCGTGAAGATCACATTGAAGATTTCATCAAGAACACGATTTACTTTCAGTTGAGTGCAGAACTCTCCAACCAGGGACGGACGCTGGCCCTCCCCGAGACGGAAGCCCGCAAAATATGCTTGGCCGCGGGGATCATGGCGCACGTGGCGTGGGTGGACAACGACGTGTGTCATCGTGAACGTGACGCCATGAGGCTGGGGCTCCAACAACTGTGGAACGTCCCGAAAGACGAAGCCGAACTCATTGCCGACATGAGTCACACCCGCATCATGCACGGCTTGGATCTGGTTCGCCTCACCAGGGGGTTTTGCGACTATACGACGCTTCAAGAGCGAAAGACCTTTCTCCGGTGTCTCTTCGCCGTTGCCAACGCCGCGGAGAACGTGTCTCACGCAGAAATTGAAGAAATTCGACGGATTGCCAAGGCCCTGGAATTGCCCCATCGAGAATTTATTGACGCAAAATTAACCGTGTCTCGTGAAGACCGAGGCGGGTTATAGCGCACGGCTTCTGGAATGCCATTCATGTCCACCGCTTCCCATTCTTCAAACGCCAACGAACACCGGTCCATCGCCAAGGCGGCCGGACTCATCGGGGCAGCGACCCTGTCCAGCCGAATCCTCGGACTCGTGCGTGACGTGATCCTTGCGCGACTCTTAGGGGCGACCATGGCCGCCGACGCGTTCTTTATCGCCTATCGCGTGCCCAACATGTTCCGTGAACTTCTGGCCGAAGGCTCCATGGCTTCTGCCTTTATCCCGGTCTTCACGGAATACCACGCCCGGCGCAGCAAACGGGAAACCTGGGAACTGGCCAGTGCCGTGTTTACCACCCTGTTGTCGCTGGTCACCGTGACCGCCGTGATCGGGGTGATCGTGGCCCCGACCATCGTGTGGATGTTGGCGCCCGGATTTCACGAAGATTCGGAGCGGATCACCCTCACCACGACCCTGACCCGGATCATGTTTCCATATCTGATCTTCGTGAGTCTGGCGGCCGTCACCATGGGGATACTCAATTCCCTCCGGGCCTTTGCCGCGCCGGCCTTTGCCCCGGTGTTGTTCAACGTCTGCATTATCGCCTTCGCGCTGGTCCTGTCCCCGTCATTGGAGGAGCCGGTCATGGGCGTCGCCGTCGGGGTGGTCGTCGGCGGTCTGGCGCAATTTGTCGTCCAACTGCCCGGCGTACAACGACGCGGGCTGCTCTTTCAATGGCTGTTCAACCCCGGGCATCCCGGCGTGCGGAAGATCGGGTGGTTGATGGTGCCGTCCTTATTGGGGCTTTCCGTGACTCAGATCAACGTCACCGTCAGTACCATCCTGGCGTCGTATTTTCCCGGCGGGCCCACGTACCTGTTTTACGGGATGCGGTTGATCCAATTTCCATTGGGCATTTTCGGCGTCGCCTTAGCCACGGCGATTCTGCCCGCGCTATCGGAGCAGGCGTCGCGCCGGGACGTGAACGAACTGCGCGAGACCGTGGGATTCGGCCTTCGGATGATCGGATTTATTATCCTGCCGGCCATGGTCGGGTTAATCGCGCTTCGCCGCCCCATTGTCCACGTGGTGTTCGAACACGGAGCCTTTTCCCCCGCGGATACCCAAGGCACGGCCGCCGCGCTGTTGGCCTACGCGGTGGGACTGTGGGCCTTTGCCGGCACTCGTGTCATTGTCGCGGCTTTTTATGCCCTCCAGGATACAAAAACGCCGGCCGTGACCGCGGTGATGGCCATGCTCATCAACGTCGGGTTGGCCGTGCTGCTGATGAAGCCGTTCGCGCACGCCGGGTTGGCGTTAGCCACCGCGCTCTCGGCGATGGTGAACGTCGGCGCGTTGATGACCGTGCTGACCCGTCGAGTGGGCGGCATGGATTGGCGGGGACTGTGTCGGTCGCTGGGGCGAGCCGGGCTGGCGACGATTCCGGTGGTCCTCGCCTGTCTGTGGATTGACGGGTTGGCCGTCTGGCGTCAAGAAGAAGAATGGGTGGCCAAGAGCATCACGTTAGCGGCAGGCATCGGCCTGAGTCTGACCGGATACATCGGCACCCAGGCCTTATTGCGCTCCGAAGAACTGGACGTAGTGTGGAAACTGGTGCAAGACAAAATCACGCAGAACCGTCAGAAAACGTAAAGGCTGAAAAAAAGCGCGCCCCCCCGGGATTCGCTGCAAAGCGGTCCTGCCGTGCTGCTGGCCCTTGGTCAAGGCAAAAGAAAAGCGCGTGCGCCCCCGGGCGTCCCCTGTCATTCTGAGCGAAGCGAAGAATCTCCGTCCGATCAACTGAAGCCAGAGCGCGCAACCGGCCCGCAGCGATTCAGAAATACCAGACCATTTTCAACAACAGATTGACCTCTTCATTATCCACGTCCACCGGCACCCTGATGCCGTCCAGGTCGAAGCTGGTCCAATTTTTATTCGGATATCCGGTATAACGCACTTCGCCTTGGAGCGCGGCGTGTGGGCCGATCATCTTTTCCAGGCCGAACCCAGTCGTCCACGCGTTAAAAGACAACTTATGACTCTGCGTACCTGAAGTAAACTGGGCGGGAGTCGGACACGATGTGGGCTCAAGGCACCCGTGAAACCCGATCTTGAACCGCGTCTTGACCTGGCGCACGCCGGCAAGGACGTACACGCTCGCGTCATGCTCCCATACCTGAAGAAATTCCGGGCGGACGCCCAGTCTCAACGTCAGCCCGTAACTCATGTCCTTTGAAAAAGACCACGAATCAGGCCAACTTTCCCCGAGTTGATTACGCCCGGGGGACGTGCCCGCGCCGTCAAGTCGTCCTCGTGCCGTGCCGTCGTGGAGCGTCACGTCAACTTCACCGCCCAAGTAAAAAAGACCACGCTCGTTCAGAGGCAGACGATAGCCGGCAAGGAACCCGAACCCATACCCTGTTTTGTCCGCGGAACCCTCATCCCGAAAAACCCTGGAGCCTTGAGGCGACGGCGGACGATTTTCAACGATTTTGCCGTAAGAAGCGTCCAGCCACTCCACGGTTGCCGCCCCGCCGACGTAAAACCGCCCCTCATCAGCAAGCGCCGTATCCGCCACGACCAAGACCGTAACCACCCCGCAACAGCATAACAATCGCCTCATCCAATTCAAAAAAATTCCCATGTGCCTCTCCTCCTCCCTCATTCGTCCAACACCCCCGATCAAACGAAAAAGATATACCAAAATTTCCCAATCCCCGTAAAGTATCCCCCCTCCGCCCCCCTCTTCTTCCCCACGAACCGCTGAGGGACACCCCCCTCCTCCCCCTCTCCCCTTGCGGGAGAGGGCCAGGGTGAGGGGTCTCCTCCCCTGATGTTCCAACGACACTACCACCCCGCAGCCGCCGGGTCGTCCATGTGTAGGGCGCCATCTCATGGCGCCTCCGAGCCCCTGCCGAGCAGGCCCGGTCCCGCGGCCGCCGGACCGTCCATGTGTAGGGCGCCATCTCATGGCGCCTCCGAGCCCCTGCCGAGCAGCCCCGGTCCCGCTCCCGCGGCGGTCGTCCAGGCAGCAATATTGCCCGCCTGTTATTTACCTATCCCGGCCCCGCGGCCGCCGGACCGTCCAGGCGTTGCGCCATGGGCACGTAATCGATGGCGGGGCGGCCGGTATACAACTGTCGCGGCCTCCCGATTTTGACCGCGGGCGCCTGCATCATTTCCCGCCAATGGGCAATCCATCCGGGCAATCGTCCGATCGCAAACAGGACCGTAAACATGTTGACGGGGAACCCGATGGCTTTATAAATGACGCCGCTGTAAAAATCCACGTTCGGATACAATTTGCGCGAAAGAAAAAAGTCGTCCTTCAGGGCGACCTCTTCCAGCCGTTTGGCCACGTCGAGTAACGGATCATGAACGCCGAGGGCGGCGAGGACGTGATCGCAGGTGCGTTTTAAGATGGTCGCCCGCGGGTCATAGTGGCGATAGACGCGATGCCCGAACCCGGAAAGGCGAAAAGGATGAGATCGATCCTTGGCCAGGTCAACGTATTTCCCCACGTTGGCGCCGTCGGCCTGAATGGTGTCCAGCATGGTCATCACCTGTTGGCTGGCCCCGCCGTGGCGCGGTCCCCACAACGCGTAGATGCCCGCGGCCACGGAGGCAAAAAGATTCGCATGGGACGAGCCCACGAGTCGGACCGTGGACGTGGAACAGTTTTGCTCATGGTCCGCGTGCAGAAGAAGCGCCAGGTTCAACGCGCGGGCCGCGACGGGATTCACGTCAGACGGCTCCGTCGGCACGGCAAACATCATGCGGAGAAAATTGGAACAATAGTCCAACGCGTTGTCGGGATAAATAAACGGCTGCCCGATCGATTTCTTGTACGAATACGCGGCAATGGAAGGGAGTTTGGCCAAGAGCCGATGCGTGGAGAGTTCCACCTGGTGCGGGTCGGTCGGGTTGTGGCTGTCCTGATAAAACGTCGAGAGCGCGCCGACCACCGCGGACAGAATCGCCATGGGATGGGCATCTTTCGGAAACCCGTCGTAAAAACGTTTCACGTCTTCGTGCAACAGCGTGTGCCGGGTGATGGTGGTGACGAAGGCGTGAGACGCAGCAGGAGACGGGAGGGTGCCGTAGATCAACAAGTAGGCCGTCTCCAGAAAATCGGACCGTTCAGCCAGGGCCTCAATCGGAATGCCCCGGTATCGAAGAATCCCGTGGTCGCCGTCAACAAAGGTGATGGCGCTGGAACAGGACGCCGTATTGACGTAACCGGGATCAAGCGTCGTGAAACCCGTCCGGTCCCGGAGCGTCGAGATGTCAATCACCTGATCGCCTGCCGTCCCCGTGGCCAGCGGCAGGTCAACCACGCGATCGGCCACGTGAAGCCTCGCAGTGCGCGTCATAGGAGAATTCTCCGCGTGAGGCAAGCAGTCGTCAACCATAGCCACGTACTAATAGAGGATCCCGTCAAAAAAAACCACCCCCCGCAGGGCTCCCATTGTCATTCTGAGCGAAGCGCCTGCCCTGAGCCTCGAAGGGAAGAATCTGCCTTCCCATTTGCCCGAGCATGACGCCGGGGGCGTGGAACAGCGGATCGAGTACGGGCATTTCTTCCCCTCACCCCGCCCCTCTCCCGCAAGGGGAGAGGGAGTACTCTCCCGCTGTCACTCCCGCGAAACCTGTCCCCAACATTTGTTATCGGAGAGCGGGAATTCAGAGATGATGCCGGGCACATTCATGGCGTGTCCTCCGCCATCCCGCCCCCCTCCGCCCTTCCGCCCTCCCATTGTCATCCTCCCCTCCCATTGTCATCCTGAGCGAAGCGAAGGATCTGCTTTTCTCTCCCTGTCCTCATGGGTGGACCCGGTGCGGGAACGAACCAGATTCTTCCCCTCGAGGCCCTTCGAGGCTCAGGGCAAGCTCAGGGCAGGCGCTTCGCTCAGAATGACAGAGAAGGAAGAATGACAGACAAAGTCAGAATGAATCCCGTCCCCGCGGCCGCAAGGTCGTCCGTGTGTAGGGCGCCATCTCATGGCGCCGCCGCACCCCTGCCGAGCCGGCCCGGTTCCGCGGAGGCGGGGGGGGTCGTCCAAGCGGCAATGTTACCCTCCCGGTGTTTGCCTATCCCGTCCCCGCGGCCGCAAGGTCGTCCGTGTGTAGGGCGCCATCTCATGGCGCCTCCGACCCCCTGCCGAGCCGGCCCGGCCCCGCGGCCGCGCAAGGTCGTCCAGGCGGCAATGTTACCCTCCCGGTGTTTGCCCATCCCGGCCTCGCAGCCGCCGGGTCGTCCGTATGTAGGGCGCCATCTCATGGCGCCTCCGACCCCCTGCCGAGCCGGCCCGGTTCCGCGGCCGCGCAAGGTCGTTCAGGCGGCAACGTTACCCTCCCGGTGTTTGCCTATCCCCCGGCCCCGCAGCCGCCGGGTCGTCCGTATGTAGGGCGCCATCTCATGGCGCCTCCGCGCCCCTGCCGAGCCGGCCCGGCCCCGCGGGCGCGCAAGGTCGTCCGAGCGGCCAGGTTGCCCGCCTGGTGTTTGCCTATCCCGGCCCCGCGGCCGCCGGGTCGTCCGGGCGTTGCACCATGGGAACGTAGCCGATGGCAGGGCGGCCGGTAGACAACTGTCGCGGCCTTCCGATGTGACCGGAAGGCATTAAAAATCATGACGTTTTTTCTTGCAATGTGCATGAGGATGTTGAGATACTTGAAAAAATGTCCGGGATCCGTGAGAGCATGAGGAAGCTTCTCGAGAGATGAGAGAAGAAAAACCAATCCCGAAGAATCCTTTGACCGTCGTCGCGAGGAAAGTGGCAAGCATGGCAAAGGCGGACCCGCGATCCGCAAAAAACAGCATCAGTGTCGTGAAGGCCGCGGCCGGTAGAGGCCGGCGCGCGGCTGCCGGGCTGCCGTTCGCCGCGGCCTTCCTGGGCATCGCCCTCCTCGCGGCCTTCGCCGCGGCGCCGGCCGCGGCGCAGGACTCCTGCACGACCTGCCTGGAGCGGCCGGTCGTCACCTCCACCCCGGCGTCGGGGAGCACCTACTATCCGGGCGAGACCATCGTGGTGCAGGTGCGGCCCCGGAACTCGCCCTGGGTCAGCATGACCAGCGCGGACAGCCCCACGCTGGGGCTCAACGTCGGCGGCACCGTCAAGTCGTTGAGCGGGAACCTCCAGAGCCGGCGATATTCCTACACCGTTTACGACCACGAACAAAGGCAGACCGTGACCCGCTCGCGGGATTCCAACGTGCTGGAGTTCCGCTACACGGTGCAGAAGGGGGACCGCGACACCGACGGGGTGAGCGTGGCGGCGAACGCGCTGGGCGGCGGCAACATCGGCGCCAGCGTCGGCGGCGCCTTGTTCGGCGGCGGCGGGACCTGGTACCCGAGCCTCAGCAAGAACCACAGCGCGATGAGCGACCAGTCCGGCCACAAGGTGGACACGCGGGCGCCGACCTTCTCCGGGGTGACGGGCCCGGACATCATCTTCTACGCGGGCGCGTATGTGAACTACCGGCTGCCGGCGGTGGCCAACGCGGACGCCGTGCACAACCTCACCTATTCGGTGACGTCGGCGCGGCCGCTGCCGAACCTGCCGCTGAACCTGCTGGTGGGCTATTCGCTGAACGCGACCACGCGGGCGATCACGGGGTCGTGGACCAGCGCGTTGTCGCGGAACAACTACACGCTGCGGGCGACCGACGGGTTCGGCCGCACGGCCGATCTGACGTTCCACCTGCAGGTGAGCACCGACGCGGGGATCGAGGCGATCACGATCACGTCGGACCCCGGGTCGGACGACACCTACGGCAAGGTCGCGCCGTTCGGGACGAACGACACCATCACCGTGAATGTGGACTTCACGCACCGGCTCACGACGGTCCTCGGGTCGAGGGTGTGCCTGAGAATCCAGATCGGGAGCAACACCCGCACGGAGTGCGAGCCCTCCTCTTACACCTCGGACTCCAGCCGCTGGGACAAGCTCGATTTCAGCTACGCGGTGCAGGCGGACGACTGGGACGGCGACGGCATCTCCTTCCCGACGAACCCGATGGGCGCCGGCAAGGACGGCGGCCTCCGTTTCCGCATCACCGGAGTCGGCACTGACAACCGGGTGAACCGGAGCTTCGCGTCGATTCCGGCCGACGCGAACCACAAGGTGCGCGGGCAGCAGACCGTGCCGAGCTTCGGCTCGACGGCCAGCCCTGTCTATAGCTGGGTGAAGGGCAACGCGGTCTCGCAGGCGCTGCCGGCGGTGCCGGCGGCGACGGACGGCGACGGCGGCGTGACCTACACCATCGAGGGGAACCTGCCGGCCGGCCTGAGCTTCGCCGCAGCGACGCGAACCATTTCCGGCACGCCCACCGCGGCGCAAGGGGCGACGAACTACACGCTGGCGGCGACGGACGGCGACGGCGACAAGGCGACGCTGCGCTTCTCCATCGAGATCGAGGAGATCGCGGTGTCGATCTCCTCGCCGAGCGTGGCGGAAGGCGCGGCGGACGGGACGGCGACCCTGAAATACGACGTGACCCTGAACCGGGCGCCGGGGCGGCGGGTGACGGTGGCCTACGCCGCGGCCGCGGACCCGGGCACGGCGGAGGCGGACGCCGACTACGCGACCATTACGGGCGGGACGCTGACCTTCGCCGCGTCGGAGACGAGCCGGACCTTCGAGGTGGGGGTGAAGGGGGACGCGCTGGACGAGCCGGACGAGACGGTGCGGATCGCGCTGAGCAACCCCTCCGGGGCGGTGCTGGGGAGCGCGTCGACCGGGGTGGGGACGATCACGGACGACGACCCGACGCCGACGCTGGCGCTGGCCCTGTCGGCCTCGACCATCGACGAGAGCGGCGCGGGCAACGCGACCACGGTGACGGCGAGCCTGAGCGGCGGGACCTCGGGCGAGGAGATCGTGGTGACGGTGACGGTGACGGGCGGGACCGCGGCGGCGGGCGACTTCAGCCTGTCGAGCGACAAGACGCTGACCATCGCGGCCGGGGCGACGACGAGTTCGGGCACGGTGACGGTGACGGCGATGCACGACACGACGGACGAGCCGGCCGAGACCGCGACGGTGGGCGGGACGGTGGCCGGCGGGCACGGGCTGGTGGCGGCGCCCGAGGGCCTGACGCTCACCATCGCCGACGACGACGCCGCGCCGGGGGTGACGCTGTCGGTATCGCCGGCCTCGGTCTCGGAGAACGGCGGGGTCTCCACGGTGACGGCGACGCTGACGAACCCGTCGAGCGCGGCGACGACGGTGACGGTGACGGCGGCGGTCACGGGCCTCTACACGGTGGGGTCGGACGCGAGCATCGTGATCGCGGCGGGCGAGACGGCGAACGCCGCGGACACGGCGTTGATCGTGGCGGTGGACGACGACGTGCACCAGGGCAGCGCCGGGCGTTCGACGACGGTGACGGCGACGGCCGCCAACGACCAGGGGACGACGGGGAGCGTGACCGGGGCGCCGCTGACGCTGACGGACGACGAGGATCTGCCGGAGGTGACGCTGGTCCTGTCACCGACGTCGATCTCGGAGAGTAGCGGGGTCTCGACGGTGCAGGCGACGCTGTCGGTGGTGTCGAGCGCGGCGGTGACGGTGACGGTGACGGCGGCGGCGGGCACGGGGGCGATTGCTGCGGACTTCAGCCTGTCGAGCAACAGGACGCTGACGATCGCGGCGGGGAATACGACGAGCGGGATCGCGGTGCCGTGGGTGACGGTGACGGCGAACGGGAACACGGTGGATTCGCCGGACAAGCAGGTGACGGTCTCGGGGACGGCTTCGGGCGCCAACGGGGTGGTGGCGCCGTCGGACGTGACGCTGACGGTGACCGACGACGAGGATCCGCCCACCGTGGCGCTGGTCCTGTCGCCGACATCGATCTCGGAGAGTAGCGGGGTCTCGACGGTGACGGCGACGCTGTTGGGGGTGTCGAGCGAGGCGGTGACGGTGACGGTGGGGGCGGCGGGCGCGACCGCGTCGGCCGGCGACTTCAGCCTGTCGAGCGCGACGACGCTGACCATCGCGGCGAGGGCGACGACGAGCACCGGCACGGTGACGGTGACGGCGATAGACGACGCGACGGACGCGACGCACGAGCCGGACGAGACGGTGACGGTCTCGGGAATGGTGTCGGGCGGCAACAACGTCGCGCCCCCGTCATCGGTGACGCTGACACTGACCGACGACGAGGCGCTGCCGAGGGTGACGCTGGCCCTGTCGTCGTCGTCGATTTCCGAGGGCAGCGGCGTGACCACGGTGACGGCGGCGCTCTCCGGCGCATCCAGCGAAGCGGTGACGATCACGGTGTCCGCGTCGCCGTTGTCGGGCGCGGTCGTGGCCGACTACGCGCTGAGCACGAACAGGACGCTGGTCATCGCCGCGGATTCGACCGCGAGCGCGGGGACAGTGACGCTCACGGCGGTGAACAACGCGGTCCAGACGGCGGACAAGACGGTGACGGTCTCGGGCGCGGCGTCAGGCGGCAACGGCGTGTCGGCCCCGGCGGGCCTGACCTTGACGATTACCGACAACGACGGCTCCCTGCCCGGCGGCGTGACGCGCTGGACGAACGGCGGCCTGCCGGGGGCCGATTGGGACGTCGACACGGCGTCGCTGCTCGGCAAGACGGCTTCGCAGCCCATCGCGATCTCGGGAACCTACGTCCCGCACATTATCGACGTCTGGGCGTGCGCCAACAAGACGGTCACCCGGAGCGGGAGTCTCTCCAACCAGCCGAGCAGTACCGACTGCACGAAACTCGCCAACGACATCAATACCGCGAGGTCCGTGACGATCGCGCTCACGCAGGCGATGATCGACAACGACGGCGTCGTCATCATCTTTACGATAGGGGGCGGTAGCAGCACGCAGTACGTCAACGCCGAGTGGGTGCCCATCGTGGCGCTTCCCAAGGCGACGCTCTCGTTGTCTTCGTCGTCGATCGCGGAGAACGGCGGGGTCTCCACGGTGACGGCGACGCTGGACAAGGCGGCGCTCTCGGCGGCGACGCTCACGGTGTCGGCGCCGGCGGGCGACCTCACGCTGTCCGCGGCGGCGACGCTGACCTTCGCGACGGGGGCGACGGCGAGCACCGGGACGGTGACGGTCACGGCGGTGAGCAATACGACCGACGCGCCGGACAAGCGGGTGAGCGTCTCGGCGACGGCGAGCGGCGACGTGCGGGCGCCGCCCGCCGCGACGCTGACGATCACGGACGACGACGCGGCGCCGAGGGTGTTGCTTGCGTTGTCTTCGTCGTCGATCGCGGAGAACGGCGGCGAATCGATGGTGTCGGCGACGCTCTCGCGTCCGTCGAGCGCGGCGACGACGGTGACGGTGACGGCGGTCGAGAACTTCTACACGGTGGGGTCGGACGCGACCATCGTGATCGAGGCGGGCGAGACGGCGAACCCGTTCGGCGTGAACACGGTGATCATTACGGCGGTGAACGACGACGTGCACCAAGGCAGCGGCGGGCGTTCGACGACGGTGACGGGCACGGCCGTGAACAGCCAGGGGGTGGGGGACGTGACCCTGCTCGGGGCGACGCCGCTGACGCTGGAGGACGACGAGACGTTGCCGACGGTGGCGCTGGCGCTGTCGGAGCCGGACCCGACGAATCCGGAGACCATCTTCGAGAGCTGGTCGGGCGCGAGCATGGTGACGGCAACGCTGTCGAGCGCGTCGAGCGCGGCGGTGACGGTGACGGTGGCGGCGACGGGCGTGACCGCGGCGGCCGGCGACTTCACGCTGTCGAGCGACAAGACGCTGACCATCGCGGCCGGGGCGACGACGAGCACCGGCACGGTGACGGTGGCGCCGGTGGACGATACGACGGACGAGGCGGACGAGACGGTGACGGTCTCGGCGACGGTCTCGGGCGGCAACGGTGTCGCGGCGCCGTCGAGCGTGACGCTGACGATCCGGGACGACGACGCGGCGCCTGGGGTGACGCTGTCGTTGTCGCCGTCGTCGATCTCCGAGAACGGCGGCGAATCGACGGTGACGGCGACGCTCACGCACCCGTCGAGCGCGGCGACGACGGTGACGGCGGCGGCGGTCACGGGCTTCTACACGGTGGGGTCGGACGCGACCATCGTCATCGACGCGGGCGAGACGGCGAACGCCGCGGACACGGCGACGGTGGTCGCGGTGAACGACGCCATCGACAACGTGGGCAACCGCTCGGCGACGGTGACGGGCACGGCGCAGAACAGCCAGGGCGTGGGCACGGTGATGGGCGCGAGCCTCACCCTCACCGACGACGAGGCCACGCCGAGGGCGACGCTGGCGCTGACTCCGGCGACGATCGCCGAGCACGACGGGACGAACCCCGGGTCGAGCACGGTGACGGCGACGCTGTCGGGCGTGTCGAGCGAGGCGGTGACGCTGACGGTGGATGCGGCGGCGGGGACGAACGCGGCGGCGGGCGACTTCAGCCTGTCGAGCGCGAAGACGTTGACCATCGCGGCGGGCGCGACGGGCAGCACTGGGACGGTGACGGTGACGGCGGTCGATAACGCGACGCATTCGCCGGACAGGTCGGTGACGGTGACGGCGACGGTCTCGGGCGCCAGCGGGGTGGCGGCGCCGTCGAGCGTGACGCTGACACTGACCGACGACGAGGATCTGCCGGAGGTGACGCTGGTCCTGTCGCCGTCGTCGATCTTGGAGACGGGCGGGGTCTCGACGGTGACGGCGACGCTGTCGGGCGTGTCGAGCGAGGCGGTAATGCTGACGGTGGGGGCGACGGGCGCGACCGCGGCGGCCGGCGACTTCAGTCTGTCAAGCGCCGAGACGCTGACGATCGCGGCGGGGCAGACGACGAGTTCGGGCACGGTGACGGTGACGGCGGAGAACGACGTGACGGACGAGCCGGACGAGACGGTGACGGTCTCGGCGACGGTCTCGGGCGCCAGCGGGGTGGCGGCGCCGTCAAGCGTGACGCTGACGATCACGGACGACGACGCGCTGCCGACGCTGTCGCTGTCGCTGTCGGCCTCAACCATCGACGAGAGCGGGTCGGGCAACGTCGCGACGGTGACCGCGGCGCTCTCGCACCCGTCGGGCGAAGCGGTGACGGTCACGGTTTCGGCCTCGCCGGGCGCGGGGACGGATTTCACACTGACGGGAACGACGCTCACCATCGCGGCGGACTCGACGACGAGCGCGGGCGCGGTGACGATCACCGCGGCGAACGACACGACGGATTCGCCGGACAAGTCGGTGACGGTCTCGGGCGCGGCCACGGGCGGGCGCGGGGTGGGGGCCCCGACCAGCCTGACGCTCACCATCGAGGACGACGACGCGGCGCCGGGGGTGACGCTGGCGGTCTCGCCGACGTCGATTGCGGAGAACGGCGGGGTGGCGACGGTGAGCGCGACGCTCACGCATCCGTCAAGCGCGGCGACGACGGTGACGGTGATGGCGGCGTTGGGCTTCTACACGGTGGGGTCGGACGCGACCATCGAGATCGCGGCGGGCGAGACGGCGAACGCCGCGGACACGGCGCTGGTCACGGCGGGAGACGACGCCGCGCACAGTGGCGGGCGTTCGACGACGGTGACGGCGACGGCCGCCAACGACCAGGGGGTGGGGAGCGTGACCGGGGCGGCGCTGACGCTGACCGACGACGAGGATCTGCCGGAGGTGGCGCTGGTCCTGTCGTCCGCGTCGATCTCGGAGACGGGCGGCGTGGCGACGGTGACGGCGACGCTGTCGGTCAGGTCGAGCGAGGCGGTGACGGTGACGGTGGACGCGGCGCCGGGCACGGGGGCGATCGCCGCGGACTTCGATCTGAGCACGGCGACGACGCTGACGATCGCGGCGGGGCAGACGGCGAGCACGGGCGCGGTGACGGTGACGGCGAACGGGAACGCGGTGGATGCGCCGGACAAGTCGGTGACGGTTTCCGGGACGGCTTCGGGCGGCAACGGGGTGGTGGCGCCGCCGGACGTGACGCTGACGCTGACGGACGACGAGGCATTCCCGAGGGTGGCGCTGGTCCTGTCGTCCGCGTCGATCTCGGAGACGGGCGGCGTGGCGACGGTGACGGCGACGCTGTCGGTGGCGTCGAGCGAGGCGGTGACGGTGACGGTGTCGACGACGCCGATCTCGGGGTCCGACTTCACGCTGAGCACGGCGAGGACGCTGACCATCGCGTCGGGGCAGACGACGAGCACGGGCGCGGTGACGGTGACGGCGGAGCACGACACGACGGACGAGACGGACGAGACGGTGACGGTCTCGGCGACGGTCTCGGGCGGCAACAATGTCGCGGCGCCGTCGAGCGTGACGCTGACGCTGACCGACGACGAGACGCTGCCGACGGTGACGCTGGCCCTGTCGTCGTCGTCGATTTCCGAGGGCAACGGCGTGACCACGGTGACCGCGGCGCTGTCCGGCGCATCCAGCGAAGCGGTGACGGTCACGGTGTCGGCGGCGCCGTTGTCGGGCGCGACGGTGGCCGACTACGCGCTGACCGCGAACAGGACGCTGGTCATCGCCGCGGATTCGACCGCGAGCACGGGGACGGTGACGCTCACGGCGGTGAACAACGCGGTCCAGACGGCGGACAAGACGGTGACGGTCTCGGGCGCGGCGTCGGGAGGCAACGGCGTGTCGGCCCCGGCGGGCCTGACGTTGACCATTACCGACAACGACGGCTCCGTGCCGACCGGCAGCGCGACGACGTGGCGCAACGTCGGCCAGACACAGACCAATTGGGACGTCACCACGATGTCGCTGGTCGCCGAGATCTCCCAGCAGACGATCGAGTTCACGGGAGGCTACGAGCAAGGAAATGTGGACGTCTGGGCGTGCGCCAACAAGCAGGTCGACCAGCGGGCGCATACCAACATCCCCGGGCCGAGCAGCACCGAGTGCACGAAACTCGACAACGACATCGGGGGCGCGAGGTCCGTGGCGATCACGCTCACGCAGGCGATGATCGACAACGACGGCATCGTCATCCTCTTCACGAGAGAGTGGACCGGTAGCAACGTGATCTACTACAACACGGAGTGGGTGCCCATCGTCGCGCCACCCAAGGCGACGCTCTCGCTGTCTCCGTCGTCGATCTCGGAGAACGGCGGGGTCTCCACGGTGACGGCGGCTCTGGACAAGGCGGCGAGCGCGGCGGCGACGCTCACGGTGTCGGCGGCGGCGGTGGCCCCGGCGGCGGCGGGCGACTTCAGCCTGTCGAGCGCGAATACGCTGACCTTCGCGACGGGGGAGACGGCGAGCACCGGGACGGTGACGCTCACGGCGGTGGACAACGCGATAGACGCGCCGGACAAGACCGTCACGGTCTCGGCAACGGCGAGCGGCGACGTGACGGCGCCGCCCGACGCGACGCTGACCGTCACGGACGACGAAGGTGGGCTGACCGTGGTCGAGAGCGGCGGTTCGACCGCGACCACGGAGGCGGGCGGCACGGATAGCTTCACGGTGCGCCTGACGTCCAACCCGAGCCAGACCGTGTCTGTGCTGGTTACCAGCCAGGACACCTCCGAATGCGAGGTGTCGGCGGACGGCGGCGCGACGTATGGCGTCTCCGGGACCGTCGCCATGGTGCCCACCGGCGGCGACGCCACGGCGGCCGCGGCGAGCCTGTGGAATTCGCCGCATACGGTGACGGTGCGGGGCAAGGACGACGATGTCAACGACGGCAACCAGATTTGCCGGGTGACGGTGGACCCGAGCGAGACCGGCGCCAGTACCCTGCCGTATAACCGTGTGAGTACCCAGACCGTGTCGGCGACCAACGAGGACGACGACGTCGCCGGGCTGACGGTGAGCGCGGTGACGGGGCAGGCGACGGAGGCGGGCGGGACGGCGACCTTCACGGCGAAGCTGGCGACGCGGCCGACGGCGGCGGTGACGGTGACGGTGACGGGCGGGGACGCGAGCGAGGGCACGGTGTCGCCGTCGTCGCTGACCTTCGCGCCGGGCACCTGGAACGCGGCGCAGGCGGTCACGGTGACCGGCGTCGACGACGACGTGGACGACGGCGATCAGACCTGGGACGTCACCTTGAATCCCGACAGCGCGCCAGGGTCGGCGGGAGACGCCCACTACCGCGCCCTCAACAACGCCACCGTCAGGGTGAGCACCACGGACGACGACACCGCGGGCGTGACCGTCACCCCCACCGTCCTGACCGTGACCGAGCAAGCCGCCACCGGCGCGACGTTCACCGTGGCCCTGGCCTCCGAGCCTCCCCCCGGGACCACGGCGGTCCGTCTCAGTCGCTCCGACGCCGAGATCGATCTGAACGGCGTCCGCACGTACCCGTACACCCTCTCGTTCAACCCGACGACCTGGAGCACGGCGCAGACGGTGACCGTCACGGCCTCCGCGGACAGCGACGTCCGGAACGACACCAAGGAGATCAGATACACGGTGGCCGGCTATGCGGGCGGGGTGACGAACGAGGTCGCGGTGACGGTCACGGTCATTGACGACGACAAACCGATCGTGTCGCTGGCGCTGTCGGCGTCGTCGATCTTGGAGAACAGCGGGGTGGCCACGGTGACGGCGACGCTGGATCGGAGGGCCACCGAGGCGACGACGGTCACGGTGTCGGCGGCGGCCGTGGCCCCGGCGATGTCAGGCGACTTCAGCCTGTCGAGCGCGCGTACGCTCATCATCCCGGCGGGTTCGACGACGAGCACCGGCACGGTGACGATCACGCCGGTCGATAACGCGACCGACGCGCCGGACAAGGCGGTGACGGTCTCGGCCACGGCGTCGGGCGGCAACGGGGCGACGCCGCCGTCGAGCCTGACGCTGACGATCGAGGACGACGAGAGGCTGCCGGAGGTGACGCTGGCCCTGTCGGAGCCGGACGCGACGAAGCCGGACACCATCAACGAGAGCGGGCCGGGCAACGCGAGCACGGTGACGGCGACGCTGTCGGGCGCGTCGAGCCAAGCGGTGACGGTGACGGTGTCGGCGACGGGCCTGACCGCGGGGTCGGGCGACTTCAGCCTGTCGAGCGCGACGACGCTGACCATCTCGGCGGGGCAGACGACGAGCACGGGCACGGTGACGATCACGGCGACGCACGACGTGACGGACGAGCCGGACGAGACGGTGACGGTCTCGGTGGCGGCGATATCGGGCGGCAATGGCGTGGCGGCGCCGTCGGACGTGACGCTGACGATTGCGGACGATGAAGATACGCCCACCGTGGCGCTGGCGTTGTCGCCGACGTCGATCGAGGAGGATGGCGGGGTCTCCACGGTGACGGCGACGCTGTCGGGCGCATCGAGCCAGGCGGTGACGGTGACGGTGGGCGCGACGGCGGGCACGGGCGCGGTCCGCGACGACTTCAGTCTGTCGAGCGCGACGACGCTGACCATCGCGGCGGGGGGTACGACCAGCGCGGGCGCGGTGACGGTGACGGCGAACGGGAACGCGGTGGATGCGCCGGACAAGACGGTGACGGTGTCTGGCACGGTGGAGGGCGGCAACAACGTCGCGCCGCCGTCGGACGTGACGCTGACGCTGACCGACAACGAGGATCTGCCGGAGGTGACGCTGGCGTTGTCGCCGACGTCGATCGGGGAGGACGGCGGGGTCTCGACGGTGACGGCGACGCTGTCGGGGGCGTCGAGTGAGGCGGTGACGGTGACGGTCGCGGCGGCGGCGGTGGCCCCGGCGGAGTCGGGCGACTTCACGCTGTCCGGCGCGACGACGCTGACCATCGCGGCGAGGCAGACGACGAGTACGGGCGCGGTGACGGTGACGGCGAACGGGAACGCGGTGGATGCGCCGGACAAGACGGTGACGGTGTCCGGCACGGTGGAGGGCGGCAACAACGTCGCGCCGCCGTCGGACGTGACGCTGACGCTGACCGACAACGAGACATTGCCGACGGTGACGCTGGCCCTGTCGGAGCCGGACCCGCTGAAGCCGGACACCATCGACGAGAGCGGGGCGGGCAACGCGAGCACGGTGACGGCGACACTGTCGGGGGCGTCGAGCGAGGCGGTGACGGTGACGGTGTCGGCGACGGGCCTGACCGCGGAGGCCGGCGACTTCACGCTGAGCACGGCGAACACGCTGACCATCGCGGCCAGGGCGACGACGAGCACCGGCACGGTGACGGTGACGGCGAGGGACGACACGACGGCCGAGGCGGACGAGACGGTGACGGTCTCGGGCACGGTCTCGGGCGGCAACAACGTCGCGGCGCCGTCGGACGTGACGCTGACGATCGCGGACGACGAGGCGTTGCCGACGGTGACGCTGGTCCTGTCGCCGACGTCGATCGGGGAGGCCGGCGAGGTCTCCACGGTGACGGCGACGCTGTCGGGCGTGTCGAGCGAGGCGGTAGTGGTGACGGTGGGTGCGACGGCGGGCACGGGCGCGGTCGCCCGCGACTTCAGCCTGTCGAGCGCGACGACGCTGACCATCGCGGCGGGTTCGACGACCAGCGCGGGCGCGGTGACGGTGACGGCGAACGACAACGACGTGGACGTCGCCGACAAGTCGGTAACCGTCTCGGGCACGGTCTCGGGCGGCAACATGGTGGCGGCGCCGTCGAACGTGACGCTGACGCTGACCGACGACGACACCGCCGGCATCACCTTCAGCCCCGCCACCCTGACCCTGACCGAGGAAGGCCCCAGCCAGAAGTTCACCATGGTCCTGGACTCGGAGCCCACCGGGCAGGTGTTTATCACATTCCACCCGGACCCCGGGATCTCGGTGAAGGGCGCCGTGGCACCCCATACGTACTCCTGGGGGAGCCTCGACTCGTCGAACTGGGACACGGGGATCACAGCGAGGGAGTTAACCGTCGCGGCCCTCGCGGACAGCAACAAGCAGGACGAGACCAGGTACGTCAAATATTCGATGTCCGGCTACGGCTCCTTCGACGCGCCGTTCAGCAACCCCAGGAATGGGGTGAAGGTGACGGTCATCGACGACGACAAGCCGGTCGTGACGCTGGCGCTGTCGGCGGCGTCGATTTCGGAGAACGGCGGGGTGGCCACGGTGACCGCGACGCTGGATCGGACGGCGACCGAGGCGACGACGGTCACGGTGTCAGCGGCGGCGGTGTCCCCGGCGGCGTCGGGCGACTTCGGCCTGTCGAGCGCGACGATGCTGACCATCGCGACGGGTTCGACGACGAGCACCGGAACCGTGACGATCACGCCGGTCGATAACGCGACCGACGCGCCGGACAAGTCGGTGACGGTCTCGGCCACGGTCGCGGGCGGCGACGGGGCGGCGGCTCCGTCCGACGCGACGCTGACCATCACCGACGACGACGCGGCGCCCGGGGTGACGCTGTCGCTGTCGGCGTCGTCGATTATGGAGAACGGCGGCGTCTCGACGGTGACGGCGACGCTCTCGCACCCGTCGAGCGCGGCGACGACGGTGACGGTGACGCCAGTGTCAGGCTTCTACACGGTGGGTTCGGACGCGACCATCGTCATCGCCGAGGGGCAGACGGCGAACGCCTCGGATCCGGCGTTGGTGGCCGCGGCGAACGACGACGAGCACCAGGGGGCGGCCGGGCGTTCGACGACGGTGACGGGCACGGCCGCGAACGCCCAGGCCGCCGCCGAATCGGAGACCGTGACGGTGACCGGGGCGGCGCTGACGCTGACCGACGACGAGAGGCTGCCGGAGGTGGCGCTGGTCCTGGCGCCGGCGTCGATCACGGAGAGCGGCGGCGTCTCGACGGTGACGGCGACGCTGTCGGGCACGTCGAGCGAAGCGGTGACGGTGACGGTGGACGCGGCGGCGGGCACGGGGGCGGCGGCCGCCGACTTCACGCTGTCCGGCACGACGACGCTGACGATCGCGTCGGGGGATACGACGAGCAGCGGCGCGGTGACGGTCACGGCGAACGACAACGCGGTGGATGCGCCGGACAAGTCGGTGACGGTCTCGGGGACGGTCTCGGGCGGCAACAACGTCGCGCCGCCGTCGAGCGTGACGCTGACGCTGACCGACGACGAGGACACGCCGATGGTGGCGCTGGTCCTGTCGTCGACGTCGATCTCGGAGAGTAGCGGGGTGACGACGGTGACGGCGACGCTGTCGGGCGTGTCGAGCGAGGCGGTGACGGTGACGGTGGGCGCGGCGCCGGGCACGGGGGCGGTTGCCGGCGACTTCAGTCTGTCGAGCACGGACACGCTGACGATCGCGTCGGGGGATACGACGAGCACCGGCACGGTGACGGTGACGGCGATAGACGACGCGACGGACGAGGCGGACGAGACGGTGTCGGTGTCGGGGACGGTCTCGGGCGGCAACAGCGTGGCGCCGTCGAGCGTGACGCTGACGATCACCGATGACGATCCCGCGCCGATGCTCTCCATCGACTCGCCGAGCGTGACCGAGGGCGACAGCGGCTCGACGGACTTGACCTTCACGGCGACCCTGAGCGCCGCCTCCGGACGCGAGGTGACCGTGGACTACGCCGATGCCGGCACCGGCACCGCGACTTCCGGGACGGACTACACGGCGCTCACCGCCGGCACGCTGACCTTCGCCGCGGGGACGACCAGCCAGACCTTCGACGTGGCGGTGACGGGCGACGTTCTGGACGAAGCGGACGAGACGGTGAACGTGCGGCTGAAGGATCCGGTGAACGCGGCGGTCTCGACCACGGCGGGCACCGGCACCGGGACGATCACGGACAACGACGCGACGCCGAGGCTGTTGATCAGCTCGCCGAGCGTGACGGAGGGCAACAGTGGCTCGACGGCGCTGACCTATACGGTGACCCTGAGCGCCGCCTCCGGACGCGAGGTGACGGTGCAGTATGCGGACGCGGGCACGGGGACGGCCACGTCCGGGACGGACTACACGGCCATCACCAGCGGCACGCTGACCTTCGCGGTGGGGACGACCAGGCAGACCTTCAGCGTATCGGTGACGGGCGACACGGTGAACGAGTCGAACGAGACGGTGGAGGTGACCTTTAGCGGTGCGACGAACGCGACGATCTCGACGCGCGCCGGGCTCATCACCAATGAGCTAAGGGTTGATGGGACGATCACGGACGACGACGACGCGCCGGACACGATCACGCTGACGGTGGACGACGCCGACGTGGGCGAGGGCGACAGCGCCACCACGATCACGGTGACCGCCACGGTGGACGGCACGACCCGGTTCGCCGAGGCCACGACGGTGAGCGTGAGCGTGGCGGCCAGCGGCACGACGGGGGCGGTGGACTTCGCCGCGGTGTCGGATTTCAACATCTCTATCGCCGCCGGGGCGGCGAGCGCCACCGGAACCTTCACGCTGACGCCGACGGACGACTCGGACGACGAGACCGACGAGACCATCACCGTCAGCGGCACGTCGACCGGCCTGACGGTGAACCCGGACACGATCAGCCTGACGGACAACGACGGGGTGCCGACCTCGATCACGCTGACGGTGAACGACAACAGCGTGGGCGAGGTCGACGGGGCGACCACGATCACGGTGACGGCCACGTTGGACGGCTCGACGACGCTCGGCTCAGCCACGACGGTGCGGGTGAACGTGGCGGGCAGCGGCGCCGCGACGGCGGTGGATTTCAACACGGTGTCGGCGTTCGACATCACGATCGCCGCGGGCGACGCGAGCGGTACCGCGAACTTCACGCTGACGCCAATGAACGACGTAGTGGACGAGACCGACGAGACCATCACCGTGCGCGGCACGGCCTCCGGCCTGACGGTGAACTCGGCGACGATCAGCCTGACGGACGACGACGCAGCCCCGACCGCGATCACGCTGACGGTGAGTGACAGCAGCGTGGGCGAGGGCGACGGGGCGACCTCGATCACGGTGACCGCCACGGTGGACGGGACCACCCGGTTCGCCGAGGCGAAGACGGTGCGGGTGAGCGTGGCGGGGACCGGCACGGCGGGCGCGGTGGACTTCGCGGCGGTGGAGGCGTTCGACATCGAGATCGCGGCGGGAGCGGCGAGCGACACCGCGGGCTTCACGCTGACGCCGACGGACGACGCGGTGGACGAGACCAACGAGACGGTGACGGTGAGCGGCATGTCGGGCAGCCTGACGGTGAACGCGGCCACGATCACGTTGACGGACGACGACGCGGCCCCGACCGCGATCACGCTGACGGTGGACGACAGCAACGTGGGCGAGGGCGACGGGGCGGCGACGATCGCGGTGACGGCCACGGTGGACGGCACGATGCGGTTCGCCGAGGACACGACGGTGACGGTGAGCGTGGCGGGCAGCGGCACGGCGACGGCGGTGGACTTCGCGGCGGTGACGGACTTCAACATGACGATCCCCGCCGGGGCGGCGAGCCAGACCGGGAGCTTCACGCTGACGCCGACGGACGACGCGGTGGACGAGACCGACGAGACGGTGACGGTGAGTGGCATGTCGGGCAGCCTGACGGTGAACGCGGCCACGATCACGTTGACGGACGACGACGCGGCGCCGACCGCGATCACCTTGACGGTGAGCGACAACAGCGTGAGCGAGGGCGCCGGGGCCACCACCATCACGGTGACCGCGACGGTGGACGGGACGACCCGGTTCGCCGAGGCCACGACGGTGAGCGTGCTCGTGAGGTCGGACAGCGGGACGATGAACGCGGTGGACTTTGCGTCGGTGTCGGGGTTCGACATCGAGATCGCCGCGGGCGACGCGAGCGGTACCGAAACCTTCACGCTGACGCCGACGAACGACGCGGTGGACGAGAACGACGAGACGATCTCGGTGTACGGCGCCTCAGGCAGCCTGACGGTGAGCTCGGCCACGATCACGTTGACGGACGACGACGCGACGCCGACCGCGATCACGCTGACGGTGAACGACAACAGCGTGGCCGAGGACGACGGGGCGACGACGATCACGGTGACCGCCACGGTGGACGGCGGGACGCGGTTCGCCACGGCTAAGACGGTGACGGTGAGCGTGGCGGGGAGCGGGATGGCGTCGGCGGTGGACTTCGGGGCGGTGACGGACTTCGACGTCGAGATCCCCGCGGCCGACGCGAGCGGCACTGGCACCTTCACGCTGACGCCGACGAACGACGCGTTCGACGAGACGAACGAGACGATCACGGTGAGCGGCACGTCAGGCAGCCTGACGGTGAGCTCGGCCACGATCACGTTGACGGACGACGACGATGCCCCGACCGCGATCACGCTGACGGTGGACGACAACAGCGTGGCCGAGGCCGACGGGGCGACCACGATCACGGTGACGGCCACGGTGGATGGCACGAGCCGGTTCGTTGATGCCACGACCGTGACCGTGAGCGTGGCGGGCAGCGGCACGGCGACGGCGGTGGACTTCGGGGCGGTGTCGGACTTCGACATCACGATCGCCGCGGGGGCGGCGAGCAAGACCGGCACCTTCACGCTGACGCCGACGAACGACGCGGTGGACGAGACCAACGAGACGGTGACGGTGAGCGGCTCGTCGGGCAGCCTGACGGTGAACTCGGCCACGATCACGATCACGGACGACGAAGATACGCCGACCGTGACGCTGGCGTTGTCGTCGATGTCGATCACGGAGAGTAGCGGCGTCACGACGGTGACGGCGACGCTGTCGGGTACGTCGAGCGAGGCGGTCGTGGTGACGGTGGGGGCGGTGGGCGCGACCGCGGCGGCCGGCGACTTCAGTCTGTCAAGCGACAAGACATTGACCATCGCGGCGGCGTCGACGACGAGCACCGGCACGGTGACGGTGACGGCGATAGGCGACGCGACGGACGAGCCGGACGAGACGGTGACGGTCTCGGGCACGGTCTCGGGCGGCAACGGCGTGGCGGCGCCGTCGGACGTGACGCTGACGATCACGGACGACGACGACAAGCCCACCGTGACGCTGGCCTTGTCGCCGACGTCGATCACGGAGAGTAGCGGCGTCACGACGGTGACGGCGACGCTGTCGGGGACGTCGAGCGAGGCGGTCGTGGTGACGGTGGGGGCGACGGCGGGCACGGGCGCGGCGGCCGGCGACTTCAGTCTGTCAAGCGACAAGACGCTGACCATCGCGGCGGGGGCGACGACGAGCGCGGGCGCGGTGACGGTGACGGCGAACGGGAACGCGGTGGATGCGCCGGACAAGGAGGTGACGGTGTCCGGCACGGTCTCGGGCGGCAACGGCGTGGCGGCGCCGTCCGCCGTGACGCTGACGCTGACCGACGACGACGACAAGCCGACCGTGACGCTGGTCCTGTCGCCGACGTCGATCACGGAGAGTAGCGGCATCTCGACGGTGACGGCGACGCTGTCGGGGGCGTCGAGCGAGGCGGTCGTGGTGACGGTGGGGGCGACGGCGGTGGCCCCGGCGGTGGCGGGCGACTTCACGCGGAGTGGCACGACGCTGACCATCGCGGCGGGGGCTCTGACGAGCACCGGCACCGTGACGCTCACGGCGAACGACAACACGGTCCCTTCAGCCCACAAGGCGGTGACGGTGACGGGCACGGCCGCGGGCGGCAACAACGTGGGGAATCCGGCGGCCGTCACGCTCACCATCTTGGACGACGATGCGCCGGTCGTGGCGCTGGTGCTGTCTCCGTCGTCGATCACGGAGGACGGCGGGGTCGCCACGGTGACCGCGACGCTGGACCGGATGGCGAGCGAGGCGACGACGGTGACGGTGTCGGCGGCGGCGGTGGCCCCGGCGGTGGGGGGCGACTTCACGCGGAGTGGCACGACGCTGACCATCGCGGCGGGGCAGACGGCCAGCACCGGCACGGTGACGCTCACGGCGGTGAACAACGCGACGTATGCGCTGGCCAAACAGGTGACGGTCTCGGGCACGGTGACGGGCGGCCACGGGGCGGCGAACCCGGCCGCCGCGACGCTGACGATCACGGAGGACGAGCCGGTGCCGAGGGTGACGCTGGCCCTGTCGCCGACGTCGATTACGGAGAGTAGCGGCGTCTCCACGGTGACGGCGACGCTGTCGGGGACGTCCAGCGAAGCGGTGACGGTGACGGTGGGTGCCGCGGCGGGCACGGGCGCGGCGGCCAACGACTTCACGCTGTCAAGCGACAAGACGCTGACCATCGCGGCGGGGGCCACGACGAGTGCGGGCGCGGTGACGGTGACGGCGAACGGGAACGCGGTGGATTCGCCGGACAAGGAGGTGACGGTCTCAGGCACGGTCTCGGGCGGCAACGGGGTGACGTCGCCGTCCGCCGTGACGCTGACGCTGACCGACGACGACGACAAGCCGACCGTGACGCTGGTGCTGTCGCCGACGTCGATTTCGGAGAGTAGCGGCATCTCGACGGTGACGGCGACGCTGTCGGGGGCGTCGAGCGAGGCGGTCGTGGTGACGGTGGGGGCGACGGCGGGCACGGGCGCGGTGATCGGGGACTTCGATCTGAGCGCGACGACGACGCTGACGATCGCGGCGGGGGCCACGACGAGTTCGGGCGCGGTGACGGTGACGGCGAACGGGAACGCGGTGGATTCGCCGGACAAGGCGGTGACGGTCTCCGGCACGGTCTTGGGCGGCAACGGCGTGGCGGCGCCGTCCGCCGTGACGCTGACGCTGACGGACGACGACGACAAGCCGACCGTGACGCTGGTGCTGTCGCCGACGTCGATCATGGAGAGTAGCGGCATCTCGACGGTGACGGCGACGCTGTCGGGGGCGTCGAGCGAAGCCGTGACGGTGACGGTGGACGTGGCGGCGGGCACGGGGGCGGTGGGGACGGACTTCACGCTGTCGAACGACAAGACGCTGACCATCGCGGCGGGGGGGACGACGAGTTCGGGCGCGGTGACGGTGACGGCGCACGACAACGACGTGGACGCGCCGGACAAGTCGGTGACGGTCTCGGGGACGGCGACGGGCGGCAACGGCGTGGCGATGCCGTCGAGCCAGACGCTGACGCTGACGGACGACGAGGCGGCGCCGGGGGTGACGCTGTCGGTGGCGTCATCGTCGATCCCGGAGAACGGCGGTTCGACGACGGTGAGCGCGACGCTGTCGCACCCGTCGAGCGCGACGACGACGGTGACGGTGACCGTGGCGGCGGGCTACACGGTGGGGTCGGACGCGACCATCGTGATCACGGCGGGGCAGACGGCGAACGCGACGGACACGGCGACGATCTTGGCGGTGAATAACGACGTGGACGCCGCTGACAACGATGTGACGGTGACGGGCACGGCCGCGAACGACCAGGGCGCGGGCACGGTCGCCGGGGCGATGCTGACCATCACCGACGACGACGTGGCGGGGTTCGCGGTGTCGCCTACGACGTCGGCGTCGTTGCGGCTGCGGACGACGGAGAATGGCGGGCTGGACACCTTCACGGTGAAGCTGGCGAGCGAGCCGACGGGGAACGTGGTGCTTGACGTGGCGAGTTCGGACACGGGCGAAGGCAGGGTGTCGGCCTCGTCGCTGACCTTCACGGACTCGAACTGGAACACGGCGCAGACGGTGACGCTGGCCGGCGTGGACGATGGCCCTGCCGACGGCGACCAGGCCTACACCGTCACCCTGACGGTGAACACGACGAGCACGGCGGACGACACGTATGACGGGGTCTCGGCAATCACCGTCTACGCGGTGAACGCGGACAACGAGTACGGGCTGAACGTAAGCTCGGTGACGGGGCAGGCGACGGAGGCGGGCGGGACGGCGACCTTCACGGTGAAGCTGGCGACGCGGCCGTCGCAGGCGGTGACGGTGTCGGTGTCGAGCCGGGATACGAGCGAGGGCGCGGCGTCCCCATCGTCGCTGACCTTCGCGACGACGGCCTGGACCACGGTGCAGACGGTGACGGTGACCGGGGTGGACGACGACATCGACGACGGAGAGGTGACTTGGGCGGTGCGGCTCGATCCGTCGAGCGGCGACACCAACTATAACGGGCTGGCGAAGGTGGACGTGTCGGTGACGACGACGGACGACGACGGGGCGCCTGGGGTGACGCTGGCGCTGGCGCCGGCGTCGATGGCGGAGAGTGGCGGCGTCTCGACGGTGACGGCGACGCTGTCGCACCCGTCGGGCGCGGCGACGACGGTGACGGTGACCGTGGCGGCGGGCTACACGGTGGGGTCGGACGCGGTCATCGTGATCGCCGCTGGCGAGACGGCGAACGCCTCCGACACGGTGACGATCGCGGCGGTGAACGACAACGTTCACCAGGGCGTTGACGGGCGTTCGACGACGGTGACGGCGACGATCACGAACGATCGGGCCACGGCCGACGGGACGACCATGGCGGTGGGCGGCGGGGCGCTGACCCTGACGGACGACGAGCCGCTGCCGGAGGTGACGTTGGCGCTGTCATCGACGTCGATCACGGAGAGTAGCGGCGTGTCCACGGTGACGGCGACGCTGTCGGGCGTGTCGAGCGAAGCGGTGACGGTGACGGTGGGGGCGACGGGCGTGACCGCGGCGGCGGGCGACGACTTCGCGCTGTCGAGCGCGACGACGCTGACGATCGCGGCGGGGTCGACGACGAGTTCGGGGACGGTGACGGTGTCGGCGGTGGGCGACACGACGGACGAGCCGGACGAGACGGTGACGGTCTCGTGGACGGTCTCGGGCGGCAACGGGGTGGTGGCGCCGGTGAGCCAGACGCTGACGATCACGGACGACGACGATACGCCCACCGTGACGCTGGCGCTGTCGTCGTCGTCGATTTTGGAGAGTAGCGGGGTCTCGACGGTGACGGCGACGCTGTCGGGGACGTCGAGCGAAGCGGTGACGGTGACGGTGGGGGCGACGGGCGTGACCGCGGCGGCCGGCGACTTCAGTCTGTCGAGCGCGACGACGCTGACGATCGCGGCGGGGTCGACGACGAGTTCGGGGACGGTGACGGTGTCGGCGGTGGGCGACACGACGGACGAGCCGGACGAGACGGTGTCGGTGTCGGGGACGGTCTCGGGCGGCAACGGGGTGGCGAACCCGGACGGCGTGACGCTGACGATCACGGACGATGACGCGACGTCCATCGTGACGCTGGCGCTGTCGCCGCCGTCGATCTCGGAGACGGGCGGGGTGACGACGGTGACGGCGACACTCTCACATCCGTCAAGCGAAGCGGTGACGGTGGCGGTGGGGACGGCGGGCGTGACCGCGGGGGCGGACGACTTCAGTCTGTCGAGCGACCAGACGCTGACCATCGCGGCGGGGCAGACGACGAGCGCCGGCGCGGTGACGGTGTCGGCGGTGGGCGACACGACGGACGAGCCGGACGAGACGGTGACGGTGTCGGGGACGGCCACGGGCGGCAACGGGGTGGCGAACCCGGACGGCGTGACGCTGACGATCACGGACGACGACGCGACGCCCACCGTGACGCTGGCGCTGTCGCCGCCGTCGATTTCGGAGAGTGGCGGGGTCTCGACGGTGACGGCGACACTCTCACATCCGTCGAGCGAAGCGGTGACGGTGACGGTGGGGGCGGCGGGCGTGACCGCGGGGACGGGCGACTTCAGTCTGTCGAGCGACCAGACGCTGACCATCGCGGCGGGGTCGACGGCGAGTTCGGGCGCGGTGACGGTGACGGCGGTGGACGACACGACGGACGAGCCGGACGAGACGGTGACGGTGACGGGCACGGCCACGGGCGGCAACGGGGTGGCGAACCCGGCGGCCGGCGTGACGCTGACGATCACGGACGACGACGCGACGCCCATCGTGACGCTGGCGCTGTCGCCGCCGTCGATTTTGGAGAGTAGCGGGGTCTCGACGGTGACGGCGACGCTGTCGGGGACGTCGAGCGCGGCGACCACGATCACGGTGTCGGCGGCGCCGGGGGCGAACACGGTGGCGGAGGACTACACGCTGACGGGCACGACGCTGACCGTCGCGATGGGAGCCACGACCAGCACCGGCGCGGTGACGATCACGGCCAAGGACAACGACGTGGATGCGCCGAACAAGAGCGTGACGATCTCGGGTTCGGCGTCCAACTCCCAGGGGGTCGTTCAGCCCGTCGACAAGATGCTGACCATCACGGACGACGAAGGTACGCCCACCGTGACGCTGGTGCTGTCGCCGCCGTCGATTTCGGAGAATGGCGGGGTGGCGACGGTCACCGCGACGCTGTCCGGCAAGTCGAGCGCGGCGGTGGCGATCACGGTGTCGGCGACGGGCGTGACCGCGGGGGCGGGCGACTTCACGCTGACGGGCACGACGCTGACCATTGGGGCGGGGGCCACGACCAGCGCGGGTACGGTGACGGTGACGGGCGTCGACGACGTCACGGCGGAGGGGAGCGAGCAAGTCACGATTTCAGGGGTGGCCGCGGGCGGCAACGGCGTGGTGGCGCCGTCTCCCGTGACGCTGACGCTGACCGACAACGACACGCCGCAGACGACGCTGCTGCTGTCGGCGGCGTCGATTTCGGAGAACGGCGGGGTGGCGACGGTCACCGCGACGCTGGACCGGCCGTCGACCGTGGCGGTGACGATCACGGTCTCGGCGGCGCCGGTGACGTCGACCGGCGCCGGGATGGGCGACTTCACGCTGAGCGCGGCGAAGACGCTGACCTTCGCGGCGACCGCGACGACGAGTGCGGGCGTGGTGACGGTGACGGCGAGCAACAACGACACGGATGCGCCGGACAAGAGCGTGACGGTGTCGGGGACGGCGTCCGAGAGCCTCGGCCTGACCAACCACCCGCCCAACGTGATCCTGACGATCACCGACGACGACGCGGCGCCGAACGCCACGCTGTCGCTGAACCCGGCGTCGATTTCCGAGAACGGCGGGACGTCGACGGTGAGCGCGACGCTCTCGCACCCGTCAAGCGCGGCGACGACGGTGACGGTGACGGCGGTGACGGGCTTCTACACGGTGGGGTCGGACGCGACGATCGTGATTGCAGCAGGGTCGACCACTGCGGCGTCGGACACGGTGACGATCACGGCGGTGAACAACAACACGGACGAGCCGCCCCGGACGGCGACCGTGACGGCGACGCTGACCAACAGCCAGGGCGCGGGGAGTGTGGCCGCGGTGACGCTGAGGCTGACGGACGACGACGCGACGCCGGGGGTGACGCTGACGGCATCGCCGGCGTCGGTTTCCGAGAACGGCGGCGTCTCGACGGTGAGCGCGACGCTGACGCACCCGTCAAGCGCGGTGACGACGGTGACGGTGACACCGGTGGCGAACGTCTATTCGGTGGCGTCGGGTTCGGGCGCGACCATCGTGGTCGCGGCGGGTTCGACGACGAGCACGGACACGGCGACCATCACCGCGGTGGACAACGACGTGGACGCGGCGAACAATGCGGTGACGGTGACGGGCACGGCCGCGAACGCCCAGGCTACCGCCGAATCGGCGACGATGACCGTGACCGGGGCGTTGCTGACCATCACCGACGACGACGTGGCGGGGTTGGTGGTATCGCCGGCAACGTCGTCGTCGTCCCGGCTGCGGACGACGGAGGGTGGCGGGACGGATACCTTCACGGTGAAGCTGGCGACCAAGCCGACGGGGGACGTGGTGCTCGGCGTGGCGAGTTCGAACACCGCGGAAGGCACGGTGTCGGCGTCGTCGCTGACCTTCACGGCGACGACCTGGAACACGGCGCAGACGGTGACGCTGACCGGGGTAGACGATGCGCCCACTCCCTCCGATCCCAACCCCGCCACCGGCACCCGGCCCTACACGGTCACCCTGACGGTGAACCAGATGAGCACGGCGGACACCAACTACGACGCGGTCAACGCGGTCACGGTCCATGCGGTGAACGCGGACAACGAGTACGGGCTGGACGTGAGTTCGATGATGGTTCAGGTGACGGAGGGTGACGGGACGGCGACCTTCACGGTGGCGTTGAATACGCAGCCGTCGGCGGCCGTGACGGTGACGGTGACGAGCGAGAATACGGCCGAGGGCACGGTGTCGCCGTCCTTGCTGGTGTTCACCATGGGGACCTGGAACACGGCCCAGCCGGTGGTGGTGACGGCCGTGGACGACGACGTGCATGGCGGGAATGTGCCCTATAACGTCGTGCTCGCCTCGTCAAGCACCGACTCTAACTACAACACCCTCACGGACGAGACCGTGGAAGTGACGACGACGGACAACGACGCGAAGCCGACGGTGACGCTGGCGGTGACGCCGGCGACGATCACGGAGAACGGCGGCGTGGCGACGGTGACGGCCACGCTCTCGGGCAAATCGAGCCAAGCGGTGACGCTGACGGTGACGACGGCGGCGGTGTCCCCGGCGGTGGCGGGCGACTTCACAAAGACCGGGGAGACGCTGACCATTACGGCGGAGCAGACGACGAGCACGGGGCTGGTGACGGTCACGGCGAAGAACAACGACGTGGACGCGGCGGACAAGGAGGTGACGGTCTTGGCCACGGCGCCGGGCAACACCGTGACCGACCCGGACCCCGTGACGCTGACGATCACGGACGACGACACCCCGAAGCTGGTGATCGACGAGACCGCACTGGCGCTGAAGGAGGAGCCGACGGACCCGGCGCACATGAGGTCGTACATGGTGAAGCTGGCGACGCAGCCGACGGCGGACGTCATGGTGACGGTGACGATGACGGTGGTGATCGGCGACACCGGCGTGGAGGTTGACCCGACCACCCTGACGTTCACGACGACCGACTGGGCCACGGCGCAGACGGTGACGGTGAAGGCGGTCGTGGACGCGGGCGACTACCAGAACGAGACGGTCACGTTGACGCACACGGTCAGCAGTCTCGATACCAGTTATGCGTCGCTGTCCGCCGCCGTGGACGTGACCGTGGAAGACAAGGATACGCTGCCCACGCTACGGCCGGGTGATGACCCCACCACGATCAATGGGCACACGGTGACGGTGCCGGCGACGAGTGCGGGGGAGACGCCGGCGGTGACGGTGACCCCGCCGCGCAACTTGAAGGGGGCCATTACGGTGAAGATTACCCCGCCGGACGCGACCGTGCCGCAGGGGGCGGTTGAGGTGATGGAGTCGGCGGACGGCACCAGACAGGCTGCGCGGTACTCCCTGGGGATGGTGGTGAATATTGAGGTGACGACCGAGGCCGAGGAGTCGCTCACGACGGTGCTGGGCGCGGGGGGCGAGGGTGGGGGGCTGAAAATTTGCCTGTCGAGTGCGGCGTTGCAGGACAAGGCGCGTGAGGTAGATCAGCCGTTGGCACTCCTGCATTACAAGAACGGCGCGTGGACGGTCGTGGCGGAGGCAAAGCCACAGGGAGAGATGGTCTGCGCCCGGGTGACGGACTTCTCGCCGTTTGTGTTGGCATTTAAGAACCCGAAGCCGATGTTTTCTGAGGAGCATGAGGGTCTTAAGAAGGAGTACCCGACGGGGCAGGCGGTGACCGAGGGCGAGGGCGCCCTGCCGCGGGCGGCGGGCGGGGATCTGCCGATCCGCTACAGGTTGGAGCCTCCGGCGCTGCCCGCCGGGTTGACCTACAAGGCCTCGGAGGAGGGAGACAATCCCGGTCTCACGATCATCGGGACGCCGACGACACCCACGGCCGCGCAGCCGTACATGCTGATCGCGACGGACAAGAACGACGATGAGGCGAAACTGCCGTTCACCATCGAAATCAAGCCCGGCATTCAAAGCCGCGACTTAGGCCTGGTCCTGGCGGGCGTCGGCCGGACCCTGGCCAGCGACGCCGTCGAGATTCTGGGCGGCCGCTTCGGCTCTGCCCCGGCGTCTCGCCTCCAAGTCACCCTAGGCGGCCAAGTCCTCCGCCTCACTACTCCCCCGGCGTCGCCCGCCCCCTCTTCTTCTCCCTCTCCCCTTGCGGGAGAGGGCCAGGGTGAGGGGGGAGTCCTCCGGAGTGAGGGGTCTCTCCTCCAAGGTGAGGGGAGTTTGCTCCAAGGTGAGGCCACCCGCGCCGTCCCCGTCGGCTCCAGCCCCTGGCAACAAGCCACCGGCCTGGCCCTCGGCGTCGCCCGCGCCCTAGGCGTCACCATCAACACCCCTTCTCCTCATTCCCCCTCTCCCCTCGCGGGAGAGGGCCGGGGTGAGGGGGGTGTTCTCCGGGGTGAGGGGGGCGTTCTCCGGGGTCAAGGGGGCTTCCTCCAAAATGAGCCCAACCTCCCGGGGCGCCTTCCCACCGACCTCAGACGAGGGACCACCACCTCAAGCCTCTTGGGCCTCCAGCCCGTCTCAGGCCGAGACCTCCTGGCCCGCAGCGCCTTCGAGTTGCCCTTGACCCGCACCGGCGACGCCGGCGTCCCCGCCTGGACCCTCTGGGGTCGCGGCTCCGCCGCGGGCTTCTCCGGCCAGCCCGAGGAAGGGTTCAAGATGGACGGCACGCTGTATAGCGGCTACTTGGGCCTGGACTACCGGCCTCAAGCCACAGTGCTCCTGGGCTTGGCCGTGGCGCACAGCACCGGCGACGTGAGCTATGAGCGCACCGGAGCCACCAAGGCCGGGGCGGACGTGAAGCTGACGAGCGTGCTGCCGTATGCGCACTGGCAGCCGCGTCCCGGGTTGGGGGTGTGGGGCCTGGCAGGCGTGGGCTGGGGCGAGATGGACCTGAAGCTGGTGGGAGACCCGCAGACGTACACCACGGGGTTGACCTCGTGGCTGGGAGCCGTGGGCGGGCGGCAAGCCCTGACCACGTGGCAGGGGATTGATCTGGCGGCGAAGACGGATGCGTTCCTGACGACGGTGCGGTCGGCGGGTAAGACGAATCTGCCGGCGGCGCGGGGGCACGCGCAGCGGGTACGGCTCGTGGTGGAAGGCCGGACCGCGGTAGACCTCTCCCCGGTGTCGCGGCTGGAGCCGCGCCTGGAGCTAGGCGGCCGGTGGGATAACGGCACCGCGGAGCAGGGCCTCGGCTCAGAGCTGGGTGGTGGCGTCGCGTACACGCGGACGGACTGGGGGTTGAGCGTGGACGCGCAAGGGCGGTATCTGCTGCTGCACGAGGACGGGGCGTTTGAGGACTGGGGAGCGAGTATGAGTGTGCGGCTGGATCCGGGAGTGGCGGGCGAAGGGGCCTATCTGACGGTGGCGCCGGTGTGGGGGCAGGCGAGCAGCGGAGTGGAGCAACTTTGGGGCACGGCGGCGGTGCTGCCGCAAGCCCGCGGCCCCTCGCAACCCGCCACGGGCTGGCAGCCGGGCAGTTTGGAAGTAGACATAGGCTACGGCGTGGCTCTGGCCGACGGGCGCGGCTTGGTGACTCCGTATGGCGGCCTGGCTCTGTCCGGCCCCGGCTCCTCCCGCTACCGGCTGGGGAGCCGGTTGGCCTTGAGTTCGTCACTGGACGTGACGCTTGAGGGCGAACGAGCGGAACAACGCGGGCAGAAACCCGCGCACGGCGCCTCGGTTCGCCTGGGCTGGCAGTGGTAGTTGGAACATCCGGGGAGTAGAGACCCCTCACCCCGGCCCTCTCCCTCAAGGGGAGAGGGAGTACTCTCCCTCCGCCATTCCGCCCTCCTTCGCCATTTCGCCATCCGCCGCCCTCCCGCCTTCCTTCGTCATTCCGCGCTCCTCTGCCATTCTCCCCCCTCTGTTATTCTGAACGAAGTGAAGAATCTGGCTTTCCGTTTGCCCTGAGCATGACGCCGGGGGCGTGGGACAGCGGATCAAGTGCGGGCAGTTTTTCCCCTCACCCTAGCCCTCTCCTGCAAGGGGAGAGGGGGAAAGCGGGGAGGAGTGGGACTCCCCCCATTGACTCCCCTCCCGACATTCCTGCCTTCCCCTCGTCATTCCTGCGAAACCTGTCCCCGACATTTGTTATCGGGGAGCAGGAATCCAGCGTCTTTTCCCTTTTGCCCCGCGGTGGAGGGCTGCCTCGCACCGGGTATCCGGTTCGTGCCCGCGGGTGTCTAGAATGGCCGCCGTTTCGCTCACGAAGGCACTGAGTTCGGCGACTTTCGTCATGGAGTTTTTCTCGTAGGCGTCGGCCGTGGACGTCAACCGTTCTTGATTCCATGTCCACTACGCGTGAACGTGCGGTCTCCAGTTGGTGCGCACTCCACGTTTGTGATAGAGATACGGCGTTGAAAGGCTCATCGTCGGAGTGAGCCCGGGAGGAAGAGCACGTGGCCGGAAAAAAGCCGTCATTTCAGTTGAATACAGAGACGTTCGTCATCATGAGCGTCATGTGCATTGTGCTTGTGTGGACCGTGAACCGCATTCTCTCGGCTCATGATCCGAAGGCCGACGTGGAGGACACACCGCGGGTTGAACAAGCTGCGAACGGGGATCAGGTGAAAGAGGTTGAACAAGCGAACGTTCCGTTGGCCACGGGCAAGGAGCCCATTGATAAAATTTTTATTCAATCGGGGTGTACGGTCTGCCATACCATTCCAGGCATTCGGGCCGCCAAGGGCCGAGAAGGGCCGAAACTGGAATTGGGTACCAATGCCCTCAAACGTCTGGCTGATCCCAATTATCACGGAAAGGCCCAAACCGACTGGGAGTACGTACAGGAATCCATCCTGAATCCCGGCGCCTACGTCGTAGACGGCTATTCCGACCACGTCATGCCGCGCTGGTACGGCCAAAAACTCAGCGCCGGCGCCCTGGACAAGATCATCACCTACCTCCTGAAGATTGAAGAAGTGCCGTAAACTCCCGTCCATCTTTCTTGTTTCGTGGTTTCTTTTGCAGCATTGTCATGTTGTGACATTAAACACATGCTAAATGTCTCGCACTGTCATTCAATCCAAAATCAGAAGTCAGCAATCCGGAACCCACGCCCTGTCATACCCGAATGTCCGCTTCCGTGCTCGACGGTCCCTCTGTCATACCCCGACGGTCCCCCTGTCATACCTGAAGGTCCCACTGTCATACCCCGAAGGTCCCACTGTCATACCAGACGGTCCAACTGTCATACCTGAAGGTCCCCCTGTCACACCCGAAGGTCCCTCTGTCATACCCGACGGTTTTTATCGGGTATCCAGAAAACAAGGCTTCAACACGCTTTGTCGGATTGCAGAATTGAGTGGTAAAAAAATGAGGAATATCGCGCCTCCAAGCTTGGCATGCAGACGGGTCGGCGAGATTGTGTCTCATCCCACGCCGGGGCGCCATGAGATGGCGCAGCTACGGAGAGGGTGGCGTTAGCAAGAACGGCTTGATTGATGAGTTCGGAGATCGTTCAATCGCTTTCCGTCATGCCCGTGCAAACGGGAATTTAGTCTTATGAACAACAAGCACGCAGGTACGTTGGCTGCTTCACGGGGGCTTGGGCTTTTCTGGATTCTCTAAATTCACAAACGAAGTGCAACACCTTGCTAAGGTGTTGTCATGGGCACCCACTATCACCACCTCACCCTGGAAGACCGATGTGACATGGCCCGACTATACGCCGCCGGGCGCTCGCTCCGGCAAATCGCGGCAGCTTTGGATCGCCCGCCATCAACCGTGGCTCGCGAAATGAAGCGCAATCGCTCCCGCACCGAGGGCTACCAGCCCCGCTATGCCGAGCAGCAGGCCCGCGCCCGCCGGTGGCGCGGGGCCAAGCTGGATCGCGATGCCCCCCTCCGCACCACAGTCCTCACCCACCTCCAACAGGGCTGGACCCCCGAGCAAGTCGCAGGCCGCCTCGCCCGCGACGCCGGGCGCCCCGTCCTCTCGCACGAAACCATCTACCGCTTCCTCTACGCTCAGATCACCCGGACGAAAACCTATGCCTGGCGCCACTATCTCCCTCACGCCAAAGCCACCCGCGGCCGCCGACGCACACGTCGCAGCCCCGCCGCCTTGATGGCTCACCGCCGCCCCCTCGCCGACCGCCCCGCCGCCGCCGCTGACCGCCAGACCCCGGGCCACTGGGAAGCCGATCTGATGCTCTTCCGCACCTACGGCCAAGCCGTCCTCACTCTCCACGAACGCACCTCCCGCCTTCTCCTCGCCGTGCGCCCCCCGGGCAAAGCCGCCGCTCCCATCGCCCATGCCCTCACCCACCTCCTCACGCCCGTGCCCCCTCACGGCCGCCAGACCGTCACCTTCGACAATGGGACGGAATTCGCCTATCATCACCGCCTCCATGCTCTCGGCATCGAGACCTTCTTCTGTGACCTTTACGCCCCCTGGCAGAAAGGCGGCGTCGAGAACGCCATCGGCCGCCTGCGTCGCACCCTGCCCCGTAAAACCGACTTGGCGACTCTGTCCGACCAGCGGTTTCATCACCTAGTCCACGCTTACAACCACACCCCGCGGAAATGCCTCGGGTATGCCACCCCCGCGGAGATTTTTATCCACCAAGTGTTGCACTTGAAATGTGAATCCACATTCCCGCCTTCGCGGGAATGACAAAAGGGGACGCGGGACGACAAAGGGGACGCGGGCGACAATAGGGATGCGGGGCGACAAAGGGGAATGCAGGAATAACATTTTGCAAGGGTCTTTTGCATGGGTGACTCATAATGAGTATCTTTTTCGCATGGCCGTGATGCTCGCCAAAACCTATGAGGCATTCAAAGAAGCTGGCGCGTCTGACGAGAAAGCGCGCGAGGCCGCGGAAGAAATCGCTGCATTCGAGAGCCGCTTGGCGAGCATTGAGAACCGACTCATCCGCGTCGAAGTTCTGCTCACCGTTGTCCTGGCCGGCGTGGTCAGCCTAGTCGTTAAAACCTTCTTTGCCTGAATGGTCGCCATGCTTACCGGGTTCGAGAACCTGGCTGGCCACCACTGCATAGGCTTACCCTGAAGGGGGAAAACGACTGGGGTCATTTCTCAACCTGGGCATGACGGCTCACACCGACCCCCGCCTCCGAAACGCCTTCATTACTTGAATGAAAACCTTCATCAGGCACCATGCAGCCAGTTTTCGCAGGAAAGTTCGTTGATCCTGGCAAACTCGCGTTCATTGTCGGTGACGAGAGTATGGCCGAGGGTCACGATTTGAGCAGCGATGAGCAGATCGTTGCCGCCGATCGACTGGCCGGCCCGTTCGAGGCGGGCGCGGAGCAGGCCATAGGTTTCGTCGGCGGGCGCCTCGAAGGGCAACACTTCAAGGGTGCCGAGCACGGCTTCAAGTTGTGCCGTCAGCCGCGGCGATTTCTTCTTGGCAGCCCCATAGCGGAGTTCTGCCGCGACGATGACGCTGGTACAGACCTGCGCTTGACCAACCTCGCGGATGCGTTGTGTTACCCGTCCTTGCGGATTGCGGACCAGGTCCGAGAGGATGTTGGTGTCAAGCAGGTAGCGCATCACCATTCGACGGAATCGACGGGTAACTCGGGGATCGGGGAGAACTCTTCATCAAGGGGTCGGAGTGTTGACAGTACCGTCAGCAGGGATTTCGGCTGAGTTGGTTCTATGATCAACCGTGTGCCTTCCTTGCGCATGATGGCATCCTCACCGGGAAGCTCGAATTCGTGAGGAATCTGCACCGCTTGGTTCCGTCCGTTCTTGAACAGCTTCACGTGTCGTTCAGGAATCACCGTTCCCTCCATTTGGTATAGGTTCAAACCTATGTCAAATGGTAAAAGCTGTCAACACGTGCAGAGGAATTGATGCTTGAACCCTTCAAGGCTCGGGTGTCCCTCAATGCGGCGTCGAGAATCGGCCCGGCTACTATTGCTCGCGCTTACCCTGAAGTGGAAAACGATTTAATCGAAAGTGCTTTCTGTGGTTTCTGAAACGCAGTCGCTACTGGTTCGATCTTTCTTTCCCCCTCACCCTAGCCCTCTCCCGCCAGGGGAGAGGGAAGAGGAAGGTAGCTGCGTCGTCGTATGGCGCTTCGGCTAGCCCCGGGGCCGGGAGGTGCGATACGATCGCGCAGCTACGAACGACGTGGCGAATTCAGGAACGCCAAGCCTTGGCCATACCCTTTTCGTTTGAGAGGTCAAGCCCATCCGTTTTCGAATTGGGGATTCACTCCTGCTGACCAAGGGTTCGACTACTGCTCTATCGTTTTTCTTGCTTTTCGAAATCCCTCAACGACTGTTTCCAATTCGGCTTTCGTGTGCTCCGAACTCACGGTGAGTCGGAGGCGGCTGCCGTGTTTGGGGACGGTGGGGGGACGGATGGCGGGGACGTAGACGCCGGCGGCGAACAGGGCTTCCGATGTTTTCAACGCCGTCTCCGGGGCTCTGACGATGATCGGGAGGATTGGGCTTTGGGTGTCGGGTACGTGAAAGCCCATGCGGTTGAGTGCGGCATGGAGGTACGCGCGATTGTCCCAGAGCCGCGTTCGACGTTCGGGTTCTTGTTGAATGATCCGAATGGCCGCGGACGCGGCGGCGGCCATGGCCGGCGGCGGGGCGGTGGTGTAGATAAAGGCTTTCGAGGTGTTGATGAGATAGTCTCGTAAGGCCGCCGTGCCCGCGACGTAGCCTCCGCTCGTTCCTATGGCTTTGCTCAACGTGCCCATTTGAATCAGGTCTCCGGGATTCAAGCCGAAGTGTTCAACCGTCCCACGCCCGTGCTCTCCCATGACGCCCGTGCCGTGGGCGTCGTCAATGAGCAGTGTGGCCTCATAATGTTGGCAACACGTCAGTAACTCGGGGAGCGGGGCAAGGTCGCCGTCCATGCTGAACACGCCTTCGGTGACCACCAGGGTCGGGCCGGCGTGCTTCCGTTTGTTGAGGAGCGTTTCCAGATGTTCGACGTCGTTGTGGTGAAACACGCGAAACGTGGCGTGCGACAGCCGGCAGGCTTGCACCAGGCTGGCATGACAGGAGCGGTCGGCAAGGATGAGGCCGTTGCGGTCAATGAGCGAAGGAAGGAGGCCGACGTTCGTCGTGTAGCCGGTCCCGAAGGTCAAAGTGGCTTCGGTTTGCTTGAATCTCGCCAGGTCGTCTTCCAGTTGCGCGTGGGGGGACATGGTCCCGGAAATCAGGCGAGAGGCACCGGCGCCGACTCCCCACGTTTCTATGGCTTCAACCGCGGCGCGTTTGATTGCCGGATGGTTCGCCAGTCCCAGGTAATTATTCGAGGCCATGGAAATGAATCGGCGGCCGTCGATGGTGATGGTGGTGTCTGCCGGTGACTGCACGATGCGCGGCTGCCGGCGAAGGTGTTGCGCGTCTAATGTTTTCAGTTCGTTGTCAAAGTCGCGCAACATGCGTGCAGAATCAGGCGTAAGGAGGCGTGGTGGGTGAGACAAGCCTGACTTATACCATTTCGACCGAACGCCACCAAGCAGCCGGATGTCCTTCCCGCGCACGCGGGAATCTAGCGAAGCTGGAATATCGGCCTGCCTTGACGATAACGGGAAGACGCGGGTCTACGTCATCCGTGATTCTTGAACGTTCGGTGATGGGGGTTGACGTATGAGACCCATTCAATGGAGACCTCCACGTCGAGTTGCTTGAAATGATCGGCTATTGAAAAGACCGGATAGTGGAGGATGCGCGCGTATTGCCGGTCGGAAAACGCCGGCCTGTTTTTGACGTAGGCGTAATAGAGTTCTTTGTCGTCGGTTTCAAATACGATCAGCACCCTTTCTCGATTTTTCAAGATCAATTCGGCTTGTCTGGCGACAGTTCCGCCTTCAGGCTCGACCCTGGATTCTTCGACGACCACGTCTGTAATGGAGTCCGGCAGTTCTGATCGGGTGTTTTCGAGAACGTGTCGCAGGAGGTTTTCGGTGAGTTCGAGATCTGATTGGCTTGCCCACCCGATACGGGGTTTCTCTACGAGGGCTAACGCATACCGGCTGACGTTGGCTTCAATTCCAGGTTTCATGCTGAGCAGGTAGTCGTCGCTCGAAAGGCTTTGCAACTCCAGGACGAACACCGACGTGATGATCATGTTGACCGGAAATACCAGGGCGATGAAAACGTAGTTGTTCATTCTGAGCAGATCGATCTTTGGGGCGCGTCTGAGGAACGCAGCCGGCATTTCGTGAATCAAGGCGTGGCCGGAGCCTGACGAGCCGGGACGTTCAACGGCGTCGGCGCGACTCGCGCTTGTCCTGCTCCCCGTGGGTCGGACGCGGCTTGCAGCGCGTGACTGCGGTTGTCGCGGATGATCACGTGCATGTTGCCGTAGGGTTGGTCATTCGGGTTCAGGGTGTGTCCGAAATTTTGCAGTTGCTGCTGTACGTGCGGCGTCAGCGCGCCGGGCTCAAAACTGATTGCATCGGGCAGATATTGGTGGTGGTAACGCGGCGCGCGCACGATTTCTTCGGCGCTTGCGCCTTCGAGAACGTGGAACGTGCCAAGCAGGACCATCGTGATGATGCGGCTGCCGCCGGGCGTGCCGAGAATGGCGAGCCGGTCGCCGTCTTCCACGAACGTCGGCGACATGCTTGACAGCATTCGCTTGCCGGGCGCAATGGCGTTGGCGTCGGCCCCGACGAGGCCGTAGAGATTCGGCACGCCGGGCTTGGCGACGAAGTCGTCCATCTCGTCGTTCAGCAACACGCCGGTTCCCTCGACCATGAATCCCGACCCGAAGGCATAGTTGATGGAAAGCGTTGTGCCGACCCGGTTGCCTTCGGCGTCGATGATGGAGTAATGCGTCGTGTCGGCGCCTTGCGGTGCTACGTCAAGCGGGTTCGTGGCGTCGGGCGTGGCTCGGTCGGGTACGATCGTCGCGGCCAGAGCCGCGGCGTAGTCGGTGCTCAACAGCCGCTCGGTTGGCATCTCAACGTGGTCGGGGTCGCCCATGTATTCGGCGCGTTCGCGGTAAGCGCGACGCATGGCCTCGACCACGTGGTGGACGCGGACGGCCTCGCTCATTGCGGCCAGATCGAAATGGGAAAGCTGGTTCAGGATGATCCCCAGCACGAGGCCGCCAGACGACGGCGGTGCGGCGCTGACGATCTCGGCGCCGTGATACCGGATGCGCACCGGCTCGCGCTCAACCACGCGGTATTGTTCGAGGTCTTCGGTCCTCCAGATGCCGCCGTTGCGACGCACGCCTTCCACCAGTCGGGCGGCCGGTGCGCCGCGATAGAATCCGCGCGCGCCATGCTCGGCAATCCGCTCCAGTGTCGCTGCAAGGTCGGGCTGGACGATCTGGTATCCCGGCTCTGGAACCTGGCCGTCTTGCAGGAACACGGCAGCCGCGGCGGGTGAAGCCTTGAGCGCGTCGAGACGCAGTGTTGCCTGGACGCGATAGAGTTCATTGACGGCAAATCCTTCGCGCGCAAGGCGAATCGCGGGCGCAAGACTGCGGGCCAGCGGCAGTCTGCCGTAGTGGCGCGCGAGGTGTTCAAGTGCAGCCGGCGTTCCCGGAATACCGGCGGCGAGCGCGCCGTTAATTGAGGCGTTCTTGATGACGTTGCCGTCGTCGTCCAGGTACAAGTCGCGGTGGGCGTCAAGCGGCGCGCGTTCGCGTCCGTCAAGCATCACGGTTTTGCCGTCGTCGGCGCGGTACAACAACCAGAAGCCGCCTCCGCCCATGCCCGATGAATACGGCTCAACGACGGCGAGTGCCCCAGCCGCTGCGACTGCCGCGTCGAAAGCGTTCCCGCCCCGTTCGAGGATTTCAAACGCGGCGTCTGTGGCGAGAGGGTGCGCCGTGGCCACGGCCGCGTTGCGGGCTCTCTCCTCCGCCCCCGCCGGTATCGGTGCGGCGAGACAACAAAAAACCAGCAGAGCGACGCGGGGAAGCGTTGTGAAGGACGTGCCCGGGAAAGGTGTTGTGGTATTGAACTGGAACTTGTTCATTTCAGAGGCTTGCCTTATGAGGGGTGTTGTTCTCGTTATTTATCTATATGGACCTGGGCGTTCTGGCAGTGTCTCAGTTTGAGAATGTCCCTCACCCCCGGATCATGTCCGGGGCAAGCTCTGGCCCTCTCCCGCCGGGAGAGGGAAGAACCACCAACTCCCCTCTCCTTTTGGGACAGGGGGGTGGGGGGAGGGGCCAGGCCGCAGCGATGAATCCATCAGAGAATTTCAAGCTGAGACACGACCAGCATTCTGCCTAAGTTGACTTGTGGATAACGCAGGTCTATCATAAAGAGTTTAAGGGTACAACCCATCGAAACGATTAGGTTTCTTGGGCAGCGAACGTTGTCAATCATGGGGAGACATTCTTAACCGAACCGGTTCCGGTTCAAACGGGTGAGGGACACCATGGCACAGCTTACAGGAGCCGAAATTTTTTTGGAAGCCTTGAAACGCGAGGGCGTGAAAACTATTTTTGCCCTTCCTGGAGGGGTGGTCCTTAAAATTTTCGACGTCCTGCATCAACAGAACGACGTGGAAGTGATTCTGACTCGACACGAACAAGGTGCCGGACACATGGCGGAAGGGTATGCCAAAGCCACGGGGAAACCCGGCGTGGCGTTGATTACCTCAGGTCCCGGCATGACCAACGTGGTCACCGCGTTGGCCGATGCGTACATGGATTCCGTGCCCCTCGTGTGCTTTTCCGGCCAGGTCCCGACTGCGCTCATTGGGAACGACGCTTTTCAAGAAGCGGACAACATCGGATTGAGTCGCCCCTGCACGAAGTACAACTTTCTCGTCAGAGACGTGAACGACTTGGCGCAGACGATCAAAGAAGCGTTTTATATCGCCTCCACCGGCAGGCCGGGCCCCGTGTTGGTGGACATTCCCAAAGATATTTCGATGAACAAGACCGACGTGACGTTTCCCGACTCCGTGTCCATTCGCGGATATAATCCGACCTATGAAGGCAGCAAATGGAAAATTAAACAGGCGGCTGACGCCATCATGAAGTCTCGTCGGCCGATCTTATACCTTGGCGGCGGCGTGCAGTTGTCCAAGGCCTCCCCTGAGGTCCTCGAATTGGCTGAAATGACGCAGATTCCCGTGGATCAAACCTTGATGGCGTTGGGGTCGTTTCCGGGACAACATCCCTTGTCGTTGGGGATGCTCGGCATGCACGGTACTTACGTGGCCAACATGGCCATGCACTATTCGGATCTGGTAATTGCCGTGGGTGCCCGGTTCGATGATCGCGTCACCGGGAAGGTTTCTGAGTTTTGTCCGACTGCCAAAATCATCCACGTTGACATTGATCCCACATCAATTCGGAAGAACATTCACGTGGATATCCCCATCGTGGGCGATTGTAAACGTGTGCTTCAGGAATTGAACAGCGTGTTGCGCGCCACGGTGAACGGCGATCAGAAAGAATGGCGGAAACCGTGGTGGGATCAACTGAACGAATGGAAAAACGACCATCCGCTGAGTTACCGGCAAGAGCCCGACCAAGCGGTGAAGCCGCAGTATTTCATTGACCGCCTCTATCACTTGACCAAAGATCGTGATCCGATTTTGTCCACCGACGTGGGTCAGCATCAGATGTGGGCCGCCCAATACTTCCATCTGGCCAAACCGAATGCCTGGCTCACCTCAGGCGGGTTGGGAACGATGGGATTCGGGTTCCCCGCGGCACTCGGAGCCCAGGCGGCGTTTCGTCAACGACTGGTCCTGTGCATTGCCGGTGACGGGAGCGTGCAAATGAATTCCCAGGAATTGGCCACGGCGGTGGTGGAGAAACTGCCGGTCAAGGTGTTTATCATCAATAACCGGTTCCACGGCATGGTGCGACAGTGGCAGGACCTCTTCTATGAAGGACGTTATGCGTGCAGCTATCTGGACCAGACGCCGGATTTCGTGAAACTCGCGGAAGCCTACGGTGCCGCCGGGCTTCGCATCCAGACGGTCAGTGACGTGGATGACGGCATTCGTGAGGCGGTCGCCATTGACAAACCGGTCTTCGTGGAGGTTCCGGTTGATCAGTTTGAAAATTGTTATCCCATGATTCCCGCCGGTGGGTGCAATCATGAAATGATTTTGGAAGATCCGCCGGAGTTGCAAAAGCGTCAACCGGTCGAGGCAATGGGGCAACGAGACGGGAAGGACACGATTTTGACGGCGTAGGTCGTCGGTGAGAACGGCGTTCCCTTCTTCGAGTCCCGGGTCAACCCGCCACACGAGAGAAGAGAAAAATCATGGAACACGTTATTTCCGTGACGTTGGAAAATAAGGCAGGCTCGCTGTCCCGCGTGGCCGGGTTGTTCAGCGGGAGAGGCTTCAACATCGAAAGTCTGGCGGTGGCGACGACCCTCGACCCGACGGTGTCGATGATGACCATCGTGACGAGCGGCGACGACCGGATTATTGAACAAATTCTCAAACAGTTGAACAAAATTATTGACGTCATCAAAGTCGTCGATCTGAGCGAAAGTGACGCGGTGAGCCGGGAAACCGCGTTGATTAAAGTGTCCACCCGGCCGGAAGATCGGGCTGAAACCCTCCGCATTGTCGATATTTTTCGAGCGAACGTGGTTGATTCATCACCTGCGTCGTATACGATTGAAGTCACGGGTGCCGTCCAGAAGATTCAAGCCATCATTCAGTTGCTCCAACCCCTTGGCATTAAAGAAATTGTCAGGACTGGACGGATTGCCATTGCGCGTGAACCCGTTCGCACGGAGGCGACTCAGCCGCGTCCACTCGCCAAAGCCAATTAGGTGAGGGCCCGCGGCCGCGCCGGACGGAACGCGTTGAACGTTCTGGACGGAATGAAGGCCGACGTCCCGTGACGTTGGCCGTCTTACTTCCCCAAGGAGTCGGTTATGAAAATTTTGTACGACAACGATGCAGATCTCCAGAACATCTTGAAAAAGAACGTGGCGATCATTGGATTCGGCAGTCAAGGCCATGCTCATGCTCTCAATCTTCGGGACAGTGGGGCCACCGTCGTCGTCGGGCTTCGGGAGGGACCGTCCTGGAACAAGGCCGAAGCCGCCGGCCTGAAAGTGACGACGGTCGGCGACGCCGTGAAACAATCGGACGTGATTATGATCCTGGCCCCGGACGAAGCGCAGCCGGCCATCTATCGACACGACGTTGCGCCGCATTTGAAAGACGGCAAATCACTGGCCTTTGGTCATGGGTTCAATATTCATTTTGGGCAGATTCGGCCGCCGGCCACGGTGAACGTGTTCATGGTGGCGCCTAAAGGCCCCGGGCACTTGGTGCGTTCGGAATATACTAAAGGCAGCGGCGTGCCGTGTTTGTTGGCCGTGCATCAGGATCCCAGTGGTGATACGACGCAGGTCGGGTTGGCCTATGCGTCAGCCATCGGCGGCGGCCGAGCGGGCGTCATTGAAACGAGTTTCCGGGAAGAAACGGAAACCGACCTGTTTGGTGAACAGGTGGTGTTGTGCGGCGGGCTGACCTCGTTGATTCAAGCCGGATACGAGACCTTGATTGAAGCGGGCTATTCCCCGGAGATGGCCTATTTCGAGTGCCTGCACGAGGTGAAATTGATCGTGGACTTAATCTATCAGGGTGGGATTGCCAACATGCGATACTCCATCAGCACGACCGCCAAATATGGTGACCTCACCCGCGGCCCACGCATCATTACGGACGAAACCAGACGCACCATGAAAACCATTCTTGAGGACATCCAGAGCGGACGGTTTGCCCGAGAATGGGTGTTGGAACATCAGGCGAATCGTCCGGTCTACAACGCGCTGCTCAAACGAGGTGAAGAGCATCCGATTGAAGAGGTCGGGAAAAAATTGCGCGGAATGATGCCCTGGTTGCAGAAGGACAAGCTGGTTGATCAGAACAAGAATTGAACGGATGTTCACGATAGAAACGAGTCGAAATGGCTGATCGGGCAAAAGGGATTCCCATTGCGAGAGAGGGTGTTCCCTTCGTCATGGGCGCGCTGGCTCCCGCTGTGCTCGCGTGGCTGTGGGGGTGTAGAAAAACGTCGATGGCCTTTGGCGTCTTGGCGTGCGGAACCGGGTGGTTTTTCCGAAATCCTGCCCGCACGATCCCCCGAGGCGACAACCTTGTTCTGGCTTCCGGCGACGGGAAGGTCATTGCCGTGCAAGAGGAATTTGAACCGAGGTATTTGAAAGACCAAAGTATACGAATCAGCATTTTTCTCAATCTCTTCGACGTACACATCAATCGTATGCCGTGTGCCGGCAGCGTCGTCGACGTTGCCTATCAGCCCGGCCGGTTCACCAACGCGGACGATCCTGAAGCAACGGTACACAATGAACAGAATGCCGTGATGATTGAAACTCCCTCGAAGAAAAAAGTGCTTTGCGTGCAGATTGCCGGGCTTCTGGCGCGGCGGATTGCGTGCTGGGTAGGGCCCGGGGACGTGGCCGTTCCCGGTGAACGCTTCGGCCTCATTCGATTCGGCTCCAGGATGGATACCTTTTTCCCCGTTGACAGCCGAGTTCGCGTCAGAGTGGGGGATCGCGTCAGAGGGGGAGAATCCATACTCGCGGAGGTTGCATGAAGGGCCGGATCTTCAACAATCGCGTGAAGGGTCGGATCGTCAACAATAAAGAGGGGAAGCGCCGTCGCGGGATCCATCTTATTCCGAACGTCCTCACGACCGGCAATCTGTTCAGCGGATTGGCCGCGGTGGTGCTGGTGTTTCACGGCCGGTTGGAAGCGGCGGCCATTGCGATTTTGATTGCCATGGTGTTCGACGTGCTGGACGGCACGTCCGCCCGGTTGACCGACAGCACGAGTGCGTTTGGGGTTGAATACGATTCGTTGTCGGATCTTATTTCTTTTGGGCTGGCCCCGGGGTTTTTGATCTACGCGTGGGCCTTGAAATCTCCCGGGATGTTAGGGGCGGCCGTGATGTTTGCCTACGTGGCCTGCGGCGCGCTTCGGTTGGCCAGGTTCAACGTCATGGGGAGCAGCGAGGACAATCGATTTTTTACCGGATTGCCCATCCCCGCCGCGGCTGGGGTCATCTCGACGTTTTATATTTTCGATCACCACATCGGACATCTGTCGAAAGACGTCCTGCCCTATCTGGCGATCGCCTTGAGTCTGATGATGTCGTTCCTGATGGTGAGCACGGTCAAGTATCGCAGCGTGAAACAGTTGAAGTTTGAAGGACACCATCATTTTATGTCTTTAGTGTGGGCCGTCTTGCTTCTGGTGTCCGTCACGGCTTATCCTCAACTGATGTTGTTCGTGCTGTGCGTGGGATACGCCGGTTCCGGGTTGGTGGAAAAGGGTTGGGGAGTCGTCAACACGATTGGAAAACCGGAACCTCTTATGAGAACACCGGTGTCGGATTCGAAGGACTGAGCGAATGGGGAAACGTCAGGGAAATGGGCGGAACGCGATCTTCTTACGTGAAGCACGAAGATTGTTCGGTCTTCTTGAACCGTCAGGACGCTAATGACCCCGAAACAGGTGGGCGGCCTTCACCTCAACGGGGTGAAGGCTTTTTTATTGCGTGAGGAGTGTGAATCATGACGCGACACGTTCGAATTTTTGATACGACCCTGCGGGACGGAGAACAGTCTCCGGGAGCCAGCATGAACGTTGAAGAAAAAGTGTTGGTGGCGAAACAACTGGCTCGATTGAACGTTGACGTTATCGAAGCCGGGTTTGCCATGAGTTCGCCCGGTGATTTTGAGGCGGTCCAACGCATTGGCCGTGAGGTTGAAGGCCCTACAATTTGCAGTCTGGCCCGCGCCAGACCCGAAGACGTTGACGCGGCTGCGAACGCCTTGAAGGGAGCGCCGAAACCGCGCATTCACACCTTTCTCTCCGCGTCGGATATCCATCTCGTTCATCAGTTTCACATGACGCGGGATCAAGCCCTCACGCGAGCCGTGGAAATGGTACGGCACGCGCGGGGCTACGTCGACGACGTCGAGTATTCCCCCATGGATGCCACGCGATCGGACGTGTCCTATCTGTGCGAAGTCGTGGAAGCGGTCATCGACGCCGGCGCGGGAACGGTGAATATTCCGGACACGGTGGGGTACACGACGCCGCAGGAATTCGGAGAAATCATTCGTACCCTCCGGTCCCGCGTCCGTGACTGCGATCGAGCGATCATTTCGGTCCATTGCCACAATGATCTTGGGTTGGCCGTGGCCAATTCGATGGCGGCGATTCACGCGGGGGCCGGACAAGTGGAATGTACCATCAATGGAATCGGCGAACGGGCGGGCAATGCGTCATTGGAGGAAATCGTGATGGGGCTGCGCACCCGTAAAGATTTTTATCAGGCGGAGACCTGCGTTCGCACGGAAGAAATTTCCAAGGCGAGCCGTCTGGTCAGCAAGATCACCGGCATGGTGGTCCAACCCAATAAAGCCATCGTCGGGGCCAATGCGTTCGCCCATACGTCGGGTATTCATCAGGACGGTCTGCTGAAAGAGAAACGCACGTATGAAATTATGCGGCCTGAGTCCATCGGATTAACGCAGAGTCGTCTCGTGATGGGAAAGTTGTCGGGTCGTCACGCCTTCCGGGAAGAATTGACGAAATTGGGATATTCTCTGACCGATGAAGAAATCAACGCCGCCTTTGATCGATTCAAACGCCTGGCGGATCAGAAAAAGGAATTGTTTGAAGAGGATTTGGAGGCCATCGTGTCGGAGGCCGCCACCAAAGTTCCTGAACGGTACTCCTTGAAAGCCATGAGTACGCAAAGCGGGATGAATCAGCTTCCCACCGCAACCGTGGAATTGCAGGTGGACGGACGGATTGAAAAGGAAACGGGGACCGGTGATGGGCCGGTCGATGCCGTGTATCGAACGATTGCCCACGTCACGCAAACCAGAAGTACCCTGTTGTCCTACGTGGTCAAGGCGATTACCGGCGGGACGGACGCACAAGGCGAGGTGTCCGTGCGTTTGGAACAAGACGGCGAAACCGTGACCGGCAATGGAGCCGATACCGACATTATCGTGGCCTCGGCCCAAGCATATTTGAACGCGCTGAATAAATTGGCTTTGCAGTTGGAACGTCGGTCCGATACGGGACACAAAATCGGGCTGTGTTAAACCTTACGAATTCTCACGAAAAACAGTGAAGGACCCATTATGAAAAAGACGATTACCGTGTTGGCGGGGGACGGCATTGGCCCAGAGATTATTCCCCCGGCTCTCAACGTTTTACAGGCCGTCGGCACGCGATGCGGGCATTCGTTCGAGTTTGTCCCCGCGGTGGTGGGTGGGCAGGCCGTTGACGAGACGGGATGGCCGTTGCCGAACGAGACGTTGAAGGTCGCCGGATCCAGTGACGCGGTGTTGTTGGGGGCGGTGGGTGGACCCAAATGGGAAGGGCTTGAGTATGAACGACGACCGGAACGAGCGTTGCTCGGCCTGCGAGCGCAACTCGGATTGTTTGCGAATCTCCGTCCGGCCAAACTGTACGCGGAATTAGCCGATGCGTCCACTCTCAAGCGTGAGGTCATTGACGGAATCGACGTCCTCGTCGTGAGGGAATTGACGGGCGGTATTTATTTCGGTACGCCCAAAGGCGTCGAGGCCACGCCGACCGGCCACCGAGGATTTAATACCGAAGTCTACACCACTGAAGAAATTACGCGAATTGCGACGATTGCATTTGAAACGGCCCGTAAGCGACGTCGGCTCGTGACCTCGGTTGATAAAGCCAACGTGCTGGAATCCTCGGAGTTGTGGCGGAAGGTGGTCACGGAGGTTCATCAAACCTATCAAGATGTGGAACTGCGGCACATGTACGTCGATAACTGTGCGATGCAATTGATTCGAAATCCCCGGCAGTTTGACGTGCTGGTGACGACCAATTTATTCGGAGACATTTTGAGTGATGAAGCCGCCATGTTGACGGGATCGATTGGGATGTTGCCGTCGGCCAGCGTTGGCGCGAACGTGGGCATGTATGAACCCATTCACGGCAGTGCCCCGGATATTGCAGGGCACGACGTTGCCAACCCCATCGGCATGATTGCCTCCGGCGCCATGATGCTGCGACATTCGTTTGACTTAGGGAAAGAAGCGGACCTCATCGAACGGGCCATTCAACGCGTGCTGGCTCAAGGTTATCGAACCAAAGACATTGAATCTCCGGGCACGAAGCTCGTCGGGACGCAAGAAATGGGCAGGCTGATTCAGTCCGTTATCCTGAACGACCCCTCCGTCATTCTGAGCGAAGCGAAGGATCTCGGCTGAGATGCTGCAATCCATTCAAGTTGGGACCATCGGCACCATAGCCGGTGCAGGAGAGCCCGGATGGACCGGAGACGCGGGACCGGCCACTGCGGCATTGTTGAACGAGCCCAAAAACATTGCCCTTGACGCGGCCGGCAATCTCTACGTTGCCGATTCCGAAAATCACGTCATCCGAAAGGTTGACGCCCACACGGGGATTATTCAGACGATAGCGGGAACCGTCGCGGCCGATGCCGTGTCGAGTGCCGCCGAGCCGATGGTCGATCTCGTGGACGACGAGGATCCATTGGCCGACCCCGTGGCCCACCCGGGTGCAGTCTACACGCAACAGTCGGACCTGAGCGGCATGGTTCGCTACGTGAGTGGGACGAAATCCGTTGATCGTCGGTTTTCCGGAGACGGCGGTCCGGCGACGCACGCGACGCTCAATTTCCCCTCGGCCGTGGCCGTGGCTGATGATGGAACTGTGTATATCGCCGATACGTGGAATCATTGTATTCGCCGGGTGGATCCGCACACTGCGGTCATCTCCACGATAGCCGGGACCGGTCAGGCGAAATGGTCCGGCGATGGTGGCCCGGCTGAGAACGCCGCGTTGAATGAACCCGTCGCCTTGGCTCTTGACGGACGGGGTCGGTTGTACGTCGCGGATCAAAGCAATAACCGAGTCCGCCGGATCGATCTGACTTCGGGACTGATTACCACAGTCGTCGGGACTGGCGAATCAGGCTATAACGGTGATGGATCCCCGGGCACGGAAACCGCGCTGGCCGGCCCGAGTGGTCTCGCCGTTGATCGAGACGGGTCTCTGTACATTGCCGATACGTTCAGCAGCCGGATTCGCAAATTCGATGGACGGACCGGGACGATGGAGACGGTGATCGGAGGAACCGGCGAGTTTCAATTCGTGCCGGGGGAGAATGAAGCCTCTCCCAATGTGTCTCGACCCTATGCCATTGCCCTCCATCCGGACGGTCGCCTGTTCATCACGGATACGGATCATCACTTGATTCGGATTTGGGATTTTCAGAAACACGAAATGTCCCTGTTGGCCGGAAACGGGAGAGCAGAGTTTTCCGGTGACGGTCAGAACCCTCTGAACAGTAGCTTGAATTACCCGTTCGGGGTGGCGTTGGACTCTCACGGGCACGTGTACATCGCGGACACCTTCAGCCATCGGATCCGCGTCATTGTTCATGCGTAGGCGAGCAGGGAGACCAACGAAACGCGATGAAGAAAAAATCGGCCTATACCGTTGCCGTCGTGGGGGCCACCGGCGCCGTGGGAGCGGAGATGCTGGCGACCTTGGAAGCGCGAACGTTTCCCGTTGACCGCCTGCTTCCGTTCGCGTCATCCAAATCCGCCGGTGGACACGTGAGATTTCGCGGCGCCGAGGTCAACGTTCACGTGCTCACCAAAGACTCGTTTCGCGGGGTTGACGTCGCGTTGTTTTCAGCCGGAACCGACGTGAGTAAAGAATACGCGCCGATTGCAGCCAAGGCCGGCGCCGTGGTCATCGACAATAGTTCGGCTTGGCGCATGGATCCGCGGGTCCCGTTGGTGGTCCCCGAAGTGAACCGCCACGATCTTGAGAACCATCAAGGCCTGATTGCTAATCCCAACTGCTCCACCATCCAGATGGTCGTTGCGCTCAAACCGTTGCACGACCATGGGACGATCACGCGGGTCGTGGTCTCGACGTATCAATCGGTTTCAGGCACGGGAAAAGAAGCCATGGATGAACTGGCGGAACAATGTCGCCGTCTGATGAATTTCGACGACGTTCACCCAACCGTGTATCCCCATCAAATCGCTTTTAACTGTTTGCCTCACATTGATGACTTTCTGCCGTCGGGTTCTACCAAAGAAGAAGTGAAGATGGTGAATGAAACGAAAAAGATTCTGGGTGACCCGTCGATTGGGATTTCCGCGACGACCGTCCGAGTGCCGGTGTTTATCAGTCACGCGGAATCCATCAACGTTGAAACGAAGAAGAAGTTGTCCGTGCAGGAGGCGCGTGCGATTCTCTCAACGGCTCCGGGCGTGCAACTGTATGATGACCCCTCGCGGCGTTTGTATCCCATGCCGATTGACGCGGTGGGAACCGATGCGGTGTTTGTCGGACGGATTCGAGAAGATGAGTCGATTCCCAACGGGCTGAATCTGTGGGTGGTGGCGGATAATTTACGAAAAGGAGCCGCCCTCAATGCGGTACAGATTGCCGAGGCCGTGGTGAGGTGAGCCGTGCCTGACTTCAGCGGGCTTGGAAAACTGATCATCGTCATGGGTTTCGGGCTTGTGATCCTCGGCCTTCTGATTTCACTGCTCGGCAAGTTGCCGAGTGAAGGCAACGGGCTTGGCTGGCTGGGAAAGCTGCCCGGCGATCTGTTCATCAAACGTGATCAGTTCACGTTCTACTTTCCTCTGACCACCAGTATCATCATCAGTATCGTAGGCAGTCTCCTTCTTTATTTCTTCATGAAACGGTGAGCATGTCGATCTCCTGCACGGTCCGCGTTCTTCTGCTCGTCGTCAGTACCGGCCTCTGGTCTGATCCGACTCAAGTGTACGGGGCGGATCGCGTTCGCGTTGCCCTTTCTGAACGTGCCGATCGCGTCACGGTCACGTCTGCGCGTGGACTTCGTCTCAGCCTGCCTTCCGGAGATCGGGTCGATTCCTCCGTAATGGTCAGTCGGCAGGGACGTGAATTATCCGTCAACAACGCGCGCGTTCAAGGAAAACGGATTCGGATTCAGGGGAATGGTGAAGCCTTGTACCTTATTCTGAAAGAATCGTCTCCTGAATCGAAGCGTCGTCATTGGGTGGTGAACGGAGGTCTGGAGATTGCCGTGCAGGGTGCCGCGCTCTTGGTCGTGAATCGCGTGCCCCTCGAAGAGTACGTCGAGGGAGTGGTGGGTTCAGAAGTCAACCCCGAATGGCATGAAGAAGTCCTGAAAACCCAGGCCGTTGCCGCACGGACTTACGTGTTGCACAAAAAACTTGAAAACAAGGATCGACCGTTTGACGTGTATGCGGGCGTTCAGGATCAGGTATATGCCGGTCGACGCCGCGTCAACGATGCTGTCCATCATGCCGTCAAGGCAACGCGTGGCCAAGTGATCACCTACGAAGGTCGCCCCATTTTCGCGGCGTATTCCTCAACGGCCGCAGGGCACACGGAAGATGCCGTGAACGTCTGGGCCAAAGATTTTCCCTATTTACGAGGCGTGGAATGTCCGTTTGATCAGGAGTCGCCTCGTTACGAGTGGCACGTTGCCATCGCGTTCGACGTGATCGAATTTCGACTCCGAGAAGAAGGCTACGCCATGGGGTGGCTCGCGACGCTCACGCCGTACAGCATGACCAAGGCCGGTCGGGTCAATGAGGTGCGGATTCTGCACTCCGGCGGTGAACTCATCGTCACGGGACAAGACTTTCGTCGTATCCTTGGGTATGCCACGTTGTTCAGTACGCAGTTTCATATTGACCGTATCGGGCGAGACGTGGCGTTTTCAGGCAAGGGCGCCGGGCACGGCGTCGGCCTGTGCCAGTGGGGCGCCAAGGAGATGGCGGAATTGGGGTACCGCTATCAATCCATCCTGCACTATTACTATCCGGGAACGGAGATCGTCCCGCGTGATCGGGTGCTCATGACCTCGCCTTCGTTCTAGCCCGTTCTCTTCGCCGTCCTGGTTCTTCGTAATTGGTCAACTTCCCCTTGTGCGGTGATCGACGCCATGCGGCTCTCCGACTTTGACTTTCCTTTTGATGAATCGTTGATTGCCCCGTATCCGGTGAATCCAAGGGATCACGCACGCTTGTTGATCGTGCCGCGAAACCGTGACGCGGCCTTTCGGCACGCGCAGGTGAAAGACTTGCCGACCTTGCTGCAATCCGGTGACGTTGTCGTGCTGAACGACACGAAAGTCATGCCCGCCAGATTGTCGGGCATGAAGCGGTCCGGTGGCGGGAAGGTCGAAGCGTTATTGGTTCGGCCCATAGAAGACACAACGTGGGAAGTCTTGTTGAAAGGCCACGTTCGCGTTGGGCAGATCATCCAGTTTCAAGATGAGGCAACGGCCGAGGTCATCGAACGCAGCCGGGAACGAACGGTTGTGCGTATCCAGACGCGAGGAACCGTCAAGGATCTCCTTGACTCCATCGGGGAAATGCCGCTGCCTCCGTATATCAAACGACCCGCGGATGAGCGGGACAACACGTCCTATCAAACGGTCTTCGCCCGAACGGAGGGTGCCGTTGCCGCGCCCACGGCCGGACTGCATTTTACCGAGGCCCTACTTGAGACACTCCAACGGAAGCGCATTCAACTCACGACGATCACGCTCCACGTCGGTCCCGGGACCTTTCGGCCCGTGATCGTTGACAACGTCCATGACCACCGCATGGACGCCGAGTGGTTTGAGATTTCTGAGGAAACGGCGACGTGCCTCAATGCGGCAAAAGCCGAGGGCCGGAGAATTATCGCGGTCGGCACGACGTCCGTTCGGACGCTGGAATCCGCGGTGCGCGAAGCAGGAGCTATTCAGCCGGGTCACGGCGAAACCCGCCTCTTCATTACTCCCGGGTTTCAATTTCAAATGGTTGACGCGCTCCTGACCAATTTTCATCTGCCGCGCACCACGCTGCTCATGCTGGTCTCGGCCTTCGCCGGTCTCGACCACGTGCGCGCCGCTTACGAAGAAGCCGTCAAAACCCGATACCGGTTGTACAGCTACGGCGACGCCATGCTGATTCAATAACCCAACGCTTCAATCAACTTGATTACGAAAACCAGAACCCTCTGAGAGAGGAGAAACAAGATGAAGGGGGACGACCTCCTAGCCTACCGGATCCTGCAAAGAGAAAGCGACGACTTACTGTTGGAAGCAGAACAACGATTCGTTTCCCTGGTCCACGATTTTCGCCTGTTTTCGCACGACGGAGGTGCGGTAGGTTTTCCGAGGTTGAATCGAAAAGACATACTTGGATACAGCGGTGGCTAGGGGGATGCGTCCCTCTCCAGGTCGCCAACCGCATCACGATCCGGATCGCTGCCGTTGCAGGGGGACCTCTCTTCCTGTCTTCTTCTTGCCTTGATCCCAAAATGGGACTATGCTAGAGTTCCGGTGATGAGGATTATCGCGGTGGCGACCCTGAAGGCTTTCTTCGACGTTAGGCTCGCTCACGCCGATGCTCGTGAGCCGGTGATGGCTTGGTATCGACAGGTCAAAGCCGCAGATTGGGCGAACCCAGCCGACGTCAAACGGGACATTCGCAGCGCAAGCATCCTCAAGGACGGCCGCGTGGTGTTCAACGTCGCGGGCAACACGTACCGCATCGTGGTGTGGATCAACTATCCCTACCGGGTCGTCTACATCCGTTTCATCGGCACCCATCGGATGTACAACGCCATTGATGCTCAGACGATTTGAGGGTCGAACCATGGAAATCGCACCGATCAAGACCAAACGGGACTACCGCCGCACGCTTAAGGAGATTGAGGGTCTGATGGCGGCCCGCCGCAACACACCGGAAGGTGACCGTCTCGACGTCCTGGTCACGCTGGTGGAAGCCTGGGAAGCCAAGCACTACCCGCTCAATCTGCCGGACCCAGTCGCCGCGATCCGCCACCACATGGAGCAGAACGGCTTGGCGGCGAAGAACATGATTCCTTACTTGGGCAGCCGCAACCGGGTCTACGAAGTGTTGAACCGCAAGCGGCCGCTGAGCCTAAAGATGATCTGGCGACTGCACAAGGGCTTGGGAATCCCAGCCGAATCCCTGATCAAAGTCGACGATGGCGCGTCGGTCCAACGTGCCTGACTCGCTATTCAAATGCACCATGTCGCATAGCTCTTGATCGAGTTCACAAGACAATGTTTCGGCGTTATGAAAAACAAAATCACATATACGGATGAGCCCCTTGGCAAAGTAAGCGTGATTAAAGATTTTCTCCCACCGCCGGACAAATTGGTGTTTCGCCGGGACCATGTCAAGGTCACGATGTCTTTGAGCAAATCGAGCGTTGATTTTTTCAAGAGGATCAATGATGAGAATCATCGTTCCTCCGATTAAGAGCCAAGGAATCAAGACCAAGCTCGTTCCTTGGATTCAAGCCCTTGTTCCGGACGTCAGCGGAAAGTGGATTGAACCGTTTCTGGGGACGGGTGTCGTGGCGTTTAACTCCGGGTTTCGGAAGGCACTGTTGAACGATACGAATCCCCACGTTATTTGTTTTTACCAGGGCGTGAAAAATCGTGAAATTACGCCCCAAGGCGTTCGAGCGTATTTGGAAAAAGAGGGAGAGCAACTGAAGAAAGCACCTGAGCAGGGGTATGCACATTTTCGAGCCATTAGGGATCGATTTAACGTGACCCATGATCCATTGGATTTTCTCTTTCTTTCTCGTGCGGGCTTTAACGGCATGATGCGCTTCAATCGCAATGGGGAATGGAATATCCCTTTTTGTAAAAAGCCGGCACGTTTTTCGCGCAGCTACATCACGAAGATTGTGAATCAAGTCCATGACGTTGCCTGCCTCATTCAACCTTCCTGGAAGTTCACCGTAGGAAATTTTGAGGCCACCATCGAACAAGCAGAAAAGGACGACGTGATCTACTGTGATCCGCCGTACATCGGGAGATACGTTGACTATTACGGTGGATGGACGGAGGAATCCGAACGAAAGCTCTTCGACCTTCTGTCAACGACGCCTGCCAAGTTCATTCTCTCCACGTGGCATCACAATGATTTCCGTCGCAACCCGTTTATCGATTCGCTGTGGAGCAGATTTAATCTCGTGACCCGGGATCATTTCTATCACTCCGGCGGAAAGATCGAAAACAGACAATCGATTGTTGAGGCATTGGCATTCAATTTTGAGACAAACGTTGGGCAACACAACTATGGTCTATGCCTAAAGCCTGAGCAATTGTTGCTGTGCGAGAACGGGGCTGAATCTATCACGCAACAATGAGGCCAATACACGTGTGATACGTGAAAATCACACAGCGTTGACATCAGATGCCCTTCATCTCATCATCACATCATGTCGAGAATAACCGTTGACATTGATGGAACTCTTTTGAAGGAACTCAAAGCCCTTCAAAAGAAAGAAAAGCAATCACTGGGGCAGATTATGTCTCAACTGCTGGCGGAAGCTCTTTTTCAAAAGAGAAAGACCCCGCGAGTATCCAAACTGCATTGGGTGTCTCGACCCATGAAGGCCCGCGTTGATTTTTTTGACAAGGAGACCCTCTATACCCTTCCTGATGAGCGCGCAAAGTGAGTGAGGCCGTCGATGCGAACATCTTTGAGGACAAGACACGTTCTCATCCATCAGCCATAGAGTGTCCACAAAATCTGTACCATCCGTTCAGGTGGCTTGGCGTGACACAATATTGGCGGTTCGCAGTTTTTCCAGAATCGTGGTGCCTGTTTTTCTGGTATCCGTTGCGGGGGGGAAAGGATTGCCTGATGGAAGAAGGTGGGAGGGACGGCCGACTTACAGAAATTCCTTGTATATCTCGACGTCAGCGGTATGGTGCCGGCGCATGGCGGCTTGAAAGGCTTCGAGGGCGAGTTGTCTCTTTTGCATCAGGAATTCAAGCCGGATGCCGGCGGTGAGGGTTTCGATTTCTTTTTCGTCGTCCATCCCCACGGTTTGTCGGGCGATCAGTTCATTCACTTCTTCCATCTCCGCTGGATTGAGGGTCGCCACGTCTTGGACAATGAGTCGCACCTTTTGCGCAATCAGGTCTTCGGTCAGCCCTCTTTCGAACGCCGCCGGAGAAGTCCTGTTCGCCGCCATGAGACGATGATAGACTTTTGGGTCAAAGATTCCGTCCTTTTGAAACTCTTCGCGCTCCATGATGATTTCTCGCAGTTCATCGGGATGCACGGCTATATTGAGCTCTTCGGCAACCACGAGCCACAACTTCCGGGCCACTAACGAATTGACAACGCCCAGTTTCAGGTCGTCTTCGGTCATCTCTTCTTGTTCGATTTGATCTTTATAGGCGTCATACGTTCTGTTGTAGACGTCGCGGAATTCCCGTGCGTCCACGGTGTATGGCCCAACTGCGGCGACGACGTTGGGTTGTTGGGCATTGTCAAATCCAAACCAGCCCATCCCGATGACAAAGGTGACGCCGATGACCAACATGATGATCTTCAATATCCAAGGGTATTTCTTTGAGCCTTCCCGAATCAGTTTAATCATGTTCTCTCCTTTATCGATTGTGAGTGAAATTCTACGCAGGGTTGGCGGTGGATGCAAGACGTTCAAACACGATTCCACGTTGACCTTTGACGTTAGCGTGTGTTTTCGTTGGACTGCGCAGGGTGCCATGGATATTGAAATTATCGACTATCACTGAGGTAAAAACCATGACCGACAATGATCCCGTCCATCCTGGAGAACACTTGGCGGAGATTCTTGACGAACTCGGGATCAGCCAGTACCGCTTGGCCAAGACCATTGGCACACCGCCGCGCCGCATCAACGAAATTGTCCACGGCCGTCGGTCCATCACGGCGGATACAGCCCTGCGTATTGGACAAGCTCTTGATATGACGCCGGAATTCTGGCTTAACCTGCAAGCGTTGTACGACCTTGACGTGGCCCGCGCTTCGGCCGACGTGGGTACGATCAAGTCGCTTGTCACGGCATGACGTTGTTCGTACCGATCCAAGCCTGAGTCCTCCTCTGAAGCGTCGGTGCCTGTTTATTTGTACGAGCTTTTTGCCCCTTGTTACACTTGAGTCAGTGCTCGGGGTTATTGGTGGGAGAGCAGAGACGGCATTTGACCGATGAAGACGTGCCAGCGCAACGGGGTTCTTCTGTTGTTCGTCCTGATGGCGTGGTTGTGGGGTGAGCATTCGGGCGGCGACGTGGTTCAGCCCGTCAACGCCAAAATCCTTGGGCAGGCGGATGATATTGCGAGGACGATTCACATCCAAAACCGCCGGTTTGTTCCGCATCTGGTCAACTTTCGGGTAGGGCAACACGTCCGGTTGATTCTGAAGAATCAAGACGTTGAACTCCACGCCTTTGTTCCCGTGGATCTTCTGGCTCGGACGAACGTCCAGGTCAGCGGCAATGGAGCGCCGGAGTTCGGCAAAGATGGATTTCGTCGAGTCTTGATTCCCTCACGTGGCCAAGTCGAGTTGGTGTTTGTGCCGAAGGAAGAGGGTGCCTTCACCTTTTTCTGTGATCTGCCCGGGCACGTGATGAACGGGACGATCGTCGTGAATAGCCGGGAGAATATGCTAGAGTGAGAGCAAGTTGTTGAGTTCTCTTCATTATGATTTCTGTAAAGGAGAAGGACGCATGAAGGAGCACAGGGTTTCTTTTCGATACCGTCAACGCACCCATATGGATCACCTTGATCGATTGCGGGGCTTCGGGATGCTTTGGAGTTGGGTTGGGGCGTTGATGGTCGGGTTGTGTCTGTTCGGGGTGAGTGACCATTCCTATGCCGCCGACGTCGCGGACCCTCTCCCTGCCGTACCAAATCAAGCCGCGGTACAGGCGGTCCGCAACTACGTCAACGCGATAGCCGGCCGCGATTCAATCCGCGTGGCCCAAAACGATTTTGTCTGTTTGCTGAAAATGGTCGAAGCCGGTGCCCGAGGGGAAGGACGCTTTCTGCCTGACTCGGATCCGGTGTATGCCTGGTGTCGGGATCGGATTGCCCAAGCCCACGCCGACGTGATCGAGAGCCGCGACCGGGGTCTGGATGAGCTGTGGCCCGGGCATGGAAAGTTGGTGAATTTTCGAGATTTCAAGCGGTTCGAAATCGCAGAGACCCGCGCCCGCCAGCGTGCTCCCTCTTTTTTCGTGATGCCCGAAATCGGCGATGCGTCGGATCCCCCGGGATTCACCCTGGAAGTCCTGGGCACCGTGCCCTTTCCTCATGCGTCCTTTCAGCCGCCCGGGTCGGATCAGGTGGTTGCTGTGCCGACCACCTTGGTACGGGTACGGATGACGTATCCGAATCCGATGAACTCGCCCGCGGCCAATGGCCCGGGGCAACAAGATTGGGTGGTGCCGTATAAGAAACCCATCCATCCGGTCAAGGCCGTGGTCGTGAAATGGGTTGTCTTGTCAGGGTTGCTGGCCCATGGATTCCCCACGGATACCGCCGTTTTGAATATTCCGATGGAGTCTTCCCTGGGGACGTCGATTCCCTTTGTTGTCGATGCCGGCGGGTTTGAGCAGCAGTCCACGGAATTTTGGAACCCGAAAGAAGCCCATGCCGCCCTGGATGCCGGAGTGAAACGAGCGAAGACGTTCTCAACCCGCCGGGAGCGGATCTCGATGCTCAACCGCGTGTTGGCGGTGAACCCGTCGCACGCGGAGGGACTGCGGGCCATTACCGCGGAACTGTATGACGGCTTAATGGACTTTGCGACACAAACGCATGGCGTGAAGGTGGATGGCGCGGCGCTTCATCAAGCGTTCAATGAATTATATTGGACCGTCCAGTCGCAAACTGACCGGATGGATATTTCTCTCCACATGGAAATGGGTGGAAAATCCGCCCCGACGCCTGCCGATTACTTGTACCGATTGATTCCCGCGATGGAAGCCCTCGTTGACTTACACCCTGAGGACGTTGACACGCGCTTGAAACTGAGTCTGGCGTATCGGTGGACGAACGATCAGCTCCCGGCCATCGCGGTTCCGCAACGCTTACTGTCCGAAGTGCCGGCGGATCAGACGCGCCTGCGGGCACGAGTCTTGATGACCATTGCCTGGTCACGCATCAGTAAGGTTGCCTGGAATCGAAATTTTGACGATCCTGATATTGTCCGAGGCTATGAGGACGCTGATGAGGCCTTCAAACTGTCGTCGGATCCATTGCTCAAATTCTCCGCGGCCTATGCCAAAGCCTACAGTTTAGCCTTTCGCCCCAAACGGGATAACCAAGCCATGTTGAAGTTATTGACGGAGGCCCGACGATGGTATCAGCAGATTCCAGGAGCCACGAACCAGTCCTGGGTCTATCTCCTCCACAATGACACCTTGAAAGGGTTGGTGGAAACCGATCCCACGTTTCAATCGTTGGTGGCGGCCAATTCGTAGAACCGACCAAGCCTGCAAGAAGACGTGGAGCTTGATTTTCGCAAAAATCCGCAGGTGCTCAGTACCATGATTGATGCCATGGCTGATGGCGTCTTCACCGTGGATGTTGAGGGTACCATTGTCGCCTGGAGCGTCGGGGCAGCACGCATTACCGGTTATTCCGGCGATGAAGTGATGGGCAAATCCTGCCATATCCTCGAAGGACAAAATTGTAAAGGATTCAGCAAACTCACCGAGTTTCTAGAGAACCCGATGCCCTATCCGTGGGGAATCTGTCATCAAGAATGTAAGGTGCGGGCAAAGGACGGGCGGGAACTCTATCTCTATGGGAACGTGTCGGTCTTACGAGATGCGCGCGGGGCGGTTGTTGGAGCCGTGGGTACGTTCACGGACCTCACGTCGTTTATTTTAGCCAAAGAAAAAATTCAGGTGTTGGAAGAACAGACGCGGTCAAGGAACTCGTTTCAGCAAATGGTCGGGAACAGCCCGGTGATGCAGGAAGTGTTTCGACGATTGCGATTGGCGGCGCAGGGGGACGTGCCCGTCTTGCTCACGGGAGAGTCAGGCACCGGCAAAGAGTTAGCCGCCCGGGCCATTCACGCCCTTAGTCCCAGAAAGGACCGACCGTTTCTGGCGATCAATTGTTCGGCCATTCCGGAGACCTTATTGGAAAGCGAATTATTCGGTCACGTGAAGGGAGCCTTTACCGGAGCGGTCCGCGACAAAATAGGCGTGTTTCAAGCGGCTGATGGGGGCACCCTGTTTCTTGATGAAATCGGTGATACCAGTCCCGTGCTTCAACTCAAACTGCTCCGCGTGTTGCAAGAAGGCGAAATTCGGCGCGTCGGCGATGAAAAAGAGATGAAGGTCAACGTGCGATTCCTCACCGCCACGAATAAGGACGTCAAGCACTTATTGACCACGGGTGCGATGCGGGAAGATTTCTATTATCGGATTCGCGTGTTTGAAATCGCCCTGCCGCCCCTCAGAGAACGGCGCGAAGACTTGCCCTTATTGGTCAAGCACTTTATTGCCGAAGGATCCACGTTCCACGCCCACTCCATCAATGACATTGACCAGGATGCCATGCAGCAGCTCATAAAGTATCCATGGCCAGGCAATATTCGGGAATTACGAAACGCGATTCAACATGCCTTTGTCACGGCCGAAGAAGGCTGTTTGACCGTCTTTGATCTTCCCCCGGAGGTGCGCGCGCCCACATCCCATTTGACCCAAGGTTCACGAAGCAACCCCTTGAACCCTGAGCAACGGGCCGAACGCGATCAAATTCTTGAGGCCCTTCACAAAACGAAGGGTGGGAAAACCAAGGCTGCCGAATTGTTGGGATACAGCCGGGTGACTCTCTGGAAAAAATTGCAAAAGTTCGGCATCCAAGAACCTTCCTCTCAAATTCGTTAACGTGTCAACTTAACGCATTAACGTCCTACGTTGACAGTCCCGTCCTTCTTTCGCCTTTCAAATGCAGTCAAATGGCAAGCCATTGAAATTCAAGGACAATTTTTCTCCGATTCAGATTCAAACGCTGGCACGGCCTTTGCATTATAGCATTTGTGCGAATGTTGACCAGGGAGATGACGGGATGACAAAGACCCCCCTGGCTTGCGCATGGTCTCGAAGTAGCATAGAGTTTTTATGAGCCAGTGGTGACGGTTCAGTGCTGGCCGTCAATCGGCAACGTGACCCAGAAAATCATTCAACCACAAGGAGGTCGGCAATGTCTGATTCGGTTCGTTCAGGAAGCTTTATCGTGCTTGTCAGTTTCTTCTTCATTGGATGGATGTGCACTCCCGCACTCAGCGACGGCGGCAGCCCGGCGGATGGCTTTGGTCTTCACGTCCAGGCCCCGCACATGATGACTGACGGCAACGTCGGGGGACCCTTCCATCACTATTGCAAAGGCATTTCGGATGAAATCATCCAATGTCTTCTTTTTCCATCCACCGATCCCAAGGCCCCTTTGATCGGCGTGGAATATTTCGTGGCTAAAGACCTGGCACGCAAGGAAGTGCCCTTGATCACGTGGAACAGAAATTTCCATGACCATGAGGTAGAAATTGCGACGGGTCGCGTGAAGATTTTAGATATTGAAGATAAAGAGAAGGTCGCGGAAATTGCCGCAGCGGCCGCGATGACCGACGGCGTCATTTACCATCTCTGGCAACCTGGCCTGAAAGTTCCTGACGGAACGGTGACGATTCCAAATTCGGTCGGTCACAAATTTCGAACCGAGTAGCGTCGAGCCGGTGCGGGAGCGTATCACTCCCGCACCCGTTCACGTCCACGCGATTGTTTCAACGAACGCGTATGTCCCTGATGCTTGGCAAGCCGTGGGTCCGTCATCTTCTGATGCTCTTCGTGGTCGGAAACTCGGCGGTCCTGGCGGCTGATTCGTCGGTTCTCAAGCCGCGCGTACCACCCGATCAAATCGAAAAAGCGAAAACGTGGCGCAATCCGTTTCCCGCGACGCCTGACAATATCGAAAAAGGCAGAAAGATTTTTCACGGCAAGGCCTTTTGCGTGACGTGCCATGGACGGGACGGGAAAGGCTTGGGAAATATCCCGGGTCTTCGCGGACAGCTCCCTAGAAATTTTACGGATCAAGCGTGGCAGGCCGCACGAACCGACGGGGAACTGTTCTGGATTTTGAAAAACGGCAGCCCGGGCACGGACATGGCCTCCTTTATCCCGCTCGTGTTGACGGAAGAAGAAGCGTGGCAGGTTCTCCTGTACGTGCGTTCATTCGGACGCAGGTAATCCATTGTTGGAGAGAGTCGCGGGGAGGGCGTCATCATGAATGTTGAAAATGTGAAAACGCAGCTTGCGATGGTCGGTGTATACGTGAGCCTGTTGGCATCCTCGCCGCTTTGGGCTGCGGATGACCGGTATGCTGAAATGGTGGTGAAAAACATCTGTTCAGCCTGTCACAAATTTCAAGGCCAACCAGGAAGCCGGTTCAATTTGAACGCTCCGGATTTGATGTGGGCTGGGAGCAAATATCAACACACGTGGCTGATCGGGTTTCTGACCGGCACGGAGAAAAGGTTGTATGCCAAAAGCTATCGGTGGGATCAGGGATGGGAACCGGACGTGCATAGAAGGCTTTCTGAAGATCAAGCCGAGGCGGTCGCGACCTATTTGGAAAAGCAGTACGTGGACCCCCGCGTGACCGTCGGCGCGTTCGACGTTTCAAAGGTAACCAGAAAAGAAGCGGAGTTCGGTGCCCAGGCGTACAAGGAACACGCCTGCATCGGATGTCACACCATTGAAGAAAATGGGCAACCGGTCGGTGGGCCGCAAAGCGTCGACTTGGCGGAGGCAGGGCGCCGCTACAACCCGGATTGGCTCTTTCGTTTTGCGATCAATCCTCAAGATTTTACGCCGCACAGCGGAGAATTTCTGGCGGACGCCACGGAATTCGGCTTGCGGGCAGTGGTTGGGTATCTCATGACGTTGGGCGTCCCGGATTTCGAATACGACGAGCCATGGACCAGCCCGGAGTTTTCTCAGGCAAACGTGGATCGTGGAAAGGTGGTCTATAAAGAGTATTGTTCACAATGTCACGGCGCGACGGGACAAGGTGATGGTCCGGCTGCCTCGGGGTTGAGTCCCAAACCGGCGGTTCATGCCAACATGGCCTTTGACAAGTTGCCGATGGAATACCTCTACAACGTGATCTATCATGGTGGGCGAAGCGTGGGAAAATCCCCCGCCATGCCGTATTGGAGTCTCACGATTGGTCAGCAGGGGGTGGCGGACGTTATTGCGTACCTGAAAGCCACGTTCAAGGGAGTGCCGGAGATGGCTGCGGCGACAGCAGAAGGCGGTCCCTCGGGTGTCTGCCCGCAACCACGAAAGACCAAGCGGGCTCCAGGAAATTTCCGAAAACGGACGAATCCTTTGCCGGCGAATCAGGCCAACGTGAAAGCCGGTGAAACATTGTTCCAACAAACGGCGCAACCCTTGGCGTGCGTGAACTGTCATGGGGCCAAAGGTGATGGACAAGGACCGATGGGGGCGGCCTTGAATCCACCTCCACGGAACTTCACGTGTGGTGAGACCATGCAGGATATTTCTGATGGTCAGATGTTCTGGATCATTAAAAAAGGTTCCGAAGGCACGGGCATGATGGCCTTTTCTGCTATGCCTGATAACCAGATATGGCAATTAATTCATTACATTAGGACTCTGGCGAAGTAAAAACAGACGAGGTGCGAGCAGCGGCGTCCTCTGAAGAAAATTGACATCATCGGCGTAGAGGGGCACAATTCGTCGTCATTGTTCAATCGACGAGGTGAGAAGCGTGCTGAACAATCCGTGGGTCGTGGGATTCCTTTGCGTCATGGTGTTGATCACACTGTCCGTCCAGTGGCTTGGTTCGACGGACCATCCCGAATTTCCCGTGCCTCCGTTGGCAGCTCAAGCCGTTTCGGTAAGTACGTCCGAGTCATTACCCCCCTCCGTGGCGTTCACTCCGACGATTCAGAAACAACCAAAGCCATTTGACTGGTCAAGCGTTCCGGCGCGAGACCCATTCCAACCTCCCCGTGCCGTTTCCGGAATGACCCAAGATCGTGCCGACGGCGAAGAACCCGGAGATCGTGTGGACTTCCACCTTCAGGCCATCCTGAGGCAGGGTTCGACGCGAGTCGCGATGATTGACCGGCGACTTGTGAAAGAGGGCGAAACCATTGCCGGCTATCTCGTTGCCAGCATTCAGGAAGAAGGTGTTCTGCTTCAAGGGCCTCACGACCGCCGGTGGTTACGATTTCGAGAGTCATGAAAGCGAGGGACACCCACGTGATACTCAGGAAACTCCCCATTCATTCGCGTGACCACGTGGGTGGCGGTGCGCCGGGACGATCGGGCGGCATGGGCGCGTTGCTCCTTTTTTTGACGTGGATGGTCGGGTGCTCCATGCTTCCCGAGTATTCCCCTTCCCCAATCTTCAAGGATCGGAGCGAGCGACGATTCCCCATGCCGTCGGAGATGCAGCCTGATGCTGGTTCGACGGCAGCGGCCTCCCGGGAAACGCTTTCCTCTGATCTGGACCATCCCTTTTCTCTTGAAGAACGCATGTCGTTTGGACGGCCGTCTGACAAACATCCAAGCGACGCCGAGTCTTCCCGGGTGTTCAGCTTTCGCGCGCAGGACATGCCCTTAGCCGATGCCTTACGTCTGTTCTCTCGCGTGAACAAACTCAATATCATCGTGGAGCCTGGGGTTGAAGGCGTGGTGACGGTCGATTTTCAGGGTTTCGGTCTTGAAAAAGCCTTGGCGGCCTTGTTGGAGACGCAGGGATACTACTGGGAACGGGATGAAGAATTGATTGTGGTGCGGCGTCTGGAAACGCGAATTTTCACGCTGGACTACATTCGGATGGAACGTTCCGGCACGGGACGCAATAAAGCGCAAGTCACGTCAGGATCAGGTCGAGGCGGAAGCGGTGGGCAGGACGCGGGAGAAGTGATCCTGAGCCAACAGGATCAGATCAAGTTCTGGGAAGAAATGGAGACACAAATCCAAGCACTCCTTTCGACCGAAGGACGCTTCGTCGTCAATCGGTTGTCGGGCACCATTCACGTGACGGATCTGCACCGTCGGGTCAACGACGTGGCGAAGTTTCTGGCCAACGTCCGCAACTCACTCTATCGACAGGTTGAGATTCAGGCCAAAATCTATGAAGTCGCGCTGAGAGACGACGCCAGTCTGGGATTGAATTGGGATCGGATCAATCTCAGCGACCCCGCCAGCAGTTTTAAGCTGGCGAATATCATCACGTCGCCGGCCGGTGGGTTTGTCGCACGAGCCGCCACCGCCACCTTCAACTTTAACGACGGCAAATTCAGAGGGGTCATCCAAGCCTTACAGGAGCAGGGTGAAGTGCAAGTGGTGTCTCAACCTCGGATTCTGACGCTGAATAACCAACCGGCGCTGATTAAGGTGGGGACGGATCAATCCTTTTTTACGTCAACGACTTCCCAAGGAGTCGGAGGTGCCGGCAACGTGATTACGGAGCAAGTGCGGACCGTGACGTCGGGTCTCGTCCTCTCCGTGACGCCGCAGATTTCGCAGGATGGGTGGATCATGATGGACGTGTCTCCCATTCTCACCCGATTGACCGATACCGCGACGTCGGACAATGGCTCCACCGCTCCCATCATGGAGGTGAAGCAATCCGGCGGACTGGTCCGCGTGCGGGATGGACAGATGGTGGTGATCGGCGGGCTTATCCAAGAGCAACTCACGGATACCGAACGGAAGGTGCCCTTCCTTGGCGATCTTCCCGGACTTGGTTGGTTGTTCAGGGGCACCTATCAGGCCGAAAGAAAAACGGAACTCATCATCTTCCTCATGCCTCGCCTTCTGAACGTGACGTGATGGATGGGCGCGATCTGAGTGCGTGCTACGCGCAATTGGGGTTTACCGAGGCACCGTTTCAGATTACCCCGGATACCGACTATTTTTTCCCCGCGCAGCAGCATCTGCAAGCTTTGGCTCATCTGCAATTCGGCGTGGCCAGCGGTGGGTTGACGATGGTGACCGGTGACGTGGGGGTCGGGAAAACCCTGTTGTGCCGGTATCTGTTGCGACATCCGCCGAAAGGCGTGCGATTTGCCTACCTCTTGAATCCTGACCAATCGTATGCCGATCTTCTGTGCGCCATTTATCAGGATCTGACCGGGCAGGTTCCAGAAGATCGCAGCATTGGGTCGCTGCAACGGACGTTGTGGCGCCGATTGTTGGAATTAGCCGGACAAGGCGAACGCGTGGCGGTCTTGGTGGATGAAGCGCATCGGGTGAGTGGAAAAGTCTTGGAAGGACTCAGGCTGTTATCTAACCTGGATACCGAAAAAGAAAAACTCCTGTGCCTCTTGTTGGTCGGTCAACCCGAACTTGAGCAGACGCTGTCACGGCCGCTTCTTCGTCCCCTGTCGCAACGTATCGGCATTCGCTTCACGCTCAAGCCGTTTCGCCGGCAAGAAACCATGCGGTACATCCGGTATCGCCTGCGGGTGGCAGGCCCACGGATCCGGTTTCGTTTTTCTCCCGGCGTCATGATGCTCACGCACTACGTGAGTGGAGGGGTGCCGCGGCGGATCAACCAGATTTGCGATCGTTCCCTGCTTGCGGCCTATGCCAGTCGGCGGTTCGAGGTCAGCCCCCACATGATCCTGCGCGCAAGGCGGGAAATCACCGGCTTGACGTAAGCCGTCAAACCAACAACGTCTTCGAGAAAAGGGAGGCACGAGAAGACGAGGAATGAGTATTATCACTGAGGCACTGAATCGTTTGCAGACTGAACGGGCCAGGCGCGCACGTCATCCCGAGGCTTCGACCGTCCCGGAGAGTTCGGAAGCCTCCGATTCTCCACCCCAAACCGTTTTCTCGCCGTACTCTCCCGTCCCGACTTCTCGACGGAGTTTGCGTCGGTCAGTGGGCATTGTCCTGCTTGGAAGCGTGGGCGTCGGTGTCTATCTTTGGGGGCTACCCTTTGGGCCTGACGGCGATACGGAACCCTCGGCGCACAAGACGGCCGCAGCAAAGGAATTGAATCCGGCGGGACGGTCTCAGGTGGGGGAGAGCATTCCCGGTCAACGGCCGGTTGTGAAAACAACACGTGAAGCCCGTGACGTGCCGAAGCCGTCATCACAACAATCGGCAGCTTCACAAACGTCGCGGCCCAAGGTCTCCGAAAAATCAACACGCCAGCTCGCGCAAACCAAACCCACGCCCGCGGCAACGGCGAAACAACCATCAAGGGGGACAGTCAACGCGCCATCGTCCCGTCAACAGAAAAAAGACGTCACTCGTCCTCGGAATGCCACACCCAGTGAAGTCAAACTGGCCCGCGCACGACACTTGATTCAAACGCGGCGATATGCAAGGGCCGTGACCATCTTGCGCACTTTGTTTGTCACGCCTCCCAAAACCGCGGAACCCTGGTTCTGGTTGGGAACGGCACAATTGGGATTAGGGCAATGGGAGGAGGCTCGGAACTCGTTGGTTGAAGGGCTGGCTCGGGATGCCACGGTCCCGCAATTATGGGTGCAACGTGCGCTGGTCAGTCAACAACAGGGCCGATTCGGCGAAGCGTTGGACGCCCTCCGGCAAGCAGAATTATTGGCGCCGAAGCTTCCCGAAGTACAACTGAACTTGGCGTATTCTCTCGAAGCACTGGGAGAAAGGCAGGTCGCCGTCACCCATTACCGGATTTTCCTGACCTTGACCGAAGGCAAACACGCCTACCACGCCACCCGCAAAAAAGTTCTGGACCGCATCATTCGATTAGAGAAAACCTGAGTGCTTTGGCGAAGTACAGAGTCGGTCAAAGCGCCGAACGTTTTCGGTCGGATTGGTGAACGCGAAATCAAGGGTTGACGGCCCTTGTCCTTTGTTCACGTCTTCACGCCACGTCGAGTTTGTCGAGCAGGGACGACGGCACGATGGGGAACGCTTCATAATAGTTCTCCGGGTTGGACGGTTCGAGCACGGCAAGACGACTTCTCACCGTCAGTCCCGGGGCGATGACTAGGACGTTTTTGGCGAAGCGAGTATCCTGCGGATAGGTAACTTTGTTGAGAACGTACCAGGCGATGACCATGGCCATGACGACGGTCTTGCCCGACCCCGTCGCGATTTTTGCGCACAACCGTGTGAACGTCCCGCCGTCGGAGGTACCGTCCAGACCGGTCTTTTCGGCCGCCGGCGCTTCCGCGAGCCAGATCAGCGTTTCCGCGGCCTCCAGTTGGCAGAAGAAGAACCGCCGGTTGTCGAACTCCTCCGCGTTCGTCCAGTGCTCCAGCAGCCGTTTCGTGATGCCGGTCACACCCGGCATACCCTGCCTCGCGCCACGCCTTGACACGCGGTCGAATCCGGTTGACCAGCGGAATCTCGACAAACTGCCCCGGGTCATCGAATGATCGAGAGCCTTCCGAGGCGACGACGTATCCGGCGGGACGGCGCCCTTCCATCAACGAGAACGTTCGCCGCTCACGATCATAGCTCCAATATTTCGCCGGTTCCTCGTAAGGCGAGTTGACAATCAGACGGTCGATGGTCTTCTGGGACATTATTCCCTTTCCACGGCCTTCAGATTTTCAATTCTTTCGCGGAGTCAGTCGTCAAGTATCTCGTCGTCCCTGCATTGTGAGAAGGTTTTGGTCTCGAACTGATAGAGCCATTCTTGGGGGTCTTCGTATGATGGAGAGTTGAAGATGCGGTGGTGGTATTGTCAGATATGGCGACTTGGGGATTGCAGCTTTATCAATTCGTCAATTTGTCGACAGCAAACTCCGTGCCTATGAGTTTCCTAAGAGTTATTTTTTCATATTTTTCGTCAGTCTCTTCTGGTGGTTTTACTTTAATTGGTTGTTTATCGAACTTGTCGCTGATTTTATTGGCAATAAGAACATATTTTATTGAAGGAGTTTGTTGGCTAATATCACATTCAATTTTGCAGACCGAGAGAAGATAGTCCAAAATAGGTAATGAGCGCATAAGTTGCTCTTTGCCCTTAATCTTTTCAGTCAGGGATCGTTTTAGCTCGATCAGTACTGCGTAATACCTCACGTCTGATTGATAAATAAGCAGATAATCGCAAATTTTCCTCCATTTTCCCTCTTTTTTCAGACCAGGAAGATGGCCACTCATGCGAATTGCTAAGACAGGAGAAAGTATTCCCGTGATTTTAACCGCCATGCCTGACTGGTTATCTCTTAACTCAATGGCTTGAGCTCTGTTACATGAACGTTCACTTGCTAGAACCTTATCGTCCAGAACTTCTTTTAGGCAATCTATGAGTGCCACTTTCTTCCTTTCTCGTATCTTCTGGTTGAGAGGCAAGTTTGTTTGCAAGTTTGTTTGATACCATATTGATCGCATCAATTGTTTCATCAAAAACCGGCATATCGACCCCAAATCTATCGACGTTGCAGCGAGTCAACTGTCCATTTTCTGCCACATAACATCGTAGCGATTCGGGAGATAAACATTCATCCTTTTTGTATTTCAGGCTTTTAAGTACCTCATCGTTATCTTCAAAAGAATTCAGCATCACAAGGTTGTTGATTTCTTTAAGGACATAGTCGCTGTGCGTGGTGATTAACACTTTGATTCCGGAGCGTATAAAGTGAGCCAACATGCGAGCCAGCATAATCTGGTTTTTTGTGTCAAGATGGCTTTCGGGTTCATCAATGATGAGCAATTGATTTGGCTTTGCTTTGTGACGCAGGTAGAAGTAAAGGTCCGACAGGCCACGTGCTGATGACGAGGCAAGATACAACGGTATATCAAAGCGACGGTCCTTACGTGATTTGGATACAAAGCGTATCTCATTTTCATCACTTTTATAATATCCATCCATGATGTTTTTCACGTCATCATAGAGTTTTTCATCTTCTAAGTTGCCTTTTTTGTTGACAAAATCCGATATGCTTCTTGTGTAGTCGATATTGTCCTTAATGGGCAACGCATAGCGGCTTGCCCCTTTCTCTATGAGCATAAACGGAGAAATACGATCCTTACCTTTCTTACCTCTCATTTCCTGGAGCAGTTCGACTAAACGATTTTTTGTAAAATCTAACTCCTTATAGAACAAGGAAATACCGAAACGTTCAGTCGAGAGAATAAAAGGATCGGGAAGTTCCGCCAACAAGAACTGCATGTAACCAAATGAGATCAGCGACGTGATGTCGTCTTCCTCCAAACGATGTTTTCCAAGTTGTTTTATGGAAAAAATTAAATGCTCTCCGTTATATTCGATTAGAACAGATGTCTCTTTTAGGTAACTCAACTCGTATCTAAAGGAAGTCTTTGGAAAATCACTCTCAAAGCTGACGCGAATAGACGCGTTTTCAAAATTTCTGCGTGAAGAACTGAATACGTTAGAAAGCTGTCGATCCGAGAATTCGGGTGCCAGCTTCGAAATCACTGCACGACGCTCTTCATTAAGCCTATCGTGGCTTATTTCGCATCTATACTGGCCCTCTTCTATCAGTTTCATGCCAGCTTGCTTGATATTGATTGAGGCGTTTGCCTGATCTAGGAAATAGCCTTCAATACCAGGCCAACCCATCCAGTTTTGTAGAAATCCATACAAGGTATACACTAAATACGTCTTGCCGGTGTTATTTCGTCCCGCAATGATAGTCAAATTACCGAGTTCCAATTCGGCTTTTTTAATAGGACCGATATTTGAAAAATGAAATTTCATTGTTGCACCTCCAAAACCCGCAAACTCTCCACCCCGCGGTCGTCTACGATCTTGACTGCGACGCGCCTATGCTCGCCTGGCTCAAACGGCAGGGAGACGGTGCCGCGATAGGCTTCAATCAGGTCCGTGTCGATCTCGGCCTTGAGATGGCGTGCCAGTTTCGTCCAGCCGTCTTTGGCGCTGGCCATGGGGAAGAAGACTTGGCGGGGGAACAGGCTGCAGCCGTCGTAGTCCGGGTCCAGCATCCAGGTGGCGATGTTGTCGTCGCCGCCGGATTCGACGGCGCCGGTTTTGGTGTTGAAATAGTCGAAGCCGTGGACGGAGACGCGGAACTTGCCCGCATGGTCGCCTTCGGCGATTTTTTCCAGTTGCACGTCAGGTTGGCCGATGAGCCAGAAACTCTCGTTGGTGGCACGCTTCTTTTTGAGGTCGTCCGTCAGCAGGTCGGCGTTCATCTGCACTTTGAGCAAAGTCATGCCGGGCCAGTTGGTTTCGTCAACATCCTTGGCGGCTTCGGGGTCAAACTGGAAAGCGGCGAAGACGACGATCCGGGGTTTGGGCACGAGGGTGTGGGCTTCCTCAAGGGCGAGAGCCACCTGGCGTTGCTCCAGCGGCGCATGGTCAGGGCCGAAACAGATGACGGCGCGTTGGGGTGTGAATGCGGTGGCGAGATTTTCGCGTACCCTGTCCGCGCCGCTGTCGTCGGGGCTGGTTTCGGCTTCAGCGTGGCGGGAGCGGCCGGGAAATGGCTCCACTCGGGAGAACATGATTCGTTGTCCTTGTTTGCCGCGGATACCGGCTTGTTGCAGTTCGTCGCGCCATTCTTCCTGGCGTAGCGTTTCGCCGGAACGGGCGACGGACTCATCGGCGATGACCTCATTGCCCTCACCCGGCCTTTGGCCACCCTCTCCCGGGGGAGAGGGGAAGATGGGGGCATACCTTTGCCCAAAGGGGGAGGGGCAGATGCACCCTCTCCTTCTAGGAGAGGGTGGTGGTGAGGGTCAACGATCTCATCAACCGACTTCACTGTCGGCGCCGGCACGGCTTCTACGGTGAAGGGGCCGGTGACGCGGGCTTTGCTCCGGTCGATGTCCGGTTGGTCGTAGAGATAAGCGTGAACAAGGTGATTGCGCATTCCCATGATTTTTGTCCAAGAAATGTCCGGATGCTTGAACTTCGTTTCCTCGCTTACTTGTGACGCTGCCTCGCCAATGATTTCGATGGCCTTTAGCCTTTAGAATTGCGTTTTGATGCAAGCGGCTATCCTCGAATTCAGAGAACGATCAGTGGGGGTGCAAACTCTACCGCGTCGCGGGCTGCTAACAACATATCGAGTAAATAGGCGTCGTCACGCCGCATAGATGGTCTCCGCTGACTCGAGAATTGCCGTCCGGCGTATGTAATTCCGACTTTGCTCAACGGCGGGACGTTCGACCAGATCCACATTTCTCTCAAATAGGTCGGAAAACTCCTGTTCCATCCCTACAATGCCCAAAAGTCCAGGTGTCCGGCCAGACTCGAACTCCACCAGAAGGTCGATATCGCTTGCTGGCCCGAAATCCGAACGCAACGCGGAGCCGAAGATAGCCAGCCGCGCGATCCCTCGGGCGCGGCAGTATTCCGCGAGTCGATCCATTGGAATTGATAATTCTGGATTCATCGGGTGAATTCTCTGGATTTCGGCATCCTTTTCTGGAAGGGGAAGATTGCGGAGTCACCATAACGAATCTATCATCCGGTTATCAATTGAACGAGTTACTCAGAACGCTGGTCTCCGCGGCCAAGGCGTCGGAGTGCGTGCCAGAGTCGGGCCAGTCGGCCCGTTGGTTTCGGGTCCGGGTGGTCGTCCCAGCGTTCTTGATTGCCCAGATACGTTGCTCCGCGAAATTGGAGACGGCTGCGGAGTTGGGTATAGCCTCGGTTCTGTAATTGGTGAATGATCTCGGCGACCGCGGCGTATTCCGTGCCTTGCGGGTCCGTTTCAAGAAGGAAACGTTCATACCGGAAGACGGCTTGAAACGTTTCCTTGACGGCTTTCATTTCGATCCGTCGATTGAAGCCTCGGCCTGAGTCATCGAGTCCGGCGAGTTGATAGACGTTGGTTGGGGGTTCCATTTCGGCGGCCGGGGGGCGTGGTGCGCTTTTCGGCGATGCGTCCGATTTCGAGTGGATGGTGATTGTATCACGTTGAGCGGCGGCCCGAAATGAAGAGATATTGTTTCATCATGGAGTGATTTTTCTAAGGCTGGGACTTGTCAGCATGTAAATTTCTTATAAAATGTGATGGTGAATTGTTGAAAAACATACCGCGGGGCTTTTACCGTCTACACCGATTATCCATTTTGATTGGAGTTCTGAAGTGGTTATTCGTCCGTCTCTTCCCATTTTGCTTGTGTCTGGTTTGGGCAGTCTTGCCGTCGCGTTGGTCTCGCCTGACCTCTGTCGGGCTTCAGGAAACAACTCCGCGCCTTTGGACCTCACAACCTCCGCGGTCGGGTATTTTGCGCTGGGCATTTTTGTGTTGGCGTATGCGTTGGTCATGGCCGAGGAGTTTACGCATCTCCGAAAATCCAAACCCGTCATTTTGGCCGCGGGGATCATCTGGGCGTTGGTGGCTCTGTCGTATCCCGGCAGTGACCCTCACGTCGTTGAACGCGCGCTGCGTCATAATCTTCTCGAATATGCGGAGTTGATGTTATTTCTGCTTGCCGCCATGACGTACATCAACGCCATGGAAGAGCGCCTGGTCTTTGAGAGTTTGCGGGCGTGGCTCGTGCGGAAGGGGTTTACCTACCGGCAACTGTTCTGGATCACGGGCATCCTGGCGTTTTTTATTTCGCCGGTCGCCGATAATCTGACGACCGCGTTGCTGATGTGCGCCGTGGTCCTGGCGGTCGGGGCGGAGAATCCCCGGTTCGTGAGTCTGGCGTGCGTCAACATTGTGGTGGCGGCCAACGCCGGAGGGGCGTTCAGTCCCTTTGGCGACATCACGACGTTGATGGTGTGGCAAAAGGGAATCGTGGAGTTCTTCACGTTTTTCCTGCTGTTTCTTCCGTCGGTGGTCAACTATGTCGTGCCGGCCGGGTTGATGCACTTTGCCGTGCCTCGGGTGTCGCCAACTCCGTCGGACGAGGTGGTGGTCATGAAGCGAGGGGCAAAAATTATTATGCTCTTGTTCTTCTTCACCATTTGTACAGCGGTGAGTTTTCACAATTTTCTTCACCTGCCGCCGACGATAGGAATGATGACCGGCCTGGCCTACTTGCAGCTTTTCGGGTTTTACCTGAAAAAAACCCACAACCGGTACGCGGAGCCGGGAACGTGGAGTGAGGAGAAAGCTCAGGGAACCATCGGCGACGTGGTGGCGTTCGATGTTTTTAGAAACATTGCCCGGGCGGAATGGGATACGTTGCTGTTTTTTTACGGCGTCGTTCTGTGCGTGGGAGGGTTGGGTTTTCTCGGCTACCTCGCGGTGGTGGCGCAGGTGATGTATATTGACTGGGGCCCCACGTTTGCGAATACGATGGTTGGCATCCTGTCCGCCATTGTGGACAATATTCCGGTGATGTTTGCCGTGTTGACCATGTCTCCCGACATGTCTCAGGGACAATGGCTGTTGGTGACCTTAACGGCCGGGGTCGGGGGAAGCCTGTTGTCGATCGGGTCGGCCGCGGGCGTGGCCCTGATGGGGCAGGCGCGAGGCAAGTATACGTTCTTCGGCCATCTCAAATGGACGCCGGTGATTGCTCTGGGGTACGCTGCGAGCATCCTGGTCCATCTGTGGGTGAACGCGAGTGAATTCTGAGTGAGCGGCACGCGTGCATGTGAATCGGACGGCATTTCTGGATTCCCGATTAAAGATGTCGGGAATGACAGGGGTGGATGTCGGGAATGGCAGCGGGATGTCACTGGTCACGAGCCACTGGTCACGAGACTAGCCATGAGCTACTGGTCGCTGGTAAAACATGTTGCTCCCTGGAAATTCTCAAGATAAAATTCCTTTTGTCGAACAAGATTTTTTTGCATGGCTCTGATCTTAAGGGGGAAGGCCATGAACGTTGATGGAATAGAGGTTCCGAGAGGTACGCTTGCCGGGTTTCGGCAAACCTGGAAGGCCGACCTGCTTTCCGGGTTTCTGGTGTTTCTGATTGCGTTGCCGTTGTGTCTTGGCATTGCCCTGGCATGTGGATATCCCGCCATTGCCGGCATTTTTACCGCCATTATCGGCGGTCTGTTCGCCACGCTCTTCAGTAATTCAGAACTCACGATCAAAGGCCCGGCCGCGGGACTCATCGTGGTCGCCATCGGCTGCGTGACGGAATTCGGATTTACCGGCGGGCAGGATCCCGCTGCCGACTTCCAGGCCTATCGATTGGCGCTCGGCGTCGGGGTGGCGGCAGGCATCATTCAAATTCTGTTCGGGCTCTTCCGTGCAGGGATCCTCGGCGAATTTTTTCCGCCGACGGCGGTCCATGGATTATTGGCGGCCATCGGGGTCATTATCATCGCCAAGCAGTTTCCGATTGTGATGGGGCTCAGCCCCGAAGGCAAGCCGTTGGAATTGCTGGCGAAGATTCCCACGTTCGTCATGGAGATGAATCCCCTTATTGGATTGATCGGGCTCGTCAGCCTGCTCATCATGTTCGGGTATCCCCTGGTCACGCACCCCACGTTGAAAATGATTCCGTCGCCGATGATCGTGTTGTTCGTCTCGGTCCCCATGGGAATGTATTTCAACGTCGGCCGGGAAGGCACTTACACCTTCAACGAGCAGACCTACGCCTTAGGCGCGAAGTTTCTGGTAGACGTGCCGATGGACATGTTCAGTGCGCTGACCTTTCCTGATTTTTCCGGGTTGGCGACGACGACCGGCGTCAAATACGTCGTCATGTTTGCCTTGATCGGGAGTCTGGAGTCGTTGCTCAGCGCGAAGGCCGTTGATCAGATCGATCCATATCGGCGAAAGACCAATATGGATCGGGACATGCTGGCCGTCGGGGTCGGCAATACCTTATCGGCGTTTGTGGGGGGGCTCCCCATGATCTCGGAAATCGTGCGAAGTCGGGCCAACATCGACAATGGAGGAAAGACGCGGTTTGCCAACGTGTTTCATGGATTCTTTTTGCTGGTCTTCGTGGCACTGGTCCCGGGCCTGATTAATCAGATTCCGCTGGCTGCGTTGGGGGCGATGCTGGTCTTTACGGGTTACCGGCTGGCTTCCCCCCACGAGTTCATCCACGTGTATCATTTGGGCAAGGACCAGCTTCTTGTGTTCGTGTCCACGATCGTGGGTGTGCTCGCCACGGACCTCCTGATGGGCATTGCAATCGGCATCGGAGTCAAAATCATCATTCACGTCATCAATGGCGTTCCGATCCCCTCGTTTTTCACGTTGCAGGCTCAGGTCACGCAGGAGAACGTCGACTCTGCGACCATTGTGGTGCGAGAATCGGCGATCTTCAGCACGTGGATTCTTTTGCGCGGACATCTCCATCGCCTGCTTCACGAAGGGAAACGAGTCACCCTGAATCTCGATGAGACGAGATTCGTCGATCACACCGTGATGGCGAAGCTTGATGAATGGAAAACGGAATTCGACGAAAAGAAGAGTACCTTGTCGATTGAGGGATTAGATCAGCATCAGCCCATGGCGGATTCGAGTCTGTCCGCCAGGAAAAAGCCGAAAAGCCGGCAGGCGTGACGTGAGGCTCAGCGTGACGGTTCGAGGTCTTTGGCGAGGGTAAAGACGATCATTCGCTCACTGATGTGCGTTTCAACGTCGGTAAACAACCCGGTGACTTCGGCTCCGGTAATGGCGGTAATCTGGTTGCAAAGTCGTTCACGACCTTGGACGATGAGGTTCTGCCTCATGCGTTTGACCATGTCGATCCCTTCGGAATTTTTGGCAAGCTGGCGTTCCGCGGGAGTCAAGACGCCTTTGAGCCTGACCAGGACCATGTCACGAAGGATGAACGCCTTGACTTCCGTTGGCCCACGCCCCATAAATTCTTGTTCAAATTTGATGACGGCATTGCGGATGGCCGTCTCAGACTCGCCTTTGGTGGGGAAGTTTTGCATGGGACGGACTCGTTGAGGGAACAGAAATTTCTTGAGCCTGCTGAGAACCCTTGATATAAATGATATAAGCGATTGCCTTTTGAGAGGTCAAGGATAGGCACCTGCTTCCTGATGATGTCCCGCGGGCGGGCAGGAGTTCCGAGTGTACGCCTAACCTGAGATGAAGGCTGTGGGGTGGCTGACTCCCCGAGATACGGGTCAGCCACAGTACAAGCCAACCGCGTTTCCCTGAGGTGGAGAGAACGGAAGCGGTTGGTTTTTTTTGTCCTCTTTCCCGGCGCGATACGCGAAGCATGGTGAGTCTCACGTCAATGCAGACGATTTCCCAGGAAGAACGCGAACAACTCCGGCAGATTGTTGCCCGGGCCAGCGAACCGATTCCGCCCTTTTGGCCCATGCAGATCATGGTGGCCCAGAATCCCATGCACGGCCTGGAATATCTTCCCTTTGACCAGGCCGTTCGGAAAGGCCAACGTCTGCTGGGTGGGAACGGCTATCTGCCTCTTGATAAATATCGTCAGTTGTATCGAGAAGGACGCATTCCAGCCGAAAGCCTCAACCGGGCGTTCGCGCGCGTGGGGCCTCAACGCGAACAACGTGAGTCTCTCAGGGTCGGGAATCGTGAGATCACCGCACGGGACGTATGGCACTGGCACGTGGTGTCCGGGTTTGAGGCGCTGGACCCTGCCTTGTTGCAATGGGAACTCGGCGATGAGGGAACTGCTTGGCGATTTCGTCGGGACCTTTCAGACGAATCCAGAACACGAATCATCGACCGAACGATCAGGGAATGTGAGCAATGTCGGGCGCATCCCGAGGAGGCGTATCTCTCGAAGCTGTGGACGGGCACGTTGGCGGCGTTAGGGCTGTCTGATTTTTTTCCCGAGGGACCAACGGCCGGGCATCCGAACTCAACCGTTGCGGCGGCACCCCGCGGCTCCATCGACGTTGCTCTGCCGGCCCAACGAACAATCAGCGATTGGCTGGACGCCTTGGCCGGCGCTGAACTGGTCGAACGGATCAACAACGAACTCATCAAATGGTTGGCGGCGTTTGCTGATGAAGGATTAGCAGGATGGGCGATGCCCTCCAGAGACTCGGGATTCTATGCGGCGTGGCGAGATCTGGCCCAACGTGATCACGCCGGTCGCTTGTTGGGCATTCCCGATTTTCGGCAGACCGTTCGGGATCTTCCACCTGAACCCGAGGCCGCGATGACGTGGAGTTTGCAGCGTCTCGGCGTGCCTCAGGAACAATGGAGCGAGTACCTGTCACGGCACTTGTCCCAATTGCCGGGTTGGACGCGGTTCATTCGTTGGCTTGAGGTCAATCCCGCGTATCACGCGCAACGCAACCATCCCGTTGATCCGATTCAATATCTGGCGGTGCGCTTGTTGTATGAGTCTGAATTGACGCGAGTCGTCTGTCGACGGGAATGGGGAATTGATGGAACTCTGCCCGCGTTGATTGCGTATTGGCAGGACCGACCTGATGACTATCAACATCGGCTCGGAGGCGGCGCTCACGCGGTTGATCCCGTGACGCATGCCGTCTGCCGGGACGCCTGGCGATTGTTTCACTTGGCCCAATGTCTGGAATTATCGCCTCTCGACCTGCAAGACCTTTCCGTGGCCGAGGCGCGAACGTTACTGGAGTGGCTGGATGCTTTTCCTCAGGATCAGCATGGCCCGGTGTGGCTTGAGGCGTATGAAGATGTCTTTCGGACCGACGTCGTCAGCAAACTCGCGGCTCATCAAGGGACGGTGCCGCCCCTGGAAACGCGGCCGCGAGCGCAACTCGTGTTCTGTATTGACGTGAGATCGGAATCGTTCCGTCGGCACGTCGAAGCGCAAGGCCCGTATGAAACGTTCGGGTTTGCCGGGTTCTTCGGTATTCCCATCAGTCATCAAGCCTTTGATTGTGAGGACCGGTCCGCCTTGTGTCCGGTGTTGCTGTCTCCCAACCACGCGGTAACGGAGATGCCTCGACTCGGAGCCGAACGCGCGTTGCAGCACTATTCGACGGCCACGCGATGGCATCAACTGAGTCATCACGTGTTTCACGATCTGAAGCATCATCCCGTGGGGTCAATGATGCTGGTTGACGTGCTGGGGTTCTTCTTCAGCCTCGGGCTAATCGGCAAAACGCTGATTCCCAACTCGTTTCACGCGATGAAGTCATTCATCCAACGATGGTGGACGCATCCGGTTCCGACGCGGGTCTCAGTGTCCTCACCGTGTGATCCGCGCAATCCACAGTGGAGCGATGTCAAGGCCGAGGGGATTCCCTCGGGGCTCGCCCAAGGATTCTCTCTTGCCGAACGAGCCACCTTCATCGAGACCGGACTGCGGGTGATGGGGCTCACGGGAAACTTCAGCCGGTTGGTGGTACTCTGCGGCCATGGAAGTGAGACGGACAACAATCCGTATTTCGCGGCCTTGGATTGCGGGGCTTGCGGGGGGAATCCCGGGGACGCCAACGCGCGGGTGTTTGCCGCCATGGCCAACGAGCCGGCGGTTCGGCAAATCCTCAAGGGCAACGGACTCGTCATTCCCGAGGATACGTGGTTTCTTCCGGCCAAGCACAATACCACCACGGACCGGGTGACGTTCTATGATCTGGAAGATTTCCCCGAGAGTCACGCGGAAGATTTACGGACGTTGCGGCAGGATTTGGAACACGCGGGGATGACTCAAGCATTGGAACGCTGTCGTCGCATGCCCGGCGCGCCGAAAAAGATTGCCCCCCACAAGGCGTTGGCGCACGTTGAGGAACGCAGCCGTGATTGGGCCAATCCTCGACCGGAATGGGGGCTGGCCGGGAACGCGGCCTTTTTAATCGGGAGACGACGGCTGACCAAAGGCCTGGATTTAGGCGGTCGGGTTTTCCTGCACTCCTATGATCCCACGTCAGACGCCGAAGGGACTCTTCTCGAAAAAATCATGACGGCCCCCTTGATCGTCGGGGAGTGGATCAACACGGGCTATTATTTCTCCGCGGTTGATCCTTGGCACTACGGAAGCGGAAGCAAGGTGATCCACAACGTCGTGTCGGGCGTGGGCGTGATGCTGGGCAGCCAAAGCGATTTGCAAATCGGCTTTCCCTTGCAGACGGTGAACGACGGCGACGTGCATTATCACGAGCCGATGCGGCTCCTGGGGATCATTGAGGCGACACCGTCCGTCGTCTCGTCCATCATTCAGAAACATGCGATTCTTCAACGCCTGTTCCATAATCAATGGCTCAATCTGTTGGCCCTCGATCCGAACACGTTTGCGTTTCATCGCTATCGTCCTGACGCGACGTGGGAGCCCATGGTTCACTGCCGTGAACGGGTTGTGACTTCTGGCGAGGCATAAGCGATGCTGAAGGTTACGATGGAGATGCTTCTCAAAACGGCCGCGTTGTTTATCATCTGGCTCATTTTGTCGGGAACGTCTCATCCGTTTAACGTGGGTCTGGGGCTGGTGGCGTCTTTTGTCGTGGCATGGTTGAATTCCGGCCACGCCGATTCGCCGTTCCGACTCGTCCCCGCGTTACGAATGCTCTGGTATCTGCCCTGGCTCTTTGGGCGAATCGTTCAAAGCAGTCTTCATCTGACGGCACTCATTCTTCATCCCGCTTTGCCGATTGCGCCGACACTCATTTATTATCGAACCAGGTTGCAGAGTCAGGCGGCCATCGTTCTGTTGGGAAATTCCATCACGCTAACTCCGGGCACGATCACGGGTGAAGTCAATGAGCAGGAACTTGTCGTCCACGCTCTGGATGAGGAATCGGGCCACGATCTGACCACGCGCCGCCTTGAACAAAAGATTGCCCACGTGTTCCAGGAACAGACGAGTTCAGAATGAAATTCTTTTTTCTGTTCGTGTTGATCGCTCTCGCCGTCCTTATTCTGGTCTATTTGTATCGCGTGGTCCAAGGGCCGACGATCTATGATCGCGTGTTAGGTCTGAACGGGATTTCAACGAAAGCCATTATTCTGTTGGTCCTGATCGGGACCGTCTACGAACGAGTCGATATGTTCGTGGATATCTCCACGGGGTATGCCCTGTTGAATTTGGTCGGGGCCTTGGCCATTGCGAAATTTCTTGAACAGCGAGGGAGCGTGTAAATGTCCGCGTTGGCCATTGCGCTCATTCTCGCGGGATTGTTTTTTCTGGTCGTCGCGGCAATCGGAATGCTGCGCTTGCCGGACGTGTTTACCCGTTGCCATGCCCTGTCACTGACTGATTCCCTGGGAGCGTTTCTGGTCTTGGCCGGGTTGGCCGTTTATCAGGGATTCAGCCTGAACCTGCTCAAAATTCTGGTGGTCCTCATGCTGATTTATCTGCTCAATCCCGTTATTGCCCACGCCACCATTCGAGCGGCTCTTCGCTCGGGACTCAGACCGTGGAGGAGAGAATCGCCATGACGTTTTCATTTGAAGTTCCTCTTCTGATTCTCCTGATTCTGACGGCGGCGGGAGCCATTCTGGTCAAAGACCTGGTGCCGGCGGTGTTTATTTTGGGGTCCTACAGTTTCTTTTTAGCGTTGGTGTGGGCGTGTCTTGGCGCCGTGGACGTGGCGTTTGTTGAAGCGGTCGTGGGCGCCGGCTTGGCCACGGTGTTTTTTCTGTTGACGCTCTTCAGGACGGCTCAAAAGGATACCCGCCTGTATCCCTCTTCCTATCGCGGGGCCGCGCTGATCGGATTGCCGCTCCTGGGTTTCCTCATTTTGTATGCAGCCAATGACCTTCCCAAGTTTGGCGATCCTGCGTCTCCCGCAAGCGTTCACGTTTCTCCCGTTTACCTGGAAAACAGTCTGCACGACACCCGGACGCCCAACGTCGTCACCTCGGTGCTCATGGATTATCGGGCTCTGGACACGTTGATTGAAACCGTTGTGATTTTTACGGCCGGGATTGCCTGTGCCTTGTTGCTGGGGAGGAGCCGGGAATGATCCACGCGCACGATAGTCTGATCGTGCTGATGTTGGGACGGATCCTGATTCCCTTGGTGCAATTGTATGGACTGTACGTGTTGTTCTTCGGACAGTATGGCCCGGGTGGGGGATTCGTGGGTGGGGTTATTTTTGGCACGAGTATGATTTTATCCGTCCTCATTTTTGGTCACGGCGCTTCGTACAGCACCATGGCGAGGACGGTGCGCCACGGTGATGGAGTGGGGTTGCTGATTTTTGCCGGAGTCGGCGGATTGTGTCTGATCGGGGGAGGGGAGTTTTTGAATTACGCGGCACTCGAGATCCCCGGTCTCGACGTGGCCTCACGTCGTTATCTGGGGATTGTGCTGGCGCAAATCGGCGTGGCGGTCGACGTCGGCGTGACGGCCATTTCCATTGTGTTCAGTTTGTCGTTCGATCACGAAGACGGGGACTCCCATGCTTGAGCTCATTGAGGCGTGGCTTCACCGGCCAAACTTTATCGCCTTCGTGATCCTGTTTCTTTGGGGCTTCTACATCATGGTGACCCATCATAACTTCGTGAAAAAGCTCATCGGCATGTACATCGTGCAGACCAGCGTGATTTTTTTCTTGGTGGCGATCAGTGCGAAAACGGGCGCCACGGTTCCTATCCTGTTGTCCGGAACGGTCCCCGTCCACGCTGAAACCTATGCCAATCCCTTACCGCACGTGTTGACGCTCACGGCGATCGTGGTCCAAGTCGCCACCTTGGGCGTTTCGTTGGCCTTGGTCGCGGCGATTTATCGAAAATACGGCAGCTTGGATGAAGATGAAATTTTGAAGAGGTTGGAATGAGAGATCACGCGCCGGCGATCCTCTTCCTGCTTCCGTTCGTGACGGCCATCTCGTTGCCCATGGTCGGCTTGAAACGTCGTGAGTGGTGTCGCCCCATGGCGTTAGTGGCCGTGTCCGCCATGGGTCCGGTTGCCTTGGCCAATCTCATGGTCGTCCTGAATCATGGAGAGATTCGCTATGCCTTCAGCGGATGGGCGGCTCCGATTGGCATTGAATGGGTCGCCGACGGCCTGGCGAGCGTCGTCATGGTGGTCGTCAGTTTCTTGGCGTTGCTTGCTCTGATCCACGCGGGTCCGACGTCGCCTCAGACGCTTGGGCAACGGATCGTGCCCTACTACACGTTGATCCTTTTGTTGATTTCAGCACTGACGGGGATCGTCTTTGCCGGGGATTTATTTAACGTGTTCGTGTTCCTGGAAGTGGCCGCGTTGTCGGGGTACGCCCTGGTAGGAGTCGCAGGAGGAAAGGCGCTCGTCTCCGCCTTTCGCTATCTCATTTTGGGTACGCTCGGGGCCTCCTTGTACTTATTGGGGGTCGGGTACTTTTACGCGGCAACGGGAACGCTGAACATGGCGGACTTGGCCCTGCGCGTGCCTGCATTAGTGACGTCCAAAGCCATCGTCGGCGGGTTGATTTTCATGTTCCTTGGCCTTGCGATCAAGATGGCGCTCATGCCGCTTCACGGATGGTTGCCTGACGCCTATACGCATGCACCGGAAGCCGTGTCACCGCTCCTCGCCTCTCTTGTCACCAAGGTGGCGTTGATCGCCTGGGTTCGGATCATGTTTGGGGTGGTGGGTCCTGATACGGAAATTGAACACGTGCCGGTCCTCATTCTTCTGGAGGAATTGGGGGCAATCGCAGCGGTCGTCGGGGCCTTACTCGCGTTGACTCAACATGAACTCAAACGAATGTTCGCCTACGGCGGCATTTCTCACATCGGGTTGATTCTCGTCGGAGTGGGGTTGGGCAATCCAACGGGTTTTGCCGGCGGCCTGTTTTATTTGATTAATGACGCGGTCATGCAAGCGGCACTTTTTTTCCTGGCGGGTGCCGTCGTGTATCAGTATGGCGCCCGGACCATTGATGAGTTGGGGTGTTTGCGTGGACAAGCCCCATGGATGACGGGTGCGCTGATCGTCATGGCCATGTCGATGGTCGGGTTTCCCCCGACCGGTGGATTTTTTGGCAAATGGTACATTATTCTGGGTGCCATCGAGGCTCACCATTATTTTGCCGTTGCGGCAGTGATTCTCTCCACCATTTTAACGCTGGCGTATTTTGTCAAACTCTTTGAACGTATCTTCCGGGACCGTCCGGTATCCTCCGTGATGAGCCCGGTGGAGGCACCCTTGTCCTTAAAGGTGAGCGTGGGAGCCGTGTCCGCGACGATTATTCTTTTGGGAGTGTGGAGCGATCCGATCGTCGGATTCCTGCTCAAGACTGCCGTGCCCACGGGGTGGTAAGGCATCATCGTTCGTTCGAAACCGTCCTATGTCCGTGTACACTCTGATTCCTCTCCTTCCCTTGATGGCGTTTCTGACCCTCACGTCGGGGGGACGATGGTGGGGAGGAGCAAGCCACAAAGTGGCGATTCCTGCAATCGGCCTCTCCTTCGGTCTCTCGATCGGCGCGTTTGTCGAAGTCCTGAGCCATGGCCCGATCGCGATTCCCCTGTATCGACTGATTCAGTCGGGCAATCTTATTGTCGACCTCGGGTTGTACGTCGACCAACTGACCGCGTTGCTGTTGCTGCTGGTCACGATGGTGAGCAGCGTCGTCCACGTCTATGCTTCCCGTTACATGATCGGGGACCCACGATACAATCGGTTCTTCGCGATCACGTCGCTCTTTACCTTTGCCATGCTCATGCTGGTGATGAGTCGCAATCTGCTCATGCTCTACGTCTTTTGGGAAGTCATGGGCCTGTGTTCCTATCTCCTGATTGCTCATTGGGCGGAACGACCGGCCGCGTGTTCCGCGGCGACGAAAGCCTTTTTGGTCAACGCCGTGGCTGACGTCGGCTTCGGCTTCGGCGTGATCCTCACCTTCGTGACGTTCGGGACGCTCGACATTCCTCAGATACTGGACCAGGCTTCTTCCGCGTCCGATCAGACGGTGAATCTGTTGGGATGGGCGGGGGGTGACCTTCACCTTCGGTCCGTCACGCTCATCACGCTTTGCTTCTTTACGGGCGCGATGGGCAAATCCGCACAAATCCCGTTTCACGTCTGGTTGCCCTTTGCCATGGAGGCCCCGACGCCCGTGTCGGCGTTGATTCACGCCGCGACCATGGTCAACGCCGGTCCGTTTCTGTTGGTGCGATTGAGTCCGTTGATCGTGCTTTCTCCCGTCGCCATGACGATCATCGCGGTGATCGGAGCGACAACCGCGGTGTTCGCCGGCGTGGTCTCCCTGACCCAGTCCGACGTGAAAAAGATTCTGGCCTATTCCACGATCAGCCACATCGGATTCATGATTATGACGTGTGGCGTGGGGGCGTTCGTCGTCGCGATTTTCCATTTGTTGGCCCATGGCTTTTTGAAAGGATTTTTATTCTTATCGACCGGCAACGCTCTGCAAGTCGTCCACGCCCACGGGCATACCGCCTCTGATTCCGGACGCGATGGGCAAGCGCCGAGGCTCTTGGTCGCCGGAGCATTGACGTTGGCGTGCCTTCCGCCGTTTGTGATTTTTTCCGGACCTTATGAATCGTTGTGGACGGTCCAGCAGTTCGCCTCCGCGAAAGCCGCCTTTTGGGTGATTGGCTTAATCACCGTCTTTTGTACGGGCATGTATCTCTTTCGCGGAATGCTCTCACTCTTTCAGCAGGAACTTGCCGTCGGCGTCCCGGGAGGTGAGGGTCCCGTTCTGACTCGCCCTCGGTTGTTTTCATCGTCTCACTTCATCGGGGTCATCGTCGGAGCCATCGTGATGAGCTGCGTGTTGGTGGTCCTCTGGAGGTGGTTTGCTCAATTTTTAGCGCCTGCGTTGACGCGACCCGTGGCGTCGCTTGCCGAGTCGTCTCCAATGACTTGGCCGTTCCTTCGAGGCTCAGGACAAGCTCTGTGGTTCGTGGTCCCGCTTGTCGTGGCATTGAGTGGTTGGGGATTCGCCTACTGGTTGCACGTGAATCCTCAACGGTCCCCGTGGAGACGGTCGGAGCGGGGAAAAACGTTGTACGTGCTGTTTCTCAACAAGGTGTACGTGGATGAAATCTATGACGTCTACGTGGTGCAACCCACGCTTCGACTGGCCGGCTGGTTGTGGAAAACCGTTGATCTTGGAGGAATTGATCGCGTGATTATGAGCATAGGCGGCACGTCAGTTGCCCTTGCCCGATGGCTGTGGCACGTTGTGGACGTGAAAGGCATTGATCGCGTCGTCGTCGGGAGCGGGGGGCAAACCATGAGCGTCGCCATGTGGCTGTGGCGGATGATTGATATTCGGGGCATTGAAAAGAACGTTGAACGATTGGGAGACCAGGTTGATGCCACGGGTCATCCGTTGCACAGAGTCGAACCACGGACGCTTCAGCACCACTTGCTCGTCATCGTCTTCTGGCTGATTACCGCGATAGGACTGTTCTATTGGTTTGTGGCATGAATGCCCCGTTGATCACCGTGAAGTGCCACGTCGGTGTTTCCTGAAGAACGCGTCATGAGTTCAATCGTTGCAGACCACGTTCTCAGTTGGATGATTGCCGTTCCGTTTCTTGGGATTGCGGTCCTGGTTTTCGTTCGGGATCGGGAATGGATTCGCCGAACGGCCCTTGCGGCGACGCTGTTGGATTTTGGTCTGTCCCTGATGCTCTGGGCCGGGTTTGACGTCGGAAATCAGGGCATGCAGTTTGTGGAGCGCATGCCGTGGATGCCCACCTTCAACATTCAGTACGCCGTTGGCGTGGACGGCATCAGTCTCCCGCTGGTCGTGCTGACCACGCTGCTCTGTCCTCTTTGCGTCCTCTGTTCGTGGCGTTCCATCAATACGAGAGTCAAAGCGTTCATGATGCTGATCCTGTTGGTTGAAGGGGCGATGATCGTGGTCTTTACGGCTCTGGACGTGTTCCTCTTTTTTATGTTGTGGGAAGTGACCATGATTCCCATGTATTTCCTGATCATTTTATGGGGAGGGCCGAATCGCATCGCGGCGGGCATCAAATTCATCTTATATAGTTTGACGGGCAGCTTGTTGCTGTTGGTGGCGATTTTGGGGTTATACCTGGAAGGCGGCCGGACATTCGACGTCCTCGCTCTTGCCGGTCACACGTATTCATCGCAAGCGCAGTTTTGGATTTTCCTCGCCTTCTTTCTGGCTTTTGCCATCAAGATGCCGATGTTGCCCTTTCATACGTGGCTGCCGGACGCGCATTCAGAAGCCCCGACCGCGGGAAGCGTGGTCCTTGCCGGGGTGTTGTTGAAAATGGGCGGATATGGATTTTTGCGATTTTGTCTTCCCGTCTTTCCCGAGGCGTCCGCACAATTTGCGCCGTTCATTTTATGGCTGTCGGTCGCGGCCATTCTTTACGGCGGGTACATGGCCTTGGCGCAGTCCGACCTTAAAAAGCTCGTGGCGTATTCTTCGATTTCCCACATGGGATTTGTGACCCTGGGGATTTTTGTCTTCAACCATCAGGGCATCCAGGGCGCGGTCCTCCAGATGTTTAATCACGGCGTGACGACCGGAGCCCTGTTTTTAGCGGTCGGACAGTTGTATGACCGCACACACAGTCGTTCCGTTCATGATTACGGCGGCCTTCATGCAACCATGCCGCGATTTGTGGTGCTGTTGTGCCTCTTTTCCGTGGCGTCGTTCGGTCTGCCTGGGACGTGTAACTTTATCGGGGAATTTCTGGTCCTCGTCGGGACGTCATCCGAAAGTTTCGTCAAAGTGCTGCTGGCCATGGGTGGGATCGTCTTGGCGGCCGCGTATATGCTCTGGATGTTGCAGCGCGTCGCGTTTGGACGATCACGAACGGCGTTTGCCGCACGGCTACCCGATCTGAACTGGCGAGAAACGGCGACGATGATTCCTTTGGTGGTCATGGTGTTCTGGATTGGATTGTATCCCGGGCCTTTCCTCGACGTGATGGACGCGAGCGTTTCGCACCTCGTGGAACACGTGACGGGAACGCTCGGACTTGAGGTTTCCCAACGTTCTCCCGGTCCCTGAACCTTGACGAACGTCGTTGCCTTCACGCGAACATGTTTTTCTGCCCTTGACTTGGTCTCGATTGCGTCTTATTACTTCATGATATGAGTCAACCGCGTCCATTAACGCATGATGAGAAAAAAGCCGCGGAGGCGGCCTTCCAGGGCCGACCGTTCGATGCCTCCTGGTCGAAATCTGCTCAGGGCATCTATGAGGGTATTCTCAAAGCACGCGGTGACGTGGTGGATGCCGACTCCATTGAGACCAGCCCCGCGTCACCAACGCACACCCGCCACGTAACCTCCCGCCAGGACGCCATTGACGCCGGCTTACTTGTTGACGTGACCCCAAAGGCCCAACGCATCGGCTTGAATCTGGCCGTGGGGATTACCAAGTCGTTATGGGATCGGAGCATCACCCAGGCCGTGGAACTTGATCCGCATGAATGGGATCTCCGGGTCCGGGACATGTTGCTGGCCGTTCGCCTGCGACTTGCCGGTCTCGAAACGCCCATGCCGTGGATTGAAGTGCCGGTCTTGTTTCCGGCGGAGCACGGCGAAGCGTCACCCCGGATGTTTCCCATCTATGCCTTATTTCACAAAGATCCCGTTGCCGAAGACTGCCTGACGCTCATTCACCCGAATGAATGGTCTTCCATGCGCCTCTCGTCTCATTCCGACCAGGAATAAGAGCCGCCTTTCACCGATACTTTTTGAAGGACTTCCCCTCCTCTCTTCGACGTTCTTGATTGCGTCATTTTCGAAGCAACGGCATATCATCAATCAAGCATAGGGGAAGACGCCGCAAGACATGTTCATGCCTCCGAACAGGGATGGCTCGGCTCCAATCAGAGACCTTTGCAAAAATCGTCATTCCCGCCCTTCCCCCTCCTCGAAGGGATACGCCCACCGGGTTTCAACCTGGAACCCGGCTTCCCCGGCCAGAACGGGGACAAATAAAATACCGTCCCGTCCGCCAAATACCCGTCAAGCAAGCGCCCCGGCTCACAGCTCGAAAGCCACGATTGCGAACGCGAAGAGAGCCATCGCCGCAAAAAACGCCCAAAAAATCGCAAGCTTGCACCCTTCGGTCATCGTAATTCCTCCTTTGCCAATGTATAAGAGCATCCGACCGAGGCGTCGTCGAAGCGCAAGGCAACTAGCCCTCATGTACTACCATGGAAAAGGCACCAGGCAAGACGACGGCCTGGCATTCGCTTGGGCCAGCGTCGCCGCCGCCCGGGGCCACGGGTCGGCGATCGACCTGAGAAATGACCTCGCGAAATCGCTGGCATCCAAGCCGAAGATGCTTGACAAACTGTTTACAAGCCGTAAAAAACAGTTTATTATAACGCGAAATCGCTGGCATCCAAGCCGAAGATGCTTGACCGCGCAAAAGAACTGGTGCGACAATGCCAAAAAACTTATAGAAACTGGCCCTGAAGCCGCTGTCGCGACTCGCCGCGCGATCAAGCCCTCCCCCAGGAGACAACCGACCCGTGTACAGGCAGCACCTCATCGCCCAGGCCGCCGAAGCCGGCGACCTCGACCTGCGCAAGATCGAAGGCATGACCGAAGCCGCCGCCGCCCCCCAAGTCCTGCGATACGCCCAGACCGGCGCCCTGCAGTTCCGGGTCGCAGGCAACCTCATGAACGAATGGGTCCGCCAGCTCGACTACCAGGAGCTCCTGAAGAACGCGCTCGTGGCGGCCTCCATCGCCGGACACACAGCCAGCGGCTGGCTACAAAATCTCGACTTCAACGCGCTGCCCAAAGACCTCCTGAGCTACTACCAGCGGGCCGGCGTCACCTCCCGGAACTTAGACGGCGCGAGAGCGATATGGGAAACTATCCCCGCCCTCATCAGGACGGGCGGTGAAGACGCCCTGCGAAAGTTCCACGCCGAGCGCGACTGGAGCCACATCGTGCCGAGAAGCCTCGACGGCGGCAACAGCGCCAGCGAAGGCATTTTCGAGAACGCGTCGCTCAACCGCGCCCGCGGCAACTCCACGATGACCGGGGCCGAGCTCGACGCGGCGCGCCAGGCCCTCGGCATGGAAGCCCTGCGCCACGCCGTCACGCAGGCGGCGCAAGTCGTCGTCGTCAGCGGCCTGACGGCCGCCATCGTCGAAGGCGTCTTCGCCACCATGGAAGAAGGGCTACTCTACTTCGATGGAGAGATCGACAAGCGGGAATTCTACTCGCGCGTGCTGAAGCGGCTCGGCACTTCCGTCGCGCACGCCGTCGTCATTTCCGGACTGATCGTCGGCCTCGTAACGCTCTGTCCCGTTCTCATCCCGGTCCTCGAGCTTCTGGCGCTGCCCCTGGCTATCGCCAGCTTCACGCTGCTAGGGATCAGGTTCGATCACTTGAACAGGGAATGGTGGCAACGCGTCAGCCTCGACCCCAGCCTGCCGGCCGAGCTGCTGCCCGACTGGTTACGAAACTGGACTTGGGAACCCGTCAAAAGCCTCCCCGGGCAAGCCTTGGAAGCTGTGAGCAAGGCGCGGGAAAGCATGCCGAACGCTTGGAGACGAGTCTCCGGCGCCACGAAAAAGACTTCCCAAGACGCCTCGGAATGGGCCGGCGAGTGGTTCGGCGGAAAGATATGGGAAGCGCAGGATGCCGCCGAAAGCTGGAGGCTGACGCTGGAATCGCTGCGGAGCTCGACCGGCGGCTTTCTTTTCAGGTCCGGATCCGGATCCAAGCCCGAAACGCCGCTGCTTTCCGAATAACGGGAAAGCAGCGCCTCGAACTGGTAAGATAACCGCCATGAATCTCAAAGAGTACCTAGCCAAGCGCGGCGCGAAGCCCCTGGACGACGACTTCATGCAGAGCTACCTCGCCGGCATGGAAGCCCTGATCCCCGAGATACTCCGCCGCATCGACGAGCGCGAGGAACGCGCGGCCGAGCTGCGCCTCCGGCCTTGGAAGCAACGCCTGCGAACGGGAATAAACCTACAACCCCTTTAAGAATCCGCATCTTCCCCGCAACGCCGGGGATAACCCGCAAGGAACGTCAAGGTTCCTCCTTTCTCTTCCCCGCAAAGACGGGAATTGCCTCACTGGATTTCAACAGGCGCGACGCCGGGCCTAGCCTTCCCCGCTCGCACGGGGATACGCCGTCAGTCAGCCGCAAGCCGCCGTCCCCGCCCCCCTCCCGTCATTCCCGTCCCCCCCTCCCGTCATTCCCGCCCCTCTCTCGTCATTCCCGCCCTTCTCCCGTCATCCCGCCCCCCTTCCGTCATTCCCGCAGTCTTAAGCGGGAATCCAGATTGGTTTTCAAGGAAGAGCCACGGGAGCGAGAAGCGACCGAGCCCCCTCGGGAAACACCGCCAACCTCACTTCTCTGTTATGTCCGGGGCGATCTTGCCTCTCTTTCCGGATTCCTGCTTTCGCGAGAATGACAGTGCTGCTTGACCAGTGTCTGGATGCAGTCATTCGACTTTTGCAAAGGTCTCAATCAGTCCGTCCATTGTGCCGTGCGTGTATCAGAACAGATGTGCTAAGGTGCCTTCTATGCCGAACGATCCCAAGCTGTTCGTGAACGCCGTGCTCGGGGCCATGGCCGTGGCCGGGGGGTTGTGGTTTCTGCAAGGGGGGCTCTCCTTGACCGTGACCGTACTGGTGGTCGTGGGACTAACGGCGGTGTTGGCGAACGTCTGTCAGAGGGCGGCTCAAGTCTGGACGTGGTCAACCCTGCTGTTGGGACTTGAAAGTCTGGCGTGGCCCTTTCAACTGTTAGGCGAACTCCAGCAATTCGGTCCCGAACCGCCCATGGAAGAAATGAGCAAGGTGTTTACCGCGGTGCTGTTCGGAGTGTTCTCGGGAATTTTCTGGCTCACCTTCGCCTATGGCCTGTACCGTCGATCCCAACCCTCACCGGAAGAACCGGCTGCTCCATTAACTCCGAACCAAGCCAAAGCCAAACGGAGGAAGCAGCGGTAAAAACATAAATGAGGCTCGTCCTATGGTGGCTGTGGATCCCGCGACAACCGGTTTGTCCAAGTGGTCAGAATTCAAGAAAATGACAGTGAGTGTCTAAAAATTTTGTCTAATGAGGTCATTTTCTGTAAAATCGTAAATCATGAAATACGATTCAATGAACAAGTTTCGTAAACCCGTCTCCGACATTGGCAATCGGGGATTCATGGTGCGTGAGCCGTCCCCTCTGTCCGGAGTTACTCCTTCTGAAATGAAACGTCTCACCATTGATGTTCCGGCGTATCTTCATGCCAATGTCAAAGCAGGGTGTGCGAGACGGGGCATTAAAATGGCAGATGCGATAAGGGAACTTCTCGAAGAAAAGTTTGGAAATATTGAGGGGTGATGAAGACGAAACAAGTTGAAATGCGTTTTGGCTTAGCTGAACGTCATACGCCTTCAGGAAGGAGAAAACCTAATGGCGTTGCAACGTCAGACCTTATATTCTCGGCGTACGTCGGAAATAATTCAGACATTTTCCAGAAAATATTGAAGCTTCACGTTGCGACTGGAGCAAAAATTGCGGATGTCACGTATGGCAAAGGAGTCTTTTGGAAAAATATAGATACGAGTCAATACGATTTTTCCCCCTCCGATATTGCAAACGGCATAGATTGCCGACACCTCCCGTACAAAAACCATTCATTTGATGCGATAGTCTTTGATCCACCGTACATGGAAGGGTTCTACAGGAAAGGGAATGCCACAAAGGCGGGCGACGGGACACACAACACGTTCAGAGAGCATTATTCGAATGGCGATGAAGCGCCTCAACCTCACGGCGGTAAATGGCACGAGGCCGTTTTAGAGATTTACAATGAAGGCGGCAAAGAGGCGTGCCGGGTACTCAAGGACGGAGGAATCTGTATCGTCAAGTGTCAGGATGAAGTGAGCGCGAACAAGCAGAATCTCACGCATGTGGAAATCATCAACTCATACGCTGCAATCGGATTCTTCTGTAAAGATTTGTTTGTTGTGGTTCGCCCAAATAAACCCGGAATGAGCAGGGTCATCAACCAGATACACGCCAGAAAAAACCATTCCTACTTCCTTGTCTTTGTCAAAAAAGGCAAGAACGCATCGCACATGCGGTTTTCTAAAGCATCTCGTTCATCAAAGTAAACGGTTCCTCATAGAACGGCGGCTTGGGCGGCCAATGAACGGTGACGAGAGTGGCAAGCAACTGACTTTGTTGATACGCAGTGTAGCGTTTATATTTGGAAGACGGCAGGTCGCTGTTTTTTGCAAAAACAAATCTCCATTTCTCTTCGAAAGCAAAAACGTTGACGGCCAGAATATGAAATTCGTTGCGAAGTAAACAGGTTGTGTTTACTTTCGTTCCATCGGGAAGCATGACCTCTCGCCTGTCACTCGCATCCACTTGGACCTTGCCGACCCACCCTTCATCTGTTTTCTGTATCATATTGGTCTGTAGAGACTTCGACTCGAAAATGAACTTCTTGCCTTTGTAAGTAACGATGAGATCGCCTTTCTTTTTCCTGTCATGATCGTCATGCTTCGACGTGTCAGAAATTCCATCGCGTCTGAGCCATAATTTTTCCAACTTCAACTCTGCCAGATAGCCAAGGAGCATTCCCCTGAGGCTTGGTTTTTGATCCACTACTTGGGTAAGTTCCTCAACCGTGATATCCCACCGTTTCAGTATTGAATCAGTCATAGATTGTGTATTTTGTTAGCCGTGACTAAATTTCGTCAGCAAAAACTGCTCAACAAAACCAATGACGCTATTGACATCAGGTTCTGATATTTTTTCCCAATCCGCGTGCATTGCGTAATTTCTTATCTTAGGCATAGCATCGAGCAGTGTTTTTTGTGCACCTGATACCAGGCCTTTCGATTTGAGCGCATTAATGACTGCCACCATTGACTCGTCATCAACATTCAGTCCATTAGCAGTCGCATAACGTTTCAGAGAATCTTCCAGTGCCGCAGATGCCAACACTGCTGCCACGTCTTTATGCCCTTCCGCGAGGGACTGCTTGGCCAAAACAATAAAATCGCCGAAGACCTCTCCAGAAACCCTGAGATCAACGTTGAAAACGTAGCCACCTTCAAAATCTTCTTTCGCGCTCTTGAATCGTCCTTGGAGACCCTTAACGTGCGCACCATCTCCTGCGCATGTTTTCACTGCTTCGGTAAAATTTATGTAGTGTGGCGAATCTTCTCCAAACACGGCTTTAATTAAATTCTGAGCGCTTGTAGCCCATCCTTCCCAGCTACCGTCTGGTACGTAAGTGAAAGGATCGCCACTATGAAACGGTATTAAATCTGATTCCTTTTGGAGTTCTCGAAATCGTTTTGAAAATTGATCGGTCTGCATAGAATTTCTTCATAATGGTTGTTTATCTTACAAATGAAAAAGTTCTGGCATGATTCGGATGTTGTCAAGTCCTGAAACAGGATGATAGTTGGATCATCCTACATCACGTCTAGTGGATCCACGTTCACTCCGAACTTGACTTGCCGATACGTTTTTTCTCTGGTCATTTGTTCCAGCGTGTGTCTTACGAGGGTTCTGGCGGCGGGTCCGTCTTTGAATTTGAGCAAGAGATGATAGCGTTGCCGTTTTGGCGACGTTGGTCCCCGCGAGAGCAGGGGGCCGAGGACGGCGTCGTGTTCCTGGGGTGTCGTGTCTCCTTGCGAGATCATGCTTGCCCGTTGGGTGGTGAGTCGGTCTGCCCATAGTTTGGCGGCGGCTTCGGTTTCCGTTCGGTCTTTGCCTGATACCTCCAACTGGATGAGAAGACCGAACGGGGGGTATCCGGCCATTCGGCGGAAGGCCAGTTCATGGTCATAGAAGAGCTGGGGTTGTTGCGTCCTGATGGCCTGCATCGCGTGGTGAGAGGGCAGCTGCGTTTGAATCATTACTGAGCCGTTCATGCTTGGCGTGAGCAGATCCACTGCCTGTCGGAGATAATGAAACACGCGTTCCGAGGATCGAAAATCAGGAAGGTGCAATCCGGCGTCTGCGTAGGGGACGGCCACACATCTCACGGGACCGAGCGGGGACGCATGAAACAGCATCTGGGTGGCGACTAATATTTGAACGTGGCCTTTGCAGAATTGTTCTCTGACGTGGCGGGCCGTTGATTCGCTCTTGATCGCGTCGCCGTCATAGCGGCTGATGGTGGCGTGGGGATACCATCCTTTCAATTCCTCTTCGAGGCGTTCCGTGCCGAATCCAAAAGGTTCGAGTTTTGTGCCGGAACACGACGGGCACACGGTGGGGATGATCTCGGCCTGCCCGCAATAGGGGCACAGGAGTCGTGATTGGTGGAGTCTGAACGGGACGTGACAGCGCGTGCATGATGGGGCCGTCCCGCACTCTTGGCAGGTGAAGGAGGAAGAAAACCCTTTGCGATTGTGGTAGACAATAATGCCGCCTTCCCGCTCCAGCGCCTTTTCAATGCCTTGGCGCAAGACGTCGGAGAAGATTGTTCCGAACGGCACTTCTTGAAGGTTGACCATGTGAACGGCGTTTGCGGTTTCCTGGCTCGGTGTTGGAAAAGATTGTAGAACCTTGACTCGGCTTCCAAAGTGATGGACGGTCTCAAGCGTTGGGTGCGACGAATGGTACACGAGCACGGCTTGGTCCAACGACGCTCTTTTTCGTGCAACTTCCCGTGCGTGATAGTGTGGCCCGGCCTCTTCTTTATACGAGGTGTCTTCTTCTTGTTCGATCCATATGCACCCCAGGGCGGGGAGAGGAAGGAACAGGGCCGATCGGGTGCCCACGACCACGGCGTAGTGTCCCTGTCTGACGGCCTGCCATTCTTGAATGCGACGTTTTTCCGACAGGCCGCTGTGAAATTCTCCGATGCGTCCTCCAACCCGGCCACGAAGGCAGGCGGCCACGCGGAGCGACTGGTTGATGTTGGGCGTCAGCACAAGAGCCGTGCGCTGGTTGGCCAGTGTGGCTTGTATGACTTTCGCCAAGAGGGGAACATGCGGTCGTTCATGGGCCATGATTTCGCCGAATTGTTCGGTTGTGAGGTATTGCTGGAAATGATCCCACCAAATGGGCAGGTCAGAATTTTCATGGAATCCGTCGGCAGATTGTTCGGGGACACCCGCGTCAGGCGGTGGGGGAGAGAGGGTATGGTGAATGGGCCGTTCGCTCCAGTCTTCTTGTTCCTGAATCCATCGTTGTCGTTTGAGTTTTCTCAGAATTGGGGAAGGATTGTTCACAAGGTGGTCAATGGTTGACGGTGCCAAGCCTTTGGAGCGTTTGGCCAGTGCCGTCAGGAGGGTGTGCGTGGTCGTGCCTCTGCGGGTGGTTTCAAGACGTTGATGTCCTTGCCGGGTCATGGTCCAGCGGACGGTGCGGCGAAAGGGGAATTGGGGTGGTTGGATCAAGGCCATGCACGTCCCGATGGGAGCCAGATAATAGTCGGCCATCCAGTGCGACAGGGCAACCAGATTGGGATCGAGGTCCCATTGCGACGACGTGATGAGGTGCAGGTCTCGAATTTTTTTTGGATGAACCGTGGCTTGCGTCGCGTCGTCGGTGAGAGAGACGACGAGCCCGGGTTTGTGCCGTGGGCCGAACGGGGCCAGAACCCATTGCCCCACCGCTGGTGGGGTTCTCCACGAATCAGGAATATGGTAGGTAAATGATCGGGAAATCCTGGGCGGAAAGACAACGTCGGCATAGCGTGGTCGCATATCCGGTATTGTGCCAAAGGAGAACCGGCCTCACAACGAAGGGAAGCAATTCAGAGAACCACGTCACTATGCCGCAGGAGAAAGCAGAGAGATGACCGGTCTCAGGTCAAGAGTGTAGCCATGAAGCAATTAATCCATAGATTCAAACGAACGGGGCTTGTGTGTTTCATCAGAGGGTTTTTCTTTGATGGAACGACGGTCAGAAAAGCTGAACCAGAGGTCTATGAATTTATGCACGCCAATATTGGATATGGTTGGCGCTGCATTGATTGTGGAGCCAATCGTGGCGAATATAGTTTTCTGATGGCAAAACTGGTGGGACCATCGGGGTTTGTCCATGCCTTTGAATTGCATCCTGAGAATGCAAAGCAGATCAAGTACAATACGCGGCGGTTCCGTGACCGGATCAAGATAGAAAATGTCGCCGTGACGGATGGAGAGAAAAGGGTTGTGCCGGTATTTTCTGGAAAAAGTCAGACGAGTGGTGCTGAATGGAATATTGTCGGGCCACATGACGGAGATACGACCAGTCGCCCTGAATTTTCTATCCCTGCCGTTTCATTGGATCAATATTCAGGTGAAAGAATTGATTTTGTGAAAATTGACGTTGAGGGCGCAGGGTATGAGGTGATATCCGGTATGCAGAGAATGCTACGACAAGCTTGTCCCGTCGTCGTCTTCGAGGTCCACTCCCCAAAGGAATGGGAAAGCCGAAAATATTTCTTGGATGCGGACTATACAATCTTCACCATGCAGGGGCAGCCAATGAACGCGGCCAAGCCGTTTGTTTTTCATTGTGTTGCTGTCCCCAATGGCAAATCAGTAAACTGGCCTACCCCGTGATTGACTCTTTCCTGTTTCTCGCCTTTCCCCATTAATCAGTAGAGATATCTTTGCATCTTTTTGATGATTCAACTGCTCGGTGAGCGTCATCAGTGCGAGATTATGAGCAACCTTCTTCTCTTTCGGGAGTCGCGGGATGAAGAATCGACGTGTTCGAAATGTCCACGTGCCAAAGAATTTCTTCTATTTTGACGAGCGAATAGTTAATATGAAAAGGAGTCCATGAACTCGATGATGGGTTCGCGATTCAGCAGGATTCAATCTGGAAACGGGAAACGTATGCTCCCCGTGGTGATTTGTGCCATTGCTGCGGCTCTGCTCATGCCGGTCGCTCACGTTGCCGGACGGGACAATTCATTGTCGCCACCCTCTCCCCCGCATTCATCGGCCGCCCCGTCTTCGCGGGAAACGCATTTGCGAGATTTTTCTCCGTTGCCTGAAGAACCGGAAGAGTTTGACGATCGCGAAGTCAAGGCGTATTACGACTGGCGGAATGATTTATTCTTTCGGGAATTCGATTTGAACGGGGACGGCGTGGTGAACTATATGACGGCCCGTCGTACCTATAAGGTCTGGCTGGACGACTTCGGCACCCCGATCGTCGTGACGGTCGGGTCACCGTTGTTCTATTGGCTGGATCGCAATGGGAATGGAGAATTTGAAACGGGCCGAGGCGAAATGTGGTCGGACCCTGATGAGGACGGGATTACCGGGAATGAACGGATTTATGATACCAGCCATTTAGAAAAGCAGCCTTCGCGCGTTCCACGGTGGTCTGCACCCGTTCCGTAAGCCCACCATGGGTAGACTGACGCATCACAATCCTTTTAAGATGGTTTCCTGATAGAAGAAAGGGGGAAGGTGTAGTGCCAAGTTTCAAGGCTGAAATGAAGTCGGTCATTCCAAAAAGCGTTCGGACTACGATCCGCAACGCATTGGCATCGGTCATTCAGGAAAACACGAAGGAAGATAGAGAAAACCCCTCTGAGGGAAAAGCGCCGCACCGCATTCAGACCCAGATTCATCGGCGGAAGAAGGCCAAAGCGGTTGCTCCCCTCATGAATGAATGGGAACGTTCTCAATCGCTGCCGCCGAAGAATTTGAAACGCTCCTCGCAGGATATGCGGAAATCATAACGCTCCCTTGCCTCTTCCCTCTTCGCTCCTCACCCTGACCTTCTCCCACGGGGAGAGGGAATTGGAGTAAGTTTTTACCCCTACTTTTATTACGTTCAGTGCTATTCATCTGTTCCAACCCATGGGAATTAGAACCTTGGGGCTTTTGCGAATGAGGCGGTAGGTCTTTTGTTCGCTTGATTCGTAAAAAATTCGGGTGCTACCATGTCAAATTCAGTGAAATCATTGAAGATTTTTGATCCCCGATAAAAGATGTCGGGGACAAGCTTTTGCGAGATCACATGAGCATGGTGAGCGGATATGACCTTCTTCTGGATTATTTGTCCACGTATTTCCCCATTCTCGTGTTTATTCTTCTGGCGTTAGGGTTCGGGCTGGTGACGCTCGCGCTGAGCTATCTCGTCCACCCGAAATATCCCGAAGTGGAAAAATTAAGCGTCTATGAATGCGGGAGCGAACCGTTTTCCGACTCTCGGATGCCGTTTCCCGTTCGCTATTACGTCATTGCGATGCTGTTTGTGATTTTTGATATTGAAGTGATTTTTCTCTATCCCTGGGCCGTCACGTTTGACCAGCTTGGAATCATCGGCCTGATCGAGATGATGATTTTTATCGGGCTGTTCGTGGTGGCCTACGTCTATGCGTGGCGCAAGGGCGCGTTGGAGTGGGATTGATCGGTCTGCAGGGTGAATGATGGGTTTAATCCAGATCGGAAAGAGGCACGAGAAAGACGGCGATCTCGGCGTGATCACGCTGTCGTTGGAAAAGGTCGTGAACTGGGCGCGGAAAGGGTCGCTCTGGCCCATGACCTTTGGCTTGGCCTGTTGCGCGATTGAAATGATCGCCGCGGTCTCGTCCAGGTACGACATCGATCGATACGGTGCCGGCGTCTTTCGGGGGTCGCCGCGGCAGTCCGACGTCATGATCGTGGCGGGGACTGTGTGCCGGCGCATGGCTCCGGTCATTCGTAAAATCTACGATCAGATGCCGGAACCCAAATACGTGATTTCCATGGGCTCCTGTGCCACGTCCGGCAATATTTACGATAGTTACAGCGTGGTGCAGGGGGTGGATCGATTCGTGCCCGTGGATATTTACGTGCCGGGCTGTCCTCCGACTCCCGAAGCCCTGTTTGACGGGATTTTGAAACTGCAAGATCAGATCATGCAGAAGCGGGTCTTTACCAAGCAGCCCGAGCAAGTCAAGCCGAAGAACAAGGCAATCGTGTAATGGATTCCCGCTAAGGACCGGCGGGAATGACAGGACCAGAAACAAGGCGATCGTGTAATGCACCCGCTTGCTGAACGCATCCAAGGCCGCTTTGCCGACGGCGTTCTCCTGGCCCACGAATGGCGCGGGGATCTGGCCGTGACGGTGAAACGCGAATCCTTGCACGCGATCTGTCGCTTTCTGCGGGACGATCCGGCCATGGATTTCGATTACATCGTCCACGTCAGCTCGGTGGATTGGCCTGATGATGAAGAACGGTTTGAAGTCGTCTATGAAGTCTATTCCATTCGGCATCGGCACCGTCTTCGCGTGAAAACACGGGTGCCGGAACACGATTGTTACGTTGATTCGTTGACGGACATCTGGCGGGGCGCGGAGTTCATGGAACGAGAGGTCTTCGACATGATGGGGATTCGATTCAAGAACCATCCGGACCTTCGCCGCATTTTGATGCCGGATGACTTTCAGGAAGGCTATCCGTTACGAAAAGATTTCCCCCTCCAAGGAAAGGGCTGGCGGGATACCTTTGATTTTCTGAATGAAGGCGCGGCCTGACCCCTGCGCGTGACTCTTCAGAACGACCACTCCTAAGAACGATGGCACGTTTCACGGACCAACGCGACACCGTCTATAAAGTCGATCCGGAACATCCGGCGACCAAGGATCTTCCCATCCTGCGGACGGAGGAACTGCTGTTGAACATGGGGCCGCAGCACCCGGCGACCCATGGCGTGCTGAAGGTCATCCTGGACCTTGAAGGGGAGCGCATTACCAAGTCCACGGTGGTGATGGGTTTTCTCCATCGCGGCGTGGAAAAGCTCGCTGAATACGGGACGTATCATCAATTTATTCCGCACACGGACCGTCTCGACTACGTGTGCGCGATGTACAACAACTTCGCGTATTGCCGGGCGGTTGAGAAACTGATGAACGTCACCGTGCCTGAACGTGCGGAATATTTGCGTACCATTGTCGCGGAAGTCCAGCGGATCATCGGGCATTTGTTCTGGTTGGGGACACAGGCGTTGGATATGGGCGCGATGACCGTGTTTTTCTATACGTTCCGGGACCGCGAAATTCTGCTGGACTGGTTTGATGAACTCTGCGGCGCGCGACTCACGACCAGTTGGTATCGGATCGGCGGCGTGGAACGGGATTTTACCGACTCCCTTGAAGCCAAGATTCGGCACTTTCTGGATTATTTCCCGCCCAAAATAGACGAATACGTCGTGTTTCTGGAAAAAAATCGCATCTGGTTGGCTCGCACCGTGGGCGTGGCGGTTATTTCGGCTGAGGATGCCTTAAGCTTCGGGTTGAGCGGGCCGACGCTCCGGGGGTCCGGGGTTGATTACGACTTGCGAAAGTACGAGTCGTACGGCGCCTATCCCCAGTGTGAATTCAGCGTGCCCGTCGGTCAGAACGGCGACACCTATGATCGGTATTGGGTCCGGGTTGAGGAGATGCGGGAAAGTATTAAAATCATTCGGCAGTGCATGGACCAAATGCCCAAGGACGGGCCGGTGATGGCCGACGTGCCCAGCGTGACGTTGCCGCCCAAGCACCGCGTGTTGACCAATCTGGAATCGATGATCCAGCAGTTCAAACTGTTTTCCCAAGGGTTCGATGCCCCGCCCGGTGAAATTTATTGTGGAACCGAGGCGCATAAAGGCGAATTGGGTTTTTATATCGTGAGCACGGGAGGCGGTCATCCGTATCGATTGAAAATTCGATCCCCGTCCTTCATCCACATGGGAGCCTTCGATCACATGGCCCGGGGCTACATGATTGCCGACGCCGTCACGATCTTCGGATCGTATGACATCGTAATGGGAGAATGCGATCGATAACGGGGTCTGTCAGATCATATCAGACTTTTGGTGAAGGAAGATGAACGATAAGAAACCGCCAAAGACGATCGCGACCATCAACTTCAAGGGTGGCGTCGGCAAAACAACCGTTACCTGGTGTCTTGGCGATTTGATTTCCACCTACGGAAAATCGGATGTACTCTTGTTTGATCTCGACGCTCAGATGTCCCTCACGCAAGCAATTACTCTGAACGAAGACGGCAGCCTTCACGGAAAGTTCAGTAACTGGCAAGAGCGGTCGGAAAAGGGAAAGAAAACAATCTTCAATGCGATTGATGAATATACCAAGCCTAAAAGCTTCAATTTTGGGATAGATTACGATTTTATTTACCAGATTGCTGATCGTTACCATTTTGTCCCATCCTCCGAAGAACTTTACTGGCTTGAACTTGAGGTGTTCGACCGTGAGAAAATGAAGGGGTTGATGCGAGAACTTCTCGGGAAAATCACGTGGTCCAAGAAAGTATCGAATTACCACTATGCACTATTTGACTGCCCACCCTCGTTCACTTTGCTCTCCTATTCAGTTCTTGCAGTTTGCGATCTGATACTGATACCCGTTAATCCCGATTTCTACGCTGTGAAAGGCGTTCCATTGATTTTGAACACGCTCAAAATGCGAATTGAACCATTGCCAATTCCGAAAATTGCAGTTTTCATGAACAAGGCGAAACCATACGCGGGAAAGATGACAAGGGAATCACAATTCTACTGGAATCAGGTTCAGTCTATATGCTTGAAGGCATCCGAACAGTCTGGCTTGAATGTGAAATGTCTTGATACGCCTATTTTCGACCGCGTCCAAATCAAACGTGCGATTACATCCGGCGGGATTCCCGACGACTTTGTTCGTGATTTCAAATCCCTCTGGGCAGGCATAACTGATTTCCTCAATGAGTAAAGAATTTTTACAACCATCAGAAGAACTGAAACGTCTAGCTGAAGGGATCTCTGGCTTGCGCCGCGACCTCCAAACGACAACGTTGTCTCTTGGGAGGATGGAGCGTCGCCTAAAAGCTGCGTTTCCAAACTACCCGGCAAAGAAAAAGGCCGCGAAGGAATCCAAGGCTGTTCCGGCAACCAACAAATCAACCGAAGAGTTGAACAAGATTTTTGATTCACTGGTTGTCGCCACTAAGGAGGAGGGAGACGCCGGATTTGATCGGGCTGCATCGGATATTGAAAAGTCGGTCATTCTTGCCGTGGCCATAGAAATCGGGGCTGGCGCCGCAAGCAGGCTTACGGTGCCAAAGGCAAAAAGGGGAATCCGAAGAAGGGTTCAGGAGTCGTTGCAGCTTCAATTCTGACTTGGAAAAACGCCGTTGCAGATAGCACGATGGAACCACAACGAATTCCTGAATCATAGAGGTGGGAGAGAGAGATGGCACTCAAACCAGTGACGACGCCGGATGTTGAAGCCGCAACCATTCAACTGAGTATCGACGGCGAAACCGTTAGCACGAAACAGGGGGTTTCGCTGTACGACGTGATTTCACGCATGGGCAAAATCGTGCCGGCCATGTGTTATCACTACACCTTTGATCCTTTCGGGTCGTGTGGCATGTGTCTGGTACTGCAAGAGGGCAAGAAGGCACCGGTCCGATCCTGTACCGCCAAAGCCGCGGAAGGGATGGTGATTCGAACGGATGGAGAAGACCTGTTTGCCGCTCGCAAAAAAGCCGTGGAAAAACATCTGTCCGTGCATCCCCTGGATTGTCCGGTGTGTGACGCGGACGGCCATTGCGAATTGCAGGACATGGCCTTCCAGCATGAAGTCACCAACCTCGCCAACGCCAAACAGAAAAACATTCCGGAAGACACCCGCAGCATCGTGCTGGACTTCAACATGAATCGCTGCATCGCCTGCGGGGAATGTATCAACATTTGTAAAGACCTGCTGCGCATTGACGCCCTGCAATTCATGAAGAAGGGCGGATTTACGCAAGTGGTGGCGAAGGGCGATCAGGCGCTGGATTGCGAATTTTGCGGCGATTGCCTGGCCGTGTGTCCCGTAGGCGCGATTACCAATAAGTTCTCCAAATACGTCTATAAGCCGTGGCAACTCCGGAAAACCACGACCACCTGCAATTACTGCGGCGACGGATGTCAACTGTACGTGGAAACCAAGGATACCGAAGTGGTGCGGGTGACCTCCCCCTTATCGTGGAAGAATAAATGGGGCGACCGGGGCGACACGGTCGACGGTCATGGTGGGCTCTGCGTGCGGGGCCGATTCGGTTTCCAATTCATCGACAGCAAAGAGCGACTGACGGAGCCGCTTCTTCGTCAAGGCAGCGATCTCGTTCCCGCCCCGTGGATTGAAGCGTTGGACGCGGCAGCGGAGCGATTAGTGCAGATCAAAGGAAGATACGGCCCTGATGCCATCGCGGGATTGATCACGGCGCGTTGCACGAATGAGGAACTCTACGTCTTTCAGAAGTTCATGCGCACGGTCCTGGGCACCAATAATCTGGACAGCAGCGCCCGATACGGCCACCTCAATTTTGTGCGCGCGGTGCATCAGGCTCTGGGTATCTCCCGAATGATGAACACGTCCGCGGATATGACCAAAGCGAAGGCCATTCTGGTGGTGGGAGCCAACGTGACGGAAACGAATCCCGTGGCCAGCGTGCGGATCAAAGCCGCCGTCGGGACCTACAAAGCCTCGGTCATCGTGGTGGATTCCATGCAGACCAACTTGGCCAAACTGGCCTCGCATCCGACCATGGTCAAACCCGGGACCGAAGGTCTGTTCGTCAAAGGATTGGTGAGGTCCGTTCTGGATCAGGACCTCATCGACTCTCGCGTCGCTGCGCAAGCGCCTGATGCCTTGAATGCCTTGAAGTCGGCCGCGCAGGCCGTGTGCCTTGAGACCGTGGCAGCGGAAACCGGCGCGTCCGTGGAGACGATTCACGAAGTTGCAAAGATTTTTGCGGAAGCCCCCCGTGCCGTCGTGTTGTGCGGGGAAGGAATCGTTCGTCGGCCCCACGGCTATGACAACGTGTTGTCTCTCATTGATCTCGCTTGGGTGACGGGAACGTTCCATAAACCCGGCAGCGGCGTGAACACGTTTGTCGAAGAGAGCAATGAGCAAGGGGCCGTGGACATGGGGGTGGCACCGGAATTTCTGCCTGGCCCGGTGGGTTATGAAGATTCCACGGCACGCCGGAAATTTTCTGAAGCCTGGGGCATGGACGTGGCAAGTGCCCAACCCGGTCAATCCCTTGTTGAAATCATCGAGAACTGTCGCGCTGGAAAAATTAAGGCGCTGTACGTGGTTGGAGAAAATCCTGTGGCGACGCTGCCGAAGTCATGTGGCGTGGAAGAAGCCTTGAGTCAATTGGAATTGCTCATTTGTCAGGACCCCTTCCTGACGGAGACGGCTCAATGTGCGCACCTCGTGTTCCCCGCGTGTACGTTTGCGGAAAAGGACGGCACGGTCACGAATCAGGAGGGAAAGGTGCAGTTCGTCAGGCCGGCCCTGGACCCCTTGGGTCAGAGCGCGTTGGATTGGCACATCATGGTGGGCATTGCCAACGGCATGGGGTCTTCCCTGCCGTATGAAACGACGCAGGACATTCAGGCGGAGATTCGGAAATTGCTTCCCGGCTACTACAATCTGGGGCAACCTCAACCCGTTGCAGCCGACCCCACGGCGTATCTGCAGAATGGATATCAGGATGCCGTGGGCGCTCGGTACGCGACGAATGGCCGTGCCGACGGGTCCGAGCGGCCCTATGACATGACCTTGATTCAACTCCTCTATCATTCAGGAAAACTGTCCACGAAAGCCTCCGGGTTGATGGAGATTTCGCCGAATACCAAAGCCTTACGGTTGTCGCTTGAAGCATGTGAGCAGTTGGGTGTAGCCGAAGACGGACGCGTGCGCGTGACGTCGGATCAGGGAAGCGTGGAGTTGGGGGTTGAAGCCGACCCCAGCGTGTTGCCGGGAACCTGTGCGTTCCCTGAGCATTTTAATGATCCTCCGGTCAAAGATCTTGTGCCGGTTGAAGTCGATCCCGTCACCCGAGTACCGTATTTCAAATTGACTCGGGTGACGATCGAAAAGGTGTAAGGGGGAGATCGTATCCATGGATACTCCGAGCCAAACGAAAAAATTATTCGACGCGGTCCTGTTCCGTGAAATCTGGAAAGCGATGAAGGTCACTTTCAAGCACATGTTTCATCGCCCGATGACCTTCGAGTATCCGCGAGAAAAGCGAACGATTCCCGATGCCCATCGTGGCGCCCTGGGCCTGTTGTGCTACGATGACGGGCGCGAACGGTGCGTCGGATGTGACCTCTGTGAAGCCGCGTGTCCCTCCCGGTGCATCAAAGTCATCAGTGAAGAAGATAAGTCGATGCCGCTGCAACGGTACGCGACGGAGTTTTACATCGATATTACCAAATGCGTGTTTTGTGGGTATTGCGTGGAAGCCTGTCCGGTCAACGCCTTGGCCATGACGAAGATGTATGAATATTCGACTCCCGATAAACGCACCCTCCTGTTCGACAAACGGCGACTCTACGAAATCGGAGAACAACACATAGAGGATGCCAAGAAGTATTTATACGCTCATAATCAAGAAGAGGATGATGACGAGAGTCGCGCCTACCGCTATCATTTTCCCCAACCCGTCGGGAAAGCCGAAGTCTCTGACTCGTAGCCTTTGACGATGATGTATGTCTTGTTCGGGTACTTTGCGGTCGTGAGTATCCTGTCCGGGGTTTTCACGATTGCCTTGAAAAATCCCGTCCATTGCGGCCTGGGCCTGTTGTCCTTGCTGCTCCACGTGGCCGGTCTCTTCGTGTTGCTCAACGCCGAGTTTCTGTTTGCGGTTCAGATTATCGTCTATGCCGGGGCCATCCTGGTGCTCTATCTGTTTGTCCTGATGTTGCTGAACTTGAAAACGGAAGAACAGCATCTGCACAAGAAATACCCGTTTTTCCTGTTTGCCGGCGTGGCGATTCTGGGCGAATTACTCATTGTGACGTTGCAGACGCCCTATGGTGGTGCCAAAGGCACGGCGTCGGCAGAGGTGGTGTTGCAGACCGGCCCGAGTCACGCCGTCGGGATCATGATGTTCAGCGACTATTTGTTGTTGTTTGAAATCGTCGGGGTCTTTCTCCTGGGCGCGATTATCGGGGCGATTGTGTTGGCGAAAACACCAACCCCGCCGACTCCCAAGACGGACGCGGCCACGTAAGTCAATCATGATTCCTCTTTCCGCCTACGTCGCGTTGAGTGCCATCCTGTTTATGACCGGATTGCTGGGCGTCCTGATTCGCCGGAATTTTATCATCGTCCTGATGTCCGTCGAGATCATGTTGAACGCGGCGAACGTTAATCTCGTGGCGTTCTCCCATTATCTGGAATCCATGGCCGGTCAATTGGCGGCCCTGTTCGTGATTGCGATTGCGGCCGGAGAAGCCGCGGTGGGCCTGGCGATTATCATCGTCGTGTTCCGTGGGAAAATTGCGACCAACGTCGATCAGATTAACTTGTTGAAGTGGTAACGTGTTCGATTGGCTCGTCATTCTCATTCCGGTCCTTCCGTTACTGGCCGTCCTGGTGAACGGCCTGCTGGGCCATCGGTACGCGCACGGTCCGGCGGGACGAATTGCGTGCGGGTCGGTGGGGCTCTCGTTTCTTTGCGCCCTCGGGGTTGTCGCCCACGTGCTACCTGATCCCGCTCCCCGCGAAGTCGTGGCCTATTCCTGGATTTTCGGCGGTGACCTTCACGTCAACTTCGGCTTTCTGATTGATCCGCTGACCGCGGTCATGTTGATGGTGGTGACGGGAGTCGGTTTCCTGATTCACGTCTATTCCATCGGGTACATGCACGGCGAAGACGGGTTTACCCGCTTCTTCGTCTACATGAATTTGTTCATGGTCTCCATGCTGTTGCTGGTCATGGGGAATAATTTCCTGGTGCTTTTCATCGGATGGGAAGGCGTCGGTCTGTGTTCCTATCTGTTGATCGGGTACTACTTCAACAAAGTATCCGCGGCGAAAGCCGCGACCAAGGCTTTTGTCGTCAACCGGATTGGAGACGCGGGATTCCTGCTCGCGATGTTTCTGGTCTTCATCAATTTTCGCACCTTGGATTACCTGACGGTGTTCGAGCAGGCGAGCCGACTCTCTACCGAAACGGCGACGGCCATTGCGCTGTGTCTGTTAGTGGGAGCGGTGGGAAAATCCGCGCAAATTCCGTTATACACCTGGCTTCCCGATGCCATGGAAGGGCCGACGCCCGTGAGTGCCTTGATTCACGCCGCGACCATGGTAACGGCCGGCGTTTACATGGTGGTCCGAACCCACGTGTTCTACGACATGTCGCCCGTGGCGCTGACCACGGTGGGGCTCGTCGGCGGCACGACGGCGTTGTTCGCCGCCACCATTGGACTGGTTCAGAACGACATCAAGCGCGTGTTGGCCTACTCGACCGTCAGTCAGTTGGGCTACATGTTTCTGGCCTGTGGGGTGGGGGCCTATAGTGCCGCCGTCTTCCATCTGGTCACACATGCCTTTTTCAAGGCGCTGCTCTTCCTGTCCGCCGGTGCCGTGATCCATTCGCTGGAAGGAGAGCAGGACGTTCGCAAGATGGGAGGACTGGCCAGAAAAATTCCCATCACGCACGCCGTCTTTCTCATCGGCACCGTGGCGATTGCCGGCATTCCGCCGTTGGCAGGGTTCTGGAGCAAGGATGAAATCATGGCCCACGCCTTCGTCCATCATCATTACGTCCTCTATGGATTTGCGGCGGTCGGCGCGCTTCTGACCTCCTTTTACATGTTCCGCCTCACCTATTTGACGTTTTATGGTCGATCCCGGGTCGACCCCGACGTGGAACGCCACGTTCATGAATCGCCACCGGTGATGACCGTGCCGTTGATGATCCTGGCGGGGCTTTCCATCTTCGGCGGATTGCTGGGCGTGCCGCCGGAACACGGCTGGTTTCATGGGTTTTTAGAATCCGTGGCCACGCCCGTCGGAGCCGTGGCTCATGAAGTCAGTGGGAGCACGCTGATGACGTTGATGACCGTGGCCGTGGGTCTTGCGTTGAGTGGTTGGGTCGCGGCGCACTATCTGTATTCCGTAAAACCGAAGACGGCGGACGACTGGTCGCAACGGTACGCCGGAGCCTATCGAACGATTTTGAATAAATACTACGTTGATGAACTCTACGATTCGATCTTCGTCGAGCCGTGTAAACGTCTGGGTCGGCTGTGGGATTGGATCGACCACCAGGTGATCGATCTCGTCGTTCGTGGAATTGGTCGCGGGGCGGACGTGAGCGCCGAAGGTGTGACCTGGGCCGAGAAACACGTGATTTACGGTGGAATCAACGTCATCGGATACGCGAACCATCTGGCGGCCCGGTCGTGGCGGAAGTTGCAAACCGGCCTCGTCAACCATTACGCCGCCGTGATCGTCATCGGTCTCTTTCTCCTCGTCCACGTATTGTTGGTGTGGTTGACCGGAACGTCCGTCTGATGACGAAGCCGACGTGAAACGCGTCGTGCTGAACGACGCACCCGTCAACGAGGGGCGTTCAACGATCTGCAAGGGCTGAGTGATCGGCATGCTCGAAGAATTTCAATTCGGATTTCCCATTTTGTCGGTGCTCCTCTTCTTGCCGCTTCTTGGTGCCGTTGTGTTGTGGCTGCAACGGGACCCCGATTTGATAAAGAAGTCCGTCTTGGGCGTGGCGATTCTGGAGTTGAGCCTCTCAATCATCCTGGTGCTTCGATTCATCCCGGGATCCGCGGCCATGCAGTTCAGCGAGCGACTGAATTGGATTCCCCCCCTCGGCATTTCCTATCATCTTGCGGTTGACGGCATCAGCGTCTTGTTCGTCGGACTCTCGGCTTTCATCACGGTGTTAATCGTCCTCTATTCGTGGGACGCCGTCCAGGAAAACGTCAAGCCGTACTTCATGAGCATCCTGGCGTTGGAAACGACGATGATCGGCATCTTTGTTTCCATCGACCTGATTCTCTTTTTTGTCTTCTGGGAACTCATGCTCGTGCCCAGCTATTTCCTGATCAAGTTGTGGGGCGTCGGGAACGAGAAAGAATACGCCGCGCTCAAATACGTGTTGTACACCTTGTTGGGCAGCGTGTTCATGTTGGTGGGGTTTGCGCTGTTAAGTTTGAATTACTACGACGTCACGCAGACCTACAGTTTCGACTTGTTGGATCTGTTGACCGTGCCCGTTCCGGTTGACGAGCAACTGTTGATCTTCTGGCTGATCTTCATGGGGTTGGCCTTCAAGGCGCCGGTGTTTCCTTTCCACACGTGGTTGCCGGACGCGCTCGTGCAAGGCCCCATCGGCATGTCCGTGGTGTTGGCCGGAATCAAGCTTGGGACGTATGGGTTTCTGCGGTTCTCCTTCCCGCTGCTGCCCGAAGCCTCGACCAATGAAACCGTGGTGGTGATCGTGATGACCCTGGCGTTGGCCGCCATCGTCTGGGGCGCGATCATCGCCATCATGCAATCCGACTTCAGACGTCTGCTCGCGTTCAGCAGTATCAGCCATCTGGGATTTGTGTTGCTGGGCTTGTTTGCGTTGAATTTCCAGGGCCTGCAGGGCAGTCTGCTGCACATGATCAATTTAGGGTTGACGACCGCCGGACTCTTTTTCCTGGCGGGGTTTCTCCATGACCGCCTCGGCAATACGCTGCTGGAACATTGCGGAGGTCTCGCGTCGAAGATGCCGTGGTTGGCGACCTTCGTGCTGCTCATTGGAATGGCCTCGATTGGATTGCCCGGGACGAACGGCTTCGTCGGAGAATTTCTGATTCTGCTCGGCGCGTTTCAAGCGCATTGGGTCTACGGCGTCGTGGCGGTGTCGGGCGTGATTTTCGCCGCCGCGTATTTTCTCTGGTATTACGAGCGGGCCATTTTCGGACCCGTCGGCCCAAAAGTCCCCGACGTGCTGAAAGACCTGACGCAACGTGAATCGATGATTGCCGTGGCGCTGTGCGTGATGATTATCTGGATCGGGCTGTATCCGGCGCCGTTTCTGCGCGTGATGAATGGATCGGTGCAGGCGGTGGTGGATCGATTGGACCGCGGGTCCATCGCGAGCGTGGAACGCGACCGGACGCTGCTGTCTCACGTCATGAACGACGGACCTGGAGACAAGGACTGAGCGATGGGGGAGTTGGCGTTACTCATCACCCTGTTTGCCCCGTTCCTGGGGTCCATCGCGTTGCTGTTTATTCCGAATCGGGAACCGCTTCAGGTTCGTGGCGTGGCCGCGGGTTCCGCCGGGGTGACCTTGCTCGCCGCTCTGTACGTGTTTCTGGCGTATGATCCCGAGCAAGGCGGGTTTCAATTCATCACCAAGTGGTCGTGGTCGGAAGAATTAGGCATTGCCTTTCATCTCGGCGTTGATGGGATAGGGGCTCCGCTGGTCTTTGCATCGGCCATACTCCTGTTTGCGGGGATTTTCATATCGTGGCACATCAAGGATCGTACGAAGGAGTTTTACATCTTCCTGTTGATTCTGGCGGCGGCAACCATCGGGGTCTTCATGTCGCTGGATCTGTTTTTTCTCTACTTCTTTTATGAGATGTCCGTGTTGCCCATGTACGTGTTGCTGGGGGTCTGGGGCAGTCATACCAAAGGGTATTTGAGCATGACCGACTCCGAAGGCCGTAAGCTTCGCGATTCGGTCGGGTTCATTTTGAACTTCGGGGCGAACAGCAAAGAATACGCGGCCATGAAGTTGACGCTGTTCCTCTCGGCCGGCGCCGTGCTCGCGTTGATGGGCATTCTGCTGATTTATCATTTCTCACCCGTCCACACGTTCGACATTCTGGTCCTGCGGGAGGTCGCTGATTTTGATGGAACGTTGGCTACGATTATCTGGCTGCTGGTCTTTTTCGGCTTTGCGTCCATCGCGCCCATTTGGCCGCTGCATTCATGGTCGCCCGTGGGGCACGCCGCGGCACCGGCCGCGACCAGCATGTTACACGCCGGCGTGCTGATGAAACTCGGCCATTTTTCCATCATTCGCGTGGCCTATGAAATCCTGCCGGAAACCACGCAGCAGCTTATGCCCATCGCCGCGATTCTGTGCGTCTTCAGCATTCTCTACGGTGGGTTCGTTGCCTATTTTGCCAAAGACACGAAATACGTCATCGGGTATTCGAGTTCCAGCCACATGGGCTACGTGTTCCTGGGCATGGCGGCCCTGAATTACATCAGCCTGACCGGCGCCGTGATTTACATGTTCGCGCACGCCTTGGCCACGGGGATGCTCTTCGCCATGGCAGGGTGGGTGTATGACCAGACCCATACGCGGGACATTCCCTCCCTGGGCGGGTTGGTCCAGAAAATGCCCTTCCTGGCCGGAGCGTTTATTATCGCGTGCATGGCGTCGGTCGGGATGCCCGGCACCGTGAACTTTATCGCCGAAATCATGATTATCGTCGGCGCGTGGGAAAAATATCCCTTCCAGGTCATCGTGGCGGTGTTGGGAATCGTGCTGACCATGGCCTATCTCTTCAAAATGATGCGGGGACTGTTTTATGGACGACTGTCCGCGGAGTACGCCCACGTCAGCGACGCCAGAAATTGGGTTGACCGCATGCCGTTGCTGATCATGATCGGGTGCAGCATTTTCTTCGGTATTTTCCCCATGCACTTTTACAACGTCGTGCGATCAACGGTGGTGCCGATGCTGGACCGGATTAACCAGGTGAGTCCGGTGCTGACGCAACAGACCACCGGATTATTCCCGTAACCTGACGTTGAAATGGATCGAGAGACAAATCAGTGGTCATTCTGAGCAAAGCGAAGAATCTTTCTCAAAAGCAAGACCCTTGTCCAACGGCTCCTGACCAATCATGACCTTCGATCTCACTCTATCAGGTTCGGATCTTCTCCTGTTGGCGCCGGAGATGTTTCTCACCATCTGGCTGTGCGTGGTGTTGGCCGTGGACTGTACCCGTCGAACGATCAATCACGAGACGCTGGCCTACCTCAGCGTGGGGGGCGTCGTCGTCACGCTCGTGACGCTGATCTGGTTTGATTACGCGGAAATCCACGGCGCGCTGTTCAAAGACACGTTTGTCCTGGACGGCGTCGCGATCTTCTTTAAGATTTTCGTGTTGATGGCGACGGCACTGGTCTTACTCTGCTCGGTGGATTACGTGCGGTCGTTCAAGTTTTTTCGAGGGGAATATTACTGTCTCATCATGATGTCGGCCTTGGGCATGATGTTCATGGCCTCGGCCCAAGACCTGCTCTCCGTGTTCGTCACGCTGGAATTTTCCACGTTCGGATTTTACGTCTTGGTGGCGTATCTGCGGGACAATCAGAAATCCAGCGAAGCGGGGCTCAAGTTCTTCATTCTCGGAGTCTTCACCGCGGGCTTGCTCGCCTACGGCATCAGTCTCGTCTACGGAGAGACCGGAACGCTGGTGTTCTCGGAGATGACCGCAACGCCGGGAAGCTATGGGTTGGCCATCGGCTATATCATGATCTTTGCCGCGCTGGGCTTCAAAATCGGCGCGGTGCCGTTTCATTCCTGGATACCCGACACCTACCAGGGTGCCCCGACGCCCGTCACCGCCTTTCTGTCGATCGCGCCGAAAGGTGCGGCCATGGCGATCCTCATTCGCATGTTTTACGTGGCGTTGGCTACGTTCAAACCGACGTGGGTCCTCCTGTTCGTCGTGGCCTCGATCGCGTCCATGACCTACGGCAACGTCGTGGCCATTGCGCAGAAAAACATCAAACGATTACTTGCGTATTCGGGCATTGCCCAGATTGGCAACGTCATGATCGGGCTGGCTGCCGGCACCAAACGCGGGAGTGACGCCATTCTCTTCTATCTGCTCACCTATTTGTTCGCCAACTTGGGGGCCTTTGCCGTCGTCATCGGCGTGAGCAATCTGATCAAGAGCGACGAGATTGAAGATTACAATGGACTGAACCGTCGCTCACCGTTTCTGGCCGCGGCCATGCTGCTCTTTCTGTTGTCGCTTGCCGGGGTGCCCCCACTGGCGGGATTCATAGGCAAACTCTACATCTTCGTCGCGGCCATTGAGCAAGAACTCTATACCTTGTTAATCGTCGGGCTGATCAATATCGTCATTTCCATGTACTACTACCTGGTCGTCGTCAAGAAAATGTACATCAACGAACCTGCCGATCCCTCGCCGCTTTCCGTCTCGACTCCCCTGAAAACGGCCGTCTTCGTGGGCATGGCCGGCACTCTGCTGTTGGGCGTGTATCCCCAACCCTTCATCAACTGGGCCGTGGACGCCACGCTGATGTTCTCAAACGTAGTCGCTCCAACTGCCGCCGTACCCACCCTGCCGTCCCCCATCGGCGGATAGCCCGCCGTTTGGTTCCTTGTGTTTCACTCCTGGATGAGTAATGTCTCAAGAGAACGGGAAACGAGAGCGGCTACGATAAATGTGCCCGTGCGTCTTTCAGGGTCATCATCAGATCCATCGGATCCGTGGGAGAGGGTTGAAAACCGAACCGTTCATAAAATTGTTTGGCTTCTTCAGAGAGGGCATGAACCACAAAGGCACGGACTCCAGCAATATCTGCGGCTTGCAATGTCCGCTTCACCGCATCGGCAAGAAGATCCCCGCCTAAGCCCTTCTTTTGCCAATTCAGATGAACGGCCAGACGGCCAAGCACCATGACGGGAACAGGGTCAGGCACGTTACGACGAATCCGGCCTGGGGCACGCGCACGTTCCACGGCCCCGGTTGCCAGTGTGTAATACGCGATGACGTGGTTCTGACGGCAGACCACGTAGGTCCGTGAAGCGCCGGAGGTTTCGTTTTTGATCGCACGGCGTTTCAGCCAGTTATTCAGCGTGTCATGACCACAATCGAAGTCGTCGAGAAGATGAGACGCACTGAGCGGTTCGGGTGCGGTAAGCTTTGGCGTTGAATCCGGGTCCGTGCTCAATGTTCCCAAAGCGGTTTCCGGCTCAGTAATGCGTTCAGTTCGGGATGGCTTGGCGTCGGAGCATCGAGTGCAGCGACAAATGCCTGATACTTCGTGGCATCAAGATTGAACAGTCGCCGGTCCAGGAGAACGTCCTCAGCCTCACGGCACGCCGCGTCCAGAACAAACTCCGTGACCGTCTTATCCACGACGGCGCGCGCGCGATCAATTAAAGCGCGCGCGTGAGGTTTCACACGAAGATTGATGTTTCCCGGCAGACGCTTGCGTCGCGTGTTAACGGTTTGTTTGCTCATAAACACCCCGCTTCTTTAAGATGGAGAGCCCAGTATGGTCTCTTGTACGCACGACGTCAACACATGACGGTCAATAATTGTCAGTATCAGGCATCGGGGTTTGATCTTGGATGTCAATTTAGTTGATTATCATGAGAAAGGAAAGCGTTATGGGACTGCACAATCCACCTCATCCTGGCCGCTCGATCAGGCGGGATTGCCTTGAGGCTCTTGGTCTGACGGTCACGGATGGTGCAAAAATTTTGGGGATTACCCGGCATATGCTGTCGAGGATCCTGAATGGTCAGGCTGGCATTTCTCCGGAGATGGCCGTCAGGCTGGAAAAAGCTTTCGGCGGAACTGCCCAAAGTTGGTTGGCGTTGCAGCAGGCGTACAACCTCTCACGGGTGGAGCGAGGAACAATCAACGTGCGTCCGGTGTCTTCAGTCCTGGAAGAAGCGAGGGTTCAGGTATAAGGGAACACGTCCTGCCTTGACGCCACTTGTGTACTAGCCCACCGTTTTATTTTTTCTTTCCTCTGCCATCATGAGACCTTCAGGAAGGACATTGTGCAAAGGTTTCATCATGGAGGGGCCACGGTCACGCGATAGCCGGGAGCATGGGAAGTCCTTGATCGTTTCGATGCTGAAGAGGCTGTCGCGTTAGCCCAGAGAGTGAAGGAAGCGGTCTTGGGCCAGAAGCGTGAAGACCGGAATTGTTATAACCGGCCTTGCGTCCGGTGAACGGGTTCAAGTAGAACCTTCTTACTGCATCTTGGCTGAAGAAGTACGGGATGAAACCATGACCACGGCGACTTTCGATACTCATCAAGCCGTTCGCCGCCTCGAAGCGGCGGGCATTGACCAGCATCAGGCCGAAGCCATCGTTTCGGAAATGCGCGATGCCGTAGGCGAGAACGTCGCCACCAAGGCCGACTTGGCCGCTGCGGTTGCCGACCTCAAGGCCGACGTGCTCAAGGTGGCGATTGGGATCGTTGTCGCAGTCGTCGCCCTTCACGCGGCCTTGACGACCGCACTCATCAGGCTGTTTCCGTGATTGTCTAAGTCCTTCCTTCCGTCATTCCCGCGTGCGCGGGAATCTAGCAGCACATGATGACGCTCCGCCTCATCCCGACGCTGGGGGCGGTGCGCGGCGGGCTCATGATGTCAGTCGGTGCCTTGTCCTCTTTTGGTGCCGCCTTCACGAAACTCCTGGATTCCTGTTTGCGCCGCAATGACAACGGAGGGAAAGAGGAATGACGGGAACGGTTCCCCACTCAGGCTGGAGAGGCAGGCGGCTCGTCCTTCAAGGAGTGCCAAAGGTTTCTGAACGGCGACAGTTCCCTGAAAAACGTCAGAGCTATCTGGCCTTCTTCACGTAGGCTTTATACACTTTTTGGGGCTGGACTTCTTCCTCCAGCCCCACCATTTCGTGGCCGGTGGTTTGACACCAGGCGGGCATGTCTTTTTTGATGCCTTCGTCGTCTGAGAGGACTTCAAGGACTTGGCCCGTGGTGAGCTCTTTGATTTTTTTGGAGGTGAGAATAATCGGCATGGGGCAGAAATACCCCAAGGTATCGAGTGTGACGTCGGATTCGATCATTGGCTTAATCCTCTGCTGACTTCCCTCACCCCCCGCTTTCGCGGGGGCAGGCTCTGGCCTTCTCCAGCCAGGGGAGAGGGAAGAGTTTCAAATGAACAGATTCACCGATCCTTGTCTGGCTTCGGCGAGGTAGGTGGAGACGCCGGCGAGTTGATCCACGCCGTCAATCAAGGTCTCCTTTGAAATGCCCAGTAAGCCCAGCGTGGTGGTACAGGCGATCATGTTGACGCCGAGGTCTTGAGCGGTTTCTATCAATTCCGGCACGTCGGGCATGTGATGATCTCGCATGACTTTCTTCATCATGGTGGTGCCCATCCCTCCGAAATTGAACTTGGACAGGGGAAGGCCGTCGGCGCCGCCTTTGTTGAGCCAGCCGAAGGCTTTCCGCAAAACGTCTTTGGCCGCACTCGTGGCACCGGGTTTGCGAATCACGTTCAAGCCCCAGAACGTGAAAAACATCGTCACGTGCATGCCCATGGCCGCGGCTCCCGTGGCAATAATAAAGGCGGCCATGGCTTTGTCCATGTCGCCACTCAGGAGCACAATGGTGACGCGGTCGGGTTTGGATGCTTGAAGGTCAGCCAGCATCGCGGTTGGTTCGACTTGCGTGGTCGTCATGGGATCACCTGTCGTAAGCTGTGAGGGTTGTGTGACGTGGTGCGCGTGCAAGTGAGAAAATCAGTGAAGTTGACTATAATGTTGCCCTTTTGAGCTTGTCAAGAAAGCTCAATTTGCGTAAGAGACCGGAGACGTTTTTGACGCGAAGGAACGGGACGTGATGCCGCCCCTTGTTGAATGCGTGGCGAACGTGAGTGAAGGGCGAGATTTGGGCGTACTTGATAAACTTAAAACCGCCCTGACTACAATTCAAGGCGTGCATGTACTTGACCAGCATCTAGATGAGGATCATCACCGGTGCGTACTGACCTTTGCCGGGACGGACGAGTCAGTCGGCGAAGCCGCCGTTGCCGTTGCGGCCAAAGCGGTAGAATTCATCAATCTCACACGTCACGTTGGCCGGCATCCTCGCATCGGAGCGACCGACGTCGTTCCGATGATTCCACTGGCAGGCGCCACCATGGCCCAATGCGTCCAACTTGCCCGACGGGTAGGGGCTCGCATCGGAGAGGAATTGCAGATTCCAGTGTTTCTCTATGAAGAAGCCTGTGATCGATCGTTCCGCAAGAAATTGGAACAGATTCGGAACGGAGGGGTGGAGGCGCTGACTCGAAGAATGCAAACGGATCCGGCCTGGGCCCCGGATTTCGGCCCTGCCCGACCACACCCGACCGCGGGCGTGACCGTGGTGGGGGCTCGTTATCCGTTGATTGCCTTCAACGTGACGTTAGAGAGTCAGGACGTGTCCGTGGCCCGGGCGATTGCCGCAACCATTCGCGCCGCTCATGGAGGACTTCCCGCGGTCAAGGCCATCGGAGTGGAACTGAAAAGCCGAGGATGCGTGCAGGTGTCAATGAATCTGACGAACTATCACCGAACGCCCGTTCACGTGGCGTTTGAGGCCGTCAAAAAAGAGGCGGCGAACAAAGGCGTGGCCGTGGCACGCGGCGAGTTGGTGGGCTTAATCCCGCAGGAAGCTTTTGCGCAGGCAGAGCGGTATGATCTTCCGTGTGACTCCTTAACCCGGGAGCACGTGTTGGAGCATCGACTGAGACAGTGTGGGGTGGAATCATGACGCAACGGGGAAACGGGAACGGTGACCCATGGTGAAGCGGGCTGCGCAACGACTGGTGAGTGCGCCGAGTTTTGAATACGTCATCATCGCGCTCATTATCGGGAACGGAGCGTTGTTGGGCGTGGAGACGTCTCCCGAGTTGGTGCGGCAATACGGCGAATGGATGCACTTGGGCAATCAGGTGGTGTTGGCCGTGTTCATCCTTGAGGCCATGGTGAAGATGATGGCCGTGGCGCCGCACGTGGATCGGTATTTTCGGGACGGGTGGAACGTCTTTGATTTTCTGGTGATCGTGTTCTCGTTGATTCCGGCGACCGGGGAGTATGCCATGATTGCCCGGCTTGCCCGGTTGTTGCGGGTTCTGCGGTTGATTTCCACCATTCAGGAATTGCGCCTGATCGTCTCCACGCTCGTGCGCTCGATTCCGAGCATGGGCCACGTCATGCTCCTGATGAGCATCATCTTTTACATTTACGGGATTATGGGATACCAGTTGTTTCATGAACATGACCCCACTCATTGGCGGAATCTGGGCATTTCCCTGTTGTCCCTCTTTCGGGTCGTGACGCTGGAAGACTGGACGGACATCATGTATACCGCCATGGAACTGCATCCCCTGGCCTGGATATATTTCGTCAGCTTTGTGGTGGTCGGGACGTTTGTCGTGATCAATCTCTTTATCGCGGTGGTTCTCAATAATTTAGACGAAGCCAAGGCCGAACGCCTTCGAGAACTGGAGCAACCCGTTTCACGTGAAGAAATAGTGCGCGACCTTCGTGCCACCCAAAAGGCCTTGCGGCGACTGGAAGAACGGTTGGAACGACAGGGTGAGCATCATCCTGGAAATCCAGGCTAGGCAGGCAGGTAGAGAAGAAGATTGTTATGATTCGAGTCGTTGCACAATCGTCGAAAGTCCCTGTTGTAGGTGGGGCAGGTTCAGAGTTGGAAGCCACGACAGGCGAATCGCCGGCGCGTCATTGACTGGATAGTCCACGAAGGGCTTCACAATAATCCCGCGTTCTGAGGCCAGCCGTTTGGCGAATTGGCCATGATCCATGTCGAACGTGCCTTTGAACGTGAGGATGCCCGGGGCATGGGGGCCTGCCCATTCCATGAGCCGGCAGCGTTGAGTTCTGCCGAGCGTTTCTTTGACTTCCTCTCGAATGCCCATCAGGCGTTCGGTGTCTATTCCCTTCTGACGTCGGAGTTCACAAGCCTTTGCCAGCCCGGCAATGAGTCCGACGTTGTGCGTGCCCAGTTCAAATTGGGCGGCCGGCGGGTGTCCGCGCCGTTCTTCTTGAATCGCTCGAAAGTCGGGGCGCGTGAAAAAACGCTCCCGGACCACCATCGCTCCCGTGCCGAGCGGCCCTTCACACCACTTGTGTCCTGAAAAAAAGTAGACGTCCACGTCCAGGGTTTCGACGTCCACCGGCAGATGGCCGACGGCTTGCGCTCCGTCGATCATGACCGGACAGCGTGCCGTTCGGGCCAATGAGGCCACGGCGTGAATTGGAAAGATTCGGCCGTCCACGTGCGACACGTGACTCATCACGATGGCCTTGACGCCGTGGTCGTTGAGTCGTTCTTGCACCTCATGCAGGAATTGGTCGGGGGAAATGGGCCTGACGGCGTGAACGTGGACGCCCTCGCGTTCCAGTGCGTGCAGCCGTCCGGCGATGGACGGGTTTTCATGCGTGGTGGTGAGCACGGTGTCGCCGGGTTCCCATTTCAACGAAGAAAGCGCGAGCGCGTGTGCAGTCGTCGCGTTCGAGGTGAACGCGATACTTGACGGATCACTCACTCGTAAGAGGTTGCCGACTGTTTGCCGACAGGCGTGGATCTTGTCGCGGTACCACTCAATGCCGACGTCGGAATACAAATATTGTCCGAATTCCGCAAGCGTCCGTTGAACTTCCCGGTCAACGTCAGGATTGGTCGGGCACAGGGCGGCGTAGTTGAGATAGATCACGGTCGGTCGGTGAGGAGACCCTTCGCGTCGCTCAGGGTGACGCGGTTTTCACCAGGATGATACGGTTTTCGCTCACGGTGACAGGTTTTCCGCGTGGCCCGTTACGGTTTATGGGCTAAGGCCAGACCGTGCAGTTGGTGAGGGTCGCTGTACCACGCCACTGGACTGAACCCCGCCTCGGTGAGGAGCCTTTCCACTTGGCCGCGGGTATATTTACAACTGATTTCCGTGAGGAGGTCTTCGCCTTCCTGGAGGTGAAGGGCCAACTCCAATTCGGGAATGGGAATCACTTGCGCTCGAATCGATCGCAGGGATATTTCAATCCAACGCTCGTCATGATTAAATCGAGCCACGTGGGCAAAAGCGTCGGGATCAAATTCCGCTCCGATCACGGAATTGACGACGGCCAGCATGTTTTTGTTGAACGCGGCCGTGAGCCCGGCTGCATCGTTGTACGCCGCTTCCATGCGAGCCACGTCCGTGATGAGTTGAGCCCCAAGGAGCATACAATCCCCCGAATCCATTTCGTGATGGATTGAGGATAAAAACGCCAAGGCGTCCTCAGGTCCCATGTTGCCGATGGTTCCGCCCAAGAAGATGACTAATCGTGGGCCACCATCCGGCAGGTGTTCTAAATGGGCAAGGAAATCCCCAACCACTCCATGCACCTGCAACCCGTCGTATTCCTCAACCAGCTCTCGCGCCACTCGTCGCACGATGCCTTCGCTGAAATCAAACGGGACATAAAACCGAAGGTGGTTCGCTCGGGCCATCGCGTCCAACAGCACCCGGGTTTTGATGGCGGCTCCCGAGCCTAATTCGACTAACGTCTCGGTGCCGGTTCGGGCGATGACCTCATCGGCCACGGTTTTCAGCAAGGCGTGTTCGGTGCGCGTCTGGTAGTATTCGGGCGATTCGCAGATTCGTTCAAACAGCGCGGACCCTTGATCATCGTACAAATACTTCGTCGGCAGCGTCCGGGGGGTCGAAAACAACCCCGCCCGAATTTCTTCTTTGATCGCCGCGGGATCCTGGGTGTTCAGATGCACATCGATCATGACGTTGGATTGCTCAAGCATCATTTCGATTCTTTGCGACGATGAAACGCGATGGGTGCCGTCATGACGAGAAGTCGGGGAAAATCGTTGCACTGTAGCGGGTTGCGCTTCTTTGTTCAAGGTTGGCGTGGTGGTCGCACCGGGGCGTGAACGGCCTGGGGCTCTGGGGCTGAACGGGTCCTCGCGGTTGCGCTCACGTTCGGTCGGGACGCGCGTGTAAGCCGCGAGGTCTGATCCCACGTTCGATCATGCCGAGCGTTCCATCAATCACCAAGGCCAACGCCGCTGCCGGCAGGGCGCCGGAGAGGATCATCGTGGTGTCGGCCATCTGTAATCCCGAGACAATGGGCACGCCTAGTCCCCCCGCTCCGATAAACGCCGCCAAGGTGGTGGTTCCGACGGTGATGACGCCCGCGGTGCGTATGCCTGCCATGATGATCGGTGCGGCTAACGGGAGGCGAACCCAAGAGAGAATTTGCCATTCGGTCATGCCCAGTGCGCGCGCCGATTCCACGGCGTCGGGCGCCGCGTCGCGGAGGCCTGAATAGGTGTTTCTGACGATTGGAAACAGGGCGTAAATCCATAAGGCGATCACGGCCGGCAGGACGCCGATGCCGAACACCGGGATCATAAACGCCAGCAACGCGATGGAGGGGATGGTTTGCGTCAAGCCGATGCCTCGAATGACGGGTTCGGCCACCGTCTGACGGCGTTCAAGCAGTAACCCCAAGGGAACGGCCAGCAGGATGCCCAACCCTAACGCCAGACCCGCCAGGAAAAGATGCTCAATGGTTTGCTGCATCAGCGTTGACCCATGCGACCACAGATAGGCGAAGAGCTCATTGTCCTTCGAAGCCGGTTGCGATGGGGAGTTCTCGCTTGCCAACAGATTGAGTGCCGACAAGGCATCGCGTGCCACGACTTCGACCGATTCTCCGCCTTCCTGGAGACGATAATTCAATTGCCGCATGATCCGAGCGTCGAACGCGTTGCTTAATAAGCCCAACACGGACCCCACCTCCGGATAGCGTTTCAACGTCGCGCCTCGAATGAGTCCGGCGGCTTCATAGGGTGGGAAAAAACGTTGATCGTCTTCAAGCACCACAAAGTCATACACGAACAGACGCCCGTCGGTGGTATAGACGTCCAGCACGTCGATCTCCCCCGCCGCGGCGGCTTGATATTTTAAGGATTGCTGCATGGCTTGAACGCGTTGAAAGGTGAGGCCGTATCGTGTTTTCAGGCCGGGTAATCCATCGGGCCGTTGAATGAATTCATACCCGAACCCTGCCGTCAGGGACGCTGAAAATGCGGCAAGATCCGACAAGGTGCGCGGAGGGTCGGCAGGCAGTCGGTCCCGAGGCACGGCCAGGGCATAGGCATTTTCAAAGCCTAAGGGATTCAACCACCACAGATCCCAGCGACGTAAAAATTCCGACCGAACGGTGGTCAGCGCCGTTCGTGAATCTCCGGTCGGAGGTTGCCGAAGAATGCTGACGAGACCGGTGCCCGTATATTCCGGATAGAGGTCAATGGCTCCCGTGCGAAGGGCTTCAAAGCAGACCTGCGTGCCCGCCAGTCCCAATTGGCGCTTGACGGACAAATCCGTGCGGGCTTCGATGAGTTGCGCAAAGATTTCAGCCAGGAGTTTGTTTTCCATGAAATTTTTCGATCCGACGACAAGGCGGCCTTCCTCGGACGACGCCGGCGGCGTCCAGGGAATCAGCAGAGCGAAGGCCAAGCCTACGGCGAGACCAAGCGGACGCATCCGCACGCATCGGCTCATGGATGATCTCCACGGGATCGATGTCCCAGCAATTGCGCAACGTAGTCGTGAGCCGGAGCGTTGAGAAGTTCGGCGGGGCTTCCGATTTGCAGAAGGCGTCCATCTTTCAGCACCGCGATCCGGTCGCCGAGTCGGATCGCCTCGTCAACGTCGTGCGTGACCATGACCAGGGTCTTTTGGAGCTGGCGTTTGAGTTCGAGAAATTGACGTTGAAGATTGCGCCGAGTGATCGAGTCGAGTGCGCCAAAGGGTTCGTCAAGCAAGACGATGCTCGGGTCAGCCGCGAGGGCTCGCGCAACAGCCACGCGTTGTCGCTGCCCACCGGACAGTTCGATGGGGTACCGCGTTCGATACCGCGTGGGGTCGAGATTCACCATATCCAGAAGTTCATGCACGCGACTCGTTCTTTTTTCAGGATTCCATCCGAGCAGGACGGGCACGAGGCTGACGTTCTCTTCGACCGTCCAATGCGGTAGCAATCCGCCGTCCTGCTGCACGTACCCAACGTGGCGACGGAGTTCTATGGGATCTTTGATCCGGATGGATTCTCCATGAAGGTGAATCTCTCCGGACGTCGGATGGTTCAACCCGTTAAACATGCGCAGCAGCGTCGTTTTTCCGGATCCACTTTCCCCGATCAGGACCAACGTCTGACCTTGAGGGACGTCGAGGTTGACGTGCTGAAGGACTCGAACGTGAGCCTCAAACTCCATTGTCACGTCGTGGACGCTCAGGGCAGGTGGGTTCATCATGACCGATTTTTTCTTGACAAGCCCGACTATGGATATATTACAAAAGACCCATTGATTCCATTGACCGACGCCGTGACGTCTCTTATGCCGTTCCCGTAAGACGTCGTGCCGATCGAGAAAGGGATTATGCCGCAATTACTCGAAATACAAAAGGAATTATCCGCCGCACGAGCCTGTACCGATCACATCTTTACGCTGTTTCACCCCAAGACGCTTTATGAGCGCCCTATTCCTGAGCGCCATCGGGTGATTTTTTACGTTGGGCACGTTGAGGCGTTTGATTGGAATCAAATTTGTCGTGGGACGCTGGGGCGTCCCTCCTTCCACCCGACGTTTGATTCGCTGTTTGAAGCAGGCATTGATCCGGAGGTCGGCTCGAAACAGGAGGACGCTCCTTCAGAATGGCCTTCCCTGGAAGAAATCCGTCGCTATAACGTCAAGGCTCGGGAGGCGGTGGATCACGCACTGGAAGCGGTGCCTGACGCGGTCCTTCGCATGACCGTTGAGCATCGTTGGATGCACGCCGAAACCACTGCCTATTTGCTCCACCGCGCTTCAATAGCCGGAAAAATTTCACCGCCCGTCTCACCTCCACCCGACGGCCCAGCCCCCGGACATACCATGATCGATATTCCCGCCGGCGTCGTGACCTTAGGCCGACGGGACGGCTTCGGGTGGGATAATGAATTTGGCGAACGTCACGAAGACGTGCCGGCCTTTGCGATCAGCAAATATAAAGTCACCAATCATCAATATCTCCAGTTTGTGAAAGAAGGGGGGGCCATCCCTCCGTTTTGGGTCAACCGAGAGGACCGCTGGTTGTTGCGGACCATGTTCGACGAAATCCCTCTCCCTTCACATTGGCCGGTCTACGCGTCGCTGAACGATGCGCGGGCCTATGCCCAATGGTCCGGCCTGGCCCTGCCGACTGAAGCACAATTTCATCGAGCGGCATACGGTACGCCAAATGGCGAAGAACGTGCCTATCCATGGGGCAATCAGGCTTCCAATGGGGTTCATGGGAATTTTCATTTCCAGTCGTGGGATCCGTTTCCGGTGACGGCCACGCCGCAGGGAGATAGTGCCTTCGGGGTGTCACAATTAGTGGGGAACGGATGGGAATGGACTTCGACGCGCTTCCATCCCTTTGAAGGGTTTCAGCCCTATCCCACCTATCCGGGATATTCCGCTCGCTTCTTCGATGACGATCATTTCGTCGTCAAAGGGGGATCCCCGACTACGGCGTCATGCCTGCTGCGTCGATCATTCCGAAATTGGTTTCGCCGCGGCTACCCCCATGCCCACGCCGGATTCCGGTGCGTCAAGAATGTCTGACGTCCGGATGTTTTTCCTTCCCGATCTTTCCTTGAGTTCAGGGTTTGTTGAAGACATTCAATAAATAAGTAAAAAAATAGAATGATAAATAAGAGGAATCGATAGTTGTGTCAACAAGGCGGGGAATACCTATGACAGACCCAATCATTACGTGTCCAAAATGTAAGACCGACATCAAACTCACGGAATCGCTCGCAGCTCCGATCATTGAGTCGACTCGGCGTGATTTTGAAGAACAACTGAAAAAAGAGCGTATGGCAATCGCCGCTGAAGAAGAGAAGAAGGCCAGACGGGTCATGGCAACCGATCTCGATCAAAAAGCAAAGGAAATCAATGATCTTCAAGTTGTCGTGAAACAGCGTGACGAGAAACTCGCTGAGGCACAAAAAGCCCAAGCCGAACTGCTCCGTAAAAAGCGCGAACTTGACGATGCCAAGCGCGAGATGGACCTCACGGTTGAAAAACGAGTGCAGAAAGTTCTTGCCAACACGCGCGATCAGGAAAAAAGGAAAGCCGAGGAGTCATTAGGCCTGAAAGTAAAGGAGAAAGAGCAGACCATCGCCTCAATGCAGAAACAAATCGAGGAGTTGAAGCGCAAAGCTGAGCAGGGATCACAGCAACTTCAAGGAGAAGTGCAGGAACTCGAACTTGAATCGCTGTTGAGCACAAAGTTTCCACTTGACAGGATTCGGCCCGTGCCGAAAGGCGAGCACGGCGGGGACGTCTTACACGGGGTCATTGGTCCATCGGGACAACCATGCGGAACGATCCTGTGGGAGTCCAAGCGCACCAAGAATTGGAGTAACGCTTGGCTGTCCAAGCTCCGCGATGACCAGCGTGCAGCCAAAGCGGAAGTGGCTGTGGTCGTCAGTCAGTCCCTTCCAAAAAGGACAGAAACATTCGATCTGATTGACGGCGTATGGGTGACACATCTGAGTGCTGCCCTGCCCATTGCCATAATGCTTCGCCATACCCTGATTGAGATAGCAACCGCTCGCCAGACTTCTGAAGGTCGGCAGACGAAGATAGAGATGGTGTATCAATATTTAACGGGACCACGCTTCCGTCAGCGCGTCGAGGCCATTGTGGAGGCCTTTTCGTCCATGCAAGCGGATCTTCATAAAGAGAAGAGAGCCATCAATAAGCAATGGGCCAAGCGCGAGGAGCAAATTGACCGGGTCATGCAGGCTACGGTCGGTATGTACGGAGATTTCCAAGGTATCGCAGGAAAAACACTTCAAGAGATCGAAGGTCTGGAATTGCGCGCGTTGGATGCGCTGACGATCCAGGGTGAAGATTCAGAATGACAACGGACCACCGGCGTTCCGCCTTCTGACGTCGAAACCAAGAAGTCATGCAATCTCCAATAGCACGTGCAGAGTTTGTTGCCGTAAAAAGGGGTGAAGCCAACCGGAACATCAAAATTTGTATGTTTCATCCCGAGCCGGACCCGGAATCTGAACGTATGACTATCGCTGTTGGATAACAATGGAAGGGTTTTCCGAGTCCGTCTATGCTTATGGAACCGATTCTTTACAGGCCTTGAGTTTGTCATGTTCCTACGTTCATCGAGAACTCCATAAGCTGGAGCGCGCCGGCTGGAAACTTACCATTGATGGAAAGAGACAAGCCGAACCTTCTCTGCTTTCGTCATATTTTCCAGGATTGCCGAGCCGCCGTGAGTGAGGCAAGGACGACTGTAGCCGCGTGTGGAAAATCTGCCGAAAGCTCCGCCAAAGGCATGGCAACAGTTGGAGTTTTCGTAAGAAGAAGAATTTTCGGTCATATGCGACAGTAGACTTGCTCATGAGTGTGTTATGATCGATGAAGTGGTATCCAAGAACGGTGTTGTGATTCGACTCACCGATGAACGCTGGGCGCATATTACTGAGGAACACTGTGAATTAGCCGGTTTACGTTCAGAAGTGTTAGAAACAGTCCTGTTGCCGGAACGGATACTCGGCGGTGGCGGTCGTGAACTGATCGCCGTACAGAAGATTCGACGTGACAAGTCTTTAGTCGTTGTCTATCGCGAACAGGGGGACGACGGGTTTATTATTACCGCATTTTTGACCAGCAAGTTTCGATCCCTTGCGAAGAGGAGTCAGATATGGCCATAGCCGATTTTCAGGAGTACTTGAAGCTGATCCCCGTCGTTAATCGGGCACCGCAACATGCCGTCTGGCTGACGTTTGATGCCGAGGCAGACACCCTGTATGTGAATTTTAAGAAGCCCAGCTACGCCACGGACAGCGAGATGACCGATGATGACGTCATTGTCCGTTATGAAGGAAATGCGGTGATCGGTTTCACGGTGCTGCACGCCAGTCAACGATCACTCAAGACGGCCTGATGATAAAGAATCCGACCAGAAATTATTTGGTTCAGCTAGACTAGCGGCCGAAATACGTGAGAGGAAATTCAACATAGGGGTTTTTCGAAGCAGACGGTCATAAAAAAATAGGCCCGGCACGCGCCTCTCCACGGAGTTAGAGTCCGTAGTTCAACAGCAACGTCTGGGCCTATATAAAGTCTGAATGAAGTCGATAGACGTTAGGACCATCGCAAGTCATTTGTCAATCCATCAATAGACTTTACTTATCTGGAAAATGTGCGGAGGCTACCCCCATGCCCACGCCGGATTCCGGTGCGTCAAGAACGTCTGACGGACGGATGTATTTTCCTACCCGATCTTTCCTTGAGTTCAGGGTTTGTTGAAGACATTCGATAAACAAGTAAACAATAGAAAGACAAATCAGAATTTGACAAGGAAGGTGGCTGCGATGAGAAGAGCTTGTAGCCTCTGTGGTCCACCGTGCAGAAAGGATAAAGTTCTGTTGAACAACTGCCTAATGGTTGACGATTTTCTACCCTGTGTGAAAAAACCGAATGTTCTTATCTGCGAGGAGGTTGGATGAGTGCCATCGGTCTATTGGTCTTTCGGATACATGCCATCAAGCGAATGTTTCAGCGTCGGATTAGCAAAGAGGATGTGCAGGAGGTTCTGGAGACCGGCGAGACGATAGAAACGTATCCAGATGACAAACCATACCCTAGCCGATTGTTATTAGGATGGCGACACATGCGTCCACTCCACCTCGTGGCTGCTGAGAATGCGGAGTCTGGAGAAACAATCGTGATTACGGTCTATGAGCCTGATCGTGAGGAATGGGAACAAGACTTCAAGAAAAGGAGGGCTGATACGTGACCTGCGTGATTTGTAAAAATGGAAAGACTCGATTGGGGAAGGCGACGGTCGCTCTTGAACGTGAGGACACGACTCTGGTGGTCAAGGCAGTGCCGGCACAGGTTTGCGCGAATTGCGGAGAAGAATATATAGGTGAAGAAACGACATCATGTCTGCTCAAGACCGCTGAAGAAGCTGCGCGTGCCGGGGTGCAAGTGGACATTCGCCAATACACGGCGGCATAAACGAAATTCAAATGCAGGACCACGATTAGGAAGATGCTACAGGTTATGAACCCGCCGTGAGCAAAGGGTTTACGATTTTACGGCCACGTCACTACTCTGCCTTTGTGCATAAACTCAACCAAACTCCTGAAAAAGCGTCAAAGACTGTATGAAAAATGCCGGCAAGTAATTTACGTATTTACCCCTTTGTCAAGCATAACCAACCGGAACTATTTGAAAAATTAGAAAAACATGGCGTGACGATTCAGGATGTGCTCCACGTTTGCCGAGAGTGGGAAGTCTTCCATGAAATCGTCGGGACGGCGTTTTCTGGCGTTACAAAATATGTGGACGGAATTGTGACAATAAATGGATGGCCGTCGTGTTAGCCGTCAACAATCATTCAGACGTCATAGTGGTCGTGTTGGCGTCGGGTTGTCTCTGGATGAGGATGAACGGGTATGGTACTATTTGAACAAACGCGACGATGGTATTCGGCCCTGACCGGGCCTGCACGTTTCCACGTGTCTCTCATGAAAGGTGGTGGTGGAATGAAAACGTCTGTCGTCCTGTTGGCCGTTCTGAGTGCGGCGTGCGTGATCCTATTGGTGCAGAATCCGAGCACGTCGGCGCAGGACGGGGCATCGAGTCAGCCTACCAAAACGATTGTCGGTGATCTGCTGGACGTTGATCGAGACCTGTATATCGTGCGCGGTGAGCGCGGCGAGATTCACGTCGAAGCCACGTACACAACCGAGGTGACGGAAGAATTTGCATACGGGGATCGGATCAAAGCCGTCGTCCTTATGAACAACAAGGCTTTGAAGATTGAACGCGCCGGTCCCGATGACGTGTCGGGAGTCACGGAAAATCAGCCGGTTGCCGCGAAGTCCCCTGACGCCCGACGGGAAAACAACGGTCAAACTGCTGAGCCTTCGGTCCAACCCAAGCAACCGGAATCCAAAACGATTGTCGGCGATCTGCTGGAGATTGATCGAGACCTGTACATCGTGCGCGGCGAGCGCGGCGAGATTCACATCGAAGCCACGTACACAACCGAGGTGACGGAAGAATTTACATACGGGGATCGGATCAAAGCCGTCGTTCTTATGAACAACAAGGCTTTGAAGATTGAACGCGCCGGTCCCGATGACGTGCCGGGAATCACCGTGCATGACGTCGCGGCGTCGCCGAATCCCGACCAAGATCAAGGTCAGGCGTCATCTTCCGGCGGAGAGAGCACGACTCAGGACGTGGCGCCTTCAACCGTTGGGCAGGGTGATGAATCCCGCGTCGTCGAAGGTCAAGTTTTGATGGTGGATGGAGATTTTTACGTGTTACGCGGTGAGATGGGTGAAATCCGCGTCGAACGAACGGCCGAAACCAAGATGACGGAAGATTTCCAATTCGGCGACTTCATCAAAGCCACGGTGACACCCAACGATCAAGCCTTGACCATTGAGCGGCTGGCGCCATAAAGCCCGTCTGCCTTCGGGCAGGGATGTCACGCGGCTTCCAGCAGCACTTTTGGGGTTTCCCATTCCATCCATTCCATTCTCTCGATTTCCTTGAAAATCATTTGTTAAGATCATGATTTTCAAGGAATATCATGATCCAATGTTGATTGAACGTCCCAAGGCCATTGCCGCTATCACATCCGCATTTCGTATTCATCCCGCAGTTGCATGAACCGGTCCTCGTCAATGTGGGAAGACGACCTTGGTCCGCATGTTTGCCGGCAACGAGCCGACGGTTTCCTTTTTCGACCTGGAAAGGGCGGTGGACCGTCGCAAACTGGGCTCACCTGAACAAACCCTCTCGCAACTGACCGGTCTGGTGGTTATTGATGAAATCCAGCGGCAACCACAACTGTTCGAAAGCCTGCGCGTGTTGCTGGACGGGCCGGCGTGCACGGCGCGTTTCCTGCTTTTGGGCAGTGCTGACGCCTTGGCACGAGAACCTGAAGAAACGTCAGGTCAAATCTCCAAAGATCTACGTTCGCGACAGCGGGCTGTTACACGCACTCCTGGAACTCCATTCTTTCGACGCGCTGTCGGGACATCCAAAGCTTGGCTCATCATTTGAAGGTTTTGCGATTGAGCAACTCCTCTCCGGCCTGGATACGAGGAGCGCAAGTTTCTGGGCAACCCATGGAGGAGCAGAACTCGATCTCCTGGTCACCATCGCCGGCAAACGCTATGGTTTTGAATGCAAATACGGCGATGCCCCGGGGACGACCCGCGCCATGCGTGTTGCCATTGACGACTTACAACTGGCACGTCTCTGGATTATGTATCCCGGTCATGAAGCCTATGAACTGGATGAAACGATCTCGGTGGTGCCGGCAAAGCACATCCCTGCCCTGGTCCGGCGGCTGGTTGCCTGAACACAAGGGGCTGAACGACTCCAAGCCGTCAAACTTCCAGATTGGTAATGGGGAAGGCCGTCACCGGGTCGGCTGGAATGAAGCCGAAAATTTTTGAATAAAAATACAGTTCGTGATCCAGCACCTGCTTGACGTGCTCGGCCCGGCGAAACCCGTGTTGCTCGCCTTCAAACGCAACGTAGGCCACGGGAAGACCTTTTGCTTTGACGGCTTCGAACATGTTTTCCGCCTGATTCGGCGGGACCACTTTGTCCTCTAATCCCTGAAACAGGATGAGCGGACAGGAAAGTCGGTCGGTGAAATGAATGGGAGATCGTTGAACGTAGAGGTCTTGAGATTCGGGAAGTGGGCCGATAAGGCGGTCCAGGTAGCGCGATTCAAACTTATGGGTCTCTCTCGCCAAGGCCTCAAGGTCCGAGACCCCGTAGTAACTGGACCCGGCCGTAAACACGTCGCGAAACGTCAACGCGCATAACGTGGTAAAGCCTCCGGCACTCCCTCCGGTGATGGTGACCCGCTTTGGGTCTACTGCCTCCCGGGTGATGAGTGCCGTCACCGCACTGACGCAATCAGCCACGTCCACAATGCCCCATTGGCCGTTGAGTCGTTCTCGATAGGCTCTACCGTATCCCGTGCTGCCGCCATAATTCACGTCCAGCACGGCAAAGCCGCGACTGGTCCAGAATTGAATCATCAGGTTACAGGCGGGAGACGCGGCACCGGTTGGGCCGCCATGGCTTTTCACCAGGAGTGGAGGACGTTCCGAGGGCGGACCTTGATACGCGCCATTGTGTGGTGGGTAAAAGAACGCGTGCCCGGTGTTTCCATCTTCGGTCGGATAGGTGACGGCGGACGGGGTGGACGTAGAATCGGCGTCCAGCGAAAAATCGACTGAGCGTCGGATGACGGTCACGGCCTGCGTGTTCACGTCGACCTGAATGAGCGCCGTGGGTTCGGATGGAGAACCGGCCGTACAAAAAACGTTGGAGTGATGCACGTGGATATTGTCGAACGCGGTATACGGCAGATCGAATCGTTCCAGCCTGCGTTGTTCAACGTCTAAACGGCCCAGATGCCAGAAGCCGCGTTGTGTATAGGTGCAGATAATGGAACGAGACGATTCAAACCCATAGAGCCGTTGTCCGCCGATCCATTGCGGTTGGCCGAACTCGGCCTCCATGGGATAAAGGGGGACGGCCTGCTCGTCGTGGAATCGATACAGGTTCCACCAACCGGACTGATCGGAGACAAAATACAATTGACCATCCGGCGACCACTCGGGTTGAAAAATGGAGGTTGAGGCTCCCCCGGCCACGCAACGCGAGGAAAGCAGAGAGCCGGCCGGGCAGAGGTCGGCCACCCAAAGTTCCGTGCCGTCCCACGGCATATTCGGGTGATTCCAGGTCAGCCAGGCTAACTGCCGTCCGTCCGGACTCAATCGGGGAGAGGCGTAAAAATCATTGCCGGCAACCAGAACGTCCCCGGAGGTCTCAGACGGTTGGCCGTCAAGACGAATGCCGACAATGGCGTTCCGGGGTTCTTCGTTGGATAGAGTATGATCTTCACGAATGCAAATCAGCCGGTTTCGTCTCGTGTCCACGAGGCCGTCGGCGTAGAACGTGGGGACGTCCGCGGTGATGGATTCAGGCGTCCCGCCTCGACGCTGTCGATAAAGTCGTTGATCGGAAAAATTCGAAAAGTAGACGATCCCTTTCGACACACAGTAGGCACCCCCTCCATATTCATGAACGCGGGTGCGAACGTTGAACGGGTTGGGAGTCAAGGTGTGGCACGTCCCATCGCCATCTCTTTGAACCACGGCATTTCGCCCGCCCTCATGAGGACGGTTTTCCATCCAGAAAATCTGATCTCCATCCAGGGCCATTGCCCCGAGTCTGAGAGATTCCAAGACGATCCGGTCTGAGGTCAGAGGGGATTTCCATGACCCGTAGGGAGCAATCAGAGGATGGGGCATCATACGTTCACGGCGATTGACAACGGAAGAGATTCACGAAACGGCTCAGGGATTTGAAAGGAGTTGCTGAAAAAGCGAGGGCCCTATCTGTGAGACGAAGCAGAGCAGAGGAGGTGTTCCTGCGAGGCAATGGTCACAATATCGGCAATATTGTTGAGACAACGCCCGCAACATGTCTCTCCGTCGTCGATTCCCAGGACTGCGGCAAGTTGCTCCGGACACGTAATTCCTGCTCGCCCGAGCTTCTCAACGTCCGATTCCTTGATGCCTTTGCAGGGACAAATGTACATACTGGTTATCGATAATACGATATTGATAGCTATTATCAGTTTTAGGGGTTTTACTAAAAACGCGGCGGTTTGTCAAGCAGAGAGACTCGGTCAGTCTGGGACGACGGGACTCCGTTCGTCTTCTCCTTGAGCCGGGTGCCCGTCCGTGCCGTGATACATGCCGCGGTCATGGCTTCAGCGGAACGGATGGGTTTAAGCAGTTGTTGGGTCTGCCGCGGATGCCCGCCCCAGTTTTGGACCGGATTTTCTACCGTCGTCAACGTGCCGATAACTTTGTAATCGTTGACTGGATCCGCGCCAAAATCAGAGAGAACGTCGGCCGAAATTTCCCCATGGCCACCAGGTTCCGTCAACAACCACGCGACAGCGAGTTCTTCGCACGCAACCCTTTTCAAAGCGTCCCTCGCATATTCGTTACTTCCAGGATATCCTCCCGGAAACCAGGGCAGCCCAATGCTCTTTGCGCCTATAGCGTGCAGAAGACCGGGCGCCCTTCCGCTCAGATCGATCATCGGGGTTCCACGAGAGAACAAGCCTCGCTCCACCAAATCCATCGCCTCGGAAAGATACTGTCCGGAACTTCCAGCGAAAATCAACGTGGAGCCGGCCTCTCCCCACGCGACAGGGTAATCGTTCTCGCGCAGTGGTTGCGGCTGCCGAAATGGGTGTTCTATGAAGTGGTCCACCAACACCACGGTCATCAGTTGCCCCGCGAGAGCAAGCGAGATCACCATGGACTTGAATCGTTGATGGTTCATGGCAGGAACGACGAGAACGAGTCCTGCCAGAACCCAGAATATCCCGGCGCCAATTGCTTTAAGCCAGTAGTTGGTGTTTGATCCAAATGAATAGGCGAATGGCAACGCAAGAAAAATGAAAGCACGCGCCCATTGCGCGCGTGAAATGTCAAACGCGCCGTTGAATTTTCGGAAACTCAGTCCGATGAAGGCGGCGGTGAACGGTATGGCCCAAAGCAACAATCCCTGCCTCACCCCCAACCCCAGATCCCGGGCAAGATTGACGTGGAGGAATCCAAGAATGATCGCCAAGGAGAAAAAGGGAAACAGCATGGATAGCATTGTGCCGCAGTACACGAACACGTTGGTCCTTGAACGAAGCAGGAAAGCGGCGAACAAAAAGACGGCCACGGCCGCCGTCAACGTGGCCGGCCCGTTCCCCCCAAAACTCAAATTATCATACCTCAATATGTCAGCAAGCCCGTGGCCCGCCTCTAGCAGCCAATAGCTCTCTATGCCTTCTTTCTGTCTTTTGATGAACCCCACGACTGATCCATCAATGAGCCATGCACCGACGACGAATGAAATTGCGGCGACGGCCATTGGCATGAAAAGAAACCGAGCAGTCAGTTTCACGACTGTGAAAAGGTAGAAAACCGAACAACAACCCAACGCAATTGCGGTCGTCGGCTTGGCCATGAATGCCAGCCAGCCGCCGATGCCGAGCAAAAGACATCCGGCAAGGCTTTCGCGCGATCCGTCCCTCTCCATCAACAATAATCCGGTCGCGGCGATCATCAGGGACTGCAAAGCCAAACTGTTATAGTTTGGGGTGAGTAAGAGATCAATATTGAAGTAAGTTAGTGCCAGCACTGCAAAACCCGCCGTTATCACAGTGCCGTGCCAGCCTTGGAGCGTGGGGGTTGCGTGGGGTGTCAGGATGGTCTTAAAAAAGATGTTTGTGAGAACCCACGCCAAACAAAAGAAGATGAGGATGTTCGCTTGCCTCAGAGCCGCAATATTTCCGTCCAGCAATTCATACAATGGATGATAAACAAAACCGAACTGAGTGTACGACACAGGATAGATGAACGGATTCGATATCCAGACGAGATATTGACCTTCGTCTGTATAATCCATTCCATAGCGACAATACCAAAGTAACCAGATGAGGGTGGATACGGAAACAACGGCGGAAGATAGAACAAGCAGCGTTTCCGGCAGGGCGGCCGTTTTTAGCCGCGGCACGCGCTCCGATTGCTTTGTCTCTCTACGCATGGTCTTTCTAGCCATGATGCCGTGGCGCATGTTTCACGTCGTCCGTGCGCGGGGAGTCGTCGTTATCCGATGATTCAAAATTGACGCGCAACGCGTCGTCCAATACCGGCCCCCGGCGAACCTGAGAATGAATGGCGGCGATATACTCACCCAGGATCCCCATGAATAATAACTGGACCCCGCTGAAAAAAAACAGCCCGACGATCAGCGTCGGCATTCCTGCCGGCGCCACGCCGAAAAAAATCAGGGTGCCCATCAGTTCGTCTTCTCCTTGAGCCGGGTGCCCGTCCGTGCCGTGATACATGCCGCGGTCATGGCTTCAGCGGAACGGATGGGTTTAAGCAGTTGTTGGGTGTGCCGCGGATGCCCGCCCCTTTGGACTGGACTTTCCACCGTCGTCAACGTGCCGATAACTTTGTAATCGCTGCCTAGATCCGCGCCAAAGTCAGAGAGAAGAACGTCCGCCGAAACTTTCACTTTCGGATGGAGTTCAGGTTCCGTCAACAACCATGCAACAGCGAGTTCTTCACACGCGATCCTTCTCAGAGCGTCCATCGCACGTTCGGTACTTCCAGGATATCCTCCAATAAACCAGGACAGCCCAATGCTCTTTGCGCCTATAGCGTGCAGAAGACCGGGCGCCCTTCCGCTCAGATCGATCATCGGGGTTCCACGAGAGAACGAGACGCGCTCCACCAAATCCATCGCCTCGGAAAGATACTGTCCGGAACTTCCATCGAAAATCAACGTGGAGCCGGCCTCTCCCCACGCGACAGGGTAATCGTTCTCGCGCAGTGGTTGCGGCTGCCGGTATGGGTATTCTATCGCGTAGTCGACCAACACCACGGTCATCAGTTGCCCCGCGAGAGCAAGCGAGATCACCATGGACTTGAATCGTTGATGGTTCATGGCAGGAACGACGAGAACGAGTCCTGCCAGAACCCAGAATATCCCGGCGCCAATTGCTTTAAGCCAGTAGTTGAAGTTTGTTCCAAATGAATAGGCGAATGGCAACGCAAGAAAAATGAAAGCACGTGCCCATTGCGCGCGTGAAATGTCAAACACGCCGTTGAATTTTCGGGAACTCAGTCCGATGAAGGCGGCGGTGAACGGTATGGCCCAAAGCAACAATCCCTGACGCTCCCCCAACCCCAGATCCCGGACAAGATTGACGTGGAGGAATCCAAGAATGATTGCCAAGGAGAAAAAGGGAAACAGCATGGACAGCATTGTGCCGCAGTACACGAACACGTTGGTCCTTGAACGAAGCAGGAAAGCGGCGAACAAAAAGACGGCGACGGCCGCCGTCAACGTGGCCGGCCCGTTCCCCCCAAAACTCAAATTATCATACCTCAATATGTCAGCAAGCCCGTGGCCACTCTTGTCCAACTGTATGTTCTCTATACCTTCTTCCACTCTTTTGATGAATCCCACGACCGATCCATCAATAAGCCATGCACCGACGACGAATGAAATTGCGGCGACGGCCATTGGCAGAAAAAGAAACCGAGCGGTGAGTTTCCCGACTGCCAACAGGTAGAAAATCGAACAGCAGCCTAACGCGATCGCGGTGGTCGGTTTGGCCATGAACGCCAGCCAGCCGCCGATGCCGAGCAAAAGACATCCGGCAAGGCTTTCGCGCGATGCGTCCCTCTCCATCAACAATAATCCGGTCGCGGCGATCATCAGGGACTGCAAAGCCAAGCTGTTATAGCTTGGGGTGAGCAAGAAATAATAATCCAAGTAAGTTAGTACCAGCACTGCAAAACCCGCCGTTATCACAGTGCCGTGCCAGCCGTGGAGCGTGGGGGGTGGGGGTATCAGGATGGTCTTAAAAAAGATGTTCGTGAGAACCCACGCCAAACAAAAGAAGATGAGGATGTTCGCTTGCCTCAGTGCCGCAATATTTCCGTCCAGCAATTCATACAATGGATGATAAACAAAACCAAACTGAGTGAACGACACAAGATAGATGAACGGATTCGATATCAAGTGGAGATATTCACCTTCGTGCGTAATATCCATTCCATAGCGACAATACCAAAGTAACCAGATGAGGGTGGATACGGAAACAACGGCGGAAGATAGAACAAGCAGCGTTTCCGGCAGGGCGGCCGTTTTTAGCCGCGGCACGTGCTCCGATTGCTTCGCCTCTCCACGCATGGTCTTTCTAGCCATGATGCCGTGGCGCGCGTTTCACGTCGTCCGTGCGCGGGGAGTCATCGTTATCCGACGATTCAAAATTGACGCGCAACGCGTCGTCCAATACCGGCCCCCGGCGAACCTGAGAATGAATGGCGGCGATATACTCGCCCAGGATCCCCATGAATAATAACTGGACCCCGCTGAAGAAAAACAGCCCGACGATCAGCGTCGGCATTCCGGCCGGCACCGTGCCGAAAAAAACCAGGGTGCCCACCAGTTGGGCCAGCGCATAGATGATGCTGATGAAGGCCAACGTGAACCCAAGAAAAATACTCAACCGCATTGGGACGTTTGAGGTCGAAACGAATCCATTCAAGGCTTGGTCAATGAGGTGGTAGAGCCGATTCTTGGATGTTCCTGACCACCGCGTTTGCCACGTATACTCCACGCCGATGGATCGCTGACTGCATTGAGCGATCAAACCACGGATGTAGGGATAGTAATCATCAACCCTGATGATTGTGTCAGCCACCGACCGGTCGATAAGCTGGAACTCGCCGGTATCGGTAGGCAGGTTGACGTCCGTCGTCGATGCAACGAGACGATAGTAGAGCCAGCGCGCTCTGCGCAGCCACCATCGTTCCTGGCGCCGCCGCCGTATCCCATAGACCACTTTATATCCTGCCTTCCAGTGTCGAATGAATTCTGGGATGAGGGACGGTGGATCCTGAAGATCCGCCGGTAATTGGACGACGACGGCATCACCTGACGCACTCTTCAACGCGTTGAAGGTATTGCGGAACGGACCGAGGTTGCGGGCATTGACGATAATCTTGACGCGCTTGTCGTCCCGCGCCATCGCCAACAGCCGCTCGACGGTTTTGTCGTAAGAGGCGTTATCCGAAAAAATGTGTTCGTAATCATAGTCGGGCAGCAATTCTTGGAACGTTTTTCGGACTTCGTCGCGGCAGACGGCGACGTTATCCTCTTCGTTGAAGCACGGAGTGATAACAGAAATGAGCATATTTGACGCCAAGTTCATCAATCGAAAGAATTCAGTTCCTTACACCTACGGGTCAGGGGTTTGCGAAACGGGATCAACACCGTTTCGGGTCGTGTTCCGTCACTGTGTAATCGATTGTCTCGGCGGAGTTCAGCGATGAGTAATCTTCCAGTGCGTCCCACATTTGGATCAGCTGCGCATGATTGAGCGCGTCCTGTTTCTGCGCGAATACCTCTTTTCTGTAGAAGCATTTAAGTACGCCAATGCGTGGATCGGGAAGCGCGGAGACAGGTGGCTCGCCGAACGGGGTGGCGGAACGGAACGTCTCCGCGCCGTTGATCACGACCCGGAAGGAAGGTTCGTCGCGGAAAGCGAACCGGCATAGTATTTCCACGTCTCCAATCGAAGAGACGAAGGACAGGTGCCGTCCTTCAACATAATTCACACGTCTGCAAAGTGCAGCCGGACCTAAAGCCTTCAACATCACGGGAAGGAAATTGATCGCGTAGTAAGCCACAATGCCACCGCCCACGCCAGGATCGTATTTCCACGAACTCGCTGGGTTGCGGAAATCCATTTCCCATTCCAGGCGGACGGAGCAGCCACGGCTGGCCACTGTATGCCAAATGGCTCGCGTCCAGCGACAGTGAGGAAACAGGTAAGGAACGTGATATCGGATGCCGGCGTTAATCATCATTTGATGAAGCTGGCCGGCAGTCCTCGAGTTTACAGCAATTGGTTTTTCAACGACAATCTGGATATCCTTCCGATGTTGGACAAGGTTCTGGATGATCGGGAAGTGATCACCTGGGCGGCGCGCCAAGACGAGAACGTTCGCCTGCGCCACCAGTTCTTCCTCGTCCTCAACGAATGAGACTTGCGGAATAAAACAAGACAACTCGGGGCGCGCTTGCAACGCCGTTCTATAGCGGTCCAGCGTTGACACGGGGAATCCCAAATCGATCAGAGCCGGTAGATGCCCGTAAAGGCCGAAGCCGCCCCCTAGAACGGAGATCAATGGAAGACCTCCAACAACTCTCCGGTGAAGCCGCGCGTACGCACGTAACGTTGTATTTCGTCACGAATATGCCAAGCCATGTTCACGAGAATCGGCGCGTCTTCCTTGGCGAAAAATTCGCGTTCATCCAGAATGGGAATCCGGGTTCCGGGGATGTAATGGCCGATCTTGGGTGACTGCGGCTTTTCGTAGGCAGCACTGATCAGAGTTTCATCGATACCAAAATAGTTGATGAGGATCGAAGCCCGGCCGGGGAAAGCCTTGGCCGGAATAGGACCGTGAGTGACGGCCAGTTGGTTGAGTTGCCCCAGGATTTCGGCCCGGCGTCGGTCTATATAGCAGCGCATACCGTGAAATTTGTCTATCAATCCAGTTTCGTCCACGCTGATCGGCCGTGGATTGTCGCGTCGCGTCAGCACAACCCGAATGTTGCCGTTGTAGCGGGCGGGAAAGTTCACGGAGACGATGGCCATCTCGAGCTTGTTTGCGACGAACTGAAACGACCGCAGGCTATAGGTGCGGGGGTGCTCATGATAAAAAGTATCGAACTGATGCCTTTCTAGAATTGCACCAAGGTAATGGTTCTCAATAACGACGAACGTGTCCTTTTTGCTCAGGGTCTTGACGCAAGCGATAGTTGAATTCAGGTCTTCAATATGGGCGAACACATTGGTGAAGGTGATAATGTCCGGTGCGGGATGCAATGCCAGATATTCGTCGATTGCTTTAGGTCCAAAGAAGTCATGGATGACGGCATCAGCGTGGGAAAGAGCATCCTCGGCCGCGTCGGTCGGCTCGATGCCGATCGTCGTCGCGCCTTCAGCTTTGAATAAAGACAATAATGTGCCGTCATTGCAGCCGACATCCAGAATAATCTTTCCGGCGAGACCGCCGGCCTCTTCTCTGATCACCGACACAAGATCCCGCATTCCGGCAACGACGTCTTGGGTCATGGCTGCACGGTAATGGTAAGACTTAGGAAAGAGAAGAGTCTTGCGGATCTGTTTTTTCTGATGAACCGTAAGGCAGTTCTCGCAGGCGAAAAGCTCCACCGGATATTTATGCGACCGTCTCGCATCGCCAAGAGGGACCAAGTCGTCGCACATCGGCTGCGCACCGAGGTCGAGGACAGGCACGAGGACCTGGTTTTCACAAACCTCACATCTCGATATTTCGAAAGAGTCGCTCATTTCCAAGCTGTGATTCAAGGGAGGAGACGTGAAGTTCTCGCTACCCTGTAAAAATGTCGATGCACGACGTTACCGCCGTTCTCATACATCGCCGAAATCATGACAAGATTGAACGTGCCGGAGTCGTTCATGTTTCCCTCGTTAGTGGAAATCGTGATCCGTCCGATCTGCCCACGTGTGGTCTAAGTGTTTTGTTCCTGGGTTTTCTTGTACGCATAGACGTGCTCGCGACTCACTTGGTTCATATTCGCGCCCATCCGATGAGCCTTGTACCACTCGATCGTCATCTTCAGTGTCGTCGTGAGGTTCAGCATCGGGCGCCAGTTCAACGCCTTCATGGCCTTTGTGCTGTCAAGAGACAAAAAACGTGTTTCAGGCGGATGAATCCCATCGTCGTGCTTCCATTGCCCCCCTCCCCACAGCGTCGTCACTGCGTTGATGACCTCCCGCACGGATTGCGCGTTTTCAGGGGCAGGGCCGAAGTTAAACGCATCGGCCGTCTCCTCCTCTCCGTTCAACAACTTTTCCGCCAGAGCGATGTAGCCACTGAGGGGTTCGAGCACGTGCTGCCAAGGTCGTACTGCGTGGGGGTTGCGAACGAGCAAGACTTCCCTGGCTGAGAAGGCGCGCACGGCATCGGGAATCAGTCGATCGTCGGCCCAATCTCCGCCGCCGATGACGTTGCCCGATCTCACCGTGGCAATCAGCAACTTCCGGCCGGCCGGACCCGTGAACGCTCGCCGATAGGCATGAGTGACAAGCTCAGCGCACGCCTTGCTGCTGGTGTATGGGTCGTCTCCGCCCAGCCTGTCGTTCTCGCGGTACCCCCACGTCCACTCACGGTTCTCGTAACACTTATCCGTCGTGACCACAACCACCGCTCGAACGCGTTCACACTGCCGAGCTGCCTCCAGAACGTGCGCCGTACCCATGACGTTCGTTGAATAAGTTGCGATTGGATCCGCGTAGCCGCGTCGCACCAGCGGCTGAGCCGCTAAGTGAAAGACAACCTCCGCCTCGCTCCGAGACAGGGACTCGGTCAACGCGGGAAGGTCTCGGATATCGGCCATTGTTCCTTCGACGATGCGACTGACGTCAGCGGCTGCAAACAGGTTTGGTTCTGATTCCGGCGGTAAAGAGTAGCCGAATACGCGCGCGCCGGCCTCATGCAGGCACAAACTCAGCCATCCACCCTTGAATCCGGTGTGCCCGGTCAGGAAAACACGCTTGTCCTGCCAAACGGTCATCGAATTGGCCCTGGGGACGTCAATCTGCCCATTGAACCCAGGGCGGACTGCCGGTGGTCCATAACCGCTCCAACTCACGCTTATCGCGGGGTGTGTCCATACATTGCCAGAAACCATCGTGCCGGTAGGCGACCAGTTCGCCGTCCGCAGCCAAGCGTTGCATCGGAGAATACTCCCAGATGACTTCGTCGCCGTTGATGAGATTGAGGACCTCAGGTGACAGGACAAAATACCCCCCATTAATCCACGCGCCATCTTCCAGCGGTTTCTCTTCGAATTTCGATACGAGATGACCGTCCAATTTTATCGACCCGAAACGTCCAATGGGCCGAACGGCCGTGACCGTCGCCAATTTACCATGCGACAAGTGAAAGTCGATCACCCGCCTGACGTCCAGGTCCGTCACCGCATCGGCGTACGTCATGCAAAAAATTTCATCCCCGATATAGTCGCGCACTCGCGCGAGTCGTCCCCCCGTCTGCGTTTCCTTTCCGGTCTCGACAAGAGTCACGCGCCAGGGCTCGATCGATTCATTGACGTATTCAACGTCGCCGCTTGCAAAATCGACGACGACGTCGGATACGATTCTGCGGTAATTGATGAAGTATTGTTTGACGACGTCGCTCTTGTAACCAAGACACACGATAAAATCGGATACACCGTGCCGTTGGTAGATCTTCATAATGTGCCAGAGCATGGGCCGGCCGCCGATTTCGATCATCGGCTTTGGTTGGGCTACCGTTTCCTCGGACAGCCGCGTCCCCAACCCTCCGGCGAGAATGACGGCCTTCATAGCCGGTCGCTCCATGCATGCGTCGTGGTGACACATCCGTGCAATTTTATTGTCATTTCATTATTGATGACCATGCAATAGCCTTGCTGGTGGGGATACAAAGGTTTTTAGTATACCACCACCAACGTCGGCATGTGAATATAACTCTCATCTTTTTTGCGCGCGACTTCGATAACCTGACAGACTGGCTGGTGGTGCAGCAGAAGGCCAAGGGAAAAGGCCGTCCCCGTACTGAGGTCGCCCTGGGGTCCTTCCACTGTTCTGCGAGCAACTTCTTTATGCCCGAGATCTGATCGATGCAGATTTGCCACTGGCTTAGCTGCTTTTTATAATCCACCTCTTTGCCTCATTCCTTTGACCATGGACCACTCTGCCTTTCCCCAAGCGTTTCATGCGCAACTTGCCGGTCGGTTGAGAGCCGACGACGTCCAAACGGTCTCCACGGCTCTTTTGGAGGCCGGGGTGGCGGACCAGGTTTGGGAATTGGTTGTCGAACTCCAGGAACGTTCGGCGAAACTATCGAGGGAAGCCATTGATGCGCTTCCTGAAATGGTCGAACGGTGTGAGCCTGAGATCATGGTCACGTGGATGGACGTGGCCGTGACGTTAGCCGGGAGATCGGGGGCAACGACCTTGAAATTCCTGAAGGAGAGCCCGCGTCTGTTGGGGGTGCTTGACTCCGTTGCTCTGCGACGGCGGGTCCTCAACGCCGCGTTGGACGTTGCAGATGGCGATTCGGAATTTGCCGCCAACTGCGCGTTTGAGTTTTTCCGTACAGCGCCGGAATTGCTCTTCATCGACCCACGCACCGATTTGGCGCAGTGGGCGATGATCGGGCAAGAATTGACGGATTGGAATCACGTGGTCGGCATTGAGTTTATTCGAGAATGTCCGAGAGTCGCGGGCGTGCTGACGTGGGACGCCGTTCGACCATGGGTGGCCTTCGGCATGAAACTGATTACGGAGAATAGTTTGGGTAAACCCGATTATCTGGGTGTTCTTGAATTCTTTCGCACGAGTCCCGGACTGATCGGAGACGTCTCTGACGTTGAGGTACGCGCCAGCGTTGTCGGCGTGGGATCAACGCTCGCCGATCAATCGCCTGAAACGGCACTGCGCTTTTTGACTGAAGCGCCGCGGATCATCGGCGGTCTGCCCTCGACCGAATGGCGCAAGACCGTTCTCCGGTATGGAGGACTCTTGGCTGAACAAGATGCCGCGGCGTTCATGGAATACGTTCGTCGCTCGCCGGAAATTATTCGCTTAGGCAGTGGAGCGGAAAGCCGAAACGAGGCCTTTGAAACGTGGTTCCGTGGGGGCATGGAAGTGTTGGCCTATAGTCCTGAGGGGGCTCGCGCGTTTTTTGCTCTTGAAACGTCGAAGGCATTACGTGCCGTTGAGCAGGGCATGAACGGGGTTCCGCTTCGACGCGTGGCCCGCTCGTTGACGTTGTTTGCCCACATGATCGGCGGCCGGTCGGTGCGGATTGAATCGTTGGCAGACGCCACGCGGTCCCCTCGTCTGGATATGAAGCCCGAGGGTCCCGTCGTGTCTCTGCCTTCCATCATGAATCGGTTTTCGCTCAAGGAAGAGAACGTTCGCTGTTATTCGGTCATGGTTGCGCATGAAGTCGGGCACGTGGCATTTGGAACGTATCACGTCGATCGTCGGTTCCTTCAAGCCTTGGCTCATCAGGTTGTGACTCGCTATCCACGCGGTGAGTCGTCTTTGAATCCGAATCCTTCCGGTACGGCGGACGTTCGTTCATTAGCCGATCTCTTTTCCCTGTATCCGCGAAAAGGGGTGATCCAAGATCTCTGGATGATTCTGGAAGACGCGCGCGTGGAGTTTCTGTTGCAGCAAGAATATCCAGGCCTACGAAAAGAATTGACCGCGTTGTCCCGGGCCGCCGTGCAGACTCGTTCCTTTCTCCACGGGATGACCGTCAGAGAGATGGTGTTGGATTCTTTGCTTTGCCTTTTGACGCATGGACCTGAGGAAGTCCGAATTCGGGACGACCTTCGGCCGGTGGTGAATCGATGTTGGGCGTTCGCGCAGACCGTTGTCCAACCTCAGGCGAGGAACGAGCATTCAATTGAGACGGCCGACAAGATCTATCAGGTGCTGGATGACGTGATCGGCAGCGTTGACGCCGTTGTCCGCGATGAGACGGACGTGGATCAGATGGAAGAGCCCCAGGACGTGGGCGCAGGCCCTCGGGCGTCTGAAGAGACGGCAGGAGGCTATCGGCCCGTGACGAATTGGGTGTATCGCGGGTCCGTGCGGCCGGATTTCGTCCGTGGTGAACCTGGTGAGTCGGACGAGAGTGGAGATGACTCCGAAGACCAGATGCCGGATATCGAACGGGACGGAGCGGGTTCCCATCTGACCGGTCGAACGGAACAGATTCTGCCGACGGAACCACTGATTGGTGCTCAAGCGGAAGACGACGGCACTCAAGATTTCCGGCGGTCCGTGATAGAGGAACATTCAGGGTGGATGGGCTCGGACCCCCCTCACCCTGGCCCTCTTCCACTGGGAAAGGGATGGGGGAGGGGGAGGGGCGACGAACGTTCGTATGTGTATCCTGAATGGGACGGCAGCATTCAAGACTACCGGCTGAAATGGTGTCGGGTGGTTGAGCGTCCGGGCAAAGAGGGGAGTCAGGACTTTGCCCGGAACGTGTTGGAAACACATGCCCCGGCCATGCGGGTCTTGCGTCGCTATTTTGAAACCATTCGACCGACGGCCTTGCGTCGAGTCCACGGCTATGACCACGGCGACGACGTGGAGTTGGATGCAGCCGTTCGCTGGATGGCTGAACGAAAAGCAGGCGCCGACCCGTCCGACCGAATCTATGATCGGCGGGATAAACGGGAACGCCAAGTCGCCGTGGCGTTTCTGGTTGATCTGAGTGGGTCCACGGGCCGGCAATTGGAGACGGGGACCCGGCGCGTGATTGACGTGGAGAAAGAAGGGTTGGTGTTACTCACGGAGGCGTTGGAAGCCATCGGGGACCCCTACGCGCTCTACGGATTTTCCGGTCAAGGTCGGCATCAGGTTGATTTCATCGTGCTGAAGGAGTTTGAGGACACCCGGCGCCACGTGGGACAACGCATTGAGGCCATGAGCCCGCTTCAGCAGAATCGCGACGGTGCGGCGATTCGACACGCCGTGCAAAAACTGTTGCGCTGCGCGACTCGGCATCGATTGCTGATTCTGTTGAGCGATGGGCGGCCTCTTGATGGAGACTATGGAGAGGAATACGCCCTTGAGGATACCCGCATGGCGCTACGCGAGGCCCGCCAACGGGGGGTGGTTCCTTTTTGTATCACCGTTGACCAGCAAGCTAGCGGCTATCTCAAACGCATGTATGGAGGCGTGCGTTACCTCGTCTTATCCGACGTACACGCCTTGCCTGAACAATTGCCTCGGGTGTATCAACGACTGACGGGGCGGTAGAAAAGCCCTCATCCCTCACCTCTCCCAGTGAGAGAGCGCCAGGGTGAGGGGCCGCCTGCGGTCTTGGACGGTGAACGTTTCTCAGGAGGCGCGTCGATTCATGACTCATGACTCTCACGAACGCACGGTTCCTCCGTGGCTGTATAAGCTGTTTACCGGGCATCAGTATCCATACGTTCGCCGTTTGGCCAAATTTGAGAAGAAGGATCGAAAAAAAGGCGAGATCGGTTCTGAACCGACTCCGCAAGAAATTGAGGCCAAATTCTGGGAAGTGTATCCTCGATCCTCCGCGAAAATTTTGCAGGAAGTCAAACGGGGAATGATTGTCGGGTTCACTGAATTGGGGGCCTATCCACCGGGCGGCTATCAGGAATTGGTCAATGTGCCGGAAGAGTTTCTTGCCCGAGAATATGGAAGAAAAAAGATCAAAGTGAATTTTTACGACGGAGAAAATTTTGTCTGTACCATCAATTTCAAAGTTGGGGGATGGGCCAGTCACGACGATGACTAGAGCCCACGCCGATGAAGCACGTGCGTCGTTGCGTCCATTGTTTTTCTATGAGTCGAAACAATCTAACGGTGGGTGAGCCATGAGTCGAGAGAAAATTACCATCGTGGGAGCCGGGAACGTTGGTGGGTCCGCGGCCCAGAGGCTGGCGGAGAAGAACGGGTACGAGATCGTCCTGTTGGACATTGTCGAAGGCCTGCCGCAGGGCAAGGCCTTGGACTTGGCGCAAGCCGGCGCGGTGTGCGGCTATGACGCTCCGATTCGCGGGACCAATCGGTATGACGAGACGGCGGATTCCTCCGTGGTGGTCATTACCTCGGGCATTGCCCGGAAGCCCGGCATGAGCCGCTCCGAATTACTGGCGACCAATGCCAACATTGTTCGATCCGTCGTACAGGAAGTGGCCGCACGGTCTCCCGCGGCGGTATTGGTCGTGGTGGCCAATCCGTTGGACGCGATGACCTACGTTGCCTATCGGGTCAGCGGATTTCCCAAACAACGAGTCGTGGGCATGGCCGGGATTCTGGATTCCGCCCGATTCAGCACCTTCATTGCCCGGGAGTTGAACGTGTCCGTCCACAACGTGCATGCCATGGTCTTGGGGGGACACGGGGACGCGATGGTGCCGCTGATTCGGTATACGACCGTCAGTGGACGGCCCGTGGAGGAATGGATTTCAAAAGACAAGCTCGACGCCCTGGTGAAGCGCACGCGGGACGGGGGAGCCGAAATCGTGAATCTCCTCAAGACCGGCAGCGCCTATTACGCGCCGGCAGCGTCCGCGGTCGAAATGGTCGAAGCCATTATCCGGGATGAAAACAAGGTGCTCCCCTGTGCCGCGCTGTGCGAAGGCGAGTACGGCTTATCAGGGACGTACATGGGGGTGCCGGTCCGATTGGGGAAGCACGGCGTCGAAGAAATTCTGGAATACACCCTGACGCCCGAGGAACAAGCCGCGTTCGATCTTTCGGCCCAGGGCGTCAGCGAATTATGTGAGGAGGTCGATAACATTCTGGGTGGATGATCGCCTATGATAATTTTTCAGCCAACACCTTTTGCGTTTGTTTCTTCCGATAATTTTCCAACCGTTTTCTGACGGTCGGGTCCGACAAAGACAGAATTGCGGCGGCAAACAGGGCGGCGTTGACCGAGCCGGCTTCTCCGATGGCCAGGGTGGCCACGGGAATGCCTTTGGGCATCTGGACGATTGAGAGCAGGGAATCAAGACCTTGTAACGCTTTCGACTGCATGGGCACGCCGAGGACCGGCAGCGTGGTTTTTGCCGCAATCACGCCTGGTAAATGAGCCGCTCCACCGGCTCCGGCGATCATGACGCGGAGGCCGCGTGCCTTGGCTTGGCTGACGTACTCGAATAACGTATCAGGCGCCCGGTGTGCAGAGATCACGCGGCATTCATGAGCAATGCCGAGTTGCGTCAGCGTCTCACTGGCCAAGCGCATGACCTCCCAGTCGCTTTTACTTCCCATCAAAATGCCGACGATCGGTTTCTCATTGGTTGAAGCCACAAGCGTCTCTCCTTTCCTGTACAAGAGGGTGGTTACGCAGGACGGACTCTCTTTTCATCGGAGCGTGAGAGTGTACAAACTCATCGTGCCATTTACAATTGGGGGCGTGAAAAAGAGATTGCCGATGCTTCAAGAGATGCCGGATGGATTCCCGATTACGAATGTCGGGAATGACAGGAGAGAAGCGTCGGGAATGACAGGAGAGAAGCGTCGGGAATGATAGGAGGGAAGCGTCGGGAATGACAGGAGAGAAACGTTGGGAATGACAGGAGAAGCCCGTTTCAGTTGAATGTCTTTGATCCTGATGGATTCTAACTATTTGATCTACAAAGACTTTTCTGATGATTTCGGTGAGGGAAAGGCTTGACGGGATGAGGGACACCCTCGTATAGTCCAACCCTCGATTTTTTGAAACGCTTGACGATTCACCCCTGGCATTCTTATGGAGAAACAGGTACCGCTTCGGTTACTTGCCCCGCTTGACGGTGAGCCTTGGGATATTGACGGCTATCGTACACGTGGGGGGTACGAAGCGTGGCAGCAAGTGGTTCGAGACCGGAATCCCGACCGCGTGATTGAGGAACTCAAGCAATCGCGGCTGCGAGGGCGGGGTGGGGCCGGATTTCTGACGGGGTTGAAATGGGAAAAAGTAGTTCACCATCGAACCAACGAGCGATATTTCGTCTGCAACGCCGGGGAACATGAACCGGGCACCTTTAAGGATCGATATCTGGTTCAGCACCACCCGCATCAATTGATTGAAGGGTGCTTGATTGCAGCCTTCACCGTCGGCGCGAAAGCATCGTACATTTACTTGAATGCCGAATTTCTCGACGCCCGGGCGAGCTTGGAGAAGGCCATGGACCAGGCCCGGGAGCGAGGGTTTCTGGGGAAGAACGTGTTGGGTGCCGGCTTCGATCTGGAGTTAGAGGTGTTTGAAGGTCACGGCAGCTACGTGGCGGGAGAAGAAACGGCGATGTTGGAGTCCATGGAAGGCCGTCCGGCTCATCCGAAGCAAAAACCACCCTTTTATCCCACCGACTTCGGTCTCCGGGGCAAACCGACGCTGGTCAATAACGTCGAAACCCTGTCCCACGTTCCCCACGTGCTTCGTCACGGCGCTCAATGGTTTACCGAAGTGGGCGTCGAAAAAAGTCCGGGAACCATGCTGTTTTCCTTAAGTGGGGCGGTCAATCGTCCCGGCGTGTATGAACTGCCCCTCGGAACCCCGCTTCGTCATGTAATCGACGAATGCGGCGGAGGCGTCCCGCACGGCCGGCGGGTGAAAGCGGTGTTTCCAGGCGGTCCGTCTTTTTCAATGGTCGGACCCGACGAACTTGATCTTCAGATGGATTTTGATTCCTTGAAAAAGGCCGGGACGGGCTTAGGGTCCGCGGGCGTCATCGTGGTCGATGACGCGACCTGCATGGTTGCCCACACGCTCGCGCTCTCCACGTTTTTTCGGGAAGAAAGTTGCGGGCAATGTCCGCCCTGCCGGATTGGAACGGAACGTCTTGAAGACCTCGTCGCCACAATAGAAGAAGGACGCGGGACCCGAAACGATCTGGATAAACTTTTACAGATTTGTGGGTTTGTCAAAGGCACGGGATTTTGTACGTTGGTGACCGGCGCGTCGGTCCTGGTACACAATAGTCTTCGTCTGTTCCGGCACGAGTATGAGGACCATATTGCGGGCAAGGGCTGTCCGTTTAATCCGACGGCGACCGAATCGGCGGTGGCCGTTGCGTGAGAGTCTATGCCACGGGTGACGTTCATTCATCCGGAGGGAAAAAGCGGCGAGGTTCCGGCAAACCTGAGCCTGCTGGAAGCCGCGGAGTATTTGAGCTTTCCCCTCAATCACGATTGCGGGGGGAGCGCGTCGTGTTCGACCTGCCGCGTCGAAGTGCTGATGGGGGGCGAACATTTATCCGAGATCGATTTTGAAGAACAGGACCTGCTCGACCGTGAGGCGTTGACCGAGCCCTACCATCGTCTCGGGTGCCAGGCCACGGTCCTGGGAGACGTCGTGGTCCAGGTGCCTGAAGAAAAATGGGGAAACGGGGATTCACGGCAATCGGAATCCTCAAACGTCGCCAAGGGTTGATCGGTGATGACGAGCGGAACGCGAGAGAGAGGCAGGGAAAAAATCTCCGTCACCCGTCAATACGGCTTTTGTGCCGCGCATCGGTTGCACGCCGACCAACTGCCGGACGACGTCAATCAAAAAGTGTTCGGCAAGTGCAATAACCCCAATGGCCACGGTCATGATTACACCGTGTTCGTGACGGTGACGGGTGAACCGGACCCGAAGACCGGCGAGGTGACCGCGATTGACGCCCTGGACCGGCTGGTCACCCGCAAAATCGTAGAACGCTTTGATCACCGGCATCTCAATCACGATCCGGCGTTCCGGCACGTGGTGACCACCGGCGAGAATCTCGCCAAGTTTATCTGGGATGAACTGGTGCAGGAGATTCCGGTTGGACGTTTAGAAAAAATCAGGCTCATTGAAACGCGCGATAATTCTTTTGAATATCAGGATGACCAGCCCGTAGGGCCGAGCCACCACCCTGCCTGAGAAGGCTCTCTTTTCATTTCCCCCACCGCTATGAACAAGCGTCACTCTCCCAAGCGGTCAACGAGGTACCCCGTCCGCAACGCAAAGCAGGCGTCGGTCTCCCTGCCCTCTGACCAGAGCGACCCGTTACGGCAGTTGTGCGCTCAGATGCTGACGGTACTCGGGGAAGATCCCAAGCGGAGCGGCCTGGAGCACACTCCGGCGCGAGTGGCCGAGGCACTCAAGTTTTTTACCAAAGGGTATCACGAAAACGTTGAGGACGTGCTCAACGGGGCGCTGTTCCCCATCGAGTACGACGAGATGGTCATTGTCCGGGACATTGACGTGTATAGTTTGTGTGAACATCACCTGCTCCCGTTTTTCGGCAAGTGCCACGTCGGGTACATCCCGGATAAACACGTCGTCGGCCTCAGCAAAATACCGAGGATCGTCGAAGTCTTCAGCCGGCGATTGCAGGTTCAGGAGCGCCTGACCGTACAAATTGCCGAAACGCTCAAGGAGACGCTGCACCCCTTGGGCGTGGGCGTGGTCATTGAGGCGCGGCATTTGTGCATGATGATGCGAGGCGTCGAGAAACAAAACACCTTGGCCGTGACGAGTCACATGCTCGGGGTGTTTCGCAAGCAACAACAAACGCGCGATGAATTTTTGAAACTCATTCACGCACCTTCCTAAGCCCGAGTTTCCCCCGCTTTTTCATTCTGTAGTGGCGCGATCGTATCGCGCCTTCTTCGGTCTCGCGCCTGCTCCATGGCCGCATGAGATGCGGCAGCTACAAATCCAAATTATAGGCACAGGAGTGCTCTCGTGTGAGTTATTTCTCCGTTAGCCCCTCTTTTTCTCGCTTTTCCAACGAATCCAGAAACGTCCGAATCGCGGCATTAAAGGCTTCCGGATTCTCCACGTTCGACAGATGTCCGGCTCCGGGGATCACCACAAACGTGGCCCCGGGAACGTGCCTTGACATCTCTTCCACTTCGTCCGGCGGTGAGGCCACGTCATCTTCTCCGACGATGACCAACGTCGGCACGGTGACGGTTGACAAGAGCGGTGTGGAATTCGGTCGTTCTTCCATGGCCATGAGATCGCCGATAATGCCGGAGACCTGATTGCCCGTGATGATGGCGCGTAACTGCTCCTGCAAGTCTTTCCGGTGCGTGAGCGAAGCCGGACTGAGCAATTTCGGTATCATGAGGTCGGCAATGGCCGCCGCCCCCCGTCGATACGCCACCTGGGCCATGGAGAAGCGAGCCGCTTTCGCGTCAGGCGCATCCGCGGTGGCTCGTGTATCGGCCAATACCAACGCCTGAATCAACGCCGGGTATTTCCGATAAAAAGCAAAGAGGATATACCCACCCATGGACAGCCCCACGAACGTGGCTTTTGAAATCGCAAGGTGATCCAGCAAGCCCTTGACGTCGTCGGCAAACTGGTCAAGGGTATAACGCCACGTCGGCGCATCGGATTCGCCGTGCCCGCGCAGATCGATGGTGATGACACGATACCGACCCGCAAGCCCGACGACCTGCGGCTCCCACGTGCTACGGTTCAACGGAAACGCATGAAGAAACACGACGGGTGCCCCGTGTCCCTCATCCGAATAGGCCAACTCAATGCCGTTGACGTGTACTTTCATCAAGAACTCCTTCGTCTTCCGTCATTCCCGTATGTGTTCACTCATTCGTTGCCAAGTGCCATCCATCGGTTTGGGGCCTTCAGCCCTTGGTGCAGTTTAACGGCCCCGGAAGTTCAACGGACCCGATGACCGTTCCCTGTGCCTTGAGGCCCTTGGTGCGGTTTGACGGCCCCGGAAAGGTCATTCCCGCAGTTTTTAGCGGGAATCCATCCGACTCGTTCTGTGCTACCCTTACAATGCAAGGCAGATAAAGGGACTGGATTCCCGATTACAAACGTCGGGAATGACAGCCCCACCGTCATTCCCACCCCCTCGTCCTTTCCACACCCTCCTGTCCTTCCCGCAACTTCCTCCTGTCCTTCCCGCCGTCGGTTAGCGGGAATCCAGCGTCGTTTCTTCTCCGCGATGAAAGACCCTTGCAAAAATCGAATGCCGGCTTCAAATTGCTTTATCTTTGATATGATCATTTTGTGGAGTATATTGGTATATCAGGGCATAAACGCTCACCTCCCCTTTCTTCAAAATGCAGCTATTTCCTATCTTTTTTGTAATTTCTACGCCTTCCTGCTTGAGGTCTAACTTAAACTGACCCACTAATTATGTAGTGGCCGCATCTCATGCGGCCAGACTACTTTATGCTGCTCAGGGGAGGGCGCCATAAGATGGCGCCGCTACAAGTTTATAAAAGGTGCCCTCTCTGAATCCGTTTGTAAAACCGCACGCTGACCTCACACCGATCGTTGCATTTGCACCGGTTTCCAATGACGTTATAGCATTGGCCTGCCTACGATGTTGGCTTCTGGAAAAACGTGATGGTTGACGAGACTTCACCTGACCTGTTCTCTTCCTCTCCTCGGTCAAAACGCAAACCGGCGCAAAGTTTGGCTTCTCCCTTAGCCGAGCGAATCCGTCCCCGGACGTTTGATGAATTTGTCGGTCAGGACCACGTGCTGGTCGGGGATCAATCGCTCCGACGGGCTATTGAAGCTGATAAAGTGCCGTCGTTCATTCTGTGGGGGCCGCCCGGTTCCGGGAAAACCACGTTGGCCCACGTCATTGCCCAAAAAACGAAAGCAGCATTCATTGCATTTTCCGCGGTCGTCAGCGGCGTGCCGGAACTGCGAGCCATCATCAAAGAAGCCGTGCAACGACGGCGCATCCACGGGCAACTCACGATTTTATTCGTCGATGAGATTCATCGCTTTAACAAGGCGCAACAGGACGCCTTTCTGCCCTACGTCGAGCGGGGGGACATTATCCTTATCGGCGCAACGACGCAGAATCCCTCCTTTGAAGTCATTGCCCCGCTTTTGTCTCGCGCCATGGTGGTCACCCTCCATGAGCTGGATGACGAGGCCATGGGAATAATCCTGGATCGCGCCATGGCGGATGCCGAGCGCGGGCTTGGGAAATCCGGGGTGAATCTCACCGGCGAGGCTCGACACTATCTGATTCGGTACGGGAACGGAGACGCCCGATCAATGCTCACGGCCGTGGAATACGCGGTTCAGCAGGCCGGTGCCTCCTCTGATAAGCCGCTTGATCTGGATCGTCCGCACCTGGAACGGCTCCTTCAGCGACGCGTGAGATACGACAAAGACGGAGAAGAACACTACAACCTGATTTCGGCTTATATCAAGAGCATGAGGGATTCCGACGCCGATGGGGCGCTCTACTGGCTCGCTCGCATGTTGGAAGGAGGCGAGGATCCGAAATTCATTGCGCGGCGCATGGTCATTTTTGCCTCGGAAGATATTGGCAATGCCGAACCCATGGCCATTGTGGTCGCCACGTCCGTCTTTGCCGCCGTGGACGTGGTGGGCCTGCCGGAGGCGCAAATCAATTTAGCGCAGGGAACCACGTATCTCGCGTCCCGTCCGAAAAGCAACGCCTCCTACGTGGGGTTGATTGAAGCCAGGAAGGACGCCCGGGAATTCGGCAATCTGCCCGTTCCCTTGCACGTGCGGAACGCGGTCACGGCCCTCATGAAGGACCTGGGATATGGAAAGGGCTATCGATACGTCCATCATGACCCGCGTGCCCGAACCGAACAATCCCATCTGCCGCCGGAGTTGGAGAAGCGAAAATATTACCGGCCATAACCGCGGGCGGAGCCGTCAGCCGACGTGTTTCAGCCGGTCTTTCAGGCCTTCGAGTTCGGTGGACAGAGCCGACCAGCGGGTCGTCAGGATGTCCAAGTCGCGTTTCCAACGTTGATGTTCTTGGTGCAAGTCGTTCCACCGAGGAAAATCCTGATACAACTCCGGCGTCGCGAGTTCCTGCGCCCTGGCGTTGATTTGCTCTTCCAAAGCCGCAATCTCTTCTTCCGACCGGGCGACTTGTTTGGCCAGACGATTGATCGATTTGGTCATCTCGCGGCGATTGGGCGCGTTCGACGGAGCAGAGGCCGTTGCCGCGGGCGGAGAAAATTGTCGGAGTTTCCGTTTTTTCTTTGGAGGGCTGGCTGCCGCCTGAGCCTCTTGTTGCTCTTTCAACGCCGCGAGTTCTTGTGAGCGTTTCCATAAATAATATTCATAGTCTCCAAAGTAGTCGGTGAGCGCGCCGTCTTCGATTTCGACCACGCGAGTGGCGACCCGGCTCAAAAACGTGGGATCGTGCGAGATAAACACCATCGTGCCCTGAAAATCGATGAGCGCGTCGGTGAGCACGTCAATGGAACCCGGATCCAGATGATTGGTCGGTTCGTCCAACAGCAGAGTGTTTGCCGGCTCCACCAACATGCGAGCCAGTGCCACGCGGTTTCGTTCCCCGCCGCTCAGAGCTTTGATCGGCTTCTTCTGATCCTGCCCGGAGAAGAGAAAGACCCCGGCAATACTTCGCAAAGAATTGGGTTCGGCTTGAGGTCCGGCTTCAGCCAGAGAGTCCAGAATCGAATGTTCGGGATTCAAAATTTCAGCTTGGTGCTGGGCAAAATAGTGGAGAGTCACCCCGTGCCCCTCCCGGCGAGTGCCGGCCTCAAAAGGTAAGACACCGGCCAACATTTTTAATAAGGTGCTTTTCCCCGCGCCGTTTTCTCCGACCAGCGCGACGCGTTGGCCGCGTTCCACGGAAAAGGTCAGCCCATCGTAGACCACCTTGTCCCCGTATTGTTTTCGGACGCGGTGCAGGTCCAACACCTGGATGCCGCTGGGGGCGGGTTGCGGAAACCGGAAGCGGAGCCGTTTAGGGTTCCGCTGAGTTTCGATGCGTTTGATCTTTTCCAACTGTTTGAGGCGCGATTGCACCTGTTTCGCTTTGGTGGCCTTATAGCGAAATCGATCCACGAACGTGTGGACTCGTGCGATCTCCTTGGCTTGACGCTGAGCGGCTGCCTCCCGGTGAGCGTCCCGTTGCGCGCGCAAGGAGACAAAGGTCTGATAGTTTCCACGATATTCGTGAATGTGATGATTGTGGATTTCCCAGACGTGCGTAGCCAACCGATCAAGAAATTGTACGTCGTGGCTGATGATGAGCATGGTCATCTTCGAAGCGAGCAGAAAGGACTCGAACCAGGCTTGCGTGGGTTTGTCCAGATGGTTCGTTGGCTCGTCAAGCATCAACACGTCGGGGTTGGAAAGCAAAAGATGCCCCAGCGCCACCCGCATACGATAGCCTCCCGAGAAGGTGTCCAGCGTTCGAGACCAGTCGGTTTCTGCGAACCCGAGCCCGGACAAAATTCGTTTCGCTTCATGTTCCGGGTATTCGTCGCGATGGGCGGCCTGAAGAACGGTCAGGCCCGTGGGCACGTCGAGTTCTTGCGGGAGATATCCGATGCGGAGCCAAGGCCGTTGTCGGATCGAACCATCGTCGGGCCGGTCTTCGCCGATAATCATGCGGAGCAGGGTGGTTTTTCCCGTTCCGTTCCGGCCGACGAGGCCGACGCGGGTTTCAGGACGGAGATGGGCCGAGGCCTCGGAAAAGAGCGTTTTCGTCGGGTACCGTTTGGTGATCGACTCAATGTGGATCATCGGTCAATTCAGACGTGTACGGTCTACGTGAGTTGGCGTGTCCAAAGAACGATCGAGAAAATGGGGAAGAAATTCCGGTAGGAGCCAAACGGTGCCGGACACCCGTCCTTCTGAGCCAGACACCTGTCCTGCTGACCCAGACACCTGTCATTCTGAGCCGAAGGCGAAGAATCTTTCATGCGACCCTTCACTTCGTTCAGGATGACGTACTGTGACAGATAGACACATTGTTGCGGAATATGGTGGAGCTGGCCGGGATTGAACCGGCGACCTCGTGAATGCCATTCACGCGCGCTCCCAACTGCGCCACAGCCCCACTGATACACGTTGTCGGCGAAAACAGCGTCAAAGGGGCCAATGTATCATGCAGGGTAGGATGGGTCAAGAAAAGCGGAATGGACCGTTCGGTCATTTCCGCTTCGGTCTCCCCCACCTGGCCGCCCATTACGAAGTGGAGAGAAAAGAGACACGAAGAATACGGTAGCAATCAGCGGGTTCACTTTGATAGAAGAGGGAGCATGACTGACGTTCGAGTTCGATTTGCCCCAAGCCCGACGGGATTCCTGCATGTCGGAGGCCTCCGGACGGCGTTGTTTAATTGGCTGTTCGCCCGACGCGAGGGTGGCACGTTTATTCTACGCATTGAAGACACGGATCGGGACCGCTCGACGGACGACGCCATCGAGGCCATTGTGAACGGTCTGCACTGGACGGGCCTGGATTGGGATGAGGGCCCCTATCGGCAAACCGACCGCTTGGCTCTCTACCGACAAAAGGCCATGGAATTACGTGAACGAGGCAAAGCCTATTGGTGCGTCTGTACGCCGCAAGAACTCGAAGCACGCCGAAAAGAGGCGCAGGCGAAAGGTGAACCCATCAAATATGATGGACGCTGCCGGGAGCGAGGCCTGACTGCTCCCGCGGAGCCGGCGGCGCTTCGGTTTCGTTCTCCGCAAGAGGGGCAGACCGTTGTGGATGATCTGATTAAAGGAACGATTGCCTTCGACCACGCGGTGTTGGACGACCTGATTATTCTTCGCGCCAACGGCTATGCCACGTACAACTTTTCCGTGGTGATTGATGATGCGCTCATGGGAATCACGCACGTCATTCGCGGGGACGATCACGTCAATAACACGCCTCGCCAAGTGGCTTTGTTCAAGGCATTGGAGTATCGCGTGCCCCATTTTGCCCATCTGCCCATGATCTTGGGGGCGGATAAATCCCGATTATCCAAACGGCACGGGGCCACGTCGGTCCTTGCGTATCAGGACATGGGCTATTTGCCGGAGGCTCTGGTGAATTATCTGGTCAGGCTCGGGTGGTCGCACGGCGATCAAGAGATGTTTTCCATTCAGGACATGGTAGAAAAATTTTCCTTTGACCACGTGCAAGCATCCGCAGCGGCGTGTGACCCGGAAAAATTGCAATGGCTCAATGCCGAATACATCAAACGGGGTGAGCCTCGGCGCCTCGCCGACGTGTTGCGTCCGTTTCTGGAAAAACGTGGGTACGACCCACGTGGCCCGGTTCAACCCCAAGGCGGACTGGAAGCGGTGGTGCCGCACCTACGCGAGCGTGCAAAAACCCTCGTCGAAATGGCGGAGTGGACGATGCCCTACGTGACGGAACCCGTGGCCATGGATGAAGCCGCGGCCGTAAAATTTCTCACCACGGCCGCTGCCCCCAGTCTCACAAAATTTGCCGAACGCCTGAAGACGGTCAACCCATTTTCCAAAGAAACCATCGAACCGCTCGTTCAGGCCGTGCTCAATGACGAGCATCTGAAAATGGGGGCATTCGCCCAGCCCCTCCGCGTGGCACTCACCGGAAAAACCTTCAGCCCGGGCATTTATGAAGTCATGGCAATACTGGGCAAGGAACGGACCCTGGACCGAATCACCCAGGCTCTTCAACGCATTCCCTCGTCGTGACGAACGGCTCAATGATCCCGTAGAATCCTCACTCCAACCCTTTTCAGCAATGATTCCCAAAATAACGTGGCAAAAAAGGAGGACATGATGATTCGAACGAAAAACAGACGTATGATGTTCGTGTTTCTTACCGTGGCGTCGTGGATGTGCGTTCTCGCCTCGGTTGGAACGGCAAACGCCGATGACACTCGCCGCGGCTTCTACGTGGGCGTCGAACTCGGGTTTGCGAACCCCTCGGACCTGACGTCCACCCTGTTCGGCGTCAACCACCCGACGCGATGTGATCGTCTGCTGTATCCTGCTTCGTCCATCCCGCCTGAGATAAAGAATCATGAGGATTGTACGGACAATACCCCACGATCATTATCCAACAACTCGTATGATCTGGATACGGGGTTCCTGGGCGGCTTGAGCTTGGGATACACGCTGGACAGGGTTCGCGTCGAATTCGAGTACATGAACCGGTCTCACGGCGGCGACTCCTCCAGCCTTCAGTCCCCGGGTGGGAATCAGGCGCTGATAAGCAAAAACAGCGAGTGGGCCGACCCTCCCTCGGAGCGGATCTCGGACTTTATCGCGCACCAGTTCTTCGTGAATGCGTATTACGACGTGCTGAACGACTCGCGCTGGACGCCCTACCTGGGTGGCGGCTTTGGGTGGGCGAAGACCAGTATGCGCTACAACAACCGCTTCTTGCGCAAGCCGACCGGCGAATATTTGGAGATTGCTTTCGATCCGGACTGGGACCGGGAGGCCAAGAAGGAGGCCGCCGGCAAGCTCAGCTTTTGGGATACTCGGATTTCCGATACGACCTTCGGCTTCCAATTCATGGGCGGGTTGGATTACGCCCTCACGGAACGCGTATCGATAGGGGTAAAAGGGCGCTGGGCCAAGTTCGGAGATATCACCCACGGCGGCACATGGAATCGCATCCGAAGTCACGATCCCGTCCAGGCAGACGGGACGACTCCATTCACGAGCAAGCTGACGCTTGACGACATCGAATATTGGGCGATGACCCTGGGGCTGAAGTACCACTTTTGATCGGCGGCGTCAGACGTTGCGTCCGCCGCATCCCGGGTCACGGCCCGGGACGTGCCTCATGCCGTCAACGCCGCGGCATCACCATCAGGCTGGTTTCTTGACTCAGAAAGAAGACTCCATTTAAGCTTTTCGCGGGTTGGGGGATCGTCTAAGGGTAGGACATCAGATTCTGGCTCTGAGAGTGAGGGTTCGAATCCTTCTCCCCCAGCCATCCTTGTTGTGTTTCCTCCCTTTCTATTGCTTTGTCGGCAGCAAGAATGTCTTCAATTATCTTTTCAGAAATAACGTTCATTTCCCTTCATCACATTCCCGACATACGAAATCTCCCTGCGCGAATTTCCGTCCATGATCAATTCTTGTCATGACGTCGTTAAGATCAGGGACCCGATTGACATAAAGCCCGGAACCGAAAGAAACATCTCTTCCACAACGATTACAATGTTCAATAGAGATTCCTTCTTGTATCTTCCCATCACATATCCCCATTTTTCCGTGCTCCTTGAATTTTAGAGCCTGACGATCTCTTTTTTGTTGTTTCTTGACAAGTGCAGGTTTGTTGCCGTCCGGCCATTTTCATCAGCTTTTTGCTTTCCATAAGTCGTGTACTTGACACCCTTCATTCGTTTTCCTAGGTTTCCCTTGGTTTTCCATCATAACAGGAACGTCCCTTCTTTATTCGATTGCTTGCGTTCTGTTCGTATTCCCTGAGATAAAAAGATTCTGCGCATGTCCAAATCTCCGGCGTCTTCTTCAGATTTCATTCGAGCGATGGTGGCACGTGATCTGGAAACGCAAACGTGCGGGCGCGTCGTGCACACGCGGTTTCCGCCGGAACCCAATGGGTATCTCCACGTCGGCCACGCCAAGTCGATTTGTTTGAATTTCGGAATTGCTCAGGAGTTCTCCGGCGGGCTGTGCAATTTGCGGTTCGACGACACGAATCCCACCAAAGAAAACGTGGAATACGTCGAGTCCATTCAGGAGGACGTTCGGTGGCTGGGATTCGACTGGGAGGATCGGTGTTTTTTTGCGTCCGATTATTTTGAGCGGCTGTACGAATACGCGGTGTTCTTGATTAAGAAGGGAAAAGCCTACGTGGATAGTCTGAACGCGGACGACGTTCGGGCCTACAGAGGCACCTTGACGGAGCCTGGAAAGGAGAGCCCCTATCGGACGCGATCGGTGGAAGAGAATCTTCACTTGTTCGCCACTATGCGCGCGGGGGACTGTGAGGAAGGGGCTCACGTGCTTCGGGCCAAAATCGACATGGCGTCTCCCAACGTCAACATGCGCGACCCCACGCTCTACCGGATTCGTCGGGTTGCTCATCACCGAACGGGAACCGCGTGGAACATTTATCCGACGTATGATTTCGCTCATCCATTGTCGGATTCTCTTGAAGGGATTACACATTCCCTCTGCACCTTGGAGTTTGAAGATCATCGGCCTTTGTATGATTGGGTGCTCACCGAGTGTGAAGTCGCCTGCCATTCGCAACAGATTGAATTTGCCCGCTTGAATCTGACGCATACGGTGATGAGTAAACGGAAGCTTTTGGCTCTGGTGGAAGAAGGGCACGTGTGGGGGTGGAATGATCCACGTCTTCCGACGCTCATGGGTTTGAGGAGACGCGGGTATCCGCCGGAAGCGATCCGACGGTTTTGCGAGCACGTCGGCGTGGCGAAGCGCGACAGCGTGGTCGAAATGAGGCTGTTGGAGCACTTTGTCAGGGAAGACTTGAACGCCCGGGCGCAACGAGTCATGGCCGTGCTGCGGCCGCTTCGGGTGGTCATCACCAATTATCCCGAAGGGCAGGTTGAAGAACTCCAGGCGGTGAACAATCCTGAAGATCCGACGATGGGAACGCGCACGGTTCCGTTTTCACGGGTCCTCTACGTTGAGCAAGACGATTTCCGTGAAAATCCGCACAAAAAATACTTTCGGCTCACGCCCGGTCAAGAAGTGCGTTTGCGCTATGCCTATATTGTTCGATGCGTGGCCGTGATCAAAGACGAGCACACGGGAGAGATCGTCGAACTGCACTGTACGTATGATCCGGAGACGAAAAGCGGGTCGGGATTATCGACCCGAAAGGTGAAGGGCACCATTCATTGGGTGTCCGCGGCCCACGCGGTCGAGGCGGACGTGCGGGTATTCGATCATCTGTTCTCCGTTCCGGATCCAGGCAATGACAAGGACGATTACCGGAATTTCCTGAATCCGAATTCGTTCATCGGGTTGAGCGGCTGCTACGTGGAGCCGGCGTTGCAAGGAGCCGTCATTGGCCGGCGGTTTCAATTTGAGCGGCAAGGATATTTTTGCGTCGATTCCGATTCCACCTCTCAACGCCTCGTGTTTAATCGCACCGTAGCCCTACGAGACTCCTGGTCAAAAATAGAAAAGAGGTAGTCTCCCAACGAAGAAACCAGAAATCCATCATGTCAGAAAGGATATTACCGCCCATGACCACCCCCCATCTCCTCAGCCAACGGATCAAGAATTTCGCAGTGCCGCTGGTCGTCGATATCGATGGTTCGCTGGTCAGCGGGGATCTGTTGATTGAGGGCATGTTCCGACTATGTGCCGCTTCTCCGTTCAGCCTGTTCGCTCTGCCGTTCTGGTTGATGAAGGGTCGTGCTGCGCTGAAACGCAGAATCGCTCGGGCGGTTCCGCTGCCGCCGGCGACGCTGGTACTGAATCCCGCGGTGCTCAACGAAATTGCCGCGGCTCAGGCCGCGGGGCGCGAGGTCTGGCTGGCCTCTGCCTCCGATGAACTCGTCGTCGCTCCGCTTGCCGAGAGCGTGGGTGCCGTGGGTTATCTCGCTTCTGATGGACGCACCAATCTGGTGGGGCAGACCAAGGCCGCGGCACTGGTCGAACGATTCGGCGAGGGTGGATTTGATTACGTCGGCAACGAGCGGCGCGATCTGGTCGTCTGGAAACATGCGCGAGGCATTATCGGGGTCGGCCTCTCCGCGGGTCTCGCACGGAACGTTCGAGCCCTGGACGATAAGGTCCGGTTCATTTCAGGATTCGGTGGTCGTCCGCTGGACTATCTTTGGGCCTTGCGCCCTCACCAGTGGGTCAAAAACGTGCTCGTGTTCGTACCCCTCATCGCCGCGCACGAGACGGAGCCGGGACTCTACGTGGTGGCCACCGGGATGTTCGTCGCCTTCTCGGCTTGTGCGTCAGGCACGTATCTGTTCAACGATCTGATCGATCTTCCCCATGACCGCGGGCATGAGAGCAAACGCCATCGTCCGTTAGCGGCAGGAACGGTGCCGATGCCTTCAGCGATCGGCATCGGCGCGGCGTTGATGGTGGTCGGACTTGCCCTGGCCTTCCGACTGTCTGCCGAGGCAGGGCTTTACGTCCTTCTCTATCTGGTCTTGACCATTGCCTACTCGTTGTCGCTCAAGCGAAAGACCTTCATTGACGTGATCACGTTGGCCACGTTCTATGCGGTACGCGTTCTCGTCGGTGCGGTGGCGGTTGCCGTTACGCTGTCGTCCTGGCTCATGGCTTTTGGCCTGTTCGTGTTTCTTGCCCTGGCCATAGTCAAGCGCCAAAGTGAGTTGTGTGGGCTGCGTTCGTCCGACTGTTCCGGGATCAGCGGACGCAATTATTCCGTTGAGGATCTTTCCACGCTGACGGCTCTCGGTGCGGCGAGTGGTGTCGCCTCGGTCGTCGTCCTCACTCTTTACATCCAAAGCCCGAAAGTGATGGCTCTCTATGCCCGACCGGAATTCCTGTGGCTGGTCTGTCCGCTGCTGCTCTACTGGTTGGGGCGCGTGACGTTGCTCGCCAATCGGGGAGCGGTCGATGACCCGCTGGCCTTCGCGATGCGGGACCGGATGAGTTGGCTGACCGGCCTCGGTATGTTCGCCACGTTCGTGGTTGCGCTATGATGGATGGACGGGGTCGGCACCGGTCAACTTGCGTGAGACTGCCGTTGCCGCGCGGGCCGCGTTATGCATGCGCCGTGCCCGGACTCGCCGCCGTGTCCATGGTGAGGCGTCGTCTCGATTGGTGTGTCGCCGTGTGGAGACCGGCGGCATGAAGCTCTCCGGATGGGGCCGGTATCCGGTCCTCGATTGCAGGATGGAGCGTCTTCGTGACCATAACCTCCACGGCATGCTCGATCGCCGCCACACCTTGATCGCCCGCGGCAATGGACGGTCCTACGGCGACGCGGCGCTCAATCCTGACCTGACGCTCTCGATGCTGGCGATGGATCGGATGCAGGCGTTCGACGCCGAGACCGGCCGGCTGACCTGCGAGGCCGGCGTGCTGCTCGCGGACGTCCTGGACACGTTCGTGCCGCGGGGCTGGTTCCCGCCGGTGGTGCCGGGCACGAAGTTCGTCACCGTCGGCGGCATGATTGCCGCGGATGTGCATGGCAAGAACCATCACCGGGACGGCTCCTTCGGCGCGCACGTCGAATCGCTGACGCTGGTGACCGCTGACGGCAAGGTCCGGGAGTGCAGCCGCTCAGAGCACGTGGACCTGTTTCGCGCCACCATCGGCGGCATGGGCCTGACCGGGGTCATTCTGTCCGCCAACTTCCGGCTCAAACCGATCGAAACCGCCTTCGTGATGGCGGAGACCGTACCCACGCGCGACCTCGACGAAACAATGGCATTGTTCGAGGCATCACGCGACTGGCCCTACAGCGTGGCCTGGATCGACTGCCTGGCGCGGGGCGCGAGACTGGGCCGCTCGCTGGTCTCTCGCGGAACGTTCATGGCGTGCGGCTCTCTGCCGTCGCGGCTGGTGCGCGAGCCTTTGTGCCCGGCGCCCGTGGGCCGGCTGATGGTCCCGTTCGATGCACCATCCGTGCTGCTCAACCGTGCTTCGATTGGCCTCTACAATGCCCTCTACTACCGTCGCGGGCAGGTGCGCGGCGGCGCGCGCCCGATCCACTTTAACCCGTTCTTCTTTCCCCTTGACAGGATCGAGGCGTGGAACCGCCTCTATGGCCGCAGAGGGTTCGTCCAGTACCAGTGCGTGCTGCCCAGGGCGAAAAGCCCGGCCGGCATCGCCGCGCTTCTGGAGCGCGTTGCCGCAACGGGACAGGGCTCGTTCCTCGCGGTGCTCAAATTGCTCGGCCCCGCGGGAGAAGGCATGATGTCGTTCCCCATGGAAGGCTACACGCTGGCACTGGATTTTCCGATGCGCAACGGCACGTTGGCGCTGCTTGATGCGCTTGACGAAATCACCCACCGGCACGGCGGGCGCGTCTATCTCGCCAAGGACGCCTGCTGCACGCCGGAACGGATGCGCGAAGGCTATCCCCGGCTGGGGGCCTTCGAGGCGGTCCGCGCCGAGGCGGCCGGGGCGCCGCCCATGTTCGCCTCCGAACTGTCGCGGAGGCTCACGTTGTGAAGGACATGAACAAGAAGCTGACCACGCCGAACCTCGCCGCACCGATGGGTCGCTGGCGTGCTCTCGCCGCCCGGTGTCAGGGTATGGCGTGGGGGGTGGTAACTCTGTCCTCCCGGCTGCGCAACGCGCTGTTCGTCCTGTTCATCGCGGGCATCCTGGCCTACGGGGCCGGGTTCGCCTGGTACATGCTCGACCGCTTCGACCTCGTCAACCTGATCTCCAACACGCACGATGACGCCTTCTACTACTTCCAGATAGCCTACAACCTGGCCGAGGGAAAGTTCTCGACCTTCGACGGCGGCATCACGCAAACCAACGGCTACCATCCCCTCTGGCTGTTTCTGATCACGCCGTTCTACTGGGTATTCGACAAGGAAGCCGCGCTGTTCGCCATCAAGGCGTTCGAGATCATGCTCGTCGCCGGCGGCGTGGCCCTCGTCACCGCGGCTGCCCGGCTGGCGCGTATGCCGTGGTATCTGATGTTCGCCGCGCTGCCGATGCTCTACTACATCCCCTTCATGACTAAAGGGCTGGAAGCGGCGGCGGCGCTGTTCATGCTGGGCCTGTTCATGCTGGCTGCCTGCCTCTTTGCGCGAAGCCCGGCGCGGTGGAAGTGGCCGCTGGCCGCGGTCGCCTTTGCCCTGCCTTGGGTGCGCCTGGAGTACATCGCCATATCGCTGGCGGCGACTGCGGCGCTGTGCCTCGTCGAGTGGTCGTGGCGGGAATCACCCTCACCCCAACCCTCTCCCGTTGAGGGAGAGGGGGAGGGCGTCGGCACCCCGGAGGCGAGAGGGGGCCGGTTCCTTCTCTCCTTGTTGGAGAAGGCCAGGATGAGGGGGGCGGCCTACCCCCTCTCCGCCCTGAACGCCGTGGTTCCGCTGCTGTGTGCGATCGCAGGCCTCCTGGTGTACTTCGCCTACAACTGGCTCGTGTTCGGCGGCATCGTGCCGGTGAGTGGCGCGACCAAGCAGGCACGGTCGCAAGCCCGGTGGGAGCACGAAGGCGGGTACAGCTTCGTTCAGAACTTCCGGGACATCTTGCAGATTCCCGTCTTCGACTATGAACTGCTGGTTGCGCTGGAGATTTGCGCCTACCTGCTGTTGGTCTGGTGGTTCTCCCGTCGCTCCCGGAGTCGGCAGGACTGGCTGCTGTTGGCCTTTCTGGTGGGCGTGTTCAGTTTGGCGGTCGGCCATCTGGCCAAGTTCGCGCAGACTGTTCTCACGATTCACCCTTCCTTGGGGCCTTGGTCTTGGTATTTTGTCCCGGCGTACCTGATGATGGCGCTGATTGTTCCCGTACGATGTTACGTCGCCATTTACTTCATTCGCCGGTTCATCGGGCCGAAGTCGCAGCACGCGACCAACATCCTGAGTTTGGGTATCGTCCTTACGGGCGCGGCCTTCCTGTTTATCAAGGCCGATTTCACCGAGCCATTTCAGCGTGTTGAAGCGATTAGTGTCTCAACCAGAACTGACGACAAATGGATTAAAGCCGTTTCTTACAACGAATGGACGGAAGCTGTTTATGGGGGTACGCAGCTTATGAATCGCGTGCTTCCCGAGGACAGCGTGGTCGGGGCGTGGGACGCCGGCGTCATAGGGTACTTCTCGCGCTTTCCGGTGGTGAACCTGGATGGCCTAGTCAACTCCTACGACTATTTTTACACGAGAAGCATGGATAGAGAGACCCAATATCAAGAATTTGGGATAACTCATTTCGCCCAACCTAGGCACTTTGAAGGTTCACCACTAGATATCCTCAATAGATGGGAACTCCAACTATGGCCCATCGGTCTGCCGGCGGATGAAAATGCCGTCGCCAGGACTTGGGAGAGGATTGAACCCCACTTCGACCATCAGTCGGATGGCGTCGGGCTGATCGTGGACGGCCGGCTGGCGCTGGCGTTCGTCAGGAATTGCGCGCCGAACGAGTTGGCAGTGTTGTCCTGGGTTGGCCTAGGAGAGGAAACGGTCGCCACAGGCTGGCCGCAAACTGGGCCGTGCGTGGCCGCGTTCGTGCTGCCCCGCAATGCATGCCCACCGGTCAGTGTGGAAACAACGGATGCCCCTCTGGGCGATCGTCTGGCAAGACTGCTCGGAGACAGCCCGCCGGCAATCCGCTCCGATTGGGATGTGTATCTCATCGAGAACAGCCTCATCTATGTAAAAAAGGACCCATGCAGCCCGCAGGACGCTGAACCAACATTCTTCCTCCACCTGGACCCGGTTGACATGAACGACCTCCCCAGCCACCGCAAGCAGTACGGCTTCGACAACCTGGACTTCGCTTTCGGGAATCACCGTATCCCCATCAAGGGAGAAGTCTGCGCAGCGGTACGGGCACTGCCCGATTACGCCATCGCCGCGATCCGCACTGGCCAGTTCACCGGCGAGGGACAAATCTGGAAGGGCAGCTTCGATGTTGTCGAGTCGGCAGATGACGGGAAGGCCGTACCGTGAACGGCGGGGTCGAAACAGCACTGGTGATCGGCGCCATGTCGGACATCGGTCGCGCCGTCGCACACGCGTTGGCGGAGGACGGCTATGCGTTGCAGCTCGCGGCCCGCGACCCGGCGCGGCTGGAGAGAGAGACGCGGGACATCCGTGTACGCACAGGGGGCGCCGTGACCGTGCATCGGTGCGACGTGCTTGATGAAGATGGTGGCGTCTCGTTGCTTGACACGCTCGATCCACTGCCCGACGTGGCGGTGTGCGTCGTCGGGCTGCTCGGTGACCAGGCGGAAAGTCAGCAGAACCCCGACGCGGCGGAGCGGGTCATACGAACCAACTACATTGGCCCTGCATTACTGATGGGTTCGCTCGCCGAGCGGTTCGAGCAGCGCGGCAGCGGGGTTCTGGTGGGTATCAGTTCGGTGGCGGGCGATCGCGGGCGCGCCGCGAACTACGTCTACGGCTCCGCCAAGGCCGGGTTCACCGCGTTCCTGTCCGGGCTGCGCAACCGGCTGGCTACATCTGGCGTCCACGTCGTGACGGTCAAACCGGGGTTCGTGCGCACGCGCATGACCGACGGGATGGACCTGCCGTCGTGGCTGACTGCTGAGCCGGAGGAGGTTGCCGCCGCGGTCGTCAAGGCGATTCGCCGACGCCGTGACGTCATCTACGTGCGCGGCATCTGGCGCCTGATTATGCTGATCATTCGCGCCGTTCCCGAACGGATGTTCAAATGGATCAAATGGGCGTAGCGGCCCCATCTTATGGGGCCTTCCGTCACGGTGGCGGATGGCGGCATGAGATGCCGCCGCTACGGTTTATGAGCGATGCAAGCGGCTGTTGGGTGTAGTGGCCCCATCTTATGGGGCCTTCCGTCATTGGGGAAGATGGCGGCATGAGAGGCCGCCGCTACGGTTTGTGGGCAATGCAAGCGGCTCTTGGGGTGTAGTGGCCCCATCTTATGGGGCCTTTCGTCATTGGGGAAGATGGCGGCATGAGAGGCCGCCGCTACGGTTTATGAGCGGTGCAAGCGGCTTTTGGTAGGGGGGCGTTCCGCGTTCTGGCATTGGGCCAGGGTGTCGAATCGTTCGATGCCTAGGGCGTCATAGATTTGTAAAGAGGCTTTGGATTTGTTCAAGGTGTAGAGATGCACGCCCGGGACGTTGTGCTCTAATAAGTCTAACACTTGTTCCGTTGCCCAATTGATTCCAATTCGTTCCGCTTGAGCGTCATCCGTGGCGTTCGTGAATGCCCGCAGCAGCTTTCCGGGAAAGCGCGCGCCTAACGCGAGTTCTCCCATCTTTTGCATTCCCTTGCGCGAGGTCATGGGCATGATTCCCGCGACGATGGGAATACGCACCCCGGCCAGTTCGCACCGCTCACAAAAATCATAAAAATCGCGATTATCGAAAAAGAGTTGCGTGCAGATGTAATCGGCGCCGGCGTCCACTTTGGCTTTGAGATGATCGATTTCCTTGAGACGGTTGGGCGTATCAGGATGTCCCTCGGGAAAACCGGCAACCCCAATCCCCATGTGGGGAAAATGTTTCTTGATAAACGTGACCAATTCCAAGGCATAGCGAAAGCCGGGTTCGGATCGATTTGCGGGTTCCTGTTTGGGAGAGTCTCCGCGCAGGGCCATGATGTTGTGAATGCCGTGTTCATCGTATCGTTGCAGAATCTGGAAAACCTCCTCCCGGGTTGATCCCGTGCAGGTGAGGTGCGAGACGATCAACAAATTGGTTTCTTCGCGCAATTTGACGACCAGGTCATGCGTGCGTTCACGCGTGGACCCTCCGGCGCCATAGGTGACGCTGACGTAGGTTGGCTTCAGTGGGACCAACTGTTGGATGGTCTGAAAGAGCTCCTGAGAGGCCGCCTCGGTTTTAGGCGGAAAGAACTCAAAGCTGATCGCAGGCTGGTTCTGGTGAAATACTTCTGATATACGCATGAAGCCCTTATCTTGAAATGACGCGGTTTTTCTTACCGCTTTCCTCACGCGGCTCTTCCCTTCTACGACGTAAGCGTATGGGTGACGTTGGTGAGGCCGGTTATGTATAAGGTTTCAACCATACGGGTTTTTACTGGAATAATGCAATATTGGTACGAAGAGACGTTCCCATGGTAAAGTGAGCCGATGCTTCGGAAGGGAATAAGTTGACGGCCTCTCTTTCATTCGCGGTTTTCTTGCCGTCCCCGCAGATTGTCGTGGGTATTTGTGTGGTCCAACTCTGGTGTCATTCCCGAAGTTTTTGTCGGGAATCCAGGCAGATGAAAAGAGGGAAGAATGGATTCCCGCTAACTGCCGGCGGGAATGACAGAGGGGAAAGGGCGGGTGAGACGTGGAGTCTTGCGTCGGCTGCCGTGTTTTCATCCATCGGGCGAATGTGAGAAACATTACGATTCTTCAGGGTAGTCTTCTTGAGGTTGAGGCTCAGGCCGTCGTGAACGCGGCCAATAGTCACGGCCTTATGGGGGGTGGCGTCGCTGGAATCCTCAGGCGCGCGGCCGGGTCACAAGTCGAAGATGAAGCGCGTCGACAGGCGCCAATTCCCGTGGGGACGGCGGTTCTGACTTCAGGGGGCCGCACGCGGTTTGGCGGAATCATTCATGCGCCGACCATGCCTGAACCCGCGATGCGTATTCCCGCGGAGAACGTCGGCTTAGCCACGCGAGCGGCCCTCAAGCTTGCCGATGAACAAGGGTTTCCCTCCCTGGCCATTCCCGGCATGGGCACCGGGGTGGGACGAGTTGCCCCAGAGGAAGCCGCGACCATGATGATTGAAACAATCCTCGAATTTACGCCGCACTCCTTGCAATCGATCACGTTGGTTGATATTGATCCGGGGATGGTCAAGGCTTGGCAGACTGTTCTGTCCCGTCATCGGACCTGACGAGACGGTTTGTTTTTTCGATTGCTCGTGACCACGCAACCGGCGATGCGTATGACGCTTGAAGACGAGTTCTGCGATATCGTGAAAAAGGCTCGCAGGGGGCGAGGCCAATCCGTTGCTCAAGCGGCGAGTGCCGCGAGTCTGCCGCAACGCGACTGGGAACATCTGGAACAAGGCGTCCGCCCCCCATCGGAACGGGAAGCCTACGCCATGGCGCGGGTCCTCGAGCTCAAAGGGGAGGCTCTGACCGCGGTTGCCGTCAAGGGATGGGTGCCGGAATCTTCTCCGCCGTGGGTGAACTCCCTGGTGGTGACGGTTCACGGCGACGTTGGAGGCTATGCGGTCAAGGGCTACGTGTTATTCGATCCGCAAAGCAGGCGGGCGGTGTTCATCGACACCGCGTACAATGCCCAAGCGATGTTGGCGGTTCTCAAAGAAAAAACCTTGACGTTAATCGGCGTGTGTTTGACTCATGGACACGTGGATCACGCCGGGGGACTGGATCGCATTCTGGCTGAATGGCCGGTGCCGGTGTATCTTGGAAAGGGAGACGTGCTCCTGTTGCCGTGGAAACCTCCTCTTGAGTCGATGCTCGTCCCCACGGATACACGCCCCATTCTCTTGGGCACCCTGACCGTCGCATGTCTCGCGACCCCCGGGCATACCCCGGGAGGGTTCTGCTACTGCGTCGAATTCCAAGGGCGTACGCTGTGTTTTGTGGGCGACACGTTGTTCGCCGGGTCCGTGGGCCGTTCCAATCCATTGTCGTTGTATGTCGATCATTTGGCATCCGTGCGACATCGCGTGTTGCGATTAGAACCGGACACCGTGTTGCTCCCCGGGCATGGACCGCCCACCACGGTGAAAGAGGAGCAAATGGCCAATCCATTTGGCTGACCCGCCCCGCAATTTTCTGCAAAGGACGCCTCCTCGTTTATGGATCAACACCCGTTTCCACCTGAACCGGACAAGAGGGATCAGGCAGAGCCTCCGGGAGAAGATGACTCACGGACCCTTGATGAATGGTCGCCCACTTGGGAAGGTGCCGGGGAAGAAGCCGGCCCCGCCCAGTCAAGCGGGTTTTCGGCCGTGTATCTGCCGTGCGGACTGTTTGTGGCGACGATCGTCACGACCTTGTGGGCCGGCGCGTATCACGTCAACACCGAGCGGGTATCCGGCGCATGGGATTTTCTTGTGCGCGACCCCAGCCGGTTGTGGGACGGGTGGCCGTTTGCCGCGACGTTGTTAGGCATCCTCGTCACGCATGAGTTCGGGCATTTTTGGTTGTCGCGCATTCATCGAGTGCCGGCGTCCCTGCCGCTGTTTATTCCGGGTCCGCCTCAATTTATCGGAACCTTCGGCGCCATTATTCGGCTGCGCTCGCCCATTATGAATCGTCAGGCCTTGTTTGACATCGGCGTGGCGGGTCCGATTGCGGGATTCATCGTGGCCGTGGCCGCGTTGATCCTGGGGTTGTCCTATTCCACCGTTGTCCCGCGCCTGGGCCTCTATGGCTTACAGTTGGGAAAGCCGCTGTTGCTTCAATTTTTTGACTGGGTCATTTTCGGTCCGATTCCCGATACGCATAAAGTTCTGTTGCATCCCATCGCCTATGCGGCGTGGTTCGGGTTTTTTATTACGGCCTTGAATTTGATTCCTCTCGGTCAACTTGATGGTGGGCACGTGGCGTATGCGCTCTTTGGACGAGGGCAACGGACGTTGGCCTTCACCGTGATCCCGATTTTATTTGTGCTGGGTCTGTGGGGCTGGCCGGGGTGGATTCTGTGGGCAGGGCTGGCCGGCCTTGCGGGCTTGACCCATCCGCCCGTGCTTGATCCCGGGACAGAGTTGGGACGTGGCCGACTCTGGGTTGGCTGGGCCGCCGTTGCCATTTTTTTCGTCAGTTTTTCCCCCGTTCCATTTTATTTTGGATAACCTGGGCCTTTTTGAATTCGCTTGCAAAACGACAAAACAGGAGAACGCGATGAAGCGTCTGACCCATTTGGAATCCTACGTCCGTTCAGTCCGGCCAGAATTTGAAACCATGCTGGGAGACTTGGTGGAAACGCCGTCAGTCAGTTCCGACCCCCGACGTGCCGAAGATATTGCCCGAACGGCCACGCTGGCCAAACAGTGTGCCGAGCGTCTCGGCGCGCAAGCCCAGATCGTGACAACCAGCGGCTATCCCGTTCTGTCCGGGGGATGGGACGTTGGGAAGCAATACCCCACGTTGACGATTTACAACCATTTAGACGTGCAACCCGCACAGGAACCGGAATGGAAGCAGGATCCCTTCGTGTTTCGGAAAGAGGGCAATCAGTATCGAGGTCGCGGCACCACGGATGATAAAGGCCCGGCGTTGACCGCGCTCTTCGCGTGCAAATATGCCGTTGATCAGGGCGTGCCGTTGAACCTTCGGTTTCTCTGGGAATTGGAAGAAGAAATCGGCAGCCCGAATTTTCAGGATGCCCTGGACCAACGCCACGTCGTGCCGCGTCCGGATTCCGTTCTGGTGTCGGATACGATTTGGGTCTCACGTCAACGTCCGGCGATTTCCACGGGGTTACGGGGATTAGTCGCCGCTCGGTTGAGCCTTCGGACCGGCACGACGGATGTGCATTCCGGATTGACCGGCGGCGGCGCCAGAAATCCCCTTGCCGAATTGTGCGCAGCCGTACACGCCTGCGTGGATGCTCGCACGGGCCGGGTAAAAATTCCCGGGTTTTACGATGAGGTGCTGCGTCCGACTGCCGCGGAGATGAAGCAATTTCTCTCCTCGGGGTTTCAAGTCAGCCGCTTCAAAAAGGCGTATGGATTCCGGTCCATTCGGACGGAAAACTGTTCAGACCTGCTCAAACGTATTTGGGCGGCCCCGACCTTTGAAGTCCATGGATTGCCGGGCGGTCACATGGGGCCGGGCGTGAAAACGGTGGTGCCGCCCTCCGGTGAAGTACGGGTCAGTATGCGGCTGGTTCCGAATCAGCATCCCCGCAAAATTTTCTCCCGACTCAAGGCCCATCTCAAGAAACACAATCCCGACGTCCGAGTTGAGTCGAGCGGGCAACTTGAACCGTTTCGCGGCGTCACGCAAGGCCCGTATGCCCAAGCGTTACATCAGGCGGTGCAGGCGGGATTCGGGAAGAGCCCGTCACTGATTCGGGAAGGCGGGTCCATCGGTGCCGTGGCTTTGATGGAACGTGCGTGGAAGGTGCCGATTCTCTTTTTCGGTTTAAGTCTTCCTGAACACGGGTACCATGCCCCGAACGAATGTTTTGACTGGGGACAGGCTTCGGGCGGGATTCGCACGTTTGTCGAATACTTCTCGCGCGTGGCGGACCATTCGGCGGGAGGAGATTCTTCCCTTCGAAGCTCAGGGCAGGCGCTTCGCTCAGAATGACAGAGAAGGGCAGAGTGACAGGTGTTGCAGATCTTGCTCAGAGTGCCAGAACTTGACGCAGGTATCTGCGTCCGTCCGTGCTATTTGCGGGTCGCCTTTTTTCTGACCAGCATCCGTAACGGGGTGCCCTCGAACCCGAAGGTGGCCCGGATCCGGTTCTCCAAGTACCGGAGATAGGAGGGGGTGACCGTGACGGATTGACCGACAAACAAGGCAAACGTCGGCGGTTTGATCGCCACTTGAGTCATAAAGACCGATTTGACGGGGTTCCCTCTTTTGATGGGGATGGGATGGTCGATCAGCGCCTTTTGGAGGAATTGATTGAGGCGACCGGTGGGCACGCGGTCGGCAAAGGCTTGCCGGACCTGCGTGATGGTGCTGAAGAGTGCCTCAACGGTTTTCGATTCAAACGCGGATCCGAAGACTATGGGCACAAAGGTGAAAAAGGGGAAACATCGGTGCAGTTCCGAAGAAAACGTCGCCTGCGCATCAGGTTCGTCCCGACGTCTGTCCCATTTATTCACGAGCATGATGCACGCCCGTCCCTGTTTTTTGATGAGTCCGGCAATCTTGGTGTCTTGCTCCGTGAGTCCCTCAATCCCGTCAAGGAGTAAAATCCCAATATCCGATCGTCCGAGCGCCTTCATCGTTCGGAGCACGCTGTACCCTTCCACCCCTCGTTCCACTCGTCCGCGACGCCGGAGTCCCGCGGTATCCGTCAGCACAAAATGGTGGCCTTGATAGTCAAAGGGCGTGTCAATCGGGTCGCGCGTCGTTCCGGGTATGTCGCTTACCAGCACGCGGTTTTCCCCCAGGATGGTGTTCACCAACGTCGATTTTCCGACGTTGGGCCGACCGACCACGGCCACGCGGGTGATGGTTTCGGGACTGACGTCATCGCAACGCGGGAGGAGGGGCAGGCAGGCTTCCAGTAATTCATCAACCCCCGTACCGTGTTCCGCTGAAATGGGAAACAGCGCCTCTTTCCCAATCGGATAAAAATCCGCGAGCAGCGGTTCCAAGTGTGGTGAATCGATTTTATTGACGACAAAAAACGAAGGCTTGTCCACGCCGCGCAACAGATCGACGATCTCTTGATCCAAGACCGTCAGCCCAGCCCGGCCGTCCATCACCACGAGAAGAACGTCGGCTTCGGCGAGAGCGGTCTGCGTTTGTTGACGGATGAGTCCGCCCATGCCTTGCGTCAAGGTCAGATCAAGTCCGCCGGTATCGACCAATTGAAAGTGACGGTTCTGGTAGGTGCCCTCGGCGTGGATGCGATCACGGGTGACGCCCGGCACGTCATCCACAATGGCGTTTCTTGTACCCAGAATCCTGTTGAATAAGGTTGATTTGCCGACGTTCGGCCGGCCGATGACGGCAATCACGGGCAGGCGAGACCGTTGACGGCTGAGTTCTGATTGTTGATTGCTCAATCCGCAATCCACGATCTGCAATCGTTCACGTAACGACGGCTCGTCTGGAAGCCCAGCGGGTGACGCACGACGGACGTGCGGTTACAGGTGGAGATGTTTCATGGCAGCCGCACAGAGAATGATAAAGACGCCGATCCAGAGTCCTGCTTTTTGAAACGGGATCGGTTCAACGACCTGTTCTTCTTTTTCTTCTTCGTCTTCTTCTCCGGTGGGTTCAATGCGAAAGATCACGGTATACAAGTACAACGTCAAAATTCCGAGGACCAGGGTCAGTTTAATGAAAAAGATCGTTAAATATTTGGCATTGTGAGACAGCCCCTCACCGGTTTGCATTTCCATGAGTTCTCCCACGTAGTGGAGATTGATGCCACCGGTGAAGAGGATAATCATGAGCAACACGCCGACGACCTTACGATACTGTTTGTAGAACGTGTCGCAAATGGGTTTGATGAATTCTTTGGGCACGGACGCTTGGAGTCCCGGGGTGACGGCCATGACGAGAAACGCCAGCCCTCCGATCCAGACGACGGCCGAGAGGACGTGTAACCAGTGAGAGAGGATGGGAATGATCTTATTGAGATCGGAAAGAATATCGAGGAGGTCGCTCATCAGAATTTGAAGACGGGTTTCTCGTTGCCGAATCGTTTTTGTCGAAGCTCTTCCATCAACTCAGTCGTGATCACGGGAACGTGGTGTTCTCGGGCGTGCCGTTCCACGCCTTTCTTGACCATGGCGCGCAGGAAATACGGAATCCGGCTTAAGCGAGTTTCCGCCGCTTCATCCCAGGCCACGTCGGCCTCTTCAGGAACGTTAAACGCCACCGCGACTTTTTCTCCACCTTTCGGGGTATACAGGCACCATTGATCTTCATCCATCCAGTCGCCGTGATCGACGTAGGGACGCGCGCGGCAGCCGCCACAGATATCGCTGTATTCGCAGTCGCCGCATTTGCCTTTCAAGTGCGGATAACGGAAGGAGTGAAAAATTTCAGAATGTTCCCACATCTCGACGAAGCTGGTTGTGCGAATATTTCCGGCGGACAGAGGCATGTAGGGGCAGGGCGTCAACTCCCCATTGGGCGTGATTCGGGCGTAATTTGTCCCAGCCAGGCAGCCGCCGCCCATGTAGCCTTGGGCCTTGGTAATGGGAGAATTCGGATCTTTTTCATAGGCCAGCCGTTTGAAATGGGGCGCGCATCGCGCACGCACCAGCATGTCCGGGTATTGATCTTGCGTCTCCACCAGATGGGAGAGCAGGTCTTCATACTGTTCAGGGGTAATGTCCGTTAATTCTTCTCCGCGTCCCGTGCAGACCATGAAAAACACGTTCAGCACGCGCGCGCCAAGCTGATGGGCCCATTCGATCACGTCGGGCAATTCTTTGTAATTCATCGGTTGCGCGCTGAAGTGAACCTGGAATTGCAGGCCGTTGCGTTTACAGGCTTCAATGCCGGCGACCGCGCCCTCCCATGCGCCCGGGACGCCGCGAAACGCGTCGTGCTTGTCCTTGTCAAGGGAGTCGATGCTGATGCCGACGCCCATGACGCCGGTCTCCACCAGTTGTTGGGCCAGGCGATCCGTAATCAACATGCCGTTCGTGCCGAACACGACCATGAACCCCCGTCCCACGGCGTGGCGGGCCACGTCCAGAATGTCTGGTCTGACGAAGGGCTCACCGCCGGTGATGACGAGCAGACACCCTTTATTGACTTCCGCGATCTGATCGATCACGCGATAACACTCTTCGGTCGAGAGTTCGTCCGATCCGCCGCGTGCTTTCGTGGTGGCGTCCAGATAGCAGTGGTCACATTTCAGATTGCAGCGTTTGGTGAGGTTCAACGCGACGAGGTACGGCTTGAAATCATCAATGGTGCGCCCGTCGTAGGGATTGTCGGAAGTCGATGAAATGGCTGGATTCCCGCTTTCGCGGGAATGACGGAAGGGGGCGCGGGCATCACGGAAAGGGGCGTCGGCATTATGGAAGGGGGCGTGGGCATCACGGACTGGTTGTTGCCCAGGTTGTTCGAGCTGAATAACGGGAAGTGATCTGCCCATAACGCGGCCGGCCGGCTCCCTTGGAGGGTCAGGGCAGCCCTACTGGGCTCCTGAGCCTGTCAGTTTGGCAATGATTTCTTTAACGTTGCCGGACTTCATGGCTTCTTCCATGGTCTCTTTGGCTTGTTGGATGCCTTCGTTGGCCACGTCAAGGGTGATCTGGGTCGTCCCCAGTTTCTCGGCATGTTTAAGAATGAGCGCCTTCGTGCAATCGCGCATAAACCCTTCGGGTGCCCGTTCCAGTCGTTGAACGGCTTCGGGTTCCCAACGATAGGGAGCATCTTCAGCGGGGGACGCCTCGTTCGTGTCAGGTGCGGGAGGGGCTCCATTGGCGGCCTTATTGGAAAAAATGGGGGTATAGTCTTCGCTTGCGGCCTCTTGAATCATGGGTGCGGCGTATTCCAGGGTGATCGTAGTCATGCCGAGTTTTCTGGCGGACTTTTCAATCTTGGCTTTGGCGCGGCGGCGTTGAAATCCTGCCGGCACCGCTCGAATCGCCTCTTTCGCGTCTTTGGTCCACTGCATGGGCACGTCATCGTAGGCCAGTTGCGTTTCCAGAGCCCCTTCTTGCTGGGCAGCGGCATCGAAAATACTTTTATCCACGGTGTTGAAGGCCTCGCCCGAGGCATCGCAGATCGGACATTTGACCGGGTGGTCGCCTTTGCCAATGTAGCCGCATCCCCCACAGACGTAATACGGTTGGGACATCCGGTCTAAATAAGATTGCGTGGAGGGACTGACATCGGGCTTGGCCTGCGGGTCTTTTTCCTCAACCACCTGATTGACCATGCCGCTGAGCGTCGATCCCATCAGGTCTTGAGCCACGGCGTCGGTTGTCTGCATCTGATTGCGATCAACGCCGGCTTCGTCGAGTTGGCCGCCCAGGGCCTTCATCGCGTCCATCGCCCCTTTCGGGAGAATGTCACCGACCGCGGCATCCACCACCGAATTACTGATAATGGTATGGCCTTTCTCAATGGCGTAGCGGTGAATGGCGGTTTTGGCCACCCCGCGGGCAAAGACCGGGACCTTTTCCATCCGCAACAAAGCCTCTTCCGTCCAGGCAATGGTATATTCCGCCTGTGTGTCAATGGGAGGCACGTATTTTTTATTGGACACCAGGACGTTACAGGGTACCGCACGCAGCAGGTTCTCGGCGTTGCTGCCGATGTCCATGTCGTCATCGCTGTGGACGCCGATGCGACCGATAATCAGCAACCAGGGTTTTTCCTTCCGAACGTATTGCAGGACTTTTTCAAAGGCTTTCCCGTCCAAGAGCGTCGTTCGGATGTCCGACCCTTCGTCCTGGGCCACTTCGCGAGAAATATCCAAATGCGACTGGTAAATTTTGGCTAATCCGCTGTCGATCACTTCCTCGTGGAGTTTTTCCTGTTCCTTGAAGCGAAAAACCTTCCCGGCCTCTTCGTTCAACACCCCGGAAATGCTGTGGAACGCGGCATAGTGAAAATACGGATCAAAGGCGGAAATCGCCTCAACCGGCTTATTCAACGCTTTGCCCAAGGCCAAGCCGGTTTTCAATCCGCCGAAACTATACGGGCTGCCGTCCACCGCGACCACGATTTTCCCGCCGTTCATGGGAGCCAAGTCTTTCACGATGAACATGTCGGAATGGCGCACGCGACGCAGCACCCGTTCCGTATTGCTGCCGATCACGGAATCCTTGACGGCGCCCACGCCGAGCGCGCCCATGATGGTCAGATCGTAACCGTTGGCGTGAATGTCCTCGGCCAACACCTTCCAATTCCGGCCTTCCAGCGAGCGCCGTTCCAACGGCAGATTGGATTCCGTACATTTCTGATCCACGTAGTCCAAATAAGAATCCGTAATAATCTGGAGCCCGCGGGTGATGAGAGAATCATGAATCTTCCGTTGACGGTCCAGTTCTTTTTCATCGTGATATTCTTCAGGCAGGCCTGCTTCCATCTGCTTAAACCGTTTGTCGTGCATCTTGGCGGCATAGACGTGACTGCCGACGATTTTCGACCCGAATTCCTTCGCCAACTGCACACCCAGATCAACGGCCATGTTCGAATGGTCCGAATTGTCAACCGGGATGTAGATGGTTTTATACATCAGAAGCCTCCTTACGACCCTTCCCACCCGGATTCGTCTTGAGTGAAACGCATAAAATGAAAGACCTGAAAAGTCACTCCTGAGACGCCAGAAAATTCTGAAATCGATCTTAGCACCGCCCCTTTGAGCAATGCAACCAACCCTTCAGGAAGGATGGCGGCTACGTTTCATGGCCCATGCAGCCGTCTCTTAGGCGTAGCGGCACCATCTCATGGTGCCCCCCGTCACGGTGGCGGATGGCGGCATGAGATGCCGCCCTACGTTTCATAGGCCATGCAACCGTCTCTTGGGCGTAGCGGCCCCATCTCATGGTGCCGTCCGTCACGGGTGGCGGATGGCGGCATGAGATGCCGCCCTACATCATTCCCGCAGTTCCCCTCCTGTCATTCCCGCAGTTTTAAGCGGGAATCCACGTTGGGTTTTCAAAGAAAGTCCGTCACGGTAGAAAGACAGCGGCCTAAGATGCCCCTTTCCCCTCTCCCCTCGCGGGAGAGGGCAAGGGTGAGGGGGAGGAGAGGAGGAGGCAAGGGGAAAGGAGAGGCAAAGGGGAAGAAAAACCCCGATTCCCATCACAACTATCCCCTCTCCCCTTGAGGGAGAGGGCTAGGGTGAGGGGTAGTTAGGGTGATGGGTAGAGTGAGCCCAAGAGTGAGGAGGAAAAAACCCCCGAACCAAAACAAAAAAACTCCCCAACCCCCCCCACCGTGTATACAACATCTATAGAGAATGATCCGCTATAAAATGATTCAAAACGATCCGAAAAAACTCCAAACGCGCAACCATTGCTCGTCTGCCCATCAGCCGCGGTGGCCGCGCTGACCTGCCAACACGTGGAAATCGTCCAGATCTTTGATGAACTTCAACAGCGTTGTTCGCACCCTGTCGGGCAGACCGCGAAAATGGTGAAGCAGAGCTTTTTCCTCACGAGTAAGGGGCGGCTCGTCCAAACTCGGCGGCGTTGCTTGTTTGTGGCGCATGTAGGGGAACACCGTGCCGGTGGCCAACCATTGCGGGTCTTGCCGTAACAACCGGGCGAGCGCGAAAAAATGATCCAGTTTAATATTTTTGCTCAAGCCCTGCTCCCACTGATTGACCGCGGACGCCGAGACGCGCAACGACTTGGCGACCTCCGCTTGGGACAACCCCGCCTGTTCGCGGGATGATCGAATTCTCTCCGTCAACATGCTCATGGCAAAGAGACCTGTTTTCCTGAAATAAGTATGCTTAAATCTTCCACTCTTTAGAGAAAGAATACTTTACTTATATAATTCAGTATGCTAACTTCATGCCCCATTGAGGCTCAGGCCGCTTAAAGAAACAGAAGAGGAGAAAAAAAGTCACAAACGGGACTTTGGGGTGGAAATTATTTTTTAACCTTTTAATTTCGTGAGGAGGGTGGCAATGAGAACAGGAGAGAAATTCAGACTGAATAACCTGCCCAGAACATTTGGGGTATACCTTGGATGCACTGCTTTATTCTTGGGCGGGATGACGTTACCGGCTTATGGGCAGGTATCGAGCCCCAGTCCGTGTCCCACTCCCCCGGTAGCAAGTACCGGCGTCACCGTCCCCACTGACGACAATCCTTCTTCGTATGCTGGTGGCTGTGGGGCAAATGCTGGGACTGACGGCAGCCTCGCCATTGGTGAAAAGGCAAAGGTAGAGCCATATCTAGAGGGAGAAACCATGAGAGGGGCTTCCGGCATTGCCATCGGTAATGAAGCCACCGTCAGAGGCGAGAACAGCGTCGCCATCGGTGCGGGAGCGCGCGCCGGTGCTGAGGACGCCGCCGGCAACGACATCGCTGTAGAGAACGCCGTAGCATTGGGTTCGGGCGCTCAAGTCACTGGAAATAACGGCGTCGCCATCGGGTCGGGCGCAAGGTCAGCAACAGACGGGATCGCCATCGGTCAGGGTGTGACCGCCGGCGAAAACCAGATCAGAATCGGTAAAACGTCGCAAACGGACGTGCTGATCGGACGGTATAATTTGCAGACCATGGACAGCAGCGTCACCACCAACACCGCCGGCATCGCCACCAACCGCAGTAACATCGCCACCAACACCACTGGCATCGCGAGAAATGGTTCCGCCATTGCCGCCAACCGCCAGGATATCGACACCAACCAATCCGGTGTGGCCATGGCGATTGCGTTCGCCAATCTCCCGTCCATCGCGAGCACACGAGGAAACGTGGGGGTGGCCTTCGGCTCCTTCGAGGGCAGCACCGCCGGTGCCGTTGGGGCCAACTACAATGTGATGAAAAACATGAACGTCAAGGCAGGCGTCTCCTTCGCTGACGATTCAGTTGGATTTGGCGGCGGCGTTGGATGGGGATTTTAAGCCGCTTCTTTGTTGAGCCACCTCTTCACGCTGGCCGTAGCGGTGCAGTTCAAAGATGCCTCGTACCAAGCTCATCCATGTGACGCGAAATTCAGAAATTTCCTGTTTTTTGAGCTTGACGGGTCAAAAGGAAAGAGGAGAAGCATAAATATGCTTCCACTAAAAGGGTGGAAGATGGCGGCATAAGATGCCGCCGCTACATTTTATGAGGTGTCCGGTCGGAATACCAGGGGAGAGGTTCTTTGGTGTAGCGGCCCCATTTTATGGGGCCGTCCGGTACGGGTGAAAGATGGCGGCATAAAGGATGCTTTGCTACGGATGCGTAGCGAGTGCCTTTTTTTCTATCGTCAATGGTCTCGAAGGATTTGTCATTGATACGATACTCAACACGTCTCGCTGTCTCTGTTGATTTTTGGTCCAACTCTGCGCATGATGACATGCGTTTCTCCACAAACCCAGGAATCTCTAGGCGGTTACAACGATGAAAAGCAACCGGACTGCCGGTTTAGCCATTTCCATGAATTATGAAAGGAACTCTCCATGATGAGCAAGCTCAACCTTTACTACGCCACAAATCGCAGACACAGCGGTAATAACCGTTGGAATCCTGACTGCTACGGCGATGACTTCAGTTCTGATGGCACGGAAAACCTTCGATTCGGCAAGCTCACCCTTGAAGCCGATGAGAACGAGATCAGAAAATGTCTTAAGGAAGAAACGAAAATGGGAAAGGGTGATGGAGAGGGACTTGCCGAATATCTCTCCGGTCTCGCAAATGAGAATGGTGCGATGAAAATCTCTGCATTCGAAGAGAACATCACCAAAACGAAGTCCTCCGAGCAGAACCCTCCGAACGCAACGCGCTACGGCTCCCTCACCATGTTCGAGGAAATCCAGAAAATCATGAAAAAGAGTCATGACGTGCTCATTTTCATCCATGGCTTCAATGTCGCATGGAACGATGCCGTCGGCTCCGCCCTCGCGCTTCAAGAGATGCTGAATTCCGACGACGCCAACAAGTCGACGCTGGTGGTGCTCTTCTCTTGGCCTTCGGACGGCCGCCTTTTGTTTTCTTCGGACGGCCGCTCTCTCTCTGCCTACATCTCCGACCGCAAGGACGCCTATGAATCCGGCTGTGCCGTGGGACGGGGTATCTTGAAACTCAGAGATTTCCTTTGTCGGCTTCGTCACAACGGTGTTGAACGTTGCAACGGGGAATTTCATCTCCTCTGTCACTCTATGGGAAACTATGTCCTGCAGAGCACGGTCGAGAAGATCGCTCAATTTTCGAACGGTTCGGTCTTGCCCTGTATTTTCGACCACATTTTCATGTGCGCCCCGGACGTGGACGACAACGTTCTCGGACCGGACGGTGCTCTCGCCTGTCTGCACAAAATCACCCGTAACGTCACTGTGTATTTCAACACAGAGGATAGCGCCTTCAAATTGCAGGGCGACCGACTTGGTGCCACCGGATTTGACTGTCCATCCCGTGTTCATTCGAAGACGAAGATCCACCAAGTGGACTGTAGCCCAATCGTCAAGGGATGGGTCGAACACAGTTACTATCTCAATGGGCAAGTCAACAAAGACATCCGAGATAGTATAGCGGGGGAGCACCAGTCCGGTAGGTCGTACAGGAAATCCCACTCCGGGACTTGCAACACGTGGATTATGGATAAAACAAGTCTGCCGAAGAAGACCAGATCACGCCGACGGCGCCAAGAACGACCGGCGCCGTAATACGCCACGGACTGAACCCGAGGCACGTCATGGCCAGGAGTCCTTGATGCCATTGCAGCAAGGGGAGGGTGGTCCGCGAGGCGGAGCGGTGCGATACGATCGCGCCGCTCCAAAGGCTAAGAGTCCAGACCGGGAAGTCGCCGATGGGGTGGTGGAGTACACGCGCCACTCGGTGACTCTGACGCCCCGGGGTCGGGAATGCCGACTGCAACTGGTGTATGAGGCCGGCGTCGTGGTGGGAGGAACCATGCGCCTCGACGCCGGGTCACGAGGCTTCGGCCGCTCCGGAGTTCGGGGCGGCGGCGAAGATGCGCTGGCGCTTCTGAGAGAGAGCATTGATGCGAGCGAGCGGCTTCATGGCGGTTGCCATCGCGTTGTTGTGCGCTTGCGCGGAAGTCGAGATCAGGACTCCACCCCCGGACGCCATCCGCCTCGGGGACGACTATTCAGGAGAAGGCACGAGTTTTTCCCAAGGATTTGTCGGTGGGTGGATGTACGATGCTGAAGCTGGCAAGGTGTGGCTGGCTGGCATCTACCCCAGGAAAATTTGCCACTTTCGCCAAGACGAGTTGTCACCCAACATCCACTTGAAAATTTTCAAAGAGAACAAGCTCGTGTACCAGGTCAAGCTCGTTTGGAGCGATCTGCTTAAGGAAGATTTCAGGAGCACGGAAGTGGTTGAGGAAGGGGAAATCTGCTGCGTTCGGAGCCATCTGGTCATTGCGGAAGATTTCAGTGGTGAAGAACTCGTTAATGAGTCGTTCGAGATATGCGAGGGCCCCACTCTGCATCCTGCCAGAGTTCCGTTTTCCCTTGAGCAAGTGGATTCCTGGGAGGCATGGGACTTAGAGACCAACACGCTATTGGGCAAGGGTGCTCTTCTGTCATTCTGAGCGAAGCGAAGAATCTGAATTCCGCGTGAGCAGAATGACGGCTCCTACGGGACAGGGAAAGCCAAGACCTTTCTGGCTTCCCGCGTGTGCGGGAATGACGTGGTGATCCCGAAGGCCGCCCGTACTTCAGCCCTGGATTCTCTAAATTCACAAACGAAGTGCAACACCTTGCTAAGGTGTTGTCATGGGAACCCACTATCACCACCTCACCCTTGAAGACCGATGTGACATGGCCCGTCTACACGCCGACGGGCGCTCGCTCCGGCAAATCGCGGCAACTCTGGATCGCCCGCCATCAACCGTGGCTCGCGAGATGAAGCGCAATCGTTCCCGCATCCAGGGCTACCAGCCCCGCTATGCGGAGCAGCAGGCCCGCGCCCGCCGGTGGCGCGGCGCCAAGTTGGACCGCGATGCCCCCCTTCGCACCACAGTCCTCACCCACCTCCAACAGGGCTGGACCCCCGAGCAGGTGGCCGGGCGCCTCGCCCGCGACGCCGGTCGGTCGGTTATCTCCCACGAAACCATCTACCGCTTCCTCTACGCCCAGATCGCCCGGACGAAAACCTATGCCTGGCGCCACTATCTCCCTCACGCCAAAGCCACCCGCGGCCGCCGACGCACACGTCGCAGCCCCGCCGCCTTGATGGCTCACCGCCGCCCCCTCGCCGACCGCCCCGCCGCCGCCGCCGACCGCCAGACTCCCGGCCATTGGGAAGCCGATCTGATGCTCTTCCGCACCTACGGCCAAGCCGTCCTCACTCTCCACGAGCGCACCTCCCGCCTCCTCCTTGCCGTGCGCCCCCCGGGCAAAGCCGCCGCCCCCATCGCCCACGCCCTCACCCACCTCCTCACCCCAATGCCCCCTCACGGCCGCCAGACCGTCACCTTCGACAACGGCACCGAATTCGCCTGCCATCACCACCTCCATGCCCTCGGCATTGAGACCTTCTTCTGTGACCCCTACGCCCCCTGGCAGAAAGGCGGCGTCGAGAACGCCATCGGCCGTCTGCGCCGCACGCTGCCCCGCAAAACCGACTTGGCCACCCTGTCCGACCAGCGGTTTCATCACTTGGTTCATGCGTACAACCACACCCCGAGGAAATGCCTCGGGTATGCCACGCCCGCGGAGATTTTTATCCACCAAGTGTTGCACTTGAAATGTGAATCCACAGCATGGCCACGTCGTCCTTGGTGGCGAGATTCTCACCGATGCCTTCGGCAAAGGTGGCAACCAGAACACGGGCTTGCTTCTCGTTGAAGCCGGCTTCATTCTGCAACCGTGTAGCCGCTTTGAGGGTGTCAAACGCCACAGCCATGGCACTATTCTAGCTTATCAATGTGGTCCTGACAAGCACGGCCCGGATGAAACGGTGCCGGTCTTCGCTCTCTCTCCCCTGGTGTCTCCTGGTAAGAGACCTTTGCAGAAGTTGAATACATGCGTTCCGCTTCTCGCCGATCAGAGACGTGAAGTATACGGCCTCTAGCTTCCCGCGTGCGCGGGCATGACATCTCTGGGCAACATTCAGATAAGTGGATTCCTGACGGGCCTGGGACTTGGAGACGAACGAGATGTTGAGGAAGGCTAGCTAGGATGGGCAAAAGAGAGTATCGGCAAATAGAGATCAGGTACCTTTTGCTTCGCTGGCGTTCTCATAACAGCTTGTCCAACGCCACGATAATTCCAACGGCCGCGGCGATCATCGCCCCGAGCCGAATGGTCATGCGTTGTTCGAGTTCGCGCATTTCGCCGCGTAGTATCGCCATGTCCTCCTTGGTGGCCATTTCGTTACGCAGCATGGCCACATCGTTACGCAGCACGGCCATTTCGCCGCGCAGTATCGCCACATCCTCCTTGGTGGCCATTTCGCTACGCAGCATGGCGATGTCGTCCTTGGTGGCGAGATTCTCACCGATGCCTTCGGCAAAGGTGGCAACCAGGACACGGGCTTGCTTCTCGTTGAAGCCGGCTTCATTCTGCAGCCGTGTAGCCGCTTTGAGGGTGTCAAACGCCACAGCCATGGCACTATTCTAGCTTATCAATGTGGTCCTGACAAGCACGGCCCGGATGAAACGGTGCCGGTCTTCGCTCTCTCTCCCCTGGTGTCTCCTGGTAAGAGACCTTTGCAGAAGTTGAATACATGCGTTCCGCTTCTCGCCGATCAGAGACGTGAAGTATACGGCCTCTAGCTTCTCTAAATTCACAAACGAAGTGCAACACCTTGCTAAGGTGTTGTCATGGGAACCCACTATCACCACCTCACCCTGGAAGACCGATGTGACATGGCCCGACTATACGCCGCCGGGCGCTCGCTCCGGCAAATCGCGGCAGCTTTGGATCGCCCGCCATCAACCGTGGCTCGCGAGATGAAGCGCAATCGCTCCCACACCCAGGGCTACCAGCCCCGGTATGCCGAGCAGCAGGCCCACGCTCGCCGGTGGCGCGGCGCCCGGCTGGCCCGCGACGCCGCGCTGCGCACCACGGTCCTCACCCGCCTCCAGCAGGGCTGGACCCCCGAGCAGGTCGCAGGCCGCCTCGCTCGCGACGCCGGGCGCCCCGTCCTCTCGCACGAAACCATCTACCGCTTCCTCTACGCTCAGATCACCCGGACAAAAACCTATGCCTGGCGCCACTATCTGCCCCGAGCCAAAGCCACCCGCGGCCGCCGGCGCAAACGCCGCAGCCCCGCCGCCTTGATGGCTCACCGCCGCCCCCTCGTCGAGCGCCCCGCCGCAGCCGCCGACCGCCAGACCCCGGGCCATTGGGAAGCCGATCTGATGCTCTTCCGCACCTATGGCCAAGCCGTCCTCACCCTCCACGAGCGCACCTCCCGCCTTCTCCTCGCCGTACGCCCCCCGGGCAAGGCCGCCGCCCCTATCGCCCACGCCCTGACTCACCTCCTCGCTCCCGTCCCACCTCACGGCCGCCAGACCATCACCTTCGACAACGGCACCGAATTCGCCTCTCATCATCACCTCCATGCCCTCGGCATGGAGACCTTCTTCTGTGACTTTTACGCCCCCGGGCAGAAAGGCGGCGTCGAGAACGCCATCGGCCGCATGCGCCGCACGCTGCCGCGTAAAACCGACTTGGCCACCCTGTCCGACCAGCGGTTTCATCACCTGGTTCATGCGTACAACCACACCCCGCGGAAGTGCCTCGGGTATGCCACACCCGCGGAGATTTTTATCCACCAAGTGTTGCACTTGAAATGTGAATCCACATTCCCGCGTGCGCGGGCATGACATCTCTGGACAACATTCAGATAAGTGGATTCCTGACGGGCCTGGGACTTGGAGACGAACGAGATGCTGAGGAAGGCTGGGATGGGCAGAAGAGAGTATGGGCAAAGGAGAGATCAGGTATCTTTTGCTTCTGCTGTCGTTCTCATAACAGCTTGTCCAGCGCCACGATAATTCCAACGGCCGCGGCGATCATCGCCCCGAGCCGAATGGTCATGCGTTGTTCAAGTTCGCGCATTTCGCCGCGTAGTACCGGAATTTCGTTACGCAGTCCTGCGATTTCGCTACGCAGCACGGCCACATCGTCCTTGGTGGCCATTTTGCTACGCAGCACGGCCAGGTCCTCCTTGGTGGCCATTTCGTTACGCAGTCCCGCCGTTTCGCTACGCAGCATGGCCACATCGTCCTTGGTGGCCAGATTCTCGCCGATGCCTTCGGCAAAGGTGGCAACCAGGACACGGGCTTGCTTCTCGTTGAAGCCGGCTTCATTCTGCAGCCGTGTAGCCGCTTTGAGGGTATCAAACGCCACAGCCATGGCACTATTCTAGCTTATCAATGTGGTCCTGACAAGCATGGCCCGGATGAAACGGTGCCGGTCTTCGCTCTCTCCCTCCCCTGGCCTTTCCTGACAAGAGACCTTTGCAGAAGTTGAATACATGCGCTCCGATCCTCGCCGATCAGAGACGTGACGTATGGCCTCTGGCTTCCGCGTGCGCGGGAATGACGTGGTGATCCCGAAGGCCGCCCGTACTTCAGCCCTGGCTTCCCGCGTATATGGAATGATGGTTTTGTAAAGGTCTTTCTAAGGGTGGGGAAAGAGAGGGCATTCCATCGGATGGCACTTGTCTTGCTGGCGTTGCACGAGCGTGAACGGGTTCTGGGTTCCCTCAGGAATCCCTGGGCTTCTTCCTGAACCGGATGAGTCGAACTCCTTGAAAAGTAATGGAATTTCTCGATCAGGGGAATTTTTATTTGACAAACCGGGCGGACTTCTTTTTATTAAGGGCACGTGCGAGCCCAAATTGGGGGTTTCGTGCGCACATCAAAATACTAACCAGGCTGCTACAGCTTTTACGTCTCACGCAGGCATTCCTTACCTTGGAATTCGTGAGGAAGGGGGATGCCGTTTTGTTGTAACGGAAGGGTCATTGCCATGAGCCAACAGAATTTCTTGTTTACCTCGGAATCCGTGACCGAAGGACATCCGGACAAAATTGCCGACCAGATCTCCGACGGCATTCTGGATGCCATTATGGCGAAGGATAAGAATTGTCGGGTGGCGTGTGAAACGATTCTGACGACGGGCTTGGCGTTCGTCGCCGGAGAAATTTCGACGAAAGCCTACGTGGAAATCCCGGACATTATTCGGGAGACCATCCGTGACGTGGGCTATACCGACGCGACCTGGGGGTTTGATTACCGCACGTGTTCGGTGTTGACGGCCATTGACGCGCAGTCGGGCGATATTGCGATGGGCGTGGATACCGGGGGCGCGGGGGATCAAGGGTTGATGTTCGGATACGCCACCAATGACACCGCGGAATTGATGCCCATGCCCATCGTGTTGGCGCATCGATTGACCAAACGCTTGGCCGAAGTCAGGAAAAAGAACATTCTGCCCTGGGTGCGGCCTGATGGAAAATCCCAGGTTACGGTCGAGTATCGAGACGGCCGACCGGTCAGGATCGACACGATTGTGGTCTCCACGCAACATAGCGACAAGGTCACGACCAAGAAAATCGAACAGGAGATTAAGGAGAAAGTCATTGCGCCCGCGATGCCGAAATGGGTACGTGGCAGCGGCAGGAGCAAATCCGCGATCTTCGATCCGAACGAGGTCACGTTTCACATTAATCCGACCGGCCGGTTTGTGACGGGCGGACCCATGGGAGACACCGGGCTGACCGGTCGGAAGATCATCGTGGATACGTATGGCGGCGTCGGGAGCCATGGTGGCGGGGCTTTTTCCGGGAAGGACCCCAGTAAAGTGGATCGATCGGCTTCGTATATGGCCCGGTATATCGCAAAAAATATCGTTGCCGCGAAACTGGCTGATAAATGTGAGGTCCAGTTGGCCTATGCGATCGGGGTGCCGGAACCCGTCTCCGTGCTGGTTGATGCCAAAGGCACCGAGCACGTCGCGCTTGAGGTGATCGATAAACTGGTGAGAAAACATTTTCCCATGACTCCGAGGGGGATCATTGAGTATTTGAAACTTCGCCGGCCCATTTACAAAGAGACGGCCGCCTATGGACATTTTGGACGGAGCGGCCCGGGGTTCACCTGGGAAAAAACGGACAAGGCCGCGGCGTTGCAGCAGGAAGCGGGACGGTAACGCATCGGTTTTCACGTTGATTGATGACCAGAAGAAGGGAGTAGCCTGATGACGACGATGACGACGGAAATGGAAAAAACGGTGGGTGACTATAAGGTTGCCGATATCAGTTTGGCCGACTGGGGGCGAAAAGAAATTCAGATTGCTGAAACGGAGATGCCGGCCCTCATGGCCTTGCGGGACCAGTATCAGGCCTCCCAACCGCTCAAGGGGGCAAGAATTCTCGGCTGCATTCATATGACCATTCAAACGGCCGTGTTGATTGAAACGCTGATGGAATTGGGGGCCGAGGTCCGATGGTCCTCCTGCAACATCTTTTCGACTCAGGATCATGCGGCGGCGGCCATGGCCGCCCGCGGCGTTCCCGTGTACGCCTGGAAAGGCGAAACTCTTGAGGAATACGATTGGTGCATCGAACAAACTATTGTAAAGGACGGCAAACCCTGGGATGCCAATATGGTTCTGGATGACGGGGGCGATTTGACCAACATGCTGCACGATAAATATCCGGCGACGTTGGACACGGTCCACGGGGTCACGGAAGAAACCACCACCGGCGTGCATCGTCTGCAAGAGCGGTTGGCGAAAGGCACGCTGAAAATTCCGGCGATTAACGTGAATGATTCGGTAACGAAGTCGAAAAACGATAATAAATATGGGTGTCGCCACAGTTTGAGCGACGCCATTAAGCGCGGCACCGATCATCTTTTGGCGGGAAAGAAGGCACTGGTGATCGGGTATGGGGACGTAGGAAAAGGGTCGGCGCAATCCCTCCGCCAAGAAGGCATGATCGTGACGGTCTCGGAAATCGATCCCATTTGCGCGATGCAGGCCTGCATGGATGGTTTTGAAGTGGCGTCGCCCTACACGAACGGCGTCAACACGGGAAACGTTGCGGATCTGAACGCCGCGCTCTTGCGCAAAACGGATCTGGTGGTGACCGCCACCGGTAATTACAACGTCTGTGACGCCGCCATGCTCCAAACCCTCAAGAAAGGGGCCGTGGTCTGCAACATCGGCCATTTCGATAATGAAATTGATACCGCCTTCATGCGGAAACAGTGGGAATGGGAAGAGGTCAAGCCCCAAGTACATAAAGTCTATCGTGACGTGCTCACCAACGACCATCTGATCCTGTTATCCGAAGGGCGTCTCGTGAATTTGGGCAATGCCACCGGTCATCCTTCACGGGTGATGGACGGGTCCTTTTCCAACCAGGTGCTCGCGCAAATTTTCTTGTTTGAGAGAAAGTTTGCTGACGATCCTGATGCCCGGGTGACCGTCGAAGCCTTGCCGAAGAAGCTGGATGAGGAAGTTGCCGCACACATGGTGCGAGGGTTTGGCGGGGTCATCACCAGACTCACCAAGGAACAGGCTGATTACGTGAATTTTCCGATTGAAGGCCCGTATAAAGACGACACGTACCGGTACTGAATATGGGAAGTCCCGGTTCTACGAAACGTGTCAAAGTCTTACGGGGGAGGCTCATTCCTGGGGTGGTCGGGAAGGGGTGTCGTCCCTGCTGTGAGTGCTGCGAGGGTCAATGTGTGAATTGACAAAATCTCATGGAAATTCCTATAGTTATTTTTCTGAATGGAGAAGGCGGAATGCTGGGGCAAAAGCCTCATGCTGCTGATCCCAAAATAGCCTAAATATCTGGGTTGTTGGGGCTTTTTCGAGGTTGCTAAATTGCCTGGACCGGCTTAGAGTAGGCTCACGTTTACACCAGAGGGACACATTTATTTTTATGGAAGGTGGAGAGTAGCCAATGCCAACGACGTATCAAGTTTTACGGGGGCCAGAACATTTTCTTCCCCCTGCGGCTGCTATGATGGGCATTCGTCTGCCGGACCCGGGTCAAGCACACATTCATGGATCCATTGTGAATGAAGAGGAAGCGATGGAAGTGGCGGCCCGGCGGTTTTTATCAGCCAAAGTGCCGACCATTTTCCCCGGACCTCTTGTCCTGTGGGCGTGGAATGAAAAAGCAGCCGGAAAAGCCAAGGCCGTCAGGCACTTATATGAAACCGTGAAGGAGTGCGTCACCCCGTCCCAACAGGCCATGCTCATCCCCATGCCTGATTATCGGCCCAAGTATCCGAAGATCAATCCTGAAATCGAAATCAATCCCAATCATCCGAATCTCACCATTTGGCACAATAGAATCGACACCTGCATGTTTGTCGGCGTTCATTGCCATCAGGCCAACCTTTCTCTGAAAATTATTCGAGGCGGCACCTATTGTTATACCATCGCCATGTGTGCGCAGGCTGGGCATGAAGACGCGATGCTGTCGTTCCGTGACGCCACGGCCGAAAAGATCATGAGGTTGGCCGATTGGGTAAAAAAATTAAAAGGATCGGTTGAGCCCCCAAAAGACTAAGCGAGCAAGGCTGGGAGCCCTAAAGCCCTAATCCAGAAGGAGGTGCAATCATGGCAACTCAGACGGTAATCGGGACACAAAATAAGGTCGGTCAGACGATCGCTGACCCATGGAAGATGATGCACGAAGCCGATCGCACTCCCTGTTTTTTTACGGGGAGCGAAGTCATTAAAGAAGCCATCCGTCGGGCGAATTGCGACGTGATGATTGCGTATCCCATTACCCCACAAAGTGAGGCGGCGGCGTTGATCGGCGAATTATTCGCCGAAGGCTACATCGGAGACTACTTTCGCGGGGAAAGTGAGTTCGCCGTCATGTCCGAATGTGCCGGTGCCGCGTTCGGTGGGGCGCGAGTCTTCACGACGACCGCGGGGCCGGGCACCATGCGGGCCATGGAGAATTTCCCAATGTGGGCCGGGGCACGGCTGCCCATTCAAATGATCGTGACCTGTCGCGGCATTAACTCACCGCTGTCCATTCAACCCGACACGTTGGAAATCTCCTATCTGTTAAACACCGGCATGTTGGTCTGGCACGCTGAAACGGCTCAAGACTTTTTTGACTGGATTCTGAAGGGGTACATGGTGTCGGAAGAGCCGGACGTCCATTTGCCGCTGGCCCTGTGTTGCGACGGATTTTTTGTCACGCACACCAAAGACGTGGTTAATCTGACTCCTGCCGACATGTGTCTCCCGCCCTATGACCCGTACCGCTCCCCCGTTCCCTGCATGGACATGGAATGCCCGCCGGTTCGGATGATGCGTGACCCGTTCGTCATGAAGAGTAATTACATCAGTTATGCCACTCATGCCAGTTGGCAACAGGAAGTCTGGGCCGCGGTAGAGCGTTCCCGCAAGCATACCATTCGATGGTTGGATGGAATGGTTGAGGTGGATAATCCCGATGCGGACATTTTGATCGTCGCCTCCGGGACGGCCGTTTCCCAAGGACGTGAAGCCAAGGCGGTCCTGGAAGAAGACGGCATCGATCTCGGCATCGTGAAAGTGAAAAGCTTGCGACCCTGGCCCGAAGAAGAAATCAGGGAAGCCACGAAACACGCAAAGCACATCATTGTTCCTGAATTTAACGTGACGGGTTGGCTGGCCAAAGAAATTCGTGCCACGATTCCGAATCCTGACCGCGTGTACGCAGGCCCGCACGTCTGCGGAGGCATGACCATGCCGCCGGAGATTATTGCCGCCGACATTAAAAAGCTGTTGGGGATTAAAGCTGAAAGCTTGGCCGGGCGTGGAAGCTGACGACGGCCCCGATCTCATACGGGACACGTCAAGCCTGACCATGAACCTTCTGAAAATGAGGTAGGAGGCCCACATGAGTAAAGAACGAATTAAAATCGCTCCTGAAATGTTCGATATCATGCCGTCGGAGTATCAGGATCTGGTCGAACGCGCCACCTATGGCAATGAAAATCACCGTGGGTGGAAGGATATTGGGACATCCAAGGAACTCATTGAAGAGCATTCGTTGTGTGCCGGATGTCCTGAATCCATGGCCTTTCGGTACATTTTAGCGTCATTACCCGCGCCCGCGGATACCGTCATGGTGGGTTCGACGGGCTGTACCAGTCTGGTCTTCCCGCATGTCGCCGTGCATAATATTCACTCCCTGTTCGGCAACCAGAATGCCATTGCCTCCGGGCTCAAACGAGCGTTGAGCGTGCGATTTCCCGGACAGGTCAAGGACGTTGTGGTATTGGCGGGCGATGGGGCCACCGTTGACATCGGGCTTGACATGACCTTGCAAGCGTGGTTCCGCCAGGAAAAGTTCACGACCATTTGTTTTGATAATGAGCTTTACGCCAATACCGGCGGCCAGGAAAGCGGATTGATGCAAAAAGGATTCGTGGCCAAGATGGCGCCGGTGGGCAAGACGTTTGAAAAAGTCCGGTTGCCGGAAATCGCACGTGAGTCCGGATGTCACTACGTGGTGAACTGTACGGTCAGCAAACCCAACCTCGTGGAAAAAGTCATCAAAAACGCCATCTACGTCGCACGCGAAATTGGTCCCACCTACTTGCAGTTATATACGCCGTGTATCCTGGAAATCGGCAAGAACAGCATGGAAGGCCTGCAAGAGATGCGCGACTCCGAAAAACCAACGGAACGCTTCGCCTATAAAGAATACGTGAGTGACCATGCCAAGGAACTGTTGACGGAAATCGCAGCGAAGGAAAAAGAGCGAAAAGCCGCGGCGAAGAAACAGTTGGCGGGGAAAGCCTGACGCGGATTCGGACCAGGGAAAAGGGGAGACGGTTATGATTAAACGCAGATTAAACATTCGCATGTCCGGCCTTGGGGGCCAAGGCGCCGTGACCGCCGCCCACGTGATGGCCATGGCGGCGTCTCGTGATGGGAAATTTGCCATTTCCAATCCATTTTTTGGAGCGGAAAAGCGAATGGCTCCCGCCGAGAGTTATTGTCGGATCGGCGTCAGCCGCATCTATGATCGGGGGGAACTGGTCTTTCCCGACGTCATTGAAGTCTTTCATCCCCAGGTCATTACGATGGGGAAGAGCTATACCATGCCGTTTTACTCCGGCATTAAGGAAAACGGCGTCGTGATCATCAACTCCGACGTTCCGCTGTTGGAACGTGAGGACGTGCAGCGGTTGAAAGATTTGGACGTGGCGGTGTTCTACATCAAAGGAACCCAGATCGCCTTGGATGTTGCCGGCACCGAGTTGTCCACGAACATGACCATGATTGGATCGGTCGCCGGGATTACGAAATGTGTGTCGTTGGAGTCGCTGGATGGGGCGCTCCAAGAGCGGTTTGGAAAAAAGTTTGTGGCGTCCGGTGGAACCGCCACGTTGGATGAAGCCATCAAAAAGAAATTTGCCAAAAAGGAAATGCTGTTGAAGAAAAACCTGGATACGGTGGTCCGGTCGTATGAAATGGCCGCGGAATGGGCGGAAAAGAATAACGTCGAACTTGCCGTTGCAGCGGCATAATGCAAAGGGAAAAGGTCGTCATCCATGTATAACGTAGCGCAAGTGACCGATGAAAAGTGCGTCGCCAAAAAAGGGTGCCGATTGTGCATCATGTACTGCCCGGAGGCCAATTGCCTGGATCTGAACGTCGAGAAATTGGTGGCGGAAGTGGTGATCAATCGATGTAAGGGATGTGAACTGTGCAAAGTCGTGTGTGACGCGGCTAAACATGAAGCCATTGACATGGTCTCGGTCAGCGCGAATGGCTTGTTGATGGAGTCGGCAGGCGAATCCGCGGAATTAGGACAGGCCTATCAGGGGTAGTTCACGCACCGCGGACATTTGACGGAGAAAGGCCCCGCTGCAGAACGTTGAGTGCCTGTCGCGGGGCTTTATTTTTGTATCAATCAGGGAAACGACGCCATGGAGAAAACGGAGAGGTCGGGACGTGAGCGATGACCTCAGACAACTCATGGGAGAAATTGAACGGCACGTGAGCCGATTCCATGAGAGATTGGAAAGTCGCGCCCAGGAAATGGAACTCATGGGAGAGGACCCCGACGTCGTCAAAAAATTGACGATGGGAGCCGATGCCATGAAGGATAGTGCCAATATTTACTTGTCCTGGGCGCGCCATTACGTGGCCCTCTCGGAAGGCGGCGCGGCGGAGGCCGACGAAGGCGAAGAAGATTCAGAGGATTTTCAGTTTTAGCACGCGAAAGAGGGGGCGGCGTGAACTGTTGATCGACATCGGAATTATGTTATGATCACGCTCCGTCTTCACCATTGTAGAAAAGACGCTAACGATTGTGTTCCTCGGTAGCTCAGTTGGTAGAGCGGTCGGCTGTAAGGAAAGGCGCATCATGGCAGCAAGGAGACGGCACACGAATCGTCGAGAATACGTGATCTATTGCGCCGACTGCCATCGGAGATTGACGCCGGATTGCAGCTTCCACGGGAAACCGTGGTTGAAAAATCGGGTGAATTCAGGGAAGCCTTCCCCGCGTTCGTGACGAACGCGGAAGGGGAATCCTGAGCGAAGCTTGCCGAAGGGTCATGGGTAGGCAAGAACGTGCAGAGACTAGAGGTTGAGGAACCCGAACCGATAAGACCTCACAAGCGCCCGACACCCTCACCTGATTCGTCAGCCGGGTGATGAGATAGTCCGAGCCCAGTAGAAATACTGGGGAACTCGTAACCGATTGGTCGCAGGTTCGAGTCCTGCCCGAGGAGCCAAATTTCCAACCGCCGGTTCCGGCGGTCCATAAGGAAACATGAGACCCCGAGGGGGAATCCCTTCGGGGTCTCGTCATATCCGGCCTTCTACGAGCGACAACCCCCATGGGCAAAAAGAGACGAATGTCCGCCGAGAAGCCGGCGAGGGAGCGGCCGCACCGCGAACCGCTGATGCCTCTGGTGCTCCCTCAGTTGCACCCGTTTCACCTCAACCGGGACCTGCTTGGCCTGGTCCTGCTCTTCATCGGCGTGCTCGTCCTGTACGCCCTCTCCACTCCGCGCACCGTGATGCTGGAGGACGATGGGGGATTCATCGCCACCGCGAAGTACGCGAGCGTCGCACACGCGCCAGGGTATCCCCTGTTCATCATGCTCGGCTGGCTTGCCTCGCACGTCCCGTTCGGCAGCATCGCGTGGCGCGTGCATACGGCGAGTGGCCTGATGGGTGCGTTCACCTGCGCCTGCATTGCCTGGACCGTGCTGCGTCGAACCGGCAGCCGGCCGGCTGCGTATCTGGCCGGCGCGGCACTCGCGGTCTCCGAGCATTTCTGGTCTCAGGCGATCATCGCCGACGTCTACACGACCAACGCCGCGCTGGTGTTTCTGACGTTGGCCCTCGTGCAGGAAGCCGCGGCCAACCGGAGCACGCGGTTATGGGTGGCGGCCGCGCTGGTGTACGGCCTCGGCTTCGCCAATCACTATCCGCTCCTGATTCTGGGCAGCCCTGTCTTGCTCGCCTACGTTGTTGCAGCGAGAAAGGACTTCTGGAGCAGGGGGCACTATCTGATTCCCGTTGCCGTGCTCAGCGCGTCCGCACTCTACGGTTGGATGGTGTGGCGCTCACACCAGCCGGGGCCGATCAATTTCTTCGGCCCCATCGGGTCATGGGGAGAGTTCTTCTCGTTCGTTGACCGAAGCATCTACGCGAGCACCGACACCAACGTCAACGCCGGCATCATTGACAAGGGACAATACGCCGGATACTTCGTCACCGAAGCGTTCTTGCAATTCAGCGTGGTGGGAGGAATCGTCGCGCTGTGGGGCGTAGTCGCGTCGTATCGGACCGGCTGGCGTCTTGGGCTGTTGTGCGAGACATTCACGTTCGCGGCCAGCAGTTTTCTGCTGATCTTTTTGCTCGGCTTCAACTACGAACACCTCATGATCGCTGCGTTTCGACCCTATCCGTTGGTTGCCTACGGTATCTTCGCCCTCTGGTTGGGGTATGGCATGCACGCGATGCTGCAAAGCGCGTGGGCTAAGCGCAAGTCAATGCGTTCGGCGGCTTACGCCGCGTCCATGCTCGTGCTGGCGGCACTGTGCGTCTGGAACGGCAGGATCAACTACCGGCCGCACGATACGTTCGCGGAAGACCAGGCGCAGATGATCTTGGACCTCGTGGAGCAGGACGGCGTCATCGTCCTGTACCAGGACGCCTATATCGGGCCGATGGCCTACCTTCGCTGGGTGGACGGCCGGCGCCCGGACGTTCGGATGCTGGAGGCGCACGGCTTGCTGTTCAGCGACCGGGTGGTACAGCCGTCGTGGACGCAGGCGCGTCGAGACGCGGCATGGGACGAGTTCTTCCGGGACGCCGAACGGCCGAGTTATTTCCAGTGGCGTGGCCCCGCGATGTCCGGGGTGGGACAAATGCACCTGGGGTTCCTGCGGCGCGCGGACGCGAACGTCGCGCCCGGCTCCATCGGAGTCGAACTTAACGATGCAGCCAAGGAATACTTCAAGAAGCTTATCACAACATCGGAGCCGGAGGATGCGTGGATATCCTACCACCGCAACCAGTTGCTCGAAACATACGGCGAATACCTGGGACTGCTCCAGGCCGGCGACTATCCCACGTTCAATGACTATGCCGAGGACATCCTGCCGTTGGCGAAACACAACTATTGGTCGTTGATGGGCATGGCCAGCGCGCTTACCCCGCAGAGAAGCGCCCGGTCGCTGCGGCTGACGGACGATTACCTGCGCAAGGCCAAGCAACTCGCAGGAGATAACCGCAGCAAGGCACAGCGGGCGTCGGTGTTCTACCTGGAAGGGCTGATTGAGCAGCAGAAAGGCAACGTCAACGGGGCCATGGCCTTGTTCCGTGAGTCCTTGCGAATCAACCGGGAGCCGTCAAACCAGGCCTATCTGAAACTCAGAGAGCTGAATTCCTCTCGCCGGAAGCAATGAGAGAAGGAATGATCCCGGAGATGGTATGCGCCCCGTCAGCAAACTCCGACTTTGAATCGTTATCGGGGTTGGGGTACCGGATCGTCAATCATTTGCATTGATGAGACTGGCGTTATACGATCCTCCTCGTCACCTCCAGCTTCAATTCATATTGAGATCGGTTTTCATGACTTCATTACAGACGCGAGTGTGTTTCGTCATCCCTACGTACAACGAAGCGCTTAACGTCACGTCGCTGCTGCAACGATTGACCGAACTGTACCCGAGCCCGGACGTGACGTTTCTGATCGTTGACGACGAAAGCCCGGATGGGACGGGTCGCCTGGTTCAAGCGTCTGCCGCGACGGATCATCGCGTCCATCTGCTGGAAGGCAAGCGGCGTGGGTTCGGGCAGGCCTACGTGCGGGGGATGACCTACGCCCTGGACGTTCTTGACGCCGACGTCGTCGTGCAGATGGACGCGGATTTCTCCCACGATCCCGCGGATGTGGGGAAGCTGCTGGCCGGGCTGTCGGACGGCGCAGACGTGGTGATCGGCAGCCGCTACGTCTCCGGCGGTGCCGTTGACCGGCGCTGGCACGTCGGACGACGGATGTTGTCCCGATGGGGTAATCGTTTTGCCCGGTTGATCGCCGGCATGAAAGCCGTTCGCGATTGTACCGCGGGTTTCAAGGCGATCAAGGCGACCGCGCTACGGGCCGCGAAAGTGGAAGAGATCCGAGTGCAAGGCCACACGTTCCAAGTGGTATTGCTGCACCGCCTGATCCGGACCGGCGCGAAGGTCATCGAAGAACCGATCTATTTTCGCGACCGCGACCGCGGACACACCAAACTCGGCATCGGGAGCATCCTGGAATTCTTCTACAACGTCTGGTGGCTGTATTTGGCGAGTCACTGGACCTTCGTCAAATTCGTTTTGACGGGTCTCACCGGCATACTGGTCAACCTCGGGTCGTTCTTCCTTCTGCTCGAATTGGGCATGCACAAATTCTTGGCGTCGCCGATTGCCATCGAGTTGTCGATCATTTCGAACTTCCTGATAAACAACCACTGGAGCTTTGCCGACCGCGTCATGACCGATCGTGCGCACACCCGGATTATGAAGTACAACCTCGTTGCGTTGTCCACGCTGGTGCTGAGTTACGTCACGTTTATCGTTCTGTCGTTTCTGTTTTCTGAGGCGTCACCCGTATTGCTGCAAGGATGTGGAATCCTGCCGGCCGGATTCCTCAATTATTTCATGAATTCCTCCTGGACGTTTCGCGAAACGGACCGCGACGGTCCCCGTTGAGTGCTGCCTTCGATTGAGCAAAGAACGGCCGCATGGAGTGCGTGAAATCGAAAGCCATCTAACCGGTAGCCGGCAGACTCGCTGCGACGCCGCGAATCTCAGTCCCGCGTTGAGTGGCAACGTGTCACGACGGGACGGAATGAAGGCACGCAGGGCTCGCCGCGGACGAGCAACGCTTGCCCCGGCTTCCCCGCCGCCGAAGCGCGAGTCCCGGGACGGAGCCGGGACAACGCCTACGGTCCCGATTCTCGCGGATAAAGGACGCGACCTCGCGGGTGGGCGAGCCGTGGTCCTCCTGGGGTTGGGGCTCGGACTGGTGGTGGCGGTCAGCTACTACCCTGCGGTACTGGGCGGTTTCGTGTGGGATGACCGGGCGTTTACCGAGGCTGCGCCGGTGCGTGAGCCCTCCGGCCTCTGGCAAATCTGGTTTTCGCCAAGCGAGATACAAGGCGAGGGACACTACTGGCCGTTGACCTACACCACCTTCTGGCTGGATCACCGGCTGTGGGGATTCGCCCCTGCCGGCTTTCACGTCGTCAACGTGCTGCTGCACGTCGCCAACGTCGTGCTGCTCTGGCGGCTTCTGTTGCGTCTGGCCGTGCCCGGCGCCTGGATGGTCGCCGCGCTGTTCGCGGTGCATCCGGTACACGTTGAGGCCGTCGCTTGGGTGATAGGACGCAAGGACCTGCTCGCGACGCTGTTCTACCTGTCCGCCGGACGCGCGTGGCTGCGCTTTCTGGAGGAACCGCGCCTGTCTCGACAATACACGTGCTATGGTCTGTCGTTGGCGTTGTTCGCCGCCGGTTTGCTCTGCAAATCTATTGGGGTCACCCTGCCCGTGGCGCTGCTGATCTGCCAGTGGTGGCGACAAGGCCGCGTGAGTTGGGTTGACCTGCGCCGGGTCGCGCCGTTCTTTGCGGTGGGACTGGGTCTTGCCGCGGCGGATCTGTCCTACTACCGGGAGGACGTTGCCACCTGGATTGCCCATTACTCGCCGGTTGAACGGGTGCTTCTCGCAACCCACGCCCTGTGGTTCTACCTCGGCAAGTTGCTCTGGCCCACTGGGCTGGCCGTCATCTACCCACATTGGGAGGTCAACGTCGCGGACCCATCGGCCTGGGGATACGTTGCCGCCGCCATCGCCGTGCCCGCGGCTCTCTGGTTTCTGCGGCATCGGATTGGCCGGGGACCGCTGGCGGGTGTTCTGTTCTTCGCGGTCACGTTGTCGCCGGTGCTCGGGTTCGTGAACTACGGCTACATGCAGTTCTCCTTTGTCGCGGACCGGTACCAATACCTGGCCGGAATTGGGCCGCTGGCCGTCATCATCGGGACCGCGGCCTGGGGATCTGCCAGGCTGCCCGAAACAGCGGGGAAGGGCGCGCTGTGCCTCGCCTTGGCCGTGCTGGCGCTGCTGGGAACGCTGAGTTGGCGGCAGGCGAGCATTTACCGGGACGAGATCACCTTCTTCAACCACGTCATCTCGCACAACCCGACGGCTCGGAACGCTCATCTCAATCTCGGCAAGACGCTGTTCGAGTCGGGACACCGGGAAGAAGGTCTCGCCGCCATCCGCACCGAACTGAAACTGCGACCGGACTTTTTCAAGGCGCATTACAGTGCCGGGTTGATGTTTCTGCACCTGGGCCGGCTCGACGAGTCGGAGAGACACCTGCGTCGCGCCCTGGAACTCAACCCGAATAACCGCGACGTGCAGTACAGCGCCGGCCTGACGCTCTCCACGTTGGGCCGGCACGGCGAGGCGGAACAACACTACCGCCGCGCCCTGCAAATCGATCCGCACCATTTCCTGGCCCATGCCGGTCTTGGCTGGGCGCTGCTGCACCTGGGCCGGATTGAGGAGTCGGAGAGACACCTGCGCCGTGCCCTGGAACTCAACCCGCGCTACCCGCCGGCCATCCTGAACCTTGCCGCGTTGCAGCTCAGGCAGAAGGGGTACGAGGAGGCGTTGGCTCTCTATCGAAGTGCCGTCGAGATTGCGTCCGACAACGCGGAGGCTTGGTCCGGCATGGGCGCCGCGCTGTACTTCCTGGGCAGGGCCGACGAGGCGTTGCAAAGTCTTGACCGGGCCCTTGCCCTGGACCCGACCTTGGAACGGGCGCGCAACAATCGTGAAGCGATACAGGCTTCCATGGAGCAGTGAGCGGCAGACCGATGGGGAAGACGAGCGGGAAAAAGAAAATCAGGGACAGGCGCGGGGAGCGCGGTCGTCCATCAACCGCACGCCGCGAGCCGCGAGCGCGCGGGTTGGCGCGCCTGCGATCGGCGCTGGACGGCCTGTTGCACGTGCAGACGCCTGACGAACCGACGTGGAGATATTTCTGGCCGGTGCTGGCGTTGGCCTTCGCGGCGCGGGCAGCCGTCGCCCTGTCCGGCGACTTCATCCTGCATCCCGACGAAATCATGCAGTACCTGGAGCAGGGGCATCGCCTGGCCTTCGGTAACGGCGTCATCTATTGGGAGTTCTTCTACGGCGCGCGCTCGTGGCTGTTGCCCGGTCTGATTGCCGGGGGGTTGAAGCTGTTCGACGCCCTGGGGCTCGGTCAGCCGGCCTGGTACGTCGGCGGCATCAAGCTGATGTTCTGCGCGATTTCCCTGGTGATTCCCGCCGGGATGTATTTTTTCTCTCGCCGGCACTTCGGCGAAACCGCGGCGCGGGTCGCGCTGCTGGCCGGGGCCTTCTGGTACGAACTGGTCGGTTTTGCCCATAAGCCGATGACCGAGTTCGTGGCCACCGGCCTGCTGGCGGTGTTGCTCGTGCTGTGCGTGCGTCCATCGCCCGACCGGCCGGGGATCGTCTGGCCGGCGGCCTTCCTGGCGGTACTGGCCGCGGCGATACGGATGCAGTACGCCCCGATCGCGTTCGCGCTTCTCGGTCTCGTCTTTCTGCGCGCCGGCAGGACGACCGGGTCGGGGGGAGCGTGGTGGAGGGGCGCGCGGGCGCAGCTCGTATTCGCCGCGGCCCTGGGTCTTCTCACGGTCGGCGTATTCGACGCGGTGACGTGGAGCGCCGAACCGTTCCACTCCTATCTCGCCAACCTGCGATTCAATCTCGCGCTGGAGGAGACGCGCTCCGGTTCGAGTTCGGCCTGGCAGTATCTGTGGTGGTCCCTGCTGAGCAGCGTGGGGCTGAGCGCGCTCTGCCTGGCGATGTCGTTGTGCGACCTGCGCCGCTACGGGTTCCTGCTCTCGCTCATCGTCCTGACCTTGCTCATCCATTCCGCGGAGGCACACAAGGAGTACCGCTTCGTTTTCATCGTGATTCCGTTCTGGCTGTTGATCGGTGCCGATGTGGTGACCATGCTCGCCGACCGCAAGCCGGTGTGGGTCTTCAGATCGGTCGGCGTCCTGTTCGTGGCGGTCTCCCTGGCCGGAATCCTGAACGCCTTGCCCCGTCAGGACGAGGCGTATCGGCTGATCTTCGCACCCAAGGAGACGCCCGTCCGATTCATCCGCGGCCAGGACCCTCGGTTCGCCGCGTACCGCTACCTCGCCGTCGCGCCGGACGTCCTCGGGGTGTGGCAGACCGACCGTCATTATCACAGCCTCCCCGGGTACTATTACCTGCACCGCAAGATCCCGTTTTATGACGCATCAACCGGTCCCGGCAACAACCTGCACAAGGACCTGAAAACGCTCCAGGCCTCGGTCAGCCACATCGTGTCCGAGGACCCCAAGCTTGCCGTCCCCGGTTACGCGGTGGAGAAGGAATTCGGCAACGTCCGCGTCCTGCGCCGTATAGAGAATGATGCCCCAGTCCGCCAATGGCAGGACTTTACTCCGATCATGACCGGCGACCTTGCCGACCGGATCATGCAAAAGATGGACGCCGTCTTCCCACCATCGCCGGTCAACGCCGGAATCCGCTTTACCGCGCTGGAACGGTCTGGCACGTCGCCCGCAAATCGGAGTCAACACCAGGAGTTGCCATGAATTCCACCCTAATGTGTGGTTCTCTCCTGTTCCTCGCCGGTGGTCCCAATCGGATAAATTCGTCCACGACAAGGAGAGTTGTTCCAATGGACAAAGCCACGAGCCCTCGCCATCTCCGCCGCCTTGATGGTCGCGTTTCCACTCTTCATCCTCATGGCGAAAATCCCGGAAAGCAGCCCGTGGAACTAGTCGCTGATCATTGCCCTTGCGTTGCTACAAGGATGTCTCATGGTGTTTTGGACGAACAACTTCATGTTGATTCTGTAGGAGATGGTTTGGCGAGTCGTCTTTCCGAATGACGACGTGAAAGGTGGCAGGGTATGACGTTGAGGGTGCGAGTAAGCTTGGGCGAAACCCGGAGAGTTCAAGCGGCCCGGCGATTCGTGATAGCTTCGCGGAGGCCTTCAAGCAGACCTTCAAGATGAGCCATCCGTTCCCGGAGCATCACCACTTCGGCGCGTAACGCTTCAAATTCGCGTTTGAACTCGCGCTGCCCGTTCAGGATGAGACCGGCCAAGCCGACGCCGACCAGTAGAATCGTGAAGATGATGCTTATGACGGCAAGTGTAATCGTCATGACGTTACGGAGTGTAGCATTGAAAGAGACCGATGGCAACGCAAAACATCCGGGTCTTGTCGTCACGTCGTCTATCCTTTAGATTGTCGTATACTTATCTTTTCTCCGTGAGACCCCGTGCAGGACGGTGCGTTCATCCTGCGCCGTTTGGACGAGCCGCCATCGTTGAATCGAAGAACACACAATGGGTAAGAGGAGCAGACAAGGGAAGAGGAAGGCAGCCACCAGGAAGGATTCCAACCGGATGGCCGCCGCGCGGGTGAGCGCAGCATTGAACGGGAGTGGGTTCTGGGTGCTCGTCTTCGTCCTGCTCGTTGGCGTGACGCAGATTGGAAGTCTCGAGCGTGAAGTGATCGACTGGGACGAAAGCGTCTTCATTCTGATGGCCGCGAACATACTTGACGGCCACCTGCCCTACGTCGAGATGTTCGAACTCAAGCCGCCGATGCTCTTCTTCATGCTCGCCGGCGTGATGGCGGTCTTCGGTGAGTCTCTGCTCGTCGTGCGGCTGTTCGGCGACGTCTGCATCCTGGCGTCCTGCGCCGCGGTCTTCGCGATCGCGCGCCGCTGGACCGACCCGATCTCGGCGGGTCTCGGCACCCTGACGTTCATCACCATCTCGACCGTATACATTTTCGGCCAGCACACGAGCAGCGAACTCCCGGCCACGGCTCTGCTCATGGCGGCGCTGTGGCTGCTCCTGGCGCGGCGGGACCGGCTTTGGGCCGTCGCCTGTGCCGGCCTGTTGATATCGCTGGCGACACTGACGCGCAGCAATCTCGGCGTCGCGGCAGTGGCCTTCGCCGTCTGGCTCCTCGTCGCACATTTTCGGCCGTCGTTCGGTGCTCACCGCTGGGCGTTCGCGGCCTTTGTGGGTGCGGGGGTAATTCCGCCCGGCCTTCTCGTTCTGCTCTACTGGGCGGCGGATGCGCTTTTCGAGTTACGGGTCTCGATCATCGACGTCCCGCTTGCTTACGCGGGCAATCAGTTAAGCGTGCTCGAAGTCCTTGATAAACATACCAACGAGTGGTGGTTCATAGTGACTCAGAGTGACCCGTATCTCGTCGGGACCTATATGTTGCTGACGGCGGGTGTGATGACGTGGGTCTCCATTCGCGCTCTTCGGGAACGAACGTGCGGTGGTGCCTCCCGGTCCGGCGCCTCGGATGGGTTGCTATGGGTCACGTTCGCCGTGGTTTTACTTTCCATTATGATTGGCGGCGCCGCTTATCCTCATTACTGGCTGCAACTCTTTCCGATCTACGGGGTTTTCTGTGCTCGCGCGATCTACTGGGCGCATTCGAGGATCGCTCTTCGCCGACTCGGCTATGCGCTCGTTCTGGTTTGCGTTGCCAGTGCTCTGTGGAACACCGTGCCATCCGCTGCTCGACTGATCGTCGATCCGGATCACTTGTCCAAATCGCATTATATCCGGCACGCCGCTCGCCTGATAGCGGCGGATAGGCAACCGGACGATACAGTCTGGGCGTTCTATGACCTTCCTATCCTTTGGTATCTAAACGAGAAACCGATCTCGAAAATTCCCTTACCCACGAGTCTCCTGCGAAAAAATTCCATGATGATGCCTCTCGTTCGCTCCGGCTATATTGCGCCGGATGAGCTACAGAGAATCATGGATACTCGGCCTACTTATCTGGTGACGGGAACAAGAAACTCTTCCTTCTATTATAGTATGGCGGTCGCGATCAGAAATGATCCAACCGTCCGCAAGGACGTCGATGCCATCTTCAAGTTTATCAATGATCACTATTCCGTTTTTCATGAGAATGGGCCCATTCGTGTCTACAAACTCCAGAGTAAAGGCGACACAACCCGCTGATCCGGATAGCTGGGTAATGGACCGGCCGTCAATTTGAGTGCCGGAGCGTATGGGACGGGCAATCGTTCAATCGAGAGGGTATCGAAACGCGGGCAGAGAAAGAAGGGCGAGATGCACGCATTCCGTAAGAAGACCCGAAAGACACCGAGAACCGCAATCCAAACCGCTTTGGCTAGAATGAAGGAGTTGAGATGATGACCATACCATATGCCACGATCCGAGAGCGCTGGAAGGAAGATGACGATTTCCGCAGGGAACACGCGGCGCTCGAACCCGAATTCAAACTCGTTCGGAAGTTTATTGAGACCCGTGCGAAGGCGGGCATGAGTCAGAGCGAAGTGGCCGCCCGGATGGGAATGCGCCAACCGGCCGTGGCCCGTCCGGAGAGCGGACGTCATCCGCAATAACCTTCCGTGTCATCGCCTCGCTGCTGCTTGAGATGTTGACGCCCTTCCGCGTGGGCCGTGTTGCCGTTTCCCCCCGCATCAGGACGGCCGTAATTCTCTAACCCGTATCAACCTTGCCGGCCTACACTCTCCGTGTCAATATCTGCTCCAACGACACCCCGAGTGCTCCATCAATCAGCTTGATATTTTGCATTCAAACTGCATAATATCGATGATCGTGCAATCATGAACGTGCCGTACATCAGACGGTCGCTGGAACCGGTGCTGAAGAAGGCCGTGGCGGAGTTTCCCGCGGTCGTCCTGACCGGGCCGCGCCAATCCGGAAAAACGACGCTGTTGAAACGTCTCTTCGGCAGGCGTTATCGGTACGTTTCCTTGGAAGCCCCGGACGTTCGCGCCTCCGCCGTGGAAGACCCGCGAACTTTCCTGGACGTCCACTCGCCTCCCGTGATCGTTGATGAGGTGCAACATGTCCCGACGCTGCTTTCCTACGTCAAAGAGAAGATCGACGCGGACCGGGGCAAGCACGGTCAATTTTTGTTGACCGGCTCACAGAACCTGCTGCTCGCGGAGCAGGTGACCGAGTCATTGGCCGGTCGCGGGGCCATGCTTCGCCTGTTGCCGCTTTCCAGGAGGGAGGCAGAGGAACGGCCGCAGCTTTCTTTGCCCTGGGAGGCCAAACGTCGTTCATCCCGGAAAACAGCGTGTGGTTTTGTCGAAGGGTGGCAAGGATTCCTGAGGGGTGGATACCCAGAACTTGTCGCACGCCCAGACCGGGATGCACACCGGTGGCACGCCAGCTATATTCAGACGTATCTCGAACGGGACGTGCGCACGCTCAGACAGGTCGGGGACCTGACGCAATATCAGAATTTTCTTCGGGTCCTGGCCGCCCGGAGTGCGCAACTCCTGAACCTGACCGACGTTGCCCGAGACCTCGGCGTCGCGGTGAACACGATCAAGGCTTGGCTTTCCGTACTCGAAGCAACGTACCAGGTGATCGTCCTTCGGCCGTACTTTGCCAACGTCGGGAAACGACTCGTGAAAACGGCAAAAGTGTATTTCACGGACGTGGGCACGCTCTGCTACCTCGCCGGACTCAGGGACCCCGAACACGCGGCTGCAGGCCCCATGGGAGTCGCCATCATGGAAACGGCGGTTCTCTCGGAAATCGTGAAGACGCTGACGCATCGCGGTGTTGACCCGCGCGTCTACTTCTGGAGAACCAGTGCAGGAACGGAAGTGGATTTCGTGATCGAAGCAGGCGGGAAACTGGTGCCCATTGAGGTCAAGTTGTCCGCGACGCCGCGCCCGGTCATGGCGTCCTCAATCAGGAGAGTGCAGGAAGACTTCAGAGAGACGGCGTTGCCCGGGTACGTGGTGCATCCGGGTGACGTCTGCCTTCCGCTCTCCCCGGGCGTGACGGCGTTGCCGTTCGCCGATCTGTAAACCGCGTGCCCCGACGGTGTCGGCTTGCAGCGAAGCGGGCAATCGCCGTATACACGATTCACCGTATGGGAAAGGTGAGGAGAGAGAAGAAGACGCCTCGCGTGGGACCGGCAACGGAGCCGGGTTCCTCCGCACGCACGCGCGGGTGGCGCTGCTGGCCGGGGCCTTCTGGTACGAGCTGGCGGGCTTCGCCCACAAGCCGCTGCCTGGCTTCATATCCACCGCCCTGTTAGTGGCCCTGCTCGCATGTGTACGGCCGTCCGCCGGCAAGCCGGGAACGGTCTGGTTGGCGGCGTTTCTCGCCGTGCTGGCAACGGCGATTCGGATACAGTACGCGCCCATCGCGCTCGGCCTGCTCGGCCTGTTCTTCCTGCGCCCGGGAACAGGCGCATCCCTGAGATGGGCGCATCTCCTACTCGCTGCGGCCGTGTTCTTCCTCGCGGTGGGCGTATTCGACGCGCTGACTTGGAACGCTGGATTGTTTCAGTCGTACGTCAATTACCTCAGTCTCAATTTCTCATTGCCGGAGTTCGGTGGAAGTCCCGCGTACCAATATCTATGGTGGCTGGCCCTCGCCAGCGGGGGGCTGACCGTCTTTTGCATGTTCGCGGCGTTGTCCGACCTGCGCCGTTATGGGTTCCTGGCGGCACTCGGCACCTTGATTCTGCTGACCCATACGTTCATGGCGCATCACAAGGAGTACCGCTACATCTTCGTCGTCATTCCGCTTGTGTTGCTTATCGGCGCCGACGTCGTGGTGCGGCTCGCCGCCCGCATGCGCAAGCCTGCGCGAATCTACGGCGCGGCCGGCGCCGTGTTCGCGGCGGTTTCCCTGACCGGGATACTGAACGCCCTGCCGTATTAGGACGAGGTGTATGAGTCCCCGAATACACCGAAGGAGATGCTCGTCAGGTTCGTCCGCGGCCAGGACCCTGCGTTTGCCGCGTACCGCTATCTTGCCGGCGCGCCCGACGTCTTCGGCGTCTGGGAGATCGGACGTCCCTACCACGCGCTCCCCGGCTATTACTACCTGCACCGCAAAGTGCCGTATTACGATTGGACGACCGGGCGCGACAACAACCTCTACGACCTGGAAACGCTTCTGACCTCGGTCAGTCATATCGTGACTAGGGACCGGAGCCTGGTCATTCCCGGCTACGTGGAGGAGAAAGATTACGGCGATTTTCGCATCCTGCGCCGCGAAGAGAACGAACCCCCCGTGCGCCAATGGAGTTATTTCACCCCGACGGTCGCCGACGATGGCTTCAGCAAAGCCTTCCGCTGGTTGTATCCCAACGCCCGGCCGTCACCGGCCAATGCCGGCATCCGCTTCGTAGATCCGGAGCAATGAGCCGGTTCGGAGGTTCACGTCGCCTTGCCGGGTTCTCTATCGGCTGACGGCAATGGAAACGGACCACCGCACACGTGAAAGGTGGCAGGGTGTGACGTTGAGGGTAAGAGCAAGCTGGGGCGAAACCCGGAGAGTTCAAGCGGCCCGGCGATTCGTGATAGCTTCGCGGAGGCCTTCAAGCAGACCTTCAAGATGGGCCATCCGTTCCCGGAGCATCACCACTTCGGCGCGTAACGCTTCAAATTCGCGCTTGAACTCGCGCTGTCCGTTCAGGATGAGACCGGCCAAGCCGACGCCGACCAGTAGAATCGTGAAGATGATGCTGATGACGGCAAGTGTAATCGTCACGACGACGGAGTGTAGCATTGAAAGAGACCGATGGCAACGCAAAACATCCGGGTCTTGTCGTCACGTCGTCTATCCTTTAGATTGTCGTATACTTATCTTTTCTCCGTGAGACCCCGTGCAGGACGGTGCGTTCATCCTGCGCCGTTTGGACGAGCCGCCATCGTTGAATCGAAGAACACACAATGGGTAAGAGGAGCAGACAAGGGAAGAGGAAGGCAGCCACCAGGAAGGATTCCAACCGGATGGCCGCCGCGCGGGTGAGCGCAGCATTGAACGGGAGTGGGTTCTGGGTGCTCGTCTTCGTCCTGCTCGTTGGCGTGACGCAGATTGGAAGTCTCGAGCGTGAAGTGATCGACTGGGACGAAAGCGTCTTCATTCTGATGGCCGCGAACATACTTGACGGCCACCTGCCCTACGTCGAGATGTTCGAACTCAAGCCGCCGATGCTCTTCTTCATGCTCGCCGGCGTGATGGCGGTCTTCGGTGAGTCTCTGCTCGTCGTGCGGCTGTTCGGCGACGTCTGCATCCTGGCGTCCTGCGCCGCGGTCTTCGCGATCGCGCGCCGCTGGACCGACCCGATCTCGGCGGGTCTCGGCACCCTGACGTTCATCACCATCTCGACCGTATACATTTTCGGCCAGCACACGAGCAGCGAACTCCCGGCCACGGCTCTGCTCATGGCGGCGCTGTGGCTGCTCCTGGCGCGGCGGGACCGGCTTTGGGCCGTCGCCTGTGCCGGCCTGTTGATATCGCTGGCGACACTGACGCGCAGCAATCTCGGCGTCGCGGCAGTGGCCTTCGCCGTCTGGCTCCTCGTCGCACATTTTCGGCCGTCGTTCGGTGCTCACCGCTGGGCGTTCGCGGCCTTTGTGGGTGCGGGGGTAATTCCGCCCGGCCTTCTCGTTCTGCTCTACTGGGCGGCGGATGCGCTTTTCGAGTTACGGGTCTCGATCATCGACGTCCCGCTTGCTTACGCGGGCAATCAGTTAAGCGTGCTCGAAGTCCTTGATAAACATACCAACGAGTGGTGGTTCATAGTGACTCAGAGTGACCCGTATCTCGTCGGGACCTATATGTTGCTGACGGCGGGTGTGATGACGTGGGTCTCCATTCGCGCTCTTCGGGAACGAACGTGCGGTGGTGCCTCCCGGTCCGGCGCCTCGGATGGGTTGCTATGGGTCACGTTCGCCGTGGTTTTACTTTCCATTATGATTGGCGGCGCCGCTTATCCTCATTACTGGCTGCAACTCTTTCCGATCTACGGGGTTTTCTGTGCTCGCGCGATCTACTGGGCGCATTCGAGGATCGCTCTTCGCCGACTCGGCTATGCGCTCGTTCTGGTTTGCGTTGCCAGTGCTCTGTGGAACACCGTGCCATCCGCTGCTCGACTGATCGTCGATCCGGATCACTTGTCCAAATCGCATTATATCCGGCACGCCGCTCGCCTGATAGCGGCGGATAGGCAACCGGACGATACAGTCTGGGCGTTCTATGACCTTCCTATCCTTTGGTATCTAAACGAGAAACCGATCTCGAAAATTCCCTTACCCACGAGTCTCCTGCGAAAAAATTCCATGATGATGCCTCTCGTTCGCTCCGGCTATATTGCGCCGGATGAGCTACAGAGAATCATGGATACTCGGCCTACTTATCTGGTGACGGGAACAAGAAACTCTTCCTTCTATTATAGTATGGCGGTCGCGATCAGAAATGATCCAACCGTCCGCAAGGACGTCGATGCCATCTTCAAGTTTATCAATGATCACTATTCCGTTTTTCATGAGAATGGGCCCATTCGTGTCTACAAACTCCAGAGTAAAGGCGACACAACCCGCTGATCCGGATAGCTGGGTAATGGACCGGCCGTCAATTTGAGTGCCGGAGCGTATGGGACGGGCAATCGTTCAATCGAGAGGGTATCGAAACGCGGGCAGAGAAAGAAGGGCGAGATGCACGCATTCCGTAAGAAGACCCGAAAGACACCGAGAACCGCAATCCAAACCGCTTTGGCTAGAATGAAGGAGTTGAGATGATGACCATACCATATGCCACGATCCGAGAGCGCTGGAAGGAAGATGACGATTTCCGCAGGGAACACGCGGCGCTCGAACCCGAATTCAAACTCGTTCGGAAGTTTATTGAGACCCGTGCGAAGGCGGGCATGAGTCAGAGCGAAGTGGCCGCCCGGATGGGAATGCGCCAACCGGCCGTGGCCCGTCCGGAGAGCGGACGTCATCCGCAATAACCTTCCGTGTCATCGCCTCGCTGCTGCTTGAGATGTTGACGCCCTTCCGCGTGGGCCGTGTTGCCGTTTCCCCCCGCATCAGGACGGCCGTAATTCTCTAACCCGTATCAACCTTGCCGGCCTACACTCTCCGTGTCAATATCTGCTCCAACGACACCCCGAGTGCTCCATCAATCAGCTTGATATTTTGCATTCAAACTGCATAATATCGATGATCGTGCAATCATGAACGTGCCGTACATCAGACGGTCGCTGGAACCGGTGCTGAAGAAGGCCGTGGCGGAGTTTCCCGCGGTCGTCCTGACCGGGCCGCGCCAATCCGGAAAAACGACGCTGTTGAAACGTCTCTTCGGCAGGCGTTATCGGTACGTTTCCTTGGAAGCCCCGGACGTTCGCGCCTCCGCCGTGGAAGACCCGCGAACTTTCCTGGACGTCCACTCGCCTCCCGTGATCGTTGATGAGGTGCAACATGTCCCGACGCTGCTTTCCTACGTCAAAGAGAAGATCGACGCGGACCGGGGCAAGCACGGTCAATTTTTGTTGACCGGCTCACAGAACCTGCTGCTCGCGGAGCAGGTGACCGAGTCATTGGCCGGTCGCGGGGCCATGCTTCGCCTGTTGCCGCTTTCCAGGAGGGAGGCAGAGGAACGGCCGCAGCTTTCTTTGCCCTGGGAGGCCAAACGTCGTTCATCCCGGAAAACAGCGTGTGGTTTTGTCGAAGGGTGGCAAGGATTCCTGAGGGGTGGATACCCAGAACTTGTCGCACGCCCAGACCGGGATGCACACCGGTGGCACGCCAGCTATATTCAGACGTATCTCGAACGGGACGTGCGCACGCTCAGACAGGTCGGGGACCTGACGCAATATCAGAATTTTCTTCGGGTCCTGGCCGCCCGGAGTGCGCAACTCCTGAACCTGACCGACGTTGCCCGAGACCTCGGCGTCGCGGTGAACACGATCAAGGCTTGGCTTTCCGTACTCGAAGCAACGTACCAGGTGATCGTCCTTCGGCCGTACTTTGCCAACGTCGGGAAACGACTCGTGAAAACGGCAAAAGTGTATTTCACGGACGTGGGCACGCTCTGCTACCTCGCCGGACTCAGGGACCCCGAACACGCGGCTGCAGGCCCCATGGGAGTCGCCATCATGGAAACGGCGGTTCTCTCGGAAATCGTGAAGACGCTGACGCATCGCGGTGTTGACCCGCGCGTCTACTTCTGGAGAACCAGTGCAGGAACGGAAGTGGATTTCGTGATCGAAGCAGGCGGGAAACTGGTGCCCATTGAGGTCAAGTTGTCCGCGACGCCGCGCCCGGTCATGGCGTCCTCAATCAGGAGAGTGCAGGAAGACTTCAGAGAGACGGCGTTGCCCGGGTACGTGGTGCATCCGGGTGACGTCTGCCTTCCGCTCTCCCCGGGCGTGACGGCGTTGCCGTTCGCCGATCTGTAAACCGCGTGCCCCGACGGTGTCGGCTTGCAGCGAAGCGGGCAATCGCCGTATACACGATTCACCGTATGGGAAAGGTGAGGAGAGAGAAGAAGACGCCTCGCGTGGGACCGGCAACGGAGCCGGGTTCCTCCGCACGCACGCGCGGGTGGCGCTGCTGGCCGGGGCCTTCTGGTACGAGCTGGCGGGCTTCGCCCACAAGCCGCTGCCTGGCTTCATATCCACCGCCCTGTTAGTGGCCCTGCTCGCATGTGTACGGCCGTCCGCCGGCAAGCCGGGAACGGTCTGGTTGGCGGCGTTTCTCGCCGTGCTGGCAACGGCGATTCGGATACAGTACGCGCCCATCGCGCTCGGCCTGCTCGGCCTGTTCTTCCTGCGCCCGGGAACAGGCGCATCCCTGAGATGGGCGCATCTCCTACTCGCTGCGGCCGTGTTCTTCCTCGCGGTGGGCGTATTCGACGCGCTGACTTGGAACGCTGGATTGTTTCAGTCGTACGTCAATTACCTCAGTCTCAATTTCTCATTGCCGGAGTTCGGTGGAAGTCCCGCGTACCAATATCTATGGTGGCTGGCCCTCGCCAGCGGGGGGCTGACCGTCTTTTGCATGTTCGCGGCGTTGTCCGACCTGCGCCGTTATGGGTTCCTGGCGGCACTCGGCACCTTGATTCTGCTGACCCATACGTTCATGGCGCATCACAAGGAGTACCGCTACATCTTCGTCGTCATTCCGCTTGTGTTGCTTATCGGCGCCGACGTCGTGGTGCGGCTCGCCGCCCGCATGCGCAAGCCTGCGCGAATCTACGGCGCGGCCGGCGCCGTGTTCGCGGCGGTTTCCCTGACCGGGATACTGAACGCCCTGCCGTATTAGGACGAGGTGTATGAGTCCCCGAATACACCGAAGGAGATGCTCGTCAGGTTCGTCCGCGGCCAGGACCCTGCGTTTGCCGCGTACCGCTATCTTGCCGGCGCGCCCGACGTCTTCGGCGTCTGGGAGATCGGACGTCCCTACCACGCGCTCCCCGGCTATTACTACCTGCACCGCAAAGTGCCGTATTACGATTGGACGACCGGGCGCGACAACAACCTCTACGACCTGGAAACGCTTCTGACCTCGGTCAGTCATATCGTGACTAGGGACCGGAGCCTGGTCATTCCCGGCTACGTGGAGGAGAAAGATTACGGCGATTTTCGCATCCTGCGCCGCGAAGAGAACGAACCCCCCGTGCGCCAATGGAGTTATTTCACCCCGACGGTCGCCGACGATGGCTTCAGCAAAGCCTTCCGCTGGTTGTATCCCAACGCCCGGCCGTCACCGGCCAATGCCGGCATCCGCTTCGTAGATCCGGAGCAATGAGCCGGTTCGGAGGTTCACGTCGCCTTGCCGGGTTCTCTATCGGCTGACGGCAATGGAAACGGACCACCGCACACGTGAAAGGTGGCAGGGTGTGACGTTGAGGGTAAGAGCAAGCTGGGGCGAAACCCGGAGAGTTCAAGCGGCCCGGCGATTCGTGATAGCTTCGCGGAGGCCTTCAAGCAGACCTTCAAGATGGGCCATCCGTTCCCGGAGCATCACCACTTCGGCGCGTAACGCTTCAAATTCGCGCTTGAACTCGCGCTGTCCGTTCAGGATGAGACCGGCCAAGCCGACGCCGACCAGTAGAATCGTGAAGATGATGCTGATGACGGCAAGTGTAATCGTCACGACGACGGAGTGTAGCATTGAAAGAGACTGAGAGCAACGCACAATGTCCGGGTCTTGTTATCACGTCGTCTATCCCTTAGATTGTCGTATACTTATCTTTTCTCCGTGAGAGCCCGGGCAGGACGGCGCGTTCATCCTGCGCCGCTTGGATGAGCCGCCGCCGTGCCGCCATCGTTGAATCGAAGAGCACCCAATGGATAAGAGGAGCGGAGAAGGGAAGAGGAAGGCAACCCCCATGAAGGATTTCAACCGGATGGCCGCCGCGCGGGTGAGCGCAGCATTGAACGGGAGTGGGTTCTGGGTGCTCGTCTTCGTCCTGCTCGTTGGCGTGACGCAGATTGGAAGTCTCGAGCGTGAAGTGATCGACTGGGACGAAAGCGTCTTCATTCTGATGGCCGCGAACGTGCTTGACGGCCACCTGCCCTACGTCGAGCTGTTCGACAACAAGCCGCCGCTGATCTTCTTCATGCTCGCCGGCGTGATGGCGGTCTTCGGTGAGTCTCTGCTCGTCGTGCGGCTGTTCGGCGACGTCTGCATCCTGGCGTCCTGCGCCGCGGTCTTCGCGATCGCGCGCCGCTGGACCGACCCGATCTCGGCGGGTCTCGGCACCCTGACGTTCGTCGCCATCTCGGCCGCATACTCTTTCGGCCAGCACACGAGCAGCGAACTCCCGGCTACGGCTCTGCTCATGGCGGCGCTGTGGCTGCTCCTGGCGCGGCGGGACCGGCTTTGGGCCGTCGCCTGTGCCGGCCTGTTGATATCGCTGGCGACACTGACGCGCAGCAATCTCGGCGTCGCGGCAGTGGCCTTCGCCGTCTGGCTCCTCGTCGCACATTTTCGGCCGTCGTTCGGTGCTCACCGCTGGGCGTTCGTGGCCTTTGTGGGTGCGGGGGTAATTCCGCCCGGCCTTCTCGTTCTGCTCTACTGGGCGGCGGATGCGCTTTTCGAGTTACGGGTCTCGATCATTGATGTCCCGTTTGCTTACACGGGCAATCAGTTAAGCGTGCTCGAAGCCCTTGATAAACATATCGACGATTGGTGGTTCATAGTGACTCAGAGTGACCCGTATCTCGTCGGGACCTATATGTTGCTGACGGCGGGTGTGATGACGTGGGTCTCCATTCGCGCTCTTCGGGAACGAACGTGCGGTGGTACCTCCCGGTCCGGCGCCTCGGATGGGTTGCTATGGGTCACGTTCGCCGTGGTTTTACTTTCCATTATGATTGGCGGCGCCGCTTATCCTCATTACTGGCTGCAACTCTTTCCGATCTACGGGGTTTTCTGTGGGCGCGCGATCTACTGGGCGCATTCGAGGATCGCTCTTCGCCGACTCGGCTATGCGCTCGTTCTGGTTTGCGTTGCCAGTGCTCTGTGGAACACCGTGCCATCCGCTGCTCGACTGATCGTCGATCCGGATCACTTGTCCAAATCGCATTATATCCGGCACGCCGCTCGCCTGATAGCGGCGGATAGGCAACCGGACGATACAGTCTGGGCGTTCTATGACCTTCCTATCCTTTGGTATCTAAACGAGAAACCGATCTCGAAAATCGTCCAATCCTCGGCTCTGCGAAGAAAGTCCATAATGATGCCTCTCGTTCGCTCCGGCTATGTTGCGCCTGATGAGCTACAGAGAATCATGGATACTCGGCCTACCTATCTGGTGATGGAAACAAGAAACACTCTCTTCTATTATAGTATGGCGGTCGCGAGCAGAGATGATCCAACCGTCCCCAAGGACATCAATGCCATCTTCAAGCTTATCAATGATCACTATTCCGTTTTTCATGAGAATGGGCTCATTTGTGTCTACAAACTCCAGAGTAAAGGCGATACAACCCGCTGATCCGGATAGCTGGGGAATGTACCGGCCGTCAATTTGAGTGCCGGAGCGTATGGGACGGGCAATCGTTCAATCGAGAGTGCATCGAAACGTGGGCAGAGAAAGAAGGGCGAGAAAGAGAGGCCGCGGGGAGCAGTCCCGGTCGGCGTTGGCCGCGGTGCCGGACGTGCTGCTCCACCCGCAAACGCCCGCCGAGCCGGTGTGGGCGTACCTGTGGCCGGTGCTCGCGCTGGCGTTCGTGGTACGCGCGGCCGTCGCACTCTCCGGCGACTTCATGCTGCACCCCGACGAGATCATGCAGCACTTGGAGCCGGCGCATCGCTTGGCCTTTGGCAACGGGGTCGTCTTTTGGGAGTTCTACTACGGCGCGCGCTCGTGGTTGACGCCTGGGCTGGTCGCCGGAGTATTGACGCTGTTCGACGCCGTTGGACTCGGCGAACCGGTTTGGTACGTCGGTGGGGTCAAGTTGACGTTCTGCGGGATTTCTCTGTTGATCCCCGCCGGCATGTATTGTTTCGCGCGACGGCACTTCGGGGAGGCCGAGGCCCGGATCGCTCTGCTGGCCGGCGCCTTCTGGTACGAACTGGTCGGTTTCGCCCACAAGCCGATGACCGAGTTCACGGGGACCGCCGTGTTGACGGTGCTCCTTGCGTTGTGCATGAGACCGTCACCGGACAGACCAGGAGTCGTCTGGCCGGTCGCCTTCCTGTCGGTGCTGGCGGCGGCGGTACGGATCCAGTACGCGCCGCTTGCGCTCGCGCTGCTTGGGCTGTTGTTTTTCCGCGTTGGGAAAGGCGCCAAGGCGCAACTCGTTCTCGCTGCGACCGTGTTTTTCCTTGCGGTCGGCGTCTTCGACGCGGTCTCGTGGAACGCCGGGTTGTTTCACTCGTTTCACACCTATCTCCGTTTCAATCTCCTGGTCGATCGCAGGGCCGAGGCGAGGCCGGTGTACGAATACCTGTGGTGGCTGCTGTTGACCGGTGGGGGATTGAGCGCATTGTGTCTCGCAATGGCGTTGCGTGATCTCCGCCGCTATGGATTTTTGCTCTTGGCGATCGCCCTGATCCTGATCACCCATTCCGTGAGTGCACACAAGGACTATCGCTATCTCTTCGTCTTCACGCCGCTGTGGCTGATCATCGGCGCCGGCGTCGTCACCAGGCTCGCCGACGGCGTAAACGAGCCGATTCGAGTGTACGCATTGGCCGGCACCGTCTTTGTGGCGGTTTCTCTCGCGGGAATTCTGAATACGTTGCCGTACCAGGACGAGGTGTACGCTTCAACCGATGCACGGACCCTCCGGTTCATCAGGAAGCAGGATCCGGTCTTCGCTGCGTACCGCTACCTCGCCGAGGCACCAGGCGTCGCCGCAGTGTGGCACGTTGACCATGGGTATGAGTTTGCCCCCGGCTATTATTACCTTCACCGCAAGATACCGCTCTACGACTCGCGCACCGGACCCGCCAATAACCTGCACAAGGACCTGGGAACACTCCGGGCCTCGGTCAGCCACATTGTGACCGGATCCACGCAACTCGCCGTTCCCGGCTACGTGGTGGAGAAGGCATTCGGTGATATCCGAATCCTGCGCCGCGAAGAAAACGAATCTCCGGTCCGCGGATGGCAGAATTTTACTCCGACCATCACTGATAATCTCTATCCGCAATTTCTGCGCCGCATCTACGCCGATACTCCACTCCCCCCGGCCAATTTCGGGATTCGCTTTGTTGCACAGGAGTAAGGGGGCAGCGTATGTGCCACCGCAATCTAAACCGGTCCAATCTCTGCTCCAACGGACACCCGAGTGCCAAAAGTGGTGGCTCCCTACAATCGTTTGATACTGACCTGCTTCGTGCTATGCTGGCCCAAGTGTGGCGGGTAGAGGTGCTCAACCAAGTTGTTGTGGGAGAGATTGACTCCCTGCCGCCGGACATGCGAGCCAAACCGTTTTGGACAGAATGAAGGAGTTGAGATGATGACCATACCATATGCCACGATCCGAGAGCGCTGGAAGGAAGATGACGATTTCCGCAGGGAACACGCGGCGCTCGAACCCGAATTCAAACTCGTTCGGAAGTTTATTGAGACCCGTGCGAAGGCGGGCATGAGTCAGAGCGAAGTGGCCGCCCGGATGGGAATGCGCCAACCGGCCGTGGCCCGTCCGGAGAGCGGACGTCATCCGCAATAACCTTCCGTGTCATCGCCTCGCTGCTGCTTGAGATGTTGACGCCCTTCCGCGTGGGCCGTGTTGCCGTTTCCCCCCGCATCAGGACGGCCGTAATTCTCTAACCCGTATCAACCTTGCCGGCATACACTCTCCGTGTCAATATCTGCTCCAACGACACCCCGAGTGCTCCATCAATCAGCTTGATATTTTGCATTCAAACTGCATAATATCGATGATCGTGCAATCATGAACGTGCCGTACATCAGACGGTCGTTGGAACCGGTGCTGAAGAAGGCCGTGGCGGAGTTTCCCGCGGTCGTCCTGACCGGGCCGCGCCAATCCGGAAAAACGACGCTGTTGAAACGTCTCTTCGGCAGGCGTTATCGGTACGTTTCCTTGGAAGCCCCGGACGTTCGCGCCTCCGCCGTGGAAGACCCGCGAACTTTCCTGGACGTCCACTCGCCTCCCGTGATCGTTGATGAGGTGCAACATGTCCCGACGCTGCTTTCCTACGTCAAAGAGAAGATCGACGCGGACCGGGGCAAGCACGGTCAATTTCTGTTGACTGGCTCACAGAACCTGCTGCTCGCGGAGCAGGTGACCGAGTCATTGGCCGGTCGCGGGGCCATGTTTCGCCTGTTGCCGCTTTCCAGGAGGGAGGCAGAGGAACGGCCGCAGCTTTCTTTGCCCTGGGAGGCCAAGCGTCGTTCATCCCGGAAAACAGCGTGTGGTTTTGTCGAAGGGTGGCAAGGATTCCTGAGGGGTGGATACCCGGAACTTGTCGCACGCCCAGACCGGGATGCACACCGGTGGCACGCCAGCTATATTCAGACGTATCTCGAACGGGACGTGCGCACGCTCAGACAGGTCGGGGACCTGACGCAATATCAGAATTTTCTTCGGGTCCTGGCCGCCCGGAGTACGCAACTCCTGAATCTGACCGACGTTGCCCGAGACCTCGGCGTCGCGGTGAACACGATCAAGGCTTGGCTTTCCGTACTCGAAGCAACGTACCAGGTGATCGTCCTTCGGCCGTACTTTGCCAACGTCGGGAAACGACTCGTGAAAACGGCAAAAGTGTATTTCACGGACGTGGGCACGCTCTGCTACCTCGCCGGACTCAGGGACCCCGAACACGCGGCTGCAGGCCCCATGGGAGTCGCCATCATGGAAACGGCGGTTCTCTCGGAAATCGTGAAGACGCTGACGCATCGCGGTGTTGACCCGCGCGTCTACTTCTGGAGAACCAGTGCAGGAACGGAAGTGGATTTCGTGATCGAAGCAGGCGGGAAACTGGTGCCCATTGAGGTCAAGTTGTCCGCGACGCCGCGCCCGGTCATGGCGTCCTCAATCAGGAGAGTGCAGGAAGACTTCAGAGAGACGGCGTTGCCCGGGTACGTGGTGCATCCGGGTGACGTCTGCCTTCCGCTCTCCCCGGGCGTGACGGCGTTGCCGTTCGCCGATCTGTAAACCGCGTGCCCCGACGGTGTCGGCTTGCAGCGAAGCGGGCAATCGCCGTATACACGATTCACCGTATGGGAAAGGTGAGGAGAGAGAAGAAGACGCCTCGCGTGGGACCGGCAACGGAGCCGGGTTCCTCCGCACGCGAGCGAGCGTCCGCTGTTGCAAATCCCGCCGCCGGAGAGGCGTTCACGGGAGGGCAAGCCTTCGGCGTCCTGGCGCTCGTCCTGCTGGTCGGGGTCAGTTACATCCCGGCCGTGTTGTGGGGTGGCTTTGTCTGGGACGACCGGGGTATCATCGAGTCCAAGGCGATTCACGAACTGTCCGGTCTGTGGCGAATCTGGTTCTCTCCGAGGGACGTCCTGAGATGGGAGGCGCATTACTGGCCGCTGGTCTATACGTCCTTCTGGCTGGAGCACAAGCTGTGGGGGTTGAACCCCCTTGGCTATCACGTCGTCAACGTGGTGCTGCACTTCGTGAATACGGTGCTGCTCTGGCGGCTGCTGGCGCGCTTGGCCGTGCCCGGTTCCTGGGTGGTTGCTGCCGTGTTCGCCGTCCATCCCGTACACGTGGAATCCGTCGCCTGGGTGATTGAGCGCAAGGACCTGCTGTCGACCTTGTTCTATCTTGCCGCGTGCTTGACCTGGGTGCGATTCGGGGCGGCGCCGCGGTTGGGCTCCGGCCGCTATCTTCTGACCCTGGCGCTGTTTGTCTGGGGGCTGCTCTGCAAGTCCATCGTGGTCACCTTGCCGGCGGCCCTGGTGCTCTGGTCCTGGTGGAAGCAGGGGCGCGTATCGGGCGCCGATTGGCTGCGGGTGGTGCCGTTTTTCGCCGTCGGCCTGGGCATCGTGGTGGCAGACGTGTCCTTCTCCCGATTGAAGGAGAATGTCGCTCTCGACTACTCGATGGTTGAGCGGGTGCTCATTGCGGCGCATGCCCTGTGGTTCTACGCCGGTAAGTTGCTGTGGCCGGAGGGGCTGGCGATCATTTATCCGCATTGGGCCGTGGGCGTGGCCAATCCGGTTGCTTGGGGGTACGTGTTTGCCGCAGGTGCGTTGCCGGCGGCACTCTGGTTGTTGCGGCATCGGATGGGCCGGGGGCCGCTGGCGGGAGTTGTGTTTTTCGCGGTGACGCTGGTGCCGGTGCTGGGTTTTGTGGATTACGGCTACATGCAGTTTTCGTTTGTGGCGGATCGCTATCAATACCTGGCCGGCATCGGGGTGCTGGCGGCGGGTATCGGCGCGGCGGCTTACGGTTTGGGTCATATTCGATATGGGGGCATGGGGCGGTGGGGGGTCGGGGGCGTCGTGCTCATCGCGTTAGTCGTTCTGGGGACGCTGACTTGGCGGCAGGCGGGCCTCTACCGGGACAGGCTGACCTTCTACAGTCATATTGTTTCGCACAATCCGACGGCGCGGAGTGCTCAATACAATCTCGGCACCGCGCTGCTTGACGCGCAACGCACGGAGGAAGCGCTCGCGGCCTTTCGCATTGCCACGGAACAACGCCCGGACCACGTCAAGGCGTATACCAACACGGGCACGGCGCTCATGCGTCTGGGTCGGACCGACGAAGCGGAGAAGTCCTTGCGACGTGCCCTGGACATTAACCCCCGCCACGGGATCTCGCTCCTGAATCTGGCTGCGGTGAAGATCCGTCAGGGGCGCGATGCAGAGGCGCTGAACCTCTATCGACGTCTCATTGAGGTTGCTCCCCGCAACGCCGCGGCCCACGCCGGCATGAGCATCGCGTTACGCAACCTGGGCAGGACGGACGAAGCGTTGAGGAGCATTGATCGGGCGCTTTCCCTGGACCCGACGCAGAAACACGCGCTGCGCAACCGCGAATTGATACAAAAGAGTCTGCAACAAAGCGGGCAATAGCCGGAACACCACCTATGGGAAAGGCGAGCAGAGAAAAGAAGCCCGGCAAGATGAGCCGGGCTGAATCGGCCCCGTCGTCCGCGTCTTCTAACGCTCCCGGGTTGAAACCCATGGAGGAGTTCACGCGCCGGCAAGCCCTGGGCCTGCTGGTGCTGGGCCTGCTGGTGGTCGGCAGCTATTTCCCGGCGTTCTTCGCCGGTTTCCTTTGGGACGATCGGATCTTCACGCAAACCCGCGTGGTCCGGGATTGGTCCGGATTGTGGCACATCTGGTTCTCGCCCGCGGAGATCGAGAACGAGGCGCACTATTGGCCGCTCGTGTACACGACCTTCTGGCTGGAGCACAAGTTGTGGGGGTACGCCCCTGCCGGCTATCACGCGGTCAACGTGCTGCTGCACCTGGCCAACACGCTGTTGCTGTGGCGCCTGCTGACGTGGTTGGCCGTGCCCGGGGCGTGGGTGGTCGCCGCGGTGTTCGCCGTCCATCCTCTGCACGTGGAATCCGTCGTCTGGGTCATGGAGCGCAAGGACGTGCTCTCGGGGCTGTTCTATCTTGCCGCGTTTTCTGCCTGGGTACTCTTCACGAATGAGACGCATCCGGGACGTGTACGAAGACGTTACCTCCTGGCGCTGGCGCTGTTCGTACTGGGGCTGCTCTGCAAGTCCATCGTGGTCACCCTGCCCGCGGCGCTGTTGATCTGGCATTGGTGGCAACAGGGCCGCGTGACTGCCGCGGACCTGCTCCGGCTGACGCCGTTCTTCGCGGTAGGGTTGGGCGCAGCGGCCGTGGACGTGGCCTTCTCCGCCTTCAGGGAACCGATTTCCTTGGGCTACTCAATCATCGAGCGGGTGCTCATTGCGGCGCACGCGCTATGGTTCTACGCGGGCAAGCTGCTGTGGCCCGTGGACCTGGCCGTCATCTATCCGCATTGGGACGTGAGGGTGGCAGACCCGCTGGCCTGGGGCTACGTGGTGGCCACGGTGGCCTTGGCCGCGGGGCTCTGGTTCCTTCGGCATCGGATCGGTCGCGGGCCGCTGGCCGGGGTCTTGTTCTTCGCGGTGACGCTGACGCCGGTCCTCGGCTTTGTGGACTTCGGCTACATGCAGTTTTCCTTTGTTGCGGATCGGTATCAGTACTTGGCCGGCATCGGGGTGACGGCGGTGCTCGTGGGCGCCGCGGCGCACGGGGCGGGGAGGCTGCCGTCGGTGTGGCAAAAGGGCGTGGTGGGCGTGGCGGCGGTCGTGCTGATTGTCCTGGGAACCCTGACTTGGCGGCAGGCGGATCTCTACCGGGACGGGGAGACCTTCTTCAATCACGTCATTGCGCACAATCCCACGGCGCGCGAAGCCCATCGCAACTTGGGCGAGGCGTTGACCAAGCAAGGGCGTTGGGAAGAAGCCCTCGCCGCCTTTCGCATCGCCGTGGAGCACGCCCCGGACGATGCCCGCGACCACTCCAACGTCGGGGCCGCGCTCATCGTGCTGGGCCGGCTTGACGAGGCCGAGGAACCGTTTCGTCGCGCCTTGGCACTCGATCCGCACTCGGTGTACGCCTTACAGAATCTGGCCGTGCTGGAGAGTCAGCGGCAACGCTACGAAGCGGCGCTCGACGTGTATCGCCGCCTCGTCAAGGTCAATCCCCGCAGCCCGAGCGCCCACCACGGCGTGGGCACCTCGCTGTACTACATGGGCAGACTTGATGAGGCGCTTGATGCTCTGGAGCGTGCCCTGGCCCTGGACCCGATGCGTGAGGACATACGGACCAACCGCGACGAGGTATTGGCCATTCTACGGCAGCGCGGGCAATAATTTTTCTTTGTGGACGTGGGATGGCGAAAGAAAAGCAGACAGGCAGGACGCGGCGGGAGTACAAACGGGTCGCGCGAAAAGACGCGCAGGCACGGCACGATAACCCACGGTGTCGCAAATTGCTGATGGGGCTTCCGGAGTTGTACCCGCTTCGTCTCAAACGGGACAGCCTCGGTCTTGCGCTGCTCTTCATCTGCGTGCTCGTTCTGTACGCCGCCTCCACGCCACGTACCGTGATGCTGGAAGACGACGGCCTGTTCATCACCAACGCGACCTTCGCCGGCGTCGCACATCCGCCCGGCTATCCGCTGTTCATCATCTTAGGCTGGCTCGCCTCACTGGTGCCGTTCGGCAGCGTCGCTTGGCGGGTCCATGCCTTGAGCGGTCTGATGGGCGCCCTCACCTGCGCCTGCGTCGCCTATCTCGTGCTGCGTCGCACCGGCAATCGGCCCGCTGCGTATCTGGCCGGCGCGGTGCTCGCAGTGTCCGAGCATTTCTGGTCCCAGGCGATCATCGCCGACGTCTACACCACCAACACCATGGTGGTGTTCCTGACGCTGGCCCTCGTACAGGAAGCGGCGGCGAAGCAGAGTACGCGGCTGTGGGCCGGCGCCGCGGCGGTGTACGGCCTCGGCCTCGCCAATCACTATCCGCTGCTGATCCTGGCGAGCCCCCTTTTTCTCGCTTTCGTCGTGGGGGCGAAAAAAGACTTCTGGGGCAGGCTTCACTATCTGCTTCCCGTCGCCGTGTTCTCAGCGGCCGCCCTCTATGGCTGGATGGTATGGCGGTCTCACCAGCCGTTGCCGGTCAATTTCTTGGGACCCATCCAGTCATGGGGCGAGTTCTTCTCCTTCGTTGACCGCAGCATCTACTCGCACATTGACGAGAACGTCAACGCCGGCCTCACCGATAAGCTGCTCTTTGCCAGGTACTTCGTGACGCAGGTGCTGTTGCAGTTCGGCGTGGTGGGCGGCCTCGTCGCGCTGTGGGGCGGGTTCGCGTCCTATCGCAGCGGCTGGCGGCTCGGGTTTCTGTGCGAGGTACTCGCGTTCGTGGCCAGCAGCTTTCTGCTTATCGCCCTGCTCGGCTTCAACTACGAACCCCTCAGGATTTCCACCTTTCGTCCGTATCCGCTGGTTGCCTACGGCATCCTCGCCCTCTGGCTGGGCCAGGGCGCGCACGCGCTGGCGCGAAGCGTGCCCGAGCGGCGCAAGCCGATGCTTCCCGCGGCCTGCGTCGCGTGCGCGCTCGCGGTGGCGGCCTTGTGCGTCTGGAACGGCAAGGTCAACTACCGGCCGCACGACAGATTCGCGGAGGAGCAGGCGCAGGCGTTACTCGACGTCGCCGGGGAGGACGCCGTCTTCGTGCTGTTTTCGGACCCCTTCGTCTTACCGATTTCCTATCTTCATTGGGTAGAAGGACGGCGTCCTGACCTTCGGTTGCTGGAGTATCACGGCGTGTTCTTCAGCGATCGGGTCGTGGAGCCTTTGTCCACTCCTGAACAGAAGAGCGCCGAGTGGGCCGAATTTCTTCGGGAGACGGACCGGCCGGTGTACTCCCTGTGGTACGGCCCGGCCTTCTCGGCGGCGGGGCTGGCGCATCTGGGATTCTTCGTCAAGGTCTACGAAAAGGTTGGACCGGGGCGCATCGAGATCAGGGCCAACGACGCGGCCAAGGAATACTTCAAGAAGTTGATTGCGATGCCGGAGCCGCGGGACCTGCCGAGCGCCTTTCATCGCAATGAAATGATGAGAGCCTACGGAGAATACCTGGGGCTGGCGCAGGTGGACGAGCGGTCCTCAATGAACGACTACGTCGCGGACGTCCTGCCGCTGGCGGAAGGCAATTACTGGTCGCTGATGGGCATGTCCAAGTCGATCGTGGATCAAGGAGGCGACCGGACGCTGCGCATGGCGGAAGCCTGGCTGCAAAAGGCCATGGAAATCGCGGGAGACGACCGCAGCAAGGAGGCCCGGGCGACGGAGTTTTTCGTGGAAGGACAGGTTGAGCGGCGGAAGGGCAACGCCGGCAGGGCGAGGGACTTGTTCCTTGAGTCCCTGCGCCTCGATAAGGACCCGTCCAACCCGGCTCATCACGTCCTTCATGAGATGAAGCCCGCTGGCCAGCAGTAGATTGCGAAATGCAGGCCCAGTTGAGAAAACAGGATGGCAGCAAAAAACAAGACAAGCCGGACGCGCCACGGCAGTCCGATTTTGGATAGAAGCATACCAGGAGATGCCTCGCGGCAGGAGCGACGGCGGTCGGCTCGGGAAGATGCGAAGACCCTTCGAGGCTCAGGGCGAACGCAACGCCATCAACCGCGTCATGAATCACGCAAACTGACGCGGCGGGACGCCTTGGGCATTCTCGCGCTCGGTCTGCTGGTGGTGGGCAGTTACTTTCCCGCGTTTTTCGCCGGTTTTGTCTGGGACGACGAGATTATCACCGAGGCAGTGGTCCGGGATTGGTCCGGCCTGTGGCACATCTGGTTCTCACCCGCGGAGATCAAGCGCGAGGGGCACTACTGGCCGCTGGTCTATACGACCTTCTGGCTGGAGCACAAGCTGTGGGGGTACGCCCCGACCGGCTATCACGTCGTCAACGTGTTGCTGCACCTGGGCAACACGCTGTTGTTGTGGCGCTTGGCCGGGCGGCTGACCGTGCCCGGCGCCTGGCTGCTCGCCGCAGTGTTCGCCGTCCATCCCCTGCACGTCGAGTCCGTCGCCTGGGTGATTGAGCGCAAAGACCTGCTTTCGACCCTGTTCTATCTCGCTGCCTTCTCGACTTGGGTTCACTTTGTGGAAGAACCGCGCCCAGCGTTCGGATGGAGGCGCTACCTCCTGGCGCTGGCGCTGTTCGTGCTGGGGTTGCTGTGCAAGTCCATCGTGGTCACCCTGCCCGCGGCGCTGTTGATCTGGCACTGGTGGCAACGTGGCCGCGTGACCGGCGTGGATCTGCTCAGGCTGGCGCCGTTCTTCGCGGTGGGGCTGATCGTCGTGGCGGCGGACACAATATTCTACTATTCCAGGGAAACCGTTTCCTTGGGCTATTCAATCATCGAGCGGGTACTCATTGCGGCGCACGCGCTATGGTTCTACGCGGGCAAGCTGCTGTGGCCCGTGGACCTGGCCGTCATCTATCCGCATTGGGACGTGGGTGTGGCGAACCCGCGGGCCTGGGGCTACGTGGTGGCCACGGTGGCCTTGGCCGCGGGGCTCTGGTTCCTTCGGCATCGGATCGGTCGCGGGCCGTTGGCCGGGGTCTTGTTCTTCGCGGTGACGCTGACGCCGGTCCTCGGCTTTGTGGACTTCGGCTACATGCAGTTTTCCTTTGTTGCGGACCGGTATCAGTACTTAGCCGGCATCGGGGTGACGGCGGTGCTCGTGAGCGCCGCGGCGCATGGGGCGGGGAGGCTGCCGGAGACGTGGCGGAAGGGCGCGGCGGGCGTGGCTGCGGTCATCCTGATCGTTCTGGGAACTCTGACTTGGCAACAGGCGGGCGTCTATCGGGACGAGGTGACGTTCTTTACCCACGTCGTCTCGTACAATCCCACCGCGCGGGGGGCTCAACAGAATCTCGGTCACGCGCTGCTCGCCGTGCAACGCTCGGAGGAAGCATTGGCCGCTTCTCTCATTGCCACGGAACAAGACCCGGACGACGTCAAGGCGCATGCCAACGTCGGCGTCGCGCTCATACGTCTGGGCCGGCTCAACGAGGCGGAGAAACGGTTGCGCCACGCACTGAAACTCGATCCCCGTTCGATGATCATCATCCAGAATCTGGGTGAGTCACTCAGGAAGCAGGGCCGATTCGAGGAATCACTCGAATTCTATCGCACCGCGACTCAGATGGATTCCGGGAACGCTTTGCCTCACGCCGCCATGGGCGACGCCCTCTTTCACCTGAAACGGTACGAAGAATCCCTCCGAAGCTTCAACCGGGCGCTCGCGCTGGATCCGACGCTGGAAACGGTGAAGGCTCTACGCGAATCCACGCTGACGTTTCTGCGACGAACCGGCGATGACTGAGGGCATGGTGTCCTGCACGAGGGTGATCCGGCGGAGTTTGCGGCAAGCCCGGAGGGGTCGATACGCTTGCAGGTCGCCGCATGGGAAGGACTGACCGGAAAAAGAAAGAGAGGGAATTCCATACGTAACAACGGAGTCAGTTGATTCACGCTACGCGGTATGGGAACGGCGAACAGAGAAAAGAAAACCGGCAAGACGGGCCGCGTGGCCTCGGCTCCGGCGTCTGCGTCTTTGAACCTCGACGGCGTGGAGGCGTTCATGGGGCGGCAAGCTCTAGGCATCTTGGCACTTGGCCTGCTGGTGGCCGTCAGCTACATCCCAGTCATGCTATGGGGTGGCTTTGTCTGGGACGACCGGGTCATCACCGACGCCGGATTGCTTCACAAACTGTCCGGCCTGTGGCGGATATGGTTCTCTCCCAATGATTTGAACGTCTGGGAGGGGCACTACTGGCCCTTGGTCTATACGTCCTTCTGGCTGGAGCACAAGCTGTGGGGGTTGAACCCTCTCGGCTATCACGTCGTCAACGTGGTGCTGCACTTCGTGAATACGGTGCTGCTCTGGCGGCTGCTGGCGCGCTTGGTCGTGCCCGGTTCCTGGGTGGTCGCCGCCGTGTTTGCCGTTCATCCCGTGCACGTGGAATCCGTCGCCTGGGTGATTGAGCGCAAGGACCTGCTGTCGACCTTGTTCTATCTTGCCGCGTGCTTGACCTGGGTGCGATTCGGGGTGGCGCCGCGTTTGGGCTCCGGCCGCTATTTCCTGACCCTGGTGCTGTTCGTCTGGGGGCTGCTCTGCAAGTCCATCGTGGTCACCTTGCCGGCGGCACTGGTGCTCTGGCCCTGGTGGAAGCAGGGGCGCGTGTCGGGCGCCGATTGGCTGCGGGTGGTGCCGTTTTTCGCCGTCGGGCTGGGCATCGTGGGGGCAGACGTGTCCTTCTCCCGATTGAAGGAGAACGTCGCTCTCGACTACTCGATGGTTGAGCGGGTGCTCATTGCGGCGCACGCCCTGTGGTTCTACGCCGGTAAGTTGCTGTGGCCGGACGGGCTGGCGATCATTTACCCGCATTGGGCCGTGGGCGTGGCCAATCCGGTTGCCTGGGGGTACGTGTTTGCCGCGGGTGCGTTGCCGACGGCACTCTGGTTGTTGCGGCATCGGATGGGCCGGGGGCCGCTGGCGGGGGTTGTGTTTTTCGCGGTGACGCTGGTGCCGGTGCTGGGCTTTGTGGATTACGGCTACATGCAGTTTTCGTTTGTGGCGGATCGCTATCAATATCTGGCCGGCATCGGGGTGCTGGCGGCGGGGATTGGCGCGGCGGCTTACGGTTTGGGTCATATTCGATATGGGGGCATGGGGCGGTGGGGGGTCGGGGGCGTCGTGCTCATCGTATTAGTCGTTCTGGGGACGCTGACTTGGCGGCAGGCGGGCCTCTACCGGGACAACGTGACCTTCTACAAACACATCCTTTCGCACAATCCGACGGCGCGAAGCATTCAATACAATCTCGGCAATGCGCTGCTGACCGCGCAACGCCCGGAGGAAGCGCTCGCGGCTTTCCGCATTGCCGTGGAACAAAATCCGGACAGCGTTAACGCGCATTCCAACACCGGTCGGGCACTCATGGATCTGGACCGGCTTGACGAGGCGGAGGAACGCCTGCGACACGCCTTGGAAATGGATCCCCGTCATACGGTCTCCCTCCAGAACCTGGCCCTGGTGCGGATCAGGCAGCAGCGTCACGACGAGGCGCTGGACGTCTACCGCCGCCTTATCAAGATTGACCCCGGCAACGCTGGGGGGCATTCCGGCATGGGCATTGCCTTGCATTACCTGGGCAGGACGGACGAGGCGTTGCAGAGCATTGACCGGGCGCTGTCCCTGGACCCGACGTATGCAGAGGCCCTCAACAATCGCGAACTGATGCCGCAGGTCAAGGCCCATGCCGACGCCGGCTTTGCGCTCATGGAAGAGGGTCGGCTTGACGAGGCCGAGAAGCACTTGCGCTACGTCCTGAAGATCGATCCGGTCTATACGGTTTCCATCGAAAACCTGGCCTTGTTGCAGCTCAGGCGGCAGCGTTACGGCGAGGCACTGGTCCTCTATCAGCGTCTTGTTGCGCTCGACGCCGACAACGCAAAGGCTTGGTCCGGCATGGGTATTGCGTTCTATTACCTGGACAGGACGGATGAAGCGTTGCAGAGCATTGACCGGGCGCTGTCCCTGGACCCGACCTTAGAGGCGGCCCGCGTCAACCGCGCAGCGATGCGGGAGAGCTTACAGCGAAGCGGGCAATAAGACCCTTGACCCGGGGAATTCTTGGAGCGTGCTGAAAATTTAATGCCCTTCCTTCACCAGGTTTTTGTTCCATTCGGGGATTTCTACTATCAGGTCGGTTGACCCGTCGGGCACACATTGGCAGGCTAATCGTGATTGCAGGGTGATCGCGGGGGCTTCGTCAAGTTGGTCCAATTCATCGTCCGTCGCTTCATTGCAGGAATCCAACCCCTCTTTTACGATGACGTGACAGGTTGAGCATGCGCACACCCCCCCACACGCATGTTCCAGGTCAAGGCCGCCTCCCATGGCAACGTCCAGAATGCTTCCAGGTTGACCAGTCTGTCCATAGGGAATTTTATTTGGATCAACCTGAACCTCCCTGGTTCCTTCAGGTGTTTTGAAGGTGATGCTGAACGGTTTGACGGCTGGTTGGGCTCCGATTTGTTCAATATATGGATTACTGCCTCCCATCATTTCTCCTTTGACATTGAAAACGTAGGCAAAAATTACGAATAACGGTATGTTTTCAGTAAGGTCACCCTTTGATAAACATATCGACGACTATTTCAATCTCCGACTAAAATACTCTTGACTAATTCTGAAAGTCAATGATACCCTTTTCCCCGACGCTTTCGGTCGGAGGAAAAGAGAACGCTTCAGAGTCTTGGGGATCATATGCTGAAGTTTTCAAAAAAAGCAGATTACGCCTTATTGGCTCTCCAGTACATGGCGGTGGTTCAAAGTGGCGTTGATGCCGATCCTCGTGTCGTCAATACCAAAGAGATTGCAGAAGAACATCATATTCCCTTGGAATTATTGGCGAAAGTACTCCAGACGCTTGCCCGCCATCAACTGATCGAAAGTCATCACAACGGACCCAAGGGCGGCTACGTGCTGGCCCATGCACCCGGAGACATTACGATTGCGCAGGTGCTGGAGGCCATTGAAGGTCCTTTAGGATTAACGGATTGTTCTCATGAAAAGGGCGATCATTCCCAGTGCGAGCAAATGTCTCGCTGTAACATTCGGACCCCGCTGTTAAAAATTCAAGACAGTATTTTCCAGTTGCTCAACGGCATGTCCATCGAAGACATACTGGTTGAAGAAACCCCTCTGATTATCGTCGAATCTCTCAAGCCACAAGGAGTCATCTCATGAAGTTACCGATTTATATGGACAACCATTCGACCACGTCCTGCGACCCTCGCGTGGTGGATGCGATGCTCCCGTTTTTTACCGAAAAATTCGGCAATTCGGCCAGTCGCAATCATTCGTTTGGATGGGAAGCAGAAGAAGCCGTGGATCAGGCTCGCCGACGCATTGCCAAGCTCATTCACGCCGACGCCAAGGAAATTGTGTTCACCAGCGGAGCCACCGAGTCCGATAATCTGGCACTGAAGGGCGTGGTGGAGATGTACAAGGAGAAGGGTGATCACGTCATCACCAGTTCCACGGAACATCGGGCGGTCATTGACGCGGCGAAGTCCCTTGAGAAAAAAGGCGTCAGGGTAACGTATCTGCCCGTGGATAAGACGGGGATGATCAATCCGGACGACGTGCGCGCCGCCATCACGGACAAAACCATTTTGATTTCAATCATGCTGGCAAGTAATGAAATCGGCACGATTCATCCCATTCAGGAGATCGGGAAGATTGCGAAGGAGAAAGGCGTGCTCTTTCACTGCGACGCCACGCAAGGGGTTGGAAAAATCCCCGTGAACGCGTCGGAGATGGGCATTGACCTGATGTCCTTTACGTCCCATAAGATCTATGGCCCCAAGGGAATCGGCGCGTTGTACGTCCGGCGGAAAGCGCCTCGCGTTCGGTTGGTGCCGATGATTGACGGCGGGGGGCATGAACGCGGCATGAGATCCGGTACCCTCCCGGTTCCGTTGATTGCAGGTTTTGGAAAAGCCGTGGAGTTGTGTGAACAGGAAATGCCCACGGAGTCCGTCCGTATTCAAGGTCTGCGTGACCGTCTGCAAGCCGGCATCACGGACGCCTTGGAAGCCGTGTATCTCAACGGCCACCCCACGGAACGGCTTCCAGGCAATCTGAACCTCAGCTTTGCTTACGTCGAAGGAGAAGCCTTGTTGATGGGGGTCAAGGAAATCGCGTTATCGTCCGGGTCGGCCTGTACCTCGGCCACCCTTGAGCCTTCCTACGTCCTTCGGGCGTTAGGAGTGGGGTCGGATCTGGCCCACTCGTCCATTCGATTCGGGCTGGGTCGGTTTTCCACGCCGGAAGAAGTCGACTATACGATTGATCGGATGATTAAGGCGGTCAATCATCTTCGGGAGATGTCGCCTCTCTACGAAATGGCCAAGGAGGGGATTGACTTGAAGACCGTCCAATGGGCTGCGCATTAACGCAAACGGGACACGTGATTATTCAATGCTATTTTACGTTTGGAAACAAGGAGGGTTGAATCATGGCTTACAGTGACAAGGTGATTGATCACTATAACAATCCACGAAACATCGGCTCGTTCAAGAAAGAGGATGAGGACGTGGGGACCGGCATCGTGGGTGCCCCCGAATGTGGCGACGTCATGAAACTTCAGATCAAAGTTGAACAAGACACCATCGTGGACGCGAAATTCAAAACCTTCGGGTGCGGGTCTGCGATTGCCAGCTCCAGCTTGGCCACGGAATGGTTAAAAGGCAAAACCGTGGAGGAAGCCGGAGAAATCAAGAATACTGACATTGTGCAGGAATTAAACCTGCCGCCGGTCAAAATCCATTGTTCCGTGTTGGCGGAAGACGCGATTAAAGCCGCTTTGAATGATTACAAAAAGAAAGCCGACGCAGAGACCCGGACCGAGACGACGACCGCCTCGGCGGGAGCGTAATCGTCGGAATGGGTAAGGAGATCAGCATGGATACGTTGCAGACCACGGAAACCCCCATCGTACGGTTGACCGAGACCGCGGTGCAGGAAGTGAAACGGCTCATGGATCTTCAGGATCTGGCCGAAGGAGGGTTGCGCCTGGGCGTGAAAGGCGGGGGATGTTCCGGTTTAAGTTATACGGTTAATTTTGACGACAACGTCGGCGAGTTCGATACGGTGTGTGAGCAGGACGGCGTCAAAGTCATCATCGACGCGAAGAGTGCCATTTACCTTGAAGGGATGCAGTTGGACTATCACAAGGACATGGTGAGCGGGGCATTCAAATTTCACAATCCCAACGCCACGAAGACCTGTGGGTGCGGAGAGTCTTTTTCAGCGTAAACCGTTCAGCGTCGTTTGAGCGACAAAAAGCGAAACATCAGGCGGGCATGGTTGGGTAAGACCATGCCCGTTGTGCGAGTGAGGAACGTGAATAGGGAATCGCCAAACCCAACGTCGGGACGTGCTCGAGATTTACCGATGGCCCGAAGTATGTGTTGGCATTGTCAATCTGAAATGTCGGGTGAGTACTTTTGCGGTCGGTGCGTGAAGGTACAACCGCTTTCCAAAGAACTTGACTATTTCACCTGCATGAATTTGCCCCGCCTCTTACACGTTGACGAGCAAGCCCTGGAGCGAACCTTTTACGCCTTAAGCCGCACCTTTCATCCGGATTATTTCGCGACGAAAGATGAGAGCCAACAGAGGATCAGTCTCGGAAACACCGCGTTGTTGAACGCCGCGTATCGCATGTTGAAAGATCCCATCCAGCGAGCAGAGTACCTCATTCGACTGGAAGCGGGGTCGGCGAAAGACATTCGAACCTCGCCGCCGGCTGATTTGTTCGATGAAATCTTAGAGCTTCAGGATGATTTGGAAGAGTTTCGTGCCTTGTCCGCTGAGGATTCTTCCGCACGACGTCAAACGCTTCAGGAAAAACTGGAAGCCAGCCGTCGGTCGCTGGAAGCACGGAAAGCGGACGTGGAATCCCGCTTGTTCGATCAGTTTGACAAATGGGACGTTCTGCACGCTCAAACCCACGATGATCCGGCTACTCAAGCCGCCAAAGACGCAGTGTTGAAAACCATGCAAGCCCTGTTATCGAACCGCACGTACGTGACGAACGTGGTCAATGATCTGGTCGCGGCTGTGGGTGAACGAACCGGATCCGGAAGGACATGATGGCACCGATTGTTGGCATCGACCTCGGAACCACCAATTCATTAGTTGCCTACATGGACGGGGGCAGCCCTCGGGTCATCTTCGGGAAACACGATCAACCCAACGTGCCCTCCATCGTGGGGCTGACGGATAACGGCCTCATGGTGGGAGAGCCTGCAAAAGAGCATCTGGTCCGTGATCCCCTGAGAACGATTTATTCCGTGAAGCGATTCATGGGCAAGTCGTTGGCGGACGTGTCGGATGAATTGAACTATTTCCCGTACACCCTGCGCGAAAAAGGCGGCGTCATCCGGATACAGATCGGAGAAAAAACCTATTCTCCACCACAAATTTCCGCCATGATTTTGAAAGAGCTCAAGCTTCGCGCAGCGGCTCATCTGGGTCAGGACGTGACCAAAGTCGTCATAACGGTGCCCGCCTATTTCAACGACGGCCAGCGGCAAGCCACCAAAGACGCCGGTCTCATTGCCGGCTTGGAAGTGCTGCGCATCATCAACGAGCCGACCGCGGCGTCGTTGGCGTATGGATTAGAAAGACAGACTCAGGGCGTGGTAGCCGTCTACGACCTGGGCGGGGGAACGTTTGATATTTCTCTGCTCCGATTAAAAGACGGCATTTTTGAGGTGTTGGCGACCAACGGTCACACCCATCTGGGTGGTGATGATTGGGACAGGCGCCTGGTCGAATCCGTCGTGAAGGACGTGAACGCGAAGCATGGGCTGAAGGTGGACGACTGTCCCGAACTCATGCAGACGGTTCGGTTGGAATCCGAACGGGTGAAGATTCAGTTGTCCGATGAGGACAAGACGCATATGTCCATCCCTCTTCCCGATGGAAAAGGAACGTACACCCGCGAATGGTCCCGAGAGGAACTGGAGTCGCTCACCCTGGACCTGGTGCAGCACACGCTGGCACCCTGCCGGTCGGCGCTTCAGGATGCCGGGTTGCACGCGCACGAAGTGGATGAGGTGGTACTGGTCGGGGGCAGTACCCGTATGCCGTTGGTGCGCCGACTCGTCGAAGAATTGTTCGGTCAAACGCCTCATTGCGAATTGAATCCTGAGGAAGTCGTGGCACTGGGTGCCGCCGTCCAAGCGGGTATTCTGGCGGGGGACAACAAGGACATGCTGTTGCTCGACGTCACGCCGTTGTCCTTGGGCATCGAAACCATGGGCGGGGTGATGAGTGCCTTGATTCGCCGGAATACGACCATCCCCACCAGTGCCAAGGAAATGTTTACGACCTATGCCGACGGTCAAACCTCCGTGGACGTTCATATTTTGCAAGGCGAACGCGAGCTGGTCCAGGACAATCGAAGCCTCGCGCGATTTCAGTTCAAGGTGCCGCCGTTGCCCGCGGGGGTTCCGCGCATTGAGGTCACGTTCCTGATTGACGCCAATGGAATCCTCAACGTCACGGCGGCCGATATCCGAACCGGCGAATCGCAGTCGGTTCAAGTGAAACCTTCCCACGGGCTCACGGACGACGAAGTCGAAAGCATGATTCGGGACTCGTTCCAATTTGCGGTGGAGGATATTAAGGCTCGCCAGGTGATCGAGGCCAGGACGGAAGCCGAGGCCATCATCACGGCCACGGAGAAGGCCCTCAAGCGGGGAACGGACCTCATTGCGCCGGAAGAGGCCCAATCGATTCACGCGGCGATTGAGGACTTGCGTGCCGTCACGCACCAGGATGACCATCGAGTTCTGCGGGGCAAGATTGCCGACGTGGAAAAAGTGACGCATCACTTGGCTGAAGTCTTAATGGACGCCACTCTCAAAGAAGCACTCGAAAACAAAAAACTTTCCGAAGTGACGGATTGAATGAGCTGAGAAGGGAGAATCGTATGGCCCAAGACCTGACGTGGGACATGGCCGAAGAGATTGCCATTCGGCTCCATGAAGAACACCCGGACCTCGATCCGCTGACGGTTCGGTTCACCGACCTGCACGCCTGGGTCGTGGCGTGGCCGGAATTTTCGGATGATCCTAAAAATTCAAACGAGAAAAAACTCGAAGCCATTCAAATGGCGTGGCACGAAGAACATCAGGACGCGCAGTAGCCTGATGATGAAAATCCCTTTCCCCAGTCAGAATGCTTGGGAATCACGTCCTTGCTCAAGTTGATCCAATTCGTAAAACGCTAAGGGGTCGGCTGGTTGGCGAACGGGCCGTTGCGGTACTGTTCCTTCCGCAAAAATTTCAGTGGTGGTGCCTTGCGTCGGCTCGTTGACGAGGTCCCCCGTTTTTCGGTCAATCTCTGCAAATTGAATCCCCTCCGGCATGGAAAAGGTCTGAACCGGTAGCGTTTTGAGTGCCCGGAACATGAAATGCGTCCAAATGGGGAGGGCCGCATGGGCTCCGGACTCCACCTTTCCCAAGGATTCCACGCTGTCAAATCCAACCCACACGCCCGTGACGAGATTCGGAGCATACCCGACAAACCAGGCATCACGGTAGCCGTTGGTGGTGCCGGTTTTTCCGGCCAGGGGACGGCCGATGAAGCGAGCGCGTTTCCCGGTTCCATTTTGAATCACGTCCATCATCATGTGCGTAATCAGATAGGCCGTCTCTTTGGACACGACCTGACTGGGTTCGAACACGTGTTGTTCCAACGTCCGGCCTTCCTGATCGTTGACAAGAGAAATGGTATACGGCGCCAATGCCAGCCCCTGGTTCGCCAGTACCCCATACGCCGACGTGAGTTCTTGCAGTGTGATGCTTGAAGAGCCGAGTGCCAACGACAGGTCTGCGTTCAACGGGCTGTAAATGCCAAGGGAGCGTGAGAATTGAATGACTTCGTGAATCCCGACGCGTTCCAGCAAGCGGACGGTGGCGACGTTTCTGGAATGGCGTAAGGCTTCTCGTAAGGTGATCGGGCCGAAAAAGCGTTTTTCATAGTTTTCCGGTTTCCAGGTTTTGCCGGGTTCTTCCTGGTCATAGACCACCGGAGCATCGAGGACGCGAGAGGCCGGTGACATGCCTTGATTGAGTGCCGTGGCATAAATAATCGGTTTGAAGGCGGACCCGGGTTGACGGAGGGCCAGGCGGGCTCGGTTGAATTGGCTTCGTTCAAAATTATACCCGCCGACCATTGCCCGGATCGCGCCGGTTCGGGGATCAATCGCCATCAGGGCTCCTTCGACAACGGGCGTCTGATCCAAGTAAAATTGAATTTTGTCGTTGCCGGCGGATTTCAACGACACCTCGATCACGTCTCCGTGGTGGACCAATTGCGTCGCCGAGGTCACGGGAACCACCTCGGCCTCCGTGACCGACGCTCCTTGAAGGAGACGACGCTTGGCCCAAAGCATATCGGATAAGGATATCGTGCCGATGACGCCATGAGCCAGGACGGTCACGTCCTCGTCGGACACGTCCACGACCAAGCCCTCGACGATTTTCCCAAACTCGGGGACGACGGCGGAAGGATCTTCCGGGAGCACCGCCGGTGGGTTCTCATGACGGAGCACGCCGCGCCACCCCTGTCGTTTATCGAGTTCGCGCAACCCTTTGGTGACGGCTTTCTCGGCCAGGCGTTGTAACTCAAGACTCAGAGTCGTGAACACGTGAAGGCCTCCTTTATACACCAGGGTCTCGCCGAATTCGTTCACCAAATGTTGGCGAACGTCTTCAAGAAAATACGGGGCCACGCGCTTGACGGCTTGACGGTTAAAGGACAGTGCGGTGTCAATGGCCTCCTGTGCCTGGATTTTCGTAAGAAAGCCAGCTTCCACCATTCGTCCCAACACGTGTTCTTGTCGCTGTTTCGCGAGGGCGTAATTCTTGTAGGGAGAATAGGTACTCGGGGCCTTCGGCAGGCCGGCGAGAAACGCCGATTCGGGGAGCGTGAGTTCTGATAACGTTTTGTCGAAAAACGTCAACGCTGCCGTCCCCACTCCATAGGCACTATGGCCAAAGTAAATCTGGTTCAAGTACATCTCCAGAATTTGTTCCTTCGTCAGGACCAACTCCATTTTCAGCGCAAGAATCAGTTCGCGTATTTTTCGCTGAAAGGTTCGTTCAGGAGATAAAAACAAGGATCTGGCGAGTTGTTGGGTGATGGTACTCGCGCCTTCAATTTTTCCTCCGTGTTTCACATTCGTCCACGCGGCGCGCAGGATGCCCCAAAAATCCAACCCCGGGTGATCAAAAAACCGCGTATCTTCCACGGCAATGACGGCGTTGATTAACTGCTGAGGGACCTCAGGAAAAGGGGTCAACATTCTGCGCTCAACGTAGAATTGTCCCATGACTTGCCTGTTATCCCCGTACACTTTGGTAATCAGGCTCGGCTGGTAATCCTGAAGCCTTGCAAGCGAGGGAAGCCCGGTGGCGGCATACCACGCGACGGCCCCTGCGCCTCCGATCATCAGTCCGCTGACAATCAGGGTCAGCCACAGGAAGGAGTACTTCGTCAGACGATGAGGGGTTGGCACGTTGTGTGAAAATCCAGGCATTGAGAACGGGTGCAGAAGCGTTCGTGGATCTTGGGGATGGAATGGATTTCTCCGATTACGATAACCTTGGTTGGATCAAAAGACAAGATTCCCAAGGCACATTCTTACGGGGCCTTCTCAGGGCATGGTTGACAAACTTCAAGAGGGCATGATACGAAAAAATCCCTGGAAAATAGGGCGATTCGCGCCCCCATTCATTCTCATTTTTCAAGAAGGAGGCTGTTGCATGTCTGACGCGGCTCAGGAAATAAAGGTTGGTGACGTGGCTCCCGATTTTACCCTGAAAAATCAGGACGGGAACGATGTCACGTTAAGTGGTTTTCAAGGGAAAAAGAACGTGGTCTTAGCCTTTTACCCTTTGGATTGGAGTCCGGTCTGTACCGGCGAGAATAAATGTCTGACGGATGATTTCCCCGGCTTTTCGGATGCCAATGCCGAAGTGTTTGGCGTGAGCACGGACAGCTTCTTCTCGCATAAGGCGTGGGCCGATTCGCTTGAGTTGAAACACACGTTGTTGGCGGATATGCACCGGACGGTGTGTAAGGCGTATGGATTGTATTTTCCCGACCTCAATTGTTCCAAGCGGGCCACGGTGATCGTGGATAAAGAGGGCAAGGTGGCCTACGTCAAGGTGCAGGAAATCAAGACGGCCCGGGATGACAAAGAAATTCTGGAAGCCTTGGCAAAGTTGAACTAAGGCAAGACGTGAAGGGGATTCTCATAAAAAGAATCCCCTTCATTTTTGAAAAGACCTGAAGGACGTGCTCGCCGTGGGTGGAATCGTTGAAAACGTCACGGATGAAAATTACAAGGAATTGACGGAGTCCTCGGCGACGGTGGTCGCCTACGGCATTGCCTCCTGTGAACCGTGTGCGGCCTATGATCCCGTTCTGGCCGGCGTGGCAGAGAAACTTCCTCACGTTCGAATCGGAAAGGCCAAAATGCACGTTCCCGGCAAATGCAGGGAAATTAAAAAACGGCACGCCTTTGAAACCTATCCTACCACCCATCTCTATTCTCGGGGCAATTTACTGCTGACTCGTGAAGGGAAAATAGAAGAAGACGAGCTTATTGCCTTGATCCAACGCCACCTTTCCCAAGGCTGACCCTCCTGCTCCCCCGAGACGTGTTCCCGTTATCCTGCGACCTTTCACGCCCACTGCCTGTCGCCAGAGGGTAAGGAATCTAGTGACGGCGTGGCCAATGTGCGGCGGGCGTGTCAATGGGGTGGCGAACCGGCTGTTGCGGCATGAGGCGCAGGCTCAGGAGGCTGTCGGGTCAGCCGAGCGTAGCCCGACAGTCGTGTTTCTACGAGGGAACAAGCTCCAACGCCTCTATTCTGCGAGGGGCAAGCTCCAGGGATTTTTCGAGATAGCGTCTTGCCACGTCCTCGTACTCTGGAGCGGAGGCGCTGACCACCCGATACAACTTTGCGAGGGACACGTAGATTTGCCAATTCTCAGGCTCATCTTCAAGGGCGGCGACCGCCTCGGCATTTACCAGCGCGAGCATTTGTTCCGCCTCGGTCCTGGACTTGGCGCGGAGAACGTCCCAGCGTTCCGTCACTTTTTCGAAAAGGAGGAGTCTGGGATCGTTTGCGAGCGGCTTAAAGTCGGTTGCCCGTTGAAAAGCACCTCTGAGTTGATCGGGGGAGTTTGCTACGTCTGCGACGTCCATTCTGATGATAGCGCTGGCCGCCGAGTATATCGCGTGGTTTGCCAGGAGACTCGCCCCGACCAGAGCGATCGTTCCGGCTGCGATGACTGCACGAGCCACGTTGTGCCGAAAGAGGTCCGTGGGGGCGAAGTGCTCGAAGATGTGTCGAAGTCGCACCCAGCGCCGGCCGGCCGGCGCTGGTGCTCTTTCGAGGTTGGCGACGAAAGCGAGCAGCAGAATATACTGGAGAGAACCGGTGGAGGAGGAGAGTGCAAACTGGTTCTGTACGAAATGTCCCGCCAGTGCGGCGCCGACGAACAGCGTCAGAATCCGTTCCCTGAAATCCATCCCCCTGGCTGCGCGCGCCACGACACAGAACGTGAATGTCCAGAGGGAGAGGTAGCTCAACAGACCGAACAGACCCTTTGTCGTCAGTTCCTCAACGAGTTTGTTGTGCGCATTGTCGAAGAGCGGCATGTGCCCACTCAATCCGGCGGCATACCGGCCGGAGATTACGATGTAGTTCTCAGGTCCCCAACCGAGCATCGGCTTGTCGGCAAATCCTTTCAACCCTACCTGCCAGCCCGCCAGGCGTTCCCAAACGCCCGAGGAGCGGTTTGAGAACAGACTTGAGAACACCGTATCGGGCGGGAAGAGACTTGGCCTGAAAGACAAGAGCAGCGTCAGGAGGAATCCCGCTCCCAAAAGGCTTGTCAGTCCAACAGTGGCGACCCGGGCAATTCGAGTGTTGCCAAGAACTATGGACAGCACGGCCAGGAAGCCAACGGCCGTGACAAGTCCTGCAAGCGGTCCTCGGCTGGCGGTCAGGCCGAGCGCCCACAGATCGATCAGCACGACGCTTCCCCAGAAGATTCTCCGGATCTGAAGTCTGAGACGAGCCAGCGTCACCGCCGGCGGCGACATCCGGTTTCGTTTGCGGCGTCGTTCGCCCATACTCTCGGACGGCGGGGACGCGGCCGGCGTGGCGACGGGGATGAACGATTGAGCGAGGAACCCCAAGGCGACGACGATGTTAACCATCACGTACATGCCGAGATAGATCGGATTGCCGAGCGTCGTGCCGACTCTTTGAAGGTCCCAAATGAGAAAAGGCGCGTCTGAAAAATAGTACTTCTGACCGACGGCCAGCAGGGCCATCATCAGGCTGAAGCCAAGATTGAAATTGAGAAGAATGCGCCAATCCCTGACGGTTCGGACCGTGGACACCAGAACCACGGTGAATAGAAACCAATGGATCAGGTCCACGACGCCCTGCATCCGTTCGTAGCTTGACCAGAAACTCCGCTGGACGCTGACGCCGTAGAACGCCGCGAGCGTCGTCACGCCGAGGATAATGGCAAACAGGATCAGAAGCCGCGAGCGCGGCGGACGGAAGGCGGGTCTCAAGAACGCGAGCAGCGTCCAGAAACCAAAGACAATCTCGATAATGACCCGTGAATAGAGAGCTTTCCCAACGACGTAAGGGAAAATAGTCTGAGGGGTGACGACAAAGGGCGTCAGGAGGATCAGAGCAAAGCCCGTCCAGATGCCGTAGAGCAGAATTTTTTCCAGGAGACGAAGCTGAGGCATGAAGCAAATCCCGTGGACGGCCTGCCGGAGAGGATCACCGTCCACACGTTTTCGAGAAGTGTGGTGATCGGGTCACGACGCTACTGACTCCACCTGAGACGGTCCATCTCACCAAGCGTGTTGAGCATTATACGCAAAACCGGAGGCGTCTCACCATGCGAGGGCAGAATCGCGAAAGGAATACAGGAATAACAGTGGGAGTGGGGGAGGCGGAATTGGTGACGCCGTCAGCGAATGGAGTGAACGTTTACAAAGATGACGGGACAGTCCGGTCGTTGGGTTACTGAGGAACGACGGAATACTCCAGGGTCAGTTCACGTTGATCGTGGAGCTTGAGTTTGTCGAGTTGCCCGCCTGAAACTGCGATCAAGTGGGGCCAGAGTACTTGGGCCAACGTTGAAAGGGTCACCGGCTGGGAGGCAAATTGAGGGTGTTGGGACAGGTTGATTCCAGAAAAACGTTGCAAGACTTGGTTGTTGACCAATTCGTCCAGTGCGGCGATATCCGTGACTCGACCCGTCACGGGATCAATCGGGCCTCGAACCGTCACGTCCAGCGAAAGGTGCCAGACGTCGCTCGGAGAAGCAGGGAAGTGCCGCCCCACCATGAGGGCGTACTGACGGGTTACCAGAGCCTCCGCGGGTTCTTCCTTTTCTTTTGACGCCCGGGACGTTCCTTGCGGCGTGTGGACTTCGACCCACAGATTGTTTCCCTCGGACAACTTGACCACTTTGACGCCTTGCGTCTCTGGGTGATCACGAAATTTCCGCCAGAGCACCAAGGCAAGATTTTCCGTGGTGGGGATAAGGCGTTCAAAATAGGGAGTATCGACGTTGAGGTGTTTATGGTCGAACTCTTCAAGTACGTCCGTTGCGATTTGCTTGAGGTCGTACAAATTAATAATCATCCCCGTGACGGGATCGACCCTTCCACCAAGGTTCACGTCAAGAAGATAGTTGTGCCCATGCTCCTGAAAACACGGACCAAAGATTTCTCGATTGCGAGCCTCGTCCCAGTCGGCGTTGACATACCGGTGCGACGCTGAAAATTCTATTCGTTTGGTGAGGGTCGATTGAATCATGCGTCAAGCACGAACGCTGGATAATGAAAAAGGCCAGGGGTTCGTCCCTCAATGCGAGGCAACGTTCCTGGCCTTGTTCACGTGAGAAGAACGCTGGGATCAGACGTTAAAGGAACTGCCGCAACCACAGGTGCTTTTCGCTTGCGGGTTTTTAATTGCAAAACCGGAGCCTTGCAGACTGTCCACGTAATCGACTTCAGCCCCGTTCAGCATCGGGGCGCTTTGCGAATCCACGATGACTTTGACCTCGCCTTTTTCAATCACCGTGTCGTCATCGTCCATTTTGGATTCAAATGACATCCCGTATTGATAGCCGCTGCACCCGCCGCCTTTGACGTAGATCCGCAATCCAACGACGTCCTCTTCTTCCTCGTGTACCAACTCTTTAATTTTTTCTTCAGCTCCTGGGGTGATGGTGACCATAATTCCCTCCGTTTTTTATTGAATGATAGGACAGGTCTCGGTTGTTTGCTCACGTTCTTTGACCCGAAACGGGCGTCATGGGAACACGTCTATGATAGTCACCCTCCCGGTGATTGTCAATTTGTGCAAGGAACAATCGGCAAAAAAAGAAGAAGAAATCAGGCTTCCAGGTCTTTTAACCATTCTTCTTGTAGGGCTAAGGGCACCGTGGCGTCCGCGACGTAGTGCTCGTGGTTGATTATGATGCTCGCACGAGCGTCAGCCGCTTTCAAGGCTTGCACGCACGAGGGGGGCACCTGAAACCGGACAAAATGGACGGCGCTTATTTTTCCTTCCTTGCTATGACCGGCTTCAAACTCGGCAAAAACGGCGTGGTCCTGAACTCTGATGGCCAGAGTGTCGGGCCGGTCGAAGTTCTGAAAGGAATCCAACAGCTCTTTCATGCGATCCCCGTCGGTAATTTCAATCATCACGGTGGCGCTGAGTTCACCTGGTTGCGGAAGAAGGGCATTGTACACGTCAAGTTCGTCCTGAACGTTGGCCGGTTCGACAATGCGTTCGACGCGGATCATTTCCTGAATTTGAAAACGCAGCGTCTGGAGATTTTCGAACACCAGCGTCACGAGGGGACCGACGCTGATTCGGCGCCGTTTTTTCAGGGCAATAATCTCCTTCCGAATGGTGGCACGCCGCGTCTCGTAATCGGCAGGAGAGAGGACGTCGGATTGGGTTAAACGGTTCATGATGACGGGTGATACGCGTCCCGAATAATCTGAATCGGATGTCGGGTGGCCGTGCCGCGTCCGGGCTGAGTCGCGCCTGCTTGATCGAGTTGCAAAGCGGCCAGCGGACAGTCCGAGGCCACACTATCCGGTTCGACGCTGGAGATGGAACGCACGGTCTTTTTTGCGATGTTCATCGAAAGCTCAAAAAATTCGACTTTGGCCCCCCACGATCCATCGTGACCGGAACACTTTTCAATCAACTCGACGCGGGCCCCGGTGAGTTCCAGTAATTCTTTCGACTTGAACCCGATGTTCTGGTCGCGCAAATGACACGGCACCTGGTAGGCAATCCGTTGCGTGGTCCGCGCGAAATCCAATGAAAGCGCGTCTTCTTTTTTGAGCCGCATCAGATATTCGCAGATATCGAAGGTTCGCTCGGACAACTTCGCCATTTCGGGCGTGGGCACCAGATACGGATATTCCCGCTTAAACATAAGACTGCAACTGGGCGTTGGGACTACGAGGTCATACCCTTGATCGAGATACGGCTGAAACAGGCGGACGTGATGGGTGGCCGTCTGCACGATGGCGTCGGTATCGCCGAGATCAAAGGATGGCATACGGCAGCACCGTTGTCCGGTGGGCACCGTGACGTCCACGTTGTTCTTTTCCAGGACCTGAACCGTCGCCTTGCCGATATCCACGGCTTGGTAGTTCACCAGGCAACTCGGAAACAGGACGACTTTTCGTCGAGCGGGTTCGGGCCGGCGCGTGGCGTGGCGTTTGCGCCACCACGTGGGAAAGGTTTCGTGAGAAAAGGGCAGCACGTGCCGGTCCCGATGCAGGCCGATCGCGTGTTCCAACACGGTCCTGATCCACGGCGTCGAGAGCACCCGGTTGGTCAGCGAAGCGGTCAGGCTCCCCATTTTTCCAATCAGGTCGGTTTTGACCAGAAGGGAATCCCGCCACGAGGCTCCTTGTTCCTTGACTCGTTGCTTTTTCCACGCGGCCATGAGGCGAGGAAAGTCAATTTCGTAATCATGGGGTGGCGTGTAGGGACAATGGTTGTAACAGAGCTTGCAGTAATAACATTCCCGTTCGACCCGTTCGTAATCCGCCGCGGTCAGGTTGGAGACGGTGCCGTCATGGTCGTCGATTCGATCCAGCAACGTGTTGAAGGAAGGGCAGAGGTTGAAACAACGACGACAGCCTTCGCACACGTCGAACACGCGACGGGTTTCTTGTTCGAGACGTTCTCGCGTCAAGTCAGGAGAGATGAGGTGAAGGCCCTTCACAAACGTCCTTACGTGCTGAAGCATCATGGACGGGAAGCGGAGTCGGTTACGGCGGCGACTCCGCTCCATTGTCGTGCAGGCCAGGGCAGCCTGCACGGTTCACTCAAGGCTTGAGAGGCGAAAAGGGTTAGACGGCGTTCAACGACTCCAGCCCTTTGGTGAAGCGGTTGGCGTGTGAGCGTTCGGCTTTGGCCAAGGTCTCAAACCATTCCGCTAACTCGTCAAAGCCTTCTTCTCTGGCGGTTTTGGCCATGCCCGGGTACATTTGCGTGTACTCGTAGGTTTCGCCTTCAATGGCCGCCTTGAGATTCGCTTCGGTGTTCCCGATGGGTTCGCCTGTGGCGGGATCACCCACTTCCTTCAAAAAATCCAGATGGCCGAACGCATGGCCGGTTTCGGCTTCCGAGGTGTCACGGAACAAGCCGCCGACGTCCGGATGCCCTTCAATATCGGCGCGGCGTGCAAAATACAGATACCGCCGATTGGCTTGTGATTCACCGGCAAAAGCCGCCTTGAGATTGTCATGACTTTTGGTTCCTTTGAGACTCTGGCTCATCTCTTTCTCCTCTTGTTGTGCGAATGATGCGAACCTACATGAAGTTAAACGTTCTCGTATACCCCACGGAAAAGCCGATTTCGTCAACGTTGAAATCGTACGGCAATCGTGCCTTATCCCGAGCCGACCCGTCACCCCTGCTGTAATCAATGTCCCAACTGGAATATTGGATGCGCACGTCAAAGCGATTCTTGCTGCTTCCGAACTCCAGGCCACCCCCGATAAGCCAGGGAATGGCATTGCGGCTTTTCCGGGTCAAGCCGCGAATCACGTTGGCCCCGGTCGCTTTGTTATCATGGGCGGCTCCAAAGGTCGCGTTCAGCCACTTCACGCCGGAAATCACGTACAGTGAGCGGCCTTCACCCAGGAACCCAAGCCCCTGGGGCACAAACCCCAAGCGTGCGTTGAGCCCCAAGCTGTGGTTCTTTTCCAGTGACCAAGCTCCGGGGAAGACGTCTCCATCGGCAATGTCTGAGCCGGAACGTGTTCCTCGCAGATACCCTCCTACCTTACTGGAGTAAACGGCGCCTTCAACCTCACCCGAAAGATACACTTGGTCGGACAGGAACGTGCGATATCCCACGTTTCCCATGAACGCGGTGAACCCGTCGTTTGCGCTATCCTCGGCTGTCTTGGAACTTGCCGTCGCTCCGAGAGCACCCGCGTTGAACATGGCACTTTTGGAATAATCCACCTCGGCAAGGTCATAGCCGAACCTGACTCCTGCAAAAAATCCTTCCGTGTCGTTCGCCGCCGCCCCCGTCACACTGGCGAACATGAGAATCCCCGCCGTTACGACCGGGAACGTTTTGGCCCACCACCTATTCATCGCTAGCCCTCCCGTGAGAAATGATGTCCCTTTTGGAACATGGTTAAAAAAGCCCCGAGGCGTGCCCTGACGAGGCCATGAAGAACAGCATGGGAATCGAAAGCATCGTGTTGGTCCGTGACGCCAAAAGCGCGACTCGGGCGCATTGCTTCTTTTCATCAGCCGTCGCTTCTTTGATGCCGAGGACTTTTTTCTGGTTGGGCCAGATAATGCCCCAGACGTTCAAGAGCATAATGGTTCCGAGCCACGCCCCCATCCCAATGACCGCGTCCGGTCCTTGCAGGGCAAACGCCGAAACGAATCGGCCCTGGTTCATCAGCAGGCCGGCACCGAAGAGCCACGTCGCAAGCGCACTCCAACGGAACCACCACAGCGCGTTTGGCACCAGATGGGTAAAGGCCGCAGCCTTGGCTTCGGGGGTGATTTTCCCCAGATAGGGTACTTGAATAAAATTGAAGTAATACAAAATGCCGATCCACGTAATACCGGCTAAAAAATGTCCCCATGCGAATACGGTTTCCATCTGAGATCCTCTTTCGGTTGAATGCGGGTGAGAGATGGTCAAAAATTTATACGAGCATTTTGACGAACACGTATAACACCACGGTCAGGACGAATCCAGCGGTGATCGTTCCAGGAATTGAGTCGAGTGGGTTCATGAGTTCCTCCTTTGTGAGGCGTGACCTCCGCGTCAGTGCGGAGCCGTCAAGACCATAGGCTTGACTGTTGATGCTCGTCGAAGCGAGCAACGAATGGCGACCTCTCGGACGATGAGCAAAGTACCCTATCGTATTCAGAGAAGAGACTGCAAGAGATTCGAGGTTGGCGTCACGGTACAAGATCGGTGTCACCTCTTCCGTTGATGGTGTTTCGGCGGAGAGCACGTCGGATCCGTTTTACGGAAGGTCGGGGTCATACGGCGGCAAGGTGGTGAGGCGATGATCTTCGACGGGTCCCCCGACGGTGAAGTGATACAAGGATTGAAATTGAGTATGGGGGTGCCATCCCAGCACGCGATGGACGGGACCATCGAAAAAACACCCGATGCCGGTGGCCCGGACCCCCGCGGCTTCCGCCTCCAGATACAGCACTTGACCGATGAGTCCGGTTTCCCAAAACAAACGTTTATAAAACCAGGGTCCATGTTTCTCCAATGACGCCTCAAACTCCGCAACCATTCCCAATGAAAACGCACCGGCTCCCGCGATCTCCTGATGGCAACTGAGCTGCACGGCGATGCGTTGAGCATTCCCCTCTTCCAGCAAATACAACGGAAGTGACGGCGGACAATTCTCCGGGATGGTCCAAACGAATTGTTCGTGCATGGCCCGTTGAAAGGTTTCTTTGAGCGTCGGGTCGGCGTTTCGCAAAAACATGTACATCCCGGGCGGGAGACCTTCGACTCGATGCAGAAACAAGGCAAGATGGATGGTGGGGTCCCATGAAATCGAATCCCACGGCATCGGGCGTTGCGCCACGGGGAGACTTGCATCAGGCCAGACGCGCTCAAGCATCGAAAAAAATTGTCGGGCGGAGATCGACGTGGTTCCATCAAAGGCCACGGCACTTCGTCGTTGATGGATGATCTGATGAGCGGAGAGTACGGCTGGGTTCCGGTCACGTGGGTCGTCGTCTGCTTGGTGATGGTGTTCCCGTTGGGGGTGAAGAGGCAAAGGCAAGGGAGGCATTCGAATCGTCGAACGTTCGGCCGAACGTTTCCATGAAGCCTGGGTGACCTCATCAATAATTTCCCAGGGAATGGGACGATCCCGGCTCAAGCGATTCGCGTGGCCTTGCCACTCGCCGTGGACGCACGACTCGACGGCCGCGGGATCAAGGGAGAGCGGCAGGGATTCCCTGTAGGACGTCGGACAGACGATGCCCATCAGTTCAGGACGTTCAGATTCGGCATCCACGAACTCGTGCAACCTCCTCAGGCCAAGCAGGGACCCGACTGTCCGATCATCCAGGCCGGTCAGGACGAAGACGGACCATCCCAAGGCCGCCCCGGCTATGCGCAGAGTCCCAATCGCATGGCCGACGTCGTGCTGACAGTAGCGAAATGCGCGTTCCCCGTACTTCCACGCCTCGCGCCAGTAAATTGAACTCAACCCGACCAGAAATGATTGTGGTGGAAAGTCTTTGAGTAAAGCGGCAAGGCACGACGTGGACCCACGCATCCGGAGTTCAAGGCCGTGTTCTTTGGGCGCGTAGTGATACAAGCCGGGCTCCAGGGGAAGTTCGGCGACGTCGTTGATGAGCAGGTAGCCTTCCGTGGGATGGAGGTTGCCGCTGGATGGATTGCTGCGCAGCGCCCAGCGCGTCCCGCCGTATTCTTTCCAGGCGGTGATGGAAAGGCTGTATTCAAAAAATCGCGACAGGCCGTTGAGGGTGAACGGTTGAGGCGGAATCGCGGCGGGTGCGTAGAGCGACGCGTACGAAGGAGAAACGGGCACGTCTTCGGCGGCGAGTCGAGGGAGCGTCACGAGTGAAGCGCCTTCATAACGCCGAAAGGGATCAGGCTGGTTGGCCCAATCCATGTACCCCAGCGAGCGGGCGTAGCGGTGAAAGTCGTGGGCGGTTTCTTGATGGTAGCGTTTGATTTGTTCAACGATATGTTGCAAAGGTCTCAAAAGAATGGGTAGTATCTTGGCGCAACGTATCCGAATCGGTCTTCCGGCTCAAGGTATTTTTTGATGCAAGGGTTGAAAACCAATCAACTTTTGTGGTATAGCCCCTCGGTAAAAGGAAATCAAAAAAGGACTGCCGTGGTAGCGAATCCCAGCTGCTTAAGCGTTGAATATCGTTCCTTGCGGAAATCTATCTACAATGATTCCGGACAAAGATCGAGGGAGGGTAAATTTTCATTACCCGGTCCGTTATTTTCATGGAGGATAAAAAATGAGATTCCGTCTGATGGTGTCGAGAGTTCTCCCAACCCTTGGTATTGCCTGCTTAGGCGTCGCGGCGTTTGCGGTATTCACACCGAGCACGGCGTTGGCCCAGACGGCGACGAGCACGCCGCGTGCCATTATCAGCCAGGACGGGATTGAGGTGACGGAAGGGAGTTCTAATACATATACGGTGGTATTGGAGGAGGGGGTTCGCGAGTGGGGGACGGCCGAGTGGGGGGTTGCCGAAACCGTGACAGTCGAGGTCACGCGAATGGACGGCAGCAGCGATGACGTCAAAGTGGGTGATGAGACGTCGGACACCTGGACGCTGACCTTCACCATGAGTAACTGGAACACCGCACAGACGGTGACAGTGCATGCTGTGCAGGACGCTGACATCAGTAATGATGCGGCCACGCTGATTCACACGGTTACCAGCGGCTACGCCCGGGAATGGAAGGAGACGGAGGATAACGTGGCTGTGCGGGTGCTTGACAATACTAAACCCGACTTCGACACCACCCTCACCCCTCCTACAGCCGAGCTGGTAAAGGAGACTCCGATCCCGATAAGTGTCGCAGGAGAGGATAAGGTGGTGACGGTAAGGATGGAACGTGATCGGGACGTGGATCCCAACGTGGAGTTTGAGTTTTTTGAGGAGTCTTTCCGAGACCTGACGGAGGACATCTCAGTGAATATCGCCATCCCGCCCAGTGTCCCAGATGTACCGCCGAACTACGGTATTGGGAGTGAGTCGGCTCGCTTTGTGGTGGATATCGATGTGATGGGGGCGGTCCCTAATGGAGGGTTCAGGGTCTGCCTGCCGACGCCCCCTGCGCTGCGGGAAGAGGCGGCCGGCCGGAAAATTGTTCTGTTACACTACGATGGATCCATGTGGGAGGAGGTGCTCTCAACAGACGATGGAAGTAAGGTCTGCTCCGAAGTCGGCGTGACTGAGTTCTCGCCGCACATTCTCGCGTTCCTGAAACAGACGGCGGAACGTCGTCGGGAACTGGAGATGGTGTTGGCCGGCATCGGGCGGACGATAGCTTCGGACGCGGTCGAAGTGCTTAGTGGGCGATTTGGAGGATCAGCAGGCTCGTCGCCGAAAGTGACGGTGGGCGGACAGATGCTCCGGCTGACCGGCGGAAAAGAGGGCGAGGCGTTGAAACGCGTGACGGACGTGGCCGTTGGGGTGGCCCAGATGTTTGGCGTCACCGGCGTGGCGAACGGCCGGACTCTGGAAGGGACCGTGGATGCCGCTACGCTATCCAGACATCCTGGCCTCTCTGATGGGAGAATAGATCGCACGAACTGGCGTGCGCCGGTCCGCATACGGGACGTGTCGGTGAAGGACGTGTTGGCGCGGAGCGCGTTTGAACTGCCGCTGAGCCGCACGGAGGACGGCGAAGTCGCCGGCATGACGTTATGGGGTCGGGGGATGGCGAGCAACTTCTCTGGAAGCCCCGACACTGGCTTCTCGATGGATGGGGACCTCTATAGTGGTTACTTGGGCCTTGACTACCGACTTGACCCCAAGGTCATGTTGGGCTTGGCGGTATCGCACACCGCCGGAGACGTGGACTACGAGGTCACTAGAGATTCGGGCAAGGTTGGAGTTGGACTGGACATCCAACTGACGAGCGTGTTGCCTTATGCTCAATGGCAGCCCTACTCAGGGTTGGGTGTATGGGGCATGTTTGGCGCCGGCTGGGGTGAGATGGACAGAAGTGTCGTCGGATTCAGTGAAAAAGAGACGACGGACCTGACGTTAGTGATGGGGGCATTGGGTGGACGACATGCCTTGATCTCGTGGAACGGGATCGACTTCGCGGCGAAGGCTGATGCGTTCAGGTCGACGCTACGTTCGAAGGGTAAGGGGGACTTGTTGCCGTCGGCACGTGGCAACGCGGGACGGGTGCGGCTGTTGGTGGAAGGGCGGACGGAATGGATAGTCTCGCCCGTATCGCGGTTGCAACCGCGGCTGGAAGTCGGAGGCCGCTGGGACAACGGCGATGCCGAGCGTGGGCTGGGTGCGGAAGTCGGCGGTGGCTTGGCGTACACGCACACCGAGTTGGGCCTGGGTGTGGAAGCGCAAGGGCGCTATCTCCTGGCACACGAGGAAAAGGCGTTTGAAGATTGGGGCGCGAGTCTGAAGGTGCGGATGGACCCGGGCATTGCAGGGCATGGGTTCTGGCTGAGCATGGCCCCGGTGTGGGGGCGGCCGTCAACCGGGTCGGAGCGGTTATGGGGAAGCGCGGGTGCTGCTGCGGTATTGGACTCCTCCAGTGACCGTATCGGAAGATCAAGCTGGGCCCCCGGGCAGTTGGAGATGGATTTTGGCTATGGGTTGCCGGTGTCGAATGACGGGTTGGTGACGCCGTATGGCGGGCTGGCCCTCGGAAGGTCCGGCGCGGCGAGCTACCGGTTTGGGAGCCAACTCAAGCTGAATACGGTGCTGAACCTGAGAGTGGAGGGTGAGCGAGAAAACCGGGCCGGCGGCGCGGTGTCACACGGGGTGATAACCCGCATCGACTGGCAGTGGTAGGAGCGAAAAGGACGCAACGTCGGGTATCGCAGAGCCGTCGGAGGCACACTCCGACGGCTACCCTCCTTACGGTACTTGGCGTTGCGCCATCGCTTATCGTTGCAGGATGACGTTCATTTCCGCTTAGATCCCCCAACCTTTTTTGTCCGTTATTCCCATTCTGAACCCTTCGACAAGTCTTTCGGGCTGCATGAGCATTGGATAGATCTTTGGCACTCTTCAAAGCCGGAGAAGTCACCATGCCCATTCAGCCTGAGTGTCTGTTCCCCCTTGCCTGCCTGTATCTTTGTCTATTTCCGGGAGTGACGATTTTTTCAAAGACCTCTTCAAGGACTCTTAGGGGAGAAGGTCACGAAGGAAAACTACACGTCGAGGTTGTCAGCGAGGGTGGCGTTCGCCATGAGAAACTCATATCGGGCGTCCGTGCGTTTTCCCATCAGGTCATGGAACGTCCGATCGGTGTGGAATTCGTCCCGCACCTCTACTTTGAGCAGTCGGCGCGTGGCTGGATTGAGGGTCGTGTCGCGCAACTGTTGCGGGAACATTTCCCCCAATCCCTTAAAACGGCTGATCGTGGGTTTGGCCCTGGTTGAGGCCTCAGACAAAATGAGGTTTTTATCATCCTCGGATCCTGCCCAATAGACGGTTTTGGCGATGTCGATGCGGTACAACGGCGGTTGGGCAATGTAGATGTAGCCGTGCCGGATCAATTCCGGCAGATGTCGGAAAAAGAAGGTCAGCAGCAAGGTGCTGATATGATAGCCGTCAACGTCCGCGTCCATGAGCAGAATGACCTTGTGGTACCGCAACTTCTTGAGATCAAAATCCTTCCCGATTCCACAGCCGAGCACCTTGAGCAAGTCTGCCAACTCTTTATTTTCAACCACTTTACCCAACGTCAGTTCTTCGGTGTTGAGCACTTTCCCGCGAATCGGAAAAATCGCTTGGTTTTTCAGGTCTCGGCCTTGCTTGGCCGTGCCACCCGCTGAATCGCCTTCCACCACGAACAGTTCGCTGGCTTCGGGGTCAGTGCTTTGACAATCCGCCAGTTTCCCCGGCAGGTTGAGTCGATGGCTGACCACGGATTTTCGCTTCACGGCTTTGGAGGCTTCGCGTGACGCCTCGCGCGCCCGCGCGGCTAAAATCATGCGTCCGACCAGGGTTTCGGCGATGGAGACGTTTTCGTTTAAGAAATTTTCCAGGGCGGGGCGGACGGCGTTGTCAACGAGACCTTGGACTTCAGGATTGTTCAAGCGTTCTTTGGTTTGCCCTTGGAATTGGGGGTGCAGAATGAGAACACTCAACACGCAGGCCAAGCCTTCCCGAATGTCCTCCGCCTGCACGGAAAGGCCCTTGGGCGTCAGGTTGTGGGTCTCCATGTACGTGCGTACGGCTTTCACAATGCCGGTGCGCAAGCCGGCTTCATGGGTGCCGCCGTTCCTCGTGGCCACGCCGTTGGCGTAACTGCGAACGAATTCCGCGGGTTCGTCCGTCCATTGGAGGGCGACTTCCATGGCAAAACCGTCACCAACGGGCATGGTGCCGTTGACGGTGCGGTCCGCGTAAAAGACAAAGTCGGCGGTGAGGTTGTGACCCCGGTCGCGCACGAGTCTGGTGAGGTATTCTTCTATCCCTTTCTCATGGACAAAGTGGTGCGTGTGGCCGGTAGTCCCGTCTTTGAAGGTGATCTGTAATCCTTTGTGCAGATAAGACTTGGCTTCGAGGGTATTGTTCAAGAGGGTAGGGTCGAACGCCGGGCGTGGGCCGAAAATCGTCGGATCCGGACGAAAATAGACGGAGGTCCCGGTGCCGCGCGCCGTGCGTCCTTGCGTGACCGGCCCCAGGGGAGTACCGGTCCGATAAGTCTGGTGCCACTCTCGCCCGTCCCGTTTGACCGTGACTTCAAGGTGGCAGGATAAGGCGTTGACCACCGACGCCCCGACCCCGTGCAGGCCGCCCGAGTGACGATAACTGCCCGTGTCGAATTTTCCGCCGGCGTGAAGGGTGGTCATGATAATTTCCAGCGCGGATCTGTTGTCCCGTGCATGTCGGTCAACCGGAATGCCGCGACCATTATCCGTAATTCGAATGCCGTCACGGGTCTTGTCGAGTTCGACCGTGATGGTCGTGGCATGGCCGTTGATGACTTCGTCGATGCCGTTGTCCAGGATTTCCCAGACGAGATGGTGCAGGCCGGTTTGATCCGTTCCGCCGATATACATGGCGGGTCGCCGGCGAACCGGTTCAATGCCTTCTAACACAACGATGTCACTCGCATCGTACGTTTTGGTCATGCAGACTCCTTCTCGGTGGATTCAACAATCCACCATTTTTCAACGGTCCGTCAAGGAGTAATCCCGTGATGTTTGAGTGCCTCGATAGCGAGGTTGTCGGGATGCGGGTAGACGTCATAAGACTGCCTGAACAGCGCAATGGCGTGGTCCGTCCGCCCCTGTCGGCCGAGCAGGACGCCTTTCAGGTACAAAAGCCTGGCTCGCCGCCACTTCTCCAGCGACTCACTCCCCAAGGTTCCCGCTTTCTCCAGCCATTCCCCGATCTGCGTCCAGTGGGTGCGACCTCCGTACTTCAACAGCACTTCGGCCATGCCCATGAGTCCCGAGAAATCCCGCGCTGCGAGCGCGCGCAGCCGCCGCGTCTGCTCCAGCATGGCGGGATCGCCGGAGAACACGACATAGCCCAGGAGTTGGCCGTACTTGTGAAGCAGCGTGACCCGCTGGAACCGCTCCCAGCCGTCGGTGGGGTACAGGTTCAGGAGCGCCTCGAAATCCCGTTCCGCGCCCGGGTACACCTCCAACCTCAGAGAGTGAGGCTTTTCCTTTCTGAGGACTTCCTTGACGAACCCATGGTGCCGGACCCCTTGACCGTGGGGGAACGTGTCGTCATCCGCGGTGAAGAAAATGGGACGGTCGGTTTCATTGACGAAGCGCCGCAAGATTTTTTCCTTGTGCTTCAGGGACGACCGAGGCGGGTAGAGGCGGTTTCCGTACACGAGGCCGTGCAGGTTCAGCAACTCGACGTCCGGGCGGCGTTTCTCAACGAAGTGGTAGTAGCCCAGGGGGCCGGTGTCCGTATCCCCGGACACGAACAGGACCGCGTCCCGCGGCAGGAGACCGAACAGCATGTCCGCGTACCACCGGGTAAAGTCGCTGGCGGAACGGTCGTTCAAACTCCAGTGCGCCTGCACGGACAGCGCGGTCATGCCCACGCACGCCAGCGCCGCCAGACCGGCCCGGAACCACGCCCCGTCGCGAAGGACAGCCGGTGAGGGCAGGCGTTCCAACGCGTACTGCAAACCAACCGCCAGCCACAGGGCGAGCAGTCCGTAGCACACCAACGAGTAGGGGCGAAATATCGCGATCTGGCGAAAGTCGAAGTCAACCGAGAGCATCATAATCAAGGCCACGCTGTTTCCCAAAAACACCAGCAACCCTGAGCCCACCTCGGCCAGTGGCCGGCGCCGCAGCAAGACCCAGAAACCCAGGAGAGCGAGCACGAACCCCGGCAGCGTCACCTGCCAGATCACTTCGTTCCCAAACCACCCCAGAAACGCCAAACGATCGTCCCAGCCCGCGCTGGGGCTCACGTCAACGTCGGCATAGCCGCTTCGACTGACGTAGTACCAGAACGCCTCCCAGTTCGTAATCGGGCCGTAGAAGCTGATAAACGGCTCCTGCCAAGAGCGTAACACCATCCACGCATAGGGGAGGGCCGCGCTCACCAAGGCAGTGCCCAGAAGCAACGGCAGCTTAGGGAGCAGGAGCTTCCAGGCCGGCAGAGCCGCCAGCAGCAGGCCGGGCAAGGCCAGCCCCATCAGCGGCCAGTGATTGGCCAGACTCAACCCGTACCCCGCGGCCGCAGCCATCCAGAGGCGGGGCCGCGCCGGGTGACGTACTCCGTACAGAATCAGCCCATACGTGGCAAAGAACAACAGCGCGTTCAGCGTATACACCTCCGCGATGATGGCCTGAGCCCAGACGTGCTCCGAGGCAGCGAACAGCCAGGCCGCCGTCACGGCCGGTACGGGCGCGGCCTGCAACAGCCGGGCGCACAGATAGACGCCGCCGCATGCCAGCGCGCCCAGGATCGCGCTGGACAGGTGGCCGAGGAAAGCGACGGTGCCGAAGGGCAACCACGTGACGAGGTGGCAGAGCAGCGTGTAGAGGGGATAGCCGGGGGGATGGGCGACGCCGAGGTGGGCGCCGGCCATCAGGAACAGGCCGTCGTCTTCCAGGACGACGGTGCGGGGCAGCGTCAGCCCGTAGAGGAGGAGAGGGCCGAGCACCGCCGCGGCCAACGCAGGGCCATCGCCTAGAAAAGAGAACCTCTCGGAAGAAGGCGGAGGAGAGGTACTGACCGCACTAACGTACCGTTGCCGCGACATCAGTATCTTCGCAGGAACATTCGCCGAACAAGCACAGATTCTATGGAATCATTCTTCAGTGGGTAAGCATCCTGGAGTGAACGGACCGGATTAGACGCGATAGACGATAGAAAGATCAAGCACACACGTGTAAAGTTCAGAAACCTTTGCCCCTCCTCAAAGCAGGAGAACCCGCTCTGCCCACCCAGCCTGAGTGTCGGTACCCTCTGAAAGGCAGAACGCCGGAGAAAGTCAGAAGGACAGAGAAAAGGAGAAGGACGGAGAAAGGGAGTTGTGCAAAGGTCTTGTTGAGTGACAGGGAGAAGGACAGGGGGAGAGAAGAGAAAGGACCCTGCAGAAGAATGAAGAGGGCTCGGACCTTCTGATAAGTAAACCCCTATTCCCGACCCGTGCTCCTCCGTCATTCCGCCCTCCCGCCGCCCTTCTCCCTTCCTCTGTCATTCTCCCCCCTCTGTCATTCTGAGCGAAGCGAAGAATCTCGCTTCCCTGTTGCCCGGGCATGACGCCGGGGTTGTGGGCCCGAGGATCGAGTGCGGGCCTTTCCTCCCCTCACCCCTCCCCTCTCCCGCAAGGGGAGAGGGAGCCAGGCGGCCGCCCTTCTGCCCCCCATCGCCATGCCGCTCCTCTTCGCCATACCGTCCTCGCCGTCATTCCCGCCCCTCCCTGTCATTCCCGCGAAACCTGTCCCCGACATTTGTTATCGGGGAGCGGGAATCCAGGGATGATGCCGTGCATGTTCATGGCGTGTCCTCCGCCATCCCGCCCTCCGCCGCCCTTCTCCCTTCTCTGTCATTCTGAGCGAAGCGAAGAATCTCGCTTCTCGGTTGCCCGGGCATGACGCCGGGGTTGTGGGCCCGAGGATCGAGTGCGGGCCTTTTCTCCTCTCACCCCAGCCCTCTCCCGCAAGGGGAGAGGGGGAAGGATGAGAGGAGAGGGAGGGAGAAGGGGGATTCTCCTGCCCTTGAATCACTCTCACGTCATTCCCACGCACGCGGGATTTTCCTTCTGCTACGCGGCGGGGCGGCCTCGCACCGTGCATCCGGTTCGCGTTGGGCAATCCGTAGGGACACCCCCCCCGTGGTTGTCCGCCGGTCCTGTCAACGTGAGGGTGAAATATTGCAATCTTTCGCGTGAATGAATAAAATGCCTCCTCTCTCTAAGCTATCATGGCGTGGGCCGTTGGCTAGGTGCGGGCAGGTTGCCCGGAGGGCGCCGCCGGTGAGGGGGCAACGGACGGCACAATCACAACTGTGGAATCGTGTCATTGATCTTTTGAGGCAAAGGCGGAATTCCATGGACGTGGAGAGACTTCAGACAACGACCAATGAACGTTTTCTGCGGAGTTCCAGGCAGCATGAGATGCTGCCCTACATTTGGAGGGTGCCATCTCATGGCGCCTGTTTTCCTCTTCTGGCCCGAATGATGATGGGGGGGAAATCGATGAGCCGCACTCTGGTGCGGGTTTTCCTGCTCGTCCTGGTTTTAGTCGCGGGAGTTTCGTCTTTCCCGCCGGAGGCTTCCGCCCAGTTGCCAAACCCGACATCGTGGACAAGCAGCGGGTTGACTTTTGACGTGGTCACAGCATCCCTCACAAGCACGACGAGTAGTGTTCAGACAGTCACGGTTCAAGCTCCTAACTCTCGGAATTGGAACTCGACCCGAATTGTGGCCTGCTCCTGGACGATGGTGGAACCTACCCCCGCGCGTTTTTCCACCACGCCGACCGGGTGCAGGATAATTAACGACAGGCCTAGCGTCACCGCAGTCACTCTTAACTCGAACATCACGCTGACCACGGCCGAGATATCCAACCGCGGGGTAGTCGTCTTAATAGCCGCATGGCAAGGCACCACCTCGATTTTTTTCTATTCGGAGTGGGTTCCGCTACCCGAGGCGATAGATGTGAATCCGTCCACGGCACTCAATCTTACGGAGCAGGGAACGACGGGGACGTATAACGTGAAGCTCCGCACGCAGCCTTCGGGAAGCGTCAAGGTGCGAGTAGTGAGCAGCAACACGGCCGTCACGGTGAACGCGGGAACGACTGCGGATATTGATTTCAGCACAACCAACTGGAACACGACGCAGGCGGTGACGGTCACGGCGGTGAACGACAGCGACCAGGATGACGAGACGGCGACGCTCACGTTTTCCACGGTGAACGCCAGCACTTCGGCCGACTACGACAACGTAGTGAACGTGACGCGGACGGTGAACGTAGATGACAACGACGGGCCGCCCGGAATCGTGACGAGCGATGTGAGCGGGAGTGCCACGGAGGCCGGAGGGACGGCGACCTTCACGGTGGTTCTCAACAGCGAGCCCACGGCGAACGTGACGATAGCGGTGAGCAGCGGGGACCCGACGGAGGGGACGGTGTTGCCGGCGTCGCTGACGTTCACTTCGGGCAACTGGAACACGTCGAAGCCGGTGACGGTGACGGGCAAGGACGACGACGTGGACGATGGGGACGTGGACTACAATATCATCTTGGCTGCATCGAGCACGGACAACGATTACAATAACCGCAACGTGAACGTGCTGGTGACCACCACGGATGACGACGTCGCGGCGGTGACGGTGGACACGAACCTGACGATGCCGGGGGCGCAGGCCACGACGCTGAGCGTGACGGAAGGCGCGACGACGGCGACGTTCACGGTGCAACTTGCCACCGAGCCGACGGCGGCGGTCACGGTGGCGGTGGCGAGCCAGGATACGAGTGAGGGTACGGCGACGCCGGCGGCGCTGACGTTCACGGCGACGGACTGGCACACGGCGCAGACGGTGACGGTGACCGGCGCGGACGACAATCTCGTTGATGGGGACGAGACCTGGGCGGTGCGGGTCACCCCGTCAAGCAGCGACCTCAAATACAACACCCCCTTGCTCTCATACGTGGACGTGGCGGTGACCACCACGGATGACGACGTCGCGGCGGTGACGGTGGACACGAACCTGACGATGCCGGGGGCGCAGGCCACGACGCTGAGCGTGACGGAAGGCGCGACGACGGCGACGTTCACGGTGCAACTTGCCACCGAGCCGACGGCGGCGGTCACGGTGACGGTGGCGAGCCAGGATACGAGTGAGGGCACGGCGACGCCGGCGGCGCTGACCTTCACGGCGACGGACTGGCACACGGCGCAGCCGGTGACGGTGACCGGCGCGGACGACGATGTCGCCGATGGGCCCGTGACCTGGGCGGTGCGGGTCACCCCGTCAAGCGGCGACTCCAACTACAACACCCCCTCACTCTCCGTGGACGTGTCGGTGACCACCACGGACGACGACACCCCGGGGTTGGTGATTAACCGGGCCGAGTTGGCGCTGACGGAGGCGACGACGGACCCGGCGACGCACATGCAGACGTACACGGTGAAGCTAGCGAGCGAGCCGACGGCGGCCGTCACGGTGACGGTGACGGACGGCGACACCGGCGTGGTGACGGTCGCCCCGACCACCCTGATATTCATGGATGCCGACTGGGCCACGGCGCAGACGGTGACGGTGACGGCGGCCGTGGACGACGACTACCTGCACGACCCGCCGGTCACGCTGACGCACACGGCGTCCGGGGCCAGCGAATACGATGTCATCCCGGCGGCCGAGCACCCGAGCGTGACCGTGACCGTGGAAGATAAGGAGCCGCCCACGCTTGGAGCAGGCACGAACATGGCCCGCTACAACGGGGTGGAGGTGACGTTGAGAGCGCCCGACGCGCCGGGGGTGACGGTGACCCCGCCACGCACCGTGAGCGGGGCCGGTCTTCAAGCCATTGAGATAGAGATTGCGCTGGAGCCCGATCCCCCGGCGGTGGCGGCCGACGGCTCCGTGCAGGGGCTGGCCCTGTTCTCCTTGGGTCCCGTGGGGGCGCGCACGGTATTCGAGATCACGGTGCAGCTCCCAGACAGCGACACGGCCCTCACCGCCGCCCAACTCGCCGAGTTGCTGCCTGGGGAGGGGATAAAAATCTGCCTGCCGAGTGCTGAGTTGCAGGCCGAGGCGGAGAAGGTCGGGGAGATGTTGGAATTCCTGCATTACCATGACGGCGCGTGGAGAGTCGAAGAGATTGTGGAGCAGACGCCCGAGAAGGTGTGCGCCCAGTTGAAGACCTTTTCCCCTATGGCGTTGGCGTTTAAGAACCTGAAGCCGACGTTTAATCAGAAGACGGTGGAGCCGAAGACGTACTTCACGGGCCGGGCGGTGAAGAATGAGAAACTGCCGGAAGCCACGGGCGGGGATCCGCCGCTCCGCTACACGTTGGAACTGGCGCCGCTCGCCGGGTTGATCCACGAGCCCCCGGCGACCGGGGCGAGGCACGGCGGCACGATCACGGGCACGCCGACGAAGCCCACGGCCCGGCAGGAGTACACGCTGACCGCGACGGATAAGAACGGCGATAAAGCGACCCTGCCGTTCACCATCGAAATCAAGCCCGACATTCAAAGCCGCGACTTAGCCCTGGTCCTGGCGGGCGTCGGCCGGACCTTGGCCAGCGACGCCGTCGAGATTCTCGGCGGCCGCTTCGGGTCCTCCCCGGCGTCCCGCCTCCAAGTCACCCTAGGCGGCCAAGTCCTCCGCCTCACCAATCCCCCGGCGTCGCCCTCCCCCTCTTATCCTCCTCCCTCTCCCCTTGCGGGAGAGGGCCGGGGTGAGGGGGAAGTTCTCCGTAGTGAAGGGAGTCTTCTCCAAAGTGAAGCCCAAGAGTCCGCCACCCGCCCCGCCGGGTCCCCCAGCCCCTGGCAACAAGCCACCGGCCTGGCCCTCAGCGTGGCCCGCGCCCTAGGCGTCACCATCAACACCCCTTCTCCGCATTCCCCCTCTCCCCTCGCGGGAGAGGGCCGGGGTGAGGGGGTCTTCTCCGGAGGTGAGGGAGGCTTCCTCCAAAATGAGACCAGCCGCCTGGGCCGCCTTCCCACCGACCTCAGACGAGGTACCACCACCTCAAGCCCCCTGGGCCTCCAGCCCGTCTCAGGCCGAGACCTCCTGGCCCGCAGCGCCTTCGAGTTGCCCTTGACCCGCACGGGGGACGCCGGCGTGCCCGCCTGGACCCTCTGGGGTCGCGGCTCCGCCGCGGGCTTCTCCGGCCAGCCCGAAGCCGACTTCAAGATGGACGGCACGCTCTACAGCGGCTACCTGGGCCTGGACTACCGGCCTCAAGCCACGGTGCTCCTGGGCTTGGCCGTGGCGCACAGCACCGGCGACGTGAGTTATGAGCGCACCGGGACGACGAAGGCCGGGGCGGACGTGAAGTTGACGAGCGTGCTGCCGTATGCGCACTGGCAACCACGTCCCGGGCTGGGCGTGTGGGGCCTGGCAGGCGCGGGCTGGGGCGAGATGGACCTGAAGCTGGTGGGCGACGCTCAGACGTACACCACGCGGCTGACCTCGTGGCTGGGCGCCGTGGGCGGGCGGCAAGCCCTGACCACGTGGCAGGGGATTGACTTGGCCGCGAAGACGGATGCGTTCCTGACGACGGTACGGGCGGCGGGCACGACGGAGGTGCCGGAGGCGCAGGGGCACGCGCAGCGGATGCGGCTCTTGGTGGAAGGCCGGACCGCGGTGGACGTCTCCTCTGTGTCACGGCTGGAGCCGCGCCTGGAATTGGGCGGCCGGTGGGACAACGGCACCGCGGAGCAGGGCCTCGGCGCGGAACTGGGCGGCGGGGTGGCGTATACGCGGACGGATTGGGGGTTGAGCGTCGACGCGCAGGGGCGGTATCTGCTGCTGCACGAGGACGGGGCGTTTGAGGACTGGGGGGCGAGTATGAGTGTGCGGCTGGATCCGGGTGCCGCGGGCGAAGGCGCGTATCTGACGGTGGCGCCGGTGTGGGGGCAAGCGGCCAGCGGGGTGGCGCAACTCTGGGGCACGGCCCCGGTGTTGCCGCAAGGCAGCAGCACATCGCGGCCCGCCGCTGGCTGGCAGCCGGGCAGTTTGGGAGTGGACGTGGGCTACGGCGTGGCGTTGGCGGACGGGCGCGGCTTGGTGACTCCGTATGGCGGCCTGGCGCTGGCGAGGGCCGGGACGTCGCGCTATCGGCTGGGGAGCCGTTTAGCGTTGAGTGGGTTGCTGGACGTGACTCTTGAGGGTGAACGAGCAGAACAGCCCGGGCAGAAACCCGCGCACGGTGTCTCGGTTCGGTTGGGGTGGCAGTGGTAGTTGGAACATCCTGGGAGCCGAGCCCCCTCACCCCCGCCCTCTCCCGCAAGGGGAGAGGGAGCTAGGCAACCGCGCACGGTGTCTCGGTTTGGTTGGGGTGGCAGTGGTAGTTGGAACATCCCGGGAGCCGAGACCCCTCACCCCGGCCCTCTCCCTCAAGGGGAGAGGGAGGAAGAAGGGGATCGGGAAGGAAGAGGGCCTTCCCTCCATTGTGACTCACCCGCCTGTCATTCTCCCCCCTCTGTCATCCTGAGCGTAGCGAAGGATATGCAGTTTGCCTCCTTCTTTTTTCCCCTTGTTTTTTCCGGGTACTGCCTCAGCTCAGATTCTTCGCTACGCTCAGAATGACAGGGTGAGGGTAACGTATTCGGGCGGATGGGGGCAGGAGGGCGGGGTGTTGCTCAGGATGATGGGGGGCAAAGGGCTCGGGGGCAGGGCGAGGAGTGGGGCCGCGGTTGTATCCATGAGTATTTTTGCAGGTGCAGGAAGTATCTTGATTCAGGGTTCAGCCGCCGTTTTTGGGATTTTCGGGGTCCAGCACCGGCAGTTCGACCGGAAGGGCGTCGGCTCCTTTCAGCGTTCCGCGCTTAAAGAGCGGATGGCCCTTGCCGCCGCGTCGGACGGGTTGGTACTTCTTGATGGAAATCGGGACCGTTCCTCCTTCCTGTTTCAGGACCACCAGTCGGTCATCCTTGTGATACAACACGCGGGCAGCCAGCAGGCGATCGGTCGCGTCCAGTTTCATGACGGTCACCCCTCGTCCGGGTCCGGAGAGGAGCCCCACTTCTTCGACGTTGCACAGCAGCACGCGGCCGCGTTGGGAGGCCACGGCGAGGATGGGCGCGTGGGAGGAGAAGCGTCGCACGTCCACGCCGATGACTTCTTCACCCTCTCGGAGTTTCATGAATTTTCGACCCAGTCGCGTTGAGGGGTCCTTGAAGGGAGCTAATGCAACGCGTACCCCCATGCCGGCCGAGGAGACAGCCGTCACCTCGCCCAGGGAGACGGAGCCATCGCCCCCTGGTTCCGGCCGATCGAACAGAGGAAGTGCCGGCGTCGCGGCGCGTTGCCGTTCCGACTCTTTGATGCTCCCTTCGTGGCTTAGGGCGGATGGTGGGGAATAACATCTGGGGTCTAAGCTGACGGCGGCGACGATGCGTTCGCCGTCTTTGAATTTAAACAATTTTTGCGCGGGGTCTCCGTAGCCGCTTCGAGCCGGCGGGACGTCGCCGATGCGCATGGTATAGGCGCTGCCGAAATTTGAAAAGCAGACCATGGTATCCAGCGTGCTCCCGATTAAGGCGGTGAGCAGGCCGTCGCCTTCCCGGAGCCGCGTTTTCGACAAGTCTTTCACGAGACCGACGCGGCGAATCCATCCATCCGTAGAAATGGTGACGACGGCGTCTTCTTTAACGATGTACGCCTCGGGGTCGAATGCAACTTCTTCGGGGGGGCGGCGTCCGATTCTGGTCCGTCGTTTGTCGCCATACGTTTCGGCAAGTTCCCGGAGTTCCTCCTGCACGGTCTGCCATAATTGCTTCTTTGAAGCGAGGAGCGCCCGAAGGGCGTTCGCTTGTTGTTGTTTGTCGGTCAACTCATCCAGCATCTTGTTGATCTCGGCGCGGGAGAGTTTATAGATCGGGGTCTCCAGAATGGCGTTGGTTTGTACGTCGTCAAGGTGAAAGCGGCGTTGCAGCGTTTCGGCCGCGTCGGCCTTGCCGTCGCTCCGGCGAATGATGGTCAGGACCTGGTCCAGCGCGTCGAAAATGGTTTTGAATCCGGACAGGACGTGAAGGCGGTGCTCCAGAATGCGCAGATCATGGGCAAACCGGCGCGTGACCGTTTCAAAGCGAAAGTCGATGAACCGTTCAAGCACGTCTTTCAGGTTGAGGCATTGCGGTCGTGCGGTTGTCGCCTCCGTCGCGGGAATCAAACACGTGAGATTGACGGCAAAATTATGCTGAAGCGGCGTGTGTTTGAAGAGATACGCCATGGCCAGGTTGGGATCGGCACCCGTTTGGAGTTCCAACACGATGCGCACGTCGGTGGTGGATTCGTCGCGGACGTCAACCAACTGCGGGACTTTTTTGGCGGTAATGATCTCGCCGATGCGTTCGACAATCGTGGCTTTATCCACGGTAAAGGGGATGGAGAGAATCGTGATTTCGGTTTTGCCGCGCGCCTGCGGGACCACGGTGAATTCTCCTCGCACGCGAATCGACCCTTGGCCGGTTTCATAAATTCCCCGAATCTCGGCTCGGGTGTTCAGAATTTCTCCCCCCGTGGGAAAATCCGGGCCTTTGATCGATTTCAGGAGATCGGCCACGGAAACCGTGCGGTCGTTGATCAGGGCCATCGCGGCGTCAATCACTTCCCTGAGGTTATGAGGGGGGACGTTGGTGGCCATGCCCACGGCAATGCCGGTGGACCCGTTGACGAGGAGGTTGGGAAACCGTGCGGGCAGCACCAGCGGTTCTTCGGCTTTGCCGTCGTAATTTGCCTGAAAGTCCACCGTGTCTTTCTCAAGTTCATTCAGCAGTTCCAGCGCGACGGCGGTGAGTTTGGCCTCGGTGTATCGATAGGCCGCGGGCGGGTCGCCGTCCAGGCTCCCGAAGTTGCCGTGTCCATCCACGAGGGGAGCACGGAGTGACCACCACTGGGCCATCCGAGCCATGGCGTCGTAGACCGCGGAATCGCCGTGGGGGTGCCATTCCCCAATCACGGCCCCCACGACTTTCGCGCTTTTAATGGGGGGGCGGTCAGGCAACAACCGGTGGTTGTGAAACATAGAGAAGAGAATGCGTCGTTGAACGGGCTTGAGTCCGTCCCGCACGTCGGGCAAGGCCCGAGCGGTAATGACCGACAACGCATAGTTCAGGTACCGCTGCCGCGTCGTGTGATCAAGCGGCACCGTGGTGATTCGTTCCTGGACGGCCTGGGGTGACGAGCGGGATCGGGATCGTGCCATCAGAACCGTCTTCTACAGTTTTGGCTGTGGGGCATCGGGAAGCGGGGCTGGGCCCATCTGGTCTGGAAGGGATGAGGACGGCTCAACGGCTTCGTCTTTTTGGAGGAGGTGACTGACGTGGGTTTGTACCCATTGCGGATCCCACCATTCCAGGGGATTGACCTGGACGCCGTGCAGCAGCAGACTGAAATGCAGATGATCGCCGCCGGCCAAGCCCGTCATGCCTGATTTCCCGATGACGTAACCTTTGACCACATCCTCCCCTTTTTGCGCGTTGATGGAGGACAAATGGGCGTATAAGGACTGAAGCCCATACCCGTGATCGATCACAACGGTGTTGCCGTAAATGCCGAAATCCTCCGACAGCACGACGGTTCCATCATTGGCGGCTTCCACCGGGTAGTGGGCGGTGACCGCCAGATCGAACCCGAGATGATCCTGCGTGTCCACGACCTTGCCGCGATACACGTAGTGGCGTCGGTCCGCGAAGGCCGCGTTGACTTGGGAACGGGATAATTGGACAAAGGCGCCCTTCCACATGAACTCGGGGCGGCTGCCCAGGGCAAGGGCTTTGAGCTGGTCGGCGTTTTTGTGTCGCAGCACGTGATTGACCTGGAGAAAGTTTTGAAGCGGATCGGCCCGCTTATCAAGGTCAGGCGTCCGGGCGATGATGGGTCGAACGGTTTGCTCAATGAATCGATCGGTCACGGTCACGTTTCGCGTTCGCCATTGTCGCGGAATGATCTGCACGTGGACCTGCCGTTCGCTCTGATTGCCAAGGCCGTCGTCTGCAACGAGGCGAATCGGAGTCGAGGGCGGCGCGTCGTGAGGAAACGCAAAAAGGGAAAACGCACGAAATTCTTCCTCAGGACGTCGATATCCCGGGAAAAACGCGTCGCCGACCTGGATGCCGGACCGTTTGGCATCTTCAGAAACGTGGTAGAACACGACTCCGGTTCCACCTTGTGACACGGGCAACGGTTTCGATGCGACGTCCAATTTCGGGGGCGTAAATTTTACCGTCACGTCTTGTTCGATTGTTGACTGATTCCCCTCGAACAATCCCCGCCACGAATGGTCTCGGGCCGACACGATCAGTTTAGCCGGGCCTCGCCGTTTGGGAACGGCGTCGTCTCCATAGGGGACCATGGTCAGGTCGAAGGCGTGCCGGGTGCCGCCTTCCAGGGACAGGAAGCCTTGTGAGGGGAACCGTTCGTCGGCAAGGGTGTAACGTTCGAGGTTCTGGACGAGGTGGACGGTTATTCCCCGGAGGCCCGTTTCTTCGTCCTCCACGTGGAGCGTCAACGGCGTCGCCGGACCGACCAGGGTGAACGGGGTGGCCAACGTGATACGGGGAGGACTGTCGTCTCCCCATCGATACGTGCCGACCAAGGTGAGATAGAAGAGAATGATTGCCAAGGCAATCAAATAGAGCAGGCTTTTTGTTTTCACTCTTAGGGTCAATAACAAGATCAGACGATTCCGTCAACTTTCGCCTCGACGTCATGAAATTTTCCGGGAGAAGGGACGCCACTATGGGGTTGACGGGATGGATGAGGTGATCTTGTAGATGCCGCCGCCGTGGTCTACGACGTACAGTTCGCCTTCGTGATCTTCTCCAAATGAAGCAGGGCGTAACCCGGAGGCAATCAGGACTTGAGGGCGGCCATCAATCAAGCCCATGATCTGGCCGCTGCAATAATCGCCGAACACGTACGTGCCTTTCAGGCTGGGAATCGCTTGCCCGCGATACACGTAGCCGCCGGTGACGGCACAGTGGGATGACTGATTTCGGTATTCCGCCACCGGCAGGGTGAGTCCGGCTTGGGAGCAGCCTCGGGCCGGGAGAAAACAATGGGACCCTTCCATGATGCGCCAGCCGTAATTCTTTCCCGAGGTGACCACGTCGATTTCTTCCCAGTCGTCTTGTCCGACGTCCGCGGCCCACAGTTCACCGGTCTCTCGATCAAATGAAAATCGCCACGGGTTACGAAAGCCCAGGGCAAAGATTTCTCGTCCGGTGTGACGTCGGGCAAAAGGGTTATCGGGAGGAATCCCGTAGGGATCCGAGCCATCAACGTCCATGCGTAAAATCTTGCCCAGCAGGGTCTGCGTGCTTTGCCCGCGATTGCCCGGATCACCGCCGCTGCCGCCGTCGCCCGTGGCCATGTATAGATAGCCGTCGGGACCAAACGCCAGCATCCCGCCGTTGTGATTCCCATAGGGTTGCGGAATGACTAACAGGATTTTTTCGTGAGGAAGGGCTTGGTTGGGTCGTGGTGAAACCTGAAATTCAGCCAGAACGGTCGCGCCGTCGGGTTGTTGTGAATAATTGATGAAAAACCGGCCGTTGTTCTGAAAGTCGGGATGAAACGCGAGCCCGAGCAGCCCCATTTCCCCTCCGAGTGCAACCCGGCCGGAAACGTCGAGAAACGGCGTGGGGAGCAGAGTTTTATTCTGCAAGATTCGGATTCTGCCGGGTTGCTCCAGAATAAACAGCCGGTGGTCGCCTGCGTGACCCAGGAAGACGGGTTGGCGGAGCCCGTGGGTGAGAATGGGGGAAAGCGTGAGCGCGTAAGAAGCAGGCTCAGGAGACTCAGGAGATTGAGCCAAGGCAAAGGCGTGCTGGTTGAGCAACAGGAGGAAAATGGCCGTACAAACGCCAAGCGTGGCAACGGATCGATTGCCGAAGGGTGCCGAAAACTTGAAAAAAGAACTCATGATCCTCATTGTAGCGGGATGACGTCTCCGTGTGTCAAAGATTGCACCTCGTTTCGACTCCTTGCTATAACGTGACCACGATGGAAGGATGACGGGTGGATCATGATTCTCAAATTTGAAAATGACCCATTAGATTCCGAACATGCCGGCGGCCATTTCTACCACGTGTGTCAGGGGCGGATACAGGACGTGGAACTGTCCATCCCTCCGCCCGATCAAACATATGACTGTCCTGAATGCGGCATTGATCTGGAGACGGAAGATTTTTTGCTGGCACAACGGCAGGGTTGGTCGTAACGGTCCGGGAAAAAATGGATTCCGCGTCTTTGTGGAACGAATGAGAAAGAACCGATGACGACAAGTCAGGGTCGCAAAACCGTATCGATTATGCGCGGGCTCATGATGTTGTGTGAGTCCTGTTACCGGGAAATGGTTGATGAACGCCTGGTTGACCACCGGAACTACGTTGAGGATCACGATGCCCTGTTCGACCTCATATGCCCGGGCTGTGAAGATCTCAACCGGCCCCTCATTGATGACATGTTGGGAAGTTCTGAGTAGAGGTCATTTCACCGCTCCCTTGTCCATTTTGAGACCTTTGCCAAATCTGATTCGTCTCTCTCTTCTGGAGGAGAAGGTCAGGGTAAGGGGGGAGTGCCTTGGTCGTGACGTATTCGAATTTTGCAAAGGTTTTCTTCTCTCTGGTTGATTAGACAAATGCCGGGGGTTTCTGGTACTTTGAAAAGTCCGTCCGTTCTCAAACCCATGGACTCTTCACGATGAATTCAGGTGTAAAGATGAGAAAGACTTTCGTCTCGACGCGACGTCGTGCAAACGTCAAGAAATGGTGCCCCCTTGTTGTGTCTCTGATCTGTCTGGGACTGTTCGGGACGAGTCAAGCCGCGCCTCCGGTCGTGGTCTCTCAAGCAGGAAACGTCGACAATGGCGAAAGAGACATTCAGATGATGAGAGAAACGCTGGTTGAGGGATCATTGGTGGATCCTTTCGACGCAGAAGAAGAAAGCGAACTCGTTCGGGATCCGTGGGAATCTTTCAATGCGAACATGTTTGCCTTCAATTATAGGGTTGACCGCTATTTCTTCAAGCCGACGTCCAGGGTGTACAACGCCGTTGTGCCGACCGAGGTGCAAAACTCGTTAGGCCGTGCGATTAATCAGATAGGGTTTGCCCCGCGATTGGTCAATAATCTGCTTCAGGGAAAGTTCACGGAAGCCGGGATCGAAACGCAACGGTTTCTGATTAATGCGACCCTTGGGGTCGGTGGCCTTTTTGACGTCGCCACCCATATGTTTGAGATTGAAGCGCCGCCGACGGAAGATACCGGGCAGACGCTGGCGGTGTATGGGGTTGAAACCGGACCCTATCTGGTGCTGCCCCTGTTTCCGCCGATGACCGTTCGAGACGCGGCGGGAACTGCCGGCGATATCTTCATGAACCCCGTCAATTACGTGATTCCGTTTTTCCCGAACCTCGGGGTCAATGGAATGGATCGAATCAATGACCGCTCCCTCAGCCTGGAACAATTTGAGGAGCTTGAAGCGTCCACCCTTGATCTCTATGGTGCCGCCCGGTCAGCCTATTTCGAACGCCGGGCTCAGGACGTTCGGAAGTAGCCCGTCTGCGCGTTCACGCGGGGCCAGGGTACTCACAATCGGGTCTTCGCATATCTTCCAGGCTTCCAGGACTTCCCTCACAAAAAGCCAATCTGAAGCACGTCTCTGCCGCCGAACGGGGATCGCGCCGCGATATGAGCCGGTAGGATGGCTGCACAAGAAAAGGATGGCCGGACATGTTCAAAGAAGAGAAAACGTTTACACTTCGATTGACGCTCGAAGCACGGTTCCCACCCGAGTATGAGGGCGACAATGATGATTATGCCTGGCTGCACGACTGGGAAACCCGGATGAAACCGGACCTGCTCAAAGCCGTGATGGCTTCGTTGCGGGCCGCTCCTTCGTGGTCCGCGCACGTTCGCAATCGCGGGATGGCGGCAACGGATGAAGTGGAAATTGCCTTAATCAAAGACTTTGGAGCGGAGTCGTTTTCTGCATGAGAGACCGTTGCTCCTCCCTCTCCCCTGGCGGGAGAGGGCCGGGGTGAGGGGGAGACCAGAGCAAGTGCCCAAGCTGTTCCCGAATGAGCGGACCACGGGCAAGAATGACAGAGAAGGGAGTTTTTGCAAAGGACTCGTATGAAGATGAACAACGGGACAGGGGGAATCGTCCTGAGGGGTGGGGACGTCCGTGCGGTCGGACAATGGATGACCCACGGCGTGGTGATGCTGTTGCTCGTCGGTCCTGCGTTTGCTCAAAACCTTGTCTTGACGCCGGTCTTGCCGGCTCAAGTCGGGGCGCACCCTGAGGGTTTGACGGTTGGTGATTTTAACGAAGACGGACGACTGGACGTTGCCACGGCGAATCGCGATTCTGACGACGTCTCGGTGTTATTGGGCAATGGAAACGGGACGTTCCAATCCGCGTATTCTTTTGGCGTCGGACGGAGTCCGACGTGTATCACGGTCGGAGACCTCAATCAGGATGGAACGCCGGATTTAGCCGTAGCTGAAGCCGGCGCCGACCGCGTGGCGGTGTTGATGGGAAAAGGCGACGGCTTCTTCGATCTTCCCGTGTCGTATCCCACCGGAAAAGGCCCGACTTTTCTTGCCGTGGCGGACGTTGATCGGGATCACGATCTTGATCTGGTTGTCGTCAACAGTGGGCGATTCGGCTATTACCCTCCCTTCAGTTGGTCTGTCCTGTTGAACCAGGGGGATGGAGATTTTGTCCCGGCGTATCGGTTTGAAGAGTCGGGCGAGAACGACTTGTTTCCTACGAGTCTCTCGCTTGCGGATCTGAATGACGACGGACTGCCGGAAATCACGTTGACCTGGAGCCAGCCAAGTTGGCACACGCCGAATGGGTACGTGTCCGTCTTTCAGAATCAGGGCGGGGGTGCCTTTTCCCTTTGGCACACGATTCAAGCAGGGTTCACGTTAAGCGCCGTGACGCAGACGGACGTGGATGATGATGGAAATCTGGACCTTATTGTGACGAGTCTCTTCACCGATAGCGTCAAGGTGCTGCTTCAGCAACGCCCCGGACGGTACACAAAACCGGCCGACTTGGGCGTGGGATTCAGTCCCGTGGCCGTCACCTATGATGATCTGGACGGTGATGACCATCTTGATCTGATTTCCACCAATCGGACGTCCAACAGCACCTCCATCCTGTTAGGGCGCGGAGACGGCTCGTTTCAGCCGGCCGGGCACTATGCAGCAGGCGTGTTGCCCACCGCCATGGGGATCGAAGATTTTGACGGGGATGGGTTGCCGGACATTGTGACGGCCAACAGCGGATCGAACGACGTGTCGATTCTGTTGAGCGGCAAGGCCGTCATTCCCTCCATTACGTTGAGTGCCGATCGGTTGCAATTTTCCCAGGACTTCGATGCTCCGACTCAACGGGTGCTTCACGTCACCGTTTCCAATATCGGACTCGGCCCCCTGCACGTTTCCAACGTCGTGCTGGAGGGGCCGGACGCGCAGGCCTTTTCCCTTGATCAGGAGTCCTGCGTCGGGGCCACGCTCCTGACCGGAAAATTGTGTACGTTGCACGTTCATTTCACGAGTACGCGGCCAGGTATGCACCAGGCGTCGATCCGCATTTTCGACAATGCGCCAGGTGGCCCCCGGGTCGTCATGCTCAGTGGAACGGTTGAGGGGCGGCCAGGGAGGGAAGAAGGAAAGGTGGGGCGTCCCCTGATTCGAGGAGCGAATGACTGACCGTCTGCAATCGTTAGAGAAAACCAAAATTCAGAGACCCCTCACCCCAGCACTCTCTCGAGGGGAGAGGGAGCACGATGCCGTCATTCCCGCGAAACCTGTCCCCGACCTGCCTGTGCCCAGGCAGACGGGCATTTGTTATCGGGGAGCAGAAATCCAGCGTCTCTTCATGTTGTTTTACCTAAAGACTCCAGCGCCGTACCTGTAGCGGCAGCATCTCATGCTGCCCTTATCAGGTCATGCCCGCGGGCGCGGGCGTGCATAGACGGGCTTGCACCTCCGGAGAATTTTCGTTAGGAAGTAGGCGCGATGGGTTCACCGGAGGAGAGTCCGCACCTTGCCATTGCCGTTGACATCGGCGGGACGTTCACCGATTTTGTGGTGTATGACCACCTTGACGGCCACCTGAGTCGCTTGAAGGTGCCCTCGACTCCCGCGGACCCTGCCCATGCCGTGCTGGACGGGTTACGACGCCTTGCTCCAACCTCCAGTCCTTCGGTCATTCATGGTTCGACGGTCGCGACGAACGCGTTGCTCGAACGAAAGGGAGCGTCCACCGCGTTTGTGACGACGAAGGGTTTTCGGGATCTTTTGCACCTTGGCCGGCAAACGCGTGGGAGTCTCTATGATTGGTTCAGTGGCGGCGTTCCGGTGCTCGTGCCTTCCGATCAATGCCTGGAAGTGCCTGAACGCCTTGATTATCGCGGGCACGCGCTGATGCCGCTGGACGAACAATGCTTGCCCACGTTGATTGCCGAGCTACGGGCGAAACACGTTGAGTCCGTGGCCGTGTCGTTGTTGTTCTCCTTTGTCAATCCAGAGCATGAGCGCCGTCTCGCCCAACGCCTGCGAGCGTCGGGATTTTTTGTCACGGCCTCGCATGAACTGCTCCCGGAGTTTCGAGAATTCGAACGGGCGTCCACCACGGTGGTGAATGCCTACGTCTCTCCGGTGCTGAACCGGTATTTAGGCACGCTGGAACGCGCGATAGGCGGCCGTTCCTTCCACGTCATGCAATCAAACGGCGGCCGTATACAAGTGACCCAAGCGCGGCAGGAGGGAGTTCGGTCACTCTTGTCCGGCCCGGCCGGCGGCGTGGTTGGTGCCGCGTACATCGGGAAGTTGGCAGGGTGTTCTCAACTCGTGACGTTCGACATGGGCGGCACTTCCACGGACGTGTCGGTCGTAAACGGAACGATTTCCTTGACGTCGGAGGCACTCATCGCGGGCCTGCCCGTTCGTGTGCCGGTGATTGACGTTCACACGGTTGGCGCCGGCGGCGGATCACTGGCCCGCGTCGACGCCGGCGGGGCTCTGCGCGTGGGACCGGAAAGCGCCGGCGCTGATCCTGGGCCGGCGTGTTATGGACGAGGCGGCCGCACGGCGACGGTCACGGATGCCAACGCCGTTTTAGGACGACTGCCCTCTTCCGGATTGTTAGGAGGCAAGCTGCCGCTGGATCTGCAAGCCGCCCGGCAAGCCGTGGCGAAACTTGTGGAAGAGTTGGCCCGGTTCTCCGGAGACTCGCGTTGTGAACTTGAAGAGGCTGCCTTGGGCGTGCTTCACGTGGTCAACGCGGAGATGGAGCGCGCGATTCGGGTCACGTCGGTCGAACGCGGACATGATCCTCAGGATTACGTGCTCCTCTCTTTCGGCGGAGCCGGCGGAGGCCACGCCTGCGAACTTGCCCGACGTTTGAACGTTCGTCGCGTGTTGATTCCCTGGGCGGCCTCCACGTTTTCAGCCTTGGGCATGTTGACGGCCGACGTGTCGCTGGATTACGTCCAAACGGTTCTGTGTTCCGGTGAGACCTCATTTGAGGAACTGGAACGTCGTTTTGTTCCCGTGGTGGAACGGGCGCGAGCCGACCTTGCAACCCAAGGCGTCGCGCCTGACGCTCACCACGTTCACTGTGAGCTGGATATCCGATATCATGGCCAATCCTTTGAATTATCCGTGCCGTTTGTCCCTGCGTTTCGATCTGCGTTCGACGACGCGCACGCCCGCCGCTACGGATATCGAAACGAGGACGCGGCCATCGAAATCGTCAATCTTCGGGTTCGTGCGATTGGAGCGGTGCGTCGGCCTCGGATGGAAACGCACCCGAAAGGAGAGCGTGATGCTTCTTGTGCGGTGTCGCGTGAAGATCGCCTCGTTTTACCTTCCGGCCCACGGTCCGTCCCGTTCTTTGATCGTCATCGACTGCGTCCGGGGCATCATCTCTCAGGACCCGCGGTGATCGTTCAGGACGATACCACGATTTTGTTGTTGGAAACCGACGACGCCCACGTTGATGAATATCAGAACGTGATGGTCACGATTGGAGAAGCCCGTGCGGAAGGCGGTTGACGTAGAAGTCTTTAAGCATCTGTTTTGTTCGGTGGCCGAGGAAATGGGGGGGCGACTTCAGCGTTCGGCGTTTTCTCCGAACATCAAGGAGCGCCGTGATTTTTCCTGCGCAGTGTTCGATCACAACGGACGGCTCGTGGCGCAGGCTGCCCACGTCCCCGTCCATCTCGGCGCCATGCCGCTCTCCGTCCAGTCCTGTCTTCGGCGGATGACCTTTGTTCCCGGGGACGTGGCCATTCTGAACGATCCGTTTCACGGCGGGACGCACCTGCCCGACATCACGATGGTCTCACCCGTGTTTATTGAAGCCGTGCCCGACCCCGTTCTTCTTGGATTTGTCGCGAATCGCGCACATCACGCGGACGTGGGCGGCATGTCGCCCGGCTCAATGCCGTTGTCTCGGGACTTGTACCAGGAAGGGGTGATTCTTCCACCGCTGAAGCTTGTTGAGGCCGGCAGAGTGAACCAGTCGCTTTGGGACGTGTTTCTGGCGAACGTGCGCACCCCACGTGAACGAGCGGGTGACTTGCACGCGCAAATGGCGGCCAATCGCACGGGGATTCAGCGTCTTCAAGAGTTGACGTCACGGTATGGGTGGGAGCGCGTTCAAGAGCAGATGGCGGGATTATTGGTCTATAGCGAAACCCTGACGCGGCGCAGCATCGCGACGTTGCCGAACGGCACCTATCGATACACGGACGTGCTTGATGACGACGGCGTTGGTCCTGATCCCATTGTGATTGCCGCGGCCGTGACGATTCAGGACGACGAGGTGGTCGTTGATTTTGCGGGAAGTGCGCCTCAGTGTAAGGGGAATGTGAACGCGGTGTACGCCATGACGGTCTCGGCGACCGCGTATGTCTTTCGCTGTTTGCTGGGGTTGGACGTTCCCGGCAACGACGGGTGTCTGGCGCCGATTCACGTTCTGGCGCCTGAAGGGTCAATCGTGCACGCTCGGCCTCCGGCTGCCGTGGCCGCGGGCAACGTTGAGACGTCTCAGCGGATCGTGGACGTGCTGTTGGGGGCGTTGGCGCAAGCGTGTCCCGATCGGGTGCCCGCCGCGAGTCAGGGGACGATGAACAATCTGACCATCGGAGGGTGGGATCACGAACAACGTCGGCCGTTTGCCTACTATGAAACGTTGGGTGGGGGCGTGGGAGCGGGCCGTGGGCGTCCCGGGGCGAGTGGGGTTCACTCCCACATGACCAATACGATGAATACGCCGGTCGAAGCCTTGGAGTACGCCTATCCTTTTCGGATATCCTCATATGCTATTCGCGAAGGCACGGGTGGGACTGGCCGCTGCCCCGGGGGTAATGGGGTCATCCGGGAAATTGAGTTTTTGCAGGATGCCCACGTTACGATATTATCTGATCGACGACAATCGCAACCGTATGGATTGGCCGGCGGGGGGCCTGGACAATCCGGTCGCAACGTGCTGATTCGAAATGGACGGAACACCCTTCTTCCCGGGAAAACCACGCTGGAAGTGATGAAGGGTGATCGTCTCCGCATCGAAACGCCCGGGGGAGGGGGGCATGGAAGTTTGGTGTGAAGAAGGCGCCATGAGACATGTCCCCGTCTCCGAACGGGGACGGCGCGGCGACGAATCAAAGGCTGATGTCGTGATGGTCCGTTTCTTATGAAGGAGATCTGACGCGTGAAAGAAATTGATCCCGAACGTTTAGAAATGCTGTATGAACGATTTTGCGACGTCTGCCTCGTGGAAAAAGAAGTGTGGACGGAAATTTTCATGCCTCGACGGGTTGAAAAGGGCCTGGTCATGACGAACGTCCAAGAGAAATATGAAGTGGTCATCGACGATCCGGAGATTGAGGAGACGCTCGACGCCAACATCCCGCTGGGCAAATCCTCTTTGCGTGCGGCCATTCAAGAATACAAAGACCACATCAGTTTTCATAAAATCTAGGGCGTGGGAAAGGCTGACCCACCCGGGGAAGGGGAGAACGATGGCGGCTCCTGAGACGTTTATCAAAGCCTTGCAGCGTGAACCCATCACGTGTCCGCGGACGGCTTGCCGGGAACACGTGGATTGTACCGATGTCTCTTCTCCTCAGGATCGAGTAAAGACGTACCATCTTCGATGCGACGCGTGCGGGTGGGAGGATCGCGTCCGGGGCTCTGATGAGAGCGCGGTGCCGTGGGATGAGGCTGCGTTACAAACGATGATGGATGAACATCTTCTGCACCTTCAGCCCGTCTGTCCAGATGATTGTGCTCCCGTCGTGTTTACCTCGCTCCCGAATCCCCGTCGAAAAGCCAGGTATCGCATTGCGTGCTTCTATTGTGGCCGGCAGGTGGAAATGGATTGGCCGCCGCAAGAGACCAAGTGGTAACGTTCGTCCGGGCGGCTACATGTTCCAATTGCCTTGTACGCCGAATCGTACCCACGTTCCGGGGGCTTCAAATCCGAGAAACTCTTCATACCTCGCGTTGGTCAGATTGTCTGCCGCGCCGAAGAGTTTCCACGCGTCGTTCAGGGCGTAGGTGGCGGCCACGTTGACTCGATAATATCCGGGCACCTTGGTGTCCGTCGTGGGAATTTGCAGATCAAAGCGTTGACCGACGGCTTGAAGTTGGCTGCGGATGGTGAACGTGGGCGTGACGTGGACCTGGATCGTCAGGCCTCCCGAGAACGTCGGCCGATTCCGAAGAGGTGCGTTCGTCCAGGAAATTCGGCCGTCCATGTAGGTCAACCAGCCTCCGACGTGCAGAGGGGGCGATGGGGTGGCGGCCACGTGCAATTCAACTCCTTCCGTCCTGACGGCGTTCAAGTTTACCAGGCGGAAGATTCGCCGTCCGGCAAGACCCGGGTCCAGGTCGATCTGATGAAAAAAGGCATTGTGAAAGTAGGTGGCCTGGATTTTGGTATCCCAAAGGGAGGGCAGCACGTGCCGAAACCCCACGTCCCAGCCAACGCTGGATTCGGGAGAGAGGCGAGGATTGCCGATGAGAGGATCTCCCAGCGCGGACAAACTTGGTAATTTGAATCCCTCACCGTAACTCGCGTGGATGGTGGTTCGTGGAAATGGGTCCGCGCTGAGTGCGAGACGCGGGGTGACTTCGAGAGGCAGATTCTCTGGGCCGTCCACCCGAATGCCGGCACTCAGCCGCACGTGCTCACGTGGGGAAAAAATCGATTCCAGCATCACGCCCGGCGTCGTGCGTGATTGTTTGAAATCCGTGCCGGCTTTTGACGGAAGGCCCAGGACGGTCAAGTCCTGCGTTCCCGTTCGCGTGCCGTCTTCGTGAATGACTTGAACGCCGCCTGCCACTTTCAGCCACGACGTCAGGGCAGTCCGAAGCGTCCAATGGAGGCGCATCCGAGTGAATTGCGTCTGGAAGAGTGCGGGAGGGATTTGAAACGTCTTTGGTGCGGACTGAACCCCCGGGCTTGCCACGTCCTGTCTCCGATACATCACGTTTCCGGTCAGTTGATTCTCCCAATCCCGGGCGAGCGGGAACGTCAGATTGAATCCGAAAAGACCTTCGTCCGTGCGCCGCTGCTCCGTTTGACGGAGGATGGCCAGGCGTGGACCGCCGCTGCCTTCTGGAAACGACCGGGTGTCGGTTTTCGTATACTGTCCCGTCAGCTCGAGCTTGAGGGAGTCTTGAGGCGACCAGTTCAGCTTGCCGCCGATGGTCCCGGAAGCAAACCGGTCTCCCATGACTTGACTGTCGTTTCGGGTGAAAGAGGCGGAACCGGCGTATCGGAATTGCTCGGCGGACCCCATTGTCTGGAAGACCCCGCGGGCGTATCCCCATTGACCGCCTTCCGCTCGCGTCGTCATTCGATCCGCGGCCGTTCCTTTCCGAGTAATGACGTTTACCACGCCGGCCATGGCGTCGGACCCATAGAACACGGAGGCCGGTCCCTTGATGATTTCGATCCGTTCGATACGCTCAGGAGTCAGTGACGATAAATCGACTGATCCGCCACGCTGGTTCGTCGGATCGTTCAACGGAACGCCGTCCAACAGCACCATCGTAAAATTCGGATCACCTCCGCGAAGATACAGTGAACTGAGGCCACCCCGGCCTCCCATCTCATCCACAAAGATTCCGGGTATTTGTTGCAGGATGGTGCTGACTCGATGAGGCTGCTGAGAGGCCAGCTCTTTCCGCGTGATAATCCTGACGTTGGCAGGCGTTTGCGATTGAACCGTGGGCAGGGCTGTTCCCGTCACCACGACGGGATCGAGCGTGGAAACGGGTTGAGGTTCTGCCAAACAGACCGACGTCAACAGGCAGATCGTCATCTCCAAGGCCAGGGTTTGGACCAGTCGTAAGTTTTTCGTCATGCTTGCTTTTCATCACAAAGGCCATGTGCGTTATACACCAATCGGTTGCACCCACCCAAGCAGTCCGGACTTTTCCCCTCCGCGTCCGCGGGGGCAGGCTCTTCCCCTCTCTCGTCAACGTCATCCTGAGCGAAGCGAAGGCTCTGCTTTTCTCTTCCTTGTCCCGAAGGTACGCCCTGTTCCCGTAACGAACCGGATTCTTCCCTTCGAGGCACTTCGAGGCTCAGGGGAACCTCAGGGCAGGCGCTTCGCTCAGAATGACGGAGAAGACATGAATGACGGAGACAGTATTTTTCCGGCGGCAAGGGCGGGCAATTGAAGCCCTCTTCTCCTTGCACGTCAATCCGTGTTATATACAAGCCGTTCTTTTCTTACGTCGATTCTTGCCGGCGGACGGACACTCGGGGTGTCCGGGGTAGACGTGAGTCGCGTGTCAATCATGGTGTCGTCATGAGCAACGTTCACTATCGTTCTTCTCCTGAAGTCTCGGATCGTATGCCGTCCGCGATGCCGTTTTTGATCGTGAATGAGGCGGCTGAGCGATTCAGTTACTACGGGATGCGGACGATTCTGGTCGTGTTCATGACGCAGTATCTGGTGAACGTGGACGGCGCGGTGGACGTCATGACGGAACCCGAGGCGCGCGCCTATTATCATCTCTTTGCGTCCGCGGTGTATTTTTTCCCCGCGGTCGGGGCCTTGATCGCGGACGTCTGGTTGGGGAAATATCGCACTATTCTGTCCTTGTCGTTGGTGTACTGCCTGGGGCACTTGGCGCTGGCCGTGGACCAGACCCGGATCGGGTTAGCGGTGGGGTTGACGTTGATCGCCGTGGGTTCCGGTGGCATCAAACCTTGTGTCTCCGCCAACCTGGGCGACCAGTTTTGTTCCACGAACGGTCACTTACTCAGCAAAGCGTTTTACTGGTTTTATTTTGCCATTAACCTGGGGGCGGGGATTTCTACGCTCCTGACTCCCTGGCTGCTGCATCACGTCGGGCCGCATCTGGCCTTCGGCGTTCCCGGGTTGTTGATGTTGCTTGCCACCTGGGTGTTCTGGTTGGGACGCCGGCAATATGCACACGTTCCCGCCCAGGGACGATCGTTTTTTCAGACGTTGCAGGCTCCTGAGAGTCTGTGGTCCCTGTGGCGTCTCACTCCCGTCTATCTGTTTGTCGCGTTTTTCTGGGCACTTTATGACCAGACGGGTTCGGCGTGGGTCTTACAGGCGACGCACATGGACTTACAGTGGATGGGGATAGAATGGCTGCCTTCGCAAATCCAGTTCGTGAATCCCTTTTTGATTATGCTGCTCATTCCGTTGTTTTCCTTTGGCGTCTACCCCTGCATCGATCGGGTGTTTCCCTTGACGCCGTTGCGGAAAATCGGCATCGGGTTTTTTGTGACGGTGGTGGCCTTTGTGATTTCAGCCTTGATTGAGGTGCAGATTGCCGCGGGCCTGCGGCCGAACGTGGTATGGCAATTGTTTGCGTATCTGGTCATCACCGCGGCCGAGGTCATGGTCTCGATTACCTGTCTGGAATTTTCCTATACCCAGGCGCCGAAGGGTTTGAAGTCCGTCGTGATGGCCATCTTTTTACTGTCGATTTCTCTTGGGAATGCCTTTACCGCCTTGGTCAACTATTTCATTGAGAACGAAGATGGGAGCGTGCGGCTGGTCGGCGCGGAGTATTACTGGTTTTTTGCCGGCGTCATGTTGGGCGCGTCGATTTTGTTTATCGCGGTGGCCAAACGGTACGACGGCAAGACTTATCTGGAAGGAGAGTCGGCCCGGCCCGGTCTTGGCTGAGGATCAGGTTTGGGGGCTTGGCTCAGATAGAACACTTGGTTCACCCGGAAGGCTTCAGTGTACTGATCGGGGTAAATGTGCTGTGAATGAAAACAGCGCCCGTCAAAAATAATCAGACGATTGGGTCTCATCTGCATGAGGGTGAGCAACTCCCAATGGGCGTTCCCGTCGTTGATGTAGGCGTTCTCACGATTGGCAAACAACGGGTTGAAAATCATACTGTTTTGAAAGTTTTCATACCCTTCGGCGCTGCTGAGAAATTCATCGCTGAGTTCCAGACGATCCGCGAGGTCGCGAATCTCCTGGTCGGGCACGATGGGCACGCGCTCTAACCCCGTGGGGAGATGCCGATACAGCCCCGTGCCGCCCATGCAGGAGTCCGCAGGATTGAGGTAGACCATGGCGGTCACGTCTTGATCGACGTGAGGCTGACGCTGTCCGACGTTGAGGCGGTAATTCTTGTTGGTGATGCCTTGAAACACCGCGGGTTGTGGCTGAAAAAACGGGTGGAGCCGTTTCCCCCAGAATTCGCTGATCGCCCGCACGATGGGTTCGGTCTCGACGTTCACTGACGCCCGGACTCCCGGAAAGTTGCCGACGATCTCGAATCGATCCGTATAAGGCAGTTCCAAGGCCAGTTGAAGGACCTTGTCGGGATACTGATAAAACTCGTCAACCAGAATCACCTGGTGGCGGCCCAGGCCTACGTGGTCGTGAGACACGCAACAGCGAGGATTGATGCTGAAAGTTTCCGGGGAGACGCGCACGAATGACTCCCGACCGCATGGACGAGCCAGGTTGCGGGCTAGTGCGTATGATCGCTCATCAGTTCGAGGAAACGTGGAGCCAAGATGCTGCTCTGGATAAAAATCAGGCCGCGTTCTCCCAATCTTCGATAACTCAGGTTGATTTCGGTTTCCTCCTGACGCCAGGAGTATTCCTGGTTCAATCCGCGAATCATCGAGCCTGGGCGGTGTTGAATTTTTCCATGTCGGGACTCTAGGACGTGCTTCAGGCGGGTATGCGTGGCCTCACCCCGATAGCGAATCATCACGCGAGTAAATTTGTCGTCAATGGCGTAGAGTTTGACGGCGTCAACGGTTTCTTGAGCAAAGTGGGGTGGGCGTTCCTTGTACTCATACACGTTGACTCTGCCGTCGCGTTCGACCAGCACGAGTTGAGACACGTCAGCCAATGCGCTTCCCCAGGCGATTCCTTGAAATCCAGGAGATTGTGCAGAAGGGTCGTCGGCTTTGACGACGAGTCCCGGCACCCAGACAAACAAGACGAGAAGCAGAAGGCCGAGACGCCATTGGCTGTGTAGAATACGTGTGTGCATGTTATTCGTCCAACCTACCATCCACACGTGTAAATCGCAATGTGTTGTAGAAGTCAGAGCCGTTGGAGCAGGAATGGTCCCGAAGATGGCCCGCGCATGCGTCGCAGGCAGTTCCTTCACCGGGCAGAGGGAACGGCCCCGAGGGGGAAAGAGAAAAAGTTTTCTGACCCTATGCGAGGGGGGTTAAACAGACCGAATCTTTTCCCACGGGGATGAGGTCGGACACATCCGTTTGATCCTTCTCGGGTCCCAGCAGGATCCAGGCGTCGGGGTTGTCCATGATGGTTTGGACGAGTTGGGTGTGGAGATCATGACCCGATTTGTTGGCGATAATGTGACCGACGACGTGGGTGCCCAGGAGAGACATGTCTCCGATGAGGTCTAAGATCTTATGACGAACACATTCATCAGGAAACCGAAGTTCTTCCTCATTTAATATCCCGTCCTCCGAATCGGAAAACACAATCGTGTTGTCTAAAGAACCGCCTTTGCCCAAGCCTCGGTCCCATAAGGCTTCAATCTCGCGTGAGAACGCAAACGTTCTGGCTTCGGCAATGTTGGTCTGAAAATTCCACGCCGACCATTCATGCTCATAGGTTTGTTGCTGAATCAGAGGATGATTGTAATCAATCGTATAGGTGATTTTGGGAAGGGGAGCGGGCAGAATGGAAATTTCTCGGTTCTGGTTTCTGATGTGGATGGGTTCCACGATTTTCAGATAGGTCCGAGGACGCGCCTGGGGCACGACCCCGGCGAGTTGAATGAGTTGGGCAAAGGGAGCCGCACTACCGTCCATTGCCGGCACTTCTTCTGAGTCGATATCGATAAAGGCATTATCAATCCCCAGACCCCATAGGGCCGAGAGCACGTGTTCGGTGGTTTGTATTTGAAAGCCGTTGGACCCAATCGCCGTACAGAGTTCTACGGGCCGAAGATTCCGAATCAGTGCTTGGCACGTCTCCACGTGGCTGTTTACCTTGCGTCGAAACACAATGCCGTTATCAGGCGGAGCCGGAGAGAGCGTCACCTGGGAAGGACAGGCGGAATGGAGTCCCACGCCGGACATGGATACGGATTGCCCAATGGTCTGCTGTGTCTGCATCAATTCTCTCAATCCTCCGTCAAAGATTTTCGATCAACGCTCCTTATTGTATGCAAATGACAGGCCATATTTTTTCACATGCCCATATACATAACATATTGAAAAATAAAAACAAAATTCACAAGCAAATCCAAGCATATTTGACATTGATGTTAAAAATCAATAGTGCAGTTGCAAAAATAACACATTTTGTCAATAGCAACAGCCGGAAAAATTCATGACCGATAATCACGTGCGAAAAGGTTCCAATAAGAAACGCAAGGGATTTGGAAACATCGCGAGGTCTTGAGTGCGGGCGCGGCCGGCGATAATCCCGCGATGTTTTTTGTGTAGCCCTGAGTCTGTGAAGGCTTGCCCGTAGAGTTCCCGTCTCAGGATGGGATTGACGAGAAGTTGTTTGCGTTGGTCATCTGTTTTTGTGTCAGTCAAGGCGGAGAGGCACAAAATGGCTTGTTCGATACTGTGGTAGGGCGGGGCGAGATTCAGCACGGCATAGAAATCTTCCAGATTCTGACGGAATTCGTTGAGCAGGGGTTGGCAATCGTCACGCGACATTGTGGATGCCGGGTTGGTGAGATGGTTGCGAACGGATGCCGTGACCTTCGTGGAAAACGTTTGACACTCCCTTGACGCTCCGGAAGGTGCATCCTTCATTCGGAATTACTGAATCGGTCGAGATCATGCTCTTTCCCGATCATGACCAGGACGTCTCCTTTTTCAATCATGTCACCGGGGGACGGCGTAAAATTAAAGGTATCTTCCTTTTTTAATTGTCCCTTGATCATGCGATTCACTTGTTTTTTGATGCCGATAACGTTGAGGTGATGCAGCTCCCGAATTTTGGATTCCTCAATGCTCATGCCGGAAAACCGATCCGGAACCGTCACTTCCTCAATGCTGTACCCGGGAGCTAATTCGAGATACTCCAACACCTTGGGGGAGACCAGCCGATGCGCGAGTCGAATCGCGGCGTCCCGTTCAGGGTAAATCATTTCAGTCACGCCCAGATTGCTCAGAATTTTTCCGTGTGTATGGGTGACGGCCTTGGCGATAATGGATTTGACTCCCATCTCGGTCAGCGTCTGGACGATGAGAATACTCGCTTCAATGTTCTCGCCGATGCTGACCACCGCCACGTCCACGTTTTGCGTGCTGACGGCTTTCAGCGCGCGTTCATCCGTGGCGTCGCATTGGACGGCAAAGGTCGCAATGTCACTGATCGCCTGAATTTTCGCTTCTTCCCGATCAATGGCGAGGACTTCACAGCCCTTTTCGACCAACGTTTCTGCGACGCTGTATCCGAATCGGCCCAATCCGATGACGGCAAAGAGACGAGTCATGGTCTTTTCCTCTTCATGAAAGGGGGGAATTCGATCCTAGGACGAAGAGGATTCTCCAGATTGGGGAGCGGCGTTCGGTGGGTTTGCGTTTTTGATAAAGGGGCTTATGAGGTCAATGGGGACGGGAAACAGAATGGTTGAATTTTTTTCTCCGGCCACGTTCGTGATGGTTTCAATGTACCGTAATTGCAGTGCCGCTGGATTCTGACTCAGAATGTTGGCCGCGTCCGCAAGACGTTGGGAGGCTTGATATTCACCTTCCGCGTGGATGACTTTCGATCGTCGCTCCCGTTCGGCTTCGGCCTGCCGGGCAATCGCCCGCTGCATTTCTTGAGGGAGATCCACGTTTTTGACTTCGACGGCGGAGACTTTAATGCCCCAGGGTTCCGTGGCCTGATCGATAATCCGCTGTAAGTCGGCGTTAATTTCATCCCGCTTCGCGAGCAAGTCATCTAAGTGGCTTTGGCCTAAGACGCTCCGCAACGTCGTTTGGGCAATCATTGAGGTGGCGTAATAATAGTCTTCTACGCTCACGATCGCGTTTTCTGCTTCCACCACTCGAAAATAGATCACGGCATTGACTTTGACCGAGACGTTATCTTTGGTGATCACGTCCTGGGGCGGGACGTCCATGGTGACGGTTCGAAGGCTGACGCGCACCAGTTTGTCGATAAACGGGATAATAATGATGATACCGGGTCCGTTTGCTCCGATGATGCCTTTCGCCAGACGGCCCATTCGAAAAATGACGCCCCGCTCATATTCCCGGAGGATATACAAGCCTTTTGTCAACAGAACGAGGAATCCAAGCATCAGGATAAAGAGCATGGTGGAATTGAAGGGTGCGTCCATTTTATTCACTCTCATTTTGAGGGTTGACGGGTTTGACGTGGACGGTCAGGCCATCCACGCGGGTGACTTGGATCGGCTCGCCTTTACTCACCGTGGTTGAACTGATCGCGTTCCAGATTTCTCCCTGGACGAAAATTTTTCCATGGGGCGTCAACCTCGTTTTGGCTGATCCAATGAGCCCGATCATGCCTTCACGTCCCGTGACGGTTTGCGTCCGTAAGGCTTTGACCCCGAAGCTGAGCACAAGGAACGTAAATCCCACCGCCAAGGCAACCACGGGAAGGATAACGGACCAGGAAATCTGATAATAGGGGAAATCCTGATTGATGAGGAACAGCGACCCCAGAACCATGGCGGTCACCCCGCCGATCGCCAGCAAACCGTAACTGGTGACGGTGACTTCGAGGACCAACATGACGATGCCCAGAATAAATAACAGCACCCCCGCGTAGTTCACGGGTAAAGATTGAAGGGAATAAAAGGCGAGAATCAAACTGATGGCTCCCACGATGCCGGGCAAGATCGCCCCGGGGCTGTAGAGTTCGGCAATCAACCCGATGGTCCCGATGGTCATGAGCACGTAGGCAATGTTGGGATCGCTGATTGCCTTCATCGCTTCGAGCCGCCAACTCATGGGAAAATCCTGAATCCGTGCGTCTTTGGTCCGAAGGGTCATGGTCTTTTCGCCAAGTGCGAGTTCCCATCCGTCGAGTTGTTGTAATAAGTCACGACGGTCTGAGGCAATCAGATCAATCAATCCGAGTTCTTTGGCTTGCGTCGAGGTGGCCGAGACACTTTTTTTCACGGCATTTTCCGCCCATTCGACGTTCCGGCCTCGTCGTTCGGCAATGGAGCGGATGTAGGCGACCGCGTCATTTTCCACCTTTTCCTTCATCACGTCGTCCATTTCTCCGCCCCCCATTGCCACGGGGTGCGCGGCCCCGATGTTGGTGCCGGGAGCCATGGCCGCCACGTGCGCCGCTAACGTGAGGAAGACCCCGGCTGATGCAGCCCGTCCCCCCGTCGGACCGACGTAGACGACAATCGGAATCTGGGAGCCCGTCATGGCCTTAATCATGGAGCGCATCGAGGTGTCCAGGCCTCCGGGCGTATCGAGTTGAAACACGAGAAATTGCGCGCTGGCTTTCTCGCTCAACGCAATGGCTTCCTGGAGATATTCCGCGGCGACGGGATTAATCACTCCTTCATAGGCGGCGGTGACCACGAGGGAAGGTTCCGCGTGAGCGTAGGCCGTAGAAAACGCAAAACACAGACCACTCAGCAAAAGAAAAAAAGGTCTTCCCCTGTTTCGCCACGTAAGAAGACGACGCGGACTCCAGAGGAAAGGAATGGTGAAAAAGACGTTCAACGTGGAGGGAACCTCCTACGAAAAGAATCTTACGAGCCTCTCCGAAGACTGTCAAGAAAACTCCCGTGCGTCCAAGGGGTTGGAGCGGTTGTTCCGCAGTCCTGCCGCAGTCGGGTCAGTTGCAACGCGGACGGGAGGTTCCTAGAATGCGAGCCATGCCGACGTTTCAATCAGGCCAGCGCGTCCATTTGGTGGACGGGAAAGGACGTCAGTATGCCTTGACGTTGAAGGCCGGCGATCAGTTTCAACACAGTGGGGACACGATTCCTCATGACGCCATCATCGGACGTCCCGACGGGGCCACGGTCCAGTTTTCAGGAGGAGGAAAGACCATGGTGGCCTTGAGTCCCACCTTGGCGGAATACACCCTCAAGATGCCTCGGGGGGCGCAAGTCCTGTATCCCAAGGATATCGCCATGATTCTTATGTGGGCCGACGTGTATCCGGGCGCCTGCGTGTTTGAAGCCGGCGTCGGGTCCGCGGCCTTGACGTTGGGCTTGCTTCGGGCCGTGGGCGACCGCGGAAAAGTAGTGAGTTATGAAAAACGGGAAGATTTTGCGCGAACCGCGGTGAAGAACATTGAACGCTATTGCGGAGCGGTGGCCAATTTCCATTTATTTCACCGTGACGCTTATGAAGGTATTTCGTGGGATTTAGAGGAAGCGCCGCGATTATTTGATCGCGTGGTCCTTGATTTACCTGAACCCTGGAACGTCGTGCCCCACGTGCCGGACGTGCTCCGGTCAGGAGGCATTTACCTGAGTTTTGTGCCGACGGTTCCGCAAGTGACCCAGACGGTGGACGCGCTCCGACGGACAGACGTCTTCGGCCTGATTGAAACCTTCGAGACCCTCGTGCGTCATTGGAACGTGGACGGGCGCAGTGTACGGCCGGATCTGCGGATGATCGCCCATTCGGGTTTCATCACCGTGGCACGGCGCATGGAACGCGGCGATGGCGCCTGGAGTCGGGACGTGGCGTCTGCGGACGAAGCGTCGGATTGTCATGGTGGCTGACTCCCGGTCGTTACGGGAGAACCATTGCATTTGTCGGGATTCATAAAGACATGAAAACCATTCTTATTGCGGATGATGAACCTGATCTTCGGTTGTTGCTTCAAACGACCCTGGAAGATCCGGACTATCGCATCCTGGAAGCCTCGGATGGAGAAGCGGCTTTACACCTGATCCGGCAGGAACGTCCCGACGTGGTGATTCTGGATCGGATGATGCCCAAAATGACCGGCTTCGACGTGGCCCACGCGGTTCTGGTTGATCCGGCCACACGGCACATTCCCCTGATTCTCCTGACGGCCCTGGATAAGCCCACGAATGAAGAAGGGAGCGTGCCGGACGTGTTTGCTTATCTCGTCAAACCCTTCAGTCCTCTCCAACTCCTTGAAAAAGTCCAGGAAGCACTTGCTCGGGCGCGAACGACTTAATCTTGGCGCACGCATGAAACTCTCCCGTGCCTCGATCCCCGACGATGATCTGAATAAGCAACTCCGTGCCGCCAAGTCACAACTGGCTCTGTATGCGAAAGACTTGAAAGCCCTCCTGTTTCGTGAACAAAAGAAGTCTCAAAAGCTGGAAGCGGTGAATAAACAATTGCAGGCCTATGCTCAGGACCTCAAGGCCGCCTACGGCGCGGAGCAACGAAAAACGCGAGAACTCGAAAAATCCTACGCGGATACGGTCGTGCGTCTGACCCTGGCTTCCCGCTATAAAGATGAAGAGACCGGCACGCACATTCAGCGTCTGAGTCATTACAGCAAAACCTTGGCGGTGAGTATCGGGTTCGATGAGGATGACGCCCAATTGATTTTTGACGCGGCTCCGATGCACGACGTGGGGAAGGTCGGCATTCCCGACAGGATCATGCAGAAACGTGGGCCGTTGGATGAAACGGAGTGGGCCATCGTCAAACGGCACCCGGTGTTTGGGGCCAATCTGTTAGCCGGGTCGCCGTCGTTGTTGCTCGAGACGGCTAGAGAGATTGCCCTCACGCATCATGAACGATGGGACGGCAGCGGGTATCCTCAAGGGTTAACGGGTGAGGCCATTCCCTTGGGAGGACGCATGGTCATGTTGGCGGATACCTATGACGCGCTTCGGAGCCGTCGGCCGTATAAACCGGCCTTTTCACACCAGAAGACGCGTGACATCATCCTCAACGGCAATGATCGGACCAAGCCTCAGCATTTCGACCCGACGCTGCTTGAAGCCTTTCGAGAACTTCACGTGGAGTTTGATCGGATTTTTTCAGAAATCAGGGAGGAGCCTTCGACGCAGGAAGAATAGCCTTGAGGTGCATCCGTTGCCATGACTGCAAAAGTCTCAAGCAGGGAGGCGCGATAAGGCACGTCCCTGCCTCCGAGCAGGGACCGCGCAGCTACAAACGACGGGGTGAATGGCCCCTTTGAAGAGAGCAAAGCCGCTGCTCGGCCATTCACTGGCCGGGGAATTCAACCGGATACCCTGCTTCGTTCCAGGCGTCCATGCTTCCCGCGAGGTTATAGACGTAGTGATACCCCAGTTCCGCGAGGGTGTGTGCGGCGATGTTGCTCCGGTGGCCGGACTTGCAATAGACCACAATGTGGGAGTCGGGGTTGGCACCGATTTCCTTGTGCCGTTGGGCCACGTCCCGATAATCAATATTCTGGTCGGTCCCGGGAATGAATCCCGCGTCATGCTCTTCCGGGGTACGAACGTCAATCAGAAAAAACCCTTTCTGTTGAAGGGTCGGAGCTTTTTGGAGCCCTTTATTCAACTCCTGAACGGTCAAAACGTAGGATTGCTGGGCGGATAATGATCCGGTGAGCAATACGACCAGAACGGCAAAACTCATGAGGATTGCTTTCGTCTTCATCACGACCTCCCTGTCGAAAAAGTGACGTGCCGTCATTCCCGTGAAAACGGGAATTCAGGATGACATGTTTTTGTCGCCATGACGCCCTTGTTGCCTCCCATTCATCCTATGCCGACTTTTGGAATTCGGTCAAGAGCCGGAGTGATCTTCCTTGTCCTGATGGGACTCGGCGGATGTGGCGGTGGGGTGCAGGTCATTCAGGAGAGTCCGACTTCCGGGGTCGCGACGTACGTCTACAAAGGAAAAGATGGCTACCTGTCCACGTCCAAGCGCATGGAGGCGTTTGAAAAGATTCGAGAGTTTTGTCGCGGGCCGTATCAGGTGGTACAGGAAGGCAAAACCAGAGGTCGTCAACGAGTGGTCGAAGGCATGGGTGGATCAGAAATCCTTACCGAAGCGTGGTGGGGCATTCGGTTTCACTGCAAGGAGTAACCGATGGGTGTGCAGCCCCACTATGAGAAGAAGTTTCGTGCCACGCCCTGATGCGTGCGTGAACCCTTTTGAGGGAGGAGACACACGATGAAGGAGAATGACAACGGCAGGGGTTTAAGCCGTTCGTCCGAAACGCGCTGAGTGAGGGAATCAGCGGTCTGCGTGAAGCTGTGGAAAACGTCAGGATGAAACACGTCAGTCCGGTCGGTATACGCGGAGTAGTGAATTTCGTCGGGTCCGTGGCGTGCTGCGCGCTCATGTTGGCAGGTTGTGGGGCTTTTGCCGCCGGAGCACCGGTCGTTGTGCGCGTAGACTCTCCGGCACTCCCCACGCCTACGGAGGCCGTCGTCCTGGCCGACTGGATCCTGCAAAGAGAAAGCGACGACTTACTGTTGGACGCAGGGCAACGACGCGAACTTGCTCGCGAGATTGATCGGGTTCTATCCCGAATTCGAGACGCGTATCCGGCGATGGCGGTCCTGACCGTACGGCAGCAATATGGGTTCGGGGAACTTATTCTCAAGCTGGAGCCGGATTTGTTCAGGGCCGTTCACGTTCTTCTTCCCGAAACGGGGCAGGTCGCCCTGCACACCGGGCATGAGGACTTTGACGCCCTCAATGCACGACTCGGTTTATCCGCCGTGGAGTTGTTTCCGTTCGTCGGTAACGAATGCGTCTTTTATTTCGATGAGCCTTTGAACGTTGGCGAAGCCATCAGGGCATACTCAATGCTGGAAGGAATCGAATACGCTGAAGCTAATAATTTCTTGGGGGACGGGACGGATATCGACGCAGTGAAGTCACAAGGGACCTGGCACGTGGCCGTTCGACGTGCGTGGGGAGACTGCCCGTCCGGCTGCATTTTTCATGAGATAGTTTTCTTCACCGTCAAAGGCTCCGACGTCGAACGGATTGAACGCGCGCAAGCGATGGACGTGATTCAGTTCGTTGATCTCCTCAAGAACACGGGGTGGAGAGGGTGGCAACGGGAAATGGAAATCCCTCCCCACGCTCGAGATCTGAAGTGGTAAAGTCGAGAGCCAAGGGTTGCCGGAGAGTCTCGGAGAAGCGATTCCGCGCTTCGCTCGGAATTGTCTGTGTTCACCGTCAACCGCGTCACGAACGTCATCCGGTTGCATCGGGCACATTCTCACTCTCTTTCCTAAGCCTCAGGGCAGATGGAAAAGGCGTTTTTGCGATTTCTGATCGTGATAGAAGACGTTTTCCCGTTATTGACTGGGGATGACGGGGGTCCCGGGTCGGGTGGCTTTCAGATCGTTCAAGGTTAACAGACTCATCAGTGACACCCCATGAGCTTCGACGTTCTGTTTGCCGTCCCGTTCTTGCCGGTCTACGATCACAAGGGCATGGGAGACGCGGAGGTTTGCTTGGTCGGCAGCCCGGAGGGCTTGCAGGATAGAGCCGCCGCTCGTCAGCACGTCGTCCACGATGAGTACGCGATCATCGGCCTTGACCGCGCCTTCGATTCGTTTGGCTAATCCATGATCTTTCACTTGTTTCCGCACGACGAAGGTGCGGTAGGTTTTCCGTGGTTGAGTCGCATGGGCATAATCGGATATAGACGTGGCCAGGGGAATGGCGCCTATCTCCAGGCCTCCTACCGCGTCAATGGAGAGATCGCGGATGGCGGCGCATGCGAGCCGGGCTACGAGCCAACGGGCATCGGGATGCGCTAACAGGGCCCGGCAGTCCACGTAGTAAGGACTCGTTTCTCCGGAGGCCAGCACGAAGCCTTTGTGTGGGTCCCATTGAAAGGCCGCGTACTGATGGAACAGGGTTGCCAGTTGTGGAATGGACATGGCACGGAGACCGATCAACACGATAAGAGACTGGCAGTTCTACCATTCGATGATGAAGGATGGCAATAATGTGTAAGGGTCCACGACCATTGGCATTCGGAGAGCCGTTGGAGACGGAGTGGTCCCGGAGAGTGCTTGTATCAGCGACGCAGGCAGGCGGGCCGCTTCACTTGGCACTGGCCAGGTCACTTTCCCCCTCACCCCTGCCCTCTCCCGCCAGGGGAGAGGGAGAAATTCTCTTCGAGGTGTTGCCGTACCTGTTAATCCGGTGCCTGCAACGACCTTCGACCAGGGGAGAGGGAGAACTTTCCTTCGAGGGGCAGGGTGGGGCTTTGCTTAGCATGACGGAGGCTGTCCGTGTTTAAGATAAAAAAGCGGCCGCTCAAGCCGATAAAAGAGCCGGAACTCTATAATCTCTTGGAGAATTATACCGACTTTGATCCGCCCGGGAACGTCATGGTGTGTGCCATGATCGGCGAAGAACAGATTGAGCATCATGCAAAAATTCTTGGTGAAAGCTATGAGATTCTGATTGAAGACGTGCAGCGACTTTTAACGGAAGGCGGGATCTATTCCTATCCACAAACGGCCGGCGTGGTGACACGTGGAGTGTTTGTGTGCAAGGTCGATCCGATGGGGCACGAACCCAAACAGACGTGGACGTTGGATTTGGAACAAACCGCTGAAGCCGAACAACTCGCTCGGTTTTCACGGATTTCTCTGGCCGAGGCCGCGGAACGCGTGTTTTACCGAGGGTTGCCGGAAGAATTGCGAGCACGTCTGACGCAAAAGAATCTTGGGCTGGATTACAGCAAACTAGATCGGTCGGTAGCCAAGGGTGGTGATATCACCTATATCGACTTTCGCAAAGACTGGTCGCCCTATTTCAAACGCAAATGTTCGATGCCGGATGGTTCGATGGTCGAAACCGGCGGCGTTCAAGAATTCGCGGAATTGCACGGCATCACGGTTGCCCAGGCCCAAGCATTGATGGACCAGGGTGGCACGCTGGAACTTGAAGATGGGGTGCTGGCGTGCCAAGTGATTAATAACCAACCCACGGTGGCTCGATTTAACGGCAAACAGTACGCCAAAGCCAAAGAGCTTATGGACGCCAAAGGCCTTCACGTCATGGATGCGCTCAGTGAAATGGCATTGAGCGATCCCCTGCTGATGCGGGCGTTGAGGCGGGCCGAGCAGGAAAGTGCATCGAAATCCTAGTCGTGGAAAATATGATGAGGAAGACGTTGACAACGGCGGTTTGTGGCCTGAGTGTTTTCTTCATCATGGGTGTGAGTCACGTCTCTTGGTCGATCATTGAGCGTGCTCATGCCGCCTCGGCATCCGAAATCATGGGAAACGATGGTGCGCCCATGGTGCTCATTCCCGCCGGTCCGTTTTTCATGGGCGTTCCCAAATGGGCACGAGACGGGGGACTTGATGAATATCCCAATCATGAAGTCGAATTGGGCGCCTACGTGATTGACAAATATGAAGTCACGCATGGCCTCTACCTGGAATTCATTCGCGCGACCGGTCATCGCGTCCCATCACATCCGACCGACTCCTCGAAAAATTTGTGGCAAGGGGGACTCATGCCGGAATCGATTGCGCCTTTGCCGGTGGTCAACGTGGATTGGTTTGATGCCAATGCCTATTGCCAATGGGCCGGTAAGCGGTTGCCGACCGAAGCCGAATGGGAAAAGGCTGCGCGCGGGACTGATGATCGACGGTTTCCTTGGGGAAACGTCGAACCCACGTCCAAGCATCTGAATTTCAATCAAACGTGGCAGGGTGAAAAAACCCTGACGCCCGTCGGGATTTATGAGAAAGGCAAAAGTCCCTACGGGGTCTATGACGTGGCGGGTAACGTCTGGGAATGGGTTGCCGACTGGTATGACGCGACCTATTATTCCCGGAGTCCGCGCCGGAATCCGAAAGGGCCTGCAACCGGAACCCGTCGGGTCATTCGAAGTTCCGGCTGGCAAGTGGAAACTCCACAAGTGCGAATTTTTACCAGAGTGGCGAGCCAGCCGCTTGACCGGAATCATTCGACCGGGTTTCGGTGTGCCGCCGATGTTTCGACACCCTGATCGTAGGCCAATGATTTCTGAAAATTTGAAGTGTGTTGCTGCCCGTGTTCGTTGGATTGCTGAAATGTTTCCAGTTTTTTTTCTTGACAGTGATGCCCGTTACCATTAAGTAATTCCTCCTTAGAATGCCGATGCCCGACAATCGCAGGAAAAGAAGGCGATCAGGAAGAAACGTTGGTGTCTCGCGGGCCGCGGTTGTCCTTGGCCTGTGCGGCTTTTTCTTTTTCCCCGGCCATGGTGGAGCGTCTGACCGTCACGCTCCGCCTTCCGCTTCATCCCAGAACAATCCCGGCCTTGTCTTTTTCCCCGCCCCTCCCAGTCCTCCGTCGCCTCAGAAGAGTACGGCAGACCGGAAAACTCAGGAGGGTTCTCCGCCGGCCGAGCCGTTGTATGACGAGATTTCCGTTATCCTGAACCCTGCCGTCAAGCGCAACGTTGAATACTTTCAAACCGCCATCCATGACCGCTTCCAACGGGCATTGGATCGATTTTACACGTATGAACCGCTGGTCGAAGAGATTTTTGCCGAGCTGGGTTTGCCTCACGACCTGATGTACGTGTCGTTGGTCGAAAGCGGCTTCAATCCCATGGCCTATTCACGAGCCAGAGCCTCGGGGCCGTGGCAATTTATGAAAAGTACGGGTTGGATGTATGGATTGAAGGTGAATTGGTACGTGGATGAACGGCGGGATCCGATGAAGTCCACGGTCGCGGCGGCCCACCACTTACGAGATCTCTACGATCAATTCGGCTCATGGCCGTTGGCGCTCGCGGCTTATAACGCCGGTGCGGGCAAAATCAGCAGAGCGATTCGCAAAACCGGTACTCGGGATTTCTGGAAAATCGCGCGGACCCGCTACATTCGTCGGGAAACCAGACAATACGTGCCGAAATTTATGGCGACGACGATGATCGCGTCGAATCCCACTCGCTTCGGCTTTGACGCTTCTGCACAAGCCGTTCATCAATACGAGGAAGTGCGCATTGACAAATCCGTTCATTTGCGATCCCTTGCCAAAGAAACGGGAATTCCTTTTGAAGAACTTCGGCGGTTGAATCCTGAATTGCGTCGCAGTGTCATCCCTCCGGATAAAGGCGGATATTACGTCAAGGTCCCCGTGGGCACGGGACCTTCCGTGAAACGGGCTCAATCCCGGCTGAAGCCGTGGGTGCCCACCCAGCCTCAATTAACGTGGTATCGCGTTCGCCGGGGAGACAGTTTGTCAGTGATTGCTCATCGATTCGGGATGAGCGTCAGGACGTTAAAGCGCCTCAATGATCTCTCGGGAAATTTAATACGGGTGGGAAAACGTTTGCGCGTCAGCGGAAAGATTCCCGGGAGTGAAGAGGTGCGGTGGTATCGCGTGCGGCGCGGTGACAGCCTGTGGAGTATTGCCAAACGGTTTCGCGTGTCGGTTCGGAAGTTGAAGACGTTGAATGATTTACGCAGCAGCCTGATTCGAGCGGGTCGGATGCTGATGATCTCCCCCTGAGCAAGCTCCTTGCCCTGAATGTGTCAGGGCTCTTTTTCTTTCCCCTCCGGACTCTCTTCCTGTTGTGTTTCCTCCTCAGGGGGGGTCCCTTTGGATTCTTCCTTGGGTGGTTCAAGGATTTTGACCCGCATCTTGGCTTCGCTCGCATAGGGCGAACGCGCATGTTCGTCTAATAACCGTTGGTACAGAGCCAGTGCCTGACTGGTCCGGTCGTCAAATTCCTCCAGTTTGGCGAGTTCGAATAGCACCTGATCTTTGTTCAGCGCCTCGGGCACCTGAAGCACGTGATTGTAGGCTTCAATGCCCTTTTTTCGGTTTCCATCCGCCACGTAGGTAGCACCAAGTCGTTGATAGACCAACCCGAGCAGAGCCGGATGGGTCCCCGTCTGTTTGATAAAATTGTTATAGGCGTCAATGGCACCCGCGTAATCACGTTGTTCGGCTAACGCGTTCCCGATGAAGTACCAGGCCATGCGGGCATTGGGAGAGCGAGGATAGTCCTCAATGATTTGCCGATACGTGGTCACGGCTTGTTGCAAACGTTTTTTTGTCGCCTCGACGTCTTCAAAGGATCGGTCGAGGTAGGCTTGAACGGCTTGATGCTCAAGGCCCAACGCCTCTTGGTCATGTGAACGTTGGAACCAGACAAGGGTTCCGAGAATAATCGCAGCTAAACTTGCTACGATAACGGCGGTAATTCCTGCTCCGCGATGTCGTTCGGCTAAGAGCCACAGCCGTTCGCTTCGGGGTAAGAATTCAGGATGTTCCTGGGCAACCCGTTTGCTGATATCTCTGATTTTGTAACTCAACGTCCGATCTCAACAATGACGTGACGCATCATGGGGATTGGCCGAAAGGAAGGACTTACGGCAGGCCGGACGGGCTTGTTGAACGTCCTGCTCACGTGAACCATGGGCCTTATACTCACCTGGTTGTTCCTTGTCAAATGTCTGAAGGCGTTGGTCGGGAGGGCGTCTCGTGTCCATGCCCGTTGTCCGTGTTCTCTCAGGTTGACAGGGCGTCTATGCCTGATATACATAATGCGTCAACGCTTTGGCACTGAATGCACGGGCGGATAGCTCAGTAGGGAGAGCGCTGCCCTTACAAGGCAGAGGTCGCAGGTTCAAGCCCTGTTCCGCCTACCATGAGAATAACTGATGACGTCCGAAGAGTCGGATTTTACCCCAGAAGCGATGGATTGCTCAGGCGAGGGGTTGAAGACCGGCGACAGAATCAAAAGGACACCTCATTACCTGTATGGGGCCGTCGTTCAGCCAGGTTAGGACGCCAGATTGTCAATCTGGAAGTCGCGGGTTCAAATCCCGTCGGCCCCGCCATTCATCCCGTCGGCTTTGGTCGTTTCTGCAACTCTCTCAATCCGTGAGTTGGCTTTTTTCCCATTGCCGATGTGTCCCAACACCCTATGTTTGCAAGTGACCTTGGTCAGCTCATTGGTTCCCTCGGGACGACCTCTATCGTCGTCTTATTGGTTTTAGTGTGGTTTTCCGTCTTCTCATGGGGCATCATTCTGTATAAATGGTGGATGGTCCGCATGATCCATAGAGAAGAACAACAATTTCTCCGTGCCTATCAACGGGAGGCCACGTTCAATGACCCGGATTTGCCCAAGCTGCATCGCCTGGCCAAACAATTGTCCCATAGCCCGAGCGGGTCGGTTTTTCTTGGGATCGTGAGTCGGTTGGAGCATCTTCCTGATCTCCAGACGACGGACGTCATTGAGGAAACTCCCAAGCAGCGTGGCTGGCCGGAGCGCCACTATTTAGAACAAGTCATCCGCTACCTCGTTCAAGAGCAAATTACCCGACAAGAAGCCTATCTTCCTTTCCTGGCCACCACGGGAAACATTACTCCGTTCATCGGGTTATTGGGCACGGTTGTCGGCGTCATTCACGCCTTTCAGCGAATCGGCGTCGAAGGCACGGCGAGTATCGCGGCCGTCGCTCCTGGCGTTTCCGAAGCGCTCGTGGCCACGGCCGCCGGACTGTTTGCCGCAATTCCCGCCGTCGTCGGATATAACTACTATCTCGCCAGAATTCGAAAAATCATATTCGGCGTTGAAGCCTTCGGCATCGAGTTTCTGAATGCCCTGGAAGGAATGTCTCCCGACGTGAAAGAGGTCGAAGTCCTTCGGTGATACTTGAATCCCGTCGCCGGTTTCTTTCTGAGATCAATATTATCCCGCTCGTGGACGTGGTGCTGGTGTTGTTGGTGGTCTTTATGGTGACGGCTCCCATGCTGCACCGAGGGATTGATCTTTCACTTCCGCGTTCGCAATCGAACACGATTACGCCCGAGGAGCGTCTCGTGATTACGATTGAACCCGACGAACGCGTCTACCTTGGGAAAGATCGCGTGACGGTGATTCATTTACGGAAGCGATTGCACCAGGCCAAGTCCCTCAACGCCGGAGTGTCGGTCTATCTTCGGGCTGATCGTCGGGTTCCCTATGGGCGGATCGTCCAAATCATGGATGAAGTCAAACGGGTCGGGATTGAACGATTAGGCATGATCACGGACGTCCAGAAGACGGTGGTTGAAGAGGAGATCGTCACCGCTCAGTAAGTGAGAAACGACGCAATGTCCCATACCGCCTCCATGAATCTGTTGTCGTTTGATTTGCTGCGGGCTCCAGGGTCGGTTGATACGCGGCTCAAGTGGGCTCTTGCCGGGTCGGTTGCCGTTCACGTGGCGTTTGCCTCGATGGCAATTCTTCGTTTCATGCCGATGATCGACCGGCCCGTTGCCTCATACCACGTTGATCTTGTGACGCTTGCCGACGTTCAGGCGTCTCCCGCTCCTGCACCGGAAAGCGAACCGCGCCCCGCGCCGACGGTGCCGCCGCGTGAACCGGAACGGATCACGGACTCGCTGGTGGGAGCCCTGGAATCCGTAGTGGTGCCCGCTCCCCGAAACGTGGAAGTGGCCAACAACGTTGAACCCGTTTCGACCCCTTCCCCAGCATCTCAGCCGAGTCCACTGGAGTTTGACGTGCCACGGGTTCAATCGCCCCCGCGGCCGCCGCAACTGGCTTCTGGCCCACCCAGGATACAGCCAACGCGTCCCTCGCCGATTCCAACGGCCGACTCGTTGGCCCAGACGCTGAAGCAGGCCGTGGAGACTGTCGTCGTGCCGAAGATCCAACGGGAATCTTCAGATGTTCCCTTACCCTCACAACCTCCTCGACCAGCCGAGTCGCCGCCGTTGAAGAAAAACAAAGTGCCCGTACACGCTCCAAAGATCAGCCGGCTGGTGAAATCGGTGAAGCAGCCGAGTCGACCCGTCAAGACCCCTGAAGTCAAGAATGCTCAAGTGACTCCCGTTGAATCACCAGAAGTTTCTCTTATCCCGGGCCTGGTCCCTCAAAACGCGGACGAAGATCGAAAAGAAGTTCCGGTCGTTGTGCCTTCTCCGGCTCCGACGTTAGCCAAGGTTGCGCAAGATCACGCTCCATCCCGACCCACGGTGGCCAAGACGCCATCGACGCCATTGAGGCCCGACAACGATAGACGTGAGAACGCCGCCATTGACAACCTGCCCATTCCTGAAGTGAAACCTCTCCAGTCGCACCGACTGAGTTCCCCGCAGACGGAGGGCGGCACCCATGAGACGCTGACCAAGCTGCACGTGGGCGGGTCTGCTTCCGAAGCGAATAAGTATTGGGCGCAAGTCTGGAGCAAGATTGATCGGGAATGGGTCGCGCCTCCCGTTGCCATCCATCAGCAGGAGCCGCTTCAGGTGGTCTTGGCCATTCGAGTCGAGCAGACTGGACGGGTACAGGAAGAGGCGCTGGCCTTCGTGAAGAAGTCGGGAAACGAGTATTATGACTCAGCGGCCAAGCGGGCGGTGGTGGCGGCCAGCCCATTACCGCCCTTTCCTCCGCACATGACGGAACCCTATTACGATTTCAAGTTCCGATTTACGGTCAAGCTCAATCAATGAAGCACTCGACGCGATCCCTTTTGCTCGGTGTCTTGTTTGCAGTCGGCCTTCTTCCGTTCGTTGAGGTGCAGGCTGCCGACGGCGTGTTTTTAGAAACGAGCCGTTCGGAGTTTCAAAAAATTCCGATCTGGATCATGGGATTCCACGATGGGAACAGTCAGACTCGAATCGGAGCGCAACTGAACGACGTGCTCAAAGCTGATTTGAGGCGCACCCAGGTGTTTGAGGTCCTTGAGGAGCCGCCGGACGTGCCGGCGTTTGAGCACGCGCATTGTCGAGGCGACGCCCCAAGGGCGAAAGCCGGCGCGAGTGGCGCAACGGTGACCACCTGGGGAAGAATCGGTAAAAAAAATGGACGACTGGTCATGGACGCATGCGCCTACGACGGCGGAGAGAACGAGTTCGCCCTCGGCAGACAGTATACCGGCAATCCCATTACCATGACGCTTCTCCGCACGATGGTGCATCGGTGGACGAACGCCTTGGTCTCACATTACACGGGAGATCCCGGCATTGCCCTGACGAAAATCGTCTACGTCTCCAGAAACAAGGCCGGTGGACGCGGCAATTTATACGTGATGGATTACGACGGGTATGGTCCCAAGCGCGTCACCAGCAATCGAGAGATGTCGATCATGCCGACGTGGTCGCCTGATCGACGCTCCGTGTTGTATACGACCTATCGCCGGAATAATCAGGAAATCGTGCAACTCGATCTTACCTCAGGCACCCAGCGCACCTGGGTGCCTTCTGAAAGTTTGAACATGACGCCGGCGTTTTCTCCTGATGGTCAACTGGTGGCGTATGCGTCCGCCAATCAGGGGAATTCCGATATCTTTACGCTGAACGTCGGCACGAAGGAGATCGTGCAGTTGACCGCTCATCCCCGTGCGGATTTATCGCCGACGTGGGCACCCGACGGACGGAAATTGGCTTTTACGTCGGATCGTGGGGGCCAACCCCAGATTTACGTCATGAAACGTGATGGGTCACGCGTCCGTCGATTGACCTTTGAAGGGAAGTACAACGCCGCCCCCGCGTGGTCTCCACAAGGGGATTGGATTGCCTACGTCTGTTACGTCCGCGGAATGGGATTCAAGTTGTGCCGCATGTCTCCTGATGGAGAACGGCGCGTTCAAATGACCAAAGGGCCTTCCGGTGAAATCGATGATTCTCCTTCGTGGGCACCGGATGGTCGTCACCTGGTCTTCAGTTCGACGAGAGGGGGGCAGAGTCACATTTACATGATGACCATTGACGGCACGGGATTAGAGCAGTTGACGAAAGGCGGAAAGCACCACAGTTCCCCCGCGTGGTCTCCCTCGTAAGATCGTGTCGTTTCCCGCCAAAACGTGATGTTTTGAGAAATCGTAAGGAGACGTAAGCCCATGCGTAGACATCGTGTGTTTTCCCTGAGAAAAAGAAACGCCACGCGAAAAATCCGATGGATATGGAAAGGGATTCAAGCCTTGTGCGTGATCGGGTTGGCGCTGCTCGTGACCTCCTGCGTCGCCCAGCGCTCAGACCTGGTGAAAATGGAAGAGGATTTTGAAGGGAAAATCAGCAAATTAGATCGTGAGAAACGAACGTTGGCCCAAACCCTTGAGCAGGCCAAACGGAACATCGAGGCTTCCAAAGCCGTGCTGGCGGAGCAGAAAAACGAATTAAACGAACTGAAGAAAGCCCGTGCCCGCATAAACAGTGACTTGCAGAGCCTGCGTGAAGAGATTCTGTCAAAAGTCACCAGCGAATCGGAAACGCAATCACATCGTCTTGATCAGGGTCTTGATCAGGTCAACCGGAAGTTGGTTGCTCTGACCCGGAAAGACGCCGTGCTCAAAGAACTGCTTGAACAAGGTGACGCCGAACGGTCAACTCAGATCGACGTCTTGCGCAAAGACGCGGACCAGGCTCTGGCCGAACGGTCAACTCAGATCGACGCCTTGCGCAAAGACGTGGAAGGGGCTCTGGCCAAACAGACCAAACAGGTGAGCACGCAGTTCACTGATTTTCAGAAATCTCTGGTTGAGTTTAAGAAAATCCTGGCTCAGGTTGATAAACGATTGGTCCAAGAACAGGATCGGGCCACGGGTGCTGAGGCTACGGTGCAACAAGATTTCACGAAGCAACAACGGGCCTTTCAAGCGAAACTCGAGGCCTTTCAAACGAAACTCGACGCTGATACCCGGACCCTCAAAACGTACGTCGAAACCAGCGTCAAAACGACCATTGCCACCGTCAATAAGGCCCTGAAGAAAATCACGGATCGTCTGGACGCCGAGGCGAAGGCCCAAGCCGCCCAGTTGTCCAAGCTCAACACCAAATTGGGCACTGAACTTGCGGCATTGGCCAAAAAATTTGCGGCATTGTCCAAAAAGCTTGCGGCATCGACCAAAAAGCTTGAGGCATCGACCAAAAAGCTTAATACCGATACAGCCTCCATCCAGACATATTTAGAGAAAGACGTTCCCCAGGCTTTGGAAGCGATCTCGGCGGTCGTTGAGCAGGAAAAAGGTCGGGTCTCGCAGGAGTTGGCAAGGATGGAAACCGCTTTGCAAAAGGCTGAACGGACGGTGGCCGCAAACGTCACCCAAACGCAAACGCGAGTGACAGCCCAAGCCAAGAACGTTGAAGAACTCCGTCAGGCGGTCGTCCAGATGCGAGGCGTTCTGGATTCCATGGGTGACCTGTTGGGGAAACGCGGCGACGACCAGATGAAGCAGGTGGGACAGACGATGGCCCGGCTGGATCGCTTGGAGCAGGCGCAGTCATCGGAGACGGCCAAGCAGGCAGAGAACACCCAAGCCATTTCCACGCATCTGAACGAGGTCACGGCGAGCGTTGAATCGGCCGTTCAATCGTTTGAACAATTCAAAACGGCTTTGACCGCACGACTCAATGAGCAGGCCACTCAACTTCAGAAGCAGGCGGAGCGCGTGGCGTCCTCGGCGGAGGCGTCTGCCGTGCAACGCTTGCAGCAGGAGCTTAAGGCCAACGTGAAACATTGGAACGAATTAAGCCGATCCATCGCGAAGTTAAAAGCCGCGAGCAACGCCCTGGTGACCAAGCTGGGATCGAAGATCGATGAACACGAAGTGCAGATCGTGGAATTGCAGAATGCCCTCAGTCAAGCTCGGCAACCCGTCGCGCCAAAGTCCACGTCTCCTTAGTCTAGAAGGGATTGGGGCTGGCAACGATGAACGGGACGGCTCATTCCATTTTTCGGTGACGCGGAGCAGGTGACGGGTCTCTCCCCCATGATGTCCGTTGAAACCAGAATCCAGGTCCTTCCGGAGTTCGTGGCTTCGCAGATCGCTGCGGGAGAAATCGTGGAGCGTCCCGCGTCGGTCGTCAAAGAATTAGTTGATAATAGTCTGGATGCCCGCAGTACCGTGATTTCGATCGACGTTGTTCATGGTGGAAAAACCTTGATTCGAGTGACTGATAACGGTGAAGGGATGAGTCGGGCCGATGCCGCGTTAGCGTGCCAACGATTTGCCACCAGCAAATTGCGCAATCAAAATGATCTGATGGGAATTACCACCTATGGGTTTCGTGGGGAGGCTTTGCCGAGCATTGCCGCGATTTCACGGTTTCGGATGCTCACCACCTTGCATGAGGCACGGTCTGGAACGGTTGTGTCCATTGAGGGAGGGGGGCCTCCGTCGGTTGAAGAACGCGGTTCCCCACCGGGGACGCGCATTGAAGTGGAAAAACTCTTTTTCAATACACCGGCCAGGCAAAAATTTTTGAAGACGACCGCGACGGAATTTTCCCACGTCGTCCACGTCGTCCAGCAAGCCGCGCTGGCGAACGGGCAGACGCACTTTCGATTGACGCACAATGATCATCCGGTGTTCGACTACCCGACGGCCGCGACGTTCGAGGATCGCCTCCTTCAGGTCTATGGGGCAAAAGTCATGGACACGATGCTCTCCATTCAATTGGAGCGGGGTACCGTGCAGGTGCAAGGGGTGGCCGTCAATCCCTGTCACGCGCGAACCAGCCGGACGCCTCAGGAAATTTTTGTCAACCGGCGCGCCGTGAAAAATGCGACGATTGCTCACGCCGTCTATGAATCCTATGGCTCCTTCTTGCCTAAAGACCGACATCCCGTGTTTGTCATCATGCTGGACCTTGAGGCCCATGAGGTGGACGTCAACGTACACCCCTCGAAGCGAGAAGTGAAATTTCACAGCCCCGACTTGGTTCATCGAGTTATCAAAGAGGCAGTCCGTCGTCCCCTGCAAAAAGAGGGCGTGGCGCCGTCCTTGCAGGGACTGTCCGCCGCTGATGCGAACGGTTCCGAGACGATGAGACCCGCGACGCCAGACTTGATTGACGGACGGCCCGCGGGCAACGTTGACGCTCCCGTCCCGATGACGCGGCCGCTTCCGGGCGTCGTCGAGGTGAAGACCGGTTCCCATGAACGCGTCGGTCTCACGGGCCACGCTCAGGAATCGGCGGCCGCCTATGCGCTCGACCCGGACGTTTGGATTTTCGGACAAATCCACGCGACCTACATTCTGGCTCAAGTGGGAGATACCTTGCACGTCTTGGACCAGCACACGATTCATGAGCGCGTGTTGTTTGAACGCTTGTGGCGGGAGCGGAAAAATCGGCAGATCCGAAGTCAACGACTCCTTATTCCTGAACCGGTGGATCTCCCGGTATCGATGGTGACCACGTTGGAAGAATGCCTGCCGACGTTGGCCGACCTGGGGCTTGAACTTGAGCGCCTGGGCCAGTCGGCTTTTGTCATTCGCACGGTGCCGGCGTTGTTGGGACAGATGGATTACGGCGCCTTACTCGAAGACGTTCTTAATGACGTCTCGGAATGGAACTCCCTTGATTCATTCGACAAGCGCATCCGGCCCGTGCTCGCGTCCATGGCCTGCCAGGGCGCCGTACAAGCCGGCCGTCACATGCAGGAGCCGGAAATGAAGGCCATCGTGCACGACTGGCTCAGCGAAGGCGTGCCGATGACCTGCCCCCACGGCCGACGGATTTCTCTGCGTTTTGGAAGCGACGAACTGCATCGAATATTTCGGCGTTTATGAATCATTCGCACAATCAGCCCCGCTCCCGTCACAATGGCGCGGTCAGTCAGACTTTGAGGGAGACCTATACCGCGTTGAAGCCCCTTATCGTTCTCGTGGGACCAACGGCAATCGGTAAGAGTCGCGTTGCCGTGGACGTGGCCAAGTCCCTCAACGCCGAGATCTTGACCGCGGATTCCACCCAGGTCTATCGAGGAATGAATATTGGAACGGATACGCCGTCGGAAACGGAACGGCAACGGGTTCCTCATCGTTTGATTAACCTGGTGGAACCGGATGAGCCGTTTAACGCCGGAGAATTTCGCCGGCACGCCACCCGAGAAATCATGCGTCTGCATGAACGGGGCAGACTTCCTTTTGTCGTCGGCGGCTCCGGGCTCTACGTGCGAGCGTTGTTACGTGGGTTATGGGATAGTCCTCCCGTGGATCGTTCACTTCGTCGCTCACTTGAACAAGAATTACGTCTCCGGGGAGGGGAATCGATGTATCAGGAGTTGAGCCGGGTCGATCCAGAAACCGCACGGCGTCTCCATCCTCGGGATTCCGTGAAAGTGCTTCGGGCTTTGGAAGTGTATCGGCAGACGGGCGTTCCGCTTTCACGCGCCCACCGGGAATCTCGAGAACGTGCCGCACCCTTTCATGCCCTGGTGTTGGGTTTGACCATGGATCGGGCCGAACTCTATCGCCGGATTGATGATCGGGTCGACGTGGAGTTGGCGAAAGGCCTGGTCGTCGAAACCCGAACCCTGTTGGCCAAAGGATATTCCCGCGATCTCGTTTCGATGAAGAGTTTAGGCTATCGGCAGATGGCGGGGTATCTGGAGGGTGAGTATTCATTCGACGAAGCGGTGCGACGATTACAGCGCGATACGCGGCATTTTGCGAAGCGGCAGATGACGTGGTTTCGGAAGGAACCGGGACTCCGGTGGGTGGTGGTGCAACCGGAAGAGTCCTCTCAATCCGTGGCGCGACGTCTCATGACGATGATTGAACCGTTTTTGGACGACCTTCGGCGTGACGGATCGCGTGGCGTGTCTCGACCAACGTCGGACGTGAACATCAATGAAAGACCAGACGGGAGAAGGGGGTACGCAGACGATGCCAGTGAAACCACGGGCTGAGATAGCCGTCATCGGAGGCAGCGGGTTATATGAAATGGAGGACCTGGAGGAGGTTCGGGAAGTTCGCGTGTCCACGCCCTTTGGTCGACCGTCGGATGCCGTGACCCTCGGCACGTTGTCCGGCCGGCGCGTCGCCTTTCTCCCGCGTCATGGGCGTGGTCATCGGATCAATCCCTCCATGATCAATTATCGTGCCAACGTCTACGCGCTCAAGTCCCTTGGCGTCACTCAGATTGTTTCCGTCAGCGCCGTCGGGAGCATGAAAACGCACATCCAGCCCAATCATCTTGTCCTGCCCGACCAATTTATTGATCGAACGACCCGGCGAGTCAGCACGTTTTTCGATCAAGGCCTGGTGGCGCACGTGGCTTTTGCCGATCCCGTTTGTCCGGTCACGTCGGCGGCCTTGGGTAAGGCGGCCAAGACGGTGGGGGCCACCGTCCACGTGGGGGGCACCTACCTCTGCATGGAAGGGCCGCAGTTTTCAACCAGAGCAGAATCCCTGTTGTATCGGCAATGGGGGGTGGACGTGATCGGGATGACGAACGCGACGGAAGCCAAACTCGCGAGGGAGGCGGAAATCTGTTTTGCGACCATGGCGCTCGTCACGGATTATGATTGTTGGCACGAGAGTGAGGAGTCCGTGTCGGTCGAAGCGATTTTGAGCATCATGCACGCGAACGTCGAGCAGGCCAAGAACGTCCTCCGTCAGCACGTTCAACAATCGGTGGGACCTGGCGCCTGTGCCTGTCGCACGGCACTGCGGCAGGCCATAGTGACGCCGCCGACGGCCATGACGGCTTCCGTGAAGCGCCGGTATCATCTCTTTTTGAAACGGCCGGCGTCCACAACGTCAAAAAGGAGGTAGGGACATGGGGAAGTTGTTGGTCTTGGGTTGCGTGGCGATCGATACGGTTCGCACGCCTTTTGGGGAAGCCACGGAAGTCTTGGGAGGATCCGCCACGTATTTTTCAACGGCCGCCAGTTTTTTTACCGACGTCGATCTGATTGCCGTCGTCGGAGAAGATTTTCCAGAAGAGCACGTCGAGTTTTTGCGTCGTCGAAAGATTGATTTGACGGGCCTCGAACGCCGAAAGGGAAAAACGTTTCGATGGCAAGGCGAATATACGGATCAACTGAATGACGCCCACACCCTGGACACTCAACTCAACGTGCTGGAAACCTTCCGTCCGACGATCCCGGACCACTATCGATCTCCCGACATGCTGTTTTTAGGAAACATTGACCCTGAACTTCAAATGGACGTGCTGAATCAAGTGAAACGACCGAACGTGGTCGCATGTGACACCATGAATTTCTGGATCAACGGGAAACGCGACGCCCTATGGAACCTGTTGAAAAAAATTGACGTGCTCATTATCAACGACGGGGAAGCACGCGCACTCGGCCAGGAGACGAATTTGGTGAAAGTCGCCAAAGACGTGCTGGCTCGCGGACCCAAACGTTTCATTGTGAAGCGTGGGGAATACGGCGTCTTGATGTTTACCGACCAACACGTCTTCGGCGCAACGGCGTTTCCGTTGGAAACGGTGAAAGATCCCACCGGTGCCGGCGATACGTTCGCCGGCGGCTTTATGGGATGCCTCTCCGCCACAAGAGATTTTTCCGAGGCGGGGTTCCGGCGAGCGATTATTTTCGGAAGCGTCATGGCTTCCTTCACCGTGGAAGCCTTTAGTCTTGACCGCTTGCGTGAACTAGATTATAAGGACGTTGAATCTCGCTTCCGAGCCTTTAAGCGTCTCACCCATTTTGAGGACCTCTCTTAATCTCGCAACGGAGAGTCGCCTCTGTCCATGACCAACGTCCCCTTCCGTCTGATGAAGCCACACCATTGGATGATCGCATGAATTCATTAGGCTCCAAACTCCAGATTGCCCGCGAGTTTCAGGGGTTGACTCTTGAGCAGATCGCCTCAACGACCAGAGTCCGAGAGCAGTATTTGAAGGCCTTGGAAGAAGATCGTTTTGATTGGTTGCCTCAAAAAGTCTTCGCGAAAGGCTTTGTGCGATCCTATGCCCGTTCTCTCAATCTCGATGAGGAAGAATGCGTGCAACTGTTTATGGACGGTTCCAGATCGTTCTACGAAAAGAAAGAAAAAGAACGGCAACGCACTCTTCAACGGATTGAAGGTGAGCGCAAAGGCAAGATCAATCGAAACATCGTCGTCACGTGTACGGGAGTCATCTTGCTGGGGCTGTTGTTGGGGCTTCCGCGTGAACAATCCACGCCGACGAAGTCCCCCGCGGAGAGCGAAACCGCCAGTGACGTCTCCCGTTCTTTACTCGAAGGGCAACAGGAGGATTCAACAAGGTCGCAGAAAACGACCGCAGACGGAGCGGACGCCGCTCAGCCTTCCGGATTCGGATCATTGACCACGGAACTGGACCCTTCTCTGCCGACTAAGATGGCGTCCGTCCAACCCGAAGGGTCTCTAGGCGTCGGGTCTGAAGAGTTCCCGTTGCTTCTTGAGTTACGTGCTTTAGAAATGACCTGGGTGGTCGTTCGTTCCGATGAAGGTGAACCGGTTGAAGCCTTGTTGCAACCCGATGAAATTGCACAGTGGAGGGCCCGGGATCGATTTCTGTTGACGCTTGGAAACGCCGGAGGGGTGAGGGCCAAACTCAACGGCCGGCCGCTCGGTCCGTTTGGTGAATCCAGTGTCGTGGTTCGAGATATAGAATTAAAACCGTAATGCTGCTCCCTGATTCTTGACAGGGAACAATCTCGTTGATACGTTCGGCTGGCTTTCGGTTTTTTGAAACGTGGTGTGCTGAGGGGGTAAGATGGTACGGGACGCGTTGATGGCGTTCACTCCAATGGGCTTGTTGGACTCTACGTGTCCATGGACTCATTATCAAAGGAGGGATTCATGAAGAAGTTTGTCGCGATGTGTAGTTTATTGACGGCCTTTGCCTTTGTCAGTGGCGACTTGGCCTTTGCCGGTGCTGAAAAGGATCCATTGAAACCGCGGGTTCCCAAGTCGGACCGAGGAAAAGCCAAGAAACTGAAACCACCTAAAGAGTTGTACAAGAAAACGAAAAAGGCTTCCGACACCATTGTGGCGGAAGGCAAGAAAATTTTTGAAGGGAAAGGTACCTGCGTCAATTGTCACGGGAAAAACGGCGATGGCACGGGGCCAGCCGGAAAAGTGTTGACTCCCGGCCCACGGAACTTCACCAACTGCAAATTTCACAAGAAACGGAAAGATGGTGAATTGTTCTGGATTATTAAGAACGGCAGCCCGGGGACCGGCATGGTGTCCATGGTGCCTGCGACGATTACCGAAGAAGAAGCCTGGAAGGTACTGGCCTACGAGCGAAGCTTCTGTAAAAAGTGGCGAAAAAAGAAATAGCGGTGTCACCGTTCCGCGTCAAAAGCCCCGTTCAGGAGTGGACCTGAACGGGGCTTTTTCCTTCACCCTCATGGCGTACGTGCGCTTCACGACGTTTCGAACGTGGATCGTTGCTCTCATGGTCGGCTTAGGTACCATGGGATGGGGTCATGCTCTTGACCGGGTTCTGGCAAAAGAAGCTGAACCGCTACGCCCCAGGGTGCCCGTGAGTGAACGAAGCATGGCCAGGCACCTGATCGCTCCCTTTGGTTTGACAAGCACGGCTTCACCTGAAATTCTTGCAGAAGGAAAGAGCCTGTATGAAGGCAAAGGCATCTGTGTCTCGTGCCATGGAGAAACCGGATTGGGAAATGGCCCCATAGGCAGGCGACTGAGTCCCGGCCCTCGTGATTTTACCAATTGCCGGTTTCACAAGAGGAGGACGGACGGCGAATTGTTCTGGGTGCTGAAACACGGCATCCCCGGTACGGGCATGGTGCCCATGATTCCTGTGACGATTACCGAAGAAGAAGCCTGGAAAATCCTGGCCTACGAACGAACCTTCTGCAAAGAGCGGTAGCGAATCTTTCCCCTCTCTTTTCCACCCCCCTCGTCATTCCCGCGACCGCGGGAATCCAGTGTCTTTTCTCCTCCGCAACGCGGGCGGGTGTGGGCAGCGTCGGTCGTCAGGCTGGTGGGAGTCCTGGAACCTTCCCCTGGATTCCCGCTAAAGACTGCGGGAATGACAGTGGGGTTGGCAGAATGACATCTGGGGGGCAGAATGACATCTGGGATCAGAATGGCATCTGGAGGCAGGATGACAGGTTTGTTCAGAATGACATCTTCGCTCGGAATGACGTTGGGCAACGGGGTTTTATAAGGGGAGGACAGGTGGGGTAGAGGGGGAGCCATGCAGTGAGTTGACACTTGGAAGAACCGTTGACTAGACTCCGTGGCCAAGTGAAGGGACTATCCACGTATGATTGAGGAGAGAGCAATGGCAACGAACAGAACGTTGGAAGAGGATAAAGGCGTTCTTGAAAAGCAGGTGAAGGAACGACGAGCCGCAAGTCAGAACCCCGAAGGGGAAAAGAACTTGCGACGGTTACGCAAACGCCTCAAACGAGTGCAGCGTAAGATTCGCAGTAAAGCAGCGCGGATTGCTAAGGCTGCAAAGGCACCCTCCAAAGCCGCGTAACCGGCCGGCTTATCAAGTGACGAAGCGTCTCCTGACGTCCGTGAAAGGGAAAAGTCAATGACTGATGATCTCAAATCTTCTGCTGAAGATCCCGAAACAAGGGAAACCGAAACGTCTCTTTCCTCTTCTGAAGAGGAGACGACGGATGAATTTGTCGATGAAATATCGGACTCTTTCCTGGAAGGCAACGTGGCAGCGACTGCTGATGCTGAGCAAGTTGAGGGGGAAAGCGGAGAAGAGGCAGAGGAAGAAGAGCCTGAACTGGAAGAAGAGAAGGTCAAGGACGAGATCGACATTCAGATCGACCTTCTGCAAGACCCGGATTGGGTCGTTCGACGTGAAGCCGTCGTCACCCTTGGTGAAATGGCGGATGATCGCTGCGTGGAGCCGTTGATCAGGACTCTTCGTGACGGTGACTGGCAAGTGCGTGAGGCGACGGTTGAGGCTATTGCTGAAGTGGGACCGCCCGCGGTTGAGTTGTTGATCCGGTACATGCGTGATTGGGAGGCCCGCAAATACGTGATTCAGGCGATGGGGAAGATCAATGATGAACGCGTGTTGGACCCCCTGGTGTTGATGCTGCACAACGATGAGTTTAAAGATGACGCCACGCGGGCACTCATTGCCCTGGGTTCGCCCGCTGTCCCCAAATTGATTGTGGCCTTGAGTGATAAAGAAGAGTTCGTGCGGAAGCAGGCCATTCTGGCCTTGGGGGCCATTAAGGATCCGGCAGCCGTCGATCCGTTGATTGCCATGCTCCAGAATCAGGATTGGTTTACGCGCCTGACCGCTGCGGCGGCGTTGGAAAAAGTGGGGGATCCGCGGGGGCGGGACGCCATCAAGCCCTTGATGAAAGATCCGGACATCGTTGTTCGGATGCGGGTGGAACGGATTCTGGGCGCGTGGAAAAAACAGCCGGCCAACGTCTGATCGGCTTTATCCTCTCACGTCCTCACCGATCTTTTCGTGAATTTCGTCCCGCGAGACCGGCGTCGTTCCCTGGCCGTCTCACCGTCTCAACAGTGAATCCAGACCTTTCTGAGCGTCATCGATTTCTTCTCGTGACACGTCCCTGCCGTCGGCCAGAGATCGTTGGAGGTCCTGGATCTTCGCCATGGCCGCGTCAAGAAGTGCCTGCGAGGTTTCTTTCCCCTTCCTCTTGATCGCCGTTTTCAGATGATGCAGCGTTTCCTCCAATTCGGCGACGGCTTCATCATATTTGCCTTCCAGGATTTCCGCCTTCCCGTCCAAAAATCGTGACTTGGCGTCGAGAAATTCTTTTTGCAAAAACAACTCACCCTCGCTCAGATCATGAGCGCGGTCCACGACCTCATCCGACATGGTTTGAAGTTGCCGGTTGACTTCCCCGGGAGGTTGTTGCCCGACGTAATATCCGGCATAAAAGACTCCAGCCAGGACCAAGGCCGTTCTTACGAATTTCATCATTGGTCAGGCGTTCCCGACGGGTGGCGTGGAGTCGTCCGAGCGTTTGGAGGATGCGACGGCAAACCGGTCGCCCACGATCTGAACGACGCGGTTCATGTGACTGGTAATAGCTTTGACCTGTTCTGGCGTCAGGTCACGTCGAAATTGTGGAAACAGACCCCACCGCGTTTCACATTCCTCGCCGGAGGTTGACGCCACGACGCTGATGAGTTTGATCGTCTGTGTGCGAGGCGTAGTCGCCGTCGAGGCAGGGGACGGCGTTCCCTCGGTGGTGGGGTCTGGAGAAGAAGCAGCCTTCGTCTCAGGGTCTTTCCTTTCAAAGAGCGCCGTCACCGCTGGAATCACCGCACTGATGCAGAGCATGGCCGCCGACTGGATGCCCTGGTTGTCGGCCGCGCCGGCCCGGGCGGCGATGCGTTCACTTGCGTGCTGGAAAAACGCATTGCGTTCCTTGCCGTCTTCTGAAAACACAAACGTGTGCCGTTCATACATCTGGCGACTTTCGGCCACGGCCTGACCGATCGCCACCACGATTTCCTGGTCATCGATTTGCGCGGAACTGAGAGAGGTACCCAACACGGTTGTGAGTTCATGACTCACGTGATCTTCAAGGCCGTTCATGAACTCCGGTTGCCGTTGGATGGGAACGTAAAACAGAGAGGCGCGATCAACCAGATTAAAGAGGATTTTCAGAAACTCCAGATAGACGTCCCATTCCTGCCGTTGCGTGAGGTGTGCGCCGACGGCCTGATCGCTGCGCTTCACGAGCCCGACCGATTCTCGACACACGCCCAACATGGTGGTGGACAAGTCCTTGAGAATGGTTCGGTATTCTTGAACAACGTCTTCCATCACGAAAAAACCTCTGGCCGTATCTAACCAAATGCAGCAAAGCGTCCGCAAGCCTCAATCGTCGAGCCGCAACGGCTTGCCGTTTGGACGGGCCACCGGCGTTGCACGGGACCATGCCCTGTGTTATACACGCCCGATGGAGTAACCGGTGCTTAGTGGAGAATAAAGAGATACCCCTCTCTTCTCTCCAATCACTCCCCGGGCACTCCAATCACTCCCCCCTTGAGGGGGAGTCGCTGACCGTCAAGCCGTCCGGCGCCGGCGGCAGCGGTGGGGGGTTCGCTGTTCCGGTTTTGTGAAGGCGAGAGGACTCCGCCGCCGTTCTCCATAATTGTGGTGTCAGCAGCGCCGGTCGTGCCCCCGGCGGATTTCGGCATCAGGGCGTGCCCCCGGCGGCTTCCCCCCACCGGCTCGACTGCGGGCTTCGCCCTTGTCTTGCCGACTCCCCCTCAAGGGGGGAGTGATGGATGACTTGAACCTGATGGACTCCGTCAACTCCAATTCCCACGTCTACGTGCTGACGAAACCGAGGGCTGATGCCCCGGCCAGACCCCTGTCCCAGGACTATGCCCAGGCGCTGAATCCCCAACAACTTGCGGCCGTGGACGTGGTTGATGGCCCGGCCTTGGTCATTGCACGGGACCATGCCCTGTGTTATACACGCCTGATAGAGTAGCCGGTGCTTAGTGGAGAATAAAGAGATACCCCTCTCTTCTCTCCAATCACTTCCCCTTGAGGAGGAGTTGCTGATCCCGTCAAGGTTTAGGTGGCACAACGGGCACTCCAATCACTCCCCCCTTGAGGGGGAGTCGCTGGCCGTCAAGCCGTCAGGCGCCGGCGGCAGCGGTGGGGGGGGCGCTGTTCCGGTTTTGTGAAGGCAAGAGGACTCCGCCGCCGTTCTCCATAATTGTGGTGTCAGCAGCGCCGGTCGTGCCCCCGGCGGATTTCGGCATCGGGGTGTGCCCGAGGCGGTCTCCCCCCACCGGCTCGACTGCGGGCTTTGCCCTTGTCTTGCCGACTCCCCCTCAAGGGGGGAGTGATGGATACCTTGTACCGATGGACTCCGTCAACTCCAATTCTCACGTCTACGTGCTGACGAAACCGAGGGCTGATGACCCGGCCAAACCCCTGTCCCAGGACTATGCCCAGGCGCTGAATCCCCAACAACTTGCGGCTGTGGACGTGGTTGATGGCCCGGCCTTGGTCATTGCCGGGGCGGGGAGTGGAAAAACCCGGGTTCTGGTGTATCGCGTGGCCCGACTGATTGATCGGGGCATTGATCCGGCCTCCATTCTCTTGTTGACCTTCACCCGGAAATCGGCACAGGAAATGTTAGGTCGCGTAGGGCTGCTCATTGGTCCGCAAAGCGAGCGGGTGACGGGCGGGACGTTTCATGCCGTGGCCAACGCGTTGCTGCGTCGCTATGGCCGCGTCATTGAACTGGAGCCGGGATTTACGATTCTGGATCGTGGCGATTCCGAAGATCTGGTCAACCTCACTCGTGCGCAAATCGGACTCGGCGACACCGGCAAACGCTTCCCGCGCAAACGCACGATTGCGGATATTTTCAGCAAATGCGCCAATACCCTGCAATCGCTCGAAGACGTGCTCCTGAATGAGTATGCGCATTTCGGCGACTATCTGAACGAGTTGCTCACGCTGCAAAAGGCGTATGACTCGACCAAGCGCCAACGGCAGTTGGTTGATTATGACGATCTGTTGCTCCGCCTTCGGGAACTGCTGACGGCCGATGAGCACGTCAGACGGATGATTTCCGATACCTATCGCTACATTCTGGTGGATGAGTATCAGGACACGAACCCGCTTCAGGCTGAGGTGGTGAAGAAGATGGCCGTCACCCATGACAACGTGATGGCAGTCGGGGATGATTCGCAATCGATTTACTCGTTTCGGGGGGCCACCTTTCGCAACATCATGCAGTTCCCCACGTTGTTCCCCGGCACACGGATTTTCAAACTGGAAGAGAACTATCGAAGCACGCCGTCCATCTTGGAATTCGCCAACGCCGTCATTGACCCCGCCACGGAAAAATATCGTAAAACCCTGTTTACCCGGAAAGCCCCGGGTGAACGACCGGCCTTGGTCCAGGCAGTGGGAGAAAACCCGCAATCCCGATTCGTTGCGCAGAAAATCCTGGAATTACAGGATGAGGGCGTGCCCTTAGATGACGTCGCCGTCTTGTTTCGCTCCAGTTTTCACGCCTTCGATTTAGAAGTCGAGTTGTCCAAACGAGGCCTCCCCTTTGTGAAGCGCGGGGGGTTCAAATTTATTGAAACCGCGCACGTGAAAGACCTGTTGGCCCATTTGCGTGTCATCCATAATCCACGGGATACCATCAGTTGGAATCGGTCGTTACAACTGGTTGAAGGCGTGGGTCAAAAGCGGGCGAGGGATCTGATTGCACAAATCATGACCAGTGAGGCACCGTATGAGGCGTTGCGGCAAGGGAGTGGGCGGTCGGCATTAGGACTGCACAATCTGGCCGCGGTGCTCGAATCCGTGGGACCAGGGGAGCCTGGTTCGCTTTCCGATCACATCAAGCGGCTCTTGGAATATTATGTCCCGATTCTCAAAGACCACTACGATGATTATCCCAAACGGATCCGGGACCTGGAGCATCTCCTGGTCATGGTGGAACGCTACGACAGTCTGGGAGAGTTTCTGGCGGATGTCACCCTTGAACCACCTGATGAGAGCGTGACTGGCGTCGAAGTCCCGGACCGTGATGATGAACGGCTGGTGTTGTCCACCATCCATTCCGCGAAGGGGCTTGAATGGCGGTGCGTGTTTGTGATCTGGCTGGTTGACGGGCGGTTCCCCTCCTCCTACGCCTTCACCACCGACGAAGACCTGGAAGAGGAGCGGCGGTTGCTGTACGTGGCCGTGACGCGGGCCAAACAGTCTCTCTACCTGACATTTCCCATACAGGTGTATGATAAGTTCACGGGATCGGTGCTCTCAAAACCCTCCCGATTTCTTGATGACGTCCCCGCTTCCCTGGTGAAGGCCTGGGAAGTGGTGGAAGAAGGTGAACCCTCTCCGTTGAGATAAACGGCCGTGATGCCGGGCACCCTCAAATGGATTCTGGCGCTCCTGTTATTAGGACTGGTCCTGGGTGTGATCAGATTTGCTCCTCGTGCCGACGGCTCAGACGTGACCGTCAATACCTGGGCCAACCTCATTGAACAAACCGAAGCCTTGGGCCTGCCGACCCGGTTCCTCAAGGAAATTGATCCCGACTTTGTCACGGTGGCATTTGAAGACCTGCGCACCTATGCCGCGGAATATCATCCCGAAGAGCATCGCATGATTTTGAACCTGCGGTTGTCGTTCAACAAGGCCGGCGGAGCCTTGATGGATCTGGATCGCATGACGCACCACGACATCAGTCTGTTGTACCATGAATTGCTCCACGCCTATCTGGATTACATTTTCCATGGGTCGGACCCCGTGGCGTTACGTCCCCAATCCAGGCAGGTATTGGCCGTTGCCCAAGAGCAGATGCGCTGTCACTATCGATTTGTGCGCATTACCCCGATTCGCCAACGTCGAGAGACAACGGAAATGCGGTTTCTTTCCAAAGACGACGCGTGGGAAGTGTTGAACGAAACCTGGGCCGTATTCGTCGGATGGCAAATATGGACAAAACTGGAACAGCATCGCGAAGGCAAAGGAGTCGGGCCATGGACGGAACCGCTGCTGGATGAGTGGAAGGCGTTGCTGGCCAAAGCCAATACCAGCGGAGCCTTACTTGGGTATTACGAACCCGACGATCCGGAGGAACGGCAAGTGGCCCGCAAACGGTTCATTGCCCCATACAACGGGCTTACCCCGAAAGGAGCCAGACTCTTACTGGACCTCGTGTTAGAAGAACCCGATGAAGTCGTCAAAGCAGCCGGGACCGTCATCAAAGACACGCAGGACGTGACCGCCGAACAACTCCCATGTGAGTAACAAAATTCTTTCTCCCTCCCCAATCCTCCCCTCTCCCTCCTGGAGGGGGCCAACCCGATACATTCCCTCTCCCTCCGGGAGAGGGCCAGGGTGAGGGTCTTCCAGGGTGACAATCTTCCCCTCTCAGTCCCGAACCTCATCCAACATCCCCGAGTGCCAAAGATGGTGGCCCCATACAAAAAACCCTTGATATGCAACTTCTTTTTAATTTATCATAATCTATCTTTTATCATAAATAGCCGTTTTCTCAAGAAAATTCCCACGAAAAAGAGGAAGGCTATAAAATGGCATATATCGCTTGTGTAGTGCCCTACACGGCCTATTTCACATCTCCCGACGGTTCAAAATATCGATATTTCCAGTGATCACAAAAACCTTAATCTTTATTTAGTAAGGAGGAAAACCAATGGAAATTAGTCGAAAAGCGAATGTGTCAGTTTCTCTCTCTCTCTGGCAGCCGTGTTGATCGCTTTCGTGCCAATCTATCTTGAATATTTCAGACCCGTAAAGCTTAATCTTGCCGTTTCGAACATCGCCTACATTTCGAATACAATAGGAGGCATACCAGATATGGGACTCTCTTTTGCACTCCAAGCAAACGGACCAGAAGCAAAAGCCATAACCGTCGACTCAGTGAAAATCACTCTTAAGAAACAAGTTAAACAAGGCACGAAGGAAAAGAGCTATACATTGATTAACAGCCCACAAGAAGATGACGAGTTTCCCTCGTTTCCCTCTATCATCCGAGGCGGAGATGCCGCCACTCACCATGTACTCTTCGAGATTGACGACGAATTACCAAATCTTATTGCTCGGTACGATGAGTGGTTTGATACTTTCTCCAACCTGCTTCCAGACAGAAAGAAAGAGATTCAAAGCATCAAAAATGAGGCGAAAGAACCATACCTTCCAGTCAGAAAGGACAGTCAGATATCTAGAAATTTGAACAACACTGCGGAGGGCGCTGCATTGGGGGTTTTTGCATTATTGAATGAGTTGAATGATGGTGAGAGACGTAGGAGACTGATTGATAAAATTCAAGACTTACTTCGCGATTTGAATGTGGAACAATTCAAGCAAGTTCTTTTCTTTCTGTCGGGTCGTTATGAGATGCAGATTGAGGCATTGGATCCTTCTGGTAAAAGCCTCGCCATTCAGAAACGCGAATTTTCAATCGGAGAAACTCTTTCCCAAGCACTTCGGCACCGGTTCGATCAGAATATCCTTATTCGTACAAGGCAAACTGATTTTACTTAACTGATACGCTTGATCCGACCAATGGAATGATAACGTTCGTATGATCCATCAGTTGATCAGTCCGGCATCGCTAATTCGGATTGAGAAAGGGTTTGCAAAGCGGCGTATTCCTTCCCAATGAGAACCAGCCGACCGGCTGATGGCTGAGCACTGTCGATGTTCAGTCATCTGCTGATGGAATGAGTGGATGCCCACCCATGCCGTCTGAAGCGAGAGAGTGAGAGACCATCTTCAGCCCCCTCACCCTGGTCCTCTCCTGGAGGGAGAGGGGGGAACTAGCCAAGGTCCTCTTCCGTCAAGTGCGGGAGATGGATGAAGATGATGTACCCAGACCTCGTGCTGGACAAACGCAAGCCAAAGATGCTAGCGTCGAGACAGGTGGTGGGGATTGAACGGCGCGACGATGTTTGAGAGCACGCGCCTGTAGCTCAGTGGATAGAGCACTGGCCTCCGGAGCCAGGTGCCGCAGGTTCAAATCCTGCCAGGCGCGCCATTTTTAGCAAACGAGAGGCTCCTCCTTTGTCGGGCGGTTGAGGCAGGGAGCCGAATCCCCTCAGATGAAACGTTGACTCCTCTTGACGTGGGTCGTTAGCTCAGCTGGTAGAGCAGCTGACTCTTAATCAGCGGGCCACAGGTTCGATCCCTGTACGACCCACCACATTTCCATCCACCAACGACGGAAGAATCCATACAGTCGGTGTCGTCATGAGGAAACCACTTTGCCGAAGATTGGGTTCCGCGTGAACGGGTGGAGCGTTGATTTTCGGATCGGAATCCAGCATTGATGACGCCGACCACCAACCGGCGTGCGCGTCTGTACGTGGACGTGGTCGGTCTCTGGTGTGCGTTGGGGTACGGCGCCCTCGCCTTTCTGTCTCGGCGACCAGCCGAACCCGACTTGTCGGTCTCCTTCCTCCTCGTCTTATGGACCAGTCTGCCGGTCTTCAGCCTGTACCTGTCCTTCTATCGCCGTGGCGAACCGTTTCCGGTCGGTCGTCTGATCGTCTGGGCCGTGGCCTTCCGGCTCTGTGGGTTGATCGGTGGGCCGTTTTTCGAAGACGACTTCTATCGCTACCTGTGGGACGGTTACCGCTTTGCGACGACCGGCACACCCTACGGCGTTGCCCCGGAAGCGTTTTTTGTCGATCCCGGCGTTCCCGCGGTGTTTCACGGAATTCTGGACGGCATCAACCATCCCGAATTGCCGACGATCTATGCTCCGGTCACGCAAGTCGTTTTCCTGCTCGGCTACTGGTTACACCCGGGCAGCGTCGCGGCCTTGCAGGTGATCGTGATCGTCGTCGATCTTGCGACCATCATGTTGCTGTTGCGCCTGGCCCCGGCGGGGAACGTCATGCTCTACGCGTGGTGTCCGCTGGTCGTCAAGGAGATCGCCTTTACGGCACACCCGGACGGCGTCGGCGTCTGTCTGGTGCTGGCGGCCATTGTGCTGGCTCGGGGACGTCGCTGGTGGAGCGCCGCGGTCTGCCTGGGAATGGCCGTGGGGGCGAAGGTCTTCGCGCTGGTGTTGGTGCCGTTGGTGCTGGTCGGCGCGAGTTTCGGGCACTGGGCCGCGTTCGTCGCTACATTGGCGGCGTTGTATGCACCATTCGCCTTGCACGGCGGCACGGACTTCGAGTCACTCCAGGTCTTCGCGCGGACGTGGGAGTTCAACTCGGCGGCATTCGGGTTGCTCACGACCGTCTTGCGTCCGTTCGAGGCCAAGCTCATCTTGGGCGTGCTGTTCGGCGCCTTCTGGGTAGGCTATTTTTTCCGATATTCCCGGAGCAGGACGCATGAGGTGCCGCGAGGCGACTGGCTGTATGGCGCGTTCCTTGCGGCGTCGCCGGTGATTAATCCGTGGTATCTGCTCTGGCTGCTGCCGTTCGCGGCGATTGTGCCGAGCGTCTGGGCGTGGACCGCCTCCGTCGCGGTCCTCCTCGGTTACGTGACCGGGCTCAATGTGAATGACTACGATCTGCAACCGCACCAGCATCCGGCGTGGGTCCGACCACTTGAGTTCGGCCTGATTCTGCTGGCGCTGGCCTATGACCTGTTTCGGCGCCGGTCGGCGGGCCTTGCCGGCGGGGTTGACGGTGGATGTGGCGACTGGGTGCGATGTACAAAAACCTGACCGTCGGAGCGGTCATTCCGGCGTGTAACGAAGCGGACAACGTTGGCGCAGTGGTCACCGCGCTGCTGGATCTTCGCACGAACGCCGGAGACCGCGTCATTGACGAGGTCGTGGTGTGCGACAACGGATCGACGGACGCCACGGCGTTGCACGCCCGCGAGGCCGGCGCGCGCGTGGTCGGTGAGGAGACGCCCGGCTACGGTATTGCGTGCTTGACGGCACTTGCCGCTCTCCGGCCGGTGGATGTCGTTTTGTTCGTTGACGGCGACCAGTCGTTCGACGTCAGGCAGTCTCTTGACCTGCTGCGGGCCATTGCGGGCGGTGCCGATCTCGCCATCGGTTCCCGCGTGCTGGGACAGATGGAACCGGGTGCCTTGTCGATGCCGCAAATCGTCGGCAACCGCGTGGCGAGCCTGTTGATCCGGCTGCTGTGGGGGCGGACGATTACCGACTTGGGCCCCTTCCGGGCGATTCGCACGGATGCCTTGCGGCGGCTCGATATGCGCGATACCGCCTACGGCTGGACGGTGGAGATGCAGATCAAGGCGATTCAATTGAACATGCGACTCGTCGAGATGCCGGTGAACACGCTCCGGCGGCGTTTCGGCGTCTCGAAGGTTGGGGGTACTCTGAAGGGTGTCATTGGTGCCAGTGTCGGCATTCTGGGGACGATTGTCCGATTGCGATGCCGCCGAGTCGATGCCGGCGGAACGTGTTGCAACAAAGAGGAGGAACGACCATGAAGTTAATCCGAATGACGTCTGCCGCTGAACGCGTGCGACGCTGCTGTGGGATTGCCGTCAGTCTGCTCGTCGTGATGCTGATTGCCGTGACTGCACATGCTCAGCCCAAGTCGGAACTGATTCCGGAGTGGGACGCGAGCAACGAAAAGAACGACGCGCACGTCAATCACGGCGCTTGGCAGGAGACCTTGAACGACTATCTCCACGCCCACGACTCGGGCGTCAATCGCTTCGACTACGCGGCGCTCAAGGCGAGTGCAAAGGGCACCGCCAAACTTGCCACGTACCTGAAATATTTGCAGGGGCTCAATCCGACGGACTATTCCCGTGCGGAACAGAAAGCGTACTGGATCAATTTCTACAACGCCCTGACCGTGCAGGTCGTGCTGGAGGCGTATCCGGTCGGCTCCATCCGCGAGATCAACGAGAGTTTCTTGAAGCGCCAGCTCCGGTCCGGTCCCTGGGACGACGTCCACGCCAAGGTTGACGGGCGGGACTTGACGTTGAACAACGTCGAACACGGCATCCTGCGTCCCATCTGGCGCGACAACCGGATTCACTACGCGGTGAACTGCGCCAGTTACGGCTGTCCGAACCTGTCTCAGACGGTCTATACCGCGGACAACACCGAGAAACTGCTGGAGGCCAGCGCGCGCGCCTACGTGAACCATCCGCGGGGCGTGGATTTCGTCGATGACGACTTCCTGGTCATTTCGAGCATCTATGACTGGTACGGGGTGGACTTCGGGGGTACTGAGAAGTCGATCATCCAACACCTCATCACGTTCGCCGACGACGCACTCGCGACGCGCCTGAAAACATTCTCCGGGTCAGTGGACTACGAGTATGATTGGAACCTGAACCAGCCGTGAGGCTGGTTCAGGTCATGGGGATCAGAGGGATCAGAAGGTGTCGAACGAGTACCCGAGCGACACGCTCCAGACTTTGGACTTCGCCGTGTTTCGACCGTCCAAGACCTCCCCGTAAGACACGCCGACGTTCGTGGTGTCCGTCGTGTTGAAGGTTGCCGTCCCTCCGAGGAAGTGAACGTCTTCCTCGACCTGGGGGAATGGTGCCTCTCCGATGTCGAGACCAGACAAAGCATCAACGAGCTTGTAGTTGATACTCAATCCGATGGCGTTTGTAACCAGCACGCCGCCCGATACATTCATGAAGAAGTCGGACGGGATGTTGTTGTCACGGTCGCGGTAACCGAACTCACCGGATAGGGCGAACCGATCTGCGAAAAACTTGCCGACTATTGCCGACAATTCTACGCCGTTCCCGCCGTCGCCAATGGCATTGATGTGGCCGGTTTCGTAGTCTCCGGCGATGATTGCCCCGGCGCGCAGAGCGACGCTCGGCAATGATGGTCTCACCAGTTCGTCAGCGACGCGCCAGACGACGCCGACGTTGGTGTCCGTCAAGCCCCTGAAATTATCCCTGACCGCCGGGGTGTATTCACTCTTGGCGAATCCCATCCGTAAGTCCATCGCGAACTCATCTGACAGCCCATATGTTCCTTGCACCGACACGGTCTCCTGCCTGAGATCATCAGCCAAGGTCATCTTCTTACTCGCACGGTAGAGCTCGGTGGCGTTCTGAGACACGTAGGAAATGGTGATGGATCCGGTTTCAGGGTCGGGGAGCCACGGCGACCCGTCGGCGAATGCGAGTGATCCGGTGGCAATCGTGGTCACGGCCACCAGGATAATCAATCTTGTTCGTTTCATTGTGACGTTCCTCCAGTTCTATCCATGAAGACGGACGTGGTTACATCTTGTAACGGCGCGTCAGGTAATAGTGGACGAGTTCCTGTTCGTCCGGCTTCCCGTTGCAATCGGTGCCACGGTTGCCCGGACAGAGCACGGTAATATGTTCGTCGTCCGGGGTGCCCGGTTTTTCCGCCGCGTCACGGGCTTCCAGGCTGTTTTTCAGGCTCAGGGCGCGATCCCGGTCCAACTCGTCCTTGTGAATGGGACAGGATGGGCACACCAGCTTCTGGAACGTGAGTGCCTTGCCCTGCGCGTAGGCGCTTCTGGCGCTGACGCCTCCGCCGGACGAAAGGGAACCGGATGCAAATGCCGATGTCTGCAAGAAGGCACCGGCGAGGAACATCAACGTGAGAAAACCGATTGTTGGTTTCATCTGTTGCCTCCGCCTAAGAGGGTAAGAGATCGTCGCGACGATGAACATCGCCGCGACCCACAGACACATAGTCTAGCATGGGTCTTCAGTGCTCGCAATTCCTTCCTTCAACTGACATTCAGATGTCTCTGCGAAGGTCAATTCGTTATCGTGAGCCGGTTGATGCCGAATGTGGCGTGGGCGAACGTGGCGTGGGCTACGATGAGGGACTTGCTCCAAGAATGCGAAACCGGACTTCATCCGTATGCGTATAGGCGGACGTTTCGCTGCCGACAAACAACCCACATCGATGGACCCCGGGTATCCATCCCGTTTCCGGTGGGGAGAGAATAAAGTAGCCGGACTGGTCACCCATGCCCATGACGACGTGGTCCCGGGTGACGGGCGTTTGATTCGAGGTCGCGTTGGACGTTTCTACAAAACATTCCGCACTGACCGGCATCTCATCATACGAGGCACTCACGAGTCCAAACACCAGATAAATCTCTTCCTGCGTGGTCGGGAACGTATCACCCGGATCAATGGGCATAAACTCATGGGTCCCCGTGGGCAGGTCATCCCGCATGACCCGGTTGGCGGAGAGCACGTAGCGGAACATGCTGAAATCGGCGTCCCGCCCCATCAACGACGCCCGCGTGTGGGTTTGCTTTTCAGGCGTGAGCCTTCTTGTTGCGATCATGTGATAATAGTCTTCTTCGGTCATCTGAGGTTGACCGTTCGGATCGACGGCGGGGAGGTTCTTCATCGCGTCACGTTTCTGGAGGTCGGACTCGGGAACGTGTCGGCGCGCCTTCTCTACCCATACAGCCAGTTTTTCCTTCGAGAGAATGGTCGTGTCCCCCTTGACCGGCACGTCCCGGATCGCTTCTTCAAATTCAATGGCCGCGTCATAGAGTATTTCAAAATGGTCTAAGGCCTCAGACCACCGTTCCAAGGCCATCAGGCATTGGGCGATACGAAAAAACGTGTCGGCATACGTTTCATCGGATGCCTTCATGGTGAGGACTTTTTCAAGGAGGGGCATGCCTTCTTTGCATCGACCAAGTTCCAGGAGGGTGAACCCGAGTTCGAGGTGAGCCTTGGCGTCGGTAGGATTCAGGGCCAAAATTTTTCGAAAGACGGGCTCAACTTCCTCATACCGACCTGCTTGAAAAAGTCTCCACGCGTCTGCGCGCAAGGACGCCCACTCTTTCCGTTCTGCCGCGGAGCCGTCCGTAAAAATAGGTTCGAAGCGACGCCCCCGTTCTTTAGTGGCCCCATAAATCACCGACATCAGACTGCGGGCTGCCGCGGCCTCGGGAGAATCGGGGGGCACCATGTTCAAGACGCGGTTGACTTCGTCTCGCGCGCCTCTGCCGTCCAACACGTCAAACCGCACCCGGGCGTACGCCAACCGCCACCCCGGCACGTCGGGGACCATCGCTACTGCTTTTTTGTACCATTTGACGGATTCCTCCAGGCGGTCGAGTCTTCGGTATTCCTGGGCCATCCGCAGGGGGGCGAGGGGGTTGTCGGCGTCAAGTTGTGCGATGCGTTCAAACTCAGCGAGCGCGTGCTCTTCTTCTCCCGCGCGAATCAACACGCTCCATTTTGCCCATCGGACGTCCAGTGCTCCAGGGGTCTCCCGAAGGATGGCGTCATACGCTTGAACGGCTTGCCGGGTGCGGCGGGACGTGGCGAGTACGTCTCCACGTAATTTTTGGAGCGTGAATGCGTGGGGATAATCCCGAATCCCTTGATCCAGAATATCCAGTGCGCGGTTTGGTGCCCCCTCCAGCCATTCGGCTTTTGCACGATCGGCGACCAGACGTATGCGTTGCTCGTCGGCAAATGCCACGGTGCTGACACTCAACGACAGGAGAAGGCCGCCAAGGAGTGTTCTGATGGTCCAGGGATATTTCCGCCGGACGGAGGCTGGAGATGCTGGGTGGTTTTCCATAAATGGGTTGTGGCCGTCAATGGAGGATGGTGAATTGTGTTTCAGAATCGTCTGTCCATAGTATACCATGAAGAAGAGGGGAGGGAAGGTTGCGTCTGCGTTCACGGCAATGAAATATTCCCAGGCTCTTTCATGAAACTCTTTGTTTGTTCCGTCTGGTCCCTCTGTATCCTGTTTGGTCTGCCTCCCGCAATCGGTCATTCCGCAGAGCTTGAAGAGGAAATCCGGTTGCCCCTGGCCATGGAACTTTTTTTGAAGAAGCCCAAGAAACGCCAATATGAAGTTCACGTTCATGTCACGAATATCAGCCCTGCCCCCGTGACCGTTGACGTGCATGACTTACCTTGGACCCCTCCGAATGATTCCAAGTGGCTCATGGCGTTTCGAATGGATCCTCAACACAGTCCGATTCGACAACGCTCGTTTCTCGGAGAATTCGGATCATATCCCATTCGACTGATGCCCGGTGAGTCGGTGCAAGATAAACTGATCTTGAACCACCGGATCCCGACTTTGGCCGATGATATTCAGCGTTTCGGCGTTCAGCTTCAGTGGGATTGTCCGCCGCCTGCCTTAAAGTTTGTGTGTCGGTCCGGAATGCCCCGCACGATGACCATCCCCAAGAACGATCCTGGTCAGGCTGACGTGTATGCCGTTGATGAACCGGCTTGCCTGACGTTGGAGCGGGACATTGGTCTCATTGAGATTCCACCGGACCATGAGGTGCTGTTTCTCTTGACTCGTCAATCCGTGATGAACGATTTGCACGGCGTGCAAACTCTTCTCTACCGGGTGGATGATTACGTGCGGCAGTGTCATCCGCCGTGGACGAATAGCTGGGGCGTCAGCTTTTTTACCGATGAACGATTTGCAGGATTTCTCAGAGATGAAGCCGGCAAGCACTTTTTTGAAAAAGGAATCTGGCAGCAAACCAATATCGGGCAGTATTCCAGTCAGATACGAACCTTATATCGATTTCCATGGCTGAGGGAAAAAGCCGATTCGCTGTACCTTTCGGTGTACCGTGACAAAGCACGTGAGCGGCCGGCAATCGAACCTCGACGCTGACCCATTTCACGTCCCGACGTTTTCGATCCGCGCGATTTCTTCTGGAGTGAGTTCGAATTGGTCAATGGATAGATCGTCGGTCATGCGTTGTTCGTTGGTTGTGCCGGTTAAGGGAATCATGCCGACTTGCTGGGCAAACCGGAAGATGATTTGAGCCGGTCCCGTCGCACACCGTTTTGCGATCGTCTCAATTTCAGGGGTCCGTAAGACGTCGCGGTTTGCGGTGAGCAGCGAAAACCCCTGGTACATGACGTCGTAGGTCTGACAGATCTCTCTGACTTCTTTGTCCCACCCCAATAAGGCATAGCAGCGGTTCTGGACCACCATGGGTTTAACGTTGGCTCGCTCACAGAGCCGTTGCAGTTGATCGGCTTGGACGTTACTGACTCCAATCATTGTGGTTCGACCGGCTTGATAGAGGTCTTCGAGCGCGGCCCAGACTTCCCAATCTTCTTGGCTTAATCCCCATCTCGCATAGGGCCCGTGCAAGATATAGGAATCGACGTAATCAGTCTGAAGATGATCGAGTGAACTTGCGAATGATTGTTCGACTTGTCTGGTGATTGAAGCCGTGGGGTCGTATGGCGTTCGATGGTCTTGGCCTGAGGCCGGTGTGAATTTGGTTTGGAGAAACAGTTGATCCCGAGTGATCCCTTGCTCCGCGAGAATGAGCAAGGCTTTTCCAACCAAGGCTTCGTCATAGTGGATCATCTGATTCGCGGTGTCGATGGCCCTGAAGCCGGCGTGGACGGCTGATTGAACGAGTCCGGACGTTTCCGCCTTTTTCCACGCCGTCCCGTACATGAATTGTGGGATGCCGTGAGGGGCCGTGACGGGTTTCATGACGGTCGTGAGCATGGTGTTCGGTGAAAACGGCGAAGGAGGGACTCCTCCCGGGTTGGGACCATTAAAATTGTCCGGCCTGCACCAGATCCTCCAGACTATTGATGTCGAGCCAATGCCCGACCGTGTACAGGACGCGGACCGACACGTTTCGGCTGAGTAATGCCTTGAATAATTGAGACATGCCTGCCTTCTTGTGCGTGGGATCAGCCAGCATGTCTTGGAGCATTGTCTGGAGCTGCTCAGCGGCCTTCGGCGACACTTTCAAAAATCCCATCCAGACGCCATGAATGGATTCTCGTGGAACGTCGCGTCCTATTTGTTTCAGATAGATTTTGGCGTTAAAGGCTTTCCGTGAATTCGGTGCCGTGCATTCCACGAAGCCTCCAAGTCGCGTATACGTCGTTTTCCCTTCCCACAAGCTGTCGACAAACATGACCCAATCATGTGGGTCTTGCAACAGCGTTTGAGGAATGTATTGATTAAAGAGGACGTCGCCATAGGAAATGATGGTTTCTTGAACGTTCCCCTTTTGGGACGTCAGAGCTTTGTACAGGGAGTCGAGTTCGCCGGTCTCCGAAAAATTATCGTTATCGACGTAAGTCAGATGAGGGAGCGACACCGCCTCCTTTTTATACCCACGGACCACGGTGATGTTGTTGATGCCCACGGCCCGATACGTCTCAACAATATGAGCCAGTATCGGTTGACCCTGACTCTTGACCATGGTTTTGGGTCTGTCTTCCGTGAGTTCGCCTAATTCATCGCCTCGGGACGCTGCCAGGACAATCACGGCCGCACGGTCATGGCCTTGGGGAAGATAGCGTTGTTCGGCTTCCTGGAGTTCTGCCGCGTCTTGCAGCCGGAAAATTTCACCAACCGGCGCAATTTTGTCTTCAATCGAGAGCAAGTGTTCCTGTGCGTGCAGCGTCTTTGCGGTGTTCTGCATGGTGGTCACGGCCGCGCGAAGAAGATGATTCGCCCAGATGACGAGAGAGAATCCATACTGGCGAAAGACATCGGTCGGAGTGGAGTAATACTTGGTGGGGACAATCACGACCGGGCCACGATCGGCCCATTCCCTCTGAAAGGCGAGAATTTCATCAGGCACCGCCAAGGCACTATGAATCAGGATGCCGTCGGCTCCTGCCTGATGATAGGCGTCTGCCCGACGCACGGCTTCGGTTAACCCCCATCCACAAATAAAGGCTTCGACTCTGGCGATAATGCAGAAGTCATCGTCGATTTGCGCGTCTTTTCCGGCTTTGATTTTCCCGCAGAATTCGTCAACGTCGGCCAGCGGTTGAGTTTCGCCCTTCAAAAAGCTGTTTGTCTTGGGGAACAGTTTGTCTTCGATGCAGACTGCCGCGACGTGGCGTTGTTCCAATTTCCGAATCAATCGCTGCATATTGTTGAAATTTCCGTACCCTGTGTCCCCGTCAAGCAAAATGGGAACGTGCGTGGCGTCGGACATGAATTCCACGTGGTCGAGGATTTGCGTCCAGCTTGCTTCATTATTATCGCGAACGCCGAATTGCGCGGCGATGGTCAGGCCACTGGCCCAGATTCCTTTGAACCCCGCCTCTTCCACAATTCTGGCGCTGAGGCCATTGTGTGCCTCACAAAGAAATTCCACCTCCTTGGAGGACAGCAAATCCTTAAACTGGCGGGTTTTCGAGGGACGCGGTTGAGTCGGCACCGTGGTCTACTCTTGTCAGTTGTCTTGAACGGCCCAGCGTTGTCTGGTGATCTGAGAACGGGCTGAATCCTTCAAATAGGGGTAAATAGGGCTATTGTGTCAGGTGACGTCCCTGGTCGTGAACCGTGAAGAGAGTACGATCGCTGCTGAACCAATGAGGAGACCAGTCCTTAATTCATGTGCGGATCAACGGGCATGTCCGCATAGCATTCAAAGTCTTTGCTCAGTGATCGAAGAATGTTTCCCCATAGTCGACTGGCGTCCGTCTCAAACATGGCGGTCGGGTCCGCTGGCAGCGTGAACCACGACCCGGTCTGCATTTCATGTTCGAGTTGGCCCGGAGCCCAACCCGAATATCCTATGAAGGCGCGAAAATTTTCTAAAGAAGACGGGTTTTGCACAAGATCCTTTACGACGTTCATGTTGCCGCCCAAATAAACGCCGTCAAACACGTGGTGGGTGTCTTCGAGGCCTTCGGGTATCCGATACAAAATCAAAAGATTGTTCTGTTGGACGGGTCCTCCGGCATAGACCATGTGGTGTTGCCCTTCAAGAATGGGAACCTGTGGGAGGACTTCCGTGATATTGATCTTTGTCGGCCGATTGACGACGACCCCGAGTGCGCCTTCCTGTCCATGTTCGCACAAGAGGATGACCGCCTGCCGGAAGTTAGGATCGCGGAGGCTCGGGTTCGCCACGAGAAAGATACCTTTACCAAGCGGGGTTTCCATAGAGTGATCCTACAAGGGAAAAATGGTGGTCGGCAAGAGGCACCGCGTAGCCAAGAATAGCCGGGTCGTCCGGGATAAGAGCCATAAAGTCTCAAGTGGAACGTGGGCAATCATTGACGTGATCTTGCACCGCTCAGGTTCGATAGTCCTTAAATTCCACCTCCGCGTCAGGCAATTTCAAAAATGCCCGCATTTGTTTTTTGAGAGTGGCCCGGCCATTTTCGTCACCGAGGTTCAGGTGGTACTCATTAATCACCATGGTTTTGACTCCCCCGGGTTTATTCCATTCGGTCCAACAGGCTTGACAGACGTTATCTTTGACTTCTTCCTCCAGTTTTCCCAGAAAAAGAGCCTCGGTCATCCTTTCCGCTTTCTGTTCACACTTCAGACAATGAATCTCAGCCATAAGAAAGCCCTCCCTTCGTCGTGCATGACGTATGTCGTTGAAGAGTTATACATGGTGATTGTTTAACGCTCACGGATTCTTGCCGCCAAACAGTACGTGATCTTACCATGCTCTACCGATCCCTGAAAAGAAGCAGTCCGTTGATTGACGTGGTCCAGGGATCGTGCTAGAAGAGGAAACCAAACCGTGCCTATGCCCGGATGGCGGAACTGGCAGACGCGCCAGACTCAAAATCTGGTTCTCGCAAGAGAGTCCGAGTTCGACCCTCGGTCCGGGCACCATGTGATTGTGCAACGTTTTCACGGGTTACGCCGCGTCTCCTTGGGATTTTCGGCAAAATGAAAAATTTGATGAGAGAAGGTCCTCCTGTATCTTCGTCGATACCACTCCCTGTGCCACGATCCGGTTACTTCATTTTTGACCGGAATCCGGTTGAGATTTACCGGAGAAATCCCTTGACACCGTGTAAGGAGATCACTATAGTTAGCAACCTCAGTATTTACGAAAGTTCTTGGTAAAGGTAAAGGTATCATACGCTTTGATTATTAACTTACACTTCCTAAGGAGGAGCCACATGCGGAAGTTAGGGTATTTTGGAGCAGCTATCATTCTTGTAGGCTCAGTCAGCATGGCAATGGCGCAAGAGCGGGCGCCTCAACACTCCGGGTTCGGCACGGGTGTTGGAGAATCACAAGGGTCAGGAACGCGGTCCCGCGTATTTGACCAGGACGACATGGAGCGGTATCTTTCCGCACCGGAAACCATTCAGGGCGAAGTTGTTGCCGTTGATTACCCGGCGGGCAAGATGTACATTGACATGGGTGGAAGTTCACATGATGAACGGCAAACCCTGCGTGGTGGTCTGAACCTGAAGGAATTATGGTTCGATTCCGGGACCAACATGGAAAACTTGAAGGCCATCAACAAGGGAGATTACGTCGCTATTACCGCCGTGGACGAAACCACCGACCAGAAAAAATTCAGCACGGGTCGGAAGCTGGTTCGCGGGGTGTACGTGATTGAAGGCTCTCAAGTTTTAGGCGGAGCGAACAACCCGGATTTTGGCGGTGGCTTAGGCCAAAAACCGGATCCCACCAATTTCCGGGGCATTGCGACTCCGACTGCCGGGTATACCGGAGTGCCTGAAGGAGGAATGCAAGAAGGTGCCGTTGGCGGCGGGATTACCTCGAGCGTGGGCGTGATGACGGGTGCCGCTCCGTGCTGGCAATGTGCCCCACAACCGGATACGGTCGAGAAGAGGGTGGACAAGACGATTGCGACGGATTACGGTGACGACCGGAATAACTTCGACAAAGGCACCGTTCAATAAGTCACGTATCGCGGTTCGAAGATTGTAAAAAATGGAGCGTGTTGACCCATGGTTGACGCGCTCCATTTTTTTGTGACGGTATTCAGCGTATGACGTCCCTATTTTCTTGAGCAGAGAATTCAGGCCGGAACATGAATCAAAAAATTGAATCTCACGCGACTTTAGATCTTCGAGGGGTCATCTGTCCGTACAATTTTGTCAAAACCAAACTGAGGCTCGATACGATGGTGCCTGGGGAAATCTTAGCGGTCCTGTTGGATGATGGAGAACCCATCAGAAATGTCCCACGAAGCGTTGAAAATGAAGGCCACACCGTTCTCAGTCGTGAATTGGAAGGCGAGTACCATCGAGTCTGCATTCAAAAGAACCAGGACTAACCTCCTGTTTTTGGTGTCTGTCTGAGATGCTTCTTCCTCTTCTTTCTTCCCTCAATGAGGAGCGTCATTTCTCCTTTCAACACTCGCGGCGGGTTTGACAACAAAATCTCTTCAGCCGTGCCGCGAATCATTTCCTCGTGGGTTTTCGTCATTTCCCGTGCGATCGCGACGCGGCGGTCTCCGAAGATTTCCTGGATGGCTGACAGCGTGGTCTTTATCCGGTGTGGCGTTTCAAACAACACGATCGTTCTGGATTCTTCAAGGAGGCTGTGGAGCAGGGCGATTCGAGCCGCGGATTTTTTGGGGAGAAATCCAATAAACGTGAAAGCGTCAGTGGGTAATCCTGCCGTGCACAGTGCTGCCATGATGGATGAAGTACCTGGAATCGGAACGATGGGAATATGGCAGTCAATGGCTCGGGTCACGAGATAGTATCCCGGGTCTGAGATGAGGGGAGTGCCCGCATCGGAAACAAGGGCAATAGATTTTCCTTCTTTGAGCCGCCCCAAAAGAATCGGAGTTTTTTCTGTTTTGTTGAAATCATGGTAACTCGTCAGAGGCGTATGGATCGTGTAATGCCGACAGAGTGTTTGCGTGTGACGAGTATCCTCCGCCGCGATCACCGACACTTCCTGTAAAATTCGGTGGGCACGAAAGGTTAAATCTTCCAGGTTTCCAATGGGGGTACTCACGATATACAACGTTCCATACATAAACGGGACTCTCGGCTTGTCTAAAGGCTTGTCCAACCTATGTGTATTGGGTTAGAAGTATGCTTCGAATGTAAAATTTTGTCAGTTCAGCACTCGTTTGAGCAAATATTTAGACGTGGATGGACCATGAAGTGAATTGAGGAGGGTTTCGTTGATGTTGCAAAGGCGTGTAGCACTTGTCACGGGGGGAGGTCTCGGAATCGGGAGAGGCATTGCCTGGGCATTGGCTGAAAAAGGCGTTCACGTTGCGGTATGTGGCCGGCGGCAGGAACTCTTGCAGCAGACCGTCAACCACATACGCGACCACGGGGGGCAGGCCATGGGGATGACTGCCGACGTGACCAATCGCGATGACATAGAACGACTCGTGGCTGCCGTTGTTGATGAATGGGGGCAAATCGACATTCTGGTCAATAATGCGGGCGTGTCGGGCAGGACCCCGATGGATGAGCCGGGCGAGACGCGGTGGCTGAATATTCTTCAGGTGAATTTGACGGGTTCGTATTTGTGTTCAAAATTCGTGTTGCCTCATATGAAAGGCCCTGCCTATGGTCGCATTATCAACCTGTCGTCCGTCCTTGGTCGGTTCGGCGTTCCCGGGTACGCGGCGTATTGTACGGCCAAACACGGCATCATCGGATTTACGAAAGCACTCGCCCTTGAAGTGGCGGACCGGGGCATTACCGTCAATGCCGTCTGTCCTACCTGGGTTGATACGGATATGGCTCGCCAGGGGATTGAAGATACGGCCGCGGTGTTGGGGACGTCCGCGGAAGATTTCCGCGCCCGGGCCATTGCCGCGGTTCCCATCCAGAGAATGGCGGAGGTTGATGAAGTGGCTGCGTTGACCGTCTTCCTTTGTCAGTCTGAAGCCGCGGCCGTGACGGGGCAAGCCATCAACGTGTGCGGCGGCGCCACCGCGGGGTCAGGCGGATAGAATTTCCTCTGCGCGAAGATCCAATTGTTTGACGACGACCTCATCCTTTCCCTGATTCTTGCTATCTTCAAAACGCCCATCTATACTCCGATACGAGTGGCGGGGACGATTTTCAACCTGCGTAAGCAACCATGATGCTTCCCTTCTTGCAACTCACCGCGGGGTTGTACTTTGCCGGAACGCTCCTCTCTTTGGTGTATCTCCTCCGGCGGTCGCACGTTGTGGCCAAGATCGCTCTTGGCGTGACCTGTGTGGGATTTGCCGTCCATTCCATTGTGTTGGCCTCACAAGTGTTTTCCGTGGAAGGATTGAAATGGGTCACGTTCCAGACGGCCTTATCCTTTTTTTCCTGGTCCTTGGTCTGCGTCTTTTTGCTGGTGGTTCTACGCCAGAGTCTCTACGTGTTGGGTTCGTTTATCCTGCCACTGGCTTTTCTTTCATCGGCGTCAGCCGTCATTGTGCCTTCAGAAACCTCTGCTCTCCAACCCGTGGTTCAGGCCGTGTGGGTCCACGTGACGCTCAGTATGTTGGGCACGGTCGGGTTTGCCGTGGCCTTTGTGGCGGGGTTGATGTATCTCATTCAGGATCGGCTGCTGAAATCCAAACAGTTTAACGTTCTGTCGTTTAAGTTGCCGCCGTTGGACGTGTTGGACACGCTCAACCAACGTTCGATTGTATTGGGATTCCCGTTGCTCACCCTGGGGATTTTGACGGGCGCCGTTTCTGCACGACTGACGTTCGGCGAGTACGTCAGTTGGAATTCCGAACAAATCTGGGCGCTGGTGACGTGGGTGTTTTATCTCGTGGTCCTGATGGGACGCATCACCGTGGGTTGGAGAGCGAAAAAGGCGGCCTATCTCACGATTGTCGGGTTTACGGGCGTGTTGTTGACGTTTCTTGGAGTCATGTTGAAAGGAACGACGCCTTCGATCAGCTCATGAAGCACGTCATCGTTGTTGGACTCAGTCACAAGACCGCCCCCGTGGAGCTTCGAGAACTTCTCGTCGTTCCCGATAGCCGGGTCGGTGAAGCCCTCAATCGGCTCATGGCACACGCCCGTATTTGTGAGGGCATGGTCTTGCAGACCTGCAATCGCGTGGAGGTGTATGCGGTTGTCGATCACGTGGATGCCGGATTTTCAGACATTCAACAATTTTTCGTCGACACGCATCTGTCCGTCTCCGCGGAAATGCTCCTGCCCCATCTGTATCGGCACGCCGGCGACCGAGCCCTTGCCCATCTGTTTCGCGTCACGTCAAGCCTTGATTCCATGGTTGTAGGAGAGCCTCAAATCCTGGGACAGGTGAAGGATGCGTTCCGATTGGCGTTGACCCATAATTCCAGCGGCGTGATCCTGAATAAATTGGTAAAGAAAGCCATCTCCGTCGCCAAGCGGATTCGATCGGAGACGCGGATAGCAGAAAATGCGGTTTCCGTGAGCTATGCGGCGGTTGAACTCGCCAAGAAAGTGTTCAGTGATTTTTCGGCACGAACCGCCATGTTGGTCGGCGCTGGAGAGATGGCCAAATTAGCAGCGCAACATCTGGTGAAGAACGGCGTTCGTCACGTCTTGCTGACCACGCGAAACCCTGCCCGGGCTGGAAGTCTGGCTGAGCGGTTTCATGGGACGTCGATCCCCTTTGGAGACTTTCTCGGTGAAATGTCTAAAGCGGATATTGTTCTGTGTTCGACCGGGGCATCCCACTATTTGATTGGGCCGGCGGACGTCCAGCGGGCCGTTCGTGAACGGTGGAATCGACCGATGTTTCTGATTGACGTGTCCGTCCCTCGGAATATCGATCCTGAGGTCCGTCAAGTTGACAATGCGTTTCTGTTTGATATCGATGATCTTGAAGGTCACGTCGAACAGAACCGTGACGAGCGCATACGGGAAGCCACGCGCGCCGAGGGCATTGTCAAAGAAGAAGTCGGCGTCATGCTGAAATGGCTTCAGTCTTTGGAGGCGACGCCCGCCATTGTTGCCTTACGTCAGCGTGCCGATGCCATCAAGTATGCAGAGGTGCAAAAAGCTTTGAGCCGATTCGGCACGCTGACTTCTCAACAACGGGAAGCCTTGGACGGTCTGGCGTCCGGAATAGTGAATAAACTCCTTCATGGCTCATTGGTGGCGTTAAAATCTGCCGCGCAGTCGTCCAACGGATCGGTCTATATTGAAGCGGCTCGACGATTTTATGGCCTGGAGTACCCTTCACCCTTGCCCTCTCCCTCAAGGGGAGAGGGTAAGGGAATGGAGGAGGCAGAGCACGTGGCGGAACGACAGAAGTTGGAAGCCGACCAATCGGAAACAGAAGGTCCTTCCCACGAACCAGCCGGCGAGTCGGACAAACAGAACGTTGCTCAACGGGCTTCGGGTTTGTAATTTCAATGCGCACTGTTTGGCCGGCAGTCTTCCTTGAGACGGCAGAGTGCCACGGATGCGTCCATGCCTCGTAGGGAATCAGCGTGAATCACGGAAAGGGCCGTCGAACGTCTCTCGTCATTGGGACACGCGGCAGCCGGCTGGCTTTATGGCAAGCAGAATGGGTGCAGGCTCGACTACGAGAGCTTGCCCCGTCCGTTTCCATTCGGCTTCAGCGCATTCGAACGGGCGGCGATAAAATCCTGGACGTGCCCTTAGCCAAAGTCGGGGGGAAAGGATTATTCGTCAAAGAAATCGAGGAGGCGTTACTCCGAGAAGAGATTGATCTCGCCGTCCACAGCATGAAAGACGTGCCTTCCGCGTTGCCGGAGGGGTTGGCCATTGTCTGTATCCCCGGACGAGAAGATGCACGGGATGCGTTGTTGGCGCGGGACCATGTGGCTTTCCAGGATCTGCCCGTGGGGGCCACGGTGGGAACGAGTAGTCTTCGGCGGCAAGCTCAATTATTGGCGCATCGCCCTGATCTTTCCATCACCATGCTTCGAGGAAACGTTGACACGCGGATGCGAAAGCTGCAAGACGGCGACTATGATGCGATTGTGCTGGCTGCGGCGGGTCTCACCCGATTGGGACGGGCCGACCGCGTGACGGAATATCTCCCCCGAAGGGTGAGTCTCCCGGCCGTCGGTCAAGGGGCCCTGGGGATTGAATCGCGCGTGGATGACGTGTTTGTGCAAGAATTGCTTGCCCCCCTCAATGATGCCTCGGCTTCAATCGCGGTGTCGGCCGAGCGAGCGTTTCTGGATCGATTGGAGGGCGGTTGTCAGGTGCCGATTGCAGGACATGCGGTTGTCGAGAACCAGATGGTGAATCTGGAAGGATTAGTCGCGAGTCTCGATGGCACACGCCTCATTCGCGATCGGATTGAAGGGCCTTCTGATAAAGCCGTCCAACTCGGCGTCGCGTTAGCCGAGCGTATCCGTGACGCGGGCGGCACGCGCATTTTAGATGACCTTTACGGGCGGACGTAGATGACAACGCTTCAACCTGGAGGAAAAGTCTATCTCGTGGGCGGTGGGCCGGGAGATCCAGGTCTGCTGACGCTTCGGGGCAAGACCTGTCTTCAAGAGGCGGATGTCGTGTTGTATGACCATCTGGCCAATCCGGTGTTGTTGGACTATGCCTCCCCTGAGGCGGAACGCATTTACGTGGGACGGTGCGGCCGAGGAACCTACCGGCCTCAAGACGAAATCAATCAATTGATGCTTTCGAAAGTGCGTGCGGGAAAATGCGTGGTGCGGTTGAAAGGCGGAGATCCATTCGTATTCGGACGAGGGGGGGAAGAAGCTGAATGGATCGCGGAGCATCAGATTCCATTTGAAGTGGTGCCGGGCGTGACCTCGGCGGTGGCGGTGCCGGCGTACGCGGGGATTCCCGTCACGCATCGGACGTTGGCGTCGACCGTGGCCTTTATCACGGGACATGAAGATCCTGGGAAGGGCGAAACGATGCTGGAATGGCCGCGGTTTGCCTCCGCGGATGGCACCTTAGTGTTTTTAATGGGGGTCAAAAATTTATCCATGATCGTGTCGCGGTTGATCGAAGAAGGGAAATCCCCGGAAACCCCGATGGCGCTGATTCGGTGGGGGACCTATACCAGACAGCAGACCGTGATTGGCACGGTGGGAAATATTTTGGAACGCGCGGAAGCCGTCAACCTTCAGCCGCCGTCGATTGTGGTGGTGGGTGAAGTGGTCCGACTCCGCGATCAACTGAATTGGTTTGAAACCCGACCCTTATTTGGAAAACGTGTGTTGGTGACGCGCACGAAGGCTCAGGCGTCGGAATTGTCGAATCTCATTCGGATTCAGGGAGGGGAGCCGATTGAATGTCCGACGATCGACGTTGTGCCGCCCGACGCGTGGGAGGAGGTTGATGACGCCATTGAGCAACTGGCGACCTATCAGTGGCTTGTCTTCACCAGTGTCAATGGGGTGAAGGCGTTTATGCAACGGCTTTGGCACCAAGGTCGTGATGCTCGCGCGCTGGCGGGGTTGCGGATTTGTTGTATCGGGCCTCGGACCGCTGATGAAGTGAGACGATTCGGCGTTCACGCCGATTTCGTGCCGGACGTGTACCAGGCCGAAGGACTCATTGAGGTGATGAGGAGAGCAGGGGTTTCTGAGCAGCGGGTCTTGATTGCCAGGGCAGCAGAAGCCCGTGCCGTCTTGCCGGATGAATTAGTGCGATTAGGGGCTTGCGTGCAGATCGTCACCGTTTATAAGACGGTGGCCCCACGAATCGAACGGGAACGCATTGCGCACATGCTTCGGGAACGCGCGATTGACGTCGTCACTTTCTCCAGTTCTTCTACCGTTCGGAATTTTTTTCAACTCTTCGATGGAGCAGAGGATTTGAAAAAACGTCTGAATGAAACCATTATTGCGAGTATCGGACCAATTACGGCTCAGACCGTTCGAGAGATGGGCTTGGACGTTCACGTTGTGGCTCCGCAGCATACGATTCCATCTCTGGTCCAATCTTTGGTCGATTACGTCAAACGTCAGGTGCCCACGTCGTAACGAGTCGTGGAGTGTTGAAGGTTCCGGGGTAAGATAGTAAAGTAGGAAAGATGTTCCATTGATTGACGTGTCTTAACTCAAGGAGAGACTTATGGTCCCTGTGAAATCATTCATGGTTCCCGTGGAAAAGTTTATAATCGTTGATCGTGATACCAACGTTCGGCAAGCAGCGGAAATTATGAGCGACAGTGGCGTCGGGAGCGTGTTTGTCGCGAAGGATAATGAGATCATTGGCATTTTGACCGATACGGATCTTGTTCGGCGGCTGGTGGCGGTTGGATTAGAGCCTTCCCACACGACGGTTGAACAAATCATGTCGGCTCCGATTCTCAAAATTGATGAAGACAAGACGCTGTTGGATGCCAATGACTTGATGGCGAGAGAACACGTCCGGCATTTAGGAGTGTCGAGAGAAGGAAACCTCGTTGGCATGATTTCCGTCAGGGATTTAGTCGTGTTTCTGACGAATCTTCCCAGGAAATAAGACGGCTTTGGGCGATGCCGCCGCAGAGCCCTCGGCCTCTCCTTCCCGCGGAACCGCGTTTCATTTTGAGATTGAGGAGCCATGGCCTTCCCTCTTCAACGAATGCGCCGATTGCGTCAATCCGAACCTCTCCGGCGGATGGTGCGGGAAACCGCGCTCGCACCAAGTGACCTCATGTATCCCCTTTTTGTACGGGAAGGCACGGACCGGCAGGAAGCCATTCCGTCAATGCCCGGTCAATGTCGGTGGCCCCTTGACCTTCTCATCAAAGAAGCGGCCGATGCCCATGGGCTTGGCATTCCGGCGGTCATGCTCTTCGGCCTTCCCGTTCATAAAGATGAACGGGGAACGTCCGCGTATGATCCGAACGGAATTGTCCAACGGGCCGTTCGGGCACTCAAAGATCAGATTCCGGACCTCATCGTGGTGACGGACGTCTGCATCGATGAATATACCTCACATGGTCATTGCGGCCTGGTGAAAGATGGCCGAATCATCAACGACGAAACCTTGAAATGCTTACGCTTGATGGCGAAAACCCACGCGGAAGCAGGTGCCGACGTGGTGGCGCCTTCCGACATGATGGATGGGCGAGTGGCTGCCATTCGTGACGAATTGGATCAACGTGGATTCGAAGACGTTCCCATCATGTCCTATGCCGCGAAATATGCCTCGTGCCTGTATGCGCCGTTCAGGGAAGCGGCTCTTTCAAGTCCCGCCTTCGGTGATCGTTGCACGTATCAGATGGATCCGGCCAATGCCCGGGAAGCCGTCCGGGAAGTGCAGTTGGACGTGGAAGAAGGAGCCGATATCGTCATGGTCAAACCGGCGCTTCCGTACCTCGACGTGATCGCGCGCGCGCGCGCCGAGGTCGGGGTGCCCCTTGCCGCGTATCAGGTCAGCGGTGAATACAGCATGATCAAAGCGGCTGCTCAACGGGAGTGGCTGGACGAGTCGAAAGTGATACTGGAGACGCTGCTCTCCATCAAACGGGCGGGAGCGGACCTCATTCTCACCTATTTTGCCAAGGATGCCGCCAAGCTCCTGCACGCTTCAGGCATATGAAGGTTTTCCGGGGCCTTCCACGTCCGCCCTTGCCTCCCCATCCGGTTCTGACTATCGGCAATTTTGACGGTCAGCACGTCGGCCATCGACAATTACTGACCGCGGTGGTCCAATGTGCTCGGGAACGGCGGGGGACACCGATGGTGTTGACGTTTGATCCCCATCCGGTACTGGTGTTGAATCCGGGAGCGACGTTTCAGTTTTTGACGTCCTCCTCGGAAAAACTGGCGTGGTTTGAGGCGCAAGGCGTTGAACGTCTCGTGGTGCTCCCGTTTACCGAAGAGTTTGCGGCGTTGAGCCCGGAACAATTCGTGTTTTCGATTTTGCGAGATGGATTAGGGATCAAGGCGCTGTTCGTGGGAGAACATTTCGTATTTGGAAAAGGTCGTGCAGGGAATACGGAAACCTTACGGGCCTTGGCTGAACGCGCTCACTTCCAGTTGCATCTGGTGGATCCCGTTCGTTCCCAAACCAAGGTCGTCAGTTCAACCCTGATTCGTCAGTCCATCCGCAAGGGACAGATGGAGGAAGCGATGCAATGGTTGGGGCGTCCCTATTCCTTGGGAGGGACGGTGGTTGAAGGCGACCGTCGTGGGCAGACGTTAGGGTATCGGACGACCAATCTTCGGCTTCCCAAAGAGCGAGTGGCCCCGCCTGACGGCGTCTACGTGACGAAAATGGCGTGGCGGAACGAGACCTTTCCATCAGTCAGCTATATCGGAACGCGCCCGACGTTTGGACCAGGCGAACGATTGCTGGAAGTCCACGTCTTGGATGAAACCGTCACGCTGTACGGGGAATACATTGAGGTGCAATTTTTTCAATACATTCGTGGCGATGCCGTCTTTGAAACCTCCGATGAGTTGACGGCGCGCATTGCTGAAGACGTTCAATTGGCTCGACGGGTATTCGCCGAAGCAGTCAAGACGTCCACGTAACGAATGAGTGGTGGTGACAATGCCGGCACTGTTGGCGTTTGAACACAAATTGCTGAAGCACGTGAGGCAGGACGGTTTGGTGGTGCCTGAAGACCGGGTGGCCGTTGCCGTGTCCGGTGGACCGGATTCCGTTGCCCTTTTGCAGGTGCTCTCCACGTGGCGGGACGCGCTCAAACTCGAATTGATCGTGGTACACGTGAATCATGGGTTGCGGGGACGGGAATCCACGGACGACGCGGCCTTTGTTGAACAGCTTGCACGGCAGTTGGACGTACCCTTTTGTCTCAAACGCCTCAATCTCCAACGACTGCTTCGGGAACGGAAAGGGGAATCACGCCAAGCCGTTGCGCGTGAGAAGCGATACGAACTGTTATGGGAGGCGTCCCGGGAGTGGGGGGGCACGAAAGTGGCCTTGGGACATACGCAGGATGACCAAGCGGAAACCATACTGATGTGCACGTTGCGCGGCGCCGGTCTCGCGGGGCTTTCAGGTATGCCGGCGCAGCGACCACCGTGCGTGATCCGCCCCTTCCTTCACGTGAGTCGCGCAGAGCTTTTGCAATATCTGAATCGCAAGCAGTGTGGATTTCGACTTGATTCGAGCAATGAAAGTCCAAAATACCTGCGAAATCGCATTCGCCACGAATTGATCCCACTGCTCCAGACGTTCAATCCCAAAGTCGTGCGCGTGCTTTCCCGTCAAGCCGACATTGTTCGTCAGGAGCACCAGTTGTTGGACGACGCGGCCAAGGCTTCCCTGGAATCGGTCAGGATTGACGACGCGCTGGATGGCATTGTGTTGAGTCGGTCCCGATTCCTCACCCATCCCGTGCCCATTCAACGGAGAATGATCCTCTTAACAGTGAAAAAACTCCCGCATAACCCTAGGCACCTGCGGTATGAGGCAGTGGAAACGATTCTTCAGCACGTCGTTCAAGGGACCTCCGGTGCAGCCGCTCGTTTCCATAACTTGAAGGTTGAGAGAGACTATGGCAGAGTCATTTTCTCAGGAATTCCGAGGAACGGGGAGCGGGTCTTGAACCGGGAAGGGCGTCGTCCCTGGTCTTTTCCCGGTTCGATCCTTTGGCCGTTAACCAGCCAGATCCTTGAGGGCACGGTCCAAAACGTGGGCACCGTCGCGATCCGGCAGAAAGGCACCGTCGCCTATTTAGACGCGGATCGATTCAGTCATGACTTGGTTGTCCGATCCTGGGAACGGGGTGATTATTTTTTCCCATACGGAATGGCCGGCAAGCGAAAAAAAATCCAGGACTTTTTTTCAGATCTGAAGGTTCGCCGAGCCGACCGAAACAACGTCCCTCTTATTGTGGCCGCGGAGGGGATTCTGTGGGTTGGGGGCTATCGGTCAGACCATCGATTTCGAGTCACCGGGAAGACGCGGCGGGTGGCCGTCATCCGGATTCGTCAGGAATGAAGTTGGCAGGTGTGAGCGGATAAAGCTGGGCTGACGAAGTATGCGTCATCCTACGGAAAAACAGCATCGCCCGCGGGCCAACTCCGCGGTGGTCTTGCGCAACCCGACCGTGGCGGACGCCGCCGCGATATGGCGGTTGGCTGGCGATGGAGAGGAACTCGACCTGAACTCACCCTACTGTTATTTGCTCCTGTGCCAGCACTTTGCCGATACCTGCCTGGTCGCGGAGCGTGACGGCGACATCGTCGGCTTTCAGACGACCTATCGGCTGCCTTGTGCGCCCCACCGTCTGTTTTTGTGGCAAGTGCGAGTCGCACAATCCATGCGGCGGAGGGGCCTCGCTGCTTCCATGTTGGACGGCGTGATTCGCTTGCCGGCCTGTGCAGGCGTGACCTATCTGACCGGAACGACCACTCGCTCCAACCTTGGCATGCGAGCGTTGGCCCGTCGTTTTGCCCGAAAACTGAAAGCCCCGTATGCCGAAGAGCCGTGTTTTCCTGAGCATCTCTTTCCCAACGAGGGACATGAGGCCGAGCACTTGTTCCAAGTTGGTCCTTTTGATCTTCGTCATCTTCAGGAGGAAGGCGTGGATTGATGGACGTCATTGAACGATTGGAATCCAACGTCCGTAGGTATTGCCGAATGTTTCCGGTGACGTTCGCCACCGCCGAAGGCTGCCATCTGTTTGACGATTCGGGGAACAGGTATCTTGACTTCTTCAGCGGGGCCGGTGCCCTGAACTACGGCCACAACAATCCCCACCTTCGTTCCAAGCTGATTGAGTACATTCAGGGCGCCGGCGTTGTTCACGGCCTCGACATGACGACCACCGCCAAGATTCGCCTGCTCGAACGGTTCGAATCCGTCATCCTCAAGCCGCGCGGGCTTGACTACAAGGTTCAGTTCACCGGCCCGACCGGGACGGACGCTGTTGAAAGCGCGTTGAGGTTGGCCCGGAAAGTCACGAATCGCAACAAGGTGCTGTCCTTCACCAACGCCTTTCACGGCATGACGCTTGGCTCGCGGACGGTCTCAGACAACGCCCTCGAACGGCTGAGAACGCCGTCGGACGCTCCCAGCCGGGGGGACAGTTCCTCGTGCTCCCCCGCTGAGGGCTCCGCGGTCACTATGCCGTTTGACGGCCATGTGGGCGAAGGCGTGGACGGTATTGATTGCATTGATCGTTGGCTGACGGACAAGGGTGGCGACGTGGACGCGCCGGCGGCCACCATCATCGAAACGGTTCAGGCCGAAGGCGGCGTTCACGTCGCGAGTTACGAATGGCTTCGGCGGCTCGAGGCCCTGTGCCGTAAATACGGCATGTTGCTCATCGTCGATGACGTTCAAGTTGGCTGCGGGCGAACCGGCCCATTCTTCAGCTTCGAGCCGGCCGGCATTTATCCGGATTTGGTCTGCCTGTCCAAGTCGTTGAGCGGCTATGGACTGCCGCTTGCCTTCACCCTGATTCGCAGAGAGCTGGATCAGTGGTGGCCGGGCGAGCACAGCGGGACGTTTCGCGGCAACAACGTGGCTTTCGTGACAGCGGCGGCGGCGCTGGATTATTGGCAGGACGACGGCTTGTGCCGGGAGGTTCAGCGAAAAGGGCGCGTCCTTGGCTCGGCGCTGGAGTCCTTGGTCCGAAGATTCCCGAACGTGCTCGTCAGCGTCCGCGGCCAAGGCCTCATCCAAGGCCTCGAGTGCGCGTCGACAAGCATGGCTGACCGGATCCGCACGGCGGCGTTCGAGCGCGGCTTGATCGTGGAGACCGCCGGCCCAGGAAATGAAGTGCTCAAACTGCTGCCGCCGCTCGTCATTGAGAACGCGGAGTTGACGGACGGCCTGAAGATCATTGAGGAAGCGGTCGCGGAAGCCACGGGCAATCGCGGAGCCAATGAACAAGGAGGACAAGGTTCATGATCGTGCGAACCGTCAAGGACGTGGAAAGCACGAAAGGGGACGTGCAGAACCCCAGCTTCTTCTCCAAACGCCTGCTTCTGAGGAAAGACGGCATGGGATTCTCGCTGCACGACACCACCGTGTACGCCGGCAGGTGCATCATCATCTGGTACAAGCATCACGTGGAAGCGGTGTACTGCATCGAAGGCGAAGCCGACGTGGAAGTTCTTCCGGACGGTCCCACGCATCGCATCGTTCCCGGCACGCTGTACGCCTTGGATGGCCATGAGAAACATCGCTTGAAGGTGGGCCCGAATCGGGATTTTCGGGCCATCTGCGTGTTCCGTCCCGCCCTGACCGGGCAGGAAGTCCACGACGAAGAGGGTGCGTACCCGCTACTTGAAGAAGAGTGACCGCTCGTTCATGCCAGGGGTGCCCCCTCGCGCTCCTAGGCTGAAGGCTCCGCTCAAGCCTCGGTGCCGCGTTCCCGCTTTTTGAGGAGGGCGAGTGCCAGCTTCTTCGCCTCGTCCATGCCGGTGACGAAGCGATCGTTCGGCAGGCATCTGAACACGTCTAGAGAGTTGAGCGTTTGGGCCACGGAGCCGGATGGATTGATGACGATGCACTCCGTGTTATTTTCGCCGGCGGAGTCGAGCAGTTTCTCCATGACCAAGGCGGCGCTGAGGTCCATGTCCGTGGTGTGGGAGAAGTTGAAGATGACGACGTCGTGGTACTGAATATCCTTCTTGACCATCCAAACCATACCTCTGGCCGAGGCGACGGAATAGGAGCCGCGCAGGTCCACGAGGCCAACACGGGTCAGGAACGGGTCAGCGTCGGCAACGCCTTCTTCGTCGAGAAGCGTCCGGTCCAGGAGCGGCACGGACAGCACGCTGTGCATCTCCGTCCTTTCCTGTTCTTTTGCTCGCGCCAGGACGGCGATGATGTACCCCAAGCCCACGGCGACGAGCAGGTCCGCGAACAGGGTGAGGATGAGCGTGGCCAGCATCGGGACGGCGAAGTCGAGCCGCAAGTAGCGAACGCGAGCGAGCAGGCGCCAGTCCATGATGTCCCAGCCGCCCTTGATCATGATGCCGGACAGCACGGCGTAGGGAACGGGCTCGGCTATCTTCCCTCCGCCCAGCACCAGCGCCAGCAGGATGATTGAGCGCAACACGCTGGCGACCGGGGTGCGTCCCCCCGCCCGGATGTTGATGATCGTGCCCGAAGCGGACGCGGAGCCGGGTAGCACGCCTAACAGTCCGTTGGCGACGTTGCTGAGTCCTTGCCCCACCAGTTCCCGGTCCGAATTATGGCGTGTGCCGGTCAGGGAGTCGTGCAGATTCGAGCAGATGAGGCTGTTCACCGAGCCGATGATCGCGAGAATGACGGCCGGGTGTATGGCGTCCATCAAGAAGTCGAGGGACAACACCGGCCATTGCAGGACGGGAAGGCCGGTCGGGAACTTGCCGATGATCGGCACGTCGTTGAACCCGATGAACGTCATGAGCGTGCCGACGATCAAGGCCACTACGTACCCGGACAGGATTTTATCGGCTTTCGCCGGCCACAGGGCGCAGACGGCGAGCGAGACCGTGCCGAGAACCACGGCGTTCGGGTTGAGATTCGCCACGGCGTTGGGTAAGGCGTGGATGACGTCGAGTGGTCCTCCCGTCTCGAAATCGGTGCCGAGCAAAGGCAGAACCGAGATAACCATGATGACGACGCCAATGCCGGACATGAATCCAGAGATCACGGAGTACGGCGTGTAGACGACGAAGCGGCCGATTCCCAAGGCACCAAAGGCGACTTGCAGCAGGCCGGCGAGCATAACGATGGTAAACGCCCTGTTGGGGCCACTCACGTGTTCCATGACGTTGGGGTTGCCCGCGTATTCCATGAGGATGACCGTCATGGCGACCAACATGGGTGCGCTGGGGTCGGACATCTGGGCGCGTGTCCCGCCGAACACCGCGGCGAAAAAGCCGATCGTAATGGTACAGTAAAGGCCGGCCAACGGCCCCAGCCCCGACGCGACACCATAGGCCAACGCCCACGGCAACACGATAATTGTCGACACAACGGCGCCGGAGACGTCCCCGAAAAGATCTTGTAAGCCGTAGCGAAAACGCACCGCTCCCTCTTCTCCGTCTATTAGCCGCGCAAGCCGCCGAGGCACCCGAACGTCGCTGTGAGAATCCACTCCATGCCTTTGCCCCTGGCGCCTTGGCGCACGAAAGGGGTCCTGCATGGCAAGCGATGTCCTCGGCAGATGACCGTGTCAATGTGAAGGCTTGGTGGAAAGTCCTTGGTGGTGTCAGTTCCATGCGAGGGGTATTCCCTCGCTCCCCGGCTGAAGGCTCTCGAACGGGACCGACAACGTTGAACGGCCGCGATTCGCCCACTCGTCTCCATTAACCGTTAACCGTACAACAAAAACGGGCGAGGCGGTTGAACGTCTTCGCTGGCGTGGACGCCCTTGCCGCCTCTGGCCTTGGCGTAGGCGAGGGCGTACTTCGCCGCCCGCTTGCCGCGCTCCACGGAATCCTTCGCGTCGGTGTAGCCGTAGGCGATGGCCTGTTGGGTAAGGATGGCGAAACGCGGCGAGTTGCGATCAAGCATTTGCTGCGGAACCTTGCCAATCAAGTCCTCCTGGGTGCGGATGAAGGGCCGCGCCATGTACAAGGCTAGGTTCACCCGCAATCCCGGCGCCGTGCGATTGAACGCGCCGTGCCAGACGTTGCCGTGTATGCAGAGCAGTGAACCGGCCTCCGCTTCCACCGGCACGACGTGCGGATTGCCGTGCGCGCCGCCGACGATGCGCTCGGCGCCGACCGGCTCCCGGCACCACCGGTGGCTGCCGGGGACGAAGCACGTCGTGCCATTGGCGAGGTCAAAGTCAGTGAGCACCCAGATGCAGTTGCACGTCAGGGATTGCGGAGGCAGCGGCGACGGCAGCGGCGTGTCGGCGTGCAGGGCTAACGAGCTTTTGTTTGGCCCCTTCATCTGGCAAATCATGCTGGACAACACGACGCTGTACCCGCACAACCAAGTCGCCATCGCCAGCAGCACCGGATTCATCATCGCTTCCTCGAACACTGGGTCCTCGAACAGCATGGACTGCATCGCGTCGCCGAAGGGCGAGTCCTCGGCGCCCGGCTCCACCGTGCTCAGGCGGTCCGTGAAGTCGGCGTGGGTGGCGCCGGTGTCCAGGTCCGGCCGGACGCCGGTGCGGCGCTCCGCCGCATCGAGTGCTGCCGCCAGTATGCGTTCCGACAGGCCGTCGGGGGCGGCGACCCTCGGCGGAATGACCGTATACCCGTGGGCATCAAGCTCGGCGACGTATGGTTCCAGCCCATGCTCCTGGATCTCGGCCCAAGCGAGATCCAAAGGGTCGTGAATGGCTTGTGGGTTGGTCATGTCGTCCTCCCGGGTGAGAGATTGAGGGCAAGGCATGTATAGAGGATATGTATAGAATAGAATAACATTCTGCAGCGCAGACCGCAATTCTGATTCCCGCATACACGCGAAGGGAGTCGGACGGAAGGACGCACCCTGCTGGCACGGCTTGCCTGTTGATCGTTCAGGCCGCGCTGGGGGCGGCCAAGATGCTGAAAGAAACCGGCGCAGACGCGGCGGCCTTGAGAAAGCAGATGACCACGCCGACGGGGGCGACGGAACAGGCAATGCAGGTGTTTCAGGATGGGAGGTTGGAACCACTGTTTCGACCCGGGAAAATTCTGATTGTGCTGCCGCACTCGCGGGACCTCTCGTCGGTGGACGCCTCTTTCTTTGGGTTGGCACACGCCAAGCGTAAAAAGGGGTCTCTTCAATTCATTGACCCCACTCGTGATTGGAATCGGTAGAGACTGTGGCGGTATTCAAAAATGCTAAGTCAGGCAAAATCGTCTTACCGTAGGGATATAACCCAGATCGAAACCTGGATAAAGATTGTTTTGCCTGGATTCCCGCTAAAAACTGCGGGAATGACAGAAAGGGGCCGGCGGGAATGACAGGAAGGGCCCTTGTGGGCATGACGGGAAGACCCATGTGGGCATGACGGTTGGCTGGCGATGAAGGGGAACTTCACCAGAACTCACCCTACTGTTATTTGCTCCTGTGCCAACACTTTGCCGATACCTGCCTGGTCGCGGAGCGTGGCGGCGACATCGTCGGGTTTCAGACGACCTATCGGCTGCCTCTTGCGCCCCATCGTCTGTTTTTGTGGCAAGTGCGAGTCGAACAATCCATGCGGCGGAGGGGCCTCGCTGCTTCCACGTTGGACAGCGTGATTCGCCTGGCGGCCATGATTGCCTGGAGCCTCTGGGATGACCGCTCGTTCATGCCAGGGGTGCCCCCTCGCGCTCCTAGGCTGAAGGCTCCGCTCAAGCCTCGGTGCCGCGGTCCCGCTTTCTGAGGAGGGCGAGTGCCAGCTTCTTCGCCTCGTCCATGCCGGTGACGAAGCGATCGTTCGGCAGGCACCTGAACACGTCTAGAGAGTCGAGCGTTTGGGCCACGGACCCTGAGGGCTTGATGACGATGCACTCCGTGTTCTTTTCGCCGGCGAAGGCAACCAGATTCTCCATGGCCAAGGCGGCACTGTAGTCCATGTACGTGGTGTGGGAGAAGTTGAAGATGACGACCTCGTGGTACTGAATGTCCTTCTCGATTATCCAGACCAGATCCCTGGCCGAGGCGATGGAATAGGAGCCGCGCAGGTCCACGAGGCCAACGTGGGTCAGGAACGGATCGGCCTCGGCAACGGCTTCTTCCCCGAGAAACGTCCGGTCCAGGAGCGGCACGGACAGCACGCCGTGCATTTCCGCCCGGCCCTGTTCTTTGGCGCGCGCCAGGACGGCGATGATGTACCCCAAGCCCACGGCGACGAGCAGGTCCGCGAGCAGGGTGAGGATGAGCGTGGCCAGCATTGGGACGGCGAAGTCGAGCCGCAAGTAGCGGACGCGTGTGAGCAGGCGCCAGTCCATGATGTCCCAGCCGCCCTTAATCATGATGCCGGCGAGCACGGCGTAGGGAATGGGTTCGGCTATCGTCCCGCCCTCCAGCACCAGGACCAGCAGGAGGACCGAGCGCAACACGCTGGCGACCGGGGTGCGCCCGCCGGCTCGGATGTTGATGACGGTGCCGGAAGCGGACCCTGAGCCGGGCAGCGCGCCCAACAGGCCGGCAGCGACGTTGCCGAGTCCCTGCCCGACCAGTTCCCGGTCCGAATTGTGGCGCGTGCCGGTCAGGGAGTCATGCACGTGCGAGGAGAGGAGGCTGGCAAGGGAACCAATGAGCGCGAGAATGAACGCCGGTTGCACGGCGTCTACCAGAAAGTCGAGGGACAGCACCGGCCATTGCAGCACGGGAAGGCCGGTCGGGAACTCGCCGATGATCGGCACGCCGCCGAACCCCGTGAGTGCCAGGAGCATGCCAACGATCAAGGCCACCCCGTATGCAGGCAGGATTCTGTTGGCTTTCGCCGGCCACAGGACGCATACGGCAAGCGAGGTCATGCCGAGAACGACGGCGTTCAGGTTGACGTTCTCCACGGCGTCGGGGAAGGCGCGGAGGATGATGAGCGGCCCTCCCGTCTCGAAGCTGGCGCCGAGCAACGGCAGAAGCGAGACTACCATGAGGATGACGCCGATGCCGGACGTGAAACCGGAGATCACGGAGTACGGCGTATAGATGATGAAGCGGCCGATGCGCGAAACGCCAAAGACGATTTGCAGCAGGCCGGCGAGCATGACGATGGTAAACGCCTTCGCGGGGCCGCTCGCGTGTTCCATGACGTCGGGGTTGCCCATGTATTTCATGAGGATGACCGTCGTGGCAACCAGCATGGGGGCGCTGACGTGGGAGACCTGGGCGCGGGTGCCGCCGAACACCGCGGCGAAAAAGCCAACGACAATGACGCTGTAAAAGCCGGCCATGGGGCCCAATCCCGACGCCAGACCATAGGCCAGGGCCCAGGGCAATATGATAATCGTTGACACAACGGCGCCGGAGACGTCCTGGCCAAGCGTCCGGAAATCGTAGCGAATACTCACTCCAGGTTCACTAGGCGTTTGACGTTGTCAACGATCCGGTCCGGTCCGGGCAGGACGGCGTCCTCCAGCGCGGCGGCCGAGGGCAGCGGGATGTGCGGGGTGGTGACGCGCACGATCGGCCCGCGGAGTGCCCGGAACGCCTCCTCCGCCACGATGGACGCAAGCTCCGCGCCCCAACCGCACAGCCGTGGATTTTCCTCCACGGTGACGAACCGACCCGTGCGGGACACGGACTCCAACAGGGCACTGGCGTCCAGCGGCACCAGGCAGCGAAGGTCGATGATTTCGGCGGACACGCCGTACCGGTCTTGTAGCGTCTCCGCCGCCAGCAGGGCGCGCGGCACCATGGCCGCCAACGTTGCGATGGTGACGTCCGTGCCGGAACGGACGACGCTGGCGACGCCCAAGGGTTCCACGTGCTCGCCATCCGGGACCTCTCCTCTGGTCTCGTAGAGAGACTTCTGCTCGAAGAATATCACGGGGTCGGGGTCCCGGATGGAAGCGGCCAACAGGCCCATGACGTCGGCCGGGGTGGACGGGGCCACCACCTTCAACCCGGGAATCGCCATGGCCCAGTTCTCCGGGCTTTGGGAGTGTTGTGCGCCGAGCCGGAGGCCGGCGCCGCTGGCGCACCGCAACACCAGCGGAAAGGCGCATTGACCGTCGGTCATGTACCGGGTTTTCGCCACCTGGTTAGCCACGAGGTCCCAGCAGACGGCGAAAAAATCAGCGTACATGATCTCGGCGACGGGACGAAGACCGGTCATGGCTGCGCCCATGGCCGCGCCGACGATGGCCTGCTCGGAGATCGGCGTATCCTTGACCCGTTCCGGACCGAATTCATCCAGCAGGCCGGTGGTGGCCTTGTAGATGCCTCCCGGCGCGGCGACGTCCTCGCCGAAAAAGACCACGGCGTCGTCGCGCCGCATTTCCTGGGCGACGGCGGCGCCCACCGCTTCCCGATAGGTCAGTTCCGCCATGCCGCTCCACCGTCAGCCCACACGTCAACGTAAGCAACGTCAGCCGGGGAAGCGGGACTGTTGCGGGCCTCTTCCATGGCTTGGTCGGCCGCCGCTTTGCTCTCGGCCTCGATCTTCTCCAGGTCTGCCGCGTTGATTCCCAGGGAAACCAACCGTTCCCGGTACAAGGGAATCGGATCCTTCGCGAGCCATGCCTCCAATTCTCCGGGCGGGCGGTATTTGCAGGGGTCGGCCCGGGAGTGCCCGCTGTGGCGGTAGGTCTGCGCCTCAATCAGACTCGGCCTCCCCTCCCGCGCCCGGCTCAGGGCGGTGGCGGCAGTCTGGTACACCACGTCCACGTCGTTGCCATTGATGAGAATAGGCTCCAGCCCATAGGCGGGTGCGCGGTCCGCGGCCGGGTTCTCCACCGCGGTGACCTTCCGCGTGGGAGTAAACTCCGCGTAGAGATTGTTTTCGCAGACGAAGACCACGGGCAGTTTCCAGACCACTGCAAGGTTTAATGCCTCGTGGAACGCGCCGATATTGGGGGTGCCGTCGCCAAAGAAGCACACCACCGCCTGACCGGTGCGCCGGTATTGCGCGGACCACGCCGCTCCCACGGCCACCGGCAAATGGGCACCGACGACGGCGTAGGACCCCATCATCCCGTGCTTGACGCTGGTCAGGTGCATGGAACCGCCTTTGCCGCGCAGGAGTCCGCACTGCCGGCCCATGAGTTCGCCTAGGATGGCCGTCATGGAGACTCCGCGAACGTAAGTATGGGTGTGCCCACGGTAGGTGCAAAACGTGTAATCTTCGGCGCGCAGGGCCGCGCCAAAACCAGCGGCGACGGCCTCCTGTCCCAGTGCCAAGTGGCTGGTTCCATTAAGCAGGTTCTGCTTGAAGACGTCGTACGCGCGTTGCTCCAGCGCCCGACACTCGGACATGGTGCGGTAGAGCTTCAACCGGGTTTGCGTGTCCATGCAACCCTCCTATCCGGCGGGACTCCTGAGACAGTAAAGACGCCGCCTTGACTTGAACCAATCGCACGAGTTGTCAACCTTCTTATATGGAAATCTCATCGTGACGCCGTCTGAAGCAGCCTTCCAATGGTATTCCCTTTTCACGGGAAAAACAATTCCGTCATGGGGGTCGTGCACGGCAATCCGCAGTTGGGTTATACTGCCCTCAACCCACAACCGTAGGGAGAGAAATGATGAGCAAGCGTTTGTCCAGGTGTTATTCCATCGCCGATTTGCGTTGCGCGGCAAAACGGCGTCTGCCCCGGGCCGTGTTCGATTACATGGACGGCGCGGCGGAGGATGAAGTCACGCTGCACCGAAACCAGGCTGATTTCAGCCGGTATGAATTGATCCCGCGCTGTTTCACGGACGTCAAGGACGTGGATTTACACGTCACCGTATTGGGTTCCCGCGTAGACGTCCCCGTTGTGCTGGCGCCGACGGCCGTGTCCCGCTTGTTTCACCACACCGGGGAGGCTGCGGCCGCCAGTGCCGCGCAAAAAGCCGGCATGATTTATTCTCTGTCTTCCATGTCCACCCTGTCCATTGAGGAGGTAGCCGAGGCAAGCGACGGTCCCAAGATGTTCCAAATCTGCGTCTGGCGCGACCGCGAGTTGTTGAAGCAGTTTATCGACCGGACCCGGGCGGCCGGTTACAGCGCCTTGTGCCTGACGGTGGTGCCCACCCCGGGGCAGCGGGAGCGGGAACTCAGGAGTGGCTTCACGGTGCCGCCGGAAATACGGCTGGCCAACGTCATCGACACCTTGAAGTGCCCGAACTGGCTGTGGCATTTCCTGACCCGTCCGCGCCTGTCGCTGGCGAACGTGCGCGGTCACGCCGGCGCCGCCCAGGACCTGTTCTCCGTCATCGAGTACGCCGCGTCGCAGTTCGACCCGTCGGTGACCTGGGAAGACGCGGCCTGGATGATCCGGGAGTGGGGCGGCCCCTTCGCCATCAAGGGGATCTTGAGCGCCGCCGACGCCCGGCGCGCCGTGGAAATCGGTGCCACCGCGGTCATCATCTCCAACCACGGCGGCCGCCAGCTTGATCATACGCCTTCCCCCCTGTCCCTGTTGCCTGAAATCGCCGCCGCGGTGGGCGATAAGGCCGAGGTGATCCTGGACGGCGGCGTCCGCCGGGGCACCGACGTCATCAAGGCCCTCAGCCTGGGGGCCAGGGCCGTGATGATCGGCCGGGCTTACTTGTACGGCTTGGGCGCCGGGGGCGAGGCGGGAGTGGATCGGGCCCTGCAACTGCTCACCGAAGAAATCAAACGCGACTTGATGCTCATGGGCTGCCGGTCAGTGCAAGACCTGGACGGCAGTTGCGTGCGCCGGGTTCCAACGTAAGACGAGACGACAGGAGGTTGTTCCCTATTTTTCAAAAGCCCTGCCCTAAGCCGTCACCTCACGCCCACCCTGCCGCCTGTCACGGTTTCATCTGCTGCCCGATTCCGGTATGATACCGGATGGATTTCAGTATTGCTCGAACGCAACTCAACCGGGTCATGCAACGAACGCAACCATCTTCGGTATCGGCCGGGCCGGCGAAGCAGCCTGCAGGCGGCGTGCCGGCCACGGCAGCGGAGAAAATCGCTTTTATCGGGTGCGGCAACATGGGAATGAGTCTCATCGGCGGTCTTATTGCCGCCGGGTATCCTGCCGCTGCCCTGTCCGGCGTGCAATCGAGCAAGGAGCAACGGCGCAAGGTGGAAACCCGGTTCGGCATTCGGGTCAGCGCGGAGCTGGCCGAGGGCATTGCCGGCGCGGCGGCACTCATTCTGGCGGTCAAGCCGCACATCGTGCCGGCGGTGCTGGATGACGTTCTGGCTGCCGTCAAGTCGTCGCGGAAAACCGAAGTCCCCCTGGTGATTTCCGTCGCGGCGGGCCTGCGCGTCGCTGCCATCGCAAAAAGGCTTGACGGCCTTTGCCCCGTGGTGCGGGCCATGCCCAGCACGCCGGCCCTGGTGGGTGCCGGCGCGACGGCCCTGTACGTCGACCCGGATGCGGCACGGCGCGTCACGGCGGCGCAGCGACGGCTGGCAACCCGACTCATGCAGGCCTTCGGCGTCGCGGTCTGGCTGGACGATGAGTCCCTAATGGACGCGGTGACCGCCGTCTCCAGCACCGGCCCGGCCTATTTTTTCCTGGTCGTCGAATTATTGGAGAACATTGCCGTTGACATGGGCCTGGAGCGGGAACAGGCTCGGCTGCTGATCGTTCAGGCCGCGTTGGGGGCGGGCAGAATGCTGAAAGAAACCGGCGCAGACGCGGCGGCCTTGAGAAAGCAGATGACCACGCCGGCGGGGGCGACGGAACAGGCAATGCAGGTGTTTCAGGACGGGGGGTTGGAACCACTGTTTCGACGGGCGCTGAGTGCCTGTCGTGCGCGCTCGGTGGAGCTGGCGGGGGCGGGCGAATAAGCAGGGCGTGAAGAATGCCAACGGTGGTGATTCAGTTGCAGAGCCTTCAACGCCATGGTAAGATTTCAAAGATTTTCTTCACGAAACCTACGGATGCTGTAGCTGGAAAGAGAAACAGAGACGTCGCATGAACTCTCGAGTGAAAAATTTACTGTTTTGGGTCGTGGTTGGACTCTTTATGATTCTATTGTTCAACCTCTTCACGGTGCCCTCCCATCCGCCGGAAGAGGAAGTGATGTTCAGTGACTTTATGACCCATCTCGAGCGGGGAGAGATTTCCAAAGTCACCATGAAAGACAGCCACATCAGTGCGATTTTGAAAGACGGTCAGCGGATTCGGACCTATACGGTGGAATATCCTGATTTAGTGAAAGCCCTCAGAGAACAATCCGTCCAGATTGAAGCCAAACCGCCGGATGAAAGTCCATGGTACCTCACGTTTCTTGTGACCTGGGGGCCGTTTATTTTGTTCCTGGGATTGTGGTTTTTCCTTATGCGACAAATGCAGATCGGCGGGAATCGTGCACTTTCCTTTGGGAAAAGCAGGGCGCGACTTCTCACCGAGGAAAAGAAAAAAGTGACCTTTGCCGACGTGGCCGGCGTGGAAGAGGCAAAGGAAGAAGTGGTCGAAATCATCGAATTCTTAAAAGATCCTCAAAAATTTCAGAAACTGGGTGGCCGCATTCCCAAGGGAGTTCTGATCGTGGGACCGCCGGGAACGGGAAAAACCCTGTTGGCGAAAGCCATTGCCGGTGAAGCAGGGGTGCCGTTTTTCAGCATCAGCGGCTCTGATTTTGTCGAGATGTTCGTCGGAGTCGGTGCGTCTCGCGTGCGGGACTTATTTGAACAGGGGAAAAAACACGCGCCCTGCATTATCTTCGTGGACGAAATCGACGCGGTGGGTCGGTTGCGCGGAGCGGGCTTGGGCGGCGGTCACGACGAACGGGAACAAACGTTGAATCAACTGCTCGTTGAGATGGATGGCTTCGACACCACCGAAGGCGTCATTCTGGTCGCAGCCACGAACCGACCGGACGTGCTTGATCCTGCCCTCTTACGTCCCGGCCGGTTTGATCGACAGGTGGTGGTCAATCGTCCTGACGTGCGGGGCCGCGTGGAGATTCTCAAAGTCCACACCAAAAAAGTGCCGGTGGCCACCGACGTGAACCTTGAGCAGATTGCCCGAGGCACGCCCGGGTTTTCAGGTGCCGATTTGGAAAATCTCGTCAATGAAGCCGCACTGTGGGCCGCTCGATTGAGCAAGAAAGTGGTCGAACTCATTGACTTTGAAAATGCCAAAGATAAAGTCATGATGGGAGCGGAGCGCAAGAGCCTGGTCCTCAGCGAAGAGGAAAAGCGCACGACTGCCTATCACGAGGCAGGCCATGCACTGATGGCGAAATTATTGCCGGGAGCCGATCCGGTCCACAAAGTGACGATTATTCCAAGAGGACGGGCCATGGGCATGACCATGCAACTCCCCATTGATGATCGGCACAGTTACTCGGAAGAATTCTTGTACAACACGTTGTCGATTTTACTGGGCGGGCGCGTGGCCGAAGAACTGATTCTCAAAAACGTCACGACCGGTGCCGGAAACGACATTGAACGAGCCACCGAACTCGCCAGGAAAATGGTGTGTGAATGGGGGATGAGTGCCAAATTGGGTCCGCTGGCCTTCGGCAAAAAGGATGAGGAAATTTTCCTGGGCCGAGAAATTACGGCACGGCGAGACTTCAGTGAGCAAGTGGCTATCGAGATCGATTATGAAGTGAAACGATTGATCGTGGAAGCTTATCAACGCACCAGGCGAATGCTCACGGAACACATTCATACCCTTCGGGCCTTAGCCGAGGCTCTCCTCGAAAAAGAAGTCCTGGACTCCTTGGAAATCGACCGGATCATCAACCGAGAAGTGATTGTTCAAGAACCAGCACAAGTTTGACGAGACCGCGTCCGTGCTGATTCATAAAAGACCCACGCCAGTTCATTTCGTTGATAATTGGGGAAACCCGAGTTTTCTTCCCCGGTGTTGACGAGAGTCGCGAGCGGATGGTTCGATGGATGGGCCAAATCCCGCTTACATTCAAGCCTGCCACGTCAAGATTCCCTGTTCTCAGCACGTTTTGATTATGGGAATATTAAACGTGACCCCGGACTCGTTTTCCGACGGAGGTTCCTTTATGGACCCTCAGCGTGCTTTGTCCCAGTTCGACCGGATGGTGAGTGAAGGAGCAGACCTGATAGATATTGGGGCTGAATCGACGCGTCCGGGTTCAAAGGGTATTGATGAACGGGAGGAACTCCGTCGATTGACGCCGGTCCTTGAAGTCATCGGCAAACGTGCGACGGTTCCGATTTCGGTCGATACCCGCAAAGCCGGCGTTGCGGAGCGCGTGCTTGACTTGGGTGCCGTGATCATCAACGACGTCAGTGCATTGACATACGATCCGAACGTGGGACCGGTTGTCGCACGACGTAAGGCCGGCTTGGTGTTGATGCACATGCGCGGAACACCGCAAACGATGCAGCAGTTCTGCGAATATGAAAACGTGGTCAAGGAAGTCGGGAGTTATTTAGGCGATCGCGTGAAACACGCGGAGCGCGTCGGTATCGCGCGTGAGCAGATGATCGTTGATCCGGGCATCGGGTTTGCGAAACATCCTCAACACAATCTCGCGTTGCTGCACGGGCTCCGGGCGTTTCAGCAGTTGGGCCGGCCAGTGGTCGTTGGCGTCTCGAACAAGTCCTTTATTGGAACGGTCACGGATGCACCTGTCCACAAGCGGACCATGGGAACGGCGGCTGCCGTGACGGCGGCGGTCCTGGGTGGAGCACAGATGGTCCGCGTGCATGACGTCCGATTGATGCGTGACGTGGTTCGCATGTCGGAAGCCATTGTCCGAGCCTGATGGGTTGGTGAAGAGCACGATCGTGTTCCGGCGATGATCTCGCCCGGTTGATGGTCAAGGAGGGACTATGCAGAAATTGTTCGGAACTGACGGGGTGAGGGGAGTGGCCAATTTAGAACCCATGAATAGTGAAACGGCGTTGAAGTTGGGAAGGGCCGTGGCATACGTGTTCAAAGGAAGGGTGGGACGTCATCAAATTGCGATCGGGAAAGACACCCGACTTTCCGGATACATGTTGGAATCAGCCTTGACCTCCGGCATTTGTTCCATGGGGGTTGACGTGTTGATGGCGGGGCCGATTCCGACGCCCGGCTTGGCGTTTTTGACGTGTCACCTGCAAGCCGACGCCGGCGTGATGATTTCCGCTTCTCACAATCCGTACCAGGATAACGGCATCAAGTTTTTTTCGCGTGATGGTCTCAAACTTCCCGACGAACTTGAGGCGCGAATTGAGGAATTGATTCTGACCGACGAGATCAAACATCTTCGCCCGACTGCAAATGAAGTCGGCAAAGCGTTTCGTATCGACGACGCCGAGGATGACTACGTTGAATTTGTGAAGCGGTCCCTGCCGCGCGGCGTGAATTTTGAAGGAATCAGAGTCGTCTTGGACTGTGCCCATGGTGCCGCTTATTCCGTCTTTCCCAGAGTGATGCGGGAACTGGGCGCTGACGTGTCCGTGATTGGAAATCAACCGAACGGCACGAACATTAACGCAGGCTATGGAGTCATGTCCCCGGACCGCTTACAGGAGGCCGTGCGAGCCCGTCAAGCGCACGTCGGCATTGCGGTGGACGGAGATGCCGATCGTGCCGTGTTTGTCACGGAACAAGGCGACGTCATCAGTGGAGACCACGCCTTGGCAGCCTTTGCCTTGGATCTGCAACGCCAAAAGAAACTCAACCACCGGACGGTGGTTGGGACGGTCATGAGCAACTTCGGATTTGAACTGGCGATGAAGAAGGCGGGGATCAACGTCCTGAGAACGCCCGTTGGAGATCGGCACATTCTGAAGCGCATGTTGACGGATGGCTACAATCTTGGCGGTGAACCGTCGGGACACATCGTGTTTCTTGACCACCATACCACCGGTGACGGCCTGATTGCCGGCCTCCAACTGCTCACGGTGGTCAAACGGTCTGGGCTTCCCGTGTCTGAGCTGACCCGATGTATGGATGCCGTGCCGCAAGTCTTAGTGGACGTGCCGGTCAAGCGAATGCCCGATTTGCAATCCGTTCCGGAAGTGCGGCACGTGATGCAGTCGTGTGAAGAACGGCTCAACGGGACGGGACGCATGCTGGTTCGGTATTCGGGAACCGAACCGTTGGTCCGGGTCATGGTTGAAGGATCAGATGATTTGAGAATCAGAGATCTCGCGGATGAAATAGCCGGGGTGCTCAAAACCACGCTCGGATAGTTTGGATGGCGATTGGCGCCGTTTCGTTCACCTTCCTGTTCAGCATTCTTGCCTTTGTATTCGGACTGTTTTTAGGGTCCTACCTTCCCTTCATTCCTCTCACCATTGTTTTCATACTGGTTGTCCTGGCGGGCGTTCTGACTTGGTGCGAACGGAAGGCACCACTGTCCCGGCGTCGAGGGCTCATTCTCTATGCCGGGCTCGTATTGGGCGTGGGATACTGGTTTCTCGGAGACTGGAACACGGACGCCGCCGAGTTGACGGCCTACGCGGGTTCCCACGTTATGCTGTCCGGCACGGTCGTGACGCCGGTTGCGCACAGTCCGGATCGAAGGACAATGGAGGTAGCCGTAGAATGGGTACAGAAGCAGAACATCCGTCGGTCAGTACAGGGCCGTCTTCGTTTAACGTGGCGCGAACCTGATCCTGATACGGACGTGTTTCGAGGGGACACGATTACCGTGCGCACCCGGTTGCGTCGTCCCTTCGGCACGCGGAATCCGGGCGGGTTTGATTATGGAGCCTATCTGCGTGATCGCGGCATTCACGTTGTCGCGACCGTGAAGGGTCCAAAGCAAGTGCAGGTACAACCGCCCGAGGCCGTCGACGTCGGCCCATGGGTATGGCACAAGATCGATCAATGGAGAAATCAGGTTCGTCAAGCCGTAATCGGCACGCCGCTGCAACAGCCGGCCCGCGGTTTATTTTTGGGAGTGATCGTCGGAGAGCAACGGGACATTCCCGTAGACGTGAGAGACGATTTCGCGACGACCGGGACGGTCCACATTATTTCCATTTCAGGCTCACATTTGGGGCTGTTGGCCTTTTTCTCGTTTTTCGGTGTGAAGGGGGGGGGCGGCTCTTACCGGCGTCCTGGCTGGAGAAAATTTCGTGCGTCCTGCTCCCAAGGCAACTCGCCGTCTTGGCCACGATACCGCTCGTCATCTTCTATACGCTGTTGTCGGGGTGCCACGATGCCACGGTCAGGTCGTTGATAATGATCCTGTTATATCTTATGGCGATGTGGATAGGTCATGCGCGATACCTTGTGATTCCCTTGGCGCTGGCGGCGTTGTTCACCACCTTGGCCGACCCGATGGCGATCTATGATCTTTCGTGTCAATTTTCGTATGTGGCAGTCCTCGCCATTGCCCTCGTGCTTCAGTGGAACGGAAGAGACGCCCGGGAAAATCACGTCCCTCAAACCTTCTTGGCGAAACTCAAAAATTGGGGAAAGCAATACGTGCTGGTTACCCTTGCCGTCACGGTGGCGACCCTTCCCCTCGTCGCCTACTATTTCAATCAAGTGGCCTGGTTTGGAATCTTTGCCAATGCGATCGTCGTGCCCTTCGTCGGCTTCCTCGTGGTGCCGTTGGGTCTTGGTGCCTCCATTTTGGTCTTGCTCGGAGGACTGGAGCACTTGCCCTTTGCTTGGGTGCATCAGGCAATCATCACGGTCTTGACGGATGTCGTAGAGAAGATGGCTGCGATTCCCGGCGTCAGATTGCACGTGGCATCTCCGTCCATGTTTGCCGTTGCAGGTTTTTATTGTTGTCTGCTGATCGTCTTGCTCAGTCGGAACCACATCCGACGGTGGATGAATCTCGGTGTTCTGACCCTGTGCCTCGTCTGGTGGGTCTGGTCGCCACGGCACGTGGGTGAAGAGAACGTCGTTCGCGTGACGTTTCTTGACGTCGGACAAGGAGATGCCACGGTGATTGAATTGCCTGACCAAACGATCTTAGTAGATGGGGGAGTAGCCTATGAGCGTTGGGATATAGGACGAATGGTCGTGGCCCCGTATCTATGGGATCAAGGCATTCGACGCATTGATCACGTTATTGCCACGCACCCCCAATTGGATCACGTCGGAGGCCTGCCCTGGATCATCAAACGTTTTGAGGTTGGTCATTACTGGAGCAATGGGGCGAGACGAAGCCAAGCCATTTTTTACAGAAGACTCACGGGTGCGGTTAAAGAAAAAGGTCTGAAGGAGCAGGTGGCATCGGAAGGAAAAGAAATTATCAGCGAAGGACCGTGTCGCCTCATTTCCCTGAATCCGCCATTAACGGAGCCCACTCCCAGCGCACAGACTCGTGACCATCCCTCCGGCGGAACGAACCTGAATAATCGGTCCGTGGTTCTGAGTTTGACGTGTGGAGCACACTCGATTTTGCTGACGGCCGATGCAGAAGTTGAAGCATTAAACCGGCTGCTGGATCACCCAGGCGTGCAATCCGCAGCAGTTGTGAAAATTCCTCATCATGGAGCGAAGAGTTCGCTGAATCATCAATGGATTCAGCAATTACGGGCAAAAACCGCCGTGGTCTCCGCCGGCAAGGGAAATCGGTACGGACATCCGGCTCAAACCGTGTTACGAGCTTACCGGCACATGGACATTTACCGAACGGATTCGGACGGGGCGATTGTGCTGTCCATGGATCTGAACGATGGAGAGCAGACGATTCAACGCACGACAGATCGCAGCCCCGTTCTTCTCAATCCGGGCAATTACTCGCTCGGCCGTGAGTGGAAAAACGTGTCGCGTCTGTGGAAGAACTGGTCATCGAACGGCTAACTTCTCTTCATCGCTATCCCGAGAGTCAAAGGTGATGGACTCTACGCAACGTCTTGACTGTCAACCAGGCTTCTGCTATGGAGCCTTGATAACGAAATAACGGAGCGATGGAGAAAGGAATCCTGATTGATGGCCTACACGATTGACACGCACGCGACGATCCGCGAACTCGAAACCGCGGGGATTGAACACGCACACGCGGAAGCCATTGTCACCGCGATCAGCCGGGCTGATTCCAACCTCGCCACGAAAGCCGACCTTGCCGCGCTCGAAGCCAACTTCAAAGCCGCGCTCGAATCTGTCAAAATCTCGATATTGATTGCCCTGATCGCCGTTGCCGGCGTGCTGTTTACGGCCATCAAACTGTTCGGCTAAGAAGGTCCCGACGTTGCCGGTAATGGCCGTCGGTTTACGCCTTCGACTAACCACTTCTACGCCACCCACCCCAGACCTGGGCGCCAGCCCCCACGGAAGTGGTGATGGTGCCTCGCCGCTTCTTTTCGTTCCCCCCGTGTCATGACCGGGTCTCTCCCTGTGTCATGCTTGGGCCTCCCCTCTGTCATTCCCGTGCAAAACGGGAATCCAGAGTCTTTTCCCCATCCGCCACGCGGTGGGGAGGGGCGGGGCGGGTGTCGGGAGTCCTGGTCCCCTCCTCTGGATTCCCGCTAAAAACTGCGGGAATGACAGGAGGATCTGCGCCATCTCATGGCGCTCAGGTTGTCTCGCAAGAGACGCGATAAGATCGCGCAGCTCCGACGTCAGGTCGGCTTTCCGTCATCCTGAGCACAATCATTGTGAGTGCAGATGCTCAAAAATGGAATGGGTTCGTGGAAGGGCTTTCCATCTCAGGACGGTCAACGAATCCTCAACGTAATCCGACGTGCGGATGCCGTTCAGGACGCACGTGACGCCGGGCGTACTGACCAGACTCCACAGGGCTTTTCTGGAGAGCGGTTCTCCGCGTTTCTCTTCAGGCAAAAAGGGATCAAGAGCGTCGGTGATTGATTGCAGACGGCGTTGACTTTTTTCCGCGGCTTCTTGTCTCAGGATTTTGAGAAACGTGAGCAGTTCGGGGATATACCGATTTTGCCAACGTTGCCATGCCGTGGCATGTTCCCGTGGAAGGCGTGTGGCGACGGCCTGAAGCACGTGATTGACGTGGGGCGACACCATCTGCGTTTCCATCTGCTCCCACTGCTCCAGATTCTGAACGCGTGATCGCACCTGACTCAGTTCGTCAGCCAAGGTAAAGAAATTTTTCGGCTCCAGTCCCGTTCCCGAGTAAGGAAGATGGGGAGCGAATTCCTTCCGAAATTCCTCTTCCAGTGTGGCGACCGCGTGCTGCTGAATTTCAAAGGAGGTCTCCACGGTTTCAAATCGCGGGTCCGCGAGACGGATCATGCCCCGATGGTCAGCCGGCATCGCGTTGAGTGGTCGGTTCACGAGGACGGCAACGTCATGGGCTTGTGCCAGCTCCATCGCCGTGGTTTTCTGCTCGGGACCGGTATTCGGCGTGAGCAACGCTCCGGATTCAAACAGGTTCATCGGTAATTGAAGCACGCGAAACCCGTGGTGCGTCTTGCCCGTCAGTCGTGCCGCGGCCTGGGCGGCGTCAAGCATCCGTGACAGCGAGGTCGCTTCAGGATCATTGGGTTTTGCCGTACTGGTGTTGGAGGAAACGCCATACCATTGCAGACGGCCCGCGTCGATTTGGCTCTCGAAATAGGCAAAAGCCTGCTGAAGGCGACGGTAAAATTCAGTGCGCCACTCGTCCAAGGCGGAGGCTTCAACGAGCAACTTGCGGTTCTTGGCGTCGGAAAGAAAATATTCGGGGTTGTGCAACAGGCAGATATCCAGCGTCGCAAGTCCGAGACGATCCAGTGACAGGGTGAGTTGATCCGCTAAAAACTCCGGGTGGATGCAGTGCCAGAGCCCGTCTCCATATTTGACCATTTCCGGGTAGGGGCGACCGGCTCGGTCCTTGGCCTGGGCCTGGGTCAGATTGTGACCTTGGACGTAACCGATTTTGGAAACCACAATTACCTGTTCCCGCGAGATTTCTTTTCTGGTCATCAATTCGTTGAGCACGCTCCCCACGAGGCGTTCACTCCCGCCGTCCGCATAGTTGGTTGAGGTATCGATGAGATTGCAGCCTTTGCGGATCGCCTGCGTGAGTGCGGATCGATGGTCGGTTTGGCCAACGTCGATCCGGTAGCAGCCAAACCCGATTCTGGACGTCGTGAGGCCGGTGGATCCCAACGTGGTGTAGCCGTCGGCAGTGGGCATGGAAACGGAACCATCGGCGAGTATCCGGGAAACGTAGGTCGCGGTGCCGCCGGCCGTGGCTGCTCCCGAGATTCCAGTTGAAGTCAGGGCGTGAGACGGTGAACCCGTATCCGTTGGAAGCGGGTGCGTGAGAGCCTGGGTAACGTCTTCGGAACGTGTGACGGGTGCTTGGCACGAAAAATTGCGACACACGTACAACGCGGCTCGTCCATGGACTCGTGTTTTGCCGCGGAGAAGCGGGTGCGGAGAGTCGAGGGCATCGTCAGTCCAATGCCCGATGATTCGATGAGGAAGAAAATGACGGGCGACCTCCTGCACAAGCTGGTCATATCCCGGGTCTGCCGCGGAGCCGATAAATGCCAATTCCAGCGGACCGTTCAACAGGAAATCGGCGGCCATCAACGTCTTGGCAAATCCGCGAGGAACGCGACTGATTTGCTGTCCATAAGCCCGAATGGCTCGCGTGGTAGCCTCATGGAAATCATCGCGGTCCTGGTGAAACGAGAGCCGAGCCAAGGCCATCGCCGCGACGGCGTTGCCGCTCGGCGTCGCACCATCCGGCCCTTCCCGCCCTCGCAGGATGAGCGTTTCGTGATCGTTGGCCGTGGTAAAGAAGCCGCCCTGCTCCTCATCAAGAAAATCCGTGAGCAGTCGTTCGCCCAACCGGACGGCTTCCGTGAGATATCGTGCCTGCCCGCCGGCTTCATACAGGTCGATCAGGGCTTCGATGAAACAGGCATAATCTTCAAGGTACGCCGGCAAATGGGCTTTCTCCGCACGATAGGTTCGATAGAGTCCTCCATCGGGACGAGAGAGCCTGCCGAGCAGAAAATCCGCGGCCCGCGACGCGGATTCCAGATAAGGCGACGCGCCCAACACTCTGGCCGCTTCGGCCAGGGCACTGATCATCATGCCGTTCCAGGCCGTGATGATTTTATCGTCCAACCCGGGAGGCACGCGCTTGAGCCGCGCCTGATACACGAGCGGCTTCACCCGATCAATCGTCCGTTGCAGTTCTTCAGGAGAACAGTGGAGTTCCTTGGCCACGTGTTCAAGAGCGTAGGGAGTATTGGGAATACTGTGATGCTCCCAATTACCGTCAGGGGTGACGTCGTAATACGCACAGAATCGAGTCGCGTCTTCCTCCGAGGGGACCACGGCCCGGATTTGTTCAGGGTCCCATACGAAAAATTTTCCTTCGACGCCCTCTGAATCGGCATCGGTGGCGGAGTAATAGCCGCCTTCGGGAGACGTCATTTCTCGAATAACGTAGTCCAGAATTTCGCGGGTCACGCGCTTGTATTGGAGGTTGCCCGTCACCTGGAAGGCGGCAAGATAGGTTTTCGCGAGCAACGCGTTGTCATAGAGCATTTTCTCAAAATGAGGGACCAACCAGCGTTCATCCGTGGAATATCGGGCAAACCCGCCCCCAACGTGGTCGTACATGCCGCCCGCGGCCATGGCGTCCAACGTTTTGCACACCACGTGAAGCGTGTGCTCCGCCCGGGTTCGGTGGTATTGACCAAGGAGAAAAGACAAGCCGGTGGCCGGCGGGAATTTGGGGGCTTGACCAAACCCGCCGTACACCGGGTCGAAATCCGCGGAAAATTGTTCAACGGCAGTTTCGATTTCCTGTTGCCCCACCGTCGTGGGAGTCGGGGCGCGCATGGACGTTTGCAGTCGCGTCGTCAAGCGGGAAGCACGGTCAACGATATCGGCCCGATCCCGTGCCCATCCTTCCGCAATGTGCCGAAGGAGCGTGGCGAATCCGGGTCTTCCCCATTTATCCGTCGGTGGAAAGTAGGTTCCGGCAAAAATGGGCTGCTGCTCCGGCGTCAGGAACACCGTCATGGGCCAGCCGCCGTGGCCCTGATTCATCGCCAGCGTCGCCTGCATGTAAATTTCATCCAGATCGGGACGTTCTTCGCGGTCAACTTTGATGCACACGAAGGAGGCGTTCATCATCTCCGCGATGGATTCGTTTTCAAACGATTCCCGCTCCATCACGTGGCACCAGTGGCAGGCAGAATATCCAATGGACAACAGAATGGGTTGATCCCGTTCCTTGGCGAGGGTGAGGGCGGCTTCTCCCCAGGGAAACCAATCCACTGGATTGTAAGCGTGTTGCAGCAAATAAGGACTGGTTTCGTGAATCAGACGGTTGGGATGACGAGTGGACTGAGCCTCAGACATAAATCAGACCGTAACACCGGTCAAGAAGATTGGTCAACGTCAAGAACCATGAATCCACGCCTCTTGCAACGCTTCCCGCGACAACGAGAAGTGAAGTTGAAAATTTAAGTCTACGAAGTTGAGAAAGAGAATCATGAATAAGTAAAAATATCTAAAGATTTCTATTGACATCACCAGAAAACGAGGAATAGAATGAAAACAGGATGATGATCGAAATTCAATGAAATACATTGAAGAAAAAAGCAGAAAGACTATCCATTCTCAAAAAAGAAGGAGGCCGCTATGAAAGCCAAACAAGGAGTCGTCGATCTTCTCAATAAGATCTTGACTGAGGAGTTGACGGTCATCAATCAGTATTTTTTGCACGCCAAAATGTGCAAGAACTGGGGATATGATCGATTGCACGATCACGTGTTGGATCGAAGCTACGGGGAAATGAAAGACGCGAAGGCCGTGATCGATCACATCCTCTATCTGGAGGGTCTTCCCAACATGCAGCGGCTCGGAACGGTCCAAATCGGCGAAACCGTCCCCGAGCAACTGAAGTCGGATCTGGCAAAGGAAAAAGCCATGGTCAAAATGCTCACCGACGGCATTGAGCATTGCACGAAGGCCCGGGATTTTACGACGCGCCACATGCTTGAAGACATGGTGAAAGATGAAGAAGAACACATCGATTGGATCGAAACGCAGCTAGAAACCATCAGCCAGGTCGGGCTGCAAAATTATCTGAGCGAACAGATCAAGGACAACAGTTAAGCACCCGCTGTTCAGCGGAAGGCCCTGAAGGGAAAACCAGTTTCTGGTTTTTCCTTCAGGGCTTTTTTTGAAATTGACAATCGTGCCGAGAACCGTTCGCGTGCAAGGAAGGATTTTCTAGAGTGCCCCCCATCCCCAACGGCGTTCTCTTGTCCATCAGGTCATAATCGCGGTCGTGGGTATTGCTACTCTCTCATGTTTACCGCCGCACGGTCAGGGAAGGGACCTGAATTCACAAACGACGTGCACCACCTTGCTAAGGTGGTGTCATGGGCACTCACTCTCACCACCTCACCCTTGAAGACCGATGTGACCTGGCCCACCTACACGCCGCCGGGCTCTCGCTCCGGCACATCGCGGCCACGCTGGATTGCCTGCCATCACCCGTGGCTTGCGAGATGCAACGCACTCGCTCCCGCCCCCAGATTCTTCGCTACACCCTTCGCGGCTCAGAGTGGGGACGGCGCATGAGATGCGCCGCTACCTGGGTTTCCACGTACCTGGGCATGACGGTGTGAGCGTGCTCCCTCTCCCCTTGCGGGAGAGGGCGGGGGTGAGGGGTCCCTCCTCTAGGATGTTCCACCTACCACTACCCCCCAACCGAACCGAGACGCCGTAGGAGGTCGCCTAGCTCCCTCTCCCCTTGCGGGAGAGGGCCGGGGTGAGGGGTCTCTCCTCTAGGATGTTCCACCTACCACTACCCCCCCAACCGAACCGAGACGCCGTAGGAGGTCGCCTAGCTCCCTCTCCCCTTGCGGGAGAGGGCTGGGGTGAGGGGAAGAACTGCCCGCACTCGCTCCTCTGTTCCGCGCCCCCGGCTTCATGCCCGGGCAACCGGGAAGGCAGATTCTTCGCGACGCCCTTCAAGGCTCAGGGCAAGTGAATGGAGCGCCATGAGGGGGGGACGGCGCATGAGATGCGCCGCTACCTGGGTTTCCACGTGCATGGACATGACGGTGGGAGCGTGCTCCCTCTCCCCTTGCGGGAGAGGGTTGGGGTGAGGGGGCTCTACTCCCCGGATGTTTCAACTACCACTGCGAGCCTAGACGAACCGAGACACCGTGCGCGGTTTTCTGCCCGGGCTGTTCCGCCCGTTCGCCCTCAAGGGTCACGTCCAGTGACGAACTCAACGCTAGGCGGCTCCCTAGCCGGTAGCGGGAGGAGCCGGGGCCGGCCAAGGCCAAGCCGCCATATGGAGTCACCAAGCCGCGCCCGTCGGCCAGGGCCAGGCCGTAGCCCAAGTCTACCTCCAGCCGGTGCGGCTGCCAGCCTGTGGCGGGTCGCGAGGTGCCGCTGGTTTGCGACAAGGCCGTCGCCGGGGACCAGAGTTGATCCACCCCGCTGCTCGCTTGCCCCCACACCGGCGCCACCGTCAGATAGGCGCCTTCGCCCGCCACCCCCGGATCCAGCCGCACACTCATACTCGCTCCCCAGTCCTCAAACGCCCCGTCCTCGTGCAGCAGCAGATACCGCCCTTGCGCGTCCACGCTCAATCCCCAATCCGTCCGCGTGTACGCCACCCCGCCGCCCAGTTCCGCGCCGAGGCCCTGCTCCGCGGTGCCGTTGTCCCACCGGCCGCCTAGCTCCAGGCGCGGCTCCAGCCGGGACACCGAGGAGACCTCCACCGCGGTCCGGCCTTCCACCAAGAGCCGCACCCGCTGCGCGTGCCCCCGCGCCGCCGGCAGATTCGTCTTGCCCGCCGACCGCACCGTCGTCAGGAACGCATCCGTCTTCGCCGCCAGATCAATCCCCTGCCACGTGGTCAGGGCTTGCCGCCCGCCCACGGCCCCCAGCCACGAGGTCAACCCCGTGGTGTACATCTGCGGGTCTCCCACCAGCTTCAGGTCCATCTCACCCCAGCCCACGCCTGCCAGGCCCCACACGCCCAACCCGGGGCGCGGTTGCCAGTGCGCATACGGCAGCACGCTCGTCAACTCGACGTCCGCCCCGGCCTTCGTCGCCCCGGTGCGTTCATAGCTCACGTCGCCGGTGCTGTGCGCCAGGGCCAAGCCCAGGAGCATCGTGGCTTGAGGCCGGTAGTCTACGCCGACGTAGCCGCTGTAGAGCGTGCCGTCCATCGTAAACCCGGCTTCGGGCTGACCGGAGAAGCCGGCGGCGGAGCCGCGGCCCCAGAGGGTCCAGGCGGGGACGCCGGCGTCCCCCGTGCGGGTCAGGGGCAACTCGAAAGCGCTGCGGGCCAGGAGGTCTTTGCCTGAGACGGACTGGAGGCGGAAGGGGCTTGAGGTGGTGGTTCGTCTGAGGTCGGTGGGAAGGCGGCCCGGGAGGTTGGTCTCATTTTGGAGAATTCCCCCCTCACCCCGGCCCTCTCCCGCAAGGGGAGAGGGGGAAGTGTCCAGATTGACGCCTAGGGCGCGGGCGACGCTGAGGGCCAGGCCGGTGGCTTGTTGCCAGGGGCTGGAGCCAACGGGGACGGCGCGGGTCTCACCTTGGAGCATACTTCCCTCACCTTGGAGAACTTCCCCCTCACCCTGGCCCTCTCCCGCGAGGGGAGAGGGAGGAGACGAGGGGGAAGGAGATTGGGGATTGGTGAGGCGGAGGACTTGGCCGCCTAGGGTCACTTGGAGGCGGGACGCCGGGGCGGAGCCGAAGCGGCCGCCCAGAATCTCGACGGCGTCGCTGGCCAGGGTCCGGCCGACGCCCGCCAGAACCAGGCCCAGGTCGCGGCTTTGAATGCCGGGTTTGACTTCGATGGTCAATATCATGCTATCCATGTCCCCGTCACCGTCCGTCGCGGTCAGCGTGTACGTCTGCTGGGCCTTGGGCGTCGTCGGCGTGCCCGTGATCGTGCCGCCGTGCTCCGCCCCGGCCTTCGGTTTATCGTATTTCAGCCCGAACCCGGCCGCTGAGAGGTTCGGCGTCAACTCGTAGGTGACTGGCGTGTCCCCGCCGGCGAACGGCAACGTCTCGTTCACTTCCTTGCCCGTGAAGTACGAGGGCAGCGACTTCATGGCTTCCGGGAACTTCGGTTTCTCGTCCCGATACCCCACCGCGAACGGCGCGAAGGCCTTCACCGTGGCGCAGAGCAGCACGCCCTGGTCATCCAGATCCTCCACCACCTCCGTCCACGCGCCGGTCTGGTAATGCAGGAATCGCAACTCCCGCTTCCCTCCCTCTATGTTCTCTGCCTCGGCCCGGAACGCGTCCCGCACCGGCAGGCAGATTTCCAGCCCCGCGGTCTGCACCGCGTCACGGCCCTCCCCACTCACCAAAATGTCCACCACCGTCTCCTCGTCCAGGGTAAACCGCGTACTCTCCCGCGGCACGGTCACGGCCACCGGCCGAATCATCTCCTCATAGGGCCCATCCAAGGTGGCCGCCAAGGCGGGCGTCTCACTCACTGTCACTGCCGCCGGCGTGTCGCGCTTTGTCACTGTCGTCACAAGGAACCCATTGACCGTTCTCGTAGACGGCGGCACGTCATCTTGAAGCGTAAAGGGACTCACCTCAATGGTGAACGTGAGGCTCCCCGTGTCGCCGTCCACGTCCGTCGCGGTCAGCGTGTACGTCTGCGGGGCCGTGCGCGTCGTCGGCGTGCCCGTGATGCTCCCATCGTGCTCCGACCCCAGCTTGTCCCCCGGGAGCGTGGGGGTCAACCCGACCGGCAGGGTCGCCGGCGTCAGCGTGTAGCTGATCGGCGAATCCCCGCTCACGACCGCCGGCAGGTTGTCGCGCACATCCGTGCCCGTGTAGTACACCCGCTCCCGCCTCGCGTTCTCTGCAAACTCCGGCGTCATGTCCAGATACCCCACCGCAAACGGGGAGAAGGCCGTCACCGTGGCACAGAGCCGCCCGTTCCGGTACGCCAGATTCTCCACCTCCGTCCACTTGCCGTTCTGGTAATGCAGGATTTTCAACTCCCGCCCTAGTTCCTGTGCCTCCTCCCGCAACTCGTTCCTCACCGGCAGACAGATTTCCAGCCCCGCGATCCGCACCGTGTCAAGACCCGCCCCACTCACCGCAATGTCCACCACCGTGCGATGCGTCGCCTCGGCCCCCAAGGCAAACCGCGTACTCGCCCGCGGCACGGTCTCGTCCGCCGGGGTAATCGCCACCGTAAGGGCCCCATCCAAGTCGGCCGGCGGGGTCACCGTCACCGCCGGGGGCTCGCCCGTACTCGTCACCCTCACCGTGTACCCGTTGATCGTGGTGTCCGGGCCCGGCCCCAGCATGGGTGGCTCCTCGTCCTTCACGGTCACGATCACGGTCACGGCAGACAGCGACATATAACTGGTATCGAGACTGCTGACCGTGTGCGTCAGCCTGACCTCCTCGTTCCGGTAGTCGCCCACGTCCACGACCGCGGTCACCGTCACCGGCTGCGCCGTGGCCCAGTCGGTCGTCGTGAACGTCAGGGTGGTCGGGGCGACCATCACCGCGCCGGAGTCAGAGTTCGCCACCGTCACCGTCACATCCGCCGTCGGCTGCGACTCCAGCTTCACCGTGTATGTCTTCATGTGCGTCGTCGGGTCCGTCGTCGTCTCCTCCAGCGCCAACTCGGTCGGGGCAATCTCCAGCCCCAAGGTGTCGTCGTCGCTGACGGTCAGCGTCACGCTCGACGGGGCCGCCACGTTGTTGCCGCCCGTGGCCGTGGCCGAGATCGTCACCGCCTTGTCCGCCGCGTCCACGGCGTTGTCCACCGCCGTGACTGTCACCAGCCCCGTGCTCGTCGTCTGCTCCGCCGCAATGGTCAGCGTCGTCCCGCTCCGCGTGAAGTCGCCCGCCACCGCCGGGGCCACCGGTGTCGTCGCCACCGTCAGCGTCACCGCTTGGCTCGATTTGCCCGACAGCGTCGCCGTCACTGTCGCCACGCCGCCGGCCTCCGTGATCGTCGCCGGCGTCACGGCCAGTGTCACCGTCGGTTGCGCGTCGTCGTCCGTCGTCGTCACCGACACGGTCTCGCTACGGCCGTGGTAGTTGAGATCCCCGCTGGACGCGTCAAGCATGACGGTATAGGTCTGGTCCCCGTCGTCCACGTCGTCGTCCACTCCCGTCACCACCACCGACTGGGCCGTGTTCCAGGTCGCCATGGTGAACACCAGCACAGGCGGCGCCACCGTGCCCTCACTGGGATTCTGGCTCGTCACCGTCACCGTCACGGCCGCCGCCGGTTGCGTCAGCAGGGCCACCGGGAAGGTTGACGTCCCGCCCGCTTCCCTGGCTTGCCCCGTCACCGAGCCCACATCCAGGCCGTACTCGTTGTCCGCGTTGACCGCGTAGACCGTGATGGCGGAAAAGGCGTTGTAGATGGGGTCCGCCGTGCTCACCGTCAGGGTGACGGTGTAGTCTTGGTTGCCGTCGGCCACGGCCGGGGAATCGTTCACGCCGGTCAGCGTCACCGGCTGCGCCGTGTTCCACGTCGTTGCCGTGAAGGTCAGGGCCGCCGGCAATGCCGTGCCTTCCGCCGTGTCCGAACTCACCACGCCGAGCACCACGTCCCCCGTCGGCTCGCTCGCCAGCGTCACCGTGAAGGTGGCCGTGTCGCCCGACTCCGTTGTCCGCAATCGGGAGGTTGTCGTCGTCGCCGGGGACGTCGCGATCCCCGCGTCGTCGTCGTCGGTGATGGTCAGCGTTACGTCGGGCGGCGCGTTGGTCACGCTGTCGGAGGCGGTTCCCGAAACGGTCACCGCCTTGTCCGCCGCATCGATCGCGTTGTCCACCGCGGTGAGCGTCACCGTCCCTGTGCTCGTCGTGGCGTTCGCCGCGAAGGTCAGCGTCATCGCGCTCGACGGCGTGAAGTCGGCCGACACCGCCGGGGCCACCGCCGAAGCCGACACTGTGATCGTCACCGCGTCGGACCACTGCCGGTCGAGCGTCGCCGTCACCGTCGAAACCCCGCCAGCCTCCGAGATCGAGGCGGGCATGAGGACCAGCGCCGCACTCGGAGGCGCTACAAGAGGAACCCACTCGGTCATGCCAACGTTCCCCCCGGCAGGGCTGTTGTAGTTTTGCCACCTAAGTCTGATGACGACCCCGCCGTTGTCGATCATGGCTTGGGTCGGAACGAAATTCGTCACCGTCAAAGGGAGGTTCCGGAAACTAGGTACACTCGCTCCATAGCCCCTGAGTGACTGACACGAGGTAGATGGGAGCGGCGGATCCACCTTCGTCCAGGGACAAGCGTCAATCGCAACGCTATCCCAGACCATACTTCCTCCGGTGATTATGACTGACTGCTGAAGCATCAGCTTGCCTATGAGGCTCGTCGTGGTCACATCATGAGTCCAGGCACCGCCCGGCGTCCATCTAGCTGGGTCCGGCGTCGTCTGAGCGAACGCCCGCGGCGCGAGCGCCGCGACGCCTGCGACCATCACCAGGATCAGCAGCACCGCCCGCCGCCGGAAGACCTCGGCCCGACCCGCGGTCATCGCAGCCATACCCCCCCCCCCCCCCCCCCACCCCCACAGGATCGGGTAAGGGAAGTGGTGAACGGGAGATGCGCGTATCAGTCTGAGTGTCCACGGTAGACATCGGATGTTCTCCTTCTGCGTTGTTCAGTCGTTGGAGTCGGTCTTTTGGGTGCTGCGTGGGGAGACATATTAGGCTAAACCTCAACATAATTCAAGATAGTTGATTTTTTCTCAACAGTGGTTGAGTTTCCTAGATTCCCGCGGGTGCGGGAATGACCCTAGCTCCCTCTCCCCTTGAGGGAGAGGGTCGGGGTGAGGGGGGAGGGCGCATGAGATGCGCCGCTACCGGGATTGCCGTGCATGGGCATGACGGTGGGAGTTTGCTCCCTCTCCCCTTCCGGGAGAGGGCTGGGGTGAGGGGGGGACGGCGCATGAGATGCGCCGCTACCGGGGTTCCCGTGCATGGGCATGACGGTGGGAGCGTGCTCCCTCTCCCCTTGCGGGAGAGGGTCGGGGTGAGGGGTCCCTCCTCCTGGATGTTCCACCTACCGCTGGCACCTTGAATGTGTCGGACAGGCGATTCATTATGGGAGCATGACGGGCAAAAAGTCAGGGTGCATTCTGATTCAACGTTCTGATATTTCAGAGGAGACGTTTCAGCGTGCCGTCAGGAAAGCTCACAGTGCCGTGATTTTTTGTGGAATTTCTTTGCGGTGTATGAATCATGAGGGCGCGATTGTTTCATGTCCTTTGCTTCCGTCACGATGAGTGGCGACTTAAGTGAGAAGCGGTCGTGCAACCTTCCAGGGAAAGGAGTCGGTCCATGGCGTTGACCCATTCAACTATGCTGGCACTGGGAACATCCGTTCCCGGTTTTCAATTACCGGACGTGGTGTCCGGCAAGATGATAGACCCCGGACAATTCTCTGATCGAAAGGGATTGTTGGTCATGTTTATCTGTCGGCATTGTCCCTATGTCGTCCACGTTCAGAATGAACTGGCCCGTTTGGGAAACGATTGTGCCGAAAAGTCGCTCGGCGTTATCGCGATCAGCAGCAACGACGCGGCCAACTACCCGGATGATGCTCCGGAGCAATTGAACGCCATGGCGCGGAAACTGGGGTTCACGTTTCCCTATTGCTACGACGAAAGCCAGGACGTGGCCAGGGCCTTTACCGCGGCGTGTACCCCTGATTTCTTTTTGTTCGACGAGGCTCAGAGGTTAGTCTATCGAGGGCAGTTGGATGACAGCCGTCCTGGAAACGGCAAGCCCGTGACGGGAAAAGATTTACGCGCGGCGATTGACGCAATGCTGGCAGGGCAATCCGTGAGTCAGGACCAACGCCCCAGTGCCGGCTGCAACATTAAATGGAAGCCCGGGTGAATCTCGAACGCCGCGTTGCACGAACGTCCGCACCGGTTATCGCATCCAGGTAAACAATCTGCTCAGCAGGCGTTTCTTGCTCTCGGTGAACGTGGTCTTTCTCCAGGCATTGGCGACCTTTTTTATGACTTCGGCTTGGGTGGGGTAGGGATGGATCGTGCCGGTGATCGTACTCAAGCCGAGTCTGCCCTTCATGGCGAGCGCAAATTCCCCGATCATGTCTCCGGCGTGGCCGGCAACGATGGTGGCGCCCAGAATGGCATCGGTTCCTTTTTTCACGTGGACGCGGGCAAACCCGGCGTCTTCCCCGTCAAGAATGGCTCGATCCACTTCGTCGAGTGGAAAGGTAAACGTCTCAACCTCCATGCCCTTGTTTTTCGCGTCCGCTTCCGACAGCCCGACGTGCGCCAATTCCGGCTCCGTAAAGGTGGTCCAGGGAATAATGAGCGAATCCGTGCTCGCGTACCCGAGTCCGAAAGGATGAGGGAATAAAGCATTCTGGATGACGATCTGGGCCATCGCGTCGGCCGTGTGCGTAAATTTGAACGAAGAACACACGTCGCCGGCCGCGTACACGTGCGTATTGGTCGTTTGCAGTCGAGCATTCACCTTCACGCCGACCCTTGCATCATACTCGACCCCGACCGTTTCAAGCCCCAGCTCTTCCACGTTGGGTGCTCGCCCGATCCCGATGAGAATCTCATCAACGACGAGTTCGTCGTCCTTCCCGCTCACGGCGTAATGCACGACTTTTTCCCGGCCGCGTAATTCCACGCGGGTGACGTTGGCGTGAAAGACAAAACTCACGCCGTCGTTGCCCATTTGCGTCTGAACGATTTCGGCGGCATCGGCGTCTTCCCGAGGCAGGACGTGGCCGGTTCGTTCGAACACACACACCCGACTGCCGAATCTGGCGAACGTTTGAGCCATTTCGCACCCGATCGGGCCGGCGCCGATGATCGCGAGGCGCGGGGGAAGTCGGGTCAACGAGAACAGGGTTTCATTCGTGAGATAGCCGGTTTCCGTCAGTCCTTGAATCGGTGGGGCGGCGGCCCGGGCACCGGTACAGACTACGGCTTTCGCAAACGCCAGCGTCGCGTCATCCACTTGGACGGTGTGGGCTCCGGAAAACCGGCCCTCACCGATGAACACGTCAACGCCTAAGCGTTGGTAGCGATGGGCAGAATCCATGCGGCTGATGCGGGCTCGAAGTTTGCGCATTCTCGCCATTGCCGCCCCGAAATCGGTCTGGATGCCGTCCGGGACGGTCAGCCCGAATTCCTGAGCCTTTTTCACGTCGGCCCACGCGCGAGACGCGCGAATGATGCCTTTGGAGGGCACGCACCCGACGTTCAAACAATCCCCGCCCATCAAATGCCGTTCAATCAACGCCACCTTGGCCCCCAAGGCGGCTGAGACCGCGGCCGTAATCAGTCCGGCGGTGCCTGCTCCAATGACCACCAGATTGTATCGGCCGGTGGGCGTCGGGTTGATCCAGTCCGGCGGATGGACGTTATTCACCAGTTGCTGGTTGAATTCATCCATCGGGTCAACGACGACGGGTTTACGTTGGAGACGTTCAGTCTGCATGATGGGTCCCTCCCTTCGGGACAATGGTTCAGAGCCTCCCCCGGTCATGCGTGGGAGATTTGATTGGCGTTGCGCGCGTCTGTCACGACGCGTTCTTTTTCGCAAACTTGCGATAGGCAATCGGCATCAGAGCCAGCAGGCCCAGGAGCGTAAACGCCGTCAGCACGGGCGGCGAAGCAATTTCCGTCAACGAGTTGATTGAGCCCAGTTGTTGGCCGGCGAACGTGTAGACAAAGCTGCCGGGGATAATGCCGAGGGACGTCGCGCCTATAAAGGTGCCCGGACTGACCCGGGTTAACCCGGACACGAGATTGACCAGAAAGAAAGGAAACGCGGGGATCAACCGTAAGGTCAGAAGGTAGCTGAACGCGTTCTGTGCAAATCCGGCCTGAATCGTTTCAAGGCGGTCCCCGAATTTCTTTTCAACCCAATCGCGCAGGACGTATCGTGCCGCGAGAAAAGCCAAGGTCGCACCGGTGGTGGCCCCGACGTTGACGAAGAGGGTGCCCATGACGCTGCCGAACAAAAAACCGCCGGTGAGAGTCATAATGGTTGCCCCTGGCAACGAAAATCCCGTTTGCGCAATGTAGACGAGAATAAAAATAGCGGCAGCGGCAACGCCGTTCTCGTTGGTATAAGCCCGTAAGCTGTCCCTGTTGGCTTTCAGGGTTTCAAGAGAAAAGTAGTGTCCAAGATCAAAATAGAAAAACGCCCCGATCCCGATTCCCAGGATCACAAGAATGACAATTCTCACGAGAGGCGGGGAGGATTGAGGAGAAGTCGAATCGCTCATTGAGGACTCCGTTGTTTCTGTGTGTATGGGTGAACGGACTCACGTGGCACGGTCGTGATTGGTTGAACGGTCGCATTGACAAGACGTGACGACGTAGTCCTGCCGGCCAATTCCTCGGCGGGATACGTGATGATTTCTGACAGGGTGGGGTGATAGTGGGGCATCCGAACAAGATCATGGACGGTTCCGTGATAGTACATCACCGCAATCAACTCGTGAATCAATTCCGCGGCTTCAGGGCCGACGACGTGGGCGCCTAGAATCTTACCGTCTTCAGGCGACGCGAGGAGTTTGACGTGGCCGTGGGTCTCGCCCATGGTCATGGATTTTCCATGGTCGTCGAACGGATATGAGGCACGATGATAGGGAATCCCTCGGTCGAGACATTCTTTTTCACTCAACCCGACGCTGGCGATTTGCGGGTCCGTAAACACGACTTGCGTTTTGAGACGATCATCATAGCGGCGCGAGGCTGCCCGCGGACGGCAAGCGTTCCATCCCGCAATTTCGCCCTGCTGAATTGCGATGTGTACGATTTCGTGGAGCCCGTTGACGTCGCCCACGGCATAGACGTGGGGCTGGCTGGTTCGCATGGCGTCATCAACCACCACGTTGCCCTGCTGAACCTCCACCTGAGCCGCTTCTAAATTCAATCCGTCGATATTGGGCCGTCGTCCGAGTGCCAGGAGAATCATCTCCGCGGAAACGTCTTTCTCCTCTCCTTCATGGGTGAAATGAGCGATTTTTTGTGCGCCGTTCAGGGCAAACCGATGCAATCGGGTATTGGTTAACACCGTCATGCCTTCTTCGCGGAATCGCGCCTCTACCGGTCGAGCCAAGTCTTCATCACCTTGTGACATGACGTGCGCGCTCCGTTGCATCAAGGTGACTTGGGTGCCGAGACGATGGAAGAATTGCGCCAATTCCAAAGCTACGGCCCCCCCTCCCAGCACGAGCATGGATTGCGGGAGGTCGCGGAGTTCCAGTGCGTCGTCGCTGGTGAGGTAGCCCACCTCTTCGAGTCCGGGGACCGGCGGACGAGACACGATCGAGCCCGTGGCAATAATAAACGCCTTCGCGGTCAACGCGTGAGCACCAGCCTGGACTTCGTATGGAGAGCGGAACGCGGCACGCTCCTCGTACAATGTAAAACGGGCGTCGTGCAGCGCACGAATGCGGTCATCGGCAAACTCCCTGATGAGGCGAGCCTTGCGATCGATAATCGCGGAGAGATCGGCTTGTGCGGAAACCGGGTGCAACCCGAATTCTTCCGCGCGTTTCATGAGCGACATCACGTCGGAAGACCGCAAAATCGTCTTCGTCGGCATACAGCCGCGCAAGATGCACAGACCGCCTAACGGGCCATGGTCAATGATGCCGACGTTTGCCCCTTCCGCGCGTGCCGTGCGGGCCGCGGCGTAGCCGGCTGAGCCGCCCCCGATGATGACAACGTCATGTGTCATGTGCTGACAAGCCGTGATGGATCGAATCAATCAGACGCCATGGTAGCGGAATTGTCTTTCGTCTACAATCATGACAGGATGAACGTGCGCGGTGAACGACGACGCCGGACTGAGCGAACCGGAAAATAAAGAACACGTGAGGCGTGGAGGAAAAGCAATGAAAAGCGGCATGAAACCGGGATTGATTCTTCTCGGATGTTTGGCGTCGGGACTCTTGGCTCTTGCCACGGGGTGCGTCACCAAGGCGGGACCCCTGGCCATCCTGCCCATGACGAGCCCTGGAGCAGCACAACGGAATCTCGAAGGGATCAAGTCGTACAACGACGGCGACTGGCAAACGGCGCGAACACGTTTTGAATTGGCGATTCAAACCGATCCTCATTTACCTGAGGCTCATTTCAATCTGGCGTTGACGCTTCACAAGCTCGGTGAACATGAACAAGCCAGGACTCATTTCCGGATCGCCGGTGAACTGGCGCCGGACAATACGGAGATCGTGAGGACGTCCGTCTATCGGAATCACCTTGGTTTGTCGTCAACCTTTGAACGCCACGTCAGTGGCGGGTACAAGTATTAGATGCCCCAAAACCGTCCGGTGAAGCCCTTTGTCCTGGTGGCCGTGCAATTGGCCTGTATGTCGGCGATTCTGATGCCCGGTCCATGGGTGGCCACGCAAGCGGGTTTCTTCGCGTTGGAGTTGGTGGGAGTCCTCTTGGGAACGTGGGCGGTGATGACCATGAACGTGAAAAATCTGGCGGTCCTCCCCGAAGTCAAGTCGGGAGCACGTCTGGTCACGCACGGACCGTATCGATGGATTCGTCATCCGATGTACGCGGCGATGCTCCTGGTCACGCTGGCGTTGGTGAGCGAGGCCTTTTCGTATGGGCGCGGAACGTGCTGGTTGATTTTGCTCGCGGATCTCGTGGCTAAGCTGTCCTATGAAGAAACCGTATTAAGGAAGGCATTCCCGGATTATGACCGCTATCGATTGCGAACTTGGCGTCTGATTCCCTGGGTCTTTTAACGGCGTGCAGGCGGCTCTGCGGACAAAGAGCAATGAAGATGGCAATCAGCGCATGAGGCCACAAACTGCGCGCCGTCACGGGCTTCAAATCCTCGTCATCCGCCAGGAGGAGAGGATAGATGACACCTGGGACGGGATTCTTGACCGGTACCAGATGATGTGATAGCGTGCCTGCCTTTGTAGGCAACCGAGGAGTCGTTTGTGTCGCGTATTTATAACTTCAGTGCCGGGCCGGCGATGTTGCCGGAAGCGGTGTTGCTCCAAGCTCAGGCGGAATTGCCGGATTGGCACGGAGCCGGGGCTTCCATTATGGAGATGAGCCACCGGGGGAAAGAGTTTGTGTCGGTTCACGCTAGGGCCGAGCAGGATGTCCGGGATTTATTGGGGGTGCCGGATGATTATCACGTGCTTTTTTTGCAGGGCGGCGCCACGACGCAGTTCGCAGCCGTTTGCATGAATCTGTTACATGGGAAAACCCGGGCCGATTATATTTTGACCGGGTCATGGGGCAAAAAAGCCATTAGCGAAGCGAAGAAGTATTGCGACGTGAACGTTGCGGCGGCGCCGAAGGGCGAAACCTTTACGAGTATTCCCGCGGTTGATACGTGGTCCTTGGGCCCGGATGCCGCTTACGTGCATTACACGCCGAATGAAACCATTGACGGCGTGGAATTCCACTGGGTGCCGGACACCGGCGACGTGCCGTTGGTCGCGGACGTTTCCTCCACCATCCTTTCGCGTCCCATTGACGTGCGTCGTTTCGGGTTGCTGTACGCCGGCGCGCAGAAAAACATCGGGCCGGCGGGCGTGACCCTGGTCATCGTGCGCAAGGACTTATGCGGCGAGGCGTTGCCGCTGACGCCGAGTGCGGTTGATTACGCTCAACAGGCCAAAGCCGATTCCATGCTGAATACTCCTCCCACCTACACCGTGTATCTCGCGGGGCTGGTCTTTCAATGGTTGAAGGCACAAGGGGGGCTTTCGGCCATGGCGAGCGTGAATGAACGGAAGGCCGCGAAACTGTACGCGGCGATTGATGCGTCGAATTTTTACAGGAATTCCGTTGAGAAGGCGTGCCGTTCATGGATGAACGTGCCCTTTGTCCTGGCCGATGCCGATCTGGATCAGGAGTTTCTGGACGGGGCGGAGGCGGCCGGGTTGACCACGCTCAAGGGACATCGGTCGGTGGGCGGTATGCGAGCGAGTATCTATAATGCCATGCCCGAAGCCGGCGTTGATGCGTTGATCGACTACATGGCGGATTTTGAAAAACGGGTCGGCAGATAGGACGTCTGCGTTCGTCTGCGGGAACGAAAACAGAGGAACGATCAATGAAGATTCTGATCAGCGATAGCCTGTCCTCGCGGGGCGTTGACGTGCTGCAACAGGCAGGCTTTACCGCGGACGTGAAAACCAAGCTGTCCAAAGAGCAACTACTGGACACCATCAAGGACTATGACGCCATCATCGTGCGGTCCGGGACCAAGGTGACGGCCGACGTGATCGAGGCGGGGACTCGTCTGAAGATTATCGGGCGCGCCGGGACGGGTCTGGACAACGTGGATCGGGACGTTGCCACCCGTCGGGGCATCGTCGTGATGAATACTCCCGGCGGCAACACGATTACCACCGCGGAGCACACGATTGCCATGATCGTGGCCATGAGTCGAAAAATTCCCCAAGCCACGGTGTCCACGAAAGCCGGCTCGTGGGAGAAGGGCAAATTCATGGGGACCGAGTTGTACAACAAAACTCTGGGACTCGTGGGCCTCGGGCAGATCGGCACGTACGTGACGAAGCTGGCGCAGGGCCTGGCCATGCACGTGATCGGTCATGATCCGTATTTAGCCCCTGAACGTGCGCGGGACCTTGGGATTGAGGCCGTGGAATTGGAAGAGTTGTTCCGCCGCGCCGATTTCATCTCGGTGCATACCCCCTTGACTCCCGAGACGCGGTCTTTGATCAACGCGCATGCCATTGGCAAGATGAAGGACGGAGTGATGATCGTCAACTGCGCGCGGGGGGGGATCGTCAATGAACGTGACGTGTACGAGGCGCTGAAAAGCAACAAAGTCGCGGCCGCGGCCTTCGACGTGTTTGAAAAGGAGCCGGTTCAGTCGGATCATCCCTTGCTGGCCTTGGATAACTTTATCTGTACGCCGCACATCGGCGCGTCCACCGAAGAGGCGCAGGAAAACGTGGCCGTCGCGATTGCCGAGCAGTTTGTGGATTATTTCAAGAAGGGCGTGGCTCGCGGCGCGGTGAACGTTCCTTCGGTGCCGCCTGAAATTCTTCCTCACATCCAACCCTATCTGGGGTTGGCCTCACGCATGGGGTTCTTTCAAGCGCAACTGATTGACGGCGGGATTGAAGAGGTGACCGTCGAGTATCGGGGCGAGGTGGCGCAGCTCTCCCTGGCGCCCGTGACGGTCGCAGTGTTGAAGGGGTTGCTCTCGTCGATCCTGGAAGACGTGGTGAACGCCGTCAATGCACCCGTGCTGGCGAAAAAACGGGGCATCGAGGTCAAGGAAATCAAAGGCAGCGACGCGGGTGACTATACGAGTTTGATTCGCCTTCACGTCAAAGCCGGCAAGCAGACGCATCAATTAGCCGGGACCTTGTATCACAAAAAGGATCCGCGAATCGTCGAGAGCAACGCCTACGCGGTTGAAGTGATTCCGGAAGGCCACATGCTGTTGGTCCATAACGTGGACCGTCCGGGCGTCATCGGGACCGTCGGGCGCATTCTCGGGGAGCACGATATCAACATTGCCCGGATGCAATGCTCTCGTGCGCAGAAAGGGAGCGAGGCGTTGTTGATTATCGGGTTGGACGGGCCGCCGCCCGTTTCGGTGATGGACACCATCAAGCGTGAACGGGACATTCTGTCCGTTCGCCACGTGGATCTGTCACGAGTGTCGTAGCGTCGCCGGCGCGTGGAGACGTTCGGTCATTCGCTGACGGATGAAGCGTTGCCCACCCTTTCTGCTGAAGTCTAAAACCTGAAAGCCCGTCTCCACGTCAATGCCTGCCATCGAACGCATGACCACGGACAAGCGATGACCCGTCTTCAATCCACGGCCCGGTCGCTGATTCCGATTGGGATGACCACGCTGTTGCCTGACGCGGCGCAGCGCGTTCGTCATCTGGAACACGTGCTGTTCGACGGGTTCGCCCGATGGGGATATCGTGAAATTATTCCGCCTTCCTTTGAATACCTGGACGTTCTGTCCGCCGGGTTGCCGGCTGAAATTCTGGAAAAGTGTTACAAGGTGGCTGATTGGACAACCGGACGTATTTTAGTCCTTCGCCCGGACGTGACCGCGCAGATCGCGAAGATTGTCGCAATGGGGATGGCCGGGCAACACCTTCCCCTTCGGTTGAGTTATCGTTCCACGGTGTATCGGTATGAGCCGGAACACGCGGGCCGCGAACGAGAAGTGTTTCAACTGGGGGTCGAACTCATTGGCGCGGATGACGCATCAATGGACGCTGAAATCCTGACGTTGCTCATTGAGTCGCTGAAAGCCGTCGGTTTGTCGGATTTCAAGATTTCTCTCGGCCACGTTGGTTTTTACCAGACCCTGCTCGCGCAGTCGGGCTTGTCGGATCAGGGACGCAAGCAGGCCGAACTGGCGGCCGCGCGGAAAGACCTCCCGCAACTCGAACGTATCTTGAAAACTGAACGCGTGTCGGCCAAACGGTCTCGGGCGATTCTGGAAGCCCCGGGACGATACGGACGTGAAGAAGTCTTGCAATGGGGACGAGTCGTTGCCGAACGTAATCCGCGTCTGTTGGCGCCTCTTGACCGTCTGGCCACGGTGTACGGCCTGCTCGAGACCGCGGGCGTCAAGGATCATCTGCTTTTGGACCTGGGAGAGTTTCGGGGCTTTGATTACTATGACGGCGTCGTGTTTGACGTGTTTTCCGGCAACGTCGGTTGTGAACTGGGCGGAGGCGGACGCTATAACCATTTGATCGGCCAATTCGGCCGCGATCTGCCTTCCACGGGATTTGCCTTGGATATTGACCGATTATTCAGTGCCTTTCCTTCTCCCGCGACGGAAGCGTGCCAAGGTGAGAATGACCACCGCAGCGTGTTGGTGGTTGCGCCTTCTTCTCACTTTGGACGGGCGTTTGCCGTGAGTCAACTCCTGCGGTCGCACGGGTTGGTGGTGTGTCAAGAAACCGTGCCTCAAGGGGCGGGCACCGGGCAACGGATGATTCGGAAACGTGTGCAAGCATTGCGGGCTTCCTGTGCCGTGATGGTCGGCGTGTCCCTTCGAGGCTCAGGGCAGGCTTCCGTTTCCGACGAGGAAGCCGTGTTGATCGCCCGACGGGCCAGAGGATCGACTGCCCGGACGGTCCGCATTCAGGACCTCCCTCACCTTATCGTTCCTGCAAACGTTCACTGAGTCGCGAGAGGGTGCCGCGTGCCAACCTCCGACGTTTCCAACCTTCGTCTTCCTCCTCAAAATCTTGACGCCGAGCAATCGATTCTCGGGGCCATCCTGTTGGAAAATGGTGCCCTCAATAAGGCTCTGGAAGTGTTGACGGAGGACGACTTTTATCAACGGAGTCATCGAGTCATTTATTTGGCGATGCTGGATATGAGCGAACGCAGTCAGGTGATCGATCAGATCACCTTGACGGATTGGCTTAAAACCAACGGGCAATTGGAACACGTGGGCGGTGCGGCCTACGTGGCTGAATTAGTGCAGGCGGTCTTCAGCGCCTCCAACGTCGGATACCATTGCAAGATCGTGCGTGAAAAAGCCCTGTTGCGGGGATTGATTCGGACGGCGACGGAGGTGGTGACGAAGGGGTATGACGGGCTGGGGGAGGCGGAAGACCTCCTGGAATTTGCGGAACGGGAAATCTTTAAACTCGCCCAGGGCCGGTTGGATCGATCGTTTGTCCCCATGAAGCAGATCGTTCAGGAAAGCGTGGAGATTGTGGATCGGTTGTTCAGCCAAAAGGAACGCATTACGGGCGTGCCGACCGGGTATCAGGTGATTGACGATCTGACGGCCGGGCTTCAGCCGTCCGATCTCATCATTATCGCCGGTCGTCCGAGCATGGGCAAAACCGGGCTTGCTTTGGGCATGGCCGAATATGCCGCCATTCGCGCCGATTGCACCGTGGGCATTTTCAGTCTGGAAATGTCGAAATCGCAACTGGTGCTGAGGATGTTGAGTTCTCAGGCGTGTCTGGATTCTCACGCCTTGCGGACCGGTCAACTGCATTCCGGTGATTGGGAGGCATTGTGTGCCGCGGCCGGTCGCTTGGAAGAGGCTAACATTTTCATTGATGATTCCGGCGGGCTCACCGTTCAGCAGATGCGGGGTAAGGCGCGTCGCCTCAAGGCGGAGCGGGGACTGGATCTCCTGATTATCGATTATCTCCAACTCATGGAAGGGCGGGTCGGGACGGAATCCCGACAGCAGGAAATCTCGGATATCAGCCGAGCCTTGAAAGCCTTGGCGAAGGAATTGGATATTCCGGTCGTGGCGCTCTCCCAGTTGAGCCGGGCGGTGGAAAACAGGACGGATAAACGCCCCGTTCTCTCTGATCTCCGGGAATCCGGGGCGATTGAGCAGGACGCGGATATTGTGATGTTCATTTATCGTGAAGAGCTTTATAATCCTGATACAGAGGACCACAAAGGCATTGCCGATATTCTGATTCGGAAACATCGCAATGGACCGACGGGAGATCGGCAACTGTCCTTTCAGGAACGGTACGCGAAATTTGCCGATCTTGAGACGCGGCACAGTCAACCCTGATGCCGTCGTACAGGGAGCCTTGATGATTGACGAGAAGAAATTGCACCCTGACCTGGACCATCCTCACCACGGCACTCTCCCGCCAAGAGAGAAGAACGTCTTCCCAAAAAGGCGGCAGGAATGGGTGTTGGTCACGTTCCTGCTCATTCCCCTTGTGGCGGTCTCATGTGCCGCGGTGTCCGAGAGTGCAACCGGGCCTGCCCTGAGCCTCGAAGGGTCCGGCGCACAAGAGGCCGTCCATTCACTCCTCCCCGCGCCGGCCTCTTATCATTTTTTACAAGGCTACATGGCGGAATTGTCCAACGACCTCCCGAAGGCCATGTTGGAGTATCGCGCTGCCCTGCAATATGACCCGGAGTCGGCCTTTTTGCGCGTGCGGCTGGCGGCCCTTTACTTTTCATCGGGAAACATGCGGCGAGCCGTGGAGTCGTTGGATCACATCCGTGACGATCTCGTGCAGGATGCGGCCGTGCTGACGCAGATGGCGAACATGTACGCAGGGGCCGGCAATCACACCCGCGCGTTGGCATTATATGACGGGGCCGTCCGCGTGAATCCGAAACGAGCGCAGACCTATTTTGATAAAGGAGTGGTGTTGCTCAATCTCAAAAGAAACATTGAGGCGGAAGAAACCTTCACCCAGGGGATGGCCCATGCTCCACGGTCGCATCTGGGGTTTTTCTATCGAGGTAAAGCCCTTGAGGCTCAGGGAAAAACAGCCGAGGCCAAAGAAGCCTACCGTCAAGCCGTCGCCATGACCGAACAATTTGAGCCGGCCTATCGAGCTCTGATCCGGTTGTATGAGGCCGATGGGGACGTGCCGCGGATCATTGAGCTGTCCGAGCAGTTTTTGTCATCGGGCACTCTGCGCGTCGCGGCCTTTCGGAAGGATTTTGTGCGGTTTTTGCTGAAGCATAAACACTATGACCGAGCGATGGATCTTCTGGATAACATGATTCTGGATGATCCGACGGACCTGAACGCGCAGATTCGAAAGGCGCTGGTCTACGCCGAGAGGAACGATTCCCATCGGGCGATCGAGGATTTGAAACGGATTATCCAGGCACATCCGTCGGCGCTTCGGGTGCGTGATTATCTGGGGTTGCTGTACGAGCAGATCGACGACGTGGAGCAGGCGATTGACGCGTATCGCACGAACGTCAACGTGGACGCGACCTTCTACGACAGCCGCGTTCACTTGGGGTATCTGTTGTATCGACTCACGCGGTATGAAGAGGCGGTGCCGCATTTGACCGAAGCCGTGGCCCTGAATCCCGACAATCCAGAAACGCACCTGTTATTGGGCTTGGCGTATCTCCAGGCGAAGCAATTTGACCAAGCCGCCTCGGCGCTTGAAGAGGGCCTGAATGTTTCTCCCACGGATACGGACTTGCGGTTTAATCTGGGCGCTGCTTACGACAAGCTGAACCGGTTTTCCGACGTGGTTCGAGAAATGGAGGCGGTGTTGACGCACGATCCCGATCACGCCGACGCGCTCAATTACCTGGGCTACAGTTACGCCGATCGAGGCATCAACGGGCAGGAAGCCGTAGAACTCACGCAACGCGCGGTTGCGCTCAAGCCGAACAACGGCTATTATATCGACAGCTTGGGATGGGCGTTGTTCAAAGTCGGACGGGTGGACGAAGCACTTCAAACCATTCAACGAGCCGCCGATCTGGTCAAAGATGATCCCGTGATTTTTGAGCACTTGGGAGAAATTTATCTGACTCAAGATCATCACGAACAAGCAAAAGACGCATGGATCCGGTCACTGACGTTGGATCCGAAAAACGAAAAATTAATCAGACGATTTCAAGAGGTAGGGTTCGGGGATCCTGCTGAATCGGAATGGGCCAAGCGCCGAGAGTCAGGCACGGGTGAGCCGACGTTCTGATTTAGTGATGGGGCGGACCTTTATGCCTCGGTTGGAATTCAATAAGAAACTCAATAATGCTGCGGTCGACTGATTCGACACGTCTTCAAATGAGCGACGTCCTTCTTTCTTTTCGAGACCGTTGCAACACGATCGTTTCCGTCTACCCCCCTCATCCCGGCCTTCTTCCGTCAAGGGAGAGTCACGGGATGAGGGGGAACGGTCGACATCAGCGAGGGTTCAGTTTGACCGAACTGATGATCGTCGTGGCCATCATCGGCATTCTGGCTGCCATTGCCATTCCCAATTTTCTCAAATATCAGGCTCGGGCCAAACAAGCAGAAGCCAAAAACAATCTCGTGGCGATTCACGCGGGCGAACTGGCCTATTTTGCCGAAAACAACAAATATAGTGACGATTTCAATGCGATCGGGTTTGGCGTGACCGGGTCTTCGCAACGGTATTACTACGAGTTGGGAAAGAGCAGTGCCGGGACCCTGCCTTCGGGGTGTACGGCGTCCAACTTGGATAAGGTGTCCGACAACGCCTTTACGGCCGTGGCGATTGCCAACATCGACAACGATGCGACCTGTGACGTGTGGAGCATCAACGAAAAGAAAACCTTGATGAACGTCACGAACGACGTGGCGTCCTAGCCCCCGACGACGATTTCAGACATGGAACGGCTCAGAAATTTTTTGGGACGATTGTCCGAGAATTTTTTCCCCTCTTACGGGTTACCTCATCCTCACAAACGGCATACCCCCTCATTGAAACTCGTCTCGAATAATCCGGCAGTGATTGGTGATCCCGCCCTCACGCACGGTGCCCAAACGACCGTTGGCCATGCCGAAGCCTTGGAAGAAGCCTTGGCGCGGAGTGAGGCCTGGTTGCTTCAACGACAACATCATCAAGAAGGGTATTGGGTTGAGGAGTTGGAAGCAGATACCACGTTGACCTCGGAGTACGTGATGTTGCGCCGATACATCGGCGCGGTCGACGACGAGCGGGAAGCGAACATGGTCCGCTATCTTCAAGGTGCCCAACTCGAAAACGGCGGGTGGCCGATTTATTTCGGCGGTCCGATGGACGTCAGTGCCTCGGTCAAAGCCTACTTTGCTCTGAAGTTGGCCGGAATTCCGCAGGATGATCCAGACATGCGTCGAGCCAGACGAGCCATACTTGATGCAGGGGGCGTGATGTCGGCCAACGTGTTTACGAAAATTGTGTTGGCGTTGTTCGGGCAATACGATTGGCGCGGCGTTCCCAGTATGCCTCCCGAAATCATGCTCATGCCCCAAGGGTTTTATTTTCATCTGCACGCCGTGTCGTATTGGTCCCGGGCCGTGATCGTTCCCCTGCTCATTGTTTTTGCCCATCGTCGAGAATGCCGGATTCCTGCGGAGCAGGGGATTGCAGAATTGTTCCGCGTGCCTCGTGATCGCGTGAACTATCGAAAGTCGCCGCCGTTTCAAAAAGATCGTGGCGTCCTCAGTTGGCGCAACGTGTTTGTGTGGATTGACGGCCTTCTCAAAGTCTATGAGAAATATCCCCTTCGTTTTCTTCGCACCAAGGCAGTGAAGAAAGCCGAGGCGTGGTTGCTGGATCGGATGCAGGGTGAAGGAGGGCTGGGGGCCATCTACCCGGCCATGGCCAATTCGATCTATGCTCTGGTTGCGCTTGGCTATCCGGCGACGCATCCGTTGATTCAGAAGGCATTACGGGAAATCGAGGCCCTGGAGATTGAAACACCAGGGTCAGCCGATGGATACGTCCCGCCGACTCTTCACCTGCAACCGTGCCATTCCCCCGTGTGGGATACGGCGTTGATCGTGAACGTACTTACTGAAAAAGGTCTTGCCGTTGACCATGAGGCGCTTGTTCGTGCCGCGTCATGGCTTCGGTCCCGGCAAACGCAACGGGTCGGCGATTGGATCGTGTCCGCTCCCGAGGCCAAACCCGGCGGATGGTATTTTCAGTTTGAAAATGAATGGTACCCCGACGTTGATGATAGTGCCGTAGTGGTAACGGCTTTAGCCAAGGTCTCTCCGTTTCAGCCCCCTGATCGAGAGGAAGTGATTCGGCGGGGGAGTGAATGGACGGTGGCCATGCAAAGCTCGAACGGAGGCTGGGCGGCCTATGACCGGGATAATAATCGACTGATTTTCAACAAGATCCCCTTTGCGGATCATCAATCCCTGCTTGATCCTCCTACGGCGGATTTAACGGGACGATGTCTGGAGATGCTCGGTGCCCTGGGCTATGACCGATCCCATCCCGCCGTGGCGCCGGCCCTCGAATTTCTTCGACGGGAACAGGAAGCGGACGGCAGTTGGTATGGGCGATGGGGCATCAATTATCTCTATGGGACGTGGTGCGTTCTGGTGGGACTTCAGGCCATTGGCGAAGATATGACGGCTCCCTGGATTCAACGTGCGGTCGGCTGGGTCGAATCCAAACAACACCTTGACGGCGGATGGGGAGAATCCTGCCTGTCGTATGCGGATCGGGCATGGGCCGGGGAAGGCGACAGCACACCGTCACAAACGGCTTGGGCGCTTATGGCCTTATTGTCCGCGGGCGTCTCGGATTCCTTGAGCGTGGCGCGCGGGGTGAACTTCCTGCTGCGACGTCAGTTGAGCAACGGCACGTGGGTGGAGCCCCACCATACTGGCACGGGATTTCCTCGAGTCTTCTATCTTCGATATCATGGGTATCGTCACTATTTCCCCATGTGGGCTCTGGCCATGTATCGGAACGTGTGCAGTCACGGGCGGACGAAGGCTGAAGAATTGCAACACGCCGTCCAATTAGCCAGGACCCGGCAATAGCCTTCGGCGATTGGTCATCGCTTTGCCGATCTCACCCTTTTCCGGAGCGTTTCCTGGAGCACATCGTCGTCTTTGCCGCGACACCTTGGGAGTTTCACGCCGTTGCGCGTGCGTTGCCCGCGGGCCGCGTGGAACGGATTGAGGGGTTCAAATGGTGGAAATGGGAACGTCCGTCCTGTTCCGTGGCGGCTATCCAGACCGGCGTCGGACCGACGCACGCTCAGGCCGCTTCCCAAGTCGTGTTCGCCAAGGGACCCTGGACCGCGGTGATCTCTTCGGGATTTGCCGGTGCCTTGATTCCATCACGGGTCGGCGATCTCGTGATTCCTGAAGAAGTGGTCCCTCGTGCTTCGGACGTGGGGGCGTTTGTTTCGACGGCCTCGATCTCGTGCAGCGCGTTTTATCGACGGAAGGCGCGGGATGTCGCCCAACGTTCCCGGAGTCCTCTCGTTGAGGGACGATTAGTGACCGTCGGGAAGATGGTATGGCTGGCCGAGGAGAAGCAGTTGGTCGGGCGTGCCTGTGACGCGAGCAGTCTGGACATGGAAAGCGCCGTGATCGGGGCGGCGGCGATGCACTACCACGTTCCTTTCGTCGTGGTACGAGCGATTTCAGATCTGGTTGATGAAACGTTGCCCCTTGACCTGAATCTGTTTTGCCGTCCGGCGACGTTCCTGCTCGGAACGTGGACCGTCCTCACGACTCCTCGAACGTGGCCGGCTCTGTACCGCCTTCACCGGCAACAAAACGTAGCCTCGTTCCGGTTGACGCGATTTTTCAGCATGTTTTTCCAGAGTGCATCGGAAAACACGCAAGCCGAAGCCCCCTGATCGTCGTCAGAAATTGAAAGAACGAGGCCAATGGTTCTCTCTTTATTCGAGAAACTTGTCCCGTGCAAACGTGATAAGATTCAGAACAAAGCCGACAGTGTTTTGCCATGGAGGGAAAGAATGATGACGCAGGTTTCTTCAGGCATCGGAAGGTCGCTGGGATTAACGTGCCGTGTATTGCTCAACGTGCTGATTCTTGGATTGTTGACGTGGGGATTTTCTTCAAACCTCTTCGCCCAGGACGCGGCGAGGTCCGCCACTGAAGCCATCAAAGAGACGGTCGATCAGGTGTTCACGGTGCTTGACGACGATGAACTGAACGCGCCGGACAGAGCCAAGGAACGATTGAATTTTCTGGAAGAAATCGTGGCACGGCGCTTCGACTTTGAGGAGATGGGCAAACGCACCTTGGGGGCCCATTGGCGGACGTTGAACGCCGGTCAACAAAAAGAATTCGTGCGACTCTTTCAGCACTTTCTCTCCGGCACCTACGCCGGAAGCATTGACGGGTACGTTGGTGGACACGTTGAATACGTCAAAGAACGGAGAAAGGGAGAGTTTGCCGAAGTGCAAACGAAAATCGTCACGAAAACATTAACCGTGCCCGTCGATTATCGTTTGTTGAAACGGTCAAACACGTGGCGCGTGTATGACGTGGTGATTGACGGCATCAGTTTAGTGAAAAATTATCGAGGCCAATTCGGCCGCATCATCAAAACCGACTCGTTCGAAACTCTGCTTGAGAAATTGCAAAACAAGATTGCACAACCGTCGCGTTAAGGAGACCTTTGCAACACCGTCAGGCCCCCCAACCACACTCATCTTGGCCCCTGACTTCGGTCCGGCGGTTGAGTTGGACTTGCCGCGTTGATTTCTTGACAGTCTCTCGCAGGTTTGCGAAAATTTTTCTTCCTCATGAATTTTCTATCCGATACGCGGCGTCCATTCCCGGTGAGAGGAGACCCCTATGACTCTCCTGCAACGGATTGAAAGTCCGGCCGATCTCAAAAAATTATCTCCCGACCAGTTTCCACAAATCTGCGAAGAAATTCGTGAACAGATTGTTTCCGTCATCTCGAACGTGGGCGGACATCTGGCCTCTAACCTGGGCGTCGTTGAATTGACGGTGACGCTCCATTACTTGCTCCAGACTCCTGAGGATCTGATCGTGTGGGACACCGGCAATCAAGCCTATGCGCATAAACTGTTGACCGGACGGCAGGCGCGATTTCAGACGATTCGGCAATTCGGCGGCTTGAGCGGGTTTTGTAAACGCGAAGAAAGCGTGTACGACACGTTTAACGCGGGGCACGCGGGGACGGGTGTGTCTGCTGCCGTGGGATTCGTGGAAGCCCGTGCCCAACTCAAACAATCGCACAAGATCGTCTGCGTCGTCGGCGACGGGGCGTTGACGTCGGGCTTGACCTTGGAGGGATTGCAGCAAGCCGGTGATTCGCAGAAAGACCTCCTCGTGATTTTGAACGATAATCAAATGTCGATTTCGAAAAACGTCGGGGCCCTTTCCGCCTATCTGAACCGGACCATTACCGGTAAGTTCTGTACTCGCCTCAAGGCGGAAACGGATTACATCCTGGAAACCATTCCTCAGATCGGGCAGCCCGTCAAAAGAATGGCGAACAGGGCTCAAGAGTTGGCTAAAGGCCTGTTGTTGCCGGGATTGCTGTTTGAGGAATTGGGGTTTCGGTACATCGGTCCCATTGACGGCCACAACTTCGAGCATCTGTTACCCACCATGGAAAACGTGCTCAAACTGAACGGTCCCACGTTGTTACACGTGGTGACGAAAAAGGGCTTGGGCTATGAACCGGCGATGAAGAATCCCGTGTGGTTTCACGCGAGTGCTCCCTTTGACCTTGACACCGGCAAGCCCAGGAACAAAGCCACAAAACCGTCTTACAGCGCCGTCGCCGTGAAGACCTTGATTCAGTTGGCCCGTGAAGATGAACGCATCGTGGCGATTACTGCGGCGATGTGTGAAGGCACGGGGCTGACCGCCTTTGAGAACGTGTTTCCTGATCGACTCTATGACGTGGGGATTGCCGAGCAACATGCCGTGACGTTCGCCGCAGGTATGGCTGCCCAAGGCATGAGGCCGGTGATTCCCATTTATTCGACGTTCCTTCAACGGGCGTATGACCAGGTGGTTCATGACGTGGCCACGCAGAATCTTCCCGTGACGTTCTGCATTGATCGAGGCGGACTGGTGGCTGAGGATGGAACCACCCATCATGGCGCCTTTGATTTTGCGTATCTCCGGCACATGCCGAACATGGTGGTGATGGCACCGAAAGATGAAAATGAATTACAGCACATGATTAAATCCTGCATCAGTTATAACGTGCCCACGGCGGTTCGCTATCCCCGAGGGTCGAGCCTGGGAGTGGAACTGGACCCCGTGCCGGACGTACTGCCGATGGGTAAAGGGGAATTGTTACGGGAAGGGAAGGACGTGGCGTTGGTGGCCATCGGGGTGACCGTTCATCAGGCCATGGTCGCGGCCGAGCGACTGGAGCACGAGGGCATTTCCGCTGCGGTGATGAACGCGCGATTTGTCAAACCGCTGGACGGAGAGTTGATTGCAACCGTGGCGAAACAGGTGAAGTGCCTGCTCATCATAGAAGAATCTTCCCGAATGGGTGGCTTCGGGTCCGCCGTGCTCGAATTTCTTTCCGATGAAGGCATGACTCAGGTGCGGACGAAGTGTATGGGGCTCCCTGACTGGTTTATTGAACAAGGGCCGCAAGAGTTGCTGCGGGAGAAATATGGCTTGACCGCCGACGGCATTTATGAACAAACCAAACAATTATTGACTCACGTTTCCGCCCAACCCGTCTTCCTGTAACGGCACTGCGCGTTCGATGCGGATCACTCGAAAAAAGACCAGACCCGTTCAGGTGGGGTCCGTCAAGATCGGGGACGGGGCGCCCATCTCCGTCCAATCAATGACCATCCCGCATCCGAGTGACGTGCGGGCCACGGTCGAACAAATCCATCAGCTTGAGCAGGTCGGCTGTGAACTGGTTCGGGTGGCCGTGCCGGATGAGGCCGCCGCTGCCGCGCTGCCGCGTATCAAATCCCAAATCTCGATTCCCCTGATTGCCGACGTCCACTTTGACCATCGGTTGGCGGTGAAAGCGGCTGAAGTCGTTGACTGCGTTCGGATCAACCCGGGCAACATCGGCCCGTGGTGGCGATTGGCCGAAGTCATTCGCGTGGTGCGGGAGCGAGGCATTCCGCTTCGGGTGGGCGTCAACGGCGGTTCGTTGGAGCGTCCGCTGTTGGAGAAGTACGGGTATCCCACTGCAGAGGCCCTTGCTGAGTCGGCCTTGAACGCGGTTCACGCCATTGAGGACGCGGGCTTTACCAATATGAAAGTGTCGTTGAAAGCCTCGGACGTTCACGTGGCCGTCGATGCCTATTGGTTGTTTGCCCATCAATCGGATTATCCGCTTCACATCGGCATCACGGAAGCAGGGACGGCAACGACCGGTGCAGTCAAATCCGCCATTGGGTTGGGGTGGTTATTATCACAGGGCATCGGGGATACGCTCAGGGTGTCGTTGGCTGCCGACCCCGTGGAAGAGGTCAAGGTGGGGTTTGAAATTCTCAAGTCACTGGAACTGCGGCATCGCGGCGTGAACGTGATTGCGTGTCCGACTTGTGGACGGGTTGAAATTGACGTGGTACGGATGGCCGGCGAATTAGAAAAACGATTGAGTCACATTACAACGCCCTTGACCGTATCGGTTCTGGGCTGCGTCGTGAATGGCATTGGTGAAGGCAAAGAAGCTGACATTGGGATTGCCGGGGGACAGGGCATGGGTATTTTGTTCAAAAAAGGGAAACTCATCAAAAAAGTGCCCACGGCAGAATTGATGGACGTGTTGATTGATGAGGTCGAGATGATGGCGTTGGAAGAAGCCGCTGATGCACGTACGCATGAGCCCCCCTCACTCCAACCTGGTCTTTCTCAGGCTGTACCGGCGTCTGACGTATCATCCGTGAGTCGTGAACTTCCCGTTGTTCCTTCCCGCTGACTCTCCGAACGTGTTGTGGCACAGGTTTTTTTGACCCGAACGGGGAGCCCTGGGGTGTGATGCCTTCTCCTTGTGATGTTGTCCGGGCAGGCTTATAATGCCCCGTCGTGGGCGCCGTACCCAAGTGGCTAAGGGAGCAGTCTGCAAAACTGCGATTCAGCGGTTCGAACCCGCTCGGCGCCTCCATTTTCTTTTCATCCCGTCGAAGCCTGACGCTCCATTGGTTCGGCGATCACGGAACGTTGTTTTCCCGCAGGATGTCGAATTGACCAGTTGTAGAGTCGATGTTACAATCCTGTCATTTTGGTCAATGAGAACAGGGGCTTAGCATAGAAGAAGATGGCCGTTCCTTTTTCGCAGATGGTCACGGTTGCCGGTTACGTCATCTCCCAAAAATTCAAGGGCGTGAAGCGTTATCCGCTCGTGTTGATGTTGGAGCCGATCTTCCGCTGCAATTTGGCTTGTGCCGGATGTGGAAAAATCCAATATCCCGATCACGTGTTGGATCGACGGTTGACGCCGGAACAATGTTGGGCGGCGGCGGAAGAATGTGGTGCTCCGATTGTGAGCATTCCAGGCGGGGAGCCGCTCATTCATCCGGAGATGGCGGACATCGTGCGAGGCTTGGTGCAGCGAAAAAAGTACGTGTACGTGTGTACGAACGCGATTCTCTTGGAACGAAAAATTAATGAATATCAGCCGTCCAAATATTTGACCTTCAGCATTCACATGGACGGGTTGCGAGAGGAACATGATCGTGCCGTCTGTCGCAATGGGGTGTATGACGTCGCGGTGAAGGCAATCAAGACCGCGCTCTCCAAAGGATTCCGCGTGAACACCAACACCACACTGTTCAACGATGCCCACCCGCAACGCGTGCGAGCCTTTTTTGATAAAATGATGGAACTAGGCGTTGAGGGCATGATGATCTCTCCAGGGTATAGTTATGAAAAGGCCCCGGATCAAAACGGGTTTTTGCAGCGGCACCGCACCCGCGAATTGTTTACCAAACTCCTCACCGAGCGAAAGCGCGGCTGGCAATTCAACCAATCTCCCCTGTTTTTAGAATTTTTAATGGGCAAACGCGATTATCAATGCACGCCCTGGGGAAATCCCACCTATAATATATTCGGCTGGCAAAAACCGTGTTACCTCCTGCAGGATGAATCCATCTCGAGTTTCAATGCCTTGCTTGAAGAGACGAACTGGGAGCAGTATGGAGTCGGGCGAAATGAAAAATGCAAGGACTGCATGGTGCATTGCGGGTACGAAGCCTCGGCCATTGAAGAAACGTTCGGTTCCTGGTCCGGGTTTGCACAAACGGTCAAAACCATGCTGTTTCCCAACGCGACGTGAGTTGGGTCTCCCTTCGAGAGCGGAGTAGATAGAAGGACGGGAACATCTGTAGTGCCGCATCTCATGCGGCCAGAACCAGAGCGGCCAGCGAACGGTAGACCATGATCGAAGAATCTCTCCACGTGTCTGAAGAGACGACGAAACGTCCTGCTGAGGATGGCCTCCAAGGGGCGGAGTTTCGTCCCACCTCCCGTGCGGAACTGATGAACGTCGTCAACTTGGCGTTTAATTACCGGGGTGACGTCACGCTGGAACTGAAGTCCCAAGAGACCGTCACCGGATATATTTTCAATCGGGTGCCTGACGTGCCTCATCCTTACCTCGAACTGTTCCCTTTGAATCATCCCGACCCCCGAACCATTGCCTATGACGACGTTCAGGTCATTCGGTTTACCGGCGATGATACAGCCTCGGGAAAATCCTGGGAAACCTGGATGCAGAAAAAACAGGAAGAAAAGAATACCCTGCCTCCAAAAAGTCCGTGACGCGCTTTCTTGAATCAGACAATGCCTCCCCATCCCTCATTTGTCATCCTGCCCCTCCCGTCATCCTGCCCCCTTTCATCATCCCGCCCTTTCTCGTCATCCTGTCCCCTCTTGTCATCCTGAACGAAGTGAAGGATCTGCTTCTTCATAAATGCCCCCAAAGGGTAAGGTGAGTATTGACTCCCGGTCCCGCTTGGGGTATTCTCCGCTACCTTTATCGGGGAGCAGCTGATGGAGTACCCATGTTCATGAAACATAAGGGAGTTCCTGTCATGCCGCAGTCATGCTTTGGTTTGTTTTTCCGCCTCCCCTGCTTCACGCTTGTCGTCTTGGCAAGCATCCTTTTCGTCCCAACCCTCACATCCGCCAAAGAAACCGATCAAGATACGCGAGTGGCGCATCCTTTGGATGCCAGCAAGCTCTTCCGCTGGTGTCTGGATCGGGTAGAAGACACGGATTTATTGAGCCGATTAATTGCTGATTGCTAAACATATATATTCACCGGATTCACCTTGATTCTGTCACGTTAAAAAAGGGGTTTTTTTATGGAGCGTAGAGAGAAGTGGATAAACCGAGAGACGTGGGGGATTATTGCCGTGGTGGCGATGGGATTGACGGTCTCAGCTTGTGGGGAGGCCAAGCCGCCGGCTCCGCCGCCTCCGGCGCCGCCGGAATATGCGGATAAGCACATGCCTGAGGGTTATTGGAATAATCCCGAGATTCTTGAGCAAGGGAAAGCCATCTTTACGGGTGAGGAAAACATCGACGTGAATTGCGCCAGTTGTCATGGGAAGGATGGAAAGCCGGTGAAAGCCGGGGCACGAGATTTTCGTCAGGGTGAGCACATGAAGTTGTTCTCTGATTCTCAATGGTTCTGGCGCGTGTCTGAAGGGGTGAAAGGCACCAAAATGAAAGCCTGGAAATCCAAGCTTCCTGAGGAGGACCGGTGGAAAGTGATTGCTTATGAAGCGACGTTCGGCCTGAAAGGGATGGAATACAGCGTTGCTCAAAAGAAATGGGTGCCTCAAGGAACGGCCGCGGCTCCGGCGGCTTCGGGTGGGGCCGGGAGTGAGGCTCCAGCAGAGCCGCCTGTGGACGGGGAACCTGCCGGGAAGGGAACTTCTGAAGAAACTCCGCAGTAACGGGGCCGTATAAACGTTGACTGGTCATATGACAAAAGAAGACTTTTGCAAAAGTGAATGATTGTGCCCCGCCACTCACCGGTCAGATGCGTGGAGCACCACTTCTGGATTCCCGCTCCCCGATAACAAATGTCGGGGACAGGTTTCGCGGGAAGGACAAAAGGGAAACGGGAATGACGGTTGTGCAAAGGTCTCTTGACTGGTGAGATGACAAAAGGAGGGCTACGATCCTTGAACGTTTCAACCCGCAGTCTTGTTATTGTTCTCGGACTTGTGCTGGGGGGGGCCGCTCTTGCCTCGGCGCAGGTTCCGCCTGCTCCCCCTGCTGAATTTCCGTATACCGGGAATCGGACGGCGGTGTGGATCGTGGCCCAGCTCCATATTTTGTTCGCGGCCTTTATTCTGGGCGCCCCGATTTTTGCCGTGGTTTCGGAATGGCTGGGCTATAAAAACCAGGACCCGAAGTATGATCGATTGGCCAAGGAAGTCACCAAAGTCACGGTGATCTTATATAGTATGACGGCGTTGACCGGCGGCCTGTTTATTTTTGTACTGCTGGCGACCTATCCCGACTTCACGACTTGGCTCATCAAGCATTTCTTCCTGATTTTCGCCCTGGTGTATCCGCTCCTGTTCATCCTCGAAACGATTGTGCTGTACCTGTATTTTTACTCCTGGGATTCCCTGAAGGGGGAAAAGAAAGCGCGCCATATTGCTTTGGGCGTTCTCCTGAACGTTATTGGAACCGTGACCTTGTTTGTCATTGACGGGCCGACTTCATTCATGAATACCCCGGCCAAGGCCGCGGAAGGAGTCTCGATTTTCGAGTACATCCAAACCGCGGGCCTCTGGGATAAGATTGCCAATTATAGTTGGATGCCGCTGAATCTGCATCGACTGGTCGGCAACGTCACCTTCGGCGGGTTTATTGCCGGACTGATTGCGGCCTATATGTACATGGGCGCCAAGTCGGATGAGGAACGCTCGTATTATGATTGGATGGGATTCGTGGGAAATCTGATCGGCGTCGGGGCGCTTCTGCTTCTGCCGTTCATGGGGTATCTGCTGGCGTATGAACTGTGTGACTACGATGCGTCGATTTGTCCGTACATGATGGCCGACCAGCTTTCGATGTTTTTTGAAATGCAGGGCGCCATGGTTGGGCTGATCTTCCTGGCCAGCAACTATTACATCTGGCTGAGTATGAAACGGATTCAGGGCGTGGAGCAGGTTCGGATCTCCGGCATGGTCATGATCGCGGTGATCCTGATTCCGGCGGTCATGTCCGTGGCCTGGAAACTGTTCCCACCGCCGGAATGGCAATCGCTGATCTTCCTGGCGTTGCTGATCGTGCTTCCGCCAATCTTGAGCAGGCTTCCGGGTTTGCGATTTACCGTGTCGTCGTTCACCATGATCAAGGTCGGATTTTTGATGATTGTGGTGGCCAACGCCATCTGGATGACGCCGCATGGATTCGTGGCGACGCAGGCGTTGGCCACGGAAGAGTTGGAATTACCGTCCTGGGCCAGCGAATTGGCGCTGATGCCGGCGAAAAACGCGGCCGCGTTTACGTTGGTCTTTCTGACCATCGTCAATTATATTCTCTATAATCGGGCCATTCGGAGCGGAACCATTATCTGGGGGAAAATCGATTTCACGTCCCAGTTCGTTTTGATCTTCCTGGCCTTCAGTGCGATCTGGACGATGGGCCTGATGGGCACGGTCCGGTCGCTTACGAGAAAGTATTACCACGTGTATAACCTGATGCCGGACTTTACCGCGGAATCGTTTACGCCGACATTGGCCTATTCCGCCTGGTGGATTACGGGTGTCACCTTGCTTTTTTATCTGGTGGTGAGTTTTGCCATCGTGGTGACGTTAGGGGGCGGCGGCCAGAAGACGGAGGCTCCGCAAGGCACCCCGGTGCCCGCGGGTGCGAAGTAACGGAGGGGACAGCGAGTATGGCTGAGCAAAGTATGACGCGAAACATTCTGAAAAAGGGCGTGATCGGCGTGGTGGTGGGCATGGTGTTCGTCATAGTCGCCAAGGCCACTCACTTTCCTACGGTCTTCCAGGTGATGTTCTTTATTTACGCGATGCTTGGAGCCTTTGTGTTTATTCTGCTGGATGCGCCGTCCATGAACCGTCTGCAGGGCGGAAAGGCCATCGTCGGACTGATCTTGTTTTACCTCGTTCTTTCAGGCGTGTACATCGGCGGGGCGACAGGTCTGCCTCAATACGATCCGGAAATTGAAAAAGGCAAGATCGACAAAATCCTGAAGGCGCGTCGAGCCAGAACCCAACGGGGGAAAGCCGAAGAACTGATTGCCCGGGCCAAAGCCTTGAATGAACGGGCGGCGTCAATCGACGAACGATTAAAAGCCCTTGGTGGGGGAGCCCAGGTCGCGGTGGACGCGGAAGCCGTGCCGACCTCTCCTGCCGCGGCCGGTGATCTGGTTGCGCTTGGGAAAGAGCAATGGGAACTCCAGGAGTGTTACAACTGCCATAAACTCTTCGGTAAAGGGGGGAAGAAACGGGGACCGGAATTAGATAACATCGGCAATCTGATGACACCCGAAGCCCTGCGGCAAAAAATTCTCAGCCCCAAAAGCTGGATGGCGGAAGGATTTGAAAAGCAGTACAAGAAGGGTAAAATGCCCAACAAATATAAAGATTTGATGTTTGACGAAGAGGTCGACGCGCTCGTGGCCTTTTTGGCGACGTTAAAAGATTCTTCGGTCAAGACCCCGAAACCTGTCAAGATGAATTAAGTGCTCTCAGCGCGACTGCAGAACCCATGCAACCGAAACTCACCGCAAAAACGCGATGCACCGACGGCGAAGTCGGAACGGTGTCCAAGGTCATCGTTGATCCGTTATCCCGTGAGATCAGTCACGTCGTCGTCAGGGAATCCAATGGGCAGGGAGCCGATCGACGGGTTCCGATCAGCCAGGTGCAGGCGGTCCCGAATGAAGAAGAAATTGTTTTAGGGTGTTCCTCTGAAGCATTCGGACAATTTCCCGTGCTGGATCGAGATGCCTACGTTACGATCCATGACGTAGAAATCGCCCATCTGGAGGATCATCTGCACGTGGAACCCGGTGAAATCCTCGTACCCTATCCACGGCTTGAACGCGGCGTCCCACGCCGACGGTTTTTTACGAACATGACGCACGCCATCGGCACGTTGATTGCGCTGCCACTGGTGTTCCCGGTTTTGAAATATCTGATGAAGCCCATGTATAAGCCCTTTGATAATTCGTGGTTTTCAATCGGCAACGTCCGCAAAATCAAAAAGGAAAACATCGGGTACCAGTTCAAGTTTCAGAAGGGGTTTCAGGAAGCCTTCATGCCTGAGCAGCAGATTGAAAAAAATATCTGGGTGGTGAAGGCCACGCCGGAAGTCCAAAAAACCGTCTACGGAGGGAAAGATAAAAAGTTTTATGACCATAAGGGAAATTTGATCTGGATGAATAAAGCCACGTCTCCCTACATCGGCTATTCCGGAAAATGTCCGCATTTGGGATGCGGCTACAAGTGGAGACGGACGAAGAATTTCCCCGATGGCGTGTTTTTGTGTCCCTGCCATTTGAGCATCTATGATGAAGCCGGCAAAGTGCTGGATGGGCCGGCGCCGCGACCTCTTGACGTGTTGCCGATGCAGGTGAACGCGGCAGGGGAAGTGCAGGTCATTGACATTGAATACAAAGCCGGAGTGAGAAACCAAGTCCGCCTTCTTTAATTTTACCCATAAGCCTTTTATGAACGGTCAATCCGAACCTGCCCACCAACCCAACGCGTTTGAGAAAGTCGTCGATTTCGTTGATGAACGAGTCGGACTGAAAACGATTCAGGCCAAAATGTTGAATGAGCCCGTCCCGGGAGGGTCGCGCTGGGCGTATGCCTTTGGCTCGTGTCTGCTGTTCATTTTCATCATGCAGGTGGTGACCGGCATTCTTTTGATGTTCTACTACGTGCCAAGCACCGATCACGCGTATGCGAGCACCCAATACATCATCCATGAAGTGGATTACGGCTGGTTTCTGCTGAGTTACCATTTCTGGGGATCGTCCGCCATGGTGGTGATGGTGTTTGCTCATATGTCGCAGGTGTTCTTATGGGGTGCGTACAAGAAACCCCGTGAACTGGTTTGGTTGGTGGGACTGGCCCTTTTCGGACTGGTTATGGCGTTCGGGTTTACCGGCTATCTGCTCCCATGGGACCAACGGGCGTACTGGGCCACGGTGGTGGGAGTGGAAATCATGGATAAGACGCCGATCATCGGGGATTTCATGAGTCGCTTTTTGAAAGGGGGGCCGACGCCCGGACAAATGACCTTGAGTCGGTTTTTTGTCATTCACGTGATGATCCTGCCCGCGGCACTGATGGGGCTGGCGGGTCTCCATCTGTTCTTATTCCGTAAAGCCGGCCCCGCCGGTCCGTTCAGAGGGACCCCTGAACAAATCAAAGCCAAGACGGATTATTTCTTTCCCCGACAAATCTGGAAGGATATCGTGGCCATGGCCTCGGTCTTCCTGATTATCTGCTCGTTGGCGTTCATTGAACCGGTGGTGTTGCTGGAAGAGGCGACGCCTGATCCCGGGGATTATCATCCAGAACCGGAATGGTATTTTCTCTTTCTTTTCCAAATGTTGCGATTGAAGATTTTCGCGGGAGAGTTCGGGCAATTTCTCGGAGCCGTGGCCATCCCCGGAGCGTTTCTGGCGTTTCTGGCGGTGTTGCCCTTTCTTGACAAGAATCCTGAACGAAATATTTTTAAGCGACCGATTGCCTTGATAGGCTGGATTGCCATTATGGCGGGCATTTTGATTTTTACCGTCTCGGCGGTTCTGAACAGAGAGTTCTTGCATTAAGTGCGTATGTCGAACGCCAAACTGGGTCTCTTAGTTTTCTGGCCGACCTTCTGGACGGGCTTCCCCATAAAGATGGTCATCGCGTTGCTGTTGTTGGCGGCCCACGTCCATCCCTGGGAAGGTACCGGCCTCCAAGCCTTGTTGCTCCTTTCCGTGCCCGTGGACATCTGGGCTTTGGGGCTCTGCACGCGAACCGTCTTGCTGGAACGGCTCAACGTCGACCCGCCCAAAGGGACGGGGCTTCGCTTGTGGGGATATTGGGCCGCGTTTTCGGTGGTCTATCTTCCTCTGTTGTCGTTCGTCGTCAGCGGAGTCAAAGCCCTGACGCTATCCGCAACCGAGGCGACCATTCATTTTGTTGAAGAAAGTATCGTCGCAATTCCCATTGCCGAAAAAATCAGTCTGGAGTTGGTAATGTGGGGCACACCGACCACCATTGTGCTCATCGTCTTGCTCTACGGCTGGTTGTGGGGGTTGGGCGCCATGGCGCAGCGCTTCGTGCGTGCGGCGACCTCCGTTGACGGCACGTTCCAGGATATCGTATGCAGATGGGATTTCCTGCGGATACCCAAAGATCAACCATTGGTGTTGACGGCCTTTACCGGCACGGGCGTGGTCCTGGTGTTGGTGTTCTGGGGATTGATTCCCGTGAGTACCCCGCATCCGCATGAAGAATATGAGTTTGTTCACGTGCAAAAGGTGGAAGAGAAGATCGTTCCCAAAGACGTCATGAAACGGGCAGAGCAGACCCTGGCTCGCGCGGAAGCCACGTTAAAAGAATTGGAAACGGACAAGCCGGCAGGTGAACGGCCCAAAGAGGAAACCAGTGCCCCGACCAAAACGGTCGAAGAAGAGTCGAAACCTTAGCCTTAACAGGATCATAGACACCGGTGAGGACCCCCATGAAAAACCCCGGCACAATTGAAACGCGACATTCCTGGTTGCCAAAGGTGAAACCAGCCTCCCTCTTCGGGTGGAGCGTTGTGTGGACCCTTCTCCTTCTGCCGGCGTGCGTCTGGGCTCAAGATGCCGCGACACAAGCCATGTCCGTGGAGTATCGAGACATTCCCGGACTCGGCAGCCGGAACGTGATCTGGGTCATTGCTCAACAGCATCTCCTCCTTGCCGGATTCGTGCTTGGCGTGCCGATCTTTGCCTGGGTCTGTGAGATTGTCGGATGGAAGACCAAAGAAGCCCGGTATGACACCCTCGCCAAAGAATTTACCAAGCTGTTGACGTCGGCCTATGCAACCACGGCCCTGTTCGGCGGCATTCTTCTCTTCCTCCTGATCGGCCTGTATCCCAAACTCATGGCGTACCTCTCCGACGTCTTTTTCCCGTCCTTCATTCTCTACTGCATCCTGTTTCTCCTGGAAACCGTGACCCTCTATTTGTACTGGTACGGGTGGGACGCGATGCAGGGGAATAAAAAAGGGTTCCACCTCTTCCTTGGGTTTTTGCTCAACCTGTTTGCCTTGGGAATCATGATCGTGCCCAATGCGTGGGCCACCTTCCAAGCCAGTCCGGTGGTGGTTGCAGATGGGACGGCGATTGATCGGGCGTGGGCTGCAACGTGGAATCCGACGTGGTGGCCGGTCAATATTCATCGCCTCATTGCCAACGTGGTGCTGGGCGGGTTTATTTGCGGGGCCTACGCGGGTATCCGGTATCTCCTGGCGGCCAGCCAGGCGGAACGCGAACATTACGATTGGATGGGCTACGTCGGAAATTTTATCGGCGTGTTCGGAATGCTCCCGCTGCCCTTTGCCGGATATTGGCTCATGCGGGAGATCTACCAATATAACCAGCAAATGGGCATTACCCTGATGGGAGGATTTTTAGCGTGGCTCTTTATCCTGCAGGCGATGCTCATCGGCGTGCTGTTCCTCGGAGCCAATTATTACTTCTGGATGGGGATTACGTATCGGATTCCCGGGTCGGAGCAGAGCTACAAACGGCCGATTCTGGCCATGCTCATTGTGCTCATGGTATGCCTCGGGGTCTGGATGACGCCCCACTCCCTGGTTGCCAGTCTGGAAGAGGCCAGAAAAATGGGAGGCACGCATCATCCGCTGCTGGGGGTTTTCGGGGTGATGTCCGCCAAAATGACGGTCGCCAATCTCATGATATTGGTCACCTTCATGAGTTTCATCATGTATTGGCGGGCCGGCAAGCAGGAAACAAGCGGGTGGGCGAAGATGGCCAAGGCGGTGATGGGCGCCTTACTGGTCATCGCCGGCATTGCGGTCATTGTTCTGGGAGTGTGGGGGTATTTCGTCCCGGCCATTATTCGGATTAATTATTTCTCCGTGGCCCAGGTGTTGATCGTCCTGTTTATTATGATCACGTTCACGCCCTTGACCGCGGTGCTGATGAAAAGTGCCAAAACCATGACCGAAATGGTCTGGGGACGGATGCCGATCCGGGCGGCGTATTGCCTGGTGTCCAACGCCGTTATGGTCATCCTGCTCATGTCGTTGATGGGCTACGCCCGATCATCCTCTCGGGTGCATTGGCATGTCTACGGGGTGATGCGGGATACCTCGGACTATGCCTATTCGCCGGCCCTGGGCTATGCGGCTGCCTTCATGTCGCTCAATACCTTTGTTTTCTGTTTACTGGTGGCGTTCATCTTCTGGGTCGCCACGATGGGCGACAAAGGGAAGAAAGGCCCGGAACGGGGTCAACCCGCCGAGGAACCGGCCAAGATCCCAATGGACGCGACGCCGGCCATGGCCGGCGGAGCACCGCGAGAGGGAGAAGCGACGCCGAAAGGGTAGGCATGAAGAATGAGTGCCAATGGCAGTCTTTAACCTGAGCGAGGAGACATGAGCGAGGTTGCGTTACTCCAATTGATCGGTCTCACCGTCGTAGGATGCGGGATCCTGATCCTGCTGTTCATCACGTCAAAATTTCTCAGGGTCGTGGGCTTTGTGGTCATCGTCTTGGGGACGTTTACCTTGATTGCCTTGGGTGTCCCGCAAATGCCCTCTCTGCCCCCGGCGATTGAAACCTTCGACATTGCCAAGGTCAAAACACCGGACGACTTGGCGTCGATCGGTCAGAAGATTTTCTTCAGCAAAGGCCAATGTGCGCTGTGTCATTCCATCGGTCCCAGCGAATCCGCTCGATGCCCGGATTTGAAAGGCATCGGGGCCAAGCTCGCGCCCGAGTTTATCTATGAAAGCCTTACCGAGCCTCAAGCCTATATTTATCTGGACTTCAGGCATGAAGGCCTGCCCAAGGAATATCCGGCTCGTATGCCACACATCAACAAGAATCCGATTGCCTTGTCCAAGCAGGAGATTTATTCGGTGATCGCGTTTCTCCAGAAAATGAGCGGCGAACCCATTAGCGTCAAAGTCGAAGACGTCCTTGGAGTCGGCGAAGAGGGTGACGTGAAAGTCGCCTCCGTCCATGGAGCCTACTAACCAGGAGAGTGCTGCATGAAAGGCCCCCTTGCGCAAACGGGAATCTTGTTGGTGGGAATGTACGTGTTTCTGAAATTCATTCTGCCGTTGTTTACCGCGCCGCTGCCGGCAAGTCTCATCTTTTTATACTTGGCGCTGACGGTCGCCGCGGCGATGATTTTCTATACTATGAGCGGCGCAGGTCTTGAAGAGTTCATGGGACCCATCGGGAGGTTCCTGACGGGAGAAGGGCAGAAGGGCGTGGCCACGACGGCCCGCGTTATGGTGTTCATGCTGTTCCCGTTGTTGGTGGGATGGCAAACGTACACGAAATTGGCCCCGAGCGACGTGCCGCCTCCTGAAAATCGAACGATTCATCCCGCGCCTCCCGGCGAATTTGTCGGATTGTCCAATCCATTTCAGAAAACGCAGGAAAATATCATGATGGGGAAAGGGCTCTACGCGGCGTTTTGTTCACCCTGTCATGGAGCCAATTTTGACGGGAAAGGCCCGGCGTCCGTGGGCTTTAATCCTCCTCCGGCGAATTTCGGTGATCCGGGAACGATTGCGCAGTTGCAGGAATCCTATCTGTTCTGGCGAATCAAAAAAGGCGGGGTAGGGCTTCCGGTGGAAGGGATGCCGTGGAAGTCCGCCATGCCGCGCTGGGAAGTGGAATTGCCGGACGAGTGGATTTGGAAAATTATCATGGGTGAATACGACGGCGCGGGCCAATCGCCGCGGACGTGGGAAGAAGAGGAATAGGAGCGCTGCAAACGGCGAAACAAGGAGTGGAGCAGCCAAGGAGCATGACAATGGGACGGAAGACACTTATCAACGTCACGCTGGGAACCATCCTGATGACGGCGGGATTCGGTGCCGCCTGGGCTGTGGCGAGCGATCCGCCTCCTGACGGTGAAACCAGCAGTGTGGCCGTTCGGTTGTATCTGACCGAGGGATCACTTCCCACGGATGATCTGAATGCCGCGGCGTGGAACTCGATTCAGCCTTCGGAGTTCAAGTTGGCACCTCAGGTCCATTGGCCTGACCGGATTCAAGAGGTTACGGTGAAATCCGTCAAGGTGCGCGGGATGCACAACGGACGAGACCTCGCCGTCATGCTGGAATACGACGACCCGTCGGAAGACGTTGCTGATGCCGCTGCTCTGGAATTTATGGTTGGAGACCAAAAAGCCCACTTCGCTCATGGTCAGGGAATGCTGCAAGTTGAAGGCGGGCCGGTCAACATCTGGTACTGGAAAAAAGAAAACGGCAAGGCCACGGACATGAGTGCCAAAGGATTCAAAACCCTTCGGGCACAAGAACGGCAGGATGTCTCGGCAACCGGAGCTTGGCAGGACGGAACGTGGCGGGTCGTCTTTTCTCGACCACTCCAAACCGGTGATGAAGCAGACGTGCAAATCACGCCCGGTGAATGGAGAAACGTGGCGTTTGCCTTTTGGGACGGTCAACTCGTTGACGGCGTAGAAAAGGAAAAAGGTTCACAGAAAGCCGTGTCGTCCTGGTGGTACATCCGGGCTGAGCCTCAGCCGGACAACTCCATTTATGGATACGTCGTCTTAGGCATTGCGATTGCTGCCGGCTTTGAATTTTTCCTGGTGCGAAAAATCCGAAAAGGTAACCAAGCATGAAGGGGGAGCCATACATGCCGCGGGGACTGGTCATGGTCGCAATGGTGGGGATCGTCACGTTGGCGGTGACGAGCGGATGCGCCCTGTTTGAAGACGAAAAAACTGCCAAGGGCCGAAAACTCTATCGTCATTACTGCATGCATTGTCACGGTGAAACAGGACAACAGGCAGAAGGCTTTAATTGGGAGCGCATGCCGGACCCTCGTCCTCGTGATCTCTCGGAAACCGCGGCCATGTCCACCTTTTCCGATGAGGAAATTTTCAACACGATTTCTCGGGACATGAGAGACACCGCCTTGCAGGAAGTGCTGGATGATGAAAATTACTTTGCCGTGTCCACGATGCCGACCTTCAAATATACTCTGTCTGAGGAAGAACTCTGGGCCATCGTAAGCTACGTGCGAACGTTGCACGGGGGGGCGTTGGAGTTTGACGTTGAAGGACGAAGAGCCCAGTTGGAATCGGAGTTTCAGGCCGCGAAGGCAGAACACGACCAGGCCAGAACCGTGATGGATGAAGCCCTAGCGAAACAGGAAGCCGAAGAGTCTGCCCGGGCCGCCGCCGAAGAAGACGCCGAAGATGACGACGATGAGGACGTGGAAGATGAAGATGAGGACATAGAAGAGGACATAGAAGAGGACGATGAGGAAGAAGAAATCCTGCTTCCCGAAGAAGAAGCCTATGAACGAGCGTCTGAAAAGTTTGAAGCCGCCCAAACGGCTTGGGAAAATTTCTCAAAGCGTCCGAAGATGTCTCAAATCCGACGCCCTGACCTTACCGCCGGTGAAGAACGGCAAAAACTTGGAGAAGAAGGGAAACGTCTGTATTACGATACCTATGGGTGCAACGGCTGTCACAGTATCGGAGATAGCGGTGGTCTGGTCGGTCCGGCCTTGGACCGTGCGGGCTTTCGTCTCAATGACACCTGGGTCTATCGCTGGATTCGGTATCCGCAGGGTATGAAAAAGCACACCCGGATGCCGAATTTGGGGATCAACGATCATGACGCCAGAGCTGTGGTTGCCTATCTTGATACGTTACGGGCACCCAAGCCGGATAAACCCATCCCTCCGCTGGAATAACCCCTACAGACCTCGCAAACGTCTCTTTTCCTTCCCTCTCCCCCTGACGAGACTTTTGAAAAAATTGTCATTCTGAGGAGCGAAGCGACGCCTGCCCTGAGGTTCCTCTGAGCCTCGAAGTGCCTCGAAGGGAAGAATCTCCAGTGTCGGTCTGTCCCACGACGGAGCCCTGAGATTCTTCGCTTCGCTCAGAATGACAATTCTTTGCTCAGGATGACAGTTCTTTGCTTAGGCTGACATGTTGCAAAGATATCCTCTGAGAAAGAGGGGCAAGCCCTTTTATCCTTCCCCCTTGAGGGAGAGGGTAGGGGGCAAAGGTCTCTAGCAAGCCGGAGATAAAGAGAACAAAAAGGCGGTGCCATCACGTGGCCTTTTCGTTTTTGAAGGAAATCAAGCGGTTGGCATCGCCGTCACAACGTTCCGACCCAGATCCCTGCTAGAATCACAAGGCCGACGCCGACGTGGTGTTGAAACATGGCGAAGGCCTCAGAAGGAGATACTTCCCCTCGTAATCGCCAGACTTGTTGGCTGTAAAACCCCGCGACGCCGGCGAGCCCAACGTAAAATGTCGCGTTGAGATGCTCCAGCCACCCTGCCGTTGCGAGAAGCCCCAGCATGACCAGTTCGAAGGTTCCAACGGCAATCCACACGTGGGAACTAAAGAGCAGAGCTGATGAATGCACGCCCACCCGCCGATCATCCTCACGGTCTTGCAGCGCGTAGACGGTATCGTAGGCCAAGGCCCAGCAAATGGTACAAGCAAAGAGCAGCCACGTTGCAGGGTCGAGTTGATTCCGAACCGCGGCCCAGGCCAGCACGGTTCCCCAACCGAAAGCCAGACCGAGAAAGAATTGAGGGGCAGAAAAGAATCGTTTCGTGAACGGGTAGACCGTGGCCAATCCTAACGCGATGGGGCTGAGAACAACGGTCAGCGGATTGAGAAAAGCCAGAAGGCCAGCGGCGACAAACAAAAATCCGACAAGAAAAAGGACGGCGTGAACGGGACGAAGCGTGCCACGGGCCAGAGGCCGCATTTTCGTGCGGGTGACTTGGCGATCAAACGAACGATCGGCTAAATCGTTGATAATGACGCCCACGCTGCGCATGACAAAGGAGCCCACGACAAAAATGATGAGCAACGGCACGGAAGGCCGTCCCTTGGAGGCCAGGACCAAGGCCCACAAGGATGGAAGCATGAGCAAGAGGGTCCCCGTCTGATTGGAAAGCCTGATCAGAGCAGCAAAATCGGTCAACGAGGGCGTGTTTGATGCAGGAGACGAAGGGCCGGAAGAAACGGGAGGAGACATCCATTGACGGTAGCGCAGAATAAAAAATGCTGTCAATCATTCAACCCGTGGCACCGGATGTGGGACGGCGACATGTATCTGAACGTGAATGCGCTCAGTTGACACGGCCCACCCCAAGAAATACCATGACCGTCCAGCCGGATTTCGCCGAACGTGACGTTTTCTCTTTAGAGCCGGCGTAGCTCAGTGGTAGAGCAACGGTTTCGTAAACCGTAGGTCGGTGGTTCAATCCCACTCGCCGGCTCCATTTCAACGCGGCACGGCATCTCGCTCAGCCCGACGCGAGATAATCGTTGTCCCCCCTGTCCCCTGTTGGCCTCCCGTCCCTCGTTGTCCCCCTGGCCCCACCCCTGTCATCCTGAGCGAAGCGAAGGCTCTGCTTTTTCAGTGGCATGTCCACCATAACCCCAACGGTTTCTGTCCAGTATTCCCATGATGACGGCAACGTCACTGGAAGGCAGGTCATCCGTAGCCGAGTCTGCCTTACTGAGTCGGCGGGCGAAATCTTTTTCCGATCGTTGTGACGAGCGTTTTCCTGGGCACCCATTTCGCCAACAGGACTGCGAGTTTCCCTTGCCATCCGACGGTAACGACCGGTTGCCTTGTCTGGAGGGCAGACAGAGAGGCTTTAACGACCTGGGTGACTGATTGGCGTCCCATCGGACTGGAGGGACGGAATTTCGCTGTTTCATGAAAATCGGTATCCGTTGAGCCCGGGCAACAGGCTTGAACGTAGACGCCGGTTGATTCAACTTCCTCCGCCAACGCTTCCGAAAATGAAAGCAGAAACGCCTTGGTTGCAGCATATTCGGCAAAATAGGGGATGGGCAACAGACCGGCGATCGAGGTCACGTTGATGATCGTCCCTGACCCCCGCTCAATCATCCCCGGCAGAAACAACCGAATACTTTCTACGACCGTCTGAACGTGGACGTGCAGCATCTCCTGAATGCGCGGCAGTGGGTGCGACGCGAATGCTCCGTATAACCCGAACCCCGCGTTGTTAATCAGCAGGTCCGGGGTTGGCCGATACCGGCGACTTTCGACGAATAATTGATGGGCAATATCGGGTTGAGCCAAGTCGCCGATGAACACGTGCGCGTGAACGTGATGGTTCGTCTGAAGTTCACGCGAGAGGTGCGTGAGTCGCGCTTCGTCCCGGGAAACCAGCAACAGGTCATACCCGTGGCTCCCAAGGACCCGCGCATACTCGGCCCCAATTCCTCGGGAAGCACCGGTAATAACGGCAAAAGGATTCAGTTCCACGTCGTTCAATAGCGGGAATCCAAGCAGGAAGACGCGGCGTCCGGAAAACAACGCTTACGTAAGGTCGCTAAGAGGTAGGGGAAGCGTTCCAGAGTGCCCGCTGAACTTTGGCTTTGTCGGCATCCTGATAAATCACTCGGAGAATGAGATTGCCGAAGGGACGACGGACGACTTTCAACAAGACAACACCGTCGGCAAGACCAATAATCAGTTCTTGACTTTTTCCTTGCTGGAACATCGCGTCTTCCTGTTCGGTCGGGGAGTGGATGACCGGGAATTGGGAGGCTAAGACGTCTATCAGTTCTAAAAACCACGTCCGCGTATAGTTCCCCATGTCAATGTCGATCAGGCTTAAGGTTCCTGGGGGCGTCTGGGATGGAGGGGTCTTCGGGTCTGGACGTTCAGGACGGTACACCAAACGGAAGTAGCGATTTTTTCCTAAAATTTCATACAGACATTCCGTTTGACTTGAACATCCGTCAAGTGCCGCCACTTCGTCCGGTTTCATGCCGAATTTCAATTTACCCACTCCGTCAATTGGTTGCGCATGGATTGGAGAGGCCAGGAGCAAACTGCCGACGATGCCGATAGCCGCAAAGGCAATCCAATTCCTTTTTCTGAACGTTCGTTTCATGGGTGTTCAACTGGAAGCAAGAATCATCTGGTAAGAAACACGTGCTCCACGTTTCGGCGTGTTCCTCACCCCTTTGAGGAACCCTACCAGAAACGGCTTCCAGTCGTCACCCTGTTTCATGAGTTTTTAATAAGTCGGAGGTCGCTAGAAGGTTTTATATTCGAGCCATTTGCCGTTCAGGGTGATCTTACAACGATCTTCGCCCTGACTGCCTTTGACCTTTTCCACGTCCAGCGAGAAATCAATTGCGCTCATGATGCCGTCCCCGAACATTTCATTGGCCATCTCCCGCAACGCGTCGCCGTACACGCCGATCACCTCAAGCAGACGGTACTTAAAGGGATCGGCGGTATTCGGAAAGTCTGCCCGCACCGGGAACCGACTCAAACCGGCGGCGGTGTCCTGATCGAGACCCAAGAGGGTGCCGACGGTCTCGGCCTCCTCAGGGGTCAATCGATGATTTCCCTGTAACGCGGCGGCCACAAAGACAGGGCTCTTGTGTACGGCTTCGGCTACCTGAGCAATGGTCACGTTTTTTTCCAGACGTTTGGCGTTGATCGTGTTTCGAGCACACGTGGCGTCCATGATGATGGCTCCTTTCTCTTCCGCGGGTTGGTGTGATGATGCGTCGTGCTTGTTCGTCGTCTAGGCACTGAAGTTGATCGAGACGGGGTCGGAAGGGCTCGATTCCGTCTGATTTCCGGCTCCATGCTCGCGTTCACGCGAGGCGTGGCGCACGAGAAAATGAATGACGTGGTTTCTGATTTTGTAATACCGGTGGTCGTCGATGATCGTTTCTCGTGACCGGGGTCTGGGGATGGTCACGTCCACGATTTCGGCAATCCGGGCCGATGGGCCGTTGGTCATGAGCATGATGCGGTCCGAGAGTAAGATGGCCTCATCCACGTCGTGCGTGACCATGAAGACCGTGTTGCGGGTGGCGTTCCACATTTGCACTAATTCCTCTTGAATCACGCCACGGGTCAAGGCATCGATTTGCGCAAACGGTTCATCCAACAACAGCACCTTCGGCTCAATGGAGAACGCGCGTGCCAAGCCGACCCGCTGCTTCATGCCCCCGGACAGCGCCGTCGGTTTTTTGGTTTCGGCTCCGGTCAGGCCGACCAACGCGATATATTTGTTGACGTGCGCGTTGATCTCTTGCGAACTCCAGGTGGGATAAGCCGAACGGACGGCCAGGGCGACGTTTTCAAACACGGTCATCCACGGCATCAAGGCGAAATTTTGAAACACCACCATCCGATCCAATCCCGGCCCCGTGACTTCTTGCCGATTCAGAATGACGCCGCCTTCGGTCGGCGTGTCCAGTCCGGCGATGATGTTGAGCAACGTGCTTTTCCCACACCCGGAATGGCCGATCACGGTGACGAATTCGCCTTTATCAATCTTGACCGTGACGTCTTGAAAAATGCAGACGGTGCCGTTCCCGGAATGATTCGGGAAATATTTGCTCAGATGATCGATAGAGAGAAATGACATGCGTTACTCGTGATACGTGACCAGACCGGCCAATTTATTAAATCCCGAGTCCAGGAGTACCCCGACGGTGCCCACCACCAGAATGGCAAAGATCACGCCGGCAATATCAAGATTGTTCCATTCAATCCAACTCAGATAGCCCACGCCCAATTCCCCGAGCAGCATCTCCGCCGGGACCACGGCGACCAATGCGCTCCCGAACGAAATGCGGAGGCCGTTCACAATGGTCGGCGCGGCTCCGGGAAGAATCACCTTGTAGAGCCGCTTCACCCACGATAATTGAAGAATGGCGGCCACCTGCAAATATTCCCGTCGGAGAGAATTCACGCCGAAGGCCGTGGTGGCCAGGGTGGGCCAGATCGCGGCCATGAACACCACCATGATTGCCGTCCATTTCGGATCTTTGACCGTGTACAGGAGCAAAGGCATCCAGGCTAAGGGCGAGATGGGCTTCAGAATCTGAATAAACGGGTTCAGCGCGCGAAACAACATCTGGTTCAGTCCCAATAGAATTCCCACCAGAATCGCCACTCCGGAGGCAGCCAGGAACCCGACCGAAAATCGTGAAACCGTATACCCCACCAGAAAGGCGATCCCATGATCGTTGGTCCCTTTAATCACAAAGGCTTCGGTCAATTCGATCCAGGCTTTCTCCGCCACCGTCATGGGCCCCGGGACCCCTTTCACCTTTTCTTTCTCCGGATTCCACGTGTACCCGCCGTCGTCGGTCTGTACGATATCGCCGTTGAACTCCAGGACCAGCAACTCCTCCTCCGTTTTTCCGGTGGGGTCGAACGTGGGACTGATGGTGGCGACATGCCAGACGAGCAGAAAAATCCCAAGGAAAAATATGGAAATAAAGAACGGATGTTGTGTGCGTGTGATCTTCATCCTCGTGCGTTCCGTCCAGGTCAGACCATGCTGTGAATGGGAAAACTCTTCACGTAAGCGTCAGGCTTCAGGGGATCGAACGTCTTTCCCATAATAACGTGGGACGTCATGGTCCTGGCGTGCGTAGGATAGCCCAGACTCTTGGCCACCTTGTCACAATCCGCCGCACGATAGACCTGCTCGGCGACTTTTTGATAATTGACGTCCCCTTTCAGATGGCCCCATCGTTTCATCTGAGTCAATATCCAAATGGCCATGGAATGCCAGGGATACGGATCGAAATCAATGCGACTCGGAACCTTCTGAATGCCGCCTAATCCATCGGCAAACGTTCCGGTGAGCACTTGTTCCAGAACGATGCGAGGCTGGTTCAAGTAGTTCGCCGGCGCAATCGCTTTGGCGATCTGTTTCCGGTTGGCCGGGTTTGACGCGTAATGCGTGGCATCGACGATTGCCTTGAATAACGCGAGAAACGTATTCGGATGCGTCGTCGCGAATTCCTGTGAGATCGCAAACGCGCAGCACGGATGTTTGTCCCAGATGTCTTTCGAGAGCTTGTAGATAAAGCCGACGTTCTCATAGACCGCGCGTTGGTTAAAGGGATCCGGAGCCAGATAGCCGTCAACGTTTCCGGCCTTCAGATTGGCGACCATTTCCGGCGGCGGCACCACGCGGATCTGCACGTCTTTGTCCGGGTGAACGCCGCCGTCCGCCAGAAAGTAGCGTAGCAGGTAATTGTGCATGGAATAGTCAAAAGGCACGCAAAAGCGAAATCCCTTCATATCCGCGGCCGTTTTCACGGCTTGATGTTTGTTGTGCAGGGTAATGGCCTGTCCGTTGATATTTTCCACGGCGGGCATATAGAACGGGACTTGAGGCGAGCCCGCCCCCAAGGTAATGGCCAAGGGCATGGGCGAGAGCATGTGCGCAGCATCGATGTCTTTATTGATTGCCCAATCTCTCACCATGGCCCAACCGGCCGCCCGTTTTACTTTGGCGTTCAAGCCATGTTTGCTGTAGAAGCCCATGGGTTCGGCCATGATAATCGGCGTAGCGCAGGTAATGGGAATGAACCCGATGCTGAGGTCCCGTTTTTCCGGTTTCCCGACGGGGTCCGCGGCCAGTGCCTGGATCCGTGAGAGAGGAAGAAACTCACTGATCAGGCCAACCAAGGCCGCGCTGCCCAGACCGGCAAGGAGTTGACGTCGACTCGGTCCCGTTTCCCGTAGCACGGCGTTCACAACGGCCTTCTCCAGCGTCTTGGAAAGACGGTCGTCAGCACTGAGCGTTCGACTCTCCGTTGCCGTCTCAAATGAGGGATCGTAAGTGTTCGTGGATTGTGCCATGAGAGCCTCCTTTGCCGCTCTATGAAGTCAATAATGAAACTGATCGCTGGGCTGAGACCAAAAAAAACGCCAAGCCAAGAGTGTCCCATCACTCTCGTGCCTGGCGTCATCGCCAGAAACATTCTGACATCTCCGTCAGATTACAAACATGCTCCGTGCAACCTGTTGTAATAATAAAGCAAGTTCAATGCCACGTTCCCATGATGCCTCGTTGTTGAATATTATTGAAGTTTGTCAAAACCCACGGACGACAGCTTTGTCGGAAGCCGACAATGTTGTCGTGTTCCGAACAGTTTTGTCTCTCGTCCTTCTTCAGTAAGAAGTTTGGTCGGCGGAGCGTTATTCTGGAGGCAAGAGAGAGGGTCGTTGTTCGTGGAGAAGAAAGTGGTGCCGAAGGCGGGATTTGAACCCGCACACCCCAAGGGGCGCTAGACCCTGAATCTAGTGCGTCTGCCAGTTCCGCCACTTCGGCACGCGAGCGTCTTGTAAAGCGATTATCAGCTTTTACCGGCAAAGGCGTCAAGCCGAGATAGGGGTTCCCTGCACGTGAGACGGCGGGTTTCTGGCCGAAAGGCTCAGCCAGTGGCGTTACAGGGCCGTGCGCTCCGTGACGGAATGGGCCAGCAGTTCCTGGTGGAGCGTGGAGGCAGCATCGAGTCGATGCCGGTTGATGTTCAGGGCATCGGTATCGTAGCCGGTCGGCCTATATGCTTGTAGGACACTGAGGTGGCCTGAGATATGGAGTTCCCAACACTGTTGGCGCCAGAGGCCATGGGTGTTCAGGATGTCTCGCGTGTCGCCGGCGATGTCGTGATCCTTGCAATAAACGCAGTTGCAGCAACGTCTGCATGTCACGCCGTCCATCAGCAATCACGAGTACGTAGACGTTATTGTCCATCACTTGATAGATGACGCGGTAGGGCTTGAAGAATATCTCGCGGTACTCCCGAATCCCAACGTCCAGCAATTCTTTTGGATCATTTCCGCGGTGGGGATGCTCGGATAGGCTACTGAACGCCTTTTCGATCTGTTCCAGCACGTGATCCGCCATGCCCGGTGCATCGTGCTGATTAATGGAATCGCAGATTTCCCTCAAGTCCCGTGTCGCGTTATCGGTCAACTGCACCAAGAAGGGCATCAGCGAGACGGCCGCCGTTCACGAAGCCGCGCGATGACATCGGGGGCAGGCTGCACCTGACCTGTTTCAATCTGGCGGCGGCCCAGGGCGAGAATTTTGAGTAGCGCAACGGTCTCCTGCGTTTGCTCGTAGCTGTCGATATCCTGCATGACCACTTTGGCTTCGCCATTCTGGGTGATGATCAAAGGTTCCCCCCGAGCGTACGCACGATCTCTGCGGTGTGGGCTTTGAGGTAACTGATTGGCTTAATCTGGCTGGACAATTTCATGGTCTGCCTTCTTCGGAGGCTAAATGGAGACCACAAACAGGTCAATAAACAAGTCACGTTATAAACAAGTCACACCTTAAAAACTACCGCATGTTTTCAACGTTTCGCTAACCTGACCTTCAGTCCTTTTGTCAAGGGAAAGGGGATGCGGCGACTCCATTCGTCACTTACGCGGAGGTGACCCGTGAGAGCCGGGGTTCCCAACACTGCTGGCGCCAGAGGCCATGGGTGCCCCGGAGGTCCCGGGTGTCGCCGGCGATGATGATCCGTTCACGAATGAGTCCAGCCACCCCGAGTAAGAACGGCGCTGGAACGTTGGGGGCGTCTTCGGCGATCAACACGTCGAACCGGACTCGCGTGAACAAGGGATCGCTGATCACTCTTCCCGGTGTGGCCGCGACCAATCGTTTGTTCTGCATGAAGGCTTGCCGATTCGTGGCTTCTCCCGCGGCCAACATCTCGCGAATTTTTTTTGTTCCGCCCAACCGCGTGATTTCCTCTTTGAGTTCCTCATATTCCGGCCGCATCTCTTCCGGTATAGCCGCTTCGGGTGACAATTCTCGGATGCGAGCCTGTGCGATTTCGACCTGTTTCATCAGGCCGACAATTTTCTCTTCGTCAATCCGGCGATATTCTCCCAAGGTTGCCACGTTTTTCCCCACGGTTTGCAAGCCGAGGCGTTTCCAGATGGGAAGCCGTTCATAATCGGCGAGCGTCTTATCAATGTCTTTGATCCGACCTTGATATTCACTCACCTGGGCGAGCAACCGCCATTCCAGCAATTTGACTTCGTTTAAATCACGCTGCTTTTGCCCTTTGTAGGCCAGGATCGGCGTGAGTTCTCGAAATCGATCATACGTCCGTCGAAGCGCGTGTTTGTGAGATCGTGACGTGGCGAAAAAGTTGTGCATTTGGGCTTCGAAACCCAGTGTGCCGAGCGGGAGTCCTTCCACTTCCTTGAGAACCGAGACTTCGTAGCGGCTCAACAAGCTTTGAAAGGGGAGACCCGTGTTGCGCAAGGTTTTAGCCAAAAACCCGAGCAAACGATCCACGGCGTCGTGAGTGGGGGCCACGCAGAGCACGCGTTTATTGTTTCGCATCAACTCCACGGTCAACGTTCCCAATTTGGTCCAACGTGCGACTTGGTCCTCGTTCCAGACGGTCGTCAGCACTGCGGCCGATGCGCCGGTTCTGGCCGAGATATTATCTTCCCCGGGTTCCGGATCCAGCCAGGGGGCAAGCCGTTCGGCCGGACCCAGCGCGTAGGATTCAGGTTTCGCCGCAATATCGGCTAACCGCTTGGAGGCGAGTTTGAACAACGTGGCCGTATCCGAAACCAGGGTGTTGTCAACGGTCGACTGACCGAGTGAGTCCTGAGTTTGCACCAGCGCGGTGTGGTCCTGATGGCGCAGAATATAGCCTCCGGTGGGGTCCATGTCTCCGGGAGGGACAATCGTGACCGGGGCATCTTCAAGCAACGTTGTCCCCTCCGGAACCTCTATGGAATAGAGGTGCAGGGCACCGGTTGTCCCAAGTTTTTGAGCGGTGCCGGACTCAATCAGTTCATCCAGTGCCGCGGCGGACTCCTGGTCGTTCGCCAATTGCGTTGAGAAACGTTGGAGAAGGTCAAGGAGTTTCATGGGTGACGGCTGGATCAAGCGCCTGTTGGATACAAATGGCTACACAGCCCAGTCCGCCGGTCATCGGACGGCGGTCATACGCGCACCTCCGATGCTCGGCACACGCGGTGACAAACGGAATGGTTGCAGCAAAATCCACGTCGACGAGTACCTGGGCTTGCAGGGACCCGTCTTCCAAAGCCGACAGGATGAGGACGCGGTTATGGTGATCGTCTTCCAAAATGGCGGCTCGGGGGGAGGGAGCGATCTTGGATCGGGCGGCGTGAACGTGCGGGAGTGCCACGATTTCTTTCACGAAGTGTCGTGGAGCATGAATCGTCCGGTGACTCAACCTGACGTTTAACGACGTCAGATCAGGGATGCCTGGATCAGGTGCGTCTGCCTGAGCCCACGCCTCATCGGGATGAATCATCAGCGTCTGGATCGAGAAAACGGTGAGGACCAGAATTCCCAGGTTCAGCCGCCGCCTCATCTTGTGAATCCGCATGGCGGCATTGTAGTGAACGGTTGAAGTTGGTGTCCAGCTTCCAAGCAGCATCCGCGTTGCGGGTTTGCACGTCCATCGAGCGTTTCGCCTCCCACCCGAAATTGACATTTCCCAGGGGGGAACCGTATGATCGTGCCTTCGATTGTGTAAAAGGAGGAATGGAAAAGATGAAAGTGATTCTTCAAGAGAACGTCGAGAACGTCGGGTACGTGGGGGACGTGCTTGACGTCGCCGATGGGTACGCGCGGAACTTCCTGCTGCCTCGCAAAAAAGCCATAGAAGCCAATCTCCGAAACGTCAAGGCGTTGGAACACGCGAAACGCGTGACGGCGCATACGGCGAAAAAGATCGAGCACGATCTTCGGAAATGGGCCGATCAACTGTCTGCCGTCTCGCTGACCTTTCCTGTCCAAACCGGTAAGGATGATAAGCTGTTTGGCTCCATTACGGCCAAAGACCTTGAAGCCGGATTGTTGACTGAAGGTTTTGAGGTTGACCGGCGGAACATTCAATTGGCTCATCCGCTCAAGGAGTTGGGGACTTTTCCCGTCGGCGTCAAGGTGCATCGAGACGTTCACGCGACGATTTCCGTGTCACTCGTTAAAGCAGGTGAACAGGCGCAGGCTCAGGAAGCCGCGGATGGGGCTGAAGAAACGGAGGCTGCCCCCAAAGCCGTAAACGCGACGGTCGAAACCGGAGAGACGCCCGTCGAGGTTGGACGGCCGCAGGAATAAAGGATGGGACACGCCGTCGGCACGCTCAAAGCGATTCAACGGGAAGACCCCGAGGTATACGCGGCTTTTCGCGCCGAAGAAAAACGTCAGCGCGAAAAACTCGTGTTGATTGCGTCGGAAAATTACGCCAGCCCCGCGGTTCAGGCCGCGCAGGGGTCGCTGATGACCAACAAGTACGCGGAGGGCTACCCGGGACGACGCTATTACGGTGGCTGTCAACACGTGGACACCGTTGAAGAGTTGGCGATTGCTCGCGCCAAACAATTGTTCGGGTGTGAACACGTCAACGTGCAACCCCACTCAGGCTCCACCGCCAACATGGCGGCGTACTTGGCGGTCCTCAAGCCCGGCGATACCATCCTGGGCATGGATCTCTCGCAGGGCGGCCATCTCACCCACGGCAGCAAGGTCAATTTTTCCGGAAAACTGTTTCACGCCTACTCCTATGGCGTGGACCGCGAAACCGAGTTGATTGATTATGACGCGGTGCAGAAAAGAGCGGAAGACGTTCGTCCCCGCATGATCGTCGTGGGAGCGAGCGCCTATTCGAGAATCATCGACTTCCCGCGGTTTCAGCAGATTGCCCAATCGGTCGGAGCGTATCTGTTAGTGGACATGGCGCACATTTCGGGATTGGTGGCCACGGGTCTTCACCCCAGCCCCGTGCCTTACGCCGACTTTGTCACCACGACCACGCATAAAACGTTGCGAGGGCCTCGTGCCGGGATTGTGATGTGCAAAGAAGAACACGCGAAGACCGTTGATAAAACGATCTTTCCGGGACTCCAGGGCGGGCCGCTCATGCACGTCATTGCCGCGAAGGCCGTTGGGTTGAAAGAAGCCTTGGCCCCGGAGTTCAAAGCCTATCAGCAACGAGTCCTGGCCAACGCCACGTCGCTTGCGGAAGGATTCAAGTCCCAAGGCTATCACGTGGTGTCCGGGGGAACGGAGACGCATCTGTTCCTCCTGAATCTCAATTCAACGGCGGTGACGGGGAAAGAGGCCGAAGCTGCGCTTGACGCCTCCGGAATCATCGTCAATAAAAATGCCGTGCCGTATGATGAGAGGCCGCCCGCCGTGGCCAGTGGCATTCGAATGGGGACGCCCATCGTGTCCACGCGCGGGATGGCGTCATCGGAGATGGTTCAAATCGTGGCGTGGATAGACGAGGTGTTACGTGCTCCCGCAGGGAAACGAATCCAGCGTCGAATTCGAAAGGAAGTCAAGACTCTGTGTGCACGCTTCCCCGTCTTTTCAGCCTCGTGACTCGCCGTTCGTTTCTCTTATTCAAATTGCTCATGTCTCGTCAGTTTTCCGTGAACCTTCCCGACGTCGGTGTCTCGTCATGAGATGTCCGTTCTGCACTCAACCGGATGACAAGGTTATTGATTCTCGCACGGCCCGGGAGGGAGAGGTCATTCGCCGCCGTCGGGAATGTCTGGAGTGCAAGCGTCGTTTTACGACCTACGAACGGATTGAAGAAAATCTTCCCATGGTGGTCAAAAAAGATAACCGACGACAAGCGTTTGACCGCAAAAAGGTCATGGCCGGTCTGCAAAAGGCCTGTGAAAAGCGGCCGATCAGTCGTGAGGCACTCGACACCGCCGTGGACCGGATTGAAAAGCGTCTCCAAGACGTCGGCGAATCCGAGATTCCGGCCAGAAAGGTGGGAGACGCCGTCATGCAGGAACTCCACGCGTTGGACCAAGTCGCCTACGTGCGGTTTGCCTCCGTGTACCGGGAGTTCAAAGACATTGACCAGTTTATGGAAACGATTCAATCCCTGGCCCGGGATAAGGGGAAACGCTGACGACGAACGTTCCGCCTTGGTGCGTGACCATGCCGTCCTCCGTCACTTCCACGAAACGGTCGATCTCTCGAAAGTCATCCGTCTCCGGACGTAAGCCGGAATCCGGACCACGTGGCTCCACTCGTGCCACCCGCGTGGCGATCCTGGGAGGCGGGCATGGAGGCAAGGCCCTGCTGGAAATTTTTGCCCAGGACCCCTTGGCCCGACTCGTGGGCTTGGCGGAGACCAAAGCAGAGACAACGGGCACCGAACTTGCCGAGCAATTGAGCGTGCCCGTGACTCACGACTATCGGGAGATTTTGAAAATGAAGGGCGTCGATCTGATTATTGACGTCACGGGCAGTCCTGAAGTCGAGAAGGCGCTCCAGAGAATTCGAAAGCCCAGCGTGGCCATTATCGGAGGAGCCAGCGCCAAGTTCATGTGGCGGTTGATTGACGCGCGGATTCGAGCCACCACGGAAATTGAAAAGACGCTCACGCGGTACCAATCCTTATTTCGGCGGTACGTCAAGGAGGAAGCGGAAAGCGCGGTTGATGAAGAGCGGACGCGCATCGCCTGCGAAATCCACGATGGGTTGGTGCAAACGCTGGTGGGCGTGAATTTCAAGATGGAACGGTGCGGGGAATTGATTCAGCAGGAACCGACGAAGTGTTTCGACTTGATGAACGAGGCCAAAGTCCAGCTCAAACACGGCATTCAAGAAGCCCGACAGGTGGTGTTCAACTTGCGACCAGGTCAATATGAGCGGCTGGATCTGTTGTCGGCGCTGTCGAATTATCTGGACGCCTATAAAAAGCAGAATCGGGTGAGAGTCGACTTCTCTCACGTGGGGAGTGACGCCCGTTTACATCCCAAGACGAAGGTCTTTGTTTTTCGCATCATTCAAGAAGCCCTGCAAAATTCGTCGAAACACGCCAAGGCCACGACGGTGCGCGTGGAATTGACCATTCACCAGGATGCTCTCTCCGCCACCATCAGCGATAATGGAATTGGCTTCGACGTCCACGCGGTGTCTCGGAATCCCGATAAGTGGGATCACTTCGGGTTGCGCGGCATGAAAGAGCGGGCCGGATTATTGGGCGGGGAAGCCTCGTGGACTTCTCAGAAAGGATTGGGAACGACCGTGTCGGTCTTTATTCCGTTGGCCAGAAAGGACGCGACCCGAAATGTCAAAAAAAGTTAAGGTGCTGATTGCAGATGATCATCGCGTCGTCCGCGAGGGATTGTCCGCGATTCTCGAAACCAAAGAAGAAATCGAGATTGTCGGTGAAGCCAGGGACGGAGGAGAAGCGATCGAAAAGGCCAGGGAACTACTGCCCGACGTGATCGTCATGGACGTCAGTATGCCGGGGATGACCGGCGTCGAGGCCACGAGGATCATTAAACGGGAACTGCCGCACATCGGGATCATTGCCCTAACGATGTATGAGGATCAACAATATATTTTTGACCTCGTCCGGGCCGGCGCTACCGGATATCTGCTCAAGGATTCGGATTCCACGGAAATCGTCGCGGCCATTCGCTCCATTTCAAAAGGTGAGTCGCTCATTCATCCATCGGTGGCGAGCAAAATTTTAGCCGAATTTTCGTTGTTGGCCGAAGGCAAAGGGAGAAAAAAGTCCTTACTGGAACACGATCTGACGGAGCGGGAGATCACGGTGCTTCGGCTGGTGGCCGATGGGAAGACCAACAAAGAAATTGCCAACGTGCTGGATCTCAGCGAGAAAACCGTCAAAAATCACGTGCGGAACATCTTCCACAAACTCCACGTCTACGATCGCACCCAGGCCGCCATCCTGGCGATCCGGAAGGGGATCATCGAACTGGACCCTCATCACTAGCATGTGCCTGAACGCGAACCAACGTACCTGAAGCCGCGGGCGTCGTGGTGACCTCGTAGCGAAAAAATCGTCGTGAATTCATCCTTGTTCCGATTGTATCAAACGCTGGTGATTGATCGTCCGGTCGTCGCCCTCGCGGTGGTGGTGGGCCTGGTGGGATTCTTCGCGCTGTACGGTCAGAATTTCAAGTTGGATGCGTCTTCTGAATCGATCGTTTTAGAAAACGACCAGGCGCTGAAATATTATCGCGCCACTCGGGAAACCTACGGCTCGGATGATTTTCTCATCGTCAGTTATACCCCTCACGACGACCTGCTCTCACCTGCCTCGCTCAAGCCGTTGGCCAAACTCCGCGATGAATTAGCTCAACTCGATTCAGTGAAAGCCGTACGGTCGATTTTGGACGTGCCGTTGGTGAATAGCCCAAAAATCCCCATTTCGGAATTGATCGGAGGCGAGGGGGTGCGAACGTTAGAGACCCCGGACGTCGATAAGGAACTGGCCAGAACGGAATTTTTAGAAAGCCCCGTCTATCAGAATAATCTCGTCAGTCCTGATGCGCGTACGACCGCGATTCAAGTGGTGTTTAAGGAAGACGAGACCTATGCCGCCTTACTGAACGAGCGAAATCGGTTGCGAGAGAAGAAAATAGGATCAAGGCTCACGCCGGAAGAGGAGGTGGAATTGGCAAAGGCCACGCGGGTCTTCAGCGACTATCACGCCGCGTTTCTTGAAGCAGGACGGAAAGATATTGACGCGGTTCGCGGTATCCTGAACAAGTATCGTGAGTCGGCTACGTTATATTTGGGCGGCGTCCGAATGATTATCGCCGACATGATCCGTTTCATTGAGCACGATCTCGCGGTGTTCGGCGTCGGCGTCATCGGCTTTCTGGTTGCGGCCCTGGTCTATTTCTTTCGGAAGCTGCGCTGGGTGCTCTTGCCCACGTCCTGTTGTGTGATTTCGGTCAGCGTGATGGTGGGGTTCCTTGGGTTCATGGATTGGCCCGTCACGGTGATTTCTTCAAACTTTGTCTCCCTCCTGCTCATTATCACGATGTCCCTGACCATCCATTTAATCGTGCGTTACCGCATTCTCGCCGGAGAAAACCCGGAGGCGGACCAGAACGCGCTGGTCTCTCAAACCGTGCAGGAAATGGCAAAGCCCTGCCTGTATACGGCCGTGACGACCGTTGTGGCCTTTTGTTCCTTGATCGTCAGTGATATCCGTCCCGTGATTGATTTTGGCTGGATGATGACGATGGGGATCACCTTTGCGTTCGTGCTGAACTTCATCTATTTCCCGGCGGTCCTGGCGTTGCTCAAGCCGGAAAAAACCGTCGTGCGCCCGGATGCGACCCGGTCGTTCACTATGGCTATAGCTGGATTCACGCTCAAGTACGTGAAGCCGATTATCGCGGGATGTCTCGCGTTGGCCGCGTTGGGTGGCGTGGGGATGATGCAACTGGAAGTGGAAAACCGCTTTATTGATCATTTCAAACGCACCACGGAAATTTATCAGGGCATGGAATTGATCGATACGAAATTGGGCGGGACGATTCCGTTGGATATCGTGATCGACGCCGATGAAGCCGCGTCTGTCTCCCTGGAAGAGGCCCAGGAAATGGACGATCCGTTTGATGATCCCTTCGGTGAAGAGGAGGAGCAAGCCGACGTGACCTCCTATTGGTTCAACGGGGATCAATTGACGAAGCTTGAGACCGTTCATGATCATCTTGAGTCTCTGCCGGAAGTGGGAAAGGTGTTTTCTCTCGCCACCGGCATGAAGGTCTTTAAGCAATTGAATGATGGCCGGATGCCGGATGACTATGAATTGGCTCTCTTCAGAAAGTACGTGCCCGCGCCCGTGAAGGAAGCGTTGATGGATCCCTATCTTTCCTCAGATGAGCATCAGACGCGCCTGACCATGCGTCTGATTGAGTCCGCGCCGACGCTCAAGCGAAAAGAGTTGATCGAACGCGTTCGGCGGTACCTGATTGAGGAGATGGGATTTGCCGAGGCAACGGTTCATCTCACGGGCATGGCCGTGCTCTATAACAATCTGCTTCAGAGCTTATATACGTCTCAGATTCTCACGCTCGGCGTGGTGTTTATCAGCATTCTGCTCATGTTCATCGTTCTGTTTCGGAGCGTGTCGTTTTCGATTATCGCGATTCTTCCCAACATGTTGGCGGCGTGTTTGGTGCTGGGCGTGATGGGATGGTGGGGGATTCCATTGGACATCATGACCATCACGATTGCGGCGATCACGGTGGGCATTGCCGTGGATCACGCCATTCACTACATTCACCGGTTCCAGGTGGAATTCCCACGGTATCGAACGTATCGGGACACCGTTCTGGCGTGTCACGGCAGCATTGGCCGGGCCATCTATTACACGGCGCTCACGATCACGGTGGGGTTCAGTATACTGGCGTTCTCCAGTTTTATCCCCACCGTCTACTTTGGCGTGCTCACGGGATTTGCCATGCTGGTGGCCCTGATGAGCAATCTGACGCTGTTGCCCGCGTGTATCATGATCGTGAAGCCGTGCGGTCCGGAACAATAATCACCCGCTGCTCCCGTTCCGGAGAAGACGCGGCCGCGTTGCCTGCTCCGCTTCTTACGGTGTCTCTGACGAGGTATGCGTGATGATTACGTGTTCTTTTGAATTGGGCACCGCGTGAATCTCGCTTCGTCCGAACCCGGCGTTGTGAAACATGGCAGCCAACTCTTTGAACGTGTACGCGTCACCGGCCGGCGTCGTGGCAAGCATGATGAGGGCAAAGTCCGCGGACGCCGGGCTGATGCGATCATCATTCGGGACAAACTCCAGCGTGATCACGCGTCCGTTTGAGGCCAAGGAAGCCTTGACCTTTTTGAGAAGGGTTTCACACGTTCGCGGGTCGAAGTGATGAAGAAAGTTGGTCAAGAGAACAACGTCGTACCCGTCGCCGAAGTCCACGTCAAAGGCGCTACCTGGAATGGTGGTATAGCGGTTGCCCACGGACTCGGCGTCCGCGGTTTCCCGAGCCACCGCAAGGACGTTGGCCCAATCGACGGCTGTGACCTCGGCGTCTGGAAACCGTTTCGCGATTTCCACGCCGAACACTCCATGACCGGCCGCAATATCCAGGACCTTGCGGATCGTTCCACCCGCCGAAAGCAGGTGGTCGCCGATCCAGTTGGCGGGGTGCCTCATCATGGGAATCATCACGCGAGCGAACGTCACCCATTCGGGATGTTCCTCAGCCGTGGTGCCGTCGGCCTCCAGAGCCGTTCCACCTTTTCGGACGGCCTCCGTGAGCCGGCGAAAGCCGTCAAACAGCGGAGGCGAGAGAATGAAGTCCAGCGTCCCACCGAGGTAGGCCGGCGAAGTTTTCGCTAAAAAGACGTCAGAATCCGGAGTGAGGGCGTAGGCGTTTCCTGATTTGGTCAGAAAGCCGAGGATGACCAGATAATCCGCCAACATGCGCATGCCTCGCTCTGATGCGTGACATCGACGTGCGAGGGCAAGGGGCGTCGTGTGCCCTTCTTTCATGGCCGTAAAGATTTCCAGGTCAATGGCGGCTTTGATGGAACAGGTGCGTTGAACGGCAAAAGCCGCGTCAAAAAACAGTTGAGGAGAAGGCACGGTTGGTTCTGTCATCGTCGTTCCTTTTGTCAGCGAGGTTGTTAAAAAAGCAGACGCGGCCCGAAACGGACGGCCGTTCGTCGACCGGATATCGGGTTCAATGATACGACCGTCGATCCAGGGCATTCAAATGATTATTATGATGAACGCTGTTGTGTTCCGGGAAAGAGTGTGGTACGGTGATAGACCTTCAACTGTTGGTGGCCTGCGTTGAAGGTCGGAAAAATGGCCATTCATTCAATCGAGGTTGCAATCGGGAATCTGATCGAAAGTCTGACCTGAGTCGCCTTCTGCAGTCGCGTCTTTGGCCCACCCTTTTCATTTCTGTTTCTCGAGTGTCAAGCCCCAATCCATTCAAAGGAGTTGTTCTATGGCGTTCAAAATTTACGTGGGCGGTTTGCCGTATGAGACGAGCGAAGCTGAGTTGACGGATCTGTTCGTGCAACACGGCAACGTGGAATCTGCAAAAGTCATCATCGACAAATACACCGGTCGATCCCGGGGTTTTGGTTTTGTCGAAATGCCCTCAGAGGAAGAAGGAAAGGCAGCCATTACGGCGTTGAATGGCAGCCAATTAGGAGGGCGGACGTTGACCGTGAACGAGGCTCGGCCTCAAGAAGCCCGGCCTGGTGGTGGTGGCGGTGGTCGCGGCGGCAAACGCGATCGCTGGTAACGAGAACCGAGAAATGAGGGGAAAACGCTTGATGCCTTTCCCCTCATTTTTTTCTTGGTAGACCCGCGAGACTGATCCCAGAGCCTGTAACACCATCCCGCAAACGTGGCGTGCTCTCCTTTTTCGGTGGCAAAGAGTTGCCGCCGGAACCAGTTCTACTCATCGATTCCACGTTGATGGAATCGCGTCGATTGAAGTTCCAGCCGTATGCTCCGGTCGAACCCTCTCCCCTGAAGACGCAAAAAGGAAAAACCATGGCGACGATTATGCCCTTTCGTGCCTTACGACCTAAACGGGAATACGCGGCTCGCGTGGCGTCGCCTCCCTATGACGTTGTTTCCTTGGATGAGGCACGAAAAATTGCCGATGGCAATCCGTATTGTTTCCTTCGGGTTGGACGAGCCGAGTTGGAACTGTCTGACGACGTCGATCCTTACTCCACGGAGGTCTATGAGAGAGGGGCGACCAACCTGCAAGGCTTGATTCGGGACGGGATCATGGCACGGGAGACACGTCCCATCTTCGGGGTGTATCGCCGACGCTGGGGCGAACGTCAGCAAACCGGTCTCGTCGCGCTGGCGTCCATTGCTGAATACGATGACGGGCTCATTAAAAAACACGAACTGACGCGCACGATAAAAGAAAATGATCGCGTGCGGATCATTGAAACGCATGAATCGCAATCAGGCCCCGTCCTCTTATTTTTTCGTCGGACGGCGGCCTTCACGAACTGGCTGGGAAACGTCACCGCCGCGGCACCGGAGGTCCAATTCATGACGGATGACGTGGAGCACGCCGTCTGGAGCCTGCGGGACCAAGCGGCCATTGAACGAGTCGTCCAACGTTTTCGAAGCGTTGATGCGTTGTATATTGCAGACGGGCACCATCGATCTGCCGCCGCCAGTCGAGTGCGCGGTGCCAGCAAGAGAACGAACGCAAGATCATCGCATCCTGACGAGGAAGGATTCTTATCCGTGATCTTTCCTCATGACGAATTGTGCGTCTTGCCGTATAACCGGATCGTTCGTGACTTGAACGGCTATACGCCCAAAGGATTTCTTGAAGCGATCGCGTCGCGCTATGAACTGGACGTGCCGTCGCAACCGGGCAACCCGCCACCCGCGGGATTCGACCTGTATCTGGAAGGGCACTGGCGTCGCGCCACGCCAATCATGACACCGGAGGACCGGTTGAAGACGCAGGCGGATCCCGTGAGGGCGTTGGCGGTATCGATGCTCACCGATCGCGTGCTCGATCCACTGTTGGGAATTCGAGATCAACGGGTTGACCGGAGGATTGAGTTTGTTGGAGGGATTCGGCCACTGGAAGCGTTGGCGGCGAAGGTGGATGGGGGAGAGTGGGCCGTGGCGTTTTGGCTCTATCCGACGACGGTTGACGAGTTGATGGCCGTGTCCGATGCCCGACGCGTCATGCCGCCCAAGAGCACGTGGTTTGAGCCCAAGCTCTCCGACGGCTTATTCGTCCACGTGTTGCGTGACGGGTAAAGCCTGGCTTACCGACCCCAAGAACCGCCCTGCTCCGTCCTGATAGCTTTTCTTAGGGCTTTGCTTTCACCTGAACCAGCGTGGGTGGGCGTTGGGCGGCGAGGTCGGTGTAAAAATCCCGGCCTTGGTGATTGATCACGATGAAGGCCGGGAAGTCTTCCACCTCGATTTTCCACACGGCTTCCATCCCGAGGTCTTCGTATTCCAGAACTTCAACCTTTCGAATGCTGTGTTCGGCCAGGTGCGCGGCGGGGCCGCCGATGGAGCCCAGATAGAATCCGCCGTACTTTCCGCATGCCTCGCGCACGCGTTGAGAGCGGTTGCCTTTCGCCAGCATGACCATGCTCCCTCCCGCGGCTTGAAACTGATCCACGTATGAATCCATTCGACCGGCGGTGGTGGGCCCGAAGGAGCCTGAAGCGTAACCGTCGGGTTTCTTGGCGGGGCCGGCGTAATACACCACGTGATCTTTGAAGTATTGCGGAAGTCCTTCTCCGGCTTCCAGTCGCTCTTTGAGCCGTGCATGGGCGATGTCTCGTGCGACCACGAGGGGTCCGGTCAGCGACAGTCGGGTGGCGACGGGATGCCGACGCAGCTCAGCGAGAATGGCCGGCATGGGTCGATTCAGATCGATCGTCATCACGTCTCCGGCCAAGTCGTGCTCCGTGACGTCGGGAAGGTATCGTGCAGGATTGGTTTCCAACTGTTCGAGGAAGACGCCGTCTCTGGTAATTTTTCCCAGGATTTGTCGATCGGCTGAGCATGAGACGCCCAGTCCCACCGGGCAAGACGCGCCGTGACGCGGGAGGCGAATGACCCGCACGTCGTGCGCAAAGTATTTGCCGCCGAACTGTGCGCCGATGCCGGTCTCAGTGCAGAGTTGGAAAATCCGTTGTTCTAAGTCGAGGTCTCGGAACGCACGCCCGCGGTCGTTTCCGGAAGTAGGAAGGTCGTCAAGGTCGTGACAACTCGCCAATTTCACGGTCTTCAGCGTAAACTCCGCGGACGTGCCGCCGATGACGAAAACCAGATGGTACGGCGGGCAGGCGGAGGTGCCGAGGGTCCGAATTTTTTCCGCAACGAAGGTCAGGAGAGAGTGCGGATTCAACAGAGCTTTGGTCTCCTGATATAAAAACGTCTTATTCGCCGAGCCGCCGCCTTTGGCGATAAACAGAAAGCGGTAGTCGGTTCCCTGGTCGGCGTAAATTTCGATCTGCGCCGGAAGATTCGTGCCGGTGTTTTTTTCCGTGTACATGTCAAGCGGGGCCAACTGGGAATAGCGCAAGTTGCGTTGATTGTAGGCTTCATAAATCCCGCGGGAAATCGCTTCGGCGTCGTGGCCCATCGTGAACACCCGTTGCCCCTTATACCCGATGACGATGGCCGTGCCGGTATCCTGGCAACCGGGCAGCACTCGCCCCGCGGCGACGTTGGCGTTCTTGAGCAGTTCCCACGCCACGAACCGATCGTTCGCTGAGGCTTCCGGGTCGTCCAGAATCGTGGCCAATTGTTTGAGGTGACTGGCTCGCAAGAGATGCGCGACGTCGTCCATGGCCTCACGGGCCAACAGCGTGAGGGCTTCGGGCTGCACGCGCAAGACTTCTCTGCCTTCGAAGGTCGTGGTGGACACGTCGTCCGACGTCAGTTTGCGATAGGGCGTGGCATCGACGCCGTGTTCAAAGATTTCCTGATAATGAAATTCCGCCATGCGCGGCTCCCATCACTGGTTCAAGTCGAAAGGGAGAGCGATCGTCCGATGACCGGTTATCCGACGGGAGGCGCCCAATCTTCATCCCGGCGTTCCTTTTGTGCTTCCCTGTAGGCTTTTTCATCGTCCTCTAATTTGTTGGCCGCCTGAACGTCCAGGATTTCCTGGGGGGTAAGATACTTGAGTGCCGTGCCCGTCAGGATTTTTTGCTGAATCGTCCCTTTGATCTGAATGTTGATAATGGCGTTGGCGTTGATTTGTTGTGCCCGTTCCAGTAATTCGGCATGAAGCACGTCCCAATTCACCGACGATTTCTCGGGGGGCTGGACGACTTCCAATTCCCCCAATTCCTGATAGGGAATCACGGGCAATTCATCAAGCACTTCGACCGTATGCGTGGAAGGTCCACCGTCCAGGCGTTGCGTGAGTGGTGATTGGGTTGCAGTGGTCGAGCCTTGTGGTTGCGGGGCGCGGGCCGCGTGGATATCGAAGTCTTTCAGTCTGGCCGCGGCCGAGGCGGCTTCGTGGGGATTGCTGCTCGCCGCCATGCGTTTGAGTTTTTCGGCGCGTTCGAGGGCTTCCTGCAGACTCATTTTCGCCCCGGGTTTTCGCAGTGCATTGATGGGCATGGACATGCCTTCTACCTGCCGACCAAACGCATTGTCAACCAATGCAAAGGTCCCAAAAGGAAAGGAGAAAGTGTCCCCTATGTTTCCGGCACGTTTGTGACCCACGTCCACGGGCTGATCTGCGGGAGAGGGTCAGGGTGAGGAGCATCAAGGAGGAAAAGAAACGTTCTGCCTCTTGCTCCCTTTTGCGGGACCCGTTAAGCTTGCTTGGTTATCTGGGAATCCTCCATGTCGTTCATTGCCGATCTCCACGTTCATTCCCGCTATTCCCGTGCCGTCAGCAAGGACATGGTGCCGGAGAGTCTCCATCGCTGGGCGCAACTCAAGGGGATTACCGTGGTCGGGACCGGAGATTTCACGCATCCGGCCTGGTTCGCCGAACTTCAGGATAAACTCGAACCGGCGGAGCCGGGCCTCTATCGCCTGAAACCGGAACTGGCCGCGCCGGTGGATGCCGAGGTTCCTGAATCCTGCCGGGCCGACGTCCGGTTTCTGCTGACCTCCGAGATCAGCAGCATTTATAAGCGGCACGGACGCACGCGCAAAGTTCACAATCTGATTTTCGCTCCCAGTTTCACGGCCGTCGCGCACGTCACGGACAAGCTGGCGCGCATTGGGAACGTGCAATCAGACGGCCGCCCTATCCTGGGGTTGGACAGTGAGGCGTTGTTGCGCCTGACGTTGGAGCGCGCCCCGGAGGCCCTGTTCGTTCCGGCCCATGCCTGGACGCCGCATTTCTCGGTGTTCGGGGCGAATTCGGGGTTTGACTCCCTGGAAGAATGTTTCGGAGAACTGACTCCCCACGTCAAAGTGATTGAAACCGGCCTGTCTTCGGACCCGGCGATGAACTGGCGGCTGAGTCAATTGGCCGGCGTGACGTTGATCTCGAACTCTGACGCGCATTCCCCGAGCAAACTTGGGCGTGAAGCCAACGTGTTGAACGGGGACCCGTCGTTCGACGGCATACGTGGAGCTTTTACGAGCGGTGATCCGAACCGGTTCCTGGGCACAATCGAGTTTTTTCCTGAAGAGGGCAAATACCATTATGACGGTCATCGAAACTGCCAGGTTCGCCTGTCACCGGAAGAAACCAGAACGCACGACACGGTATGTCCCGAATGCGGGAAGCCCGTCACGCTTGGGGTCATGCACCGGACGGAGCTGCTGGCGGATCATCCCGTCGGCTATCGTGCCCCGAATGCCTTGCCGTATTGGAGTCTGGTCCCCTTGGTAGAAATCATCGCGGAAGTGACGGGCGCGGGTGTCACGTCCAAGGGCGTGACGGAAAGGTACCATCGGCTGCTGGGCGACCTGGGCAATGAGTTTTCGATTCTGATGACGGTTCCTCTTCCAGATATCGAAGCCGCGGGGGGACGGTTGCTGGCCACGTCGATTCAGTCTATGCGTGCAGGCAAGGTGACCATCGCGCCCGGGTATGATGGCGAGTACGGCACCGTTCGTCTGCTGACTGCGGAAGATCGGGCAGCCCATTCCTCGCAAACGTCCCTCTTCTAATCGGCGTCCGACGTTGACCGCCTCGTCACACTCCCATTTGTTCGAGTCGTTGAATGAGCAACAACGAGACGCGGCGCTCGCACGGGAGAAAGCCGTGCTCGTTCTCGCGGGGCCGGGGACGGGAAAAACCAGAACGCTGACGGTTCGACTCGCGGCGTTGCTGACCCGACGTCACGTCGCGCCGGAATCCTTGCTGGCCGTGACCTTTACCGGGCGGGCCGCACGACACGTGCGAGAGCAACTTCACTCGTTGGTGGGCGATGTCGCCCGCCGCGTCGTTCTCGGAACCTTTCACGGCTTTTGTCTTCGATTGCTGCGAGAAGAAGGACAGCGACTTCAACTTCCTCAAGACTTTGGCGTCGTGGATGGCCGCGATCAGGTGACGATTATGCAAAAGGTCATGAAGCACATCGGGCAACCTGAACATCGGACCGTCGCTCAACGAACGCTGCACGACCTTTCCGCGCTTCGCAGTCAAGGGACGCCCGTGGCCGCGTCGTTGAAAGAGGCGGGGTTGTCTGACGTTTACGAAACCTACCACCGACACTTGCGAAAATACGGCTTGCTGGATTTCGATGATCTGCTGTGCCTCGGTGTGGACGTGCTTGAGGGCTGTCCAGAGGTTCGGAGCAGATTGCGGCAGCAATTGACCCACGTGTCGGTTGATGAGTATCAGGACGTCAATCCCGTCCAGCACCGCCTGTTACACTTGCTCGTGGGTGACGAAGGGAATCTGTGGGCCGTGGGAGACGGCGATCAAGCCATTTACGCCTTTCGAGGCGCGGCATCCGAACACCTTCTGCAATTTTGCACACGTTACGTGAACGGGAAGGTTCTCCGACTCGAACGGAGCTACCGGTTGCCGCCGCACATTGCCGCCGCGGCTTCGCAGGTCATCGGCAAGAATCCGGCACGACCGGACTATACGCTCAAAACCGACCAGACCTCCGGGGCAGCGGTCCAGGTCGTGAGCGTTCCCGACGAACGGGCAGAAGCCGAGTGGGTCGTCAGGCAGATTGAAGAATGCGTGGGCGGCACCAGCCATTACCAACACAACCAAGGGAAGGTCATGGACACCGTGAGCCGACGAGAGGGAAGTTTTCGGGACTTTGCGGTGTTGTGCCGCCTGCACGCCCTCACGAAACCCCTTCAAGAAGCCTTGGCACACTCAGGTGTTCCTTTTCGGGTCGTCGGCGAAACCAGATGGTTCGACAAGAAAATCGTCAAGGACGTGGTGGCCTATTTGAAGGTGATTCACAATCCTCACGATGATCCCAGCCTCGCCCGCGTGCTGAATCGTCCGCCGCGGGGAATCGGGGTCCAGACGCAAACGGCCCTTGAAGCCGAGGCCGAACGACGACGCTGTTCCTTGTATGAGACCTTGGGACGGTTGAGCACGCTGTCCGCGTCTCAAGTCAGCACGGTTCGAGTCTTCCTGCAACGGCTTGAGGAGTGGCGAGTCAACCTGGAGGAGACGCCGCTGTCACGATTGCTTGCACACGTGGCCGACGTGACGGGACTTCAACGGTGGCGCGTCGAACAGGACCCGCGTCAGGAAAACGACGTGTTACGGCTTCGTTTGCTGGCCGCGAAGTACGATGAGATGAATCCCCCCGAGGCACTCCGACAATTTCTGGAAGAGGTGGCCTTGGCCGTGGAGGCCGATGACTACGATGCCGACGTGGACGCAGTGAGCGTGATGACCATCCACGCCGCCAAGGGCTTGGAGTTTCCCGAGGTGATGATGTGCGGGGTCGAAGAAGGGATCCTGCCGTATGAGCACGGAGACCTTGAGGAAGAACGCCGACTGTTTTACGTCGGCCTCACTCGAACGAGGGAGCGCGCGCATCTTCTGCACTGCCGCAGCCGGTTCCTGTTCGGCGACCGTCGCGACCGTGCAGCCTCACGTTTTCTTTCCGAGTTCGACGATGATCTGAAGTCCCCCGTCACGATCGCCGACCGCCCCCGCCGGTCAAAACAAGAACGGGGACCGGAGCAGCTTTCCTTCTTATCGTGAGCATGCCGGACGAATTGGAATTCCTCTCTCCCCTTTGCAAGGGGAGGCAAGGTGGGGGAGAGGGTGCGCACCAGATGCCGGACGTCGGATGGATGAACGGTGCTTGTCAACGAACGCGTGAACACATACAATGACGATCCTGATCCGTCATTCCCGCGAACGTGAGAATCCAGCACGATGAAGCAAATGGATGCCGCCCCGACGCTTGAACTCAAACTGCTTTCCGCCTATGCCGGTGTGGAATCGATAGCGGATGCCCTTCTTGTGCCACGGGCAGCCCGATTGTTGTGGCTGGAAATTCTGGTCAACGAGCAATTCGATCTCACGGGCTGGCAGGATCACCCCGTCGTTCAGGAAGCGTACGTCAAAGCGTGTCGATGGTATACGGCCTACCGCAGTGTTCTGCAGGCGACGCTCTCCCGTCCTCCTCTTCCCCATACCCCCGACCCCATTGATTTTCGAGAATACCGGACTTTTGCGGAGACGCTTTCTTTTGTCACTCACCGTTAAGCAGGTGATTCCGGCGTTGACCCAATACGTTCGGGAAAACGGCGGTCCCCTCGACCTGATTCTCGTGGGGGGATTGGCTCTTCAGGCGTATGGACTGCCGGATCGGGTGATGATGGACGTTGGTGGAGAACTCGTTGGGGACGTCCATGATCTTGCGACGTTTCTGCACAAACGACGCGTGCCGGCGGATCTTGGAGAAAACATGTCGGGTTGGTCGGTGGTGGCGATGCCGCCCGGGTATCGAGAGCGCACGACCGTGCTTCATGAAGAGGCCAATCTTCGGGTCCGACTGTTGGCCCCGACGGATTTTGTTATTGCCAAACTGAGGCGCGGAACCGATCAGGATTTAGAAGACGCCGAATTCGTCGCCAACACGTTTCACGTTAGCGTGTCAGACGCTCGGACCGCTGCGGAACGAGCCGTTGCCGTCTCACCGAAAGATACGACCCTGTTTCTGTTCAATCAAACGGTGGAAGTCTTTTGCCAACGATTGATCCACGGCTCACACCTTCCGGCGTGAGGCGAACGTTTTTCACTGCTCGTCGCCGAACACGTCCTTCAAGGTGGAAAATTTTTTCGTGTTGGCTTCTTTTCATCCTTGTTTGGCGGTAGAATCAGGCCGGAGCGAGGATGAAGACGGACGCGGCTCCTCTCACCCAGACGGATCGTTCAATGAGCGACGGCGAAAACCATCAGCATCGTTCTCCTCTCCGAGGGCTGCTTATTGCGCAGTTCTTCGGGGCGTTCAATGACAACGCGTGGAAGTTGATGGTGGCGTTGTTGGCCATCAGACAATTAACCGCGCAGATGGAAGCAGGGCCGGAGTTTGAGGCTGCTTCCCAGGCCCAAACGACCCTCACCTTCGTCGTTTTCACCTTGCCGCTTGTTCTGGTCTCCATCTTTTCCGGCGTTTTTTCCGATCGATTCAGTAAGCGTTCCGTCATTGTGGTCATGAAGGCGGTGGAAGTGGCGTTGATGGCCTTGGGTACCTTGGCGCTCTACGGCAATCCATCAGGGGGAATCCTGCCGCTCATTGTGTTGGCCGGCATGGCCGTTCAGAGCGCGATCTTCAGCCCGGCCAAGTATGGCATTCTGCCGGAGTTGCTCCCTCACGAACGGTTGGCCGTTGGGAACGGGCAACTGGAATTGTGGACGTTTCTGGCCATTATCGGTGGGACGGGGGTCGGTGGAGCGTTGCTTCAGATATCCGGGGCCTCTCCATGGTTGGGCGGCTTGGTCCTTCTTCTGTTTTCGGTCGTGGGATTCGCTGCCTCTTTTCTAATCCCTGCCGTCCCTCGAGCACGTGAAGAAGGGGGGGTGGGCGCGACGCTCCATGGTGCGTGGCGGGCCGTTCAAGCGGACCGGGTGTTACGCCTGGGTATTTCCGGAAACGTGGCCTACTGGACGATTGCCAGTCTGGTGGGGCAAGACGTTCTCGTCTATGCCAAGGTGGTCCTGGGGCTGTCCGACTCCTTATCAGGCTTCCCATTGGCGACGTTTGGGGTCGGCGTGGGTCTTGGATCGATCTTGGCCGGCAAACTCTCTCACGCGAAAGTCGAAGTCGGGCATATCCCCTTAGGTGCAATCGGCTTGACGCTGGGGTTGTTGACGTTGGGAACGCTGACTCCGGGATTGACGGGAGTTTTACTGGGGATGGGCTGGTTGGGGCTCGCCAGCGGATTCATCGTGGTGCCGATTAACGCCTTGATTCAATGGCGCGCGCCTGAAGATCGACGAGGCGCCGTGATCGCGTTCAGTAACATCTTTGTGTTTGGCGGCGTGCTGGTCGGTTCCCTCGGGGCCGGAGCGTTGTCGTGGGTCGGCCTCGATACGAGCGGTATCCTGCTTGCCGCTGGGGTGGCGTCGGCGGCGTTGACGGCTTGGGCCGTGTGGATCATGCCCGAAACCTTCATCCGAATGGTGTTGTTTCTGTTCACGCATACGTTCTATCGTCTTCGGGTTATTGGCCGGGAGCACGTGCCCGAACAGGGAGGCGCATTGTTGCTGCCGAACCACGTGTCGTTCGTGGACGGGCTGTTCTTGTTGGCCAGCGTGGATCGTCCGATTCGATTCGTCGTGGATCGTCAATACTATGAGACGCCTTTTCTGCATTGGGCGGCACGCATCACGGGGGCCATCCCTATTCTTGCCAAAGGATCGCCGCGGGACATCCTCCACTCCCTCCGCGAGGCCGGTCGCCGGCTGGACGCCGGCGAACTGGTCTGCCTCTTTCCCGAAGGACAGATCACGCGCACGGGGGGACTGTTGTCGTTTCGCCAAGGATTCCAGCGCATCTTGAAAGGCCGGGAAACTCCCGTGATTCCCGTTCACCTTGATCGCGTGTGGGGGAGCATCTTCAGTTTTATCGGTGGAAAATTTCTTGCGAAGTGGCCGGCGCGCGTTCCCTATCCCGTGACCATTTCCTATGGGGCGCCGATGAAGTCAACCGCCACGGCAACCGCGGTACGACGGCGAGTCCAGGAATTGGGTCAGGAGGCGTGGCACTACCGCGTCCCTTCTCGATCTCCGTTGCACCACTCTTTTGTTCGAGCCGTGCGCCGCCATCCGTGGCGATTGGCGTTTGCGGACGTGACGCGACCCAGCGTGACCTGTCTGGGCTCGTTGACCGGCGCCGTTGCCTTGGCTCGCGCACTGCGGAGTTACTGGAGGAATCAGTACACCGTGGGCGTCTTGTTGCCGCCGAGCGTCGGCGGCGTCCTGGTGAATCTGGCGGCCACGTTGTCCGGGCGGACGACCGTGAATCTGAATTACACGGCCGGCCGAAGCAGCATGGAGTCCGCGGCGAAGCAGGCCGGGATCGAGACGATCGTCACAAGCCGGCTGTTTCTTGAGAAGGCGAATCTGGAGATTCCCGAAGACGTCAAGCTGATCTGGATCGAGAACGTTCGGAAAACCGTCGGGACGGCCTCGCGATTCACGGCGTTGATTCTGGCCGCGTTTGCACCCCTCGCGATCATCGAACGCTTTATCGGTGCCGTCTGCCGTCCGAACGTGAACGACTTGGCCACGATTATTTTCAGCAGTGGGAGTACGGGAGAACCCAAGGGCGTGCGGCTGAGCCATTTGAATATTGACGCAAACGTCGAAGGCGTCGCGCAGATCTTTCATCTGGGACCTCGTGATCGGGTGCTGGGGATTCTTCCTTTTTTTCATTCCTTTGGATATCTCGCGACGATCTGGTTGGCCGTCCACCACGGCGTCGGCGTGGTCTATCATCCTACACCGTTGGATGCCGCGGCCATTGGAGAATTGATTCACAAGCGGCGGGTCACCGTGATCATTGCGACCCCCACGTTTTTGCAACTGTATCTACGGCGATGCACGCCGGAGCAGTTCGGGTCGGTTCGCGTCGTCCTGACCGGTGCCGAAAAACTTTCGGATCGGCTCGCGCAAGCCTTTGAAGAGAAATTCGGCATTCGTCCCATTGAAGGCTACGGCGTCACCGAGTGCTCACCGGTGATTTCCGTCAACTGCCCGGACTTCCGGGCCGCGGGCTTTTACCAACCGGCTTCGCGTCGGGGCACCGTTGGACAACCCCTGCCGGGTGTGTCGGTACGCGTCGTTGATCCCGAGTCCTTTGAACCGCTTTCCGTCGGGACGGCGGGTATGCTGTTGGTGAAGGGGCCGAACGTGATGCAAGGGTATCTTGGCCGCGAAGATCTCACGGCCGACGTGATGTATGAGGGATGGTACGTCACGGGTGATATTGCGATGCTCGATGAAGATGGGTTTATCACGATCGTGGACCGGTTGTCGCGGTTCGCCAAAATCGGGGGAGAAATGGTGCCGCACGGAAAAGTTGAAGAAGCCCTGCACCAGGCGGCCGGCGCGGAGACGCAAACGTTTGCCGTGACGTCGATCCCGGATGAAAAGAAGGGGGAACAACTGGCGGTGCTCCACACGGCCAATGAAGACGCCATTCCCGCCCTGTTGGAAAAAGTCGCAGCCGGCGGGATGTCGAATTTATTCCTTCCCCGAAAAGACGCCTTTATCAAGGTCGATCACATTCCGGTGCTCGGAACGGGTAAGTTGGACCTTCGTGCCCTCAAACGAGTAGCGATGGAGACGTTGGGCAAACGCTAAGCGGCATGAACGTGTTCCGTCGTTCCCGGCCCGCCCCACCGTCATTCCCAGCTAGCCCCACCGTCATTCCCGGTCAAGCCCATCGTCGTTCCCGCCCAACCCCACTGTCATTCCCGCAGTTGTAAGCGGGAATCCAGAGGAAGGGGAAAGTCATCAGGCCACTGGTGGCCGGTCCATAGGCGCCGACCCCACTCAAACCCGTGGCGGATGGGAAAAGACACCGGCTTCCGCCGGAATGACGGAAGGGATCGGGATACCGAATGAAGATTCAGAACGGCAACGGGTCCTGGGATTCTTCTCGTAAGATCAGGGAAACGCCGACGTCTGGTGCTTCGTTGCCTTCTTCAAAAATCATCGATTGTCACGTCCACCTTGCGGCACTGCCGGAAGGGACAAACGGGTGCTACGTTTCCCGGAAAATGTTGGCCAGTCCGTTGTTTCGATACCTCATGTGGAAGCATGGGCTGGACGCGAACAATCCGCGTCAGGCCAATCAGCAGTACGTTGATGAGTTGCTGAAGGAACTCCGACGGTCCACGTTCGTCGGGAAGGTCGTGCTTCTGGGGATGGATGGAGTCTATGACGCCGGTGGAAAAATCGATCAATCAGAGACCCATTTTCTGGTCGGCAATGATTACGTCCTGCAAACGGCTCGGGCGTATCCCCATGAATGCTTGCCCGGCGTTTCGATCAACCCTCAACGACGCGATGCCGTTGATGAACTCCACCGGTGCGCGGAGCTCGGCGCAGCCCTGGTCAAAGTGCTGCCGAATACCCAGCAGTTTGATCCGGCCAACGCGCGATACAAAGCGTTGTATCGGGCGTTGGCCCAACGGCGGATCCCACTGCTGAGCCACGTGGGATATGAATGGAGCTTGATCGGCAAGGATCAATCCGTTGGTCATCCCGACCGGCTCCGCGTGGCGTTGGACGAAGGCGTCACGGTTATTGCCGCCCATGCGTGTAGCTCCGGGTTGATGTTCCATGAAACATTTCATGCTACCTTGCTGACTCTTGCCGGAACGTATCAACGCTTCTATGCGGATATTTCCGCGCTGACGCTTCCCAATCGCTTGAAAATGCTCCTGCTTTTGCGCGATCACCCTGAAGTCCATGGTCGCCTGTTGTTCGGGACTGATTATCCACTTTCGGTTTTTCACCTGCCCGTCTGGGGCAGGATCGAGCGAAGCGCGTGGCGTGACATTGTGAACACGAACAATCGGTTTGATAAACAATTCAAGATTTGTCGGTCATTAGGCATTCACTTCCACTCGTTTGATCAGCTCCTTCGGGACTGATACTCATCAGTCTATCATGGGTAACGTCCCCCTATTTCGGCCTTTTTGCGAAAGATGGCTATGCCGTCCTGCATGGGCAGGGGTGTAAAGGAGTGCCAGAAAATACTCGGCCGTTGCGTTGGATAGTGATACACGTCCGGTTGTGCGACGAGGTCGTACAGAGAGCTGACTTGCTCCCGATACTCATTCGACACTCGCCCGGAGACAACGATCCAGTCAGGAATGCATTCGCCTACGTACAGGGATGTCCTCAACGTCTCCACCGTGGCGCGAGGCAGAAGAGAATCGTCATCCAGTAGGCCGCAGAACAGTACGAGATGACCAACGCGCACTGTCAGGGCTTCACTGTCGAAAGTATTGGTCACGTACACAAGATCGTCCCGTTCGGCATGTTCCAGCAGATAGTCTGAAACTGTTCGAAATGCGTCGCGATACGGTCGGTGAATCTCACCGATAAACTGGAATAGATGGAATCCTAAGATTCGCTCCCCGGAATGCGGCATGATGGGGTTAAAAGGGTACGTCCCCGCGCTGGTCAACAACAGAACTGCCACGACTGCTCCCCCCGCGAGCTTCGAATAACGGCATACCCATTCGGCAAACAATCCTTTCATTGCCAGCAGCAACGGCAGTGCCGCCACGTAGTAGCGCAAGTCCACGTATTGCGCGGCCCAGACCGGTTGTGGCGATAACAGCGCGCTAAACAGCGCAAACAGCGCGCCAGTCAGGATGAGGTTGCTCACCGCGGCCACTGGGAGTTCTTTCTGCGATACTTTCTTGACCATGGGGGCAGATTTCCTGTGCTTGGCTTGTCCGACTCGGCTTGAATTCCCGGCCGGCCGGTTGTTCCGATTGCGTCGGCCATGAACGAACCACAACGTTCCGGCAAACCACAGGAAGACCGGCCATGAGATCCAGTCCGCAAGGAACAAATCACGGACGCAAAACCAGATTTTGAGAAGAAACAGAGGGACGGTTCCGTGATAGTCGCCGAAATCCGCACTGCGAAAAGTTGCAATAGGGTCCCGGTCGCCGCCAATCAACCCTATGGCGGTCAGGTACGCAAGGCCAAGCGCACCAACAATCGATCCACACGCGGCAAAGGCCATTCACTCCCGTCTTGAAGTCTCGCGTGCCCGAAACAGCAGGTGCATGGTGGCAAGCGAAAGCATGGTCGCTGCCCCGACGGCGTAGTGGTTGAAGAACGCCAGCGTGGCGACCAAGGTCAGTGCGGCAAGATAGATCGGCCTCCTGGTTTGCCAGTAACGTTCATAGAGATAAAGGCCGGCCATCATGGTCAACACCGTCATGCTGTAGTAGCGCGCTTGGCGGAACCACAGCAGGAGCTGCGCCGACCAAGCGGCAAACAGGAAAATGAAGAACGTCAGCCGCGGACTGTCCGACAGGTGCTGGCGCAAGATCAGATAGAAACCCCCCAGCGCGAGTATCCCGGCCAGGGCATGCACGATTCTCGCACCGGTTTCGTTAAAGCCGAACACCGCGAATCCCGCTGCCGTCAGGACGTATTGCAGCGGTGGCGCAACGTCCCGTAATTCTTCGTTTAGCGCGCGTCCATTGGGGCCGGCTACCAGGTTCCGACCGTCCCAGCCGACGATATCACCTTGTTCCAAGAGGTTGTTACCCAAAAATGCGACGACGGCTTCGTCATGCCAAAGGGCGGCGTAGTTCAGGTTCACCAGACAAAGGTATGCCGCGACAAGGAACACGCACCACGAAGCCGTCTGGTACGGTTTGGCACGGGCCCGTTCTAAAAAAGTTGAGGTGAGGTGAGACATTGCGGCTAACGGGTCAAGAAGACCGTTCCCACGGCAATCAGAGCCAGCGCGCCGGCGAGACACGCGGCAATGAGCGCCTTTCGGGCCATGTGATGGATCAGTTCAAGTTGCTGAGTGAGCGATTCAATCATCTCCAGTTGTTGAGCCAGTTTTCGTTCCATGTCCAGAAAATGTTCTTGAATCCGTTCGCCTTGTGGAGCGGTCTGATTGTGTTGCTGCTTGAGAGTTTTCAGGATTTTCACCACGTCGGGAATGCTCGGACGAACCATGTTGAACAGAAATTTTACAAGAGGCCAGTTTACGGGCATAGGTGAACGTCTCCTTCCTTTGTCAAGACAAATCCGCGGATGACGCGGATGAACGCAGACGTGCGACAAACTCCCGCTCATCTGCTTCGGTCGTCACTTCTCCATCCAAGCGGGCATCCAGGAGGCGGTCCAATACCCGTTGGTACACAGGGCCCGGTTTCAGTCCCATGGCTTTCAAGTCGTTCCCTTTCAGCACGGGTGTCGCACTTTCAGGGGTGAAGAGGGTTGAGATTTTTTGTTGCTCAGATTCCGACTGGATTTTGGCCATAAAAAAAAGCAGCGTCTCGTCCGGGAGATCACGGAGCAGACGGAAGACCTCCGATGGTGTGGTTCGTTGATTCAGGGTCCGAAGCAGCCGAGGGCCTTCTTGAGTGACCCACAACGTCCGTCTGGTCTGCCCCCGCGGAAACGTGAAGCGGGACAGGGTTTCCTGTACGGCTGGCGTGGGCAGGGAGTCCATCAGGGCGAGGTGGTAGACGACCCATTGACGTATGAGACGATCCCGGGCGAGCCGGTCGTGCCACGTGAGGGTTTCCTCAACGTCTTTCAGGAGTCTGGCAAGCTCCGGAGACCATTTCAATTCGGGATGAATGCAGCGAAGCAGGTCGAAATCCGCCAGTCTGGCGAGCACCGTTCGTGGTTGACGTTCCGACAACACGAGGATCATTTCTTTTGAGAGCCGAGCGGGAGAGAGGCGTTGAATGGCATCCCTCGTTGCTTCTTCCTTCATCAGTGTCGCGGTTTCTGCGTCCAGCCGAAATCCCAACCGTTGCTCGAACCGAACGGCTCGAAACACGCGGGTCGGGTCTTCGATGAAACTGAGAGGGTGCAGCACGCGAATGGATTTGTTCTGAAGGTCTCGTCGGCCTCCGTCGTCGTCCACGACTTCACCGAAACGAGGGGCGTTGAGGCTGATGGCCAGGGTATTGATGGTAAAATCCCGTCGAGCGAGGTCTTCCTTGATGGAACCCTGCTTGACGGTTGGAAGTGCCGCGGGAGAGTCGTAAGACTCGGTTCGTGCCGTGGCGACGTCGAATTTGAATCCGTCTTCCAACGTCACGACGGCCGTCCCGAAACGTTCATGGACGGTCACGCGGGCTTGACGTTTGCGTGCAAAGGTTCGCGCAAAGGCGATGCCGTTGCCTTCGACGACCAGGTCCACGTCAAGGTTCGTGACGCCGAGAAGCAGGTCTCTGACAAACCCTCCTACGGCGTACACGCGGACGCGATGCTGCTCAGCCAGTTCACCGGCCTCGTGTAAGAGAGAAACAAGCGGGGCGGGCAATCGATCCTTCACGTTCTTCTCATTGCCGTCGTTGGTTCAACGTCAACGCGTGATAGAGACTTGGGACGTCGTGGACCCACTCGCGTAGAATGATTGACGCCCACAGGCCTTCTAGGTTGGTCAGAATCCCCAGTGCCAGTGCTCCGATAAAACCAACTCCTGCGAAATCGAAAACCAGAATTTCCGTGAATCCCAGCAAGAGAAAAATCCCCCAGACTTTTGCGCTCCACATGTGGTACGCAGCCGACCGGCCGAATTTGATCCGGTCAAAAACGTGTCGTCCCGTCTCCAACAGAAAAAAGCAGGCCAAAGGAAACCAGAAGGGCATGAGGAGTTCATGATGTTTCAGGACGGCGACCGTGAAGACTCCCGCGTAGAAAATCGTGTCCGCCGTGCTGTCCAGAGAACGCAACGTCTCCGTCGCGACGCCTAATTTTCTTGCCAGGATTCCGTCGAAGACGTCGGAGAAGAACCCGATTCCCAATACGACGCCGTACCAGAAGGATTCGACGTTGAAGCCGTACATGATGAGCAGCACGGGCGCCAACAAGATTCGGAGGCCTGTAAGATACAATGGAATCCGACGGAACGTCACGCGTTCATTCTGTCATCCCGGAAAACGAAATTCAAGAATTCGGACCGTGGAATTCTTACGGGAACGACGTCGCATGAGGGAACTTCAAATGAGACCGATTGAGTCGGAAAGAGGCGTCATCCCCGAGATCCCAGCGCACGATCCAGGTTAAACGCGGCACTGATCAACGCCAAGTGGGTGAAGGCTTGTGGAAAGTTGCCGAGACCTTCTCCGTGGTGTCCGGTTTCTTCGGCGTAGAGGCCGAGATGGTTGGCGTAGCCGAGCATTTGTTCAAACATGAGCCGGGCTTGATCGAGGCGCGCGTGGTCCGCGCGTCCGGCTCGCGTGAGGGCTTCGACCAGCCAGAAGGTACAGATGTTGAAGGTCCCCTCTTCACCTTCAAGCCCATCCGCGGTTTCGTTGACGTTGTAGCGATAGACTAAGGCGTTGGCGATCAAGCCGCCTTTTTCGGGTGGCTGGTTGATGGCGTCCAGCGTGCTGAGCATACGGGGGTCCGTGGGTGAGACAAAAAAGACGAGCGGCATCATGAGATTGGCGGCGTCCAACGTGTCACTCTCATAGCGTTGCACGAAGGCGCGCCGACGTTCGTTCCACCCTTTGGTCATGATTTCTTCATAAATCTGGTCGCGCACGTGCAGCCAACGACTCCGGTCAGCCGGGAAGGATCGTTTATCGGCCAACCGCAATCCTCGGTCCAGGGCCACCCAACACATCAATTTGGAATAGAGGAAATGTTGTGATCCCCCGCGCACCTCCCACACCCCGTCATCCGGGCGTTGCCAGTTATCGCAGACCCAATTGACCAGACGACGCAGATGTTTCCAGAGGTCATAGGAAATCGGCGTGCCGTATTTGTTGTAGAGATACACCGAATCCAGAAGTTCGCCGTAGATGTCGAGCTGCAATTGGGCATAGGCGTCGTTGCCCACGCGCACGGGGCTTGATTGTTTGTACCCTTCAAGGTGAGGCAGGTTTACTTCCGGCAGTTCATGGCGGCCGTCGATGCCGTACATGATTTGCAGCGAGCCGTCAGCCTTCAGTTCACGGCACCGTGCTTCCAGCCACTGCATGAACTGTTCCGCCTCGTCAATGAAGCCGATGCGGAGCAGCGCGTACAGGGTAAACGCCGCGTCGCGGATCCACGTGTATCGATAATCCCAGTTGCGATATCCTCCAACGTCCTCGGGCAGACTACAGGTCGGGGCCGCCACGATGGCTCCCGTGGGTTCAAACGTCAGCAGTTTGAGCGTGAGGGCGGAACGCTGCACCATCTCACGCCAGCGGCCGCGGTAGGTACACTGCGCCAACCAACGGCGCCAATAATCCACCGTTTGGCGAAAGAGGGTTTCTGCCTGGTCTTGTGAGACGGTTAGACGGGAGTCGTGCTCACGGTTGATTGCTTGAAGCGAAAAACTGCGTTCATGGCCTTCCTGAAGTTCAAATTCTGCCATGACGCCCGTGTCCCGTTGCTGCAAAGGAATCGTCGAGCCCAATCCAAGGGTTAAGCCGTCCGCCTCAAAACGTGCGCCGCGATCGGTCAAGGTCGTGCGGTGAGAACCGCGGGCGTAATCAAAGGCGGGATAACATTCCAGCCTGAACGTGAGCGTGCCACGAATAGCCTGGACGCGACGAATGATACCGTGATACCCCAATTCCGTTTCCTTCAGGCCCACGGGCATGAAATCCACGACTTGCCCGACGCCCTGAGCCGAAAGAAACCGAGTGACGAGCACGTTGGTATCAGGCCAATAAAATTGTTTGTGGATCACGTCCTTGCCTTGCGTGGTAATCTTGAACCATCCGCCTTTGTGCTCATCCAGAATTGCGGCAAACACGCTGGGAGAGTCGAAATGAGGAAAACAAAACCAGTCAATGGAGCCGTTCATGCCCACTAACGCACTGGTACGCATGTTACCGATCAAGCCGTAATTTTCGATTGGTTGATAAGACATACGATCGAAGTCTAGCATTAAAGTGCTCTCATGCCCAATGGTCCTGGGCAGAAAATGCTCCCCCATTCGGTGCCGGTCAATCGTGTTTCGCCGATTGACACGTTGACGTCAATGGCCTACAGATTGATAAACAATTCCGGATCGGCGACATGAAGCTTGTGAAGCAGCAAACGGCGCAATCAACGCCGCTGAAAGAGAAGACGACTACGGCCATGCCGACGACGCGGGCCAAAGACCCGCCAACGCGCCGGGCCTTTCTCGTCGGGGCCACGTCGGTCGTCGGGGCCGCGGCGGCGCACGTCTTGCTCACCCCCTTTCTGGGCAACGCGGCAGACGTGACCGACGATCCAACCCGAGTGCCCGGTGCTCCGGCGACGGAGTATGGGCAACGCTCGCCATTCGAACGTGTCCGGCGGTTGGCCAAGCCTCAGCGGTCACGAACGCCTTTGCAAGCGTTACACGGCGTCGTCACGCCGTCTGCCCTGCATTTTGAACGCCATCACAATGGTGTGCCGCGTATCGACCCTTCGCGGCACCGCCTCTTGGTCCATGGCCTCGTCGAACGGCCCCTGATTTTCACGATGGATGAGTTGAAACGGTTTCCCGCCGTGTCCCGTCTTGCCTTTCTCGAATGCTCCGGTAATTCCGGTCAAGAATGGAAAGGGCCTCGGGGAACGTCCGCTCAAGAAATTCATGGACTCACGAGCACCAGTGAATGGACCGGGGTTCGGCTTTCGACGGTGTTGGGAGAAACGGGCCGTCACGCCGAAGCGACGTGGATGTTGGCCGAAGGCAGCGACGCCGCCGCAATGACGCGAAGCGTGCCGTTGGATCGAATTTTGGGCGAAGCGTTGTTGTGTTATGCCCAGAACGGAGAACCCCTTCGTCCGGAGCAGGGGTACCCGCTTCGGTTGCTGTTACCCGGATGGGAGGGTAATACGTGCATAAAATGGGTACGACGACTGAAACTCACGTCTGCGCCGTTGATGACTCGTGAAGAAACGTCGAAATATACCGACGTGATGCCGGATGGGACCGCGCGTCAATTCACCTTTGAGATGGAAGCGAAGTCCGTGATTACGAGTCCTTCCGGTGGTCAACGATTACCAGGTCCCGGCTTTGTTGAAATCAGAGGATTGGCGTGGAGCGGACGGGGACGAGTCGAACGAGTGGACGTGAGCGTCGATGGTGGAAAACGTTGGCGAACGGCTGCGTTACAATCTCCGGTGCTGCCTAAGTGCCACACGCGCTTTCGCACGGCTTGGCAGTGGGACGGTCGGGAGGCCGTGCTCCAAAGTCGCTGCACCGATGAGACGGGGTATCGGCAACCAACGCACGAAGAGTTGGTCGCCGTTCGTGGTACCAATTCCTACTATCACTATAACGCCGTTCAAAGCTGGAAGATTGACGAAGACGGTCGAGTGTCCAACGTCCAGGTGTGATGATGGTTCAACGACAATCATCTTTTCTTGTTTCGCTGCTGTCGTTCGTCGTGATGACGGGGGGGGCGACTGATTTGTGGGGGCTATCAAACCGCGAGGCTTTTCATCTCGGTCGTCCTCCCACGGCTGAGGAAGTCCGGGCCTGGGATATTGACGTGGCGCCGGACGGTAAAGGGTTGCCGGCCGGCCGCGGCAGCGTCGAAGAGGGAGCGAAGGTCTATGCGGAATTCTGTGCGAGTTGTCACGGCGCGACCGGCGTAGAAGGACCCATGCCTCAACTCGTTGGTGGGCAAGGCACCCTGATCACCGATCATCCCGTGAAAACGGTCGGCAGTTATTGGTCATACGCCACGACGCTCTATGATTACGTTTACCGTGCGATGCCGTTCAGTGCGCCGCAGTCGCTTAGTCCCGATCAAGTCTACGCAGTGGCAGCGTGGATCTTGTTTCGCAACGGGTTGATTGATGAAGATTTCGTGCTCACGCAAGAGACGCTGCCTTCCGTTCGTCTGCCGTACCGCAATGGGTACGTGGCTGATCCACGTCCCGACGTTGTGCAATCTTCTCAAGAGGTGTCGGCCTCGCTTGGCGACGTTCATTTTCCCACCTCAGGCTCCATGACGGCTCAACGACATTTTCTTCAAGGAGCCCTGTTGCTGCACAACTTTGAATATGATGACGCGCAAGCCGCGTTTCAACGGGCCCAGAAGGTTGACCCTGATTTTGCCATGGCCTATTGGGGAGAGGCCATGACCATGAACCATCCCCTGTGGGGTCAGGAATACCGTCAACAAGCTCGGGATATTTTACGACGACTGGCTCCCACGTCAGCCGAGCGGATGGCCAAAGCGCCGACCGAACGGGAACGAGGGTATCTCCGAGCCGTTGAGGCCTTGTACGGAGCAGGAGAGAAGCATCAGCGCGACCTGAGGTACATGGCCGCTATGCGAGCACTTGCCGAACAATTTCCCCAGGACGAGAACGCCCAGACTTGGTATGCGTTGTCCATGTTGGGCGCCGCAGAAGGAAACCGGGAGGACGGACGGTATCTTGAGGCGGCCTCCATTGCCCGACGGGTGTTTGAAGCCAATCCTCGTCATCCCGGAGCCGCTCATTATCTTATTCACGCGCTGGATGACCCGGCCCATGCCTCCCTGGCCTTGAGAGCGGCGCGAACCTATGCCGACATTGCTCCGGCTGCGCCTCATGCCCAGCACATGCCTTCGCACATTTTTATGGCGTTAGGCATGTGGGAGGACGTGGTCAAGGCCAATGAAAGGAGTTGGACGGCGAGTGAAGACCGACGGATTCGTCAAGGCTTGGGCGTTGAGAAGCGTTCCTACCATACTGCGTATTGGCTCATGTATGCGTGGCTTCAGCAGGGTCGCGTGGAAGAAGCGAAGGCATTGCTCGCAATGGTGGAGGAGGACGCGCACCGTGTGCCGTCGCGGTCCGTTCGCGGGTATCGAGCGGCGATGCGGGCGACGTATATCGTAGAAGGCCGAGCGTGGGACGTGAGCGGACTCGATCGTGATCGATCAGCCCTTCGGTTTTCTGCTGCAACGAGTGAGGTATTTGCTATCGGGATGAGTGCCGTTCACACCGGACAAATGGACGTGGCGAATCAATCGCTGGATCAGTTGCGTCAGCGAGTGAGTCGAGCAGCCGATGAGGCATCCACGGATCACGTGTTGTCGGGGAAAGTGATGACCCAACAATTAGCCGCAATGATTTTCATTGCGCGGGGGAACGTTGACGACGGGCTCTCGCTCTTGCAGGAAACGGCTTCTTTGGAAGATACCGTCCCGTATAAGTATGGGCCGCCGTTTCCAGTCAAACCTTCTCATGAATTATTAGGCGAGGTGCTGTTACGTCTGGGGAAACGAGACGCGGCGCATCGACAATTTACGTTGGCATTAGAGCGAAGGCCTCAACGGGCGTTGTCACTCGCGGGGTTGCGCAAGACAAGGGAACCGTAGGTGGCGTCGGAAGGCGTCGTCAGCCGTTTTCAGAATCGCGGCTTGTTGATTCTTGGTATGCAAGCGTCGCGTGAGGCGTTTTGCTCCTCGTGTACCACTTGATGGTGAGATAGACCCCGAGAATAAAGATCAAGCCCGCCATGATCGTGATTTTCTTTTGAATCGTCACGGCGTCATTGATGTAGCTCGTAACGGAAAAAAATCCAAAAGCCACGCACCACACAAAAATAATCACGAAGCGAAAAATTTTTTCCATTGCGTTCTCAAAAATTCGTTGACAAAAATCGTTCTTTTGTCCTGACAGTTGTGACTGCCTCTCCCCTCTGGTCCCCTTTATTATTCCCGCCCCCCGTTGTTATTCCCGCGCCCCCTCCGTTATTCCCGCGCAAGCGGGAATCCAGAGAATTCAGGAAGAGAGAACATGAGTGTCCATGGCCACGTCTCCTTTACCTTTTTTGAGCAGGCGAGCGACCGTAAAATGGTCCTTCAGTCTGCAAGCGGTTCATTGTTCTTCCCCCGGATGACTTGTTCCCAGGCCACCGGAGTATAAGAACTTCTTCTCGCAGTTGCTGCTTCGTTGCCGTCGCCAGTCGCGTTCGGAACAAGTCGATTCTTACCGGCTCATATCCCTGTGCCTTCGCCACGTCGGCCAGAATCCGTCCCGTGCGGATCATGACTTGCAGATATGAAGCCTGGTCTCCTACGACGTAGGCTAACTTGGCGCCCGGCTTCAGCACGCGCTTCAGCGTCTCAAGATGTCTGGCCATCCCGCCGTTACGGACCCCGAAGTCATTCAAATAATCGCGGACCAGATGTGGGGGAAAGGAAAGGACGAAACGATACCACCGATGCGCGGCGGCGTCCTCGTTTTGAACTTTGTTGGCGTCCCAATTACGGTATTCGCCAAGAGGCTCGCCGGTTGTCGTTTGTGTTGCACGCGGCATGGTACATTCTTTGCGTCAGAGCCGGACCCGACTTTACTCTTTCGTCGTGGCTGCAATCCGAACGTCGAGTTCCTTCGCTTCGTTTTCTCGGTTGGTTTTTCTCAGCAGTGCCGCGTAGTTTTTGAGCGTGCGGACGACCGTCGGGTGATCCTTGCCCAAGGTTTTTTCGTTGATCGCAAGTGCCCGCGTCAGGAGGGGTTCGGCTTTTGCATAATTCTCTTGTGAAAAATAGAGCAACGCTAAATTGTTGGCGACGTTGGCGATCGTTTGATCCTCAGCGCCGAACTTTTTTTCGTTGATGTCCAGAGCCCGCACCAGTAACGGTTCAGCTTTTTCGAATTGTTCCCGCAGGCGATAGAGTTGAGCAAGGTTGGTCAGACTGGGCACCAATCGTGGATTATCCGACCCAAAAGACGTTTCATGAATGCGTAGCGCCCGCTTCAGCAGGACTTCGGCTTTGCTGAATGCGCCTTGGGTCATGTACAGGAACGCGAGGTTATTGAGGCTGCCGATCAGACCGGGACTTTCGGCCCCCAACGTTTCCGTATTGACGGCAATGGCTCGTTCCAGCAATGGAACGGCTTTTCCGTCGTCTTGTTGGGCACGGTACAGGAGGGCAAGGTTATTCAGATGTTCGATCAGCGCGGGGTCGTTCTTGCCGACGGCTTTTTCCGTGATGGCAAGGGCCCGGATGAAATGTGCCTCGGCTTGATCGTACTGTTTTTGCGCAGCCAACGCCCCCGCGAGATTTTTGAGATCCAAGGTCAAATCAAGATGGTTCATTCCAAGTGCCCGTTCCCGAACGTGCAAGGCCCGTTCAAAAAGGGGCAGGGCTTGTTCATAGTTTCGTTGGGTGTAATACAGCGCGGCGAGGTTACTCAGACTGACGGCGAATTCCGGGTCCTGGTCTCCAAGAATGCGTTCATTCAGAGTGACGGCCCGGTGTAAGAGCGGTTCGGCTTGAGCATATTCACCTTGTGCGTCATGAATCCCAGCGAGTTTGGTCAACGTTTGCGGGAGCCGTGTATCCCGTTCGTCGAGTTGTTCGGCTTCCGTGAGCGCGGCGCGATAGTGTTCTTCGGCTTCTTTGAAACGTCCTTGTTGAAAGAGCAGATCGCCACGCTCCACGTGTTTGTCCCAAGGAATTTTCGCGTCCTCGCACCCCGCGAGGCCGATCGCGCTGGCCAGACACACTGCAATCAGCCTTTGCCAATGACCATTCGGCATTTCAACACCTTTTGTTTGTTCGATGGAATGGAATTGCGTTTGGATGGTATCCCGCGGGGAACGACCTCGCTTTCCGTTGATTGTAACGACGGGAATATCTTTTGCCAACCGGAAAAAAGCGCACGATTCAAGGTGCGGGGGATTTAGTCATCTGTCGACGAAAACAGAGTGAGTTGCGCGGCCGGTGGTCTGATGAAGGTTGAGGGAATGGGTTCGTCTTGATCGAATCGCTGAAAGCCTTCTTTGCGAAAGGACAAATCAAATAATTGTTTGATGGCCTGCCACGATGAACCCCGTCCCCGGTGGCGCGCAAAAAATCGTTTTTCTTCCAGCGTGCCGCCTCTGGTTTCTTTCAGTCGGTTGGTGATTTTCTTGATTCGGTGAGGAAAGGCTTCCGCCATGCGTTCCAGGAACACGGGTTGCACGTTGTCGTTGAGCCGTAAGAGCGTATAGGTCGCGTAGGTGGCTCCGGCTTGTCTCGCGTGGTGAAGAATGCGTGGGATATCCTGTTCATTCAATCCTGGGATCACGGGGCCGATCAGGACGGCGGTCGGAACGCCGGCGGCAGAGAGGGCGGCCATCGCTTCCAAGCGTCTGGTAATGGAGGGCGTCTGCGGTTCAACCTTTCGCGCGACCTCGTTGTCGGCAAAGGGAATGCTGAAGGAGACCCGAATCCACGCCCGTTCGTTGAGACGTTGCAGAAGATCGAGATCCCGTTGAATGAGTGCGGCTTTGGTAATGACGGCGACGGGGTTCCGAAATTCGGCACACACGGTTAAGCAGGCTCGCGTGAGTTCATACGTGGCTTCCAGCGGTTGATAACAGTCGGTGTTGCCGGAGAAGACGACGAGTTCACCTTTCCATGATGGTTTCAAAAACGCCGTGCGCAACGCGTCCGCGGCATTGGGTTTCACGATGAGTTTGGATTCGAAATCCGTCCCCGCGCCAAATCCCCAATATTGGTGAGTCGGTCGGGCATAGCAATAGGCGCAGGCGTGAAAGCATCCGCGATACGGATTCACGCTCCACCGAAAGGGAAGATCGGGGCTGTCGTTTCGACTCAGGACGGCACCCGTGTGCTCCTCAAAGACTTGCGTCGTCACGTGTGGCGCCGGTTCGAGGAATTCCCGGTGGGCTGATTCAAAGGGATTCGGTGGATTGGAGATCGGTTTCACGGATCAATCCGGCGGTGGTAAACGTGGAACGCGTGACGGCGCCTGATGGTGAGCCGATACCTGCGTGCGCAAAAGCTGGAGATGCTTCGTGCGTTTCGATTCCAGCGACCATCTCGTACCCTAGGCGTTCTTGATCCGAGAAACAACCCCCGTGGGACTCGTTTGCCTTGCTTGTCCCGTCCCGAGCATTGCAGTAGACTTGACGCTGACGATACAGATGCGGTTTTCCTGACGATCGTTGTCGTTGATTGCCCCCGTAGCTCAGTTGGATAGAGCAACGGTTTCCTAAACCGCAGGTCGGACGTTCAAATCGTCTCGGGGGCACCAATTTTTGATCGTTGCATAAATGGAGGTCCCTTATGGGATACGTTCTTGCAGAAATCGAATTACGGAACTCAAGACAGCCGGATTTGGCTTCCGTGAAAGTGAACGCGTTGGCCGACGCTGGTGCATTGCCCATGCCGTGGTGCTGGTACGAAGCATCGCGCGAAAATCGCTGCAAGCCGTCCCGCTCGACTCGGCTGGCCAATATCGCCAAGGTCGCTGCCGCGGTCACGCTGACCGCGTTGGCTTGTCTTCCCGCCCGGTCCGCGGGCGCGGAAACGGGCTCGATGCCAGTCTGCGCGGACGAAGTCCTCAAGGTCGGCTTCTTTGCCAACTACGTGCCCGTCAGCTACAGTGAGAATAGCGACGCTCCGACAAACTCTCGCGCGTACAACACGCACCGCGGGTACGAGGCGGACTTATTGACCGCGCTGGAGGACCTTGACGGCGCCGGCTTGTCTTTTTCCCGCCGAGGGATCCCGGACTTCCCGGGCATCTGGTTGCTGGCCGCGACGCCGCAGTATGACCTCATCGGTGGCGGAATCACCATTCGCGATGCCCGGACGCGAGACGCTGGAGGGTCTACCGTTATCGCCTTCACGTCGGGGCACGTCGGGTTTCGCCAGTCGCTGCTGGTCCGCAGTGAGGACGCAACGCGCATCACCACACACGCCGATCTGACTCAGGACGACCGTGTGAGCGTTCTCCGGGGCACGACTGGGGAACTCCGTCTGCTGGAGTTGACGGGCATCATCGACAAGCGCGGCGTGCTGGTTGCTGGCGCACGAGTTGAGACAGCGATGGAAGTGGTGATCGCCGATGGCACCACGAGCTATACCATCGGGATTGGCGCTGAGACCTCACCGGCACTCACTGGCCGGGAACTGATTACCCCGCCGGCGCCCTTGCCGCAGGTGGTCTACCACCTAAATGAAACCAAGCAACTTCAGTCCCTGCGTGATCGCGGGGTAACGGCGGTGGCGAGGGGAGAAATCGGCAACACGGACGCCAGTATCAAGTCCGGCGGCACCTTGGTCGTCACGGCTTTGGATCCGGAAGTCGAGCGTGGCGGTTTTGCACTGGACGTGAAAGACCGCGCGCTGCTGGCGTGCTTGAATACCCATGTTGATCGGCTCACGGACTCCGGGCGAATCGGCTACGCCGCGTGGGCGGCGAATCCGCGTGTCTTTCTGGCGCGCGCGGCAAAGCTGAACGCGGAACGGACTGCTGCTCGCGCTCGGACGGCGGCGACGCGCGGCCGGGCCATGAAGTTCGCGCTGGCCGGCTTCGGGCGCACGCTGGCGGCGGACTCGGTGGACGTGATCGGCACGCGGTTTCGTCTCCCCGCTGGCGGCGGAACGCAGGCCACACTGGGCGGGCAGGCGTTGAACCTACACGGCGGACGTGGCTGGCGTGCCTTAGGCGGCGTCGCGCTGCAGATGGCTGGGGTACTGGGAGTGGATACGTCGTCCATAGCTGGTGGCTGGCGCGCGCTTGCCAAGCGTGTCAACACTCCGTGGGAAGCGCGTGAAGACGTCGCTGCCAACCCGTGGGGGACGCTCAAAACGGGGCAGGATGGGGCCGTGGAGGATGGTCGGGACGCGCCGCGGGCAGCAGGGTATGACCCGGCTGTTTCCAGTCATGGAGCGTGGGCCGAGCGTCACCGCGAAATTCGTGGTGACTCGTGGCGCGATCTGGCGGGCGACGTCTTCCCCGGCAGGGAACACGCGGGCTGGCGCCAGCCGGTGAACTTCCGCCGCGTCTCGGCTAAGCAGGTGCTGTCGCAGAGTTCCTTCAGCCTGCCGTTAGGACAGAAAGACGCTACGGACGCTGGGGCGTGGACCCTGTGGGGGCGGGGCAACGCCAGCGGATTTTCAGGAAAACCCAAAGCTGACTTCGGGATGGACGGCGACGTCTTCTCCGGTTACCTGGGATTGGACTATCGCCCGCGCAGGAACGTGCTGTTGGGGCTGGCCGTTTCGCACGCCGCGGGCACGGTCGATTACGAAACCGGTCCCGGTGAGAGGGGCCGGATCGATACCGAACTGACCAGCGTGATGCCGTACGCGCATTGGACGGTGCGGCCGGGTCTGGGCGTGTGGGGCCTGTTAGGCGCGGGCTGGGGCGATGCGGAGTTGACGGACCCGGATGGCGAGGTGAACACCGACATTCACGTGCTGATGGTGGCCGGTGGCGCGCGCCAAAAGGTCGCCAAGCTGTACGGCGTTGATCTGGCCGTCAAGACCGACGCGTTCCTGGTTGCGCTGGAATCGGATGCCAAGACCGATCTGATCAACGAAGCGAAGGCAGAGGCTGAGCGGGTCCGCCTGATGCTGGAAGGGCGCTCTGAGTGGGCGATATCGGAACACGCACGGCTTGTGCCGAGCCTGGAACTCGGCGGACGGTGGGACGCGGGCAGTGCGGAGACGGGCGTCGGCGCAGAGTTGGCCGGTGGCGTCGCGTACACGCATACGAAGCTGGGGCTTGGGATCGAAGCGCGCGGGCGCTATCTGCTGGCGCACGAGAAGGATGACTTCGAGGATTGGGGCGCGAGCCTGATGCTGCGGATCGACCCGGCCGTGCCGGAGCACGGGTTGTGGCTGACGTTGGCCCCGGTATGGGGTCGCTCCACGGCCGCCGATGCCTCCAGCATGTGGGATGGTGAACGAGCTATCCGCGCGAGTCGCGGTTTCGATATGGAAACGGGCCGTGGATGGGGGCCCGAGCAGATGGACGTGGAGATCGGCTACGGTCTGGCGACGCACGAAGGTAAGGGTCTGATGACCTCATACGGCGGCGTCTCGCTGACGCAGGCTGGCGCGAGCGGCTACTGGTTGGGCGAGCGCGTGGTCCTGAGCGAGGCAATCGCCCTGAGCGTCGAGACCCAGCGACGGGAGCGCGTCGACGGCGCCGCCGAGCACGGCGCCACGTTGCGCGGACACGTGTATTGGTGAGCCGTGGCTCTATTGCTCACCGCGGCTGAGTCAGACGCCGTCGTCAATCCCAGTCGGAGAGAAGTCACCGTCGATCCCGCCGGCCCGAATCTTCCTCATGCCCGGGTTCAACCACTGACAAGTCGTTTCCGTTGATTGCGCGGAGGGCTTCTTCGTGGATGTGGTATTGGGGCGGCAGCCTCTTGCGTCGCAAACGGGAAGAGAAACGTTCTTCTTGTGAGATCAGGGAGTCTGTACCTGATGGGTGGGCTGAATGTTGATTCGTTCGCCGAAGGTGTCCAGGGTGCCGATCCCGAAGTGGGGATGGTCAACCATGGTGGTGTGGGCCATGCGGCGATCCATGGCGTTTTCAAATTCAAACCGGACGTGGAGGGTATCGTCTGCAAGTACCACGGCCTTCACGTCAAGAATGCCTCCCATGCCCGGGTGCCAGGCAATGAGGGTGTAGACGCCCTCTGGAACGTCGGAGATGGTGAAACGGCCCTGGGCATCGGTGACGGCATAATAGGGATTCGTCACGGCGATGCCCCACGTCTGCATGAATTCGTGGAATCCGCATTCCAGGTAAAAAACGCGTCGCCCCTTTGTCAATGAAATGGTATCGACGAGTGGGTCGCCCGGGAGGTGATGATGATCCCCGTCGTCGCTTCTGGAGTGATAGGGATTCATGCGAAGCGGGCGATGAAACATGACCGCCGATTCAAAGGGAGCGACTTCGTACACCTGGATGTCGTGGAGAATGGGGTCCATGTTCACGATGTGGACGTTCTGATGGTTCCGCACGGCCATGACCGGTGGCGTGAGCGTACAGTCTCGGGCTTCTATGGTAGGGGAGGCGGCGGGAAATGCTTTTCCCCGGTCAACGCCCTCCAACATGACGACGACGTTCTGGAGTCCTCCGTCAGGAGCAACGTGAAACTGATCGACGAGTCGCCAAGCGGTGCCGGTGGAAATCCGTCCGCAAAAGACAGGTTCAGGGTAGGTAATAAGATTAAAGGCTTTCGGAGGAGGCGTGGGGCCTTTCACCGTGACCTTGCCGGTAACGTGTCCGCCGTGGGTGACCGGCTGTTCGGTGTAGGCCCAGATCGGAGCAGTCAGAAGGAACGTGATGGCGACGATCAGGGCACTTCTCATGTTCGTCGGGAGTCATCGGGGCCACGACCTCAGGGGTTGGCGCGAAATGGCCGTTATTTGACGCCGACCCCTAACGAATCCTTTTTTGGTCGTCCCTGTTTCGGTCCCGTCCGGACCCGGGTATTCAAGGTCGTGTCGTCGGTCAAGTAGAAGAATTGATCGTCCACCGACAATTTGTCCGACCAGGACCGGCACGCGTCACACATCCGGATTTTCCGTCGATCAGGACTCCAGAACCGCTTTTCGCAATGACAGGCTTTCCCGCACAGACAATTCACCCACCCTGCATAGGGAGATTGTTCGGGTTCAGGGTGATCGACCAGTTCACGCGCTTTTTCAACCGCACGTGCCCACGATCCCCAATGCCGCACAAAAAATTGAACCGAGTACGCCTTCTCTTCCGCGAGATCATATTCCAACTGGGTCAGGTGCGAGCGGCCTTCCTCCCCCATGAATCGCGCCAATTCCTGCAAGGCTTTGTGCCGTTTCCAGGCACTGAGTGGTTCCAGTGAGCCTCGGCTTCCACCACCGGTTTTACTTTTTCCCATTGTCTAACCCCTTACCTGCTATAAGCCGGATACGATTCAAAGTACGATTCAAACGTGTTGAAGGTGTCGGGAGACTACCTTTTGTTACCATGTGGATGGGTCCTCGCAACGAGGCGTGCTTCCCACTGGAAAAAGAGAAAAAGCACATCCACGAACCATTTCCATGGGCCAACGGTACCCTTCCGCGCTGTTTTGATGAGTGATTGAGCAGGAATGGGTGTCGTATGACACCTGTGTTCCTGTATCAACGCCGACGGCTACACTTAATCAGACGTATTATAAACATATTTGCATAAAAAGGTAAGCCCAACCCACAGAAAACAGACCTGACGACGTAAATCATAGTAGAATAGCATAATTTTTTTGATAAATAAAGATAGAGAAGATTTTCTTGAGGCCTGAAACGGCCTTCCAAAAGGGCCTTCCAGAAGGTCATTGAATCTCGACGGAGTGCTGGTGTAACGTCAGACTTTTTATCCGGGGCGGTACACGCTGGTTGAAGGGAGAGACGAACGTCTTACAGGAAGGGAAGGGCTTGGTGGCTTATATGGGTAGTTCCATTGATAAAGAAGAATTTTCTCAAGCGGATTACACGCTCTTTGCAGAGCGTCTTCAGCAAAGTTTAGTGGTGCTTCAGGACTTGCTGAATCGTCCCGGGTTTGGAGACGGCCCCAAGACCCTGGGGGCTGAAATGGAATTGTCCATCGTGGATCAGGAAGGATGTGCCTACCCCATTAATCGATCCGTACTGGCCGGGAATCTGGATGCCTCCTTTCAGTTGGAATTGAATCGATTCAACCTTGAGTACAATACGTCACCGGTGTCTCTGGCCGGGACGCCCTTCAGTCAGATGGAATCCGAGTTGACTCAGGCCCTTCACACGCTCAATCAATTAGCGGGGGCTCAAGGCGGGCGGGTGGTGCCGATCGGCATACTTCCGACCTTGACTGAAGCGGATTTGCAAGCCACGGCCCTGACCGACCACCCTCGGTATCGTGCCCTGTCCGCGGCACTGCGCACCTTGCGTCATCAGCCGTTTCAAGTGTGCATTGATGGTCCGGACCCCCTCAAGATGACCTGGGACGACGTCACCTTGGAAGGGGCCAACACCTCCTTTCAGGTTCATCTGCGAGTGCCGCCGTCTGAGTTTGCCGCCGTGTATAACGCCGCTCAGCTTGTCAGTCCCGTGGCCGTGGCCGTGTGTGCGAATTCTCCTTTGTTTCTGGGCCACCGCTTGTGGGATGAAACGCGAGTGGCGCTGTTTAAGCAGTCCATTGATACCCGGCTGCCTTCCGATGGTGACTGGCGTCTGCCGGCGCGGGTGTCCTATGGATTGGGGTGGGTGCGCCAAGGGGCCTATGAACTCTTTGCCGAAGCCGTCGGGATTTTTCCCCCGTTGCTGCCCGTCTCGAGTGCGCACCCGCCACTGGAACGCCATCAACGGGGAACCTTGCCCTCGTTGGATGAGTTACGGTTGCATCAAGGCACCGTCTGGCGATGGAATCGTCCCGTGTATGATCCCAAACACGGCGGTCACCTGCGCGTTGAACTGCGATCGTTACCTTCGGGACCCACGCCCTTGGACATGGCCGCGAATACCGCGTTTCTGGTCGGCATGATTCAAGCCTTCTCATCGGAAGTGGATCGTCTGCTTCCCGTCTTTCCTTTTGAGTATACGCATCGCAATTTTTACCGGGGGGCTCAATTCGGCCTTGACGCGGTGCTGTTGTGGCCCGTCACCCGGTACCCTTCACCACGGGAAATACCCGTCCGTGACCTGGCCATGGACCTGTTGCCGCTGGCCGAGCAAGGATTGTCGCAATTAGGGGTTGATGCTCAAGAAAGCAAACGGATGTTGGACGTTATTCGGGTCCGTATTCAACGAGGCCGGACGGGAGCCCGGTGGCAGTCCCAAACGCTGGAGCACCTGGAACAACGCTCCCCGCGCCGGCAGGCGGTTGTCGCCTTGCTGAACCGGTACGTGGAACAATTGGATCAAGGCAACCCCGTTGGAGAATGGACGGTGCCGAATTGAGTGAGTCAACGATCGGGCTACGGGAGTGGTCGGACCCCAAGCCCCAAGAGATTGGCGCGACCGTTGAAGAATTTTTAACGCGACTGGGGGGGCCGACCTGGATTCATCTGTCCGGCCGGGATACGTCTCGAACGCGGGCCATGTCCACGTTGTTGCACGGGAATGAACCGTCCGGGGTGCGGGCGCTCTTTCAGTGGATCCGGTCGGGGACCCGGCCCACGGTGAACCTCGTCTGTTTTATCGGGGCCGTTGACGCCGCGCTGTCACCGCCGGGGTTTGCGTATCGGCAGTTGCCGGACTGCCGTGACTTGAACCGGTGCTTCCGCGTGCCGTTCGTGGGGCGAGAAGGGCAGCTCGCGGCCGAAGTCCTGGATCGTTTGCGCAAGGTCAACCCCGAAGCGTTAATTGATTGTCATAATACCTCCGGACGCGGTCCGGCCTATGGGGTGAGCACGCGACGGCATGACCCGCAAAAAGCCTTGACCGCCTTGTTTTCGGACCATCTGATCGTGACGGATCTCCGGTTAGGTACCTTGATGGAGGCCACGGAAGAAGATTTCCCCACCATCACCGCGGAATGTGGCGGAGCCGGCGATGCCCGGGCCGATCTCACGGCACTGACCGCCCTCACGCGCTACGCCACGGCTGACTCGTTGTGGAATGCCTCCCATCGGCACGATTCCGTGAAAATTTTTCATCATCCCATTCGGGTAGAACTTGGCGACGGGAAGCAGGTGGCCTATGGACCGGCCCCCGTCCCCGACGCGGATCTGACGCTGCGGGCAGACGCGGATCAGTTCAACTTCGGTATCCTGCCTCAAGGCGAGACCCTGGGCTGGGTTCGGGATTCCGATCTGAACGCCATTGCCGCCCGCGACGCCAAGGGGCGGAATCGGACCACGGAGATGTTTTCCGTGGTGGATGGTCGGCTCGTGGTGAGGGACGCCTCCCGAATTCTGATGATGACCACGAATTCTCACATTGCCAAAAGCGATTGCCTCTTTTACATGCTTCCCGTGGAATCTTCGGACGGATGAGTCACGCGGAAGAAGCTAGACGGAATCCCTTGATTCCGGTAGGGTGTGCCGTTCTGGTCGTCCTGCTTATCCCTCTCTTTATCTATTCAATTGGCCCCGAAGGTCCGATCAAAAAAGACCACGTCGTGTTTTCCACGGGCAGCCATCGTGCCCACTTCGAAGATGAGACGCGCTATCGGGCCTTCGGGTATCATGGGTACTGCATTCTTCAGCCGCGCGACCAGTTACTGGTTTTAGAAAGTGCAGAAGCCCGTTCGGACGATACGTATCTCGCACAAACAATCGGCCCGAGGAAACGAGAATTCCCTTCCTGTCCATCCCAATCGAAAGTCATTCTGCAAGCGCATCAGATCACCTTGAAGCCGGATACCTGGGGCGGATTCCAGGACGCCCTTGCCCGGCTCTTTTCATCGGAATAATTCCGTAGAATCCATTCCTTCATCCCTCCCCCCTTGAGGGGGAGGGTAAGGGTGGGGGGTGCCTTTTTTTGTCATTCAGAAAAGCACAACGACGACGAACCTACTGGGCAGCCCTATCCCACAACAATATCCTTAGATTGCTCGCTACCCAGGAATGCCATTCTGCAAAGGTTTCCTGGCGGGAGAGGACTTTCTCAATTTTTCCTCTCCAACCTGTGGAAATGCCGGCGGGGCCGCGGACGGTGTTCCATTTGAGCCGAGCGAGTGTCCTGAGTCGGTGACGAGTATTCTGACCCCCCACCCTGACCCTCCCCCTCAAGGGGGGAGGGAACGAGGGGACAATAGAAGTGAGAAAAGATTAACGTCTCTAAACCCACTGGTCTTCCCCTCATCCCCTTCGTCCCTCCTTGTGAGAAGCACGTATCATCCCTCCCCCCTTGAGGGGGAGGGCTAGGGTGGGGGGTGCCTTTTCTTTGTCATTCAGAAAAAACCAACGCTGCCGAATCCCCCAACGGCCCTGCCCCGTAGAAACGAAAAGAATTTTTTGTCTTAAGCCCTTTTTGTGCGTCCGAATCTGACGCACTCGCGTGCTAATCTCCTTTCAGTATTCTCGCCCGCTTTGCGCCCGATGCACCACTTGTAAAATCGGGACTCGTCGCTGTTGAAGACGACGGCGACATGAGGCTCATTGATCGGTTGCGCCGGCTGGATTCCGTGCCGGGCGACGTTGACGTGCATCGCCTGCTGCTTGACGTGGCGTCTCCGAGCGAACTCGACTGGTCGGACTTCGATCACGTGGCGGAGGCTCGCGACCACGTTGAAAGCATCCTGAAAGGGGCACTCCGGACCGGCGCCTTGGGCGTGAACATCCTCGTGTATGGACCGCCCGGGACCGGCAAAACCGAGTTCTGCAAGACGCTGTCCGCCCGGTTGGAGGTAAAGCTCTACAGCGTCGGCGAATCAGACGAGCACGGCGGCGAGCCCTCTCGCAACGAGAGGCTTCAGGAACTTCGGCTCACCCAGCGCCTGCTGGCTCCCGGTCACGAGTCAATCCTTCTCTTCGACGAAATGGAAGACCTGCTTGCGGATCAGGGTGTAGGTCGAGTGCTCAAGTTGTTCGGCCTCCCCGGACCCCGTGGCCAAGGCTCGAAGGTGTTCATACACCGGTTGCTTGAGCAAACTCCGGTGCCCACGCTGTGGACCGCGAACGATGTCAGGGCAATCTCCCAAACCGTTCTGAGCCGCACGATGTTCGCCATGGAACTGCGCCAGCCGACGGAGCGAGTCCGGGCGCGCATCTGGGCGCGGCAACTCGCGCATCACGGCATCGAATCGGGAGAAGAAGAGGCATGCGCGCTAGCGACGGAGTTCGACGTGACGCCGGGCGTCGCGTCCGGGGCCACTGACGCGGCTCGACTCAGCGGCGGCGGCCTCACCGCGGTGCGCCGCGGAGTGCGCAGCCTGGCCCGCGTGCTGTCTGCCGAGAAGCCGCCCCAAGGGACGCCGGAGAAGTTCGACCCCACACTGATCAGTGCCAATGGCGACCCGGTCCGGTTCGCGGAACGTCTCGTGGAGAGCGGCAAACGACGTTTCTCCCTTTGCCTGCAAGGGCCGCCCGGTAAGGGAAAGAGCGTGTATGTCCGTTACCTTGCCGAACGCCTCGGTCTGGAAGTCGTGCAAAAGCGGGCATCCGATCTGATGTCGTGTTTTGTCGGGAACCGAACAACGGATTGCCGCGGCCTTCGCCGAGGCGCGCGACGCGGAATCGTTTCTGGTGTTCGACGAAGCCGACTCCTTGCTCGCCGACCGGCGCTTCGCCGTGCGGACGTGGGAAGTGAGCCAAGTCAACGAAATGCTGACCTGGATGGAAACCCACCCCCTGCCGTTCGCCTGCACGACCAACTTCGGCGAACACCTGGACGACGCGACGCCCCGGCGCTTCACCTTCAAGATCGAGTTCGATTACCTCACCCCCGAGCAGGCAACGGCCGCGTTCCGCACCTATTTCGCCCTGACGCCCTAGGCGGAAGTCGCAACCCTCACGACCCTGACCCCGGGCGACTTCGCCGTCGTGCGCCGAAAAGCCGAAATCCTCAACCTCTTGCAGTCCCCAAAGGAACTCGCCGCCATGCTACGCACGGAATACGAAGCCAAACCCAGCAAATTGCGAAAAACAGGCTTCCGGTAGTAAGTTTCACGGGCAGGGATAAGTTATCTTTGTTCCCTCTCCCCTGGCGGGAGAGGGCTAGGGTGAGGGGGAAGGGAAGAGCAGACCACGAAGTGCTGAACGGCTTATATGTGCTGGGCGCTGCATCACCCAAGCCGCAGCCTGTCGTGGCAGAAACTCGACGCGGTCATCCTTTGGGCATATCCGTGGGGTCGTTTGAATTCCACGACTGGGCGCCGTGAGGTCGTAGCTGCACGATCTCATCGCGCCTCCGGGCTTGGCGAGCCGGGCGCCATGAGATGGCGCGGCTACAGAGGAATAGATGCTTCACGTTCGGGTGAACAAGCCCTCGGAAGAAGGGAAGGATGCGTGATTTCCCTCCTCCCTCTCCCCTGGGGGAGAGGGCTAGAGCCTGCCCCCGCGAACGCGGGGGGTGAGGAGGGAAGGGAAGTGCAGACCACCAGGTGCTGAACGGCCTATGAGGGGCGCATCTCCAGCCTCTCCCGTTCTGAAAATGTGTCGGACAAACGAAGACAGAATGCTGTCTCTTACGGGATACTTGAAGGTGATGAGCCGGGGCGCGGTGAGGTCGTAGCGGCGCGATCTTATCGCGCCTATGGGCTTGGCTAGTCGAGGCGCCATGAGATGGCGCCGCTACAAAGGAATGGATGCTTAGCGTTCGGGTGAACATGCATGCGGAAGAAGGAAAGGATGCTGGATTTCCCTCCTCCCTCTCCCCTGGCGGGAGATGGCTAGGGTGAGGGGGCTGAACGGCTTATGAGGGTGCGCATCTCCAGCCTCCATCCGTTCTAAGAGTGTGTCGGACAAACGAAGACAGAATGCTGTCCCTTTCTGTCATTCTGAGCGAAGCGAAGAATCTTTCACTGACTGATACATTGAGAATCACCACTTTGGCACGTTCTGGCATGTCGTTCGTAGCTGCGCGATCTTATCGCGCCTCCGGGCTTGGCGAGCCGAAGCGCCATGAGATGGCGCGGCTACAGAGGAATGGATTTATGAAATAGTTCTAAGATGCTTGGCGTTCTCTCATTGGTGCGTGGGCAATGGATGGGTTGGCGTAGTAGGAAGCAGCGAAATGCGTTACGAGCGTGTTGGGGACATCGTGAAGTTGGCCATTCGCCTTCAGGGTATGGGAGGCGGATTGACCATTGACGACATCATGGACGAGTTCAGGATCAGCCGCCGCACGGCGGAGCGGATGCGCGATGCGGTTGAGGGAGTCTTTGGTGCCTTGGAGGAGGGAGAGAAGAGCGAGAGGCTGCGACGTTGGCGGTTTCAATCACCCACGGTTGGCCAACTTGTGCGCGTCTCGGCTGAGGAGTTGGCGGAACTCGAATCCGCTGCCGCGGGGCTGGACCGGGCCGGCCTTATGGAACTTGCGGCTTCGCTTCGGAACCTGCGCGTCAAGTTGCAGGCCATCTCACGGGCCCGCTCGTCTGATGAACGCGAATCTGCTCTGGAGATGCTCATGCGGACCGAGGGACTTGCCATGCGCGCCGGTCCGAGGCCGCGTCTTGAAGAGGGGCTACTCTCGGTCCTGCGCGAGGCCATCAAGTTCAGCCGCGTGGTCGAGTTTGAATATCTTGCGCAGGGGACTTGACGGCAACGCCCGCGGCGCGTCCAACCCTACGGGGTACTCTACGGAAATCGTGCGTTCCTGGTGGGGAACGACCGACTCGGACGGTGACGTGCGGCTCTGGCGTCTTGCGAACATGAGCGAGGCCCGGTCTTCCATGGAAAGATTCAAGCGTGACCCGGCATTCGACTTGCAAAACTACGCCAAGCGTTCATTCGGCACCTTTCAGGAAAAGCCGGTGGAAGTGGTCCTGCGCTTTAATGTTGACGCGGCGCGGGATGCGGCGGCGTTCCTGTGTCATCCCAAGCAGACCGCCACCGAGAACGAGGACGGCTCAGTGACCGTCCGCTTCAAGGCGGGCGGCATTGAAGAAATGTGCTGGCACCTTATGACGTGGGGAGAGAGCGTCACGGTTAAGAAGCCGGCCCGCCTTCGCCGACGGCTGGTCGAGATGGGCTCATCGCTCGTGGCGCACCATTCCGCCTGAGCGGGTCCTGTCCCGCGTGGTGCCGGCGAGTTGGAAACCCGGGTTCATGGCTCATGGAAAGAGACTTTTGCAACAATCTCTTTCTCTGTCATCCTTCGGCAGGCACTTTGAGGCTCAGGGAAACCTCAGGGCAGGCGCTTCGCTCAGAATGACATTTTTGCTCGGACTGACGTTTTCGTTCGGGATGACGTTTTGCAAAGGTCTTATAGGAGGGTAGAGGGCATGTACAATTTCGCGGCCATTGACTTTGAGATCGCCAATTATCGTTACGATAGTGCTTGTGCGCTTGGGGTGGCGTTTGTGCGAAACGGCAGCGTCGTGGACTTGAAGCGGTATTTGATTCGTCCGCCCACGAGTGAATTCTGGTTTACGGGTATTCACGGTCTGACGTGGGAAGACGTGAAAGACTCGCCCACGTTTGCCGAAGTATGGAGGACGCTCGTTCCCTCTTTGACCGGTCTGGATTTTCTGGCGGCACATTGGTCATCGTTTGACCGTAGTGTCCTCAAAGCCTGCTGCGAAAGCCACGGTCTACGGCCACCCGAACAACCGTTCGTCTGCACCGTCCAGGTGGCTCGTTCCATCTGGAATATCCGTCCGACAAGGCTCCCCGACGTGTGCCGCCATCTGGACATCCCGCTCACGCACCACGAAGCAGGCTCCGATGCGACGGCCTGTGCGCACATCGTCATTGCTGCCACACAACGCGGCTGGCGCCCGTCTCAGTAAAAAGCGCGAAGCCCAGTGCCAAATGTCATCTTGTCCCGAAAGTTCCAGCATTTCCTGGACTGAACGAGATTCTTCCCTTCGAGGCTCAGGGCAGGCCCTTCGGTCAGAATGCCAGAGAGGGGATGAATGACAGAGAAGGGATGAGTCCATCGCAAATGTCATCCTGAGCGAAGCGAAGGAACTGCTTTTCTCTTTTTTGGATTCTTCGTTTCTGTAATGAACCGATTCTTCCCTTCGAGGCTCAGGGCAGGCTCTGCGCTCAGAATAACAGGGGGAACCGTGTAGTTGTCTGTCAAGACGTTGCCCGGGGTGGACTCGAAGTGACTGAAAAATACGCGAGAGGCTTTCCCGTTGCTGCTCCTGTACAATATTCCGTCATTTTTCGACGATTTCTGACGACATGCCATACGTTTACAAGCGCCGTTTGAGAAGAAGAAAGGAGTCAAAATGAAAGAGATTTACAATTGGGTACCATGGTTCCGGGAGTTGGCGAGAAACATTGCAGAAGGGGGCGAAAAAGACCTGATTGACAAGGCGAAGGATGTGGATTGGGCAAAGGGTCGCGCGCTGCTTAAGCCTAAGTTTGGCGACGAAGGCATTGATCCGTTTTCGTTCTTTTATTTTCTGGCTTCAAAAAATACTAAGAATCAGCGACCGATAGTATATCCGAGCGTCCACGGGAAATTTAACATTCAAACGGCACGGCCAGATGAGAAACGGCCGGAGGACTGTTATATCTTTCCAACGCCTCCCCCTATGGCTGCGGCTCTTTTCCATGATGGGAAAACCTTTCACACCCCTCTGCTTTGGCGTTTGTTCAGGCAGGTGGTAGGGGATAATCCGAACATTGATCCAGAAGATTTTAAGAAAGTTTTGGCTATCAAAATTGTTGGCGTTACGAAATTGACTCAAGCCCTGTATTTGATAAATCCCGAATATTTCCTGCCCGTGGATGAATCAGCTAAGGTTGTATTAGAAGTTGTGGGAGCGTCACCATTTCCGGAGATAATGAAGAGAATTGAAGATGGTGGCTATGAAGAGTATGAGAAGGTTCTCAAAAAGCTAAAGAAAGAATTTCCAGAATGCCAGCCTTATGAAATCAGCACGTTTTTGCATTTGCAATCTTCTGAGCCATCGGAAATGAAAAAGAGTAAAAAGGGTAGCAGCACATATTCGGCTTTTGAAAAAACAGAGGGCTATAAATCTTCGTTTGATTTGATTGAAGGTTTGGCCCGTGAAAACGACAACCAGCCACCGAAACCAGGTCCCATGCAACATTCTTTGAACCAGATACTTTATGGTCCGCCAGGAACCGGTAAGACTTGGAACACTGTCAATTATGCCGTGGCGATTGCCGAAAAGAAGGATGTGGATGAGGTTGAAAAGGAGAAGCGTGAAGAAGTAAAGCAGCAATTGAAAGAGGGTCAGATTGCAATGGTGACGTTTCACCAAAACTTTACCTACGAGGATTTCATTGAAGGTATCAGGCCCGTTCTGGATGATAAGAGCCGAGATGTTAAATTCGAACTGTCCAGAGGCATTTTCAGGGAGATTGCAGAGCGAGCTATCGATGACGAAGGAGAAAATTATGTCCTCATCATTGACGAAATCAATCGCGGCAATATCGCCAAGATATTCGGGGAACTCATCACTTTGATTGAGCCGTCCAAACGGCTTGGCGGAGATGATGAGGCAACGGTTACCCTGCCTTATTCCAAGGAATCTTTCGGCGTACCTGACAATCTCTACGTCGTCGACACGATGAATACCGCCGATCGTTCCATTGCCCTGTTGGATACCGCGTTGCGGCGACGGTTTGAGTTTGTCGAGATGATGCCGAAACTGGGTCCTGTTCGTGTGGACTTTGATGGTGTGAATTGTCGGAAGTTGCTGGAGGCAATGAATAAACGGATTACTGTCCTTCTGGATCGGGAGCATCAGATAGGACATACCTATTTCCTGGACGTGGAGGATATGAATTCTCTGGTGCGAACGTTCAAAAACAAAATCATTCCGCTGTTGCAGGAGTATTTTTACGATGACTGGGAGAAAATCGATTTGGTGTTGAATGGAAATGGGTTTATTCGAGAAATTTCCTTTGAAGGTGGCCTGTTCAGAGATTCAGATTTGATTGATAGGGAGAGAAAGATTTATGAATTGCTCCCTGTGAACGACCCTGCATGGCGACAGCCGAAAAAATACCAAACCATCTACAACCATGAATGAGATTCTTCGCTTCGCTCAGAATGACAGAGGAGGGTGAGGGACAGAGAAGAAGTGAGGGAGAGAGAGCAATGAGTCCGGTGGAAATGTCATCCTGAGCGAAGCGAAGGAACTGCTTTTTTCCTCCTTGTATCGAAGGTTTTACCTGGTCTTGTAATGAATGAGATTCTTCCCTTCGAGGCTCAGGGCAGGCGCTTTGCTCAGAATGACAGGGAAGGCGTGAATGACGGAGAAAGGCGTGAATGATGGAGAAAAGGTGAAGGACAGGGAAGGCATTTTTGCAAAGGTCTCCGCAAGGGAGAGGGATTTATTGTAATAACAAAGTCGATGGAATTGGACAAGATACCTGACCATGCTCGTTAGTTGGGTGGAGGCGGGTATTCTAAGTGTTGAGGAAGTTGAGGTCGGAAATGATGCGACGAGCACTGATGATCGGGATGGGTTGGGCACTCATGTCCATGATCCTCATGCTAGTGGTGGCACCAACAATCATGAAAGTCATCCTGGCCGCGTTGGTGATAGCGGATCCGATCAGAACCCTGATGGCAGTGCTCATGACGGTAACGATAACGGGCCTCATCGTGGCGGCGATGGTGATAGCAGCGATGATGATGGCGAAAAGACTAACGAACAAACTGGAATCGTTAGTCAACGACGCCCGCGAAAACAGAAATAAGTAAATGGCCAATCTAATTCGACAGGCCTTTGTCACGAAGTTTCCGCATTTGAATCCATCGGGTGATACTCAAGCCACGAATGTGCTTGTGGCGATTATCGATGATGTATGTCTTGACGTTGGCGACGAGTGGCCTGATAGCAAACGTGATCGCGCACGGTTGCTGCTCACCGCGCATCGCTTTTTACTCTCGGGTGCATTGGATGGTAAAACATCTTCTCCTTAAGGAATACGAAGAACTGAAGGATCTCGATCCGGGCGATGAGGAAGCTCTGAAGGAGTTTGCCCTTGCCAACCAGACGGATCAACGGGGCAAGTACCGGCCGGTTTTGGCGCTGAAAAACAATCGACTGCACGCGCAAAACTATGTCGGCATTATCGAAACGCGCAAGGAAACCGTCCTCGAAATTCTGCCGAAGGTGGACTTTGCCGATAGCACCGATAGCACCGATGGCACGGACAGCACGGAACGCACCAAAAAAGTTTTTCTCGACATGCTGCGTGACTGGCGCGGGTTGAAAGAGGCGCAGTTCAGCAAGACCAGCATTAAGGCCGTGCGGCGCTTCAATATGCTGGAGGTGTTTGTCCACGTGTTTTTGACCAACCTTGTTCTGCTGACTCAGCGCGGTCTCGCCCGACATTATCAACGGGTGGAAGATAACCTGCCCTGCCTGCGCGGGCGAATCCTGTTTCCGCAGCACATTCGTGAAAACCTGGTCAATCGCGCGCGGTTTTACGTGGGGTACGATGAGTTCACCGCCGACCGTCCGGCCAACCGGCTGATTCACAGCACAATTCGCAAGCTGATCGGCTTCGCGAGGCAGGCGAGCAATCAACAATTGCTGCACCAACTGCGTATCGGCTTCGCCGACGTTCCGGTGTCAACCCGGCTTGAACGCGACTGGCAACGACACCGGGTGGATCGTTCAATGCAGCATTACGACGTGGTGATGCAGTGGGTCAGACTGTTTCTATTCAATGACGGTCTGGCCACTTTTGCCGACAGACACGTCAACCAGGCGTTGTTATTTCCTATGGAGGAAGTGTTTGAGAACTTTGTGACGGCGTGTTTTCGGCGGCATCGGCAGGAATTTCGCGTCCAGGAACAGGGGCCGCGAGAGTATCTGGTTCTTGAAGAGGTATTTGCAATGAGACCGGATATCAGTTTGGAACGGGGTGACGAGCGGTTTATCCTCGACGTGAAATGGAAACGCATTAACGAAGACGACAATGACCCAAAACACGGCATCAGCCAAGCCGATATGTACCAGTTGTTCGCGTATGGGAAAAAGTACGGTTGCCGTCACGTCGCACTTGTCTATCCGAAGACGAACCGGTTTCGGGAACCGTTACGGTACAAGTTCGACGAAGAATTAGCGTTGTCTTGCTTTCCATTTGACGTGACGAAGCCGGAAAAGAGTGTTCGTGAGATAATAGATGACCTGTCCCCCCGTGCTTCAGCGTGATGACCGGAACTGATTCCAAGAATATATTGATCGTCGCCGGTCCGAATGGTGCGGGCAAGACGACCTTTGCCATGGAATATCTCACGAAGGAAGCGAATTGTCCGATTTTCATCAACGCCGACCGCATCGCGGCGGGGTTGAGCCCCTTTGATCCTGACCTGGCTGGCGTTGGGATAGGCAGGTTGGTGTTGAACAGGATTCATGAACACGCGAGAATGGGAGACAGTTTCGCCTTTGAGACGACGTTGAGCGGGCGTGGGTACGCTCGCCTGATTCCTCAGTGGCAGGAGGAGGGGTACTTGGTCGAGTTGTTCTTTTTGCGTTTACCTTCGACTGCGGCAGCAATCGAACGTGTGGCGCGGCGCGTGTCTGAAGGGGGACACGCCGTGCCGGAGGCCGTGATTCGTCGCCGGTTCCATGCCGGCTGGCGAAATTTCGAGACTGTGTATCGCAACATGGTTGATAGATGGGCATTGTACGACAATTCCGGCGACGCTCCGACGTTGCTGGAAAGGGGGAACCGGCGATGACGACGCACGCGCACAAACTAGAACGGCAATGGAACGAAATCGAGCTTGCCGGCGTCCAAGCGGCGCTGCACAGAGCCCGGCGTCGAGCGACGCATAGACGATTCAAGGTGTTCTCGTCGCGGCGTCACGACGTTGATCTCAGCGACTCTCTGGACGAATCGAAACTCATATTGATTTGGGTTGTCGAACACTTGGACGGCTTGAACGTCCCAGACCTTTCGCGTGACAAGCGGCTGCAACTGGCTACGGCTTGCCAGCATCGTGCGATTGACCATGGGCAGGCAATCGTGGTTCTTGCCGACGTGGGGAACGATAGTTCAGCCCTGATGCTCCAGCGGCCGTTGGTCGAAGCATGTGTAAGAGGTGCATGGTTGCGGTGTGTCGCGACGGACGAACAGGTTGACGACGCCGGCGGGGGCAACTTCCCTGAATGGGAAACCATGACCGCCGATGTCCCACCGTTGGAGCATCTGAAAGGGGAGTGGTGGACGCGCTTATGCAGCAATACACCGCCTGGAAGCCGGAGGACGGGCGCGCGGTTGTCCTCTGACGGGCTTCGTTCACGTGATGAACGCGATGACGTTGCAGGAGCATTGCGCTGGGCCAACGTCATCCAACTCGTTTCCGGGCTGGAACTCGCACTCGCCGCCGACAACGAGTCGTTGGCCGGAACGTTCTCCGAACGCATCAGGGTTCTTCCTGCCAAAGCCCCCGAACGCCGTTAGCCTTTCAGGTTTGAGGCGAATTGTCGGCGGAATTTTGCCATTTTGGGAGCGATGAGATACGTGCAGTAGGGCTGGGCAGGGTTTCGCACGAAGTAGTGTTGGTGATAGTCCTCGGCTCGATAGAAAGTGTGCGCGGGTGAGACTTCGGTGACGATGGGGGCGTGAAACATCTTATCCGCGGTGAGGGCGACAATCAGGTCTTTTGCCGTGGCTTCCTGGTCGGGGGAGTGGTAGAAAATCACGGATCGATATTGCGTGCCGACGTCGTTGCCCTGGCGGTTGAGGGTCGTGGGATCGTGAATGGCAAAAAACACGTGCAAGACGTCTCGAAAGGCAATGACGGCCGGGTTGAACGTGACCTGCACGACTTCCACGTGACCGGTCATCCCCGTACACACGGCTTCATATGAGGGGTCGGGGGCCTTGCCGCCCATGTAGCCTGACTCCACCGACTCCACGCCGTGCAGTTCATCAAACGCCGCTTCAATGCACCAGAAACATCCGCCCCCGAGGGTGGTCACGGTTTTTCCGTCATCGGTTGTGCCCGTCATGGTCCTCTCCTTGATAGGTGTGTGTTTGTCCTGGTTCAGAAATGATACCGGTTATACCATTCGTTCGGCGTCTCTTGCCATGGTGAAGACGTGAGTCCGTGTTCACTGATTCGTTGATAAGAATCCTTCCTTCTCTCTCTCTTGATGAGACCTTTGCAAGACCGTCATTTCTGTCAAAGGGGCTGGTTGCGGTGTTTTTCTCGTCAATGCTACCATATCCGTTCAACAAGAGGAGAGAGTGGTTATGGCCAACGTCACCTTATTAGTTTCGTCCACGTGTTCAGCCTGTCCTTCGGCCAAGAGTTTGTGGAAACAATTGCGGGTCAAGCACAGCTTCAGTTACCGGGAAATTGACATCAGCTCCACGGATGGGCAGGAACTGGCGGACCGACACGCGGTTCGCGCGGTGCCTGCCACGATTATCAATGGTCGCCTCACGTTCGTGGGCGTGCCGTCTCGGCAAAGTGCTGAAAAGGCATTGACCCAACGTCGAGGGTAACTCGTATCGCGGATCATCCCAATGCCGACTTCCCTGCCTTTTGGGATGGATGAAGACGATCTGGACTTTGAACTGCCGGTCCTGCCTTCCGTGCAATCCGGTCCGCCGCCCGACTGTCCCTTCTGCGGAGAACCCATGACCTTTATTGACGCGGAATGGGGATGCGCCGATTGCAACGGGGAACTGATCGGTCCTGAAACCGGCTGACGTGGGCTGAAGGGTGCCGACCGCCTGCCCGCGTCTACGCCTTTCCATCGTTCGTCATGCTTCACGTTGTAACCGGCCTCTTTCATCCCGAGCTTGAGCAATCCCTGGCCTCCGACCTTCGATCACTCAAGGCCGCCCATCCCTTTTCACCGTGCCTGATTCTGGTTCCTTCGGAAAGCCTGCGCACGTACCTCAAATGGACCTTGTGCGTTGAACGGGGCCAGCCTCTGTTCAATGTTCACGTGCTGACGTTCCATCAGTTGGCGCTACGGGTGTTGGAAGAACGGGACCGTCACCCGTCAAGCCGTCTCCGAAGCGGAGCGTTTTTTCGGGAATGGGTGCATCACCTGTTGCGCAAGCGAGGAACGGATCTGGTGGGACTCGAAGGACTCGCTTCGATGCCCGGCGCGTGTGCGGCACTCTGGGGCACCCTCAATGATTTCAAGAACGCGAGAGTGGACCCCGACTCCATTGAGGCCGCACTCAGCCACGGTCCATTTTCAGGAGATCGTCGATTGCAGTCGATCATCCGCTTGTACCGGGCGTTCCTTGACGTCCGAAGCGATTGTTCATGTTACGACCATGAGGATCTCGCCGTCCTGGCTGCCGATCTGGTGCCCGATTCATCGTTTCTTCAGCAACAGGCCCACGTGTTGTACTATGGGTTTTACGATTTGACCCAAGTCCAGCTTGATATGTTTCGCATGGTCGTCCGGCAGTATCCGACGACGTTGTATTTCCCGTTGCTTGACAAGCATCCGGCCTTTCGGTTTGCCCAGCAATTTTTCGATCAACATATTCTCGGCTTGGCCACGGGATCGATTGAACGCCGGGTCTGGGCCGTGAATCGATCGCCCTTCAGGTCGTTGTTCGATCCATCCGGGGAGTTCGGAACGCATGAGGCGACGTCCCGGGTTGAAACCGCACAGGGTGAGCCCGAGGGAACGTCTTCAGACGCCCACGATGGTCAAGCCGGGGCCGCAAGGGACAACATCGGCGTGGCTCGACGTGCCTGTCGTCTGGTCACGGTCTCCGGAGCGCACGACGAGATCGAAGTGATTGCCAAAGAGATCCGCGCCGTGGTGCAGGAGGGGCAGGTTGCTTTTCGTGACATCGGCGTCGTGGGAAGGACGATAGTCGGGTATACTGACCTGATTCCTCGAATTTTCCATGAGCAGGGCATTCCATTTCGCTCAACCCTGCATCGGCCGTTGACGCGGCATCCGTTTCCTAAAACCTTCCTCAGTCTCCTTCAACTTCGTCAGTCCGATCTGGATCGGCAGACGACCTTCGACGTGCTGCACTCCCCATTTCTGCACTGGAAGGTCTTCTGTCCGGAAATCAGCACCCCGCGACCTGAGTTGTGGGAGCAGGCCACTCGGTGGTTAGGCATCAACAAAGGGATGCACGAGTGGGAAAGGCTGGATCGTTACGTCGAAAACGGGCTTGTGTTGACGGGGAGGCGAGGACGAGCCGACACCGTCATTTGTGGTCGAGAAATCCACAACCTGCGGCAAATCATCCGCCGATTGGACCAACTTCTTCAGGAATTCCCGGAACGGGCGAGCTGGGAGGCGTCTGCGGACCGAACCTTGTCTCTGATGGATTCCGCGTTCACGGGCAGTGAACGGAACGTGGGATTCACGCCACCGGGGTTCGATGAAATGGAAGGCGGCAGTGAGCCGTCACGGATCGCTCAAGCGGTGGTGGAGTGCGTCACGGAAATCAGGGGGCTTGCGCAAACCAACGAGGAGATTCCGTATGCCGAGTTTCTCGCTACCCTCAATCGATTGATGGAGGAACGTGCGGTGCCGATCTACCCGACCATGGAAAACGGCGTCTGGGTCGGAGACGCGATGGCCGCCCGGGGCCTGTCGTTTCGCTTCTTGTTTGTCATCGGACTTACCGATCATCTCTTCCCGCGACACGTTCAAGAAGACGCGTTTCTCAGGGATTCCGTTCGTCGGGTTCTGGAAACGGACTTCGGGTTCAAGGTTGAAGAAAAAGCCAGGGGACATGATGAAGAAAAACTCCTGTTCTTTCTGTTGGTCCATGCGGCTCGTGAGCGGATCACGTTGGTGGTTCAACGATCCGACGAAGAAGGCCGGGCGACGATCCCGTCCTGGTATCTTCAGGAAGTGCAACGATGCCGGCCGGGTCTTTCTCCCGTGGACGTTCCCAGATCCATGCTTCAGAAACCGCAAACCGATACGTATGCCGTGGAAAGCCGATGGACGCCGAGGGAAAGGCTCATACGAAATCTGCTGCAACGCCGCGGGCCGAAGTGGTCAACGGAAGAAACCGAGGCGTGGCGGATTCTGCAAAAAGGCCTGGAGACGCTTCAGGTGCAGGAGAGTCATCACCGACGACTGAATGCCTGCGACGGCATCACGGGGCATTTGCCTGAGTATTGGCAGTGGTTGCACGGTCACGGTCTGTCGCCGACCAGCCTGGAGCACTACGTCAAGTGTCCCTTTCAATATTTTGCAAGGGACGTGCTTGCTCTCCAGGCGACGGATGAAACGAAGACAACGGAAGACGTGCAACCCGTGGAAATCGGCAAGCTGGTGCATGAAATTATCAAAGAATGGTACGCCCGATTATCGGAACAGAAATGGTTCGAGCGTCCCGATTCTTCCGATCTGCCCCATCGTATCCTGATGGAAGTGGCGGAGTCCGTCTTCCGGGAATTTGAACGGACTTGCCACGTCGGACCCGCGCTGTTGTGGGAGATGCAGCAGGAACGACTGGTCGAGATACTCAAGCGGATCATGGAACAGGACGTAAGCGAAATGGGTCGAACGTGGACTCCCGTGACGTTTGAACAACGTCTGGAGGGCACGATGACGGTGAACACCGCTGGGGCCGCGACGACGTTTCCCATGACCGGTCAACTCGATCGAGTGGATTGGTCGCCCACGACTCGCAAGTATCGCGTCATTGATTATAAATATACGGCGCGGACGACCGGACTCCCGACGGAAAAAGGCTTGGCGAGGGAGGTTGTGCAAGGGACTCACCTGCAACCGATCATGTACATGGAATTAGCCGGACAAGGTGTTCCGTCACTGTTGCCGGACGAGCACAAATCAGACGCGGACCCCGCAACCTGCGACGGCGTGTGGTTGTACTTCGTGGCTCCTGAGGCTCTCGAAGAGGATGAAGGATTTGTTCCGGTCCCTTTTCCATCGGCCACCCGCGACCGGTTACAACCGCAACTGGATAAGACGATGACGACGATCGTTGAGGGCATTCGACGGGGAAAATTTTTTCTCGTCAAGGGAGAACATTGCACGTGGTGTGAGGTCCGGTCGGTGTGTCGCCGCAACCATCAGGGGAGTGCCCGTCGTGCGCGGGAAGACTCGGAACAGACCCGCGATCATCGAACCTTACGTCGCCAAAAGGCCGATTGATGACTGGTGGACGGTACGCTGGAACGTCAGGAACGAGTCAATGACGGATCGTATGCCGGATCGAGAAACTCGTCACCGGGCCGTGACGGCTTCGGACGCCAACGTCGTGGTGACCGCCGGCGCGGGCACGGGCAAAACCTCGCTGCTCATTGATCGGATTCTTCACGTACTGACCCGGCGGGACCATCGGTTGTCGTTGACGAACGTGGTCGCGTTGACCTTTACCAAGAAGGCCGCTCGTGAAATGAAGATACGGTTGCGCCGTCGGTTGCAGCTGATGTACGAAATCGCCTCCGGTGCCCATGGCGACGGCCGTGCCCAACGGTACGAAATCCAGACGATCCGCACGCTTCAGGACGCCTATGAGATCACCGACGCCGAGTTGGTGAAATTGAGTGACGAGGCGATGCGTGACGTGGAACGCGCGCACGTCGGCACGATTCATAGTTTTGCAGGGCATCTCTTGCGACTCTATCCGGTGGAAGCCGGGGTCGATCCCTCTTTCCAGGAAGATGAGGGCGAAAACTTTCACGATCATTTCGATGACGAGTGGAAACAATGGGTGGAACGGGAATTGTCGCCCTCCGGTTGCCGCGGTGACGTCTGGCGGCAGATTCTGACGCGCTATAGACTCGACGACGTCAAACAACTGGCTCGGTCCTTGACGGATGAATTGTTGCCGTCGTCCTTAAGCGAAGCCGTGACTCACCGCGTCGTCAATCCTCACGTTGAATCGTGGTTGCAGGACTTATCGGCACGAGGGCGAAGTTTGCAGGAACGGTACTCCGGCACGTTGGCGATCAATCAGATGCTTGATGCCTCCGTGATCCTGTGGGAAGAAGCGTTGAAGGGAAGCGAAACTCAAGAGGAGAAAAACGAGAGTGCCACTACCCAGTCTCTTGAACGGCAGATCCCGTCGAAGACCAAGGCCTGGACCCAGGAAGACTATGAAGAGGCAAAGGGGCTTCTCAAGATTGCTCAAGCCATGGAACGGGCGAGATCGGGCCTGTCCTTGGACGTGTTGCAGATTCTCAATCCGTTCGTCGTTCAATGCCGAACGTCGTTCACGGCGAACGGATTCGTGTCGTTCAGCGGGTTGCTCGCCCGGGCACGTGATCTGCTTCGGGACCATCCTCCCGTCCGCGCAGAAGTGAAGGACCAGTATCGTGCGATCATGGTCGATGAATTTCAGGACACGGACCCGGTGCAATATGAATTGATTCTGTTTCTGGCCGAGGCCGTGGGAACGGAAGCGAAAGAATGGCGTGACGTGCAACTGGAGCCGGGGAAATTGTTCATCGTGGGAGATCCCAAGCAATCCATTTATGCGTTTCGACGGGCGGATATTGCCGCCTACGATACCGTGGTGCAGGACCATCTTCTGTCGCCCGCGGCCCGCGGCGAGCATCACGCCTTGCACGGAAATTTTCGCGCCCACGCGCAGGTGCTCGAACCGATAAACGGCTGTTGTGCCAAGCTGTTTCCCGGAACTCCCATCAAAGGAGTGCAACCGCGCTACGAACCTCTCATTCCCGCGTCGGAGGAATCCGAGTCCTTGCCCCATGAACGGGTACAACTACGACTCGTTGCTCCTCCGCAAGAAGACGCGAATGGGGAAGAGGAGGAGAACTGGAAGACGGATGAGTCCAGCCGTGCAGAGGCGGAAGCATTGGCGCAGTGGTTGCGGAATGAGGTCATCAATAAAGAACCGCTGCTTCTGGATCGTCAACGGGTGACCGTTCAGCCGTGCCACGTTGCGGTGCTGTTTCGCACGCTGACCCACGTGCGCACCTACCTCGAAACCTTCCGGCGTCATGGTCTTCCTTGCCTCACCGAGGGCGAACGACACTTTTTTGAACGACAAGAGGTAATTGATTGTATCCACGTGCTGCGGGTGCTGACCAATCCGCAGGATCGGTTAGCAGCGGTTGGCGTCTTGCGATCTCCCTATGGCGGGTGCTCCGACGTCGAGGTTGAAGCGATTGTGCGGCAGGGGTTCCTGGAGAAAGGCGCGGAAGCGGCGTCACTTCCCCCCGTGTTTTCGGTGCTCCGGTCCTTACGAGAGACGGTCCACGCTCTTCCGGTTTCAGAAGCCGTGAATCGCACGTTTGAAGAGGTGCCCCTGGCGGAATTGGCGGCAGCGGCCATAGACGGTGAACAGGCCCTGGCCAACGTGTACAAACTGCGGGATACCATTCTCTCAATGGCCGGAAAATCCGGGATGGCCCTTCGGGAAATCACACGTCAACTGGTTCGCTGGGTGGACGATCCCCCGGACCAAACGGAACGGTCCCTTATCGAAGAAGACCATCATGCCCAAGCCTCCGGTGGAGCGATTCGCTTGCTGAGCATCCACAAAGCCAAGGGGTTGGAATTTCCCATGGTGATCGTGGCGGGATTGCACCACGACGTCGATCCTCGAAAAGAACCGGTCCGGGCCTATCACGACTGGCTGACGAATACGGTTGGCCTTCGTGTGCGGCACGACGCCAATCTGGAACACGTCTTTATCGAATCCAAATTAGAAGAACGGCAACGAGCCGAACGTCTGCGGTTGCTCTACGTGGCCATGACCCGCGCGCAGCGTCGGCTCGTGTTGTCCGCGGGCGTGCCGCGAAAGGGGGCGATCAGAAAAGGCAGTCTCCTCTCCTTGCTCGTTCAAGGCTGGGACCTTGACGTTGCGCCACTCATTGAGACGAAAAGGCAAACGTCCCACGCCCGTCTGGTCAATGACGTGCCCGTGGACGTCACGGTCGTGCCGGCGCGCCAAGTCGGTCGGCGACACGTTCAGCGCGCACAATCACGATTACGGCCCGCGCCGCCGGATCGTTCGGAGGACCAACGCGAATGGGCTGAATGGATGAATCGGATGAAGGAGACACGGGAGAGTCCGCTGTTTCTTTTGCCCAAACGTGTTTCCCCCTCACCCCCGGGTCACGTCCGGGGCAGGCTTCGGCACTCTCCCGCGAGAAAAAAGGGAATGAAGCGCAACGTGCCGAACGATCAAAGGCCGTCCCGAGTCTCCCCGCGCAAGGCGCATGAAGTATCGACGTTGCCTGATCGACAAGCCGTGTTCGGGACTCTGGCCCATCAAGTGTTGCAGGATTGGGACTTTTCCGCGGATCCGGCCACGTTGGCGGTGCGGATTGAGCATTGTTGTCGAGCGTACCTGACTGGCGGACGGGAAGCCGACGTTCAAAGTCTGTGTGAGGAACTACAAGACGTGTTCAGGCACTTTGTCGAATCCGAACCCTACGCCGTGCTTCGGCAGGCGGAGATTCTGGGCAGAGAAGTGCCGTTTGCCGTTCCTTGGGACCGGGCGCGGGATCAAGCCGGCAGCGTCTCGGATCAGAGTCCGGTCGCCTCATCCTGCGTCATGGAAGGAGTCATTGACGTGATCTATCGCCGGGATCGCCAAATCTGGCTGGCCGACTATAAGACGCACCACGTTGATGAAACCTCCCTTGACCGATTGGTGCAGGAACACCGGACCACGGTGCAGATCTATCAAAAAGGTGCAGCGTTCGCCTTGGGAAACGTCCCCATCCGAACGCAACTCATATTTTTACGGAGTGGACGGAGCGTTGAAGTTTGAGTAGGATACGCCGAGAACACCGTGCAGATGAATGACTAAACCCAAAAGGAGAACCTTCATGCGATGCAGAAGTTGGACAATGGGATGTCTCCTCGTCAGTCTCGTAGGCATTGGCGCGTGCAGTAGCAGCGAAAAGATAGTCGAGCGGGCCTTGAATGCCCCGACTGGAAGCAAGCCCGAGGCCCTGATGGCGATGAATCAGGGAAACCAGGACTTCGCCGTCGGGAAGTGGGCGGAGGCGCAGGCGCAGTATGAAAAAGCCCTGACCGTTGAACCCCAATTAGGCGAAGCCCATTATAATCTGGCACTCACCTTGGATCGATTAGGTGATCGAGCCGCAGCAGACGAACATTATACGCAGGCGGCGAATTTACGGCCGGGTCACCCGGTCATTTGGAATTCACGCAAATATCGCCGGTATGGTGACGTGACGGTACAGAAAAACGTCGGGACGTCCATTCCCGCACTGCCGGGGCTTGGGGGAATTGGTGGGGGGCAGACCGGCAACCCACCGGGAGGATATTAGCCGGCTGGGACTTGATCCTGAGTCACGAGAAAGGAATGAAGCGCATGAAATTCAAAGTCGGTGATTTTGTCATCTATCAGAAATGGAAATCCTCAACGCATCCCAGTCTTCGGGCCAAAGCCATTCACCCCGCACAACATGGGGAAACCTACTCTTACGCGATCGAGAAATTCTGGAAAGTGGTTCGCGTGTGTGACGACACCATTGAAATTGAAACGCGTCGGGGAAAACGCCGCGTTCTTGACCAGCACGACGACGCGCTGCGGAAAACCGGCCTGATTGACCGATTGTTTTTCAAAGACCGTTTCTTTTGAACGTGCTCTCCATGACGGTGGGTTCGCCTTCTTGATTATGAAGATGTCGGTCGCGGCACCCACGCATCCTGCAAGAAAAACAAAAGTCGTCATCCACCCTGAATCAGGATCGTCGGCATCCTGATTCGGGGCTCCCTCCTTGCCGTCGTTACTCCGTTGCTCTCCGTTTAGCGCAGCCTGACAAGGCAATCAGACTGCCTCCGACGACGGCACCCGCGACAAACACCAGACTGAACGCGAGTCCTGATCGCAGTTCGGGCCAGTTGTTCAGCAGGTTGGCGAAAACCGGTGGAGGCGGGACGTTGACGTGGCCTTCCCATCCCAGTGCGTCATCAGCCGTGGGGAGTGTCGTCGGAGATGGATGTTCAAGATTCGTGGGGTCTGATGAAAAAGTCGTCATGATTTTCGCTCCATCATGGCTACGGGGAATTGTTGAAAGATTTCGGAGACGGCCAAGACGGCAGTCCCCTCGTGCTCACGAGCCGAGAGTTGCTGGTTCGTGAGCACGTGGCGATAGTGGGCGGTCCGGCTCCCGTTCGGGAGTATCACGCGGGTATCGCTCCACGCGTCGCGGCCAAGTGCCGGGACCGTCGAGTCCGGAATAATACCATGGATGAGTCTCGGGACGACAACGATGGCCGAGTCGGTTTTCCACGTCCGTTGAAACGCACAGAGATGATGACGGTTGACGCCGCTGGTTTCAAGCAGTTCGTACTCGCCCTGCTGAAACAACGCAGGGTGGGCCTTTCGATAGTTGAGGAGCGTGCGGGTCACGTAAAATTTGATGCGTCCGTCTTCGTAGGAGTCGAGCAGGCGTTGCAGGTCGGCCTCGGTGGCCGCCGTTTCATCGGCGGGTAGGGTTCGTGCCACGTCGTGGATGTGATCGTAATCGACCGGCTGCCGATTATCCGGGTCAACCAGCGTGAAGTCCCAGATCTCCGTTCCTTGGTAAAAGTCGGGAGTGCCGGGACATCCGATTTTCAGGACCACTTGTGACAACGCGTTATACATGCCGTATCGGGCGACGATCTTCTGAAACGGCAGAAAGTCCTCAAGAAATCGGTTGGAGGGGCAGGGATCAAGGACGTGGTGAATGAAACGGCTCACGGCGTCTTCATAGGCGGCGTGGGGATTGATCCAGCTTGTGTGCAGTTTGGCCTCTCTCAAGGCTTTGAGCACGTACTCCTGAATGCGTCGGCGAAAATCCTGATAGATTTCTGAGTCGAGGCCGGCGAAAGGCCATGCCCCCAGCAACGTCTGGTAGAGCAAGTATTCTTCATTGCGGGAGGGAACGTCACGGCCGTCCAGTCGAAGCTTGTGCGTGTTGTTGAGCCGGTGCCAGCGCCTCACCCGCGTGTTCCACTCGTGGGGCATCTCGGACAGCACGTGAATGCGCGCACGCACGTCTTCACTTCGCTTCGTGTCGTGAGTGGACGTGGCCGAGAGGCTCAGAGGCCATTGCCGTTGGCGCGTTCGCATTCGCTCATGAAAGGTGGCCACCGGAACGCCGAATCGTGCGGGGTCGCCGCCCACTTCATTGAGGGAGACCAAGCGGTGATACCGGTACAAAGCGGTATCCTCAATGCCTTTTGCCGTCACCGGGCCGGTCGTCTGTTGAAATTTCATGACGAACGGCCGAACGTCGTCCCAGGTCGGCGTCGGGTCGGCGGATTTGAGCAAGAGGTTCTGGATAAAATCAAACACGTGGCCGGTGGTCGCCGGATTTTGACGTTTGGCCTGAATGACCGCCAATCGCAGGTAGGCGCGATCTCGGTCCGTGACGGGCGCGCGTCCGTCCGGAGAGACGTAGGTGCGATACACGGGAAAACACGCGATGATCTCTTTGAGGGCATGAGTCAGGCCGTTGAGCGTGAAGTCACGGGAACGGCGACGTTGCTCCGACAACAGATTCAATTGATGACCGAGCGTGTGCACCTCGCTCGCCATGGTCGCGTCCATGACGAGTGTTTTGCATTCGTGGGCGAGCGTTTCAAACGCGGCCGTCTCACGAGTAAATTGCGCGTAACAGGCGTCCATCGCTCGTGTATGGTGAGAATCGACGAAGAGGTGGTTCAGCAGGTCAAGAAAGTCGTATCCGGTGGTCCCGTAGACGGGCCAGTCCTCAGGGAGGGTCTCCCCCTTTCCTAAAATTTTCTCCACGACCGTGAAGAGCGAACGGCCTTTGGCATCGGCCGGCCACCCGAGTTCGTTTCGTGCCCATTCCTGCCAGCGTTCAAGATAGCGTTGGGGTTCGTACAGTCCATCAATGTGGTCGATTCGGAGGCCGTGTACCGCGGCCGTGGGAATCAAGGAAAACACGTGCCGGTGTACCCGTTCAAACACCTCGGGATCTTCGATCCGAATGGCCGCGAGCTGGTTGACGTCGAAGAAGCGCCGATAATTGATTTCTTCTCCGGCCACGCGCCAGCAGGCCAAGCGATACGCCTGGTCTCGCAGGAGCGCGTCCAGCAAGTCGAAGCTGCATGGGTCGCCTCCGGTGCCGTTAAACGCGCGCAGAGTTTCCCGGACGAAGACCTGCACGTCGGGGCGTTGCTCGGTCAGCGTGGCCAAACGGCGTTGAATGATCGCGTGTTCTCGATATCGCGTGGCGACCCCTTCGGGATCCGTCCGGTGGCGTTCTGGCAAACGCCGGCAGGCCGTGATGATGTCGTGCAGGGCGTGAACGGGCACGTTGCCCTCGTGCTGCTCCCGCAGGGCGTCCAGCCGATGATTCAGAATCATCGCGTACAGGCTGGGGTCAATGGGTAACTGATACTCGTGGTAACGAACGAAAAACCGCCCTGCCCGGTACTCCAGGCGGAGTTCCCCGTTTTCCAACGTGACGCCGTAGTGGTCTCCCAGGATGGGGAGTAAGATCTTTCCCTTGAGTTCACGCTTCACCGGCGTCCAGTCAATATCAAAGAAGTGGGCGTACCGGGAAGCGGGGCCATGTTCGAGGACGTCCTGCCACCAGGGATTCCACGGCCCGGCGACGTTCATGTGGTTGGGGATAATATCCAGAATTTGCCCCATCCCGTGCGCGTGCAAGGCGTGGACGAAGGTCTGATAATCGGCCGTCGATCCGACCTCCTCATTCAGCCGAGTGGGATCCACCACGTCGTAGCCGTGGAGGCTGCCCGGGGAGGCTTGAAGATAGGGTGACGTATAGCAATCGGAAATGCCCAGGTCGGCTAAATAGGGAACCAGCTCGGCGGCGCGTGCGAACGTCAAGCGTCCGTTGAATTGGAGGCGGTAGGTCGAAAGCGGAAGTCGAGGAACCGGCATCACGCCTCTTGTCAGGCTTTCCGTTGTGATCGTGCCCACGTGGCGTTCAAGAAGAGAAACACGGGCATGGTGCAAGCAGGTTGGCGACGCCCCGCGTTACAAATTCGTCACGGGAGGGACGGCCCGACCGCCGTAGGAACGGCCTCGCGGCAGGACTATGATCCCCGACTTGTCAACGATCGGGCACAGGCCGGGAGCGTTCATAGGCTCATGGCCGAGGATCGTCCCGGATGGAATCAGGTTGAACCGGTCGGAAATGATCCGTTTCAGTTTCACGTCGGGGCCCACGACGGTCCCGTCCAGGATCACGCATTCTTCGATGTCCGCGCCTTCGCCGATTCTGACGTTACGGCCCAGGACCGATCGTCGCACGTGGGCGTCAACGACGAGACTGCCTTGTCCCACCACGGCGTCGTCCAACCGGGACCGGACGATACTGGCGGTCGGTTCGCCCGACGCATCGGTCATAATCGGCCAACTGACGTTGCGAAGATCAAAGACCGGGTGCTCCCCCAGAATGTCCATGTTCGCCCGCCAGTAGGCGTCCAGGGTTCCGACGTCGCGCCAATACCCCCACTCCTCGTAAGGGTGCAGGCCCGGGACGACGTTGTCCAGGAAGTTATACGCCACGACTTTCTGAGACCGGATGAGGTTTGGAATGATGTCCCTGCCGAAATCATGCGATCCGGGCCGACTGGCGTCGAGTTCCAGTGCCTTCATAAGGACCTCGACGTTGAAGAGATAATTGCCCATGGACGAGAACGCCATGTTCGGATCGTCGGGCATGGGTTTGGGATTCCTCGGTTTCTCTTCAAACCCGTGAATGCGTTGATCGGCATCGGTCTGAATGATGCCGAATCCTTTGGCCGATTGAAGAGGGACCGGCAACGCGGCCACGGTGGCGTCCGCTTCATGATCCAGATGAAATTGGATCATGTGCCGAAGGTCCATGCGATACACGTGATCCGCGCCAAAGACGGCGACGAGATTGGGCGCGAAATCCTGGACGATGTTCAAGTTCTGATACACGGCGTCCGCGGTGCCCTCATACCATTTTCCACGGCCCTTCATCTGGGGCGGAACCACCGCAATGAAAGATTGTCGATTCGGGCCACTGGTTCGCCAGGCTCCACGAAGGTGTTCGATCAACGACTGCGAGCGATATTGGACGAGCACGTACATGGCGGAAATACCCGAATTCAAAAAATTGCTGAGCACGAAATCGACGATCCGGTAGGTGCCGGCGAACGGAACGGCGGGTTTACTGCGTTGTTCCGTCAGCGGCATGAGGCGCTCGCCTTTGCCGCCGGCCATAATCATGGCCAGGACTCGTTGATGAGTGCGTTTCACCATGGGCGAAGCGGGGCTCCATCGGGTCGTGCGTGACGCCGTCAATCAGGATACGATCTTCGTGAATGCTCCTGGTATGGGCGTTCCAATTCAGTCACCCGTTTCGTCAGGTGCGTGATTTGTCGGGACTTTCGAATGCGGCTCGGCATGGAAGCCAGAATGGCGATGACGACGCCGAGACAGAGGGCGGTCAGTAAAATCAGGACCAGAGACCCTTCAAACCTCCATCCGAAAAACTGAATGGACACCACCTGGTCGTTCTGAAGAGAAAAGGCGACGGCGAAAAAGAGAACGCTGAGGGCAACAATTAACGTGAACGGCATGGTTCAGCTATCCTTCTTAATGGTCAAGAAGTATATACCAATCCGGCATGGTCGTACACCCTGACCACCTCAAAAAACTTCCGAAAGCCGAAAAGGGGAATCCGCTCGGGACCAAAGCCCGCGTTCTACAGCCCCCTAAACTCCCCCCTCTCGCAGAGGAAGCGGGAGAAGTGCAGGCGCTAGCCACACCTCGTCATTTCCGCCTCCCCCCCTGTCATTCCCGTTTGCACGGGCACGACGCCGGGGGCATAGGACAGAGGATCGAGTGCGGGCATTTCTTCCCCTCACCCCGACCCTCTCCCTCAAGGGGAGAGGGAGAAGAATAGGGGGAGAGGGACGGGGACGGAACGGGGCGTTGCTTATCGCTTTCTGGTGTAGACCCACGTGGCGTAGGGGGGAAGGTGAAGTGAGCGTGGTTCTTGCGGCAAGGTGAGGGTGTGGGGAGCGGGTGTTTCTTGGCGTCCGCCGAATGCCGGTGCATTGGAGTCGAGTTGTACGTCCCATGTTCCTTGCGGGTTCTTGAATGGGAGGTTCGTCGGGTCCGCGTTGAGACTCAGAATGATGAGCGCCTCCGGGCCTGAGTGCCCCGTTCGATGGATGGTCAGGACTTGGGCTTTTCGATGGGCCCAGACCTTGAGCCGGTCTTGTGCCCGACCCGGCCCGAGGGCTGGAATCGATTTCCGAAGTTTGATGACGGATTGATACCAATGCTGCAAGCAACGTTGTCGGTCCGACGGGTTCTGCGTCCATTGAAGGCGTGACCGATCAAACGTGGACGGCGCATGAGGGTCAGGGACGTCTCCCCAGCCGAATGAAGCAAACTCGGCTTTGCGTCCCCGTCGGACTGCTTCGATGAGGCCGGCGTCGCCGTGATCGATGAAGTAGAGAAACGGCGCGGTCTCCCCATACTCTTCTCCCATGAACAACAACGGTACGTTCGCGGAAAGCAGGACCGCGGCGGCCGCCAGTTTGAGTGCTTCAAACGGGATCAGGGTTGAGAGTCGCTCGCCTTGCGCCCGATTCCCCACTTGATCGTGATTTTGTGAGAACACGACAAATTGCGTGGGAGTGCCGCGTTTGGCCGAATTGCCGTGACGCCGTTCTCTGTGAGCGGAATATTGCCCGGAGTACACAAAGCGGTCCTTGATCGCGGTGGTCAGTTGATCGAGTTTCCCGAAGTCCGCGTAGTAGCCGTCCGTTTCCTTGGTCAGGACACCATGGAGGGCATGATGAAAGTCATCGCTCCATTGGCCGTCCAGTCCATAGCCTCCTCGGGTGACGGGGGTGATGACTCGTGCGTCGTTGAGGCCGCTTTCTGCGATGACGTGAACGGCTCGGCTGTGTTGCCGTGCCTGCGCGTGAACGGCTTCGCCGAGTTCTTGCAGGATATGTGTGGCACTGAAATCGAAGATGCCGTGGATCGCGTCGAGTCGCAGGGCGTCGACGTGATATTCCGTGATCCAATACAGCGCGTTGCTGATGACGAAATGCCGGACGGGATCGCTGTGCGGTCCGTCGTAGTTGATGGCTTGTCCCCAGGGAGTCTGATAGCGGTGCGTGAAATAGGGGCCGTACTCTCCCAGATAATTGCCTTCGGGGCCGAGGTGGTTGTACACCACGTCCATGATGACGGCGAGCCCATGGGCGTGACAGGCGTCCACGAACCGCTTCAGCCCGACGGGGCCGCCGTAATTGGCCTGTGGGGCGAAGAGGTAGGCACCGTCGTATCCCCAATTCCGGACTCCCGGAGATTGAGCCACCGGCATCAGTTCAAGCGCGGTCACGCCTACGGCGTCGCGAAGATAGGGCAGTTTTTTGATGACTCCGTCAAAGGTGCCTTCCAGTGTGAACGTTCCAACGTGCAGTTCGTAAATAATGAATTCGTCAAGCGGCAATCCCCGCCAATGGCCATCCGTCCAAGGGAAGTTGAAGGGATCGACGACTACGGATGGCCCGTGTACGCCTTCAGGCTGGAATCGGGAGGCCGGGTCCGGGCGTTGCAGGTATTGGTTGATCGCGTAGGAATAGAACGCGTCAGCCGATACGCCTGAGACGGTTGCTTCCCAATATCCGTGCTGAGTCGGAGCCAGGGGGATTCTCCGAGGATTCGCCGCGTGAAGTTCCACGTTCATGGTCTCGGCCCGGGGAGCCCAGACTCTGAAATGGACGGCGTCCGGCGAAATCACTCGCGCCCCGAGATCAAGGTGCCAGGGTTGGGTCATGTCAGGGTTGATGTCTGGTGACGGGTCCATGTTCTATCATTGGGATCGTGCGGGGTCCATCATACCAGAATCAGAGCGGGCGGTATGGAGTCATTTCAAACTTGCCGACAACGGGAGAGGGATTCTCAGGGGTAGCTTATTCAACGTTTGCCAAGATTTGTACACGGCAGGGGAAACGGGTTCGTTGAAGTTCCGGCGGCCTTTTGTTAATCTCCTTTTTCTCTGGAATTATCCACGATCAGCATCGATTGTACAAAAGGAAAGGCCATGGACGGATTGAACCACGCGTTGATCAGTGTGTCTGATAAGACCGGTGTGGTGGAGTTGGCTAAGGGATTAGTGGAATTGGGTGCCGCGCTTCTCTCGACGGGCGGAACGGCTAAAGCGATGCGCGAGGCCGGAGTGCCGGTGACGGAAGTGTCTTCGCACACGGGGTCTCCCGAGATTCTGGGGGGGCGGGTCAAAACCCTGCACCCCAAGATTCACGGAGGCGTCTTAGGGCGACGGAATCAGCCCGATCACGTTCGACAAATGCAGGAGCACGGGATTCCGCCGATTGACGTGGTGGTCGTGAATCTGTATCCGTTTGAATCCACGATCGCCGACCCCGCGTGCTCGTTTGAGGAGGCCATCGAACAGATTGATATTGGGGGGCCGTCCATGCTTCGCTCGGCTGCCAAGAATCATGCGGACGTCGTCGTGATGGTCGATCCAGACGACTATCAGCGCGTGTTGGAGGCGTTGCGGGCCGGGGGCGTGCCTTCGACGCTGCGCCGGGAGTTGGCGCAGAAAGTCTTTGCTCATACTTCGCGGTACGACGGCATTATTGCGGAGTATCTGAGCCGGCGGCGGGACGGCGGGACGACCGAGAAATTTCCGACGCGGTTATCTCTGACGTATGAACGCTCGGCAATCTTGCGATATGGAGAAAATCCTCATCAAGAAGGCGCGTTGTATCGAGAAAGAGGCGGGACGGACCCCTCCATTTCCGGCGGCCGCCAACTGCACGGTAAGACCATGTCCTATAACAATTATCTGGATGCCGACTCCGCGTTGGAGTTGGTCAAAGAGTTTGCGGACGCGGCGGTCGTCATCATCAAACATAATAATCCGTGCGGCGCGGCACTTGGCGGGACCGCGGTTGACGCCTACGTCAAAGCCAGGGAAACGGATCCCGTCTCGGCGTTTGGGGGCGTCATCGCCTGCAACCGGACGGTCGATCTGGCCATGGCCAAGGAAGTGACCGCCACGTTCGTGGAAGTCCTCGTTGCTCCGGAATTTACCGCGGACGCCTTGGCCGAGTTGCAACGGAAAAAGGACCTGCGGTTGTTGTCGGTTGGGCCGCTCAACGGCCAAGCCCGCAAGGGTTACGATTTGAAAAAACTCGTCGGCGGGTTGATCGTACAGGATCGCGACCTTGGAACCCTGCCGGACGTGACCGCGTTGACGGTGCCGACCACGCGGCGCCCCACCGAGACGGAATACGCGGCCTGTGCGTTTGCATGGAAAGTGTGCAAGCACGTGAAGTCCAACGCCATTGTGTTGGCCGGGGCCACGCAGACCATCGGCATCGGCGCCGGACAGATGAGCCGCGTGGATTCCGTTGAATTGGCTGAGAGGAAAGCCCGTCTTCCCATCCGGGGTTCCGTCATGGCGTCCGATGCCTTCTTCCCGTTTCGGGATGGAATTGATGCTGCGGCCAAGGCGGGCGTGACCGCCGTGATCCAACCCGGCGGCAGTATCCGGGACGAAGAAGTCGTCAAGGCCGCGGATGAACACAAGTTGGCCATGATTATGACCGGTATGCGGCATTTTCGACATTAAAAGACATGAAAAGTGAGGGCAGTGGTCAAGGCCGGTGCGAGAGCCGCTCCTCACGATGGGCCACGAGCTCAAATTCATGAAGATTCTGGTCATTGGCGGTGGAGGACGTGAACACGCGTTGGTGTGGAAATTGGCGCAGAGTCCTCGGGTGACCGGACTCTATTGTGCTCCTGGAAATGCCGGCATCGGTCGGCACGCCACCTGCGTGCCGCTTTCGGCGACCGACTTACCCGGTCTTCAAACATTCGCTCAAGAAAAAGCCATCGATTTAACGGTCGTCGGACCGGAGGCGCCGTTGGCGTTGGGCATTGCGGATCTGTTTCGCCGGAGCAAACTGAAAATATTCGGTCCCACCAGAAACGCCGCGAAGATCGAAGCCAGTAAATCGTTTGCCAAGAACCTGATGGTGCGGCAAGGGATTCCAACGGCGGAGTCCCGCACGTTTGACGGCGTTGGTCCCGCGTTCACGTACATCGAGAACCGCACGCCACCCGTAGTGGTGAAGGCCGACGGGTTGGCCCAGGGCAAGGGGGTTGTGGTTGCCGGGACGAGGCAGGAAGCACGGGACGCAGTGAGCCGGATGTTGGAGCATCAAGCCTTGGGCGAGGCTGGTCGGCAAGTGGTCATTGAAGAATATCTGCAAGGGGAGGAACTTACGCTGATGGCCTTTGTGGATGGGAAAACCGTGGTCCCGATGCTGGCGGCACAAGATCATAAGCGAATCGGCGAAGGCGATACGGGCTCCAATACCGGTGGCATGGGGGCTTATGCTCCGGCACCATTGGCTACCCCGGCCTTACGTGATGAAATCATGCGAAACGTGTTGCAACCCGCGGTCGAAGGATTGTCACGCCTGGGCAGCCCCTTCTACGGGGTGTTGTATGCGGGACTCATGGTCAAGGACGGAACTCCCTACGTGTTGGAGTTTAATGCCCGGTTCGGCGACCCTGAGACTCAAGTGGTGCTGCCGTTGTTGAACACCGATCTTCTGGACGTTCTGGAAGCCGTGGTTGACCATCGTTTGGATCAGATCCATCTCGAATGGTCCGAGCAATCCGCGGTGTGTGTGGTCATGGCTTCCGGCGGCTATCCCGGCCGGTCTACGAGTGGCGTGCCCATCACCGGGCTTCCTTCACCGCGTCTGGATCATGCCGCCGTGTTTCACGCCGGAACGGCTTTGAAGTGCCACGACGTTGTGACGGCCGGCGGTCGGGTGTTGGGGGTGACGGCTTGGGGGCCTTCCCTCAAGACGGCCCATGATCGTGCCTATGAGGTTGCGAAGCCCATCAAGTTTGCAGGGCAATATTTTCGTACCGATATTGCCGGACGAGCGTTGGCGGAACGGAACGGGTGAATGATTCCATTCCTCGTATGCCCGATCTCCTCCGGCTGCATTCAGGAAAACTCTTCGATTTCCGACTCCAACTGATTGTCGAGTGAAAAGCTGTCGCTCGTGGCCAACATTCTCCACGTTCCTCCCGTTCCTTCTCCGTCCTTTTTCTCCTCGATTGTGGATCTCGTTCGTCAGGGCGGGGTACTGGCCGTTGGGACGGAAAGTTCGTATGCCCTGGCCGCTTCAATTTCACGTCCTCACGCGCTGGAGCGCGTGGTCGCGATGAAAGGGCGGCCTCCCGGGAAACCTCTTCTCGTGCTGATAGCAGAACGGAGTCGCCTGGATTCGTTGGCCGAATCCGTTCCATCCTGGACGCACGGGCTCTTGAACGAATTCTGGCCGGGGCCGTTGACCGTGATTTTTTCGGCCGGACCGACGGTATCTTCTACGTTGACGGCAGGGACCGGCACCATCGGCGTGCGGGTGCCCGGGTCGTCATTTCTGCGGTCGCTGTTACAGCGGACCGGCCCGTTGACGGGGACGAGTGCCAATCGATCCGGGGACGCTCCTTGTCTGACCGCCGAAGCCGTTGAAGCCTCATTGGGTCCCGATGTTGATTGGATTCTTGACACCGGACCGGCTTCAGGAGATCGACCGTCTACCTTATTGAGCGTGGTGAACGAGCCCGTCGTTCTTCGACCCGGACCCGTGACGGCACACGATCTCCAACGGGTTTTATCACAAACCGGTCAGACGGTTGAGATTCCCGACGTCGAACCGCTACATTGACCCGTGAAGGTCCTGCGATGATTGATCTGCGAAGTGATACGGTCACGAAACCGACTCCGGAGATGAGGGCGGCCATGGCGCAAGCCGAGGTCGGGGATGACGTGTATGGTGAAGATCCAACGAGCAACGCCCTGGAAGCCAAGGCCGCGCAATTGTTGGGGAAGGAAGCCGCCCTGTTTGTTCCAACGGGAGTGATGGCCAACCAACTGTCCATCCGGTTGCACACGCGGCCCGGTGACGAGGTTATGGTGGAAGAGACCGCGCACATTATTCGCTATGAGGGTGGATCGGCTTCTGCGCTGTCTCAAGTCCAATTGTGTTGTCTCCGGGGAGAGCGGGGGCTTTTGACCCCGGATCGTATTGTGGCGGCGATTCGGCCGAAAGACGTTCACAATCCACCGACGACCTTGTTGTGCCTGGAACAGACGCACAATTTCGGCGGAGGGTCGGTGTACCCGTTGTCCCGAATCCAGGAGATCACGAAGGTGGCGAAAGACCGGGGGCTGGCGTTGCACTTGGACGGGGCGCGATTGTTTAACGCGGTGTCGGCCGTCGGGACGTCTGCCGCGGAGTTTGCGAAGCCGTTCGATACCGTGTCGTTCTGTCTGTCCAAAGGGCTGGGGGCTCCCGTCGGTTCACTGATCGGGTCAACCCGGGAGAACGTCGTCAAGCTGCGACGGTTGCGAAAAATGTTTGGAGGCGGGATGCGACAAGTCGGCGTTCTGGCTGCCGCGGGCCTCTACGCGTTGGATCACCACGTTGCCAGACTGCGAGATGACCACGACAACGCCAAGCATTTCGCCCTGCAACTCCAACAGATTCCGGCCGTGTACGTTGATCCTGACCGGGTGGACACGAACATCGTCATGTTCGAGGTCGTCCGCAGCGATCGTTCAACGCAGGAATTACTCAACGCCTTCAAGGATGTCGGGGTGTTGCTGAACGCCGTAGGAGAGCATCGGTATCGGGTCGTCACCCATTTGGACGCGTCGAAGGCGGACGTTGAAGACGCGGCGCATCGGATCGGCCAAGCGTTGGCGGCTGAATAAGGACGGCACCATGGGAACACGCGACCGAGATTGGCCGGGATATACGACGTGGTTTTGTTGCCCTGATTGCGGACGGCTCTGGACGTATCAAGGCAAGGACGTGGTGGCATTGGATCCGAAGTTTGCCTTGGGTCCGGCCTCAGCCAGCGAAGGGATTCCGAGTCAGACGTGTGCGATCTGCGATGGATCGAAAAATGCGCCGGCCGCGGAGATTTGAAACTTGGCACGAGTGACCGGACGCTTATTTCAAGGAAACGGCCCCGCCGTTGACGTCCGTTTCTCCTGCTGCCACCGTTGTTTTTTCCAGCGTCCATTCAGACGGGGTGATGGTGAGGGTGTGGGCCTTCAAGGTATAAAACTCACCCCGTGAGATGACGAGCCGCCCATTCTCTGCAAGGTCCACGTGCAGAACGGCTTTGCCGGTCTCCTGATGCCGCAGCACCAGACTCGTGGGACTTTTTTCCAACGCATAGGCTCTGCCCTCGTTAATGGCCAACGTGCTTTTCATGAGTTTCACCGGCATTCTGCCGCTCGTATCAAACATCGCGAACGTGACCCTTGGAAACCCGCCTGCCGGGTGTCGCTCGATTTCGATCTGAGGTGCCCCCTCAATTTCAATGGTTCCATTGCTGTTTCGGTAAAGATGTGCGCCGATCTGAACGTCCATGTCCCGTTGTGACCTCTCTTCCCAATGATGAGACCGTTAGAAGATCGAATACGCTTCTCTCAAGAACCTCTCCCTCACCCTGGCCCTCTCCCACGGGGAGAGGGAAGGAGACCGGCTCGAGTCCCTGGTTAGAGGAGGGTTGCCCGATCCATGCTCCGATATTGGATGGCCTCGGCGAGATGCGGGGGTTGAATCGTTTCTGAGTCTGCCAAATCCGCAATGGTTCGTGCAACGCGAAGGATTCGCCCATACGCTCTTGCCGAGAGTCCCAATTGCGTGACGGCCTGGTTCAGGAGGGTGCGGCCGGTTTCGTTTATCCGGCAATGGGTTCGCATCGGTCTGGGTTTGAGTTGGGCATTGGTAAACAGATTGTCGTCCTGATACCGATTGGCCTGAATGTGACGAGCATCGGCCACGCGCTTTTGAATGGACGTGGAACGTTCCGCGACTTGCTCGTGCCCTAGGTCGGCCACGGGCACCGCCGGGACTTCGACGTGAATATCAAGACGGTCCCGGAGCGGGCCGGACAGCCGGCCCCGATATCGCCGGATTTGCTGAGGCGTACAGATACATTCTCGCGTCCGGTCGCCGTAATGCCCGCACGGGCAGGGGTTCATGGCGACAACCAACATGAATCGCGCCGGATATTGAAGGGAGGCGTTGACTCTCGTCACGGTCACGGTGCCGTCTTCGAGCGGCTGTCGTAACCCATCAAGGACCGATCGCTTAAATTCCAGGACTTCATCCAGAAATAAGACGCCATGATGTGCCATGGATACTTCGCCTGGTTTGGGGATGGTGCCCCCGCCAATGAGACCGGCGTCCGAGATCGTATGGTGGGGCGCGCGAAAGGGTCGGGTGGTGATGAGCGATTGATTCGGGGAGAGCGTGCCCGCCACGCTGTGTACGCAGGTGGTTTCCAGGGCTTCTTGTGGTCGGAGGGGCGGCAAGATGCCGGGAAGGCGTTGGGCCAACATGGTTTTCCCTGCCCCCGGTGGTCCGATCAGCAGGACGTTGTGTCCTCCGGCCGCGGCGACTTCCAAGGCGCGTTTGGCGTGAGTCTGTCCACGAACGTCGGCGAAATCTTCGGCGGGGCTGGGCGTTTGAAAATATTGTTGCGTATCGACGCGGACCGGGAGCAAGGGTTCGTTGCCCTGAAAAAACTCCATCACTTCGGGGAGCGTATGCGCGCCGTAGACTTTGACGTGATCCACGACCGCGGCTTCGCGGGCGTTTTCGATCGGCAGGATGAGGGGACGTTGGTGTTGACACAACAGCCCAATGGATAATGCGCCGGTGACGGGCTTGATTCGGCCGTCCAGCGACAGTTCGCCGACCAACACGTATTGTTGGGCCGTTTCTTGGGAAATGAAGCCTTCGGCGACCAGGAGGCCGATGGCCATGCTCAATTCGAGCCCTGATCCTTCTTTTTTCCACCCGGCGGGCGCGAGATTGACCGTGATTTTTTTGGGAGGAAAGGAGAAGCCGGTGTTTTTGAGTGCCGCCCGGATGCGGTCCCGGCTTTCCCGAACGGTTGCATCAGGCAGACCCACGATGGAAAATTGTGGAAGCCCGCCGCCAATATCGACTTCCACTTCAATCAGGTGGGCCTCTAAGCCAAGGAGTCCGGCACTGAAGACTTTTGCGAGCACGGCGGCCTCGGGGGAGTAGACAAAAGCGAGAGCGTGCGATGATTATAGTCGCGGGGGTTGGACGTTTTCAACGCGGTGTATGGGGCCACCATTTGTCATGCCCGCGAAAGCGGGAATGTGGTGCAGGGGGGCGCGATGAGATCGCGCAGCTACGAGTCCTTCCCGCGCACGCGGGAATCCAGGGGCATGGGTAGGGCTTCCAGGCATGGTGGCCTGTGCGTGGTGCTGACCATTCCCCACCCTTGTGATAGAAGGGAAAAGACGCTGGATTCCCGCTTAAAACTGCGGGAATGACAAGAGGAGGAGGCGGGAATGACAAGAGGAGGGCGGGAATGACAAGAGAAGGGCCGGGATGACAAGAGGGTGCCGGGAATGACAAGAGGGGGGTGTGGGAATGACGGACGAGCCACTGGTCACGGGTCACTGGCCACGAGCCACTGGCCGACGCAGGAATGACGGGGGTGAGAGGTGAGTGATGATGTCTTGGAGGCGTGATCGATGCCGAGGGGCTGGACGGTGGGTTTGGTGGGTGACCGTCATGCTGCTGTTCGGTGCGTATGAAGGCCGTGCATCCGATCGACCGGGGGAATCCGGGCGAACGCCGGCGGCACACGTTGGATCGGTGATGGCGATGCTGGCCACGTTTGATGAGGCCGGCGTGCTTCCGCCGGAGTCGAGTCCCCAGGCGAATCAATTGATTCGCGCGCTCATTCAATTCCAATCCGCCTTCCTGAAAAGCTCTGAAGCCGCCGTGCGGGAATTTCTTGCGTCCGCCTTGCAGGTCCACGGTCGCCAACGGGCACGGGCCATCCTGAATCGTTTTGCCCTGACGGGGTGGACTTCTGAATCCCTTGAGGCGGTGGTGGATTATTCCATGCACCATTCCATGTGGGATAATCCAAAGCGGAGCCGTGCGTTTCAAGCTTACAATCTGAGTGAGCGCGATTGGGAATTCGTGCAGAACGTTTTTCTTCAAGCTCGCCGAAACCTGGTTGGTCGTGGACGCGATCTCCACGCGGTGTTTGCCGGGCATCGTTCCAGGATGCCCGGTGGTCGGTAATGCACCAGAGTGTTCTTTTTCCGTTGCGTGATTATTGTTCTCCGCGTCTTACGTGAATGAAGCAGATGGGATCACCGACAAGCGCCGTGGCGTGGTCGTGTTTTTCAACGTGAAAGAAGACGCGCCGTTTGCGGCACCAGTCCGTCACCCAGGGAATTTCTTCAACGGACGTGGTGACGAGACCGGGGCTTGCAAGTTTCTGCAAACATCCGTCGGTCAGTCGCAGGATTTTTGCTCGTTCCCTCGAAAAGGCGAGAGCGTTGAAGGTGACGGGGTTGGCTCGCCCGTAGGAGAGTGCCGAGGTTTCAGGGTAACAGTCGGGATCATTCAACACGCTGACCATCCAGACGTGATCGAAGGTTCCCCGTGCGCGTCGTGCGTTGCCGGCCTGAATCCTGAAGGGAATCTCCTGGCAGGCGGCGTTGAGGGTTTCGGCCTCAAGCGTTCGAAGCGTATACGCCGCGACGGCACGATCAAGTTCAGTCGTTTCCATAATCAGCGGGGGCAGTTCAGCGACACCGGCGCCCACGTACAGGCTTCGGCCTGCCCGAGGCAGACGGGCTTTGAGCACGGTCGCAAGGTTCAGTCCGGTTTGTTGGCAGGGGCCTTTTCGATCTTGCCAGAACGCCAAGCCTCCGTAGTCACAGTAGATTGAACCAAGGGTCGCATAGTCGAGGGCATGGAAGACTTGGGCTGTGATTCGCCTGGTGGTGGGCCGAAGGGCTTTCTGCCGCGTGGTCGTCTTTTTGCTCATGCCAAAGGGTCGTCGCGTTGGCGAAAGCGAGTGCATGCGTCCTGAAGCCCACGTCCGATTGACTCGAATCGTCGAAGATGGTGTAATTCCGTCTCCATTGACGTTGGCGTTCAGAACGTGTACGTGGAATGGTGTGTGATCTCAATTCGTCCCTCGCATTGTCAAGCCTGAGACAACCAAGCACGTGGATTCGTCCTTTTTTCGACGAGTCACGCATGATTCAACATGGACGTTTTTGCTGAAATACGTCGAGTCGTTGACGTGGAACGGCAGGCGCTTGCGCGTCTTCAAGAGAGCATGGGGCCGGCTTACGAAGAGGCCGGCCGATGGTTGTATGCCTGCTCGGGTACGGTCATTCTCACGGGCGTGGGCAAGTCGGGGATTATTGCTCAAAAAATTGCGGCGACCATGATTTCCACCGGAACGCCGGCGACGTTTTTGCACGGTGCGGAGGCCATGCACGGGGACGTCGGCGTCATCCAAAGCCATGACGTGGTGTTGGCGATCAGCAAATCGGGTGAGAGTGAGGAGTTACTGACCATTCTTCCCGTGGTGAGAAGCCTCGGCGCGAAAGTCATTTCCATTACCGCTCAGCCGATGTCTACGCTGGCGCGCGACTCGGATCTGGTTTTGCACACGCCGATTGAGGAGGAGGCCTGTCCCTTGAACATGGCTCCGACGAGCAGCACCACGGCCGCGTTGGTGGTTGGGGACGCGCTGGCGATGACGCTCATGAAGTTGCGAAACTTTAAACCGGATGACTTTGCGCTGAATCATCCGGGGGGGCAATTGGGTAAGCGGTTGTTGCTCAACGTCGGCGACGTCATGCGGTCGGGAACGGACAATCCGATGATTCGGCTTCAGACGAGTCCACGGCACATGCTGTATGAAATTACGAACAAACGAGCCGGCGCCGTGTCCGTGGTGGACGACGCGGGTCATCTGGTGGGGTTGGTGACCGATTACGATATCCGTCGAGCCTTGGAGTCAGGGAAGGACTTCTTCAGTCTAACGGTCCAGGAGATCATGAATCCCGGCCCGGAATGCGTCTATGACGATCAGAAGGCATTTTTCGCCTTGGAACGGATGGAAAAGCGGGAGAAGCCGATTTCCGTGTTGCCGGTGCTGAATCGTCAAGAAACGGTCGTGGGAATGGTCCATCTTCACGACCTCGTGGCTCGTGGATTGAGATGATTGGGGGAGTATCTCAGCTTGAAATTTTCTGGCGGATTCATCCCCGCGGGCTGGGTGAGGCACATTCTCAAACTGAGACACTGCCGGGGGTTGCAAGGCGTTGAGCATGAAAAGTAGAATGCGCGAATGAGTCAGGCACAGGCGAAGCGGGCGTTGAGCAGGGATGAAATGGAACGGGTCGCTCGGCCGTTGAGCGATGAAGGTGCCGTCGGTCGAGACGGATACAAACGCGCCTTCGATCTTGCGATCATAGGCCTCGCCGGTGTCCTGCTGTTTCCTGTATGGCTGATCCTTTGTCTCGTCATTCCCGTCGCCATCTGGCTGGAAGATCGCGGAACGATTTTCTACATCCAAGAGCGGGCCGGGCATGGCGGGAAGTCCTTCAGGATGTTTAAATTCCGCACGATGAGAGAACACGCCGATGAAACGGGGGGCAATCTGGAAAAGGGCCTCAAGGCATTGACGCGAGTTGGAAACATCCTGCGCAGATTTCATCTTGACGAGATACCGCAACTGATCAACGTCGTGAGGGGAGAGATGAGCCTGGTAGGGCCGCGGCCGGAATGGATCATCCGGCACCGGCGATTCTGCCGCGATCTGCCCGAATTCAAGCAGCGTCTAAATGTCAAGCCCGGCATCGCGGGACTGGCGCAGGTGTACGGCCACTATTGGTCAAGCCCACGCGAAAAGTTGAGGTATGACAACCTCTATATCAAAACGTGCAGCCCCTGGATTGACCTCAAGGTGCTCGTCCTCACCGTCTGGGTCGTCGTCAAGCGAGCGATCCGTGGGGGGGGGGGGGGGTAATTCATTCTTCAGGTCAATCAAGAATCCGTCGCCTCCTGACCAGAAATTGTAAAAAGTAGATCATTCGCCGACGGCATCAAGGGTACCCACCTTTTCTTTCGGAGGCGAGACTTTGAGGCCGTTGACACGTCTATGTTCCGAATACTGAGCGTAGGTTTTCCGATTCTTCTCCTGTCAGGTCACGTAAACCCCTTCCAATCCATGAAAGACGACAAAGCTGATGGCAGATAACGAGCGTTTCTCTAAGACGCTTCTTCGACGGGGATCGCGGAGAGGTGGTGGAGTACAACATCAGGGTCGTGTAGGGCAAATCGACTTGCCGGCCGGCTACGGGCAGTGGCGCGGGCTCCGACGGTCCGGGCTAGGGGCGGTTCTTCTGGTGATTCTGGGTATCCTCTGCGGGGTGGGTGCATCTGGCGACGCGGCACAGGAGAGCCGGAACGAGATGAGTCCGGTCCAATCAAACGCCGGCGATACAGATCACATGACGCCCTCCATACCGCCGCCGGCATCCGATTTCTGCGCTCGGACGCTCCCAATCTGGTACTGGATTTTGAAAGCGATCCCGGACGTCTCAGATTGCGCCGACGTCACGGCGGAGCACTTGGCCACCGTGACGAGTCTGGATTTGTCCGGACGGGATCTCTCGGTGTTGAAGGTTGGAGACTTTGCCGGTCTGAACCGTCTGGAAACCTTGCGACTGGACAACAATCGCCTGACGACGCTGTCCCCTGGGGTGTTCGGCGGGTTAGGCCGTCTGAAAACACTTCGGTTGGACAACAATCGTCTGAGGATTTTACCTGAGGGAGTATTCGCTGGCCTGGGCCACATGCGAACACTTCAGTTAGACGGCAACGACTTGACGACGCTGCCCGTGGGCATGTTCGTCGGCTTGGATCGTTTGCAAACACTGCTGTTGGATAGGAACCCGGGCGCTCCCTTCGGGTTCATCCCGACAGTGGAGCGTATTGGGGAAGATGATGGATCGGACGGCCGGCGGATCAAGGTGCGAGTGCGCCTTGCGCAAGGTGCGCCGTTCCCCATGCGCGTGACCTGGACGACCGGTGCAGGAGGCAGGGTTTCGCAAACCGGCAGGGTCATGATCCCGGCTGGCCAAATGGTGAGCGAGCCGTTTGCCGTTGCCGGGCAAGTGGCCGACGTGACCCTGACCAACATGGAATTCATGGGCATCACCGAGGAATTCTCCGACGATACGGTGCGGATTACCGGCCTGGTGTTGGAAGCAGACGAGTTGCGGCTGATGGCGGGCAACGTCTGCGGCCGGACGGAACAAATCCAGGACGCGATCATGAAGTCAGCCGGCGTTTCGGAATGTGCCGATGTCACGGCGGATTACTGGGCCACCGTGACGGACCTGGATTTGTCGAACCTGGGGATATCCGACTTGAAGCCCAGCGACTTTGCCGGACTGTATCGTGTACGAACTCTGAAGTTGGACGGCAACGACTTGACGACACTGCCTGCGGGGGTGTTTGGCGGCTTGGACCATCTGCGAAAACTGAGGTTGAACGACAACAACTTGACGACGCTGCCTGCGGGGGTGTTTGGCGGCTTGGACCATCTGCGAAAACTGAGGTTGGACGACAACAACTTGACGACGCTGCCTGCGGGGGTGTTTGGCGGCTTGGATCGTCTGCGAAAAGTGAGGTTGGACGGCAACGACTTGACGACGCTGCCTGCGGGGGTGTTTGGCGGCTTGGATCGTCTGCGAATACTGAGGTTGGACGGCAACGACTTGACGACGCTGCCTGCGGGGGTGTTTGGCGGCTTGGATCGTCTGCGAATACTGAAGTTGGACGGCAACGACTTGACGACGCTGCCCTCTAGGGTGTTCGTCGGCTTGAGTCTGCAAGTACTGCTGTTGGGTGGCAACCCGGGTGCTCCCTTCAGGTTCACCCCGACAGTGGAGCGTATTGGGGAAGGTGATGGACCGGACGACCAGCGGATCAAGGTGCGAGTGCGCCTTGCGCAAGGTGCGCCGTTCCCCATGCGCATGACGTGGAAGACCGGTGCAGGGGGCAGGGCTCCGCAAACCGGCAAGGCAACGATCCCGTCTGGCCAAATGGTGAGCGAGTCGTTTGCCGTTGCCGGGCACGTGGCAGATGTGACCCTGAGCAACCTGGAGTTCATGGGCATCACCGAGGAATTCTCCGACAATAGGAGCTGGGTCGCCAGACATTGGCAGTGGCCGACGCATTACGGTACGGACATCAACCGTTGAGTCAAGAACCCCTTGAGTCGATCAACAGAGGAAAAACACAAAACCATGGCGCTTTCCGAAAAAGACCTGAGTGAAGGACAAGGATGTTCCCCTGACCAGACAGGGGAAGACACGGAGTTTTTTGACTACGTCCTCATCCTGTTTCGGTATCGGTGGTTGATCTTCTGGACGGTAAGCCTATGCACGGCCGGGATTCTGCTCTATGCCGGTCTCCAAGAGCCGGAGTTTGAATCCGTCGCGATCATCTACTCGCTAGATCAGAACCAGTTGGTTAGCGTTCTGTCCAGCGAAGTCACGAGAAGAGACATTGTAAGAAAGCTCTACCAATATGAACGGGACGGCGAAACGTCCATCGTCGATTTGACCGAAATATTAGGCGCCGGTTCAGAACAGCGGGCCGTTCAAACTCTACAGGGAATGGCCCGTTTCACGAATTCCCTAGAGAAGAAATACGTGACTTCTATCGTCGTGACGTCCCGGTCACCACAGCTTTCGGCGATCGTGGCGAATGCATACGTTGTGCAACTCCTCATGGATGAATACGACAATCTCAAGGAACGCCGCAGACATCTCACACCGAATGATTTGGCCAAGATCAGGAAGACTGATTTTGTTACAAATGAATTTGAAAACTTGCAGATGAGAATGGATACGGTCGGCGTCAAAGTTTTTCAAGGCTTTCAAATCGGCAACACGGAAGTACACTCCCTCGCGAGGCCTCCGGAAGTTCCAGTTGAAAGATATGGAATGAAAGCGATGCTTGCTGTCGGGCTGGCGGTCGGTTTAGGCGGCTCGATTTTTATGGTGTCTCTTATTGAGTACATCAGGCACAAACGGCATGCCGGACGGTTGACGTTCTTAGCCAACGAGTTGAGAAAAGACATAAGGTGGCTAAGCAGCAGATTGAGTAAAAAATAGGGACACCCGTTCCCGTTCGTTACTTTTTCGTGCAACTCTTTTGTTGACAATAAATCCAGTCAGAGAAAACAACCCTTCTTGACACCATACCGAATTCTATTCATTTTCCGTCCATGCCACGTAAGTTTACCGCCGAATCCTGGTTCTTTAGCCTTTACCTTGGTGTAGCGCCCGTCTTCTGGTTACCGGGGGTAAGCCCGTCCGTTGTAGGTTTGCTGAAGACGACTCTTGTGGTCGTTGCCGTCGGAGTGTTGTTCTCCCGTATGGCGACAACGGGTCTCGTCCTTCTTCCAAGGGGATTGATGGGACCGGCGGGTTTTGTCATGCTGCTCTTCCTTTCGGTCCCTGGCCTTGTTCAAGCCAGAGATCCGTTTGTGGCGATCGAATTTGTTGTAGACATAGGAATTTGCGCGACGTTTCTCTGGTGTTTCTACAACTTGGCTCGGCAAGGTGGCACCATAAGGATGATCTTCGTCCGAAGCTTGACCATCATCACCTTGTTTGCGGCGATCACGGTCGTGAGTGTTCTGACGGGGCTACCGGATTGGGACGTACCTTTGGAAATGCACCATTCTGCATCGTTCACTGATGTAGGATTCAACAGTAGCCGAACGGGATGGTCACTCTCACTTGCCTTATACTTGCCGAGCACGTTACTTCTCCTCCCAGCGAAGACAAGTCAAAAATTTGTTTGTCCACCCGTTTTTTTTATCTTAGTTGGGATAATCTTTGTCAGCCAGCTCGCAAGCGGAGGGCGTACCGGCATGCTTGTGTCGTTGTTCACGATTGTCGCTTTCATGTTTGTCATCTCAAGGTGGATGGTGGGAGCCTTGGCTGTCGGCGTGTTAGGAGCCGTGACGTTGGTCCCTTTAGATCTCTGGATCAATCATCTTCGACTGGAGCACTTATTAAGCTCAGAGTTATCCTTAACCAATCTGAATGCTTTCAGTACTAATCGAATTAAAACTGATATCAGGGCTGTCGAGTTGATCGGAGAACAGATGTTCAGCGGTTATGGAATGGGGCAAATACTGCTGCTTGCCGGTCCAGGCGAGGTAATAGAGGTTCACAACCTCTGGCTCAGATGGGCAGTTGAAAGTGGAATATTCCTTCCCTTATTTTTCTTTGCCATGATTTGCTCTGCTCTGTGTCAATTGTGGCGGCTTACGCTTAGTACTCCGAAAAGTAAAGACGACAGAATCGTCGCTTTCGTATTGGGTCTGATATTGCTGGGCGGGATTGTGATATCGCTGTTCGAACCGAGAGCATTGATAGGGGCGTTTCAGAATACGGCTGTTTGGTGGGCAGCAATGGGAATTTTGCTAGGAACCTACTCTAGGCGAAAAGCTATAGACGCCCGATGCACTGCCCCGTCGTGAAACGTGACTAGCGCATCAGACTCAGACCCTGTTGGTGTTAGCAAGATATCGTTGACAAATTCTGCCCTGAGCGGGTCGTTCTGGATCTCGACGCAATGGTTTCTGAACAAGCTTGTTACCGCCGCTGCGACGCTTCTCATTGCATTTTTTCTTTCCCCGGAAGACTACGGCGTAGCGGTAACTGCCTTTGCCGTCGCGACGGTCGTTTGGGTCTTTCTGCCGGAGGTCATGGGCGACGTCCTGCTCGCCTATCCTCGACGTCTTCAGCTTCTGGCGCCGACTGCTCAGCGTCTCGCCTTCAGGATTGCCGTAATCAGTGGGTCCGTGACGCTGCTCTCAATACCCGTCGCGTTGTGGATATACGATACCTATCCTCCGTTGTGGTTCGGCGGTCTTCTTGCCGTGTTGGCAATTCGTCCGTTCTGTATGGCGATGTCCGTGGTGCCTCTGTCGAATCTCCGACAGAAACTTGAATTTCGCCGAATTGCCATGATCGATGGATTTCTTCAATTTGCAGCGACGTTGCTATCGGTTGGGTGTGCGGCCGTCGGCGGACGCGGCGCCTCCCTCGTGGTCCCTCAGATTCTCAACGAAGCAGCGAGAGCAGTCTGCTACGTGCGCGTAGGTTCCATTCGCAGCACTCGACGCTTCCACCGGCGGTTTGCACGCATGCTCATGCGCGTCTACTTCATGGGGGCGGGTGCCCAATACGTCCACAATGTCTTAGTCATGACAGAGATCGTCGTCCTTGGATACGTGGCTGGAGAATATCAAACCGGGCTTTTCGGATTTGCTTTTCTGCTGGCGGCGCAGGCGAATGGGGTCATTGCGGGTAGAATCGGAATGGTCTTGCAATCGGTCTTTGGAGAATTGCAGCAACATCCTGTACGCCAAGTCGAAGGATTTCTCCGTACACAAAGTGTGCTGGGTGCGGTGTGCGTTCCAGTCGCGCTTCTACAAGTTGTGCTTGCCAAGCCATTTTTTGATTTGGTGTTGGCATCAAAGTGGCAGCCGGCCATTCCGGTCTTTCAAGCGTTAAGTTTATTGCAAGCGTTCTACTTTGCGTCGGGTCCGAGCATGGCGTGTCTCAAGTCGCAGCGTCGCTTTCACGTCCTGTTTCTTTGGCAAAGTATTCAGATACTGCTGTCGTTCCCCGCATTCTGGTTTGGTGCCAAGCAGGGAGGGGCCGTTGGCGTGGCCATCGCCAGTATGCTGATGTGGTCAATCAGTATTCCAACGGGGATTTGGCTCTGCACCAGGGTTGATGGAAGAGGGCGTCTGCGTCAGACGGTCAGCGTCTTTCTGCATTCTTGGCTCGTTGGATTGCCCGTGTTTGCCTTAGGCTACGTGCTGGTGCAGTGGCTGGATAGCTGGGGGACGATGGGAGACGTGGTGGCTGTCACGATAGCTGCTCCTACGTTGTTCATCATTGTGCTGTGTATTACCCGATTTGTGAATCGGGAGTTTCAGTCTGTTGCCGATTACGTGTGGCAGGTGGGCTGGCACGGCATCAGGAGCGTGGCGTTTCGATAATGTGCGGGATAGCAGGCATTTACAATCAGACCAGTGGGCAGCCCGTTACGGAACAGGAGTTGGCCGCCATGCTTCACACGATGCCGCACCGCGGGCCCGACGCATCCGGGACCTGGCGCGGCGCGCCGGGCATCGGCCTTGCCCACGTTCGACTGGCCATCATTGACCTGAGTTCTGAGAGCAATCAGCCGTTCACGTCAAGTGACGGCGACGTCGTCATGACGTACAACGGCGAGATATTCAACTATCTCGAACTCCGCAAGGAACTCGAAGGTCTCGGCCACTCGTTTCGGACCAACTCGGACACCGAGGTTTTGCTGACGGCATACCGCCAATGGGGGCAAGACGTGTGTCGGCACCTGAATGGAATGTGGGCGTTTGCGATCTATGACCGCCGACAGGATCTCTTGTTTTGCTCACGCGACAGATTCGGGATCAAGCCCTTCTATTACGCCATGGTTGATGGCAAGCTGATATTTGCGTCCGAGGTCAAGGCACTCCTCGCGATCTCTCGAAAACTTGCAGCGATTGATCCCAGCGCAGTATCCAAACTGATGCGTGCCAGTATTGCCGGTCACGTTCCCGAGCATTTCTGCAGAGGCGTTCGGCGACTGCCGGCGGCTCACAACATGATCGTGGAGCGTTCCGGAAGCCCTGTCCTTAAACGTTACTGGGACTACCCCGCCAATATCGACCGAAGCATTTCCTTTGAAGCGGCGTGTGAGCGTTTTCGGGAACTCCTCCTGGATTCCATCCGACTCCGAATGCGGAGCGATGTACCGGTCGGTACGACGCTCTCAGGTGGAGTCGATTCATCGACCATCGTGTCTCTCCTGCGCACTTTTTATGATGGCGAACATCAAGCATTTACCGCGGGATTCAAGGGATTAGAGTGTGATGAATCCGTGGCCGCTGCTCATCTGGCGAATAAATTCAGGTTGAAGCACCATCGAATCACGTCACCGCCATTCGACTTCCTGGATACACTGACGCGCATCGTTCACCACATGGATGGCCCGACGCAGTGCCCGGCCACACTGCCGTTGTGGAACATCATGAGATCCATGCGCGGGCGTATCGTCGTTGCGCTGGAAGGACAGGGTGCAGACGAATTGCTCGGCGGCTATTACATGCAGGCGCCCGCAGCCATTTTCGACGCCGTTCGCGTTGGTCGTTGGCGACAGGCGGGACGGCATCTTCAGTGGTTGGTACGCCATAGTAGCCCATACAGTGGCCCGCTTCGTGGAGGGCTGGAGTTAGCTAGAGCAGTCGTGCCTTCAACTCACTTGTGGTGGCGCCGTTGGCGGGGAGACGAATCAGTCTACTCAGGTTGCCTGACCGAGGGACCGGACAAGCAGCCGGACCGCGAGGATGCACCCGTCTATCCGGAATCGCTTGCGAACGAACTCCGCCGCAACCACGAGGAGGGGCTGAGCACGCTTCTCCATTACGGGGACGCTATATCGATGGCCCATTCGATCGAGTCCAGACTGCCGTTCATGGACTATCGCCTGGTCGAATTTGTCTTCAGTTTACCGGGTGAGTTCAAAATACGGGACGGGAGCGGAAAAGTGCTCCTCAAGGAAGCCGTGCGCGGTTTCGTCCCTGCCTTCATCCTCGATAATCCCTACAAACTTGGATTCGTCGTTCCGATTCGTGAGTGGTTCCGCGACCGGCCTGACGAGACCGTTTATCCTGTCTTGCTGAGTGACAGATGCCGTCAGCGTGGGCTGCTTGAGCCCAAAGCCCTGGAAGGGGCGTTGCGCCGTCATGTATCGGGTCGCGTGGATCTGAGCAGTCAGATATTCCGATGGCTGACACTGGAAGTGTGGTGCCGTCGTGTATTTGATGGGTAAGCCTTGATCGTTTATTATGCCGTGATTGCAAGAATCAAATGCAGTCTTTTATTGATATTACAGCAGAGACTCTAAATGACTAGCGATACAGCATCCGGCTCTCCTGCGGGTTCCCGCTTCCGAACCGTAGCGGTCAGTTTTATGACGCACCGCGGCGCACTTATCGTGTGCGGGCTCTTCCTAATAGTGGGCGTTGTTGTTCTTGACGATTACGGCATATCAGTAGACGATGCGCCTCATCGTGCTCTTGCCATATCAGCCGTTGAATATGTCGTGTGGAACAATGACCTCTATCTGGATAGCTGGGCCAGGAACTACGGCGTTGCATTCGAACTATCGCTCCTGTTTTTCGAACGTATCCTGGGATTGGAGGACTCCCGCAGCATCTATCTCAGCCGTCATCTCCTGACGCACATGTTTTTCCTGGCTGGCGGATTCTTCTGTTACCTGTTGGCAATACGGCTGTTCAACAACCGACTCCTGGCGTGCTTCGCCCTACTCCTGTTTCTGCTTCATCCTCGCATGTACGCGCATTCGTTCTTCAATACCAAGGATATCCCTTTCCTCAGCATGTTCATGATTGCGCTGTTTCTCATTGACCGGGGGTTCAGAAAGGGTACTGCCGGGGCATTTCTCCTCTGTGGCGTGGGGGTCGGGCTTCTCACCAATATCCGCATTTTGGGCGTCATGCTGTTCGCCGCGGTTCTGGCCATGCGGGCCTGTGATCTTTTCCATGCCTCCGGACGACAGGAGAGGAAACACATCCTGATGACCACCAGGTGGTTCGCGTTGGCTGGTGTGCTCACTCTGTACGCCACGTGGCCGTATCTCTGGAGCGATCCTGTCGGGCACGTTATCGACTCGTTTACGCAAATGGCGCATTTCCCCCTCTCCATGACAGAGTTATTCCAAGGCGAGCGAGTACTCTCCACGAATCTCCCATTTTATTATGTTCCCACTTGGATTTCGATCACGACTCCTCCTGTCACGCTCCTGCTTGGCATCGTCGGAGTGGTTTCGATTGTCGGGCGTGGCGTCACCCGTCCCGGCGACATCTTGCGCAACACGCCACTGCGCTTCGAGTTTCTGCTCATCGCCTGCTTCATACTGCCGATTCTTGCCGTCGTTCTCTTGCATTCCGTGCTCTACGGCGGATGGCACCACATGTATTTTCTTTATGCACCCGTTTGCCTTGTAGCCGTGTTCGGGCTGCACTGGCTCATCTCATGGAAACCGTTACGGACGGGGATATATGCCTTGGCTGGAATGGGCGTGGTCATGATGCTCGCAGCAATAATTTCCCTCCATCCCCTTCAGCAAGTCTATTTCAACTTCCTGGTGGATAGAACGACACCCGAGTATCTTCGTAGTTGGTACTCGATGCTCGATTATGGAGCTGGTTCACTGAAAACGTTGAAATACTTGCTCGAACACTATCCCTCTTCACCCATTTATATAGCTGGAGATTTTTTGCAGATGGGAAACACACGACTGCTTCTTCCTAAGGCGGACAGGCAAAGAACATTTCTCGGCGTCGGCCTTGATGGCCCTAATTTCTCCCCTTTGGCCAGCGCACCTACTGGTATGGAAGGGATATTCGATTTCCAGACTATCTGGACTAAAAAGGTTTACAATAATACTATTCTGCAAGCGGTGAGGCTGGACCTGTCCGGGAGGGGCGAGGCCATGGCGGACGCTCGGCGAAAGATGTATCGGTCAACGGTGTTGGAAGAGCCCGTCTTCAGTTCCAACTTCGATATCTACTTCAACGACAAGGATAAACCAACACTGACGTACATCAAGGAATCATGCCGTGCCGATGACACCGTGCCGGTCTTTCTTCTACACGTCTTCCCCGAGAATCCGAATGACTTTCCGGATGAATTCAAGCAATATGGTTATGGTTCATACGACTTTCTTTTCGGCCGTATGAACGGCGTGATATTCGACGGGAAATGCATGGTGACGGTCAACCTTCCCGAGTACGCTATCTCCCGTATCCGAACCGGTCAGTACCTTTCAGACTATACACAACGCATTGTCTGGCGGGAAAACTTTCCCCTTTCTCGTTAACCCGAGGGATACGCAAGATAAGGCCATGAATGCGTTAAGTATCGTCATTCCCGCGTACAAAGAGGCGGTCCGGCTGCCCTCCACCCTGTGCGAGATTGCAGATTACCTCTTCGGTAGGGTCGATGCCGCGGAAGTGATTGTTGTCGATGACGGTTTCGGCGATGGTACTCGTGACGCTGCGGTTCGGTATGAGGAGACCTTACGTCGTGCCGGGGCAACGATCCGCATCATCTCAAACCCCGTCAACATGGGGAAGGGTTATATTGTGCGGCGCGGCATGAGGGAAAAAGAGTACTCTGCACGGATGCAGACATGTCCACGCCGATCCAAGAACTCGACAAGCTACTGTCCGTAGCCGGTGAAGGAAATTACGATGTGGTAATTGGCTCGCGAGCTTTGGACCGGTCACTAACTAATCGGCGTGCGCCAACCGCTGTGGCGTGACTTCTCTAAATGACTAGTGATACAACATCCGGCTCTCCTGCGGGTTCCCGCTTCCGAACCGTAGCGGTCAACTTCATGACGCACCACAGTGCGCTTATTATCGTGTGCGTGCTCTTTCTGATAGTGGGCGTTGTTGTTCTTGACGATTACGGCATATCAGTAGACGAAGTGATGCAACGTGGTCTTGGCATATTAGCCGCTGAATATGTCATGGGGAACAATGCCATCTATCTGGATAGCTGGACCAGGAACTACGGCGTTGCATTCGAACTATCGCTCGTGTTTTTCGAACGTATCCTGGGATTGGAGGACTCCCGCAGCATCTATCTCAGCCGTCATCTCCTGACGCACATGTTTTTCCTGGCTGGCGGATTCTTCTGTTACCTGTTGGCAATACGGCTGTTCAACAACCGACTCCTGGCGTGCTTCGCCCTACTCCTGTTTCTGCTTCATCCTCGCATGTACGCGCATTCGTTCTTCAATACCAAGGATATCCCTTTCCTCAGCATGTTCATGATTGCGCTGTTTCTCATTGACCGGGGGTTCAGAAAGGGTACTGCCGGGGCATTTCTCCTCTGTGGCGTGGGGGTCGGGCTTCTCACCAATATCCGCATTTTGGGCGTCATGCTGTTCGCCGCGGTTCTGGCCATGCGGGCCTGTGATCTTTTCCATGCCTCCGGACGACAGGAGAGGAAACACATCCTGATGACCACCAGGTGGTTCGCGTTGGCTGGTGTGCTCACTCTGTACGCCACGTGGCCGTATCTCTGGAGCGATCCTGTCGGGCACGTTATCGACTCGTTTACGCAAATGGCGCACTTCCCCAACCACGTTTTAGAGTTATTCCAAGGCGAGCGAGTACTCTCCACGAATCTCCCATTTTATTATGTTCCCACTTGGATTTCGATCACGACTCCTCCTGTCACGCTCCTGCTTGGCATCGTCGGAGTGGTTTCGATTGTCGGGCGTGGCGTCACCCGTCCCGGCGACATCTTGCGCAACACGCCACTGCGCTTCGAGTTTCTGCTCATCGCCTGCTTCATACTGCCGATTCTTGCCGTCGTTCTCTTGCATTCCGTGCTCTACGGCGGATGGCACCACATGTATTTTCTTTATGCACCCGTTTGCCTTGTAGCCGTGTTCGGGCTGCACTGGCTCATCTCATGGAAACCGTTACGGACGGGGATATATGCCTTGGCTGGAATGGGCGTGGTCATGATGCTCGCAGCAATAATTTCCCTCCATCCCCTTCAGCAAGTCTATTTCAACTTCCTGATGGATAGAACGACACCCGAGTATCTTCGTAGTCAGTACTCGATGAGCTATTATGGAGATGGTTCACTGAAAACGTTGGAATACTTGCTCAAACGCTATCCCTCTTCACCCATTTATATAGCTGGAAATTCTCGTCACATGGTAGACACACGACTGCTTCTTCCTGAGGCGGACAGGCAAAGAACATTTCTCGGTGTCGGCCTTGATGGCCCTAATTTCTCCATTCGGGGCAGCGCACCTACTGGTATGGAAGGGATCTTCGATTTCCAGACTATCTATACTAAAAAGGTTTACAATAATACTATTCTGCAAGCGATGAGGCTGGACCTGTCCGGGAGGGGCGAGGCCATGGCGGACGCTCGGCGAAAGATGTATCGGTCAACGGTGTTGGAAGAGCCCGTCTTCAGTTCCAACTTCGATATCTACTTCAACGACAAGGATAAACCAACACTGACGTACATCAAGGAATCGTGCCGTGCCGATGACACCGTGCCGGTTTTTCTTCTACACGTCTTCCCCGAGAATCCGAATGACCTTCCGGATGAATTCAAGCAATATGGTTATGGGTCATACGACTTTTTCTTCTACCGTATGAACGGCGTGATATTCGACGGGAAATGCATGGTGACGGTCAACCTTCCCGAGTACGCTATCTCCCGTATCCGAACCGGTCAGTACCTTTCAGACTATACACAACGCATTGTCTGGCGGGAAAACTTTCCCCTTTCTCGTTAACCCGAGGGATACGCAAGATAAGGCCATGAATGCGTTAAGTATCGTCATTCCCGCGTACAAAGAGGCGGTCCGGCTGCCCTCCACCCTGTGCGAGATTGCAGATTACCTCTTCGGTAGGGTCGATGCCGCGGAAGTGATTGTTGTCGATGACGGTTCCGGCGATGGTACTCGTGACGCTGCGGTTCGGTATGAGGAGACCTTACGTCGTGCCGGGGCAACGATCCGCATCATCTCAAACTCCGTCAACATGGGGAAGGGTTATATTGTGCGGCGCGGCATGAGGGAAGCGAACTACGAAAGCGTACTCTGCACGGATGCAGACATGTCCACGCCGATCCAAGAACTCGACAAGCTACTGTCCGTAGCCGGTGAAGGAAATTACGATGTGGTAATTGGCTCGCGATCCTTGGACCGGTCACTAATCGGCGTGCGCCAACCGCTGTGGCGTGACTTCTCCGGCAGGTTGTTCCATAGGTACGTACGCCTCCTCACTGGGCTGGACATCGTCGACACCCAGTGCGGCTTCAAGCTATTCAGCTACGGGTCGGCCAAACGTATCGCGGGCCGCCAGCGGTGCAACGGCTTTGGGTTCAATGTGGAACAGTTCTTCCTTGCCCGCAAGCTAGGTTTTTCGATCGCGGAAATTCCAGTTCGCTGGAACCACGAATCCCGAACCAGCGTCAACCTGTTCAATGGATTGACGGCCTTTGCCGAAGTGTTGCAGGTTTGCGGGAACCGCGTGTTAGGTAAATACGACGGAAGGGAATAACTTAACTGGGGCAACATCAAGCGGATTTCCATGTTGCAAAACGTGGGATTTCAGGTTGAGGCCATTGCGTTTGAACGCAAGGCTCACAAGGGTCGGATGCCGGCTTGTTCTGTCGAGATTGTTGGAGTTATTGCTCATGGTCGATATTTGAAATGGTTGATAAAAATGGTGGCCCGTATTCCATTGATCAGGCGGGCCGTTAAATCGAATGATGTAGTGTATGCCTCCGGTCCCGACATGGCAGTGCTTTGTCTCGCGTCAGGCATGAGTTTTGGCCATCCCATTATTCTTGAAGTCGTCAACGTCCGTGAGTTACAGACTGCCGGTGGTTTATGGGGCTGACTGGTTCGGAAAATTGACAGATATCTTGCCCATTCATGACAACTATTGATTGCCACGTCGCGCGGATTTATAGATGATTATTATCGTCAATGGGTAGGGACGACAACCCGATCTCTGGTAATCGAAAATAAACTGGAACCTTCCGCGACAGCAGAGCAACACCATATGCAAGGAACCGACGGCTATTACACGCAGGCGCCTGCGGCCGTTTTCGATGCCGTTCGCGCTGGTCGTTGGCGACAGGCGGGACGGCATCTTCAGTGGCTTGTACGCCAGAGTAGCCCGTACAGTGGCCCGCTTCGTGGCGGGCTGGAGTTAGCCAGAGCAGTCGTGCCTTCAGCTCACTTGTGGTGGCGCCGTTGGCGGGGAGACGAATCAGTCTACTCAGGTTGCCTGACCGAGGGACCGGACAAGCAGCCGGACCGCGAGGATGCGCCCGTCTATCCGGAATTGCTTGCGAACGAACTCCGCCGCAACCACGAGGGGGGGGCTGAGCACGCTTCTCCATTACGGGGACGCTATATCGATGGCCCATTCGATCGAGTCCAGACTGCCGTTCATGGACTATCGCCTGGTCGAATTTGTCTTCAGTTTACCGGGTGAGTTCAAAATACGGGACGGGGACGGGAAAGTGCTCCTCAAGGAAGCCGTGCGCGGTTTTGTCCCTGACTTCATCCTTGATAATCCCTACAAGCTTGGATTCGTCGTCCCGATTCGTGAGTGGTTTCGCGACCAGTCTGATGAGACCGTCTATCCCGTCTTGCTGAGTGACAGGTGCCGTCAGCGTGGGCTGTTTGAGCCCAAAGCCCTGGAACGGGCGTTGCGCCGTCATGTATCGGGTCGTGTGGATCTGAGCAGTCAGATATTCCGATGGCTGACACTGGAAGTGTGGTGCCAGGAATTATTTGACTGATTATCAATCTCTTGATTTGAGAGGTCATTGGAGATGAAACCTATCAATACCGCATTCTTTACAAGAGTGGACAGAGTCATCCGCCGGAACGTAAAGAAGTTTGTGAGGCTTCAACAGTTTAAGAGGAAAGGAATCGAGTACTGTCCACCAAATTTTATCTTTTCCCCAGAGAAATGGAAGAAGGATCACGTGCCCGTTGTAATTGACGTAGGCTGCGGCTATAAAGCGGAACTTTCTGTGATGATGATCGAGCGTTATGGCGCGAAGGTGTTCGCAGTCGATCCGACTTTGAAGCACAGACCAGCACTAGCTAATCTATGCGATAAGTACAAGAGTCGTTTTTGTCATATTCCTTTCGCCATATCCACCAGTGACGGAACCCAGACTTTTTTCGAGTCCAAGATCAATGAGAGTGGTTCCATCATGCCTGACCACGTTAACATCGTGAATGACGAAACGATAAGCTACGAAGTGAAGGTTCTAACACCACTTTCTTTACTCGCCCACGTCGGGATCGATTCGGCCGACATGCTGAAGTTGGATATCGAGGGGGCCGAGTACGATCTGCTGGAAAACCTGAGTGGCAACCAACTACTTCCGTTCGGCTCGATATTCATCGAGTTTCATCATCACGCTGTATCACGTTATTGTGAAGCGGATACAACTCGCCTTGTCGACAAGCTTTGTGGCTTTGGCTTAAAAGCCTTTTCTTTGGATGATCACAACTACCTTTTTGTCAGGTAAGGATCATTGACCGAGCGGCGTACAAAGCCCTTAAGCTAACTGAGAAGGGAACATTATCGAATGTGCACCATGAAAATTGAACCCACAAATGACGACGAACTGAAGGATTACTTTGCAGGGAAAAAGCTGTTCGGAGACGATTTCGAAATAGAAGAGATCAAAGAATGGTACGACCAGGAAAAAGAAGGGTGTGCGGACCTCATCCGGCTACGGCCAAACAGGGACGAGTATGAATATCATTTTTTGAACGTCTATCACGGTTATCGGCATCTGGATCACAGAAGATTGCGAAAAGCCTTGGGACTGGGGAGCGCGTTTGGATATGAATTTTTGCCCGTGGCAGATATTCTTTCTCATATCGTGATACTGGAAACTTCCGGCTTCTATAGGCAATACGAAAATGAGAGAGGGATGAGAATTGAATACCATAAGCCGTCGGTGAGCGGTCAGATGATATTTCCAACCGATAGCTTCGATCTTCTTACTTGCTTTGGTGTCTTACATCATATACCCAATGTCACGTTTGTAATGAGTGAGTGTTTCAGGTGCATGCGTCCGGGCGGATACATGCTTCTTAGAGAACCGATATCCTCCATGGGTGATTGGCGGAAACCCCGTCGGGGACTCACGAAAAATGAACGGGGAATTCCAGTACGCATCTTGGATGACATTGTGAAAGACTGCGGATTTGAAATTTTGCGACGTAGTTTTTGTGGTTTTCCTGTCATACCAAGAATCGGGCGGTATTTTAATTTCTCCGTCTATAATAACAGGACCATGACAATGATGGATGCGGTTCTTTCGAAAATGTTTGCCTTTAATACAAGATACCATCGTACAAAGGTGCGTCATAAATTTGGACCAGGATCTTTATGTTACGTTCTCAAAAAGAGATGAACGCGTAAGTGCTTTGGTTCTTCCGATAACAGTCTGATGGGGTTCATGGACAGTTGCAGACCTGATACACAAATCAAACGAGAAATGAAGCCGTGAAGAAGCTGCTTGTCTTACAAAACCTCATTCTGCCTTATCGCAAGCCCGTCTATAATGGCCTTGCACGCGATTATGACGTGACCGTCTTGCATTCAGGAACGCCCACGGTGGAACCCGAAGATGCCTATAAAGAAATTCTGGTTCCTGTCCGCAGACTTGGGCCGTTCTTTATCCAGAAGGGCGTATTCAGGGAAATATCGTCCGGAAAATATGATGCGATTATCGCAATGTCCGACTTACATTGGCCCGCATATATTTTGCCCGTGCTTAAGAGCCGAAGACGATATGGAAAGTGGATATTCTGGGGGCGTGGATGCGGCCGCCGGATCGCTATGAACTACATCCGGAATTGGCTGGCGAAAAAGGCGGATGCCATACTGCTATATGGCTGTGAAAATATCGACAAAATAATACAAGGAGGAATACAGGAAGATAAAATATTCGTCGCCAGCAATACGATTCATGTTCCGAACCATCGTGATTACAGCAGGAATGAAAAGAACAGTTTGCTATTTGTTGGCGTATTTAATAAATACAAAAGGATCGATCTTCTAATAGAAGCTTTTGCACGGATTCGGGGGGTGATTCCCGATAACGTGAGGCTTGAAATTGTAGGTAATCCTCCCGAAAGCAAGCTTTCTCATGCTGACACATCCGACGAAAAAGTGGATTTACTGTACAAAAAGGTGGAAGAGTTTGGTCTGAGTGAGAGAGTCGTGTTTCATGGCCAAGTGTACCAGCAGGATCTGCTGGCTGAGATTTTTTCGAAAGCTTACGCATATGTCTCTCCAGGGCATGTCGGTCTTGGTGTCTTGCATAGCTTTGCTTATGGTGTGCCGGTACTTACTCATGACAAGTCCGAGATACATGCACCGGAATTCGAGAACTTGAAGCACCGCCACAATGCGATCATCTATGGAAGCGACAAAGAGTTGGAAGACGCGATGATAGAGATATGTAACTCGCCATCACTGACGACCACTTTGGGGAGAAACGCATATAATCTTTACTCAAAAGAGAGAACCCTAGAGATAATGCTGGATGGGTTCAAAAAGGCAATTGAGGATTGATTAGAATTCATAGCAGGATGTATAGGGTCGCAATAAACGGGATTAGTTCAAACATCGTGATAGAGAATTGCTTGAGCAACAGAAACTCGAAAGAAATTTTGACTGGTGAGAAGAAAAGAACATGAAAGTTTTACACATTATCGTTAGCATGGCACCAGAATATGGAGGGCCTGTGCTGACCGTGTCGGGACTGGTGTCGGCTTTGGCGCAGGAGGGTATTCACTGCGAAATTTTCACGACTCTCTGGAAAAAAGATAGTGCCGATGCAATGCCGTCTTGTACTGTTCCAATCAACCGATTCGATGTGGAATTCTCGTCGCGTTTCTGGCTCGGTTATTCGAAGAGTCTGACCAAAACACTTTGGGACAGAATAGGAAGTGGTGCTTTTGATCTTGTTCACGTCCATGAACCTTGGCACTACCCGGGATTCGTAGCATTCCGCGGCGCTTGTAAACAGGGCATTCCTTATGTTTTGAGTCTCCACGGTGCGCTTGAAGCATGGTGTCTTAGGCAAAAGGCATTCAAGAAATGGGTATATATGAGGATGATTCAGGGTCATATTCTGAAATTCGCCGATGCCCTTCATGCACTTACAAACGAGGAGATGAAGCAGATCTCCGAACTTGGATACAGGACTCCTGTTTTTATCGCTCCCAACGGAGTCGATTCGTCACAGTTCGAGTACTTGCCTGATATATCGGAGTTCTTGGCGGCGTACCCGGAGTTGTCGGGCAAGCGCGTGATCCTATTTATAGGGCGCTTGCATAAAAAAAAAGGGCTAGATGTGCTTGCGCGAAGCTATGCGAGCCTATCGCACAAGTTCAAGAATGTTGCGTTGCTGGTCGCAGGACCGGATGAAGACGGCACCCAAAAAAGAATGGAATCGATTCTGAAGACATCATCAGCTTTACGCGGTACCGTATTCACCGGCATGTTGACAGGTAAGGACAAGTTGGCAGCACTGGCGTGCGCTGATTTGTTCGTCCTGTCCTCCTACTCTGAGGGATTCAGCGTGGCAGTAATTGAAGCCTTGGCGGCTGGATTGCCCGTGGTTATCTCCAGACAATGCAACTTCCCTGAAGTATCTGAACACAATGCAGGATTCGTCGTTGAACCAGATGATATGGCTGTGACTGAGGCAATCAGCACGTTGCTGTCAGACGACCAACTTCGCGCTCGCATGGGACAGAATGGTCGGAATCTGGTGAGGGAAAAGTACACTTGGAACGCAGTCGCCGCGTCAATGGCTGGCCTTTATCGAAAGTTGGTCGCCCGGCGGTCTACAAAACAAAAATAGGATATGGACTACACGAACACACCGCTCTGGTTCCGGATCCGCAAGGTCCTTCGCTACGTACGCATGTACGGAATATCTAAAACTCTGGCCAAAGTGCGTGGACAATACCACAGGCACGCCCAATACGATGCGCTTCCCAATTGTGAGCAGATGCCCTCCGACGGGCGCCATGTGGGGATAATCGGTTGCGGTAATTTTGCCTTCAGCACTATCGCCTACTATCTGAACAAGGCAGTGGGGCCGGTTTTGCGCGGCGTTATGGACATCGACATTCACCGGGCTGCGTCGCTGTTCAAGCACTACCGGGCGGCTTATTACACGACGGATGCGGAAGAAGTGCTGTCCGACCCGGCAATCGACTTGGTCTTTATAGCCTCAAACCACGCCAGCCATGCAGATTACGCCATTGCCGCCATTAAGGCCGGTAAGGCCGTCCACATTGAGAAACCACATGTCGTCAACGAAGACCAGTTGCGCCGCCTGTTAGCAACCGCAGACGTCGCTGAGAATGTCCGCATCAGGCTTGGGTTCAACCGCCCCTTCAGTCCCCTCAGCCGACACTTGCTGGCAGCCATGGACACTCAAGAAGGCACGAGTATTATTAACTGGTTCGTGGCTAGCCACAAACTTGGTCGGGACCACTGGTATTTGCATCCGGCTGAGGGTGGTCGCGTACTCGGTAACCTGTGTCACTGGACGGATTTCAGCTTGCATATGATTCCCACTGGAGGACGCTATCCGATCCGCATTATCCCGGGAAGGGCAGAGAGGAGCGACTGCAACATCGCCGTGTCCTTCGTGTTCGGCGACGGGTCGATCGTAGCCATCACGTTCTCTGAGAAGGGCGAACCCTTCGAAGGCGTACACGAACAACTCCATGTCCACAAGGGAGATATTCTGGTTTCGATGGCCAATTTTAGCGAATTGGTGATCGAAAACATGGAACGCAAGAATCGTTTTCGACCACTGTTTCGACAGCACGGCCACAAACAGGCCATTCTCGCGAGTTATGGCATGAGTGAGCGCGGGGGCAACGCACCGGGCGTTGAGATTGGATACGTGCGCCAAACCGCCGAGCTCTTCCTCGCGACCCGTGCAGCTCTTGAAGCCGACCGGGAGATCGTGCTGGACTCCTCCGGTATCGAATCGGTGAAAGCTTCTGCTCCCTACTAAAACAAATTTTTCAATCCTATCGAATCGGTAATCTCAGGTGCCTGAACACCTCCCTTGGAGTAAGCGTATGCCGATACCCAGAGTGCTTTCAGTTATTCCCATAGGTGATCATACTTTGCTAGTGGAATTTCATAATCGCGAGAAAAGGAAGTATGATATCACGCGATTGCTTAAAAAAGATATGTTTGCTCCTCTTAAAAAATCCTGCACTCTTTAAGTCTGTCCAAGTAGAAAAAGGAGGGTATGCCGTGTATTGGAATAGCGAAATTGATATAAGCGAATACGAATTATGGCGTCATGGGCAGCCCTTGTCGTAACAAAAGCATCGATTGAACTCCCTTACAGCAAAAGCTATTGCATAATGAAGCAGATTCTCCAATCCTATCGAACCGGTGAGCTGTGGCTTGCCGAGGTGCCGGTGCCCGCGTGTGGGCGGGGTGGCGTGCTGGTCCGAACGCGATCCAGCGTGGTTTCAGCCGGTACGGAGGGGATGTTGCTGGCGCTTGCCAAGAAGAGCTTACTCGGCAAGGCGCGGGCGCGTCCCGACTTGGTTAGACAAGTGCTCAAGAAGGCGCGGGTCGAAGGGATCAAGCCTACGATGGAGAAGGTCTTTGCCAAGCTGGATGAACCTTTTGCGTTGGGCTATTCCGCTGCCGGCGACGTCGTCGAGGCCGGGCGCGAGGCCGTCGGACTGAAGCCCGGTGACCGCGTGGCAATGGCCGGGATGGGCTACGCGGCCCACGCCGAGTTCAACTTCGTTCCCGCAAACCTGTGCGCGAGAATACCCGAGGGCGTCTCCTATGCGGACGCTGCCTTTGCAACCGTCGGCGCGATTGCGCTCCAGGGCGTGCGCCAAGCCCAACCCCTGATCGGCGAGCGCGTCGCGGTCATCGGTCTGGGGCTGCTCGGTCTGTTGACCGTGCAGATATTGAAAGCCAACGGCTGCGCCGTGTTAGGCGTTGACCTTGATGAAGAACGGGTGGCACTGGCCGAGAAGTTGGGCGCCGACATTGCGGTGAGTGCCGATCCCGAAAGAGCTTGTGAGGCGTTCACCGGCGGGTGCGGCGCCGATGCCGTCATCATCACCGCTGCCACGCCCGGCAACGAACCAATCGAGAACGCGGCTGAGATGTCGCGGCACAAGGGGCGGGTGGTTGCCGTGGGGCTGGTTGGCATGAACGTGCCGCGAGATGCCTTTTTCCGCAAGGAACTTGACCTGCGCCTGTCAATGTCCTACGGCCCGGGCCGTTATGATCCTGCTTATGAAGAAGGAGGACACGATTACCCCTTCGCGTATGTGCGCTTTACCGAGCAGCGTAACATGGAAAGTTTCCTGTACTTGGTGCAACGGGGCAAGGTGACGCCGGCGGCGTTGGTGACGCATCGCTTGGCTTTCGACGACGCGCTTGATGCGTATGCCTTGATAGAGGGCAAGTTGCCCAAAGACAGCACGCTCGATTCCAAGTATCTCGGGGTTCTGTTCGAGTATTCGACGGACGCGCCGATGGAGCGCACGGTGTGCCGTTACGACGCGGTCGGTTTGGCCGGCAAGGAGGTCGGCGTGGGCTTCATCGGTGCCGGTAACTTCGCCAAAGGCATACTGTTACCGCATCTGACTAAACTGAGCGGCGTCAGACTGACGGGTGTCTGTACCGGCACCGGCAAGAGCGCACAGCAGACGGCACGGCATTTCAACTTCGGGTTGGCGACAACGGATCCGGCGGTGTTGCTCGCGCAGGACGAAACCGATGTCGTGTTCATCGCCACGCGCCACGGTAGCCATGCTTCTCTGGTCAGTGCGGCGTTGCGCGCCGGCAAGCACGTCTTCGTCGAGAAGCCGCTTTGTATCCATGAACCTGAACTTGACGAGATCGAACAAGCACTCAAGGATGCTCGTGATGCCGGACAACAGCCGTGTCTGATGGTCGGTTTCAACCGTCGGTTCTCGCCCCACGCGCGTGAGTTGCAAGTTGCGTTCAAGGACCGTAAGACCCCAATGGTGGTGAACTACCGGATCAATGCCGGGAGCATTCCGGTTGACAGTTGGATTCACGATCCCAATGAGGGTGGCGGGCGCATCATTGGCGAAGTCTGCCACTTTGTGGATTTTTGCACGGCACTGATCGGTAGCGAACCGGTGACGGTAACGGCCAATAGCATCTCCTCGGATCGACGCGACGTTGTGGCGGAAGATTCCGTCGTCATCACCATCCAATACATTGACGGCTCACTGGCGACCATTCAGTATTTGGCCGAGGGTCACAAGGACCTTCCAAAGGAGCGTTGCGAGGTGTTTGCAGACGGCAAGAGCGCGGTCATGGACGATTTCCGCACAACCCAATTCTATGGCGGAGGCAAGAACGTTCGCGGCAAGCAGACCAAGGGCTTTGCAGAGGAACTGCACACGTTTCTCAACGTGTGCCGCGACGGTGGGGCATGGCCCATATCCTGGCAGACTATGGTCGGCACACATCGGGTGTGCTTCGGGGCGATGCACAGCCTTGAGACCGGCAAGAGGGTCAATATCATGTAATTCGCGTTATGGCACGCGTGTTGCGTGGGCCAACACTCAAATCTACCTTGTCATTTTTGTGAAATCTGTCAAGGAGGTGCATCATGAATAAAATAATACTCTTTGAACTGAACGAAGTACCATTCCGAGTCATCGACTATTTTTGCCAGATCAATCCCCATTCCACACTGGCACGCCTTATGCCCTCGTTGCATCAATACGAGAGTTATTCGGAAGATGTGTCTTCACTCTCGCCGTGGAAGACTTGGCCAACTGTGCATCGCGGCGTGATCGATGGAAAACACTTCTTGCACGATTTCGGTCAGGATTTGACCGAGGTCGACAAAGTTTATCCTCCGCTATGGAAAACTTTGACGCAAAACGGTATCAAGAGCGGGGTCTTTGGCAGCCTGCACACCTATCCGCTACCCGAACCACTCGAGAACTACACGTTTTATTTTCCGGATACTTTTGCTGCGGGGTCCGAGTGCTTTCCGGATGTGCTGTCAACCTTTCAGGCTTTCAATCTCGAGATGGCCAGAGAATCAGCGCGTAATGTCTCGAGACGTGTGCCATGGAAGTCGGCGATGAATGTCATTGCCAAGAGCCCAGACTTGGGACTAAAGGTTAGTACGTATGGAAAAGTCGGCAAGCACCTCATCTCCGAATGGTCTGACGGGTGGAAAAAAACGCGCAGGCGTACGTATCAAGTGGTGCTCGCGTTCGATATCTTTATGAAACAACTCAGGTCAACCAAACCAGCATTTGTGACGTTTTTTACGAATCATGTGGCGTCGTCAATGCATCGTTATTGGGCAGCTTGTTTTCCAAAAGATTACGATGAATTTGAATTTCCAGACGATTGGGTAAACACCTATTCGAAAGAAATTGATTTTGTCATGAAGAAATTCGACGAAATGTTCAAAGTACTCGTCAAATTTGTAGATCGCAATCCCGAGTACGTTTTGTGGATCAGTTCGAGCATGGGACAGGACGCGACGATCGCAAAGCCTTTGGAGACACAACTTTACATCAAAGATCGCGATAAATTTATGTCACAACTCGGGGTAGAAAAATCCCATTGGGAGGCAAAGCCATCAATGCTCCCGCGCTACAATTGTTTTGTGAACGAGGCGAAGGCAAAAATTTTTAGGGACAATCTGAGGTCCCTTTTAGTGGACGGTGCTCCTGTGGAGTGGGCAGAGGCGGAGAAATGTTTTTTTATGCTTAAGCTTGGACACGAAAATCTTTACGAGAAATCGCAATCCGTGTGGATGGGCGGCAGAGAAATTCCGTTCGACTCAATGGGACTTGAAAATACGCCAATTGAGGACAAGGCGAACACGACCGCTTACCATATACCGAGCGGTGTGCTCCTCATCTATAATCCCAAGTCGGCAAAACTCCCTCAAAAAGAAAGATCGAGGCCGCAGGTATCGACGCTTGAGATCGCTCCGACGATCCTGAAAAATTACGCCGTTCCAGTGCCGGATTATATGAAAACTCCTGTGCCGATTGGGTAGCGGTTTTGACGTCGTATAATCCGTTTGCAAGAGTTCATATATGAGCATCATTTTGGGAATCAACGCATTCCACGCGGGCGCGGCTGCCGCCTTGGTCATCAACGGCGAACCCGTAATCGCCATTGCAGAGGAGCGGCTCAACAGAGTGAAGTACTATGCTGGCTTTCCCGCGCTTTCCATTCAACGGTGTCTTGATTACGCGGGGTTGACCTTTTCGGATATAGACGCGGTGGCCATCGGTCGCGACAAATCAGCCAATCGAGTTCAGAAACTCACCTATGCTGCACAACGCCCCGGTAAACTCCTAAACTTCGTCAAGTTGCGGTCAGCGCGATCAGCACTGGACGACATCAGGAGTCAGATAGTCCATCACTGCGGCGTGAATCGGGACCAGCTCCGCTTCGAGCAGTACAATGTCGAACATCACCTGGCCCACACCGCGAGTGCCTATTTCATCTCACCATGGGAGCAGGCGACGGGGCTGACGGTAGATGGTTCCGGCGATTTTGCCACTTGTTTGATGACCGAATGCGTGGGGGCCGAAATCAAAATCAAGCACCGCATCTACGTGCCGCAGTCACTTGGGTCGCTGTACACGATGGTGTGCGAATTTATTGGTTATAACCGCTATGGCGACGAGGGCAAGGTGATGGGCTTGGCACCTCTGGGGGATGACGTGTATCGGGATACGTTCGTCGATATGATCGAAACGACCTCCGCCGGCATGCGTTTGAACCTGAAATACTTCCGGCCATTCGGTTCCAATCAGGGAATCTCTATCGCCGACGATGGTACGATGAAACTGGCTCGGCACTATTCGGACGAAATGGTAAAGCGATTTGGTGCCCCCCGGCGACGCGGTGCAGAGATCGCGCAGCGTGACCAGGATCTCGCATGTAGCCTACAAGCGCGTTTCGAGGATGTCTATATGCATCTGCTTCGCCTGGCCCATCAGAACGCGCCGAATGATCGCGTTTGCCTCGCGGGCGGCTGCACGCTCAACAGCGTGGCCAACGGCAAGCTGTTTGACGAGACCCCATTTAGGGAGACGATGATTCAACCGGCTGCGGGAGACGATGGTCTCGCCCTTGGGGCAGCTCTCTATGTGAGCAATTCGATAAAAAAAGAGGGCAGGCGGTGGGTGATGTCCAACGCATTTCTGGGGCCGGAGTATTCGCACGAGACGATGAAGCGCGTATTGAAGGACAGAGGAATCGCCTATCGTAAGCTAAACCGCGATGAACTTCTCAACGAGACAGCCGAAGAGATCGAACGCGGGTGTGTCGTGGGTTGGTTTCAGGGCCGCAGCGAGTGGGGACCGCGGGCCTTGGGGAATCGTTCTATCCTTGCACATCCCGGTCTGCCTGACATGAAGGATGTCCTCAATGCGCGCATCAAGCATCGCGAGGCATTCAGGCCGTTCGCTCCTGCGGTCCTCGCAGAAAGGCAATCCGAAATATTTGAACGCGATCATCCATCCCCATTCATGCTACACGTCTATAAAATTCGCTCCTCGTGGCGTGAGCACCTGTGCGCCGTCAATCACGTCGATGACACGGGGCGTCTCCAAAGCGTGTCACGCGAAGATAACCCACTTTACTATGATCTCATTCGGGCATTTGAAGCGCGAACCGGTATCCCGGTCATTCTCAACACCAGTTTCAACGAGAATGAACCAATCGTTGAGCACCCGGCCGAGGCGGCTGAGTGCTTCATCCGCACGAAGATGGATGTGCTGGTGCTCGGTCCCTACTTCTGCCGTAAGGGCGATTCATGAGTGATGGGATCAAGTCGAATTTGTCGTCTCTGTACCGCGTGTGGGAGGTGTCGTCCTTGCGCGGCTTTGCAATCGAATGGCTGTCGCCCGAGGGCGTCCTGTTGTCGAAGCGGAACATCCTTTACGAGGCCGACGGGATAGGTTGCAGTTCAATGCGCCGCGTTGGCGCAGTCTCCCGACCATTGTGGTGGTCACTTGCCATTCGCCGGCGTCTGGTGCAAAGGGCGTTGCGGCAGATGTTCTACAATGTCTTACCCTTGGCTGACGGTTCGATTTTTGTCACCTACGCCAGGGAAGTTGGGATATTCCGGGATGGAACCTATCACCGGCTAAAGGGACTCGTCCGGCCGTGCCGGGTATTGCGCGGGGCAGCCGCAGTCGCCGAAGACGGGCATGTCTTCTTCGGAGAATATCTGGACAACGCCGAGCGTGGGCCGATGCGGATATATCGGTACATTCCTGGCGATGAAGACGTCAGCGTGGTGTACACCTTCTTGCCGGGAGCCATCCGCCACGTTCACGGGGTCTATCACGACCCATTCGACCGCTGTCTGTGGTGTCTCACCGGTGATGTGGGGGAAGAGGCACGCATTCTGATTACGGACGATGGCTTCAAGACGCTAGCGACGATCGGTTCGGGAGACGAAGGCTGGCGGGCGGTGAGCGTCCAGTTCACCCGCGATGCGGTCTGGTATGCCATGGATGCGGAATTTACCCAGAACAAGGTGTTCCGCATCGATCGTGCAACGCGACAGCGTTCCGAAATAGGCGCGGTTGATGGCCCTGTCTATTATTCGAGCAAGTGGCGTGAAAACTTGTTCTTCGCCGTAACAGCGGAACTTTGCCCGAGTCAGGATGGACAATCGGCTACCCTTTGGACGGTCCATGATGGCGCATTATCACGGGTGGTGAGTTTTGACAAGGATTGGTGGCCTGTGAAGTTGCTACCGGGGACATTGCACTTTCCACTTGGCCCCGGTGTTGAGGACGGTCTGTACTTCCAAGGTGTGGCTCTCGATAATGCCGATGCCCGATGCTTTTGCGTAGAACTTGACACAGGGTAATAGATACTATTGCTATGCCTCCGGCAGGAGGGAACAATGACAAAGACCGCGAAGATATCCTGGAATGGTCAACCTTCAGTCCCGTGTTCGCAAACGTGATGGGAGTTGAACGTTCAGAATGAGCAAGGCCATAGATTGGCTGGACCGATTCCTCTATCCGGGATTTTCCGACCATTGGGATGACTGGCTGTTTCGACGGGAGATACTCAAGTATCTCAACTCATCGACCGTGTTGTTGGATCTGGGAGCCGGTGCTGGAATCCTCCCTTAGATGGATTTCAGGGATCACGTCGGTTTGGCCTGCGGAATGGATATCGAGCCGTGCGTGCTTGACAACCCATTTCTTCATGAAGCCCGTGTCGGCAACGTGGAGCAACTCCCTTGGGAGGACAATACCTTCGACATTGTTGTCTCGAACAACGTTTTGGAGCACTTGTCGGAACCTGCGACAGTGTTCTCGGAGGTCTGTAGAGTTCTGAAACCAGGTGGTGTGTTTCTCGCCAAGACTCCGAGTTCTCTGTACTACGTGGCACTACTGGCACGTTGTACCCCTCACCGTTTTCATCAGTGGTTCAATGAAAAGCGCGGTCGGGCGGCAAAAGACACGTTCCCTACACTCTACCGTGCCAACAGTGTCGGACGTATCCGTGGATACTGTCTCTCCGCTGGGCTTCTCGTGGAAGACATCCGCCATATAGAAGGGCGGCCCGAATATCTCCGCTTTTCTGTTCCAAGCTACTTGGCTGGGGCTTTCTATGAGCGTGTGGTAAACGGCACGCGAATCCTGTCCTCTTTCCGAGTGGTTCTCATCGCGGTGATGCGAAAACCAATGGATCCTGAGTAGAGACCTTTGCACAACCATCTTGCCCGCTGGCTCTTTCCGCTTTGGGAACGTCTCGCCCCCTCACACCAGCCCTCTCCCTCCAGGGGAGAGAGAGAATTTTCTTTTCCGTCATTCCCGTGTAAACGGGAATAACGGTGGCGAGTGTTGGCGCGGAGTCATTTGATTTTGCAAAGGTATTGAGGATGTCAGACTTGGTGTTTAGAAGTGACTGGGTGGATGGTGGCGTTATTGAGTGGGAGATTACGGCTGGATAATATATAGACTATTGGTATAATTCAGGCTATTTGGCACTGGGAGAGTCGTTGGAGAAGGGATGGTACTGGAATGCTTGTGCCAGGGACGAAGGTAGGCGGACAGACTGCTTTATTTGTGCCTTGAAAACGGCCCTCCCCCTCACCCCGGCCCTCTCCCGCCAAGGGAGAGGGAGAGCGAAACGTTGTTCGTAGCTGCGCGATCTAATCGCCTCCCTGCTTGGCATACAGATGGGTAGGCGAGTGCGTGTGGCGTTCCACGAGGGGCGCCATGAGATGGCGCAGCTACGGCGGAACGGAAGAGAAGATATCAGAGGCCCCCAAACTCGACGTGGCGTTCAAGTGATGTGCTATCTTCTCGATACGAATGCTTTTGCATCACCTTTAGGATAGCTTCTTGTCCTTCATACGCTCCCTGAGAACGATTCGGCATTTGCGTGCTTGTCAGCTTGTCTATCAGATTTTCTATCGGCTGACGAGGAAGCATCACAGACGTTACGGCGACTCGGGGCCGATACCGAGACTGCGCTGGGCTCAGGATGTGAATTTTCCTGCGCCTACGGGTGATACCACCAACGACTCGGACACCATCGCGTTGGGAGCCCTGACGTTCTTGAATCGGCAGGAGACGGTCGGCTTTCCCCCGGACTGGAAGCGTGCGGATCTGCCGAGGTTGTGGCTCTACAACCTGCACTACCACGAGTTCTTGTGGGAGTTGGGATTTGAGCAAGCACGTGCGGTCGTGCTGGACTGGGTCGCAAACTACGGGTCAGGAGCGGCACAAGTAGGTTGGGAAGCTTATCCCACCTCGCTTCGGCTTGCCAATTGGTGTGCGATTTTCTTTGGCCGTTACCGTTCGCGGACGCTGATGGATGAGCAGTTCTGCGAAAGGCTGTGGGCGAGTATCTATGAGCAGGCGGAGCACTTGCGACGAAACTTGGAGTGGCATTTGTTGGGCAACCACCTGTTGGAGAACGCGGTTGCCTTGGCATTGGTGGGGAGTTGCTTTGAGCATCCGGCTGCCGAGGTTTGGTTTGAGAAGGGCTGCGCAATTCTGGAGCGGGAATTGCCTGAGCAGGTCCTCGCGGATGGCGGGCACTTTGAACGTTCGCCGATGTACCAGTGTCGGGTGCTCTACGCTCTTCTGCTTTTAAGCGCCACCGGTGATTCTCTTTTGAATGAATTGGTGCGCCCGTACCTCGGGCGTCTGGCCGGTTCGCTCGCTGCCGTGACCCATCCCGATGGCGGCATTGCGTTGTTCAACGACAGTGCGTTTGGTATTTACCCGAGGCCGCGGGAGTTGATGGAAAGAGCCGGCGTGGAGTCGCCGCGAGTCGGTGTTTTCGCGCTTCCCGAGAGCGGTTACTATGGTGCCCGCACCAGTGACGGGAACTATATTATCTGCGATGCGGGTGCCATCGGCCCGGATTACCAGCCCGGGCATGGGCACGCCGATTTGTTCTCGTTTGAACTTTCGTTGCAGGGGGCGAGGGTCGTGGTCGATAGCGGGGTCTCCACGTATGAGGCCGGTCCGATGCGGGACTACTGTCGCTCAACACGCGCACACAACACCATAGAGATCGAAGGGGAAGACCAAGTGGAGTTGTGGGCGGCGTTTCGTGTGGGGCGCCGGTGTCGCCCTCGGGCGGTCAAGTGGAAGGCGTGTGAAGATGGTTTTGAGTTGTCGGGGCGACACGACGGCTATCGACATCTGCCGGGACGGCCGACCCACGCGCGGACCTTTCTCTGGCAACCGCAAGGACGGCTCGAACTCCGTGACCGAGTGGATGCTGAGCATCCTCTGCGGTCGATTGCCAGGCTTCACTTTCACCCGGATTGTCGAATCGATGACGTTGGCGGTGACGCCTGTGTGCTCATCTTTCCCCGCGGTCGGGTACGGGTCTCGTGGTTGGGATGGGAAACCGTTGCCAAGGATGAATCTTTTTACTGTCCTGAGTTCGGGATAGAGTTTCCCAATCCATGTTTGGCGTTTTCGAACCCTTCGCAGCTCAGGGCAGGCGCCGTTGTCGGCTTTGAAGGAACGATCCGGATCGAGCTGCTGTAATGCGCATTCTCTTCCTCTCTCATTATTTCCCGCCTGAGGGAAATGCGCCGGCCTCGCGCACGTTTGCCCATTGCAAGCGATGGGTTGCCGCTGGCCACGACGTCACGGTGTTGACCTGTGTCCCGAACCATCCGAAGGGGGTTGTCTACGCGGGCTACAGAAACCACCTTCGCCGGGTTGAAGACGTGGAGGGGATTCGGGTCGTGCGGGTCTTCACCTACCTGGCTGCCAACGCGGGCACCTGGGGAAGAATTGCGAACTACCTGTTGTACATGCTGTCGGCGGTTTTTTTCGGCTTCTTCGAGCGCAGGCCGGATGTTGTGATTGCCACGTCACCGCAGTTCTTCTGTGGATGGGCCGGCGTCCTGCTCGCCACGTTCCGACGTCTTCCTTTCCTGCTCGAGATCCGCGATCTGTGGCCGGAGTCGATCTCTGCGGTCGAGGCGATGCAATCCCGAAGCATGCTGCGGCTGATCGAGAAACTCGAACGTTGGATGTACCGGGCCGCGTGGCACATCGTGACGGTGGGAGAAGCGTACCGGAACCGGTTGATTGCGTCTGGAATCGATCAGTCTCGCGTGTCGGTCATCATGAACGGCGTGGATCGTGAACGTTTTTTTCCAAGAGAGAAGAATCGAGCCCTCGCCGAGCGGTTTGGCGTGACTGATCGTTTCGTGGTCACGTACTGCGGGACGATTGGGTTGGCGCATGGTCTTGACGTGGTGCTGCGGGCCGGTGCTCTGCTGCGTGAACGTGGCCGCTTGCAGATCGTCTTTCTGTTGGTCGGCGACGGCGCTCGGCTCGACGTCTTGCGTGACGGGGCGAAGCAGCGCGGGCTTGATAACGTGAGGTTCACCGGAAATATCGACAAGAACTTGATTCCCGACGTGCTCGCGCTTTCGGACGTCTGTCTGGTCCACCTGCGAGAGTCGGAGACCTTCACGGTTGTCATGCCGTCGAAGATCTTTGAAGCCGCCGCGATGGCCCGGCCGATCATTCTGGGAATCCGGGGATTTGCCGAAGCCTTCGTCCGGAAAGCGGGTTGCGGTTTGTGCATCGAGCCGGAAAATGAAGAGGAACTCGTCGAAGCGGTGCTTCGATTGGAGGATGCCCCGGACCTGCGGGCGGAATTGGGCAAGGCCGGCTGCGCCTACGTGGTCAACGAGTTCGACCGAGATCGACTGGCCGCCCGGTATCTCACGATTATCGACCGGATCGTTCACCAAGGGGGAACACGAGCGTGATGAGAGATCGGATCCGCATTCTGAACGTCGTCGGGGCGCGGCCCAACTTCATGAAGATCGCGCCCTTGATGTCCGCGTATCGTCGAAACGAGGTCATCGAGCCGCTGCTGATTCACACGGGTCAGCACTATGACGAGAACATGAGCAGACTCTTCTTCCATGACTTGGGAATTCCCGAGCCGGACTTCAACCTGGAAGTGGGTTCGGGAAGCCACGCCGTGCAGACGGCGGAGATTATGAAATCCTTCGAGCCCGTGGTGCTTCGGTCCCGACCCGATGCCGTGCTGGTGGTCGGTGACGTGAACGGCACGATCGCCTGTGGCTTGGTGGCGGTGAAGCTGGGCGTTCCCTTGGTTCACGTCGAAGCGGGTCTGCGGAGTGGGGATCGCACGATGCCCGAGGAGATCAACCGCATTCTCACCGACGCTATCAGTGATCTGTTGTTCTGTACCGAACAGTCGGGAATTGACAACCTCGCACGCGAGGGCATTGGGGCCGAGAAGGCGTTCCTGGTCGGCAACCTGATGGTTGATTCGCTGCTTGATCACCGAGAGCGGTGCCAGGCGTCCTCAATCCTGGAGACGCTGAGACTGATGCCGCGGAAATACGCGGTACTGACGCTGCATCGACCGTCCAACGTGGATGATCGAGACGTGCTGACCGGCATTCTCGACGCGCTTGTCGAGATTCATGCGGACATGTCGATCGTCCTGCCCCTGCATCCACGACTTCGGAAGTCTCTGGTCGATTTCGGACTGAACCAGCGTCTTGCGGGGATGAACCGGCTAAGGGTGACTGATCCGCTCGGCTACCTCGACTTCCTGCGGCTCATGAGCGAAGCCGGAATCGTCCTGACCGATTCGGGAGGGATTCAGGAGGAGACGACGATTCTGCAGGTGCCGTGTTTGACGTTGCGAGAGAACACCGAGCGCCCGGTGACTCTCGATGTCGGAACCAATCGCTTAGCGGGCACGACCACGGAGAGCATCTTGACGGCCTTTCGCTCGACGTTCTCGAATCGGGTTGCCGGCGAAGTGCCGCCTCTCTGGGACGGCCAAGCCGCCGGCAGGATCGTGGCGATTCTGGCTGAGAAACTGCCCCGAATCAGGGCCGCCCGGAGCCATTGAGGCTTGAGGCGACATTTGGTGCGTCTCAACGCGACAATCAGAGCGTTTACTTCTCACGGCATTCCTGTATGTGTTCCCTCTACCCCACCCTCACCCCGTCCCTCTCCCGTCAAGGGAGAGGGGGCAGGAAAGAGGACGGGCGCACCAAGTTTTTCCTCTCCCCTAGTGGGAGAGGGGCAGGAAAGGGAACGGACTCACCAAGTTTGCCCTCTCCCTTGGTGGGAGAGGAGGCAGGAAAGGGGACGGGCGCACCAAGTTTTTCCTCTCCCTTGGTGGGAGAGGGGGCAGGAAAGGGAACGGACTCACCAAGTTTTCCCTCTCCCTTGGTGGGAGAGGGGGAAGGAAAGGGAACGGACTCACCAAGTTTTCCCTCTCCCTTGGTGGAAGAGGGGCGGGAAAGGGGACGGGCGCACCAAGTTTTTCCTCTCCCCTGGTGGGAGAGGGGCAGGGTGAGGGGGAAATCCCTGGTCGTGGTCCATTTCACTTATGCAAAGGTCTCAAACGGGAGAAGAGCAACACTGAGAGGGAATGGGGATCTATAACAAGGTAACGTGCTCTTTATTCTTTTTGACGTGACGGGTTGCGTTCCGTGTATCAAAGATGATCGATGCACGTTCAACGATCATGTCATAGTCAAACGTGGAATGGGCCGTAAGAATCAGGCAGGCGTCACATTCAGTCAGCAATGGCGGAGATAAGGTCTTGGCAGCGTACTCCGTATCCCCCAGCGTCAGTCTTGGAGCGAATGGATCCACGTAGATCAACGTCGCTCCTTCCGTCTGTAATAATTCCATGACCTTGGTCGCCGGTGACTGTCGGGGGTCTCCAACGTCGGCCTTGTAGGTCACTCCCAGGACGAGAATCGTCGCGCCGTTCAAACATTTTCCGTTTTTATTGAGAATTCGTTGCAGTTTCCCCACGACAAAGTACGGCATTCCCTCATTGATTTCTCCAGCCAGCTCGATAAAGCGCGCGTGGAGATCGTAGGCTTTTGATTTCCACGACAAATAATAGGGGTCAAGGGGAATGCAGTGTCCTCCGACCCCCGGTCCGGGGTAAAAAGGCATGAACCCGAAATTTTTTGTGGTCGCCGCGTCGATCACTTCATGAACGTTGATGCCCATTCGGTCGCAGAGCATGGCCAACTCATTCACGAACGCAATGTTGACCGATCTAAACACGTTTTCAACCAACTTGGTCATTTCCGCGACGCGTGCCGAGGAAACGGGAAAGATGTTGACAATCGATTGTTCATAAAAGGTCCGTGCCATTTCACCACAGGTTGACGTGACGCCTCCAACGAGCTTGGCGGTATTGTGGGTCTTGAAGGAAGCGTTTCCGGGATCGACGCGTTCCGGTGAAAACGCAACGAAGAGATTGCGTCCTGCTTGAAGCCCGCGTCCGGTTAATGCCGGTACGATGATTTCTTCAGTGGTTCCTGGGTAGGACGTGCTTTCCAGGACGACGAGCATGTCGGGATGAGCGTGTTGGGCCAGGGTCTTTGTGACCTTGAGCACGGCGCCGAGGTCAGGCTCTTTGTTGGCGGTGAGCGGGGTGGGGACGCAAATCAGAACAATGTCGCATTTCTGAAGAACGTTGAAGTTCGTGGTGACGGAAAATCCGGTTGTGCCTGATACGTGCGCGAGGTCTGCATCCTGGACGTCTCCGATGTAGCTTTGCCCTTTGTCAATCCGGGCGATTTTTTCATGATCTTCGTCTATTCCGAACACGCGAAATCCTGTTTTTGCCTGAAGAACCGCTAGAGGAAGTCCAACGTATCCTAAGCCCACCACGCCGACGACCGCGGAATGATCGTGTATTTTGTCCAATAACGCCATCTGTGCCTCTCTGGATATTGATGCTCCGAATTGGTCAAACCTCGGTGAACGGCTTGAGGAGTTCCAATTCTTCTAATTGTCTCAGGATTTTCTGAAGACTGTCCTGAGGCTGTTCCGTGTTGGTTTCGACGAGAATCTCCGGATTTTGGGGTTCTTCATACGGATCGGAAATGCCCGTGAAGCATGAAATTTCTTTCCGTTGTGCCTTGGCGTACAAGCCTTTGGGGTCACGTTCAATACAGACGTGCAGGGGACACTTGACGAATACTTCGACGAAGTTCCCAATTTCTCTGCGCGCGTCCGCGCGAGCGTGAGCATAGGGCGAGATTGCTGCCACGATCACCACTCCCCCCACGTTGGTGAGGAGTGTGGCCACGTAGGCAATCCGTCTGATGTTTTCCTCACGATCCTCCCGTGTAAACCCCAACTCTTTGGTCAACCGTTTCCTCACTTCATCACCATCCAACAGCACCACGGGAAGCCCGAGTTGTCTGAGGGAGTCTTTCAAGAGCGTGGCAAGCGTGCTTTTTCCTGCGCCCGACAAGCCGGTAAACCAGACGGTAAATCCCTTCGCGTGCTTCATTTTTTTCTCCTTGAGATTCGTAAGAGTCGATTATTTTACCTTTGTGCCCGGCTGAACGTCGCCGTTCTCAACCGCGATGAGCCCTTGGACTTCCTGATCCCCTGCCGCTAAGATCATGCCTTGAGAAGCGACGCCCATCAGTGTCGCCGGTTTGAGGTTCGCCACGACCACCACGGTTTTCCCAACCATATCGTCCGGGCTGTATTTTTTTCCGATTCCCGCGACAATCTGTCTGTGTTCGGTGCCGAGGTCCACCTGGAGTTTGAGGAGTTTGGCTGATTTGGGTATGCGTTCGGCCGTGAGGACTTTTGCAACCGTTAAGTGAACCTTCTGAAAATCGTGAATCGTGATGAGACCGTCCTCTTGCTGCGATGGAGGAGACGAAGTCCCCTCAGTGCGGGGCGTTGCCGTGGACGCCGCTCCCGACGTTGATGGAGATGGGGCGGCTGATTGGTCCGTTTTCATGGAGTCTCCTTGTCGCAAAAAGGTCGATGCGTCGATTCTCGGGAATAAGGCTTTCCCTTTGGCCACGACGGCCTCTGCTCCCCCGTCACCCCAGGCAATGGGGGAGGCGAGGAGCATTTGTGAAACATCATGGGGAAGCCCAAGTTGTCGAGCTACCTCTCGCGCGGTTTCCGGCATGAATGGATAGGTGGCGACGCAAAGGAACCGGAGGGTTTCCGCTGCGTGAAAGAGCACGGTCTGAAGTCGTTTTGAGTCGGCAGGGTCTTTTGCAAGCACCCAGGGCGCGGTTCTGTCGATGTATTGATTGCCAAGCTGAACCAATCCCCATATCGCTTCGAGCGTTCGGTTGAACGCCAACCGATCCGCACGTAAATGATCGGGCATTGTTTTGTGAATGAGCAATTCCGCGGCGGATTGCAGTTCTGTTTCGAGCTGGGTGACCTCAGAAGCATGTGAAGGAGGCACCGTGCCGCGGCAACACCGCTGGATCAACGTGACGGTTCGACTCAACAAGTTGCCCAGGCCATTGGCCAAGTCACCGTTGACGCGGCCGATAAAGGATTCATACGAAAAATTCCCATCCTGTCCAAAGGGGATCTCGCGCAGCAGAAAATATCGAAACGCATCAGCACCGAATTGGTCCACGACGGTGTACGGGTCAATGACGTTGCCCCGGCTTTTGGACATTTTTTCTCCATCAACCGTCCACCAGCCGTGTGCAAAGATCGCGTGGGGCAATGGCATCTCCAACGCCATCAGCATGGTTGACCAGTACACCGCATGCGTCGTCAGAATGTCTTTGCCGACCAGATGCACGGTTGCCGGCCACACGCGATTCTCCGCGGGTTGCGCCGGCAGGTATTCGAGTCCCGAGATGTAATTGATCAGCGCGTCGAACCACACGTACGTGACGTAGTTCGCGTCAAATGGCAATTCAATGCCCCAGGCCAGACGCGATTTTGGACGAGAAATGGAGAGATCTTCCAACGGTTTTTGCAGAAAGCCCAATACTTCGTTGCGACGAGACTCCGGACGAATAAAAGAAGGGTTGGCTTGAACGTGCTCAATCAGCCGTTGTTGATATCGTCCCATGCGAAAGAAGTAATTGCTTTCGCTGAGTTGCTCAACCGGCCGTTGACAGTCGGGACACAGACCGCGTTCAACGTCCTTTTCCGTCCAGAAGCGTTCGTCGAACGTGCAATACCAGCCGGTATAGTCCGCGTGATAGATGAGCTGCGCGTCATACAGGGCTTGCAAACAGCGTTGAACCACGGCTCGATGCGGGGCATCGGTGGTGCGAATGAAGCCGTCGTTGGAAATGCCGAGTTTCTTCCAGAGGTTGAGAAATTGTGGGGTCAATCGGTCGCAATGAGCTTGTGGTGAAATCCCCGCTTGGGCCGCAGCCTGCTGGACTTTTTGACCGTGTTCATCCAGTCCCGTCAGAAAAAAGACTTCTTCCCCAATCAGGCGATGCCAGCGTGCCAGGACGTCTGCCGCGATGGTGGTGTAGGCGTGTCCAATGTGCGGGACGTCGTTCACGTAGTAAATGGGCGTGGTGATGTAAAAGGGTTTCGGCATGGGCGTTTGTTTTTGGTTGTTGATTGCTGATTTGAGAACATTCGAGTTTGTTCAGGCAACACGTCGGATCACTTGATGAAACCGAAGCAGAAAATTCTCCAGGGCCAACTGGAGATTCAGGTTTTGCCTTGGTGCCCGTTCCAGCGCGTGCAGGCGTTCCGCAAGCTCGACGACGTGCGCGGGGTCTACCGACTCTGCGACGTGGTGAAGCGTCTCGACGTTCTTCTGATGTAAGAGGAGGTCTCGCTCCGCGCCGATGCTGACCAGCAGGAGGTCACGCAGTCCATGGGCGAGCCACTCAATCACGTCAGGGAATCGTTTGGTTTTTGACAGGTCTTCCGCTCGTTCAAGAATGGTCGTGGGATTGGCCGGGGGCCTGTCCCGGCATAATTGAAAAAAGTGATCGTGTTGGCTGCGAAGTTGGGCCGTATCCATCCCGAAGGCCACGCCAATCCGGTTGCCGGAAATCTGAGCAAGAAATTTGGCATCGTCGCTCGCCACGGCCCGTTTCAGTGCCAGGGCACCTTCAAATTGCATGGACGTTGCCGGAGAAAATTTCAGAGTCAAACAGCGCGACCGTACGGTCGCCAACAGACGGAAGGGTTGGCTGGTCACCAGAATAAATACACTGTGGTCGGGTGGATCCTCCAAGGTCTTGAGAAAGGCATTCGCGGCGTTGGTCGTGAGTCGGTCGGCGTCGTCAATGATACAGATTTTATGAGAGCTGAACAGTGGACGGTAGATCATGTGACGTTCAATCTCTCGAACCTGATCGATTTTAATCTGCGGGTTGGCTTTCTCCCGTTCAGGTTGGATCATCAACGCGTCGGGATAGGTACCCGTGGCCACTTGGCGACAGGCTCGGCACTCTCCGCAGGAGTCCGGTTGAGACGAAGCCGGAGGGGTGTCACAGGATAAGGCTTGAGCAAACCGGACGGCCATGAGCCGTTTGCCGATTCCTTCGTCTCCTGAAAAGAGGTAGGCGTGGCCGATGGTTTGCCGGCCTAATGCCGTCCGGATTTTGCGTTTGGGTCCGTCGTGTCCGATGATGTCGGCGAATGGCATGGTGGAATCGACGTGGTTAAGACGGGTTGACGGACACGCGTTGGGTCCGCAGACCGGCTTGAATCAGAGGCTCGACCACGGCGATGACGTGCTTGGAAATCGTCTGCGCGGACCGGCTGGCGTTCACCGTGTGAATGCGTCGAGCGTGTTGCTTAGCTAACGTTACAAATCCTTTCCGAACGCGTTGATGAAAGGCGGAGGTTTCATGATCCAGTCGATTTGCCTTATGGCTGTCTAATCGTCGTTTCAACCCTTGGGCAACGGGGAGATCCAATAAAACAGTCAGGTCGGGAGTCAGGTTTTGTGATACCCAACGTGTAAGCGGACGAAGAGCGGAGAGTGGCAAGCCTCGGCCGAATCCCTGGTAGGCCAGGGTGGAATCGGTAAACCGATCGCAGAGGATAATCGCCCCTTGTTGTAAAGCCGGGCGCAGCAGGTTGGTGACGTGCTGGCTTCTGGCGGCCACAATCAAGGCCACTTCACATTCCGGCGTGAGGGGATCCGCTAAGTCACGGACGGGGTCTGGCCGAAGAAGCATGTCTCGAATCTGTTCCGCTACCGGGGTGCCCCCGGGTTCACGCGTTTCCAGTACCCACAATCCTTTGGACCGGAGGTAGTGGGCGAGGGCGCGGGATTGGGTTGATTTCCCGCTCCCTTCGACCCCCTCGAAGGTGATAAACAGGCCCTTGCGACGCGATGGTTTGGTTCCGTCTGGTGTCTCTGGAGAACGTGTGCGTGCCACGGTGCATCGTAATCCAACTCATTGATCTACGCAAGAAAAGAGGTTGAACGCCACGCCGTATGCTTGTAATATGCCGCCTGAAACTGTGAAAAAAGTCCGCCAGTTGCGTGGATTTCGTTGGTCGGGGGAACGCGAATAATCATCTCATCTTATCTTTGCCCAATGTCAAGCACGGCGTTGAAACGGTATTTTCTCACGGGATTATTAGTGGTGACTCCTATCTGGGGCACGGTGTTGGTCCTGAAAACCCTTTTTGTCACCGTGGACGGCATCTTGGGAAACATGCTGGCTGAGGTGGTGACGGAAGACTACTACGTGCCGGGCTTGGGGATCTTGACGCTGGTCTTTCTGATTTTGTTCGCTGGGTTTATGGGCACCAATTATATCGGGGGTCGCTTGGTGAAACGGTGGGAAAAATTTTTGGAACGTGTGCCGATTGTTCGAGGCGTCTATGCGACGCTGAAATCCATGATGGACATTCTCTCGTTTCAACAGCGGGAAAAATATAATAAAGTGGTCATGATTCAATTTCCCAAGGACGGGAACTACTGTTTGGCCTTCGTGACCGGCGAGACCCAGGATGCGGTTCAGACCTTGGCACCTGAACCTCTGGTGCACGTGTACGTTCCTACCTCGCCGAATCCGACGTCGGGGTATTTTTTGTTGGTTCCGGAACGGGAAGTGGTTTCCGTGGGAATGAGCGTGGAAGAAGCCATGAAATTGATCGTCTCAGGGGGACTGTATTCCTCAAATAAGACCATGGGGGTGTCGGTTTCCTCGTGATCGATCATCGTCCGTTCCCGTGCAGTGCGTCGCAATCAAGGCAGAAGACCCTCCAATGGATCCGTCGCTGCTCAATGGAGGTGAGTTGTTGATGAAAAAGGTATCGGCTGTCGTTCTGGCTGCGGGCCATGGAACACGCATGCGGTCCAAAAGGGCCAAAGTGTTGCACCCTGTCGCCGGGCGACCCATGCTCTGGTACGTGGTTTCAGTTGCCAGACAAATCACGGATGGTCACGTGGTGGTGGTCATTGGGCACCAAGCCGATCATGTCCAGGCTTTTCTTGAACAGTCCAAGTCGGAATTCGATCCCTTCGATATTGTTGTCCAAGCCAAGCAAATGGGGACGGGCCATGCCGTGCAACAGGGCCAGGCGGTCTTGATGCCCAATGGCCAACCCGTTTCCAGGAATTGTCTGATTGTGAATGGGGATACCCCGTTATTGACGCGCTCGACCGTTGAGCGATTGTTGGCTCAGCATGACGAAACCAACGCGGTACTGACCATTCTGACGACGGATTTACCTGATCCCAAAGGATATGGGCGCGTGGTGCGAGGGGAGACGGGGGAACTTGTCAAAGTGGTGGAAGATCGGGACGCCGGTCCAACGGAACGCGCCATTCATGAGGTGAATGCCGGAATCTACGTGGCCGACAGCCAATTTCTGTTTATGGCCTTAGCCCGGATTCAACCCGATAACGCCCAAAGGGAATATTATTTGCCCGATCTCATTGGCTTGGCCGTGACGCATGGGGGCCGCGTGACGGGAATGAAGACGTTGGAAAACTCGGAGTGTCTGGGGGTTAATAGTCGGGAACATCTTGCTGCCGTTGAACGGGTGATGCAGCAGCGCATTCGGACGCGATGGTTGGAGCAAGGCGTGACGATGCTCGATCCTCAAACGACGTTTATTGAGGACCGTGTCACGGTTGGTCAGGATACGGTGTTGTATCCCGGCGTCACGTTGGAAGGACAAACGGAAATCGGCACCGACTGTGTGATTCGATCCTCTTCTCGAGTGACGAACAGCGTGGTCGGGAACGTGGTCACGATAGAGGACCATTCCGTGATTGACGGGGCGATGATTGAGGAAGGGGCGACCGTTGGTCCTTTTGCACGCTTGCGCGCCGGATCGATTGTGAGAAGCAACGCTCAAGTGGGAAATTTTGTTGAATTAAAAAACACGGAATTGGGTGCCGGCTCCAAAGCGAATCATTTATCTTATCTGGGTGATACATCGGTCGGTCAACGGGTCAATATCGGAGCGGGGACGATTACGTGCAATTATGATGGATTCCGAAAAGAGCACACGATTATTGAGGATGAGGCGTTTATTGGAAGTGACACCCAACTGGTTGCTCCCGTCAAAGTGCAAAAAGGGGCGGTGGTGGGGGCGGGATCCACGATTACGCAAGACGTTCCTCCGGATGCGTTGGCCTTGTCACGAAGTCAACAATCCAACCGTGAAGGATGGGCTTCCCGACGTCGCGCGTCTTATCCGGAGACGCCGACGCCATCGGCCACTTCTAAGTCTACGCCTTCTTCTCGTAAGAAGAAAAAGGGATCTCACGAGTAACCGGCTCGTTCCGTTTGCTCGGAGACGACGCGTACCCGATGTGTGGAATTCTAGGATATCTTGGCCGGGACAATGCCGTTGACGTGCTCGTCAATGGTCTGAAGCGTCTGGAGTACCGAGGATATGATTCGGCCGGGATTGCCGTGTTACAACAGGGTCGAATTGAAGTCCGCCGAAGCGTCGGTGCGTTAAGAAATTTAGAAGAATCTCTGAAACGGGAATCCCTCTTTGGGACAACCGGGATTGGGCATACCCGGTGGGCGACCCATGGCAAACCTTCCGAACAAAATGCCCATCCCCATTGCTCCGGAAACGTGGTCATCGTCCACAACGGCATTATTGAAAATTATCTGACCCTTAAACAACGACTGGAGAACGAAGGCTACGTCTTCGAGTCCGAGACGGATACCGAAGCGATCGCGCATTTATTCGCGTTTCATATGCAGGAAAGGCGCTCCTTTCTCCAGGCGTTCCGTGCCGGCATTCGTGAATTGCGGGGGAGTTATGCCATTGCCGGAATGTGTGAAGCGGAACCGGATATGCTGCTCGTGACCAGGTCGGGGTGTCCCCTCGTCTTGGGGCAAAATGAGAACGCCGTCTTTCTGTCCTCTGACGTGACGCCGTTACTTGCCCATACCCGAACGGTGACGTTTTTAGAAGACGGGGACCTCGGCACGTTAACTCCACGCGGCGTGACGGTGACCGATGGAGAAGGCCGACCGATCTCACGGGAAACGTCCCACGTTGACTGGAACGCGGAAGCCGTGGAAAAAGGCGGGGCTCCGCATTTCATGCTCAAAGAAATCCATGAACAACCCGAAATCCTTCTCGATACCCTGCGGGGTCGATATTCTTATGACGCAGGTGACGCGGATCTGCTGGATGTCACCATCCCCCTGGAGACGTTCAGGCAGGTTCGACGAATGTGGATTGTCGCCTGTGGAACGTCCTGGCACGCCGGCATGGTAGGGAAATATTTGCTTGAGTCCCTCATTCGCCGGCCGGTTCAAGTCGATATTGGATCGGAATTCCGCTATCGAGAGCCGCTGGTGCAGGAAGGGGATTTAGTCATTACTGTTTCTCAGTCGGGAGAAACCGCGGATACCTTGGCCGCTGCGCGAGAGGCCAAACGCTTGGGCGCACGCGTGTTGTCGATTGTGAACGTCGTGGGGAGCACGTTGGCCAGAGAATCGGACGGCGTGCTGTACACCCGTTGCGGCCCGGAAATCAGCGTGGCTTCGACCAAAGCCTTTACCAGCCAGGTGATGGCGTTCTACCTCTTCGCGTTGCACGTGGGGCGAACGTGTCACGTTTTGAATCCGGAAGACGGCCGATGGTGGCTGGATCAATTGGCGGCCGTGCCCGGTTACGTTGAGCACGTCATCAAGCACGAAGCCGAACTCGTTTCTCTGGCGAAGCGGTTCTACCGCAAGCGCAACTTCATCTATCTCGGACGCGGAATCAATTTTCCGATTGCGTTGGAAGGCGCGCTCAAGCTCAAAGAAATTTCTTACATTCACGCCGAGGGCTACGCGGCGGGAGAAATGAAGCACGGTCCCATTGCCCTGATTGATGAAGACGTGCCCGTGGTGGTACTCGCCCCGCGTAACCAGTTGTATGACAAGACCTTAAGCAATCTGATGGAAGTCAAGGCTCGCAATGCGCCGGTCATTGCCTTGGTGAGTGAAGGAGACCATTCACGGGACGTGTCCGCGGATTGTGTCTTTGCGATTCCCGATTGCCATGCGTTGCTCTCACCCATCCCCTTGGCGGTCGCGCTTCAACTCTTTGCCTACCACGTTGCCGTTCTTCGCAACATCGATGTCGATCGTCCACGGAATCTGGCCAAAAGCGTGACGGTGGAGTAGTCCGCGACGCATTTCGTACCCGCGCGTTCTGGAGTTTATCCAGAAGGTCACGCAGCCTGTGCATTCAATCCACGCGTCTCACCGTGTGTAAATTCTCGCCGACACCCCCTAACGACACTGAGACGCTTCTCTAACCGGCAAATGGTTTCTTGCCAGACCGACAATCAGACGCTATAGTAACCGGAAATTAGACGATCTTATAACCGTCAATTAGACGCTTCTCTAACCGGCAAATGGTCTCTGACAAATCTCTCTATCCGCGCTTACTGATCCCCGTCATCCGCGAGGCTATGACGGACACGCCGGTGGTCTGCCTGCTCGGCCCGCGTCAAAGCGGCAAGACGACGCTTGCTCAAACTCTGGCACCGGATCGCGCTTTTGTCAGCCTGGATGAAAAGAGCTACTACAAGGTCGCCACGGAGGACCCCGTTGGTTTTGTTGCGAGCCTGCCGGATGCGGTGACTCTTGACGAAGTGCAGCGGGCGCCGGACCTGCTCCCTGCCATCAAGCGTGTCGTGGACCGTGACCGCCGTTCCGGCCGTTTCCTGCTTACCGGTTCGGCCAATTTATTGCTGCTGCCGAAAATCACGGAATCCCTCGCGGGACGCATGGAGATTGCCCATCTGCAACCATTGACGGAGGCGGAAAAAATGCGCACGCAGGGCCGGTTCCTGAATGATTTGCTGGAAGGCGCCTTCGTGACCGGTATCGAACCCGGGAGAAAGTCTGTAGGGCCAACGCTGGCGAAATTGTTGGTGGCCGGCGGCTATCCTGAACCGTTGACCCGCCCGTCCCACCGTGCTCGCCAATGGCACCGACAGTATTTGCACAACATCATCGAACGGGACGTGCAGGACGTGACCCGGGTGAAAGACGGCCATGAACTGGCCCACTTACTGGAACTGCTGGCCCTGCGTAGCGCACAGTTGTTGAACGTCAGTAACCTGGCTCGTGATCTTGGCCTGCACAGGGAAACGGTGGAGCACTATCTCGCTGTACTCGAACGGCTTTTTCTTGTGCGGCGACTGCCCGCTTGGCACCGCAACAGGGCCAAACGACTCGTCAAATCGCCAAAAGTCCATTTGCTCGACAGTGGGCTTGCCGCGACCCTTGCCGATTTGACGGCTGGCGACTGGCTTGATGCACGAGACCGCATGGGGCATCTGCTGGAGTCTTTTGTGGTTCAGCAGCTCATTGCTCAAGCCGCCTGGACTGACCCCGACCTGCGTTTCTGGCATTATCGCGACAAGGATCGGATAGAAGTGGACGTGGTAATCAGCCGAGGCCGAAAGGTTTGGGGCGTCGAAGTCAAGGCTGCCGGTACGCTTTCATCCGGTGACGGGCGTGGGCTTGCCAGGTTGGCTGACTGCTGCGGCAAGGACTTTCAACGTGGCATCCTGCTCTATGCCGGCGAAGACCTTCTCCCTCTTGCGGATACACGCATGCTCGCGGTACCGCTGCGTGAACTGTGGGAGCGATGAGTATGAGGGCGAGACAACACGCTTCCAGGGAGATGGGATTGATTCAGAGGCCTTTTATCGTCTGGAAAAGGCAAACGTGTGGGTGTCGGCTTTTTGGCCCTTATCGTACAGGGTCCATTGATGGGTCATCCGGTCTGTATCCTGAAAGGTGATCGTGAGTTCGTGCATGTGGGTGTCATTGAAGGATCGCATGCCGGCCCCATCCACGTAGTGCAACGTCACCCGGTCACCCGACTCTGTCCCATGCGTCTGCATACGAGGCTGGTTGCCGAGTATGCAGTAGTGCGTCATGGTCAATTCATGCCCGTCTTGCGTATAGATCGACACCATTTCTTTGGGCGTCCCCGGGAAAAATCGCTCCATCACCGCCGACCCTTTGGCCGTGACTGAATATTCGACAATAATGGTTTCCTGACCCTTGAGCGATTGTTTGGTTCCCTGCCACGTACCCACTAACGCTTTGATCCGGTCAAACGGCATGGGCGTGAGAGAGGAGTGTTCAGCCATGGCTTGTCCGCACCACGGCGTCGTGACGCTGCCCAGCATGACGAGGAAGAGAAAAGTTCTCACAAGATTTGTCGTCGTTTTGGCCATTTGGACGTGGGGTTGGAGGACGCTATTCTGATTCAGCATTCATGTATTACTATAAAACGCCGGCGTTAAGAGAGTCAAAAATTACGAATCGGACGTAGTGCCGTGTCTCAGAACGTGAAGACAGCAGTACCGGAGGGGCAACTCGAAGCCATCTGGATCAAACGTATGAAGCGCGGGCCCATGGACTCCGTGCAGCAGGCCACGTTGCAAGCGGGCCATGGGCTGCTCGGCAATGCGAATCAAGGGGGCAAGCGGCAAATCACAATTCTGGAGCGAGAGGTTTGGAAAGCATTAATGAGGGAAGTCAAAGGCTCGTTGCCGCCATCTGCACGTCGGGCAAATTTATTGATCAGCGGCCTCAGCTTGTCTCATTCCAGGAAGCGCATACTCCGCGTTGGACGGTGTCGCATTCGCATCGTGGGTGAAACCAGGCCGTGCGAGCGCATGGAGGAAGCCTGCCCCGGGCTACAAGCAGCCATGTCGCGTCCCTGGGCCGGAGGAGCGTTTGGTGAAATCCTGGACGATGGCGAGATCGTCATCGGGGCGCCTTTGTGTTGGGTAGAGGAATGAACGGTCCTTCCCCGGCTTTTGCGCAATCGCAATACGATGGTGACAGGAGGTGATGACCGTTGACGGTTCCGGTCTGTGGATATTGTTTCTGAGTGCCTTTTTGTCTTCGACCTTCCTTCCCGGTGGGTCAGAGATGGCGTTGGCGATGCTGGCCACCTATGACGAACATGATCCGTGGGTGCTTTTGGTCGTGGCTTCAGCAGGGAACACGTTAGGAGGGATGAGTACATGGGGCGTGGGACGGTTTGTGGAGTGGTGGTATCCAGCCTCACGGTTCACTCGCCCCCGGTATCAACGAGCCGTTCGGTGGTTGCAGCAATGGGGAAGCCCTGCCTTGTTGCTGTCATGGGTGCCCGTCGTGGGAGATCCGCTGTGTTTGGCCGGCGGGTGGTTGCGCATCTCTTGGGCTTGGGCCCTCTTCTGGATCGGACTTGGGAAAGCGAGCCGTTATGCCGTGATCCTGTTTGTGGCAGCTTGACGCGACTCGGCCTACGCACGTGCTGAAAGTTACGTGCAGGGACGAATCGTGCAGACGTGAACGCCAAATCGGTGAGACTGAGCGTCTCGACAATATCGTTCGAGCGTTTCACGGATCACGGGAAACGCCAGGTCCGGCCATGGAATCTCTTCTCGTTTCAACAGAGTGACTTCCAAACTTTCTTTGCCCGCGCCGAACTCCGCCTTGTTCATGATTCCGCGAAAAACGATGTACACCTGGTTGACTTGAGGAATGCTGAAGATCGCATAGAGCTGGGAGATCTCAACCGCAGCGTTGGCCTCTTCCAGAGTTTCGCGCGCAGCCGCGTCTTCCACGGTCTCATCCATTTCCATAAATCCCGCGGGGAACGTCCAGAGCCCATACCGTGGTTCAATGGCTCGTTTGCAGAGCAGGATGCGATCCTTCCATTCTGGAATACAACCCACCACGATTTTGGGATTTTCGTAATGAATGGTCGCACACTGCCCACATACCAAACGGGGCAAGGTATCTCCGTCGGGGATTTTAGTACTGAGGGACGCTCCACACGCACTGCAATATTTCATCACGTCGGTCATCATCCGGGGATTGGGATCATGCGCCGTCACGTGGCGGCGAGCGCGACCCTTTCGACTTGCTCGTTCCTTTCAGGTGTGTTTGAATAGCAGACCGTTTCACCTATGGTAGCAGGAGAGCCGTTGTCCGTGAAGGTCCCCTTATTGGATTTAAAAGCGCAGTTTCAGCAGATTCGGGCGGCTGTCCTGTCGGCGGTCGAAGGGGTGTGCGAGGATCAAAGCTTTATCCTCGGTCAACGAGTCGAGACCTTTGAGGCGGACATTGCTGATTATCTCGGGTGTCGGTACGCCGTTGGCGTGGCTTCGGGCAGCGACGCGTTATTGTTGTCCTTAATGACCGTGGGGATCGAGCCCGGTGATGAAGTGATCACCGTGCCGTTTACCTTCTTTTCCACGGCAGGCGTGGTCTCCCGATTATCCGGCGTGCCGGTGTTTGTTGATATCCAGACCGACACCTTTACGATGGATCCCGACCAGCTTGAAAAAGCCGTCACGCCTCGCACGAAAGCTATCATCCCCGTCCATCTCTTCGGTCAATGTGCCGATATGGAGGCCATCATGGACGTGGCGGACCGCCACGGCGTCAAGGTCATTGAGGACGCCTGTCAATCCATCGGGGCCAGTCGTCATGGGCGACGAGCGGGGACAATGGGGTATACCGGATGCTTCAGCTTCTTTCCGTCGAAAAACCTCGGAGGCGTGGGTGACGGCGGGTTGATTACGACGAATGATCCGGCCGTCCGTGAGTTGCTCTTGGCCTTGCGGGTCCACGGCAGTCGATCCGACTATCACCACGATCATATTGGTCTCAACAGCCGGCTTGACGCCATGGAGGCGGCGGTACTGCGCGTCAAACTTCCTTACCTGAAGGACTGGAATACGAAACGAGCCCGAAACGCGGCGAAGTATGAACGGTTGTTTGCTGACGCCGGTTTGTTCGATCGCGTGACGCTGCCTACGACGGATGCCGGCAACGTCCACGTCTTTAACCAATATACCATTCGTGCCCAACGACGCGACGAGTTAATGGCCTATTTAAAGGACCATGAGATCGGCCATAAAGTGTATTACCCCGTCCCCCTTCATCTTCAGGAATGTTACCAACCTCTTGGGTATCAGAAAGGTCATTTTCCGGTGTCGGAGTTGCTGGCCCGAGAAGTCTTGTCCCTGCCCATTTATCCGGAACTCACCGACTCACAGATTCAACGCGTGGTCCAGAGTATCAGTGATTTTTACAAGAGCTAGTAACGCCGTCTCCGACGTTCCGGCTTCTTCGCGCCTGACCACTGCGAAGCCGTCTTTCATTCCTGAACGTTGTCTTTTAACCAGGGATCATGGGGAGAGGACGAAGTTCGCGTCGGATCGGGTTCCGTGGGTCAGACGTGGTCAACGTTTGCGCAATCGTGATCCGCGTCTTTCTTTCGGGTATTTTGCTTGAATGGTGCTGCTGAGACCACCGCGAGCCGTAAACGTGCCGGTCACAATGGCCCATTCGGGCCGACAGGCTTTCACGAAGTCCTGCAGGATCCGGTTGACGGCGTTTTCGTAAAAGATGCCGAGGTGACGATAGGCGTGAATGTAGAGTTTCAACGATTTGAGTTCGACGCAGGCTTTGAGGGGCATGTAGTGAATGGTGATGGTGCCGAAGTCGGGAAGTTGGGTTTTGGGACAAATAGCGGTATATTCCGAGATTTCGATGGTGATCTCATACCCGGGAAATTGGTTGGGCCAGGTTTCAATTGCGGGCAAGGCTGCATCTAGTCCACTCTGGGAATGGGCCTCGGTATAACCACTCTTAATGTGTTGACGATGTTTCATCTAGGCATTGATCTTTTCTTAGGACTGCGAAGGAGTGGTGCCTCATTGAAGTGAAGTCTACATCGCCTCACAATATCCTGCAATCAAGAAAGGAAATGGGCCTGGAGGGTAATTGACGTTGTTTTGTCCCAGGTCTCATTCTCTTTTGATCGAAAAGAGGAGACGAGTATGGCCAGGAAAGCATCATTTTCCATTTTGACGATGTTTGTTACAGTTGGGTTAGTCTCTGCCGTACTTTATGGATACGAATTTTTCTTCAATCCTTATACTGGAATGCCGGCAAATGGATGGATTGGAAATGAGCTTTATACGTGGGGCCATTTGGTAAAAAACAATCAATATGGATTTCGGGAACGGAATTTCGATAGCCCGAAACCTTCAGGCATTTATCGGATCATGGTGTTAGGCGATTCCCTGACTTGGGGAGTGGGGTTGGCACCCGAAGAACGATATACGGCAATTGCTGAGAATCTCTTAAACAAGACTTTCAATGACAGGAAATTTGAGATATTGAACTTCGGAATTTCCGGCAGTACTACAATCCAAGAGAGAGAGAGATACTGCGGAAGTATAAGGACATCGGGACTCCTGATTTAATCGTTGTAGGTTTTTGCCTGAACGATCCACAACCGAGAGTTCAAGATTACAGCATTGAAAGAGAAAATTTAGAGAACAGCACAATAGGACGTATTGTTCAACGGATGCAGGTATTCTTGAGAGATGTCCGGCTCCTGTATCTAGCCGAACGCCTGAAGGTGGCGTTTTATAATTTGGCAATGAAAGCAGGGATGATCCCTGATTGGCAAACTGCGCTTCAGAGAACCTATGAGCCTCAATCAGATGAATGGTTGGACTTCGTCCAAGCGTTAAGAGATATAAAGAATATATCTGATGAATTCCATCTTCCGCGGCCGATTTTTGCAATTCTAAACCACGGAAACCACTCGTCGGACTACGATAATTTGGGCTTAGAGCAGACTTTGCAGAGTCCTGCCGTCTACGCCGTCGGCCAGGATCTTCCCGGGAGCGTAAAGCAGTTTTTGGCATGGTATCATCAAGCAGAAAAAGCAGCGCAAGATGTCGGGTTTATGACATACAATCATGAGTACGAAATTCCCCGCCAAATTAAAAATGAATCCTTGAAGGTCAATAGTTTGGATGGACACCCCTCGGCAAGCCTTAATCGTGTCTACGGAGAAAAACTGTACCGGAAAATTATTGAAGTGATTAAAAATTCCGCCAACGCTACCTGATGCGACTCGTCCTATCGGAAGTCCGGCTCGTGGGAGCGATGCTCCTGATGTCCGGCACAGTTGGGGCACCGTTCATCTCTATTCTCGCTAGTACGTTCTGGATTGGAATTTTACTCTCACGTTGAGTCCCGCTTCATTCCTTCGCTATAATCAAAATTCGTATTCTGCAGTCGAATAACTCGCCTGCGGTTTTTGGGTTGTGCCATTCTTAGCAGGGGATGTGTTCGGCATTTTCTCCACCCTGAAAGAGAGACGATATCCATGATTGACAGCGACGATTTTGTCAAAGCCTTGCAGGATATCGGGTGTGATTTTTTTACCGGAGTGCCGGATACCATTCTGGGTGGAATTATTGAAGTGCTGAGCGAGCAACGTCTCTATACCCCGTCGGTCCGTGAGGATGAAGCCGTTGCGATGGCCGCTGGTGCGTTTCTGGGTGGAAAGGTCCCTGTGGTGCTGATGCAGAACTCCGGGTTGGGCAACGCCCTGAACGTGCTGATGTCGTTGCACCTGATTTATTTGATTCCCTGCCTGCTGATTGTTTCGTGGAGAGGGTTTGAAGGGAACGATGCCCCGGAACACGTGGTGATGGGGCAAACCATGCCGCAGTTGATGGAGACGCTTCGGATTCCTCATCGAACTTTATCCGCGGAAACCATGGTGGATGATCTTCAATGGACGGCTCATACGTTTATGGATCAGCGTATTCCGGTGGCGTTGTTTTTGAAAAAGGGCGTGGTGAAAACCATCCAACCGTAGGAAAGGATGATCGTTGGTGAGTTTGCGACCCGAAGAAGGCGTGATGCAGAGTCGAGCCCAGGCGATTCAGGCGCTCTTTGACGTGCTGTCTGACCAACCGGTCATCATTTGTAACGGGTTTCCTTCACGGGAGGCCCACAAAATTCAGGATCGTTCCGGCAATTTTTACATGATTGGGTCGATGGGAGTTGCCGCCTCAATTGGATTGGGGCTTGCCCTGGCAAAACCGGACCATCAGGTCGTCGTGTTCGACGGTGACGGGAACGTGCTGATGGGGATGGGGACGTTGGCCACGATCGGTGCGCTCAAACCCGGGAATCTGACCCACGTCGTCTTTGACAATGAGGTATACGGGACGACTGGAAATCAGCCTTCTTATTCTCGGCTCGTCCGGCTGGACCACGTGGCCAAGGCTGCCGGCTACGCCAACGTCGAACGAGTCTGGGAACGAGAGGACATTGTCTATGAATTCAAAGACATGCTGAACAACGAGGGACCGAATTTTTTACTCATCAAAGTCAACGAGCAGATCGAAGATGCCGACCGCGTGGCTCTTGATCCCCCCGACATAACAACACGTTTTCGAGACGCCGTGGGGTCGGCGTCATGACGTGGGGCATGTATGGGCGTTGACAACCAGAAAAGGGAATGACTCGGCGCGTATGATTCTGCTCAATCCCGGTCCAGTCAACGTTTCCGATCGCGTGCGCAAGACCTTGATGGGTCCTGATCTCTGTCATCGGGAATCCGAATGTGCGGCATTGTTCGGGAATATTCGTCGAAAATTGCTTGAAGCCTTTGTTCCGGGCGCGGAGTCGGAGTATACCGCGATTCTGTTGACCGGGTCCGGCACGGCCGCGGTTGAGGCTTCGATCATGTCGTGTTTGCCGGCCGGGAAGCGCCTGATTCACGTGAATAACGGCGTGTACGGGGAACGAATTTCTTCCATCGTCGCGACGCAGCGTCTCGGCATTGCCGAAATCAAATCTGCGTGGGATACCCCTCCTGACCCCGAAAGAATTCTGAAGTCTCTGAAACAAGAGCCGGCGGTGTACGCGGTCGTCATGGTGCATCATGAGACGACGTTGGGTCTGATGAATCCCGTCCACGAAATCGCCGATCACGTTGACGGCCGGGGGTGCGTCTTTGTGGTGGATTCCGTCAGTGGGTTGGGCGGGGAGCCCTTGGACATTGCAGGTCGTCACATGTACATGGTGGCGGGAACCGCGGGAAAGTGTATTCAGGGATTTCCGGGAGTCTCTTTTGTGTTGGTCCGTAAAGGCTTCATGGAGAACGTCGTCAAACATCCCAAGCGATCCTGGTATTTGAACTTGGCCAATTATTACGAAGCCCAGAAAAACGACAGCATCCCCTTTACCCCGGCCGTGCAGGTGTATGCGGCCTTTGATGAGGCCTTATCCGAATTGCTTGAAGAAGGGGTCGCCAATCGGTGTAAGCGATACGCCCGATTCGCCTCGCTGATTCGGGATCGAATGAACGCCCTTGGGATCCAAGCCGTGCTTCCGGCTGCGTACCAGTCGAATTCCGTCACGGCGTTTTACGTGCCGGAAGGGTTGACGTATTCCGTGCTTCACGACCGTCTGAAAGAACGAGGCTACGTTATCTATGCCGGGCAGGGATATCTGGAATCGAAGATTTTCCGCGTGGCGAACATGGGTGCCTTAGAGGAGAAAGACGTTGAGGGATTTGGAGACGCGTTTGAAGAGGTGCTCAGGCAGGAAATCGGCGGTGTATGAAGGCGGTCATTTTGGCTGCGGGGGTCGGGAGGCGTCTTCATGCTCTGACGCAACATCGTCCCAAATGTCTGATTGAAATCGGTGGAAGATCTCTTCTTTACCGCTACTTTGACGTCTTGCTTGATCTGGGGATCACCCGGATTTGTCTGGTCGTCGGATACAAACAAGAGCTGATTCGTGAGGCCGTCGCATCATATCCTTCCTTCTTGGACGTGACGTTCCTTGTTAATGCTGCATTTGAACGCGGGAGCATTGGTTCTCTGTGGGTAGCTCGGCAGGTCTTTGATGATGATCTGGTGATCATGGACGCCGACGTCCTGTTTCACCCCACGATCCTTTCCCGGTTATTGACTTCTCCCTCTCCCAATGCCCTTTTGATGGATGAGACCGTGACGCAACGCACGGAGGAATGTATGGTCGCCGTGTCCGACGGGCGGGTGGTGTCGTTGTCCAAGCGGATGCCGGCACGGTATGACTTGGTGGGAGAAGGGGTGGGGTTTCTCCGCGTGGCACGTGCGGCCCTCCCTGGTTTGCTTCGATCCGTGGAGGCGCGCGTGAGTCGGGGCGAGTTGGATGGAGAATATGAAGATGCGTTGGACGATTTCTTTCGTGAAACCCCCGTCGGGTTTGAGAAAATCGGGGGACTGCCGTGGATTGAAATAGACTTCCCTGAAGACGTGGAGCGGGCCCAACGCGATGTCTTGCCCAAGTTGGAAGGCCATGGGCGGAGACACTGTGCTCCATTAAGCACACGAACTCCAAGCTGAATGCGACTGATGGATCGAATACTCAATCAACCTGAAGTGTGTACCGTTGATACGGCCGTCTTGTTGACCTCGTCCGACGTGTTTGATGCAACCGGTTCTCCCTCTCCCGTTGGGGCCTTGACCCGTATTGGCGGGCTGACCTTGTTTCAACGAACCATTTTCACGCTTCAGCGAGGTGGGATTTCGCACGTTCTGACCTTGGTTGGTGAGGAGGAACAATCCCTTCGTGCGCTGATGGATGGCGATGACCGCGTCCAGGCGGCCATTCGCTGGCTCCCCGTTGGTGAGTTTCCGCCGTCAGATCCTCAGACGTGGGACACCTTGGCGAATGACGTTCAGGGATCCTGCCTGATTCTCAGTTGCCACGCGGTCTTTTCTCCCTCGCTGATTGAATCGCTCAGAGACGAAGGCCGATCGGGCGAGGTCGTTGTGGCAACTTGGCGGAATGCAGGCCATGACCTTGTACCGTCAGCAGATATGGTCGTCTTGCCGGTTCGATGGTTCAGAAAATCTGGTGAAGGGACCGCTTCGGAATTCGGCTTGATTCGATGGGCGTTCGAGCAGGCGGCCGCGGAAGGCGCGGTCCACGTCGTGTCCGTCGCTTCTCACGAGTATCAAGACGTTCGAGGTCCCGGCGGGTTACGGCAAGCGGAACGCACGTTGTTTCGTTCATTGGAAAACGTGCAAGGCAGCTTGAACGGATTCATTGATCGCCACGTGAATCGCAAGCTGTCCCGGGTTTTCACTCCATTCTTTATTCAACTGGGATTTTCGCCTAATGCCGTGACCATGGTGTCGATGGTGATTGGCCTGATGGGTGCGGTGTGTTTTGCCCTGGGTTCGTATCAGCTGGGGATTCTCGGAGCCCTCCTGTTTCAACTTGCGGTGATTCTGGATTGTTGTGATGGAGAAATGGCGCGCCTCCTTTTTGCCGAATCGCCGTTCGGCCAAACGTTGGATATTGTGGCGGACAATGTGGTCCACATGGGGATTTTTGCAGGCATTGCCTGGGGAGCGTCCCTCGAAAATCCTTGGCACGACAGCCGTCTCCCTTTGATTTTAGGGACTCTGGCCGTTATCTCGAATGGGATTGCTCTGTGGTGCGTGAGTCGGATCAGGTCTCTGAAAGCCGATCCTGTGAAGTGGCAACGTCTTCGTGACACACACCGCATCCGCTTTGACTTTATCCTTGACCGCGTGGCGAATCGTGATTTTTCGGTCGTCGTGTTCGTGTGTGCCTGTATGGGCGTGCTCCCTTGGTTCTTGTGGCTTGCGGCGGTCGGGTCAACCTTTTTTGCCGTTATGCTGACCTGGAGCGTTCGGCAAGCGCTGTTGTCTCGTCAATTCTGATCGTTTTCGTCATCGGTGCCCGAATGAATTGACGTGCTGCGTCACGCTCACAAATTTCTTTGCGTATCACGCATCAGTCTCTTTATCTCGTTCCGTTAAGTTTCTCTCATGATCCGACTTGCGTTTCTTGCCGTAGGGATGATGTTTCTGATCGGGCTGGTCTGGCACATCGGGCCGTCTCAGATATGGGAGACGACTGAACGCGTGGGGATTGGGCCGTTCTGCATCATTCTCCTCCCTCTGTTGGCGGTGTACCTTCTCGATACGTATGGATGGTGGCTGACGCTGGGCCATTGGGTGAGTCGAATCGGATTTTTTCGGTTATTCATGGTGAGAATGGCCGGCGAAGCTATTAACGTGACGACTCCGACCGCCATGCTCGGCGGCGAACCCATGAAGGCGTACCTTCTGAAACGCGACGGAGTGCCCATGGTGGAAGGGCTCGCGTCGGTGGTTGCCGCCAAGACGATCATGGTCATTGCCCAGATGCTCTTCATGTTGTTGGGGCTCGGTCTGATGGTGTGGACCGTCGGGGAAGGCGAATACGACGTCTTGGGCGCGTTCGTCAGCGTGGGCTTGCTTGGATTCGGCGCCTTCCTGTTGCTGATCGTCCAGCGGTATGGAATCGGGGCAGGGCTGTTGACCGTGGCTGAGACGTGCAGGATTCGACGGCAATGGGTTGAGTCCCGTCGGTCGCAGTTCTTGGAATTAGACCGAACGCTTCGAAGGTTTTACCATCAGCGTCGTCAGACCTTTGTGGTTGCCCTGTGTGTCTTCTTTATCGCTTGGTTGACGGAATGCCTGGAAGTGTATGCGATTTTATATTTCCTGGGAGCGGAGGTGGGGTGGCTGTCTTCTTTATCGATCGCAGCCATCGCCGTGCTCATCAAGGGAAGCGTCTCGTTTATTCCCGGCGGGATGGGGGCGCAAGAAGGCGGCTATCTTTTTTTACTCATGGGATTCGGGTACGGCGAGGTGACGGGGCTCACTTTTGCGTTGCTCCGGCGTATGCGTGAAATCATCTGGATTCTCATCGGGCTGATCTTTCTGGCCGCCCTGAGAGGGAGGACTGCTCTTGCTTCAACAGCTTGAAACGGCTTACTGGTCTCGATGGACCATGTAATCGGCGACCACCGTGAGGGCGCGTTTCGCCGTGGAGTCGTCAAAGGAGTGAAGATTCAGAAGGGCGGCGTCGATGTATTCTTGGGACCGGTCCCGGGTGTAGTGTAAAGACCCGTGTTGGTGCATGTGATCCGTGATCTGAAGCAGATCATGCTCCGTCACGGCTTCGGTTTCGATGCTCGCGATAAGACGTTGACGGTCCTTCTCCGTCAGACGTTGGAGTAAATGAATAAGAGGAAGAGTGACGGTCCCGTGCATCAGATCCTGGCCCAGAGTTTTTCCCAGGGTTTTGTTATCGGCTGTATAATCGAGATGGTCGTCGGCGAGTTGAAAGGCAATGCCCAGGGATAAACCGAATTGATACAATTCTTCCCGTTGAATGGGCGAGGTCCCTCCCAGAATCCCCCCGACTTTGCACGCGGCCGCAACCAACGCGCCGGTTTTGTACTCGACGATCCGTATATACTCCGACTCGGGCATGAGGGGTCGTCGGTTGGCGCACAATTGAAGAATTTCTCCTTCCGCCATCTTGCGGCACGCTGTGGCGATCGTCGCGTTGATGTCGTGGTTTTCAAATGCGGCAATGTGCTGCATTGCCCGTGAGTAGAGATAGTCTCCCACCAGAATACTGGCCCGATTTCCCCAAATGTGGCGAGCCGTGGGTTGGCCGCGGCGAAGCACGGCTTCATCCAGGACGTCGTCGTGGAGCAGCGTCGCCGTATGGATAAATTCGATGAGGCTGCCCAGGACCAAGTCTTCTTTTGGAAGGTAGCCGGTAAGGCGAGCACAAAGGTCTACAAGGAGGGGACGAATGCGTTTGCCGCCTCCATCGAGAATGTGTGCGGCAATTTCGTTGCTGCAGGGTGCTTGGGAATCGAGGTTGCGACGGATGTGCGATTCAATTTCTTCAATGTCCCGGCTGTAAATCTCCCAGACATCGTCTATTGTGAGCAAGCTTTGAATGGCGGGTTGCCCGTTGGCCATTGCACGATCCTATGGCAGGGTCTGATGTTTGTCAAGGTAAAGGGCAGGGTCCGCAACGGGAAGAATGACACGGATAAGAAGACCGATCACGCATGGCTCACTGTGGGGCCGTTCAGTTCAGGGTTTTGTCTTGACACTCATTTGAAACATCCAGTAGATTCCGAACTTGTCTCTTTTCTCCTCGGTTTTCCTTTCTTTGAGTACGTTTTGGCGCATTCTTGGTGATGCAGAGGACGTCAGATTCGGGGGACTGATTCCTTATGAGTGATTTCCAGCCTGTATACGGTTTGCCCCGTCAACAAGGTCTTTATGACCCGCGGTTTGAGAAAGACGGGTGCGGGATAGGCTTCGTCGTCAATATTAAAGGGCAGAAGTCCCACGCCATTGTTCAACAATCCCTCCAGGTCTTGAAAAATCTCCATCATCGCGGGGCGCAGGGCTGTGATCCCCGTACCGGTGACGGGGCGGGGATTCTCCTCCAGATTTCTCATGAGTTTTTCAGAAGAGTGGCGGGCGAACTCGGTATCCGATTGCCGGAAGCAGGCGGATACGGCGTCGGGATGGTGTTTCTCCCACAAGATGAACCGCTTCGTCGGCAATGCGAAGGCTTGTTTGAATCGATCATCCGAGAAGAAGGTCTGCGGTTTTTAGGATGGCGCGACGTGCCCGTAAAGTTAGCGCACGTGGGGAATCAGGCCAGACAAACCCTTCCGCACATTCGACAGTTCTTTCTCGCCCGCGACGTTTTGAATGAATTCCAATTTGAACGGAAACTGTACGTGGTGCGAAAACGAATTGCGCAAGCCGTGCGCGAGTCCGCGTTGGTCGAACGGGGTAAGGTCTATATCTGTAGCTTGTCGTCCAATACGGTTGTCTATAAAGGTATGTTGTTGCCTGAGCAGCTTGATCAGTTTTTTCCTGATCTGGCCGACGGCACTATGATCTCGGCGCTTGGATTGATCCATTCCCGTTTCAGCACGAATACCTTTCCGACTTGGTCTCTGGCTCATCCGTATCGCTACATCGTCCATAACGGCGAAATCAACACGTTGCGTGGCAACGTCAATTGGATGCGGGCGCGACAGGGGAAACTGGCGTCGAACGTGTTCGGAGAAGACCTCGAAAAGCTGTATCCGATTGTGTTCGAGCCTCAGAGTGATTCCGCGTGTCTGGACAATGCGATTGAATTCCTGGTGATGGCCGGGCGATCGCTTCCTCACGCCATGATGATGCTGATTCCAGAACCGTGGGTCGGGAATCCCCAAATGAAGTTGGATCGTCGCGGGTTTTACGAGTATCACGCGGCCATGATGGAGCCGTGGGACGGCCCTGCAGCGGTGGCCTTTACCGATGGGAAATTAGTCGGTGCCACACTGGATCGTAATGGATTGCGACCGTGTCGCTATCAGGTGACGACGGACGACCTGGTGGTGCTGGCCTCCGAAGCCGGCGTTCTTCCCACGGACGTCGCAAACATTCGCCAGAAAGGTCGGCTTCAACCGGGACGCATGTTTCTGGTGGATACGGTCAAAGGTCGCATCATTGACGATGAAGAGATTAAAGCGGAGATCGTGAGTCGCCAACCCTATCGATCCTGGGTCACGCAACATCGGGTGTCCTTGGATGAGTTGCCGGACCCGTTGAGTGTGCCACAACCGGATCATCCGACGCTCCGGCAACGCCAGCATGCCTTCGGCGTCACGATTGAAGAGTTGAAGATGGTCCTGTCTCCCATGGGCATTAACGGAGAAGAGCCGACCTCTTCCATGGGTACGGATACGCCGCTTGCCGTGCTGTCGAACCGGCCGCAGCTCTTGCCGAAATACTTTAAGCAACTCTTTGCTCAAGTCACGAATCCACCCATTGATCCGATCCGGGAACAACTGGTGATGTCGCTCGTGACCAATATCGGGCCGAAGCCGAATCTGATTGCTGAAACGCCGGAGGCGTGCCGGCGCATTAAGGTCCAGCGGCCGATTTTGACGAACGCCGAACTGCAAAAGCTGAAGGAATTGGAAGACCCTCATTTCCGGTGTCAGACGCTTCCGATGCTGTTTCGAGTGTCGGAAGGGCCTGATGGATTGGGCGCGGCTGTGGATCAGGTGTGTGCGTCGGCGTCCAAAGCGATCAAAGAAGGATACAAATTTCTGATTTTGAGTGATCGGGGTCTTAATGAAGACTGGGCGCCCATCCCGAGTCTCTTGGGCATTTCCGCGGTACATCATCATCTGGTCCGCGAGGCCACTCGCACGGAAGTCGGCCTGATTCTGGAATCCGGCGAACCGCGGGACGTGCATCATTTTGCCTGTTTAATCGGATACGGCGCGGGGGTCGTGAATCCCTATCTCGTGTTTGAAACTTACGTGGATTTGGAACGGGACGGCTATTTGCCCGAGGGTGTGGACGCAGGGACGGCTTCCGACAAATTCATCAAGGCCATTAATAAAGGATTGCTGAAGATCTTCTCCAAAATGGGCATTTCCACGGTTCAATCCTACTGCGGGGCGCAAATTTTTGAAGCGGTGGGTCTGAGCCGGGAGTTGGTGGATCGGTACTTTACGGGAACGCCTTCTCGCGTTGAAGGCATCGGGATGCGGGAAATCGGTGAAGAAACCTTGCGTCGACATACCTTGGCCTATACGCCCGTGCCCGTGCGTCAGTTGGATTTCGGCGGCGAAATTCACTATCGCATCCACGGCGATCATCACAACTGGAATCCCGACACGATTGCGAAACTGCAACACGCGACGAAAACGAACGACGCCGCAACTTATGAAGAGTATGCGCAACTGGTTAATGAGGAAAGCCGCCGTCGCTCCAACCTGAGAGGGTTGTTCGATTTCAAATGGGCTCCGGAACCGGTTCCCCTGGAAGAAGTGGAACCCGCACAGGCCATCGTGAAACGGTTTACCACGGGCGCCATGTCCTATGGGGCCATTAGTAAAGAGTCCCATGAAACGTTGGCGATTGCCATGAATCGAATCGGCGGCAAGAGTAACACGGGCGAGGGGGGAGAAGACGCTGAACGTTTTATCCCCTTACCCAACGGCGATTCGAAGAACTCCTACATCAAACAGGTCGCCTCGGGTCGTTTTGGCGTGACCGCGAATTATTTAGTGAACGCCAAAGAACTCCAGATCAAAATGGCACAAGGCGCCAAGCCTGGGGAGGGTGGTCAACTTCCGGGGCATAAGGTCGATGACGTCATTGCCAAGATGCGATTTTCGACTCCCGGCGTCGGGCTGATTTCCCCGCCGCCCCATCATGACATTTATTCCATCGAAGACTTGGCTCAACTCATTTTTGATTTGAAAAATTCGAATCCGGAAGCCGACGTATCGGTCAAGCTGGTTTCGGAGGTCGGCGTCGGGACGGTGGCGGCCGGGGTGTCGAAAGCGCATGCCGACAAGGTTTTGATCAGCGGCGATTCAGGCGGGACCGGCGCGTCTCCGCTCTCGTCAATCAAATACGCTGGGCTTCCTTGGGAACTTGGCGTGGCGGAAACCCATCAAACCTTGGTCCTCAATGATCTGCGGAGTCGGATCAGAGTGGAAACCGACGGGCAAATGAAGACGGGCCGAGACGTGGTGATTGCCGCGCTGCTGGGAGCGGAGGAGTTTGGATTTTCCACGGCTCCGTTAATCGTCGAAGGCTGCGTGATGATGCGGAAGTGCCATTTGAACACCTGCCCGGTTGGCGTGGCGACGCAAGATCCGGAACTGCGCAAACGATTTACCGGTCAACCTGAACACGTGGTGAATTTTTTCTTTTTTGTGGCTGAGGAAGTTCGTCGGTTGATGGCGAACCTTGGTTTCAGGAAATTTACCGACGTGATCGGGCGAGTCGATAAACTCAAAGTCCAAAAAGCCATGGACCACTGGAAGGCCAAAGGATTGGATCTTTCTCCGTTGCTCTGGAAGCCCGAGGTCGAGCCTCACGTCAAAACGTATTGCGTCGATCCTCAGGATCACGGGTTGGACGCCGTGCTGGATAACAAGTTGGTCGAACTGTGCCGACCGGCCATTGAGCGAGGGGAGCCGGTGTCGCTTGATCTCCCCATTCGGAACACCGACCGGACGACGGGGACGATTCTGTCGAGTCACGTTGCGCGGAAATATGGGGAAGAGGGTTTACCGTCCGATACCATCACGATCAACTTCGCCGGCTCAGCGGGTCAGTCGTTTGGTGCCTACGTGTCTCGCGGCATTCTGTTGCGGCTCGAGGGTGAATCAAATGATTATCTCGGCAAAGGCCTCTCTGGTGGAAAAATTATTGTAATCCCCCCCAAGGGCTGTAGGTTTGAGCCGGAAGAAACGATTTTGATCGGCAACACGTCGCTGTATGGGGCGACCGGAGGGGAGTGCTATTTCTACGGCACGGCGGGAGAACGATTTGCAGTCAGAAACAGCGGGGTGCGGGCCGTGATTGAAGGGACCGGGGACCATGGGTGTGAATATATGACCGGCGGGGTCGTGGTGGTCCTGGGACGGACGGGTCGCAATTTTGCGGCGGGCATGTCCGGTGGCGAAGCCTACGTGTTTGATGAGGACGGCAAGTTTGCCTCCCGGTGCAACCTGGGCATGGTCGAGTTGGAACACGTGGTTGACCCTCAGGATATCCAAACCTTGCGGACCATGATTGAGGCGCACCTGCGGCACACGGGTAGTCGAAAAGCCAGGATGATCATCGATTCCTGGCGGGGTGCGTTGTCCAAGTTTGTCAAGGTGATGCCGATGGATTACAAGCGCGTTCTTGCTCAACGCAAAGCCGCCTCGGCGAAGAAAGTCAGTTGTGAAAAAGAGGTGATCGTACATGGGTGATCCCAGGGGATTTTTACGGATTGCCCGTGAAGGTCCCGCGCGTCGGCCGGTCGAACTTCGCGTCCTGGATTGGAATGAGTTTTACGAACCCTTTCTGGATGAAAAACTGCGCAACCAGGGCGGGCGGTGTATGGATTGCGGGGTGCCCTTTTGCCAGAGCAACAATGGCTGTCCCGTGGCGAATCTGATTCCCGAGTGGAATGATCTGGTGCATCGTGGTCGGTGGCAGGATGCACTCAAGGCGCTCCACTCGACGAATAATTTTCCTGAATTTACGGGTCGGTTGTGTCCCGCGCCGTGTGAATCGGCGTGCGTGCTCGGGATCAACGCCGATCCCGTCTCCATTCGGGTGATTGAATGGAACATCATCGACCGCGGGTTTGACGAAGGGTGGATCGAACCGGTGATGCCGGTGACCACGACCGGCAAGACCGTGGCGGTCGTCGGTTCGGGCCCGGCCGGTTTGGCCGCAGCTCAACAGTTAGCCAGAGTCGGCCACAACGTCACAGTGTTTGAAAAGGCGGATCGGATAGGCGGGTTGCTTCGCTACGGCATTCCGGATTTCAAAATGGAGAAGTGGGTTATTGATCGGCGGTTGGGTCAGATGTCGGCGGAGGGCGTGCAGTTTGAAACCAACGTCCACGTCGGGATGGATATCACGGGCGAGACCCTGTCACAACGGTTCGATGCCGTATGCCTCGCCTTGGGAGCTGAACATGCGCGCGATTTGCCGGTGCCTGGTCGGGACCTCAAGGGCATCCACTTTGCCATGGAGTATCTGACTCAACAAAATAAACTGAATGCCGGGGATGGTCCTCCCGGGGAGAGGATCACGGCAAAAGATAAACGAGTCGTCATTATCGGCGGTGGTGATACCGGATCCGATTGCCTGGGCACTGCGCATCGACAAGGGTGTAAGGAAGTTCATCAGTTTGAGTTGTTGCCTGAACCGCCGCCTCAGCGCGCTGAGGCCACGCCGTGGCCTTTGTGGCCCATGCAGTTACGTACTTCTCACGCGCACGAGGAAGGCTGTGATCGGCAGTGGCGCGTGTCAACCACGAAGTTCTCCGGGGTCAATGGTCGCGTCGCAAAATTGCACGCCCACCGCGTGTCGTTGGAAGCAGGAAAATTGACTGCCCTTCCTGACTCCGATTTCGACATGGATGTCGATTTGGTGCTGTTGGCCATGGGCTTTACCGGACCGGTTCACGGCGGATTACTCGATGGTCTTGGCGTGAACTACGACATGCGCGGAAACGTCGTCGTAGACGAAAACTTCATGACGAACAAAGAAGGAATCTTTGCGGCAGGTGATACCAAGCGTGGAGCGTCTCTCATTGTTTGGGCCATCTCCGAAGGCCGCAAAGCTGCCGCGGCGATTGACGCGTATCTCAGCGCCGGAAAGAGTTTATCGGCTCCATCCTCCTGAGTGTTTCTGCTGTATTCCTCTCCTCTCGCACGCCTCGTTTTCCCTCTGGCACGTGACCCTTGGTCGTTCAACACCGGTCAGCGACTGGGCACGCTCTTTTTGTTGGATTGACTACGCGTCGATTTCTTGAGGGCTTGTTGAATGGCCTGAATGAGTCGGTTTTCAATTTCTGCGATTTCGTTATCACCAACGTCGAGAACTTTTCCCCCCTGAGCCACCTTTTCATACTGCGCCTTGATCTTGAGCGCGGTCTGGTTGTTGGCCTGAGATTCTAATTTCACCAGGTACTGGTTGCGGAAACCGGCCACCTCGATCAAAAGAGAAGCGGAAGTTTTTCGTTCCGTGACGAACACGGCTTTTTGGTCCGTCTCCATCGTTGCCATCACGGCATACCCGTGTTGGGCTAAGGCTCGTCTGGTGGCGTTGACGACGTCGGGCAACGCGTGGGTGAGTGGTGTGGCCTTTACCGTCTGCATATTGGTTTGAAGAGATTTTCGAAAAATCTCTCGTTGCCTGCGTAACCATTGGGCACCGTCTTTGAGTTTCTGGTTCTCTCTTTGAAGTTTCTGATTGTCCTTTTGGAATTTCTGATTGTCTTCGTTTAACGTCGACACTTGTTGGAGAAGGTGACGTTTTTCCGCGGCAAGAGCCTTGCCGGTTTGCTGAGCACGTTTCAGCTGCCTCGCAAGGCCCTTCTGCTTGTCTCGCAGTTCCTGATTGTGAAGTTCCTGATTGCGCAGTTCCTGATTGAGCCGATCAACCTGTTCCTGGAGAACACGATTTCCTTCCTGAAGCGTCGTCATCATGGTTTCTTGTTTGACGATTTGTTTTTTGAGCTGCTCCTTTTCCTCAATGAGAGGCGTGTTGTCAGGAGGACAACCGGTTGACGCGATGAAGGCGAGAATGAGGGGAATGCCTTGGGCCAGAGACCCTGCCAAGCGTCGAACGTTCTGGAACGGTTGATCGGTGGTCACGGTGTTGGCTCAGTCTCTCGTGGGCACCTGATTCAGAGAATGGTTGACTCTCGCTGATGACTGTGCCGGCATTCTGAATACGGGACCGGATTGTAGGTCTCTTACAAAGCGAATGCAAATTCAACATGTTCTACTCTTTCCCTTTCATCACAATTCCACGCCGTCGTGTGGTCTCGCGAGGGGAAAGAAATCAGTCAGAAGGAGAACGTGATGCGACACGTTCGTTGCCTGCTTCTTATGGTCGGTTGTTTGGGAGTTGGAGCCGTTTAGGTTCAGGCTTTGTCGAAGAAGCGTTATTGAAGAAGGCTGGGGAAGAACTACGGGCCGAGGATTCGCAGACGACCCTGTACGTTATGGTTCTACCAGAATATCGACAAAAGCCGGCAAACTGTCCGCCCCGTGGACGTCGGTCACCCGGAGTTTGAAACGAAAGAGACGAGGTTGCACGACGAAAGGCGCTAAAAATCGAGCCTTGGGGGAATAGGGGTCAAGAAGGGCAATCTTACTACCTCGAATTTGAGACCAATGGTACTGTAAGGAGCCCCCTTCAGGATCGGAGCTTTGGAGGCCGTTTAAGGTCACGGGGTCTCCTGAGTAGACGATTTGCTCTGAACCTGAGTCCGCTAGGGGAGGTTCGTTTGGGGCAGAATCGACTTCCACCAGGACATCGAGCGCACGTTCCACTCCACGGTTGCTGACGGTGAGAGTCGTCGCGCCATTTCCAATCAACTGGAGTTGTCCGTTGTCACTGACGGTGATCACGGATTCATCGTCCACGTGGTAGGTCGTCCCGGTTGAGGCACTCCGAATTGAACGGACCGTTCCGTCTGCGAATCGTCCCACCACCGGCAGGTCGATGATCTTTCCTAAAAAATCGAGTTGATCGTAGACCCTTACGGCACCGGCTCGTCCAAATTTTAACGGTTTGTCCGTCTGAAATTCGATGTCTTCCAAGGAGGTTTGAGGTTGGATCTGGAGGAGCACTTCGTCGAAGATCGCCCATTCTTCGTCCTCGGATTGCAGGCCCTCTTGTTCCGCGACGGCCAAGAGCCGATAGGTGCCAATGGCGGCTTTGGGTGGTTGAAGGTCAACGCCGAAGGGTGGAGACGTGGCGACTGTTGCCAACTTTTCTTCAACGAATTCCTTGAGCATGTCTTCCTGTTCCCCGTACCAATAGAATCTGACCTTGGTGATTCCCGTCACTTCTCCAGTCGTGAGCACCACGGAAATTTTTTGGTTGGAGGGGTGGACGCTGGATTCTTTCGGTTGCGCGATGGAGAAGGCCGCGGCATCCCGCGGAATGCCCGAATGCACGAGCATGAAAAAGAAGATCAAGTTGACCAGACGGGAGAAGACCAGTTTCACAACCACCTCACCACGCACGCAGAGAACATAATCTGGCTCTAGTCTACGGTTGTGGAAAATCATTATGCAACGAAGAAATCGAATGGGGAGGAGCGTGTGTCTTCAAACCTGTTGTTTTTTATGGATTTTGTCTTCAACGTGAATCAAAAATGTTTTGAAATTCTGCCTTGCGTCCTGCGTCGGCTTGTGCTATAAGTACCTCTACTTGCTTCGGGAAAATGAAAGTGCTGGAGCAGGTCCGTTTGAAAATGGAAATAACCTTGAAGGTTTTCAAGTGGCAATTTTTTATTAACGTCTTTTTATTGTTGAGGAGGTAGGCAATGCACAAGGTGCTTCTATCCGTCCTTTTGAGTGTTATGTTGGTGGCAGCCGGTTCGTCAGTTGCCCTCGCGTTGCAGTCCGGTGGATTTAGTGTGGGCAATCTTGAAACCGGTTCTGTCGTTGGTCAATCCTTTAAGAGTCTTGATGTCGACCTTGAATTCACCGCTTTAATGCTCGGCGGGAAGAAAGCCTGGTATCCTGGCACCGCGATTCTGGATCTGCGAAACCAGGGAACATTAGGTCGGAGAGGTCAGCCCATCTTAATCAAAGTCACTAATACCCTGAAGGGTGAGCATGGATTCAACCTTTCTGCTGATTCGGCTTTTGCGGGTCCCACCTCGATGCAGGTTGAAATTACGGTGAAGCCTGGAGAAACCAGATATATTGGTATCCCCATGAGCGATCTGACGTTTGTTACCGCTCCTGGCAGCATGAAGGTCAGATGTCAGCTTCATGAAGCTCACCTTACTTCGCATCTCATGATCTTTAAGTAAAAGGTCGATCCTCAGTTTTTTTGAGTGAAGACACAAAAAGCCCCGTTCCATGTTGATGGAACGGGGCTTTTTATTCTCCGAACGTCTTGGTCTTTCCCGCAAGCAAGAGCATGGTATCTTTCGCGTTCGTATTTTAACGTGTCCCCTTCCATGATCCAGAAGACATATGATTATATCATCATTGGTGGCGGTATTATCGGTACGTCAACGGCATGGCAGTTACAGAAACGCCGGCCTGACCGAAAAATTCTGATAATCGAAAAGGAGGAGCAATTTGCCCGTCACCAGACGGGACATAATAGCGGCGTCATTCATGCCGGCGTGTATTACCAGCCCGGCAGTCTCAAGGCCAGATTTTGCAAACGGGGGGTCGTTGAAACCATCAACTTTTGCAGGCAGCAAGAGATACCGTATGACAGGTGTGGAAAACTGTTGGTCGCCACGGACGCTGGCGAACTTGAACGCATGCATGCCTTGTACGGACGTTGCCGGGAAAACGGTATTGTGTCGGAACTGCTGGATAAAGAGCAGTTGGCCGAACGTGAACCGGCAGTGACCGGTTCAGGCGCGATCTTTGTCCCGGAGACCGGCATCGTTGACTATAAAAAAGTTTGTACGGCTATGGCACACTGTTTCCAGGAACTGGGTGACGACGTCGCGTTAGGCATAAGGGTCAGGGACATCAGGGAAAATGAGCAATGCGTAAACCTTGTGACATCATGTGGGAGCTATTCAACCAAATATCTGATCAGTTGTGCCGGCCTTATGGCAGACCGGCTCGTGAGACTGCACGGAATCGAGGTGGATTTCCAGATCATACCGTTTCGAGGTGAATATTATCGGTTGCCGCCTCACCGGAATGGATTGATCCGGCATTTAATCTATCCGATTCCTGATCCCTACTTCCCCTTTCTCGGAGTACATCTGACACGAATGATAGACGGCAGTATTACCGTCGGCCCCAACGCCGTGCTTGGTTGGAAGCGAGAAGGGTACGGCAGATTTAACTTGGACCTGCGCGATACGGGTGAGATGATGGTTTCCACAGGTTTCTGGAAAGTATTGATCGCACACTTCTGCAGTGGTCTCCGTGAAATGGAAAACTCTGTATGGAAACGGGGTTATCTCAAACTGGTACAAAAATATTGTCCTCAACTGGTTCTGCACGACTTGTTACCGCATCCTGCGGGTATACGTGCTCAAGCGGTACTGAGCGATGGCACCCTGGTGCAAGATTTTCTCTTTGCCGAAAGTCCACGCAGCTTGCACGTGTGTCATGCCCCGTCCCCTGCGGCGACGTCTGCGATACCCATTGGTGACTATATTTGTGACAGGATTCAGGAAAAGCATCATGACGCTCTCTTATAAATATATCGTTCTGACGTGAGTCGGTATTTTTGCCGATAAGGGAAGCGTGTCAGTTGATCTTGCAGGCGGCGATCATGAAAGGGCAGGATGGTATTTGATATTGAACGGATGACGCTCTTATCCGGTAAAAAGCTTGGTGAGGATGTTGAAATTCAGTCCGTAGATTTCATTTCGTATGGCTTCAAAAAAATTTCAAGCAACGGACAAACCGTCAGCCCCTAACAAGAAGCGAATCCTGTTTCTGGTCCTCATGTCTCTATTGTTGATCTCCGGGGCGATGTTATTTAATGCTCCTCAAAAGACGGAGATCATCGAAGTCCGGTTTCCCCATGGGGCTCCGTTGCAGGCGGAAGTAGCGGATACTCCGGAAAAGTTATTGTTCGGGTTGGCCTTCCGAGAGACCCTTCGGAACGATCACGGTATGCTTTTCCTTTTTGAACGATCTGATTTTCATAAGGTCTGGACTAAACGGTACCAGTTCAACGTTGATCTGATCTGGGTAGATGAAAGTCGACACGTCGTCCATATCGTCGAAACGGCCGTCCCATGCGTGAACGATCCCTGTGAGTGGTATGGGCCACCCCCTGAGCGGGCACGATACGTCATTGCGGCGACGAGCGGCTTTGTGGATCGAGCACAGGTCTCAGTGGGAAATGAGCTTGTCTTTGCCTTGCGGATGTAAGAAATAGGGATTCCAATGGGTTTTGGCTTGACGGAAGGCGCACGTTTTCTCATAACGTAACCAGCAGAGGGCACTGGCCGGATGACTCCCCAATTATCAGAAACGTTCGTGTTGGTCGGGAAGGTGGAAGACGTTCCTCCCGGACAGTCAAAAGCCGTCAAGGTACATGGAAGAACCATCGCACTGTTTCACGTGGCTGGACAGTTTTTTGCGATCAATAACATTTGTCCGCATAAGGGTGGGCCGCTTGCCAAAGGTAAACTGAAAGGCTACGTCGTCGGGTGTCCGTGGCATGATCTCCAGTTCGACGTGCGGACGGGGTTCGGGACGGACGGCGGGGGGTATTGTGTGGCAAGCTATGACGTGCGGGTTCAGGACGGGGAGATTTTCGTCAGTTCACAATGCCGAGCATTATAGATACTAGATACGCGGGTCTTTTAAGATATCCTGATGGACGATCACCAGTCTGATAGTCAATCACTTGCCGCGACGGTCGGCGTTCCCTTTACGATCAATCTTTGGGAGGATCGAACGCGCGGGGAACAGTGGGTCCCCTCATATGACCCCAGCCAACTTGTCTTAACCGAGGATGAGTTTCTTCGTACCACCAGCAATAACGCCGTTGATTCGGGAAAACGTCGGTTCGAATTTGAGCCGTTCCAGGTCGGGATTCACCGGTTGGAATTTCACAAACGGATGGCGTGGAAATTTACGTCCGAAGCTCGCCGCGTCTTTCTCGTCCACGTTCAGGAGCCTGCTTCTTAGCGTCCTTTTTTACTCAAGATGCCTGCCATTGCTTATCTGAACGGCCGATTCCTTCCATTGGAAGAAGCCAACGTCTCGATTGAGGATCGAGGATTCCAATTTGGTGACGGCGTCTATGAGGTCATTCGGGGATATGGTGGCGCGTTGTTCCGGCTGGAGGACCACCTTTCACGATTAGAACGCAGTGCCCAAGCCATTTCTATTTCGGTTCCTTTCTCTCAAATCGAATGGGAGGCATTGATCCGGGAAGGCGTAAAGAGGAGCGGCTACGGAGAATGCAAGGTGTACATCCAGTTGACCCGCGGTACGGCTCCAAGAGAGCACCGCTTTCCGTGTTCGGCGAGCCCTACCGTCGTGATGACGTTTAGGGAAATTCCTGAGATGGATGCGTCCGTTCGGCAACGGGGAGTTCACGCCGTGACTCTTCCTGATTTGCGGTGGGGTCTGTGCTCGATCAAAAGCTTGAATTTGCTCCCGAACGTCTTGGCGAGACAGGAAGCGAATGAGGCGGGAGCCTTTGAAGCCATTCTGGTTAAGAACGGGTTTGTGACCGAAGGAACGTCGAGCAACGTGTGTCTGGTCATGGATGGAACCATTGTCACTCCATCCTTAAACGATCACCTGTTGGCTGGGGTGACACGCGCCGTGGTGTTGGAGTTGGCGAGGCAAAGAGGGCTGCCCGTTGAGGAAAGGAACGTTCGTGAGGAGGAGTTACTGCAGGCGGATGAACTGTTTCTGATTGGGACGACGATCGATGTGGTCCCTGTTTCAAGGTTGAACGACGAGCTGGTGGGGGATGGCATGCCGGGAAAAGTAACCCAGGCGATGCGGGATGGCTTGCGTCGCTGTGTTGAATCTGCAACAGAAAGCCATTGAAATATCAGGAAAAATTCTCCAACGTCATCTCTTTGGCCACCGTCTTTCTGGTCCCCATGCCGAAGGCTCAAGAACTCTTGACACTTCCTGACCGTTTTCAGTAGTTTTTGTCTTTCACTACACGTAGGCAACCTGTAACGATTGTCGAGTTCACCAACATCTACCCGCTTAGATATTCCGTTTATCTTTAAGGAGGCCGGTCCATGTTTCACTTCAATCGTTTTTCCATAAAATCCTGTGCCTTTCTGGGATTGGGAAGCATCCTTGTGCTGCCGTTCTTTTTGCTTCCGATTTCCGGTGCTGAAGCTCAACAGTCACCACCGATGATTCATAAGACAGGGATGGATCATCAGCCCAATCGGACGATTGAATGGGCTGAACGCTTAAAAGGACAGACGATCGTCGAAAATGCCCAAGAAGGCAGGGCCGAACGTGCTGCCCTCGTTGAACAACAACATGAGCGATTGATGAAGCAGATGCAGAAGGAAACGTCTGAATCCACGAATACGGGCGGATTCAACACGATGTCCATGATGCATCAATACGGCGCCGGAAAAGGAAACTATTTATTGCATTCCGATGCCGACGTTGAACCGGTCTCGCTGACCGCCGGGGGAAAATGTCCGGCTACGGCTCCGGTGAAGCATTATGATATTTCTGCCATTAACGTCGAGATTACCTTGAATCAATGGCTGGATTATTACCCCGGTTACATGTACGTGCTTACCGACAATATCGACAACGTTCGCGAGGAAGAAGAAAAGAATGCCGCAGCCAGAGAATCAGAAGGCCACCATGATCCCGGCGGCGTGAAAAACGGAATCCAAGGTCAATACATCCAACCGTTGGTGATTCGTGGAAACCAAGGCGATTGCGTGACCATCGCCCTTCGTAATCAATTGGAGTTCGGCGAAGACGTCAGTCTCCATATCAATGGATCCAGCATGGTCGTCAGTAAAACGGGCCAACCGGCTACCACAACCAATCCTGATGCCATTGCGTATGGGCTCGAAGAAGAGGAAGAGGAAGAAGCCGAAGCCGAAGGCGATAAAAAAGCCGAAGACAACGAAGCCAAGGATGGCGATGATCGGAGCGTCATTGCCTTGGAATGGTATATTCATCCTGATACGCAAGAAGGTGGTCGGCAATTTCACAGCTACAGCAACGACCGAGAATTGACAGTGATGGGGCTGTTCGGCGTGTTTGTTGTGGAACCTGCCGGGTCAAAGTATCTGGAGCCGTTGGGCACTGGTCCTGCCACGCCTGCTGAGAGCGGATGGCAGGTGATGATTGATACTCCCCAGGGGCCTGACTTCCGTGAGTTCGTGCTGATTTATCATGAAGTAGGCGATGAAGCGTTTCGACCCGTGAACAAACATGGAGACTTCCTCCCACAACGCGATCCTTTAACCGATGCCTATCGACCCGGGGCTCGGGCACTCAATTATCGAAGCGAGCCGTTCGGGATCAATAACATGCACGTCCAACATGAGTATTTTGGGTTCGAAGATGAATCCATGGCCTATAGTTCCTATACCTTTGGGGACGCGGGCCCGACGATTCCAAGGAGTTATTTGGGCGATCCGGCCAAGTATCGATTGGTTCACGGGGGGTCGGAAGTCTTCCATTCGCATCATCCCCACGGGGGGGCCATTCGGTGGGAGCGCAGTCCGAGAGCCGTTGATCAGATGCCCATGTGGCATAAAAATCAGAATGGCCCCGTGAAATATCCCTTGATCCGTGCCAAGTCGGATCGGGTTGACGTCGAAGTGATTGGGCCGTCTGAAGCGTTAGATCTGGAAACCGAGTGCGGGTCCGGTCTCTGCCAATATCTGGCGGGTGACTTCTTATTCCATTGCCACGTGGCGCATCATTACGTGGCAGGGATGTGGGGCTACTGGCGGGTTTACAACACTCTCCAGGTGCCTGGGTTCCAAAACGACGTGATGTCCCCTCTTCGTGAATTGCCTGATCGGATGGGGCGTATTTCGGAACCTGTGACTTCGGATCAGTTAGTCGGGACGACGGTTGACTGGTTTGGTAAGAAGTTCAGCATTGTCTCCAACGATCAACAGTCGAATTGGAACGCTGCCCCAGCCGTGGTCACGATCTATGACTGGGTGGAAATGCAATTGCCGACTCGCGGGCTTCCCGGTCATACGGAAGATGAGATCGGACAACTCAAATCCTATGACGCGACGGTGGTGGATTGGGTGTGGGACGGGAATCGTGCCATGAGTGAGAAAGAAGGCACGACGGGGAATCCCAAGTACCATCCGGAATGGCAGGGGTATGAGGCAGGAAAACGGCGGTCTATCTGGTTCGAGCCGATGACCGGCAAGGTCGCGTGGCCGTGGTTGACGCCTCACTTTGGAAAACGGGCACCGTTTTCGCCGGATCGCAATCCTGCTCCATGGTTGGAAATGATCCATTTGGATGAAGACGGCCAGCCTTCGGTTGAACCAGCCAAACCTGGTGAGAATGGGCGTTGGAGTCTGTGTCCCGATCGGGCTGGTTCTCAAAAGTATAACATTCACTTCATTAAGCTGCCGATTGAGTTGTCAGCGGCCCAAGGTGATCAACCGGCCGTCGTCGACCCGAATGGCCTGCTCTACGTGGTTCATGAAGAAGAGGAAGCCATTCGTCACGACAATGCTTTGAAAGTGCCCTTGGTGTTCCGTGCCAATATTTACGATTGCATGGATTGGATATTGACCAGCGAGTGGCTGGATGATGACTTTACGAATTTTCAATCTTCTAAAATCAATACGCACTTCCATTTTGTGCAGTTTGATAATCAAGCCTCTGACGGCGTGATTTCAGGGTTTTCGTATGACCAGTCCATGCGGCCCTTTACCCAATTCGAGAAGAAAACGGAGAAAGGGTTGCCGGTGCCGATGAACGCCAAGTTGACCAAACCGGCCAAGAAAGGAGATCGAACCATTCACGTGACGAATGCCGGCCAATACCACGTCGGCACCGTTCTCTTGGTTGGGGCGGACAACGTCGCAGGCAATGAGGTGAAGCGGATCGTTGCCATTGACGGGAGCGGCGAAGCCGGTGAATCGGCTTCTTCTGATGGAACGTACGTGGTCAGACCCGGCGATACCTTGAGCAACATCGCGCGTGACCAGGGGACGACGGTCGACGCATTGAAGGAAGTCAATGGCCTTGTTGATGTCAACGTTCTCTCGATTGGGCAAAAACTCCAGATTCCAGGGTCTGGAGGGAGTGGTCATGGAGAGCCCATGCCAGCCGTCGGTGGTCCGGGGACGATTACCTTCAAAAAGCCCTTGGCCCATGACCATCCGGTGGGCGATATTGTGACGGTGGAGTTCGTCCGGCAACGGTTCTGGGCTGATGCCGACGTGGGTTCCGTGTTCTGTCATGACCATGCCTTTGGTGGAACAACGTGGCCGCATGGGGCGGTGTGCTCCTTCCTGATTGAGCCGTTTGGCTCCACTTGGCATGATCCGGTGACGGGTGAGGCTAAACGGACCGGCCCGGTCATGGATATTCATACGGTGGAACCCGTGGGCTATGGAGTGAGCGGGAGTTTCCGTGAATTGATGGTGCAAATCATGGATACGGTTCCCCACACGGTCAACGTCGTCACGGCGGGGAATCCTCCCGGGCAGCCCGTCGAAGTGGCGTTGGAAGCCGGACGCACCGTGTCGTTCCAAATGCCCCCGAACGACGTGATAAAAATGACGCCTATGCCTTTCCTCAACGGTGGAACGCATACGACGGGTGGGGCGTTGAATTTCCGTGCTGAACCTTTTGCGCAACGGTTGGCGAATGCCCCGGATGCGTCGCAGCTTTTCAGTAGTACGATTCACGGCGATCCCAGCACGGTGACGTTGCGGGCGTATCTGGGTGACGCCATCGTGTTCAGGCTCATTGACGTGACCATGAATGAAAGCAACGTCTTCACCGTGTCCGGTCATCACTTCCTGACCGAACGGTACGCGGGTGACGCCAATCGGAAGAATTCCATTCACATCGGCATTGCCGAACGATACGACTTGGTCGTGCCACAGGCTGGTGGTCCAAGGCTCCAGCCTGGGGATTACATGTATTTCAATGGCCGGAGTTCCAAGCTGTCCGAAGGCTCGTGGGGCGTGATTCGGGTATTGGATAAAGAAGTGCCCGATTTGCAACCCTTGCCCAATGCTGCCTTTGGAGGCCCGGGGATCAAGAAGCCGTTGCCAGTGTGTCCGGAGGAGGCACCGGTGAAAAGCTTTAACGTGGTGGCCATTGATTTTCCCCAGATGACCTTCAATCCAAACGTGGAAGAAGCCATTGAAGTTGACTTTGAACGAACCATTGAAGTTCGAAACCCGGATGCCAAGATCTACGTCTTGGAAGAAGAAGTGGCCAAGGTCGCTGGAGAATTCCAACCCATGCCGCTTACCTTACGAGCCAACGTCGGCGATTGTTTGAAAGTGAAGCTTACCAACAACATGAAGGAAAGCCGGGCGTCTTTTTCAGCCTTTGCTCTGGCCTTCGATCCCAAAGACTCTCAAGGGGTCAACCTTGGCAATAATCCTGGAGATCAAACCGTGGCTCCGGGGGAAAGCCGGGTCTACACCTATTATGCGGATCCGTTGGTCGGGGAAACGCAATCCTTGGTGTGGGATTGGGGGAACGTGGCGATGAATCCGCGAAATGGGTTGTTCGGCGGGATTGTCATTGGTCCCAAAGGGTCCCAATATCGTGATCCGAAGACAGGAGCGGATGTTTCTCAGAAAAATAGCTGGGTGGCCGACGTGATCGTTGATCGGACGATCCCCGGTAATGAACATCGGGCCAACTATCGTGACGTGGCCCTGTATTTCCAGGATGAAGACAACATTATCGGGACGAGTTTCATGCCCTACGTCCAAAACGTAGCGGGCCTGATAGGGGTCAATTACCGAAATGAACCCTACTTGTATCGTGAGGAACAAGGGTGTTCCCTGGGCCGGATGTTCCAGCCCTGTAACGTTGATGAGCCGAATGAACCCGCAACGCCTATTATTGAGGCCCATGCGGGCGACCCCGTTCGGATTCACGTGTTTGGTGCCAGCAATGAACAGAACGGCATGTTTACCCTGGAAAAACATGAATGGCCGATTGAGCCGTTCATGCTTGGTGCCGACCACATCAGCGTGGTGGAATTTGCTGGTTCAGAAGGTATTGACGTCTTTGTGCCTTCTGCCGGTGGCCCTTATGCCTTGACGGGAGATTACGTGTACAGCAACGCTCGCTTGCCGTATTCTCAATCGGGGCAATGGGGATACTTCCGGGTTCTGTCGAAGAACGATCAGAGGGTTCTCCCGCTCGGTCGAGCCGCGCCTGGAGTCAAAGAAGCGAAGGCGGCTAAGCCTGAACAAGGTCGCGTTCAGCCAATCGCATTCAAATAACGAGCGGGATGGATGGTGGGATTGGCGGGGAAGCCGAAGTTCGGCTTCCCCGTTTTTTTTCGACGGGGTAGGTATGAACTTAGGTTGGTTGTCGGTGTATCACGTCATAGGCGATAATTTGAGGCAACGGGAGGATCCATGACTGATCGGATGTTGGGTGTATGCTTGGCGTTTCTCTTTTTGGCGTCACCGGGTTGGGCCTATGAGGAAATTGCCGTTGCGAATGGCGGCACCATCAAGGGTCGCGTGACGGTTCACGGCAATAGCCCCAGGCCCATGGCCTTTAATTTAGTGACGATTCCCGATGCCGTGTATTGTGGACGGATCTCCACGGGTACGGGTTGGCGAATCGTGGAAGATTTTCTCATTGGTCCGGATGGAAGCCTCAAGGATGCGGTCGTGATGCTGGAAGGGGTCACCAGGGGAAAAGCGTTTGATTTGCCGAAAGTCCGCATTGAAGCCATGGATTGCGATTTTCTCCCGTTTGTCAACGTGTTGCGTGATCAAGATGAAATCACCGTGATTAACATGGATCCGGTTGAACATGATATTCAAGGATACGAAACGGCGAGAGTCCGAGGGGCCAGAGTGTTGTTTAACAGACCATTGCCCATGAATCCTTTTCACAGGGTGTTGGGACTGGTGCATAGCCATCAGCACTTGCCCGGCCAGCCCATGGTTCAAAAAGTTCACCTCAGAAAAGGGAGAAACCTTTTTGTGATGCAGTGCGGGTTCCATCCCTATATGTTCTCGTGGGGGGTGGTTGTCAATAATCCCTACTATGCGATTACCAAGGAAGACGGACTCTTTGAACTCACGGACGTTCCCCCTGGAGACTATGTCTTGAAAGTGTGGCACGCGGGGATGAAAACATATTTAGAACAACGCGTCGCAATAGCGCCTGACAGCACGGTGACGGCACATTTTACATATGAGGCACCACAGGGACGCCGCAGTGTGCATGAAATGCATGAAAACCCGCATTTTGGCATGGAGTTGCTCGGTGAGGGCGTCGAAATTGTGCCTTCTCTTCGATTGCAGAAACCCTGAGAACAGGAAACGACGATGAGCCGGACGATCACAACGACCCTGGGCCTTTTGCTGATCTGCGTTTCCTCGGGTTGGGCTTATGAAATTCGAGAAGTGGAAAACGGCGGATCCGTTCAGGGAACCGTCACGCTTTCCGGACGCCTACCCGACCCGAAAGCGTATAATTTGGTCACCTTTCCGGATCCCGAATATTGCGGGCGTATTTCCAACGGCAGGGGGTGGCGGCTGCTCCGTGACTTTATTGTGGATGAGGAAAACAGGGTTCAAAACGTGGTCGTCTTAGTGGAAGGCGTTAAGGTCGGCAAACCGTTTTCTCTCTCCGTTCCGCGTGTCGAAGCACGGGATTGCCGGTTCCTGCCGTTTACGACCGTCGTCAGAAGCGGACACGGCGTCGAAGTGGTGAACATGGATCCCGTGATGCACGATATTCAAGCCTATGAGACTTCAACTGCGACGGGGACCAGGGTGCTCTTTAATTCACCGCTTCCCTTTAATCAACGTCATAAACGGGGCGATTTGCATGCGATGCACGACCATAAACCGGGAGAGTCTTTCGTTCGACAATTCCAGTTGAGCAAAAAACGCCGAACCTTTGTCATGCAGTGCGGATTTCACGCCTATATGGAAAGTTGGGCCATTGCGGTTGATAATCCGTACTACGTCCTGAGCGACGAGCACGGGCGATTTTCCATCAATGACATTCCACCGGGAACGTATGACCTTCGGGCGTGGCATCCAAGCATTAAGAGGGTGGTCAAACGGGAAGTGACGATTCAACCGAAAAGAGCATTGACCGTCGATTTTCAGTTACCGTCTCCAGGAAGACGAAAGACTGTGCTCACGGTTCGGACTCCTCCCCGATTCACCCCCGCTGCACTGGGTCGAGAATTTACGATCGATCCGATTCTTGAGCGTCAGTAATGGATGATCGTCTTGGTTCCTCGTCAATCTCAATCAGAGTGGTTTCCGTTTCTTCTTTTGTTGTGTTCCGTCTTCTTCTTCAACCTGTCCGATGACAACGTTTCTGCCGCGGATCTGGAATTTTCAGCCCGCCTCAAGTGGAGAACCGACGGGAAAACGTCACACGCCCAGTTGTTTGTCAAAGACGACCGGTATCGAGTGGAGCATCTTGGTGGCATCAAAACGGATGTGGGTTACGCGACCGTCACCATCGTTCGGCTGGATAAACAGAAGGTGTGGTACGTCATTTCGAAACAACGGTTGGTCGTGGAGGTGCCTTTGACCTTGGATTACGTGCTGCCCCTTTCCGTGAACCTGGAGGGCGAGGTGTCAAGGACTCGGATCGGTGATGCGATGGTGGGGAACCAGGAGGCCACGTTGTTTGAAGTGGTGGTGGTCCGGCACGATCGTCGAGAAACGTATTATGAGTGGGTCGATGAATCACGAGAATTGTTGCTCAAGTTAGTCAGTCAAGATCGAGATTGGTCGGTCGAATATGATCGGGTTATTCAATCGAAACAGCCGGCGTACTTTTTTGAAACCCCATTAGGGTACCGGAAATTCGAAGCGACTGAAAAGCGGGTTGAGGAAGGGTAAGTGTTCGTCAAGGTGTTGCAAAGGGGCGTGCTCTTGCTGAGCGTGGCCTGTTGCCTGGAGCCTCTCAGCGGTTTCTCGATGACCGTCGAGACATCCCGTGAGACAGTTCTCAATCTGGCCGAACACGCGTTCGACCGTGGTGATTTTTCCAAGACAATTGAGATGGTTGCTCCCCTCCTGACGGATGATTCTCAATCTCTTCGATTTGCCCACCGGTTGCACATGCTTAGTTTGGTGCGGCTTGGAAAGACTTCTGAAGGGGTGGGTGCCTATGATCGATTCGTTAAGGCTGCGAACGGGAGCGATGACGTGCTTCTTCGGGAATTGGCCATCCAAAGCATCCTGCCGTTCCGGTCAGATATGCGGGAGCAGGTGAGGGGAGCGGCGTATTCGGCGCTAAAAGAAGTGGCATCGGAGCAGGTTGTTCCCTATTTGCAAGATGGACTCGGCGACCGGTCAGGCATGATTCGGGTATTGGTGGCCGAGGGCGTGGGAAAATTCACGTCCGGGCGTCAGTCGAGTATGTTTCGGGGAGCCTTGAATGATACGGCAGGGTTAGTGAGGGTAACGGTCATCACGGCCTTTGGTCGAGGAGGCGATCCGGAAACGATCCCACTCCTTACCCCTTTTCTCAAGGATGAGCAAGAAATCGTGCAGGTTGCGGCCGCAGCGGCTTTATATCGACTGGGACAAAAGGAACGTTGGCACAGGGTAGAACGGGCGACTCATGTGACCGAGGGCTATGAGCGCGGATCGGCTTTGCGCATGATCGGTGAAATGGAAGACCCGCGCGGCTTGACGCTTCTCCTGCAAGGACTTCATGATAAGCAGCCGTCAATTCGAGCGGCGGCCGCGGTCTCGCTGGGTAAGCTCGGTCTTGCAGAAGGCGTTCCCCCGCTGATTGCTCTGCTGTCCGAACCCGTCCCCGCTGTTCGGAGCGTGGCAGCCGTGATATTGGGCAAGCTCAAGGCTGAGCAGGCAATCTCTTCCTTAACCTTTTCCCTGCACGACACGAATCAAGGAGTCCGCGCAGCCGCTATTGCCGGCTTGCTGCAATTGGACAGTCCCTTTACCGTGGTGGCTGGAACCGTACGGGAATTACTTGGTCACCAAAACCCCGGCCTGCGATCATCCGTGGCGAAAGCGTTGGCCCATGGCCGTGCCCGTGACGTTGTGGGCACCTTACTCCTCGTTCTCAATGATCCCGTGCCCAAGCCGCGTATTTCAGCCGCACGGTCGCTTGGCCGAGTTGGTGGACGTGCGGTCATTCCTCATTTGAAACGTCTCATGAAAGATCCGAACGAATCCGTACGAGCCACAGCCGCAGGGGCGATTGCCCGTATTTTGTCTCTGCCTGAAGCCTGAACCCTGATATGTGACCGGCCCACAACCAATTTGGAGATCGAAGCACTGATCGAAAATCGAGTGTTCTCACCTGATCGTGATTGGGCTATGACTTCGTTCCGTGCGTATCGTCTTCGCGTTCACCACGTCATCCGTTGGCTCTTGTGCGTGTGGATTCTTGTTCTGTTTCCTCCTCCCGTTTTATCGATTGCTTCATCAACCATTCAATGGTTGGAATGGGGATCCCAGGCGTTTGATCGTGCTGAAGCCGAAGACAAGCTGATTTTGCTTGATCTGACGGCGGTGTGGTGTCATGCATGCCACGTGATGGATGAAACCACGTATGCCGACCCTCTGGTGGTCAGGGTACTGAATTCCGAATTTATTCCCGTCAGAGTGGAAACCGATCAGCGCCCGGATATTGAGGCGCGGTATAGACATGGCGGGTGGCCAACCACGAGTATTTTGCTTCCTTCCGGAGAGATCCTCTTTCAAGCGAATGCCTTGCCTCCTGAAGCAATGATAGAAGCCTTACGCACGTCGGCTGCCTTTTATCGAGAAAACAAACGAGACGTGATTCAACGAGCCGCGAAGGTGTGGGAAAAGGTGGAAGGCGCCAGAAGGTCAAGGATGCCGCCTCGCGGGATCATTCACCCCGCGATGGAAACCCAGATTCTCAATGCCATGAAGGTGCAGTATGATCACGTGCATGGTGGATTTCGGGATGCCCCGAAATTTTTTGAACCCGAGGCCATTCACTTGGCCTTTGCGCATCATTTCTGGCATCACGATTCGGAATTTGAGCAAATGGCGTTGTTCACGCTGGATCAGCAATTGAAACTCTATGATCCAATCTGGGGTGGATTTTTCCGTTATGCGGAGGAAGCTGATTGGTCGAAACCGCACTATGAAAAAATGTTGCTCAATCAAGCGTCCAATCTGCTCAATTATCTGGAGGCGTATCAACTCACGCAGCAGAGAAAATATCGCGAGGTCGTTGAAGGGACGATGCAGTATGTGATGCGGTTTCTCGCTGATCAAGAGCATGGAGGCTTTTACGCCAGTCAAAGTGCAGACGTTCAAAACGTCGTTGGTTCCAGTCCCTCGATTTCGGGGGACGCATTTTTTGCTTTGAATGAGGCAGAACGTCTGGCTATTGGCATCCCCTACGTTGACCGAACGATCTTTACCGACTGGAACGGATTAATGGCCGCAACGTATCTCAAGATTGCTCAAGCCATGGGACATTCCCAGGCTAGGGAGTTTGCCCTCAAAACTCTTCGGCGGCTGTATAAGGAACGTTACCAACCTGGACGTGGCTTGGCGCATTTGGTTCAGAAGGGGCACCCGCGAGAATTTGGGTTGCTTGCAGATCAGGTCTTTTTTGCCGGCGCCTTGATCGAAGCCTTTGTGACCACCGGTGTGTTTCGTTATCTGGAACAAGCAGAGGTCGTCATGGCTGATGCCGTCCACCTGCTTGAAGATACCCAGGGCGGAGGGTTCTTTGATCGTGTATCGCGGCGGTCGGCTTTGGGATTATTGAAGTTTCCGCATAAAGACCTTGAAGTGAATGCCGCACTGTCCATTGTCTTTTCCGACCTGTTTTACCTTACCGGGAAGCCGTTGTATCGGGAGAAAGCCCAAAACATTCTTCAATTTCTCGTGGGTCGGACCGGTCCTATGCCCATAGCCCAAATCGGTCGTGCAATCAATCGGTTTCTTCAATATCCCGTTCATCTTGTCGTCATAGGTGAAAAATCAAAAGTTGAGGCCCAATCCCTGTTTTTCCACAGCCTGGCGTTGTATGTTCCAGGTAAAATCGTTCGGTTTTTGGATCCCCGCGTCGATTCTCTTTCCATTGGTGAAGTCACCTTCCCCAAGGTGTCAGACCCGTTTGCGTACGTGTGTACCGAGAGATTATGCTCCAGCCCGATTGCACGGGCTGATGAGTTGCCAGATCGTTTCCAGGAAGTGTTCACGGCACTGACAGAGGTGCAGAAGCCCTTCTCGACGAGGAAAGGCATGTCCGCCTTGAATACTCCCTAATACACGGTAACGCAAAACATAGGGTCAATGAAGCCGCTGAGAGAGGTTGAGTTCAGAAACCTGTGGCACTCCCAACCGAGAGGCGGGTCATGCAAAGTCCAATCCCCGGTCCACTTCCTCCTTATCAACCCTCCCGAGAGCCAAAGGTGGTGGATAGAAGGTATCAGGGTAAAAAGGAACGTAAATATCGCAACCATGTTTTTCGTGAAAACGGGCGTAGACGTAAGGATTTCCGAAAGAACTGGCGGGCATACTTATGTTTTCGTTTCGATGAATAATATTTGCCCATATCGCTGAAAAGATAAGACCATTCATGCCGCAATGCTTTTTGTAATCGAAAACTTTGTTGACAAGATGGTGCGTGCTTTCTCAAAAAGTAGGTCCGGCTGCCAGAGAAGGCAAGATGAAGATGTGGCAGCGTGTAGATTATAGGTATATTTTTGTAAGTGTATAATTATAGGTGTGGCAGTAAGTTTTTCATAAAAGAGGGAAGAATTATATCTATGAGTGTTTTCGAGTCAGAGAAAGTTTTTGCGATGAGGTAGTCTAGTTTATTGGACAGCCTGGTGACTTAGTCTTGATCTCGAAATCCCTGATGTGCTGGCCGAGCGTCTCCATCTCGATGGTTCGTATCGACTGTGGGACATATTTCACACCGCCGAAACCATCCGGCGTAGGTTTGTAGCCCATAGAGATGATTTGGCTTTCTCGGATAGAGCTGTTGCCAGGAGAATGGCTCCGATCTCTAGGCCACTGCCTCATCTCATACCGGTCCGAGAGCCAAAAGGGGTGGACCCATGCCCTGACTTGACACCCCTTTGTCATGTTGCTATAAACGGAAACCATTGTATTGAAGAAGATTTGAGGAATTTCTCGCCTGTAGCACGGATTTGAGTCGGCCAGGGAGCTAAAAGTCATCAGGGTTTTCCCCCGACTCTGACAAAAATTATTCTCAACCAGGAGGAATAGTATGAGGAAGCGTCAGTCCCTAACTTTAGCTGTGTTACTTGGTGGGTTGCTGCTTGCAATGCCACTGATTGTCCATGCAGGCGGAACCATCAAAGGCAAAGTCACGTATTCCGGCAAACCTATTCCGCCAAAAGAATTTGCCTTCTCTAAGTTTCCCAATCCAGCCTTCTGCAAACAAAATCCCAGCCAAAAAGGCGATGATACCCGTTTGTTGAAAGAAGTCGAAGTCGATAAGGGTCAAGGACTCAAAAATGCCATCGTCTCCGTTCGCGGTATTAAGGATAAGGGGTTTAAGCAGACGCCTGAAGTGAAAGCCAAGTTGTGCGAGTTCTTGCCGTTTACCGGTGTGTTGGTCAATAAAGGAAACTTTATTGTAGAAAATACCGATGCGGATCCCAATGACCCCAAATCTAAAGAAGGCGTCTTACATAACCCCCATAGCTTTGACGTGCTCGGGGCGAAATCTTCAACCTTGTTCAACATCGGGTTGGCAAAAAAAGGTGACAAGCTTGATAAGAAAATCAAGATGCGGATGGCCAGGAAAGGTTCCGTTCTTCGATTGCAATGCGACCAACATGAATTTATGCAATCCTGGTTCCTGCCCGTGACCAATGGTCATTTCGGTGTGTCCGGAGCCGATGGATCTTTTGAAATCAAGGACGTGCCCGCGGGCAAACACAAAGTTTTGGGGTGGCATCCCGTCGCGGGGAACGTGACGATGGACGTGGACGTCAAAGATGGCGCGACCGTGGAAGTGAATTTCGACATCAAGAAGAAAAATAAGTTTAAACAGTAACAGTTCTCTCATCCTTCCGGTTTTGACAAGTGAAAGGGTAGTCGCGGGTCTTCCGTTGCTGCCCTTTTTCTTTATCAGAAATTTCCTTTCTTTTTCTTGCGTTCGCCAGTTTGAGCCCGTTAAGATCACCCATTCAATTGGATTTCGATGAATCGTCAAGACGCATAAGGTTTTGTGGTGTCCCGGGAGTTGTCTCTCGCAGAAATATTTCAGATGGGGTATTACTGGGAGGCGAAAATTCTCCTGACGGCGACAAAACTTGACCTCTTTTCAGCCTTGGAGGGTCGTGCTGAGTCTGCCTCAGCCCTCGCCGCACGCTTACATCTCAATGAACGGGCACTGAGTCTGTTGTTGCATGCGTTGGTGGCGATGCGAATCTTAACGAAACAGAATGGGAAATTTTTCAATACCGGCGTCGCCCAGAAACATCTGGCCAAAACAAGTTCGGAGTACGTCGGACACCTTCTGATCCTTCATGATTCGGAGTGGAAGAATTGGGGGCAATTGGAAGAGACTCTGCAAACCGGGATTTCTCCCGTTCGTCAACACGTCTTTGAAACGAATCCCGACATGGGTGCCAACGTGTTGACGGTGTTGGATCGGATTGGTCGTGGCAGCGGCGTGAACCTCGCGAAGTCCCTTCGACTTGATGGGAGTGAACACGTGATTGACGTTGGCGGCGGGGCTGGGACGAACGCCATTGCATTTTGTCGGGAGTATCCTCATCTCCGCGCCACGGTGTTTGATCTCCCTCAAACCTTGCAGGTTACTGAACGGTATATTAAAGAAGCGGGGCTGGAAGACCGGATTACCTTAAAACCTGGGAATTTCAATACGGATGCGTTGGGTGGCCCCTACGATCTGGCGGTCATGTCCGATATCCTCCATTACCAGGGACATCAAACGAACGCGGCGTTGGTTCGAAAGGTTTTTGCTCATTTAAAGAGCAATGGTCGGCTGGTTATGAAAGATCGTTTCTTGGATCCGAACAGGACCAGCCCCGCCTGGACTACGGCGTTCACCGTGCATATTCTGGTGAATACCGAATGTGGTGATTGTTACACCACACAAGAGGCCATGGATTGGATGATTCAGGCAGGCTTTGAATCCGTTACGGAATTGGAGCCGCGAGCGATTGTTCAGGGCATGAAACCAGGAGCGATATAGATGACTGAATGGTTAAAGGAACCTGGTTTTGCCGGGACGCATGCCACGATGGGGGCGGATATCAGCCAGTTTATGGCCACGTTGTTTACCGCACTGTTTGTTGTGGGGTGGGTCCAGGCTAAACGAGGCAAAGGGTCCGGTCATCACTGGTTAATGCTTGGCGGAATGATCGCCATGCTGGCCTTTTTTACGAGTTATTATTTATTTCGCCAACTGGGGGTGTTGGCTTTTGAAGGGAAAGAAGGGTTTGGCGGCTCCCAGGCTTTGTATGATACGGTGTTTGTTCCGCTGTTAACGTTTCACATTATTCTGGTCGTGATTGGATTGATCATGGCCGTTTATATGATTGTGTTGGGGTTTCGCTCTCAGACATTTATCGATGGGCAACGCAAGTTAAAAGATGCGATTCTTCGAACCACCTGGAAAAAAATCGGGATCATCTTCGGTGGAGTCGGCACCGTCGTGATGATGGTGTTTGTCACCCGTGTGGCCTCTGCCGGATTTTCCGCGGGCAAACTCAGCGTTTATCTTGGGCTCCTGATTCTCATCGGCATCGTGTTTGGTATCGAGATCACCATTCAACGCATTTGGCCGAATGCCGCCCGACGTCACCGCGTATTAGGACGGTTTACCGTGGCTGTGTATTGTGTTTTGTTCGTCACCGGAAGTATCACTTATACCCTGCTTTACATTTTGTATCCTGGGAGAATTGGCTAGACCGTGATGCAATGTACATGCGGTTCAGATTTGCAAGGGGGAACCATTGAAGAATGGGATGACGTCCATTCCTTGCTCCATTACACGTGTCACCATTGTGAATGGACGATTGGAATCGAAATGGACAATCGCGAAGCGTCTTTCTTATTTGATTGTCCGACGTGGACCGACGAGGCTCGGCATTGTTTAGAACGTCTGCCGCCGTATGTTGAGCCTCTTGTGCGACAAGAAGTGGAAACCTATGCTGGTCAAAACGCGATCAAACTGATTTCAACCGGTTTGATGACGGAAGCCAGGAACCAGGGGACGGTGTTTTGGCGTCCTGATGCTGAAAGACGATTGGGTCGAATCCCGGAACCGGTTCGCGCGATGGCACGTCGGGAATTGGAACGGACCGCTTTGGAACGAGAGATGCCAGAAGTTACGGTGGTCCTGATGGACGAAATAAAAGCCCGTTATTTTGGGATGGGTGCGCAAGCATCGTGATGCCGTCGTGCAAGTCGTGAATCGTCGATATTCGTGATGCTGTCTCTTCTGATGGCCCTTCCTTTCGTACAGATTTCGGATCACACCGTTGAATGCGTGCAGGATGTTTCTTAGAGGTCACCATGGTTCATCGACTTGCGCTTCGAATCATTCCTCAACTGAATGCGGTTGTCACTGAACGCGACGTTCGAAGGCGGAAGCGATGGATCATGCTTGCTCCAGGATTGGTTGCCTTTATTCTCTACCGACTTCTACACGATACTCTTCCGCTCTCGAATCCCTTCGTGCTGTTGACCATAGGTGGGACGTTGTCAGCGATCACCGCCTATTGGGCATACGCGATGGGCCGTCAAGCATCCGTTGGCACGATTTTCCAAACGGACGGTTTCCGTCGTCTTCTCTGGATCGGCGGATGGATCGGATTTGTTTATGGCGTCCATCTCTCCCTGTTGGTGTTGGCCCTTCTTGCACTGTTTGTCGATTATCATTTTCTTTTGCACCCTGATGGGCCAGCCATGATGGCATTGATTATTTCCTGTACGGCGGTGACGCGTGATGCCTTTGAAATCGGGCACGTGGTGCGAATGGAATCGGACGGCATGCGTCTGGTGACTTTTCCCGATGGCGGTTCGTTTCGTGAATTGCTACGACGCGACTTTCTTCACGTGGCCCGATGGGTGGGGGCGGGGTTGGTTGCCGGTGGAATCGTCGTGACCCTGTATCGACTTAATTGGACGGGGGACGGGCTGGAGATTGGTCAGGCGATTTTTGTTTCTGTTTTAGCTGCCTGTTTTGCGCATGGGGCGTTTCTATCCGCCAGATACCCATTCGACGATTTGTCGAAGCCAATCAAAACTCTCTCCTTATGGAACATCTGCCGATTTTGGGTTTGGCCGTGTTTCACGTTTGCGTTGACTTACTATTTAGTGCAGATGGGCGCGTTGATCTTTCTGTTTCACTTTGACCGAGGTCTCATGTTCTTTCACGTGATTATTGGTGGGGTCACGGCAGGGGCCATGGCAGGGTATGGTTATTTTTTGGGGTCCCGCGTGTTTGTAGAGTTCCAGACGCACGGTGGACTCTCCGAAGAGTTGAAGCGTTGTCCTTTCGTGATGGAAATCTTAGCCAAGACAGGATGGGCGACGTCAGGACAGAAGACCGAACCCGTTGCGGTTGTTCAGGGACACCCAGACCACTCCCGAGAGATGCTTTCATGAGCATGGCTTCGCGTTTTTTTCTTTTGGTTGTGGTGGGTGCTTTGCTGTTTGTCCCGACCCTCTTGTGGGCTGGCGTTCATGATCCTTCTCTCACCCAACCCACTCAGGATATCTATTATAAGACTGAAGGGACCCCTCAAGGCCCTGCAGCCGCAGGCAGTCCGTCAGGCTATCCATCCTGGCAACTCTTGGATAATCGCGTCTTCATTTGGGTTGTGACTCAGCAGCATACCTATTTCGGTGGATTTGTCTTAGCCCTCCCATTATTTGCCCTTCTTCTGGAATTGCTGGGCGTCTTGCGCCATGATCCGCAAGTGGCCAAACGCTATGATGATCTTGGTCGCGATATTCTTCGCGTCGGGGTGCTGTCGCTTTCAGTGACGGCGCTGCTGGGGAGCCTGATGCTGAGTGCATTTATTGCCCTGTATCCCGGATTCATGACGTATATGGGCTCGACGTTTCGAAACATGATGCCGTTCTATGCCGCGGTGTTTGTCGGTGAAGCCTTGCTCTTGGTGTTGTATTACTACAGTTGGGACCGTCTGGCCGCCGGCGGTTGGAAATGGGGGCACATGTCGATCGGGGTTTTGGCGAATGCGATGGGCGTGCTGTTGCTCCTGTTGGCGAATGCCTGGGCGTCTTTTATGATGGCGCCCGCTGGGGTAAATGCCCAGGGACAGTTTTTGGGGAATGTCTGGCATCTTCTGCACTCGCCGTTGTGGAATCCCTTAAATGCCCATCGTTTTTTGGCAGATATTATGTCGGGCGGGGCCGTGGTCGTGGCGTATTCCGCCTATCGGTTTTTGAAGACTCCCCTTCAGGAAGAGCGAGCCTATTATGATTGGGTGGGTTATGTCTTTATTGTGGTCATGGTCTGTGCCTTGCTTCCCATGCCCTTTGCCGGATACTGGCTCATGCGCTCGGTGTTTGAATTTCGCCAAGAGATGGGCATGACCATGATGGGTGGGTTGTTGTCTTGGCTTTTCGTGGTGCAGGCGGTCACGATCGGCGCGCTGTTTCTTGGCATTAACTATTACATATGGCAATCTCTGGGCCGGTTACATGATGGGAAACGGTTTGATCCCTATTTTAAGTTAATCGTTGGCGGGTTGATGGTGTCCTTTCTGGTGTGGTTTACGCCTCATACCATTGCCATGACCCCTGGTGAAATGAAAGCCATAGGCGCGGCCCAACATCCTGTCATCGGGCAATTTGGGGTGATGTCCGCCAAAAACGGTGCGATTAACGTCATGATTTGTCTGACGGTCCTGAGTTATCTGTTGTATCGCCGGGCCAACCGGATTATTACGGTCCCATGGGCCCCGGCAGGCAATATTGCGATCGGGGCGTTGTTTCTCACGGGCCTGGCCAACATTGTATGGGTCGCGGTTTATGGTTTTTACATTCCCGCCCACGTCAGGGTGGGATTATCCGTCCCTCAGGGCGCGACCACGGCCACAATCTTGATCGGCGGGGTCTTGATCAATCATTTCATGTTGAAGGGAAGTCAAGTCCGAGGGCCCGTCCAATGGGGGAAGATTTCCGTGCGAGGGATGGTGGCGTTGTTTGGGGTAGCCGCGACGTTTTCATGGGTGATGGGGTTGATGGGGTATATTCGGTCTGCTGGTCGGTTGGGGTGGCACGTGAATGAGTTGATGGCGGATCTTTCACCATGGGCATTCACGCCTCCGATTACTTTTGCTGCTAAAATGGTGACGATTAATATGGTGTTATTTTGGGCTTCGGTGTTTTGTATGTTCTGGTTGTCCACGCAAGATAGTAAAGTGGCAGTGGAAGAAGACAAGCCAACCGAAGGCGTTGCTGTGATGCAGGCTTTTTCAAGAGAGGAGTCCATGTGACCATTGCCTGGAATCAAACAAGAAGGCTGCGGAACGTTACCATGATGGCCGTGTTCTTCGTCTTCGGCATTGTATGCTTGTTTGGGGGAGAGAGTGCCGTAGGTCAAGACAGCGATCAATCTTCAAGGATATTGGAGGATTTTAATCACCCTGACCAAGACGGTTTTCCTGAAGAATGGGAAGGTTCCAGAAGTACGGTCACGGCTAAAGAGGCCTATGCGGTGAACAAAGAAAATGGTCGAGCTTTCTTAAAAGGAAAAGCGGCGAATCAGCGAGTCTTTACTCGGAATATCGTGTGGAATCCCAAGATGCATCCCTTGTTAACGTGGCGCTGGAGGGTCCATTCGATTTCAGACAATACCGAGATTATTGCCGCGATTTTTGTGAATTTAGATGTCGATTTTCTTGGGATTCCTATTTCTACCAAATATGTTTGGAGTGCGACGAAAAGCAAAGGAACCATTTCTGATGGAGGGTTTTTTCGTCCGGCGGAAGTTGTTGTGCGGTCAGGAAGGCAACCATTGGGAGAATGGGTTGAAGAAGAAATCAACGTCTATGAGGAATTTAAAGAGATCCATCACCATGAACCAGCAGATCACGCTTGGGGTATTTCTCTCCAAAGTGGGCCCGGAGTCGAAATTGATTTTGGCCCACTCGAAGTTCATCCCCAATGATAAAGTATTCTGATTTGTAAAAAGGCACGTCATTTCTTCACAAAAAATCATAGATGTGGCTCTCGGTGTTGTGGTCATGGGGACGGTCGGCGTGCTTATTGGCGTGCTCATGGGCGGTGCCTTCTTCTATGTGGCTGCAGTGATGGGGTTGATTTTGGGCATAGGGGTTGGTCTCATAGGGGGACGACGATTCTTTCTGGGTATTTTTATAGGAACGATTGCAGGCGGGATACTGGCTTGGGTCCTATCCGGTCCTGATAATGTTACGGTGGGTGCCGGATCTGGTGCGGCCATGGGTGGATTCTTGGGAATCTGGATTTCGATGTTAATTGATTTGTTCCGGCGGAAAGAAAGGCCGACTGTCACCCCGTCCGACCAGGAAGTCTAGCGTTGACTCACAACGGCGTTACTTTTTGAATAACTGAAAGCGACCGTGGCGTCTGGAGCGTTATGGAAAATCGTGGTGTCTTGATCGGGTCCATCATCTTTGTTTTTGCCTCGTTTATCCTGATGATGGTCATGCTGATCTATGAAACGTATAAAGGCCAAGAAGAAGTTGACCGATTGGTTTCGAAAGTTCAAAAGACCAAACCGCGGTTAATCGAGCCCGTGAAAGTTCAAGATTTTTCCATGTATCGTACTGTGGTAGGGAATGAGGGTCGAGAAATGGTAGAAATCCCAGAAGGACCCTTTACGATGGGATACAATCAGGGTGATCCTGATGAATCGCCTGCTCACCCTGTCTATTTGAAGACCTACTTTATTGATCTCAAGGAAGTGACGCAGTCGGAATATGATCGGTTTGTCAAGATGACGAAGCGAGAGAAACCACAGGTTCCAGTCTTCGAAGAAGATATTGCTAAACTCATTGATCCGGATTTTCCTGTCGTGGGTGTTGGATGGAATGATGCCTTTGCCTATTGCCGGTGGGCGGGTAAACGGTTGCCGACTGAAGCTGAATGGGAAAAAGCCGCCCGTGGTGAAGGTCAACGATTATATCCTTGGGGCAAGGAGTTTGCCTATGCCTATTCGAACATCGGCGGCGATGATGACGGCTTTCCCTATCTCTCCCCCGTTGGATCTTATGAAATGGGACGGAGTCCGTATGGAGTGTATGATATGATGGGGAACGTCGCCGAATGGGTGGCGGATACATATGATGGACAGCATTATCAGAATTCTCCATTTCGTGATCCTCCTGGTCCCGACCCAACGGAATTTAAGGTTATTCGGGGAAGCACTTGGCGAGATTCAAAACTCAACGCGAGATTAACCAAACGGTTTTCAGCCAAGATGTGGAGAACTGATGCGACGATTGGGTTTCGCTGTACCCAAGATGTAGAAACCGGAACACAAGAATCCTGACTGCTGCCAGTCTACTGGGACGGCTCTCGATTCGAGACTGTGAGATATTATGGACCGTCGATTGAAGCTGATTTTGCTTGTTGTGATCTTGTTTATGATAGGCATGCCCGTGTCAGGAATTTTGCGCGGCACCAATCCTCCGCCGCCTGACCCTGACCTTGTCGGCATCGTTGATCCTCTTCAGGTCACCCCGTCTTCCTCCTCTGGGACTCCCCAGAAAGTTATCCCAGAAGAAATGGTGTTCATCCCTGCCGGACCATTTGTCCAAGGGACAACCCAAGGGGGATTTAACGAGCGACCAGAACGTACGGTGATCCTTCAAGGATTCTGGATTGATCGATGGGAGGTCACCAATCACTATTATCTGCAATTCGTTGAGCAAACAGGTCACCGAAAACCTGGTCCGCCGTCTCGGTATGCGAAACGGTTAGCTCAACTGCGTGGTCCTAATCAACCTGTTGCCTATGTCTCCTGGTATGATGCCGATGCCTATTGCAAATGGAAGAGAAAACGATTGCCACGGGAAGCTGAATGGGAGAAGGCAATGCGAGGCATAGACGGGCGGTTATGGCCATGGGGAAATTCTCCAAGAGTCCACAAAGCAAACCTGGGTGGCCGGGCGGATGGGTACGAAGCAACGGCGCCTGTGGGATCATTCCCATTGGATAGAAGCCCGTTCGGTGTCCATGATGGATTTGGAAATCTGATGGAATGGGTCACCGATTGGTATGAAGAACAGGCGGCGTTGCTCAATGAAGTTCAAGAAGCCACTTTTGCGGATCGGGGGGGGTACAAAACTCTTCGCGGAGCGGGATATACCAGCTATGGAAACGATTTGAGAATTACAGGCAGAAGTTTTATGGTTCCGGACTTTCGAGATGAGACCATCGGCTTTCGCTGTGCTAAATCAGAGCCTGAGAAAAAACGTGTTCAGACGCTGTCTGCTCAGTCAAACAACTAGCGAATTTTAGAGGAAATCAAAGTAATACAGTATCAAAAAGACAGCTAAAAGAATATTGACAACCATTCCGGCTAACACTATAATGTCGAACAATTTCGCGTTATTTCGCATAAATTTTGTCTCGTGCTGAAAGTGGTTGAGGAGTATCATATTGCTCAGAAAACTGTCAAGGGTATAAATATCTAAGTTTTAACATCTAGGCAAAACAGAGGAGAATGATGGCACAATCTGATCCGATTCCAATTAAGCTGGGCAAAGCGATCTTCTATGTAACCTGTGCCGTGAGCCTGTGGTTCTTTTATTGGTTTGCTGGTATTCAATGTCCTTGTTGAGATGGGAAAAGGAGGGGTGTTCGGATGCAAACGTTCGTATATATAATCATATCCCTGGTGATTTCTGTGGCATATTTTCAGTTTCTTGACTGGATTCTCATGGATATGCAGGGATTGGATTATTTCTATATTCTGCGGTAAGATTTCTTGTCTTTAGAAACCAGTAGTCATGATAACGGCAGATTATTCTGTGAAAAGTTTGAAGGAAAAAGGAGGTCGGTCATGGGTCGCCTCATAAGTGGACAGACCAGAAAGAAAGTTCTGGCAGTCACCAGTCTTTTTGTAATGGGAGCCATGTTGACGCTCCCAATTTTTATGGCATTGCCGGCTTTGGCCGGTGGCGGTGCTCCCGCGGCCGGTGGGCCTCCGCCTGATGTCGTGGCGGCTCAAAGCGGAGAGGGGGAAGGCGAAGGGGATAAAGTAGAAATTGGTAGGGATGTCTACTATAAAACAGAAGGCCCTGCAGTCGGTGCACCAGCCCCAAAAACTCAGGACACGGAAGAATTTTATCCAAGATATAATTTTGAGAGCCGGGTTCTCCTTTGGGTGGCCAACCAGCAACATCTGTACTACGGCAGCTTTGTGTTAGCAGTGCCGATTTTTTGTATGTGTATCGAGTTTGCCGGGTTGATGTCTAAAGACAAGGCCATGGCCAAGAAGTATGATCAGTTGGCCTATGACTTTATTAAGATCAGTCTCACGGCTTACTCTTTGACTGCCATTCTAGGTGGTATCCTTATCTTTACCTTTCTGACATTGTATCCTGCCTTCTTTGGGTATCTTTCCAGCATTTTCCGTCCGGTCATGCATATCTATGCGTTGATGTTCGTAGCGGAGAGCGGAACCCTTTACATCTACTACTACGGATGGGACAAGATGAAAGAGGGTTTGTTAAAGTGGCTCCACGTGAGCATGTCGGTGGTGTTGAATGTTATTGGTACGGTGTTGATGTTTTTGGCCAATTCGTGGATTGGATTTATGATGTCGCCTGCGGGTGTTGATGAACAGGGTCGATATTTAGGAAACATTTGGCACGTTCTCCACACGGCTCTTTGGAATCCGTTGAATGTACATAGAATTCTCGGGAATATGGCTTTCGGCGGAGGGGTGGTTGCTGCGTATGCCGCTTACCGTTTCTTGTCTTCAAAGAATGATGAAGAGCGAGCCCATTATGATTGGATGGGATATATCGCGATGTCCCTCGGCGTGGCGTTTCTGATTCCATTGCCATTTGCAGGGTATTGGTTGATGCGCGAGGTGTATGCCTATCGTCAACAAATGGGGATCACATTGATGGGTGGTCTTTTGGCTTGGTTGTTTATTATTCAAGCCACAATGATCGGCATTCTCTTTTTGACGACCAACTATTATCTCTGGCAGGCCCTTGGCAGAATGACAGGTGGTGAGAGGTTCCAACGCTATATCAAGTATTTCGTCTTTATTTTGGTGGTGGGACTTTTGGTTTTTATCACTCCTCATACGATTGTGATGACGCCAGCGGAATTGAAGGCAATGGGTGGTCAACAGCATCCTGTGTTAGGCAACTATGGAGTGATGTCTGCCAAAAATGGTGGCATTAATGCGATTATCATGACGACGATCGCGAGTTTTATATGGTATCAACGGGGCAACCGCATTCCAGCAGTGAAGTGGGCCAAATTTGGAAATATATTCTTGATTACGTTTTTTGTGGTGGCCCATGTGAATAACATTTGGGTTGCGTGTTATGGGTATTTTATTCCGGCAAACGTTCGAATAGGACTTTCCGTGCCCCAAGTTGCCGGAACGCTGTCTTGCCTGTTTTTAGGCTCCGCTTTGAATCTGGCGATGTTGAAACAATCAAAGGAAATCGGACCCATTCAATGGGGAAAGATTGCTCCCAGATCGCAATACGCTTTAATTATGTTGGCAACGGCCTTTACATGGATGATGGGGTTAATGGGATATATTCGGTCATCCGTAAGGTTGTTCTGGCACGTGAATGAAATCATGCGTGATAATTCGCCATGGGCGTATACGCATACTATTGGATTTGCCGCTAATGTTATTTCTTTTAATGTGTTGTTCTTCTGGGTTTCAATTTTATTCGTATTTTGGCTTGGGACGTTGGGTGTAAAAAAGGCTCCTGTTTCAGCGACGGCGACGGTACCAAGTGCTCCGTCACCACAGCCAGCTCCTGGACATTAAACCTAAGAGAAATTCCTTAACTAGAGTCGATTTAAAAAGGTTGGCCCTTCCTTCAGAAGGAGGGGCCAACCTTGATGGGAGGGAGTCAAGGTGGTTCATTTAATCACAGAGGCAGTCGCGTTTGGATGGCCGTTTCTTGTCTTGGTTGTCGGCATTTCTTTCTATAAACAAGCCAAAACAAAAGATGCAGCAACCAGACAGAGCATGAGATTTAACACGATGGTCGGGTTAGTTGCTGCCTTTATGCTCTTAATTGCCGTTGTGAATTACAGAGATAATTTTGGGACTTCTGATGGCATGCTTCCCATCTCTTTGGTCATGATTACCGGCCTCGCTTTTTTGATGGGCATTTATTTTACGAATATCGGTGCATTGATGAAGATTGGCGGGTTCATGTTCTTTGTGGCAGCCGCGTTGTCAGGCTACGGGAATTGGTTGCCGCAAGTAGAGGGCGGATTTCCCCCTCCAGAAGTAAAACTTGATTTTCAAAGTATGACGTCTCAGCAATTAGCCGATGAAGGGGAAAAAATTATTTTTGGTGGGCTTGGGCAAAGTAAGGTGCAAGGTGCTATAGGCAAGGGTCAATGTCCTCTTTGTCATGGATTCAATCAAGGATTCTTGAGCGAACGAGCTCCAAATCTTTGGGACATTCCGGCAAGATCAAAAGAACGTTTGAAACATGAAAACTATCATATGGACGATCCTGGTGCTCGGGATACAGCTCAAACGGAAGCTTTTGAAGGATCAGGAACAGCAACGACCGGTCAGGAATATATTGCAGAATCCCATGCTTGTCCAAGTTGTTTTGTCGTGCCTGGCTTTGGCGTGAAAGGAACGAATGACAAGGAAAGCCCAATGCCAAGAATCCACAAGCCACCTATTTCCCTTACCATTGGAGAGTTGGCTGCTGTGGATACTTGGATGTACGTCAGAGAAGGCGTAGAGTCGCCGGCCTACGATGAAATTGCCTCGGCATATGAAAAATTTATTCCAGAGAAAGACAGACCACAGGCAAGTGAAGGCGGTGATGAAGCAGCCGCTGGAGGAGTATTGGCAACGGGGAAAGAACCCATTACAGATTTGTTCATGAAAGCGGGATGTCCCGCCTGTCATACGATTCCTGGAATTGAGGGAGCGACGGGAAAAGTTGGTCCCTTATTGATGGAAGGCAGTAATGCACCCAAAAGACTGAAAGACTCAGGTTATGAGGGACGGGCCAAGTCTGTTCGTGAATATATCACGGAATCAATTTTAAATCCCAGCATGTATGTTGTGAAAGATTTCCCTGATAACCAAATGCCAAAAGATTTTGGACAAAAACTCAGTGCTGGTGCTGTCAACAAGATAGTGGATTATTTATCCAGTTTGGAAGAAGGAAAAGATATTCCTTCTCTTGAAGAATTTAATTAACAAGGGATTCATAGACTCTGTCATTTTATAGAACAGGAGTTTATCACAATGACGTGGCTAAAGTTAGTGGAAGGCTACATGCCGATGCAGATGATTTCGGAATTGGCGGGGTCGATTTTAGTCTTTGCGCTGGTGAACTGGGCGCTGAAGCGGGCGGGGCTGGGGGTGCCGAAATTCTGGGCGGGCGTGGGCGTGTGGCTGTACATTCAACTGTATTTGCAATATCGCATTTATCCGCCGATCCCGTTCAGCGTGCGGGCGATCTACGGCACGGTGTCGGGGTGTGGGATCTTCATGTGGGTGTCGGGGTCGGAAGGGGAGTGGCAAGAATTCAAGCGGCCGATTCTGAACGTGATGGATGGGATCAGCGGCGTACATCGGGCGGTGCGGCTGGGGGCGGTGATCGTGATTCCGGTAGCCTTTGGCGGGTTTGCCTACACGTCGTTTCTGCCGAGTTTTGCCGAACCGATCGAGTTACGGACAGTGCATCCGGCGCCGCCGGCGACGACGAAAGTGCATGGCAAGACGTTTGTGCTGCAAGTGGTGGAGAACCCCTACCGGGTGAACGCGGCGGGCAACTACGATCAGGCGTACACGGATGCGCGGATTGTGGAGCAAGCCATGGGGCGGCTGATGAAAGACGTGAACGACGCGGACTACAACCCGTGGGATCCGGACGCGGAGGGGTACATCAAGTACGTGCGGGAGGGGGGCGAGATATTCTTTCAGAACTGTCACTTCTGTCACGGGGACAACCTGAATGGGCGGGGGCTGTGGGCGTATGCGTTCAACCCGATACCGGCGAACTTCACGGACGCGGGGACGATTGCGCAGTTGCAAGAGACCTTCGTGTTCTGGCGGGTGTCGAAGGGGGGGATTGGGCTGCCGGGGGAAGGCTTTCCCTGGGCGTCGGTGATGCCGCCGTGGGAACAACACCTGACGGTGGATGAGATCTGGAAAGTCGTGATGTTTGAATACTGGCATACGGGGTATTATCCCCGGACGTGGGACTAAGGGAGAGGGCAGGATGATGAGGAGCAAGGCAAGCAGACACGAGGGCGGGGGGAGCCGCGGCTGGGGGCTGACGGTCGGGCTGAGTCTCCTGCTGGGGCTGAGCGGGCCGGGGAGCAGTTGGGGGCAAGAAGAAGTGCTGCCCGACGGCTTCAGTCGGCAGAGTGCCCCGGCCAAGCCGGGAGCGGAGCAGATTGAAGCGGGCAAGCGGGTGTACTTTACCAAATGCGTGTGGTGCCATGGGGTCGAAGGCGCGGGGGACGGCCCGGGCGCCGTGCGGCTGTGGCCGCGGCCGCGCAACTTCAACGCGGGGACGTTCAAGATACGGCACACGGCGAGCGGGCAACTGCCGTTAATCGACATTGATCTGTTTGAGACGGTGACGCACGGGCTGCCGGGGTCGGCCATGCCGCCGTGGGAAGGCATCCTGACGGAGCAGCAGCGCCGGGACGTGCTGGCGTTTGTCACCACGCAGTTAGTCCAGGATCGGGAATGGCAAGACGAAGAATTTGAAGAATTCTTCGTCTTGGAGTTGGACAAGCTCACGCCCAAAGCCGCGACCGCGGCCTCGATTCAGCGGGGAGCCGAATTAGTCGGGGAGAAAAAATGTATCGAATGTCACGGGCTGGAAGGACGGGGAGACGGCAATGCCTTCAACCTCAAGGACGACTGGGGGTTCAGCATCCAACCGGCGGACTGGCACAAATGCTGGAACTTCCGGGGCAGTCGGCAAGACCCGTATAACGTCGCGAACATCTTTCGGACGTTTTCCACGGGGCTGAACGGGACGCCGATGCCGTCGTTTGCAGACACCACCAGCGTGGACGAGCGGTGGGAGATCGCCAACTACGTGAATGCCCTGTGTGAGCGGCAGCACGACATTGACATCGCGGAGGGGCAAGTCACGGCCCCCATCGCGCAAGCGTTGGCGGAAGGAGAGCCGTTAGCCATTGACCCGCTGACGGACAAACCGAAGAGCAACTTCGTCATTCCGGCGAAATACGTGGAAGGAGCGTTACCGGCAGACGAACACGACGAACGGTGGAAATTGGTGCCCCGGCGGTGGATTGCCCTGGGGGGGCAGATTACGCACAAGCCGCGGAACTTCGTGAACCGGCTGGACGACGTGTGGGTGCAGACCCTGTACAACGACACGCATCTAGCCATCATGTTCCGGTGGGATGATCGGACGAAGAGCGTGCAAGCCGAAGAACCGGAGTGGGACGCCACGGAAGTGAACTTGGAGGACTATGGCGTAGCCGAACAAGGCCCGCAAGGGACGACGTTTAGCGAAGACCCATTTCATCAAGAGTCCATCGCGGCGAAACAAAAAGACGGCTATCCGGTGTACAACGACGGGATTGCGGTGCAATTTCCGATCAAATGGCAAGAGTTGCCGGCTCCGCGGAAACCCCGGTATTTCTGGGGAGATGAGACCTTTCCGGTGGACATCACCAAATGGACGGCCGACGGGACGCTGGGGGTATATGAAGGGACGGGCTGGGATCAAGACTTCACCGAGGTAGACTTTCAAGAGGAGGTGGAGGTGGTCAAAGCCGAGTGGGCGAATGGGCGGTGGACGGTGATCATCCAGCGGCCGCTGAAGGGGGACTATGACGAGGTGGCGTATTTAGAGCGGGGGCAATACATCCCGCTGGTGCTGTTTGCGTGGGATGGGCACAATGGGGACGTGGGGCGGAAGATGGCGGTGTCGGCGTTTTATTACCTGGTGATGGAGCCGCCGATTCCGACGACGACGTACATCTATCCGGCGCTGATTGCGGTGGGGATGGTCATTGTGGAAGGGTGGGTGTTAGGGCGGCGGGCCAACCGACGCAAACGGAACGGGTCCGGCTGACGGCAGGGCGAGCGGGCAGCCCGGTGTAGGTGTGGGAAAGGGGGTGGAGGCGATCCACCCCCTTTTTTGTTGGAGGGAAAAGCACAATGCTGCCAGGTATAGCAGGAATCGTTTTAGCGGGGGGGAAGAGCCGAAGAATGGGGAAGGATAAACGAGAAATCTCCATTCATGGAAAACCTCTCCTTGAGCGAACGGTGACGGTTTTGCTTGAGGTCTTTTCCGAAGTGCTCTTGGTGTTGGCTGAACCGGAAGGAAGAAGAGAGCAAGAAAGAGTAAAGATTGTCACTGATATTATCCCTGGATGTGCGGCTGTTGGTGGGCTTTATACAGGCTTGTACTATTCCCCTTATCATCGAGTGTTTGTTGTGGCCTGTGACATGCCGTTTTTGCAACCGGCTGTCATTGAGTTTTTCTCGACAATATCATCACAAGCCGACGTGGTTCTGGCTCAATTGGCGAATGGCCTTCAGCCTATGCACGGGGTGTACTCTAAAAAGTGCCTTCCCTTTTTAAGGGATATGCTTGACGTCAAAGACCTTCGTGTTCAAACGATTGCCAATCAACGTACCCTCAACGTTCACCTTATTCCTGAATCGGAGTTGACGCCCCTGGACCCTCAACTTCTTTCCTTTATGAATTTGAATTCCCCAGCCGATGTTGAATTCGCAAAGAAAATAAATCCTATTTAATTCCCACGTGTCCCATACATCAAACCAGCAAAATATGTTGCTCATTCACCCCGGGACTTTAGGGGACGTGGTCTTATCGCTTCCGGCCATTCGAATGCTTCGCTGGGCTTTTCCATTTCATGAGATTATTCTCTCGGCACAAGCCCAGATTGGTCGCTTGTTCCAGATGTGTGGGGAAATCGATAGTGTGTGGAGTATGGAAGGGACGATGCTGAGTGAATTATTTCAAGACAATCCCGTGTTGCATGATTCAATTGGGAATTATATACTAGGGTTGACACTGGACTCTGATTGTGCTACCCTCTTATCAGGATTTGGAGGAAAGCACGATGGCACAGAAAGCACCTGGCAAAGCGAATCGGATTGGAATCTCCCTGCTTGAATTGGCGGAAATGTTCCCCGATGAAGACGCCGCCCGGCGGTGGTTCGAGAACATCATGTGGTCGGACGGACGGCGTTGCCCGGAGTGTAAGGGAGAAAACACCTACGAGTGCAATCACGTCAAGAGCCCATATCGCTGTCGAGATTGTGGCAAGTACTTCTCGGTGAAGACCGGCACGGTCATGGCCGGTTCCCCGATCCCGCTCAAGAAGTGGGTCTATGCCATCTATCTGGACACCACCAGCCTCAAGGGAGTGTCCAGTACGAAGCTCCGGCGAGACATCGAGGTCACGCAGAAGACCGCATGGTTCATGCTCCAGCGTATCCGGGAGGCTTTCGCGGCTGAAGGTCCCAGTGTCTTCGCGGGACCGGTGGAAGTTGACGAGACCTATATGGGTGGCGTAGAGAAGAACAAGCACGCGAACAAGAAGTTGAAGGCGGGTCGCGGACCTGTCGGAAAGACCGCGGTGGTAGGCGCGAAGGATCGGGAGACGAATCGGGTTGTTGCCCGTGTCGTGACTTCCACCGACAAGGCCACACTCCAGGGTTTCGTCAACAAGCATACCACCGACGAAGCGTCGGTCTATACAGATGATGCCTTGGCCTATCAGGGACTAGAGAATCACCGGTCCGTCAAGCACAGCGTCGGCGAGTACGTGGACGGCATGGTTCACACCAACGGCGTAGAGAGCTTTTGGTCTATGCTCAAGCGGGCGCACAAGGGCACTTTCCACAAGATCAGCCCCAAGCACCTTCAGCGGTACGTCAACGAGTTTGCCGGACGACACAACATCCGCGACTTGAACACGTTGGAACAGATGGTATCCGTAGCCGCCGGACTGGTAGGCAAGGCGTTGCCCTACGACGTGTTGATCCAGGACAACGGACTGTCCTCTACGGCGCAAGAAGGGTGACGCCGTGGCTCGTGGCGGGACAAAGATGGCCGCAACAGAAGTGGATGCCTACATATTCATCAAGCGCAAACTCGGCGAGCTTGGATGGAACACCCGTAACCCCGAGCGAAACGATGAAGGGCAAGTATGGACTCAGAATGAGTGCCTGTCCAATCCGCACTTGAAGGCGTGCTTGGGTCTGAATCGACCGGAGAACATCGTCAAGATAAGTGAACGCAGTATTTGGGTTATTGAGGCGAAACGCGGCCACGACCAGATGAACACGGCCTTGGGCGAAGCGCGTGACTACGCGGCCCAGCTAAACCAAGGGAGGTATGAAGCAACGATAATCTCTGGCGTGGCGGGAAATGACGATGACGGCTATATCGTCAGCAGTCAACTTCTTGTAGGCGATGACTGGCGAGACGTACAGATCAACGGGATCAATGCGACGGGTCTTTTGGCCGAGAACGAATGCCGGAGGCTGATAGAGGTTGGGGATCCCAATCTCGAAGATCCGCCGATCAATGAGGCTCTTTTTGTCAAAACGGCAGAACGAATTAACGAAACGCTCCATCAGGGGGCGGTCAACCCCAACGAACGCGCCAAAGTAGTTTCTGCGTTGCTTCTTTCCATGTTGACGCAGAGCGGTCCGCAAATTGATGAACGTGACACCAGCCTTCTTGTTCAAGATGTGAACAACCGCGCGGCGCGAATTTTGCTTCAGCAGCGAAAGCAAACCTTCAAAGACCATATACGACTTCCCTTACCGGCAGCCGAAGACAACCATATAAAATTGCGCCGCGCGCTGGTGGAGACGCTTCAAGACTTGCGCAGCCTGAACATTCATTCTGCCATGAGGTCGGGAGCCGACTGGCTCGGAACATTCTATGAGGTTTTTCTCAAATATGCTCGATGGGCGCAGGACCTCGGGATTGTACTGACACCGAGACACATAACCAGGTTCGCGGCGCGAGCTATCGGGATACGATCTCACGACATTGTATATGATCCGACGTGCGGAACCGGCGGGTTCCTTGTAGCGGCTTTCGAGGAAGTCAAGCGTACAAGCGGTGCCGAGCAGATAGAGGATTTCAAGCAGCATTCTGTATTCGGATTGGAGCAAGATGATGGGATTGCCGCGTTGGCAATCGTGAATATGATCTTCCGGGGTGACGGCAAAAACAACATCGAACAAGCCAACTGCTTAGTGCAACACCTCGTTCCTGATACCAGTTCCAAAGGGGTCCGCACGGCAAAATTGTCCAAGACGCCATCGCAACATCCGCCAGTAACTCGCGTACTCATGAATCCGCCGTTTTCGCTTAAGCGCGACAAGGAATACGATTTCGTCAATCACGCACTGGCCCAGATGGTACATGGCGGACTGTTGTTCAGCATCCTACCCCATTCAGTCATGGCGAAATCGGGCCGTGCGAAGACATGGCGCGAGAACCTTCTCAAACGGCACACATTGCTTTCGGTGGTTACCCTACCCATCGACATCTTCTATCCCGTGAGTGCGCCACCAGTCGGGGTATTCGTCAAGCAAGGAGTACCCCATGACATACAGCAATCCGTCCTTTGGGTTCGGGCAGACACAGATGGTCATTTGAAGTCAAAGGGAAAGCGTCTACCGAGCTCCTTGACAACGAACCGCTTAGAAGACTGCCTGCCGACGGTTCGAGCATTTCTCGACAACCCGAGTATTCATGTGGATGACCAGCCTAGGTTCATGAAGGCCGCTCCGCTCAATGCCGACGACGATCTCCTAGAGCTTGTGCCGGAAGTCTACCTAGAGCAGGAACCCCTTAGCCCCGAAGACATCCTCTCGGGTGTTGACAGCATTCTACGGGATGCGTCCGCGTTTCTTGTTCGCAACACGGACTGTATCGACCGGCTTTTAGCTGAGTTGAACAAGCGTCCGCGGCTCGCGTCGCCACAGTCCCCGCACGTGCAAGCGACCGAATGGCTAGACCGGCGGCTGGACGATCTGTTCATTCTGACACGCGGCGATTTTCATTCCATCAAGGAACTCGCGGATGGGCCATGTGCGACGGTATCAAGAACAGAAGCAGACAATGGTGTTGTCGGCTATTTTGAGCAGCCGGAGGGTAGCGTCTTGCATCCGTTAGGCAGGATTACCGTAAGCACTGTGAGCGGAGATGCTTTCGTCCAGGCGGTACAATTTCAGGCCACGGACAACGTGGTGGTTTGTGTTCCTCGGCAACCCATGCGTCGTGCCAGCGCGTACTTCATCGCCGCTCTCATAAATAGTCAGAAATGGCGTTATGGCTATGGTCGGCAACCGTATGTGAAAAAGCTGTCTGCGCTGACAATCCGACTTCCGTGGCGTAGTGACGCCCTTGATGAAACGTACATTGAGCAGGTGGTACAATCTCAACCCTATTGGCAATTCGTGAGTCGTGGAGAAGATCATCAATGAGCAAAACCGACAAGCCACTGAAAGGCCACAAGGCTGACTACAGGGGCGCGAAGCCGGAGCAAGTAGCCCGCGCCGTGCTGAAGTATCGTCCTGCAAAGGATGGAGCCGCCAGCCTGTCACGCTCCAAACAGGCTAGCAGTCCGCGTCCTGCTCGTCAACCCTAGTATATAATTCCCATTCAATTCATGAAACGTTATCCCGAACCACCCATGTGGTTGGATGGCTCCATGATGCGGACCATTGTCTGGCGAAAAATTTCCGAAATCTTGGAATTCAACAGATCACCCTCATTTCGCCAAAAGATCAAAGGCTTCAATCCTACCATATGTCGAACCGATATCTGGACATCATCAAACCATGGGTCGCGTCCCGTGGAGGGAGTTGCAATCTTTTTTCCCCTTTGACGATGAATTGGTCAAGATACGTCGATCCTCAAGATGACGACGTTGCTCATGTGGAATATGAAAAAATCGTGTTCGTCCATGCAGGTAGCGGAAGTCCACACAAGTGTCTTCCATCTGAAACATTAGCGAGTCTGGTAGGTCAAATTGCAGGCAATCTTCACGCCAGGGTTTTGCTCTGCGAAGGTCCGGATGATCGGGATCGTGTAGAGCGCCTTCTGTATGATATAGGTCATCAATCATTTGAGATTCTCCGTGAGAAAAATCTCGTCGAGATGGCACACTTCCTCAGTCGAGCGGATTTATTTTTTGGGCATGATTCTGGTTTAACGCATTTAGCCGCCGTTTTGGGTGTGCCGACCGTGGTTATTTTTGGTCCGACAGATCCTGAACAATGGCGGCCGTTTGGAGAACACGTGACCGTGGTGCAAGGTCAGACGTGCCTGTGCCGGACATGGTCACAGGTACAGGCATGCGAAAATAAAGTATGCTTAACTTCTGCCGTTGACGAGGTGATGCACGTCATCAAAAAGCAGTTAGCTCACGTCGACTCACGTCGGTCCTTCGCATAGGAAAGTCACGCCTCTGTCGATTCACCCAGGATTGTGCACAAACCACTGGGGCAACATGGCAGGCAGCAGTAGACGAGTTCGACGTTAAACCTCAGGGCAAGTAAGAAAGACAAGATATTCTATTCGCCATCGCACTTTAGATACCTTGGCTTGCTTGAACAAAAAAGGCTATGGTAGATTTTTAGCCCATTTGTTCCTAATTTTCCTGATTTTTCGCGGTGCTAGAGAGTAGTTATGTCGGTTGGCATTGTTCAAGAACAATTAACATCCGCTATAAACCATGCCTTATTGCAAGTGCAGCAACAGGGTTTATTACATTCTCAACATTTCCCCCAACCTTCGGTAGACTTTCCCAAGCGTGAGGAATGGGGAGATTTGTCCTCAAGCGTAGCCATGGTCATTGCAAAACAGGAACAACGATCACCATTGGAAGTAGCGAATGTGATTGCTGATCAACTCCAAACTTCTTCATCTCTCTTGGAAAAGGTATCGGTAGTCCCCCCGGGTTTTTTGAATTTCACGCTTCGGTCAGACTGTTGGTTCTCTGTTCTTGCGGAGATCGAACGTATGGGCGATCGGTATGGGTACAGCGACATCGGACAAGGGCAACGAGTCCTTCTGGAGTTTGTGAGTGCAAACCCCACAGGTCCTCTCCATGTGGGGCATGGGCGCGGAGCCGCCCTGGGTGAAGTCTTAGCTCGAGTATTGGGAGCGGCTGGTTATGCAGTCGATAAGGAATTTTATATCAATGATGCTGGTCGCCAAATGAAGCTGTTAGCCGATTCAGTCTATGCGCGGTATCTTGAAGTTCACGGCAGAGAAGTTGCTTTTCCTGAAGATGGCTACCGGGGAGATTACATAAGGGAACTTGCCCGAATTGTTACTCAAGAGAAGAAGACGTCATTATTGATTCTTGATTCTGAAGACGCAAAACGTGAATGTGGCCGATTGGCCCGTCAGGAAATTCTGCGAAAGCTTAAAGGGGACTTGGCGCGATTCGGTGTGGAATTTGAGACGTGGTATAGCGAAACTACGCTGTTTTCTTCTGGTAAATTACAGGCGGCATTGAGTGATCTTCAACAACGAGATTTTGTGTTTACGCGTGACGGTGCGACATGGTTCCGGTCTTCACAATTTCAAGATGCAAAAGATCGCGTGGTGTGCAAGCAGGATGGAGAATATACGTATTTAGCCTCGGACATTGCCTATCATTTTGATAAGTTACGTCGGGGATACGATTGGTTAATTAATATTTGGGGGGCAGACCACCATGGGTATGTGCCGCGTATGCAAGCCGCGATACAGGCCTTTGGCTATGACAAAGATCGTTTGCGCGTAGTTTTAACCCAGATGGTAAGATTGTTGCGTGACGGGAAAAAAATCGAAATGTCCAAGCGGGCTGGCGAATTTGTCACGCTTCAAGATGTGTTGGATGAGGTCGGCGGCGATGCCGCGACGTTTTTTTTTCTAATGCGTCGGGCAGACACTCATCTTGACTTTGATCTGGAGTTAGCGAAAAGGCAGTCTGCTGAAAATCCTGTCTATTACGTCCAGTACGCTCACGCGCGGTTGGCCAGTTTATTTCGGAACGCCGAACAACGAGGGTTTACGGTGCCTCCTGTCAGTCGGGCTCCTTTGTCGGCGTTGGTGCAACCGGAAGAAATCCGGTTGATTAAACAGGTTTCCGGTTTCCCCGGATTACTCGAAGCCAGTGCCAGAAGCTTGGAACCCCATCGTCTCACGTTTTATCTTCAAGAACTTGCAGGACTTCTCCACGTCTTTTATTACAAACATCGAGTCCTTCCTCCGAGGCTTGATAGCTTCCAGGAAAAGGAATCCGGTGGACTCGATCCTTCTAGAGAATTGAGTGAACCGGGACAAGAAGGATTGTCGAAAGATGTGACCACAGCCAGGTTAGTCCTGTTAAAACACGTTCAAACCGTCATCAGAAATGGACTCCATTTATTGGGGGTCAGTGCTCCAGAAAAAATGTAAATTCCATGGTTTTGTGATTGCAGTTCTGCGTTGAAGTTCCTTCCAAAGATTGATTGCCCATCGTGATTTCCTTTTCCGTATTGCAGACTGACCGCGCGTGTGCCGCCCGCTCTGCTGTCCTGGTAACCTCCCGTGAGACCGTGAAGACGCCTGCCTTTATGCCCGTCGGAACGTTAGGAACGGTCAAGGGTATTGCCTCTGAGGAGCTTCAAGGATTGGGATTTGGTTTGATGTTGAGTAATGCCTATCATTTGTACTTGCGACCTGGTCATCAATTAATTCAAGAACAAGGCGGGTTGCACCGATTTACCGGATGGAATGGTTCGATCCTTACGGATAGCGGCGGTTTCCAACTGGTTAGCCTCGCTGATTTGCATGAGGTTACTGATGACGGTATTTCGTTTCAATCCCATCTCGATGGATCCTCACACCAGTTGACACCTGAATTGTGTATGGAAATTCAGGAGGCTCTTGGGTCGGACATTATGATGGCGTTAGATGAATGCCCACCCTATCCATGTACCAGAGAGCAGGCCCAAGTCTCAGTGGTGCGGACGACAAAGTGGGCACAACGCTGTGTTTTGGCCTCACGAGGACACCAACGGGCTCTTTTTGGCATTGTGCAGGGAGCGTTGGATGCTGATCTGCGTCGTCAATCTGCCAGAGAACTCGTGGAAATGGAATTTGATGGTTACGCCCTGGGTGGTTTATCGTTAGGAGAAGATAAGCCTGCCACGTTTGCCATGATTGAAGCGTCGATCGCCGAACTTCCTCCTTCCCACCCTCGTTATCTGATGGGAGTCGGTCTACCTGAAGATCTGGTCGAAGGGGTCATGCGCGGCGTGGATTTGTTTGATTGTGTGGTGCCTTCACGGCATGGCCGGACGGGATGGTTATTCACGACTCATGGGCGGGTGCTGATCAAAAATGCTCAGTATGCAAGAGATGACTCCCCGATAGATGAGCAGTGCCATTGTCCCGTATGCCGAAAGTATTCTCGAGCCTATTTGCGACATCTGTACGTCTCAAACGAGATGTTAGGGGTGCGACTCAACACCATTCATAATCTCTGGTATTATCACACGCTTATGACGGAGATGTCTTCAGCGATTCAAACTGGAACATTTCTCACGTTTCGCCGTCAGTTTTATGAACAACGCCGGCATTGTCCAAGAAGTGCGGCGTATGCGGAACTGGCGGGAGTTGGTGATCCGTTGATTGCTGAGGGGCTGAAAAACGGAAAGGATGGTTAAATGGAAGTGATGATGTCCTCCATCGCGTGGGCACAAACGGGTGGAGCAACGGAGGGAACGGCAGGGTTCTTCTCTTTGGTCCCCTTCATTTTGATCTTTGTGGTGTTTTATTTTCTACTGATCCTGCCGCAGCAGAGAAAACAAAAACAGCATAAGGAGATGTTAAGCAAGTTGAAGAAGGGTGATAAAATTATTACGTCCTCCGGACTTTGGGGTTCCATCACCAGATTGGAGAAAGATACCGCCACCGTGCAGATCGACGATAATACTCGAGTAAAAATTCAACGCGACAATATTGCGCGGTTACGGACGGATGAGGAAGGGTAGGGCACTCAGGTCGGAATCATGAAAAAAATTCGCGGTCGATTGCTCCTTGTCCTGTTCTTGTCCGTGATCTCGCTGTATCTTTTCATCCCTTCCTGGCCAAGCGTGTACAACGGAATTCCAGATGGCTTCAAATGGCTGATTCCTCCTCGGGGAGTGTCTCTTGGTCTTGATCTGCAAGGCGGCATTCATTTGGTGTTGGAGGTGGAAAAGGATCGGGCCGTTGAAATTGCCGTGGATCGCGCCGCTAAGGCCATGCAGGATCTCTTGACTGATAAAGACATCGCCTATGAAACCATTGAGAGGGTTGGTGGCGTCCAGGTTCAACTCGACGTGTCAGAGGAAGGAAAAGTTGAAGAGGTCGCCGAATTGATCCGTGATTCGTTTTCCTCTTATTTTCAAGCGTCGCAGGAAGGTCGTACCTTGGTGTTTGAGTTAATCGCTCCTGAGGTGGAACGCATCAAAAACTCCGCCATTAACCAAGCTCTTGAAACCATTCGTAATCGTATCGACCAGTTCGGCGTCACGGAACCTTTGCTCCAGCGTCAGGGGCGCACGGAGATCGTGATCCAACTTCCCGGCGTCAAGGATCCGGAGCGGGCCAAAAATTTGATTCAAGATACCGCCTTATTGGAATTCAAAATGGTTGATGAAGACAATGAAACAAAGCTTGGCTTGCCCCTGCAAGTCAAGCGAAGCGAGGAGCAGGCTGTTCGAGAAAAATTTGCCGATCAGGTTCCTGAAGGATCGGAGATTTTATTTGAATCCATTCAGAATGGCGAGGACGGGATGCCGGAGTTCAGCCAGCCTCGGCTTATTCGGCAAGGTGCGGTCTTGACGGGGGACGTGTTGCGGGACGCGCGCGTCAATTACGACGATTTTAGCGAAATTTACGTCGGGGTGACGTTTGACAGCAAAGGTGCGAGTGAGTTTGGGAAAATTACCAAGGCCAACGTCGGGAAGTTTATGGCGATTGTGTTGGATGGTACGGTGTATTCAGTGCCACGTATTAACGAACCGATTCTTGGTGGACGAGCTCAGATTACTGGTAACTTTACGACGGACGAGGCCAATGACTTGGCGATTGTCCTGCGAGCCGGTGCGCTTCCCGCACCCATGAAAACCGTGCAAGACCTGACGGTAGGCCCCTCTCTTGGACGAGACTCTATTGAGAAAGGCCTGAAAACCACGATGATTGCAGGCATCATTGTGTTGATCTTTATGGTCATCTACTACCGATTGTCGGGAGTGATTGCCGATGCGGCGTTGGTGTTGAATCTCCTCTGTTTGTTAGGCGCGTTGTCCGGATTGAATGCCACGTTGACCTTGCCGGGCATTGCCGGCATTATTTTAACGATTGGGATGGGAGTGGACTCGAATATTTTAATCTTTGAGCGCATTCGCGAAGAACTCAGACAGGGACGTCCCGTCAGATTAGCGGTCGATGCTGGGTATGAAAAAGCTTTCCTGACGATTGTCGACTCCCACGTCACCACGTTAATTACGGGGTTAGCATTGTTTGTATTCGGGACGGGGCCAATTAAAGGTTTTGCCGTCACCCTGTGTCTGGGCATCGCGATCAATCTTTTTACGGCGTTGATCGGGACCAAAGTTGTCTTTGATCTTATCAATCGACGAAAGCTCGAACGGCTGAGCATTTAACGCGTGTTGAGGCTGAAGATGTTAGAAATTGTTGGCAAAACGAATATTGATTTCATGGGGAAACGTCAAATAGCGTTTGGTCTATCTGGAGTGCTGGTGCTGATTGGATTGATTGCCATGATTCAGATTGGGAGAGGGGCTGCCAATCTGGGCATTGATTTTGCCGGTGGCACGGCCGTCCAATTAAAGTTTGAGAATGCAATTGGGATTGAAGAAGCCCGTCGGGCTCTCGGAAAACACGGATTACATGACGCTGAACTCCAAGAGTTCACCCGTGATAATAAACTGCTGATCCGCATGAAAACCGAAGGTACGATCGAACAGAACATCGCAGAGCAGATTGTTCAGGTGTTCGCCACGGAATTTAGTGGCAACACTTTTGTAGTTGATTCCAGCACGGAAATTGGACCGACGATCGGGTACCGTCTTCAACAAGACGCCTTGTTGGCGATTACCATTTCTCTCATTGGAATCATCATGTACGTCGCGACGCGTTTTGAGTTACGATTTGGCGTTGCCGCGGCTATTGCGACGTTTCATGACGTGCTGGCCGTCTTGGGTATCTATTTCATCTTGGACAAAGAAATTACGTTATTAGTCGTGACGGCCTTATTGACTCTGGCCGGATATTCTCTGACCGACTCAGTTGTGGTCTTTGACCGCATTCGTGAAAACCTTCGGTCGCGACGGCGCGATTCCATTGCCGTCATCATTAATAAGGGCATTAATCAAGTGCTCAGCCGAACATTGGTCACGACCCTTACGGTCGTGTTAGTCTTGGTTCCCTTGACCATGTTTGGGGGTGAGGTCCTTCAGGACTTTTCTCTGGCCCTTTTATTGGGCGTGATGATTGGGACGTATTCCTCCGTATTTGTAGCGAGTCCTCTTCTTTTGGCTTGGCCAGGCGGAGAAGGCCGATTATTAAGTCGAGGACGCTAAACCCTCCTGTCACCCGTTCCATTCCTTGACAAGGGTTGGCTGTCCCTGAAAGCCTTCCCTTGAAAATTACCATCATTAAAACGTTACGCATACATCAATCGTTTTAGGCCGTTACCGAAATGAAACGATGGATGGGGTCACAAAGCCTCCAGCGCAAAACCATTTTAGGGATGGTGCTGGTTGGGCTTCTTCCGCTCGCCCTGTCGTTATTTCTCACCTACGTGGAAGAGCGTCGGGCTCTTCAGGAAACCACCGGTTCAAACTTTAAGGGCCTTGCGGTTGAAGTGGCTCGAAAAATTGAAACGCAAATCATGCGTGGTATTAATGAGGCTCAACAGTTAGCCACCATTCCCTTCATTCGTACCGCGGTGCATGAGGCTAATCGAAGTTATGAAGGAAGAGAGCCGGAGAAAATCAAGGCCTTTATCGAAGAATGGAAAGAACGGTGGCGGGCTCGAAAAAACCTGAATGAATTTCCAGCCTTCGTGAATCGTATTGCAACGAATTACCTTATTGATTGGCACGCCGTCAGGAAATCTGACTACCTGGGCATTCTCGTTACCGATAACCAGGGTGCCTTGGTCCTCAGTTCATTACCGCAAGTCAAATTTTATCATGGTGACGCGGAATGGTGGAATGCAACGTTTCACAAAGGACACGGTCAACTCTACGTGAGTGATTTGTCGTTCGATCCCTCGTTTGGAACCCACGTGCTGAACGTGGCCGTCCCTATTTTTGATCAAAATCGCCGACGGGCATTAGGTGCCGTGCGTATTCTGCTTCGACGGGACTCGTTGTTTCGTTCGGTGTCCGAAGTCACTGCAGGCGACACCGGCCATGCCATGCTCATGGCTGCAGACGGGACCCCGTTGATTTGTCCGGTCTTATCATTGGAGCAACACTCGATGACTCCAACGATGGTTGTCGCCGTGAATAAGGATCAAGTCGGATGGATTCAAGCCGATCAAGATACCCATGGCGCGCGAAATTCTCTGGTGGGGTATGCCCATGTACGGATTCAAGAAACGCTTGCTCCTGAAAGTTTTGGCGGTAGACCGTGGATGACGATTGTTCGCCAAAATCCGGAGGAGACCTATGCTCCCTTACAGCAATTATTGGTGAAGGTCGCGGCTTATGGAGTCATGGTGTTTGGCATCTTATGGTTTACGGGGCTTATCGTGGCTCGAAAGATCGTGAGTCCGATTCAGACCTTGCATGAAGGTGTCCAGCGCATCGGCAGTGGCAATTTGGATCATCCCCTTGTGCTGAAGACTGGCGACGAAATTGAAGCGCTCGCCACTGCCTTTAATACAATGGCGGTGAATCTGAAACAATCGTTTTCACAGTTGAACACGCAAATGGAAGAAATCCGTCAATTGGAGGAACGCTATCGCGATCTGATTGAGAATTCTCCTGAAATGATTCATCAAATCGACGAAACAGGGCGTTTTGTGCACGTCAATAAAACCGAATTGGACAAATTAGGATACACCTTAGGAGAAATGCTCAAGATGTATTTGTGGGACATTCTCCCTTCCGATCGCAAAGCAGACGTGCGTGACTATTTTCAGCGGTTGCCTGGCCAGCCGAGGAGCACGATTGAAACAGTATTTCTGACAAAGTCTGACACTCCGATTGACGTGGAAATTCACTCCACGGCTTTGCTTGATTCAGAAACGGGAAACTTGGTGTACGCCCGGGCCTTTGTCCGGGATATCACGGAACGAAAGGTGTTGCAGCGACAAATTGATCGCTATACCACCCAGTTGGAGCAAGAAGTGGCTGCTCAGACGCAACAGCTCTCTGAATCGGAAAAGCGGTATCGAGTGCTTTTCAATCGATCTGCCGACTCGATCTTCATGGTTGATCCATCGGGTGACATTATGGCAGTGAACGAACGGGAACAAGAGGTGTTCGGTTATACACAAGCTGCGTTGGTCTCCCGGAGTTTACTGAAACTGGTGCTGGAGATAGACCAAGAGAGGGTCGTCCAATTGTTGGAAACGGTGGTTTCGAGTGCAGAGAAGATTCCGGCAACCGAATTGGAGGTGTTTGATGCCCAAGGAACATTGCGAGCCGTGGAAATGGACGTGATTCGCGTAGGAGAAGGTACGGCGTCTCCGTCGGTTATGGTGCAACTTCGTGATATTACGGAGCGCAAGCTCTTAGAAGAGCAACTCCAACGTCACCGTGAAGAACTTGAGGCGAAAGTCCAAGAACGGACCCGGGAGATTCAAGAGACGCAAACGTATCTAGAAAGTTTGCTCGAAAATGCTAACGACGTTATTTATACCCTTGATCGTGATCAACGATTTACTTATGTCAATACCAAGGTCGAGAATTGGGGATACCGAAAAGAAGAATTGCTGGGGCGGCCGTTCTTGACCTTACTCGCGAAGCGCCACCGGGGGCGTCATCTGAAAGAGATACTCGATATGGAGGTCAAACATGACTATGAAGTGGAGATGATCAGCCGAACCGGAGAATCTCGGTCGGTGCTCGTCAGTGTCTCGCCGCTGGAAAATGAACAGCACAGTGTGATCGGCGTGCTGGGTATTGCCCGCGATATTACGGACAGAAAAGTCATGGAACAGCAATTTCGAAACACCGAACGTCTTGCCTCAGTGGGAAAATTGGCGGCCGGGGTCGCGCATGAAATTAATAACCCCTTAGGTGGGATTTTAAATTGTCTCTACAACATTCGGAAGGGGACGCTGCCGCCTGATCGTCAGGAAGAATATCTCATCTATATGGAAGATGGGCTCCGACGGGCCCAAAAAATCGTGCGGCAATTATTGGACTTTTCTCAACAGCAAGAGCCTGAATTTTCCCTCAATAACGTGAATGGACTGGCTGATAGAGTCTTAGTACTGACGAACCACGTGATTGTCGAGAAAGATCTTCAGTTGCACAAAGCCTATGAACACGACCTGCCGTCGTTGTTCGTCGATCCGCAGATGATTGAGCAAGTGTTGACCAATTTAATCCTCAATGCGGTTCAGGCTACCGATAAAGGGGGGGCCATTATCATTCAAACCCGGGTCGTCAAGGATTGCTGCGAAATCGACGTGGCGGATACCGGCTCCGGCATCCCGCCGGAGGTTCGCCCCCATATTTTTGATCCTTTTTTTACCACGAAAGGCACGGGCGAAGGGACGGGTTTGGGCTTGTCGGTGAGTTTGGGAATTGTTGAACGACATGGTGGGCAATTGACCGTGGAAAGTGAAGTCGGGAAGGGTACGGTCTTTACGGTTAGTCTTCCCCTGAGTGCAAACAGAGTCGCCGTGGCCAAGGTTTCCTGATGTCTCGATCCGTCTTAATTATTGATGACGAGCCGCTCATGCGGGTGTCCATGTTGGATGCACTCCGGGCGGAAGGCTTCGAGGTTCAAGAAGCTTCCAATGGTGAGGAAGGCATCCAAGAAATTGGAACGGGTCAATACGATTTGGTGATTACCGATTTGAGAATGCCCGGGAGTGACGGGCTGCAAGTGGTGCAGGCGTGCAAGGCGTGTTCTCCTGAAACCGAAGTCATTGTGATTACTGCACATGGGTCGGTTGATACCGCTGTCCAGGCCATGAAATTGGGGGCTTATGATTACGTCACCAAACCGTTTTCTATCGATGAGTTATTACTGACGGTGTATCGAGCCACCAAGGTACAGGCCCTGCGACAGGAAAACACGGCTCTCCGGCAAGAACTTGAGGGAAAGTTTAATTTTGACGGGATCGTCGGTAAAAACGTTCATATGCGACGGGTCCTGGAGAAGGTCAAACTGGTGGCCACCACGGATGCCACGGTGTTGGTGTTGGGTGAAAGCGGAACGGGAAAAGAAATCATTGCCAATGCCATCCATCGCAACAGCCCACGACGTGGGCAGGCTTTAATCAAAGTGAGTTGTGCCGCGTTGCCGGAAACCCTGCTGGAAGCAGAATTATTCGGGCATGAAAGAGGGGCGTTTACCGGTGCCGTCAAGCAACGGCGTGGACGGTTTGAATTGGCCCATAAGGGCACCTTGTTTTTAGATGAAATCGGAGAGATTTCTCCTGCGGTTCAAGTGAAGTTGCTGCGCGTGTTGCAAGAACGGCGATTTGAGCGGGTGGGAGGAAATGAGACGATTGAAAGCAACGTGCGGCTTGTGTGTGCTACGCAAAAAAATTTGAAAACAGAAGTCGAAACCGGACGGTTTCGCGAAGATCTGTTCTATCGTTTGAACGTTGTACAAGTAACCTTGCCACCCTTGAGAGAACGACGAGATGACATTCTGATCTTAGCCAACCACCTGTTGCAGGAGAGTGTGCGTCGGATCCCACGTGCCATTAAAGGACTTTCTTCGGCAGCACGAGAAATACTGCTCCGCTATTCTTTCCCGGGGAACGTGCGTGAACTGGAAAATACGATTGAACGTGCGGTGGCGTTAGCCCAAGAGCGGGAAGAAATTGAGGTTTGGGATCTCTGCGGACATACCGGCTGTCCTTTTCTTGAAGGGACTCCTCAACGGGACTGTGGGTTTTGTCAAGAAGGGTTGTCTGCTAAGACCAGAGATCAACAGCACGGTACCCTTGCTGAAGTTCGAGAACGTTGTGAACGGGATTATATCTTAGCTGTATTGGCGCGAGAAGCCTGGAGTCGAACCGCCGCGTCAAAATTTTTAGGTTTATCACGGAAAGCCCTGTGGGAGAAATGTCGGCGGTATGGCATTTCGAACCCAACCACCGATGGGGACGAGAAGTCGTCCGACACTGGGGGCTGACGAACGCGCAACGTGCTTACGGTTCTGAACCATCCCCGCCTTTCCAAAGCTTCACCGTACGATCCCATGATGCCGTGGCGAGATACCTCGCGTCCGGAGAAAAGGCAATTCCTCGAATGGGTCCTTTGTGGTCTTTAATTACGCGAATCTGGCGTTTCGTCTGAATGTCCCACATTTTCAGAGTGTGGTCATCGCTACAACTGACCAAGAGTTTTCCGTCCGGTGACACGATCAATCCGCGAACCCATTCCGAGTGTCCTTTAACGGTATGGATCTCTTTCATGCTGGGCATCTCAAAGTATTTGATGCTCGCGTCTCGACTGCCCGTCATCATCATGTCCCCATCCGGGGTAAACGCAATGGCTCCGATCCAATACTCCATCGGTTTTTGAAACCCGCCCTGTTCATCAACAAAGAATCCTCGTTGTTCCGTTTCTTCATCATCGGGCTCATCACGCCAATGGCCGTTATGCACCAGTTTCTCTTCTCCGCTGGGCAACACTTCGTACAGCTTTAATTTGCCAATGTCGCTTCCGCCAACCAGGTGGAGACCATCGGGAGAAAAGGCCGTGCATACGGTCCAATGATGGTCATATTGATCTTTCCCGAGGAGGGTCATCAATTCGGTGCCGGTCGTGACTTCCCAGATTTTAATGTCTTTATTTTGTCCGGCCCGAGCCAACATTAACCCGTCTGGAGAAAAAGAAATGCTGCACACCGCGTGATCATAACGGGTAAACAGGAGTCGAGTCGTTTCTCCCGTTTGTGGGTTCCAGAGTCGTATGGTTCGATCCTCGCTTCCTGTTGCGAGGATGTGGCCATCAGGACTGAAGGCGACTTGACGTATATCATGCGTGTGGCCTCGAAGAGATTTGAGAAGACGACCTGTCTCAATCTCCCAGATTCGGAGGTAACGATCTGCCCCCCCCGTCGCGAGCGTCAGGCCATCAGGGGAAAAAGCGACATCCCACACGCCGTGCGAATGTCCCCGAAAGGTTCTGATCTCGTGAGACCCTGTTTTCCAATATTCCAGGGCATCAATAGGTGAGTGGTCATGGATGGAGTCTTTCTGGAGGGAAGAGGGAGTTTTCTCTTCGAATGAGGCGTGCGGCTGATTCATAACGACGATTTCCTTTCAGTGTTCTCTCCGTCACTGGGTGCTTGCGTATGGAAAAACAGCCCAATTATAATAATGGCTAGTATCTCTTACGAAAATAATACTAGCTAGGCATGACGGGCATGGTCAAGCATGGAGCGTGGAGGGCAGAAGATGTTCCATGTTCTCTATGCGGCACAACAGTTCTTCACCGTTGTTCATGTAAGGAGTGAAAGAATGGATATCCGATTTCAACCGGCCCTCCTTCAAGAAGTCATTGATTCTTTCGCAGAAAAAACTGAACGTGAAGGGGATCCCACCTATTACAATGAATTCCATGAATTGGCTGATCCTGTTTACGAAAAATTTTCCATAGACGACCGAGAACCTGAATTTAAAAAATTATATCAACACCTCTTTGCCAAATGGGGCTTTTCTGACATCTTAAAAGATGGGTTTGAAGAGTTCACCGACTTAAAGGAAACAATTGGCATTGTCCTCGTTCGTGGTGTACTCAAAGAAGATCAGGAGGGCGTGGATATTCTCAGAAAATGGGGCACGGTGGAAGAGAAACTGGCTCGGCAATTTGAAGAAAAAGGTCAGAAGGGCGTTGGCATTAAACTGATTCCTCGACGGTTTTACGATCCGGCGATTAACAGGTATTTGCGCCATGAATTGACCCATGTCTCTGATATGCTCAATTCTGCGTTTGGCTACGACCCTGACACGAAAGTTGGCATGAATCCTGGCGAAGAACACCTCATCTTGAATCGATACAGAGTGCTGTGGAGTTTGAGCGTCGATGGTCGAATTGTGCGATCGGGCAAAGAACCGATGTTCAGTCGCGAATACCGCTTGCGAGAATTTCGATCTTGGTATCGCAAGATCCCGCCCACTCAAGTGGAATCCGTGTTTGAAGGACTATGGCAGACGGAGTACTTTACCCATGCGGAATTAGTCGAAATGGCCCAAGACACCATCCGGGTGATGGAACGAGCCGTCGAAGTCGAAGAAGGTGAAATCCCCGATGTTCCCACGAAACCCATGTTAATGCCGGGGTTTCCTTGTCCGCTCTGTCGGTTTCCGACCTATTCCTGGGTGGAAGATATGGAAGAGAAAGTTGAGCCCTATGTTCTTGAATATATAAGGGAAAATCATCCAGGATGGGACGTTGAGTATGGTGCCTGTGATCGATGTGTAGAGGTGTACAAGCTACGGGCCGCCGGGGTCGTCTAGGAGACAAAAGATGTGAGTCCATCTCGAAATCCTTCAAATTCCTCAGAAAAATCTGAACCGTCCTATGGGCGAAGAAATTTTCTGAAACATAGCATGGTTTCCATAGGAGTCACGGTCCAGGAGTACGTCAAACATCGAGACGTAGTCGAGAAAAAAGAAGAGAAGCTGGAGAAAAAGAAAACCGATTGGTTGCGACCTCCCGGTGCTCTAGCGGAAGCTCAGTTCCTTGAAACGTGTACAAATTGTGGAGAATGTGTTGATGTCTGCCCATATGGGAGCATCCGTCTCCTGGAAGAAGATGAAACCCCCGTCATTGATCCCGAAGAAATCCCCTGTTATCTGTGCGATGATTTTCCCTGTATTGCCGCCTGTGAACCGGAAGCGCTTCGGCCAGTGGGGGCGATTCAAGAGATCGACATGGGAGTGGCCGTCGTGTCTCAAAGACTCTGTACCTCGGGCCAAGGCTGTAATGCATGTGTGGCGAAATGCCCAACTCACGCCATTGAAATGGATTTTTCTTCTATGGCCATTGGTGTTGACGGGGGTCGGTGTGTCGGGTGTGGGATTTGTGAACATATCTGTAAAACGGTGAATGATCATGTTGCGATCAAAGTGATTCCTGCGAATCTCAGGGCATTGTCTTAGGTGTATGGCTAGCGATTGTTCACAAGAAAATCAGGAAATCGCTAAATAAGACGGAAGGTTTTGTAATTTTTGCATGGCTTGCCGGATTTTTAGACCTTGACTTCGAGGAGCAGTTAGCCTATCATCACCCCTCATTCCTGATGCTAGACTAATCTCCAAGTTGACGGAAGAACCTAAAATAAGACGAGTCACCGGTCGAGAGCCCAAATTAAGGTATTCTATGGAAACGAAAGTAAGAGAAGGTCAAAATGGGGTGAATGTGCGCACAACCTCTTCCGTCACGAAGCAAGTCAGCTCATCCTTAAAAGATTCTCCTGCGGTTGAACGGGCTTTATCAAGAAGTAAACTCTATCTTTTGATGTCGTGGAGTTATCTGTATCCCGAGGATGATGAGTTTTTGGATTACCTGCAAAGTGGAGAATTTGTGGAGGATGGTCGAGCCGCTCTCAATAGTTTGCGCGAGGCCTTACCGCCTTCAGGGGATCCGGAAGTTGGAGAAACGTTAGAGGCCATAGCCGAACATTTTAACGCGGTGGAAGAATGGGTATCTTCCGAGGGAATCAACTGGGACATTCAAGACCTTCGAGACGAACATCGAAGGGTATTCAGTAACGTGATTGCCTTGGATTGCCCACCCTATGAAACGTTGTTTGGAAATGACCATGTCTTTGGTCAATCCTACGTGATGGGGGATATTGCCGGTTTTTATTCGGCTTTTGGGGTACAACTTTCTCAAGATATTCACGAGCGATTGGACCATTTAAGCGTAGAACTTGAATTTTTGCATTTTTTGGCTTACAAAGAGTCCTATGCTTTATGTCATGACGGCACTGAAAAACAAAAAACAGTCTTGGATGCTGAGAAAAAATTTGTTAAGGAACATGTGGGACGATGGGTGCCTTTGTTTTCCGGGATGCTGAAGAAAAAAGCCGAATATGGGTTTTATAAAATGATTGCGGATCTTACCTCCCAATGGGTAGCTTTTGAAGTTTCCTATTTGGGTGTGACGCCGCAACCGTATTCGGAAACTGACTATCGTCCGGCTAATTTGGTTTCTCCGGAGGGACAGTCCTTCGAATGTGGGGCCCAAGATAAAGGAAATGAGCTTAGTCTCTTGATGAACGAGGTCGGTGCTCAGTCGTATTTGGATAAAGAAAAACCAGAATCTTCGACTGGTCAATCCGGTACAGCTTAACCGCCACAAGAATTGTTGGGCGATAAAGCTGTTTTTTAGGCAGTACATTTATCATTGAGGAAGTAAGGAAGTCCGCAGTCATTTAGCTTTAATCTTTATCAAAGGAGGATGCGTCATTATGAGAGTGGTGCAGACGCGTAACAAAGGACTAGTGTTCGGCATTCTTCTCTCTGCCTTCGTCGTAGGAGTGCTGATGACGGTGGGGCAGGTGCCGTTGGCGGTGAGCCAACCGGTGACGATTCCCGTGGGTCAGATCAGCGGGGCGATTCCGATGGATGCGGCGAACCCGGTGTGGGAGACGGTGCCGGGGATTGTGGTGCCGCTGAGTGGGCAAACCATTACGACTCCGATGCATCCCAACATCTCGGTGAAGACCGTGATGGTCAAGATGGCCACGAACGGCAAAGAGATCGGGGTGTGGGCGAACTGGGGCGATCAAACGTTGAACAACACCACCATTGGGCCGCAGGATTTCCGGGATCAAGTGGCGGTGCAATTTCCGGTACAAACCTCTGGGGCGCCGCCGTTCCAATGTATGGGGCAATCAGGGGGCACGGTGAACATCTGGCGCTGGAACGCGGAGTGGCAACGGGACATGGGCGCGGGCGTGGCGGGGATGTGGGATGTGGATCAACAGTATCCGTCCATCGCGTGGGACTTTTACTATGAGGAGCCGGCCGGGGGGGTGACGTATCCGGATCGGATTGGGCGGAGCTTGGGGCCGTTCAATCCGGGGATTTGGTCGGGGAACATCCTGTCGGATCCGGATTTGCGGGCGAGTTCGGTGGAGGATTTGAACGCGAACGGGTTCAGCACGTTGACGACGCAGGCGTCGCAGGACGTGATGGGGAATGGGCTGTGGGAACCGTATGGGGCGTTGAAAGGCGGGTGTTGCAGTGGGCCGACGTGGCGGGTAGTGATGAAGCGGGCGTTGGCGACGAATGACGCGAACGACGTGCAGTTCGGGGCCGGGCAGAGCGTTCCGGTGGCGTTTGCGGTGTGGGACGGGCAGAACGTGGAACGGAACGGCATGAAGGGCATCTCGACTTGGTTCACCGCTAAAATGCCGTAAGTTTTCCTGACTGGTTTTTGGCAGTACGAATAAAGAAAACCCTGAGGTCCCAAAAATGAAAGGGACTTCAGGGTTTTTTTTTGTGCGAATTTATTGAAATGGCATTTTGGGATTTTCGAGAGGAGTTTCTTTGAATCCTCAAGTTTGCCTTGTGTCTTTGGCTAACGCGAAAAATGTTTGTCCTTTACGATGGTTGCATAAGAAACCAGCAGCCGTGTATAAAGTTTATTGAATCACGAGCGCACTGTGTTTCTATTACAAATGATGAAAACATATGATGATTTCAATAAGAAATAACCGAGTGACGACATACGAAAACAAGAGGGAACCGTTGTGAAAATCTCTTTGTTATTTCCTCCAAGTTGGCATCCCTCGCAACCCTACCTGAGTCTGCCCTGTTTAACGGCCTTTCTTGACCAAGCTGCCATTACCGACAGAAGTCAACGAGATTTGAACATCGAACTGCTGGATACTGTTCTATCAAGGACGTATGGATTAGACGTTTACGAAAAGCTTGTTGAAAAGCTCAAAAAATTAGAGCAATCCCGAGAGGGAGAGACAGGGCCTGGCAGCGATGAACATTACGGTCGAATTGTAGAAGCCTTAGACAGGTTTCCACATTTAATCGACGACATTGAACCTGTCAAAGCATCGCTTCGTAGTGAAGAGTTTTATGATATTGATCGCTATCGAGAATGTCTGTTCGTCATCGATCGGTGGCTGGAAGTGGTGTCTTCCATTTATTTTCCAACCCGACTCACCGTAGTCGACAACCAGTTTTCCTATTCCATCTATAACTCCCGGGACATTTTAAAAGCGGTTAAAGATGAGGAACAAAATCCGTACATTGAATTATATCGAGAGTATTTGCTCCCTTCCATTCTCAATGACCATCCAGATTTGATTGGGGTTTCGATCACGGCGACATCTCAAATCATTCCCGGATTGACCCTGTGTCGGCTTATTAAGGAAGCGAACCCTGCTATCCACGTAACGGTTGGGGGAAGTATTTTTACTAGACTGGTGGACAATCTTCGTCGTTGTGAGCGACTCTTCCAAGTCACGGATGATTTTATTGTGTTTGAAGGAGAAACGGCGTTATTAGAACTGGTCAATCAATTAGAAGGGAAAAAGGATTTTGCCAAAGTTCCCAATTTGATCTATCGAGAGAACGGAAAGATTATTGTGAATCAGCCATTTTATTCTGAAAATCTGGCTGAACATCCGGCACCAAATTACGATGGGTTTCCGCTTGATCGGTATCTTGCGCCGGAGACCGTCTTGCCGGTCCAGTTTTCACGAGGGTGTTACTATAAGGACTGTGCCTTTTGCGCGTTAACGCTGGATCATCAGAATTTCAGGCAAAAAGATCCGATGAAAGTCGTGGATGAATTACAATGGCTTTCTGAAAAATATGATACCTCCTTTTTCTTTTTTACCGATGAGTGTCTGGCGCTTTCGCCCACACGTCGCCTGTGTAAAGAAATCCTGAAGCGACAATTCGACATTCAATGGACGGCCGAATTTCGTTTTGAGAAAAATCTCTCAGGAGAATTACTGACTTTGATGCGCGATGCGGGTTGCCACAAAATCGTTTTCGGATTGGAAACCTACAATAAACGGATGATGGACTTCATGCAGAAAGGCATTACTCAGGAAAGTGTTCAACGAATTTGTGCGGATTGTGTCGATCTGGGCATCGCCGTCCATTGTTATATCATCGTGGGTTTCCCAACTGAAACTGAAGAGGAAGCGTTGGAAACCATGAATTTTGTGTTGGACAGTAAAAAACTGAACTCATCCTATGGCTTTTCCTGCCAGCCGTGTCTATTCGATCTTGAGAAGGAAGCCCCTATTATGAGCGATCCGGGAGGCTATGGTGTCCAGCGGATCATGCGTCCAGCTTCTGAAGATTTAAGCTTAGGTTTTTTCTATGAAGTGACGCAGGGCATGACGCCCGAACAGGCCGAAAAACTGTATCAACATGTTTACGAAAAAATCAGTGAAGTGGTCGTGGAATTGCCGTTTAATTATTCGATGGCCGATGGGTTGCTCTATATTGCTCGACACAAAAAGCAACATGCACCTGAATTCACCGTCGTCTCCTAATTGATTGAGAAGGACGGCGTGTTGTGCTGAAACGTAATTTCTTGGAAGACAGGCACACAAGGGCAGAAAATCGTTATGGATGGTTTGGGAGTCTCTACCTTGGAGCGACAGTCTGATAAGGCTGACAATCCCGGGATGCTGTTTGAATATGCGTTAAAGTTTCTCTTGCTTTCTGCATTTTTGGAACTGATCTTGTACCGGTTAGCATCCAGATTGGGCATGCATATGTCCAAACTGGCTGAAAAATCCGAAGCCGTCCGCCTCACGTTTACCACACTATCCTCGTTGGGCTTCATTCTTCTCAACGTCACCTCGCTTCTGTTGTTTTTAGTCTTGTTCATTTTGCTGATTCAAAAGTTACGACAATCGGTGTGGTCAGGGAGTTTTGATCGATTGCTGGTTTCTGCCGTCTCATTACTCATGGCGTTGACGGTTGTGTATCTCATCTTTCCTCCTGCAATGTTAGGGTCGGTGATCTATAACCTGGTATCCTTGGCCATTCTCCTTATTCTCACGGCGGAATTTCTGGTGACACGACATCTCTGGCGTCAACGAGTTACGGTGGGATGTTTTATATTGGGCATCGCGGGATGGTTTTATTACCAGACCGTGTCCACGACCTATGGGCTCTTAGGCATTGTCAATGCTCCTCCACTGGTTCATGAAATCAGTCGGGTTGGCGAAGCACTCATGGTGGTGTCGAGTATCCTGGTGTTGTGGTCTTACGGAAGCACGTCGTTCTTTACCAGGAACAAAACCCAACGGAAATGGGCCATGACTCTCCTTGTGAGCGGTGGGGTCACCTTTGTCATGCTGCTCTACATCGATTTCTTCCTGTCTCTCTATAGTCCTGCTCTTGCCGAGGAGGCGAGAAAGGCAGGGCAGGGTATCGGGTGGGTGTTCCAAATGGGGATGGGGTATACGTTTTATTTACCCTTTGCATTGTATATGGCAGGATTTACCTGTTGGGCGTACACCGTCATTAAATTAGTGTTGATCGGGAGATTAGCAGGTTATGGCTTGGGGTTGATGTTTATGGCCGGCTATGCCTTGCAACTGTCACATCTGTCATTCATGGTTGTCGTTGGACTAATTTTGATGACGTTGGATAAACGAGGCACGTTGGGAAAATTACGTCACAAAACAGGAGAAACCGTGGTGTATTCGCCCGTGGCTCCTGTCCTGAGTGAAGTACGTTGAGAGGAAATGTCAGAATGATGGAACCCAAAAATGTTGCAACGGAGAAAGAGGATAAGGTGACGGGGTCTTCAACGCAGGAGCCGTCACTCACGCCTGACGAAGAAATTGCGGAACTTGAAAAATTCCTCAGTGAGGAACCGGATGATTTTCAAGCCCGGTGCCGGTTGGGAGAACTGTATTTTGGAAAAGGAAAAATGGATGAAGCCTTGACCGAGGTCAAAAAGGCGATAGAAATGGCGGAGGGGTTGAGAGCGGAAATGGAGAGTTCTTTGGCCATGTATTATTCCAACTTGGGAACAATCTACGGGACCAAGGGGATGATGGATGATGCCCGTCCTCAATTCGAGCGAGCGTTAGAGCTAAATAAGTATGATGTTTTGGCGTTGTTCAATCTGGGAAGACTGCATGGCGACAAAAAAGAGTACATGCAAGCGAAGGAGTACTTTGAACGGTTGATTGAGATTACCTCCGAGGACCCGATTGCCTGGTACAATTTGGCGGGAGTCTATGAGCAATTGGATAATCCTCAAGTGTCAGATTACAACACCTTGGACATGGCGGTTCAAGCGTATATGAAGGTGTTGGAATTTGATCCGACGCATTTGGAATCCAGCTTTAAGCTCATGGATATCGCCTTCACGTTGAAGAAACCCGATATGGCCGTGAAAATCATGGAAGAAGCCGTGGAGCACAGCCCCGATGAACCCTTGGCGTATTATAACCTGATCAATACGTATGAAAAATGTAAAATGTTTGAGAAAGCCGAAGAAGCCCGGCAACGGTTGAAACAACGGTTTGCAAAACGAACACGTCAGCAGGGTCAGATGTAATTTTTCAGCTTCAAAAGGAGAAATCCAGCATGTTTGGCAGCTTAGGGTTTACCGAGTTGATTTTGATACTTGTCATTGTCCTGATTGTATTTGGTGCCGGAAAATTGCCTCAGCTTGGTGAAGGGATGGGGAAAGCGATTAAAGGCTTCAAAAAATCCGTGCAGGAGGCCGATGCCATTGAGGTCGAAGCGCAAATCGTGGCGGAACAGCAAAACCAAGCTCATCAGCAATCTTCAGATACGGCACAGGTTCCATCAAGTGTCCAAGCAGGGGCCATTCCTCCAACACAAGCCTCGTCTACGGAACCGGTGCAGACCTCCAAGGTGTAGAATGGGTTAGTCGGAGTCTGCCTCAAAACAAAGAAAGAACATGCGGGTTGTCCGCAAGGCAAGGAGCGCGGAATGGAAACAAGCGTAGAATCCACGTTGGGAAGAATAGAAACGTTCGCCGGAAATGGAAAATCTCGAAGTACCGGTGACGGAAAACGCGCAAAGAAAGCAGGCATTCCTTTGCCGAATCATGTGTGCGTCGACAGGGAAGGCCGATGGCTGTACATCGCCGAAAATGGATCGGATCGAGTGCGACGAGTCGATTTGGAAACGGGCACCCTTCATAACTATGCGGGCATTGGAGAAACTTGCTATAGCGGTGATGATGGTTTGTGTGGAGAAGCCGGGTTGTACTTGCCGTTGAGCGTGGCGGTTGATTCGAACAATGATCTGTACATCTGTGATTCCGGAAGCAACCGCATTCGTAAAATCGATCAGAGGACCGATATCATTACGACGGTAGTGGGTTCCGGCGGATCGAGATTTAATGGTGACGGCGCGGCGTTGGACGTCAATTTAACCTATCCGGGTGCCATTGCGTTTGATTCGGAAGATAATCTGTACATTGCGGATACTCAGGCTCACCGTATTCGAAAGTACGATCCTCGAACGGGGATGGTCACCACCATTGCCGGAACGTGGTCCAGAGAGGACGAAGATTGGATCAGCCCCTTGACGGCCCAGAATCTCGTCGTGCTCTCTGGTGATGCGATTGGCATTGACTTCAGTGATGATCAAGGGTGGCTTCGTCCACAATGTTCAGATAATCTGGATCTGTCTCCGTACCTTGATGACGGCCGGTCGGCTCTCGAAGCGAAACTGTGGGACATTGTCGCGATTGACGTCGACCGGGACGGACACGTGTTTCTCACGGATAAGGCCAGCAATCGCATTCGAAGGATCGACGCGCAAACGGGTGTGATTTCAACGGTGGCCGGGGTCTGTCGCTTTGGGTACGACGGCGATGGAAAACCCGCGGTCATGTCCATGTTAAATGTGCCGGAAGCAGCCGTTGTTGATACTGACGGACACGTGTATATTGCCGATTCCATGAATCATCGGGTACGGAAAGTCGATACGAACACCGGCATTATCGAGACGATTGCCGGAAATGGGGACAGTGGATATGAGGACAAAAACATGGGAGGATGTGGTGCCGCGCGGTTTGTGGCCAAAGAAGAAACGGGCATGCCGAAGCATGGTGACGGCAATTTCGCCGTTAATGCGATCGTGAATGCGCCGTCTGGATTATCACTTGATGCGCACGGCCAGCTCTATATTTGTGAACGGAATGAAAACAAAATTCGTCGAGTCAAACTGTGGTAAAGCCGTTCTTGTCTAATGACGGAGATGGGAGAAATCGCTGGATCCTGTCATGAAGGCACGTATCCGTTGACAAAGTTGTTCCAAACGGTGGAAGTGACATGGTGAAAACAAAAAGAAAACTTTCTCGCTCTCTGATCGTCACGGGAGTAGGGATAATGTTACTAGCGGTGGCGCTTGGTTCGTTTGGCATTCCCGTGGTCAGTTCCCAAGGCATTGTCATTCGCTCTCATTTCATTGAAGAAGAGGTTCCGACGAAACCGTCCGATGCGGCCTGGGAGACCATTGCGCCAATTCCCATTCCGCTGAGTGGGCAGATCATTACGCGACCAGTCTGGCCTGAACCGAGTGCGAAAGTCATCTCGGTTCGGTCGGTTCACAACGGCAAAGACATTTCGTTTTTGATGGAATGGCAGGATGCGACCAAAAACGAACGGCTCACCCCCGGGGTCTTTCGCGACGGGGCGGCTCTGGCCCTTCCTCTGGGTGATGCGCCGGCCTTTTTCTGCATGGGGCAATTAGATCATTACGTCAATATCTGGCATTGGAAAGCAGACTGGCAAAGCGACGTGGACCGCAGAAAAGCCAGGGCCAAAGAAAGAAAACGAAAAAGAAGAGGCATTCGCCGATTTGAAGTGATTCCTCGTCGGCCTTCATCAGTGGAAGATCTCATAGGTGGAGGATTCAGCACGTTGACGAGCAAGGTCCGACAAGGCAAAGTGAAAGGCGAGGCTGAATGGAAAAACGGATTTTGGCGAGTCGTCATGAAGCGTCCCCTGACCCAATCTGGAGACGACGTGGAAAATGAAGCCCTCTTGTTCCCCGGCCGGATGCAGGCAGTGGCATTTGCCGTTTGGAACGGCGAAAATAAAGAACGGAACGGACAAAAAGCAGTGGCGTCGTGGCTCCAACTGCTCGTCGATCCAGTCGGTGGTCCAACCAAGTCATAAATCATACGAATCAGACGTGCCCCTATGAGTTCTCCACTTTTTGGGCCATCAAAATCTCAGTGTGAAGAGGAACACATCGGATGATGAGATTGCTCCGTATTGCAATGATGACGATTGTTATCAGTGGGGCGGTGATCGGGTCTGTGGCCTCCCTCATCTCCTTTGCACAATCCGAATCCGGAGAGATGACGGAAGAGAAAGCCTATGCCTTGGCCGAAGAATTTGGCGTGGACGTCGGAGAAGTTGATGAGGAGATTAAAAACATTCTTGGACTGACCAAGGCAGAAGGGGTCGTGGTCTTTGCCGTGATTGGAAACACTCCGGCAGACCGTGCGGGCATCAAGGTGAAGGCGATTATCAAGGAAGTAGACGGAACAGAAATCCGTAACATTCTAGAGTTAGGGCGGGCACTGGAAAAAGCGCTGCCTACTCAAAATTTTTCGGTGGCGACGTTTGAACCAGCGGGCATTGATGATCAAGGCATTGGTGGCGGGTTGAACTTCCATTTTGTCCGAATTCAGAAGGATTAGTAACGGGCATGGCATTTTTTCGCTACGCTGAAAGACGGATGAAATTCGTGTCGGGATGGAAAACGTTGGGTATTTTGTTGGGCGTCTTGTGTGGCGCACTCCCATATGCGAATGCTCAGGAAAAGTCCCAAGTCTCTGAAGGCCACAAATGGATAGAGGAAATTGAAGAAATCTTTCTCCCTTCCGAGCATTGCAAGCAATGTCATGACCGTCATTATGAGGAATGGAAAGGGATGCGTGAACAGACCCCTGACCTTAAAACGTTTGGTCGCGTGGATGGGGCGCTGTTGCATGGGACGGCGCTGACGTCGCCGGTGTTCAAAACCGTCCTCGGCCTGTGGCTGCAAACCAGTCCGACAACCGAAGAAAAAACCCGATGCTTGGCCTGCCATGCGCCTGCGGTGACCGTTTTTCCTCAACATAGTGAAAAAATCATCGCGCAAGTTCTTTCGGAAACCTCCAAAAAACGAGGAAGAAGAGCCAAGAAAAAACCCCGTGTCGAAGGTATCAGTTGTTCGTCCTGTCATCTGATTGATTCGTTCAAGGAGAAACCCACGGACTTTCCGGCGTTTAAGATCAATGCAGGGAAAACCTTTTTTGGTCCCTACGCGAACGCCGAAGACAATCTCGTACATCCCTCAAAACAGGCTGCCGTCTATAAGGGCCCTCAATTTTGTGCCTCCTGCCATTTCAGCAAAGTCAGAGACGTGACCCAGACCGAATTGTCGGGGCAAATTTTGAAGGGCACGATTTGCCAAGACTGTCACATGGAACGATCCACCGGCAGTTCGACGTCAAAACGGGGATCGCTCACGCGGCCTATCGGGCGACATTGGTTTCAAGGCATTGTCATACCGGGGATCATGCTGAGCAATCGAAATCTGCAAGCGGAATGGTTTCCCCGGGTGGACCTTGAAGTCCAGCAGTCAGGGAATAAGGTTGAGGGCAGGGTATTAGTCAGGAACGGCAGTCTCCCACACGTCTTTCCGGGAGGCGATCCCGTCCTGAAACAATTTTTTGTGACGGTCAACGTTAAAGATGCGCAAGGACATATCCTGGGAACCAGACAAGAACGGTTTGGATTACCGTTTGAGAAAATTCTTCGCGGCCCGATTCCCGATCCGCTCGTTCATGGAGGCACCACGCGAAAGGTGCCGTTCTCCATAGAGGTGAAAGACGGCAGGACACCGAGTTACGTCGAAGCATCGTTAGAATATGCCTTGATCCCTGAACCAACCCAGGCATTGCTTGAGCAATATCTTGGGACCCTGGAACGCGAAAGAGATAAAAAGAAAGCCAAAGAGATCATTGCCGATTATTCATCGCCGCGCTTACTCACGTTTCGGACGAAATCCTTATAACCAAGCCCAGCCCGCGTACAACTACCAACATGACGAGTTGAGGTCGGCTTATGCAGAAAACATTCTACGTGATGCGTTGGGTCGTTGGTCTTTTCTCGGTGGCCATGATGTTGGTGTTTTCGATTGACCGCCCGATCACCGAAGTCCTGGCCGTGAAAAAGAGTCAAACGAAACCTCTCGAAAAAGCGTTCCCCGGTTCGCAGAAATGCAAGCGATGTCACCTACGGGTATTTGAAGAATGGGAAGCCTCTGCACAATCTCGGTCCATTTTAACGTCAGCCTTTCGCGTATCACTTGAACGCTACCGACAGAGTTCAGAAGACAAAGAAGGGGCGATGTGTTTCCGTTGTCATGCCCCCAGCGTTCTGGAGTATCCCGACCATGCCGCCGTCTACGTCAAGGAAATTGAATCCGGTGATCCGAGGTTAGACGGCGTCGGGTGTTCGCAATGTCACTTGATCAAAGAGGTCAATCCCGACCGGCATCCGCCTCATCCTCTGTATCAACTGGAACGGACCGTCTTCGGCAGTTATACAAAGCCGGCGGAAAATCTTGCGCATCAATCCATCTCGCTTCCGTTATATAGCCAATCTCAGTACTGCGTGACCTGTCATGAAAATCTACCCGGACATGAAAAACTTCCGGATTTATTAGGGCCGTGGCAACAATCCAAAAAGCAGAAAGCGGGCACCCAGTGCCAGTCGTGTCACATGCCGGAAGCCTTTGGTGAATCCGCGAACGGAGAACGAAACCGGAAAATCGCCAACCATAGTTTCCCTGGACGCTTCGGAAAAGTTCGAGCGGAAGCCGTGACGCTTGAAGTGGATACCAAAGTCAAAGAACAGGAATCGGAAGTGACGGTGACGATTCAAAGCTTGGTGCCCCACAACCTGCCTCTTCCGCATCCCGGCTGGTCTCGCGTGGAACTGGACCTGACGATTCTCGGAAAAAACCTACGGAAAACCTACAATGAACGGCGTTACTACGAACGGGTGTTCGGCGATAACAATGGAAAAGCCACCGTCTTCGACTTTGAAGCCGTCAAAGTCTTGAAAGAAAACGTGCTCAAACCTGAGGAAAAACGGATTGAAACGTTCACGTTTCCGACTCCTCATGACGCCCCATCCATGGACGTGATCGTGACCATGACCTACGCACCGATTCACGGCCCCGAACCGTTTGTGAAAGCAGTCGAAGAACGGGCAGCCTTAGGGAGAAAGGCTCGGGCCTTTCAGCCCGTTCAGATCGTTCGATTTAAGGAAAACGTGAAACTCTGAAGAGAAAAAGAGCATCGCGAGGAAAAGTGTGAAGGGCGCGGGAAGGTCAAACGACCTTCCCGCTTTTTTTGTCCAAACCTCAAAAAAGGAGCAGGTTGAGGCGGACTCTCAACGCCTCCACGGATTCAGCCGGTGACGGCACCCGTTGACGCGGATGAGACGCTTTTGGCGTATTTCGCAAGAACCCCGCTGGTGTACTTGAGAGGAGGCGCCGTCCATTGCCCTAGCCGGGACTTCAATTCTTCTGGAGAAATATTCACGTCAAGTCGCCGATTAGGAACGTCAAAAGAAATCGAATCTCCATCCTTGACGGCCGAGATCGGCCCCCCTTTGGCGGCTTCCGGGGCCACGTGTCCAGCCATCAGCCCATGTGTGGCACCGGAGAATCGGCCGTCCGTCAGCAGGGTCACGGTTTCACCGAGACCGGCACCGACCAGGGCACTGGTCACACCAAGCATCTCGCGCATGCCCGGCCCCCCTTGCGGCCCTTCGTAGCGAATGACGACGACGTCTCCATCCAGAATGTCCCCACCCCGTACCGCGGCAAAGGCATCTTCTTCGCAATCAAACACCTTGGCCGGGCCCGTGTGGGTCAGTTTCTTGTGCCCGGCAACTTTCACCACGCAGCCTTCAGGAGCCAAGTTGCCGTGCAAAATAACCAGGCCGCCAGTTGGCTTGATCGGCTCTTCAACTCGATAGAGCACCTCCTGTCCCGGGGTCTCCGAAGCGGTGTCGGCTTCTTCCTTGAGCGTGCGTCCCGTGACGGTGAGGCACTCGCTCTTAAGCACGCCTGCATCAAGCAAGCGTTTCGCAACCAGACGGGTTCCCCCCGCTTGATACAAATCCGCGGCCACGTACCGGCCGCCCGGCTTCAAATCAGCAATCAGGGGAATGCGCTGGTTGATGACGTCGAAATCATCAATCGTTAATGCCACGCCCATTTCATGGGCAACGGCTAATAAATGGAGTACCGCGTTTGTTGATCCTCCCGTACAGGCGACTGCGGCAATCGCGTTTTCCAGAGCATCTCGCGTGATGATGCGTGCGGGGCGAAGGTCGCGTTTCAGTATATCCATAATGAGATGCCCGCATTGAGTGGCAACCGCTTCTTTCCTGGGGTCCAGAGCGGGAACGCCGTTAAAGCTCATGGGAGAGATGCCGAGGAATTCAAACGCAATCGACATGGTGTTCGCGGTGAATTGTCCGCCGCATGATCCGGCACCGGGGCAGGCGTGACGTTCCAGATCGTGCAGGTCGGCATCCGACATCTTGCCCCGTGCGTGGGCGCCGACGGCCTCAAAGACCTCCTGAATCGTCACGTGACGGCCTTGGAATTGGCCGGGCATGATCGAGCCGCCGTACAACATGAGGGACGGGAGGTTCAGGCGTGCCAGGGCCATCACCGTTCCAGGAATGGTTTTATCGCACCCGGAGAGAGCCACCACCGCGTCGAACAAATGCCCGCGGACCACCAGTTCAATAGAGTCGGCGACCACCTCACGACTGATCAACGAGGCTTTCATGCCTTCAGTCCCCATGCTGATGCCGTCGGAAATCACCACGCTGTTGAATTCAATCGGCACCCCGCCGGCCTCCCGAATCCCTTCTTTGACCTTCTGCGCAACGTCCCGTAAGTGATAATTGCAGGGAGTCACTTCCGACCACGTATTAGCCACGGCCACCAGAGGCTTGGAAAAATCCTCATCCCGAAGCCCCACGGCTCGCAACATGGACCGAGCCGGCGCCCGTCCGGGACCCTCCGTCAATTCACGACTTTTGTGTTTAAGGTCTACCGCCATAATGCCTCCTCAAAATCGGCTTCAAGAATTTCCCGCGTTGACAATAAAACAAAGGACGAATGTGGCACAGTCGATGAACTTCGGTCAATGATGGGTGATTAGCTCCCTGGATGACTGAGGATGGTTTTGTTCTCCTAGAAACCATCATAGCACTAAGTGCGATTGTGGGTGCCGGCTTGATTCTTTTGGTATCTGACTCGTTGCCGTCGCTTGAGATAACGGTAACGGACAAGGGGAAGGATCGCATAGCCCTCGCATTGAAGTTGGGATTAAGTTTGTCTTATGTTTTGCTGTGGGAATTCAGCCTAATACGAATAATGCTGAAGTGAAGAAAAGTCCCATTGACGGCAAGGGACTGTTCGCAACGATACGACTACCAAGGCGGCGGAAGATTGGCGAGTTGACGGGGAAACTGATCAGCCAACGGGAAGCCAGGAGAAGAGCCAAGCATCTCAAGCGGATTGTGATCGTGGAATTGAACAACGGCATGGCCATTGACGGAGGCAAGAACGGCAACGATTTTCAATACATCAATCATTCGTGCAGCCCGAATACCTTCATCAGACGATTTCGGAATACCGTGGAGGTGTATGCCCTGAGGGACATCAAGCCTGGTGAGGAACTCACCTGTGACTATGGTGAGTCTTACCATGACGGGACTCGCCCCTGTACCTGTGGCAGCCCGACGTGCCGCGGGTGTTTGTAATCTTCCTCATCATTTCCGCGTACGCGGAAATTCAGCCGTTTGCGTGACTTTGTGAAAGGTGTTTACGGGGATTGATCCGGCGGGGATTGACTTGACTGGGCGACTTCTACTTTCAGGTTAAGCAGCAGCCCTTCAATACGGGAAACCCGGTCGCGCAACTGTGCTTGTCCTGCCCGCAACTCACGAATATCACCTCGGATGTTGCTAATATCATCCCGGATGTCGCTTTGCCCAGTGTGAACTAACCCGGCCAACATCACGAAGCCGGCAACAATGCTGACGATGATACTGATGACACTCTTTGTTTCCGACATACCAAGTTTCTCTCTCGTTGCTCCCTGAGCGAAGGTAATCCCTCCCTGCCAATAAAGCAACACCTGAAGGCCCCGAGCAGCATCCATGTTCGCGCACCACGGTGACTGTCACTGGAAGTCCGCACGCTTGCGAACCTCTATCGTTCGGGAATGACGAATCAGGCGTGGCTTCCGGCTTTGGCCATCATTTTGCAGTACGTGCAGACCGTGGTCGAGGTGGGTTGACCACACGTCTCGCAGGGATGGAGCCGGTGTTGGTCCTGCTCGGTTATGGTTTGGGAATCTTCTTGCCGTTGTTTGGCTTGCCGATCCAGAAATTTCAAATAGAAGGTGTGCTTGGTGCCGGGCGAATCGGCCTCCAGTTGATTCAAGACCCGTTTATAGGCGAGCATCTTGGAGCCTTTGGCCATCGGGCATTCATCCACGATGTAGTCAATGTGATGGATGACCGCATACGCGGCAATTTCCCGTTCGGTGAGCCGATGGAGGGGCTTCACCTTTTTGGCAAAACCATCTAATGAAGCGGGCAGGGTGGGCGATTGTTTGTCCAGATAATCCGTCTGCCAATGGAGAACGTTTCCCAACAATCTCGCTGCCTCGTCGTCCAGATTATGACCGGTGGCCATCACGTCATAGTGCTGCTCAATCGCCACGCGGTTAAACTGATACCGTTTCATGGTTCCACACGTGGCGCACGTGGGACGACGGACTAAGGTTGCCAATTCCCTGATGCCGGCACCTTGCTCCTGTTCCACCGTATGCACGTGGAGCGTCGCCTGATAAGACGTGGCGACTGCCTCAGTGAACCGCTGGACCTTTTGTCGGGATTGAAGGGAATACTCGCCGATGCCCAAGTCCACGTACAGGGCGTCGGCGTGGTAGCCGAGTTTCAACAGGATGCTCCACAGGGCGAGGCTGTCTTTGCCGCCGGACACGGCCACGAGCACGCGGTCGTTGGTCGTAAACATTCGGTGGGCGTCGATGGCGCGACGAACCTGGGTATGCACGAACTCCGTCAAGCAGTCTTTGCACAGGGCGATATTGTGCCGGGGCATTTTGATGACCGCGGGGTGAGAACATTTCCGGCAGCGCATGTGTGGCTATCCCCCGGAAATGACGGATCTGATTTCAATGGAATCGGAGTCCTGAAGCATGGCGTCTTCCGTCACCAGTTCGTCTCCTCGGATAACCAGGTAGGCTTCCGGGGTCAGATTGAGGCGTTGCAAGAGTTGATGAACCCGGGTTGGTCCCGGCACCTCAAGTTCTTTGCGTGGATTGGTCAGCATGACTTTCATACGGGACGTATCATAAGACCGGAAAAAGCCGGTTTGCAATGCGCTTCCGACTCCGCTGAAACAGATTTGGCAAGACTCCCTTCAACGCGGTATCCTGCCCACGTTTTTCATAACGGAGTGAGGAGTCATAATCCACCGTTTCTCGTCTTCTCAGAAAGAGGATGATAACCATGCCGGGGCAGCAATCTATTGAGCAACTCAGTATTAACACCATTCGTACGTTAGCGATGGACGCGGTACAAACCGCAAAATCCGGACATCCCGGGGCTCCGATGGCTTTGGCACCGGTGGCGTATTGCCTGTGGAATCAGTTTTTGCGTTTTGATCCGAACGATCCCACGTGGCCGAACCGCGACCGGTTCGTGCTGTCCGCCGGTCATGCCTCAATGTTGCTCTATGCCTTGTTGCACGTGTCTCAGGTGAAGGCGGTCAATGATGAAGGCAGGGTGACGGCCGAGCCGGCGGTATCCCTGGATGAAATCAAGCGATTTCGACAATTAGAGAGCAAATGTCCCGGGCATCCCGAATACCATTTGACCTCGGGTGTGGAAACCACGACCGGCCCTCTCGGGCAGGGAGCCGCCAACAGCGTGGGCATGGCCATGGCTCAACGGTGGATGGCTCAGTATTTCAATCGGCCCGGGTTTGCCCTCATCGATTACGACGTGTTCGCGTTCTGTGGGGACGGGTGTGTAATGGAAGGGGTGTCCAGTGAAGCGGCTTCGCTGGCCGGGCATCTTAAATTGTCGAATTTGTGTTGGGTCTACGACAACAACCGAATTACCATTGAGGGCAAAACCAGCTTGGCCTTCAGTGAAGAGGTGGGTGCGCGGTTTCAAGCCTATGGATGGAAGGTGACTCAGGTCAAGGATGCCAATGACGTGCCTGCGTTGGCGCAGGCGTTCACCGCGTTTAAGAATGAAACCGAAGGCCCGAGCCTCATTATCGTCGATAGTCACATTGCGTTCGGTGCCCCCAATAAACAGGATACGCATGGCGCCCACGGCGAACCATTGGGCGAAGAAGAGATTCGTCTGACCAAGAAAAACTATGGCTGGCCTGAAGATGCAAAATTTCTGATCCCCGAGGGCGTGCTGGCACATTTTCACGCTGGGATCGCCGCACGCGGCAAGGCCGAACGTCATACGTGGCTCACCTTATTCCAGGCGTATCAGGAACGGTATCCTGAACTGGCGGAGCAATTGTCTCAAATGGAACGCCGTCAACTGCCCGAAAATTGGGGCCGAGGGTTGACGGAATTTCCTGCGAATCCCAAAGGCCTGGCGACTCGCGAGTCTTCTGGAAAAGTGCTCAATGCCGTTGCCAAGGAGGTCCCCTGGCTTATGGGAGGCTCGGCGGACCTGGCTCCTTCCACCAAAACCCGTCTGACTTTTGACGGGGCCGGAGATTTTCAAGCGGGGACGGAAGGCGGGCGCAATCTGCATTTTGGCGTTCGGGAACATGCCATGGGTGCGATCTTGAGCGGCATGACACTCTCGAAGGTTCGACCCTATGGCTCAGGGTTCCTGATTTTCAGCGATTACGGACGCCCGGCGATTCGTCTCGCCGCTCTGATGGGAATACCCGTGATTTACGTGTTCACGCATGATTCCATCGGCGTGGGCGAAGATGGTCCGACGCACCAACCCATAGAACAGTTAGCTTCGTTGCGAGCCATTCCCGGATTGATGACGATCCGTCCTGGGGACGCGAATGAAGTCGTTGAAGCTTGGCGGGTCATCATGCAACTCCAACGGCAACCCGTCGTGCTGGCCCTGACCCGTCAGGCCGTCCCTACGTTGGACCGGACGCGGTATGCCTCAGCCGGTGGTCTCGCCAAGGGCGCCTACGTCCTGGCGGATGCTTCGGATGGCAACCCTGACGTCTTACTCCTGACATCCGGCAGTGAAGTGTCCCTGTGCGTTGAAGCCTACGAACAACTGAAGGGAGAGGGCATCAAGGCGCGCGTGGTGAGTATGCCGTCGTGGGAACTCTTTGAGCAGCAAAGCCAGACGTACCGCGAGAGCGTCATTCCTCCCGCGGTGACGGCCCGGGTGTCCGTTGAGCAGGCCACGACGTTTGGATGGAGTCAATACGTGGGACTGAAGGGATCCAGTATCGGGATGCACACCTATGGAGCATCGGCGCCGATTCAGGACGTGCTCAAACATTTTGGATTTACCGTCGAGCGAGTCGTGGCCGCCGTCAAGCAGCAGTTGGAGATGAGGGGTAACGCATGAGTTCGTTCAACCACCAGACCTGGACGGTGGGATCCTTTGAGGCAAACGTCACGGCAACGCTCAAGGACTTGCACGCGAAAGACTTCGTGCGCAGATTGTGGGCGAAAGATCCTTCGTTGTGGCATCAGGACCCTGCCCATCACACCATCATTCGCAACGCCCTGGGCTGGTTGTCCGTCATTGAACGACAACGTTCTCAAGTGCCTCGCTTGCGCGCGTTTGCCGAGGACGTGAAAAACGCCGGGTTGACGCACCTTCTCTTGTTGGGAATGGGAGGGAGCAGCCTCTGTCCCGAAGTGTGCCGTCTGACGTTCGGGATCATCCACGGCCATCCTGAATTGCACGTATTGGACAGCACCGTTCCCTCGCAAGTAAAGAGCGTTGAAAACCGCGTCGATCTTGCACGCACGCTCTGCATCGTGGCCAGTAAATCAGGATCAACCACGGAACCGCTGGTGTTTCAGAAATACTTCTTTGAACGGATGCAACGGGTGAAGGGATACCGGGCAGGTGAAAACTTTCTCGCGATTACCGATCGAGGATCTCGTTTGGAATTTGTGGCTCGGGAACTCCACTTTCGAGACGTTTGGCACGGGGAGCGTGACGTTGGAGGCCGGTATTCAGCGTTATCCAATTTCGGCATGGTGCCGGCCGCTGCAATGGGGGTGAACGTCGAACAGCTTCTGTCTCGTGCTGAACAGATGAGACAGCGTTGTGATTCCGCTGTGCCGCCGGCGGACAATCCAGGCGTTGAGTTAGGCGTCATTCTCGGTACGCTGGCCAAGGCCGGCCGTGATAAGCTGACCTTGATCGCCTCTCCCGCTCTCAGCAGCGTAGGTTCATGGCTCGAACAATTGATTGCCGAAAGTACGGGAAAAGAAGAAAAGGGCATTATTCCCATTGAGGGTGAACCGTTGGGTGAGCCACACGTCTATGGCCGTGATCGTGTCTTCGCCTATCTCCGCCATGTGGATGAACCGTACCCGGAGCAGGGTGCAAAAATTGCGGCCTTGCAAGCAGCCGGTCATCCCGTTGTACGAATCGACGTCGCGGACGTCATAAATCTCGGGCAAGAATTTTTCCGATGGGAAGTTGCCACGGCGACGGCAGGGGCGCTGATGGACGTGAACGCCTTCGATCAACCCAACGTCCAGGAGAGTAAAGACTTTACCCGGTACTATCTCGAAGAGTTCAAGAAAAAGGAATCCTTGCCCCAGGAGCCGCCCGTGGTCGTTGACGGGGACGTTCGTATTTTTGCCGATGCCGCCAATCAACGGGCATTGAGCGGGGCATCCTCGTTAGACGGAATTCTGTCGGCGCATCTTGCCCGCGCACAGGCGGGAGAGTACGTTGCACTGAACGCCTACGTGGAACGAACGCCGGCGGTTCACGCCGCCTTCCAACGAATTCGCACCCTCGTTCGTGACGCCAAACGAGTGGCGACGACGGTCGGGTATGGCCCGCGCTTTCTCCATTCAACCGGTCAACTCCATAAAGGCGGTCCCAATACCGGCGTCTTTATCCAGATCACTGCCGGGGAAGGGGAGGATGTGATGATTCCCGGGGAGCCCTACTCCTTTGGCACCCTGGCCGCGGCCCAAGCCTTGGGAGACATGAAAAGTCTCACCACGCGCAATCGACGCGTGATCCGGATTCACGTGGGCTTTGACGTTGAAAGTGGAGTCAAGCGAATCCAGAAGGCCGTGGAAAGGGCGTTGCTCCCACTTGGAAATGCGACCAATGGATAAGCGGCGCAACGAAGTCGAACGATGAGTCCGGCGAGTGAAGGAATTTCGCCGTCTCTTCACCCGTTTTGAGAAGCTCGACATGGTGTTCTTCAGCTTCATCGTGTTCCCCCTCATCTTCGATGCGCTACGGTAGTGTAAACACGACCTGGTCCCTTCCCCTGGATTCCCGCTAAAAACTGCGGGAATGACAGTAGGGGGCAGGCAGGAATGACAAGGGGCCGGTGGGAATGACAAGGGGCGGGCAGGAATGACAGGGAGCCGGCAGGAATGACCAGGGGCGGGCGGGAATGACAGGGGCTGGCAGGAATGACCAGGGGGCGGGCGGGAATAACCAGGGGGCCGGCGGGAGTGACCAGGGGGCCGGCGGGAGTGACCAGGGGCGAGACGGCGGGGGCGGGTGTGTTGCTCGAGTTTCTCGTGACCCTCTTCCTAGGCAGGAGTGGGCCTTCTCTTCACCCTCTCCCCTGGCGGGAGAGGGCAGGGGTGAGGGGGCAAGAGTCCCCCCGTCAGCATGACCACGGCGAGAGCCTGAGAACGCTTCCCATACGCCGCCCGCTCCGGTCCCCCTGTCCTTCTGAATCCCTTGTCATTCTGAGCGAAGCGAAGAATCTTACCCCAGCCTGAGAACGCCTCCCCACGCCCGCCTTCCGTCCCGGGCTCCTCCTTCCAAAGGCGGGCACCGAGGCCTTCCCTTTGCAGAGCCCTTTCCTCCTACTCCCTTCCCTCTCCTCTGGATTCCCGCTAAAAACTGCGGGAATGACAGTAGGGGGTTAGCGGGAATGACAAGGGGCTGGCGAGAATGACAGGGGCAGGCGGGAATGACAGGGAGCTGGCGGGAATGACAGGGAGCTGGCGGGAATGACAGGGGACAGACGGCGGGAATGACAGGGAGCTGGCGGGAATGACAGGGGACAGACGGCGGGAATGACAAGGGACAGACGGCGGGAATGACAAGGGACAGACGGCGGGAATGACGGTGTCTGTTCGCTGCAATGTTTTCTTGGAAATTCAAAGTGATGAGCAAGGGACCAGCGTCACACCAGTCGCCACGTGCGGCCGTCGGATTCGATCAATTTATCCGCTTCAACCGGCCCCCAGGTGCCTGCGGAGTATTCGGGCAGCCATCGGCTTCCATGAGCCTTCCATCCTTCCAGGATGTCCGTGACCCACGTCCATGAGGCTTCCACGGCGTCGCGTCGCATAAAGAGCGAAGCGTCTCCGGCCATGACGTCCAGCAGCAACCGTTCATAGGCTTCCGGTGACGGAGCGGAAAAGGCATCCCCATAATTGAAGTTCATTTCAACGGGGTGGGTTCTGGCCCGACTCCTGGGAATCTTCGACATGATCCGCAAGGCCATGCCTTCCTGGGGTTGAATCCGAAGCGTGAGCAGGTTGGGTGCCTGCCGCGCTGCCGGGTCGGCGTTGAAGAGAATTTCCGGAATGTCTTTGAATTGCACGGCAATTTCCGATGCCCGGCGCGGCATGGCTTTTCCCGTTCGCAGGTAAAAAGGAACGCCGGACCATCGCCAATTTTCGACGCGACACTTCAGTGCCACGTACGTCTCGATTGTTGAATCCGGTCGGACGCCCTCCTCTCGCCGGTATCCTGGGACGTCTTGGTCGTTAAGAGTGCCGTGTGAATATTGCGCACGAACGGTGGTCTGCTCCACGTCTTTCCCCCGGATAGGGTGGAGACAACGCAGCACTTCCATGCGGGCGTCGCGGACCACGTCGGAGTCCAATGAATACGGCGGTTCCATGGCAATGAGGCTCAAGAGCTGAAGAATGTGGTTCTGCACCATGTCACGGAGTGCGCCCGCCTCCTCGTAATAGGGAGCCCGCGTGCCGATGCCTTCTTCTTCGCTGACGGTAATCTGGACGTGATCAATGTATTTATGATTCCAGATGGGTTCAAAAATGCTGTTGGCGAATCGGAGCACCATAATGTTTTGCACGGTCTCTTTTCCGAGATAATGATCAATACGGTAGATCTGAGATTCATCGAAGACCTCGGCAATCGTCGCATTCACGGCTTTTGCCGACGCCAGGTCATGACCGATGGGTTTTTCGACGATGACGCGGGAGGCGCGATCTGCACGGTCAGGCGGAACGATCAATCCTGCCTGCTCTAATCCCTGACATGCGGTCGCAAAGGAAGTCGGGGGAATGGCCAAGTAGAAGATGCGATGGCCTGGTAAATCGAATTGGGTTTCGACGTTTTCGATTCGGCTGCGGAGTTCCTGATACAGAGTAGAATCATTAATGGACCCGCGAACGTAATGCAGCCGGCGTGCAAATTCCTCCCATGGTCCCTGCTGGAAGGCCTGTCGAGAAAATTTCTCAATGCTTTCTTTGGCCACGTGGCGAAAATCCTCGTGGCTCCACGTTTTTCGGCCAATCCCCACGACGGCGTAGTTTTCAGGGAGCAGTCCGTCCAGGATGAGATTGTAAACGGCCGGAAACAGCTTCCGGCGCGTGAGATCTCCGGACCCCCCAAAAATGACAAGCGTACACGGTTGAATGGAAGAGTCGGACGTTCTCTTCACGTTCGAAGGTCGTTCACGTTCAAGCGTCGTCATGACAGCGTCACCCTGAGGTTACGTTCGTCGCACGCCATGCCCGCCAAATGCGTTGCGGAGCGCCGCGAGCAGTTTCTCGGAGAAGGATTCCGTTTGTCTGGAACGGAATCGTGTAAACAAGGCCGTGGACAGCGTGGGGACCGGAACGTCCTTGTCAAGGGCATCCATCAGCATCCATCGACCTTCCCCTGAATCTTGCACGTATCCTTTGAGATTGTCCAGGCGCGGATCGTTTTTGAGTGCGCCGGCGGCTAATTCCAACAACCATGAACGGACCACGCTTCCGTGCATCCACAAGTCCGCCACTTTCGCCAAGTCCAAATGATACTCACTTTTCGACATGAGTTCGAAGCCTTCGGCATAGCCCTGCATCATGCTGTACTCAATGCCGTTATGAACCATTTTGACGTAGTGGCCGGCCCCATGTCCCCCAACGTGGGCCCACCCGTCTTCCGGGGCGAGTGTGGTGAACACCGGTTTCAGGCGATTCACGACGTCGCGTTCTCCCCCGATCATCAGACAATACCCGATCTGTAATCCCCAGATGCCGCCGCTCGTCCCCGCGTCCACGTAATGAATCCGTTGACGTTTCAATTCCTCGGCGCGCCGGACGTCGTCGGAGAATCTGGTATTGCCGCCGTCGATGACGACGTCATCGGCTTCCAACAGGTCCGCCAGGGTGTGAAGAGTGTCTTCCGTGGGCTTCCCGGAGGGGACCATCACCCACACGGCGCACGGCTTGACAAGCTTCGAAACGAGGTCTTCAAGCGAAGCGGCTCCGATTGCCCCCGTCCCTTCCGCCTGTCTGACAAGGTCCTGCTGCCGGTCAAACACCACCACCCGATGATGCCCCTGCCGAAGCCGGGTCACCATGTTCATCCCCATCTTGCCAAGTCCGATAAATCCGATTTCCATGATCCCCCTCTCTCTCCTCTCATCATTTGTTTGTGCAAGTTTTATGCAAAGGTGTTCAGCGATTCCGATAATGAAAAAAGTTCCGTCTCTCTCTTGGAGACTGTTTCGCAACGTCACCCTAAGCGAAGCGAAGGGTCTAAGGCGACGTCATGGGGCAAAGATGGGCAGGAGATTCTTTCCTTCGCGTCCCTTCGAGGCTCAGAGAACCTCAGGGCAAGCGTCGCTTCGCTCCTCAGAATAACAGGTTTGCAACGGTCTCTCTTCGGACGACGGAAAGATTGGTCATTTCCTCCCACCATACCGCAAACGGACCTAAGCGTAAAGCATGGAATGATACGGGAACGCAGAGAGAATGGATTTCGGACGGATCACGGTTGGGTCGGTTTGGGAGAAGGGGGCGTCCGACGAGTCATCGTGAAGGTGCCCTGCCGACTATTGAGGGCGAGGTCGAGGTGGATTGCGGCGTTGATCAGCCCAAAATGCGTAAAAGCCTGAGGGAAGTTACCCAACTGCTCACCAGTCTGCGAGATTTCTTCTGCGTAAAGACGGAGGTGATTCGCATAGCTGAGCATCTTTTCGAAGATCAGACGAGCCTCCTGCAAGCGTCCGGCGCGAGTCAGGGCTTCAACCAGCCAGAAGGTACACATGCTGAAGGTGCCTTCGTCTCCTTCCAATCCGTCGGGAGCGGCCTCTCCGACCCGATAGCGATAGACCAGGCTTCCCACGCTCAGCTTTTCGAGCGTACGATTCAGGGTCGAGATCATGCGAGGGTCAGTGGGGGAGACAAAGGAGACCAGCGGCATCACGAGGTTCGCGGCGTCTAAGGCCGCCGTCTCATAATGTTGCACAAACGCGCCGATCCGGTTGTTGTACCCGCGTTCCATCACGTCCATGTAAATACGATCGCGTTCGTGCATCCATCGGACGCGATTCCCGGGAAACCCTCGTTGATCGGCTAACCGGATGCCGCGATCCAAAGCGACCCAGCACATGACTTTGGAATACACAAAATGCCGACGTCCCCCACGGACTTCCCAGATGCCTTCGTCGGGGAGCTGCCAATGTTGACACACGTAATCCAGCAGTCGGCAAAGGTTCATCCAGAGATCAAAAGAAATGGAAGTGCCGTGCGTGTCGTAGAGGTACACCGCGTCCATCAGTGCTCCATACATGTCGAGTTGCTGCTGATGGGACGCGGCGTTGCCGATGCGGACGGGTTTCGACGACGAGTACCCATCCAGATGCCGCAGTTCTTCTTCGGGAAGATCACGACGCCCATCAATGCCGTACACTAACTGCAACGAGCCGTCGGGATTGAGATCCTGAAAGCGAGCATTTAACCAATCCATGAATCGATTCGCTTCCACGGTGAAGCCCAGACGCAACAGCCCATAGATCGTGAACGCGGCGTCACGCATCCAGGTAAAGCGATAGTCCCAATTTCGCCGTCCGCCGATAGCCTCCGGCAGGCTGGTAGTCGGAGCGGCCACGATGGCCCCGGTGGGAGCATAGGTGAGCAGTTTCAGCGTCAGCGCCGAGCGGTGAACGGTTTCCCGCCATCGGCCGGAATATTGGCATTGAGAAAGCCAGCGTTGCCAGAACGCCGAAGTGTTTTGAAACGCCATCTCGCCGGATTCAGGGGTATTGAATAAAGCCTCGGGCGCCCCGACTTCGAGATATTCGACGACGAAGGTGAGTTGTTGCCCTTCGGTCACGGTAAAGTCCGCCACTGTCCTGCCTTCTCTCGCTTCGAGTTGAATGGGGCTGACCAGACCGAGGATGGCGCGTGGAGAACGAAAGACGGCGTTCGTGCCTGCCTGTGCCTCGGCGTTCGTGCCTTTCATGCTCACGGTGTGAAGATCACGACCGTAGTCGAACGACGGAGCGCATTCCAGGTGAAATCGGACGTGACCGCGCGTGACCGACACGATACGAATGATCTGATGACGTTTCGGAATGTACCCGGGCGCATCGGATTCCACGGGCATGAAATCCGTGATCTCGCCGACACCGTCGTCCTGGAAAAAGCGGGTGAGCAGAATGTTGGTTTCCGGCAGATACATCTGCCGCCGACTGCCTTCGTGAACGGGAGAAATTCTGAAATGGCCGCCCTGCTTGTGATCGAGTAAAGCCGCAAACACGCTGGGAGAATCGAAGTGGGGCAGGCAACACCAATCAATGGAGCCATCCATCCCGACTAAAGCGACCGTGTGCAAGTCGCCGATGATGCCGTAATCCCCGATACTTTTATACGCCATGAACGCTCATCTCTTCATAGAACGCAACACCAAAGGGAAACCGGACACCCGGGCAAAGTTGAGGCCGGAGAGAAACGGCAGGAAAGTCAGCGTCGGCAAATCGAACGTGTGTCAAGATAACGCGGTGAAAATCTGGATAACCGTTGAAAAAATAGCCTGAAGTAAAAAAACCGGCGGACTCTACCATACCAATCAACCATGGTCAATCCAGGACAAGATTCCGTCCCGCCCCCTCTGTCATTCCCTTTCCCCCCTCTGTCATTCCTGCGAAGCCTGTCCCCGACATTTGTTATCGGGGAGCGGGAATCCAGGAAAGCCCTCACGGTGTGCAGACCTGCCGGCGGCGCCTAGGCTTTCCCCTGGATTCTCTAAATTCACAAACGAAGTGCAACACCTTGCTAAGGTGTTGGCATGGGAACCCACTATCACCACCTCACCCTGGAAGACCGATGTGACTTGGCCCGCTTACACGCCGACGGGCGCTCGCTCCGGCAAATCGCGGCAACTCTGGATCGCCCGCCATCAACCGTGGCTCGCGAAATGAAGCGCAATCGCTCCCGCACCGAGGGCTACCAGCCCCGCTATGCCGAGCAGCAGGCCCGCGCCCGCCGGTGGCGCGGCGCCAAGTTGGATCGCGATGCCCCCCTCCGCACCACAGTCCTCACCCGCCTGCAACAGGGCTGGACCCCCGAGCAAGTCGCAGGCCGCCTCGCCCGCGACGCCGGGCGCCCCGTCCTCTCGCACGAAACCATCTACCGCTTCCTCTACGCTCAGATCGCCCGGACGAAAACCTATGCCTGGCGCCACTCTCTCCCTCACGCCAAAGCCACCCGCGGCCGCCGGCGCAAACGTCGCAGCCCCGCCGCCTTGATGGCTCACCGCCGCCCCCTCGCCGACCGCCCCGCCGCAGCCGCCGACCGCCAGACCCCGGGCCATTGGGAAGCCGATCTGATGCTCTTCCGCACCTACGGCCAAGCCGTCCTCACTCTCCACGAACGCACCTCCCGCCTCCTCCTGGCCGTGCGCCCCCCGGGCAAAGCCGCCGCCCCCATCGCCCACGCCCTCACCCACCTCCTCACCCCGATGCCCCCTCACGGCCGCCAGACCGTCACCTTCGACAATGGGACGGAGTTCGCCTCTCATCATCGCCTCCATGCCCTCGGCATTGAGACCTTCTTCTGTGACTTTTACGCCCCCGGGCAGAAAGGCGGCGTCGAGAACGCCATCGGCCGCCTGCGCCGCACCCTCCCCCGCAAAACCGACCTGGCCACCCTGTCTGACCAGCGGTTTCATCACCTGGTTCATGCGTACAACCACACCCCGCGGAAGTGCCTCGGGTATGCCACGCCCGCGGAGGTTTTTATCCACCAAGTGTTGCACTTGAAATGTGAATCCACATTCCCGTTGACACGGGAATGACAATAGGGTAACCGGAATGCCCGTAGCATCCCGCCCCCGCTCCCGGTCCTTCCCGCCCCCGGTCCTCGTCCTTCCCCCCTCTCTATCATTCCTGCCCTCCCTCTGTCCTTCCCGCGAAGCCTGTCCCCGACATTTGTTATCGGGGAGCGGGAATCCAGGAAAGCCCTCACGGTGTGCAGACCTGCCGGAGGCGCCTAGGCCTTCCCCTGGATTCCCGCTAAAGACTGCGGGAATGACAATAGGGGGGGCTGGAATGTCAAGGGGGAGGCCGGAATGCCAAGGGGGGCCGGAATGCCAGTAGCATCCCGTCCTCGCTTCCTGGCCATCCCGCCCTTTCTCCCGGGCCTTCCCGTCCTCGCTCCTCGTCCTGCCCGGCCCCTCTCCCGGGCCTTCCCGCTCTTTCTCCTGGGCCTTCCCGGCCTTGCTCTTCGTCCTTCCCTGCCCTCTCTGTCATTCCCGCGAAGCCTGTCCCCGACATTTGTTATCGGGGAGCGGGAATCCAAGGTTTTTTCTTTTCTGCAACGCGGGCGGGGGTGGGCAGGGTCGGTTGTCAGACTGGCTGGGGTTTTGCACCCTTTTTTTGGATTCCCGCTAAAGGCTGCGGGAATGACAGTGGGGCTGTGGGAATGACAGTGGGGGTGCGGGAATGACGGTGGGGGTGGGGGAGACAGAATTTGCCCTAGTGAATGCGGGGAGTGAGGGGTGTCGGAGGGTTTTGAACGTATCTGAAGTGACAGAACAGATGAGACTCCTTATAATTCGGCTCCATGAGCACTGAAGCTGTTTCGACTTCTTCCGGGCCGGATCCGATGCTGTTGGAGACGACGTTGCGCACGAGGTTGCCGTTTCGGGCTGAGTTGGCAACGGTGGTGCCGTTGTCCGGGGATGCGTCGAATCGGCGCTATTACCGGCTGGAGTTGAAGACTGGGCCGGTTTCGTCGTTGATTCTGATGCAGTTGGCGGATCCGGAAGACTTCAAGTCCTCCGAGGAGGCGATGGGAGGAACGTCCGCGGACGTTCAAGAACTTGCGTTTTTGAACGTCCGTAGACCGCTCGATCAAGCCGGCATTCCGGTCCCGGCCCTTTATTTTTACGATGAAGCCGCGGGGCTCCTGTATCTGCAAGATTTTGGCGACGTCACCTTATGGTATGCGTGTGCCGAAGGCGGCACGTCCGCCGTTCGGCGGTACTATCCTGCGGCCGTTGATACCCTGGTTCGGATCCATCTGCATTTGACCGCGTCAAAGGCTGACGGGTGCCAAGCCTTCTCCCGATCGTTTGATGTGCCGCTGCTGACGTGGGAGTTTGAGCATTTTCTGGAATATGGCGTCTGGGTCAGGCGTGACAAGAGGCCGATGTGTGCGGATCACGAAAAGCGCATTCGTGACGCCTTTTCCACCATAGCCGAATGGATGGCGTGCCAACCTCGGGTGTTTACGCACCGTGACTTCCATTCCCGGAATCTTATGGTGGATGGCGATCGGCTGGGGGTGCTCGATTTTCAAGATGCGTTGCTCGGGCCGGCCACGTATGATCTGGCGTCTCTTCTTCGGGATTCCTACGTCGCGCTGGATGAAGCGTTTGTTGACGAGATGATTGATCGGTATATCACGGGGATGCGTGCCGGGTTGGCTCCCGACGTGCAGGCACGCATGTTATTGACGGATCGTGCCGAGTTTCGCAGGCTCTTTGATTTCACAAGCATTCAGCGCAATCTGAAAGCCGCGGGGCGATTCGTGTATATCGACCGGGTCAAGGGCAATCCGAAGTTTCTTGCGGACGTTCCTCGGACCTTGGGCTACGTGCGAACGAATTTGGAAAAATATCCTGAGTTCTCGTCTCTGCTCCGGCATCTCACTCCCTATATCCCCGAATGGCAATGAAGACGGGTCGATGAAAGCCATGGTCTTGGCAGCGGGTCTCGGGTCCCGGCTTCGTCCGCTGACGGAGTCAACGCCGAAGCCGCTCTTGCCCCTGGGTCCCTATCCGCTGATGGTCTGGAATCTTCTCTTGCTGCGGAAACACGGCATTTCGGAGGTGATGATTAATCTTTCTTATCTTGGAGAGCAAATCCGGCAAACCTTGGGGACTGGGGCGCAGTGGCACATGCACCTGTCGTATTCTCACGAACCGTCGTTGCTCGGAACCGGAGGGGCGCTCAAACGAGTCGAGTCCTTTTTTGAGGACGAACCGTTTCTGGTCTTGAATGGCGACACCGTCGCGGACGTGGACGTCTCCCACGTGGTTGCCCATCATCGGAGAGAGGCGGCATTGGCCACCATGGCGCTGCGTGATGATCCCGACATCGAACAATGGGGCGTGATTGAGACTGATCGGGAAAATCGCGTCTTGCGGATTAAAGGAAAAGGCCGCAGGGCCGAGGCCACGGACGGCCCGCCGCTACGGCGGATGTTCGCCGGCATCCAGGTCGTTGACCCGCGTCTGTTGCAACCCGTTCCGCCCGGTGTGTGTGCTTCGATTCTTGACGCCTACGTGTTCTGGCTGGAACAAGGCGCCACCATAGCCGGGTACGTCTTTTCGGGTTACTGGTCCGATGTCGGCACGGTCGAACGCTATCGACAAGTCCAACGAGACGTGGCGTCCGGTCTTGTCAGAATGCCTGAATGAGATGAGTGATCGTTCAACATCCCGCGGCACGGTTGATGAGGGTCTCCCACCGGACGGCCACTTTGTCACCGACTCCAAAGGAATCATTCAGTTGGCCGATGCGTCGGCGACGCACATGGTGAACCGTTCTCAACGGGCGCTGCTCGGGCAACCGTTGCCGGACGTGCTGGTTCCCGACGGTCCCGGTGCGATTGAGACCCAACTTCGAAAACTTGAGGATGAACCTGGTCTTGAATGGACCATGGTGCTTGCGCCGAAGGACCGGCGTCGTTTTTCAGCACGACTGACCGTTTCCGCTGTACGGGAACCATCGGGCGCGATTACGGCCCTTCATTGGGTGATTCGTGACGGGTCCGCCCAGGAGCGAGTGGCCACCGGCGACCAGTTGCTCCAGACCTTGGGCGAAGACGTTCTCCACGGACGTTCTTTGACGCAGATTCTGTCGCATGTGTGTGAGCAGTTGATCCGACTCTTTCCCTATCCGTTTGTGTGCGTGGCGACGCGAGAGGCCGGCGACATTTCCATTTGTGCGCAGGCCGGCGAATCTTCTCTGACCCCGGACCAGCCGTCTCATGCTCTCACGGCCGAGGAACGGTGCTGGGTGGAATCGGTGTTGGAAACGCACACGACCGTTCACCTTCAAGAGGAGCGTGAGCAGAAGGGCGCGCCGACTCTTCCCAGCGGGGTCAGGCACTATCTTTCGCGGCTGTTGCTTCCTTTAGGCACCCGGCATCGGACGTTGGGCGTGCTGGTCGTCTTCGGCACGCGTCGGACGGCGTTCGATGCCGTCACGATTCAATGGTTTGAAAAACTTACGGGGCAGATCACCGTTTATTTGGCGTTGAGCAAACATTTGGAACACTTGCGGGTACCGGGAGCGGCTATGGCCTCCGCGGAACATCCGGTCTTTATCACGGATACGGATGGCCGTATCGAATGGGTGAACGACGCGTACATGCGGCTCACGGGTTATGCGGCCGCTGACCTCATCGGCACGATTCCACAGTCTTTCAAAGTCGGAAAGTTCCGCTCTGCCCTTCAGCAAGCCCATCGATCAAACGTGCAAGGGCAATACTGGCGGTATGAATTGCTGGGGCAGCGAAAAAATGGACGATCCTACATGGTCGAGCTGGTCGTCACGCCCTTACGCAACGATCGCGGCGACGTGACGCATTTTGTCGCGATCCATCAGGACATTACGGTTCGGAAAGAAGCAGAAGCCCGAATCTTCCACTTGGCCCACCACGATCCTTTGACCGATTTGCCCAACCGGACCATGTTTTATGACCGACTCAAGCAGGCGTTGGGTCAAGCCAAGCGGCACGATCGCATCGTCGGCGTGCTCTTTTCAGACCTGGATCGATTCAAGCCGATCAATGATTCCCTCGGACATGAAATGGGGGATGAGTTGCTGAAAAACGTGGCGGATCGTCTGACCCGTTGCGTGCGGGCCACGGATACGGTCGCGCGGTTGAGCGGCGATGAGTTTACGATCATTCTTCAAGATTTGGAACGAGGGCAGGATGCCGGGCACGTGGCACAGAAAGTCCTGGAAGCCGTCACCCAACCCGTGACCTTGGGCAATCAGACGATACAGGCCACGATCAGCATGGGGATTGCGTTGTATCCCTTCGACGCGACCGATCCTGACGTCTTGCTTGCTCAGGCCGACCGCGCGATGTATCGCGCCAAAGAAAAAGGTGGGCATTGCTATCAATTCGTCTCCGATGACATGAACGCGCAGGCGTTTGAACGACTCATGCTGGAAAAGAGCCTCGTCAGTGCCTGGGAACGGCGTGATTTTTTCCTGCACTATCAGCCTGAAATTGAGACGCGCTCGGGACGGATTATCGGGATTGAAGCCCTCCTTCGATGGCAACACGCTGAGTTGGGGATGATCTTTCCTTCTCAGCTTTTGCCCTTGGCCGAAGCCGTTGATTGTTTCGATGAGATTCAGGAATGGGTGCTCAGGACGGCCTGTGAGCAACGTCGTGCCTGGTCAACACAAGGGTTGCGGGTCGTGCCGATATCCGTGAACGTGTCGTGTCTGGGCTGGGAGCCCAAGCAAGCGGTGACGATGGTGGAGCGAGTCCTGAAGGAAACGGGGCTGGCCCCTCAGACCCTTCGTCTTGAAATTTCCCAATCCGCTGTACGCTTGCAGCGGCGGACCGTGGGGGCAATCGTCAAAAAGTTGTTGGATGCCGGGGTGGAAACCGCGTTGGATGACGTGGCGGACGAAGACCTGCTGTCCTCATTGCTCCAACGGATTCCTTTTCGGCGATTGAAGTTGGCCTCTTCATTGGTGTTTGCCGCTCCCGACAATCCGGATGCCGTGAAAGCTATCGATCACTGTCTGGCCATTGGTGGAACATTGCAGGTGCCCGTCGTTGCAAAAGGGGTTGAATCTCCCAGCCAGCTCAAATTTCTCCAGGAGCGCGGATGTCGTGAGATGCAAGGATATTTGTGTTCTCGACCATTACCTGACGAGGAAATGACGACGTTGTTGGATGAGCGGTGGGCCTTGGAATTGTAGTCTCCATCTGGAAAGACAGAATCCCAAGCATTGGATAAATGCCACGCGTGTTGAAAAAAGACACCAGGTCAACCCCACGCCATAGACGGTTCCTCCTTCCGTAAGTTCCCGATTCTTCGAGGTATTTTCGCTTTCCCAGTCCCGTGTTTTGCACGTTGGCCTTATTTTTGCATCATCATGAGTTGGTTCCGTTTTTTTAAGAAGGATCAAAGAATCTGAAATAATCTGAACCCAAGGAGGTGTACGGTGAACACACGGAAACCAACCATCGGGCTATTCGTGCTCTTGTTTTGCGTGCTCGTCACGACTGCCGGTTGTGGAAAGAAATTCATTCGCGGCGCGAGTGAATCCAGTGAATCCGTAGATGGATCCGTCGGTACGTTCGCTCAGGAGAGGGCAGGCGAGGGTTACGGTGACGCGGGGAATCCAAGCGTTCTCGGTGAATCATTGGAGCCTTTGGAAAACGTTCTGCCACTGGGAGAGGATACGAATTCGGCTTATGCCTCGTCCTTATCAGACGATGAACGCGCAAGGATGAATGGGGAAACCGGAATTCACGCGGCTGCACTCGGGCAGGCCGCCGACGATTCCGGGAATGGGAATTCCGGGAACGGGGCGAACAATCAGGCCGCTTCGCAAAAAGGCGTGAGTTTTTCTCACGATCTCCAGGACGTCTATTTTACGTTCAACAGTTGGCGGCTCTCTGAAGAATCTCGCCGGGCTTTGGAAGCCAACGCCGAGTGGCTGAAGTCACACCCCCATGAACGCCTGACCATTGAAGGGCATTGCGACGAACGGGGAACGCGGGCTTACAATTACGTGCTCGGCGAAAAACGGGCCACGATGGTCAAGCAGTACTTGTCCTTTTTAGGCGTGCCTTCTCAGCAAATGATGGTGGCCTCGTTCGGGAAGGATCAGCCGACGTGCAGCATGTTCTCGGAGAAGTGTTTCCGGATGAATCGCCGCGCGCATTTCGCCTCGGACGTGAACGTGGCGGCCCGATAGTTCGTGGTTCGTGGTCAGTGGCCTGTGGTCAGTGGCCAGCAGAAAAAGCTACGCCACTGGCCACCGGCCACGGGACACCGGTCACCGGCGTTGTCGGTCTCCTGAATGAGTTGACCTTCCGCCGTTGACTGGACTTTTGGGAAGGAATTGTAGCCTACTTCACGCTCAGGAACTCACCGTGGGATGGGCGGAACAAGACCCGAGGGTACGGATGGGTCGATCAATGAACCCGTTGAATCACGTCAAGAAATTTTTGCGTCGGGACCTCTGGCTTCCGGATTCAGCGACGCTCAAAGGTTGGGCGGCGTTTTATATCAAGACGCTGCGGTTGGTCGTCGTGGCCGTCTCAGATTTCCGCGACGGCGCGCTCAGCATACGCGCGACCAGTCTTGTTTCCACGACGTTGCTCTCATTGGTCCCGTTCCTGGCCGTCACGTTTTCCGTGCTCAAGGCGTTCGGCGTGCATCAACAAATCGAACCCGTGCTGGACCAGGCACTCGAACCGTTGGGGCAAAAAGGAGAAGAGATCACCACTCGCGTCATCGAGTTTGTCAACGATCTCCAAGTCGGGGCTCTTGGCGCCGTCGGCGTGGCAGGCTTGTTTTACACCACGTTTTCTTTGATCGATAAAATTGAGGAAGCCCTGAATCACATTTGGCGGGTGCGGAACGCGCGCCCTCTGGCCAGGAAATTTACCGACTACTTGAGCGTGGTTCTGGTAGGGCCGGTGCTGGTCTTCACCGCCTTTGCCGCCGTTGCCTCGGCCCAAAGTCATTGGCTGGTTCAAACCCTATTACAGATAGAGCCGTTGGGGGCGGCGGTCATCTGGTCAACCGCCCTCATGCCGTTTGTGTTGATCTGCATCGGGTTTACCTTTCTCTACAAGTTTATTCCCCATACCCAGGTGAATCTCGTCTCCGCGTTCGTCGGAGGGGTCGTGGCAGGAGTGCTGTGGCAATTAGCGGGAATGCTTTTTACCTGGTTCGTGGCCGGGTCGGTTCGCTATAGCGCGATCTATTCCAGTTTTGCGATTTTGATTCTGTTCCTCATCTGGCTCTACGTCGCGTGGCTGATTGTCCTGGTCGGCGCCCAAGTGGCCTACTATCATCAGCATCCCACGGCTTACCTGACTCGACTCCACTGGAAGCACAATGCCGCGTCGTTTCGAGAATACTTGGCCCTGAACGTGCTGGTCCTTATCATACGGCGATACACGGCCGGTGAACCGCCCATTCCGCCGCAAGAGCTGTCGGCCAAATTAAGCGTCCCGCTTTCGGCCGTCGAAGATATCCTCGAAGATTTCATGGAACACCATCTCCTGTATCGAACGACGGATCCGAAAGGGATAACACTCGGGCGTCCTCCCGAGCGCGTCACGGTGTTGGAAGTGCTTCAGATCGTGTCTCGTAAAGAATGGCCGCGTCCTGACGTCGCGCAGAAAGGCCATGACCCGGTGGAAACACTGTTGCGTCAACGTGACCAAGCCGTCCACGACGCCCTCCAAGGCATCACGCTTGCCATGCTGGCCGCCGAAGAACCGGCTGCTCTACTTTCTCCTGAACCGTCTTCCTTCTTCGTCAAGCAACCGGCGTTGTAAAGGCGTTTTTTGCGTCGGCGTTTATCTCGATTATCGTCTATACGTAACAAGATTCTACTTATTACTATTTTCTACCAAGTACAATACCCTTTCATACGAATCACGTTTTATCCGGTCCATTTCGTCCGGATCTGATAACTCCAGAAATTCTGCGATATGCGAAGGCCCCACGTGTTCCGGAGAGTCGAATTTCTCTTTGAGAATTTTTAGTGCTTCCTTGACCAGCTTATTTTCTTTTAGCAATTTCACGTGCTCCACAATTTTTTCTATTCCACCCGGGAAATATTTCAGGCAATAATAAACGTCGTAAGGATCTTTCTGTTTGAGGCGATCGCGCATGGACATGGCCTTCATCACAATGAAAGGCACAATGCCGGCAATAGGAATCGTCACTGTATCTTTTGTGCCATCGGGGAGCTCTCCCGTTATCTTGACGCGAACGGGTTCATCAAACGCAATGTCGGCGCCTCGTGCTTTACGAGGACGTACATCCTGTACCATTTGCGTTCTATGATCTTTACCCGTGCCGCCGTATTCACCTGAAAGCAGATCCACTTGAACGGTGATTTGACGACCATCACGTACAATTGTACGTCGATAAATAAATGGCTGATTGCCGTCTACGTGATAATGGTGATCAGTCAGCAACGTATGTAACGTTTGATAACCCGGTTCAGCAAACCGGTTATGATCCAAAGCGAGGTCAACGTCAGTCGTTCCGACGTGGGGTTCCTCCGTTTCCGTGATCAGATATTTCGGTACCATGCCTCCTATGACGACAATGCCGTCGAGATATTCCCCGAGGATGTGAACGAGTTCCAGAAGCACCGACTCGGCGGCCTTCACCGCTAATTTCGGATAATCAACTTTCGTTACTGCCATGACGGTTTTATCACCTGTTCCAACAAAGCCCCGGCCGCTTCTTCACCCCGTGCCTTTTCATTTTTCAAGTCAAGATAACACTGTATGGCCGACGCGACGTTTTGCCCTCGTATAGTGCGTGCTCCATAATAAACTCCTTCATCATGGGGAGAAATAATTCTGACGTTTGCACCGGATGTCACGGGTTTAAAAGGCAGGTCCCCGAGATTGTTTGCACCCACGGTATTCATGTAAACCGTCACGGTTTTGTACGTTGTATGCGGAGCATAACGCGACGCGCCTGAAAAACTGGTGAAGACGTACCTGGTCTGCATGTGATGACAAATGGTCGCGATTGTTGATTCAATTTCCCCTACCGAGCCCATGTCATAAAACTCGTAGACGGTATTCCGATTTGATTGATAGTTGGCCAGCCAGGAATCAAGAAGTTGCAGAGGTTCGGTCACCTTGATTCTCCGTTTTTGATCCTGTATCCACTCACGCCCTAGGAGTAGCTTACGAACATTGGAAACTTGACCTGGGCTGACAACCACTGATTCGGCGAGTTCCGTTGTCAACCACTGGCGTCCTGGTTCATGTAACAAGGCACGCAATATCCGCTCGGCTTTGGGTTTGAACAACGATTTCAATTCACTTTTTTTACTAAAACGATTGGGGTTTCCCTTTATCTCTATAAAGATCGAGTCGAAGTGCAACCAACAATTTCCAACGAAATCTATATAACCAATTCTGTTATCCTTGCAAATCTTTGCAGAGGCATCGGAAACATACGGCGCGACAAATACACCATAGGTGCCAGGCCGGTTTAATCGAAGCGTCATTAATGAGTTCACTGCAGCACGTGCCAGACGCGGCTGGCCGGACGAACTGACTTCAACCAATAAGGTTTTCCTATCGTTCTGCTTTCGAAACGAGACAAGGAGGTCAGCTCTATGTTTTTCTGTCCAGGTTTCCGGGTCGACCTGAATATCCGCTAACTCAGGGATTCTCCGTAATGTGGAGAAAATTGCCTGTCTCGATTCTTCAATTTCAATATGTTTGTTCATTAAAATAGCTATATTCAATAAATGTTGAAAGCATTATAAATGGTGAAATTATGACATAAGAACATCTTCATGTTTTACGGAAATATAATTATAACTTGTTGTTTAATAATATATAGTATAAGAAAATCGAATATGATGAACAACAATTTTCACCAGGGAAGTTTCACTTCGTGTATTGTCATATTTATATCAAAACTGATATAAATATCAAATATGGAAAGAAAGACAACTGTAAAGAAGCAACGCCCCGCCAGAACCAAACGTGAATCGTCCGCTGATATCCAGGAACGGGCTGTGTTGATGATGGCCTTACGGAAGCACGTGCAACAACGTAGCGGGACACAGGCCCAAAAGTCCAAATCACTTGGCATTACCCAGCCTCGTCTGAACGATTTGCTCAAGGACCGAATCGATAAATTCAGTCTTAATGCCCTTGTGTCACTGGCAAAAAAAGCCGGTCTGCGCGTAAACGTAACCGTACAACCCGTGCAAATCCATTCAGGACGAGGATCGATAAATTCAAAGCTTGCCCCCGTATCCTCGACATTTGCCCCTCACCCGAGCCAACTGGGCCAGTTGGACTCGAAGCAAGGCACCAGCCTGTTTCTCAGGTTATTACGATGTGAAGCCATCGCCAACGGGCTTAGCCCAAAAGACGTGATGTTGTCATTAAACAGCAACGCCCCGGACGGCGGTATCGATGCAAAGGTAGACAATTCACCGATGTCCAATTCCTTATTAGCCAAAGGCAGCACCTATTATCAAATCAAAACAGGAGCAGGATTCAAACCCTGGCAACCCAGCGTCTTGAGAAAAGAATTATTCGGCAAATCGAATGCCACCCCCTCAAGGAAACGCCTGGGTAATGAAATAAAAACCTGCCTTGACCGGAATGAGACTTATATCATCGTCACGTTGGGCCATGATTTGCTGCCCCTTCAACACACGGATGCAGTCACTCACTTGACCAACGTGTTTCAGGCCTGTGGTTATACGGACCCAAAAGTCGCCGTGTATGGGCAAGGTCAGATAGCCGGTGAATTGGACAAATATCCTTCTCTTTGCCTTGACCTGGTTGGTCTTGACGACGGTGGTTTTCTGTCGATTGAGGGTTGGAAAAACAACGCTCGAATGCAGGTTGCGTTGCAACTTGGCAGCGAACAGGAGAAATTAATCAAGGAAATAAGAGCGGCACTCCATGAAAACGCCGTTCAACACATCCGAGTCATCGGTGAACCGGGTATCGGAAAAACCCGTCTTGTACTTGAATCAGTGTCGATCGATGATATCGCACCATCGGTTGTCTATGTGCCAAGTGGGGAAGAATTTCAAAAAAGGAAATTGTTTAATGAACTGCTCAAACCTGACCGCTATTATTCCGTCACGTTAGTGATTGATGACTGTAATAATCGTGACAGAACCTCCATCTGGTCAGTCTTGAAAGGTCGTAGCGGGATCAAATTGGTCACGATCGATCATGGCCCGGACGAAACCTGCGATAGCGCCATGCGGACGTATCACTGCCCACCACTTGCAGACGAGCAGATCAAAAATATCCTGTTCGGCTATCTTCAACAAAATGCCGATCTGCATAATTGGGCAGAGTGGTGCAGCGGTTCCCCACGCGTTGCTCACCTCGTTGGCGAAAATCTGAAAAGTAATCCCGACCACGTCCTGAAATCTCCAGCCGACGTTCCCATCTGGGATCGTTTTATCATCGGACATAAAGAAATGGACGGCCTGGAGGCCGAGCAACGCCGGATCGTCTTACGCCACATAGCCCTTTTTCAACGGTTCGGCTTTGAATGGCCGGTCAGTGATGAGGGCGAATTTATATGCGATCTCGTCAAAGAAATCGACCCGACCATGACCTGGGGCAGATTTCAAACGATCGTTCAAGACTACCGGGATAAGCGGATATTACAGGGTAGCCATACGTTATTTATCGTGCCAAAGGCCTTGCATGTCCATCTATGGGTTGATTTTTGGAACAATCACGGCCACGGATTTCAATTTCAGGCATTCATGGAACGAATTCCCACCGGCATGAAACGCTGGTTTTTACAACTGTTTATTTATGCCCATGGGGCACCGTCGGCGCAGCACGTGGTAAAAGACATATTATCCACGACAGGCCCCTTCTCCGATTACGATTTTCTGGTATCGGAAACCGGCTTGCGATTTCTGAACTACCTGTCAGAGGCAGATCCATCGGCTACATTGGCGTTGCTGGAACGAACCATCAAAACATGGTCGCATGAACAACGTTATGCGTGGCATACAGGTCGTCAGGATGTTGTCTGGACATTGGAAAAAATAGTCGTATGGGATGAGTTCTTTACGCGTGCGGTACACGTTTTAATACCGATGGCGCTGGCAGAGAATGCAGGGAATTCGAATGACTCCAAAGAGCTCTTACTCAGCCTATTCAACTTCGGGCTGGGGTGGGCAGCGACCCAGGCATCGCCGTCCAACCGGTTCCCTATCCTGCAAGACTTGGTGATGAGCAACGATGCCAGTCGCCGCGCCCTTGGATTGGAAATGTGTCAACAATGGCTGAAAACCGAAGGGGATTTCAGGATAATCGGCGCCGAGTATCAGGGATTAAAGCCACCTGTCGAATTCTGGCGTCCGAAGACATACGGTGAGGTATATGATTATTGGCGCCAGGTATTACGCTTTCTGCGCGTTGAAATGAAGGGGTTTAATGCAACCGATCGGAATCGGGTTGCTGATGTACTCGTTATCGCCGCTCAGGATTTTTTAGAAGTCGAAGCGATGGCAGGTGAAGTCATAGATATGCTCTTTGAACTTACTGAGGACAGGGAGATAAATCGAGAACCGATTACCCTGTTTGTTATCCGTACGCTCCACGGGAATACTGATAACTTGGATGAAACAATACTTGCCAGAGTCCGGCAATTGGATAAGGTGTTGACGGGCACGTCACTCTGGGAGCGAACCGAGCGTTATGTCCTGTACAGCACTTGGCAAGAGGGTCATGTATTTCATGGAGGAAAACATAGGGAATCAAACCTGCCCGGCAAACGAGTGCGGGATTTGGCAGGGGAATACATGAGAGACTGTACGGCATTTTCAGAACACCTGCCGAAACTGGTCAGAGCATCCGGGTATCGACTGCCGGAGTTGGGCATGGAATGCGGGAAATTGGCGGAATCAAAATTTGATGAGGAGCTATTAAAACATATCGAATCGGGTCATACCGATATCAATGGGTTCTTCGTGAGTGGGTACTTTAGTGGCCTGCGTAGTCAGGACGAAAAACGTTGGGAAACGTTATTACACCGTTTGTTACATAATCACGAGACACGGAAAATTGCCATTGATTGTATGGGGCGTTCCGATTTCACCGAATCGCTGTTACGCGACATGTTGATTCTGCTCAAGGAAGAGGAAATTGATTCTACAGCTTTTGACGGATTTACATTCAGGCAAGTCAGGGACACGATCTCGGACCACCTGTTTCAGGAGATCATTACCACCCTGCTGCGACGTCCTGATAAGACTTCGGTCAACGTCTGCACGCGGCTTGTATATGATTATTACTTTGCCGAAGGGGGTTCTGAAGATTTTCCTGAAGCACTGGTGTTTGATGTACTGACTATGCTTACCGAGACTGACGGCCTTATGGTTATGTCTAAAATAGCAAGGGGATTTCTTCAAAAGTATCCCAACCGGAAGATGGATTTGTTCAAGGAAATAACGAGAAATATGAGGAGAATTTCTCGTTATAGAAATACTGATATTGCCAACGTCGCTGATGATATCGTGAAGGACCATCCACGTGAAACATGGGAAATCGTATCCGAACTTCTGTTATCTGAGTCAGAGAATAGTTATAGACTCATTGGCTGGTTGGGCGATACCGGATTCGAAGATAGCCCAAAACGCGGCGCCATCAACCACATGCCGGCAGAGGATATTATCGACTGGATTCAAGCAGACGTTGATGATCGACGCTGGTTAATTCAAAGAGTCTTACCCAAAACTTTGAATGAAAATGCAGGTGGCCGGCTGATGCATTTATTTATCGAAGAATTTTGTGATGATGATCGCGTGGCATCCAGTCTGTTTGGGCATTTTTATATGGGTGGATGGAACGGACCTGAAAGCAATTACTTGTCAAGAAAACGTGATGCTGCAAGACAATGGTTGACAGAAATTCCATCGGTGAAGATCCAATTGTGGCTGGGAAAATATATCGATTATTTGAATGGTAAAATTGAGGCTGCAAAAATTCTGGAAGAGCGGGAATTTTAGTTCAACGGTGCTTTGAGAACTGAGCGGAGAATCGATGACACAGCCGGACATCATCCAGTCGATACTGAAAGACAGCAATTACCATCTTGGCCTGTTTACGGATGATGAAATTGCATCCTTGCAGGAAAAAATCTTTACCAAAACCACCAGAGGCAAGGAAACCGCTTTTGTCACCTGTGTCGTTCGGGATAAGAAGATTCAGTTAAAGCCGGAAGAAATCGTCCGGCAGCTTTATGCTGCACGACTTATCAAGGAGTACGGCTATACAAAGAAACGTGTTGCCTTTGAATATCCGGTCAATTTCGGCAGGGAAAAGAAAAGCGCCGACGTTGTCATTTTTGACAAAGACCGTCCGGACGCCGCCTATATCATCGTCGAGCTAAAGAAGCCCAAACTCAAAGACGGGAAAAACCAGCTTCGTTCCTATTGTAACGCCACCGGCGCCCCTATCGGTGTATGGACAAACGGTGAGAAGATTTCCCATTACCATCGTAAAGACCCGAACTATTTTGAAGATATCACCGACGTCCCCAAGGCAACACAAAGCCTCAAAGACGTACTCAGCGAACGCTTTACCCTGAAAGATTTGGTTATCAAGGACAAACTCGCCAATGAGCGAAAATCCCTGAAAGACATCATCCTGGAAATGGAAGATGAAGTGCTGGCAAATGCCGGTGTTGATGTATTCGAGGAAGTATTCAAGCTCATCTTTACCAAGCTCTATGATGAATATCTAAGCCGGGATGACAAAGGCATTCTCAATTACTTTCTGAAACAGGTCACCAAAACCACCGTACATGAACCTGGGCCTCCCGGTTATCTCCACGGCCGGGATTATGACGCGCTCAAGGAAGCGGTCAGTGGTATTGGCGATGATGGTTTTAGAGTCATGGAGTTCAGAAACACCGGACAGACCGACACCGAACTGAAAAACAAGATTCAAGACCTGTTCAATAAGGCCAAAGAGCAATGGGGCGGCGTGTTTCCCGAAGGTGCCACCTTCGAGCTTTCTGATAGTCATTTAGCCGTCTGCGTCTCCAGCTTGCAGGACGTGAAGTTGTTTAACTCCAATCTGTTGGTCGTGGACGAAGCCTTTGAATATCTGGTCAACAAATCAGCCAAAGGCGAAAAAGGGCAATATTTCACGCCGCGTCACGTCATTGATATGTGCGTGCAAATGCTGAACCCCAAACGGGGTGAATACATGATTGATACGGCCTCCGGCAGTTGCGGATTTCCCGTGCATACCATTTTCAAACTGACGGGCCATCTCTTCACCAACGAAGAAATACCGGAAGATGATAAACAGAACGTCTTGAAGGTATTCGGCATCGACTTCGACGAAAGGACGGTCAGGGTAGCCCGAACCTTGAACCTGATTGCCGGAGATGGGGAAACCAATGTGCTGCATTTGAACACGCTGGATTTCGACCGATGGGGCGATAAAACCGAAAAAGACAGGAAGTGGATCAACACGTATGGTAATGGCTTTCAACGGCTGGAAAAACTGAGGGCTGAAAAGGACGAAAACAAGCAGTTCAACTTCGATATTCTGATGGCCAATCCCCCCTTTGCCGGAGATATCAAGGAAAGTCGTATCTTGCATCAATACGAACTTGGGTTCAAAGCGGATGGTAAAAATGCCCAAAGTAAAGTCGGACGTGATATTTTATTTATCGAGCGGAATCTGGATTTTCTGAAGTCCGGTGGACGCATGGCAATCGTGCTCCCGCAAGGCCGCTTCAACAACACGTCAGACAAACATATCCGTGAATTTATCGCAGATCGGTGCCGTATCCTTGCGGTGGTCGGGTTACACGGCAACACCTTCAAGCCCCACACCGGCACCAAAACCAGCGTCCTGTTTGTGCAGAAGTGGGATGAGAAGCTTTGCCCCAAAGTTGATGACTACCCGATTTTTTTCGCTGTCTCCGAAAAAGGCGGCAAAGATAATTCCGGCGATTACGTCTATGTGAAAAACGACAATGGTCAAGACAAGCTGGATGCGAACGGGCATCTGATTGTTGACCATGATTTACATAACCACGCTGGTGAATTACCGAACGGCATTGCCGAAGCTTTTGTTGAATGGGCAAAGGGTGAAAATTTGAGCTTTTGGGAGGATGAACCATGAAATCAATACAATCAATTGATGTCTCTGTCTTACCGGAATGGGCGCGACGGGAAGTCTATGATTTCTTTCTGTTTGTGAAACAGCGTATCGAGCATCAACAGGCATTAGTAAATGCCGACGAATGTGCTTTGCTTAGCGAAGACAGTCTGGCGGAAGATTGGAATAAATCAGAGGAAGACCAAGCATGGCAAAATTTTCAGTAGGAGATATTGTGCTTGTCCGTTTTCCTTTCTCGGACCTGAGCCAGCAGAAGTTAAGACCGGCGCTGGTACTTGCCGATGTGAAAAGAGGAGATTGCATATTGTGCCAGATTACCAGCCAGCCATACCATGACCAACGAGCCATTCGATTGGAGCAGAACAGCTTTACCCATGGACATTTAATCAAAACAAGCTACGTCAGACCCGCCAAATTATTTACGGCGAATACTAGCATTATCGAGAGAGCGGTTGCGCATCTCGAACCAGAGATTAGACAGAACGTGGTTTGTCACATCGTGGAACTGCTACATCATGAGAATTAGATGACTGGGGTTTTTGATTAGAGAGTTGGTCGGTGCAATCTTCAGTTGTTCATGCAACAAAGCTTGATAGTACCGCGTTACGCCTTGATGCAGAGTACTATCATCCAGATTGCCTATCTCTGGAAAGGCAATTGTCGAAATTGTCCTTTATTACTATACGCAAGGCCGGTGCCGAACTTGATTGTAGTGCCTTTTACCCTTCAATAGCTCCATACTACAACTTTGAAGGAAACGGGGTTCCGTTCCTCAGAGTCAATGAAATTCAAAATGGTTTGTTGCATATTTCAGACGACACGGCTTTTCTTCCTCAATCAATTTTAGATGAGAACCGAAATACTGTTGCAAGATGTATCCCAGGTGATTTGATCATGGCTAAAGGTGGTAATTCTCTTGCAAAGGTAGCCCTTTTGACTGAAGATTTCGAAAAATACTCGATTTGCAGAGATGTTATAGTCCTGCGAACACATGGCTTATCAAAGGTCAACTGCCACTACTTTTGGATGTTTCTGCATTCATCGGTTGGTCAACAATTATTGCTCCGAATAGCGAGTCAAACAGGACAACCCCACTTAACGCTTGAGGCTATAAGCCAAATTAAAATCCCTTTGTTTACAGATGACTTCCAGAACAGTTTTGAATGGCTATATAAAGGATCTCAACGACTAAAGAGCAAAGCAGAGGTAAAATATAAAGAAACTCAAACCTTCCTTCTTGCCGAACTCGGCTTAACCGACTGGCGACCCGAACACCGGCTAACCTTTGTCAAGAATTATTCCGATACTGAACAAGCTGGACGCATTGACGCCGAATACTTCCAACCGAAATATGAGGAAATTGTAGACGCCATAAAAGGCTATCCCGGCGGTTGGGATACGTTGGAGAATCTGGTCACAGTCAGAAAATGTGTAGAAGTCGGCAGTGGAGAATATCTTGAAGAAGGCATTCCGTTTGTTCGCGTCAGCAATCTAAGCCCGTTTGAGATTACAGAAGAAAAATACATCTCTGAAAATCTGTATGCAGCGATCAAACAGCATCAACCAAATAGGGGTGAGATCCTTTTCAGCAAGGACGCAACCCCTGGAATTGCTTATTACTTGAATGAACAACCACGAAAAATGATCCCGTCAGGCGGAATCCTTCGACTGAAAAACAAAACAGATAAAGTCAACAACGAATATTTAACGCTGGCACTGAATTCAATACTGACAAAGGAACAGGTAAACCGAGATGGCGGCGGTTCCGTGATACTTCATTGGCGACCCGACCAAGTAAAAGGAACGGTGCTTCCCATTCTGTCAGAAGAAAAACAAACCCAAATTCAGCAAAAAGTCGTCGAATCTTTTACGCTGCGCAAACAATCTAAACACCTGCTGGAGTGTGCAAAACAAGCGGTAGAAATGGCAATCGAACAAGACGAGAAAACAGCTATCAACTGGCTGGAAAGTGCAACCAAGGAAATAGAAACCTAACGAGACACTCCACTTGCCGCCAACTGCTACGTGCCTGATAGCCAGTGAACTTCTACAAGGATCCAGCAGATGGACCAATGGATCTGCTAAATTTGGTCGTTATGTGATCTAGTCGGACGAAGGAGAGCATCAATGTTTTTTGCGAATGAAGAAAATCGAAAGGTGCTTGCTGACTTTCTCCATGTGGCTGAACTAATGTCCATTGCTGATGAAGTCAGAAAGGAGCGTTTACATAGCACTGGAATAATAGTTGATTCTATCCGGAAATCCCCTGAAGACTGGGATGAACGCTGTAGCTTTAATATCGAGCATATTGGTGATAGCTTTTTGGGAGACCTTAAAAATTTTAATGCTTCAAAACCGGACTCTATAGATTTACTCTATATCATGTCGTATCGATTCCTTTGCGAATTCGATTTTTTCATGGGTGCGGGGAAAGAACTCACCTGGGAGCTCAGGCAGATAAAAAATGCCATTCAGTACGGTGGTGCTGAAATGAACGATCTTGAGCGTTCGCAGATTATTTATGCCTCGTATGTGATGCCAGCGAATATCATTAAAGATTTCCTTAATAATCCCAATGTTGCAGCATTTAAAGATTTCGAACAGAAAAAATCTGAAGTCGAAAAGCTTAAAGAGCAATGGGACAAAGAACTAGAAGCCAAAAAGACGGAGACAGATAACCTAAAGGATAAACTAGAAGAATACAAAACAGGTTTTAACTTTGTTGGTCTGTACCAAGGCTTTTCAAGCTTGGTCGAAAAAAAGAAGAACGAATCTCGGTGGTTGCTTGGGTCGTTAATTGTAATGGGATTCTTGATATTGGCACCTGTAAGTCTCAAAGTCTTCTATCCAGATTTTCCACGAATCGACCAAGAAGGGCTTTCAGGGTTAGACGGTTTTATAGGGTCCGCTTCCCTAATTTCCATTGAAATTATCCTCATCTACTTTTTCAGAGTGATTTTGTTAAATCATAGGTCAGTAAAAACTCAAATTATGCAAATTGAGTTAAGACAAACGCTTTGCCAATTTATACAAAGCTATGCAGACTATTCCGCAAAGATCAAAGAACAAGATGCGGTTGCGCTAGAAAAATTTGAAAATCTAGTCTTCAGCGGGTTGTTATCTGATCCAGAAAAGCTACCAAGTACTTTCGATGGGTTGAAGCAAATAGGAGACTTCATCAAGACCATGAAAGGTTCATAATCCCTGCTACGTACACCTTCGCCTCTTGCAAAACCGAAGTCGCCCTGCGCACCTTGATTATTCCCCATTCGATCCGGTCCGGCCAGAAGAAATACAAATATAATAAGGATAACAAGGCGTTGTAGGATGGTGGATAGTTCAGTAGACTCGTCTTCCATGAACCCGCAGAAAAATCTTGTCGTTGCTCTGGTGCAGATGTCTTGTGGGGCTATTCCCCAAGCGAATCTCAATGATGCACTTGCAAAGGTTGAGGAAGCCGCACGGCGCGGGGCCAAGGTCATTTGTCTGCCGGAACTGTTTCGTTCGCAGTATTTTTGTCAGCGGGAAGATTCGGCGTGGTTTGATTTGGCGGAGTCGGTCCCCGGGCCATCGACTGAAGCCTTGAGCAAAGTTGCGAAACAACACAACGTCGTCATCATGGTTCCGATTTTTGAACGACGAACTGCCGGGTTGTACCACAACTCGGTTGTGGTGCTTGACGGCGATGGATCGATTGCCGGTCTCTATCGTAAGATGCACGTGCCCGATGATCCGGGCTACTATGAGAAGTTTTATTTTACTCCCGGCGATACAGGCTTTCGCGCGATTTCAACGAGTGTGGGGAAACTCGGCGTGCTGATCTGTTGGGATCAATGGTATCCTGAAGCCGCTCGTTTAACGACGCTCCACGGTGCGGACGTCCTGTTTTATCCCACGGCCATTGGGTGGCATCCATCGGAAAAAGCGCAAGAAGGTGAGACGCAACGAAGCGCGTGGCAGACCATTCAGCGCAGTCACGCGATTGCGAACGGCGTGTTCGTGGCCGCGGTGAATCGCGTGGGCCATGAGAAACCGGCCGAAGGTGGGGACGGCATCGAATTCTGGGGGAGTTCGTTTATCTGTGATCCGTTGGGCGTCGTCCTCGCGGAAGCTTCGACGGACCAGGAAGAGATTCTTGTTGCCGAAGTGAATCTGAGTCGAGTTGAAGACATCCGGCGTAATTGGCCGTTCCTTCGAGATCGCCGAGTGGATGCGTATGCCGGCCTCACGAAGCGGTTCTTTGACGAAGACTTCAAATTGTAGCTGCGCCATCTCATGGCGCCTATGTTCAATGACTTTGTCGCAGCGCGAGCGTATCGCGCCTGGCAGCAGGCCGATTTGCTGAGTCGTTGTTGGCCGCATGAGATGCGGCCGCGACAGAGAGCTGATGTTCAATGGCGTTGTCGCGGCGCGATCTCATCGCGCCTGTCGGCACGCGAATGTGGTGAGTTGTTATTGGCCGGATGAGATGCGGCCGCGACAGAGAGCTGATGTTCAATGGCGTTTGTCGCGGCGCGATCTCATCGCGCCTGTCGGCACGCGAATGTGGTGAGTTGTTATTGGCCGGATGAGATGCGGCCGCGACAGAGAGCTGATGTTCAATGGCGTTTGTCGCGGCGCGATCTCATCGCGCCGGGCAGCACGCGAATGTGGTGAGTTGTTATTGGCCGGATGAGATGCGGCGGCGACAGAGAACTGATGTTCAATGACTTTGTCGCGGCGCGATCTCATCGCGCCTGTCGGCACGCGACTTTGCTGAGTCGTTGTTGGCCGCATGAGATGCGGCGGCTACAGAAGGCTGATTCTCACGGTGCCATCCGGGGACGTGCTTTATGGCGCCGATGTTTAATGATTGTGGTTTTCTTCAATGGGAAAAAATACGCATCAGGGGAAAACGTTCCTGCAGGGGGCGACCCCTGCTCAATCAGGATTTCGCATGCCTGCGGAATGGGAGGACCATGAGGCCACGTGGCTGGCGTGGCCGCACAACGCCTCGGATTGGCCGGGAAAACTGGCGGCTATTTATTGGGTGTATGCGGAGATCGTTCGGAAATTGGCAGCGTCGGAACACGTTCGCCTCCTCATCAATTCCAAAACGCCTGAAGACCGTGTCCGACGGTGTTTATCACGGGCTGAAGCCGACCCGTCGCACGTTGAGGTTTTTCGGATTTCGACCGACCGCGGCTGGACGCGGGACTTTGGCCCGATCTTTCTTACGCGCGGTCACCCTGCGTCGGAAACGGCAATCGCCAAGTTTCAATTTACGGCCTGGGCCCGCTATCCCGATTGGAAAAAGGACAATTGCGTCTCCGTGACCGTCGCGTCCCTGTTAGCCTGCCGATCCTTTCCCATTACGCATAAAGGGCGAGCGGTGGTCCTGGAAGGCGGGAGCATTGACGTGAACGGGGTCGGTACGGTCATGACCACGGAAGAATGTTTGCTTGATCCGGCGGTGCAAGTACGCAATCCGGGATTTTCGCGTGCAGATTATGAGATCGTGCTCAAAGAGTCGTTGGGCGTGACCCACGTGGTATGGTTGAAGAGAGGCATTGCCGGCGATGACACCCATGGACACGTGGATGACGTCTGTCGGTTCGTGAATCCTCAGACCGTGGTGCTGTGTCAGGAACGAAACCCCCGTGATGAAAATCATGAGGCGTTGGCTGAAAATCGAGAACGATTGGAAAGCGCCGTCCTGGAAAATGGATCAAAAATCGAGATCGTGTCACTGCCCATGCCCGCACCGCTCTCTTTTGACGGGCAACGGCTTCCGGCCAGTTATGCCAATTTTTACATTAGCAACGCGGTGGTTCTGGTCCCGACCTTTAATGATCCCAAGGATCGGGTGGCTTTGGGCATTTTGAGCGAAGTGTTTCCCGATCGTTCGGTGATAGGGATTCACGCGGTCGATCTTCTATTGGGATTCGGTACGCTGCACTGTCTGACGCAACAGCAGCCCCTGGCCAAGGGCGACGGGACGCTGACCACTGACCAAGGTTGTTCCTATGTTGCACGTTGACGATCTCCGAAAAACCTTGGCCCGGATTGACGGGCGAGGGTACAAAGCCTACAAGGATCTGCAAGGCTCCTACGCCTACCCTCAATTCACCTTGTTCATCGATTACGTGCAAGGCGACCCGTTTGCGTCACCTTCAAAAATTCGAGTGCGGGTTCCAAGTACCGTAGCGCAGATTCCACCCGACCTTTTTTCCAGTCGCGTTCGCCGAATCGCCTTGCAGGACTTTTTCATTCGCGGCGTGCATCAGACAATTCGACAAGTGTGTCAGGGGAGCCGAGGCATCGGAAAAAGCGGAATGATGGCGATCGACGTGGGTGGACAAGAGGTCTTGGAACGAACGGCCATGGTGGTGACGGCCCAATGGATCGAGGCTCGATTATCGCTCGGCCTGCCGGCCCAAGGGCGCACCGTCCTTGGCCGACAAGCGGAGGTCATGTTGTGTCAGGAAGTGCCCAAGATTGCCGAGCGAGCCTTGCAATGGACACACGTCGATCAGGACCGGGCGTTGGCCTTTGTTGATTGTGTGGACAATCAGGAGGCCGTTCGCGCCCAACTCGATGCTTTGGGGCTGGTGGCCTTCATCGCCGATGAAGCGATGCTGCCGAGAGTCAGCGGCGCATCAGATCGTCCGCTGTCGGGTGAGAACGCAAAGCCTTTTACCGTGCCCGATTCCCTGCGCGTGTCGCTGCCGATTCCTCATCCGGTTTCTCAGAACGGCATGACCACGCAATCCTTAACCGGTTTGGGAATCCCCAAAGGGATCACCTTGATCGTCGGCGGAGGCTATCACGGCAAGTCCACGGTGCTCCGGGCATTGGAGCGAGGGGTGTATGCGCACGTCCCGGACGATGGACGGGAATACGTGGTGACGACGGAACACGCCGCCAAAATCCGCGCGGAAGACGGCCGACGCATTGAACGAGTCAACATCAGCGGATTCATCGACAATCTTCCCTATGGGCAGGAGACCGTGCGGTTTTCCACGGACAACGCGAGTGGGAGCACCAGTCAGGCCGCTTCGATTCTTGAAGCCGTTGAAGCAGGTGCCACGACGCTGTTGCTTGATGAAGATACCAGTGCCACGAATTTCATGGTCAGAGACGCCCGAATGCAGGCGTTGGTTCATAAAGAGCATGAACCCATCACGCCGTTCGTGGACCGCGTGCGTGAACTGTATGAACAACGGGGCGTGTCCACGGTGTTGGTGATGGGCGGCTGTGGGGATTATTTCGACGTGGCCGATACGGTCATCATGATGCAGGAATATCAGCCCGTTGACGTGACGGAACGCGCCCGGCGGGTCGCACGAGAGTTTCAGACGCAACGAACAATCGAAAGAACGGCGTCGTTAGCGGAACCCGACCCCCGAATTCCCCTGCGTGACGGTCTCGATCCATCCCGTGGACACCGTGAAGTAAAAATTGACGCCAAGTCCGTGGATACCATTGTCTTCGGGTATGAAGTCATTGACGTGAGCGGGATCGAACAACTGGTGGACGTCAGTCAAACCCGGGCCGTGGGTTTTGCCCTCCATCTGGCTTCACGTCGTTTCCTGGACGGACAAATGGGCGTGAAAGCGGTGGTCCAAAGCCTGGTGCGGCTGTTGACGGAGGCAGGCTTGGACGTCCTCGATCCTTTTTGCAAGGACGGGCACCATCCTGGAAATTTCGCGCGCCCTCGCACATTAGAAATCGCCGCGGCCCTGAACCGGTTACGCACCCTTCGCGTCAAACACTAGGCGTCATTCCTGTTCAGAGCACGTTAAACGAGGGCTGAGGTGACATCAATGCGACCGGGTTTTGCCGTTGATATCGACAACGTGTTGGCTCAGGCGGAACACGAAGTCCAACGAATTTTTCGTGAATTGACCGGTGAGCCGTGGCCGTCCCAGAGGCACGCCAGCGCGGGCGGGCTTGACGGCAGTGATTTGGACCCTGATCTGATTGACCGGATTTTCGATTATTTTTATGAGCGGAGCATTCCGAGGCTGCCGGTGGTTCCCGGTGCTCGACCGGCGTTGCAGCGGCTTCAGAAAGACTATCGGATCGTTCTCATTACGGCGCGCCGCCCCAGTGCTCGCCCATGCACGCTGGGTTGGTTGGACGAGCACGGCATTCCGTTTGACGAACTCCATCACACCGGAGAGAAAACCGAAGCGTCGAACGACATTGTCCTGGCCGTCGATGACCATCCCGACCACGTGAAGGAGTATCTGGCACTGGGCATCCGGGTCTTTCTGATGGATCAACCTTGGAATCGAACGTTTTCCGACCCGGGCGCGACCAGGGTTTCCGACTGGGATGAGTTGCACCGGAAGATCGACGTGAGTTCGAAGCCGGCCTGATTTGGCCGGCATGGGCGTCTGCTTTTTTCCAACCCGTGCGGGCTATTCCATGGCGATTGCCACCGTCACGTTTCGTCAATGTCTCGTGAATGCTCCGGAGTATGGGAGTGACGACAAGCACGTCGGGTCACGGGTCTTTTTTGATCTCCATCGTGAAGGGCGGGAGTTCGTGAACGTGTACGTGGACGTGAAGCAGGCGACTGGAGAAGGAGCCGAACGTGAGCCGTTAGTCGTCACGCCTCCGCACGGCTATGACGGCCCGTTGAACGTCCCCGTTTTTCACAGTCTGGTGGAGTTTTATTATCGGCAGGCCGTGGGCGGAGCGTCAGGACTGTCCGGCATCCAGGGGCTTGGCATGAGACTCACGGACTGGGTGATTGAACGGGACATGCGTGTCCAGTTTGAAATCTCCGGTTCGGAAACGGACTGAAGACGAATCTTCTTTGCGGCACGCCAAGTGTTCTCGCGGCCTTCATCGGGCGACCCTTCACCCTTCACGCCGTGCTTTCCATCGTGATGACGAGTTTGCCGATGAAGTTCTTCTCCACGAAATCGGCCTGAGCGCGGGCAAGGTCCTTGAGCGGATAGGTGCCGGCGAGCATTGGCTTGATCTTCCCCGACGTTGCGTAGTCGCGGACGCGGGCGAAATCCTCCCGCGTGCCCTGCGTCGAGCCGATGAGGTCAAGGTGCTTGAGATACACGGTGCGCAGATCGAGTTCGACGACCGGCCCCCCGATGGCGCCCGCGGTAACGTAGCGCCCTTCTGGACGCAGAACGTTGAGCAGCGTCTTGAACAGTGGTCCGCCGACCACGTCGGCGACGACGTCAACTTGGCGCGTGCCCAACGCCGAGCGGATAGCCTGGTCCAGGTTCTCAGATTCACGCGCAACGACCGCCTGCGCGCCGAGATCGAGCAGGGCATCCGTCCATCCGGCGCTTGCGACGGCGATCGGCACCGCGCCCCTGACCCTTGCAAGCTGGATGAGCCCGGTCCCTACGCCGCCTGATGCGCCGCTGATGAGCACGACCTCACCGCCGGTGAGACTGGCGCGGTTGAGCATCCGCTCCGCGGTGACGTACGCACAGCAGAACGTCGCAAGCTCCGCGTCGGAAAGCGGCATCCTGACGACGTGCGCGTTTTCCGCGGGCACCGCGCAATACTCCGCAAACCCGCCGTTGCGGCCGTGACCGATGTAATCGACGTTCGCAAGACTGGTCCCCGCGTCGTTGTAGATCCCGAAGTCCACCATCACCCGCTTGCCGATGATTCCGCCGTCCACGTTCTCGCCGACCGCGGCGATGCGCCCCACGACGTCGGCGCCCTGGATCAATGGGAATTCGAGAGGCTGTCCCCTCCGCCACGATGACACCTCGCCCGGGTCGTCGTCGGTGCCGTAGGCGCCTTCGCGCACCCAGACGTCGGTGTTGTTCACGCCGCATGCCGTCACCCGCACCAACACCTCACCTGGGGCGGGCACGGGCACCGGGACGTCCTCTCGGTATTCGAGCCTCTCCGGGCCACCGTGCCCGGTCAGCAGCACTGCGCGCATGGTCGCCGGTAGGTCAGGCATCGCGTCCGAGCCTCGGTGGCCAACCCGGGAGGCGGGTCTTTCTGCCGTGTCTCCCTTTCATTGTTCAGCAGGCTGCTTATCCCTTCTTGCCGAGTGCGCGTTCAATGTCTTGAACGATTTGGGGAGAGAGGGGCTTCAGGCCGGGTCGATATCGGGCAATGACCTGCCCGTGGCGATCCACCAGAAATTTCTGAAAATTCCACTCGATTTCGCCGGGAAACGGGCTTTGGGTGGTGAGGTAGTGGTACAGGGCATGGATACCCTCTCCCTTGACGCTTATTTTGCTGAACAAGGGAAATTCCAAGGCATACTTGGTGTAGCAGAAAGATTTGATTTCTTCGTCGTTGCCCGGTTCCTGTTGGCCGAAGTTATTGGCCGGGAACGCCAGAATTTCCAGACCCTGGTTGCGATACTGTTCGTACAACGTCTGTAATCCCTCGTATTGCGGCGTGTTGCCGCAAAAACTGGCAGTATTGACGAGGAGCAACACTTTTCCTTGAAAAGTGCTCAGAGAGAGCGGACTCCCGTCAATGTCGTTCAACGTAAACGAATACACGGGTGCCGTGCCCGCTGCACGGGCGATCTCGGCTGAATACCCTTGTTTGCACGCTCCGACAATGAGCGCCAATGCGACGCAACCGGTGAAACCAATCAGCAAAGTGAGTCGAGAGAATCGTTTCATGAGCCACTCCTTTTCAGGTTATCGTGGGGTGTTCTGAATCAGGAAGATTGCCGACATTTTACTCCATAAAGAAGACGGTTTGCCAAGTCTGCTCGTGAGAGGGGCCGGATGAGGGTGATGCGTAGAGCGAGTGGCTGCGGAGCAGGTACGAGACAATCGTATCGCTGAACGAGCCAAAGTTGACCGGCGGCGCCGTTGGCCAAGCAGGGAGATATTGTTGGTTTGGTGCGTTGATGTTATGATGCTCAGGTCATTGAATAGTCACCACGAACAGGAGTGGATGCCATGCCTCGTCTGACAATCAGTTTGGCTGACCGGACACATCAGGCACTGAAGGAAACCGCGGCCCGGCAAAATCGTTCCATGGGTTCCATCATTCAGGAGAGCCTGGAATTGAGAGGTATCCGACCCTACGACACCGCCCGGGAGATCGTCGCCAAGGCGCGGGCGAAGTCTGGGTTGCACGCAGATGATGCGATGGTACTGGCAGTCAAGGAAACACGACGTTTCCGCGACGAGCAAGGGCACTGAACGGCGCCGGCGGTCAAGTGCCGGAGACGCGGGATAGAGCGCCGGTGACGCCCAAGGCTTGTATCGTCGATACCAATGTCATCGTTTCGGGTTTGATCGGCGCGGACCCGAACGGCCCCCCGGCGCGAATCCTGGACGCCATGCTTGATGGTGACCTCCTGTACCTCATGTCAGCCGACTTGCTCACCGAGTATTCGTCCGTGTTGCGCCGTCCGCGTCTCGTCCGATTCCATGGACGGACGGACGACGAAATCGACCGGCTACTTACCGATTTGATCGCCAATGCCCTATGGCGCGAGCCTATCACCAGCGTCGATGCCCCCGATACCGGCGACACCCACCTGTGGACGCTGCTCGCCAGCCATCCGCAAGGACAACTCGTCACGGGTGACCGGCTTCTTCTCAATAATCCTCTGAGAGGTGCGTCTGTGATTTCCCCTCGTCGTTTCGTGGATACATTTTTATCGCCGAAAGAGACCCCTTCCCGTAGTATTGGGCCAGACACGGTAGGGTAGGTTATCGTTGGGGTAGGCGGACAGAAAGTGTCGGATTTCGCCAGTCTCATCCAACCCACCGGCTAGGCCACCTTCGTTTCCTGGGGCTTGGCCTGTACCGTCAGTTTCAACCCAACGCTCTCCAACATCGCCTCAAGGGTAGAAAAGCGAGGATTGCCCTTGCGGGACAACGTGCGGTACAGGCTCTCACGGCTCAGTTGCGTCTCCCGGGCGAGCCGTCCGATGCCGCGAGCCTTGGCGACGTCACGGAGGGCCAACAGAAAGGTCTCAGTCCCTTTTTCGGATTCGTCCTCCAGTGCCGCGTTCAAATACGCCGCGGCTTCTTCGGGGTCTTGGAGGTCCTGATAGAGGATGTCTTCATACGGAACGGTTCGCTTTGGCATAGGCTTATCTCCCGTTATAGTCGGCCCAATACTCATGAGCCTTTTTGATATCCGTTGCTTGTGTTCGCTTCGTTCCCCCGTACAAAAGGAGAATGCAACGGTCGTCTTGTCCGATGTACACGCGGTATCCTGGGCCGATGTCTATCCGCAACTCCACCACCCCGTGCCCGACTGATCGATGATCTCCCGGATTTCCCAAACGGAGCCGCGCGATCCTGACGCGAATGCCGTTTCGCACTTTCTGGTCCGTCAGTTTGCGCAGCCAATCCGCAAACGGGGTATGCCCATCGGCTGCCACGTATGCGGCTACCCGCCGCGTCCGCGGGCCCGTGATTCATTCTGCCCTGCTCTGTCATGCTTCCCTTCTCTGTCATTCTGAGCGAAGCGAAGAATCTGGTTCGTTCCCGAACCGGGTCCGCCCATGAGGATAGGGAGACAAGCAGATCCTTCGCTTCGCTCAGGATGACAAGGGAGGGAGGAGAACAGGGGAGGACCAGAGGGTAAAGGAGGATCGTGAACACGCTCCTTGTTTGGTTGTCTTCGGTGTCTAAGTATGCTGCTAACAATGGAGGATCGTGTCTAGGATTGTATATAAGTCCGAGCGTAAGAATGGAGGTATAAAGGTATTAAATGAGAGCGAAGATGACAAGTTCCTTACCGATCCTGTAGGTGTCCTATTGGCTGATGTAGCCATCCGTATTCAACTTATCGGCAAACGAACTTGACGAAAGCCTTTCACAAAGGACCAGATATAACTGGAGGCCGACATGCTGATTATCAAGCCGTATGGTAGAAGTCACACGGAGTTTGACGACGGGAAAACTCCCAGAAGGAAAATTCGCAGAAACCAGACTCCCGATGTCCTGCAAAACACCCTCGTTGACGTTAAAGAGTTTGCAAAAACCCATCCCGAACTCATCATCGCGCAATGGATTTCTGCCATTGACAAAATTGCGACCAAGCCTCACGGCAACAAGAACCCGACACCCAAACAGCGACGCTTCCGTGAGAAAATCGGTAAAGCCGCATTTAACCTCATGACTCAGAAGGAGTTTCCCGACGTGTCCGGCAGGAAAGAGGAACTCGAAAGGTTGTGGCAATCAAAGCTTCATCCATACGAGGCCAATGAAAAGACAAATAAAAATCCAAATCCAAACAAACCCCCGTCGCCAAAAGGTCGTTGGTACGAAAGGTTTGCAGGTGACGTGAAACCCTATGAGGTTGATGCCGCGGAAATTGCTAAGAAAATTGAACGCCATCTTTACGAAAAGGAATACCGGATCAAACCGGACAGACCAGACAAAGGCCAAGGCCGAATAGCGGCCAGGGCCGAGAGCATTGCCAAGAGCGTACCGGCGCAGTTGTCGCAGTTCCCGGACGGAAGCCACCCCTGGTCGGAATGCCACAAGGAAGAGTACAAAAAGGCCGGTGACGTTGCGACCGAGATACATCGAAAGGCCTTGGAAGTGGAGAAAGATCAGCATGGCCGAGGCATGTTTTCGGTACGGGACGTTGCGCCGATTCTGTACGACCAGTACGGCAAACTATTCAGAGATGGAGAGAAGCCTCTTCCTGTTGCCGACGCCTGCGAGAGGTTTCCCGGATTATTCAAGCTTCATCGTGCCGTCAAGGACACCTACACCCGCATCCTCAAGAATCACAGAACCCTCAAGAGCAAGAAAAAGCGGTCCGTGTCCCATGCCCTTCCAGCCAGCATGGAGAGCCTGTTCCGTCTGGTCGAAGCCAAATCGGACAATCGCGATCTCAATGCCCTCGTGCGTCTTGGCAAGATCATCCACTACGAGACCACCCCCGAGTCCGGCGAGGATACGCCAAGCAACGTCGTCGCCGACAGGCCAGATGACCTCGAAGGCAGCCGATACCGAACCAGCGAGGGCCAAGCGGAGATCAAGCGCACCGAAGCCTTCGTGCGCGTGTGGCGCAATACCATCGCGCTTGCCGCACGGACGCTAACGGACTGGGCGGACCCCGACGGAAAGATCGGCGGCGACATCTTGTTGAAAGTCGAGAAGGCGACTGGCGAGAAATTCGACACAACCGCCTACGGCAAAAAGCTCCCCTTCCTGTTTGGCAAGCAGTCCGGTCCGTTTGCGAGGGAGGACGACTGTTTCAGAAAATCGGTGCTGCGCTTGGCCCTGAAGGGATGGGCCGAACTGCGCCACTCATCGTTTCATTTCAAGGGACGTGGTGCTTTCGTCAAGGCATTGAAGGAGAGTTTCACAAGCGCCGAAGACGACGCTGTTGGCGTTGTGCGTGGACTCCTGAAAGACGACCTTGATGGACGACGAGACCGATTGATCGCAGTCCTTCAGGCCGCACACGTCGAACATTATTTCGCTCAAGAGCATCTCAAGGCGGTCGTTGATGCCGTCGTCAACGCAGAGTTGCGGCAATCGCCTCTACCTCGATTCCGCCGCGTCCTGGACCGCGCAAAGAACGCTTGGAACCGCCAACTCTACATCCTGCGTCTACCGCCGCCCGACAATCGGGCCGAACTCGAAAAACCGGGACGTCAGTGTCGATACGTGACCGTAAAGACCCTGTACGAACGGGCCTTTCCGGCGTGGTTGGAAAGACAATCCGCCGCAACGTTGAACAGATGGATCAAGCGTGCGGTTGAACGCACAACTGCGGCCGCAAAATCCATCAACGAATTGGCCATCGCTAGGGCGGCCAGCCTGATCCGACTGGGCGACGGAGAAGGCATTGCGCATTTCTTCGATCATCTGTCCGCGGCGACGGCAACCGAACTTCGCGTCCAACGCGGCTACGACAGTGACGCGGACAATGCACGAAAACAGTCCAAATACATTGATGACCTGCGGTGCGACGTGGTGGGGCAGGCGTTCGAGGAGTACTTGAAGACGGCCAAATTGTCTTGGGTACTGGACGATCTGGGCGATGGATCGCTCCCGGAGAAGAAGCGCAGCAATCTGGATGACGTTTCGCAGCCGGCATCGAACCCGACCCAAGAGAAGATGAAAGATTGGGAGGCCGTTCTGTACTTCCTGCTTCATCTCGTGCCGGTGGATGCGGTCGGCCGTTTGCAGCACCAGCTTCATAAGTGGTCCATCCTTGAAAAGAAGAGTGCTGTGGCAGTCAAAGAACGGACATCCAGCTTGGCAGACTCTACAGGACGAATCTTCGAACTCTACCTTGACATGCACGACGCCAAGTTCGAGGGCGGCGAAGGCATGATCGGCGCCGAGGCACTCAAGAGTCTGTTCAAGTCTAAGGAGGTGTTTTCCCGGGCCTGTCCTGGTCAGCCGGGCCAGGACGCCGACCGATACGTGCCCTGGCGCGGTCTGCGGGAGATTCTGCGGTTCGGTTGTCTCAGACCGTTGATGCCGATTTTTCAGGAACATGTCATTAAGGCCGAGAAAGTGGACGAATTGACTAACTGGGAAAACGTGTCGGACGGCGACTCTCGCATTGCTAAACAGCAGAAGGAACGGGAAGAACTTCATACGAAATTGGTCAAGAAGAATAGGACTTCCGAGGAAGACAAGACAGCCTATTGCAAGGCCCTTGCCGACGTGGTCCGACATCGGCATCTCGTTGCTCACGTTCGTCTCAACAATCATGCGCGTCTGCATGGCCTGTTGATGGGGGTTCTTGGACGCTTGGTCGATTATGCCGGGTTGTGGGAGCGCGATCTGTATTTCACCACGCAGGCACTTGTCTGGCTTCGGAAAAAAAGTCAGGGGGATGTTTTTCAAGACAAGGGACTTGAATTTCCGAAGAATGGTCAAATCGTCAAGGCGCTCAGAAAACTTGAGAATCCAGGCGACGACGGGAAGGCGATTGTTGAGCAACTGAAAAGACTGTTCGGAGAGAATTTTCTGGATGGCAAATGCGGTGCTGCTTCCGTTCGCAACAACCTGATGCACTTCAACATGTTGCAAGACAAGAAACCGATTCTCAACCTGACCGAAACCGTCAACGACACGCGAAGGCTCATGGCCTACGACCGTAAACTGAAGAACGCGGTCTCCCAATCAATCAAGGAAATGCTGGCGCGGGAAGGACTTGACCTGACGTGGGAGATGAGGGGGCATCGGCTCGAATGTGCGAAAATCAAGGTGCGGCAGGCCATTCACCTGAAGAACGAGAGAATCAAGGAAAATTTGCACGGCGAGCCGTTCGTCAAGATGGCGGCGTCCTTGTTCGGCGGCGAGCAAGAGCCGTCGAATGATGACGTTCTTTCGGTTGACCTGGACAAGATCCAATGGGACCGGCAGCCCGGACAGAATCCAAAAGGCGAGTGGAAAACTCATCGGAATCGGAGCGAAAATCGTGGAAATAAGGGCAATTCTTCGCCGAGGAAAAGATAATTTCTTGCATGATGACAAGCACTTATGCCATAGCGGTTCGAGATGACCCCCAAATGAAGGGGGACTACACCATGAAACATTCGCTCAACCGCGCCAAAGACGGTTCGAGATGACCCCCAAATGAAGGGGGACTACACCTCTCGATCAGGTTGCCCATGCGTCTGGGTGGTTCGAGATGACCCCCAAATGAAGGGGGACTACACCCCCACCAATCACTTCAACACCCACCGATAGGTTCGAGATGACCCCCAAATGAAGGGGGACTACACCACCGAAAACGGTGCCGTGCTCATCGTCGGCGTTCGAGATGACCCCCAAATGAAGGGGGACTACACCCCTGGCCGCCTTTGTCCATGCGCATGGCCCAGTTCGAGATGACCCCCAAATGAAGGGGGACTACACCCTAATTCATTGAGCGTATCGAGTGCGCCTGGTTCGAGATGACCCCCAAATGAAGGGGGACTACACCTCCTTTTCTTTCGATTGTTGACGGCGCATTGTTCGAGATGACCCCCAAATGAAGGGGGACTACACCCCTTTGGATCGCAACGCCGAGGGATTGGATGTTCGAGATGACCCCCAAATGAAGGGGGACTACACCATGAGACCTTTACCGGTGAAAGGATTTAGCGTTCGAGATGACCCCCAAATGAAGGGGGACTACACCTTTGCTCGACTGTAGGCATAGCAATTCTCCGTTCGAGATGACCCCCAAATGAAGGGGGACTACACCCGCGGGCGATGGCTCGGCACTTGTTGATGTGTTCGAGATGACCCCCAAATGAAGGGGGACTACACCAGCGTGAGACTCGCCACTGTGCCAGGCTCTGTTCGAGATGACCCCCAAATGAAGGGGGACTACACCAAAATCAGCCATGAGAATTACCTCCCTATAGTTCGAGATGACCCCCAGATGAAGGGGGACTACACCTCCAATAGCGAATGAGGTAACTGGTCTTTTGTTCGAGATGACCCCCAGATGAAGGGGGACTACACCTTGACCAGCGTACACAGCGACCAATCGTCTGTTCGAGATGACCCCCACATGAAGGGGGACTACACCTGCAAAACGATTTTGGCTGCCGCACGACCAAGTTCGAGATGACCCCCAATGAAGGGGGACTACACCGTCAAGATCGACAAAGGCATCTTGCAGCCGAGTTCGAGATGACCCCCAAATGAAGGGATTACACCCGTTCGGCGCGATGAGATCGCGCCCTACAAGTTCGAGATTCCCAAATGAAGGGGGATCTGAACCATCTCAGGGATAATCCGATTGCAGAACGACGGTGCTTGGTGTGGTGGATTGAGGTTGTAGGTAAAAAGTGAGGAGGGAACGCAGATCAAGCGGGTCGGTAGACCCCTAAGACGTACCGACCACCGTCACTCTCTCCGGGTAGACTGTTCTTTCGGAGGGAAACGAATTAAGCAAGAGGCTGGACAGTCAATTTGAATCCAAGTGCTTTTGCTACTTTGGCTACGGTGGAAAAAGAGGGATTTCCTTCGCTTGACAAGGCCTTATACAAGCCTTCACGGGTCAGGCCGCTATCGCTGGCGAGTTGGCTCATATTGCGGGCGCGGGCGATCACTCCTAATGCGTGGACAATGAATGCAGGATCATCTCCCGCCTCTTCCAGGCAGGCTTCGAGGTAAAGCTGAATATCTTCGTCGGTTTTGAGATATTCCGCTGAGTCCCAGCGGGTTGTTGTAACAGGCATAGTTTAATCTCCTAATTTGCTGGCTAGTTCTTGGGCCTTTGAGACGTCGGCCTGTTTTTCACCGTCACAGAGTAGTACGACAACGCGGCCCGTTCGGCTCCAGGGCCTCATGCAGCAGCACGTCAAGCAGCCGCTCCTGCACATCATCCCCAGTAGCCAAGTTCCCTTCCAGCCGGTCGCAGACGGTCATCAGTTCATCGACCTTGGTAACGATGCGGCGTTGTTCGGGAAGGGGCGGGAGGGGGACTTGCCAATTCTGAGCAAGACCAGCGGTCAATTCGACTTGTTTCGTAGAGCCTGCTGCCCGGTCTTCAATGATGCCGTAAACATGGTCGGACCGAAGCCAAGTCCGAATATATTCTTGAACAACATGAGGGCATCGAACGAGTGTTACATGGCTATCGCAAACCAGTTTGACAGGCGGACAGGTAACGCGAACAACTCTCCCAATTGTTCCTGTTCCAGTCGAATTCCATAGCAAATCTCCGTCACGCAAGAATCTGTAGGCTTCATAATCTTCCAGTGATGCTGATGTAATTTCTTTTGCAACGCTTAAGTCGAGTCCGCTCCATTGTACACATTTCTGAGAAACGACCGGAATTCCTGTACCTGTTGCATACATGGGAGATTTTCCCCTTTGCATGTACGTTACGATATTCCCAATGCGTGCCCAGCACCAACCTTCGGGTATGGCAAAAATTTCTTCATCTTTGTTCAATTCTTTAAGAACCGCCACTCTCTTAATCTTCCCCGTTTTCTCCAACCGTGCCTTTTCCTTCGCAATCCGCTTCAGCAACTCCGTCGCCGGCTCATCCTTCGGGTCCTGCGGCACCAACTTCCCTCGCACGGCCAGGTCCAGAATGAACCGCCGCAGCCGTTGCACGGACTCCGGCGACTGAATCAGCCGGTCGAAGTTGCTGAACAGCGTCTTGATGCTCATATCTTCAGTGTTTCGCGTACTTCGGTAGCCGAATAGACCGGCTCCGTCCCGGTGAGGACACGCTCCAGAACGTCTATCGCAAGATAGTAATCTTCCAGGTCTTCAATGCCGCGTTCGATAAGTTCACGCAGGTAGAACGCTTTGCTGCGGCCGGTCTGTGACATTGGAAAGTTGATCTGCTGTTTGGTGTCGGGAGTGAGTTGAATCGCGGTTGGCATGTTGTCTTTTCTGGTTTTGTGCTTGGCTGTACTTTTTTATCATATATTTTCTCGGAGGGTCGGGGTCGGGAGTATTGTAGGTTGCTTGGTTCTTCACGGTCCTGCCGCATCTGGAACCCCCCACCGGCTCGCCGGCGGGCTTCGCCCTTGGCTTGCCGACTCCCCCTCAAGGGGGGAGTGATAGGCATCGGGTTTGCCGACTTTCTGAGGGGATGGCAAAGGGGTACGGCCATGCGGGGAAGTTGGGGTATGTCTTACTGGGGTTGCTCATTTATCGTGTCAGTGCCTTCGTTAATATTGTCTTCAGTCGGTTGCGTAAGGTGCGGTCTTGGCCTCGGCGGTGGTCAGTCTGGCCAGCAACTCTTTGGGGTTGCCGTGGTTGGTCTCTGCGGTGTGCGGGTTTTTGACGTTTATGACAGCCTGTCCGCGCGTTGAAGCGCCGTATCAGGTTGCTGCGGGGTCCTCGTCCGCGGATCTCTTTGCGGTCTCAATCAATCGATTCTGGTACTGCTTCTGCATTTCCATGTAATAGAGTACCAACTGTGTAGGGTCATGACCAAAGTGCGCGGAGATGCGGTGCCGCACTTCTCGAATCTCGTCAATGACCGTGTCACTCAAGTTCTGTTTCATCGGTCCCTCCTAAGAGTTCCAGCGGGGTTACTCACGCAGGCACAAAAAGAGGTGACGAGTTCGTAGTTCTCCGGCGCAGTGTCCCACCATCGCCGGGTCCATTCCCTGCGCGCCACGATGTCGGGGGCAGAACGCTTTTCATGGTAAAAGCTGGGGATTGAGGTCTCAACATAGACGCGTGGTTTTGTCATATCGGGAAGATACCACCCTCAGCCTTTGAACAACAATCATGACTAAAGCGAGCCATCCCAAAAACAGCTTCGCCGGTTTTAGCAGTGTACTTGGTGCTCATCGCCCCAGCGCCTCCCCCAGTATCGTCTTCAACCGTTCCCGTAAGGTTGCGGTCTCTGCCTCGGCCGCGGCCAGCTTCGCCAGCAACTCCTCCGGGTTGCCGTGGTCGGCTTGTGCGGTGTGCGGGTTTTTGATGTCGAGGTTGTAGCCGCGTGCTTTGATGTCGTCCGCGGTCACTTTCCAGGCGCGGTCGGTTGTTTTGCGGCCTTTGCGTTGTGGGCCGCCCCACCAGTTGATGCAGGGTTGCAGGTGTTCCAGCCGGATGGGTTTGGTCATGGAATAGGCTTTTTGGCCTTCGGGGACGTGGTGTTCGTAGAACCAGATTTTTCGGGTCGGCTCGCCTTTCTCGAAGAACAGCAGGTTGGTGCCGATGGAGGCGTAGGGTTTGAAGACGGAGTTGGGCAGGCGGACGATGGTGTGGAGGTTGCACTCTTCCAACAGGTGTTCTTTGAGGCGGGTCTTGACGCCTTCGCCGAACAGGGAGCCGTCGGGGAGGACGACCGCGGCGCGCCCGCTCGGTTTCAACAGTCGGACGATGAGGGCCAGGAACAGGTCTGCGGTTTCCTTGGTGCGGAAGTGCTGGGGGAAGTTGCTTTCGATGCCGTCTTCTTCTTTGCCGCCGAAGGGCGGATTGGTCAGCACAATATTGACCCGGTCTTTCTTTTCCCAGCCGACGTAGGGGCGGGCCAGGGTGTTGTCGTGACGCACGAAGCTGGGATCCTCAATGCCGTGCAGGAGCATGTTGGTGACGCACAGCATGTGCGGAAGTTGTTTTTTCTCAACGGCGCGCAGGCCGGCTTGCATTTTCCGTTCGTCCCCGGGCCGCTTGACGTAATGCTCGCGCATGTGGGCCAGCGCGCAGGTCAGGAACCCGCCGGTGCCGCAGGCCGGGTCGAACAGGGTTTCGCCGGGCTTGGGGTCGATGCGGTCGGCCATGAACGCGGTGACCGCGCGCGGGGTGTAGTATTCGCCGGCGTTGCCCGCGGATTGCAGATCGTTCAAAAGCTGTTCGTAGATGTCGCCGAAATGCTGGCGTTGGGTCAGGTTATTGAAGTCAACGGCGTTGATTTTGTTCACCACTTGGCGCATGAGTTGGCCGGATTTCATGTAGTTGTAGGCGTCCTCGAACACGTCGCGCACGACGCGGCCGCGATTGTCCGGCCGGCCGGTGGTCCGGAGGTTTTTCAAGGCGGGGAAGAGGTCGTCGTCAATGAAGGTGAGCAGTGCTTCACCGGTGATGCCTTCGGGGTTTGCGGCCCAGGTATGCCACTGGAACCGTTCCGGGATGGGGGAGGTGTAGTCTGCCTTCATCAGTGCCAGTTCCTGGTCCTGATCGTCGATGATCTTGAGGAAGAACATCCAGCACAATTGGCTGATGCGCTGGGCGTCGCCGTCCACGCCGGTGTCCTGGCGCATGACGTTCTGGATGGATTTGACCAGGGTGCGGACGGACATGACTCAGGCGGTCTCCTGGTAGAGAGCGGATTGCAGGTCGCGGACGGCTTCTATGAATTGATCCTTGCCGCCGAAGGCTTTGAGCAACTGTACCGGCGTGCCGAGGGTGTTCAACGGCGGGATGCGCAGCACGTTGGCGTCGTCGAGGTTGAGCACGCCTTCGTCGGCGTACTTGTCGAGCAGCGCGTTGAGCACGGTGCGGGCCTGGTATCCGTACTTTCTGAACACGTTGCGTTTTTGGACGTTCGCGGCGCGCTCGCGGCGTGTCAGCGGCTTGGCGTCAAAGGCCACGTGGCAGATGAGATCGAAGGGGTCGAGATTCTTGCCGAGTTCCTCGGCGATGGTATCGAGTGCCAAGCCTTCGGCCGCAAGTTCGTCAATGACGGCTTGTTTGCGTTCGGCGGCCTTCCATCGCTTGAGAAAGTCATCAAGGCTGGCGAAGCGTTTCTTCAGCGCCTTCTTGGTGAAGTCGCGCAAGGACTCGGTGACGAGTTTGCCGTGTTCGTCAAGGTATTGCACGCGCTGGGCAATGATTGTCGCGTCGATGCCGTCAACGTAAACCTTGCTCTTGATCGCGGCGTCAGGCTGGAGCCCTGGTGAAATTTCGACAATGGTTTCGTCGTCGGCCGGTTCAGGCGGGAGAGGGGCTTCGCCGTCCTCCGTGCGCGGCGCGTGGTCGGGCGGAGTGATGGGATCGCCTGTTCCCGGTTCGTATATCTGCACCGGCTCGCCGTCGAAGTCCGGGTCGGCAAAATGGCTGGTTGCGCCCCGGAAGTCCATCAAGGTGAAGTAGAATTTGTGGGTGTCCTCGTGGACGCGGGTGCCGCGTCCGACGATCTGTTTGAATTCGGTCATGGACCCGACTTCGCGGTCCAGCACGATCAGCCGGCAGGTCTGGGCATCGACGCCGGTGGAGAGCAGCCGCGAGGTGGTGACCAGCACGGGGTATTTGGATTCCGGGTCAATGAAGTTACCGAGTTGCGCTTGCCCTTCGGCATCGTTGCCGGTGACGCGCATGACGTAGCGGTGGTTGTCGCCGGCCAGGTCGGCGTTCTCGTTGATGAGCGCCTGTCTTATGCGGGCGGCGTGTTCCTGGTCGACGCAGAAGATGATCGTTTTCTGAAAGCGGTCGCCGCTTTCTTTCAGGAATCCGGTGACGTTGCGGGCAACGGCCCGTGTGCGGCCGTCCAGCACCAGGGTTTTGTCGAAATCCTTGGGGTTGTAGACGCGGTCTTCTACCGGTTCGCCTTCCCGTGACAGTTGACCTTTTTCCGGGCGGTAGCCTTCCACGTCCCGGTCGATGTGAACTTTGATGACTTTGTAGGGGGCGAGGAAGCCGTCGCGGATGCCTTGTTTCAGGGAGTAGGAATAGACCGGCTCGCCGAAGTAGTCGATGTTGGAGACGTATCGGGTTTCCTTGGGCGTGGCGGTCAGGCCGATCTGCGTGGCCGTGGAGAAGTATTCCAGAATTTCCCGCCAAGCCGAATCCTCCTTGGCGCTGCCGCGGTGACACTCGTCAATCACGATCAGGTCAAAAAAGTCAGGTGAAAACTCACGGAAAATCTTCTGGTCTTCCTCCGGGCCGGTGATGGCCTGATAGAGACCCAGATAGATTTCATAGGCGGCGTCGATGCGGCGTTTTTTGCCGGCGGCGGTCAAGTCCTCCGTGGACCCGTCCCGGCGTTCGATGGTTTTGGCGTTGGTCGAGAGCTTGGCCATGGCCGCACCAAAGGGACGGAAGTCGTTGACCATGGTCTGATCCACCAGCACGTTGCGGTCGGCCAGGAACAGAATCCGCTTCTTGCGGCCCGCCTTCCACAGCCGCCAGATGATCTGAAAGGCGGTGTAGGTTTTGCCGGTTCCCGTGGCCATGACGAGCAGGATGCGGTCGCGGCCTTTGGCTATGGCCTCTATCGCGGTGTTGACGGCGTTGATCTGGTAATAACGGGGGGCTTTGTCGCTGCCGTCTTCGTAATAATCCTGAAGCACGATGGCTTCGGCTTCGGGTGTCAACCCTTTCCACGTCCGGTAGCGTGCCCACAGGTCGTTTGGTGATGGGAAGGCATCGAGGGCAAGCGTCGTTTCTTTTTCGGCGCCTCCGCCGGTTCGGTCGTGGAACACGAAGCCGTCGCCGTTGGAGGAGAAGACGAAGGGAATCCCCAGCGTCTCGGCGTAGTCAAGTGCCTGTTGCATCCCGTCGCCGACGGCGTGGGCGTTGTCCTTGGCCTCAATCAGCGCGATGGGGACGTTGGGCTTGTAGGACAGCACGTAGTCGGCTCGCTTGGCCTTGCCCCGGCTGACCAGCTTGCCGCGTACGATGATGCGGCCTTTGGTGAAGCTGACTTCTTCGCGGATTTGCCCCATCTCATCCCACCCGGCTTTGCGCAGGGCCGGGGTGATGAACTTGGTGCAGACGTCGCGTTCGCTCAGGCTTTTCTTCTCCATGCGCGCACAACTTTATCTGTTGGGTTCATTGTGTGCAATGCACGGGTCGTGTCTCAGCCTGAAAATTTTCCGGTGGATTCATCGCTGCGGGTTGGGGACTCACTCCCTTATCCTAGTCCCTCTCACACTGGGGGAGGGCTAGGGTGAGGGACATGCTTAAACTGAGACACTGCCGGTGTACGTGACGGTGAGGTGATAATCAGAAGGCTAACATTATCCGGGTTTCTCCGGTCGGGAAAGGGGTTTGAGCTTGGTTTGACCGCTCTTTCTCTTAAGGGGATGTTTCTTTTGGGTCCGGCTGCTGGGAGAACCCCCCACCGGCTCGCCGGCGGGCTTTGCCCTTGGCTTGCCGACTCCCCCTCAAGGGGGGAGTGATGGGGGAGGGAGCGTCTGGTCGTCGGAGGGATGGCTGGCGGGTTCTTGCTCAAGGGGGTGTTTTTTCTGGGGCCCGGGTGCCGGCCCCCCACCGGCTCGCCGGCGGGCTTTGCCCTTGGCTTGCCGACTCCCCCTCAAGGGGGGAGTGATGGGGGAGGGAGCGTCTGGTCGTCGGAGGGGTGGCTGGCTGGTTCTTACTCAAGGGGGCTGTTTTTTCTGGGGCCGGGTGCCGGCCCCCCACCGGCTCGCCGGCGGGCTTTGCCCTTGGCTTGCCGACTCCCCCTCAAGGGGGGAGTGATGGGGGAGGGAGCGTCTGGTCGTCGGAGGGATGGCTGGCGGGTTCTTGCTCAAGGGGGTGTTTTTTCTGGGGCCGGGTGCCGGCCCCCCACCGGCTCGCCGGCGGGCTTTGCCCTTGGCTTGCCGACTCCCCCTCAAGGGGGGAGTGATGGGGGAGGGAGCGTCGGGCTGTCAGAGGGGTGGGTGGCGGGTTCTTGCTCAAGGGGGCTGTTTTTTCTGGGGCCCGGGGGGCGGCCCCCCACCGGCTCGCTGGCGGGCTTTGCCTTTGGCTTGCTGACTCCCCCTCAAGGGGGGAGTGATGATTTTTGATCTGAGAAAAATGGTGGAAATCGTTATAATGTTGGGGTTCAGTCTTTATCGCGGAGGGTCTAATCACGATGAACTCTGGTGAATCCTCTCAGAAATCTCGACGTCGGGAACTCATGATGGCGGCGGTCCCCAAGGTTCGGGATCCGGTCTGCGGCATGATGGTTGATCCGCTCTCTGCTGCGGGTCACTACGACCACGCGGGAACGACGTACTACTTCTGTCACCCTCGTTGTGAGGAACGATTTCGCGGCGACCCTGACGGGTATCTGAACGGAACGGTCAAGCCGTCCATGGACGAGGTGCCGGCCGCGCCGGGGACGATGTACATCTGCCCGATGTGCCCCGATGTCGCGTCGGAGAAGCCCGCGGCGTGTCCATCCTGCGGCATGGCTCTTGAGCCGGCAACGGTTACGGTCGAAGAAGCGGTCAACCCCGAACTGGTGCAGATGACCCGTCGGTTCTGGATCGGGTTGGTGCTGACGTTCCCCGTGCTCGCGTCGGCCATGGTTGAAATGATCTCCGGTCAGTCGTTGATGGACGTTGTTTCACCGACCGCGTTCAAGTGGATGCCGTTCATCCTTGTGACGCCGGTGGTGGGATGGGTCGGGTTGCCGTTCTTTCAACGAGGATGGGCCTCGGTCGTCAATCGTCGTCTCAACATGTTTACCTTGATTGCGCTGGGGACCGGGACTGCCTATCTCTACAGTGTGGCGGCCATGCTCGTTCCGGGGATGTTTCCGCAATCCTTCCGCACCGCCGGTGGCGACGTGCCGGTGTATTTTGAATCGGCCGCGGTCATCATCGTCTTGGTGGCATTGGGTCAGGTCTTGGAAATTCGTGCACGGACTCGGACTACCGGCGCCCTTAAAGCGTTGCTTGGGTTGGCGCCCAAAACCGCACGGGTTGTACGAACGGAAAACCGCGAAGAGGACGTCTTCATTGACCAGGTGAGAGTCGGGGATCGGTTGCGCATTCGTCCCGGTGAAAAAGTGCCGGTTGACGGCCGAGTCGTGGAAGGCTCCACGTCGATTGATGAATCGATGCTCACGGGCGAATCGATTCCAGTTGAAAAACAGGCGGGGAGTCGAGTGACGGGGGGCACCATCAACGGCAACGGCACCGTGTTGATGGAAGCCGAACGCGTCGGCCGGGAGACGATGCTGGCGCAGATCGTCAAGATGGTCGGGGATGCTCAACGGAGCAGGGCGCCCATCCAGCGGGTGGCCGACGTCGTGGCAGCCTGGTTTGTCCCCATCGTGGTGCTGGTGGCAGCCGTGACCTTTGCCGCGTGGGCGAGCCTTGGTCCCGAGCCTCGACTGGCGTATGCCCTGGTCAATGCCGTGGCCGTGCTTATTATTGCCTGTCCCTGTGCCTTGGGACTCGCGACTCCCACGTCGATCATGGTGGGCACGGGACGCGGGGCCATGGCCGGCGTGCTCATCAAGAACGCCGAAACGCTTGAACGACTGGAAAAGGTGAAGACGCTGGTCATCGATAAAACCGGCACGTTGACCGAGGGCAAGCCGGTCTTGCAGTCGATTGTTCCGGCGTCGGGATTCACCGAGACGACGTTGCTTCAACTTGCGGCCAGCGTTGAGCGAGCCAGTGAACATCCATTGGCTTCCGCCGTTGAATCGGGGGCGAGGCAACGCGGTGTGTCTCTTCGGGAAGTCAGGGAGTTTCGTTCGCACACCGGCGGGGGAGTCGAAGGCACCGTGGAGGGGAAAGCCGTGGCCGTGGGCAATCGACTCTTTCTTGAACGGAAGATCGGCGTGCCCGCGAATCTCTTATCCGAATGGGACGCCGTGAGTGACGCCTTGGGTACGCAAGGGCAAACCGTCACGTTCGTGGCGATTGACGGGCAGCCCGCGGGCCTCATCGGCGTGATGGATCCGATCAAAGCCTCGGCTTCAGAAGCCATTCAGTCCCTCACGCGCGAGGGGCTGACCATTGTCATGGTTACGGGCGATAATCGGCAGACTGCCGAGGTAATAGGCCGACGCCTGGGGCTGCATCACGTTCATGCCGAGGTTCTTCCCGAGCATAAACGTCACGTGGTGCAACGGTTGCAGAAAGAGGGGCACGTGGTGGCAATGGCCGGTGACGGCATCAACGACGCCCCGGCGTTGGCAGAAGCCGACGTCGGAATCGCGATGGGCACGGGGACCGACGTCGCCATCGACAGTGCAGGGATGACGTTGGTGAAAGGCGATCTTCTCGGCGTGGTCCGTGCCCGGAACCTGAGCAAAGCCACGATGACCAACATCCGCCAGAATCTTTTCTTTGCCTTTGTCTACAATGCCCTCGGCGTTCCCGTTGCGGCCGGTCTCCTCTATCCGTTCTTCGGACTGCTCCTGAGCCCGATCATGGCCAGTGTCGCCATGACCTTCAGCTCCGTGTCGGTCATTGCGAACGCGCTGCGGTTGCGAAGCGCGAAGCTATGACTGGCTTACGCTCCGCTCCGTCTTTTAACTTCGCTTTGCGACGTGGAAGGAAGGGTTGGGGAGGTAGAGAAAACCTCAGAAGTGGCAAGAGAAAGGCGCCCATGACTTCAGGCAAAGATGACCTCTTGGGGATTTTCTCCTTTACGGATGGGAGCGATGTTCACCGTCACTTTCCGATCAAGTTTATTGAGAAACCCAAACAACCGTTCCTGAGAAAACAGCGTATAGCGCCCATTCATCAGGTTGGAAACTTCCGGTTGTTTGATCTCCAACAATTGGCAGATCTCGCGTTGTTTGAGCTTCCTGCTGTCAAGGATCATCCGCACGGAATATCCAAGCTTGGCCCGGACCAGTAATTCCGCGGCATCTTCCAGTCCCAAATCTGCAAACACATTGCCGGAACTTTCCTCAAACGCCGGTTTCGTTTTTTTGCCCATTACGTCATCTCCTTTTCCAGTTCCACTGCCTCCTTATAGCGTTGGCCAATTATCTCCACGTCCGGTTTGGCTGTTTTCTGCCCTTTAGGGGATTTCTTTTGAAAGGCATGGAGCACATAGACCCGTTCCCCAATTTGCACAGCATACACGGTGCGATAGGTATTGGTATCAAATCGAGTGACAATCTCAAACACTCCATGGCCTACCCCCTTAAAAGGTTTGGCTTGTGGAGGAGTTGCGCCTTTCTGTACGTCGTACAGCGCCGTCCCAACGTCGGCTTTTACCTCTTTCGGAAATTTTTGTACGTGTTTCCGCGAGTTCCCCATCCATATCAGTGTTTTTACACGATGCAGACCCATCTGCTTTGAAATTATAAGTAATGACTTATCTAAAGTCTATGCTGACAATTTACAATCGGAGTACACCTTAATCAAATCCTCAGACTGTCCAGAGGACCAGAACCACGTCACTGACGGCATTCAATTGAAAACTGAACGATGGCTGATTCTTGACGATACCATCCTGCCCCATCCTAGCCGTGGGCTGCAATCTTTGGTACGATTCCTCATCCTGTCTTTCACACTCTGTAGTTCTTTCTGATTCACAATAAGAAGATGAGCCTCATTTCAGATATAGACGGAGAGGAATCCCTATTCTTTGGGATCGTTGTGGCTCTCTTTTTCTTCGTTCCTCCGTAGCTGCGCCATCTCATGGCGCATTGTCATGAGATTCGAGACTCGTCGTGAGATTCGAAACGGTCCCACATTTTGTGTGAATGTTGAGGGGGGAGGCGCGATGAGATCGCGCCGCTACGAATTCGTCATGAGATTCGAGACGGTCCTAAATCTTGTGTGAACGTTGAGGAGGGAGGCGCGATAAGATCGCGCCGCTACGAACGATGGGGCGGGAATCGAGTACATTCAATAAATCAGGATGCCAGTCAAAGCTACTTGAGAGCGAGGCGACGCTTGCCCTGAGCTTGCCCTGAGTCTCGAAGGGGTTCCCCTGTGAGTCTCGAAGGGAAGAATCTTCAGTGTGCCGGCCTGTCCTACGACAGGGCACTTAGATTCTTCGCTTCGCTCAGAATGACATTTGGAGGATGACATTTTCCCCGTAATTCGGCGTCTGACGGTAATTTTTGCAGTCTCCGGTGGCCGGCTGGAAGGGGGATGAAACGTCTGGTGAATTTCTATGCTTGATCGGATTGGGCAAGGGTATCGGGCTTTTTTAGTCAGGGTGGTGGATTTCTGCCGGCGTGCCGCTCTTTGGGTGGTGCTCGCGGGGCTGGCGGCTGCGGGGCTTTCTTTGGGGTACGCCGTGAACTACCTGACGCTTGATACGGATCCGATGAATCTCCTGGACCCCGATCTTCCCTTCAGGCGGGTGAGTCTGGACTTCGACGCGGCGTTTCCACAGCTTGACGGTCTGATCGTCGTGGTCGTGGATCAAGGGTCTCCTGAACGACGGCGCGATGCGGTTCACGAGTTGGCACGGCTTCTTGAACGACAATCCTCGCTCATCTCCTCGGTGTATCAACCGCAGCAGGATGATTTTTTCGATCAATATGGATTGCTGTACTTCGACGTTGATGAACTCTGGCGGTTGGATGAACGTTTGACCAAGTGGGAGCCGTTCTTGGGGACGCTGGCGCACGATCCGAGTCTTCGCGGACTGTTTTCCATGCTCACGCAGGCCCTGAAAGAAAATCCGACGCCTGAGCAACGGGCGTTGTTGGCCAAAGTGTTTGACGGATTGAACGAGGCAATCGAGGCGCAACGACTTGGAAGACCGCACGTCTCGTCTTGGCGGCAGACCATGCTCGAAGACGTGACGGACAGGGGCGATCCATTGCACGGGTTTCTTTTGGTCAAGCCCAAACTGGATTATTCGAGTTTGGAAGCGGCGGTGGGTCCCATCGACTTTCTGCGCCAACGGCGCGGTGAGCTTGAAGATCGCTTCGGCGTTCGGATCCGATTGACCGGTCCCGTTCCGATTGAAGCGGAAGAGCGAGAAACGATAGCCCAAGGCGCCGGCCTGACGGCGGGGTTGTCCTTGGGGTTGGTGGCCGTCGTGTTGATCGTGGGGCTTCGGTCTCTCCGGCTCGTGGCCACGATGGTGGCGACGCTTGTGGTGGGGTTATTGTGGACGGCCGGGTTTGTGGCGGCGGCCATCGGCTCGTTGAATCTGATTACCGCGTCCGCGCCGGTCTTGTTCATCGGGCTGGGCGTGGATTTCGGTATTCAGTTCGGGATGCGGTACCGGGAAGAGTTCTCCCGGATTGGCGACCATGAGTCGGCTTTGCGACGTGCAGCCGCCGGGGTCGGCGGGGCCCGATCATGGCCAGTGTCGCCATGACCTTCAGCTCCGTGTCGGTGATTGCGAACGCGCTGCGGTTGCGAAGCGCGAAGCTATGACTGGCTTACGCTCCGGTCCGTCTTTTGACTTCGCTTTGCGACGTGGAAGGAAGGCTCAGGGGAGGTAGAGAAAACCTCAGAAGTGGCAAGAGAAAGGCGCCCACGACTTCAGGCAAAGATGACCTCTTGGGGGTTTTCTCCTTTACGGATGGGAGCGATGTTCACCGTCACTTTCCGATCAAGTTTATTGAGAAACCCAAACAACCGTTCCTGAGAAAACAGCGTATAGCGCCCATTCATCAGGTTGGAAACTTCCGGTTGTTTGATCTCCAACAATTGGCATATCTCGCGTTGTTTGAGCTTCCTGCTTTCAAGGATCATCCGCACGGAATATCCAAGCTTGGCCCGGACCAGTAATTCCGCGGCATCTTCCAGTCCCAAATCTACAAACACATTGCCGGAACTTTCCTCAAACGCCAGTTTCGTTTTTTTGCCCATTACGTCATCTCCTTTTCCAGTTCCACTGCCCCGATGATACCATCCTGCCCCATCCTAGCCGTGGGCTGCAATCTTTGGTACGATTCCTCATCCTGTCTTTCACACTCTGTAGTTCTTTCTGATTCACAATAAGAAGATGAGCCTCATTTCAGATATAGACGGAGAGGAATCCCTATTCTTTGGGATCGTTGTGGCTCTCTTTTTCTTCGTTCCTCCGTAGCTGCGCCATCTCATGGCGCATTGTCATGAGATTCGAGACTCGTCATGAGATTCGAAACGGTCCTACATTTTGTGTGAATGTTGAGGGGGGAGGCGCGATAAGATCGCGCCGCTACGGACTTGGCGTGAGATTCGAAACGGTCCCGAATTTTGTGTGAATGTTGGGGGGGAGGCGCGATAAGATCGCGCCGCTACGAATTTGTCATGAGATTCGAAACGGTCCCTAATTTTGTGTGAACGTTGAGGGGGGAGGCGCGATGAGATCGCGCCGCTACGGATTTGTCGTGAGATTCGAGACGGTCCTAAATCTTGTGTGAACGTTGAGGGGGGAGGCGCGATAAGATCGCGCCGCTACGGACTTGGCGTGAGATTCGAGACGGTCCTAAATCTTGTCTGAATGTTGGGGAGGGAGGCGCGATGAGATCGTGCCGCTACGAACGATGGGGCGGGAATCGAGTACATTCAATAAATCAGGATGCCAGTCAAAGCTACTTGAGAGCGAGGCGACGCTTGCCCTGAGTCTCGAAGGGAAGAATCTTCAGTGTGTCGGCCTGTCCTACGACAGGGGACTTAGATTCTTCGCTTCGCTCAGAATGACATTTGGAGGATGACATTTTCCCCGTAATTCGGCGTCTGGCGGTAATTTTTGCAGTCTCCGGTGGCCGACTGGAAGGGGGATGAAACGTCTGGTGAATTTCTATGCTTGATCGGATTGGGCAAGGGTATCGGGCTTTTTTAGTCAGGGTGGTGGATTTCTGCCGGCGCGCCGCTCTTTGGGTGGTGCTCGCGGGGCTGGCGGCTGCGGGACTTTCTCTGGGGTACGCCGTGAACTCCCTGACGCTTGATACGGATCCGATGAATCTCCTGGACCCCGATCTTCCCTTCAGAGAGGTGAGCTTGGACTTCGACGCGGCGTTTCCACAGCTTGACGGTCTGATCGTCGTGGTCGTGGATCAAGGGTCTCCTGAACGACGGCGCGACGCGGTTCACGAACTGGCACGGCTTCTTGAACGACAATCCTCGCTCATCTCCTCGGTGTATCAACCGCAGCAGGATGATTTTTTCGATCAATATGGATTGCTGTACTTCGACGTTGATGAACTCTGGCGGTTGGATGAACGTTTGACCAGGTGGGAGCCGTTCTTGGGGACATTGGCGCACGATCCGAGTCTTCGCGGACTGTTTTCCATGCTCACGCAGGCCCTGGAAGAAAATCCGACGCCTGAGCAACGGGCGTTGTTGGCCAAAGTGTTTGACGGATTGAATGAGGCAATCGAGGCGCAACGACTTGGAAGACCGCACGTCTCGTCTTGGCGGCAGACCATGCTCGAAGACGTGACGGACAGGGGCGATCCATTGCACGGGTTTCTTTTGGTCAAGCCCAAACTGGATTATTCGAGTTTGGAAGCGGCGGTGGGCCCCATCGACTTTCTGCGCCAACGGCGCGGTGAGCTTGAAGATCGCTTCGGCGTTCGGATCCGATTGACCGGTCCCGTTCCGATTGAAGCGGAAGAGCGGGAAACGATAGCCCAAGGCGCCGGCCTGACGGCGGGGTTGTCCTTGGGGTTGGTGGCCGTCGTGTTGATCGTGGGGCTTCGGTCTCTCCGGCTCGTGGCCACGATGGTGGCGACGCTCGTGGTGGGGTTATTGTGGACGGCCGGGTTTGTGGCGGCGGCCATCGGCTCGTTGAATCTGATTACCGCGTCCGCGCCGGTCTTGTTCATCGGGCTGGGCGTGGATTTCGGCATTCAGTTCGGGATGCGGTATCGGGAAGAGTTCTCCCGGATTGGCGACCATGAGTTGGCTTTGCGACGTGCAGCCGCCGGGGTCGGCGGGGCGTTGACTCTTGCGGCTGTCGCCGCGGCCCTGAGTTTTTTTTCTTTTCTTCCAACGTCATATCGAGGGTTTGCCGAACTGGGGCTGATTGCCGGCGGCGGCATGTTTATTGCGTTGGTTGCCAACGCGACGTTTTTTCCGGCCCTGCTCACTCTGTTTCCGCTTACTCGCGCCGTCGTTCCCGCCAGTAACGTGAAAGGTGATTCGACGACTTCGACGGTTCCAATTCTTCGCTATCGACGGGTGATTCTCGGTGCCTTGGTTCCGGTGGTGATCGGGGCGATTGCCGTGTTGCCGACGTTCCAGTTTGATTTTAATCCGCTCCATCTTCGTGACCCATCGAGCGAAAGCGTCTCGACTTTTCAAGAATTATTGGCGGACCCGGACACGTCTCCTTACATCATTCAGGTTTTGGCCGATGGGTTGCCGGAGGCGGATGCGTTGGCGAACCGTCTGGAGTCCGTGCCTGAGGTTGACCGCGTCGTGACGCTTGTCAGTTTTGTGCCGAGTGCGCAAGAAGAAAAGTTGGCCATGATTGATGAACTGGCGTTGGTGCTTGATCCGATCCTGACGCCTCAGGACCCGGTCGCGGCTCCAAGTGCAGCGGAAGAGGTGCAGGCTCTGACGGACTTTCGGACGACTCTGGCCGTGTATGAAGGCAAGCCCCGTCTGGGTCATTTGAACGATCATCTGAAAACTTTGAGGGGATCGATCGAGACCCTGTTCGCCGATTCTCGTGAGCCGACGGATTTTGTGCATGATTTGCGTGCCAGGTTGATCGGAGACTTTCCCACGTGGCTTGATCGGCTCCGAGCGTTGATGTCCGCTGACGCAATCAGCTTGGAGACGTTGCCGGACAGCCTGAGAAACCATTACCTGTCTCAGGACGGCAGGACCAGGGTTGAGATTTTTCCTGCTCACAACGTCAATGACAATCAGGCGTTGCGTCGATTTGTTGCTCGCGTGCAGGAGGTTGTTCCCAGGGCGAGCGGTTCGCCGGTGGGTATTCTGGAAGGCGGGAGAGCGATTGTGACCGCCTGTGTTCAAGCGACGCTGTTGGCCATTGCGGCGTCGGCCGCGTTGCTCTTCGTGGTCCTTCGGCGTTATCGAGAAGTCCTTTTCGTCCTTCTGCCGTTGGTCCTCACCATGATCCTGACGGTGGCCGCCTGTTTAGCGTTGGGCGTTCCTCTGAATCTGGCAAACGTGATTGCGGTGCCGTTAGTTCTGGGTCTGGGAATTGCGTTCGGCATTTATCTTGTCTTGCGGACACGGGAACAGGGGTCCCTTGTTCACGTCATACGGAGCAGCACCTCTCAAGCCGTGCTCTTCAGTGCCTTGACCTCGATGGCCTCCTTTGGAGCCTTGAGTTTTTCCCGACATCCCGGCATGGCCAGTTTGGGGCTGTTGCTGGTGGTGGCGTTGACCCTGGCCCTGGTGTGTGCGTTGGTGGTTCTCCCTGCTCTTATGGCTGAATTAGAGCAGAGGGGATGGTGGGCAGCATCCACGAATCAGGACTAACGGCTGAACGGAAGGCGAAGCGATTACTGAAACGACGTGGGAACGGACGCCGGTTCCGACGTGAGCGTGGTGTAGGCGTGATCGGCAGATTGGGACTTGCGTTTATCAGAAACGGGAAGGCCCGCGGTTTCTTCTTGAGGAGACGGCGCGTCCGTCCTCTCAAGATCGTCAAAGATTTCATCCAGAAATTCATCATCTTCAACCGGAGGATTGCCGTCGTGGATCAGAAAATTCCGACGTTGAAGATACGCTTCTCGTGTAAAGAGATAAGGCTCGACCGCGGCTTCGTTACGAAAATTGACGGCACCCGCCACTCTCGCTCGCCTGTCAACCAGGCCTAACACGGTGATGGGTATTGCCACGGGATTGCTCACGTAGAAGAGAAGGTTGGTGAGGGTGCTGACTCCTAAATCCGGCGCATCTCTCAAGGAGTTGGGTCCGATCAGAGGAAGCACCAGGTAGGTCGTGTCGTCTAGACCCCATACGCCCAGGGTCTGGCCGAAGTCTTCATCATGGGCTTCGAGACCAAGGTGCGTGGCCATGTCCCAAATGCCGAACAACCCGAACGTGGAATTCACCACAAACCGACCTGAATCCTCGAGTCCTTGTTTGCCCTTGCCTTGAAGAAAGTCATTGAGGATGACGTTTGGATACGTCACGTTGTCAAGAAAATTGGAGATACTGTTCCGAATCGGCTTCGGCATGTATTCGAGGTAGACGTCGGCGATTGGTTCGGCAACCGTCTGATCCAGAAAGTCGTTGACCTGGTACATTGGTCGATTCATCGACTCCAGCACGTCGTCGTCGGAGGTCTCAACGTCAGCCGACTGGACCGTGGCGCATCCGGCGCCCCAGATGATGACCGAAAGGTAGACGGCCAGCCGTAATCGTTTGTCAATGCCGTGTTTCATCATGTTCTCAGACTCTCCGGCGGGTTGCGGCACGGGATCAGATTCTAGCAGGTGAATGTTTCAGAGTCCATTCGCATTGTCCCGAATCTGAGTTTGCAGTCGTTCAATCAACGTCGAAAATCCCTCGTTTTTCAAGATTCCCCCATATTCCGCACGTTTCAAGGCCAGATCGCTCACGCCGTTTACGGTGACGCTGATAATTTTCCACTGGTCGTTGACCCGGTGCAGAATGTAATGAAATTGAATGGTTTCCCCATCGGATTTGACAAAGTGCGTCATGACGAGTTTGCGCTTTCCCCGTTTCAGCGATTGTTCGGAACGAACGTTGAGCTGCTCTCCGTTATAATCCTTGAATCGTCCGGCGTACAGGGAAATGCTCAGGTTTCGGAAGGTCCGGACAAAGGTGGATCGTTGGGCGGCCGTCAGTTTTTTCCAATGTCTTCCCACGACCAGGCGCGCGACGTTGTCGAGATCGTGCGTTTGGTCAACAATGGGAGCCATGGTCCGGTAGCGGCCGGTGTAGCCGAGAGCGGTTCCTTCCCGCATGATGGTGATGATCGACTTCTGAAGTTCGGTCACGACGTCCGAGGCTTCGCCGGCGAATGCGTGGACGTTGTATCCCCAAGCGATTCCGCACACCGCGGCTCCCACCAGGTATTTTGTCAAGATGGGCTTCACGTTGGTCATGCTATACCAGGACTCAAAATGTGGAGGCGGCCACGCCGACGGAGACGCACTGGATCTGCTGTTCCCTGCGAGATTCTTCCCTTCGAGGCTCAGGGCAAGCGCGTTGCTCAGAATGACGGAACTCTCAGAATTGTGACGTCAAAGGAACGATCACTGGTCCAGGTGATTAGTAGCCCTTGGTTTCCGCGTGCAGATTATTGCGATTTGGACGAAGAAAATCGGATTGTCTTCGCGACTAATGAATCGCCGTCTTCCTCTGCTTCTGCCACCATCCGATTTCCCACTTCCGGCCGAGCGTCCTTGGTCGTCATGCCGTCGCGTTGAAAAATCGTGTCCGCGTTGATGACGAGCGTGACTGATTTTCCCTGACGCGTTTGGACGACGATGTGATCCTGGGCGGTTTCCGTGACCGTACCCAGGACGTGGGTCGCATCGCCGTGGGCGCTCACGAAAAGGGGAAACGAGAGAATGAAGGCCATGATCGTGAGGACGCAATATCGTTTCATGCAAGTTCCTTTCCGGTTAATGACCATGTTTGAGCGATGGTTCGAAGTCTTCTCCCGCCAGGAAACGGTCCAGGGCCTCCTGTTCCGCACGCGCTTCGGTCGTCATCGGGTTCAGCCGTTTCATTCTGGCGATTTCTTCGGACGTGAGATCGGGTAAATGCCGGATGAAATGGACCAGTTGCCAACTCTCAAGGTCTTTCTCCGGGTCCCCGTCCCCCCAGGCCGGCATACCCGTAAATCGAATGCCGAAATGGATTACGTAGAACAACTCTCCGTCCGACATGGCTTGAACCGGTTCGGCACGAAGATCGAGAATCGGCGGATAAAACTTTGGTCCCATTTGAGTATGACCGCTGCCGTCGTTGGCGTGGCAGGTCGCACAATGATCGGCAAAGTGATGAAGAGCTTCGTCTAAGGCTTCCGGGGTGGCTTCCACGGGATTCTCGGCCTCGCGCCATTGCCGCGGGGTCGCCAGGTATCGAGCGAATCTGGCCATCGAGATTTCCCACGCCGGCGGTTTTCTCTTGGCGCTAAAGGCTCCGGGCAGTATCCACGCCACGGAAACCACGACGAGAACCGCGATGACGCCGAGACCAAGTAGGATTTTTTTCTTCATGGGTCCCCCGGATATTTCCAGCCCTCAACAAGGTGATAAGAACATTATGCCTCAGTTCAAGGCGCGAAGGCTACCCTCCAACGAGCGAATTCCGATTTCCCCGACGATCTACACGTCAAGGATGGTGAAGCGGATCGATCCTTCGGTGATGTGACCATCGCGAGCGAGCACTTTGTAGAGAATGGTATACACCCCGGGTGGGAGCTTGGGTGGGTGAACCACAATTTCATTGGGTTTGGATTCATCGACGTCGGCAAGAGGCGTTCGGGTCTTTTGGTGGTCAACCAGGTACACCTGGATAATCATGCGCTCGAGTGCCGCGTTAAAACGAAGTAACACGGTTTGTGGTGACGCGGTCAGGGTGGCTTTGTGCGGTGGAATCGATTCGACGAGAACGGCGTGTCCCCAAGAAGAAGCGGGCACGGCCGCGACAACAACCAAGACGACGGCCCGTAACGTTGCAGACGGGATCATGGGTGTTCTCGGACGTTCATACGCTTCTCGAAAAAAGCGGGCAGGAAGGCCCGCCCGCTTGAACCAACTCGCGTGACGCTTACGAAGCCGTTAACGGATGGACGCCGGAAGGCTGCTACATCAGTTATTCCAGCATCCCGACGTGGCCTTTCAGAATTTCGGAATTCTGAATGTCGGGATTGTCCTTCCCGAGGTCCTGGGCCTTTTTGAACTCCAGGGCTGCCTCCTTGTGTTGCCCCATCTTGTCCAGGACAAGCGCCAAGTTGTAGTGCGCTTCCGCCGACGCCGGGTCAGCCTCAACGGCTTGGGTGAAGGAGCCGTGGGCCTTTTCCATATCTTCACCCGTATACGCTTCAATGCCCTGATTGTTCGGCTCATTGGCTTTGGAATCAGCCGCAGTCGCGAGCGGCGACGCCGCAACGGCCGTTCCAACTCCGAGTCCCCCCATGACCAGACACGTCACGGCGAACGTACACAAGACCAATCTGCTCAACTTCTTCATCACTCAACCTCCTTCGTGAAACATTGATAATGGAAACCTTCTGACTTCCGTCGAACGTTTGAGACATCTACCAATACCCGAATCGGAACGGTCCATACATCCCGTAATACGGCCCCCAGTACGGGCCCGCGTACCAGGATGGATACCTATAATAGTAGGGAGGGGCGTAGCGGCCGTACCGGTAAGGGGGGTGCATGGCCTCGGGCCAGACTTTGAGGTATTTGATCGTGACCATCGGATACGTATATTCCATTTCGTCAAGTAGCTCGGTGGTGGAGCCGGACACTTCCCCGACGATCGTCACTCGGGTTCCGGTCGGCACCGTGGCCGGGTCAAGAAACTCGGTTTGAAACGCAAGAAACCGTCCCTGGGACTGCGTGCGATCCATGGTCGGTTCGTAACGTCTGACAATGGGAAGCTGGAGCATGGTCAGGCGAGTGCGATCTTTGAGCCGCGTGGCGTCCAGCACTTCACCGCCCAGAACGATGACGGTTCCCACGTGAGTCGTGGGTGCCTCTTTGACCTGGGCAAATGAAACCGTGTGGTCAATCCGGCTTTCAATCTCCATCGGGATAACGGACGGCCCGGCACAGGCCGGAAGTACGAAAAACGCGGCATGGAGCATTCCGAAACGCATCATCAAGGATGACGCCTCATTCCTATGGGGCTCGGGCGTGAGGGGAGTCACGAGCGGTCCGGGCATCAGGTCAACGCTCATCATCTACTCCGATTCCGGTTCGGTGGCGATGGCCATGTTGAGAATGCCGGTTTTTCTGACGGAATCCATGACCTTGACCACGTGACCATGGGAGGCTGCTTTATCGGCGTTGATCACCACCGCGGGTTCCTCCCCATAGTACAACAGACCATCCAGTCGCGCTTCAAGCTCCTCAAGCGTCACGGGGTCTTTATTAAAATGTACGTCACCATTCTTGGAGATCGAGAGGGTGACTTGTTCAGGAAGGTCGTCCGTCGTCGAACTTGCTGTCGGCAGGTTGACGGGCATGCCTTTCTGCAGCGTCATGGACAGGGTGGCGATCATGAAAAACACCAACAGGAAAAACATGGTGTCGATCATGGGAATAATTTCAATGCGGGCTTTTTTCTTGACTGCGGCTGGAAGTCTCATGAGGGCAATCCCGCCGTCGCTACTTGTAAGGCACGTTCGGTCTGCGTGGCGTAGCGTTCAATGGATTCGGTCACGATTTCCGTGCGAGTCAGGAAATAGTTGTAGGGGATGAGCGTCATCACGGCCACGAAGATGCCGGCGGCCGTGCAGATGAGCGCCTCGGCGACGCCGCCCGTGACGGCGTGGGGCTGGCCGATGCCTTGAATGGCCATGATGCCGAAGGAATCGATCATGCCGACGATGGTGCCCAATAGTCCCAATAAGGGTGCCAGCGTCACGACGGTGTCCATCGCGGGCAGCCCTCGTTTCATGTGGCTGATTTCGACGATGCCCGCGACTTCCATGGCTTTGTCCGGCATGAAATCGCGGGCGTGAATCCCCGCGGCCAGGACGCGCAGGACGGGGTGCGAGTTGCCGTTGTTCAGCGACAGGGCCTCGGTGAATTTTCCTTGGGCGACGAGTGTGACCATCTGATCGGCGTCTTTGATCCCGGACATGCGGCGGAAATACCATATCCGTTCCAGCATGATGGCAAACGCCACGAAGGAACAGATGAGAATGGGAACGATCAGCCATCCGCCGGCGATGAGAATTTCGACAAAAGCCAGTGGTACGTCCATCATGGGAAGCGCGTCCTTGTCTGGTGAAAGATGATTAGCTTTGTTTGGTGAGTGAAAACTTGATGGGAATTTTGACGATGCTGTGAATCGGAATGTTGCCGTCTTTTGCCGGGGAAAAAGTCCATCGCGTCACCGTGTCAATCGCGGCTTTATCCAATACCTCATGCCCGCTGGTCCGTTCAACGGTAATCTCATCTGCCCTGCCGGACGGCGTCACGGACACGAGAAGGAGCACCGTCCCTTCCCAGCCTTCCTTCCTGGCGATTCGTGGATAGACGAGCGGCGTGCGTCGTCTCAGACTGACGCCCGTCTGAAGAGACCCTTCGGACGTCGGGGCTGACCGGAGAGTCCGTGACCGCCGGGCGGATGAACCGACGCGGGACGAGGCAGGCAACGTCGAGACTTTGGTCGAGATTCCCCGGAGGGTCGCGATGGTCGAAAAGGCCGGGATAGCCATTGCTGAACCGTCCGTCTTGGTTTTGGTGCTTGTCGTGGGGCGGTGGCTGCGGGCTGTTTTCGTGAAATCTTTCAGTTTCAACGTGTCGCTGGCGCGAGAATCTTGAAGGATGCGTCGTTTCAACGGCTGAGGGGATTGGGGGCGGGTCGGTTCGGGTGTGACCTGGGCGACCTGGACCCGTTCAGGAAGCGGGACCGGTTGCTGGGACGGCATCATCCGTTGCGGTTCGACGGCCCGCCGTTGTCGTTGGGTCTGGAGCATCGGAGGAGGCTCCAGTTCCACTTTCTTCGGCTGTGGCTGGGTTTTCACGAGGGAGACCTTGACCACGGGTTTGGGTTTTTCCACGGTGTGAGAAAATTGGAGGATGTTCAAGATCGCGATGCCCACGACGTGGATCAGAACGGACTGCGTGCCGAATCGCAGAAAAGACGGCGTCGGTTGAGGCATAAGCAAGGCGTCGTTCGTCATGAGCCGGTCTTCTCAAGCAGGTTTCGGATTCGTTCGTCTTTCCCGCCAAGCTCAACGTATTTCCGGTACTGCTCTAAGGCGCGAGTCGTGTCTCTGAGGTGAAACTCATAAAAGACCCCCAGGTTGTAATACGCTTCCACCAGTTTCGGATTCAACCGGATGGCTTCCTGGTATTCCTTCTCGGCCTGGTCAAGCTTCTCAAGGTTGGCAAACAACACGCCCAGGTTGAGGTGAGCTTCGGCGTGCTTCGGGTTGAGGCGAATCACGTCCTGGAAGTGGCCCGCGGCTTGTTGCGTCTGGCTTTCCTCTTGCAACAGAAACCCTAACGCATAATGCGCGTCAAGCAAGTCGGGGTTTGATTTCAAGGCCGTCTGATACGCCTGAACGGCCTCCTTCAGGTCATTGTCTTTTTCGGCCAACTGAGCCGACAGCAGCCAAGCCTCGGTGTCATCCGGTTTCAGGTTCGTCAACGCCTGCAACTGTTTTCTCGCTTGCGCCGTGTCTCCCTCGAGATCATAGAGGGCCGCCAGATTATACATGGCGGTCGTTTGTTGGGGAATCAGGTTGATCGTGGCCTCGTAGGCGGTGATTGCTCCCTTCCGGTCACCCAGTTGGTCGTAGGCAAGCGCCAGATTCAGTTGGGCCTCACCGAATTTGGGGTAGACGTCCAGGGCCTTTCGGAAAGCGCCTTTCGCCGCTTCCAGGTCTTTCTGATGTTGATAGACGAACCCCAAATCCAGGTACGCCCGAGCGAGATTGGGGTGCAGGGCCACGGCTTTTTTCAGGTGGGTGACGGCCTGCTGGGCTTGCTGCAATCCCGTAAAGGAGACGACGCCCAACAGATGGTGCGCGGCCGCAAAGTTGGGAAACACCTTCAAGGCTTTTTGCAGTGATTGGGCCGCTTCCTTGAACTTTTGCTGGTTGTAGAGGGTTGCCCCCTGGTTATATAGGGTCTGAGCCTCATCCGCCCGGCTTGTGAGAGGAAGGCCGAAGCCCAGGGTAAGAATCAGGATGCCGATGGAAATGGGTCGCCACAGTCGTATACGCATAACGCCTCTGCTCGTTGAATGGGTGAATAAGGAAATCTCGCGTCTCCTCCCTCTCCCCCGGAGGGACCATTGCAACATTCTCTTTTCTGTCATTCTGAGGAGCGAAGCGACGCCTGCCCTGAGCCTCGAAGGGAAGAATCTCCAGTACAGTACAATCCCACGACGGACCCTGAGATTCTTTGCTTCGCTCAGAATGACATTGTTGCAACGGTCTCCTTGAAGGAGAGGGTTTATCATACAAATGTCTCGGCGGCATCGTATGCCGCCCAGGGTACAAAACCTTGACCACGGCTCAAAAGGCCTACCAGGCTCTCCCGTTGCCCCATGTCATTCCTGTGAAGCCTGTCCCCGATGTTTGGTATTGGGGAGCGGGAATCCAGGGAACAGCCTGTCACGGTCCAAGGGCCGGCCTGTCGGCTGCCTGGGGCCTGCTTCCCCTGGATTCCCGTTTGCACGGGAATGACAGAGGGGACGCGGGACTGACGAGTGGTGCAACGGTCTCCTTGAGGGAAAGGGTTTATCATACAAATGTCTCGGCGGCATCGTATGCCGCCCAGGGTACAAAACCTTGACCACGGCTCAAAAGGCATACAAGGCTCTCAGATAATAGAACTGAGATTCTTCGCTTCGCTCAGAATGACATTGTTCCTGCTGAAACCTGCGGGAATGACAAAACGCTAGAAAGCATACAACGCCCTGAAGTAATAGAATCCGCCGTTGAATCCATAGGGAGAAGATTCGGTGTACTGGGCGCCTATGGCTCCGTCATGATCCCGTTGTTGCGCGTATGGATTTTTTGTCGGATACGTGTCAAACAGATTTTGCACACCCGCCGCGACCGTCAGCCCCACCTTGAACGTATACGAGCCTTCCGCGTCCATGAACCACCGTTTGCCGGCATCTATACGAGCTTTGTCCTGATCCCCAAGGAATTCAACGAATTCGTCGTAGAAGTAAAGCCTGGTCAACACCCGCCAGGGCCCCCGTTGGTGGTCGGCCGTCAGGGTGAAGCGGAAGTTGGGGAGATTCTCCTCCAACTGAATTCTCCGTTTATGGTTGATGGTCTCCCTATTGAATTCGGTCACCTCGGTTTGATTCCAATTGCCCGCGAACGTATAGAGGGTGTCCCAGCCGGATATGTCCATGGGGTACGTTGCCACGACGTCGATTCCTTGCGTCGTGGTGTCCATATCGTTGGCGAAGAACTTCACGTTTTTGAAACTGCTGGCATCCGGGACACCCTCGTTCTCCAACTCGCGAATATCCTTAGTACTCAATTCCAACTTCTTAGTCTGGGCAATACGGTCCTGTACCTTGATGCGGTAGTAGTCAATGGTCACGGCAAGTTTGCTGAAGTTGAGCACCGTGCCCGCGGTCAAGTTGAAGGATTTTTCCGGCTTCAGTGACTCGGCTCCCATGAGTTTCGATGCAGGGTGGGTCGGTGGCGCAGTGAGATCGTCAGCTAATTTCCCATCGGTGAACGACGTCGTCACGTTGCGAACGTTTGCCTGTCCCACGGTCGGTGCCTGGAATCCGGTGCTGAGCGAACCGCGAAGTGCCACGTTGGAAGTTGCTTGCCAGCGGGCATCCACCTTGCCGTTCAGCGTGTCTCCGAAGGTTTCATATTCCTCAAACCGCGCAGCTACGCCGACCAGCACGTCCTTGACCACGTCGGTTTCCAGGTCAAGGTAAGCGGCGTAGCTGCCCCTGCTGTTCTTACTCGCGGTTGTTTGGGGATGAAAGCCGGGAAACCCATTGGACCCGATGCCGAAGCCCTGTTCACCAAGATTACGGCATTCCTCATGACGTGCCGCCCCACGAGAACATTCAGGTCGATGAATAAACCAGGCATTTCTCTCGCCGGCTTCGATCTCAAACTCTTCCTTTCGATACTCCAAGCCGAGACCGAGGTTCAAGGGGGAAGAGAACACGTTGTTCTCCAGTGCCTTGGAGAGGTCAAGGTTGAGCACGTGATCTCTCTCCACGTAGGCCCCGGGTTTGTAGTTCGTCGGAATGTTCGTTCTCAGGTGGGCCAGTTGCGGATTGATGGTGTTCGTCATGAAAAAATCCGTGCTGTGTTGACCGAACACGGCGCTGAGGTCGTAATGCCAGTTGTCCAGCCACACGTTATTGTGAGACAGGTCGCCCCGGATCCCGACGGCCGCGCTCCAGTCCTTCACAATGCCCCCGAACGTCGGGGTGAATCCGCCAGGGAATCGCTCGTTGAAGGCAAAGCAGTGGTCGGGAAGATTCGCAATCTCATCCGAGTAGTCGGCTGCGTCATCTCTCCTAACGACATCGCATTCGCCTTTCGAGGGGTCCAGGTTGACGACCCTTATCGTCTCGGAAAGTTGGGAAGAATCCAATCCGTTTTTTTCAAATTCTTCTAATTTCCTTTTTTCTCTTAGGTCCTCAACCTTATAGTCCTTTGGATACTTATCATTCTTGTTTTCTATGTTGTTCCCGTCTCTGTCTTTGATAGTCATGTTATTTTTATCCACAAGAGGACCGTTGAACACCCCAGGCCGGGTATTGGGATTCCTGAAGAAGAACCCGCCTTCCACTTTGCGTTGGGCATAGTTCCCGAAGGCGTAGACTTCGCTCTTACCCAGGTCCAGGCCAAGGTTGCCGAAGAGTTTATAGTCATAGTGAAATTCGGGCGCACCCCATATCTGTGCTGCGGGTTGCCGCACGTCGTCATTACCATTGTCAATCAGACCCTGGGCATCCGGGCGTTGAATGCTACGGCTGGTCGGGTCGGCCTCTCCGTACTCGAAGCTGAAGTTGGCAAACCCCGACTCCGCGAGCGTCGGGGGGAGCGGCAGAGGCAGGCCGATATTGCCTGCAATACTGTACGTGTCGCCGTCTCCCTTGTAGAACTGGCCCCAGCGGGTTTCCACCGTACCGCTGTCCGGTGCGTCCTTCAACACGAAATTCATCACGCCGGCCACGGCGTCGGACCCGTACTGTGCCGCGGCGCCGTCGCGCAGGACTTCCACGCGCTTGAGGGCGATAGCCGGGATCGGAGCCAGATCGGGTGGGTGCGCTCCGCTTGAAATGCCGCCGCCCAGGAAGGAGATGACGGACGCCCGATGGCGCCGTTTGCCGTTGACCAGAATCAGGGTGGAGTTCGGCGACAGGCCCCGCAGGTTCGCCGGACGCACCAGGGTCGCGGCGTCGCTGATGGGTTGTTGGTTGACGTTGTAGGACGGCACGATCTGGGACAACAGCGAGTCCATGTCCCTGGCCCCGTAATTTCTGAACGTGGTCCCCTCAATCACGTCCACCGGCACCGGAGAATCATGTGCCGAGCGCCCGGGGACGCGGGACCCCAACACGACCACTGGATCGAGTACCGTCACTTCTTCATCCTTTTCCCCTGCTTCCTGCGCACCGCCCGGTGGGACCGGCATGACCAGCAGACTGAGCAGTGCCACGTACGTCAATACTCGCCACTTGTTCATTGCTATGTCTCCCTTGCTGAAGATTTGTGTTAGCGTTCTCTGTATTCGTCAAGGTCAAATCGAACGGGCAGGTCAACCGTGGCGGGAATTGGAAATTCCCCATCCGTGGCCGGGGCAAAGCGCCACGATTTCACGGCCTGCATGGCACTCTTGTCAAGTTCGGGAAATCCCGAGCTTTTTTTCGTGTTGACCGTTTCCACGCTCCCCTTTGTGTTGACGGTCAGCCGCAACGTGACCGTGCCTTCCCACCCCCGCTGGCGAGCGATTTGTGGATATGGGGGCTGGTCGGCTTTGATCGGTCTCACGGGTTTCCGCACGGCTTTGCGGTCGGCCGTGGAATCCCGCAGCATTTCAAAAGTGGCTGGAGAGGCAGGGTGCGTTCTGGGAATCGGGGTGGTCGTGGCCCCGTCCGTCATCAGGCCGGTTGACGCCACCAACGGCGTGGTGGCCGGTTCGGGAATGCTGACGTGTCGTTCTGTCCGGGTGCTCAATCTGACGGATTGCCACAGTCCTTTCCGGTCCGCAATGGAATCCCGCAGCATTTCGAGAGAAGGTTGAGAGACGGGATGCGTTCTGGGGATCGTGGCGGTCATGAGGCCGGTCAACGGCACCAACGGCGTGGTCTCCGGTTCGGTCATCCTGATGTCCCGTTCTTCCTCAATGATCGTGGCGTCAACTTCAATAGCCGTCAGTGTTTCAACGTCGTCCAACAAATCTTGTGCCGCGGCTGAGGGAAGCCCGCAGCACCATCCCAGCACACATCCGATCAGGAGAACCCTACATATAGGGCCTACGGAAGCCATTTTAGAGAGTGTTCGCGTCGGTAGTTTGAGAAAAAGCAGTGCAGGGACCGAAAGCAAGAGGAAAATTTATCCCCACACCCGAGGGGTCACGTATTGAGTATAAAAAGAGTGAGTTATGAAAAGAAGTTCCACCAGCATGGTACTTGACCACTTCTTGTGGTGAAATGAAGCTATTATTATAGATGATGGCAAAAGACTGTTTCAACCCTTAATCGACAAGGGATGATCGTGCGGTGAGCACTCGGGAAAGAAAGCATTTTTGAAGTCCACCGTGCGTTCCGGGAACTGATTCAGCACGGAGTGTCCGTCATCGGGGTTTGTGGGGTAGAAGGCAGCTTGGAACTAGGAACCCGGTGTATTTTGTGTTTATCTACCAGATTTGAAAATGAAGAATTGTTTGGCGTTTTTAGCGGAGTTGGAGGCTATTTTGTCGGTAGGGTCAATGTTATCAACAAATTTCTCATGGTCATCCCTAGAAATAGCGATGAAGTTAATATCAACGTTAACATCGAATGCCTTCTTTATTTCATTATTGTCTAAAGACAGATTAATAGGAAGTTCTCTGGCCTCATACAGATTCCTAACCTCATCCGCTTGTTTCTTCCATAAATCCCATATTCCCTTCCGATCAGCGGGCTTTATCTTTCCAATTCCAAATAATTTTATTTGAGACTTAATTTGAAACTTATTTGGCTGTGAGGATTGCTGACTTTTGTGATGAATTTTGATTTTGTTGAGGACATCTGAAAACTCGTCGGGGTTATACGCGTAGACAATTTTCATATTCTGAAGCTGATTTTCAGGAGATGCAAAGAGCAACTTGTTAGTGAGGGCAAATTTCTGGCTGAACGTGAGTGGAAGAGGGATCGCAGTGGATAATGTGTCATCTTGAGCCGAGGCGCAAACTGCAACGAGACACAACGCAACTGACAGGAAGCCACTCTCTAAGCCTGAACGCCGCAACTTCTGACGCATCCTTATCATGTCTTATTATCTCAATGTAAGTTGTGCAATCGAATATGCGAATGCTGGCAGAGCTACGCCATACGCGAAATGGCGAACGAGTGAACTTTCGGGTTTGCTTACAGCCACAGTTAAGCCAAATGTTAGTGAATAGATGGGGATTGCTACCAGAAAATAGTAGCCCATTGCCGTAACAAGCGGTCCCAAGGTTTCTGCCCAGATACTGTCGTTCGATAGACGCAAAAGCAGCGACAAATGGAATACCATGCTACCCCAAAATGCGGCAAGAATCCTTGACCAAAGGGGGTGCGATATCTTTCCTTTTTCTCTAGCCTTATAAAAGAAATTGAGAATTTCTTCTATGGTTGTGTACATTTCTGAGCATGATTTGAATTATATTATAATTAAGTAGATAGGTGGTCCAAATTTAATTCCCCTTCAGTGAGGTCCCTGCTCCAAGCTTGGAAATACGACCTTTTGAAAGCGATGTCCCTTAATTTCAATTCGGTTGATTCACACCCATTCAAATATACTAGCAGGGAACTAACAGGAAAACAAATTTGCCTTGAACCGAGCCTCTGCTTTAGATTCTTCCCCTTCGGCTCAGAATGACAGCAAGGGAGGGCGATCAGGAAGACACGTCATGAGGATCCATCAGAAAGACACGCCACAGGGATCCATTAGGAAGATCCAGCATGGGTATCCATCAGGAAGATACAGCAGGAAGATCCTTTAGGAAAGAGTTTATATTGTTCCCTTTAGAGGTTTTGATCAGCCCATGTTTGTCAGACTTTTAAATCTTCTCTTCGGCAGCAAAAACGATCGTGAGTTGAAGGCTTTTGGCCCGCTTGTGTTCGCGATCAATGAACTGGAACCCGCCATGCAGTCCCTTTCCGACGAGGCGCTGACGGATAAAACTCAGACGTTCAAGAAGCGTCTTGAAGCGGGAGAACGCCTGGATGACCTGCTCCCCGAAGCGTTTGCCGTCTGCCGGGAGGCCTCGCGGCGACGGATCGGTATGCGTCACTTCGACGTTCAACTCCTCGGAGGCATGGTGCTGCACGCTGGAAAAATTTCAGAAATGAAAACGGGTGAAGGCAAAACCCTGGTCGCCACCCTTCCCACGTATTTGAACGCGTTGACGGGGAAAGGCGTTCACGTGGTGACGGTCAATGATTACCTGGCGAAACGCGACGCGCAATGGATGGGCTCCGTGTATCATGCCTTGGGCTGCTCGGTCGGCGTGATTCAACATGAATCCTCGTTTCTCTTCGACCCCGACTATGAGGCGCAGGATAAACGATTGGATCGGCTCCGGCCGTGTACGAGGCCCGAAGCCTATCAAGCCGATATCACCTACGGCACCAACAACGAATTCGGGTTCGACTACCTTCGGGATAATCTCGTCGTCAATGAACTGCGCCAACGAGTCCAGGGTGATCTGGCTTACGCCATTGTGGACGAAGTGGACAGCATCCTGATTGACGAGGCGCGAACGCCCCTGATTATCTCGGGTCCGGCCGAACAGAGTACGGCGTTGTACAATCGGATCAATCGTCTCATTCCGAGGCTCAATGCCGAACGGGACTATACCGTGGAAGAGAAAACCAAGACCGTGGCGTTGACTGAAGAAGGCAATCCCCGCGTCGAGAAATTGCTGGCCGGGGACGGCTTGTTGGCCGGCGATAATCTGTATGACCCCCAGAATCTGAACGTCGTCCACCACGTCATTAAAGGCTTGCAGGCTCATGCCATTTATAAACGTGACGTTGATTACGTCGTCAAAGACGGAGAAGTTCAGATCGTTGACGAGTTTACGGGGCGGTTGATGCCGGGCCGGCGGTGGAGTGACGGTTTGCACCAGGCGGTGGAAGCGAAGGAAGGCGTGAAAATCGCCAATGAAAATCAGACGTTGGCGTCCATCACGTTTCAGAACTATTTTCGGATGTACGACAAGTTGGCGGGGATGACCGGAACCGCGGACACCGAAGCCGCGGAATTTGCCAAAATCTACAATCTGGACGTCAACGTCGTTCCGACCAATCAGCCGATGATTCGACGGGACTACGCGGACGTGGTGTATCGAACGGAAAAGGAAAAGTTCGAGGCGATTGCCGAGGAAGTGACGGAGTACCACGAACGGGGTCAACCCGTGCTGGTGGGGACGATTTCCATCGAGAAATCCGAGCGTCTGGCCTCGATCCTCAAACGGAACGGCGTGAGGCACCATGTCCTGAACGCGAAATTTCATGAAAAAGAAGCGGAGATCATTGCGCAGGCCGGACGAAAGGGAGCCGTGACCTTGGCCACCAACATGGCGGGGCGCGGCACGGATATCGTGCTGGGCGGCAACTCTGATGCCCTCTATAAGCAGCAGGTGGTGTATCGGGGCGAGAATCTCACGGATGAACAGAAACAAGAAGCGTTTGAACGGATTCAGGGGCAATGCGAGGCCGAAAAACAGGAAGTCCTCGCGGTGGGCGGCTTGCACATCGTCGGCACCGAGCGTCATGAAAGTCGTCGGATCGACAATCAGCTTCGAGGCCGGTCAGGCCGTCAAGGCGATCCCGGGTCGTCCCGATTCTTCTTGTCCCTTGAAGACGATCTGATGCGCATTTTTGCGTCGGAACGAGTGTCCAACCTGATGTTGAAGCTTGGCATGGAAGAAGGGGTGCCGATTGAACATGGGATGGTCACCAAGTCCATTGAAAACGCCCAGAAGAAGGTTGAGGCCCATAATTTCGATATCCGCAAACAGATTCTTGAATATGACGACGTGATGAACAAGCAGCGGGAAGTGGTCTATGCCCATCGAAAGGACGTCCTGACGGGAGACACGATTCAAGAAGACGTGGAGGAGTGGCTCGTTGAAATCGTGGACTCCTTGCTCAATAGCCATTGTCCCGAAGAAGCCTACGCCGAAGCCTGGAACCTGGAAGGGTTGCGTGAAGCGGTCATCGGACAATTCGGCGTGGAACTCATCACGGTCGCGGACGCGTCGGAAATGGGCCGGGAGGGACTTCGGGAGGAATTGTTGGAGCGCGTGCAAACGTTTGTTCGGCACAAGCGCGAGGAACGGGACGAGCACGTCGGCCTCGAACTTCGTCAACAGTTGGAGCGGGCCGTGATCCTGCAAGTGATCGATCATCATTGGAAGGATCACTTGTTGGGAATGGATCAGCTTCGTGACGGCATCGGGCTTCGAGGGTACGGGCAGAAAGATCCGCTGGCGGAGTATAAACGGGAAGGCTTCGACATGTTTGCCGCCATGATGGATCGCATCAAGTCGGACTCGCTGGAACGATTGGCGAAAGTCCAAGTGGTCAAGGGTGAACGGCTTCCCCTTGAAGACGAAGACGATGCTCCTCCCCCTCCCATGATCTTCAATCGGGGAGAAGGTCAATCGTCGCCGCGAACGGTCCACCGGAGTCAAGCCAAAGTCGGCCGGAACGATCCCTGCCCCTGCGGCAGCGGGAAAAAATACAAAAAATGCCACGGGGCGTAAACGCGCGAAACGTGTTTCTGATTGCCGACTCAAAAATTCCCTGGTTCACCGCCAATGGCCGCTCTGCACGTGGATATTCTTTCCCCGCCGCAACGTCGGTTGTGGGATGAACTAGGTGATGTCCCGCCACGGTTTACGCTGTATGGTGGAACTGCCGTTGCTTTGTATTTGGGGCACCGAGAATCATTGGATTTTGATTTCTTTGGCTCCGAGCCTTTCAATCCCCAGAACCTGTCTATAACTGTCCCGTTTCTGAAAGAAGCCAGAATCATTCAGCAGGCGCCCAATACCCTCACCTGTTTGGTTGATCGGGATGGGACGGTTCAGGTCTCGTTTTTTGGAGTGCCGGAGATTAAAATGATTCAAAAACCTTTGCAATTTCCGGACAATAGGGTTCGGATTGCGTCACTCATCGACTTGGCGGGAATGAAAGCCGCGGTGGTACAACAGCGGGCCGAGGCCAAAGATTATCTGGATCTCCATGCCTTAATAAGTGAGAAAGTGGTAGACCTGCCCACGGCATTGGCCGCGGCAAGTCGAATCTACCCGGATTCCTTTAATCCCCAACTGACCTTAAAAGCACTGACGTATTTTGGCGACGGTGATTTGCCCACTCTGCCCGAATCGGTCCGGTCAGGGTTGGTAGAGGCCGTGCGTGCGGTTGATGTCGATCGTTTGCCTGCTCTTGAAGTCAGAGAGAATACGGGTGATCCTGAGAGCCTTGTATGAAACGATTGCCGCTGACGGACGAACTCACAACGGTTGCGGGCCGGGTCGTCTGGTTTGATCCACCGGAAAAAACCTTATCTAATCCGATTCGATTTTTGACGTATGCCATGACCTATGGCACCCATGAGGATATGAACGTGGTGCGGAAGCACGTCTCCGATGAGGAATTGCGAGAAGCGTTGGACCGAGTCCCGCCAGGAATTTTTGATGAACGGTCCTGGGCGTATTGGAACGTCATGCTCGGCCGGTATCCCACCCCACCGCTGCCCCGAAGACGGCTTGATTGACGGCCTCCCGTCCCTTCTCTTGTCTCTCATGGCCATCCACTCCGTCTCAGACCCGTCTGCCACGGACGCGCTGAAAACATTGCTCCTGCCGTTTCGGGCGTCATTGCCAAAAGAGGTACTCCAGATGAAACTCTCCGCGTTTTCTCTCACCGTCTTATTCGCAGGGGTGGTGGCAGGGTGTAGCGGTGGCGACGTGAGTGACGTGAATGAGCGTCCCGACAGGCAATTTCAGGCGTCGTCAGTTGCTCCCCTGGAGTCACGTATTGCCGTGGCCGGGACAATAGACTTGCAGAAGGTGCAGAACGACCTTGACAAACTGATACCCGATCCTCTCGTGACGTTTCATGGGGAAAAAGACGACTGTATGACGAAAAAAATCGTGGTGAAAATCCGGATCGGGTGCAAATGGAACGGGGAGGTGAAGAAGAAGGGCCCCGTCGCCGTTTCCGGGGCAGATCAAAGGTTGGATTTTTCCCTTCCCCTCCACGCATGGGCCAGCGTACAGACCAGAACCTTCAATATTTCCGAGAAGCTTGAAACGGACTTCACCGTGACGGGGCAAATGTCTCTGGCTCTGAATTCAGATTGGTCCCCGGCTCTCAATTTAGATATGAATCTGCGTTGGGACAGGCGGCCGACCCTTCGTCTCTTCGGCGTCATCCCCGTCACAATCAGCGGGTTGGTCGAACCGAAAATAGAGGGCCAACTCGTGAGGATAAAGGAGCAGTTCGAAGCCGAGGTCGGAAGCCAGAACACACGGGCAAAGGCTGTGCAAATCTGGCAGAAGGTCCATGAACCGATCAAGTTGTCCGGCGACCCGGAAGTGTGGCTGCGCATCGGGCCCAAGGCCGTAAATTTTTCCGGGATTCACGTGCGGAACAACGTTCTTTACGCGGGCATTTCCCTCCGTGCAGAGGTGGAAACCGTGCTTGGCGAACGTCCCAAGGCGTTTCCGCTCTCTCCCTTACCGGAAATTGGCGATCACGTTGAAGAAGCCGGCAGGTTTGTTCTGAGGCTCCCGATAACGCTGGAATACGATTTTCTGAAAAAGGAAGTGCAGAAGATTCTCAAGATCAATCAGAAATGGGCACCGATTCAAGGCAAACCGGATCATTATCTGACCGTGAACGACGTTGAAATTTATCCGTCTGGAGAAAATCTTGTACTTGGCATAGATTTCATCGCCGATTTGCCGGATGACTGGCTGGATACCCGCGGCAGGGTGTACTTTCTGGGAAAGCCGGTCGTTGATAACGAGCAACGGATTCTGCGAATCGAGAATCTCGATTTTACAAGAACCCTCGACAATTCACTGGTTCAGCTTGCTTCGTTATTTTTTAAATCGCGACTCAAACGCGAGTTGACGTCCGCGGCGACGTATCGGTTTGGGGATACCTACGATGACTTCATTGCCGCCGCGAATCGGGAACTCAACAGAGACTTCGGAGACGGCGTGACCAGTCAAGGAACGCTCAATTACGCAAAGGTCGATCACGTGCTATTGCTTGAAACCGGCGTGTATCTGAGCACGCTCTCGGAGGGAACGTTGCAGGTCACCTTCGGGATGTGAGCGCCGATAAGAGCCCTGTCACCGCTGCTATGTAAAAATCAAACACCAATGCGATAAAAGTCCGGACACGGCTGGTCCGATTGAACAGAGTAAGACCGAACAGGACTGCGGCGAAACGATGTAAATCGAGCTATCACCAGTTCGCATGAAAGGGTCGGCGCTTCCATTATCTGTATCATCGCTGTCCTGCGCGAATAGTTCTGCACCTTCCTTCCCTTGACTAATTCTTGGACTGAACGCTAGGGTATGCTTCCTTTGGCCCATGGGCGCTTCTACCCTTGGGCCATACGGGTCAATCCGACGTCATGGACGCACCAACTGCCTCGTTACGAGAAAAGATTACCACGCTGATACGAGAGTCTGGCCCCATGACCTTTGCGCGTTTTATGGAACTTGCCCTCTATGATGAGCGGGATGGGTATTACACGACGGGGGGCGGTCGGTCTCGCTCCGCGTCTTCTCCGATTGGCATGGAAGGCGGGGATTTTTTTACGGCTCCGAATCTTTCTCCTCTGCTGGCCAAGTGTCTGGTGCGCCAGCTTGTTGAAATTGATGAACGGCTTGGCTCTCCCCCGGTGTTCCACCTCGTTGAAATGGGACCAGGTGACGGTGCGTTGTGCAGGGACGTGTTGCAGGAGTGTGAAAACCGGCATCCCGCCTTTATTGATCGCGTCGCGTGCATTCTGGTTGAACGCAGTCCGGCGTTACGCGAATTGCAGCGGGAAACCTTACGTGCCTGGAACGTGGAAAATGGCAAGATCCGTTGGGTGAAGGATTTTGAGACGTTTTCAGACGGCACCCTGACCGGCATGGTGTTTTCCAATGAATTCGTTGATGCGTTGCCGGTGCATCGCGTCCGGATGGGAGAGGACGGCCTTCGAGAACTTTACGTTACCGGTGACGATGAATTGATGGAAGTGCCGAGCGAGCCTTCCACCACTGACTTGCCTTCGTTTTTGAACGACCTCGACGTCGCGTTACCCGTCGGATTTACCACGGAGATCAGCCTGGAAGCCGTGAAGTGGATCGAAGAGGTTGCAAGGGTCCTTGGTCGGGGAGTGGTGCTCACGATTGATTATGGTCACGCGGCTCAGGATTATTTTGCGTCCGAGCGAAAACACGGGACGTTGTTGGGCTATTATCGACACACCGTTTCGACGAATCCGTTGACACGCGTTGGAGAGCAGGATTTGACCGCCCACGTGAATTTCTCAAGCCTTGCACGTGCTGGGGAACGTGCAGGATTAACCGTCACGGGGTTTACCAATCTGCTCCATTTTCTGATGAGTTTGGGGATTGATGAATTGGTCAATGGGTGCGACCAGGAATCAGCGGAGGTCAAGGCCGCGGCGCAACTGTTGCGGCCGCATGGCATGGGAACCACCTTTAAGATTCTGATCCAACACAAGGGGCTGGATATTTCAACTCTTCGCGGCTTACAACGGCGGCCGTTTTTTGATTCGGTGCTGACGGGGGAAGCCCATTGAATGAGAAGGCACGACGTTCTTTCTGGATTCCCGCTTGCGCGGGAATGACGGAGGCGTTACGGGCCTGACGCCCTGACAAAATCATGCGGGGAGTTTTTTCGTGGCGACAGCGGGGTAAACAGGAATGGGTGGCGAGGCTGTTCCGTTAAACTATATTCCGATTGCCGTGTTTGCCGTCATTGCCCTGGGGTTCGGGCTGGTGTCGCTGGTGGCGGGCTGGTTGGTGCGCCCTAGTCGGCCGTATCGGGCCAAACTTCTGCCGTATGAGAGCGGCAGCCCGCTCTTCATGGACGCCCGCGTTCAGTTTCCGATGCGCTATTACATCATCGCGATGCTGTTCGTGGTCTTCGACATTGAAATCGTGTTCATGTTCCCGTGGGCCGTGGTGTTTCACCGGTTGGGACTCCTGGGCCTCATTGAAATGGTGGTCTTCATCGCCATCCTGGTGGTGGGTTTCTGGTACGTCTGGAAAAAAGGGGCGTTGGAATGGGAGTGAAGAAGGGGAAAGGTTCCTCCCCTTTATAGAGACCTTTGCAAAATGCGCCCTTCCTCTTCCCTCTCCCCTGGCGGGAGAGGGCTAGGGTGCGGGGGAGGGCGTGTCCCGTATGACGAAACAGACACAAAAATGACAGAAAATGACATTTTGCAAAGGTCTCTTGCGGAGGCAAGGTGGGGTAGAGGAGAGCCGATGACACAATATCCATTGAGTGACAACCATGAGTATGCTCGAACGGCAGTTTGAACCGAATATCATTACGACCAATCTGGATTATCTGGTGAGTTGGTGCCGGAAGTCGGCTTTATGGCCGATGACCTTCGGCTTGGCCTGTTGCGCGATTGAAATGATTGCGTCGGTTTCCTCGCGCTATGACATTGATCGATTCGGCGCGGGCGTCTTTCGGGCCTCTCCCAGGCAATCCGACGTCATGATCGTGGCCGGAACCGTGTGTCGCAAAATGGCGCCGGTGATCCGGCGCATCTACGATCAAATGGCGGAACCGCGCTACGTCATCTCCATGGGCTCGTGCGCCACGTCGGGCAATCACTACAACAGCTACAGCGTGGTCCAGGGCGTGGATCAAATCGTCCCGGTGGATGTCTACGTGGCCGGATGCCCCCCGCGCCCGGAAGCCCTGTTGGACGCCTTGATTAAGCTGCAAGAGAAAATTCAGAAGGAAAAGGTGTTTGTGAAGTGAGTGCGGACATAATTTTGTCATTCCCGCCGGGTTTCTCGGGAATGACAGCAGCGGCAGGCTGGACAGGCGATTCGTTATGCAAGAACGAGAGAGGGACTGATATCTTTCACGTCGCAACCACAAATAATTCTGTCATTCCCGCAGGGTTTCGCGGGCATGACAGCGGTGGCAGGCTGGACAGGCGATCCGTTATGTAAGAACGAGAGAGGGAATGCTATCTTTCACGTCGCGACCACGAATAATTCTGTCATTCCCGCCGGGTGTTCGCGGGAATGACAGTGGTGGCAGGCTGAACAGGCGACCTGTTATGTAAGAACGAGAGAGAGGGAATGCTATCTTTCACGTCGCGACCACGAAGAATTTGGTCATTCCCGCCGGGTGTTAGCGGGAATCCGGTTTCCCTGCTCCTGCGGAATATGTTCTGGATTCCCGCTTTCGCGGGAATGACAGCAGCGGCAGGCTGGACAGGCGACCCGTTATGCAAGAACGAGAACGTATTCAAATTACGTAGAAGTGACAGCACCGGCTTAACCACTCATTTTTTGCCTTTGTATGCACCAAATCCTTGAAACCATACAAGCACGTTTCCCGTCGGCCGTGTTGTCCGTTCGGGAGGACCCGCAACGGGGGGATCTCTCGGCCCAGGTGCGGGCGGGGGATATTGTGGAGGTGGCGCGGTTTCTTCATGATGATCCCGGGATGGCGTTTGACCATCTGACCGACATCTGTTCGGCTGACTATCCTGATGATCGTGAACGGTTTGAAGTCATTTATCATTTCCTCTCCCTGCCGCATAACACCCGGATTCGCCTGAAAGCCCGCGTGTCCGAAGAGAATCCCACCATCGACACCATTACGTCCATCTGGAAAGGCGCGAATTTTCTCGAACGCGAGGTGTTCGATTTGATGGGCATTACTTTTGACGGGCATCCCGATTTACGACGAATCCTCATGCCGGAAGATTATGAGGAAGGCCATCCCCTGCGAAAGGATTTTCCAACTGAAGGTAAGGGCTGGCGGAGTACTTTTGATTTTCTCCCTCGGTTGGATGAACCGGAAAGCGAGTGGACCGAACGGGAAGTGCCCGCGGATCAACGGCACGTCTTCATGTCCGGGGAGAAGTCCGATTCCTCCAAGCGAACGACCGAATTGTTGCTCAACATGGGACCGCAGCATCCCAGCACCCACGGGGTCTTGCGCGTCGTCTTGGAACTGGACGGCGAACGCATTTCCAAGGCCGTTCCCGACATGGGCTATCTGCACCGCGGGGTGGAGAAACTTGCCGAAGGCCTGCATTACATGCAGGTCATTCCGCATACGGATCGGCTGGATTACGTCTGCGCCATGACGAACAACTACGCCTACGTTCGTGCCGTTGAAAAACTGGTCGGCGTGACCGTGCCGGAGCGTGGCGAGTACGTGCGGACGATCGTGGCCGAGGTGCAGCGCATCGTCGGCCACCTGTTCTGGTTGGGCACGCAAGCCCTGGATATCGGGGCGATGACGGTTTTCTTCTGGACGTTCCGCGAGCGGGAGGTGCTGCTGGACTTTTTTGAAAAACTTTGTGGTGCCCGGTTGACGCTGAATTATTATCGGATCGGCGGGGTGGACGGCGACCTCACGCCGGCGTTGATTGAAAGCCTCCGTGCGTTTTTGAAAACGTTCCCTCAGCGTTTGCGTGAATATGACACGTTGCTGCAAAACAATCGGATCTGGGTAGCCAGAACCAAGGGCGTGGCGGTCATTTCCGGGGAAGACGCCGTGAATTTCGGGCTTACCGGGCCAACGCTTCGCGGGTCGGGTGTGGCCTATGACGTGCGCAAACTCGAACCATACGGCGTCTATGACCGGGTGGAGTGGGAAGTCCCGCTCGGGAAAGACGGTGATACGTATGATCGGTATTGGATTCGGGTGGAAGAGATGAAGCAGAGTGCCCGTATCATCGAACAATGCCTGGATCAGTTGCCCGAGGGCCCCATCATGGCGGATATGCCCCAGGTGATTCCTCCGCCCAAACCCGCGGTGATGCGGGACATGGAAAGCTTGATCCATCATTTCATCATCTTTACCCAGGGGTTCAAGCCACCCAAGGGCGAAACCTATTGCGGCACCGAGGTACCCAAGGGGGAGTTGGGGTTTTTCTTAATCAGCGACGGCAGCCCCCGGCCCTATCGGATGAAAATCCGCTCCCCCTCGTTCGTTCACATGGGAGCCTTTGATTTTATGGCCCGCGGGTATCTGATTTCTGACGTTATTACCATCTTCGGCACTTATGACATTGTGATGGGGGAGTGTGACCGGTAGGCAGGACGCGATGCTGCGGGCAAAATATCAAAACGTCATCGATGATCTGTTAAGCCGCTATCCGGTGAAACAATCGGCGTTGTTGCCCTTGTTGAATCTGGCGCAAAAGGAAGAGGGGTACGTGAGTCAGGCCGCGATGAAGGAAATTGCCGGCATTCTGGATCTCACCCCTCCTCAAGTGTTTGAGACGGTCACGTTTTATACGATGCTCAGTCTCAAACCCATCGGGAAATTCCACGTCCAGGTGTGCCGGTCGTTAATGTGCGCGTTGGTGGGAGCCGACAACCTGCTCGGATGGTTGCAGAAACATTTGGGAATTGGAGTTGGGCAAACCACTCAGGATAAGATGTTCACCCTCAGTGCGGTAGAATGTCTGGGGTCCTGCGGCACCGGGCCGATGTTTCAGATCAACGACGACTATTACGAGCGGCTCACGGAAGAAAAAGTCGGGCGGATTCTCGAAGACTTGAGACAAACCGGCGACTGCGCCATGAAAAGCGGACCGTTTTTATTGTAGCCGTTTGAATTGCCGTCATTCCCGCGAAAGCGGGAATCCAGAATTTGAAGGTATCCTCACGATGAAGACGTTTGATCCCATTCTTTTGAAAAACATGCAGCAACCCGGGTACACGGGGTCTCTTGCGGAGTATGAACGGGCCGGAGGGTATCAGGCGTTGAAACAGGTCCTGGCGGGCGTCCCGCCGGATGACGTGATCGACCTGGTGAAAAAATCCGGCCTGCGCGGTCGGGGAGGCGCGGGATTTCCGACCGGGGTGAAATGGGGCTTCATCCCCAAGGATCATCCCGGGCCGAAATATCTGTGTTGTAACGCCGATGAAAGCGAGCCCGGGACGTTCAAAGACCGTCAGTTGATGGAACGCGACCCCCACCAGGTGCTCGAAGGCATTGCCATTGCCTGTTATGCGATTGGTGCGCAGACGGCCTACATCTACATCAGGGGTGAATTCCGGCTTGGGGCGAAAATCCTGGAGCGTGCCATTGCGGAAGCACGAGAAGCCGGGCACGTGGGCGCCGATGTGTACGGCAGCGGCGTGACCATTCAGATTTACGTCCACGCCGGGGCCGGAGCGTATATCTGCGGTGAGGAAACTGCGTTGTTGGAATCCTTGGAAGGCAAGCGAGGCAAGCCGCGGACCAAGCCGCCCTTCCCCGCCACGCACGGACTCTACCAGAAACCCACGGTCGTCAATAACGTCGAGACGCTGGCCAACGTTCCGCACATCGTGAAGCGCGGGAGCGACTGGTTTGCCTCAATCGGGTCCCCGCCGAAGAGCACGGGCACGCGGATCTTCTGTTTGAGCGGCCACGTTTGCCGTCCCGGCAATTATGAACTGCCCGTGAACGCGACGTTCCGGGATCTCATTTATGAGCTTGGCGGAGGAATGCGGTCCGACAAACCGCTCAAAGCCTTTATTCCGGGCGGGGCATCCGCGCCGTTTTTGACCCCGGACCACGTGGACGTGCAACTGGACTTTGAATCGGTGGCCTTGGCCGGGTCCATGTCGGGGTCCGGTGGGGTGACCGCGATGGAAGAAGGCACGAGCATGGTGTGGGCGGCCCTTCGGCTGATGGAATTTTTCTATCATGAATCGTGTGGAAAGTGTACGCCGTGTCGTGAAGGCAGTGCGTGGATCGTGCAGATTTTACAACGAATTCAGAACAAACAAGGACGACGGGAAGATTTAGGAACACTCACGGACGTTTGCGGAAACATCGGCGGACGGACCGTGTGCGCGTTCGGCGACGCGGAAATCGCCCCGGTCCTGAGTACGCTGAAATATTGGCGGCACGAATATGAGGCGTTGATTGAGGAGGCGGAGACCCTCAACGCCGGCAGGAAAGCGAAAGACATTCCGGTGCTCAGTGTGTCGTAAGAACGGGTCATGACCATGCCACAGACGCAAAAAACGTTGACGGTGACGATTGACGGAATCAGGACGCAGGTGCCGGACGGCACGCTCGTGATCGAGGCGGCCCGACGCGTGGGCGTCATGGTGCCGCATTTCTGTTACCACCCGAAGTTGAAGCCCGACGCGAATTGCCGAATGTGCCTGGTGGAGATTGAAAAGATTCCCAAACTCCAGACCTCGTGCAGCACCCGCGTGGCCGACGGCATGGTCGTGCGATCCTCGGTGCCGCACGTCGAGGCTGCACGGAAATCCGTGCTGGAATTGTTGTTGGGCAACCATCCACTGGATTGTCCGGTGTGCGATCAAGGCGGCCGCTGTGACCTGCAAGATTTTTCGCACGAATACACGCCCACCGTCAGCCGGTTCAAGGAACTGAAGCGCGTGTTTCCGAAACAATACCTTGGCTCGGTCATTGAGACGCAAATGAATCGGTGCGTGTCGTGTATGCGCTGCGTGCGGTATTGCGACGAAGTGATGGACGCAAAGGCACTGGCCGCCGTCGGACGGGGCACGTTGACTCAGATTACGCACTGGAGCGGCAACGAACTCGAGTGCGACATGTGCGGCGGCTGCATTCAGATTTGTCCGGTCGGGGCCATCACCAGCCGGTTGTCGATGTACGACTATCGTCCGTGGATGCTGAAACGAACGGAGACCATCTGTTCGTTTTGCGGGGACGGGTGCCAGATCACGGTCCAACGAAAGGACGATCAATTGATCGAAGTGAACTCGGCGCTCGGCGCCGGGCGGAACAACGGCGATCTCTGCGCGCGCGGATATTTCGGTTATCACGCTGGCGCCCATCCTGATCGCGTGCAACACCCGCTGATTCGTCAACCCGATGGCTCCTTTGCCGCAGTCACCTGGGAGGACGCCTTGGAGCACGTCGCCCGGAAGTTACTGACGCTGAAGTCGGCCTATGGGTCCGATGCGATTGCCGGGCTGATGACGGCCCGGTGTACGAATGAAGACATGTACGTGTTTCAGAAATTCATGCGACTCGTGGTCGGGACGAATCAGATCGACAGCAGCGCGCGGTACGGCTACGTCAACGGGGTGCGGGCGCTTCGGCGCGTGCAAGGCACCCATCGATGGACGGTGCGCTATGAGGACGTCCTGCAAGCAGATGGGATCATGCTGATCGGTACGAACGTCCATGAGACAAATCCCATTACGGCGTTACAGGTGAAGCAAGCCGTAAAGCGCAACGGTGCCACGCTGATGACGCTGGAATCTCTGCTTCCGGTCCGCTCGACCGTGAGTAATATTACGACGCTGTCCCGGCATCATCTGACGGTACGGAACGGCCGGTTTGACGCTGCGATTGTGGGACTCCTCAAGGCGGTGTGCGAATTGCAACTGGTCAACGCGGAGGTCGCCGAACGGGCCCCGGAGTTCGTGCAGACGATTCAGGCCAAAGTCGCCGGGGTGTCGTGGCAGACCATCCACGAGCAATCCGGCCTTCTGCAACGGGACGTGGAGGCCGCGGCGCGCGCGTATGGGCAGTCCCGTCGGGCCGTCACGTTGGTTGGGCAAGACGTCCTTCGTGCCGTTGGCGGAGAAGCCATGGTGACCAATCTCCTGGACGTGCAGATCCTCACCGGTCATCTTCAACGCGAAGGCTCGGGGTTGGGGTGTCTGGCTGAAGAAAATAATGAGCAGGGAGCCATAGAAATGGGGGTCACGGCTGAATATCTGCCGGGTCCGTCGCCTCTCGATGAGACGGGGAGCACGGCCGCGTTCGCGCAAGCCTGGGGCCAGGCCCTGCCGACGGGAGCCTCGGCCACCCTCATGCACGTGTTGCGTCGAGCCAAAGCCGGTGACGTTAAAGCGTTGTTCATCGTTGGGGAAAATCCCGTGGCATCGCTGCCGCCTGACGCCGCGGTGACGGACGCCCTGGATGCCTTGGACTTTCTGGTCTGTCAGGAACTGTTTTTAACGGAAACCGCGAAGCGTGCCCACGTGGTGTTGCCGGCCTGCTCGGCCATGGAAAAAGACGGCACGTTTACGAATACCGAAGGACACGTCCAGCCCGTGCGTCAAGCGGTTGAGCCCGTGGGTGAGAGTCGGCCGGATTGGGAAATGTTTTCGGCCCTGTCCGTGTTGATGGAACACCCGATTGAATACGGCGACGTCAAAGACGTCTTCAAGGAAATACGTCGAATCATTCCCGGGTATGGGCTGTTGGGTCCGGCTTCCACGCCGCAGCCCGTCAACGCCGATGTGGTGGCCCGCTACGTGGACGGGGGGTTCAAAGAAGACGTTGACCGGCGGTATACGCTGAATCAGCCGACTCCGGAGTCACAAGGGGGCATGACGTTGAAGTTGCTCCAATCCGTCTATCATTCAGGAAAATACAGCACGCGCGCGAAAGGGTTGATGGAAGTGCAAGGGGAGGGACTGCTGCAAATCAACGCTTCCGAGGCGACCCGATTGGGCGTTAAGGAAGGCGACGCAGTGTGCCTCTCCAACGAGCACGGACGGGCCACGGTTTCCGTCACGCTGAATGACCGCGTGCCCGACGCCGTGGCGTGGTTTCCCGAACACTTCGACGAACCCGTGCGGCCGCTGTTCTCGTTGACGGTTGATCCGCAGACGCACGTGCCCGTTTGGAAGACGACCCACGTGACGATCACGAACGTGAATGACCGCCCCGCAGGTGAAGGAGAAATCCATGACGTGATGTCATTCTGAGCCGTAGGCGAAGAATCTGGGGCTAGGGCTGAGATTCTTCGTCGCTTCGCTCCTCAGAATGACAGGGGAGGGTGACAGAGAATGAAATGGTGTCTGAACCGACGTCGTCCGCAGTATTGGCTGAACAGACTCTCATTCAGGTTTATGTGTATCCATGACAATTCACATCAAGGAGATTCTCCGTGTTTGATGCCGGCATTAAACTCGCTTTGACCTTATCGCAAATCGGGGTGGTGATGGGCGTGGTCCTGCTGACCGTGGCCGCGCTCACCTTATTGGAACGCAAGGTGCTGAGTTGGATGCAGGACCGGATGGGCCCCATGGAAGTTGGGCCGTATGGCGTCTTGCAGCCGGTGGCGGATGGGCTGAAATTGTTTTTCAAGGAAGACATCATTCCGGCCGGCGCCAACAGGATCATGTTCAGTCTGGCCCCGATTCTCGTGTTGGTGCCGGCGTTGATCGGGTTTGCCGTCATTCCATTCGGCCCGGATTGGACGGTTGAAGTCCTGGGTGTGGAATTCAAGCCCTTCGTCATCAGCGATATCAACGTCGGCGTCCTGTACGTGCTGGCGTTTGCCTCCATTGGGGCATACGGCATCATCCTCGGCGGATGGTCGTCCAACAGCAAATATTCATTGTTGGGCGGATTGCGATCCGCCGCCCAGTTGATCAGCTATGAATTGAACGTGGGGCTTGCCATTGTCGGAGTCCTGTTGTTGTCGGGCAGTCTGAGTCTGGTCACCATCAGCGAAGCGCAAGCGGGCGGTTTCTGGCATTGGTATGCGTTCGATCCCTTGCCGTTTCCACAATTCGTCGCCTTTGTCGTGTTTTTGATTGCCTCGGTCGCCGAAACCAATCGCGTGCCCTTCGACCTTCCCGAAGCGGAAAGCGAATTGGTGGCGGGCTTCTTCACGGAATACAGCGGCATGAGGTTCGCCTTCTTCTTTCTGGCGGAATACGCGAACATGATCCTGGTGTCGTGCATGTCCACCGTGTTGTTCTTCGGGGGATGGCATGCTCCGGTTCCGTTTTTGCAAGCCCCCGGGGATTTTGCCTGGATCACGGGAATTTTCTGGTTTACCGTGAAAGTCTACGGTTTCTTGTTTTTATTCTTCTGGTTGCGTGCCACGTTGCCGCGATTGCGCTATGACCAGTTGATGCGGTTCGGGTGGAAGGTGCTGTTGCCCATTGCCTTGGGGAACGTGGTGGTCACGTCGATTCTGGCGTATATTTTCCCGAATTCATAACGACAGGGCAGGGAAAGCGATGACATTCAAGAAGTGGATCAAGTCTCTCATCTTTTTCGAAATCCTCATGGGGATGAAAGAGACGATGAAGCATTTTCTGAACTATCGTCCCATCACGTTGGAGTATCCTCACGTCAAAAAATCCCTGCCTGACAATTATCGCGGGATGTTGGGCTTGCTCCGCTATGACGACGGGACGGAGAAATGCGTGGGCTGTGATTTATGTGAAGCGGCCTGTCCTTCTCGCGTGATTCGCGTGGTGAGTGCCGAGGTGCCGGGGGAACCCACGAAGCGATACGCCAAAGACTACGACATGGACATGACGCGCTGTCTGTTCTGCGGGTTGTGCGTCCAGGCGTGTCCGGTGGACGCCTTGGGGATGTCGCAGGAATTTGAGTGGGCCGTCTACGATAAACGTCATTTACAGTTGAACAAACAACAACTCCTGGCCATTGGAGATCGAGCATTTCCTGAACGGGAAAAACGCTTGGAATTTCAACATCCCAACGTTGCCTATTTTAACGTCTCCTTCAAGGATATTCCTGAAAAGGAGTGTTAGGGGCAATCGATTTGCCTGCCGATGGTCGTCTTCTTGTCCAACCCATGCGCCGGTAGCGGTAGAAACGTGTAACCGTGGCAACGCTTGTTTTTGTGTATTTTTCCGGGATCATTCTTCTGACCGCCTTGCTCGTGGTGGTGCTGCGCAACCCCATCCATAGCGCCCTGTCCTTGCTGGTCATGTTTTTTCACGTGGCCGGACTCTACGTCACGCTACACGCCGAGTTTTTAGCCGCCGTTCAAATCATCGTGTATGCGGGGGCGATCCTGGTGCTCTATCTGTTTGTCGTGATGTTACTGAACGTGAAACGCGAAGAGCAGTACAGTCGTCAGGGAGTCGTGGCCTTGTTTCTTGGCGTGGTGTTGTTGACGGAAGCCGGTTTGCTGGTCGTAAGCCGAGGCTTGACCGTGGCACCTCCGATACCCGAAGGGGAGGGCACCAAGATCGTGGGGAACACGGAATCCATCGGAGAAGTCTTGTATTCCACCTATTTATTCCCGTTCGAGATTGCCTCGCTCATTTTGCTGGTCGCCATGATCGGGGCGGTCATCCTGACCAAGAAAGGCGTGCTGGAGTCCAAGTCCTCTCTCTGAGGAATTTGGTCAAACCGATCAAGCACCACGTTTCATCAGATAGCTGAAAGATTCAAGAATGATCTGATTATGAAACCATGAAACACAAATCTCCAAGAAACCAAACGCTGATGTGTCACAAAGAAGAAATTGACCGGCTGTCAGGTCATATTCGTTACGTCGATAATCTGGTCGGCATGAAGGATATTCGTGAGAAAATAATTTGCGGCGACACGTTTGACGTGGCAAAAAACTTGCCCAGGGGTTTTGTCGATCTCCTTATTTTAGACCCACCCTATAATCTCGCCAAAGACTATAACGGCCGACTCTTCAAAGAAAAAGAGAAGACGGATTATCAGCAATGGTTTCAGCGTACCGTTGAAGTCTTGATGCCGACTCTCAAGTCAACGGCAACGGTGTACGTGTGCTCCGATTGGAAAACGTCCGTTCTTATTGCTCCGATTCTTGAAGCGTCTTTCCACGTTCGCAACCGGATTACCTGGGAAAGGGAAAAAGGACGCGGTGCGCAATTAAATTGGAAGAATAATACGGAGGACGTGTGGTTCTGTACCGTTTCTGATGACTACGACTTTGACGTGGATGCCGTGAAAGTAAAACGAAAGGTCATCGCGCCGTATAAGATAAATGGAAAGCCGAAGGATTGGAACCAGGAAGACGGTGGAAACTATCGCTTCACTCATCCATCCAACGTCTGGACTGATATAACCATTCCATTTTGGTCCATGCCGGAAAATACCGATCATCCAACACAGAAACCTGAAAAACTGATGGCAAAACTTATTCTGGCGAGTTCGAAGAAAAACGGGTTTGTGTTTGATCCTTTCCTGGGTAGCGGGACGACCGTCGTCGTCGCGGCAAAGTTGGGGAGGAATTTTTGTGGTATAGACCTGAATAAGGAATATTGTTGCTGGGCTCTGAAACGCTTGGAGATGGTCGCTTCTGATTCAACCATTCAGGGATATACGGACGGTGTGTTCTGGGAACGCAATTCTCTCAATAATCAGCCCGTCAGCAAATTCCAATCCTTCAAACAGGAAGATCTTCAGTTATGAAGTCTTCTTTCTACTCTGACGGCTGGGTTTTTGCGTTATGAAAATAAGCACAATCGAAATATTCGATGAGGCGGTCTCATGACCGTACCCGTGGAGTATTATCTGGTGCTGAGCGGGCTGGTGTTCCTTATTGGGCTCGTGGGCGTGCTGGTTCGGAAAAACCTGATTGTCATCCTGTTGTCCATTGAGCTGATGCTCAATGCCACGAACATCAATTTTGTGGCCTTTTCCGCCCACCTGGGGAGTTCGGCCGGGCAAGTTTTTGTGTTCTTCGCGTTGACGGTGGCTGCCGCGGAAGTGGCCGTGGGCCTTGCCATCATCATTGCCCTGTACCGCCATCATTCCAGTATCAACGTCGACGAGTTCCATTTATTGAAATGGTAGCGTCATGCTGTATGCCTTGATTCCCATCCTGCCCTTGGCGGCGTTCATTGTGCTCAGCTTGGCCGGACACGTCATCCGGGACAGGGCGCATCTGCTCGCGGTGCCTGCCGTGGGATTCTCCTTTCTCCTGTCGGTCTTGGCTTTTGCTGAAGTCGCCGGCGGCCACGTGCTGGAAATTCCCCTCTACACCTGGGCGGCGTCCGGTGATCTCACCATTCGCCTGGGGTTCTACGTGGATCAGTTGACCGCGGCCATGTTGTTGCTGGTGACCATCGTCAGCGGATTGGTCCACGTCTATACCATCGGGTACATGCACGGGGAACCGGGTTACGCGAGATTTTTCGCCAATATCGCGTTGTTTACCTTCTCCATGCTGATGTTGGTCATGTCTGATAATTTCCTCCAACTCTTCGTCTTCTGGGAAGCGGTCGGGTTGTGTTCGTATTTGCTGATCGGGCATTGGTATGACCGCCATTCTGCACGAGCGGCGGCCACAAAGGCCTTTATCGTCAATCGAGTCGGCGACTTCGGATTTCTGTTGGGCATCCTGTTGGTGTTTGTCGTCTTTGGGACGTTGCAGTACCAGCCGGTCTTTGCCGAAGCCGCCGGACAAGTCGGCACCACCATCGATCTTCTTGGAACGGTGGGCGGCGGATGGGAAGTTTCCGTGATGACCGTGATTTGCCTGCTGCTGTTCGTCGGTGCGGTCGGCAAGTCCGCGCAAGTTCCCCTGCACGTGTGGTTGCCGGACGCCATGGAAGGCCCGACGCCAATCTCCGCCTTGATTCACGCGGCGACGATGGTCACGGCGGGGGTGTTCATGGTGGCGCGGCTCGCCCCGCTGTATAACGTGTCCCCCGTGGCGATGACGGTCGTGGCCGTCGTGGGAGGGCTGACCATGTTGGTCGGCGCCACGATTGCCCTGACCCAATACGACATTAAGCGGATCGTGGCCTACTCCACCTTGAGCCAACTGGGGTACATGATGATGGCCTGTGGGTTGGGCGGGTACGTGGCGGGTCTGTATCACTTGCTGACGCACGGCGCCTTTAAGGCCTTACTGTTTCTGGGATGCGGGTCCGTCATTCTGGCGGTTCATCATGAACAGGACATGCGGCGCATGGGCGGCTTGAAAGAGAGAATGCCCATTACGTATTGGACCTTTGTGATCGGCTCGTTGGCCTTAGCCGGCTTTCCCTTGACCGCGGGCTTTTTCAGTAAAGACGCCTTGTTGTTGGCTGCGTGGAACGCCGGAACGTTGGGCCAAATTCTCACGGTACTGGGTATCCTGACCGCGGGTTTGACCGCGTTTTACAGTTTCCGCTTGGTGTTCGTGGCGTTCTGGGGAGAGTCTCGCGCTGATCCGCGTGACGCGGACCACGTGCATGAACAACCCTTCGTCGTGACGGCGCCACTGGTGGTGCTGGCCGTGCTCAGTATCCTGACCGGGTATCTGGGCATTCCGGAATTTTTGCAGCACGCCTTCCCGGGCAGTGCCGGCGAAGGGCATCATGGTGCCGCGGCCACGGGCATCATGGCGGTGGCAACGGTTGCCGGCCTGCTGGGCATTGCCGCGGCCTATATCCTGTACGTGAAATCGCCGGATCTTCCCGACCGTCTGATGCGTCGATGGCACACGTTCTATCAAGCCTCATTCAACAAATGGTACGTGGATGAGGCGTATGAAAAGGCGTTTGTGAATCCCACGTTTTCCTTCGCCGATCGCCTGTGGAAAAAAATCGACGTGGCCGTCATTGACAACGCGGTCAACGGCGTGGCTCGCGGGTTTGCCTGGTGGGGCTGGATGGCCCGTTTGATTCAGACCGGCGAAACCCAGAATTATGCGCTGGGCATGACGGTAGGGGCCGTCCTCATATTAACCGCCTATGTCTTGTTCTGATGAGGAGCGTTGACTGACGTGGCCGTTCCGTCCGGCGGATTCCCGTGGATCACCTTGATCGTCTTGCTTCCACTCGTCGGAGTGGCGGGCATTCTCGCGGCGAAAGAAGAAATGGCGAAATGGGTGACCTTCGGCGTCTCATCGCTGGTGTTCCTTGTGTCGCTTCCCCTGTGGGCCATGTTCGATGACGCGACGCCGGCCATGCAGTTCGTGGAAAAACATCACTGGATTGCGTCGCCGTCCATCAATTACGCCGTGGGCGTGGACGGCATCAGTCTGCCCCTGGTGTTGATGACCACTTTCTTGACGCCGCTCTGCGTCCTGGTGTCCTGGACCGCGGTCGAGACGCGGGTCAAAGAATTCATGATCAGTCTGCTCGTGATGGAAACCGCCACGGTCGGCGTGTTTGTGGCGTTGGACTTCGTGCTGTTCTACGTGTTCTGGGAAACCATGCTGATTCCCATGTATTTGCTGATTGGAGTCTGGGGAGGACCCAATCGCGTCTACGCGGCCATGAAGTTTTTTTTGTATACCTTGGCCGGCAGCGTCCTGCTGCTGGTGGCGATTATCGTCCTGTACGTCTACGCGGGTGAACGTTCGTTCGACGTGCTCACGTTGAGCCACGCCGTGTATTCGCCGTCGCTCCAGGCGTGGGTGTTCTGGGCGTTCTTTGTCGCCTTTGCCGTCAAGGTCCCGATGTTTCCCTTTCACACGTGGTTGCCGGATGCACACGTGGAAGCGCCCACCGCCGGCAGCGTCGTCCTGGCGAGCGTGTTGCTGAAACTGGGCACCTATGGGTTTTTACGTTTCTCCCTGCCCATGTTGCCCGACGCCACCCAGCGATTTACCACGGTGGTGATGGTCCTATCGGTGGTGGCCATCATCTACGGGGCCTACATGGCTTTTGCTCAGGCCGACCTGAAAAGGTTGATTGCCTATTCCAGCGTGAGCCACATGGGATTCGTCACGTTGGGAATCTTTGCGTTGAACGCGCAGGGGATTGAAGGCGCCATCCTGCAAATGGTCAATCACGGCATCACCACCGGCGCGCTCTTTTTGTGCGTGGGGATGATTTATGAGCGGACGCACAGTCGGGAGATCGTCGATAATTCCGGATTAGCCAAACCCATGCCGATCTATGCCACGTTCCTCGTGATCTTCGGCTTGTCATCCGTGGGATTGCCGGGCATGAACGGCTTCGTCGGCGAATTCTTCGTGCTGGTCGGGACGTTCACGTGGAGCAAGGTGGCCGCGACCTTGGCGGCCTTAGGAGTCATTCTCGCGGCCGTGTACATTTTATGGATGTTACAGCGCGTGGTGTATGGCGTTCCGGCCCAACACGTGGCCTCGAAGCTGTATGACCTGAACTGGCGTGAAATCGGCACGTTGGTGCCGCTGGTGGTTCTGGTGTTCTGGATCGGGCTCTATCCCAAGCCGTTTATGGACGTGATGCACGCGAGCGTCGAGAAGCTCATTCACCAGGACGTCAAGGTGATGCTGGTGGAGGCTGAACCCTCATCCTTCCCGCCAACGCCCGTGACCCCCGACGTCATTGCCTCTGCCGCGGAGGCTGAAACGCGATGACGATACCTCTTGCCGACCTGGTCGTGATTCTACCGGAGTTGATCGTCGTCGGTGCGGCCTGCCTGTTGTTGGCGTTGGCTCCCATCACCCCGTCAACCAAGAAAGATTGGTTGGCGTGGATGAGCGTGGCGACCCTCGTGGTCTGTTTCATCGTCACGATGAACGGCATGGGTGAGCGCGTGTACGCGTTCAGCGAACTCGTGGTGGTGGATGGATATGCTTCGTTCTGGAAATTGTTGCTCTACGTCGTGAGCGGCATGATCGTGTTGCTCTCCATCGGCTATCTCAAGGAAGAACGGATTGACTTGGCCGAATTCTACGGGTTTGTGCTGCTCTCCTTGACCGGCATGATGATTATGGTGTCCGGGGCGGACCTGTTGGTCGTGTACCTCGGCATCGAGTTGATGTCGATCTCGCTCTACGTCATGGCCGGGTTTAAACGGTTTGAAGCCAAGTCCATGGAATCCTCGGCCAAGTATTTTATTCTGGGCGCGTTTTCCTCAGGAATCCTGCTCTACGGCATTTCGCTCATTTTCGGAGCGGCCGGCAGCACGCGGCTGGTTGAGATTGCCGCCGCGGTCAATGCGCGCGGCCTGAACGATTCGTTGGTGCTCATGGCCCTGATGCTGTTGATCGTCGGATTCGGATTCAAAATCGCGGCCGTGCCGTTTCACATGTGGACCCCGGACGTGTACCAAGGCGCGCCCACGTCCGTGACCGCGTTTATGGCCGTGGCCTCCAAAGCCGCCAGCTTCGGGGCGTTTCTGCGGGTGATGCTCGAAGGCTTCGGAGGCGTGAAACCGAATTGGACCGGCCTGATTCTGGGCTTGTGTATCCTGACGTTGATCCTGGGCAATCTCGTGGCGATTGTGCAAACAAACGTCAAGCGGATGCTAGCGTATTCGAGTATCGCCCACGCCGGGTACGCGTTGATCGGCGTGGTCGTGGCGGGCTGGATCGGGACTGAAGCCGGAGCATCGTCACAAGGCGTCGCCAGCATGATGTTGTACTTGGCGATTTATTCCTTCATGACCCTGGGGGCCTTCTCCATCGTGGCGATTCTTCGACGAGGCGGGCTGGAAGGAGAAGACCTGGACGACTTTACGGGGTTGGCCAAGCGCCATAAGGTCGTGGCGTTTGTCATGCTGCTCTTCATGGTCTCGTTGGCGGGCATTCCGCCCACTGCCGGATTCATCGGAAAATTCTATCTGTTCATGGCCGCGGTCAACGCCGGCCTGACCTGGCTGGCCGTGGTCGGCCTGATCTTTGCCGCAGTATCCGCGTTCTACTATCTACGAGTCGTGATGGTCATGTACATGCGCGAACCCACGTCCGACCAGGAACTCGAAACGCGCCTCGCCTTGTCCCCCGCCGCCACGGTCGTGCTCGCCTGCGCCGTAGCCGGAGTCGTCATCCTCGGACTGTACCCCGGCCCCCTGGTCTCCTTCACCTCTTCCGCGGCACTGCCGTAAAAAACAAGCGTGCTCCATAAAGAGACTTTTGCAAAATGTGACTTTTGCAAAATGTCATCCCGAGCCAAAAATGTCACCCAGAGACCAAAATGTCATTCTGAAACCAAAATGTTATCCTGAGCCCAAAATGTCATTCTGAGCGAAGCGAAGAATCTCCAGGTTACGTCGTGTTGAAGTCTGGCCGGAGTGCAACGCCGTTAGCGGTGCTTGGTCACCGGCTTGAAAGGGTTCACGTGACGCACTCCCGTCGGCGCGATATGTTTCACGTTGCGTGTCACGACGACAAGGTCGTGGACAAGCGCGGTGGCGGCGATGAGTCCATCGACGTCCGGAAGAGAATCGGGAATGCCAAGACGGCCCCATTGCTCTGCGACGGCTTGATCGACGTCCAGAATACGATCCTGAAACCGATCCAGAATCCGATCTAACCACGTGCCAATAATGCGGGCGGTCTTCGGGTCGCGGCGGTGAATGCGTTCGACGCCGCGCCGCAGTTCGCCCAGGGTCAGGACGCTCAGGAACACTTCCTGTGGCTTGTGTCTCTGGAACCAATCCAAAACGAGGGGATGCGCACGCTCACGCTTGCGGAGTTCAGACAACACGTTGGTGTCAATGAGGTAGTTCACATCTCTACCCCACGTGGGCCTGAACGTGATCGTTTGAAATCAGCATCGTCGCCGGCGTTCGGCATCGCGAGCAGGTGGTCAATAAAGTTCTCAGGTCCCTCCGCGAGCGATTTCGCAACGTAGCTGGCTCCTTTCTCGGAGAGTTTCCACACGCCACGTTTGGAGTCGCCTCGAAGATAGCCCTCCTCTTTCAGCCTGTTTCGCTCCCAGCAAGTCGCACTCCACCACCGTGGTTGGCCCGTCGAAACGGGCACGAAGTCGTCGGGAAGTAACTTGGGCGCCATGCGCTTTTCCATGATCGGCCGCAACTTTTCCACCTGTGCGGTCCCGCCCATCTCGTAGATGACCTCCAAAAGTGGACGGCGAAACTCTTCCTGCGGCAGTTTCTCTTGGGCACTCCGTCGCCTCGGTTGCCTGCCGACCACGGTTTTTTTCGGTGTCACACGTTCGCGCTCCGCCGCGTCCAGCACCTTGACGAAGGCCGATTCCGCCGTGTCTTCAAGCGGTTTTGCCCACTTTTTAAGGCGATTCATCGTCTCTTCTGAAATCCGAATGACCGGCATGATGCCTCCTTCTGTATTTGTAGACAACTGTTACTTTGAAACAATGTTTTTACTCAATCACCAAGCTCCCGTCAAGTGGAAAATCATGTTCTTGGCCTGTAAGCTTGGATAGGATATAACGACGAAACGAAGAGTGAACCGGGAAGCCCATGAATGAAACTGCCGCACGTATACAAATCAACAAGCAAGAGAGTGCTGGCACGCACGCTCGCCTGAATGATGGCGTCGCGTGACAAGGAGCAGGACACCTTCAAGGTAAGCCGTTAAGGAAACTGACGTGCCTGAACAGCTTTTCACTCATTACTTTCTCTCCTACGGCATAAGGGCGACAACCGAGTGGAAGGCTTCAGTCGCCAAGCCGGAGGCATTTGCCGCCTTCAGGGACGGCATCTGTTCCCGTTACGAAGCCTTCGCCACGTTTCATGATCCTAATGAAGCCGTCACCGAGCAAGAATTGATCCGGCCGGTTTTGGAGCTATTGGGATGGATGGATTACCTGCCGCAGCAAGGCATGATTCGCAACGAGGACGTTCCCGATCTTCTGCTGTTCTCCGACCCCGAGGCCAAAGAGCGCGCCGCCAAAAAACACAAGCCCAATGAACGTTACTGTGACGCCGCGGTTGTCGAAGAGAGCAAACGATTCCGATTGCCGTTGGACTCCCGTGGCGGAGACAACGGTACGCAGTCCAGAACGCCGCACGGCCAGATTCTCGGATATCTTTCGACGGCCGAGATTGTTTCAGACGGCCGAATTCGATGGGGCATCCTGACAAACGGCGGTACGTGGCGACTCTACGATTGCCGTTGCCGACCCCGGGCCAGCGGGTACTTTGAAGCCGACCTGGGAGAACTGATTCAACCCGACCGCGAAGACGACCTGCGCGTGTTCTATCTCCTGTTCCGCCGAGACTCCTTTATTCCGGAGCATGGGGCCACGACCAGCTTCCTGGAAGCGGCGTTGATCGAGGGGCGCCGCTATGAGGATCAGGTTGCCCAAGACCTTTCGTGCGTGGTCTTCGATCGCGTGTTCCCCAGTCTCGTCCAGGCGATGGCCGACGCCACGGGCCTGTCTGCGTGCCCCGCACAGGCAGGCGAGAGTCTCGCACAAATCCGGGAGGCAGCCCTGATTTTTTTGTATCGACTGCTCTTCGTGCTGTACGCCGAGGACAGGGGACTCCTACCGGTCAACGACTCGCGTTACGACGACTACGGGTTGCGAAAACGAGTACGTGACGACGTTGCGCGGAGGACAACCGACGGAGACACGTTCTCAAGCCACGCCACCAGCTACTATGACCATCTGATGACGCTCTTCGGGCTTATTGACAAGGGCGATGCGTCCATCGGCCTGCCGCCGTACAACGGCGGTCTGTTCGCGTCCGAGACCGCTGCGTTGCTGGAAAGCATTCGCTTGGCCGATGCGAAGATCGCTCCGATCATCGACGACCTGAGCCACTCGAAAGACCTGAACCAGGAACGCCGCTTTGTCAATTACCGCGACATGTCCGTCCAGCAACTCGGCTCAATCTACGAACGGCTTCTGGAGCGCGAGCCGGTCCGCGATGGGAACGGAAACATCGTCATACGACCAAACCCATACGCCCGAAAGGACAGCGGCAGCTTCTTTACGCCCCAGGAACTTGTCGATCTGATCGTTGACCGGACGTTAAAACCGCTGGCGGAGGAGCGTCTCAAAGCGTTTAAAGCCAAGGCCGTTGAACTGAAACGCGACCGTCGTCCAAAGGACGCACGACGAGCCGACCTGCTCAAGCTCGACCCGGCTGAGGCCATCCTGAACTTGAAAGTCCTGGACCCGGCCATGGGAAGCGGCCACTTCCTGGTCACCGCGGTGGACTTTCTGTCCGACTACGTCGCCCACCTGATCGAATCCACGCCGGCGGTGCCCGAATGGCTCAATGGCGAGTACGTGTCGCCGCTGGTTCAGCGCGTGGAGACGATTCGCAGAGACATCCTGCAACGGGCAAAGGAAGCCAACTGGGTGATGGATGAGACCCAACTGACCGACCAGGCTATTATCCGCCGAATGGTCCTGAAACGCTGCATCTACGGCGTAGACAAAAATCCCCTGACGGTGGAACTGGCGAAAGTGTCGTTGTGGCTGCACAGTTTCACCGTCGGCGCGCCGTTGTCTTTCTTGGACCACCACCTGCGTTATGGCGATTCCCTGGTCGGCTTGCGGGTGTCGGAGGCAACCGAAGACTTACGGAACATCGCCGAGCTCTTTCTCTCAAGTGCCATTGCCGGAGCCGAGGCCGCCACTGAAGGGATGCAGCGCATTGAGGAATTGTCCGATGCCGACATCGCCGAAGTCCGGGAGTCGGCAAGGCTGTTCGATGGCGTCGATACGACGACCGCGGAGTTGCGTGGCTTGCTCGACTTTCTCTGCGGTTTCCGGTGGCTGACCGCGGGCATGAAAAGGGGAGACCGCGATGCGTTCAAGAAGCAGCACCTGTCGGAACCGATCGGGCGGTTTCCAGCGAAAATCTATGAACTTCTCGCCAATGGTCCGAGCGTCATCACCGCCGAGTCGTCAGAAGAAGGGGAGGCTCTGTTGTCGAAGTTTGCCGAATTGTGGGATCGAGCCAGAGACGTTGCCGACCGGGAAGGCTTTCTGCACTGGGAGGCGGCCTTTCCTGGGGTGTGGCGCCATTGGCAAAACGTCCGCCCGGAGGGAGGCTTTGACGCGGTGATCGGCAACCCGCCTTGGGACCGCATCAAACTTCAGGAAGTGGAATGGTTTGCGACTCGTGACCCGGAACTTGCGTTCGCTCCGACTGCCGCGGCGAGGAAGGCGGCCGTTCAGCGGGTACGAGAGCAGGGGGCGTTGATTGCAGACCAGTTTGACGCGGCCAAGGAACAAGCCGAGAGCCTGAGCCGGATGGTTCGGTCGTCTGGCCATTACCCCTTGCTCAGCGGCGGCGATATCAACCTGTACTCGCTGTTCGTGGAGCGGGCCATGAATCTGCTCAAACCCGACGGTTTGGTAGGCCTGCTCACGCCGTCGGGTATCTACGCCGACAAGACTGCCGCCAAATTTTTCAAGTCCGTTTCCACCAGCGGACGCATCGGTGGCCTGTTTGACTTCGAGAATCGCCGCCTTGGAACAGAACTGCCGCCTTTTTTCCCAGACGTGGACTCGAGGTTCAAGTTCTGCGCCCTCATCTTCGGTGGAGAGAATCGACGGTTCGATGAAACCACGTGTGCCTTCTTCCTGCACGACACGCGCACGGTTGACGACCCTGACCGCTGCTTCTCACTGACGCCGGACGACTTTGCCCGTGTCAATCCGAACACCTGCACCGCGCCCGTGTTCCGTACCCGCCGAGACGCCGAGATCACCCGCCGCATCTACGAGCACCATCCGGTCCTGGTGGACCGTTCAAGGGGTAAAGAAACTTGGCCGATTAGATACCGGACCATGTTCCACATGGCCAACGACTCTCACCTCTTTCGGACGTCGTTACAGCTTGAAGCTGAGGGCTTCTACCCGGTCGAAGGCAATCGATGGAGGAAGGGGGCTGATGTGCATGTAGCTCTGTACGAGGGCAAGATGGTGCAGGCGTTTGATCACCGTGCGGCCAGTATCGTCAACAGGGACGGCAACCTGTTCCGACCCGGGCAACCGGACAGAACCCTTGACGAAGAGCATCATGATCCGGCTTTCTCACCTCGTCCTCGCTATTGGGTCAATCAGCAAGATAGTGCGGCTGCCAAGAGATTTGATTGGTTCCTGGCTTTTAAAGACATTACGGCCTCAACCAACGTCCGCACCATGATTGCTGGTATCGTTCCACAAGTCGGATGTGGACACACGCTGCCTGTCCTGATTCCGGCCGAAGACGGCTTTGATGGTGCAAGCACGGCCTGTCTCCTGGCCAACCTCAACAGCTTCTGTTTCGATTACGTTGCACGTCAGAAAGTCCAAGGCACTCACCTCACTTGGTACACCGTCGAACAACTCCCCGTCATTGCGCCCGACGACTACAAGCGGCAATTCGGAAACACAACGGCCCGTGAACTCGTCCGCAATCACGTGCTCCGCCTGACCTACACGGCCCACGACGTGGCCCCCTTCGCCCGCGACCTCGGCTACACCGGCCCGCCCTTCATCTGGGACGAAGAAGAACGCCGACACCTGCGGGCACGGCTCGACGCCCTCTACTTCCACCTCTACGGAATCACCCGGGATGACGCCGCGTACATCCTGAGCACCTTCCCCATCGTCCAACGCGAAGACCACACCCGATTCGGCACCTACCGCACCCGCAACCTCATCCTGGCCTACATGAACGCCCTAACCGCCGGCGACACCGACACGGTCGTCGCCGTGTAGCTCTTCTTTATCTGATGAAGAAATAAGTGTGGCTGTATCAGCCCGAAGTCTGGGAAGAAGGATTAGTCGAGAAAAAAACAGTGAATAAACTTCATTTAAGCCATAATATTCACGCGTGTTTTGTATAATTCCGTGAATTTTCCGACTTGAGGGCATTAAGGGTAGAAGTGAAGCAAGAAGATGATTACGTCTACCGGCCTAAGATGAATAGATTCAATTACCAGAACACTTCAGACGAATTCTCAGAAGGATGTGTAGATGGTAGCCCTATGGCGGATTATGTTACACTAATCCGACCTACAGGCTGAGTTGCTTGTTATATCTGCTTGCAGATGAGATATATTGTATTTCGGTCAGGCTTTGGTTAAGTGAAAAAAGGAACAAACGCATATGAGTGACCCGAAGGCCTTTATTTCATATTCATGGGATGATGATCAGCATAAAGAGTGGGTCGCAGAGTTAGCCACTGACCTTCGAAATGACGGCGTCGAAACAATTCTTGATCAGTGGCACGCCGTGCCTGGAGATCAACTACCAGAGTTTATGGAGAAACATATCCGCGAAAACGACTATGTACTGATTATTTGTACTCCCAACTATCGATTTAAGTCCGATGAGCGCAAAGGCGGCGTTGGATATGAAGGAGGCATAATGACAGCAGAGGTTCACACCTCACGTAATCACAGAAAATTCATTCCAATCCTCGCTCGAGGAACGTGGGAAAATGCTGCTCCCTCGTGGTTGAAGGGTAAGTACTACATTGATCTGTCCTCGCTTGATAAACACAAAGAGAACTATTCAGACTTACCAGCCACATTGCTAGGACAGAATCCAGTTGCTCCACCTTTACGAAGTTCTTCGCAAATCAGCTCAAGGTTGCAGACGAAGAAATCTTCTTCGAATGATCCACTCAAGATTGTTGGTGTCATTGTTGATGAGGTTACGGAGCCGACTATGGATGGCACCCCGGGATCTGCGCTATACACCGTACCTTTTCGTCTGAACAGACAACCTTCTTCACTTTGGTCTGATATTTTTGTGCGGACATGGAACTCACCGCCAAGTTTTAGTTCAATGCATAGACCAGGGATTGCAAGAGTAATCGGTTCGAAAATTATCTTGGATGGCACTGCGATTGACGAAGTGAAGAAGTATCATAAGGAAACTCTGATTTTGTGCGTTAATGAAGCTAACGAGAAAGAAGCTAGAATTCTAGACAATAAGCGACAAGAGAAAGAGCGACAACGCCAGCGGACAGAGAAACACAGAGAGATAGTCAAGAATATTGCCGACGATCTTAAATTTGATTAACAGACATCCGTAGTGATTGACCATGTCGGGAAAAAATCCGTAGGTTAGATTAACGTCTGTCTTAGCGAAACCTTTGCAAAAGTTGAATGCCTGCGGTCTGACGCTTGTCGATCGGAAACGTCAAGTATGACTTCTGGATTCCCGTCTGCGCGAGAATGACGGTTTTGCAAATATTCCGTATTTGGGGATGAGGCCTGAGCAATGATCCCCAAAGGATTTGAATGCCTGAAATTTGTCGATTTTTCGGCATCATCATACGAATGTACGCTGAGCCTGTCGGTCCTCATCACCGACCTCATTTCCACGCTTATTACCAAGATGACGTTGGTGTCTATGCCATTGATCCCATTGAATTGATCGCTGGTGCATTGCCTAGGCGACAACAGCGTCTGGTCGAGGCTTGGGCAGAGTTGCATCATGAAGAATTACTGGAAGATTGGGAACGATTACAATCGGGGTACTCGCTTTTCAAAATCGCTCCTCTTCAATAAAGGAGAACGGTATGCGTCATCCCATATATCGCGTAGTTTCTGTTGAAAGACAGGCACCTTACACGCTTCGGGTTTGTTTCGACGATGGTACGGAACAGGTTATTGATTTCCATGCCATACTCGAAGGCGAATTATTCGGTCCACTTCGTGATCCCTCCTTATTTGACCAAGTTCGGATTGATCCTGAAGTTCATACTTTGGTCTGGCCGAACGGGGCTGATTTTGATCCTGCTACCTTGCACGATTGGCCTGAACATCTTCCTGAACTTACGAGAATGGCCAGGCGCTGGTCTCTTGCCGAATCGAAGTCTTGACCTACATTTGAACTTTTTACTGATACGTTCTGGTTGATCCTGTGTGGCCTGCACCGTTTGATACTGTCGTGTAACTTCTATCTGTACGGGGTGAGGTCTACGCCAAAGTCCGTCCTTGAGGCAGAGAAGCCTCAGCGATATGTCGGATTACGCTTTGCTAACCCGACCTGCTGGCCTTTGAGGTATTGTTTGCAATATGCCGATAGGGAGTCACCAGATAAGGCTTACCATCATTGAGACTACAAGTGAGACCACAAAGGTGATTATGATTCCCCAATGGACCTTCTCTCTTATTTCATAACGGTGTTCTCCTTGACCAAATGCGAAATAGCCTACAGGGAAAAGCCACGATTGCAGCTTGTCCAATCCCTTCGCTACATACACGATAATGATACCTCCGATAATACCTAGCTCAATATTAGTTATCGACGTTTTCGATAATCTATCCAAACTGACATGGGTCTTCACAGCCAAATATGTCAATAGAATGCATAGAAAAAGAGAAAGGAGAGAAAGGGGAGAACGGAAATCTACTCGCGCTAGGAAAGAGTACCACGGTTTAGTTCCGTCCAAAATATCGAAAATTTTATCTTTGACCTCTGAGCACACTTGCTCCGGTGCTTCGACCAAAATTCGGATACTACTCTTGCTCCATTGATCATCCGAGAAGTCAACTTTTGTGGACTTGCTCCAATTCGTAGATCGTGAGCTAATCGAGAGCTTAATAATCTCCTTCGCAGGCGGATTATCATACGAGGCTAGTTCCTTCCAGGCGTCGAATTTTCTCTCTATATCATCCGAACATTCCGCCGATGCCTCAGCGGTGCCAATACGATCCTCTAGCAATTCCCAGAGTTTCTGAAGATCGGGTAACCGAACAACGAAGGCATGTTCGCGTCTTGTCCTAATGGTCGTCTTCAATTCTAATCCTTGATATTCGTCAACAAGTAACTGTCATATCTCTGTCATTACCCAGATATCACTGCCAACTGCAACTAGAGTGGTCGGTTGGGTTACCTGTCTGCGTCAGTAGATATGGATCATTTGCGTTGGTTGTCGCCAATTTCAAAGTCAAACTCGTTTTTCTTGAACTAATCAATCCACTATTAAACCGTGTCTTGGCAGAAGATCGCGAGGTACGAAGGTACGATGTGTTGCGGCCCTTGGTAAAAGCGAAAGATACGGCTCTTGAGCGCCTTGATCGAGTTCTTGGCCTCTCTCAAGCGAAAGAGCTTTTTGTATAGATATTTTACACAGTTCTTGAAAAGAAAATATACATCACTTATACTAAAAAGCGTTCACTTCATCAAGAAACAAAAGCATTGACACATTCACGCGGATAGCAAAAGGCGAAGTAAGATATCTCTATGCTTGGAAATTTTATTCAAAGGCAACGGAGCAAGCGCAACATGACACAAGAGTATCTTGCGTCAGAGCTTGATTTGTCTCGTCCGACCTATATACAGATTGAGCGCGGTGGACGGGAACTGACAATCGTCGAAGCCAAAAAGCTTGCGGGGATTTTTGATGTGTCGCTGGAAGATTTTTTGGCTGGCCGCGAGACGAAGCATACTGTGAAACTCACCAAACCGTCTGCGCGAAAAACCGACGCCCTCCAGATTCGCGTTACAGAAAAAAATCTTGATACGTTCAGGCAGGTTCTGCTTTATGTCTTGAACAAGGTCGGCGGTAAGCCGAACGTGGGTGAGACCGTGCTCCATAAACTGCTGTATTTCATCGATTTCGATTATTACGAGAAATTCGAGGAGAACTTAATGGGCGCGACGTACATTAAAAATCGTCATGGCCCGACGTCGGTTGAATTGGGTTCGATTCTGAAGGATATGCAGGAGAGTGGAGACATTGAGGCAGTTAGAAGTCAATATTTTAAGTATGGTCAGAAAAAATATCTTCCACTCAAGCGTCCCAATCTTGATGCGCTTTCTGCTCGCGACGTGGAACATATTGATGGGGTGTTGGCCCGTCTCTCTGATAAAAATGCGAAGGAGATAGAACAGTATTCCCACGAAGATATTCCCTGGAAATCCGCGCAAGATGGCGAGCCGCTTTCGTATGAGAGCGTCTTTTACCGTGACGAGCGGTACTCCGTGCGAAACTATGACGATGAACTTTGATGAACTGCCGGAATTTCAAAAAGAACGGAAGCGTTTTGCCAGGAAATATCAATCACTTTCCGAGGATCTCCAGGAGTTTCAGAACGTTGTTTCCGTTGTTCCGCTTGGGAAGCGTAAACATTTTACCGTCATCGCCCAGGACGAAATGTTGCGTATTATTAAAGCGCGGTTGTTTTGCCGATATTTCAAAGGATCATCACTTCGCGTCATTTACTCCTACTTTGAACAGGAACAGCGAATTGAATGTATTGAGATTTATGACAAAGGAAACCAGAAAAACGAAGATCGTGAGAGAGTGAGAGCGTATTTGACCAGGCATCAAAAATAATTCCCACAATCGTTTAGAAAACCGAAGTCGCCCAAACCCTCGTCGCTACCAAGCACGAGATGGTGGAAGCGATGCAGAGTAAGATGGCCTTTGGTTGTTGGCCAGGTAGATGGGGAAAATGATAGGTGTTCCAGAGGAGACAGATTCTACGCGAACAGTTTCTTAAGCCAAGCTAAAAAAATTTGGCAGAGGTCACCGTCAACGTTCAAATCGTGCGAGCCAATGGCTGAACCCATTTGCCTGGGATTTTCTCTGGCTGCGAGCCACGCATAAAGTTCAGCCCGCCGTGTCTTAACCTCTGGAAACTTTCTGTCGGCTTTCGAAATCTCTTCGATATATTGTTTGGCCAGCGGCCATACGGAGTCGCCTTCGGGAATCATTCGCATGACGAAATCTTCAAGTTCGCCGGTTGACGCATTGTCGGGCATGAGCCAGATACCGACGCGGGGTTGGCCATCTATGATTGTCCCTGTTCGTTGGGGTGACGGGGGTGCTTGGATGTTCGCCTTCCGAAGGCGATTGGTTACATCGTTCCAACGTGCGTCTATATCGTTGTTTGCATCCACGAGAATGCCGACGGCCTTCCGGCCTGGCGTTTTGATTTCGAGACTAATCGCATCAAGCAATTGGTTGATGCCGCCCTTGTCTAAAATGGAAAAGGCTGATGTCGGTTGAGATGGATAAAGCCGAACAACAGGCTCATTCTTTGATGATTCTGCATCGGAAAAGGATGGACAGCGATTACAGAGGTGCAGAACGACATGTTTGTCGTCCGGTCCTTCGACTAAAAGAACGCCATCCGATGACGGCGAAGTCGGGCCGGGCATACGCTATCTGACCTCAATGCCTTGTTTGGCCGCGACTTGGAGTTCTTCTTCGGAATACTCAACGACGCGGATTCCATCGTCGTTTCTCTCAAGACGAATGAGAACCCCGTCCACTTCCTCTAAATTTATTGCTGCTTGCGCAAAACCTGTCACGCAATCCCAGCTATGAGTCGTAGCAAGAACCTGGACGTTGTTTTCATGCGCCGTTTTTATCACCATCTTCCAAAAATCGGGTTGGACTGAGTGATGGATACCGTTTTCCGCTTCATCGATAACAAAAAATCCGTCTTGACTGTTGGCGAGTGCCAAGGCAACACCGAACAACCGCGTTGCTCCATCACCGAGGCTTTTCAAAGGAACGGGATGATCTTGCCCTTCTATCTTGACTAACGCCCGGCGACGATGGAACGCACGACGTTCCTCATCCCCAACCATTGCAACACGGACGACTTCGCCGCCATAGATCAATCGCAACGCCTGTACCGCTTGGGTTTCATAATCTGTAAGTGCTACGTTATCCCAAAACCTCGCCATGCTTGTATTGTCTATTATGCTTGGTCCTGAAGATTCACATCGGATTGGAGGTGGAAGCTCGGATTCAGTAGGCCGCAGTCCGCGATTTCGGAAACGAGATGAATGCAAGAAAGAACGCATCGAGATTACTTGTGTTTTATCCTGACACTCGATTGCAAATAAAGGTTCGTCGCCAGCGGAAAAATCCTCAAGGAAAGACAGATTCTGTTGCAGATTTGGGCTAACTCTGATGTTAAGTCGCTTTGTATGGTTTGCCGGACCTATTGATATGAAAGAATCTGACGAGGGGTTCCGGCCATAGAAGAGAGCCTCAAAATCAGGCACCAACATCGCATCGCCGTCCTCGTCACTAGAAGCCGTAAGTTCCTCTCGGCTCTGCAATACGTTCATGAGTTCGGGATAGCCGCGTGCGGCATAGATGCGGACGGCATCAAGGAGAGTGGTCTTGCCGACGCCGTTTTTCCCTGCAATCAGCGTGACGCGACCTAGCCGTGGAATCGAGATGTCGGCGATTCCACGAAATCCCTTGATCGATAGTTCAGGAAGATGGAGGTCTGTTTTAGATGGTTTTGTGTCCATAAACTGCTCTTTCTCATGTCGGTCATTTCGTAGATGTTTGTTACTCCATCTTTGTTCAGTCACCAAACCAGTGGTGTTGTCGCGTTCTCCATTATGGGGGATTCCGGTGAAAATGCAAGTAATGAGAAAGATATTCGGGTTTGTTTCGACGATGGTACGGAACAAGTTATTGATTTTTGGGCTATCTTAGAGGGTGAAGTCTTCGGTCCACTTCGTGATACCTCCTTATTCGGCCAAGTTCGGATTGATCCTGAAGTTCATACTTTGGTCTGGCCGAACGGGGCTGATTTTGATCCTGCTACCTTGCACGACTGGCCTGAACATCTTCCTGAACTTACGAGAATGGCCAGGCGCTGGTCTCTTGTGGAGTCGAAGCCTTAACTTGCCTTTGAACTTCTTGCCGATACGGTCTGGTTAATCCTGTGCGGCCTGCACGCTTGGCCCTTTGGGCAATGTTCCTCCGCTTTCCTGCAAGCAAATTTTTTAACCCACAACCGGCAAGCGTCTGAGACGAAGACGGAACGGTTCGATGAAGTTTGAAGGGATCATCACTTCGCGTCATTTACTCCTACTTTGAGCAGGAACAGCGAATTGAATGTATTGAGATTTATGACAAAGGAAACCAGGAAAACGAAGATCGTGAGAGAGTGAGAGCGTATTTGACCAAGTCGAGATCAAGAATCACGAGTACGACGATGTTGCCTTCTATGCCCAAGACGATCAGAGTGTCTCAGGAAGAATGGTAAATCCTTCTCGATAGCCCACGTCACGCAGGTGTCGGTCGAACGTAACAAAGCCTTGTCTCGTTGTGAGTCCCTGGCACCACTGGATGGCTGCGGCGAGTTGTAACGCGTCCGCTGTTCGTAATGGATGCACGGTCAGGAGCCGTTCGGCCGTGCTGCGTAACGCTTCGCTGGGTTGCATTTCCACCCAGGTTTGCATCAGGGTCTGCAAGACGTGCCTGGCCATGCGTTCGTCCGTGGATGTCAACCCGCCTTCCCGTACCCGTCGCATCAGTGCAGAAATACACTCGGTGCGCGTGCCCCACCACACGACCATAGACGATTCTTCGATGAGAATTTCTCGCACGGTAGCCGAGTGAGGTTCCTGCACACAGAGGGGCACAATGGCCGACGTATCCCAGAATTTCATCGGCCTTCTTTTCTCTCACGCAAAACTGTCGAACGCACTGTCGCTTGGGGGTCTGCTGGACGCGGCAGGTTCCAAAAATCCACTGGCAAGGGCTTCTCTCCGCGCTTGAGGAGACCCTTTTTTTCCATGTCTTTGACGTGTTCAGGTAGGGACATGGGATTGGTGATGGGAAGCAAACGCGCAATGGGACGGCCATGATCGGTAATGAGCACCTCTTCACCGGATTTGACCTGACGTAAGTATGCACTTAATGACGTTTTGAGCTGAGACACAGTGGTCGTTTTCATTGTGTGACCATTTTGGTTAAGAGTTTCACGCCAGTATAGTCAGGAGAGTATTATGAAGCAAATGATCGCGGCCATTGCGTTGGTGAGGAATCTCACCATCGTTACGGCCAATATCCGACACTTCCAACGGGTTCCCGGGCTCCCTGTAGAGAATTGGTTATTGTAAGCCACAGGGTCGAAGGGAAGAATCTTCCACTGAACAGTTTATTACAAGTTAAGAGCAGATCCTTCACTTCGTTCAGGATGACAGGAGGGAGAACAGGGTGACAGGAGGGAGAATAGGGTGACGGGCGGGAGAATAGGGTGACGGGCGGGAGGCAGGCGGGTAGGGGAATGACGCTTGGGTCCCACACAATCTCTCATCAAGAGAGCGGAACGTCTTCGTTGAATAGTTGCGGGTTGGAGGTTGTCAGCTTGTCTAAGAGAATCGGGTCCAGGGTTGCTTGGGCGAGAGTTCGGGTTTTGGCGAGTTGCTCGGGCTGAAGGTGTTGCGCGTCTTCCATATTCGTGCGTGCCAAGTTGGTCTGGATGAACGAGGTGTTTTGGAAAGAGGCGTGGCGAAGATTTGACTGGGCGAGCGAGGCATGGGCCAGATCTGCATGATCCAGGAGTGCGTGTTCTACGTGTGCGTTCGTGATGGAGGCTTCTCGTAGTTTTGCATGTCTGATATCCGCTGCATTGAGGGTGCTCCGTTCTAGATTGGCCAAGTGGAAATTTGCATGGGCAAGATTCGCGTGGGAGAGGTCTGTCCCTGACAGATCTGCCTTCAAGAACGTGGCGTGGCTGAAGTCGGCCTTGCTGAGATCAGCGTGACTCAGGTCGGCTTCATTCAGGTTGGTATCGTTTCCTTTGGCTCCCGTGACCGTTGCATGGAGAAGATTGGCTTCCCCTAAATTGGCTCCTTCAAGCTGCGCATACGACAGGTCGGCTTGCGTCAGGTTCACATCGTGCAAATTGGCGCCCGTCAGGTCGGCTTCCGCTAAGTTCCATCCCGACAGATTCGCACTTGAGAGGTCGGGACGAATGGAGGGATTGGTTGCTCTAAAGGCATTCCATCGGCTTGCCCCGTGTTTGAGCAGTTTGATGTGTTCAGGGTTGGCCATGGGCGCCCGGCAGTCTGCTGCTATAAGAGAAGTGCCGAATGGTTTCGTCCGGTCGAAGCCGAACGATTGTGGACTGCTTCAATACGGGTTGCTTAATACGTTTGGCGTTTCACGATCGGTTTGATCGTCGCTTCCCCAAGCAGTTCCATGCCGAAGCGGGTGCCTTCACTGACTTCATTTGCATAAAGACGACCTTTCGGCGCATCAATGGCGATGGGCAATTCCGTCGTCTGATTGGGGGTGATGGTCACGGTATAGTCTTTGTTCACCATGGGATGCCAGACCTGGACGGTATAGGTCCCCGGCGGGACGTTGGCAATAGCATAGGAGCCGTCTTTGGCACTCAGCGCGTAGTAGGGGTTTTCGACGGCAAATCCCCAACTTTCCATATATGCGTGAAATCCGCACTGCATCACGAACAGGTTGCGTTTTTTCCCCATTGTGATGGGTTGAGTCAGCACCTGACCGGCTCGATTTTTGACGGTCTTACCGTCCAGGAGGTCTTGTTTTCGGAGATTGTTGCTCATCGGCAGGGGGACGTTGAAGAGCACGCGCGCGCCGAATTTTGACGTTTCGTAGCCTTGAATGTCGTGCAAGACCGGGTCCATGTTCACCACTTTGATGTCCTGCCGGTCTCGCACGATGGTAATGTAAGGTTCAAACGTGCAGTCGATCGCCTGAATTTGCGGAGGCTCATACGCGAAGGGTTTCCCCTCTTTGATTTCTTCCAGGTAGATGACCACGTTTTTGAATCCACCGTCGGGTCCAATGACGAAGGGTTGCAGCAGGCGCCATCCGGTTCCGGTTGAGATTCGGCCGCAATACACGGCGTCGGGCAGGGTCACGAGGTTGTAGCCCTTGGGTTTGGGAACGTCGCCGACCAACGTGACCACCCCCGCGAGGGTGCCTCCATTGGACACGGGGATTTCTTCATATCCCCAACTCGGCATCGTGCCCAAGCCGACGATGAAGACGACGCAGAGGATGAATACGACGGATTTCATACAGTCCTCCTTTTTCAGAGAATCGTCACGAAACAGGAATGCCCCGATTGTACCATTGACCGGCGGTGGATGAAAGAACGGTTATTCAAGTGCCCCTTCCCCTTGACCCACTTATGGAGAACCCACTAGATTAAAAGAGGTTCGTCGTTTTTTTCTTGAGAAGGAGAGGGTGCATGATTATTGGAATGACTCGGATCATCGCAGGGTGGAGCATCATTTTCTGCGCGTCACTGACCGTTGCGGAAACCGGAGGCAATCCCGTCCTGCCTGACTATCGCATTCCTGTCCAAATTCCGTATGACGCTCCACCTGAGCCGGAATTTCCCGACGTTGAGCGCGCGACTCCGTCTCCGGATGCCCTTTCTGAACAAGAATTGAAACGGGCTGAAGCGTTGCTGCCGTTACTGGAAGGACGCCAGGAACTGTATATCATCGGGGAATTCGTCCATTTGGGCAAACCAGTGGTGCCCGTGTTGGTCAAAGCCCTGAAAATGCCGGGAACCCGTCTTCGCTATAACGCGATTGAAACGATGTCGATTATCAAAGATCCGCGCGCCGTGCCCTATTTACTTGAGGCGTCCAAGGATACGAGTGACGTCACGCGAGTGCGGGCTCATGCCCTGCGGGTGGCGGTCCGGCTGGCTCCGATGGAGGTGATTCCCGCGTTCCGGGAGTTAGCGAAAGACGCGCACGAGACGATCCGTCGAGCCGTGGCGTTTGAGGCTCGCCACGTCAGACGGCCGGAAGTGATGCCGATTCTGATTGAATTGTTGGCCGACGGGAAAACCTACGTCTCCGTCACGGCTCGTGACTCGTTTTGGCGGTTAACCCGATGGGCCGGACCGCCGCACGATTGGCAAGGGTCGACCCATGAGCAACGCAAGGCATGGGCACAGGAATGGAAGGCGTGGTGGGAGGAGGCTTTGAAAAATCGTGGGGCGGCACCAAAGAAACCTCAACAATCTGAACCAGCGTCCTGATCGTGCCCCCTCACCCTGACCCTCTCCCGCGAGGGGAGAGGGAAATTGAGAAAGGAAAACATGATGGCAATCTTGCCCATCGCCAAAGTCGGCAACCCCGTCTTGCGGAAAATCGCCGAACCGGTGGCGCCTGAGGTGATCCCCACGCGGGACTACCAGCAATTTATCGACGATATGTTTGAAACGATGATCGAACATGAGGGAATTGGGTTGGCGGCCCCTCAAGTCTCGCGGTCCGAACAACTGGTGGTGATGGGATGTGAAGGCGAGAATGCCTTTCCCCGTACCGTCCTGCTCAATCCAAGGATCGTGTTTTATGGACCCGCTCAGGTCGAAATGTGGGAAGGGTGTTTAAGTGTGGATGGGTTGCGCGGAAAAGTCACCCGCCCATCTTCTATTCGGGTCCAGGCTTTGGACCGGCAGGGGCAACCGTTAGATTTTGACGCCTCGGGGTTGTTCGCGGTGTGTATCCAACATGAAATGGACCATTTGATCGGACAACTCTTTCTGGACAGAATGTCCGATCTCTCGACGTTGACTCAGTTGAAGGAATTCGACGCCTACTGGAAACAAGAGCCTGCAACGGTTATTTAGCCGCTTTTCTCCCGTCTTGTTTCGATTTGATTGTTCCCGTCTTCCTGAACGACGTGCCGTATCCTGGATTTCTCAAGTGTCACTTTGAGTGAAGCCGCTCGTTGTGAAGAAAGTTCAGGTCATGCGTTTTCAACCATCGTGGTGGCTTCCGTGAGTACCCTTCCGCGGATCATCGGATATTTTCGGCCCCATCGCTCCCTGGTTCTTGCCACGTTGTCCTTCGCGGCACTGACGACGCTCTTTGACCTTGTGCCCCCCTGGCTGGTGAAGGTAATTATTGACGACGTCATTGAGGAGAACCAACTCTCCTTGCTGCCGTGGGTGTTGACCGGATTAGTCGTGGCTTACGGTCTGAAGAATCTCGTCAACTCTCTGCGCATTCGCTGCAATAACATCCTGGAACAACGGGTGATTGTTCACCTTCGTCAACAGGTGTTTCACGCTCTTCAGCGGCTGTCAATCAATTTTTATGAGAATCGCTCCACCGGGGAAATCATGTCGCGGATCATGAACGACACCGAACACGTGGAACGTATCTTTATCGATGGGTTGGAGGGAATGTTGACGGCCTCCCTGACTCTGATCGGCATTACGATCGTACTTTTTGTGGTTAATTGGAAACTGGCGCTCCTGGCCCTGGTGCCGATTCCCGTTCTGGCGGTATCGGCCGTGAAATTTTCCCGTCGGGTCCACGGGTATTACCATGAAATCCGCAAACACACGGCCGATCTGAGCGGATATCTTCAAGACGCCCTTTCCGGCGTTCGGGAAACCATGGCGTTTCATCGACACGCGTATGAACGGGAACGATTCGACGGCATCAGCCGCAAGGTCAGTCAGAGCAATTTGAAGGCCATGTTTCTTTGGTCCATCTATTCGCCGGCAATGATTTTTCTCGGCACCATGGGGACTGTCCTCATCCTGTGGGTTGGTGCGACCGAAGTGGCGCACGGGCATCTCAAAGTGGGAGAACTGGTGATGTTCGTGTCGTATCTGGCGCTGTTTTACGTTCCCGTCAATCAAATCCATTCCGTCAACCACATGCTTCAACACGCCCTGGCCGCGAGCGAACGCATCTTTGACGTACTCGATATGAAACCCGAGGTGGAGGATCGTCCCGGGGTCACGGCTCCCGCCACGCGCTTTCAAGGGCGCGTACAGTTCGAAAACGTGGACTTTGCGTATCGATCGGACGTTCCCGTCTTGCGCGGCGTTTCCGTGACCGTCAATCAGGGAGAGTGCGTGGCGTTAGTCGGACCGAGCGGAGCGGGCAAGAGTACGCTGATCAAACTTCTCATGAGATTTTACGACGTGACGAGAGGCACGATTGCGTTAGACGGCGTTGACGTTCGTGATATGCCGCTGGCCTTTTTGCGCTCGCAGATCGGATTGGTGCAACAGGAGCCGTTTCTCTTTAACGGGACGGTTCGAGACAATATCGTCTATGGCAATCTCGACGCCACCGAGCAAGACGTTGAACGGGTGGCCGTCGCGGCTCGCGCTCATGACTTTATCACGGAACTCCCGGAACAATACGACACCTGGATTGGGGAACGAGGGGTCAAACTGTCGGTCGGGCAGAAACAACGAGTGGCCATTGCCCGGGTGTTGTTGAAAAATCCACCGATTGTGATCTTCGACGAGGCCACGTCAAACATTGACACGGAAACCGAGGTCAAAATCCGTGAAGCCTTGGCCGTGCTCATCCAGGGTCGTACCACGATGATTATTGCTCATCGCCTGACGACGTTGCAGCAAGTTGATCGGCTCCTTGTGCTGGAACAGGGACGGCTCGTTGAAGAGGGAACCCACGCGGAATTACTTGCCGCAAAGGGGCTCTATGCCAAGTTGTACGAGGCTCAGTTCCACGTTTGATTCACGCGTTCGACGCGGCCGGTTTCATGGGTGGTGGACTCATTCTTTTCTCCTTCTCCCTCGACTTTGTCTGCTTTGAGAATCGACTTGTGCTGGAACTGGATGGAGGGCATCAGGACCAGTCCGAGTACGACGCTCAGCGAACCACGCGGCTGGAGTCTCAAGGCTTCCGCATCCTCCGGTTCTGGAATCACCAAGTCTTGACGGAGCCGGATGGCGTGCCGGAAGCCTCATTCCCCCTCACCCCCACCCTCTCCCGCCAGGGGAGAGGGGAAAGGGAGGAATGAGAAAAGGGAGTCCCCGCCTTGTTCCTTCTCCCCTGGTGAGACCTTTGCAACATGCGCCCCGTCGTTCGTAGCTGCGCGATCCCTGCTCGGCAGCAGGGATGTGCCTTATCGTGCCCCCGGCCGGACAGCCGTCAAGGCGTCCGCGTCCTCCGGTTCTGGAATCACCAAGTCTTGATGGAGCTGGATGGCGTGCCGGAAGCCTCATTCCCCCTCACCCTGGCCCTCTCCCGCCAGGGGAAAGGGAGGAATGAGAAAAGGGAGTCCCCGCCTTGTTCCTTCTCCCCTGGTGAGACCTTTGCAACATGCGCCCTGTCGTTCGTAGCTGCGCGGTCCCTGCTCGGCAGCAGGACGTGCCTTTTCTCCCTCTCCCCTGGCGGGAGAGGGTGGGGGTGAGGGGGGAAGATCGGTGCCAGTTCGGGCCATGAGCTCTAGTCGAAGGGGGTTCCGGCCGCGGCCGCTCTACCTCCCCTTTGTAGAGCCCTTTTCCGCTTCTCCCTTCCACTCTTCGGGACCAGCTCCGAGTGTCAAAGGTGGTGGACCCATACACGATCTGTCAACCCAAAGCCAAGATGTCCCCTTTGAGCAAAGCGAAGATGTCCCCTTGGGAGGTTTTGGAATGGGAGGTTGGTGCTCCAAGGGCGTCGTGGGGTGGCCTGTGGACAACCCCGTCGCCGCCTCCCCCCGACCGCCGGTTGCCCACAGGCTTCACGCGCTCGCGCGAAGGGGGGCAGGAACGGTCAAGACAAGACAGGGGGAGGGTGTCGAGGAGATACCCCTGGAGGGGCCCGGTTCGGCTTGGGCCGGGTGATGATCGCTGCGGTGAGTGGCTGGAGGCTGACCCACCCCCAGGGGGCTGTGGATGATCAGGCGCAGGGCCTGGGCGGGTTTGAGGCAGCGCAGAGTTGCAACCGCTCACGCGGTTGCCGTCCCCCTCCCTTGGCTGCGGCGCCGGAAGCCCCTGAGGCCAACCCTTCCGCTCCGAGGGGCGGGGGGTTAGCGGGGAGGGTGCGAGACAGGAGAGGAGGGGGGGTCTCCAGCGGTTCCAGGGGTGGTCTGGGGAGGGTTTGTACTTGGGGCGTTTGCGTTGGAGCCCACGGGCGGTGTCGACGGTTCGGTGGAGGCTCTTCTCGTCGTCCACCGGGATGGGAGTTGGGCCTTGGGCGAGGATGCGGTAGTCGAGGGTCTGGCCCTGACATAACAGGGTGACGCGACCGTCGAAGTCCTCGCACACGGTGACGGGGCTTGAGCGCAGGCGGTAGCCCCTGCCTTGGTTCAAGACTTGGTATTCCCTGTTGCGGTATCTCAGGGTGAGGTTGCGGCTCAGCTTGCGGGTGGAGTGGCAGCTCACGATGAGGTTGAGGGAATCGGGGTCGTGCAGCACTGGGCGGTGGGCGTCGTGGGGGTTGTGGGGCGGGCGGGCGAAGCGGCGGTTGTGGTCAGCCATGTACTTGGGCACGAAGGCATTGGCCTCGTCGATGGAGTGGATGCCGCAAAGGCGCAACTCCTTGACCAAGCGGTCCTGGAGGGTCTCGTTGGCCCGTTCCACCCGGCCCTTGGCCTGGGGGGTGTTGGCGTGGATGGGTTGGATGTCCAGGGTTTGAAGCGCCCGGGTGAACTGAGTCCGTTCGCCCTCGCGGTCCTGTTGAGTGACCCGGAAGATGCTGTGCTTGTCCGAATAGATGGCCACCGGACGACCGTACTGGTCCAGATACCCGCGCAGGGTCCTCATGTAGGCTTCGGTGGTCTCGGCCTCGACGAAACGCAGGGCCATGAGCCGGCTGGTGGCGTCGTTGATGAACACGATCAGGGTGCACGACGGCCCCCGCTCCTCGAACCATCGGTGCGGCGAGCCGTCGATCTGCACCAACTCGCCCACGGCCTGTCGCCGGGGACGGCTGTGATGCACCCGCATCCCCCGGCGCTTCTTCGACCGCCACAGCCCCGCTGCCGCCATCCACTTGCGCAAGGTCTCCACCGACACCCGGTAGCCATGCACCTCCCACAGCTTCTCCCAGGCCAGGGTCGGTGAAAAATCTTCGTAGCGCTCCCGCACCACCGCCAAGATCTCTGCCCGAACCTCCGGCGCTATCGCGTTGCTCGCCTTGCGCCCCCGATGCCCCGAAATCAGCCCCTTCGCCCCCAACTCCCGGTAGCGCCGCACCAGCCGCTTCACTTGCCGCACACTCAGCCTCAACCGCTCCCCCGCTTCCCGTTGCACCAGCCGCTTCCCCACGACCTCCCGGATCACTTCCAGCCGGTCCACCTCGCGCATGGTCATCCCCTCTTCTGGCTTCGCCATCCCTTGTCCCCCTTCCTCAAAGGGGACATCTTAGCTTTGCTCATTAGGGGACATTATCGCTTTGCTCTAACAGACCCATACACGATCTTGTCGTCGCGTGGGGGGGTATGATACGTTGGCACGCGCCGATGTTTGTATCTGAGAACCTACCAGGATTTTGAGGGAATCACCGTGATCGGAATCCGCCGTCAACGCCGCAGTCGAGGGATGAAGCTTGCACTGGTCCTGGTTATGGTGGCGGGTGGAGGAAGTGACGGAACGGCAACGGCGGCAACGCCAACGGTGATCCACGATGCCGGCTCCTATTTCCCGGATCAGACGGGCAATGAATGGCGGTATCGGGGGCGGATGACCAAAGGGACCGTGAATCAAATTGCTGATACCACTTTCGTGAACGTCTCGACGGTCACGGGCAAAACGCGGAAAGACGGGGTGCTGGTCACGGTGATTCATGATACCAATCCGGGAGACCAAGGGCCGACGGATAGTTACTATCTCCGCGATGCCGCCGGCATTCGTTATTATGGGTCCAAACCCGGGACCAAATTGGAACAGCAGTTGATTCCCTATCAGATCGTGCGCTTTCCTCTTGAACTGCCCAGTTCCTTTCAGCAATTAGACCGGGACAACCTCAATTTGGGGTTGGACATTGACCATGACGGCCGGGCGGAAACGGTCGACGTACAGGCGACGGTGACCGTCCAGGGTGAGGAACCCGTGACCGTGCCGTTCGGGACGTATGAACGTGCGATTCGTCTCGAATCGCGCATGAACCTGCTCGTGCATTTATCACGTGATGGAACGCAGGTACATGGGTTCGACACCATGACGGTGTGGCTGGTGAAAGGCGTGGGGTTGGTCAAATATACCGAACGTCAGTTGGTCCCGATGGTACGCGCCGGGAAGGAACGGCTAATTGAAATCACCGAAGAGTTGGAAGACGCGACGTTACACGGTGGGACCGAATTATTGAGTCGGCACAAACCCTCAACGCATGGTGTATTCACCGGTCACCCGTTGGACCATACATTGCGAGAGCCGGAAACCCTGAGGACAAAAGGCGGTGAACTGCAGATTCTTCGCTTACGCTCAGAATGACAGGGAAGGGCTCAGAATGACAGGGGAAGGAACAGAAGGACAGAGGAGTTTTCCCGGAAGGACAGGGAGCTTTCCCAGAATGATGGGGAGCTTTTACAAGAAGATTACCACGGGAAGGTTGATGAACTTACGCGGGCAATTGCTTTTTGAGGAAGGAAATCGTGGTGTCCCAAGCCTGGGCGGCCATTGACTCCTGATACAGGTCGGGCTGGAATTTGTCGCAGAATCCGGTGCTGGTGCCGGGATAGTGACGCACATCCACGGTTTTGCCGGATTCCTGAGCGACGTTCTCTAATTGTTCAAGGTCCTCCACCGCGACCCGGTCATTCCTTTCCGGTGCATGATACAGGAACGGGCAATACAGATTCCTGACGGCATCAATGGGATCGGGCAGTTTGCCGTAGAAGGAGACGGCCGCTCGTAGCCGTTTTCGTTTGAGGGCAAAAAGAACGGCTAAGGTTCCACCCAGCCCCAACCCCACCGCGGCATGGGCGTTCCGTACCGTGAACTCCATGTTCGGATCTTCAGGCAGGTTGGCGTTCAAAAATTCACAGGAGGCGTTGATGTCCTGAAGGACGGCGTTGAGGTCGACCCGTTCATACAGCGCATCGGCAACTTCCGCATTGGCCGTGATCATTCCTCCTTGTCTGCCGTACAAGTTGGGGATGATCACCACGTAGCCTTCACAGGCCAGCCGCGTGGCCAATTCCTGTGAATCCGGCGTTAATCCCCATTTGTCGTGAAGCAGCACAACGGAGGGAAATTTGCCTTTTTCTTGCGGCCAATATTGAAAGCCTTGGACCTGGTGTTCTTTGGGAATCCTGGTGGCCGCGTAGGGGTCAACCATTTGGTCTTTATGGGTATCAAAGACCCCTTTGCTGGAAAAGCGAACGGCCTTAAACCCGACTTGATTGGGCGTGAAGGGCGTCACGTGATCGGCCATGCCGTTGTGCCACTTTCTTTTTGAATGGATGAATGAATGAGAGACGGGTTTCGAAAATCGAGGCGTACTATAGCGACCGCGTGAAAGTTCTGTCAATGAACTGTATGGGGCCACCACCTTTGGCACTCGGAGAGCCGTTGGAGAAGGAAGGATCCCGGAGAGTGTATGCGCCCGCAACGCAGTCAGGCGGGCAGCCCGCTTCACCTGGTACTGGGAGCGTCCGCCCCCCTCACCCCGACCCTCTCCCGCCAGGGGAGAGGGAGAAGTAGGGACACTCTCCTTTTTCTTTTCCCCTCTCCCTTGACGGGAGAGGGCGAGGGTGAGGGTGGTTCTGAGGAGGAACTTGCAGGAGTGCCGGATACTGAGGACATCCTCAATGGTTATGCAGCGTGCAAGGAAAACTCGGCGAGTTCAGCGGACGTGATGCCTTCCTGGATCATTGATTGGATCGGCAACGAGCGTTCGGCTTGTTCGACGTCGGGAAGACGACAACGAGTATTCGGATGACGCGGAACAAACAACGTGCAACAATCCTGGTCCGGTTCAATCGACGTGTCAAAGGTCCCGATCCGTTGCGCCTCATTGATGATTTCGAGTTTGTCCATCCCGATCAGCGGTCGAAGAATGGGCAAGGACGCCGCATTGCTGACGGTCTGAAGGTTTTCCGGGGTTTGGGAGGCGACTTGCCCAAGGCTATCGCCGGTGACTAATCCCCAACACCGCTCGGTTTTTGCTATCTCCTCGGCAATCCGCATCATCATCCGTCGATACAGGATGACTCGACTGGGAGCCGGAGTATTGACGACGACGTTGCGTTGAATGTCTCCGAACGGTACGAGATAGAGCCGGGCCGTAAGCTGGTAGCGCGTGAAATGAGAGACGAGGTCGCGGACTTTTTCTTCGGAGGCTCGGGAAAGATAGGGCCGGCCATGAAAGTGGACGAATATCACCTTACAGCCCCGCTTCATCATTCGATAGGCCGCCACGGGTGAGTCAATGCCTCCTGAGATGAGACACAACACGGTGTGACTGATGCCGGTGGGGAGCCCTCCCGGTCCCGGGTATTTGACAAGCGAGAAGTAGGCCGTCCCATCCACGATTTCGACGCCAATCGTCACGTCGGCTGCATTCAGGCTCACCCGTTTGCCGGTGGTGGCGCACAGGTACTCGCCGATCTCCCGGTTCAATTCAATCGAGGTTTTCGAAAAACGTTTGTCGGCCCGTTTAGTGGTGACCCGAAAGGTCTGAAACGTTTTCGATTGCAGCGCGGTCGCCATGGCTTCACAGAGGGGTTGGAGGTCGGGCGCGTCATAATTGATGGGCTGAGAATGAGCCAGGGAGTAATTCGCCACGCCGAAGGTATGACGAAGGCGATCCTGCACGTCGTCCCATGATGTCTCACTCTGAAAGGTGACGCGAATGCGGCCGGGCAGGGAGCGGACGTCGGTGACGCCCGTGTTCTTCAACGCGCGTTGGAGATGTTGAATCAGGCGTTGTTCAAAAAATCCACGGTTTCGTCCCTTAAGGGCTAACTCATGATAATGCACCAACGCGTACGGCATCAGCCCGCGGTCTCTAAAAACCGTTCGGCGTCGATGGCGGCCATGCAGCCGGTACCGGCGGCCGTAATGGCCTGTCGATAGTGAGGGTCTTGCACGTCGCCGGCGGCGAACACGCCGGGCACGCTGGTTGCCGTGCCGTGGGAGGTTTGGATGTACCCGTTAGGATCCATCGCCAGTTGTCCCTTGAAGACGTGCGTGTTCGGCGTGTGTCCGATGGCCACGAATACCCCTTTGCACGGCAGCGTCTCGGTGTGTTTGGTGAGGGTATCCTGCATGCGAAGTCCGGTGACGACCTCATCGCCCAACACTTCCTCAATCACGGCGTTCCACCGGAACGAAATCTTTTCATTGTTCATGGCCTTATCTTGCATGATCTTGGACGCGCGAAGTTTGTCGCGACGGTGGATGATGGTCACGTGGGTGGCGAATTTCGTCAAAAACGTGGCTTCCTCCATGGCGCTGTCACCCCCGCCGATGACGGCAATCGGCTGGCCTCGAAAGAAAAATCCGTCACAGGTGGCGCACGTCGAAACCCCGTGCCCAAGGAGCCGGCTTTCGGACGAGAGGCCCAAGAGATTGGCCGAGGCTCCGGTGGAAATAATCAGTGATCGGGTTTGAATCGTTTCTTCATCATTGATCGTGAGGGTAAAGGGACGGCGGCTGAGGTCGACCGTGGTCACGTCGGCCGCCTGGAAGGTGGTGCCGAACCGTTCTGCCTGGGCGCGCATGTCCTGAATCAACTGCGGCCCCATGATGCCCTGAGGGAAGCCGGGATAATTTTCGACGTCGGTCGTCAGCGTTAATTGCCCGCCGGCTTGCGAGCCTTCAATCATCAGTGGAGCAAGATTGGCGCGAGCGGTGTAGAGCGCAGCGGTCAGTCCGGCGGGACCGGATCCTACAATAACAACATTGTGCATCGCTTCCATCCTTTGTGAGAACGAGAATACGTGGTTATGCGTGACGTTTCGGGCTTGGGTTTGTCCGGGTGCGCAAGGCCGCGTCGTGACGCAGCTCCTGATAGAGTCGTCGTATCCGTGGTCGAAGCTGATTGACCGGTAGCGTTCCGTCAATCAGATAATCGGCCACGCGACGCTTAGCGTGCAAGGGCAATTGCCCACGAATGCGTCCCAAGGCTTCCTTTCTCGTCAACCCGTCTCGTTGCCGAGCCCGTTGAATTTGCGTGGCTTGATTGGCGGTGATCACGATGACCCGATCCATTCGGGTATGGGCCTGCGCCTCAATCAACAGGGCCGCATCGTAGATGATGACGGCATCCGGATGTCGGCGAGCCAAGGCCCTGGTCTGCCGGGTTTGCTCTCGCGCAATGCGTGGATGCACCATGCGATTCAGGACCAGCAGTTTTTCTGGTTCGTGAAACACGACGGCGGCCAAGGCTCCGCGATCAATCGTACGATCCGGTTTGAGCATTCGGGTTCCAAACGTGGCGACGATATCCTTCCATGCGGCTTTCCCCGGTTCCACCACCGTGCGAGCGAGTTGATCCGCGTGCATGACCCATGCGCCGCATTCCTGAAACAAGCTGGCCACGGTCGTCGTTCCCGAAGCAAGCCCGCCTGTCAAGCCTACCAGTAACATCGTATCGTCCAGTATAGGGCATTCGACCGAAGCCCGAAAGTCTCACCCTTGAACGTCGTAGTGACTCGTGGATGGGCGACGAACGCCACTCTCGACCTTGACCGTGAAATTGCACTTCCTGTATGTGCCAATGAACAATGAATAGTGAAAGACACGCAATGAAGTCAATGCCGCGACGAATCATGATGCCGCGCTCTTGGGTATACGCCGTTCTTTCCGTGGGGGCGTGGTGTGCCTGGTTTGGGATAGCGACGGCTCAAGATCTCAATGGGTCCGGTGATACCGATTCAGGGTCCGGCACCACTTGGCACGTGGCGTTGGATGGGTCAGGCGACTTTGTGTCCATTCAAGAAGCCATTGATCAGGCACGGGATGGGGACACCATTCTGATTCATGCCGGACGCTATACCGAGGACGTGACGGTACACAGCAAAGAGCGTCTCAGGGTGTTGGGAGAAGACCGCGATCAAGTCCACGTTGCAGGCCTGAATCGGGTGGGGACGTTGCACATCGGGAAATGGCCGTATGGAGCCACCAACGTGGAAATCAGCGGCTTGACCGTTCAGCAACACGGAGGATTAGGCGTCGGTATCTTTAACGGTCAAGGAGTGATTCTCAAGAATCTCCGGATCAACGGCTTTGTCTTCGGGCAACAGGTACAGCAGGTACGAATCGAGGACTGCGTGGTGGGAGGCAGTGAAACCACGGGCTTGGCGTTTGCCGACTCGCAAGCCACGCTCATCGGCAACGTTATTCACGATAACGATCACGGCGTGGCCGTTGGTGGAACGTCGACCGTGCATCTGGAACGGAACGTCGTGACGCGAAGTCTGTTTGAAGCCGTCGTCGTGGCGGATCACGGACAAGCCACGCTGCTGAGGAACACGTTTGTGAAGAACGGAGGGGGCATCACGTTTCAGGACGATGCAGCTGGCCGGGTGGAAGGCAATATTATCGACGGGGCTCAAGCAGGAATCACGTGGTCGTCAAAGAACGCGGTCAGCATTGCCCATAATGGGCTGCATAACACGACCGTCCCGTATCGTCTGGACGACAACCCCTTGGGCTCACAGTCGGTTCCCAATCCCTTTTCAGACCTCTATGCACCGCCACGATTCGTCGCGCCGACTCGCGGCGATTACCGACTCCAACCCGACTCTCCGTTCATCCATGTCGGCGACTTCCCCTACCTCGGAGCCTTGGCTCCCGTGCAAGAGTAAATGAGAGCAGGTCTGTCCAAGTGCATCGTCAGACGGGCCACTGTTCTTCGCGCCACGCCATGTCCCAGAACATCCATTCATACCGGGAACTTGTCAGAAAGGCGTCAATCATTCGCTCTTTTTCTACCGTGCCGGCCCGTTTGGCTTCTTTGTCAATCAGGGCGCGCATCCATTGGGTGACCTCGGCAAATTCCGGCGATCCATATAACACCAGCCAATCTTTGTACGGATGTCGGGCGGAAGGCTTTCCCTTTCGCAATAGATGTTGACCGACGACGCAATAGATCCACGCGCAGGGGAGGGCGACGACCGTGAGTTCGGCCAGGGTGCCGGTCTGGGCTACGCTTCGCATGTGTCGGCAGTAGGCGTAATTGGTCGGTGCGAGGGGCGTGTTCCGCATGGCAGAAGCCGTGAGTTTCCATTGCTTCCCGTAGGTTTCGTGTAGCCCGCGTTCGACCACAATGGTTTCTTCAACAAGCTTGGCAAAGCGAAGGGCCGTCTGAGGGTCCTGGGCTCGCTGGGCTCCCATGGCGAAGACGCGAGCAAGTTCTTCAAGATAGCGGGCGTCTTGCAAGATGTAATACCGGAACTTTCTTTGGGGGAGGGTGCCCTTCCCAAGGGCGACGACAAAGGGATGCTTCAACTGGGCGTCCCAAATCGGTTTGGCTAACTTCCGCATGTGTTTCGTGAAACTCATGGAGTGCCTCTCTTGCCGTCTGCCCTGAGCCTCGAAGGGCTTGCCCTGAGCTTCGAAGGGCTTGCCCTGAGCTTCGAAGGGTCGGTCGGCTGCTGGAATTGTCGGGTTATTCCAGTTGGATCAGGGTTTCGTCGGAATTTACGGAATCGCCTTCTTTGACGTGGATGGCCTTCACCGTGCCGTCAATCGGCGCAGTCACGCGGTTTTCCATTTTCATGGCTTCGATGACCAGCACCGGGTCGCCGGCGGCGACGTGGATGCCTTCCGTCACGAGGACTTTGACCACGCGACCCGGGACCGGCGTGGTGACGTCTCCCGGACCGCCGGGTTTGGGACGTCCGCCTTTAGCCGTGCCGGTCGAGAGGGGGGCCTCCGGCCCACTGGCCAACACTTCTTGGAGGGGTTCCAGATAGACTTCTTCGAGCTTGTCGTCGACTTTGATGTAATAGGGTTTTTTTCCATCAATGGTTTGCCCTGAGCCTGAAACCCGCACGTGATAGGATTCACCATGGAGGGTCACGTTGAATTCTATGGGCGCGAGGTGTAAATCACCGGCCGGCTGAGAGGCAGGGCCTCCTTCGGCGGGTGGTTCAAGGACTTCGGGCTTCAGTTCTCCTCGTTCGCGTTCATCAATGTACTGAAGCGTGACGGAAGGGAACAGCGCATATGACAGCACGTCTTCTTCGGTCACGGTGTGGTCGCTCAATTCTTTCTTGGCTGCGTCCAATTCCGGGTCAAGGTTGTCAGCCGGTCTGTTGGAGATGGGGACGTCGCCGGCGGAGGCCTTGCGTTTCGTCGTGGGATTCAAGGTTCCCGGCGGTTTGCCGTAGAATCCTAAAAAGTAGTTTTTGGTTTCGTTGGTCATGACTTTATAGCGGTTGCCGGTCATGACGTTGAGCGTGGCCTGGGTGCCGACGATTTGACTGGTGGGAGTCACCAACGGCGGGTATCCCATGTCTTTGCGAACGCGAGGGATTTCTTCCAGTACTTCTTTCATTTTCTCGATGGCGTTTTGCTCCGATAATTGGGATGCCAGGTTTGAGATCATGCCGCCCGGCACTTGTGACAGCAGGACGTCCGTATCCACGCCGGTAAACTCACTCTCAAAGAGATGATACTTTTTTCTCGCGGCGCGAAGGTGTTCGGAAACGGACGTGAGTCGAGACAACTCTAACCCGGTGTCGTACGCGGTATCGCGCAGCGCGGCGATCATGGTTTCCGTGGGGGGGTGTGAGGTGCCTCCTGAAAGCGGAGCCATGGCCGTATCCAGAATGTCAAGCCCTCCCAGAATCGCCATGAGCGACGACATTGACGCCATGCCCGACGTGTAGTGGGTGTGCAGATGAATCGGAACGCGCACGGCTGCCTTCATCCGTTTCATGAGTTCATACGCTTCGAACGGGGGTAACAGCCCGGCCATGTCTTTGATGCAGATGGTATCGGTCCCGAGATCTTCCAGTTGTTTGGCTTGTTCCACAAAGTGATGAAGGCTGTGAACGGGACTGACGGTATAGCAAATCGTGGCTTCGACGTGTTTATTGCATTGCTGGACCATCTTTATGGCGCCCTGAATATTTCGAAAATCATTCAGGGCGTCGAAAATCCGAAACACGTCGATGCCGTGTTCCGCTGATTTGACGATGAATTGTTCGAGCACGTCGTCGGCGTAATGCCGATAGCCGACCAGGTTTTGTCCGCGAAGGAGCATTTGCAAGCGGGTGTTGGGTGCCGCCTGACGAAAGGCTTTTAATCGCTCCCACGGGTCTTCTTTGAGGAATCGCAAACATGCGTCGAACGTGGCACCGCCCCAGACTTCAAGCGACCAGAATCCGACGGTATCCAGTTGTTTTGCGGCCGGAATCAGGTCTTCCGTTCTCATACGTGTGGCCAGGATTGACTGGTGCCCGTCGCGTAACGCCACGTCCGTCAGGTGCAGTTTTCGGCTTTGTGATGCCTCCAACTCAAACGTGTCGGGTCGTTTGGTCGGAGACGGTTTCTTCGTGCGGGCTTTCTTGAATGACGTCGTCTTGATTCGGGGTGATGTGTTTTTTGCCATTTTTGCCATCGTGGTGCCCTTGCGTGAAAACAATCGTTGCCGAATGAGAGGTTACAACCCTTCGTATGCCGCAATCGTTGCGGAGAGGGCGACAACCAGATCTTCTGCTCCCAATTCGTGTTCGTATTCATACAATTCGGGATGCGTGTCCAGGTACGACGTATCAAAGCGTCCCGCTCGAAAGTCGGGTTCCGCCATGATTTTCATCATGAACGGAATCGTGGTTTTGACGCCTCTGAGCAAAAACTCTTCCAAGGATCGATGGGTTCGCCGGACGGTTTCGTCCCAGGTTCGGCCTTGAACGGTCATTTTGGTCAACAGCGCGTCGTAATAGGGGGGGACCGTATAGTCTTTATACACCACGCCGTCGATCCGCACCCCAATGCCGCCGGGTGACAGGTACGCCGTGATTTTTCCCGTAGACGGACGAAACCCATTTTGCGGATCTTCTGCGTTGATGCGACATTGAATGGCATATCCTTGCAGATTGACTTCATGTTGTCCAAACACGAGTGGCCGTCCCGCGGCAATCCATATCTGACTTTGCACGATGTCGATCGTGGTAATCTGTTCGGTCACCGTATGCTCGACCTGAATCCGGGGATTCATTTCGATGAAATAGTATTGTCCTTCTTGATCGACCAGGAATTCTATGGTTCCCGCGTTATGAAACTTGGCCGCCCGGGCCAGGGAAATGGCGATTTCTCCCATTTGGGCCCTGAGTCGTGGGGTCAGGATTAACGAAGGAGCAATTTCGATGATTTTCTGATGCCGCCGCTGGATGGAACAATCGCGTTCGCCCAGATGGACGACGTAGCCATCCTTGTCCGCAAGCAGTTGAAATTCGACGTGGTGTGGTCGCTCAATGTATTTTTCAATAAACAGGTCGGCGTTTCCAAAAGCCGCGAGTGCTTCCCGTGCTCCGGATTCCATGGCCTCGTGCAGATCTTCATCGGAATGGACCACGCGAAGCCCGCGCCCGCCCCCGCCTGCGCTGGCTTTGACGATGACCGGATATCCGACGGATCGAGAAAATTTCAGTCCTTCTTCCAGAGTTTGGACGGGACCGTCCGTCCCCGGCACCACCGGGACGCCTATCGTTTTCGCTAATTTTCTCGCTTGCACTTTGTTGCCCAGCAGTTCCAATGCTTCGGGAGTCGGTCCGATAAACGTGATGCCCGTTTCACGACACAAATGAGCGAACTCAGCGTTTTCCGAAAGAAACCCGTAGCCCGGATGAATGGCATCGGCCCCGACGCGTCTGGCGACGTTGACGATTTGCCTTGCGTCTAAGAAGCCTTCGACCGGACCGGGGCCGACGAGATACGCTTCATTGGCTTTTTTGACGTAAATCGCCGTGGCGTCGCATTCAGCATAGATCGCGACCGTGGCGATGTTGAGTTCGCGGCAGGCTCGAATGATTCGCATGGCGATCTCACCACGATTTGCCACGAGGATTTTATTGAACATGGATCACGTGACTCTTGATTGGGAAAAGACCTTGTTGGGGGTCAACGTGGAACGTCATCCACCTGTATCGACTTGATCCTCGGAAACCAGTCGTCGGAAAGGATAACGGAATCTGTGGAGTGACGGCCTATGTACCATGGAACGTCATGGGCCTGTCAAGAGGGGAGGGGCTGGTGAATCAGTCAGGGGCCTTCCCCGTTCAGGGGGTAATATTTAATGACCGAGCTGGTTTTGTCCTGAAACAGCCCGCTGGCGCCGGTTTTAATCGCACGCTGTCCGGCGGGTGAGAGAACGTATTCTAAAAAGGCTTGTACGACGGGAGAGGCATTGGGTCTTATGACAAAGACGACGGGACGCCGAAGTGGATACGTGCCGTCAAGGACCGTCTGGTTTTCCGGTTCGATGTCGTCCACGAATAAAAGGGTCACGCCGTACCCGTCTCTGCGTGCCTGGAGAGCGGGTCCCATTGACACATAGGAAATGGAATAGATGTCGCCGTTGATGGCCTTAAAGGTGGCCTCCTCTTTTTCAACGATTGCTCCCTTGATTTCCTTGTGATGCTCAAGGCCCAGGAGTTGTTCAAAGGGCTGACGGATATTCTGGTTCCAGGTTCGATGAATCAGTGAAATTCTGGCCTCCGGTCCGTCTTCGTAGACCTGCGACCAGTATTTTAATTTGCCCGAAAAAATTTTCGCCAATTCTTCTCGCGTGATGGCTTCAGCCGGGTTGGCAAAATTTGTCACCACCGCGATGCCGTCCCAAGCGACCGTGGTTGAGGGGAGGTCCTTTTCCGCTTGACCGGTCACGGCAAGGTCGGCCGCACCTTTTCGGACTTCTTCGACGGGCCTCGCGTTCTGGTGCCAGAAAAAGTCAAGAGTGGTTTTGGGATGTAAGGCTTCAAAGTCTTTGGCTAACGCCTTGACGGCATATCGTTCCGGACCATTGCCGACAAGTAACGCGGAACCCCTTAACTCTTCGGGTGATCCAATCGCGGGCAATCCGATCAGTAACGCGGTGACGCCCCAGAACAACCGGAATTTCCCTGGTCGGAGCCGAGGACGTCTCGTCTGCTGCCGATGGTGAGAATTTTTCCGAATCATTCTCATGCGTGCTGTGTGATTATTTCCGGCGTAGCGATGAAAGCGCCTGATGAGGAGGATCGTCAGGGGGCAGCGATTTGGAAAAGGAACAAGCCGCGAGGCACAAAGGTACGCGCATCAATCCTTTGTCAATCGTACGGGTCATTTGATGGGTGAATGCAGGTTAGTCGCCCGCCGGCGAATTGCCTCCGGAATCCGTGAATTGCGTCGCGTTGGCCTCGCTGGGCGTGGCACGGGCTCCCATGATCGGCGGAAGTTTTTTGAATTTATCCATTCTCTCATTATACATGTCGTAGGATTTCATCTCATTAAATCCGGGTTTGTGCTCTCCCTTGATTTGGGAGGCGAAAGCGGACATGAGTCGATTCACGTTGGTTGTGTGACATTGAGGACAGGCCGTCTCTTTCTGTTTCGCGTTGACGGATTGGAGTAATTCAAAGGTATGGCTACAGGAATTGCAGGAATATTCATAGACGGGCATGGTTCCGATCACTCCCTTGTTGTTGATTCACTTTGTGAATGGTCGCAATCGTCTATTATACAGAATTAAAAAAGCCGTTGGCCACCACTTGACGAAATTAAATTCGTCGTTGGATGAGCCTTGACGCATTTGACTTTTCTCACTTAGACTTCAAAGGTTTATAACGTTGCTTATTCACTCCCAACGTGCTGGAGGAACGCACATGTCAGTGTTAATGAGAACCTATCGGTTGGCAAGCGGGTTACAGCAAGAAGAACGAATTGATGATCCCGACCGCATTGAACGGTACATGAAACTGTTCGATCGGGAGGATCTCAAAAAGATTCAAGCCGGGCATCGGGTCAAAATTGAAAAAGATGAATGGCAACTTTTAGAAGGCTGAATGGGACGGTTTCTTGACGTTTGGACGCAATAAGGTGAACGCATGATTCTGTGGGTGCATATCCGAAGATCGTTAGGGGAAGCCGTGTTGCACAGGGAACGGTGCATCGAAGTCCCCTCTACTCCAACGAGGTCTGATTTTTGGGAAGGCGGATGGTTCGAATATCCTGATAAAGAGACGGCATTGGAGGCGCTGGAGCAATCTGGAGTGGCGCGTCAGATGAAGTGTCAGCTTTGCAAGCCGTAGGCCGTTGGCTTGTTCGTCTTCTGTTTCCACTTGTTGATCCCGGCAGGCCGTTGTGGGATGCGGGGTTCACATTGGGCAAACCCATATGGCACAAAAATTCGGGGGATCTCGATGGGTTAAAGAAGGTTATCTTGATAATCGGATACCAGGAGTGGTGGTGGGACACGTGATCTTTGCCGCGGTTGGGCGGATAGAATTTTATCTGAAAGGAGATTTCAAGCCTGATATTGCCGGGCAAATTTTTTCCTTTTGTAATACTCAATTTTCTGATGACCCCAACGCCGCTTCACACGTCATGGATTTGGAAAATCCCCAGCTCGGCACCGTCAGTTCGATTTCCTTTGATCCACATCCGCTCCTTGCCCCACACCCGTACATTGAATGGTTTTCTTTCAAGGGAGAGCATTATCGGATTGAATTGAAGGAAGGTGACGCCAGACTGCTTGACCCCGTGGAAGCCTCTCCCTATGAAGCGGACAGCAGGAGAATGCGGGAGGCATATGCCGGCCAACCCATTCATCCGTCGCCTGAACCCCACGCATCTGATCAAGAATGGTTCTAGGCTGTCTTTTCTCCACCCACCTGACCTGAACGTCCCAGGCAAAGTATTTCTCTCCTCTGTCGCATTGAACCGTCGGTTGTCATTCTCGGAGAGTGTTCTTTCTTTTTCTCACGTCCGCGAGACGTTGCCGCGGAGGTCCAGACGTGTGAAGGTCTTGCTTATTCATTGACAGTGCTTTCTTTGCCTCCTTACAATCCTTCCCCTTATGAGCAACGATCAATTTCTCAAAGCCTGCCGCCGTGAACCCGTGGACCGGACGCCGGTTTGGTTTATGCGTCAAGCCGGTCGATATATGGAGGAATATCAACGAGTTCGGAAGAATCATGGCATACTGGATATCTGTAAAATCCCGGAGTTGGCCGCAGAGGTGACCCTTCAGCCCGTTGAACGGTTTCCCCTGGATGCCGCCATCATTTTTGCGGACATCCTTTTGCCGTTGGAGTCGATGGGATTGGATTTGACTTTCCGTGAGAAGGAGGGACCGGTCATTCTCAATCCGGTCCGGCATGAGGACGACGTCAAGCGGTTACGGACAGTGGATGGAGACGCCTTTCGCTTCTCATTTGACGCCGTGTGTTTAACCCAAAAACTTTTACGTGGACGTGTCCCCCTGATCGGGTTTGCCGGAGCGCCGTTTACCTTGGCCAGCTATGCCATCGAGGGAGGTGGAACGCGAAATTATCTCACCACCAAACAGATGATGTTCCGTCGGCCTGAACAGTGGCATGCCTTGCTCAACAAATTAGCAGACGTGGTCACGGTGTATTTACAGAACCAGATTCGAGCGGGAGCCCAGGCCGTGCAAATTTTTGACAGTTGGGTAGGGTGCCTGTCCCCGGGCGACTATCGGGAATATGCGTTGCCGCACGTGAAATCGATCATCGATCGCTTACAACCAGAAGAAATCCCGATCATTTATTTTGGAACGGGTACGTCAACGCTCCTGCCTCTCATGCGAAGTGCCGGCAGCGACGTCTTGGGATTGGATTGGCACGTTGAACTTGATGAAGCGTGGGCGCGGATTGGGTACGACGTCGCCGTCCAAGGAAACCTGGACCCCGTGGCGTTGTTTGCGCCTCTTCCAGAACTTGAACGCCGTATCAAAGATATTCTGGAAAGAGCAGGGCAGAGAGCTGGCCACGTCTTCAATCTTGGCCATGGGATTCTTCCCCAGACCCCCGTCGATCACGTTGCGGCTGCCATTGAGTTTGTCCACAACTATTGTGCCGCGTGAACTTTCCATGGAACGGATTCTCCGAATTCTGGAGATGACTCATGGCTGCTCCTAAACGAGTCGTGATAGTCGGTGGAGGGATCTCAGGCCTTTCTGCTGCATTTGCGTTAGTGGAACAATCGGAAATCCGTGAAAAACCTCTTCATTGTACCGTGGTGGAAGGACACACTCATTTTGGCGGAAAAATTGTTACGACTCATACAAATGGATTGGTGGTGGAGGGCGGCCCCGATTCGTTCCTCACCAGCAAAACATCAGCCGTTGATCTGTGTGAAAAATTGGGACTGAGTTCACAATTGATCGGTACCAATCGAGAAAACAGCCAGACGTTTACCTACTCGAAGGGACGATTGTGCGAATTTCCGCAAGGTCTCATTTCGATGGTTCCGACTAAACTGGGCCCCTTGTTTCGTAGTGGGGTGGTGTCTTGGCCAGGCATCGTCCGCATGGGGGCTGATCTGGTGATCCCTGCTCGACCGGAAACGGAAGGGGAGGAGACCTTGGCAGAGTTTTTCAGCCGACGTCTCGGTTCCGAGGCCTTTCAACGACTTCTTGAACCCTTAGTCGCCGGGATTTATGCCGGTGACGCGAATGAACTGAGCGTGGCTGCCACGTTTCCTCAGTTCGTCGAGTTGGAACGTCAACACGGCAGTCTTATTAAAGGGGCATTGGCCATGCAGCGGGCACGAGGACTGAAAAGACCGGGGGCTTCTGCTCGTACCCTGTTCACGACTCTTCAGGGGGGGGTGGGCGATTTAGTTGCCAGGTTGGTGGAACGGTTGTCGGCGGTTGGCGTCGATTGTCGTCAAGGAGAAAACGTTCGGGTTGTCCGGTTGCCGCTGAACGTTCATAGAAACCCGTTGTATCAAGTTGAATTGGCGAGTGGAGAAAAATTGAATGCTGAAGCGGTGGTGTTCGCCACGCCGGCGTACGTGTCAGCAGGATTGTTGCGATCGTTTGACCATGAGACCGCCGTCGTGCTCGACCAGATTCCCTATGCCTCGACGATCACGATTTCAATGGCCTTTGCTGAATCGGACGTCCACGGCCAGCTTCGTGGTTTTGGATTCGTGGTGCCGCGCGTTGAAAATCGTTCCTTGATCGCCGCCACGTGGTCGTCAAGGAAATGGGCGGGGCGGGCACCCGCGGGTCAATGCCTGATTCGGTGTTATCTGGGGGGGCGCGGCCGTGAGCAGTTGCTGGAAAGAAACGACGCCGAATTGACGAATCAGGTCCGTCAGGAGTTGAAACTGATGGTTGGAATTCACGGGCGGCCTCTCCACGTGGAAGTCCATCGATGGCCTCAAGCTATGCCCCAATACACCTGCGGCCATCGGGAACGAGTGCAACGCATTCGTCAACGCTTGGCTCAGTATCCGGGATTGTACGTGACGGGGGCCGCGTATGACGGCATAGGCATTCCGGATTGCATTCGCGACGCGGGAAACACGGTTCAAAAGTTGAGTGCCTATTTATGGGCGCCGGCGTCGTAACCCTTGGTGAGACGAAGAGAAAGGCGTGATGAATTCAGACCCCCAACGTCTTAGACGGGCTCATCTTCTGGTACAAGGTCGGGTGCAAGGCGTTGGATTTCGGGCGTTTGTGCAATCTCAGGCCGTTCGGCGGGAATTAAAGGGATGGGTCAAAAACCTTCCGGATGGTCGAGTCGAATCTGAAGCGGAAGGAGATGAAACGTTGGTGAATGAGTTCATTCAGACCGTCAGACGAGGACCGTCGTTGGCCCGAGTTCAGAACGTTGACCTGGAGTGGATCAACCCGCACGCCCGAGATTCATCCTTTGAGATCATGTATTGAAGGCGTGGGTGATGGGACAACCATCAATGGATCAGTTGAAACGTTCAAACATTCACATCCGAAAGGATTGAGACATGGATGATCAATCATTAATCCGCAAGATTCCGGATTTTCCCAAACGTGGCATTTTGTTTTATGACATTACCACGTTATTGAAAGACCCCGACGCGTATCGACGGACCATTGACAAGCTGACGGAACGCTATAAAGACGAGACGATCAGTAAGGTCGTCGGCATCGAGTCTCGAGGCTTTATCTTGGGAAGCCCGTTGGCCTACAACCTGAACGCTGGGTTTGTGCCGGTCCGTAAACCAGGCAAGCTTCCTGCCGACGTGTTCGAGGTCAAATATAAATTGGAATATGGATCAACTTCACTGGCGATTCATCGAGATGCGTTGTCCATCGGGGAACGGGTGTTGGTGGTTGATGATCTCTTGGCCACCGGCGGGACCGCCGCTGCCACCGTGCATCTCTTACGCCAACTTGGCGCAGAAATCGTCGGATGTGCCTTTATGATTGAGTTACTGTCCTTGGAAGGTCGTCAAAAAATTGAGAGATGCGACATTCATTCCTTGATGACGTATCCTTGAACTGTTAAAATTAACTCTTTTTGGTTGTTATCTTTAGTTCGTCGTGGAATTCACTCAGCAAATCACAAGAAAGACGCGATGACCGTTCCGCTGAAAGGGTATCCGTGACATGGCAGGGAAATCGAGGAAGAAGACCACTTCTGCAGTAGCCAATCGTTCGTCGAAAACTGCGAAGACGAAATCGTCTCCATCCGCCAAAGGCCAGATCAGAAAATCCGCGTCGCATTCGGCAACGACGAAAGTCAAGCAAAAAAAGGTCGTTGTCAAAAGGACACTCAAGAAAACATCGGCTCCCAAGAATTCGCTCACCGTGCGAACCAGGACGTTACGAAAAATTCTGATCGAGAGACGGGGCAAACTCCTGCGAGAGATTCAAGATCAGCTTGGCCAGTCCTTAACGCAAGAACAGCAGCGACGGTTTGAATCGGCCATGGACAGTGGAGACCAGGCCTTATTGGATTTGGAACGGGAAATGGGAATTTCTCTGCAAGAGAAGCGAAACCGCGAACGTCAAATGATTGATGAGGCCTTGGTGAGTTTAGAGGAAGGCTCCTACGGCGTTTGCGTCGAGTGTGACGCTGAAATCAGCGAAAAACGATTGGTGGTTATGCCCTTCACGAGACTGTGTGTGGCATGTCAAGAGAAAATTGAACTGTTTGAAAAAATTGAACGAGGTGAACAACGGGCTTAACGAGAAACTGCCGGATTCTTTCTGCTCCCTCTTTTTTTACTCCTCCTAATGACCCGACTTTCCTCTGCATCCTTTTCCTGATTTGTTGATAATCCACACAACGTGAATTGATCTGGATACCGTGGTGGCTTGTGATTCCGGGTAGGCGGGACTATGCTGCCGGGAGTAAAAGAGAATTTGTGTATGCGCAAGTTTTTTGATTCATCCATCGTCCGTTTCTCGAAAAGATCGGTTCGTGCGCGATGAAAGCCGTGGTGTTGGCCAGCGGTGGGCTTGATTCCACCGTGACTGCCGCAATGGCTCGTGAAGAAGGTGCCACGTTGTATCTTCTCACGATCATGTATGGTCAACGCCATCAGATTGAAATTCAACGAGCGCAGGCAATTGCGACCTGGTTGCAGGCCGCTGAACATAAAATTCTCAAGCTTGCCCTCCATGAATTTGGTGGCTCGGCCTTAACCGGTCAAGGGGACGTTCCTAAACATCGCTCGAATCAGGAACGGGAGACGGGAATCCCTTCCACCTACGTTCCAGCTCGAAACACCGTCTTTTTATCGTTGGCCTTAGCGTATGCCGAAGTCGTTGATGCCGACGCGATTTTTATCGGGGCGAACGTGCTTGATTATTCCGGATATCCCGATTGTCGTCCTGAGTTTTTGCAAACCTTCGAAGCCGCGGCTCGGTTGGGGACGAAACGGGGAGTCAATGGGAAGCCGATCAAGATTCATGCTCCTCTCCTTCTTCTCAGTAAAGCCGAGATTATACAAAAGGGACAAGCATTGGGAGTTCCCTTTGAGTGTACCCATAGCTGTTATGACCCTCTGGATGACGGTCTGGCTTGTGGTCGATGTGATAGCTGCGTGATTCGATTGAAAGGGTTTCGCGATGCCGGATGCCAGGATCCAGTACCCTATGCCGCGGATGGCTCAAATCTGTCAACGTGAGTTCGTGTAACGGGGCAAGTACTCAGGCGCCATGATCCGACGTTCCAGGATGAAAACAACGGCAAGTCTGTTGTTGGTGTGTGGGGCGGGAGCGTTTCTTGTCAGGTGCTCACCGTCAATAACCTGACTCTTCTTGAAGAGTATAGACGAGGTGCGTATCAGTTTGGGCTATGCCTTCAATGGTATGAATTTTGGTAAGGACTAACTGTGTCAACGCTTCCTGGTCCGGTACTTCCACTTTGGCAAAAATGTCGGGCTTTCCCCAACAGGCGTCAATCGTTTTAATTTCTTTGATTTCCGTCAACAGATTCTTGACGTTCGCGGTTTGCCCAGGCAGAACGTTGATAAGCACATAAGCATTTTCTGACATGTGACAGACTCCCTTTTCCAAAATCTTGAACTCTACCTCCGGAGAGTCTCCAACGTAACGCAACCGGTCTCTCCAAATCAAGAAGAAGACCCGGAATCCTTTCATAAGAAGTGGGTCTTCTCCTGTCCTGAGTGGTCATGACGATTTTCCGTCTGTGCAACGTCTTGTGCCGTTCGGAAAACATCTAATCTTTCCTGCAAAGTTTTCCGGAGATTCATGCCTGAATCCAGTTCGGTCCCGATTGCCGGAAGAATGTTTACAACGGTCCTCGTTTGCAGAGCCTCGAAGTTATTGCCGATGAACTTTTTACTTGAAAGTTTTGTTAAAACGACATAAAGTAAAACAAACACGTCATGTTGAAAATCGACGTTGCTCAGGATCATTCTTGGTGACCAAGTTTCAAACATCAATCACGAATTGTTTGCGGGAACTGCGGATTGCGGCCGGCATGTCACAAGGTGATCTGGCCAAGAACGTCGGAATTACCAGGCAGGCGTTGTACGCCATGGAAAAGAACCAATACCTCCCTGGAACGGAATTGGCGTTACAACTGGCACGGGTCTTACAAACTTCGGTTGAGGATCTGTTTTCTTTAGACAACGGCTACGAAATTATTGAAGCCGAGTTGCTCGCCGGTCGTCGAGACGCGGTGCAGGGGGCCAGGGTCAAGCTGGCGACGATAGGTAAGCGGATGATAGCGAAACCCGTGGCGGATTTAGGAGACGTTCTCAATTACACGATTGCTGCCGATGGCTTGATGCTGGGGACAAAATCTGGGCGAAGCCGCATGACGGACGCCACGCGTGCGGTCTACGTGCAACTGTTACAAAATCGGAAGGACGTCGAAAAACAGATCGTGGTGGCGGGATGTGATCCCGCCATGTATCTGATGGGAGAACACGTCCGTCGGCAAGAGGGGCGCGCCTCGGTCGTGGGTTGGACCATGGGAAGTCTTGCCGCGTTGTATGCCTTAAAGCGGGGAGAAGTTCACGTCGCAGGCATTCATATGATGGACTACCGTTCGGGAGATTATAACTCTCCGTTTCTGAAACGATATTTAAAGGGGCAAAACCTGACGGTGATCCGTTTTGCCGCGTGGCAGGAAGGCTTGTTGTTAAGACGGGGCAATCCCAAAAAAATTCAGAACGTTGACGCATTATCCAAGTCAAATATCCGGATCATCAATCGAGAAAAAGGATCGGGTTCTCGACTGCTGTTGGATTATTTGCTTTCTCGCCACCGGATTCCACGTGAAATCGTGAGGGGATATGGAACAACGGCATTCTCGCAGATTGTTCTCGGCAGAACGATTGCGGAAGGGAAGGCTGACGTTGGAATTGGTGCACAGGCCGTGGCTCAGCTCTATGATCTTGATTTTATTCCACTGCAAGAGGAACGGTATGATTTTGTCATCCCAACCAAATATCTCCATTCACATCCCAGTATGAACATGTTCCTGGATACCTTGGTGACTCGCGGATTCCGACGAGAAATTGAGGCGTTGGGCGGATATGACACCAAAGACATTGGAAAAATCATTGAATAAAGACGGGTCCCTCTCAACGCCAATGAAGCCTTCACGACTCTTTTCTGAATCGCAGTCCTGCAAAATGCAATCCATTTACTGATTGATCTCAGACGTACCGCTTGAACGTTTATGTCAAACGTCAAACCATCAGAATAGTCGATAATAGAAAGGTAAATAAAAATTGATAAAGAATAAATTATATATTACTATTTGTTTCTCTCTTTTTAATGCCGAGGTCGTCAGTTTGACGAAATTCGGAATATAAAAACGGAGAGCATGTCGTGGTCGCCAACGTTTCTGGTTTTCTACTCATTCTTTTTTTTCAAATGTTCTCAGCCGTGGCCGTTGCGGAAGAGGTTCGAGTTGCAGTTGCGACTAATTTTTTGGCCACCGCTAAAGAGATCATCACCCATTTTGAGCAAGACACGGCACACGTGGTTGTCGTCAGTTCGGGATCAAGCGGAAAGCTCTACGTCCAGATCAAAAATGGTGCGCCTTTCGACGTGTTTTTTTCCGCCGACGTCGATCGTCCGGCGTTACTGGAAGAAGAAGGATTTGCGGTTCGAGGCAGTCGGTTTACCTATGCCGTGGGACGCCTGACCTTGTGGAGTGCTGATTCTGACCTGATTGACAAAAATGGAAAAACCGTACTGTCGGATGGCACCTTTGAACATCTGGCTATCGCCAATCCTAAAACCGCCCCGTATGGCACGGCTGCTCAACGCACGCTCCAAGCGTTAGGGCTTTGGGGGCACGTGAAGGATCGCCTCGTCCAAGGGGAAAATATTGGTCAGACCTTTCAATTCGTTTTCTCAACAAATGCCGAACTGGGATTTGTCGCTCTTTCTCAAGTTCTGGATGGCAAAATCAATGGTGCGGGGAGTCGCTGGGACGTGGCGGAGGGACTGCATAACCCACTGCGTCAACAAGCGGTGCTGTTGGTGAATGGTCAAGGCAATGACGCTGCACGTGCCTTCTTGTCCTACGTCAAAGGACCGAAAGCTCTGAACGTCATTCAACGGTTTGGATATGGAGTCGAATAACCGAAAGCAGAAAGGAGGGAGATGAGTTTCCCTGAAATGGATTGGGGCCCCGTATGGTTGACCATGCAATTAGCAGGGGTGACGGTTGTCGTGTTGCTCCTGGTCGGCACTCCCTTGGCGTGGTGGCTCGCCTTCACGACGTCTCGGTTCAGGACGTTGGTTGAGGCGGTTGTGGCTTTGCCCATCGTGCTTCCGCCAACGGTCCTGGGGTTTTATCTGCTGGTTGCGCTCGGGCCTCATGGATTGGTTGGTGGCCCATGGAAGCAACTGACGGGAGCGCCGCTTTCCTTTACCTTTACGGGGTTGGTCATCGCCTCGACGTTCTATTCGTTGCCCTTTGTGGTTCAACCCCTGCACGGATCTTTCGAATCCGTTGGGAAAAAACCGTTGGAAGCGGCCTGGACGCTGGGAGCCTCACGGTTTGATGCTTTTCTGACCGTGGCTTCGCCCATGGCCATACGGGGATTTCTGAGTGCCGTCGTCTTGGGGTTTGCCCATACTCTTGGTGAGTTCGGGGTCGTGCTGATGGTGGGGGGGAACATCCCGGGCGTGACCAAAGTTCTCTCGATTGCGATCTACGATCACGTTGAATCGCTTGAATATACGCAGGCTCACTTTCTTTCCGTGTTTCTTCTGGCATTCAGTTTTCTGATTCTTACGATCGTCTACGCGATCAATCGACGACTGCCCGTTCACGTCTCATGAGCGCCCTGACGGCACAATTCGACGTGCAGTACGCCACGTTTCATCTGCACGCGGCGGTTGATATTCCCTTGCAGGGAGTCACTGCGATTTTCGGTCCGTCCGGGTGCGGAAAAACGACGTTTCTTCGTTGCATGGCCGGCCTTGAACGGTCTTCTCGAGGCGTCATCCGTTTTGGCGATGTCGTGTGGCAGGATGAAGCGCGAAGAATCTTTCTGCCAGTCGTGAAGCGACCCATCGGGTACGTCTTTCAGGAGCCGCGATTGTTTCCACACCTGTCGGTTCGAGCCAATCTGGCATATGGGTTCAGGCGGATTCCACGGAAACAACGACGATTGTCGTTTGAACGGATCGTGGAGATTCTGGATCTTCACAACCTGCTTAACCGCCGACCGCATCATCTTTCGGGCGGAGAACAGCAGCGAGTCGCGATCGGGCGCGCGTTGTTGACGAGTCCGGCGTTGCTGCTCATGGACGAACCGTTGAGTTCACTGGATATGACGCGCAAAAATGAAATTCTGCCCTTCCTTCAACGGCTCAATCAAGATTTGCACGTGCCGGTTCTCTACGTCAGCCACGATCTCAACGAGATTTTACAACTGGCCGACCACGTGGTCGTCATCAAAGAAGGGACCATCGTGGCCACGGGTACGATTCAGGACGTCTTCGCCCGGTTGGATCTGCCGGGTCTAGTCGAACCGAACGTGGTCGGTGCCGTCCTGGAAACGACGGTTGCCGCTCAGGAGCCACAATTTGGCTTGACTCGGGTTGAATTTTCAGGGCGATCGCTTTTTATTCCCCAACAGGCTCTTCCCATCGGCACCTCGTTGCGAGTCCAAATTCTGGCTCGTGACGTCAGCCTCGTCGTTGGGGTTCCGGCAGCTCAAAGCAGCGTGCTCAATGCGTTGGAAGCGAGGGTCATTGAAATCGGGGAGTCCCGAAGCGATCCGTATACCGTAAAAGTCAAACTCGACGTCGGTTGCCCGCTGTTAGCCATGATTACCAGAAAATCCTTACATCAACTGAAGTTACACCCGGGCCAAAAAGTTCACGCTCACTTCAAAGCCGTGGCGTTGCGTGGGTAGGTAGAACGGCAAATCGATGATCGAACGTGTTTGTTCCGGTTGCCTCAGCCTTGATCGAAGCCGAACGTGTGCGCATTCCTTTGCGCTGGAAAATTGGCATGGAATTTTCTGGGTATTGGTTTATAATACGCACCCTGGGCAGTTACAGGAAGTAGTGATCGGTCATCCATTAATCTATTCAGGAGAAACGACTCAATGAAATTCTCAACGGTATGGTTGTTCACTGTCGGTGCAATGGTGATGGTTTTTTCTTTGTTGAGCCATGCGAGTGCGGAGACGGAACGGTCCGGGTGGTACATTGGCGGAGGAATTGGGGTCAATTGGGCTGACGATATGAAGCAGGTAGGCTGGAATCGGGATACATACTGCTATCCTGATTCCTGTGATAATCCTGGGCGGAGTCAAGACATCATGGGAGTGTCCATCCCGGGCTACCGCTGGAGTTACGACCTTGACATGGGGATCGGCAGCGCGTTTGAAATTGCGGTTGGCCGTGCATTCAATCGTTGGCGCCTGGAAATTTCTGCCGCACAACGGAAAAACGACATTGACCAGCAGTTCACCGGTATCACGTATTTGGATGGGAGACCGACGTCAACGTATTCCACATCTAAAAACATCAGAGCTGAGTCCAATAGCATGGCCAGGATTGACGATCTCACGACGCGCACGCTGTCGTTGAACGCGTACTATGATTTCCTGGATACGTTACCGAGGATCACTCCGTACCTGGGAGTTGGGTTGGGCGTGGCGTTCGTCAAGGTATCCGGAGTGTATTTTTCCAGTGATTATAAGGATATGTCCAACCCTCCGCGGGGGGACCTATCGCGTTACAACAGTCGCAAGAATACCGACGAATCTGATACGGTCCTTGTCGGAAATCTTTACGCCGGCACCGATTACAGTCTGACCGACGAGACCTTGTTGGGTTTGAAGTTCACCTATTCCATTATGGACGACATCGAAGACACGGGAGGCTACAGTTATCATCCGGTTCATCAAGCTAATCCTGCCTTCACCAGCCAAGAAAGTTTCAGCGGTCCACGTCAGTGGTCAGTGATGGTGACGGTGAAATACCTATTCGGTGACTGACGAACCCTTTTTCTTTTTCCCTACGCATTGCGTGCCGTCAAAGACGCGGCAGGCTGACTCGCCGCTGGCCAATTTCCAGGACTTGATGATCGGGGGATTGGGCTTTCCCTGAAATTCGACGACGATATCGATCAATCCGCCGACGGGGAGTTTTGAGATGTGGGGCATCGCCGCCTCGCTGGCTTTGATCCACAGAATGCCGCTTCCGCTGTTAATCAGAATAAAGCCTCGATCGGGAACGACGCGGATCACGGGGCTATAAAAACTTCCTTCCTTTCCCGGTTCATCGGTAAACGCCAAGCTGAGCGTCGTCGTGGATGCGAAAAGCGGTATGAGCAAGGAAAGCATGAGGACAAAAAGGCGAGAGAAAAGCATGGTCACGCTCCTTGGTAAAGGAAAGAATAAATTTTCGGCATTATGGCAACTTAGAAAATGGATGTCCAGAAAGTCCGTGAATTCAAACCGGCAATGATCGGCGTTGGACGGGAATTTCCGTGGCTTGAGACTCTTGAATCCGATAGGCGCGGATGACGGGACGTTCTTTATCTTCGAGAGAGATGATGACGTGGTAGGGTTCAGGAATATTGAGTCGTTCGCGGTAGTTTTCGAATTCCATGGCGATGGTCACGTCGGTGAGTGAGGGACGAGCCGGACTGAACGTATGGGAATGATAAAAGGCCTTGAGCGTCATGCCTTTTTGACGAATGTCTTTTTGAGCCAGTGACATTTCTTGGGCATCCATTTGAAAAGCCACGTCTGCACGTTCTTCCGGCGTAAGATTTTTGAGGTCTGAAAGTTTTGCCTGGTCGAAGTGGGCCAGGTCGGCCTCATCGTGCATCCGAGCCAAAATGTTGGTAATCCGATACTGCATGGTGACGTGGTCGTCCGTGCCGGCTAAAATCCCGCAGCACTCGTGAGGGTCGAGAGCCCGAGCGTGCTCAATCATGTCCTGCCAGATGTCGGACGGGATTGAAAGCATGGCGTTCAGATGCTACACGAGACGTGATGTTCTTCAAGCGCCGTAATTGTGGGGTGGTCACTGCACAAGGGACACTGGGGATCTTTGGGTCGGCCGACTTTGCGAAACTTCATTTCCAAGGCGTCGTAGATCAGGAGGGAGTTGGCGAGCGTGTCGCCCAGATCTAAAATTTCCTTCACGGCTTCATTGGCTTGAAGCACGCCGATTGTTCCCGCCAGTACCCCCAACACCCCGGCTTCTTGACAATTAGGCACCAGTCCCGCGGGCGGGGGTTCAGGATAGAGACAACGATAGCAAGGATACCCTTCGTGCGGTTTAATGGTCGTGAGTTGCCCTTCAAACCGAAAAATACTTCCTGAGATCAAGGTTTTCCCCGCGAAGAAGCAGGCATCGTTCACCAGAAACCGGGTGCCGAAGTTGTCTGACCCATCAAGGACCAGATCGTAGTCCGTCAGGAGTTTCATGATGTTCTCGGCACTGATGGGTTCCTGGTACGTCTTGACGTGAACGTCGGGATTCAAGGCTTCCAGCAACCGACGGCCGGATTCGACTTTGGGCATCCCCACGTGCGACGTGGTGTGGAGCACCTGCCGTTGCAGATTTGACAGATCGACGACGTCTCCGTCAATCAAGCCGATGGTGCCGATTCCCGCGGCGGCCAAATACAGCGCGATCGGAGAACCCAAGCCACCCGCACCGACGATCAGGACGTTCGCGTCGTTCAGTTTTTTCTGGCCTTTTCCGCCGACTTCTTCAAGGATGATTTGTCGGCTGTATCGCTGTATTTGCTCTTCGGTAAACTCCATGTCCGGTTGCCTTTATTCCACCACGTTTAATTCAATCGGATCGACGAGGACGCCTTTATGACGTAAGCCTTCAATCGCCCGTTCAATTTCTTCGGTTTCCCCAGAAAGCTCAATGTCCATCCAGCCCGTGGTTTCGCGCACGTCGGCGCGCCTGATGCTCGTGACCACCTGATATTCATGCCCGATTTCGTAAATAATAGGCTCCGGAATCTTTTCCTCAGGAAATCGAATGTGAAATCGCAGTTTAGCCATGGGTTCCACCGGCAATGGCAGGCACGATGGACACTTCATCGCCGTCTTTGACGGGTGTGTCTTTGCCCGTCAGGAATCGAATGTCTTCTTCATTCAGGTAGACGTTGATAAAGCGGCGAATCTCTCCCCGTTCATCACAGACGCGATCTTTGAATCCGGGATGCGCGGCATTCAATTGGTCAATCAATTCTCCTATGGTCGTGCCTTTTCCTTCTACCTCACTCTTGCCTTCGGTCATCGGGCGGAGAGGAGTCGGTATCCTGACCGTAATCATGAAGCCCCCCGTTGTCCAAACGTTTGTTCAAATTTGACGAGACTCGGTGGAATCCGGTAGGGCCGACCGACCGAATTCATCACGGCCTCTTGTGTTTTTAATCCGTTCCCCGTGATGTACGCCACGGTCACCTCATGTTTCTTGATTACGCCCTGTTTGGCAAGCTTGCGCAACACGCCGATGGTCACGCCTCCTGCGGTTTCCGCAAAGATGCCTTCCGTCTGGGCCAACAGGTTGATTCCTTCGATGACTTCGTCGTCGGTGACGGATTCCATGGCGCCTCCGCTTTCCGCTGCCGTCTTCAACGCATAGTATCCATCCGCCGGGTTTCCAATGGCCAGGGATTTCGCAATGGTGTCGGGCTTGACGGGTTGAAAAAAGTCTCGACCATTTTTGAAGGCCGTGGCAATCGGGGAGCAGCCTTCGGCCTGTGCGCCGTTTACCTTGGTGCTCACCTCTTTGAGCAGGCCGATTTTTTTGAATTCGTTGAGGCCTTTCCAGATTTTCGTCAACAGTGACCCCGAGGCCATCGGTACCACGACGTGATCCGGTGCCCGCCAGCCTAATTGTTCCGCGACTTCAAAGGCTAACGTTTTCGAACCTTCCGCGTAATAGGGACGGATGTTTACGTTCACAAAGGCCCAACGGCGTTCACCGGCAATCTCGCTACACAAGCGGTTGACGTCGTCATACGTGCCTTCGATTTCCACGACTTTCGGACGAAAAATCAAGTTGCCCAGGACTTTGGCCGCTTCAAGATCACCGGGAATAAAGACGTAACACTGCATGCCGGCTTGCGCCGCATGGGCGGCCACGGAGTTGGCAAGATTGCCGGTGGAGGCACAGGCTGCGGTTTCGTACCCTAATTCGCGGGCGCGAGTGAGGGCGACGGCCACCACGCGATCCTTAAACGACAGCGTTGGATGATTCACGCAGTCATTTTTGACGTAGAGGTTGTCCAGTCCTAAATAAGCCCCCAGATTTCTGGCATGAATCAGGGGCGTCATCCCCGCGTGGAGTCCGACCGTCGGATGGCCTTCAATCGGAAGTAATTCTTTGTACCGCCACAGTGATTTGGGGCCGGTTTCCACGGACGTGCGTGACATCTTTTCCTTGATGTCGTCGTAATTATATTTGACTTCGAGCGGGCCGAAACAGAGTTCGCAGACGTGAACGGCTTCGGTGGAATATTCCTTGCCGCATTCCCGGCACATGAGGGCTTGCATCTTGGCCATGGTTCAGCCTTTTTCCGGCACTCGATCAAGGAATTCAGGATACGCCGACGGCCTTGGGCGTTTGAAGTTGGCACGCCTCTTGTTCGTGCTCGAACAATCCGGTGATGTCGGGATGATTTCCGCACAGGGCGCACTTGGGATTTCGTTTCGTCCGTATTTCACGAAATGCCGTGTTTCGCGCATCGAAGTCGAGAATCCTGTTCGTGAGAGGATGACCGATCCCCAAGATCAGCTTCAGGGCTTCCGTGGCTTGAATCGTGCCGATGATCCCGGCTACCACTCCGATGATGCCGGCCTCTTGGCAACTGGGAACGAGCCCGGGCGGCGGAGGCTCCTTGAAAACACATCGATAGCAGGCCGATTGTCTGGGAAGAATCGAGAACACCCGGCCTTCGAAACGGAGAATGCCGCCGTGGACGAGCGGCTTGTCCGCGAAATAGCAGGCATCGTTGATGAGAAACTTTGAGGGGAAATTATCCACCCCGTCGATGACCACGTCGTAGGGCGTGATCAAGTCCAAGGCGTTCCGGGCGTTGAATCGATCTTCGTAGGTTTCGACGTGGACGTGGGGATTGAGCAGGTGAATTTTTTCTTGAGCGGATTGGACTTTCGACCGTCCAACGTCAGGCGTGTGGTGAAGCACTTGCCGTTGGAGATTGGAGCGATCAACGACGTCGCCGTCAATCAACCCAATGGTTCCGACTCCCGCCGCGGCCAAATATAACGCGACCGGAGACCCCAATCCTCCTGCGCCCACGATAAATACTTTGGCCTGGGCAATTTTCTTTTGCCCTTTCCCGCCGACCTCGGGAAGCAGGATGTGTCGGCTATATCGAATAATTTGTTCTTCAGAGAAACTCATGACCGCTCTGCTAAATGTTAAAGTATTTTTCGATGCTGAGATACCGTTCACCCGTGTCACACAGCACGGTGACCACGTTCTGGTCGGAATTCAGGTCTTGCGCAACGAGCTGGGCGGCAAAGACGTTGGCGCCGGCGGAAATCCCGACGAGCAATCCCTCTTTTTTCGCCAGGACTTTCGTGGTTTGATAGGCTTGGTCGTCGGTCACTCGAATAATATCATCAATGACGGCACGATTCAGCACCGTTGGGACAAAACCTGCTCCGATTCCTTGAATTTTATGCGGCCCCGGTTCTCCTCCGGAAAGGACGGGCGACCCGGCGGGTTCCACGGCGACGATTTTGGTAGACGGTGCGCGTTCCTTCAACACTTCTCCACATCCCGTAATGGTGCCGCCGGTGCCTACGGCTGCCACAAACGCGTCAATGTTGCCGTCCAACGCCTCCCAGATCTCAACCGCGGTGGTGGTCCGGTGTATCGCGGGATTCGCCGGATTCGAAAACTGGTCAGGCATAAAGTAGTCAGGGTTTTGAGCAACGATGCTCTGGGCTTCTTTAATGGACCCCTTCATGCCTTCCCAGGCCGGGGTCAAGATCAATTGCGCGCCATAGGAAGACAAGAGGCTTGCCCGTTCGAGACTCATGCTTTCCGGCATGACCAGAATCAGTTTATAGCCGCGAACGGCTGCAATCAACGCCAGCCCGATGCCGGTATTGCCGCTCGTCGGTTCAACAATGGTTCCCCCGGGTTTGAGTGTGCCCGTGCGTTCTGCCTCGTTGATCATGTTGAGGCAGATCCGATCTTTCACGCTGCCGCCGGGGTTGGCAAGCTCCACTTTTCCGAAGATGGTGGCCCCGCCTTCCGGGGACAGGCGATTCAATCGGACGAGAGGGGTGTTGCCAATACCCTCGGTCACGTTGGATAAACGGGCGGTGGTCACGCCCCGCCACCCATGTAGAAGAGGAATTCCAGCGCGTCGCCTTCCTGGACGTTTGTGGATGCCAGTTGGTCTCGTTCAACAATGTGTGTGTTCAGTTCGACGGCAACCATGTGCGGATCAATATCTTTATGTTTCAACACGTCCATGATGGTGTCGGCCTGAAGTTCTTCGGGTTTACCATTAATGGTGATTTGCATTCGGTTCTCCCCGGAAAGAGACGTGACTGGAAGTAATAAACGGTAACAAACTCATCGTGACCGCGTCAAGAAATGGTGAAATTACAAGGAGTTATGAGATAAGTTGAGGCACCAGGTCTTTGGCACGGCCCTGGATGGCCACGTCAACAAGATCGGAACGTGGCGTGGGATCGAGATTCAATTCCGCCACAAACGCGCCATGGTCTTTGGCCACCGGCCCAAAAGAGGCGGCCGGGTACACCACACCGGACGTTCCGATAATCAACAGCACCTCGCACGTTCGCAGCGCCTCAAAACTCTTTTGCAGGTCCTCAGGGTCCAGCGATTCTCCAAACCAGACAATGTGGGGACGGAGCAGTCCCCGGCAGGTTGAGCATTCCGGCAAGATGGCGATCGGCACGTCGCGGTTGACCGTGACTTGTCCACATTGCGTACACCGCACCTTCCAGATGTTGCCGTGAATTTCCGATAACCGTTGAGTCCCTGCTGAAGGATGGAGGTCATCCACGTTTTGAGTAATGAGCCAGAAATTGTCCACGCGTCGTTCCAATTCAACGAGAGTAAGATGGGCCGGATTCGGTTTCTTGGTAGCGAGCAGTTCGCGGCGCCAATTGTACCATTCCCAGACCAGGTGGGGATTGCGAGCAAACGCTTCAGGAGAGGCTAATTCTTCAGGACGAAAATTATTCCACAACCCCTCAGCCCCACGAAACGTCGGCACCCCACTATCCGCAGAAATCCCGGCTCCCGTCAGAACCGTGAGGGCCGTAGTCGTGGCAAGCTTTTCCTTCAATTCCCGAATTGCGGATGAGGATGTCATGTTTGTCAACGATGTGACTAATTGGATGTTATTTCGCCAAGTCAAAATCGATGGAGACGTGTTCACTGGGCGTGACGGTCACGCGTTGTTTTTTCATCCCGAGCACCGGGTGCCACACTACGAGGTCGTAGTCGCCCGGTGGGACTTGATCGATAGAAAAGTTTCCCGATTCATCTGAAACGGCGTAATAGGGGGTCTTGACCACGTACAGCCAATTTTCCATGAAGTCGTGACGGTCACAGGTCAAGACCACGGCACGAGGGTGGTGCAGTTTTTTCGAGGGAAAGACTTTTTCCGTCTGACTTTCGGGTCGAAGGCTTTGCGTGTGGACGGTTCTCAGAATTTTTGCTTTCCGGTCTTTTGAGGCATACGTATGGAGCGTGTGCTTGATGGAATCGTGATTCGTGAACTGGACGGCTTCATCGGCCATGATGACGCCGGTGAACGGGCCGAAGCTGCATTTTTTCAGTTGAACGCCCATGTTCAACGTGTTTCCACCGGCGTACTGAAACGTTCCTTGCCCCTGGTCCGTGGCCGTCTTTCGATGTGAAGCAAAAGGCTTGCCTTTTTCCACGCCTTCAAGGGCAATGACGGCGCCTTTCAACGTGCCCTGATGCACTTCGACCTTGTTGAGCACGCGCTCTGCTCCACAGACTTCAGGTCCGTTCCTGACTTCAAAACGTCTTTGGGCGTGGGGGATGATGCCCGTCAAGGCCACCTTCCCCGTAATGGTTGCCCCGTTCCTGACTTCCATCACTTCATAGGCAAACCCCACGCTCGTGAACGGCAACAACACAACGAAGGCAAACGAAATCATCCTGACCGTGCGTCTCCACGTGAGTGTTCTCTTTGTTGTCAAGTTTTCCATTGGATTCCTCAATGCCATCGCAGGCGTCATCTTCTAATAGAGAGCCTGCCATCCAAACGTGACGATCGAATCGGTTTCAAGCTGCCCGTCCAAGTACTGGTAGATCGGCATTCCGCCTTCCATTGCAAGCCGATTTTCCAGACCCAGAAAATCCGGGAACAGGACGTTGACGCCGAACAACACGTCCAGGCGTTGGCCGCTCAGCAGTTCAGGGAATGCCGTTTGAACAAGTCTCATGTTATTCCTGGGGTGTCTCTGTCGAATGTTCGGGTCTAGTCCGTCATAGGCGTTCCAGTGATTCCAACTCAGCCGTACTGATCCGCTCAGCAAATTTTTGATGACTTCACAGGCGCCAAGGGCGTTGACCGTATAGGCGTTGCCTTTGGAAAAACCATTGGAATTTCTACCTATCCGCAGGGTGCCGATGGCTTGGAGGCCCCATGAGGCTCGACCCATTTCTCCTCCATACGTCATTCCGGGATACAAATCGAAGGTCCCTGAGCCAAGGTGCATGGGATAGGGCAATCGGCTGTTTGGCCCCAAGGGGGTCCGATCCGTTGGTTCAATGTCTCCCGTCGGCACACTGATTGCAACATTCAAATGGAAACGATGGGCTCCGATGCTTGGGGCTTCAACGGCCCAGAGACGCCACAAAGACCCGAACCGGATATCGCCGATGCCTTTGGAACGAGTCGTGAATGTGCCGCCCATTCTCGTTCTATGATTCATGCTGGTGGTGAGGTACGGCACCATGGCCGTGAGGGTGACGGTCTCATTCCATCCATACATGAATCCGAACATGTGCATCAGCATTCGCATGGATTCCGGCACCACGATGTATCCGGACGGTGCCGGACGTCTTGGCATGACCACGCCGGCATCGGAAACGTTATTCGTCCCATACCGGGTCCCTTCCATGAACATGTGCGTGAACCGATAGGAGAACATGACTTCCCCCGGCTCATGGGTGTGCTCTCCCATCATGCCGATGGGACCATGAGCATTCGGCTTATCATCGGTGTAAAAATTGCCGGTCGTCAGTTTTTCTCCTTTTTTCTCCAAGCTCTCAGCCAGGGATTCCTCAATGCCATCAAACATGCCGTCTAATAAGGCAGCCTGAACTTTTTGGGGGACTGCCCATACGATGCTGAATACAAGAAACAGCAGGACGATTTTGTTCATATTCGAAATTCCTCTCGCAGCCAGCTAAAGGTCATCCCTTCTCTGTCATCCTTCGACAGGCCCTTCGAGGCTCAGGGCAGGCGCTTCGCTCAGAATGACAGTTTGTACTCAGATTGGCAGTTTGTGACCGGAATGCCATTTTGCAACCAGGGTGCCATTTTGCAACTGGGATTGACGCTTTCGGGATGATGTTTTGTAAGGGTCTCTCCAGAGAAGGTGCCAATTCTTTTGTTTACCTGGAAGGCAGATAGTCCTTCCATCGAAGGAATTGGTCCCTTTGCGGAAAGAGACGGTTATTTCTCAGTTGAAAAAGACTTGAGAAACTAGAAAACGGGAGGGCCGCGAGAAAAGCGAAACGTCGGAACGATCAGCGTGATTGGTCGAACATTGGAGGTTTCTAAGACGTGTACAATGTTGATCTGTGAATCAAGAACGGGTTCGGCGGCATGGACCACGTGCCCCGTTGCGCACATAAGGGAGCAGAGAATATTCGAATGGGTGGCCGCATTGTGGTGGACGTGATGAAGAGAATGAGAGGCCGCCTGGCTGGAGACAATCCCGCTCACGACCACGAAACAGGTCAGAACCCCAAGAATGAGACATGTGCGTGACAGACGAGTCATAACACGGGTTGCCTTGGGCGGAGCATAGGAAACCCGCTTCCGCGTGTCAAGAAATAACGTGCGATTTCTCTATCTGACTAGACAACTCTCCCGTTTGTGATTGAGATTCTTCACTTCGCTCAGAATGACAGGAGGGGGAAGAATGACATGTGGGGGCAAATGGCAGGTGGGGCAGTATGACGGGGGCTGTTAGGCTGTTAAATGGCGTTGGCTCTTTCCGTTTCTTTTACGTTCATCGCTGCTTGTCATTTTCGAAGATGGTTAGATTTCGCGGAGGAGTTGCTCAAGCAGGGCGTGATACGCGCGGATGCGGTTGACGTACTGAACGGGTTCCCATCCTCGGGCATAGCCGTATCGCAGGGTCTGGTAGTATTCCTTTTTGGACAAGAGCGGCAGAACCGTTTTGAGGTCATTCCAGGCATTGGGGTTTTTCCCCATCCGGCGAGCCAGCTTTTGAGCGTCTTTGATGTGTCCCATTCCTACGTTATAAGCTGCGAGTGCGATCCAGGTTCTGTCCGGTTTTCGGATGGAACGTGGAAGTTGTTTCTCCAGTATTCGAAAGTATCGCGCTCCCCCTTCGATGCTTTTGTTTGGATCCAATCGGTTCTGAATGCCCAGGGAAGCGGCGGTGTTGCGCGTCAGCATCATGATGCCTCGAACTCCGGTCGGACTGACGGCGTATGGATCCCAGCGAGACTCCTGATAGGCTTGCGCGGCCAGTAACGTCCAGGAAATCTCATAGGCCCGAGCCACTCCTTGAAATTGGCGTCGATATTGCGTCAATCGTGTGTCAATGTGATGAGACAAGCGTTGCACCTCCCACCACGGAAGGTCGGACTTCGCCAAGGGTTGTACCCGTGGGGCAGCCTGGGGTGGGGCTGGCTTGGGAATGGGGGCATCCTGCCAGACCACCGTGAGAAGGAGAAGAATCACTCCGCAAGCGGTCACGTCTCTCCCCGCGCTATAGAGGGTCGCAAGGAGAGCCCCGATTTTCTTCGCGTGGAATTTTGGCAACGAGGGAATCATGTTTGCCGATTTTCTGGTTTGGGCAGGGGAAGACAGCTTCCAGAAACGTTTTTTATCATCGCACGAATCACCTGCTGATCGCAAGAAAAATTTCCGCGTTGGCCGTCTTCAATCGGGTGAGATGAAAGGATCGGTCAGCACGGAACAAACAAAAAATATTGGTCTGACGCTGGGGTTGTGCTAAAACAGGAACGATTTTGCTCTGAGAAGCACAAGACCCCAAAAATCAACGGTGTTCAGTTCAACGATGAAGAAAGGATGACGAAGGATGGTGGAAAGAACGTTAGCCATTATTAAACCTGATGCCGTGAAAAAACGGGTCATTGGCAAGATTATTCAACGATATGAAGACGCCGGTCTTATCCCCATTGCGATGAAAATGATGAGGATGTCGAAAGCCGTTGCCGAAGGGTTTTATGCCGTGCATCAGGAACGTCCGTTTTTCCATGATTTGACCACGTCTATGTCTTCAGGACCTTCCGTCGTACTCGTCCTGGAGGGCGAGCACGCGATCAGAGCGAACAGGGAACTCATGGGTGCGACTGACCCGCAAAAGGCTGAACCGGGAACCATTCGAGCGGCACATGGCGCCTCGATTGAGGCCAATGCGGTTCATGGATCGGATTCTCCCGAAACGGCCGACTTCGAGATACGCTATTTTTTTCCGGAAATAGAATCGACAGCGCGCTAGGAAAAGGCTTCTGATCGATCTGAAAGAAGGTGACGTCCGATTCCGGGATTCTCCATTCGGTGTTCTCACCACATGTCGTCTTTTCGATTGTGTGTCGTGCTTCTGTCCTGTGTCCTTCCGTTGACCGGGTGTTTCCGATCCGTTGGGCCTGACCTGGACCTGCGGGAATTACGGAACCACGTTGAGCAGCGCGTGTTGGACGAGGCGAAACGTGCGTTTCTTCAGGCCGACTATCCCGACGCCATACGACTCCTGCATCGGTTTGTGCAGAATCATCCTCAATCGTCTCGCGTCATGGAAGCACGGTGGTGGTTGGCGCGTTCGTACCAGGAGGCGGGGCATCTCTCTTCTGCGGCGGAACATTTTCGCTCGTTGGTCCACGCGCAGACGCGGAATCAATATCAGGCTGAAGCTCGGTCGCGCCTTTCCCAGATTGAAGACGTCGTAAGAGGAACGACGAAGAGTGAAGCCAGCAAAGGGATACTGGTCTCGCTTGAATCCGTGCAAACCCCGACCGGTCCGGCGTTGATGAGTGCAGCCAACCGTGAAATCAACGGATCGATGGTGCTCCTGAACGTGCCGTGCGGCGTTGAGGAGAATGGAGCACGTAAGACGAACCCCTTCTCTTTCAAATCTCTGGCAACCACGGTTCAGGATATGAGTGCCAGGGGGATGGCCGTGTACCTTGGCGTGACGCTTCGGTGTCTGGGGCGTTTCGCTGAGGGACAACCGGGTGTGACGGAATTCTGGAAAGACTGGAAATACGTCCCTCAATCGGGAATCGTGCAGCAGTCACCCTATTTTTCATTGAACGTTCCGGGGTACAGAGAATTTCTTGTGGAGTGGCTCTCCCAATTTCACAACCTTCCGCTGAGGGGATTGGTCATTCGACATGAAGTACCCGTAGGAATGTATGAGGGCGTGCATCCCTTGGCCCTCAAGTCCTTTCAGCGAGCATTCAACGTGGATTTTGATCCCGTTCGAGTATTCAGCAAACGTCGGCCAGTATCCACGACCACGTCCCGTGCCGTGCTCCCTGCCGTGTTTTGGAAATGGGCGGGGTGGAAGGCCAGGGAACGACTTCGTCTGTTCCAGAACGTGGTTGAGGCCGTGCGCGGTCGTCTCCCTCACGTACAGTTTGGAATAGAGATTCAACTCCAAAGCGTAGCGGACCCCGTGCGTGGGCTGGTTCATTTCGCTGAAGACTGGATTGACGTGACCCACGGTGCGTTTGACCTGTTTGTCACCGATCTGAAGGGAGCGCGTGCCTCTGCGACCCATGCCGCCTCTCGAGGTTCATCGGCGTCCGGTTCGGAGGGATGGGACGTGTCTCTCATTGAACGGATGGTGCGGCAACTCGGGCGTCCTGAAAAAATCTGGACCCTTCTGCCGCGCCCGTCACCCCGAACGCTTCGACAATCCGATAGGCTTCCCGAGGGCGTCGGCCGCGTCTATGACGCTCACGCGATTCCTGTCAACCCAAAGCCAAGATGTCCCCTTTGAGCAAAGCGAAGATGTCCCCTTGGGAGGTTTTGGAATGGGAGGTTGGTGCTCCAAGGGCGTCGGGGGGTGGCCTGTGGACAACCCCGTCGCCGCCTCCCCCCGACCGCCGGTTGCCCACAGGCTTCACGCGCTCGCGCGAAGGGGGGCAGGAACGGTCAAGACAAGACAGGGGGAGGGTGTCGAGGAGATACCCCTGGAAGGGGCCCGGTTCGGCTTGGGCCGGGTGATGATCGCTGCGGTGAGTGGCTGGAGGCTGACCCACCCCCAGGGGGCTGTGGATGATCAGGCGCAGGGCCATGGGCGGGTTTGAGGCAGCGCAGAGTTGCAACCGCTCACGCGGTTGCCGTCCCCCTCCCTTGGCTGCGGCGCCGGAAGCCCCTGAGGCCAACCCTTCCGCTCCGAGGGGCGGGGGGTTAGCGGGGGGGGTGCGAGACAGGAGAGGAGGGGGGGTGTCTCCAGCGGTTCCAGGGGTGGTCTGGGGAGGGTTTGTACTTGGGGCGTTTGCGTTGGAGCCCACGGGCGGTGTCGACGGTTCGGTGGAGGCTCTTCTCGTCGTCCACCGGGATGGGAGTTGGGCCTTGGGCGAGGATGCGGTAGTCGAGGGTCTGGCCCTGACATAACAGGGTGACGCGACCGTCGAAGTCCTCGCACACGGTGACGGGGCTTGAGCGCAGGCGGTAGCCCCTGCCTTGGTTCAAGACTTGGTATTCCCTGTTGCGGTATCTCAGGGTGAGGTTGCGGCTCAGCTTGCGGGTGGAGTGGCAGCTCACGATGAGGTCGAGGGAATCGGGGTCGTGCAGCACTGGGCGGTGGGCGTCGTGGGGGTTGTGGGGCGGGCGGGCGAAGCGGCGGTTGTGGTCAGCCATGTACTTGGGCACGAAGGCATTGGCCTCGTTGATGGAGTGGATGCCGCAAAGGCGCAACTCCTTGACCAAGCGGTCCTGGAGGGTCTCGTTGGCCCGTTCCACCCGGCCCTTGGCCTGGGGGGTGTTGGCGTGGATGGGTTGGATGTCCAGGGTTTGAAGCGCCCGGGTGAACTGAGTCCGTTCGCCCTCGCGGTCCTGTTGAGTGACCCGGAAGATGCTGTGCTTGTCCGAATAGATGGCCACCGGACGACCGTACTGGTCCAGATACCCGCGCAGGGTCCTCATGTAGGCTTCGGTGGTCTCGGCCTCGACGAAACGCAGGGCCATGAGCCGGCTGGTGGCGTCGTTGATGAACACGATCAGGGTGCACGACGGCCCCCGCTCCTCGAACCATCGGTGCGGCGAGCCGTCGATCTGCACCAACTCGCCCACGGCCTGTCGCCGGGGACGGCTGTGATGCACCCGCATCCCCCGGCGCTTCTTCGACCGCCACAGCCCCGCTGCCGCCATCCACTTGCGCAAGGTCTCCACCGACACCCGGTAGCCATGCACCTCCCACAGCTTCTCCCAGGCCAGGGTCGGTGAAAAATCTTCGTAGCGCTCCCGCACCACCGCCAAGATCTCTGCCCGAACCTCCGGCGCTATCGCGTTGCTCGCCTTGCGCCCCCGATGCCCCGAAATCAGCCCCTTCGCCCCCAACTCCCGGTAGCGCCGCACCAGCCGCTTCACTTGCCGCACACTCAGCCTCAACCGCTCCCCCGCTTCCCGTTGCACCAGCCGCTTCCCCACGACCTCCCGGATCACTTCCAGCCGGTCCACCTCGCGCATGGTCATCCCCTCTTCTGGCTTCGCCATCCCTTGTCCCCCTTCCTCAAAGGGGACATCTTAGCTTTGCTCATTAGGGGACATTATCGCTTTGCTCTAACACGCTCACGCGATTCCTTGACAAACACCACCCCCTGCGTTAAGAACGGTGTTCCGTCGCTCTCTGCCGGTGCAGGAAGGAGTTGGTGGTGGTTCCCGAAGATTTACGGTATCACAACGAACATGAGTGGGTGCGCGTAGAAGGGCAACGGGCCACCTTGGGGATCAGCGACTTTGCTCAGGAGGCCTTGGGTGACGTCGTGTTTGTGGATTTGCCCAAAGTCGAGACCGAAGTAAGCGTGAACCAGGAAATTGGAGAGGTGGAATCCACTAAAGCCACGTCCAGCCTCTATTCGCCGGTCAGTGGAACAATCGTCGAAGTGAACGCCGCATTACAGGATCATCCGGAATATCTGAATCACGATCCCTATGGGAAGGGATGGATCGTGGTTGTTGAATTAGCCGATCCCGCCGACGTTGACGCCTTGATGACGTCTTCGCAGTACGAGGAATTTCTTTCCTCACAACGTTAATGCCCTCACCGAAACATATTGTCATTCTTGGTGCTGGTCCCGGTGGATACGTCGCGGCGATTCGAGCGGCACAACGGGGGAGCAACGTGACGGTGATTGAGAACCAGGCTTTAGGCGGCGTATGCCTCAACTGGGGGTGTATCCCCAGCAAAGCCCTGCTGTCGGTCGTTGAACTGGGAGAAAAACTCAAGAAAGCCGAGGACCTGGGCTTGCAGCTCTCAACGCCTCCCGTGTACGTGCCGGCGCAGATGGTGGCGCGCAAGAATCGAATCGTGAACGGGCTGGTGAAGGGCATTGCCGCGTTGTTCAAACGTTGGGGCGTGAGGCACGTCCACGGCACCGGCCGGCTGGTGAACGACCGGACGGTCCGAGTCTCTCTGGCCGATGGTGGTGAAACGTCGATCCAGGCCGACGACGTCATTATTGCCACGGGGTCGTCGCCACCGGATATTCCGATGTTTCCCGTGGATGGACGGACCATTATGACGAGCAAGGAGGCTCTGGAGATTCGCCGGATACCTGAACGATTGCTCATTATCGGTGGTGGAGTCGAAGGTTGCGAATTGGCTTCCCTCTATGCGGCGTTGGGGTCCAACGTGATTATTGTGGAAATGATGTCGCGTTTGTTGCCGTGTGAGGATGAAGAGATTTCGGGTTTCCTTGAACGTGAACTGAACAAACGCAACGTGCAAAGTCTGCTCGGCACTTCCGTGACACAAATCAACAAGACGAACGTCGCCGTCACCGTCGATCTGGACACTGGAGAATCGCTCACGTGTGACGCGATTGTCGTCTCGGTGGGGCGGCGCTGTAATACTCGGGCAATCGGATTGGAGGAGGTGGGCGTTCAGCTTGGGAATAAAGGAGAGATTGTCGTCAACGAGTTCCTTCAAACCAACGTGCCCGGGGTGTATGCCGTCGGCGACGTCGTGGGCAAGGCCATGTTGGCCCACGTAGCTTCGGCACAAGGCAAGGTCGCGGTGGAAAACATTGTTGGAAAGACGAAAGCCATCAACTATGACGTTGTGCCGGCCGGCATCTTTACGTTGCCGGAGATTGGGCGGGTAGGGTTGACGGAACGGCAAATCCGTGACCAAGGGATTTCTCCCAAGATCGGTCGGTTTCGATACGCCGGGCTGGGAAAGGCTCACGCCGTCGGGGATCCCGTGGGGTTGGTGAAGATTCTGGCCGATCCCGAAACCGATCGCGTGCTGGGTGCGCACGTCGTCGGAACGCACGCTGCGGATTTGATTCACGAAGCGGCTTTCGCCATGCAGGTGAAGGCAACGGCCACACGGATGGCCGAGATGATTCATGCGCATCCCACACACGCCGAAGCGTTGATGGAAGCAGCCGAAGACGTTGAGGGTTTGGCCATTCATCTGGCCAGGAAACGAACGTGATCGAGGAGACGTGGTGACGCACCGTTCATCGTTACAATCATTCTTACAATCATTCGGCGTCAAGCTGTTCCTCCTCGGCGGAACGCTGGGGTGCCTGGTTGTTGCGGATTTGCTCCCAAATCCTTCTCAGTCGCCTCATTTCGGCGAATCGGCGATACGGCAAACCGATGCCGACCCGTTGGTGGAGCGTCCGGACAACGTGCCCGACAACGCCGCAACCAACGTTCAGGTGGATCTGAATCAGAGTTCGGTAGAGGAGTTGCAAGCCTTACCCGGGATTGGTCCGGTTTTAGCTGAACGCATACGTCAATATCGACGGGACAAGGGGAACTTTACGTCCATTGAAGAGATTACGAAAGTGCGGGGGATCGGCGCGAAACGGTTTGCACGGCTTCGGCCGTACATTGCCGTTCGCCGGCAAGGAGTATCCCCCAACGGCTGAAACGGGTTTTGCACGTAAAGTTTGCAGAGACGAGCCATGCTCAGTGCCAAGCAGGAATTGACGCGACAACTTGACTTCATCACTCGCGGTGCGGTTGAGATCATTCAGCGGCAAGAACTTGAAGAACGGATTGTGGCTTCGCTGAAAGAAGGAAGGCCTCTGCGGATCAAGGCCGGCTTTGACCCGACGTCCCCTGATCTGCACCTCGGGCACATCGTTCTGATCCAGAAGCTGCGGCAGTTTCAAGAGCTTGGGCACGAGGTGATCTTTTTGATCGGAGACTTTACCGGCATGATCGGTGATCCAAGCGGCGTCTCGGAAACGCGCAAAGCCCTGACGCGGGAAGAAGTCTCAGCCAATGCCAAGACCTACGAACGGCAGATTTTCAAAACCTTGGATCCTGAGAACACGCGCATTGAATTCAACAGCCGTTGGATGCAGGACATGCGCGCTCAGGACGTGATTGAACTGTGTGCCCGTTACAGCGTGGCGCGGATGTTGGAGCGGGATGATTTTTCCAAGCGGTATCGTGAGCAGAAACCCGTCGGCATCCATGAATTTTTGTATCCGTTGGTGCAGGGCTACGATTCCGTCGCGCTCAAGGCCGACGTGGAACTTGGCGGGACCGACCAGAAGTTTAATCTGCTCGTGGGACGCGACCTTCAACGGGACTGGGGACAGAGCCCGCAAGTGGTTATGACCCTGCCGCTGCTGGAAGGAACGGACGGCGTGCGAAAAATGAGTAAAAGTTTCGGCAATGCCATCGCGCTCGAAGATGCGCCGTCGGATATGTTCGGTAAGATCATGTCAATCAGCGATGGCCTCATGTATCGGTACTATGAGTTGCTGACCTCTGATGATCTTGTCGCCGTGAAGCAACGCCATCCCATGGATGCCAAACTTGCCTTGGCGGAAACGTTGGTGTCCCGGTATCACGGGATAGAGGCCGGGCAACGGGCCAAGGATGACTTTCAACGGAAGTTCCGTCATCGTGAGTTTCCCGAAAATCCCGATGCCACGGTCGTGTTGGGCGCAGCGGATTTTGTCGATCCGGCAAATCCTTCGATGTCATTGGTGGAACTTCTGATGCGGACGGGGTTGGTGCCGAGTAAAGCCGAAGCGCGACGATTGATTGCACAAGGGGCCATTCTCATCAATCAAGAGCGTCATCAACGGACCGACGCCGTGCTGCCGTTGAGATCGAATGAGTCGTATCAACTGAAAATCGGTAAACGAAAATACGCGCTGGTCAAAGTGAAAACGTAAACGGCACCCTCCCCTTTGTAAAGACCTTTGCAAACTGTCAGTCCGAACGAAAGATGTCAATCCGAATGAAAATGTCACTCTGAGCGAAGCGAAGAATCTAAGAAATCTCTCATGGACAAGCATGCCCGGGAGATTCTTCCCTTCGAGGCACTTCGAGGCTCAGGGGAACCCCAGGGCAGGCGTCGCTTCGCTCCTCAGAACACGTCCTGAGCCTGCCGTTGCTCCTCCGCTCCTCCCATACACGCCCATCCTTGACTCGTATTTCGGGCACTGCCTAGAATACAATTCTTCCATCCATCATCGTGAGCGGGTGTAGCGCAGTGGTAGCGCATCGGCTTCCCAAGCCGTTGGTCGGGGGTTCGAATCCCCTCACCCGCTCCAATCCTTCCTGCACAAAGTCGTAGACTATTAACAACGAAAAAAGAGAAACACTTGCGGGTCACGTCGATGGATACGCAAACTACCAGGATGAGAATTACCATGTCTGCGACGTTTTTTGTTGGTCTTGTCGTGGCGCTGGTTGGTCTATCTGCCTGCCAACGGGAAGAAAGCCCGCCGCTTGCACCGCCACCGCCTGAGGTGAAAGTGATGACCGTTACTGCAAAAACCATACCCGACGACGAAGAATTTATTGGTCAGACCGAGTCGTTCCAGCCGATTGAGGTTCGGTCGCAGGTGACGGGAATTATCAAGAAAGTCTTTTTTACCGAAGGCCGTGACGTGCGTAAAGGCGACAGGCTCTATCGTATCGATCCCGTTCCGTTCAGGGCGTCGGTCATTAGTGCCAAAGGTCAAGTTGGTCAGGCTCTGGCTCGATTGGCGCGGGCTCGTGCGGAGTTGGCGCGCGTCAAGCCGTTGCTCGCTGAACAGGCGGTCAGCCGGAAAGACGTCGATAATGCAATTGCAGAAAAATTTTCGGCGAAATCCGCGCTGGTCACGGCAAAGGGCAATTTGGAGAAAGCAACGTTCGATTTACGAAATACGCTCATTGTCGTGCCAGTGGCGGGACGACTCGGACGGAGTCGATTGTATGAAGGACAGTTGGTGTCGGCTCAAACCGATCTTCTCACGAAGATCCATCAAATGGATCCCATCTACGTCACCGTCAACGTGCCGGAGATTCACATTCTTCGGCGGCGCCAGGATCTGGCGGCACGTCGCGTGGAATTGCCGAATCTGTTTCAACTGAAAGGGATCATGACCATGGCTGACGGCACGATCTATCCCCACGAAGGCACGTTGGATTTTGCCTTGGTGGAAAATAACGACCTGAAACAAGCCGTGGCGGCCATTGAAGAATTTGAGGCGAGGCTTTCCGAGGCACGAACCGGGTTCATCCCGCAAATAGAAGCCAATGCCAAGTTTCCGGCCCTGGGCCGAACCGCTGGCGGATTTCGCGTGGATGGGGTGCCCGGTGACGCCAGCTATTCCTTACGAGGCAACCTGGCCTGGGAACTTGACGTGTGGGGCCGTCTTCGTCGATCAACGGAAACATCGCGTGCCGAACTGCTGGCCAGAGAAGAAAACCGGCGAGCGGTGGTCCTTCGACTGGTCAGCGGAGTGGCGCAAGCCTATTTCGATCTGTTGCAATTCGACATGCAAGTGGATATCGCGAAACGCACGCTCCAATCTTGGGAAGAATCAGTCAGAATCGCCGAAGCCCGCCTCCGCGGCGGGATAACCGCCAGGTTGGACGCCGACCAGTTTGAAGCTGAGCGGGCGAATGCCGCTGCACGAGTGGCTCGATTTACGCGCATGATGATTCAGAAGGAAAATGAGTTGAGTGTGTTGTTGGGAAAAAATCCAACGAATATCCAACGGGGCAAATCGTTGACGGAACAGGTGATGCCGCCTGACGTTCCGGCCGGATTGCCTTCGGAGCTGCTTCAGCGACGGCCGGACGTGTTGCAGGCGGAGCACGTATTGGCCGCGGCCACGGCCAGAATCGGGGTGGCAAAAGCGGCGCGATTTCCAAAAGTGACGCTGACGGGGATTCTTGGAGTGGCCAGCCCACGTTTATCGAACCTGTTGACCTCCGAAGGGACGTTCGGCAACTCAGGTTTTGACGTAGCCGGGCCGCTGCTCAACGCGAACGCCCTGGGCTTTCAGCAAGACGCGGCCGAGGCCCGGGCGCGGCAAAGCCTTGCGCAATACCAACAAACGATCCTTGTTGCGTTCAAAGAAGTGGAGGATGCGTTAGTGGCCGTTCACACCGCACGAAAACAGCGTCACGCTCAAATAGAACAAGTTGAGGCGTTACGTTCAGCGTTACGACTGGCCAATTTACGGTACCGTGGAGGCGTCACGAATTATCTTGACGTACTCATTGCCAAACGGAGTCTGTTCGACGCGGAGTTGGCGCTCACGGAGACGCATCGTCTGCACCTGGTTTCGGTCGTTCAACTGTACAAAGCGTTAGGCGGCGGGTGGTCGGATAATTCTTCGGCGTAGAAACGCGACGTCAGTGGAAAGAGGAACCCGGGAACGGAAACGCCGGAGTCGGAGTCACCCTTACGCAATGAGACGGGAAGTGAGGGGAGTCAGGCGTGGCCGACTTGTCCATCGTGATTGTCGGGGGAGAGGCCGGAGGCATACTCACAGGGTGCAGTGCCGCCGAATTCTTGAGACATGAGCGTGCCGATGACTTGCTGGAGGCGGTGATTGACTTCTTCTTCAGAAACATGATCGGGCACTTGAATGTTAAAGACGATCTGGACGTTTTTCATGGACGTGCGGATTCCTTCCTCAGTGTGTGCAGTGACGATTTCCGATGTCAAACATCTTTCTTCTGGAATTTGTACACTTCTTCATTTCAGTTTGCAATGTTGACGCGGGTGGGATACTTCGTGCTTCTGACTTCCGAAGGCGGGCCGTCTGCTTTTTGCCGACGCGTGTGTTGCTCGCCGGCAGTATCCTGGTATACGTTTCAGCAAATGGCTCTGTGTTCGTTCTGTCGTAAGTCTATTGAGTGGGATGACAATCCCTATCGTCCGTTCTGCTCGGAACGATGTCAACTGGTTGACCTTGGAGCCTGGTTCGGCACTGATTATCGTATTCCCGACGATTCCACGCAGTCCACGTTCATTCCAGTGGAAGAATTACCAACACAAGACGGCTGACGCCGTCTGGTTGATCCGGTCGTCTCATGGGAAAAGTTATTACGGCTAAGCGCAAAGAGAATGAGGTGCAACTCGCCGAAAACTACATCCGTACCTATATTTTGTTCCCCTCAGGCCTGTTGGGTTTGTTGGCCATGGTCATCGGAATTCTGGCGCTGGTGTATCAATTATTCGTCGAGACCTATGATGAATGGACCTTTATCACGAGTTCCGGTCTGATGGCGGCCGGTATTGTCCTGGGGTGGGGGCAGACCCGCTATCACCGGTATCTTTTTCACAAATTTCCCGAATTTTGGGCGGGCCGTATGAGAACCTCCAGTGCCCGCGGAACGCAACGTCTGAAAAAAGTTTCGGCGGAAGTCAAGCTTCGTCACGCCGGTCGAAGCCTGGTTCCCGTGGCCTACGTGTTGGGGATCATGGGTCTGATCGGGCTGTCGGCGTGGAGTTTCAGTTCAGGGTCCCTGGACTACATGGCGGCCTTTGCCCTGCCGTGGGCGGGATTCTTCTGGGGCAAGCTGTTCACCTGGAGACGGGTCATCCCTCCGTCGGGGCCGGGGAGTAAGAAATGACAAGGCCATTTGACTTGACCCAACTTCTCGATTGTACCTCGTCTACTCCTTCATCTCTTTGATCCGCTGCCATCGCAAATCATTCGGTGACTGTTCAATCTTGTTTTGTTCCGTCTTGGACAGCGTGCTGAAGAAGTCGAGTCCCGTCAATTTCTCAATCTCATCCACGCTCACGATCCGATTTTCTAGTCCTGACGTAACTGGCCTCACCGATTCGTCGTGCTCGAACAGAAACGCGACGGGCTCGTGGTCGTGGTTGGAAATGACAATTTTGAAAAATAAGTGCGGGACGTGAATGTCCGACGCCGGCCCAATTTTTTTGACGTTTCCGTCGGTGAACACGGGGCCGGCGATCAGATGAAAACCGAATGATACGCTTGACTAGCCAAGCCTCCGTCACTTCGGTTTGACGCAGATCGACGGGTCTGGTTGCTTGACGGCGGAGAAGATGGCGCGGGCGGCCTTCTCCGGTGTGGCGTCAAGCTTGATGATGCGGGTTTCGGGACGGCCACGTTTGCGGGTGACGGCCTTCGGATCGCCCTTCTTCTGTGCCTTGCTCATGGTTCAATGTCTCCAAAGTAGCGATTCAGGAAGTCGTAAACTTGACGCTTTTGCTCCTCTGACGACGACTGGACGATCGCGACGACGTTCAGCCAGCCGGTCTCGTCGTCCCAGTAGTTCTTCTTCATGACCTGGTGACGGCCACACAGTGGTTGCCACTTTGTTGGGTCTTTGGGGTCTATCTCAGCATGAAGGGCATGAGGCGTCTTGTGGTCCGGTGTGAGGCAAACCGTTCCGCCTCCTACCGGGTCGATATCTCCCTTACGGAGACCGCACGTTATTCCACCTTCGGACCATGCGCAACGATAACCATGTTCTTCTAGCACTCGATTCCATGTGGCGGCATTTGGCCGGGTTCGGCGAGAGGCCGTACTGCGTTGTTCGGCATCGGGCATCATGTATTCGCTGGCCCGTAAGTCGCCACGGTTTCGCCATGAGAGTATCGTATATCCCTTGTCCGTCCGAAGCTCGGACAGTCGCTGGTGCCAGTTCTCCGGCACGCGGCCCGTCTTTGGGTCCGTGGCGACCTCGATCAACTGCTCCCTCGTCACGACCTTAGCCAAATTGTCGAGAAAGAATGCTTCGATGCGTGCGCTGATCGACCGCTGGTTGTACGGTCCCTTGATGACCGCGTTCCTATCGTCCATGGCGGATGTGATGCTTTGCGAATCGATTGCGCGTCATGGTCAGATATTCCGGTGAGATGTCACAGAGAATCCCATTGCGATTCAGCCGTAGACAAGCCTCGCCCGTCGTCCCGGAGCCGCACATGGGGTCCAACACGGTATCGTCCTCCTTCGTTGTCATCAGCAAGAGCGGCTCGATGACGGACAGCGGTTTTTGCGCGGGGTGTCCCGTCTGTTCATCCCGACCAACGAACCCGATATTCAAAGGGGCTTCTAGGACTGAAGGCGGCCCCGGCACAAACCGCATTTTCCCGGACTGCCATCGTTCAAGCTGTTCATCGTTCAGAAAATGCTCCGGGTAAGTCGGCGCATCCTTGACGCTCAGATGGAGGCAAGCGTTTTGGGAGGACCTCCAGCCGCGGATCACGGAGGGGCAGTTCTTGTAGAACCACGTGAGCCATGAGACCAGCCCGAATCCATTAGGTATGTTGACAATCTGGCGGGCAAGAATTTCAGGGAACCCCCACACAAAAACGTGACGTGATACCCGACATGCCGACTGGATTACCTCTGCCAGCCAGTCGTCATAGTCCTCACGTTCTCCCCCAAGACCCTTGTTGTACCAAGGGTCGATAATGACGGTAGTGACCTTCGGTACAGACGACAGCGTGTCAAGAACGTCGGCAGGTGCAAGGACTTCAACGTTGGCGCGTGTACAGTCGTCACGCGAGATACCGCCCTTCACGACGCGCTTCTTTGTTTTGCGCGTACCGGCCCATGGCAATTCAGCCTCCGGTGCCTCGGCTTTCGCCATGTCGCACACTCCCTTCCTAGTTAGAAGACGTCGTTCCCAGCCGCCGGTAACGGCGCGGCGGCGGACGCTATCAGGTCCACGTACTTAAGCCGCCGACCGACGAAGTCCCGTGCGAGCACGGACATCTGTTCCAACGTGTCCATGTCGCGGACGTTGTGGCGTCCCGCGAACTCCTGGATGGAGCGGTTCAGATCACTCCTAACAAGACTTTTCCACGGAAGATGCTGAAAAGACGAGTTCCCACGTCCTTCTATCCTTTCCGACTCTTACGGGTTTTTGATTGTTTTGTTCCGGCTTCAAGCTCGGCCAGCCGTTTTTCCAGCCTTGTCACTTGTTGAGAGAGTTCCGGGAGGCGATGCACGAGGGCATAGGTGCGCAACGTGATTTCGTGGCGTCGTGCGGGCCACCCGGACACCACGGCATCGGGTTCCACGTTCTTCAGAATCCCCGATCCTGCTGCAATCTTCACGCGATCCCCAACCGTGAGGTGATCGATCACGCCGGCTTGTCCTCCGATCATGACGTGTGTTCCGACTGACGTACTGCCCGCGATTCCGACCTGAGCCACGACGACGGTATGTTCTCCTATGGTCACGTTGTGCGCGATTTGAACCTGGTTGTCGATTTTGGAGCCTTGCTTGACGTGGGTGCGTCCGAACGTGGCCCGATCAATGGTCACGTTGGCGCCGATTTCCACGTCATCGTCGATGACCACGATTCCCCGTTGTGGAATTTTACGGTGGCGGGCTTCGTGTTGGATGTACCCGAACCCGTCGCTCCCAATGACGGTTCCGGCGTGGATAATCACGCGATTCCCGATCCGGCACGCGTCCAGCACGCTCACGTGTGGATACAAGACGGCGTCGTCGCCGATGGTGACATCGTTCCCTATCACGACTCCCGGATAAATCGTGACGCGATTGCCGATTTTCGTACGATGACCGAGCGCGACGAATGGGCCGATGGAGACGTCCGTGCCTAATGACACGTCCGTGCCCGTCGCGATGTTTTTCGCGATCCCCGTGGGGCGCGTTTTCTCCGTGAAAAAATGATGGATCAACTCGACAAACGCAACGTGGGGTTGGGGCGAGATGAGTTGGGCCACGTTCAAAGCCGGATAGAATTTCGAAACGATCAGCGCCGACGCGCGCGATTGTCCGGCGGCGTCCACCAATCGATCGTTGGAGAGAAAGGCCAGATCGCCCGGTTTTGCGTCTTCCAGACTATTGACCCCCGTGATGCGAACGTCCGGTGAGCCATGAATGTGTGCATCAATGGCGTGGGCCAGTTCAGCAAGTGAGTACCCGTCGGCGATGGGGCGAGTCATAGCTTTTTGGTTTTAGCGGTGGTCTTTGGTGAGGCCGCACGTTTCTTGTTTTGCGCCGTGGATCTGTGACCCTTGATCTGAGGCGCGGACGAAGGCACTTCCGCCCGTGCCGCGGCAGGCACTCGTGCTTCAACGTAGGCAATCACGTCCGCCAACGTTTGCAGGCCCGGGAGGTCATCATTAGGAATTTCAAGGTCGAAAGCTTTTTCCAGATCGTAGAGCAACTCAAACGTTCTGAGAGAATCCAGACCCAGATCATCACGAAGGTGCTGGTCAGGCTTGATCGTTGAACCATCCCGTTCCAGTGACGCGGCCAGGACGTTTTTAATCTGTTCACCAATCGACGACGACGCCTTCACGCGAGTGTTCCTTTCACTGCCGTGTTCCCTTGCTCGCCTGCCCGTGCGGACGTGCGGACGTGCAGCCGGGTCAGCCGAGTCAGCCGGGTCTTTCCTGCTCGGGATAATTACCGTGAGCCCGAACGCTTAAATACCAAAACCCCATTGTTGCTGCCAAATCCAAACGCATTGGTCAAGGCGACGTTCACGCGACCTTCCTGAGTTTTCGGAGATATTCCAGCCAACCGGCATTCAGGGTCAGGGTCTTCATAATTGAGGGTCGGATGGATCAGGTTCGTGTGCATGGCCATGAGCGTGGTCACGGCACCAATCGCACCCGCGGCGCCCAGGGTGTGCCCGATCAGGGATTTGGTTGCATTGACGAAAAGCTTATCGGCGCGGCGCTTAAAGACCTGACGGAGCCCGCGAACCTCCACTTCGTCGCCGACCATGGTGGACGTCGCGTGAGCGTTCACGTAGTCGACTTGGGCCGGTCGCAGGTTGGCTTCCTGTAACGCGAGACGGATCGTCGTGGCGATGTCCGTTCCGTCTTCCCGGGGGACCACCATGTGATACGCCTCGCTGGTGGAGGCGTAGCCGGCGACTTCGGCGTAAATCCTGGCGCGTCGGCGTTTTGCGTGTGGCAGGCTTTCCAGAATCAGAGCTCCTGCGCCTTCGCCCATGACGAAGCCGTCGCGTCCGCGGTCGAACGGCCGGGAAGCGCGGGTGGGGGCGTCGTTATATTTGCTGGAGAGCGCGCGAAGCGAGCAAAAACCGGCAAAGACCAATGGGGTGAGGCTGGCGTCCGCGCCCACGGCCACAACCACGTCGGCCTGGCCTGAACGAATGGTATGGAAGGCTTGCCCGATTGCATGGATGCTTGAGGAGCACGCCGTGGAGATGGTCAGGTTCGGCCCTTTCATCCCAAAGGCCAACGCAATAATCCCCGAGGCCGAATTCAGGGTGATGGCGGGGATGAAATTGGGATGAACGCGGCTGGGCTTGCGTGTTTCATACAGGTGAGAAATTTCTCGTTCTCCCATCAGCATCCCCCCCATGCCGGCACCCACGATCACCCCGACCCGGTGGGGGGCTTCTTTCTCCATGAGGATTCCGGCATCGGTGAGGGCCTCCTTGGCCGCGACTAATCCCAGTTGGGCATAGCGATCCACTCGATCGGTGAGAGGGCCTTCGACGTAGTCTTGAGGATTGAAGTTCAGGATTTGTCCGGCAATGCGTGAGCGATAGGTCTCGGCCGGCGGGTCGGCCCATGACTGAAGTCTTGTCACGCCGGATCGCCCCTCAACGGCATGGTTCCAGAACGTCCCGAGGCCGATGCCAATGGGGCTGACGATGCCGAGACCGGTCACGACGACGGTGGGTTTCATGGATGAGTGTCTATTCCTGAGTATCGATGGTGGATTGACCCATCAGCAAGGCTCTCGTCTAGTAGCGCACTCTGAGGAACAGGTTCAGTCCCACGATGAGAAACATGAAACAGGCAATCCAGCCTGCCATGACCGGGAGTAAGGCGCCACTCCTGCCTAATGCGATGCCAATGGAATGCGTGGTCCAGAACAGAAAACTGATGGCCAATGCTTGTCCGATCCCCTTGGCAATGCTTGTGTGTCGCGTGCCCGTTCTGAGCAGTCCGATCGAGACCCCGAGAATGGTCATGACCAACGTGACGAACGCAAAGGCCACCCGTGCCCAATAATCCGTGAGAAACCTGGTGGTACTGAGGCCTTTTTGCCGTAGGCGCGTGACGTGGGACGTGAGTTGCTCCAGCGTCATGTATTCGGGTTCCAGAGACATCCACGCCTGCAAGTCTTTCGGTTTGAGAGACAGGTCAAAGGGCAACGTGGGACGTTGAGTCATCGTGACCCGTCCCTTCGGTTCGATCGACCGTTGAGCGACGTCGTGGAAAGCCCAGCGGCCGTCGTGGAATTCGGCACGTGCGGCCGTGAGCAATTCCGCCAAGTGGAAGTGGTTGTCAAGCTGGTAGAGCGTGACCGCGTGCAGTTGAGTGCCGTCGGGATCAATGCGCTGGACGTGCATAATCGAATGGTCCTGAATGTGCAGCCACAGATTTTCAGCGGTAAACGACAACGGTTGCGGTTGTTTCTGGATGTCAACGGTTTTAATGTATTCCGCCTTGGCGTTGGCCAAGGGCATGACCACGGCCGCAAATCCAAACAGGATGGTGGTGGCAAAGGCGGCGACCGCGAGAAACGGCATGGTAACGTGAATGATGCTGACCCCACAACTTCGCATCGCCGTGATTTCATGGTTTTTATTCAACAGACCGACGGCGAGTAATGAGGCCATCAATGAGGCAAACGGGACGAGCTTAAAGGAAATATCCGGTATCTTGAAGAAAAAATACATCAACATGGTGACCAGTTCTGCGTCATAGCGGAGGAATTTCCGCAGTTTCTCAAAAAAATCGACCACGAGGTAGATGGTCGTCAGCCCGGCGAGACACATCGTCAGGATTTTCAGGTAGTGTCGCAGGATGTACCAGAACAGAATGTTCACGTCAGCGCCGACTCGCTCGATAAAAGAGGATCCCCGTGATGAGAAGCAGGAGCACGTTGGGGAGCCAGGCCCCGGCAAAGGGGTGCAGGATCAAGGCCGTCACGGAGAATTCCCCCAACACGTTGAGCAGATAATACCCCACCATGATGAGAATGCCTAAAGCAAACGAGCCCAGCCGTCCGGTTCGTTTCGACACAATGCCGACGGGAACGCCTAAGATGCCCAGGATGAGCGTGGCCACGGGAAACCCGAGGTCTTTGTAGTATTCCATGAGACGACGGAGCATCCCGCTGTCTCGCCACCCGGAGCGTTCCAAGCCGGCCATAATCGTACGGTAGTCGGGGCGTTCAGGTTTGTGGGGAATATTGAACGTCGAGGAGAGATCCATTTTGATGTCGTAGACGGCAAATTCGACCTGGTGATGCTGCGCCACGTTTTCAGGGATTTGGTGAATGGTGCCTTCAAACAACCGAATGCCGAATTGTTTTCGTCTGGGATCTTGCAGCAATTGGAAAGATTTGGCCGTGATGATTAAGGGTTTGGTCGGGTCACGCTGATCCGAGATGAGGATGCCCTCGGCCCGCTTGCTTCCCACTCGTGGTTCAGGAACGTAAATCATCATACCGTCCACGGGTTCGTTGAAGACGCCGTGCTCCAAGGCCAAGCTTATCTGGTCTTGAATCAGGCTGATGGCGAGCTTCTTGAGGGAGATGGAAGACCAGGGTTGTCCCCATTGGGACAGGCCTAACGTTGCCAGGAAGATCAGACATGAAAAGACAACAACCGGCACCGTGATTCTGAGCAAGCTGAGCCCGGCTGATTGCATGGCCGTCAGTTCCTTGTCAAAGGAAAATCGATTGAACGCGGTGATGGAGGAAATCAGACAGGCAATGGGGAGCGTCAACACCAGAAAAGAAGGCATGAGATGGATGATGATTGTTAAGATGGCCGAAAGACCGACGCCTTTTGCCACCAACAACTCAATCAGCCGCAGCATCTCTTTGGTCATAATCATAAAACACAGGACGCTGAGACTGATGCAGAAGGGAACGAGAAGTTCTTTGAACAGGTAACGATCAAGAATAGTCATGGCGGAACGGGTCCGGACGGGTTTATATTGACAGAGCACCGGAGCTATGGTACACGCTGACCGCTCACCTATTATAGAGGACGCCGTTCCCAGTTCCCAGAGTTTCCGTGCCGTTTCTTATTGGTTTCCCGTCCATGGGTGAGCCCGTCCACCCCATTTCGACTGATGGAGCGTTTCCGTTGCCGTGACGTGGTTTTCTGACAAACGAGATTCATCGTGAACGCACGGTCAGAACGAACGCGTGGGCGCCTTCGTCAAGCCTCCCACGTTCGGCAACTCAAAAAAATTCGGCTCTTCGCGACCGACGTTGATGGCGTGTTGACCGACGGTGGGATGTCCTATTCAGACTCGGGAGACCAGATCAAAACGTTCAACGTGTGGGATGGGCTTGGGTTGGCACTGTTAAAGAACGCGGGCATTGTGACCGCGTTCATCACCATGGATCAAACCCCGTTGGTGTCTCTCCGCGCGGCCAGACTCGGGATTTCAGAAGTTCACCAAGGGGTGAGCGATAAACTGTCGGTCTTGAAGGCACTCTCCTTGAAATACGACCTTGGGTTCGAGGAAATCGCGTACATGGGGGATGACGTGAATGACGTGCCGGCTCTTCAGGCCGTCGGGTTCTCAGCCACCCCCGCGAATGGGCGCGACCCGGTTCGGAAAAGGGTCCGGTACGTGTGCAAAGCCAACGGCGGCGAGGGCGCGGTTCGTGAAGTCGCGGATATGATTCTGGCCGCGCAGGGCGTCGCATTGTCCACGGATTGAGTCGTGCGTCCCTCTTCAAACGTCAAACGCATGAAACCCTCCCACTTCTATCCCGTCATTCTTGCCGGCGGAAGCGGAACCCGATTCTGGCCATTGAGTCGAGAACGGTTTCCGAAACATCTGCTGCCCCTCATTGGAGAAGAAACGCTGCTCCAGCAGACGGTCCGCCGTGCGTCGAAGGTGGGACCCATCGATCACGTCCGCATCGTGACCACCGCCGTTCAGGCCGAAGCCGTCAGGTTACAATTATGGGAATGGAAAGATGAATTAGCCGATCATGTTCTACTCGAACCCGAAGGCCGGAATACCGCTCCGGCCGTCGGCTTGGCGGCGCTTCGGTTGCTGCGTCGCGACCCCGAGGCCACCATGCTGGTGCTCCCTGCCGACCACGTCGTCAAGGGTGAGGCACAATTCAAGCGGGCCGTGGCGTTGGGTTATCGACTGGCCCAACAAGGCCACGTGGTCACGTTCGGGGTGCATCCCACCAGAGCCGAAACCGGATACGGCTATATTCGACCGAATACACGATGCTGCTTGGGAACGTCAGGGAAACTTGGCGGATATACGATCGCGCGATTCGTGGAAAAACCCGATCAAAAAACGGTTCGGCGCTACGTACAATCCGGCAAATATTTGTGGAACAGCGGCATGTTCGTGTGGCGTGCCGACGTCCTGATTGAAGAATGTGCTCGTCATCAGCCCAAGCTTTTGAAAGGTCTTCAGGCTATAGACGGGATGATCGAAGCAGGGCAACCGGACGCGAAATTAGCCCGTCGCTATAAACAACTGGAATCGCTCTCCATCGATTATGGCGTGATGGAACGATCGACTCGTGCCGCCGTGGTCCCCGTTGATTTTTCGTGGTCGGACGTAGGGAGCTGGGGAAATCTGGAAGAAGTCATTCCTGGAAATGAGCATGGAAACGTGGTACGAGGAAACGTGATTGAGGTGGATAGCGAAAAATCCGTGTTGTTTGGGAGCAAGCGATTGGTGGGGTGTATCGGGCTTTCCGGGATGCTGGTGGTGGACACGACGGATGCCACTCTGATCTGCCCCAAATCGCGCGCCCAAGACGTTAAAGCGTTGGTTGAGATTTTTCGGAAACAAAGGATTCCCGAGCGTCTCGAACACGCGACGGTTCATCGCCCGTGGGGTTGGTATACCGTGCTCGAAGAAGGGAAAGACTACAAGGTGAAACGCATCAGCGTCTTACCTGGTCAGCGGTTGTCGCTTCAAATGCACCACCGACGGAGTGAACATTGGGTGGTGATTGCAGGGACGGCTCGTGTGACCCGTGGCAAGAAAATTTTCCGGTTGAGTCTCGGGGAGAGTACGATGATTCCAGAACAAACCAAACACCGATTGGAAAATCCCGGCAAGGTGCCCCTTGAAATCATCGAGGTCCAACGCGGCACATACGTCGGAGAAGACGATATTATCCGGTATGCCGATGAGTATGGACGAAACAGAAACCCTTCGCCGTAACTTCTTTTCTTGAGGATTCGTTCATGAGCATTTTTCGTGAGTATGACGTTCGCGGCATCGTTGGAACGGATTTAACCATGGAGATGGCCGAATCCATCGGCAAGGCGTTCGGCACCACGGCCCAAACGCGTGGGTGTCGGACGGTGGCCGTGGGACGGGATGGACGCTTGACCTCTCCGGACCTTCGGGACCGATTGATTGCCGGCGTGACGGCCACCGGGGTCAACGTCGTGGATATTGGGATCTGTCCCACGCCCGTATTATATTTTGCGCTGTTTGAATTGCCCGTTGACGGCGGCGTGATGATTACCGGGAGCCATAATGCAGCCGAATACAATGGCTTCAAACTGTGCCTAGGCAAAGCGGCCTTATATGGTGAAGAAATTCAGAACATCAAACGCGTCATTGACGCCGGGGACTATGCGTCCGGATCAGGGACGGTGTCGCGGGCGTCGGTCATCCCTCAATATCTGCGTTTTCTGAAAGAAAACTGCGCCGGAGTGACCGGAAAGACCATCCACGTCGTCATCGATTGTGGAAACGGTGCGGCAAGTATGGTGGCGAAAAACGCCTTAGAGCAATTAGGCTGTCGCGTGACGGGCTTATACGATGAGCTTGACGGCCGTTTCCCCAACCATCACCCTGATCCCACGGTGGTCGAAAACCTTCAACCGCTGATCCGGGCCGTCAAGGACAATCAGGCAGACGTAGGGATCGGGTACGACGGTGACGCCGACCGGATCGGGGCGATTGATGAAACGGGCACGATTATATGGGGCGACCGCCTCATGATGATTTTTGCCAGAGATATGTTGAAGGACAAGCCCGGTTCCACCTTCGTGTCGGAGGTGAAAGCCTCCCAACTTCTCTACGACGACATTCAAAAACGTGGGGGCAAGGCGATCATGTGGAAAGCAGGGCATTCGCTGCTCAGAGCCAAAATGAAAGAAGAAAACGCCGTCTTGGCCGGAGAAATGTCCGGGCACATGTTTTTCGCCGACCGGTATTTTGGATATGATGACGCGATGTATGCGTCCTGTCGCCTGGTGGAAATCCTGTCGAAAACCCGAGAGCCGCTCTCTGCTCTTCTCGCTGATTTGCCCGTTGTCGAGTCGACGCCGGAGATTCGCGTTGAATGCGCCGACGACGTAAAATTCCGATTAGTCGAAGCAGTACGGAATCGTGTGCTTGAGTTAGCGAAGCAACCGGACGCGAGCAACCCGAACCTTACAATTCGAGAAGTCATCACCATTGACGGAGTGCGCGTCCGCTTCGACGACGGCTGGGGACTCATTCGCGCCTCAAATACACAACCGGCCTTAGTCCTTCGCTTCGAAGCCACCTCAATCAAACGACTACAAACCCTCCGCCTCTATCTAGAAAAAGAACTCAAAACCTGCCATGAAACCCTGAAAAAATAACCCCCCTCATTCCCCCTCCCCCCCCGTCATGCCCATGCCCATGAGAATCCAGGTAGCGGCGCATCTCATGCGCCGTCCCCCTCACCCCAGCCCTCTCCCGCAAGGGGAGAGGGAGTACTCCCCCGCCGTCATTCCCGCGAAACCTGTCCCCGACATTTGTTATCGGGGAGCGGGAATCCAGAGATGATGCCATGCACGTTCATGGCGTGTCCTCCGTCATCCCGCCCTCCTCCGCCCTTCCGCCCTCCGCCGTCATTCTCCCCTCCCATTGTCATTCTGAGCGAAGCGAAGAATCTGCTTCGTTACAGGAATAGCGAGACCCTTCGGTGGAAGGAAAAAGCAGATCCTTCCCTTCGAGGCCCTTCGAGGCTAAGGGCAAGCTCAGGGCAGGCCCTTCACTCAGAATGACAGAAAAGGTCAGAATAACAGACAAAGTCAGAATGAATCCCGGCCCCGCGGCCGCAGAGTCGTCCATGTGTAGGGCGCCATCTCATGGCGCCGCCGCGCCTGCCGAACCAGCCCGATCCCGCGGAGGCGGGGGGGGGCGTCCGAGCGACAATGTTGCCCGCCTGGTGTTTGCCTATCCCGGCCCCGCAGCCGCCGGGTCGTCCGTGTGTAGGGCGCCATCTCATGGCGCTTCCGACCCCCTGCCGAGCCGGCCCGGTTCCGCGGAGGCGGGGGGTCGTCCGAGCGGCAACGTTGCCCGCCTGGTCTCTGCCTATCCCGTCCCCGCAGCCGCCGGGTTGTCCGTGTGTAGGGCGCCATCTCATGGCGCCTCCGATCCCCTGCCGAGCCGGCCCGGTCCCGCGGAGGCGGGGGGGCGTCCAGGCGGCAATGTTACCCTCCTGGTGTTTGCCTATCCCGTCCCCGCAGCCGCCGGGTCGTCCGTGTGTAGGGCGCCATCTCATGGCGCCTCCGACCCCCTGCCGAGCCGGCCCGGCCCCGCGGATGCGCGCAAGGTCGTCCGAGCGGCAACGTTACCCGCCTGGTGTTTGCCTATCCCGTCCCCGCAGCCGCCGGGTCGTCCGTGTGTAGGGCGCCATCTCATGGCGCCTCCGACCCCCTGCCGAGCCGGCCCGGCCCCGCGGATGCGGGGGGGTCGTCCGAGCGGCAACGTTACCCGCCTGGTGTTTGCCTATCCCGGTCCCGCGGCCGCAAGGTCGGCCGGGCGTTGCGCCATGGGAACGTAGTCGATGGCAGGGCGGCCGGGAGACAACTGTCGCGGCCTCCCGATTTGACCGGAAGGCATTAAAAATCGTGACGTTTTTTCTTGCAACGTGCATGAGGATGTTGAGATACTTAAAAGAATGTCCGGGATCCGTGAGATCATGAGAAAACTTCTCGATAGATGAGAGAAGAGAAACCAATCCCGAGGAATCCTTTGACCGTCGTCGCGAGGAAAGTGGCAAGCATGGCAAAGGCGGACCCGCGCTCCGCGAAAAACAGCAGCAGTGCCGTGAAGGCCGCGGCCTTCCTGGGCCTCGCCCTCCTGGCGGCCGCGCCGGACGCGGCGGCGCATATCGGCGGCAGCGCACTCCACAACCTTACCCACCCGCACCACCTGAACAATCCGCGCATCATCACTTCCTGAACAATCCGCGCATCATCACTTCCCCCGCGTCCGGCGACACCTACTTGCCGGGCGAAACCATCACGGTGTATGTCCCGTGGGGCCGGACCCTGAGCGGCACCTGTATCCAGATCCACACCGTCGGCACCGTCGAGCTCGAGATGACGGTCGGCGGCGTCACGCGCACGCTCACCGGGCGTTACCAGAACCGGCGAAACCGCTACGGAAGCGGCTTTGACGGCACGTGGCTCTATTTCGACTATGTCGTGCAGAAGGGCGACCGCGACACCGACGGCGTGAGCCTCGGCGAGGACGCGCTGAGCTCCCCCGGCACCACCGGGAGCAGCATCAGGGGTGTGGCCTGCGGCGATTTCGTCGGGAGGTCGTTCGAACTGTCAACGGACTTGCACGGCCTCAGCAACCAGTCCGGCCACAAGGTGGACACGCCGGCGCCGTCCTTCTCCGGGGTGTTGGCTCCGGCCGTCGTCTTCTACGCGGGCGCGTCGGTGAACTACCGGCTGCCGGCGTTGGCGAACGCGGCCGACGCGCACAACGTCACCTATTCGGTGACGTCGGCGCGGTCGCTGCCGACGGGCTATACGCTGGACGCGCCCACGGCGACGATCGCGGGGTCGTATGCCTCCGCGTTGGCGCGGGAGAACTACACGCTGCGGGCGACCGACAGCTTCGGCCGCACGGCGGACCTGATCTTCACCCTGGAGGTGAGCGACGGCGCGGGGATCGAGTCGATCGCGATCACGTCGAACCCCGGCGCGGACAAGACCTACGGCAAGGTCGCGCCGTTCGGGACCAACGACACCATCACCGTGAGGGTGGACCTCACGCACCGGCTCACGCTCGTCCAGTCGAGCGTGTGCCTGAACATTCGGATCGGGAGCAACACCCGCCGGGTGTGCAACCCCTCCTATTCCACCTCGGACTCCAGCCGCTGGGACAAGCTCGATTTCAGCTACGCGGTGCAGGCGGGCGACTGGGACGGCGACGGCATCTCCTTCCCGAACAACCCGATGGGCGCCGGCAAGATCGGCGGCCTCCGTTTCCGCCTCCTCGGCGGCGGCGGTGACAACCGGGTGACCCTGAACTTCGGGCCGACGCCGGCCGACCCGAACCACAAGGTGCGCGGGGAGCAGACCCTGCCGAGCTTCGGCTCGACGGCGACCCCCTCCTATAGCTGGGTGAAGGGCAACGCGGTGTCGCAGGCGCTGCCGGCGGTGCCGGCGGCGACGGACGGCGACGGCGGCGTGATTTACAGCATCGAGGGGAACCTGCCCGCCGGCCTGAGCTTCGCCGCGGCGACGCGAACCATTTCCGGTACGCCCACCACGGCGCAAGGGGCGACGAACTACAAGCTGGTGGCGACGGACGCGGACGGCGACAAGGCGGAGCTGCGCTTCTCCATCGAGATCGAGGAGATCGCGGTCTCCATCTCCTCGCCGAGCGCGACGGAAGGCGCGGCGGGCACGACGGCGACCCTGGAATACGACGTGACCCTGAACCGGGCGCCGGGGCGGCAAGTGACGGTGAACTACGCCGCGGCCGCGGACCCGGGCACGGCGACCTCCGGGACCGACTACACGGCCATCACGGGCGGGACGCTGACCTTCGCCGCGTCAGAGACGAGCCAGACCTTCGACGTGACGGTGACAGGGGACGCGCTGGACGAACCGAACGAGACGGTGCGGATCGCGCTGAGCAACCCCTCCGGGGCGGTGCTGGGGAGCGCGTCGACCGGGGTGGGGACGATCACGGACGACGACCCGACGCCGACGCTGGCGCTGGCCCTGTCGGCCTCGACCATCGACGAGAGCGGCGCGGGCAATGCGACCACGGTGACGGCAAGCCTGAGCGGCGGGACCTCGGGCGAGGAGATCGTGGTGACGGTGACGGCGACGGGCGGGACCGCGGCGGCGGGCGACTTCAGTCTGTCGAGCGACAAGACCCTGACCATCGCGGCCGGGGCGACGACGAGTTCGGGCACGGTGACGGTGACGGCGGAGCACGACACGACGGACGAGCCGGCCGAGACCGCGACGGTGGGCGGGACGGTGGCCGGCGGGCACAGTCTGGTGGCGGCGCCCGCGGCCCTGACGCTCACCATCGTGGACGACGACGACGCGCCGGGGGTGGCGCTGGCGGTATCGCCGGCGTCGGTCTCGGAGAACGGCGGGGTCTCCACGGTGACGGCGACGCTGACGAACCCGTCGAGCGCGGCGACGACGGTGACGGTGACGGCGGCGGCGGTCACGGGCTTCTACACGGTGGGGTCGGACGCGAGCATCGTCATCGCGGCGGGCGAGACGGCGAACGCCGCGGACACGGCGTTGATCGTGGCGGTGAACGACGACGTGCACCAGGGGACGGCCGGGCGTTCGACGACGGTGACGGGCACGGCGGCGAACGCCCAGGCCGCCGCCAATTCGGAGACCGTGACGGTGACCGGGGCGGCGCTGACGCTGACGGACGACGAGGATCTGCCGGAGGTGACGCTGGTCCTGTCACCGGCGTCGATCTCGGAGAGTAGCGGGGTCTCGACGGTGCAGGCGACGCTGTCGGTGGTGTCGAGCGCGGCGGTGACGGTGACGGTGACGGCGGCGGCGGGCACGGGGGCGATTGCCGCGGACTTCAGCCTGTCGAGCAACAGGACGCTGACGATCGCGGCGGGGAATACGACGAGCGGGATCGCGGTGCCGTGGGTGACGGTGACGGCGAACGGGAACACGGTGGATTCGCCGGACAAGCAGGTGACGGTCTCGGGGACGGCTTCGGGCGCCAACGGGGTGGCGGCGCCGTCGGACGTGACGCTGACACTGACCGACGACGAGGATCCGCCCACCGTGGCGCTGGTCCTGTCGCCGACGTCGATCTCGGAGAGTAGCGGGGTCTCGACGGTGACGGCGACGCTGTCGGGGGTGTCGAGCGAGGCGGTGACGGTGACGGTGTCGGCGACGGGCGTGACCGCGGCGGCGGGCGATTTCAGCCTGTCGAGCGCGGATACGCTGACGATCGCGTCGGGTTCGACGACGAGTTCGGGCGCGGTGACGGTGACGGCGAACGGGAACACGGTGGATTCGCCGGACAAGACGGTGACGGTCTCGGGGACGGCGGCGGGCGGCAACAGCGTGGCGAACCCGTCGGACGTGACGCTGACCTTGACCGACGACGAGACGCTGCCGACGGTGACGCTGGCCCTGTCGTCGTCGTCGATTTCCGAGGGCAGCGGCGTGACCACGGTGACGGCGGCGCTGTCGGGGGTGTCGAGCGCGGCGGTGACGCTCACGGTGTCGGCCTCGCCGGGGTCGGGGACCGACTTCACGCTGAGCACGGCGAACACGTTGACCATCGCCGCGGGTTCGACCGCGAGCACGGGGGCGGTGACGCTCACGGCGGTGAACAACGACGCCCAGGCGCCGGACAAGACGGTGACGGTCTCGGGCGCGGCGTCAGGCGGCAACGGCGTGTCGGCCCCGGCGGGCCTGACGTTGACGATCACGGACGACGACGCGGCGCCGAGGGTGTTGCTTGCGTTGTCTTCGTCGTCGATCGCGGAGAACGGCGGCGAATCGATGGTGTCGGCGACGCTCTCGCATCCGTCGAGCGCGGTGACGACGGTGACGGTGACGGCGGTGACGGGCTTCTACACGGTGGGGTCGGACGCGACCATCGTGATCGAGGCGGGCGAGACGGCGAACCCGTTCGGCGTGAACACGGTGACCGTGACGGCGGTGAACGACGACGTGCACCAGGGCAGCGGCGGGCGTTCGACGACGGTGACGGGCACGGCCGTGAACAGCCAGGGGGTGGGGGAAGTGACCCTGCTCGGGGCGACGCCGCTGACGCTGGAGGACGACGAGGCGTTGCCGACGTTGGCGCTGGCGCTGTCGGAGCCGGACCCGACGAATCCGGAGACCATCTTCGAGAGCTGGTCGGGCGCGAGCATGGTGACGGCAACGCTGTCGAGCGCGTCGAGCGCGGCGGTGACGCTGACGGTGAGGGCGACGGGCGTGACCGCGGCGGCCGGCGACTTCACGCTGTCGAGCGCGACGACGCTGACCATCGCGGCCGGGGCGACGACGAGCACCGGCACGGTGACGGTGGCGCCGGTGGACGATACGACGGACGAGGCGGACGAGACGGTGACGGTCTCGGCGACGGTCTCGGGCGGCAACGGTGTCGCGGCGCCGTCGAGCGTGACGCTGACGATCCGGGACGACGACGCGGCGCCTGGGGTGACGCTGTCGTTGTCGCCGTCGTCGATCTCCGAGAACAGGGGCGAATCGACGGTGACGGCGACGCTCACGCACCCGTCGAGCGCGGCGACGACGGTGACGGTGACGGCGGTCTCGGGGGGCTTCTACACGGTGGGGTCGGACGCGACGATCGTGATCGCGGCGGGCGAGACGGCGAACGCCGCGGACACGGCGACGGTGGCCGCGGTGGACGACGACGTGCACCAGGGGACGGCCGGTCGTTCGACGACGGTGACGGGCACGGCCGCGAACGCCCAGGCCGCGGCCAATTCGGAGACCGTAACGGTGACCGGGGCGGCGCTGACGCTGACCGACGACGAGGATGTGCCGGAGGTGGCGCTGGTCCTGTCGTCTTCGTCGATCTCGGAGACGGGCGGCGTGGCGACGGTGACGGCGACGCTGAACGGCACGTCGAGCGAGGCTGTGACGGTGACGGTGGACGCGGCGCCGGGCACGGGGGCGGTTGCCGGCGACTTCAGTCTGTCGAGCACGGACACGCTGACGATCGCGGCGGGTTCGACGACGAGTACGGGCGCGGTGACGGTGACGGCGAACGGGAACGCGGCGGATTCGCCGGACAAGTCGGTGACGGTTTCCGGCACGGCGGCGGGCGGCAACAGCGTGGCGAACCCGTCGAGCGTGACGCTGACGCTGACCGACGACGACCCGACGCCGACGCTGTCGCTGTCGCTGTCGGCCTCGACCATCGACGAGAGCGGCGCGGGCAACGCGACGACGGTGACGGCGAGCCTGAGCGGGGGGATTTCGGGCGAGGCGATCACGGTGACGGTGTCGACGTCGCCGTTGTCGGGGACCGACTTCACGCTGAGCACGGCGAACACGCTGACCATCGCGGCCGGGGCGACGGCGAGCACCGGCACGGTGACGGTGACGGCGGAGGACGACACGACGGACGAGGCGGACGAGACGGTGACGGTCTCGGGGACGGTGGCCGGCGGGCACGGTCTGGTGGTGGCGCCGTCGGACGTGACGCTGACGATCACGGACGACGACGCGCTGCCGACGCTGTCGCTGTCGCTGTCGGCCTCGACCATCGACGAGAGCGGTTCGGGCAACGTGGCGACGGTGACGGCGGCGCTCTCGCACCCGTCGGGCGAGGCGGTGACGGTCACGGTTTCGGCCTCGCCGGGGGCGGGGACGGATTTCACGCTGACGGGAACGACGCTGACGATCGCGGCGGGCTCGACGGCGAGCGCGGGCGCGGTGACGGTCACGGCGGCGAACGACACGACGGATGCGCCGGACAAGTCGGTGACAGTTTCGGCGACGGTGAGCGGCGACAGCGGGGTGGCGGCGCCGGCCGACGCGACCCTGACCATCGCCGACGACGACGCGGCGCCGGGGGTGACGCTGTCGCTGCCGTATCCGTCGATCCCGGAGAGCAACGGTTCGACGTCGGTGTCGGCGACGCTGTCGCATCCGTCGAGCGCGGCGACGACGGTGACGGTGTCGGCGGTCACGGGCTTCTACACGGTGGGGTCGGACGCGACGATCGTCATCGCGGCGGGCGAGACGGCGAACGCCACGGACACGGTGAGGATCGCCGCGGTGGACGACGACGTGCACCAGGGGACGGCCAATCGTTCGACGACGGTGACGGGTACGGCCGCGAACGCCCAGGCCGCCGCCAATTCGGAGACCGTGACGGTGACCGGGGCGGCGCTGACGCTGACGGACAACGAGGCGCTGCCGGTGGCGACGCTGGTCCTGTCGCCCGCGTCGATCTCGGAGACGGGCGGCGTGACGACGGTGACGGCGACGCTGTCGGTCAAGTCCAGCGCGGCGGTGACGGTGACGGTGGGCGCGGCGGCGGGGACGAACGCGGCGGCGGGCGACTTCAGCCTGTCGAGCGCGAAGACGCTGACCATCGCGGCGGCGGCGACGGCGAGCACGGGCGCGGTGACGGTGACGGCGAACGGGAACGCGGCGGACTCGCCGGACAAGTCGGTGACGGTTTCCGGCGCGGCTTCGGGCGGCAACGGCGTGGCGAACCCGTCGAGCGTGACGCTGACGCTGGAGGACGACGACGCGGCGCCGGGGGTGACGCTGGCGTTGTCGTCGTCGTCGATTTCGGAGAACGGCGGCTCGACGACGGTGAGCGCGACGCTGACGCACCCGTCGAGCGCGGCGACGACGGTGACGCTGGCGCCGGTGACGGGCTTCTACACGGTGGGGTCGGACGCGACCATCGTGATTGCCGCGGGCGAGACGGCGAACGCCACGGACACGGTGGCGGTCGCGGCGGCGGACAACACGAAGGACGAGCCGGACCGGACGGTGACGGTGACGGCGACGCCGACCAACGACCAGGGTACGGGGAGCGTGACCGGGGCCACGCTGACGCTGGAGGACGACGACGCGGCGCCGGGGGTGACGCTGTCGGTCTCGCCGGCGTCGATTGCGGAGAACGGCGGGGTGGCGACGGTGTCGGCGACGCTGACGCATCCGTCGAGCGCGGCGACGACGGTGACGGTGATGGCGGCGTTGGGCTTCTACACGGTGGGGTCGGACGCGACCATCGTGATCGCGGCGGGCGAGACGGCGAACGCCGCGGACACGGCGCTGGTCACGGCGGGAGACAACGCGAAGGACGAGCCGGACCGGACGACGACGGTGACGGCGACGGCCGCCAACGACCAGGGGACGGCGGGGAGCGTGACCGGGGCGGCGCTGACGCTGACGGACGACGAGGCGTTGCCCATCGTGACGCTGGTCCTGTCGCCGGCGTCGATCTCGGAGACGGGCGGCGTGGCGACGGTGACGGCGACGCTGTCGGTCAGGTCGAGCGAGGCTGTGACGGTGACGGTGGACGCGGCGCCGGGCACGGGGGCGGTTGCCGGCGACTTCAGTCTGTCAAGCACGGACACGCTGACCATCGCGGCGGGGGATACGACGAGTTCGGGCGCGGTGACGGTGACGGCGAACGGGAACGCGGTGGATGCGCCGGACAAGAGCGTGACGGTTTCGGGGACGGCTTCGGGCGGCAACGGGGTGGCGGCGCCGTCGGACGTGACGTTGACGCTGACCGACGCCGACCCGACGCCGACGCTGGCGCTGTCGCTGTCGGCCTCGACCATCGCCGAGAGCGGCGCGGGCAATGCGACGACGGTGACGGCGAGCCTGAGCGGGGGGATTTCGGGCGAGGCGATCACGGTGACGGTGTCGACGTCGCCGTTGTCGGGGACCGACTTCACGCTGAGCACGGCGAACACGCTGACCATCGCGGCCGGGGCGACGGCGAGCACCGGCACGGTGACGGTGACGGCGGAGGACGACACGACGGACGAGGCGGACGAGACGGTGACGGTCTCGGGGACGGTGGCCGGCGGGCACGGTCTGGTGGCGACACCGTCGGACGTGACGCTGACGATCACGGACGCCGACGCGCTGCCGACGCTGTCGCTGGCCCTGTCTTCGTCGTCGATTTCCGAGGGTAGCGGCGTGACCACGGTGACGGCGGCGCTCTCCGGCGCATCCGGCGAAGCGGTGACGGTCACGGTGTCGGCGGCGCCGTTGTCGGGCGCGACGGTGGCCGACTACGCGCTGAGCACGAACAAGGCGCTGGTCATCGCGGCGGGCTCGACCGCGAGCACGGGGACGGTGACGCTCACGGCGGTGAACAACAACGTCCAGGCGGCGAACAAGACGGTGACGGTCTCGGGCGCGGCGTCGGGAGGCAACGGGGTGGCGGCCCCGGCGGGCCTGACGTTGACCATTACCGACAACGACGACTCCACCCTGCCGACCGGGAGCGGGACGACGTGGCGCAGCACCGATTCCCGGGCCACAAATTGGCAGGTCAACACCGCGTCGCTGCTCGGCAAGACGACTGCACAGCCGATCTCGATAACCCCGCAAATCCTGGGCGGGAGTCACATCCTGGTGTGCGCCCGAAGAACGGTAGACCATACGGCGAGTGATCGTGCGCTCGTCAGTCTGCCGGTCGGGCGCGACAACTGCAGGCAGCCCGTCTCCATGGGGACGTTGCTGACGATGATTACGCTGACGCCGGCGGAGATCGGCAACGACGGCGTGGTCATCATCATTGCTGCCGGTACAGGTAATAACTTCGGGCGCTACCTCTATGCCAAGTGGGTGCCCATCGTCGCGCTGCCCAAGGCGACGCTCTCGTTGTCTTCGTCGTCGATCTCGGAGAACGGCGGGGTCTCCACGGTGACGGCGACGCTGGACAAGGCGGCGAGCGCGGCGACGACCCTCACGGTGTCGGCGGCGGCGGTGGCCCCGGCGGCGGCGGGCGACTTCAACCTGTCGAGCGCGAATACGCTCACCATCGCGTCGGGTTCGACGACGAGCACCGGGACGGTGACGATTACGGCGGTGAACAACAACGTGGATGCGCCGGACAAGACCGTCACGGTCTCGGCAACGGCGAGCGGCGACGTGAAGGCGCCGCCCGCCGCGACGCTGACCGTCACGGACGACGACGTGGGGATGACCGTGGTCGAGAGCGGCGGTTCGACCGCGACCACGGAGGCGGGTGGCACGGACACGTTCACGGTGCGCCTGACGGCCAACCCGAGCCAGACTGTGTCTGTGCTGGTTACCAGCCAGGACACCTCCGAATGCGAGGTGTCGGCGGACGGCGGCGCGACGTATGGCGTCTCCGGGACCGTCGCCATGGTGCCCACCGGCGGCGACGCCTCGGCGGTCGCGGCGAGCCTGTGGAATTCGCCGCATACGGTGACGGTGCGGGGCAAGGACGACGATGTCGACGACGGCAACCAGATTTGCCGGGTGACGGTGGACCCGGGCGAGACCGGCGCCGGTACCCTGCCGTATAACCGTGTGAGTACCCAGACCGTGTCGGTGCCCAACGAGGACGACGACGTCGCCGGGCTGACGGTGAGCGCGGTGACGGGGCAGGCGACGGAGGCGGGCGGGACGGCGACCTTCACGGCGAAGCTGGCGACGCGGCCGACGGCGGCGGTGACGGTGACGGTGACGAGCGGGGACGCGAGCGAGGGCACGGTGTCGCCGTCGTCGCTGACCTTCGCGCCGGGCACCTGGAACACGGCGCGGACGGTGACGGTGACCGGCGTCGACGACGACGTCGACGACGGCGACGTGACTTGGAACGTCATCTTGAATCCCGACAGCGGGCCGGCGGGAGACGCCCGCTACCGCGCTGTCGGCGACTCCACCGTCAGGGTGAGCACCACGGACGACGACACCGCGGGCGTGACCGTCACCCCCACCGCCCTGACCGTGACCGAGCAAGACACCGCCGGCGCGACGTTCACCGTGGTCCTGGACTCCGAGCCCCCCTCCGGGACGACGACGGTCGGTCTCAGTCGCTCCGACGCCGAGATCGCTCTGAACGGCGCCCTCGCGTACCCGTACACCCTCTCGTTCGACCCGACGAACTGGAGCACGGCGCAGACGGTGACCGTCACGGCCTCCGCGGACAGCGACATCCAGAACGACACCAAAGAGATCAGGTACACGGTGGCCGGCTATGCGGGCGGGGTGACGAACGAGGTCGCGGTGACGGTCACGGTCGACGACGACGACATACCGGTCGTGTCGCTGTCGCTGTCGGAGTCGTCGATCTCGGAGAACGGCGGGGTGGCCACGGTGACCGCGGCGCTGGATCGGAGGGCCACCGAGGCGACGACGGTCACGGTATCGGCGGCGGCCGTGGCCCCGGCGAGGTCGGACGACTTCAACCTGTCGAGCGCGACGACGCTCATCATCCCGGCGGGTTCGACGACGAGCACGGGAACCGTGACGATCACGCCGGTCGATAATGCGACCGACGCGCCGGACAAGTCGGTGACGGTCTCGGCCACGGCGTCGGGCGGCAACGGGGCGACGCCGCCGTCGAGCCTGACGCTGGCGATCGAGGACGACGAGAGGCTGCCGGAGGTGGCGCTGGCCCTGTCGGAGCCGGACGCGACGAAGCCGGACACCATCAACGAGAGCGGGCCGGGCAACGCGAGCACGGTGACGGCGACGCTGTCGGGCGCATCGAGCCAGGCGGTGACGGTGACGGTGTCGGCGACGGGCCTGACCGCGGAGGCCGGCGACTTCAGCCTGTCGAGCGCGACGACGCTGACCATCTCGGCGGGGCAGACGACGAGCACCGGCACGGTGACGATCACGGCGACGGACGACGTGACGGACGAGCCGGACGAGACGGTGACGGTCTCGTGGACGGTCGAGGGCGGCAACGGTGTCGCGGCGCCGGTGAGCCAGACGCTGACGATCACGGACGACGACGCTACGCCCACCGTGACGCTGGCGTTGTCGTCGACGTCGATTTTGGAGACGGGCGGGGTCTCCACGGTGACGGCGACGCTGTCGGGGGCGTCGAGCGAAGCGGTGACGGTGACGGTGTCGGCGACGGGCGTGACCGCGGCGGCGGGCGACGACTTCGCGCTGTCGAGCGCGACGACGCTGACGATCGCGGCGGGGGATACGACGAGCACGGGCGCGGTGACGGTGACGGCGGTGGGCGACACGACGGACGAGCCGGACGAGACGGTGTCGGTGTCGTGGACGGTCTCGGGCGGCAACGGTGTCGCGGCGCCGGTGAGCCAGACGCTGACGATCACGGACGACGACGCGACGCCCATCGTGACGCTGGCGCTGTCGTCGTCGTCGATTTTGGAGAGTAGCGGGGTCTCGACGGTGACGGCGACGCTGTCGGGGACGTCGAGCGAGGAGGTGACGGTGACGGTGTCGGCGACGGGCGTGACCGCGGCGGCGGGCGACGACTTCGCGCTGTCGAGCGCGACGACGCTGACGATCGCGGCGGGGTCGACGACGAGTTCGGGGACGGTGACGGTGTCGGCGGTGGGCGACACGACGGACGAGCCGGACGAGACGGTGACGGTCTCGTGGACGGTCTCGGGCGGCAACGGGGTGGTGGCGCCGGTGAGCCAGACGCTGACGATCACGGACGACGACGCGACGCCCACCGTGGCGCTGGCGCTGTCGCCGCCGTCGATTTTGGAGAGTAGCGGGGTCTCGACAGTGACGGCGACGCTGTCGGGGACGTCAAGCGAGGCGGTGACGGTGACGGTGTCGGCGACGGGCCTGACCGCGTCGGCCGACGACTTCACGCTGTCGGACGACAAGACGCTGACCATCGCGGCCGGGGTGACGACGAGCACCGGCACGGTGACGGTGACGGCGCCGGACGACGTGACGGCCGAGGCGGACGAGACGGTGACGGTCTCGGGCACGGTCTCGGGCGGCAACAACGTCGCGCCGCCGTCGAGCGTGACGCTGACGATCGAGGACGACGAAGCGCTGCCGACGGTGACGCTGGTCCTGTCGCCGACGTCGATCGGGGAGGACGGCGGGATCTCCACGGTGACGGCGACGCTGTCGGGGGTGTCGAGCGAGGCGGTGACGGTGACGGTGGGCGCGACGGCGGGCACGGGCGCGGTCGCCACCGACTTCAGCCTGTCAAGCGCGACGACGCTGACCATCGCGTCGGGTTCGACGACCAGCGACGGCGCGGTGACGGTGACGGCGAACGACAACGACGTGGACGTGGCCGACAAGTCGGTGACCGTCTCGGGCACGGTCTCGGGCGGCAACAGTGTCGCGGCGCCGTCGGACGCGACGCTGACGCTGACGGACGACGACACCGCGGGCGTGACCTTCAACCCCACCGCCCTGACCGTGACCGAGGAAGGCAGCAGCAAGACGTTCACCGTGGTCCTGAACTCCGAGCCACCCCCCGGGGGGATGACGACGACGACATGGGTCGGCTTGAATGCCGACATCGACAAGATCGATCTGAACACCGCCCTCAGGTACCCGTACAACCTCTCGTTCACGCCGTCGAACTGGAACACGGCGAAGACGGTGACCGTCACGGCCAAAGGGGACAGCGACCTCCTGGACGAGACCGAGGAGGTCAGATACGCGGTGGCCAACTATGGGGTCGGGAACGTGGCGGACACGCCGTCGACGCACCTGCTCGCGGTGACGATCACGGTCATCGACGACGACAAGCCGGTCGTGTCGCTGTCGCTGTCGGCGTCGTCGATTTCGGAGAACGGCGGGGTGGCCACGGTGACCGCGACGCTGGACAAGGCGGCGACCGAGGCGACGACGGTCACGGTGTCAGCGGCGGCGGTGTCCCCGGCGGTGTCGGGCGACTTCGGCCTGTCAAGCGCGACGACGCTGACGATCGCGATGGGTTCGACGACGAGCACCGGCACCGTGACGGTCACGGCGGCCAATAACGCGACCGACGCGCCGGACAAGTCGGTGACGGTCTCGGCCACGGTCGCGGGCGGCGACGGGGCGGCGGTTCCGTCCGACGCGACGCTGACCATCACCGACGACGACGCGGCGCCCGGGGTGACGCTGACGCTGTCGCCGTCGTCGATTTCGGAGAACGGCGGCGAATCGACGGTGACGGCGACGCTGTCGCATCCGTCGAGCGCGGCGACGACGGTGACGGTGACGGCGGTCTCGAACTTCTACACGGTGGGTTCGGACACGACCATCGAGATCGCGGCGGGCGAGACGGCGAACGCCGCGGACACGGTGCTGGTCACGGCGGCGAACGACGACGAGCACCAGGGGGCGGCCGGGCGTTCGACGACGGTGACGGGCACGGCCACGAACGCCCAGGCCACCGCCGAAGGGGAGACCGTGGGCGTGACCGGGGCGCCGCTGACGCTGACCGACGATGAGATGCTGCCTGAGGTCACGCTGGCCCTGTCGTCGACGTCGATCACGGAGAGCGGCGGCGTCTCCACGGTGACGGCGACGCTGTCGGGCACGTCAAGCGAAGCGGTGACGGTGACGGTGGGAGCCGCGCCCGGCACGGGGGCGGAGGCCGCCGACTTCACGCTGTCCGGCACGACGACGCTGACGATCGCGGCGGGGGACACGACGAGTTCAGGCGCGGTGACGGTGACGGCGAACGACAACGCGGTGGATGCGCCGGACAAGTCGGTGACGGTCTCGGGGACGGTCTCGGGCGGCAACAACGTCGCGGCGCCGTCGGACGTGACGCTGACGCTGACCGACGACGAGGACACGCCGATGGTGGCGCTGGTCCTGTCGTCGTCGTCGATCTCGGAGAACGGTGGTGAATCGACGGTGACGGCGACGCTGTCGGGCGTGTCGAGCGAGGCGGTGACGGTGACGGTGGGCGCGGCGCCGGGCACGGGGGCGGTTGCCGGCGACTTCAGTCTGTCGAGCACGGACACGCTGACGATCGCGTCGGGGGATACGACGAGCACCGGCACGGTGACGGTGACGGCGATAGACGACGCGACGGACGAGGCGAACGAGACGGTGTCGGTCTCGGGGACGGTCTCGGGCGGCCACGGTGTCGCGCCGCCGTCGGACGTGACGCTGACGATCACCGACGACGACCCCGCGCCGATGCTCTCCATCGACTCGCCGAGCGTGACCGAGGGCGACAGCGGCTCGACGGACTTGACCTTCACGGCGACCCTGAGCGCCGCCTCCGGACGCGAGGTGACGGTGCAGTATGCGGACGCGGGCACGGGGACGGCGACGTCCGGGACGGACTACACGGCGCTCACCGCCGGCACGCTGACCTTCGCCGCGGGGACGACCAGCCAGACCTTCGACGTGGCGGTGACGGGCGACGTTCTGGACGAAGCGAACGAGACGGTGAACGTGCGGCTGAAGGATCCGATGAACGCGGCGGTCTCGACCACGGCGGGTACCGGCACGGGGACGATCACGGACAACGACCCGACGCCGAAGCTGACGATCGGCCCTTCGCCGAGCGTGACGGAGGGCAACAGTGGCTCGACGGCGCTGACCTATACGGTGACCCTGAGCGCCGCCTCCGGACGCGAGGTGACGGTGCAGTATGCGGACGCGGGCACGGGGACGGCCACGTCCGGGACGGACTACACGGCCATCACCAGCGGCACGCTGACCTTCGCGGTGGGGACGACCAGGCAGACCTTCAGCGTATCGGTGACGGGCGACACGGTGAACGAGTCGAACGAGACGGTGGAGGTGACCTTTAGCGGTGCGACGAACGCGACGATCTCGACGCCCGGCGGCGGGTCCACCGTCAATTGGCTAAGGGTTACGGGGACGATCACGGATGACGACGACGCGCCGGACACGATCACGCTGACGGTGGACGACGCCGACGTGGGCGAGGGCGACAGCGCCACCACGATCACGGTGACCGCCACGGTGGACGGGACGACCCGGTTCGCCGAGGCCAAGACGGTGAGCGTGAGCGTGGCGCAGAGCGGCACGTCGGGGAACGTGGTGGACTTCACGGCGGTGTCGGATTTCAACATCGAGATCGCCGCCGGGGCGGCGAGCGGTACCGGAACCTTCACGCTGACGCCGACGGACGATACGGAGGACGAGCTCGACGAGACCATCACGGTGAGCGGCACGTCGGGCGCGCTGACGGTGAACCCGGTCACAATCAGCCTCACGGACAACGACGGCAACCCGACCTCGATCACGCTGACGGTGAACGACAACAGCGTGGGCGAGGGCGACGGGGCGACCACGATCACGGTGACGGCCACGTTGGACGGCTCGATGACGCTCGGCTCAGCCACGACGGTGCGGGTGAACGTGGCGGGCAGCGGCGCCGCGACGGCGGTGGATTTCGCCACGGTGTTGGCGTTCGACATAACGATCGCCGCGGGCGACGCGAGCGGTACCGCAAACTTCACGCTGACGCCAACGGACGACGTAGTGGACGAGACCGACGAGACCATCACGGTGAGCGGCTCGGCCTCCGGCCTGACGGTGAACTCGGCCACGATCAGCCTGACGGACAACGACGCGGCCCCGACCGCGATCACGCTGACGGTAGACGACAGCAGCGTGGGCGAGGGCGACGGGGCGACCTCGATCACGGTGACCGCCACGGTGGACGGGACCACCCGGTTCGCCGAGGCGAAGACGGTGCGGGTGAGCGTGGCGGGCAGCGGCGCGGCGGGGGCGGTGGACTTCGCGGCGGTGGAGGCGTTCGACATCGAGATCGCGGCGGGAGCGGCGAGCGACACCGCGGGCTTCACGCTGACGCCGACGGACGACGCGGTGGACGAGACCGACGAGACGATCACGGTCAGCGGCGCGTCAGGCAGTCTGACGGTGAACTCGGCCACGATCAGCCTGACGGACGACGACGCGGCGCCGACCTCGATCACGCTGACGGTGGACGACAACAGCGTGGGCGAGGGCGACGGGGCGGCCCCGATCACGGTGACGGCCACGGTGGACGGCACGATGCGGTTCGCCGAGGACACGACGGTGACGGTGAGCGTGGCGGGCAGCGGCACGGCGACGGCGGTGGACTTCGCGGCGGTGACGGACTTCGACATCACGATCCCCGCCGGGGCGGCGAGCCAGACCGGCACCTTCACGCTGACGCCGACGGACGACGCGGTGGACGAGACCGACGAGACGGTGACGGTGAGCGGCGAGTCGGGCAGCCTGACGGTGACCGCGGCCACGATCACGTTGACCGACGACGACGCGGCGCCGACCGCGATCACGCTGACGGTGAACGACAACAGCGTGGCCGAGAACGACGGGGCGACCACGATCACGGTGACGGCCACGGTGGACGGGACGACGCGGTTCGCCGCGGCCACGACGGTGACCGTGCTCGTGAACGGTGACAGCTTGTTGGCGACGGCCGTGAACTTCGTGGCTGTGGCGTCCTTCGACATTACGATCGCCGCGGGGGCGGCGAGCGGCGCCAGCGACTTCACGCTGACGCCGACGAACGATGTATTGGACGGGACCGACGAGACGGTGGGGCTGTACGGCCATGTCGCCTCAGGCAGCGTGACGGTGAGCTCGGCCACGATCACGTTGACGGACGACGACGCGACGCCGACCGCGATCACGCTGACGGTGGACGACACCAGCGTGGCCGAGGACGACGGGGCCACCACGATCACGGTGACCGCCACGGTGGACGGCGGGACGCGGTTCGTCACGGACACGACAGTGACGGTGAGCGTGGTGGGGACCGGCGCGGCGGGGGCGGTGGACTTCGCGGCGGTCTCGGACTTCGACATTACGATCTACGCGGCCGACGCGAGCGGCACTGGCGACTTCACGCTGACGCCGACCAACGACGCGTTCGACGAGACGAACGAGACGATCACGGTGAGCGGCACGTCAGGCAGCCTGACGGTGAGCTCGGCCACGATCACGTTGACGGACGACGACGATGCCCCGACCGCGATCACGCTGACGGTGGACGACAACAGCGTGGCCGAGGCCGACGGGGCGACCACGATCACGGTGACGGCCACGGTGGATGGCACGAGCCGGTTCGTTGATGCCACGACCGTGACCGTGAGCGTGGCGGGCAGCGGCACGGCGACGGCGGTGGACTTCGGGGCGGTGTCGGACTTCGACATCACGATCGCCGCGGGGGCGGCGAGCAAGACCGGCACCTTCACGCTGACGCCGACGAACGACGCGGTGGACGAGACCAACGAGACGGTGACGGTGAGCGGCTCGTCGGGCAGCCTGACGGTGAACTCGGCCACGATCACGATCACGGACGACGAAGATACGCCGACCGTGACGCTGGCGTTGTCGTCGATGTCGATCACGGAGAGTAGCGGCGTCACGACGGTGACGGCGACGCTGTCGGGTACGTCGAGCGAGGCGGTCGTGGTGACGGTGGGGGCGGTGGGCGCGACCGCGGCGGCCGGCGACTTCAGTCTGTCAAGCGACAAGACATTGACCATCGCGGCGGCGTCGACGACGAGCACCGGCACGGTGACGGTGACGGCGATAGGCGACGCGACGGACGAGCCGGACGAGACGGTGACGGTCTCGGGCACGGTCTCGGGCGGCAACGGCGTGGCGGCGCCGTCGGACGTGACGCTGACGATCACGGACGACGACGACAAGCCCACCGTGACGCTGGCCTTGTCGCCGACGTCGATCACGGAGAGTAGCGGCGTCACGACGGTGACGGCGACGCTGTCGGGGACGTCGAGCGAGGCGGTCGTGGTGACGGTGGGGGCGACGGCGGGCACGGGCGCGGCGGCCGGCGACTTCAGTCTGTCAAGCGACAAGACGCTGACCATCGCGGCGGGGGCGACGACGAGCGCGGGCGCGGTGACGGTGACGGCGAACGGGAACGCGGTGGATGCGCCGGACAAGGAGGTGACGGTGTCCGGCACGGTCTCGGGCGGCAACGGCGTGGCGGCGCCGTCCGCCGTGACGCTGACGCTGACCGACGACGACGACAAGCCGACCGTGACGCTGGTGCTGTCGCCGACGTCGATTTCGGAGAGTAGCGGCATCTCGACGGTGACGGCGACGCTGTCGGGGGCGTCGAGCGAGGCGGTCGTGGTGACGGTGGGGGCGACGGCGGTGGCCCCGGCGGTGGCGGGCGACTTCACGCGGAGTGGCACGACGCTGACCATCGCGGCGGGGGCTCTGACGAGCACCGGCACCGTGACGCTCACGGCGAACGACAACACGGTCCCTTCAGCCCACAAGGCGGTGACGGTGACGGGCACGGCCGCGGGCGGCAACAACGTGGGGAATCCGGCGGCCGTCACGCTCACCATCTTGGACGACGATGCGCCGGTCGTGGCGCTGGTGCTGTCTCCGTCGTCGATCACGGAGAACGGCGGGGTCGCCACGGTGACCGCGACGCTGGACCGGATGGCGAGCGAGGCGACGACGGTGACGGTGTCGGCGGCGGCGGTGGCCCCGGCGGTGGGGGGCGACTTCACGCGGAGTGGCACGACGCTGACCATCGCGGCGGGGCAGACGGCCAGCACCGGCACGGTGACGCTCACGGCGGTGAACAACGCGACGTATGCGCTGGCCAAACAGGTGACGGTCTCGGGCACGGTGACGGGCGGCCACGGGGCGGCGAACCCGGCCGCCGCGACGCTGACGATCACGGAGGACGAGCCGGTGCCGAGGGTGACGCTGGCCCTGTCGCCGACGTCGATTACGGAGAGTAGCGGCGTCTCCACGGTGACGGCGACGCTGTCGGGGACGTCCAGCGAAGCGGTGACGGTGACGGTGGGTGCCGCGGCGGGCACGGGCGCGGCGGCCAACGACTTCACGCTGTCAAGCGACAAGACGCTGACCATCGCGGCGGGGGCCACGACGAGTGCGGGCGCGGTGACGGTGACGGCGAACGGGAACGCGGTGGATTCGCCGGACAAGGAGGTGACGGTCTCAGGCACGGTCTCGGGCGGCAACGGGGTGACGTCGCCGTCCGCCGTGACGCTGACGCTGACCGACGACGACGACAAGCCGACCGTGACGCTGGTGCTGTCGCCGACGTCGATTTCGGAGAGTAGCGGCATCTCGACGGTGACGGCGACGCTGTCGGGGGCGTCGAGCGAGGCGGTCGTGGTGACGGTGGGGGCGACGGCGGGCACGGGCGCGGTGATCGGGGACTTCGATCTGAGCGCGACGACGACGCTGACGATCGCGGCGGAGGACACGACGAGTTCGGGCGCGGTGACGGTGACGGCGAACGGGAACGCGGTGGATTCGCCGGACAAGGCGGTGACGGTCTCCGGCACGGTCTTGGGCGGCAACGGCGTGGCGGCGCCGTCCCCCGTGACGCTGACGCTGACCGACGACGACGACAAGCCGACCGTGACGCTGGTGCTGTCGCCGACGTCGATCATGGAGAGTAGCGGCATCTCGACGGTGACGGCGACGCTGTCGGGGGCGTCGAGCGAAGCCGTGACGGTGACGGTGGACGTGGCGGCGGGCACGGGGGCGGTGGGGACGGACTTCACGCTGTCGAACGACAAGACGCTGACCATCGCGGCGGGGGGGACGACGAGTTCGGGCGCGGTGACGGTGACGGCGCACGACAACGACGTGGACGCGCCGGACAAGTCGGTGACGGTCTCGGGGACGGCGACGGGCGGCAACGGCGTGGCGATGCCGTCGAGCCAGACGCTGACGCTGACGGACGACGAGGCGGCGCCGGGGGTGACGCTGTCGGTGGCGTCATCGTCGATCCCGGAGAACGGCGGTTCGACGACGGTGAGCGCGACGCTGTCGCACCCGTCGAGCGCGACGACGACGGTGACGGTGACCGTGGCGGCGGGCTACACGGTGGGGTCGGACGCGACCATCGTGATCACGGCGGGGCAGACGGCGAACGCGACGGACACGGCGACGATCTTGGCGGTGAATAACGACGTGGACGCCGCTGACAACGATGTGACGGTGACGGGCACGGCCGCGAACGACCAGGGCGCGGGCACGGTCGCCGGGGCGATGCTGACCATCACCGACGACGACGTGGCGGGGTTCGCGGTGTCGCCTACGACGTCGGCGTCGTTGCGGCTGCGGACGACGGAGAATGGCGGGCTGGACACCTTCACGGTGAAGCTGGCGAGCGAGCCGACGGGGAACGTGGTGCTTGACGTGGCGAGTTCGGACACGGGCGAAGGCAGGGTGTCGGCCTCGTCGCTGACCTTCACGGACTCGAACTGGAACACGGCGCAGACGGTGACGCTGGCCGGCGTGGACGATGGCCCTGCCGACGGCGACCAGGCCTACACCGTCACCCTGACGGTGAACACGACGAGCACGGCGGACGACACGTATGACGGGGTCTCGGCAATCACCGTCTACGCGGTGAACGCGGACAACGAGTACGGGCTGAACGTAAGCTCGGTGACGGGGCAGGCGACGGAGGCGGGCGGGACGGCGACCTTCACGGTGAAGCTGGCGACGCGGCCGTCGCAGGCGGTGACGGTGTCGGTGTCGAGCCGGGATACGAGCGAGGGCGCGGCGTCCCCATCGTCGCTGACCTTCGCGACGACGGCCTGGACCACGGTGCAGACGGTGACGGTGACCGGGGTGGACGACGACATCGACGACGGAGAGGTGACTTGGGCGGTGCGGCTCGATCCGTCGAGCGGCGACACCAACTATAACGGGCTGGCGAAGGTGGACGTGTCGGTGACGACGACGGACGACGACGGGGCGCCTGGGGTGACGCTGGCGCTGGCGCCGGCGTCGATGGCGGAGAGTGGCGGCGTCTCGACGGTGACGGCGACGCTGTCGCACCCGTCGGGCGCGGCGACGACGGTGACGGTGACCGTGGCGGCGGGCTACACGGTGGGGTCGGACGCGGTCATCGTGATCGCCGCTGGCGAGACGGCGAACGCCTCCGACACGGTGACGATCGCGGCGGTGAACGACAACGTTCACCAGGGCGTTGACGGGCGTTCGACGACGGTGACGGCGACGATCACGAACGATCGGGCCACGGCCGACGGGACGACCATGGCGGTGGGCGGCGGGGCGCTGACCCTGACGGACGACGAGCCGCTGCCGGAGGTGACGTTGGCGCTGTCATCGACGTCGATCACGGAGAGTAGCGGCGTGTCCACGGTGACGGCGACGCTGTCGGGCGTGTCGAGCGAAGCGGTGACGGTGACGGTGGGGGCGACGGGCGTGACCGCGGCGGCGGGCGACGACTTCGCGCTGTCGAGCGCGACGACGCTGACGATCGCGGCGGGGTCGACGACGAGTTCGGGGACGGTGACGGTGTCGGCGGTGGGCGACACGACGGACGAGCCGGACGAGACGGTGACGGTCTCGTGGACGGTCTCGGGCGGCAACGGGGTGGTGGCGCCGGTGAGCCAGACGCTGACGATCACGGACGACGACGATACGCCCACCGTGACGCTGGCGCTGTCGTCGTCGTCGATTTTGGAGAGTAGCGGGGTCTCGACGGTGACGGCGACGCTGTCGGGGACGTCGAGCGAAGCGGTGACGGTGACGGTGGGGGCGACGGGCGTGACCGCGGCGGCCGGCGACTTCAGTCTGTCGAGCGCGACGACGCTGACGATCGCGGCGGGGTCGACGACGAGTTCGGGGACGGTGACGGTGTCGGCGGTGGGCGACACGACGGACGAGCCGGACGAGACGGTGTCGGTGTCGGGGACGGTCTCGGGCGGCAACGGGGTGGCGAACCCGGACGGCGTGACGCTGACGATCACGGACGATGACGCGACGTCCATCGTGACGCTGGCGCTGTCGCCGCCGTCGATCTCGGAGACGGGCGGGGTGACGACGGTGACGGCGACACTCTCACATCCGTCAAGCGAAGCGGTGACGGTGGCGGTGGGGACGGCGGGCGTGACCGCGGGGGCGGACGACTTCAGTCTGTCGAGCGACCAGACGCTGACCATCGCGGCGGGGCAGACGACGAGCGCCGGCGCGGTGACGGTGTCGGCGGTGGGCGACACGACGGACGAGCCGGACGAGACGGTGACGGTGTCGGGGACGGCCACGGGCGGCAACGGGGTGGCGAACCCGGACGGCGTGACGCTGACGATCACGGACGACGACGCGACGCCCACCGTGACGCTGGCGCTGTCGCCGCCGTCGATTTCGGAGAGTGGCGGGGTCTCGACGGTGACGGCGACACTCTCACATCCGTCGAGCGAAGCGGTGACGGTGACGGTGGGGGCGGCGGGCGTGACCGCGGGGACGGGCGACTTCAGTCTGTCGAGCGACCAGACGCTGACCATCGCGGCGGGGTCGACGGCGAGTTCGGGCGCGGTGACGGTGACGGCGGTGGACGACACGACGGACGAGCCGGACGAGACGGTGACGGTGACGGGCACGGCCACGGGCGGCAACGGGGTGGCGAACCCGGCGGCCGGCGTGACGCTGACGATCACGGACGACGACGCGACGCCCATCGTGACGCTGGCGCTGTCGCCGCCGTCGATTTTGGAGAGTAGCGGGGTCTCGACGGTGACGGCGACGCTGTCGGGGACGTCGAGCGCGGCGACCACGATCACGGTGTCGGCGGCGCCGGGGGCGAACACGGTGGCGGAGGACTACACGCTGACGGGCACGACGCTGACCGTCGCGATGGGAGCCACGACCAGCACCGGCGCGGTGACGATCACGGCCAAGGACAACGACGTGGATGCGCCGAACAAGAGCGTGACGATCTCGGGTTCGGCGTCCAACTCCCAGGGGGTCGTTCAGCCCGTCGACAAGATGCTGACCATCACGGACGACGAAGGTACGCCCACCGTGACGCTGGTGCTGTCGCCGCCGTCGATTTCGGAGAATGGCGGGGTGGCGACGGTCACCGCGACGCTGTCCGGCAAGTCGAGCGCGGCGGTGGCGATCACGGTGTCGGCGACGGGCGTGACCGCGGGGGCGGGCGACTTCACGCTGACGGGCACGACGCTGACCATTGGGGCGGGGGCCACGACCAGCGCGGGTACGGTGACGGTGACGGGCGTCGACGACGTCACGGCGGAGGGGAGCGAGCAAGTCACGATTTCAGGGGTGGCCGCGGGCGGCAACGGCGTGGTGGCGCCGTCTCCCGTGACGCTGACGCTGACCGACAACGACACGCCGCAGACGACGCTGCTGCTGTCGGCGGCGTCGATTTCGGAGAACGGCGGGGTGGCGACGGTCACCGCGACGCTGGACCGGCCGTCGACCGTGGCGGTGACGATCACGGTCTCGGCGGCGCCGGTGACGTCGACCGGCGCCGGGATGGGCGACTTCACGCTGAGCGCGGCGAAGACGCTGACCTTCGCGGCGACCGCGACGACGAGTGCGGGCGTGGTGACGGTGACGGCGAGCAACAACGACACGGATGCGCCGGACAAGAGCGTGACGGTGTCGGGGACGGCGTCCGAGAGCCTCGGCCTGACCAACCACCCGCCCAACGTGATCCTGACGATCACCGACGACGACGCGGCGCCGAACGCCACGCTGTCGCTGAACCCGGCGTCGATTTCCGAGAACGGCGGGACGTCGACGGTGAGCGCGACGCTCTCGCACCCGTCAAGCGCGGCGACGACGGTGACGGTGACGGCGGTGACGGGCTTCTACACGGTGGGGTCGGACGCGACGATCGTGATTGCAGCAGGGTCGACCACTGCGGCGTCGGACACGGTGACGATCACGGCGGTGAACAACAACACGGACGAGCCGCCCCGGACGGCGACCGTGACGGCGACGCTGACCAACAGCCAGGGCGCGGGGAGTGTGGCCGCGGTGACGCTGAGGCTGACGGACGACGACGCGACGCCGGGGGTGACGCTGACGGCATCGCCGGCGTCGGTTTCCGAGAACGGCGGCGTCTCGACGGTGAGCGCGACGCTGACGCACCCGTCAAGCGCGGTGACGACGGTGACGGTGACACCGGTGGCGAACGTCTATTCGGTGGCGTCGGGTTCGGGCGCGACCATCGTGGTCGCGGCGGGTTCGACGACGAGCACGGACACGGCGACCATCACCGCGGTGGACAACGACGTGGACGCGGCGAACAATGCGGTGACGGTGACGGGCACGGCCGCGAACGCCCAGGCTACCGCCGAATCGGCGACGATGACCGTGACCGGGGCGTTGCTGACCATCACCGACGACGACGTGGCGGGGTTGGTGGTATCGCCGGCAACGTCGTCGTCGTCCCGGCTGCGGACGACGGAGGGTGGCGGGACGGATACCTTCACGGTGAAGCTGGCGACCAAGCCGACGGGGGACGTGGTGCTCGGCGTGGCGAGTTCGAACACCGCGGAAGGCACGGTGTCGGCGTCGTCGCTGACCTTCACGGCGACGACCTGGAACACGGCGCAGACGGTGACGCTGACCGGGGTAGACGATGCGCCCACTCCCTCCGATCCCAACCCCGCCACCGGCACCCGGCCCTACACGGTCACCCTGACGGTGAACCAGATGAGCACGGCGGACACCAACTACGACGCGGTCAACGCGGTCACGGTCCATGCGGTGAACGCGGACAACGAGTACGGGCTGGACGTGAGTTCGATGATGGTTCAGGTGACGGAGGGTGACGGGACGGCGACCTTCACGGTGGCGTTGAATACGCAGCCGTCGGCGGCCGTGACGGTGACGGTGACGAGCGAGAATACGGCCGAGGGCACGGTGTCGCCGTCCTTGCTGGTGTTCACCATGGGGACCTGGAACACGGCCCAGCCGGTGGTGGTGACGGCCGTGGACGACGACGTGCATGGCGGGAATGTGCCCTATAACGTCGTGCTCGCCTCGTCAAGCACCGACTCTAACTACAACACCCTCACGGACGAGACCGTGGAAGTGACGACGACGGACAACGACGCGAAGCCGACGGTGACGCTGGCGGTGACGCCGGCGACGATCACGGAGAACGGCGGCGTGGCGACGGTGACGGCCACGCTCTCGGGCAAATCGAGCCAAGCGGTGACGCTGACGGTGACGACGGCGGCGGTGTCCCCGGCGGTGGCGGGCGACTTCACAAAGACCGGGGAGACGCTGACCATTACGGCGGAGCAGACGACGAGCACGGGGCTGGTGACGGTCACGGCGAAGAACAACGACGTGGACGCGGCGGACAAGGAGGTGACGGTCTTGGCCACGGCGCCGGGCAACACCGTGACCGACCCGGACCCCGTGACGCTGACGATCACGGACGACGACACCCCGAAGCTGGTGATCGACGAGACCGCACTGGCGCTGAAGGAGGAGCCGACGGACCCGGCGCACATGAGGTCGTACATGGTGAAGCTGGCGACGCAGCCGACGGCGGACGTCATGGTGACGGTGACGATGACGGTGGTGATCGGCGACACCGGCGTGGAGGTTGACCCGACCACCCTGACGTTCACGACGACCGACTGGGCCACGGCGCAGACGGTGACGGTGAAGGCGGTCGTGGACGCGGGCGACTACCAGAACGAGACGGTCACGTTGACGCACACGGTCAGCAGTCTCGATACCAGTTATGCGTCGCTGTCCGCCGCCGTGGACGTGACCGTGGAAGACAAGGATACGCTGCCCACGCTACGGCCGGGTGATGACCCCACCACGATCAATGGGCACACGGTGACGGTGCCGGCGACGAGTGCGGGGGAGACGCCGGCGGTGACGGTGACCCCGCCGCGCAACTTGAAGGGGGCCATTACGGTGAAGATTACCCCGCCGGACGCGACCGTGCCGCAGGGGGCGGTTGAGGTGATGGAGTCGGCGGACGGCACCAGACAGGCTGCGCGGTACTCCCTGGGGATGGTGGTGAATATTGAGGTGACGACCGAGGCCGAGGAGTCGCTCACGACGGTGCTGGGCGCGGGGGGCGAGGGTGGGGGGCTGAAAATTTGCCTGTCGAGTGCGGCGTTGCAGGACAAGGCGCGTGAGGTAGATCAGCCGTTGGCACTCCTGCATTACAAGAACGGCGCGTGGACGGTCGTGGCGGAGGCAAAGCCACAGGGAGAGATGGTCTGCGCCCGGGTGACGGACTTCTCGCCGTTTGTGTTGGCATTTAAGAACCCGAAGCCGATGTTTTCTGAGGAGCATGAGGGTCTTAAGAAGGAGTACCCGACGGGGCAGGCGGTGACCGAGGGCGAGGGCGCCCTGCCGCGGGCGGCGGGCGGGGATCTGCCGATCCGCTACAGGTTGGAGCCTCCGGCGCTGCCCGCCGGGTTGACCTACAAGGCCTCGGAGGAGGGAGACAATCCCGGTCTCACGATCATCGGGACGCCGACGACACCCACGGCCGCGCAGCCGTACATGCTGATCGCGACGGACAAGAACGACGATGAGGCGAAACTGCCGTTCACCATCGAAATCAAGCCCGGCATTCAAAGCCGCGACTTAGGCCTGGTCCTGGCGGGCGTCGGCCGGACCCTGGCCAGCGACGCCGTCGAGATTCTGGGCGGCCGCTTCGGCTCTGCCCCGGCGTCTCGCCTCCAAGTCACCCTAGGCGGCCAAGTCCTCCGCCTCACTACTCCCCCGGCGTCGCCCGCCCCCTCTTCTTCTCCCTCTCCCCTTGCGGGAGAGGGCCAGGGTGAGGGGGGAGTCCTCCGGAGTGAGGGGTCTCTCCTCCAAGGTGAGGGGAGTTTGCTCCAAGGTGAGGCCACCCGCGCCGTCCCCGTCGGCTCCAGCCCCTGGCAACAAGCCACCGGCCTGGCCCTCGGCGTCGCCCGCGCCCTAGGCGTCACCATCAACACCCCTTCTCCTCATTCCCCCTCTCCCCTCGCGGGAGAGGGCCGGGGTGAGGGGGGTGTTCTCCGGGGTGAGGGGGGCGTTCTCCGGGGTCAAGGGGGCTTCCTCCAAAATGAGCCCAACCTCCCGGGGCGCCTTCCCACCGACCTCAGACGAGGGACCACCACCTCAAGCCTCTTGGGCCTCCAGCCCGTCTCAGGCCGAGACCTCCTGGCCCGCAGCGCCTTCGAGTTGCCCTTGACCCGCACCGGCGACGCCGGCGTCCCCGCCTGGACCCTCTGGGGTCGCGGCTCCGCCGCGGGCTTCTCCGGCCAGCCCGAGGAAGGGTTCAAGATGGACGGCACGCTGTATAGCGGCTACTTGGGCCTGGACTACCGGCCTCAAGCCACAGTGCTCCTGGGCTTGGCCGTGGCGCACAGCACCGGCGACGTGAGCTATGAGCGCACCGGAGCCACCAAGGCCGGGGCGGACGTGAAGCTGACGAGCGTGCTGCCGTATGCGCACTGGCAGCCGCGTCCCGGGTTGGGGGTGTGGGGCCTGGCAGGCGTGGGCTGGGGCGAGATGGACCTGAAGCTGGTGGGAGACCCGCAGACGTACACCACGGGGTTGACCTCGTGGCTGGGAGCCGTGGGCGGGCGGCAAGCCCTGACCACGTGGCAGGGGATTGATCTGGCGGCGAAGACGGATGCGTTCCTGACGACGGTGCGGTCGGCGGGTAAGACGAATCTGCCGGCGGCGCGGGGGCACGCGCAGCGGGTACGGCTCGTGGTGGAAGGCCGGACCGCGGTAGACCTCTCCCCGGTGTCGCGGCTGGAGCCGCGCCTGGAGCTAGGCGGCCGGTGGGATAACGGCACCGCGGAGCAGGGCCTCGGCTCAGAGCTGGGTGGTGGCGTCGCGTACACGCGGACGGACTGGGGGTTGAGCGTGGACGCGCAAGGGCGGTATCTGCTGCTGCACGAGGACGGGGCGTTTGAGGACTGGGGAGCGAGTATGAGTGTGCGGCTGGATCCGGGAGTGGCGGGCGAAGGGGCCTATCTGACGGTGGCGCCGGTGTGGGGGCAGGCGAGCAGCGGAGTGGAGCAACTTTGGGGCACGGCGGCGGTGCTGCCGCAAGCCCGCGGCCCCTCGCAACCCGCCACGGGCTGGCAGCCGGGCAGTTTGGAAGTAGACATAGGCTACGGCGTGGCTCTGGCCGACGGGCGCGGCTTGGTGACTCCGTATGGCGGCCTGGCTCTGTCCGGCCCCGGCTCCTCCCGCTACCGGCTGGGGAGCCGGTTGGCCTTGAGTTCGTCACTGGACGTGACGCTTGAGGGCGAACGAGCGGAACAACGCGGGCAGAAACCCGCGCACGGCGCCTCGGTTCGCCTGGGCTGGCAGTGGTAGTTGGAACATCCGGGGAGTAGAGACCCCTCACCCCGGCCCTCTCCCTCAAGGGGAGAGGGAGTACTCTCCCTCCGCCATTCCGCCCTCCTTCGCCATTTCGCCATCCGCCGCCCTCCCGCCTTCCTTCGTCATTCCGCGCTCCTCTGCCATTCTCCCCCCTCTGTTATTCTGAACGAAGTGAAGAATCTGGCTTTCCGTTTGCCCTGAGCATGACGCCGGGGGCGTGGGACAGCGGATCAAGTGCGGGCAGTTTTTCCCCTCACCCTAGCCCTCTCCTGCAAGGGGAGAGGGGGAAAGCGGGGAGGAGTGGGACTCCCCCCATTGACTCCCCTCCCGACATTCCTGCCTTCCCCTCGTCATTCCTGCGAAACCTGTCCCCGACATTTGTTATCGGGGAGCAGGAATCCAGCGTCTTTTCCCTTTTGCCCCGCGGTGGAGGGCTTCCTCGCACCGGGCATCCGCGTGGAGCGGGCCCGTTGCTACATCGAAGAACGGCCCCATCACGCGCCGAGCGAGCCACACACTTTCCCTCTCCCTCTGGCGGATGATCGGTGAGGGAGAAGGATTAACCCGCCTCTGCCAGCCCAACGGCTTGGGAGCCGCAAGAATTGTTGAGAAAAAGTCAATTGTCAAAGTGAGGGGTGATGTGTTAGAAGGCTTTGCTCTTCTCTTTAAGGGACCCGTGACGTGGGCCGTCGGCTAGGCGCGGGCAGGTTGCCCGGAGGGTGCCGCCGGTGCGGCTGGAACGGACGGAACAATCACAAATGTATGGCGGAAGCAGCATCGTAGGGCGCCATCTCATGGCGCTTGTTTCCAGGCAACACAAGGATTCCAAGGCCGCATGAGATGCGGCCCTACATTTGTAGGCGCCTGGTTTTCTTTTCGCCATGTCCGCGCAGATACACCCAAGACATATAAGGTAGGAGAGGAAACATGCCGTCTCGCATCGTGCATTTCTTTGTCTCGACGGATGAGCCGTGCTGCATGTGTAGCACGGCTGAAAGAGGAAAACTCCCGCATCACCACGCCTCTCGTCCTCGTAGGGTTGGGGGGGTATGATATTGCATCCCTGTAAATTCAAACGCCCCGTTCGTCGACTCGCTAATCGTGCCCCGTTCTTAGGCTTGTTAGCCGTCTTCGCCCTGTATGGCTGGGCGGCACTGCCGGCGGTGACGCAGTCCCTGCCGACGGTGACGCTGAATCTGTCAAACTCTTCAATCTCTGAGGACGGCGGTTCAACCCTGAAGACCCCTCACTCCCTCCTCCCACCTAGGAGAAGTATTCGATAGAGCCGTGCGATCCGAAGCTGACAATAAAAGTCGAAGTGCAGGCGTTGTTTTCGCGGCGCTGCTGGCCGCGCCGCTGCTGTTCGCGGCGTCTCCGGCGAAAGCGCATGACATATTGCCCGATTACGACTCACACTATCATTTCGAGATCAAGTTGTCTTCGGACACGATTGCGGAGAATTCAGAGGGCACCATTACCGTTACCGCCAACTGCACATCTGCCAAATGCCGCCGATTATTCGCCCATAGTAATCAGGCGTACCATCAGACCGCGATTATAAACGTCTTCATTGACGGCGGAGAACTCCAAGCAGGCGGCGCCGTTCTGAGCGCCAATAAGCGATTGACTTTCACTGTCGGAAATACTGTCGATCTGCCGCGCATGTCCAGTGGAACGGTGACGATCAGGGTCACGGACGACGGGCTGAGCAACGGCGACCGGAAAGTGACGATATCGGGTTCGGCTCCCTACCACCCGGGCGGCTTCAATTACTGGTATGCCAACAGTGACGCAGTCCCTGTCGTCACCTCCGCCACGCTGACGGTGCAGGACGACGAGCCTCCGGCGGCGACGCTGGTGCTGGGCGAGACCTTGATCAACGAGAGCGGGACGGGCAATTCGACCACGGTCGAGGCGCGGCTGAGCCGAGCGGCGACGACGGCGACGACGATCACGCTGGCGGCGCCGGCGGGGACATCGCTGAGCGGGACGACGCTGACGATCGACGCGGGCGACACCTCAAGCGCGGACGCGGCCACGGCGGCGCACCGGCAGGTGACGCTCACGGCGGTGGACAACACGACGGACGCGCCGGACCGGATGGTGACCGTGACGGGGACGTCGAGCCTCACGGGCGAGTCGCTGCCGCTGACCGCTTTGCTGACGATCGCCGACGACGACGATGCGCCGATGGTGACGCTGTCGCTGTCGAACCCATCGATCTCGGAAAACGGCGGGACGAGCGCGGTGTCGGCGACGCTGAGCCACCCCTCCAGCGAAGCGACCACAGTGACGGTGCAGGCGGCCTCAGGGCTGTACACGGTGGGTACGGACGCGACCATCACGATCGCGGCGGGGGAGACCGCGAATAGTTCGGACACGGTATCCATCACGGCGGTGAACGACATAACAGACGAGCCGGACCGCTCGGTGACGGTGACGGGCATGGCGCAGAACAGCCAGGGAGCGGGCGCGGTGTCGGGGGCCGCGCTGACGATCACCGACGACGACGATCCGCCGACGGTGACGCTGTCGGTGGCGGATCCCACGATCGAGGAGTCGAGCGGCACGGCGAGCGAGACGATGACCACGGTGTCGGCAACGCTGAGCAATCCTTCGAGCGAGGCGACGACGATCACGGTGACGGCGGTGTCGGGGGCGTACGCGGTGGGCGCGGACGCGACCATCACGATCGCGGCGGGGGAGACCGCGAACAGTTCGGACACGGCGTCCATCACGGCGGTGGACAACGACATCGACGTCGGCGCGAGCCGCGCGGTGACGGTGTCGGGCAGGGCGCAGAACAGCCATGAGGTGGGCGAGGTGACGGGAGCGCCGCTGACGATCACCGACGACGACGAAGCGGGCCTGACGGTATCGAAAGATTCGGTGACGACCACGGAGGCGGCCGGCGCCGGGCGCACGGACACGTTTACGGTGCACCTGGCGAGCGAGCCGACGGCGGCGGTGACGGTCACCATCAGCGTCACCGGCGACGACACGGACGAGGCGACGGTGAGTCCGGCGACCCTGAAGTTCGCGGCGGCGGCGAACAGCGGCAACAACGAGTTCAAGTGGGACGATCCGCAGACGGTGACGGTGACGGGCGTGGACGAAAACGTGGAGGACAGCGACCGGCCGTACACGATTACGGTGGCGGCGGCGAGCGGCGATGCGATCTACAACGACAACACGAAAGTTCCGGACAAGACGCTGTCGGGTTTGAATGTGGACGACGATGCGCCGAGGGTGACGCTGATCCTGAGCAGTACCTCGCTCAACGAGAGCGGGACGGGCAATTCAACTACGATCGAAGCGCGGCTGAGCCAAGCAACGGCGACGGCGACGACGATCACGCTGACGGCGCCGGCGGGGACGAGACTGAGCGGGACGAGGCTGACGATCGACGCGGGCGAGACCTCGAGCGCGGACGCGGACACGACGGCGCACCGGCAGGTGACGCTCACGGCGGTGGACAACACGACGGACGCGCCGGACCGTATGGTGTCTGTGACGGGGTCGGCGAGCAACGCCGCGGTCGTGGCGGACCCGGCGCCCGTTTCGCTGACGATCGCCGCCGACGACAATGCGCCGACGGTGACGCTGTCGCTGTCGAGCGCATCGATCTCGGAGAACGGCGGGACAGCCACGGTGTCGGCGACGCTGAGCAATCCCTCGAGCGAAGCGACGACGGTGACGGTGCAGGCGGCGTCGGGGCTGTACACGGTGGGCGCCGATGCGACCATCACGATCGCGGCGGGAGAAACCGCGAACAGTTCGGACACGGCGTCCATCACGGCGGTGAACAACGCGAAGGACGAGCCGAACCGCTCGGGGACGGTGACGGCCTCGGCGCGGAACAGCCAGGGAGTGGGAATGGTGACGGGAGCGCCGCTGACGATCACCGACGACGACGCTGCGCCGACGGTGACGCTGGCGGTGACGGACGCCGCGATCAAGGAATCGAGCAGCACGGCGAGCGAGACGATGACCACGGTGTCGGCGACGCTGAGCAATCCCTCGAGCGAGGCGACGACGGTGACCGTGGCGGCGGTGTCGGGGGCGTACGCGGTGGGCGCGGACGCGACCATCACGATCGCTGCGGGGGAGACCGCGAACAGTTCGGACACGGCGTCCATCAGGGCGGTGGACGATGACATCGACGTCGGCGCGAGCCGGATAGTGACGGTGACGGGCGCGGCGCAGAACAGCCGCGGGGCGGTCGCGGTGACGGGCGCCGCGCTGACGATCACCGACGACGACGAGGCGGGCCTGACGGTATCGAAGAATTCGGTGTCGACCACGGAGGCGGCCGGCGTCGGGCGCACGGACACGTTCACGGTGAAGCTGGACACTGAACCGACGGCGACGGTGACGGTCACCATCGGCGTCACCGGCGGCGACACGGACGAGGCGGCGGTAAGTCCGGCGACCCTGAAGTTCGCGGCGGAGGCGAACAGCGGCAACAACGAGTTCAAGTGGGACGATCCGCGGCAGGTGACGGTGACGGGCCAGGATGACGGCGCGTCGGACGGTGAGCGCTCGTACACGATCACGGTGGCGGCGGCGAGCGGCGATGCGATCTACAACGACAACGCGAAAGTTCCGGACGAGACGGTGTCGGGCACGAATGCGGACGACGATGCGCCGAAAGTGACGCTGGTGCTGGGTGGGACCTCAATCAACGAGAGCGGGACGGGCAATTCGACCACGGTCTCGGCGCGGCTGAGCCGGGCATCAACGGCCCCGACGGCGATCACGCTGACGGCGCCGGCGGGGACATCGCTAGACGCGACGAGGCTGACGATCGACGCGGGCGAGACTTCGAGCGCGGACGCGGACACGGCGGCGCACCGGCAGGTGACGCTTACGGCGGTGGACAACGACGTCGACGCGGCGGACCGCATGGTGTCAGTCACGGGGTCGGCGAGCAACGCCGTGGCCGTGGCGGACCCGGCGGCCGTTTCGCTGACGATCGTCGACGACGACACGGCGGGACTGACGGTGTCGAAGAGCTCGGTGTTGACCAGCGAGCCCAACGTAAGGGATTCGTTCACGGTAAAGCTGGACACTGAGCCGACGGCGACGGTGACCGTCACCATCAGCGTCACCGGCGGCGACACGGACGAGGCGACGGTGAGTCCGACGACCCTGAAGTTCGCGGCGGCGGCGAACAGCGGCAACAACGAGTTCAAGTGGGACGATCCGCGGCAGGTGGCGGTGACGGGCCAGGATGACAGCGCGTCGGACGGTGACCGCTCGTATACGATCACGGTGGCGGCGGCGAGCGCGGACGCGAACTACAACGCCCTGAGCAAGACGGTGTCGGGTTTGAATGCGGACGACGATGTGCCGAGGGTGACGCTGGTGCTGAGCCAGACCGAGATCGCCGAAAGCGGGGAGTTCAATGGGACCACGATCTGGGCGCGGCTGGACCGGGAATCAACGGCTCCGACGACGATCACGGTGACGGCGCCGCCGGGAACGACGCTGAGCGAGACGAGGATGGGCGAGACGCTGCTGACGCTCGACACGCTGACGATCGACGCGGGCGACACCTCGAGCGCGGAAGCGGACACGGTGGCGCACCGGCAGCTGACGCTCAGGGCGGTGGACAACGGCCTCGACGCGCCGGACCGCGTGGTGACGGTGACCGGCACGGCGACTAATAGCGCGGTCGTGTCGGGCCCGGCGGGGGTGTCGCTGACGATCACCGACGACGACCCCCCCCCCGCGCCTGGAGGCGACGACGGTCTCGAACCCCCTGATAACCTACGAGGGGGTCGGGCCGCCGGCCAGCATACGGGTGCGCCTGCAGTCGCAGCCGACGGCGGTGGTGACGCTGTCGATCCGCAGCAGCGACACGGGTGAGGTGACGGTGACCCCATCGACCCTGAAGTTCGCGGCGACGGCGGACATCAGCGATTTGGATGATCCAGTGTACGATTGGAACGTCCGGCGAGAGGTGACGGTGAGGGGAGTGGATGATCTGGAGGATGACAACGATCAGTTTTTCGCGATCACGATGACGGCGGCGAGCGCGGACACGAGGTACCATGGTCAAAGTTTGAGAGTGGGGGGCGTGAACTTGGATGACGATGATCCGGAGGTGAAGCTGTCGCTGTCGGACGATTCGATTTCGGAGAACGGCGGCACGACCGAAGTGTCGGCGGCGCTGACCGAAGTGTCGTACCAGACGGTGACGCTCACGCTCAGCGATGTAGCGGGCGCGTACACGGTGCCGTCGGATGCGAACACGATCACGATCGAGGCGGGGGAGACGAAAAGCACGGATCGGGTGACACTGACGGCGGTGGACAACACGACGGATTCGCCGGACCGTTTGGGGACGGTGCGCGGGATCAGCAGCCCACGTGCAGAGGTGGTGGGGGCGGAACTGACCTTGGAGGACGACGACGATGCGCCGACGGTGACGCTGGCGGTGGCGGACGCCGCGATCAAGGAATCGAGCGACACGGCGAGCGAGACGATGACCACGGTGTCGGCGACGCTGAGCCATGCCTCGAGCGAAGACACGACGATCACGGTGACGCCGGCGCCGGGGGCGTACACGGTGGGTTCGGACGCGACCATCACGATCGCGGCGGGGGAGACCGAGAACAGTTCGGACACGGCGTCGATCACGGCGGTGAACAACACCCGGGACGAGCCGGACCGGATGGTGACGGTGACGGGGTCGGCGGCCAACAGCCACGAGGCGGGCTCGGTGACGGGTGCCTCGCTGACCATCGAGGACGACGACGATCCGCCGAGGGTGACGCTGACGGTGGCAAATCCCACGATCAAGGAGAACAGCGACACGGCGAGCGAGACGACGACCACGGTGTCGGCGACGCTGAGCCACGCTTCGAGCGCGGCGACGACGATCACGGTGACGGCGGTGGTGGGAGCGTACACGGTGGGTTCGGACGCGACCATCACGATCGCGGCGGACCAGACCTCGAACGCTACGGACACGGCGACGATCACGGCGGTGGACAACGACGTGGATGCCGCTGACAACGATGTGACGGTGACGGGCACGGCCGCGAACGCCCAGGCTACCGCCGAATCGGCGACGATGACCGTGACCGGGGCGTCGCTGACCATCACCGACGACGACGAAGCGGGGATCGCGGTGTCGCCGGCGCCGTCAACGACCACCCGGCTGCGGACAACGGAGGATGGCGGGACGGCGGCGTTCACGGTGACTCTGGCGAGCGAACCGACGGGGGACGTAGTGCTCGGCGTGGGGACCACGAGCACCACCGAGGGCATGGTGTCCCCATCGTCGCTGACCTTCACGGCAAGGACCTGGAACACGGAGCAGACGGTGACGCTGACCGGTGTGGACGACGACGCCAACGACGGCAACCAGAACTACACCGTCACCCTGACGGTGAACATGGAGAGCACGGCGGACACCAACTACGACTCGCTCTCTGGGATCACGGTCTATGCGGTGAACGTGGACAACGAGTACGGGCTGGACGTGAGCGCGGTGACGGGGCAGGCGACGGAGTCGGGCGGGACGGCGACCTTCACGGTGGCGCTGCTGACGCAGCCGTTGCAGGCGGTGACGGTGACGGTGACGAGCCGGGATGCGGACGGGAATTCGGATGCGAGTGAGGGCACGGTATCCCCGTCGTCCCTCACCTTCACGACGATGACCTGGGACACGTCGCAGGCGGTGACGGTGACCGGCGCGGACGACGCCATTGACGACGGTGAAGTGACCTGGGCGGTGCGGCTCGATCCGTCAAGCGGCGACACCAACTACAACGGGGTCTCGAACGTGGACGTGTCGGTGACGACGACGGACGACGACGCGGCGCCGGGGGTGACGCTGACGGCGTCGCCGTCGTCGATTGCGGAGAACGGCGGCGAATCGACGGTGACGGCGAAACTTTCGCATCCGTCGGGCGCGGCGACGACGGTGACGGTGACGGCGGTATCGGGCTTCTACAGAGTGGGGTCGGACGCGACCATCGTGATCGCGGCGGGGTCAACGGCGAACGCGACGGACACGGCGACGATCGAGGCGGTGGACAACGACACGGACGCGCCGGACCGGGCGGGCACGCTGACGGCGACGATCACGAACGACCGGGCCACGGCCGACGGGACGACCATGGCGGTGACGGACGGGCCACTGACGGTGACCGACGACGAGATGTTGCCGAAGGTGACGCTGGCGTTGTCGGAGTCGTCGATCTCGGAGACTGGCGGGGTGACGACGGTGACGGCGAAACTCTCGCATCCGTCGAGCGAGGCGGTGACGGTGACAGTGGATGCTGCGGCGGGCACGAGGGCGGTGGCGGCGGACTTCACGCTGTCAAGCACGGCGACGCTGACGATCGCGGCGGGGGACACGACGAGTTCGGGCGCGGTGACGGTGACGGCGAACGGGAACGACGTGGATTCGCTGAACAAGTCGGTGACGGTCTCGGGGACGGTCTCGGGCGGCAACGGGGTGGGGGCGCCGTCGAGCGTGACGCTGACGCTGGAGGACGACGACACCGCGGGGTTCGTGCTGTCGCCGACGACGACGATGACGTCCCGGCTGCGGACGACGGAGGATGGCGGGACGAACACCTTCACGGTGAAGCTGGCGAGCGAGCCGACGGGGGACGTGGTGCTCGGCGTGGCGAGTACGAACACGGGCGAAGGCACGGTGTCCCCGTCGTCGCTGACCTTCGCGGCAAGGACCTGGCACACGGCGCAGACCGTGACCCTGACCGGCGTAGACGATTCCCCGGCCGATGCCGACGGCGACCAAGACTACACCGTCACCCTGACGGTGAACACGGTGAGCACGGCGGACCCCACCTACGGCGCCCTCGGGCCGCCCCCCGCGGCCGCCATCACGGTCTACGCGGTCAACGCGGACAACGAGTACGGCCTGGCCGTGAGTTCGGTGACGGGGCAGGCGACGGAGGCGGGCGGGACGGCGACCTTCACGGTGGCGTTGAACACGCGGCCGTCGGCGGCGGTGACGGTGACGGTGACGAGCCGGGATGCGAGCGGGAATCCGGATGCGAGCGAGGGCACGGTATCTCCGTCGTCCCTCACCTTCACGACGATGACCTGGGACACGGACCAGCCCGTGACGGTGACCGGCGCGGACGACGCCATCGACGACGGGACTGTGACCTGGGCGGTTCGGCTCGACCCGTCAAGCGACGACCCCAACTACGACAACCTCGCAGACGTGGACGTGGACGTGACCACCACGGATAACGACGCTGCCCCGACGGTGACGCTGGCACTGTCACCCACGTCGATTGACGAGATGGGCGGGGTGGCCACGGTGACGGCGACGCTCTCCCGTGCGTCGGGCGCGGCGACAACGGTGACGGTGACCCCGGTGTCGACCTTCTACACGGCGGGGACAGACGCGGTGATCCTGATTCCGGCGGGGCAGACGGCGAACGCCTCGGACACCGCGACTGTGGTGGCCGTGGACGACGCCGTGCACCAGGGCGCGGTCGGGCGGACGACGACGGTGACGGCCACGGTCTCGAACAGCCTGGGCACCGGGAGCGTGACCGGGGCGGCCCTGACGCTGACCGACAACGAAGCGGCGCCGGGGGCGACGCTGGCCCTGTCGGCTGTCTTGATCCCGGAGAACGGCGGCACGGCGATGGTGAGCGCCACGCTCGCCCGCGCGTCGGCCGCGGCGACGACGGTGACGGTGACCGCGGTCTCGGACTTCTACACGGTGGGGGCGGACGCCACCATCCTGATTGCGGCCGGGGCGACCACGGCGGCCTCAGACACGGTGACGATCACGGCGGTGGACAACGCGACGGACGAGCCGAACCGGACGGCGACGGTGACGGGCACGCTAGCCAACAGCCGGGGCGCGGGCACGGTGACCGGGGTCATGCTGACGCTGGAAGACGACGATGATGCCCCGACGGTGACGCTGGCCCTGTCCACGACGACGGTCACGGAAGCCGGCGGGCAGGCGACGGTAAGCGCGATGCTCTCGCACCCGTCGAGCGCGGCGACGACGGTGACGGTGACGGCCGGGACAACCACCTACACGGTGGGGGCGGGGGCGGACGCGACCATCGTGCTCGCGGCAGGGCAGACGACGAGCACGGACGTGGCGACCATCACCGCCGTAGACAACGCCGTGGACGCGGCAGCCAACATGGTGACGGTGACGGGCACGGCGCAGAACAGCCAGGGCGTGGGCACGGTGACCGGCGCGGCCCTGACCATCACCGACGACGACGACGCGGGGATCGCGACGTCCCCGGCGACGACGACAACCTCCCGATTGCGGACGACGGAGTCGGCGGGGACGGCCACCTTCACGGTGACGCTGGCCACCGAGCCGACGGGGGCCGTGGTGCTGGACGTGGCGAGTACGAACACGGCGGAAGGCACGGTGTCGGCCGCCTCGCTGACCTTCACGGACTCGACCTGGAACACGGCGCAGACGGTGACCCTGACCGGCGTAGACGATTCCCCGGCCGCGGCCGACGGCAACCAGCCCTACACCGTCACCCTGACGGTGAACACGGTGAGCACGGCGGACCCCATCTACGACGGGCTCTCGGCCATCACGGTCTACGCGGTCAACGCGGACAATGAGTACGGGCTGGACGTGGGCACGGTGATGGGGCAAGCTACGGAAGCGGGCGGGACGGCCACCTTCCCGGTGGCCCTGCTGACGCAACCGGCGTCCGCCGTGACGGTCTCGGTGACGAGCCAGGATACGAGTGAAGGCACGGTGTCCCCGTCGGCACTCACCTTCACGCCGACGACCTGGAACACAGAGCAAACGGTGACGGTGACCGGCGAGGACGACGCCATCGACGACGGTGACGTGACCTGGGCGGTTCGGCTCGACCCGTCAAGCGGCGACCTCAACTACGACAACCTCGCAGACATGGACGTCTCGGTGACCACCGAGGATAACGACGATGCCCCGACGGTGACGCTGGCCCTGTCGCCCACGTCGATTGCGGAGATGGGCGGGATGGCCACGGTGACGGCGACGCTGAACCGTGCGTCGGGCGCGGTGACGACGGTGACGGTGACCCCGGTGTCGACCTTCTACACGGCGGGGACAGACGCGGTGATTCTGATTCCGGCGGGGCAGACGGCGAACGCCTCGGACACCGCGACTGTGGTGGCCGTGGACGACGCCGTGCACCAGGGCGCGGTCGGGCGGACGACGACGGTGACGGCCACGGTCTCGAACAGCCTGGGCACCGGGAGCGTGACCGGGGCGGCCCTGACGCTGACCGACAACGAAGCGGCGCCGGGGGCGACGCTGGCCCTGTCGGCTGCCTTGATCCCGGAGAACGGCGGCACGGCGATGGTGAGCGCCACGCTCGCCCGCGCGTCGGCCGCGGCGACGACGGTGACGGTGACCGCGGTCTCGGACTTCTACACGGTGGGGGCGGACGCCACCATCCTGATTGCGGCCGGGGCGACCACGGCGGCCTCAGACACGGTGACGATCACGGCGGTGGACAACGCGACGGACGAGCCGAACCGGACGGCGACGGTGACGGGCACGCTAGCCAACAGCCGGGGCGCGGGCACGGTGACCGGGGTCATGCTGACGCTGGAAGACGACGACGATGCGCCGGCGGTGACGCTGGCTCTGTCCACGACGACGGTCACGGAAGCCGGCGGGCAGGCGACGGTAAGCGCGACGCTCTCGCACCCGTCGAGCGCGGCGACGACGGTGACGGTGACGGCCGGGACAACCACCTACACGGTGGGGGCGGGAGCGGACGCGACCATCGTGCTCGCGGCAGGGCAGACGACGAGCACGGACGTGGCGACCATCACCGCCGTAGACAACGCCGTGGACGCGGTAGACAACGATGTGACGGTGACGGGCACGGCCGCGAACAGCCACGCCGCCGCGAATTCGGAGACGGTGACCGTGACCGGCGCGGCCCTGACCATCACCGACGCCGCCGCCGCGGGGATCGCGACGTCCCCGGCGACGACGACGACCTCCCGATTGCGGACGACGGAGTCGGCGGGGACGGCCACCTTCACGGTGACGCTGGCCACCGAGCCGACGGGGGCCGTGGTGCTGGACGTGGCGAGTACGAACACGGCGGAAGGCACGGTATCGGCCGCCTCGCTGACCTTCACGGACTCGACCTGGAACACGGCGCAGCCCGTGACCCTGACCGGCGTAGACGATGCGCCGGCCGCGGCCGACGGCAACCAGCCCTACACCGTCACCCTGACGGTGAACCAGGGGAGCACGGCGGACCCCATCTACGACGCGCTCCCGGCCATCACGGTCTACGCGGTCAACGCGGACAACGAGTACGGCCTGGACCTGCCCGTGACCTCCGGCCTGACGACGACGGAGGCGGGCGGGACCGCGACCTTCCCGGTGGCGCTGCTGACGCAGCCGGCGGCGGCCGTGACCGTGACGGTGACGAGCCAGAATCCCAGTGAGGGCAGGGTGGCGCCGCCTTTGCTGGTGTTCACCATGGCGACCTGGAACACGGCCCAGTCGGTGGTGGTGACGGGAGTGGACGACGACGTGGACGATGGGGACCAGACCTATAACGTCATGCTTGACCCGTCCAGCGGGGATCCCAACTACGACGGCCTTGACAGCGAGACCGTGTCGGTGACGACGACGGACGACGACGCGCAACCGACGGTGACGCTGGCCGTGACGCCGGCGACGATCACGGAGGCCGGCGGCGTGGCGACAGTGACGGCGACGCTGTCGGGCAAATCGAGCCAAGCGGTGACGCTGACGGTGGCGACGCCGACCGTGCCCCCGGCGCTGGCGGACGCCTTCACGCGGAGCGGGATGACGCTGACCATTCCGGCGGAGCAGACGACGAGCACGGGCCTGGTGACGATCACGGCAGTGGACAACGCCGTGGACGCGCCGGACAAGACGGTGACGATCTCGGCCACGGCCACGGGCGGCAACAACGTGAGTCCCCCGGCCCCCGTAACGCTGACGATCACGGACGACGACACCCCGGGGCTGGTGATTGCCCCGACCGCGTTGGCGCTGGAGGAGCGGACGACGGACCCGACGACCCACATGAAGACCTACACGGTGACGCTGGCGACGGAGCCGACGGCGGCTGTCACGGTGACGGTGACGAACCCTGACCCCGGCGCGGTGACGGTCGTCCCGACCACCCTGCCGTTCACGACGACCAACTGGAACACGGCGCAGGCGGTGACGGTGACCGCGGTCGTGGAGCCCACGGGCGACTACCGGGACGAGACCGTGAGCATAACGCACACGGCGGCCGGGGCCAACGAATACGACTCCCTCCCGGCGCCCGAGCGCCCGAGCGTGAGCGTGACCGTGGCCGACCAAGATACGCCGCCCACGCTGGGAGCGGACCCGGACCTGACCATGGCCACCTACAACGGGGTGGCGGTGACGTTGAAGCGAGCGCCCGACGCGCCGCCGGCGGTGGCGGGGGTGGAGGTGACCCCGCCGGCCACCGTGAGCGGGGCCGTGCCGGGGTTGCAGGCCATTGAGATAGAGGTGGCGCCGGAGCCCGAGCCCCCGGCGGTGGCGGCCGACGGCTCCGTGCAGGGGCCGGCACTGTTCTCCGTAGGGCCACCCGGAGCGCGCACGGTGGTCGAGATCACGGTGAGACCCCCAGGCAGTACCACGGCCCTCACGGCCGCCCAACTCGCCGCCTTGCTGCCCGAGGAGGGGATCAGGATCTGTCTGCCGGTGAATGCGGCGTTGCGAGCCGCGGCGGCGGAGGTCGGAGAGCCGTTGCAATTCCTGCATTACACGAACGGCGCGTGGCGAGTTGAACCGCCGGTGGAGGGGCCGCCCGAGAAAGTGTGTGCCCGGTTGACGACCTTCTCCCCGATGATGGTGGTGTTTGAAAACCTGAAGCCGGCGTTTCAGGCGGAGGTGAAGCCAAAAACGTACTACACGGGTCGGGCCGTGACCGACGAATTACCGGGCGCCACGGGCGGGAATCCGCCGCTCCGGTACGAATTGGCGCCGCCGGCGCTGCCTGCCGGGTTGACCTACACGCCCCCGGCGGCCGGAGCGAGGCACGGCGGCACGATCAGGGGCACGCCGACGACGCCCGAGGCTGCGCGGGAGTACACACTGACCGCAACGGACAAGAACCGCGATGAAGCGACCCTGTCGTTCAGCATCGAAGTCAAACCCGGCATTCAAAGCCGCGACCTGGGCCTGGTCCTGGCGGGCGTCGGCCGCACCCTGGCCACGGACGCCGTCGAGATTCTGGGCGGCCGCTTCGGCTCCTCCCCGGCGTCCCGCCTGCAAATCACCCTCGGCGGCCAAGTCCTCCGCCTCACCAATCCCCAATCTCCTTCTCCCTCTTCTCCTCCCTCTCCCCTTGCGGGAGAGGGCCAGGGTGAGGGGGGAGGTCTCCGGGGTGAGGGGAAACTCCTCCAAGGTGAGGGGTCTCTCCTCCAAGGTGAGGCCACCCGCGCCGTCCCCGTCGGCTCCAGCCCCTGGCAACAAGCCACCGGCCTGGCTCTCAGCGTGGCCCGCGCCTTCGGCGTCACCATCAACACCCCTTCGCCGCAGTCCCCCTCTCCCCTTGCGGGAGAGGGCCGGGGTGAGGGGGGAATTCTCCAGAGTGAGGGAGGCTTCCTCCAAAATGAAACCAACCTCCCGGGGCGCCTTCCCACCGACCTCAGACGAGGGACCACCACCTCAAGCCTCTTGCGCCTCCAGCCCGTCTCGGGCCGAGACCTCCTGGCCCGCAGCGCCTTCGAGTTGCCCCTGACCCGCACGGGGGAAAACGGCGTTCCCGCCTGGACCCTCTGGGGTCGCGGCTCCGCCGCCGGCTTCTCCGGCCAGCCCGAAGCCGGGTTTACGATGGACGGCACGCTCTACAGTGGCTACGTCGGCGTGGACTACCGGCCTCAAGCCACGGTGCTTCTGGGCTTGGCCCTGGCGCACAGCACCGGCGACGTGAGTTATGAACGCGAGGCCACCAAGGCCGGGGCGGACGTCGAGCTGACGAGCGTGCTGCCGTATGCGCATTGGCAACCGCGCCCCGGGTTGGGCGTGTGGGGCCTGGCCGGCGTGGGCTGGGGCGAGATGGACCTGAAGCTGGTGGGCGACCCGCAGACGTACACCACGGGGTTGACCTCGTGGCTGGGAGCCGTGGGCGGGCGGCAAGCCCTGACCACGTGGCAGGGGATTGATCTGGCGGCGAAGACGGATGCGTTCCTGACGACGGTGCGGTCGGCGGGTCAGACGAATCTGCCGGCGGCGCGGGGGCACGCGCAGCGGGTACGGCTCGTGGTGGAAGGCCGGACCGCGGTAGACCTCTCCCCGGTGTCGCGGCTGGAGCCGCGCCTGGAGTTGGGCGGCCGATGGGACAACGGCACCGCGGAGCAGGGCCTCGGTTCAGAGCTGGGTGGTGGGATCGCGTACACGCGGACGGATTGGGGGTTGAGCGTGGACGCGCAAGGACGGTATCTGCTGCTGCACGAGGACGGGGCGTTTGAAGACTGGGGAGCGAGTATGAGTGTGCGGCTGGATCCGGGGGTGGCGGGCGAAGGGGCCTATCTGACGGTGGCGCCGGTGTGGGGACAGGCGAGCAGCGGAGTGGAGCAACTCTGGGGCACGGCAGCGGTGCTGCCGCAAGCCCGCGGCCCCTCGCAACCCGCCACGGGCTGGCAGCCGGGCAGTTTGGAAGTGGACGTGGGCTACGGCGTGGCTCTGGCCGACGGGCGCGGCTTGGTGACCCCGTATGGCGGCCTGGCCCTGGCGGGCCCTGGCTCCTCCCGCTACCGGCTGGGAAGCCGGTTGGCCTTGAGTTCGTCACTGGACGTGACCCTTGAGGGCGAACGAGCGGAACAACCCGGCCAGAAAACTGCATATGGCGTCTCGGTTCGGTTGGGGTGGCAGTGGTAGGTGGAACATCCGGGGAGTAGAGCCCCCTCACCCCAGCCCTCTCCCTCAAGGGGAGAGGGAGTCAGGCGACCGCGCACGGCGTCTCGGTTTGGTTGGGGTGGCAGTGGTAGTTGGAACATCCTGGGAATAGAGCCCCCTCACCCCCGCCCTCTCCCGCAAGGGGAGAGGGAGAAAGGCGACCGCGCACGGTGTCTCTATCCGCTTGGGGTGGCAGTGGTGGTTGGAACATCTGGGGCCGAGCCCCCTCACCCCGGCCCTCTCCCGCAAGGGGAGAGGGAGCCAGGCGACCGCGCACGGTGTCTCGGTTTGGTTGGGGTGGCAGTGGTAGGTGGAACATCCGGGGAATAGAGACCCCCCTCACCCCGGCCTCTCCCGCAAGGGGAGAGGGAGTCAGGCGACCGCGCACGGTGTCTCGGTTTGATTGGGCTGGCAGTGGTGGTTGGAACATCTGGGGAGTAGAGCCCCCTCACCCCGGCCCTCTCCCGCAAGGGGAGAGGGAGGAAGAAGGGATCGGGGAGGAAGGGGGCTTTCCCTCTATTGTGACTCTTCCGCCGTTATTCCTGCTCCTTCCTGTCCTTCCCGCCCCCTTCCTGTCACTCCCGCGAAACCTGTCCCCGATATTTGTTATCGGGGAGCGGGAATCCAGGGATGAGGCCGTGTACGTTCATGGCGTGTCCGCCGCCATCCCGCCATCGGCCGCCATCCCGCTTTCCTTCGTCATTCCGCCATCCTCTGCCATTTTCCCCTCCTCTGTCATTCTGAGCGAAGTGAAGAATCTGGTTTTCCGGTTGCGCGGGCATGAGGTTGGCGGCGTGGAACAGAGGATCATGCGCAGGCATGTCTTCCCCTCACCCCGGCCCTCTCCCGTAAGGGGAGAGGGGGAAGGATGGGGGAGAGGGGGGATTCTCCTGCCCTGCGGCGGGGGCTGCGTTGCACCGTGCATCAGGTTTGCGCATGGGGAATGCGTAGGGACAACCCTCCGTGGTTGTCCTCCGGTCCTCCTTGATCTTTTCGGCGGCGTGGTTATCTGACGAGGTAAACGACGTCGTCGAACGCGTGAGCAAAGGAGTCGAAGCGTATGGATATGAACCGTATGACCTTGAAAGTTCAAGAGGCGCTGCAATCAGCCTCCGCCGTTGCCATGAGCCGTCATCATCAGGGGATTGACGTCGAACACGTGTTGGTGGCGTTGCTGGATCAAACTGACGGGTCGGCAGGTCCCATCCTGGAACACGCCGGTGTCTCCGTTTCCGCCGCCAAAGCCAAAGCCGAACGCCGACTTGAACAAATGCCTCAAGTCCGCGGCCCGGGAGCCGCGCCTGGAAACGTTCATTTGACCCAACGAACGGTGACGCTTCTTTCTCAAGCAGAACGAGACATGCAATCCTTGAAGGACGAATACATCAGCGTTGAGCATCTGTTGCTCGCCATGGTGGCTCAGGGTGGCGTCTTGCAAGACCTGGGACTCACGCGGGATACGGTGTTAGCCGGTTTGCAAAAAGTTCGCGGCCATCAACGCGTCACCGGTCAGGAACCGGAAGGCACGTACCAGGCGTTGGAGAAGTACGGCCGGGATTTGACTCGATTGGCCGGACAGGGAAAATTGGATCCCGTCATCGGTCGGGATGAGGAAATTCGGCGGACGATTCAGATTTTATCCAGACGAACGAAAAATAATCCCGTGCTCATCGGTGAGCCCGGCGTTGGAAAAACCGCCATTGTGGAGGGGTTGGCCCAGCGCATCATCAAGGGCGACGTGCCGGAAGGCTTGAAACGGAAACGGGTGGTGGGTCTGGACGTGGGCGCATTGGTGGCAGGGACAAAATTTCGAGGGGAATTTGAGGAACGGTTCAAGGCGGTGTTGAAAGAAATTCAAGCGGCCAACGGGGAAATCCTGCTCTTTGTTGATGAACTCCACACTATCGTCGGCGCAGGTGCCGCCGAAGGTGCGGTGGATGCGGCCAATCTGCTCAAGCCCATGCTCGCAAGAGGGGAACTTCATCTGCTCGGGGCCACGACCTTGGATGAATATCGCACCCACATCGAAAAAGATGCGGCGTTTGAACGTCGGTTCCAACCGGTGTACGTCGAACAACCCTCGGTGGAAAACACGATTTCGATTCTCCGGGGACTCAAGGAACGGTATGAAGTCCATCATGGAGTACGGATTAAAGATTCCGCGTTGGTGGCCGCGGCTCGCCTGTCTCATCGATACATCGGTGATCGCTTTCTTCCGGATAAAGCCATTGACCTTATTGATGAGTCCGCCGCTCGACTTCGTACGGAAATCGACAGTATGCCGGCTGCCTTGGACGAAGCGTCCCGAAAGGTGCTGCAACTGGAGATCGAACGGGAGGCGTTGAAAAAGGAAGACGACCCTGGAAGTCAGGCCCGATTGGCAACGTTGGAAGAGGAATTGAACGCCAAACGGCAGGAATCGGAGCGATTAACCAACCAATGGAAAGCCGAAAAATCCGCGGTTGGACGATTGCACCGGATTCGGCAGCAGATTGAAGACTTCAAACATCAGATTGAGAAAGCTGAACGCGCCTATGATCTCAATCGCGTCGCGGAATTACGATATGGCACGCTTCCGCGACTGGAACGTGAACTTCAGGCTGAAGAAGAACGTCTCGATCAGACGAAAGGGGAGTCGCGGCTTCTCAAGGAAGAGGTCGAGACAGAAGACGTTGCCGAAGTCGTGAGCCGATGGACGGGTATTCCAATCAGCCGTCTCCTCCAGGGAGAATTGGAAAAACTCTTGCAGTTGGGCGAGTTGCTCCATCAACGCGTCGTTGGACAGGAGGAAGGCGTTCGGGCGGTTGCCGACGCGGTTCTGCGTGCCCGGTCGGGCATAAAGGATCCCAACAGACCGATTGGATCTTTTCTGTTTCTTGGGCCGACGGGAGTAGGCAAAACGGAATTGGCACGTGCGTTGGCGCAAATCCTCTTTGACGATGAAGCGAATCTCGTGCGGATTGACATGTCGGAATACATGGAAAAACACGCGGTGTCACGACTCGTGGGCGCCCCTCCCGGTTATATCGGGTATGAAGAGGGGGGGCAATTAACTGAGGCGGTCAGGCGTCGTCCGTTCTGCGTCATTCTGTTGGACGAAATTGAGAAGGCTCATCATGAGGCGTTCAACGTGTTGCTGCAAGTCCTTGACGAGGGACGGTTGACTGATTCTCAAGGACGAACCGTCGATTTCAAGAATATCGTGCTCATCATGACGTCGAATATCGGCAGTCAGGAAATCCTTGAGGCCCAGCAACAAGGACAGTCGTATGATGAATGGCAAACGCTTGTGTTCAATGAGGTCAAGCACCATTTCCGCCCGGAATTTTTGAATCGGATCGACGAACTCGTGGTGTTCCATCCATTAACCACGGAAGAACTTGGTCGAATCGTACAAATCCAATTGGCGCGGTTGCAGGCACGATTGGAGGAGCGGAGAATTCGTTTGGACGTGACCCGGGACGCATTAGGGTATTTGGGAAACCGAGGATATGATCCTCTCTACGGGGCGCGGCCGTTGAAACGATTGATCCAACGTGACGTGGAAACGCCGCTGTCAAAATTGCTGGTCAAAGGAGAAGTCAAGGACGGCGACACGGTGACACTCGATTGTAAAGATGGTCACCCGATTATTGTCCCGTTTCGTTCTTGTTAGTCCCCGGTCCCAGTCCTTCGAGAGGGAGGTGCGGAAACTCGGCCGCTGCCCCGCCGGAGAATGACTTTTTGCAAACGTTCCGTTTGCGGGTACATGAAGCCGTCTCATTATTTCCCGGTGGCTCGCTCCACGGCTTGGCGAAGTTCAGACGAATGGCCGTTTGTGACGGAGTGACTGATGAGAATGTCCGCCGGGCGCACTTTTTTCCCGTAATAGGCTTCGTTGGCGTCATCGTCGGTATAGATGACGGACCCTTCAAACGACACGCCGGCATACGCCCCACTTGAACGAGAGAAGGAAAGAAAGTCGGCGTCGAAATTTGACGACGTGGCGCCCTCAATCCCGCCGCCATAGGGTCCGGCTGCAATCGAGGCGTCTCCACCGAGTTTGAAGGAAGAGGCATACAAGCTATCGACGGCTCCCTGAGTCATCGCCAGGAGAATCACTTCGGAAGCATCCCCGCCGAACTGAAGTCCCAGGCTCAGCCCACCCACCGTATAAAAGACCGGTTCGCTCCACTTCCCATTCCGTTCGTCACGAGCCACCAGGACTCCGCTGCCTCCGTCCGCTCCCACGAAGAAGGCGGCCCGTAATTGCTGCGGAATAATCAGCAAGGCTTTGGCGTCCTTCACGTGCTGTTGGAACCAGGTCAAATTCGGATCGTTCATGAAACTTTCAAGGGTGTGTTGAGCTTTTTCAACCAGTTGTTTCTCTTCCAGGTTTTCGGCCTGAACGGGACTTCCTGAAAAACACGTCAAGAGAATCAGCCATAAAGAACACCGGCGTATTGCCATGCGTCGTTCATCGTAGAGTTGGGTTCTGCGTGTCATAACTCCTCCCGTCCATGAAAAAATAATGAATTTATTCACCCATGATTTGCACGACGATCTCACGGGAACGCGCCCGAGTATCAAAATCAATAAGCCCGATTTCCTGCCACGTTCCCAACGGCAGTTGTTTGTCGGCAAAAGGAATCGTGAGGGATTGCCGTTGGAGTTGGCCGCGCAAATGGCTATGCCCGTTATCTTCTCCCGGATTTCTGGCGTTGTGTTGCCACGCGGGGTCCTCGGGAATCAGACGGTCCCACAAGGTTTTGGTATCGGCCCGCAATCCTGGTTCATCTTCGAAAATCATCACCGACGCCGTGGTGTGTTTCACGAATATCGTGATAATTCCCGCCTGAAGAGACGTTTCGGAAAGGCAACGCCTGATTGAATCGGAAATGTTTTCAATCTGAGAGTGGCCTTGCATCCGTATCGTCAAATGACGGGTGATAATCGGCATGGAGTTTCAGGACGTTAGAGTGATCGAAGAAATTGTCGCTCACGCGGTGACACGGTTCCTCCGCGAGCGGCTTTCAGCAGGGCGTCGAACGTTCCATGGGCCGTTACCCGGCGCAGAGCCGTGACTACGCGACTGCTCAATCGTCGTGCTCGTTGTAATGAATCAAGATAGGCAAAGGCCTCACGGAAGCTTTCTTGTGAACGGGTGTAGTAATCTTTTCCTCGTCGATGGTTACTATAGGCTTCCAACTGTTCGCAAGCGACGAGGACTTCCCCCAGTTCTTTCACCCATCCGGGGGATTTCGCCAATTTTTCTGGGTAATAATAATACAAGGTGACGAGTTCCATCCACGGCCACCACCGAATGCCCAGGGTTTTCAAGGTCGGTTTCGCCTTGTTCAGTTGACGACGATGACGGCGAGCAAAGCCCAGCCGCATTTCAATTTGCTCACGGGCCCAAGGGTTCAGGGGCACTCCTTCGTCGGCTAATGGTTGACGGTACGCTCTCACGAACGCTTCGGTTTCTCTGCCGTACATCGTCTGCGGGTGCCTCGCTCGCCATTCAGCCGGTCGGGTCGGCACGTCGTGTTGACGCGCCCAGGACCATATTTTCCCGAAGAGGCGTCGGTCAAGGCCGGCTCTGCCTAAGTCATGGAGCAAACACGCAATTTGGAATTCATACACGCGGGCAGGGTCATGGGCAAGGTGTTGGGCAACCCCCGCACACATCTTCGCCGTTCGGAAGGCATGGGCTTTGTCATATCCCGGAACGACGGTGTCAGGTTTCAGCGGGTGAGGATAGTCATACAAGGCGAGCAACGTTTGAGCCAGGGACGGTGGAACGAGAAGCAGCGGATATCTCATGGGACCGTCGGACGGGGCGGGGAGACCGATTGTATGACCTCGGAACGCCATCCTGCAGAATGGGAAAAGACCATACCCCTGAAATTGCCGGAGTGTCAAGACAATGGATGTGGCCATTCTCTATTCGGGCATGATGTTTTGCAAAGGTCTCAAGATGGGCGACACGCTTGTCCGTCTCTGTTAGAATGCCGGGTCGTTGTATCCGGCCGTCCTTCTTTCTGATTTGTGAAGACGTTCAACGTGAAAGGAACACGTGAAGTCTAAGAGAAAGAGAACGAGAACGCGCTTCTTTGTTCGGTTCATCCTCGTCGTGGCCTTCTGTTGCCTGGGCGTGGCGTACCTGATGGTCTTTCATCTGGATGACCTTCAGAAAGTGGTTCTGGACCAAATCGCACGAGCCTTTGGAGGTCAGGTCACGATTCAAGACGTTCACGTGGGATTTTCGCCGTATCCGCAGTTGGAACTGGTGGATGTTCGTTTGCATGACCAGGATGGGGAGCGGGTGATTTTTCAGGCTGCTCGCGTCTTCGTGGATTTGAGTTTTCTTTCGTTGATGCAGGATACCGTGACGCCCCGTGCGTTGATTATCAGAAATGCTCATCTTGACCTTGAGCGGGATGACCAAGGGCAATGGAATTACCAGACGGTCTTTCGCGGGAATGAGAACGAATGGATCAGCGTGCAGGACCTGTTTTCAACGTATTCCCTGGAACTTGTCCACGGTTCGGTCAGCATTGAAGATCGATACGATCACGACCTTCCGCTCAGGTTCCAGGCAGACGAGGTGGACCTGTGGATTGACGAATTCGTTCTGGGTGGTCCGATGGAGATTGCTTTGTCCGCACGACTGTCCGACCCTGACGCGGAATCATCCTTTTCGTCTTCCGGCACCCTGGAAAACGTCGAAGGATTTCTGGACGTTGAGTCATCCGGATCGCTGGATTCTGCTCCGCGGCTCGATCTTGACGCAGAGGTGGAACTGGATCGGACCGTTCTTTTGCAATTAGCGGAACTCTTCAACGCGGGGGACATTCCGGTGGGATTACAAAGACGGACCAAGGCTCAAGGGCACGTTCATTTTGCTCCGGGCGTGCGAGGCTATGATCTGGTTGTGTCTGACCTGTCGGTGTTGACGGATATTCTTGACCTCAATGGTGAAGTGAGTCTGGCCGGTTTATTGCAATCGGACCCGCCGACTTTCTCCGGCAACTGGGCCGGCAAGCCGTTGGCCATCCGGCACCTTCCCACCTTGCTCCCGGTTGCATGGATTCCCGAAGAGATTTCCTCGGTCATTCATCGCCGAAACGTGAGAGGAAACATCGAGACGATCTCAGCCAAGGTGTTCGGGACGGCTCGTGAAGGATTGGGCTATTCCCTCACCGGAGAATTTCAGGTGTCGGAAGGGGCCGTGACCATGGAGCCCGGATGGGGAACGGCCGATGAGATTCAAGGGAAGGTCTCCGTCAAATCGGACCGGATTCAACTCGTGGATTTTCGTGGCCGCTATGATCCCCTTCCGATCACGTCCGGAACGGGGACCATCGTCTTCAAAGAAGAAGGTCCCTGGCTGACGACGACACTCAAGGGAACGGTCTCTTCTCAAAAGTTACTCCACGTCATCCGACGCCTCTTTGATTGGAACGTCCAGCGGCATCCGATGAACCTCTTCGAGGGAAAAGCGGGGAACGGGTTGATGACAATACGATTCGCCGGGCCTCTTCAGCATCCTGACGGCGTTACGTTCCAGCGCGCGGAGTATCACGCCGAGCAGGCGACGTTACAGGTCCCGGGCTTGCGCGAACTTCTTACTCACGTTGGAGGGACCTTCACCTTTTCGCAAACGCAACTTGGCTTCAAGAACGTCACGGGGTTCTATCGGCACAATGATTTTCGAATCGATGGAAGGATGAATTTCGAAGATCGCTCTTTTATGAAAGGCCTGCGCGTTCAGGGAAACGTCATACTCGCTGATCTGTTGAATGAATTTTCCGTGCCGGCTGCACCCGAGCACTACGACGTTTCCGGGAAAGCCGCGTATCGGGTGCTGGTTGACGGTCCATTGGAAACCCCGACCTTGAAGGGCTGGATGAATCTGCACGGCGTGGAAATGCAACTGCCGGGTCTCATGTACAAATCTCCAACTCTTGGGGGCAAACTCGATTTTGCCCTTCAGGTCGGCAAAAATCGCCAATTCTCGTTTGAGCACGCGTTGACCGTTCACCCCGTTCGCATAACCGGACGGGGATCCGTGCGTGACGGTCAGACGCCGTCCCTTCGGATGTCGTTGAGGAGCAAGCCGATCATTTTTGAATCGTTACCGAAGGGTTTGGAACTGTTCGACGGGCGGTTGTCGGCCGGAACCTTGGAGGTTTCTTTGGCGTTGCAAGGGAAGGGAACCGATTGGAGATCGTGGAAGAAATCGGGATGGATTGCCTTAACCAACGGGGTCATGACGGTCGATACGCTGACTTCACCGTTTTCTCAGGTGTTTCTTCGGATCAAGCTTCATGGGCATACGGCGGAACTCAAGCGCGTGCAATGGAACGTTGAGCAAAGCCAGGTTCAGATGACGGGAGTCGTCCACAAGTGGGACAGTGCCCCGGACATGAAACTGGAATTGACTTCTCCTGAATTTGATCTTGCTCTGCTCAAACCGGAAGACCGGAGGTCCGCTCTGCGGAAATTTCTGGAACGCCTCGCCCAATCGGCCAAAGTCGGGGGAAGTCTGAAATTCGATCGTGCCTGGTATAAGGACTTGCACGTGAAGAACGTGACCGGTCTGTTTGCAATCGACAAAAACGTGATTGGCGTTGATCCCATTCAGGCAAAGACCGATGCCGGCATGATTCAAGGCCGCTTGTTGATGCACCTGCCCATTGATCAGCCCGCCACGGTCAAAACGTGGTTTGACGTGAAAGACGTTCCCTTGTTGACGCTGGAACAAACCTTCTTCGACAAAGACGTTTTGGATCAACGGTTAATAACCGGCATCGTCTCTGCCAAAGGGTTGATCCAGGGACACGGCAAAGATCCGCGTGGGGTGCTGCCGACGCTCAATGGTCATTTTCGACTTTCCGTCAGGGACGGGAGCATCAAAAAAGGTACGGTGCTCCCGAAAATCTTGACCATCCTGAACATTCCAACCTTGTTGCAGGGAAGAGTTGACATTGAGGAAGAGGGGTATCCCTTTGATCGGCAAGCCGGCACTTTTACCCTAACGAACGGCGTGATCGCCTCTGACGATATCGTGCTTGACGGACCGATTCTGAAAATGACGGCCGCGGGCGAGCATGATCTGGTGAACGATCATTTGAACGTCGTGGCCGTTGCCAGCCCGTTGGGGCCGTATTTTAGTCTTCTTCAAAAAATTCCGTTGTTCGGGATGTTGCTGGATGATGCGGAAGAGGGGTTCAGGTTGGCGATGTTTCAAATCAACGGCTCTCTCCGTGATCCTTCGGTGGAAGCTCTGCCCTTGGAATCCTTTCAATCAGGGTTGATGGGATTCGCTGAATTGGCGTTTACCATCTTGAAGAATACGGTGAGTTTGCCTCAGAAGATAATGTTTCCGGATACGGACGCCGAATCCGTCTCTGCACCCGACGAGGCAACAGTCGAAGAAGAGGATTTTTAGGTGACAGAGGGGTGGGAATGACGGCGGAGGCGCTGGATGGAAACGGGTCGTCAAGGATGCGGATTGGAAGCGGGTCGTCACTCATTCTGATCCGTGAGTACCGGGGACATCATTCTTTTGTCCGTGGTTGGTGACGTGGGAAAAACGTATCGGTTTCTTGAGGAGATTGCCTTGGCCGACGTGGGGTTCGTTGCTACCGGAGACTCCGTTTCCGAGTTATTCGTGGCCGCGGCCTCGGCTGTCATCGAAGCGATGGTCAACCCGGTCAGCGTCGGGACGAACTGGACGCGAGAGGTTCGATTGTCTCAAGAGCAGGTGGATGAACTGCTCTTTGACTGGTTAAATACCATCGTGTTTCTCAAGGACGCCGAGGCCGTCGTGTTTCGCGACGTCCAGGCTCTGGTAAGCTATGATTCAGATGCCAACCTCTGGCACCTTTCCGCGACGCTGATTGGTGATCACATTGACGCGAATCGACAGGAATTGCGAACCGACGTGAAGGCCGTCACGAAACATCTGTACGAAGTCAAGGAAAAAGAAGGGACGTGGAGTGCTCACGTGGTGGTTGATGTCTGACTCGATTCTACGACGTGTCGCCGCCTTGCGTCGTCATGGGTTCCCCTGAAAAGGATTTCACCTTCCGTAACGTCGGCGTGAATGATCCATGAAACTTGCCACCTCAATGACCGTGAATCGGCTTTCAGAGGTTGTCTGGGAAATTCCTGCAACGGAAAAGCTTGGAATGCTCGTCCCCGCGCGAATCTACGGGACGGAAAAGATTCTCGGCGAAATGGATGAGGGCGTCTTCGAGCAAGTCACGAACGTGGCGTGCCTGCCCGGGATTCAGCGTTACGCTGTGTGTATGCCGGACGGTCATTGGGGGTATGGATTTCCCATAGGAGGCGTGGCGGCCTTCGACGTTCGGCACGGAATCATTGCTCCCGGTGGAGTAGGGTACGATATTAACTGTGGCATGCGGTTGATTCGCACGGATTTAACGCTGGCCGACGTCAAACCGCGATTAGAGGCACTGATGACGAAATTATTTCAGGCCGTCCCCGCGGGCGTCGGGTCACAAGGGTTCGTGAAGTTGAACCGTCAGACTTTTCAGGCGGTCATGCGAAAGGGAGCCCGATGGTGCGTTGACCAGGGGTATGGATGGGAAAGCGACCTCACGTATACGGAGGAGGGAGGGTGTCTGAAAGAGGCCGATCCCGACTGTATTTCTGAACAGGCCTATCAACGGGGCACGTCGCAACTGGGCACCCTGGGATCGGGCAATCATTACCTCGAAGTGCAAGTGGTCCATCGTGATCGGATTTACGACCATCACGTGGCTGAACAGTTGGGGATTCATGGTCGTGACCAAATTGTGATTATGGTTCATTGTGGGTCAAGAGGGTTCGGTCATCAGGTCGGGACGGATTATTTACGACGTTTTGAACAAGCCGCGAAAGGTTCCGGCCTGGTCGTCAAGGATCGGCAACTGACGTGTGCGCCGTTCCAGTCGCGGGAAGGGCAGGACTATTTTTCGGCGATGAATTGTGCGGCCAACGCGGCCTTTGCGAATCGGCAGGTGATTGCCCATCAGATTCGCGAGGCTTTTTGTTCAATTTTCAAGCAATCATCCGAGAGCCTCGGGATGCGTCAGGTGTATGACGTGGCTCATAATATCGCCAAAGTTGAACGGTATGAGGAAGGGTTGTTGCTGGTGCATCGCAAAGGAGCGACGCGGGCGTTCGGGCCGGGCAGTGCCGACGTTCCGGAACCATTTCAACGGGTTGGCCAACCCGTCATCTGCGGCGGGTCCATGGAAACGGGATCGTATCTGTTAGTGGGAACGTCGCGGGCCGATACGGAATCATTCGGATCGACGATGCACGGCGCCGGGCGGACCATGTCCCGGGCGCAAGCCAAACGAACGGTTCGCGGTGCTCAACTCCAACGCGACATGGCCCAACGCGGAATCCTGGTCAAAGCCGTCTCAATGGCGGGCTTAGCCGAGGAAGCGGGCATCGCGTATAAAAATATTTCCGACGTCGTGGAATCAGTGGAGACTGCCGGTATTACGAAAAAAGTGGCGGAGTTATTGCCGATAGGGAACATCAAAGGTTAGGAAAACCGCGAGGAGTCGAGTATCACAAAGTCCCTATGCCATCACCTCAACTCCGCGGCCTTGGAGATTCTTCCCTTCGAGGTACTTCGATGCTCAGGGGAACCCCTTCGAGGCTCAGGGCAAGCGTCGCTTCGCTCCTCAGAACGGCAGAGAAAGACATTGTCTCATCAAGAGAGAAAGAGGATGAGAGGAAAGGGTTCACCATGATTCCTACCGTGGAATGGAAGGACGGCGTTGTCCGCCTTCTTGATCAAAGTCAACTGCCTGGGCGCGTCGAAATTCTTGAGTGTCAAGACGTCGAGAGCGTGGTCTCCGCTATTCGGTCGTTACAGGTGCGAGGGGCACCCGCCATCGGCGTGACGGCCGCCATGGGAATTGCGTTGGGCGCCCAATCAATCCTGGAAAACGAGGTTTCGGCGTTTACACGAAAAATCTTAGCCGTCTGCCGTCAATTCGCCGACACTCGACCGACGGCGGTGAATTTGTTCTGGGCCATCGAACGGATGAAGGGCGTGCTGCAAGACGGTTGTCATTGCACGGTGCCTGAGGTGCAATCGCGCTTGCTGCAAGAGGCGTTGGCCATCCAACGGGAAGACGTGGCGCGGTGCAAAACCATAGGCCGACGTGGGGCGACTCTGATCAAGGACGGATATCGTATTTTGACGCATTGTAACGCGGGGGCCTTAGCCACGGCTGGATACGGGACGGCCTTGGGCGTGGTTCGGGCAGCGTGGGAACAGGGGAAAAAGATTCACGTGTTTGCCGATGAAACGCGCCCCGTGCTTCAAGGGGCGCGCCTGACGGCTTGGGAATTGATGGAAGACGGCATTCCCGTCACCTTGATTACGGATAATGTGGCTGGGACGGTCATGCGACAAGGCAAAATTGATCTGTGCGTGGTGGGGGCGGACCGGATTGCGGCGAACGGGGACGTGGCGAATAAGATCGGGACGTATTCCGTCGCGGTCCTCGCCAAGGCGCACGGCATTCCGTTCTACGTGGCGGCACCGTCGTCGACCATTGACGTCGCGACGCCGGACGGGTCGGCGATCCCGATTGAAGAACGGTCAGGTGATGAAGTGACGGCGTTGAACGGGGGGCCATGGATTGCGCCGAAAGGCGTCGCCGTCTTCAATCCGGCTTTTGACGTTACGCCGGCCGAGTACGTCACCGGCATCATTACGGAAGAGGGCGTGTTGAGCCCCGGACAGATTGCGGAAAAATTTCAAAGCTGACGTGGTGGTCGTTCATGAAACGTATCGAACGGGAAAAATCGGCATCCCTGAAAGAAAGCGTGCCAAGCAAGCGGCCGGCGGGCTGCCTGATTTATGATTCCCATTGTCGCTTGTGCGTGGCGGTGAAGCAGAGATTAGAGTCCGGACAAACGGAGTTCGTGCCCTATGCCACTCAAAAGGCCAGGGAACGTCTGGGACAACGCTATCAACCCGGCCAGCGGCCGCCGATGGCCTATTGGGTTGACGAGCAGGGGACCATCGTGGGTGGACTGGAAGCGTTTCTGCCTTTGCTCATGGGTCTGCGGGGCGGAAAAATCTTCATGTTTTTCTGGAGGTTTCGCGTGTATCGCCTGATCCTGCTCGGTCTGTACGAATTTGTGGCCAAACATCGATATCGCTGGTTTGGGACGAGCAGGGAACCCTTGGTGACTGAAAACCCGGCATCTGCGCACGAATCGATTGAGATTCGGGAATAGGATGATCCCCGATTACACCCGCCTTCTGAGCGCCTTTCCTTGAACTTCAGTTTCTTCCAGCAATTCCTCGAACCCTTCCTTGAGGGCGTCGGTCATCAATTCTTCCAAATCTTCCACGTCGAAGATGAAATCTTCATAGGTGCCGCCGGCGGCACTGGTTACGCGGATGGTGCTTTTGTCTGTCAAGTTACGGATCGTGAATTCCATAACCACGTTTACTTCGAGGGAAGACGCGAAGAGACTGTCGGTGGCTTTCACGTTGAACGTTCTGACAACGGCGTCAATCGTGACGTCTGGAGACGTCGCACTCTCGGCGGCCTTCGCTGAAAAACCTGATTTATTCAGGAAGTCAAGAAACGCGCGCGTGACGTGGGGAGAGACGTTGCCATCCATAAGGTCAAAATAGGTTTTTTCTCCTCCTTGATGGATGCGCATGCCCAGGTGACCGGCTGATGGGCGTTGATCACGGAAGGGAGACACCGCAACGGTAAGATTCGATCCTTTTCCTTGCAATTCCGACTGCATCTCCTGGACGTGTAACGTGACAGTGCGTCCGCTGCCTTGACATCCGGCAAGCAACAGACTGACCAACAGACATCCCGTGAGGAAGAATGGTTTCATAAGAGGGCACTCCTTTTTTCTAAAGAGTTGAAAGAATGGTCTGTGCGCATCGTTCGGTGAACGTGATGATTTCAACCGCTCGAACCCACTTGGGCTAGACTCTAGGCCAACCCAACAGGAAAAAACAAGTCTTTCTTCTGGTGAAAAACCTCGTTCGGATGCTCGAAAAACGTGCCGGTGGTTGACTTTCACCGCCACGCCTTGACAGTATCAAAAACGTTCACGTTCATGCCCCTCTCTTCTACCCATGTGGAACCACAATTTTCTCTTTCGGGCTCATGAAGCCGTCCCGTTGCCTCAACGGGAGAACGATCTGTTTCATGAAACGGCCCCGGCGTTGGATAGTTCCGGCTTAACCATGGAGAAGTATATCTCAGTCTGGCTACAAGGGGAGGGGGAAGACGATCAGCCCACGGCCTATACCAACGTGTACGTGAGGACGGCCACGCTTGACCCTGAAAAAAAAGTCGGGTTTTTGCAGCCGTTACAGGGCCGTACCCACCAAATCCGGCAGATGCTCTCTCCTGAACAAAAATCATTTTTGAAGGATTGGCTCAAAAACACCAACGCCACGGCTTGGGACGAAGCCGATGAACGTTTTCAAACGATCTTTGAAAATGAGTAGGGCCATTCTTTCCCGCCCGATCGCATGGACACCCACGCTGACATCGTCGTGGTCGGAGCCGGAGGCGGCGGCGCCGTCCTGGGTCTGCTGCTGACCCAACGGGGCATTCGGCCGCTGGTGCTTGAACGGGCCGTCGGTCCTCCCCAAGGCATACGAGGGGAAATTGTTCAACCGAACGGGCAGAAGATTCTGGATGACGTCGGGCTGTTGCACCAACTGCCGAAAGAGGCCGTGCGTCCCGTCCGGCATTTTCATTTTCGGCAAATCGGCGGGAAGCGGCTGTGTTCGATTGACTATGATGAGCTGCCGCCCCCCTATAATCGAGCCTTGGTGACCGTCTCCCACGCCGTCCACCACGCGGTCCTTGAGGCGTTGGAAAAACAGAATCCCGGCGGCTTGTGGTATGGCGCGTCCTTTACCAACGTCCTCAAACAAGGAGACACGGTCGTCGGCGTGGAAGCGGATGTTCAAGGTAAGCCGGTCCGCATTTCCGCCAACGTCGTCGTGGGCGCCGATGGCCCATTCTCCAAGGTGCGCGAAGCCATCGGCATTCCAGCCCGACTCCATCGGTACCCTGAAAGCTACCTGGTTGCCGTTTTAGAATGTCCTGAGAAACTTGAGGAAGCGCAATACTTTCTTGGGAAAAAAGAAATTTTCGGGATATTTCCCGCTGCCAAGGAGAACGTCTATCTTGTCTACATGGTCAAGTCAGGATCCGTGCAAGAGGTTCACGCCGCCGGAGTCGAAATCCTGCAAAGGCGCTGGTCCGCCATCTGTCCTGAGTTGGAGGGCACGTTCAAGGGGTTGACGAATTGGGAACAGACCGCGTACCTGCCGACCGGTCGCGCCCGTGCCCAAACGTGGGTCACGGATGGGGCCGTGATTCTAGGGGATGCCGCGCATGGGATGAATCCCCACGTCTCACAGGGACGCATGCAAGCGATGGTTGACGCCGTTGCTCTGGCGGAAGTGCTTCCGTCCTGTTTCGCCGAAGACGATTTTTCCGCGGCGACGCTCAAACGATATGAACAACGGCGTCGTCCCATGGTTGAAATGTTGCAACGACTGGCGGATGAGGAAGTGTTTTTCTGGAACACCGGCAATCCCATTCTTACCGTGCTGCGAAACCGCGTCTTCTCCACGCTGGATCGAAATCGACGCCTCAAATATCGAGTCTTGACCGCGACGGCCGGGCTTCGGGACACTCCACCGTTCGGGATCATGGATCGACTGCAAGCCGCGGGATTCTGGCCGGACCCACGTGCGGACCAACGTCCGCCTCATGTTCGTGCTCAAGATCATGGGAGCGGCTCACTCTAGCCAGGCTGGAAAAATGAACGTCGCTCCGCCTTGGTCTCATCTCCAGGAAGACGCGCATGAGCCGCTTCGCGGATTTCTCCGATCCGTAAAAAAACGCAAAGAGCTGACGCCTCAAGCGATTCTTGTCTATGGAAGTGCGGCACGCGGGGAGTTCCTGCCCGGACACTCCAACGTCAACCTGTTGATTCTGCTTGAGCTGCTCACGCAGCCCGTCTTGCAAGCGTGGGCCGGTCTGTGCCAACCATGGAATTCGGAAAAAATCGTCGCGCCGTTGTTTCTCACTCAAGAGGATCTCCGCCAATCCTCAGACGTGTTCCCGCTGGAATTTCTGAACATCAAGGAGCACCACGTGTTGCTACAAGGACGTGACCCGTTTGCGGAATTACCCATCAATACCACCCGGTTGTTTCTTCAATGTGAACAGGAATTGCGTGGAAATCTGCTGCGAATCCGTCAACGCTACGTTGAAGGGTGTGGGAGGGTTGAAGCCGTGCAAGCCCTGTTGCCGCTGTCATTAACGGCGTTGATTCCCTGTCTGCGTGGGGTGTATCGATTGTTGGGCCGCCCCTCGATCGTGAAATCCGACGCCGTGTTACGTGAACTGACCGTCGCCTTGAATCTGGACCCCACGGTGTTTCTCGAAGTCTGGCAAATGAAACGGGGACTCAGCACCCCGGGGAAACATGAGCTTCCCAGGCTATTGGATCGCTATCTTGTAGGCTTGAGTCAACTGGCGGACCGGATCGAATCGATGAAACACGAGGCAGAATTTCAATGAGCAGGGTCCGGTGTTTCATTATGTGCGGAACTTGGTGGAGGTGTCATGAAGACGAAAGACTTAATTGCAGAGGCGATTGACCTTCCAGTAGATGAACGGGTGATGGTTGTCGATTCGATTCTGAAAAGCCTCAGCCCGCCAGAATCGGGTATTGATAAGAAATGGGTGAGAGTTGCAAGGCAACGATTGAAAGAACTGCGTTCTGGCGAGGTAGAGGCTATTCCAGGAGATGACGTGTTTCAAAAGATGTGGAAAAGATTTTCTTCGTGAGATACGCATTTCATCCCGAAGCCGAAACGGAATTCGTCAAGGCCGTTGAATACTATGAAGAACATGAAGAAGGCTTGGGACTCGACTTCACGGTAGAAATCTATTCGACGATTGAAAGAATACTTGCTCACCCAAGGGCGTGGCCGGTCATAAAATCACAATCAAGAAGATAGAACCACTCAAATAAGGGTGAACCCATGTGGGATATGAATGATGTCATAAAAATTACCTATAAAAATGATTATATCTTTCACGTTGAGTTTGATGATGGTGTCGCTGGCGATATTGATTTCCATGAATACATCAATAAAGGTCCTATTTTTTTGCCGTTACAAACAAAGGAGTTTTTTAGAAGAGCAGTGGTAGAAGGTGGAACGATAACGTGGCCAAATGGAGCAGATATTGCTCCAGAGACGCTGTATGAGAAAATCATGTGCTGATTTGTCACTCGCCCAGAGTAACCCCCGTGCAGCAGTAAGCCGTAATTTTGCGGTCCCTTTGGACGATGATTGCACATTAGGCTGCGTTTACGAATCCATCCGGTTAGCTGACTTGGCGGCTGATGGTGTCGTTAGGCGATGATGACTTGGAAGGAGATAACATGCCGGTTATCAGTAGATTCCTCGGAATTGTCATCTCCATGTATTGGGATGATCATGTTCCCGCACACTTCCATGCGAAATATGGAAAATATGAGATAATCGTTCACATTATCACGGGTGTCGTGGAGGGGCGGTTTCCGAAGCGAGCCCTGCGACACGTGATGGAATGGTACGAACTACACAAGAATGAGCTCTTGGATAATTGGGAAAGATGCCGGAGGAAAGAGGCTCCGAATAGCATCGACCCATTGGAATAACTCGATGTTTCTTCACGTGACAAAGGCAAAACTACTTGACGGCTATAGAATAGAGGTATGCTTCGACGACGGACGCGAAGGTATCGCGGATATAAGAGAGGCACTTGAGGGGCCAATGTTCGAGTCACTGAAGGACCCGGAGGTGTTCAGAGAATTTCGGGTCGACGAAGAACTTCAGACAATCGTGTGGCCCAATGGAACGGATTTGGCTCCTGAGTATCTCTATTATCAGGCGTTTCGAGACGATCCGGAACTCCAAGCCACTTTCCGCACGTGGGGCTACATCGTTTAAGCTTGGTCCTGAAGCTTGAGCAACGGTGATCACGCGAGGCCGAAAAGTGTTCTGGAGTGCAGAGATGACAAGTCAAAGCGGTATCAAGTATGAAGGCTGAATTTCCAGCAATGATTCAAAGAGACGGCGATTGGTGGGTAGGGTGGGTAGAGGAAATCCCAGGTGCGAATGCTCAAGAACAAACAAAAGAAGAACTCATAGAAAGCTTGAAAGAAGCGGTCATCGACATTTTGGCGTTACGATGTGAAGAGGCACGTAAGCAAGCAACGCATGATGAGCTGCTTGCCGAAGTGATGGAGGATGTCACCATGGTTCATGCAATTCAAGAAGGAGAAACCACAAGGCCCGTGAGCAAGCAAGAGGTTTTGAAACTCCTGGATGAGTCAACGTGACCGCTCCACGTAAGAAAGTTTGGTCGGGCCTGACAATCCTGATTGTGCTCTGTACGGTCGGAGGAATTCCGAGTTGGGCAGGGGGCTCTGAGGGAAAAACGTCTCGGACCTTTCCCACGCCCCTTGGGTACGTGAGTGATTATGGAGATTTCATTGACGACGCGTGGCAAAACCGAATTCGTGAAGTCTGTAAAGAACTGGAAGATCGCACCGGCGTTGAGATGATCGTCGTGACCATGGCGACCATCAGTCCTGATGCCCATGCGCGGGAGTATGCAAAAAAATTGTACGCGGCGTGGCGCATCGGGACGGCACAACAAGAGCGAGGCATGTTGTTGTTGGCGTCCTTGCAAGAGCGGCAGGCCGTGGTCGTGCTCGGACGCAATCTGCTCTCGGTGATTGGAAAACCGCAGTTGGACGACCTATCGACGCGGCATCTCGTTCCCATGTTTCAAAACGCGCAATACGGAGAAGCGTTGTACCGAACCGCCGTGGGATTAGCCGCAGCCGCGGGCAATCTGACCGACGAAGCCGGGCAAAACCCGCAATCCTCAAGCCCCGGATTCTGGATGACCCTTGGCGTGGTATTGACGATGGTGTACGTCTTGTGGCGGTTTACCAGACCTGAGAGGAAACATCCCTTTCAACGGTGGCGTCGGGGAGAGTATTGGGGAACCGGCCAAGGCGGCTTCGGCGGCAACTTCGGTGGCTTTGGCGGCGGAACCGGTGGGCGAGAACTCTCCTAGAGCACAACCGTGCAATGATAGAGAAACCGGTTGAGCTACAGCGGATGAGAACGAGGGGGCACCCGTCGGCCTTCCTCAAGGTCAAGAAGGTCAGCCCAGGTGGTCACGTCAACGCGGGTCGGGTCAATGCCGTCGCGAATCTCCTGGAAGTAGGCGCGCTTCTCGTCCGTATCAGGTCCACGATTCAGATGCGAAACGTTCCATTTGTCAACGTCCTCGTCCGTATGAGACTTGGCCGTGGACTGAAACCAGGCAAGAACGTCTTGGTCGGTTCTTGACGCCACCGCCCCTAAGAAGTCATCTCCACCGATTCCCGCGAAATCCAACAATCGCTGATCCATGGGGCACGGATAAATATACTCACCCAGCGTGCCGGCAAGCTTCGCCCGGCATTTGTCAGTCATCCGGGCCAAGTGTACGTATCCGCCCAGCTTCACGTACACGCTTCGAGGGTAGTCAGATCGAAGATCCATCTGTGTAATGCCGAATCTTATGCGGCCAAGCCAGTCCTATCCCTCCCCCCTTGAGGGGGAGGGCAGGGTGGGGGGTAAAAAGCCAAGCAAGTAGAGAGTAGCCGAGCAAGTCCCACATCGAGTCGCTGCCCGTGCCCATGTCCCATCTCTGAAACCCCCATCCAAAATAACATACCGCAAAAGTCTCACAGCGGTTTATGATTTTCAAACGTAAGCGTTCGCGTCACCATGGCGCCTTTTTCATACGAAATGATACGGCGGGTCGCGGGGAGGTCGGCATTGCCGACTCTGGCATGAGTGTCGGAGAAGCTTTCCACGTTCGCCAGTGAGCCATCCTTCGGAGAAAAATAATACACGGTGTAGCGCGTGGTGAGATACCTGTCGTCTTGCGTCACCGCGCTGTCTTCCACGTTAATGGTAAACGCCACGTGCGGCATCCTTCGGTTAATCTGAGTGATGCGGTCGTCCTTGATCCGATAACTCGACCCCATGGAATCATTCAAATTGATGCGCGGCCCCTGGGGATGATGCTCCTCGCCGGCAAAGGAAAGCGTATATTTCCCGTCGGACTCATCAAAGCTGCGAGGCCCCCGATGCACCGCAATCATCGAAATTTGTCCCTGCGCCCACTGCTGAAGATCGGCGTTCGGCAGAGACACAACCACGTCCTTTGAAGACTTCACCGTGACCGTCCCGCGTGTGTCCTCACCGTTCACGTTCACCCGCAAATCAGCCTCAAATCCGCCAAACCCCTCCGGCCACCGCGAAGTTTTCGCAAACGCCCGCTGTAACAACTCCCGAGCTTTCGGATCATCCTGCACATCGGTTTTCCCTTCTTCTCTCGCGTATTCCATGCGCATGCTCCTTTTTGCAATGAGACAATTTTCCTCACGATCTTTCTGGTCAGAATGAAGAATTATAAAAGACCGGTGAATATTGGACAACGTAAAAAATGTTCCTGGATTCATATTGAATCGTTTGTGGGCACCATATATAATCACACTCTATCAGCCATGAAAATGAAAAACGATGACTATGCGTTTGAGCTTAAATCCATCAACCAGGCTCTTGGGCAGAAGACCCGCACTATCGTAAACGTGCGGGTGATGGGCCGCGCGTGAAGAGAAGACGCCCGAATAGCAACCGACGGCAACCAGAGAAGGTCAATGAAAGACGTAAAAAGTATCTGCGAAAGGAGCAACCGATGATAAATGAATGCAAGTGGGTCTCGTTCCTCCTCGTTCTGGTTTGTGTCTTCGGCATGAGCACGATCTCAGCAGCCGAACCGACATTGGAAGAGACGATTACATATATAAACGAGCGGTTGGTTAGATGTATGGCGGAATATACAGAATCCCCAGCACCGAACTTCAAAATAAAATATAATGTAGGTAACAAAGTGATGCTTGAAGATGTTGACACCCTTCGGATCGAAGAAAATAAAGTATCTGTGTGGTATTATAGTCATAATAAAACCAGTAACGCGCTTAGGACACAATCTGTAAACTTAATAAAACTGAATGAATTGTTCTTCCCTGTGTATGTTTCTCATAACGAAACGTACAGTACTATTGGGTTTAGTTGTCATCGTGAAGGTTGTATTAGGGCAAATTGGGTAATCACGGACCTGGGGGATGATGATGATGAGCCTAACAAAGGCGATGGTCTATTCAAAAGGACGACCCTAGATACTTGTAGTAATGAAACTATGGTGAACAAAATCGCCAAGGCGTTTAATCATGTGATAAAGATATCCGGCGGAAATGAGGACAAGGAGTTGTTTTGATCAGGCCCAGGATTGAACAATAAAATGAAAGGAACGGCGGTGGAACACTTTGCAGTGAAAAACAGCGTCACGGTAGAAAGGCTTGGTTTTGGCATCTACATCGCTGCGGGCAGCTTCCCCGGACGATGGGGCAATATGATGACACGGTTGAAAAACTCCGTCTTTGCCGAAGCCCGCGATCATTGCGCACAACAAAACAGAGCCATCCGGATTGATTCCCAGAGTGAGAGCATAGATGCCGATGGAGGGAGCGGTCAATTCAAGATCGGCTTCATATGCCGTGAACGCACGAAAGAAGACGACAGCCCTAGCCCGACGAAGGAAAAGCCGTAACAGGAACACTCACCGCCTCCACCCGATCCAAGCGAAGAGCGCACCGCGCACCACCACGTCATGGTTGGCTTGGCCGCGATCATGGCCTTCTTCATGGCTTGCCTACAAGCCGCTAAATGAAGCCCCGCAACCCAATCTTCACCGAGCAACTTCACATCCGCCTTTCGCCCGCCGAGAAACACAAACTGCTTGCCCACCAGACAACTGCTTGCACCAAGTGACCCCACGGCGTAAGATAGCCCATGCCTTTGATCGATACCCTGAAACTCAAGACGAACCTTGAGCAGGCCGGTATGGACGATGCTGCCATCGCCGATGCCTTAGGCCACGCCGACATTGACCAACTGGCAACGAAGGCCGACCTCAAGGCTGAAATTGCCACCGTCAACGCTGAAATCGCTACCGTCAAGGCTGATATTGCTACTGTCAAGGCTGACATCGCCGACCTCAAGGCCGACATCAAGATTCTCAAGGGCAACTTCAAGAAGGGATTTACGATTATCATGGGCACCCTCTTGACGATCCTCGTTAAATTGCTCTTCTTCTAACCCCCTGTCGATGTCGCGCCCGACATCGGAGGCCAATCCGACGCACGTAGGCCTTTCCGCCATAACACCGGCGGAAGATTTCTTCTCTTTACCCCACCTTCTCTCTTCTTACAAGGCTTCACTTATAAGAGACTTTTGCACAAGGTCATCCTGAGAGAAGCACTTGCCCTGAGATTCCCCTGAGCCTCGAAGGGCGAAGCGAAGAATTTATCCGACGCCGACGACCAGGGCTTTGGGCTTGTAGCCAGCCACCACCCCTTAAAGCCCGGCCAACCGTCGATCCCTGTAGTGCCGCGTCTCACGCGGCCGGGTTCCCGTGCCACCACCCCTTAAAGCCCGGCTAACTGTCGATCCAGTAGCGTCTCCTCCAACCGCAGCTCCTCGATATCCAAGTTACCGACTATGAGTCGTTCGAGAAGCCGGCCCAGCCCCGAATCAACGTCTTCGAGCTGCGACGGCAACTCCGGTCGAGACAGCGGAAACACACCTCGTTTCAGCAAAACCGCCCTGGCAACGTGGCTCGCCGCGAACAGAAGTTCCTCTGATGCGGCATCTACGTCTCCCGTGTCTAGCAGGGCTGACGCCATGCGTACACGGTTCATCGCGTGCTTGACCTTAGGTCGCCAATCCGGCCAGTGAGGATTCTCCGCCTCGGCGGCGGCTTGCTCGGCCCACCAGCCGTCAGGGTCCCGCAGGGGAACCCCGAAGCGTAGGGCCCAGCCGGGGTAATCATCGCCTTCTCCCAGCCGCATGAGGAACGTGGCACGACTATCCTGCTGCAGATGTATATCGCCTGGACGCTTGAGTCGAATCCGCTGCCCGTCTTCGTGTAGAACAAGCACGTCAACATCGCTATGCGAGTTCATCGCCCCGCGAGCCACGGACCCAACGAGAACCACAGTCACTTCGGCATCTAGCCCGGCTTGCGTCAACGCGTCCAGCACCGGCTCCGCTCCCGTTTTCATTGTCTCGTTCATTGCGAAGAGGCTATGCGCGAGTTGACCTCGTCTATGAACTTCTCGAGTTCAATCGCCAATTCTCCTAGATCTCTCGCCAATAGATCGGAGGCAGGTTCGCCATACGCGACATCCTTCCTCAGGTTGTTTAGCTCTTCCAACTCATCTCCAATGTCTCGTGAAACTAGCCCTTCGGCATGAAATTTCCGAGCCAGATCAGCCTTTGCGCGGTGGTTGCGAGTCCAACTATACCCGTACAGTTCTGCAAGAGCCGTCACACAGTTCTCGTAAGCATAGAAGGCCCACATCACCGCTTGTTCGTGATCCGGTGGCTCCCGAGAAGCAGCCTGTACCTTCTCCATCTGCCGTTTTGCACGATCAATGCCGTCTATGGCTTTGTTGATGTTCATTACCTTATTCCACGCTCCGACTCACCCTTTAACCCAGCGTCCGCCATCTCTTTCAATATCGCCTTTCCGTTACTCTTCCACTACCCATGCAAGATGGTGACGTCCGTGCCCATCAAGAAGTGCCGAACGCCCATGTTCAGTTGTATTCGTCAGGCAGGAACCGCACGTGAATTTTGACGGATTTCGTCATGAACACACCCTACCACGCATACCGGAGAGTATCAAACCAACGCCGACGTGGACGACACCGGCCGGCGAGACCAAGTGGGGCTTCAAAGTGAAAGTCATCTTGAGCGAAGTGCCTAGAAGGGAAGGCTCTCAGGGTACAGTCTGAGACTGAGTCGTTGGAGATTCTTCCCTTCGAGGCTCAGGGCAAGCTCAGAATGACAGAGCGGCTTGGCGAAAGATGACAGAGAAAGGCTTTTCTGCAAAGGTCTCTACGAAAGGGAGGGACTTTTTCTCCTCTTTATCCGGCATGGCCTGTCAAGGGATTTGTCCGTACCCTCCATTTTTATTGGTAATTATTTTCTTCAGGCATCTGGAAACGGTGGAAACGGAGGCGGTCCTTCCCGTATGATGGGCAGTCTGTACTTTCCTACGTGTAGACGCTCACCGGAAGAATACGGAATCGGTTGTGAAACAAGCTGAAAAGAACGTTGAGGTACGCCCGTCTATGGCGGATCGGGCCGACCCTCACGCTTTGTATGAAAAAAGCGTACAGAGCTCTGAGCATGACTTTTCTTTTTTGACCGAGTACGTTGAGAACGCTACCGGACGACCCCTTCGCGTGTTGCGTGAAGACTTCTGTGGGACTGCGGCGTTGTCCGCGTATTTTGTGACGCAGCATTCGGACAATCGGGCCATCGGGGTTGATCTGGATTGGCCGACCCTGAATTGGGGCGTGAAACACAACGTCTCGGGCCTGACCCTCAATCAGCAGCAACGAATCAACCTGATCCACGGCAACGTTCTGGACGGCCACTCGTCGGAAGCGCAACTCACCGTGGCCATGAATTTCAGCTACATGGTGTTCAAAACCCGTTCCACGTTGCTGTGCTATTTCAAGAGAGCCAAGGCCTCTCTCGTGCCCGGCGGATTGTTCATCATGGATAGTTGGGGCGGCAGTGAAAGCCAGGTTTTGCAGGAAGAATCCCGGGAAATCGAGAATCCCGATGATGACGGGATCGGTGATTTTGTCTTTATCTGGGATCAGGACGCCTTTGATCCGATCACGTACCATTGCACCGCCAGGATTCATTTTGCCTTTCAGGACGACAGCGAACTGCGCAACGCCTTTGTCTATGACTGGCGAATGTGGACTATCCCGGAAGTTACGGAATTATTGCAGGAAGCAGGATTCCAGGACGTCCACGTGCTCTGGGAAGGGACGGACCCTGACACCAACGAGGGCACCGGCACGTACCACCGCGCCAGGAAAGGCGATGCTGACTTGGCCTGGATCGCGTATATTGTCGGCGTCAATCCGGGTAAGGGTTCAGTTTCCAAACGGGCATTGAAGGGAAATCGGAAGTGACGGCTTCTCACGCTCCCAAGTTGTATTTAGCCGGTCCCGAGGTGTTTCGGCCTGACGCGATAGCATACGCGAACATTCAACGGAACCTGTGCGAGCAATATGGATTTGTCGGTCTCCATCCGATGGACAACAACGTTGACCCGGGCGATCGCTCCATGCAGACCGCCACGCGCATTTATCGGGCGGACGTGGCTCAGATTAAAGCCTGTGACCTGATCGTTGCGAACTGTAACGCCTTTCGCGGCGTGCCGATAGACGACGGGACCGCGTATGAACTCGGTTATGCCAACGCGCTCGGCAAACCCGCCTACGGTTACATTGACCAGTTGCTTCCAGCGATCGAATTCGCGCAAACCCGCTGCGTTTTTACCAGGCAGGAGGACGGTCGCCTGATTGACGGGGACGGATATTTGCTGGTTGATGACTTCGGCATCTCCATCAATCTTATGATGCAGTGTGGGATGCTCGATACGGGCGGACGCCTGGTCGAAGGCGATTTCGAGACGTGCCTGCAAACCGTCCGGCGTGACCTGGATAACGGGCGGCTTCGTCTGTCTTGATCGGAATGCCCGGCACGCCGATGCCCGAGTTGCACCCGTAGCAGAGACTTTTGCAAACGTTGAATGACTGCCCCCGACAGTTCGCCGATCAGACACGTGAATCATCGTTTCTGGATTCCCGCGTGCGCGGGAATGACAAGAGAGAAGGCGGGGCTGCTAAGACAGGACGCTTCACTCAACTCAAGTTTCCCCTGACTTTTTTGAAAACGTGCGGGATGTGCCACTGACATGACGCCGGAACTGATTCACCAGCACGGTCTGACGGAAGAAGAATACCGGCAGATTCTTGCCCACTTGGGGCGTGAGCCGAATGTCGTTGAACTCGGCGTGTTTTCCGTCATGTGGAGCGAGCATTGTTCCTACAAAAGTTCACGTATTCATTTGAAACGATTTCCCACGGAAGGGGAGCGCGTGGTCCAAGGTCCGGGAGAAAACGCCGGGGCCGTGGATATCGGCGATGGCCTCGCCGCCGTCTTCAAAATGGAATCCCATAATCACCCGTCGTTTATTGAACCGTTCCAGGGGGCGGCGACGGGCGTCGGCGGAATCCTGCGGGATATTTTCACGATGGGTGCCCGGCCGATTGCGATTTTGAATTCCCTTCGATTCGGTGAGTTGGACTTTCCACGGAATCGTCAACTCTTGAAAGGCGTGGTTTCGGGAATTTCCCATTACGGCAACTGTATCGGGGTGCCGACGGTCGGCGGGGAAATTGCTTTTAACGACGTGTATGCCAAGAATCCCCTGGTCAACGTCTTTTGTCTCGGAATCGTTCAAACCGATCACCTGCTGCGCGGTGAAGCCAAGGGCGTGGGGAATCCCGTTCTCTACGTCGGCGCGAAAACCGGTCGGGACGGCATCCACGGCGCCACGATGGCGTCGGATGCGTTTGATGAAACCTCCGAGCAAAAGCGGCCGAACGTCCAGGTCGGCGACCCCTTTTTAGAAAAATTACTCCTGGAAGCGTGCTTGGAATTTTTGGATCAAGACCTGCTCGCCGGCATTCAGGACATGGGTGCCGCGGGGTTGACCAGTTCGTCGTGTGAAATGGCGGCACGAGCCGGGACCGGGATTGAACTCGAACTTGCTCACGTCCCGCAGCGAGAGCCCGACATGACGCCTTATGAACTGATGCTGTCCGAATCCCAGGAACGCATGTTGCTCGTGGCGAAGGCGGGGAAAGAAGCGCAGGTCATGGCGATTTGCCGAAAGTGGGGCATTGACGCGGCGGTGATCGGGAAGGTCACGGATGATGGCTTGATTCGCATCAAGGAACGCGGAACCGTGGTCGCGGAAATTTCCGCCAAGGCGTTGGCGGACGAAAGCCCCAAGTATGACCGTCCGGCCAAGCCGCCTGCCTATCAAGACCTGTTGCAATCCATCACCGTTGAGAATTTGCCCGACGTGAAGAGTGCAGAGGACGTTCTGTTTCAACTGTTGGATTCCCCGACGATTGCCGGCAAAACCTGGGTCTATCAGCAATACGATCACATGGTGGGCATCAATACCATCGTGCGTCCGGGTTCGGATGCCGCGGTTGTGCGCGTCAAGGGCACGCACAAAGCTTTGGCCCTGACCACGGACGGCAATAGCCGGTACTGTCTCCTGAACCCCTACGTGGGCGGGACGTTGGCCGTGGCCGAAGCCGCTCGAAACGTCGTGTGCTCGGGGGCGCAACCCATCGGCGTGACGGATTGCTTGAATTTCGGCAATCCCGAGCGGCCTGACGTGATGTGGCAGTTCGTTTTGGCCGTTGAAGGCATTGCCGACGCCTGCCGGGCCTTCAACGTTCCGGTCGTCAGCGGCAACGTGAGCTTGTATAACGAAACCAACGGGCTGTCCATTTATCCCACGCCGATTGTGGGCATGGTGGGCCTGATTGAATCGGTGGATCACGTCATGACCCAGTGGTTCAAAACGCCGGGCGACAGGATTCTCCTTTTTGGAGAAACCAGGGAAGATTTAGGTGGAACCGAATACCTGAAAGTCGTACATTATCGGGAGCAAGGGTCTCCCCCGTGGCTCAACCTGGAAACCGAAAAAGCCCTGCACGATTGTGTGTTGCGCGTGATTCGGGAAGGATTGGCCCGGTCGGTCCACGATTGTTCGGAGGGCGGATTGGCGGTCACGCTGGCGGAATGTTGTTTTTTGCCTCAGGAGGCCCAAGGCCAACCACTGGGCGCGACGATTCATCTCCACGCCCATGGGCTTCGGTTGGACGCCTTGCTGTTCGGCGAGAGCCCCTCACGTGCGGTCGTGTCCGTGTCTCCTGCACGGGTTGAGCAGGTGCTGACCGTTGCCCGAGAGTACGGAGTGCCCGTCGAAGACGTCGGCGTGGTCGGTGGAGAACGGTTGATCGTTCGCGTTGACGGACACGCGAGGGAGACAATCAACGTCCCGGTCGCCACCTTGTTTGAACGGTGGAGTCAGAGTTTAGAACGCAAATTGGCATAAGAACGTGCGGCATCCATCACAAAAAGACAACGATCCTCTTCACCTGATCACTCCCGATACATTTCACGATGAATGCGGGGTATTCGGCATGTATGGGCATCGGGAGGCCGCCAACTTCACGTATCTGGGGTTGTACGCGTTGCAGCACCGTGGTCAGGAAAGTTCGGGCATCGTCTCGTCGGACGGTCAGAATTTTTACGTGGAAAAAGGCATGGGGTTGGTTTCGGATATTTTCACGAAAAAGACCATTCGCTGCCTGCGGGGGAACAAAGCCATCGGGCATAATCGCTACTCAACCTCCGGTGACAGCCACTTTCGGAACGTGCAACCGCTCACCGTCAATTTTGCGCTCGGCAACTTGGCCGTGGCCCACAACGGCAATCTGCTGAATGCCTCGATCCTTCGGAGTGAACTTGAGGCCTACGGCTCGATCTTTCAATCCGATTCCGACACGGAAGTCGTCATTCATCTGATGGCCCATTCCAAAGGGGACACGTTGCTCGAACGATTGATCGAGGCGCTGTTCCTGATGCGCGGGGCGTATTCCCTGGTGCTGCTGAGCGATCATGACTTGATCGCGGTGCGGGACCCCTATGGGTTCCGCCCCCTGTGTCTCGGCAAATGGAAAGACGCCTGGGTGGTCGCCTCGGAGAGCTGCGCGTTTGACCTGATAGGGGCCGAATTTATCCGGGCCGTTGAGCCTGGGGAACTCATCGTCTTCAACGACAAGGGGATGACCTCCCATCATCCCTTCGCCGTGCCGGAAAAGCCCGCACAGTGCGTGTTTGAATACGTCTATTTCTCACGACCGGATTCAAAAATATTCGGCAACCACGTGGTGTATCCCATTCGAAAAGCCTTGGGGCGTCAGTTGGCCAAAGAGGCGCACGTGCCCGCCGACGTGGTGATTCCCGTTCCGGATTCCGGCGTGCCCGCGGCGTTGGGGTACGCCGAAGGGTCCGGGATTCCGTTTGAAATCGGATTGACGCGGAACCATTACATCGGCCGGACGTTCATTGAACCCGAACAGTCCATTCGGCATTTCGGCGTCAAGTTGAAATTGAATACGGTGCCTGACGTGCTCAAAGGGCAGCGCGTGGTGGTGGTGGATGATTCCATCGTGCGCGGGACGACGAGTCGGAAAATCGTCAAACTCATTCGCAACGCCGGGGCCCGGGAAATCCACATGCGCATCAGTTCTCCGCCGACGATTGCGCCGTGTTTTTACGGCATTGACACGCCGACTCAAAAGGAACTCATCGGGTCAAACCATTCGATCGAGGAAATACGAAAATACGTCACGGCCGATAGTCTGCAATATTTGAGCCTGGAAGGCATGCTCAACGCCGTTCCGGGTTGCAACGACCACTACTGTCACGCCTGCTTCACCGAGCAATACCCCATTCCATTCACCAAAGCCGAAGAACGGCAACTGGGCCTGTTTGATGGACATTCTGCCAATCGGTAATCGTTACGCCGGACGTTTCAGACTACGTGAGGAAGCCGGTTGGCCGTCGGCAATGCCCGGACGTTGAGGAAAGACGTCAGGGTCAACGCCAAGTTCTGCAGACCGTGCATTCACAAACGACCGATGTCAAAGAAAAGCCGAATTCAAGTCGGAACGAGCCATGAAACAGAGGATCATGAAAGGATACGTGAACAACAAAGCCCCGATTCTCAATATTCCTCCACCGGAATCATCTCCCTCTCCCGCCTGATTCTGCCCTCTCCCCTGGAAGGAGAGGGCTAGGAGTCTGCGCCGCAGAAAGATAGTTCAAGACACGCAAGCGGATGGACTGGCCGGATTCGATACGAGGATGGGCAGGAGCACCTGGGCACCGGGGTGCGCAATGGCGCACGGGCACTCAAGAGGGTCCGAGGCGTCCGGCAAGACGCCCGATGTGAGTGATTCTGCCATGTCTCACTGGCGAGCAGGCGCCCTTACACTGCCAGAAGCGGTTGCAGGCGCTTGATGTTCAGCACCAGCCACACCAAGTCCCATTCCCCTCGCGCCTTGTTCAGGCTCCGCACGCTGAATCGCCGGAATCCAAGGACTTCCTTGATCCAACCATTGGGCGCTTCGGACAGCCATTTGCGTTGCGCGTACCGCCCCGCCCCGCTGGCGTTGCCAGCTTCTCGACCCTCCGGTGCGTCGCCGGGGGCGTCTCGGCATCCTTGTCCGTCACCTTCTTCCCCTCGCGCCCAGGCGCCACATACCCGTCGATGCCCCGCGCTTCAAGCTCCAACAAGTCGCGCTCGTTGCCGCCCCCGGCATCGGCGAGCACCCGCTCAGGCTGCGCGTCGAACCGGTCCTTGACCGCATCAAGCAGCCCCACCATCACGCCCTAGTCGCTCGCGTTCGAGGTCAACTCCGTCGCGACAAGCAACGGAGGCTCGCCATCAACGGCCACCTGCGCGTTGTCGCATGGCTGGAACCCCGCGGCGCTGGTCTTCATGATGGAACGGTCCGGGTCGGTGAAGGTGCTCTGCGCCTTGTCTTCGGGTTCCCCGTAAGCGCGCTTGTACGGCTGCCCGCCCTTGGGCTTGCGCTCCCACTCCGGTCGGCGCCCGCGCGCGTCGTCCGCCTCGCGTTGCGCCGCCTTCAACCGCTCCCCCGCTTTCGCGGGGGCCGGCTCTTCGCCGCAACAATCGCCGCCAACCGGTCCTCGCGACGGCGCAACTCCTCGGGTAACTCATCGCCACGCAACGACTCGCCACAGCGCGCGTCTTCCTCCGCCTCGGTGTCGCGAGCCGTGGGCAGCAGCGCTTCGATTCCCCCCTCCAGCCGGCGCTTCTCCTCACCCATCCGCCCGTCGCTCATCGCCTTGCGCTTGCTCGCGTTCGCCCGCACCTTCGTCCCGTCTCTCGACAGCTTCCCGAAACTTGCCAGTCCCATCTCGCGCGCCACACGCACCACCTTCACGAACATCCCCTTGAAGCTGTGACTCGGAAAGTTCCCCACCCCCAACACCTGAAACGCCACGTCCTCCTCCAGCTTCCTCGCGGTCCCCTGCGACGAAAATACCCCCGTCGCATACCCGTAGAGCAGCACCTTGACCATCATCCGAGGCTCATACGGGGCGTTGCGACGCCCGTCGCCTTCATACGGCGCGTAAAACGCCGTCAAGTCCAGACCGTCCACCAAGTCGCTGACGTGATGCGCCAAGTGCCCTTCCGCCAGCCAATCGCGCACATTCGGCGCCAGCAGCAGCTGGTCCGGCTCATAGGGGCGAAATGTCGTCGGCATCGGACTCTCTCCCGCGGCTCCTGTCCGCCTATTGTCGCATCGTTTTCTACGGCGCAGACTCCTAGGCGTGGTGAACGTTGACCACGATGCCGTGCAGTCCGGTGGCGCCGTTGGGTTGGGGGCGAGTAATTTCCGAGGTTTGAACGCGGCCCGTTGTATCAGTGGCCTGAACCGTGACCATGTGCTTGCCGGCCGGCGCGTCTTTCCAGAGGTAATTCCAGACCACCCAGGACCAGGGCGAGTGAGGGGGAGTGATCTCGGCCGGCACCCAGGTTTTCTCTTGATCGAGGCTCAGTTGGACTTTTGAAATGGAGTGCGGACCGCCGAAGGCGATGCCCCGGAAATTCACGTCGGGCCCACGGACGTCCTGATAATGTCCGGGACTGTCGATTCGGGAAAAAATGTGGATCGTCCCTTCATCAGTCCAGCCCTTGCGTTGCCAATACCCTTGGTAGTCTCCGTTGTACACTTCAATTTCTGTAATCCATTTGACGTTTTTAATCCCGTATAGTCCAGGCACGATCAGGCGCAGGGGAAAGCCGTGGGCTTTGGGGAGTTTTTCTCCGTTCATGAGATACGCCAACATCACTTCATCACCCATGGCGCGCTCAAATGGAATGCTGTCATGATACGCATCGGCCCCACGGAAAATGACGTCGCGAGCCGTTTCCGCGTCAGCGCCGGCTTCGATCAACAGGTCCTTGAGTGAAATGCCGCGCCAAACGGCGTTGCCGAGACTCGTTCCGCCGGGGAGGGTATCGATGCACATGAGGGTTGAGACCTGATCAAACGGTTTGCGATTCAGGACGTCGCGCCATTTCAGTACCATCGGCTTGGATACGGCTCCTTTTACCACCATGTGCCACTGCTCTTGGTCAAGATCGCGAGTAAAATTATAGGCAGCGTCCATATAATTGACCGTATAAAATTTATCATTCGGCGTGAAATACGAGGTCTCCCTCGGCGGCACGGCAAACATGCTCCCCAGGTCACACCCCGTGGTCATGCTGGTGAGGCCTGCCAAAGTTCCCAGGCCACTGAGTTGAAACAATTTTCGACGGGTGATGTCCATGGTTATGGAGTCAGTGGTAAGCGTTGCTTACGGTATCGTGGAGCGTATCAGCCCACCGACGGTTACTATAGTCCAGCGGTTCACTCCCTGCAAGAGAGCGAACCGTTCATGAACGTGGTTGAGCCATAACTAACGGAACGGGTTTCCATAACCGTCCTCCGTCTCTTGTTCGGAAAAGACCAGCTCGGTTGGTGCCAACGTACAAAGTCGAAGGATCCGTCTGGCTTATTGCCAGGGCGCGAACGTTGAGATTGGTCAGTCCCTCATTGATCGCGGTCCACGTTTGACCGTTGTCCCGGCTTTTATGGATTCCTGCTCGACTCGTCACGTACACCACGCCAGGCGTCACGGGGTCAAGAACGAGGTCGCTGAAGAATTGGTCGGGCAGGGATTCTCCTATACGTTGCCAGGACTCTCCGCCGTCGGTCGTTTTGTAGAGCCCTTTCAAAGTAGCGATATACACGGTGTGAGGCACGTGTCGGTCGATTCTGATTTTCACCACGTTGAGGGCACGGGACGATTGTAACACGTCTTGCGGCACGAGGCCGTTGTTGACCTTTGTCCAGGTAGCCGCGCCGTCCAAAGATCGATACACGCCTCCGCTGGTTCCGGCATACAGGGTTTGCGGTTGGTTGGGGTCAAGGTCGATGGTCACGACCATGAGCACTTCTTTGATGCCCTCCATCCGTTTCGTCCAGTTTGATCCGGCGTCTTCGGATTCAAAAACACCCATTGACGTCGCGGCAAACAGATGATACCCGGATCCCGGAGCGAACCTGATTTCGTGGACCACGGCGGTAATCGTCACTCCTTCCAACCCTTTGCGTTGTGATGCCCAACGTTGGCCGCCGCTGAAACTCTTGAATATTGCATCGCCTTTCGTTCCGGCGTAGACGTTGGCAGGGAGCAGAGGATCGATAGCCAGCGAAATGACGCGAGAATGAGTCATGCCTTGCGAAACGTTTTCCCACGTGCGGCCGGTATCGCGTGTCTTATAGATGTAATCGTTTGTGGCAACGTAGAGAATATTGGATTTCGTGGGGTGCAGGGCAATTTCGACCACCGGTTCGCTTCCACCGCAAGCCGTAAAGGTCAGACAACAAACGAGAATGACTGGGAGACGCATCAACGTGGATTCGTGATTTGGGATGGAACGAGAATCGATCGTGACACTATCACACAAATGGTAAGTCTGAGAAGGGGCTTGCACGCATCCGCGCCTGATGTGCGGCGTCTGTCTTCTCAGTTCTGGCGTTAGCCCTTCGTAGAGGCCGAATTCGTCATTCCCGATTTCAGCAATTCAAGTTCTCCAATTTGGTTACCCATTCGTTGAAGATTGGGCATGACTCTCGCATTCTCGCGATGCCAATCTCCCGAGCAATGCTGATACCAGTCGTGGTTTTCTTGAATCGGTCAGATAAGGCTTCCAACCGCCTGGATGGGGACGTCTGAGGATTGTCGTTGATCTTCTCCGGCTCGCCACATTGAGAAAGAATCTTATCGACGTGATGTTTCGGCACATTCAGTTTTCGCGTCAGAATTTCGGCGTCGCTGAAGAGCAATGCCTCAAACTCAAACATTGAAACATACGGTATGAATCGCCGTTGTGAATCTTGATCTCCGAAGAGTTCGTTTACCTGCTTCTGGGTCGCTTCGTTCATCACCCGTGCCTTTACCGTGTGCTGCGTTTCGTGTTTTGACGCTTCGTAACCGGGCCAATCACCTTTAATCCCGTAATAATCGACAAGCAACGTCAGCCAAGTCCATCTTCTTTGCTTGAGGTGATGCTCAATGTCCTTTCTGGCCCGAGAAAAACGAACGTCACCACCATGTTGACCTGGCTTCGTCAGGATAGTTGGGGTAATGTAAACTTCCCTCAGTGCCAGATACGGACACAAAATTTCTTGGATAAAGATCTTCTCGGTTGGCCCTTCAACCAGCGCCACGACTTCAGGCTTGCTCATAAACGGGTCCGCCGGAGATGACGTTTTTACTCCAGAGCTCGCCTACGGAATAGCTCTCAAGCCACGTGAGATAATCTTCTTCGTTCAGACGTTCAAACGTGGATGCACCATTTTTCCGGTTGACGACAACAACGTCCTCAAGCGAGAAGTTATCGATCAATGCCGGTGACTGGGTTGCCACGATGATCTGTGTGCGCTTGGAAGCGTTCTGAATCAGCTCCGCCAGAATACTGATTGCCGCGGGATGTAATCCTAGCTCCGGTTCATCAATGATTAAAGAAGAAGGGGGATTGGGTTGTAGTAAGGCGGTGGTCAGGCAGATAAACCGAAGACTCCCGTCAGAGAAATGATACGGTTGCATCGGGTAGTCCGAACTTTTGATACGCCACGAAAGAGCAACCTTCTCTTTCGGCCCAAAGTTTTCTACGTTGAGGAGGAAATCATCCAGATAGGGAATCACCAATCTACAGGATTGGAGGATTTCTTCGTAAATTTCCTCGGCCTCGTTTTTTAGTTTCAGCAAGAACGGGGCAATGTTCGAGGCATCGAAACGGAGAGTGTTGTTGTCTTGTACGATTTCCGCGTGACGCATGGCTGCCGTTCCGCTCGTATCGTGAAAATGATAGATTTTCCAGGCTGATATGGATTCGTATACAGGCTTGCTGTATTGGGCGTCGTGGGAGTTTCCAGTAGCCTCTTGAACCAGTAAGGATTGCCCATCCGGGCTGTCTCCCAAATCCCACCAGTTCGTCCTTCTCTTTCCGTACTCATAGTAACGAGCTTCGTCTGTCAAATCATAACCTTCCGATGGCCTGGGTTGAATATTGAAACGGTACCCACGTGGTCCAAAGCGGGTTTCAAACTCAAGACGTTGCGTGACTTTTCGTCCATTGAACAGCAGGTCACTGATACCGCCATTGTTTCGAACGTAGTCATTCAGATTTCCATTGATGAGCGCGTGCAGCAGTCGAAAAAAAGAAATGAAGTTGCTTTTGCCCGCACCATTGGCGCCGATTAAAACGTTCAGGTTCCTCATGTCAAAATTTTCCAGATTGCGGATGGATTTGAATCCTCGTATCGTCAGATTGTCTAAAGGGTCTCCCACGTCAATGTCCTCCGTATCGCGTGTCAGACATGGCGCGCTGCATGAAGGCGTCAAACAAAGGAACGGTAAAAGCCAGATAGCCGTGAGCAGGGCTGTAGATCATACCCTTGTTAATGAGTTTCGCACGCGTTGGTCCGATACGTTGGATCTTTACCGACAAGGTTTCTGCTAATTCGCTGCTGCGTTGCGCTCCCTGCCCAAGTTCCGCCATGGCGCGGAGAAATCGCTTTTCCCCAAGAGTCAGTCGGTCAAAACGAACCCTGAAGAAGTTTTCATCGAGACGCTTGGTGACGGTTTCGGAAGCATTGTGCACGACAGTCAGGCTGATCGGCGAGACTTCGGCCAAGTTCCATGCTTGATACCCCCACTCTTGGAGGAAGTACGGATAGCCTTGGGTGAGGCGGCATATTTCCCGAAGTGCTGAGTCGGTAAATGCAACTTCGTATGGTTTGACCGGACGTTGCAAAGCCTTGCTCGCGTCCGACTCGGAAAGCGGGCCGATGTCGGGAAAATGGAATAACCGTTCAGCGTATGATTTGGACTCTCCCGCTAAACCCGGCAGAATGGGGAGACCGGCGCCCATCAACACCAAGGGCAGTTGACGCTGCTGCATCTTGTGCATGGACATGATGAGCGCACCGAGTTCCTTTTTGTCAAGATACTGGATCTCGTCGATCATGATGGCCATGCACGTTCCGCGTTCCCCAGCCGTTTCTGCTACCACGGTGAAGAGATTCGGCAGGTCAATTTCGATGTCGCCACTGTCCGCGGTCCCCGTTTCCGCGTTCATGTCCAGACCCAATTCCACGCCTTCCATTTTGACCTTGATCGTCCCTACAAAGCCTTTGAGAACGGCAAGTGCTTGACGTGCTTTGTGTCCCGCGCCCGCCAGTCGGTCCAGCTTGTACAACAGTTGGCGCAAAGGTGGCGCCAACAGAGCACCTAATGGCTTCTGTTCGTGGGCCTCGACAAGGATCGTGTGATACCCGTTCTCCTGGGCAATTCGCTCCATTTCGTTGAGCAAGACGGTTTTGCCCACGCCGCGAAGCCCCGTAAGCAGGATGCTCTTTTCAGTTCTGCGTTGCTTGACCCGGCCTAGCAGGATACGAGCGTGCTCAAGCACGTTGTCTCTGCCGACGAGTTCGGGAGGAGGCGCTCCGGCGCCAGGTGAAAAGGGGTTTCGTATTGGGTCCATTGACAGATTTCTATCATTTTATGCAGTCGTATATCAACGTCTATCAACAAACAGGTAGACTCATGTATATTTGTGTATATTTTCGTAAAAACAATCCGATTGTCTGGCAATACTGGCACAACCGCGGCATGGTTATTCAATGGCGGGAAGGGGAGAGACAGATGCTTTGGGAGCTTGTTTATAGATAGCCAGGGCTTCGGGCATCCATTTCTGGAGGTCTTGAATGCGGGTTGTATGTGAAGGATGGGTTGAAAGAAATTCAGGAGGGGCTCCCTTCGAGGCTTCTGCCATGCGTTGCCAGAGAAGTACGGCTTCCTGAGGGTCGTATCCGGCCTCAGCGGCCAGGAGTAAGCCGATATAGTCCGCCTCTGATTCATGACTTCGACTGAAGGGGAGTAAGACGCCGACGCCTAAGGCTTGCATCGCCAGCGAACTGCCCACGCGGCCCAAATTGAAGGCATGGGAAGTTATTTGCATGCCCAGATTGGCTGCGAGATGCTGACTGGTTCGTTCGGCGCCGTGCCGGGCCAAGGCGTGAACCACTTCATGTCCCATGATGGCCGCCAGTCCATTTTCATTTTTCGCTTCTGGAAAAATGCCCGTGTACACGGCGATTTTGCCGCCTGGCAAAGCCCAGGCATTTTTTGTTTTGTCGTCTTTGATGACGTTGACTTCCCAGTTAAATGACTTTGCGCGTTCGGCGTATTTTGACTGTTGTGCCGCGGAAATAATTCGTTTGGCCACGCGCTTGACGGGGTCCACTTCCGCTGAGTTTGTGGAGACGGCAACGTCGGGATCATCCAGAACTTGAGCGTAGAGTTTGTTGCCCATTTGGACTTCCTGGCCTTCTGAGATGAGCAACAGTTGTGACCGGTTGGTGTAGGGGTTGCTCCCACACCCCACCAGATATATGAGCAACGTCAACGGGACGAGCGTTCGGATGAGATGGTTCATCGCGGGCCTTCTGTCAGGAACAACGGCTTCTCTGATTGACGACGTATCGGACTACGATGATTCGGGTATGGAGATGTCGAGTTCCGTCACGGTTTCATACCGGGCCAACGCCGGAGCCGTGCCTTCTCGAGGTCCCACGACCAGGATCACAAACTGCTCCGGTTTAATCCGCGTGTGCGCGGCTTTCCGAACCTGTTCCAGCGTCACCCGTTCAATGCCGTTTCGAAATCGTATCAGCCAATCAGACGGATAGCCGAAATACTCATACGTGAGAAATTTCCCAAGGACTTTGCTCGGAGAATCCACGGAAAAGACAAACGAATTCAGCAGACTGGCCTTGGCCTTCAGGATCTCGTCTTCAGTCGGAGGTTCCGTGTTCATGATTTTATGCACTTCATCCAGCAAAGCGTCGATTCCTGCCTGCGTGGTTTTCGTTTTGGTCGACATGGAAAAATTGGCGGTGGCCGGGTAGTCCCACCCGAACCCGATCCCGCCATGCACGTCATACGCCAGCCCTTTCTTCGACCGAATGGTGGAGAAAAGCCGGGCTCCGTAAGACCCTGATAATATCTGGTTGATAATGACCACCGGATAGTAATCGGGATGTTTTCGCGTCAGCCCCAAATGGCCGATCAGGATTTTGGCCTGAGTCATGTCGTTTTTTTTAACGTAATACACGCCGTGGCTCGTGGCGGTGTTGTACGGGACAACCGGCTCGGTCCATTCGTTTCCGTTGGGCCACGTCCCGAATACCTCTTTCACCAGGCGTAAGGCCTCTTCCGTTTGAAAATCTCCGACCAGACCAAGGATCATTCGATTCGGATGATAATATTTGGCATGCCAGTCGATCAGGTCTTGCCGGGAAATATTGTTGATAGTGGCATAGGTCTCAACGCGGGCATAGGGTGAATCCTGGCCGTAGACCAGCTTTGTGAATTCCCGCGACGCAATCTCGTTGGGGTCGTCGTTTTGTCTGACAATCCCGGCGATGACCTGGTGTTTGGCGATGGTCAATTTGTCCTGAGCAAACCGTGGACGTCGGACCACCTCGCCGAAGACCGGCAAAACCTTGTGAAAGTCCTCGCTCAAACAGGTCATTGAAGCCGAACCCGACGCGACGCCAATGCCTGTTTCAATAGAGGCGGCTTTGCTCTCCAGGTAATCGTCAAGCTGGTCTCCGGTAAGGGCCGTCGTGCCGCCGCTTCGCATGACGGTTCCGGTTAACGCGGCTACCCCGACCTTGTCGGCGGGTTCCAGTCGCGAGCCGGTTCGGATGCGCAACGACGCCTGCATGATCGGGAGTTCGTGGTCTTCCAGGAGGAACACCACGAGTCCATTGTCCAGGACGATGCGCTGCGGTTGAGGAATCTGAACGTCGGCAAGAGGCGGGTAGGTCAGTTGATCAACCGTGTCAACCTGACCGGACGCCTCCGTCGTCGGCAAAAGACAGGCGGAGACGAACACCCACGCGAACAGGAGTGCGTTGTGACGTGGGAACCAGTGGAGAGCACGATGACGTGGCAGACGGGTTTCGTTCATGCGGAATCCTGTGCCTCTTACGGGGCCGTCGGTTCGGAAGCGAGAGTCGGCGCCGTGGTTTCAATTTGTGCCACGATGCGATTGGAAGCGGTAAACGTCTGGTTTGCGACGCGTCGAATGTCTGCCGCGGTCACGTGGTCAAAGCGTTCGATGTAGCGAAACAGTTCTCGCCAATCACCGAAGAGGGCGTGGTAGTCCGTGAGGCTCATGGCCAATCCGAGGTTGCTTTTCAATGAAAAAACCAGCCCGGCCTTGGCCCTTGTCCGAAACTTGGCTAATTCCTCGTCCGTAACGTCTTCGGTTTTCAGGCGCTGGAATTCTTCACGAAGAGCCTGCTGAACGGTTTCATTGGCGACTCCACGCGCGGGAACTGCATACGCCACCCACAGATGAGGATATTTTTCACCCGGGTAGGCTCCGTAGGCTCCGGTGGAGACGGCAAGGCGTTTGTCCCGAATAAGGGCTCGATACAATCGGGACGTTCGCCCATTCGTCAAAACGTCGTCAATGGCGTCGAACACCGGTTGGTCTTCATGCGTGACGGCTGGTTTATGATATCCTTCCAGATAAAACGGTTGGGATGGATCGTTCAGCGTCACGATTTTTTCCGCGGTTGACGGCGGTTCGACGGTTCTCAAGGGTGGGGGAGGCGACCCACGAGGGATTCGGCCGAAATATTTTTCCAACAAAGGAATGAGCGTCTGTGGATCAACGTCTCCGACGATGGCCGTGACCATGTTGGACGGCACGTAATAGGTTTCATAAAATCGTCGGGCGTCGGTCATGGTATAGGATTGAACGTCACTGGCGTAGCCGATCACCGGATGGTGATAGGGGTGTGACGTGAAGGCGGTGGCCACGAATTGTTCAAGAAGTCGGCCGATGGGCCGGCTTTCCGTGCGCAAGCGGCGTTCTTCCATCACCACGTCTCGTTCTTCGTAAAACTCTCGAAACACCGGGTGTAAAAATCTCTCCGATTCCAGATAACAAAAGAGCTCCACTTTATTGGCGGGGAGTGCATAAAAATATCCAGTCACGTCGGTGCCGGTAAACGCATTGACGGCAACCCCGCCTTCTCGCTCAACGATATCGCCGAATTCGTTCTTTTTCACGAACTGCGCCGCGGCGCGCTGTTTGAGTTTGAAGGCGGCGTACAAACGTTCCACCTCTTGCGCGTCAGACGTGGAACGGAGTCTGGCGTCCTGGTAGGCGAGATACGCCCGTTCTACTTCTTCCAACGCGCGCCGTTCTTCCGTGTAGTTCGTGGTGCCGAGACGAGGCGTGCCTTTGAAGGCCATGTGTTCGAACATGTGCGCCAGCCCCGTGACGCCGGCTCCTTCCTGGGCTGATCCCACGTTCACTCTGGTCATAAAGGCAAAGACCGGCGCGATCGGACGTTCAACCAGGATAAACGTCCATCCGTTGGGTAACGTATGTTCCGTGACGCGCTGCTCGAATGAGGCAAGGTCTACGCCGAAAACAAGGGAAGGAAACCAGAGAAAGGAGAAAGCGAGAAGCGTCTGCAGATGCTTGTGTCTGAATTGTGGGGAAATGAATGACATGACTACGCCCGACCTCTGTATCCTAACCAGTCAACAAGAGTCTTGCAACCAGATGGATCCCGTGGCACTTGGAGAAGCCTTGAGGAAGGCATGGCCTCGGAGATTGCCCTCAACGACGGGCGGACGGCCCGCCTCAGAATGCCGGTCATAGGCGGGAAGCACCGGTCCCTACCCGCAAGCAGTGATGGCGCTGCTCCGGCATAGAAAAAAAAGAGATGAAAAGAGATCAGAACGAGTAGGTGAGTCCGAGGTAGCCCGTGGCCCGCCAAGCGTGTTCCGTGGTCAGAGCCCCGTCGAAGTTGCCCACCAGGTTCGTCGCGTCCGCCACGGGCAGGACCATGCCGAGTCCCACGCTCCCCGTGCCCACGTTCGTATGTCCCCCGGCCGCGATGCGAAAGGCACTGCCCGGCACCGTCGGCACCGTCGCTTCGACCATCTCGCCCGCCAGCAGCCAGCGGCCTTCCAGCCCTACGCGCGGCTCCAGCCGACCCCCGCCCTCCAACGCGATCGGGAGGCCCACTTCGCCCCGGACTTCCAGCACGTGCACATCTCGCTCCGCGAACTGCAAGTCCCAATTTGTGCCCGCAGCGCGTTCTCGGAAACTCCGGGTGAACAGCCCGGCATACCGCACCCGCACCCGCGGCGTTACGTGCCGCTTGTTTGTCAACTGCACGCGCGTGGCAAGGCCCACTTCCGGGGAGAAAAAGACCGACGTGTATTCCGCGTTCGCGGTACTGCGGCCGACCCACCGGGTGGAGTCGTGCTCCATGTGCCCCAGCAGCAGCCGGGCATCCAGCAGCAGGGTTCCCAGCACCTGCTGTGTGTACACCCCGCCGAAGACCGTCTGCACATCCACGTCCTGGCGGTTGTCCACGTCCAGCCGCCCCGTTGAGCCGCCGATAAAGCCGCCCACGTGCAAGGCGTTGCCGCCCCAGCCCGCCCCGAGCAGGCCGCCGCCGAAGGAATGCGTGCCGTCAGCCAGTGTGTCAACGCCGCCCTGGTTCCGAGTGCCGCCGAACGGCGTGGCCCAGACGTGGCCTCGGGCCGGGGTGCCCTCGCGGGTCCGGGTGGGCAGGCCGATGCCGAGCACCGCGGCGTGAATACTGCCGGTCAGGTCGGACAGCATGTCGTCGGTCAACGCAAAGGCCGTGGTGTCCAAGGGCACCAGCGCGCCGCCCGCATCAATGAGGCGCCCTATACCCCTCGTCGGCCGCCGGATGTCTGCCGGGGTGACCGGTGTCCCGTTCTCATCCACAAAGGTGAGGATCCCGACCTCGTTCACGTCTAAGTCCGACAGGTCCACGGTGTCGTCACCGGTCAAGCCCCGAATTTTCCCGTCAATCATCATGCCCTGCTTCAGCGTCAGCGTGTTTGCCCCGGCCTCCGGGAAGTCAACGGCAATGCCGTCCGCTCCGTCCGTGCTGCGAATCGTGCCGAAATTGACCACCGTGCTGCCCGGCCCGGCGCTAATCCCGACCTTGTCCTCAATCGTGCCCCGGTTCTCAATGTGACCGTTGTCGCCGACTTGGACGCCGACGCCTCCCTCCGTGCCGCCGGTCACCCGGCCCGTTTGGGCGATCACCACCATGCCACTGTTATCGAGAGTGACGCGCCCGACGGTGCCGCCGACCGTGACCGTGCTGCCGGCCAGATGGACGGTGCCTGTGATCGTGCCGCCGAGCGGCACGGTCACCACGTGCTCGCCGCCACCCAATCCTTCAACGTCACCGTCTACCGTGCCCGTGACCGTTGCGGTCAGGTCGCCGTCGCCCAAGGCACGGATGTCGCCCTGAACCGTGCCCGATATTGTCGCACTCAAGTCGCCGTCGCCCGTGCTGCGGATATCGCCTTGGACGACCCCGGCCACCGTCGCGTGGAAATCGCCCGGTCCGTCGGCGAGGACGCCGACGCCCGAAGACGCGCCGACGCGCCCGGTCCTGCCGACGATCAACCGACCGCCGCCGGTCAAGTGGACGCCCGCGCCGGTGCCGCCCATCACCGTACCGGTCACCGTGACCCTCTGGGCGCGGAGATTGTCGCTGCCTGCTGCCACGCCCGCGCCGCCGACGTAGATGCCGTGGCGCTCGCCTGAGACGCTGGCACCCTCGGCCACGGTCACGGCGATGGCGCCGTTCTGGTCATGCGTCAGCGCGTAGCGCGCATGCACGCCGTCGCCCTCGGCGGTGATCGTCCCTCCGGTCACGTCCACGCGGATGTCGCCCGCGTTGTAGCTCTGCGCCAGCCGCCGGACTTCGTTCTTCCAGTCGTCGGTGTAGGTGGCGGGCAGCGCGCCCAGGGCCGTCTCCAGATCGCCGCCCTTCAGCATCACCTCCAGCACCGTCCGCTCGGCGGCTGAGAGAAGCTGCTGCGCGGCGAGCGTCGCCTTCTGCATTTCCGTTCGAGACGCCTCCTCAATGGCGGTCAGAGCGGGGTCCACGTCGCCGCTGCGAACGTGGTCGGCGATCGTGACGTGGGAAAGCGCCATGGCGCGGATGCCCGCCCGGGGAATATCCAGAATCTCGACCGCCGCCTCTTCCGCCAGCCTGGCGGAAGTCGCCGGCGCCTGTCCCGAGACACCATGGCGATCCGTCGGCTTTGCGCCGCGCGCGCTCAGAAAAGCTCTGGCGCGCGTCTTCCAGTCGTCCGTATAGGAGGTGGGAAGCGCCGCGAGCGCCGTATTCAGCGCGTCCGAATCTCCCGCCGTGATGGCGTCGAGGACGCTCTTCTCCGCCGCCGAAAGCGTCTCGTCGTCGCCCGCGATCGCGGCGCGGATGTAGGCGTCCATCACGCCCTCGCCCACCGTGATGTCTCCGCTCGATGTGACGTGAATGATCGGCGTCGCGCGCTCGTCGTCCGCGGCCTGGGTTCCCGCCCCGAAGGTGGAGCCGCTTTCGGGCTCGGCCCAGGCGAGAATGCCCGTGTCCCGGGCCTCAATGTCGCCCTCGTGCGTGATGACGATGCGGCCCGCCGCGTTCGCGCTGGCCAGCATCCGGCCATGGACGCCGTTGGCGAAGGGCACCGTTATCCGTGTCCCCGCGCTGATCGTCGTATCAAGGGAGCCGGTGCCGCTGTGAGCCGCATAGACGCCGACGCCACCCTCGCCTTCCGCCGTAACGATGGTGTTGCCCGATACGTCGACCGCGATGTCGCCCTGGCCCGAGAGGACTCCGGTAATGGCGCGGGTGAATCGTCCCCTGGTCGTCACGGAGGCGTCCGCCACGCTCACATCGATCTCTCCGGTCCCGCCAACGCCCCCGCCAAAGACGCCGTGGGCGAGGAAGCCGTTCGTCTCGACGGAGCCGCCTCGAACGTCGACGTCGACGTTCCCCATGGCGCCCGTGCGATAGCCGAAGACGGCGAGGGCGTTCGCTCCGTCAGTTTTGATGACGACGTTTTTCGCGTCGATGTCGACGGCGCCCGAGCCTGCCAGCCAACCGAGAATGCCTTGGCCGACGTCTTTCGTCGTCGTAATGGAGCCGCCTGACACGTCGATCTTGATATCGCCCGCCCCGCTTTGGCGATAGACAAATATGGCTTGGCCCTGAAAGCCGTCCGTCTTGATGTCGACGTCCTTCAACGTGATGGCGACGTCGCCGCTCGGGCCAAGGAGCCAGGTACGGATGCCTTTCGACCAAGCGCCTTCGGCCGTCAGGGAGCCGCCCGTCACGTCGATGGTGATGCTCCCCGCGCCCCGGTCATCAGTGGTGATGGGGTCTGTGTTGAAGCTCGTTGTCGTGATGTCGGGGGTCCGGACGTCGATATGGACGTCAGTCATACTGCCGACGGCACGGTTGCATGTAATTATCGATGTGCGGCCGGTCACGACGTCGCCTCCGCATAGGTTGGTCTGGGCCGCGGCCTCTCCCGCGCCGAGGACGAGGGCCAATCCAAAGGCGAGCGCGGCAGCCCACCCCCATTCCCATCTCCGGGGCACTCCGGTGCCCGCTGCCTTAGCCACGATGGGACTCGTACGAGAGGGAGGAGGGGCAGCCGCCTTTATTTGGTGGAATAGAATCGGGCGAAAAGACGTGGGGGGAGGGTCGAAATAGCAGGATGCGTAGCTTCTCTTCCCGTTCCTACTTGTAACCATACCGATCTCTTTATTCATGATGGGACGTTCTTTCTCCTGAGCCGTTCGGGTGGTGACGTGCCGCACGAGGCACCGGCCCCATCCGCGACTAAGGAATGCCATCGTAGACGTTGAAAAAATCCGATGTCAATTTTTGGGACATACTCCTGTCGGCATTCGGAGACCCGTTGGAGAAAGCCATCAGGGTCGTTGTGCTTGAGAATCGGTCTTCGGGGACTGTCGTTTGAAAAAATACGGGCCGCCATGCACGCGAGCGGGAATGTGGGTGAACGCGCCGACCCGAGTATACCACCATCTGCCTTTGGCCGTTGAACCGTCTTCCGAGAGAAGAACTTCAAATTCTCCTTCGCGATCGTTTCCCGTTTGCGACCATTTCCCGGACCAGAGGCGTCCTTCCAGTGTCGTCGTGGTGAACGTGCCGTCTTCATGTGTATATGGCCCATTGCCGTGCGCGTCCAACGTCGCCACGTATGTTTTATCCTCTTCTTGAATTTCCCACGTGCCTTCAAGATCGGATAGGGTTGGTTCGATTTGAGGGTCGGCACGTGCCGCGTCCCTTTGGCAAAGCCCCAGACTCAGGAAAAGGACGAGCGTGAGACACATCAATGATGGAACGCCGCCACTTCGCGGGCCAAGAGAATTGTGCAGCCACGGTGCAAGCATTGATGATCCCGCGTTAATGAGAGAGTGACACCGTGGATTGGAAACAAGGGATATCAAGATCGAGGCCCGGACCATCCCATGGTTGAAGCGACGCGTCGTTGTACGTGTAGCCGCCCGTCACGGGATCCGTCCCGAGTAACAACGGGGTATCGAGATCAAGCACGTCAACGTGCCCCAATCCCATGACGAGGCCGTAGGAACACCCCATGGCCACCCGGGTTTCCACCATGCCGCCAATCATCACGTGCAGACCGGAAGCCTTTGCAAACGCGGCCATGGCCATGCCTTCCAGTACCCCGCTTTTCGTGATTTTCACGTTGATATAGTTCGCCGCGCGTTGCTGAATCACGGCTTTCAGGTCGTTAAGCGACCGTGCGGATTCATCAACGGCGACGTGAACTTGGAAATCGCGTTGGAGTCGGGCGTGCCCTTCAAGATCATCTCGTGCCAGGGGCTGCTCAAGGAGGACCATGTTTGCACCCGACCGCGTCACGCCTTGGATGAAGCACGCGGCTTCCTCTCTGGTATAGCCCTGGTTGGGATCAATCAGAAACGAGACGTCGGCATACTGGCGATGAATGGCTTCCAGCCGCCGGATATCGTCATCGACGTCGTGGCCCACTTTCATTTTGAATACGCGAAAACCCCGATCATGCCACGTGCGCGCGAGTTCCAAGGTTCGCTCCACGGAGGTGATGGGAATGGTCACGTCCGTTTCCCGCGGACGCACGTCTGCTCCGCCCCACAACGCCCAGAGAGGGAGTTTCGTTGCCCGCGTCAGGGCGTCGAGAATGGCGGTTTCCACCCCGCACCGCGCGGCAGGATGGTCGGGAGCGAGTTCCGCCAGTTCACGCCCGAGACGCTGATAGGTGAGAGCCGACCGGCCCAACAGATGGTTTCCGAGTACCTGCGCTTGCACTAGGCTGGTCTCGCGATTTTCATCGCTGATCCCTGGAAACGGTGCGATTTCCCCGTAGCCGATCGTGCCGTCATTCAGTGTCACGCGGACAAAGGCATTTTGCGCGACGTGCAGTTGGCTCGTTGCCACGACAAAGGGATCAACGAGGGGAACGTCTACGGGACAGAACTCGATGGTTGTGATGGTGAAGGAGTCAGAGGCGTTCATGCCGGTCAATGATGAAAATTGGAAACAGGGTGACGAAACGGTCACGACCATCGATCATCCATATCGATCATTCTCCCACGGCAAGGCCGTGTTGGAATAGCCACGGACTTCCCAAAATCCTTTTTGATCGTTTTCCGCGAAGGTAATGGTTCTAATCCATTTCGCCCCCTTCCACGCGTACCGTTTGGGGACGATCATGCGAACCGGTCCGCCGTGATCTTTCGAGAGCGGCTTGTGATTCCAGGAATGGACAAGAAACACGTCCTCGTCATCGCAGACGGAAAGCGGCAAGTTGGTGGTGTAGTCGTCATACGATTCAAAGAGCACGTATCTGGCTTCCGGTTTGGGGTTGACCAGGCTCAACAGATGTCGAAAACTCACCCCGACCCATTCCATGCCAAGCTGACTCCAGGAGGTGACGCAATGAAAATCGGATGTAAACGCTTGCCGTGGTTGCGCTTGATACTCCTGCCAGGTCCACGTGACGGGACGTTCAACCAGCCCATCTACGACCAACCTCCATTCATCAAGTGATACTTGAGGTTTATATCCAAGGTCAAGCACGGGCCAGTTATTGACAAGATGCTGTCCGGGTGGCAGCCGATCATCCTGGTACTCTTCATCAACCTCACGTCCTGAAATTTCACGACGGTGTTGAGCCATTTTCTGTTTGGCATGAATGGTTTTTTCGTTAAATTCCATGGGGGGTTCTCCGTTGTTTTTTTCCCGGACGCCATGAGATGGCGTCCCTACGTCTCTTGGAAGAGGACAGGTGTCTCCGAGTCAGCCTGTCCCCATGGCCATAATGAGGCACAGGCCATGTCTGATGATCTGTTTCTCTAATAATTCCATCGTGGCCATTGAGTACGTTCTTCTTTATTATTTAAGGTCTGATCCGGCTGGAATCATTTTCGACTTTGTCATGTAATCATTCACGCACTAATATGGCTCCGTCTTGTACAACATTTTACCTCCTGCAACAACAACTGAACGGAGGGGCCGTTATTCCTTCCAGGTGAAGTGGGAGGCGCCTGCGAGTGTGCGGGGAATCTGGACGCCGGTGTAGCGTTGGTCGTTGATGATCCATGTGGGGTAGCTGCGGATTTCGTTGACCACGCATGGGGCCGTGAGAGGGCTTCCGCGACCCCCGGAACTGCACTCGACGTAGGGGAGCCGCTTGGCCGACGCCTTGAACAAGGCCTTTTGTTCTTGGCAGCGGGGACACCAGTAGGCACCGTAGAACTTGGCATCCGTGTCGCTCAGGTGGATGGCCAGGGCCTTAAGCTGAGGATCCTCCGGGCCTGCGGCTTCATCGAAGACCCCGCTGTAGTGCAAGTGGAGTCCGCCGACGATGAGCACGGCGACCACCGCGGCTTCTTTCAGCGACGTTGACCAATCGGGCGGTCGGCGCACGAGGCTGAGCACCATGATCGCGGTGATGATGCCGAACGAGGCCAGACAGTACGGACAGGTCGCTTCTATTTCCACGACGGAGACTACCGTCAGATAGGCACTGATGCTGAATCCGCAGATGGCGACGAACAACAACGGCGTCCAGTTTTTGGGTCGGGTTCTGGTCTGCCAGGCGAGGCCTGCCATGACGGCGTAGGTCAGCAATCCCCACAGAGACATGGGCATCCCCAGAAACGTGGCCCAGCGGCTGCTTTGCACCAGATCGCATCCGGAATCTTCCCCGCAAAAGGCGGGGTGGGTTTCAAACGAGGTCGTGTAGGTGAGATAGGTCGTCAACACCATCCCCAAGAGTGCCAGGATAAGGATAATAACGCTGAGCGTAGACGTGAGAGGTGATTCTTCAGCCGCTGCCTGCCGTGAAACGCTTTGGGCACTTCCGATGTTTTCAGGTTTTTGCCGTTTATGACGTTTGGTCATGGCTCTGCCTTTCGGTTTCTTACGCTTTCCCCAACGTCACGCGCAGGAGTTTTTCTTTTTGACCCCGGAGAATTCGCACCGTGACTTGTTGGAACGGTTCCGTGTGTTCAATCAAATAGTTTTTCAGTTGGCCGGCCGACTGAATCCGGTGATGATCCACGGCAAGAAGCACGTCACCTTTTTTGAAGCCGGCGCGTCGAGCCGGGCCCGCGGCTTTCGCCACGGCAACGTGCCATTGGTCGTTGATTTTGACAGTCGTGAGTTGCAGACCGAGTTTTGAGAAGTGGAACGGCTTGCCGTCTTTCAGCGCCGTTACGATCTTGTGGACGACGGGTCCCGGTACGGCAAAGGCAAAACGGCTGCATCGCCGTTCTTCTTGTGTGGTTTCGGTTTGAATGATCGCGTGGATCACCCCGACGATCTCTCCTTCTGCGTTAAATAATCCTCCGCCCGAATTGCCGCTGCAAACGGAAAGATCGACTTGCACGAGGCGTGTCGGAACCGTTTGCAAAAACGTCTGCGGGTTGCCGATGGTGCCGTAACTGACGGCAGGTCCCCAACCCAGGGGATAGCCCACCGTGAAGACGCGCTCTCCCGGAAGCGCCTCGGCTTGACCGAAGGTCCTTGCGGAAAGACTCCGGGGAATTGCCGGTTGAGCCATGCGGTACACGGCCACGTCCAGAAATTGATTGACGCCGACCAACGAGGCCGTGACCTCTTCCAACTCCCCGGAGATGAGGGAGACGTGAGGGGGATCAACCGTGTTTCCTCCCTCATGTCGCTGGGTGACGTGGCGGGATGTCAGAATGTACCCATCACCAAGGTACACGCCTGATCCTTTCACGGAAAACCCGTGTTGACCCGGGTCCGTGGATGAGGAGGGAGCCCGTTTGAGAATGCCCACGGTGCCTTGACGGGCTTGCGTCACGGCCGTGGCGAAGTCCAAGGCCTGCGCCCAATTCGTTGACGGAACGAGCAAACACGCGATGAAAGCAAAACAACGTAGGGTTGTAACGTCCGGAGACATGAGGTGCCTCTTTTTGCCTTCTCATGCTACCCTTGCTTTTTTTCTGACTCAAGTTTCGGATTCAAGTTTCGGACGCCATGAGATGGCGTCCCTACGCTACGCTCAGAATGACAGAGGGGGACGGGGAATGGATGACCGAAGGCTCACGAGGGTTGATTCTTGAAAACTCACCGGGGTTGATTCCTGATGTCGGCTCATGACGGCACTGTTTGAATTCATCAGCGGATTGCTGGACGGCGTGGCTCTTATTGCCTTGGCGCTGTCCCTGGGAGGCGTTGCGTGTACGCTCGTGATTTTGCGTCCCATTCAAGACCGGGATTCCTGTATTCGATTGGCCGGTCATACGCTGCTGCGGGTGAGTCTGTTGAGCATCTGTGTCGTGGCCGGCGTGCGCGTGGCGCAGTTGGCGTTAAAAGGACTGGCGTTAGCCGACGGGTTTGGCGGTGCGACCTTTCACGTCTTTTTCCAAACTCAATTGTTTCAATCCGGGCTGTGGGCCGTGCTGCTGGCCTCAGGAGTTGCCGCGTCCATGGCGTGGCTCCGGCGACGGATGACGAGCATGCCCGCTTGGGGCACGGTGTTGCTGATGCTGTCCTTATTTATGGTGAATGAAGTCGAGCAGAGTCACGCGGCCGGTCGGTTGCCACGTCAAACGTCCTTAATGGTGGCGACCTTGGTCCACGTGTGTGGGGCCATGATCTGGGCCGGCGGAGTGACTCATCTGATGATCCTGTGGCGGGTTACGCGAAAAGAAGACGCGCGTCGATGGCCGCAAATGGTCAGACGTTTTTCTCCCCTGGGAATCGGGTGCGTCGGGTTGATCGTTGGGTCGGGAACGTTTCTCTCATGGCGGTACGTCGGTGGATGGTCGGAATTGATCGGGACGGGGTACGGCAATCTCGTGCTGGTCAAGGTTGCGCTGTTTATCTGTGTGCTGGTCTTGGCGATTCCCAATTTCCTTTCAGCCAGGCAATGGGCCAAAAACCAGGAACATGATCGTTTCTACCTGCACGTGCCGTCGTCTATTGAGGTCGAAACGATCCTTGCCGGGACCTTATTGTTTACCGCGGCTTCGCTGACGGGATTGCCCCCGTCGATTGACGTGGCGAAAGAAGCCGTTGATCCCCCTGAACTGTGGATCATGTATGCTCCTAAAATGCCTCATCTGAGCGGGCCGGAATTCACGCTCATTGATGCTCCTGAATTGACTGACCTCAAGACCGGCGAAATCGGGAAAAAAGAAGACGTGAGTTGGGATCGTTTTAACCATAACGTTTCCGGCGTGATCGTGCTCGCGATGGTCATCGTGGCCTGTATTGATACATTCGGAAAATGGGGCTGGGCACGGCAGTGGCCCCTGATGTTCATTGGATTTGCCATTCTGATCTTCGTATTTGCCAATCCCGATCATTGGCCGCTCGGTCCCATCGGCTTTCTGGCCAGCGTGCGGAATATCGAGGTAGTCCAGCACTGGTTGGTGGCAGGGGTGGTCTTGAGTATGGGATGGTTCGAATGGAAAACAAGAGGGCAAGCCGTCGGGTTGACGTCCTTTGTGTTCCCGCTCTTGTGCGTGGTTGGAGGCGTGATGTTACTGACGCATTCTCATAGTGTGACGGAACTGAAACAGGAGTTTCTAATTCAGAGCACGCACGTCGCCATGGGGGTGTTTGCCGTCTTGTTGGGCTGTACGCGTTGGTTGGAACTACGTTTGCCGCCGCCGTATAACCGTGTCGCAGGAACGTTGTCATTGACGGCGATGTTGATGGTGGGGTTGGTGTTGCTTTTTTACGTCAACCCGGAGTTATTCACGGGATGAGACCTTTGCAAACCCGTCATGCCCGTGCCTTTCCCCTGGATTCCCGCTAAAAACTGCGGGAATGGCAGGGTGGAGCGGGCGGGAATGGCAGGGGGGGGGTAAGACGGCGGGAATGACGTTGAGTGCGTGGGGGAAAGGAAGAAACAAGGGGTCTTCTTCCTCCCTCTCCCCTGGCGGGAGAGGGCTGGGGTGAGGGGGAAAGACCCTCGTCAGCATGACCAGGGGGCTGTGCCCTTCCCCTGGATTCCCGCTAAAAACTGCGGGAATGACAGGGTGGGGCGGGCGGGAATGACAGGGGGCAGCCGGCGGGAATGACTTACGAGATTCTTTGCTTCCAGAATGACAGACTCGCTTCCTTGTGTCATGCCCGTGTCTCCCCCCTGTCATTCCCGTGCTAACGGGAATGTGAATCCACAATCCAGATTCATCACTGAATCAGGCTACGCAGTTCACAAAAGAGAGCCAACATCTCTTGATACGAGTAATGGGCATTTCTTCCACTGGGATTCGGCAGGACAAAAATTTTCGACGATCCGATCATTTTGTCCTGGAGACCGACTTGACGAACGCTGGAGTTTCCACGTTGACGAGTTGTTTGAGACGATTCACCGGAGAACAACTGATCCCAGACGGTCATGCCCAACAAGGCAACGATCCTGGGTTTGTACCGATTGATTCTTGCCAATAGGGTCGTTCGTCCTTGGTCATACTCACCAGCGGTGAGGTCTTTCACGCCGGCCGTCGGTCGCTCCACGATGTTCGTCAATCCATATCGCCATTCCAGAAGACGCCAATCATCAGTGCAGGTAACGGGTATCGGAACCAGACGAGCCTCATTCAGCAACTTCCAGAATCTATTGGAATAGCCCGCAAAATGATGGCCGACTTCGGCGGAACGCAACCCGGGATTGATTCCCACGAACAAGATCAGCAGGTCATGAGCAAGATAATCCGGCAGAGTCACACGTGAAGAAGGCTTACGGGATCTGGAACGAGGAAGCGTCATCGTCGTTCGTGGAAGAGGAAAATAGGCAACCACACACGCGAAGGGTATAATGACTGGATGTTATCGTAGAAACAAATGAAAATCGTTGAAGGCCGGAGCATGAGAGCCCCATGGCCACGTTGATGAGATGAGTTCCAGGCAGAATTCCTAAACGGAAAGGAGAAACCGCAATGAAACTCAGCAAAATTTTTCTCTTGCTCGTGCTGGGTGGATGGGGCCTGTTGAGTCTGAGCAGCCCTTCAATGAGTGACGTGCCCAAAGGAAACTCGGCAAAGGCCACGTTTGCCGGAGGGTGCTTCTGGTGCATGGAAGGGCCGTTTGATGAACTTGACGGCGTGCTGTCCACGACCTCGGGCTATACGGGAGGGCACATGGCGAATCCGACCTATGAACAGGTCTCCGCAGGGGTAACGGGACATGCTGAAGCGGTCGAGGTCGCGTATGACCCGCAACGAATCAGTTATCAGGAATTACTCACCGTCTATTGGCGGAACGTTGATCCCACGACTCCCAACGCGCAGTTTTGCGATCATGGGGATCAATACCGGCCGGCGATCTTTTATCACAACGAAGAACAACGTCGATTGGCAGAAGCCTCGAAGCAGGAAATCGACCGGACCAAAACCTTCAGCGCCTCAATTGTGACGGAAATTACCCAAGCCACGGAATTTTATCCGGCAGAGGAGTACCATCAGGATTTCTATCGCAAAAACCCGATTCGCTACAAATTCTACCGTTTGACCTGCGGACGGGATGCTCGTTTAACCGAATTATGGGGAAGCGACAGGGAACGGCACGGGTAGAGCGGGATAGCAACGGTCAATTGCTTATTCAAGGTGAGACCTTTCGAAGGAATGAACTTCCTTCGTGTCCGCTGACTTCGTTGTGTAAAGTTCAGTTTGTCAAATTTTTGAATTGAGTTATCCTTGACGTAACGCATAACGTTCACATAGGGTCAGCGATGATCATCAGTTATCGCGATAAGAGAACCAGAGATTTTGTGAATGGAAAACGTGTCAGGATATTCTCTCGAATCGAACGTGCTGCCCGGCTGAAGGTTGATCGACTGGAGGCGGCCACCTCACTCAAGGATCTTGCCGCGTTGCCTGGCAACCGTTTTGAAGTTTTGAAAGGTGATCGTAAGGATCAGTACAGCATTCGCATCAACGACCAATGGCGAATTTGTTTTGAATGGCCGCAGGGGCATCCAGGACCTGCGCGTGTAGAAATTGTAGACTATCATTAGAGGGAGACTGTTATGGCCGTCCGCGCAATTCACCCGGGAGACCATCTTGCCGAAGAGTTGAAAGAACTCAGCATGAGTGCCGCTGCACTTGCACGACAGATCAACGTGCCTACTAACCGTATCACCGAAATTCTCAATGGGCGACGTGCAGTCACCGGTGATACGGCCCTTCGCTTGGCTCATTTCTTCGGTACCAGTCCAGAGTTTTGGCTGAATCTCCAGAAATTCTATGAGTTGCGGCTTGCAGAGAAGAAAGCAGGTAAAGGCATTAGAACTCTGCCAACGCTCAAGAGTCCCGAGGTCGTGCGCACCTGAAGAGGAGATACTTGGAACGGGTGGTTCACATTGCTGATGGAAGGTCGATAGAGAAGTCCATCTCGTTGGCGTTGAGGTATTCTCGATTGAGAATTTCACTCATTGGAACGCTCCACACGGGATTGATGAAGATGAGAATGGAACCGTACAGATGGAGATTTGAGTGGACGTGAAAGAGGCCGTGCGAACGGCGAGAGCATACGTCACCGAAATGTTTGCCGATGAAGCTATCAGGTACGTAGGTCTTGAAGAGGCTACATTTGACGACGCTGCCGGTGCATGGAACGTGACCAGTGGCTTTTTTCGGCCATGGAATCAAATCGGCGGCCGGCACACCGATCGATAAGAAATTTCACGATTCCGTCACGGATACGGCGGACAGTGTATCTTTAGCGATAACCGCGTGAGCGTAAGCGGTACACGCGCGAATGTCGTCCGGTTCCAGCTCAGGGTAATCCGCCAAAATGCCCTCAGGAGTCACTCCCTGTGTCAACAGGCTCAGGACGAGTTCCACTGAAATTCGCATATCGCGAACAATGGGTTTGCCTCCGAAGATGTCGGGGCGCGCGGTGATGCGTGACAACAGTTCGGAATGCGTCATGCGTTTCCTCTCCGATGAGTAGTTCGTGTGTGGTTTTTCACAAAGACCGTAGAAGTTTCTCAGTGTTATCGGATGCCTGTTCATTCGGGTGCTGCCGGTAGCACGTTGTTCAGCAGGCGTTTTTCTTCGCTGGGTGAAGAGTACAGAGTTGGACGGGGTATGTACAAGGCGGAGGAAGAACAGAGGAGGAAGGGTGCGGGACAACGGGAGAAGAAACAGGAGGTTGGGGGAAGAAGGTTCAACCTGTCTGATGACGTCAAAGATGAGCCGTCAGGTCAGCCTCTTGCCGATTTCATGGAGGTGGGGTAAGGTGAAACGTCCTCCTTCCGCTGAAGTGCCGTGCCGACTCCCATGCGTCTCTCCGGTCGACAAATAGGATTGCTCAAAGAGTACATGCACGATCTGGTTGAACAGGCGAGACAGGAAGAAGCCACGACGAAGGCCTTCGGGTATCGTTCGCAGCCGTATCGAGTCGATCAAGCCATTTCAGATTTGCTCGCGATTCTGGATGATCGCATCGAATCAGAAGGGGTCCAAGTTGGATTGCCCGAAGGTTTTCTTCATCAGATGTGGACCCTTTGTAATGACGCCGGGTCCCACGTTCAGGAAACAGTCTGGCTCAGACGCCACCTGGATGAGGAACCCGCCACCAAAGTCCGAGTACGCGAACTCACGTATCGCGCGTTGATTCAATACTTGGAAAGCCTTCCTGAAAATCCTTCCGCGCCGTTGTCGCCCGGATAGGCGCCGACGTGCATCATTTCCCATGCGTTCGTCTGCCTTCACGCACCGTCCCGTCCTGCGTGACGTGAAGGACGTTTTGTTTGCGTGGATCATGGACGGACGTCAATGATGAATGCACGTCAAACGCGTTGACGAGTGAGCCGGTAGAACGTATCGTCCGCGATGGTCAGTGTGATGGATGAACAACGTCGACAACTCAACCGGAGGATTATTCGGAGCCTTGAACGTGGCCTCCGTCTTCTCACCAAGGGTCAACGCGCCAGTTTGACGCTCAGTCGTACCCGCATGGGGCTTGTGCTCGGCTGCGTCACAGTCTGCGCGGTGCTGTACAACAAGGAATGGTTCGTCACGGGCAATTGGGTGCTTGCGGGATGTCTTGCCGGTTTTCTCGTCCTGGTACACGTTCATAACCGATTAAAGGACCGATTGCACCGTCTTCGAGTCTGGTTGCACATTCAGACGAGAAATCTGTCTTGCCTGAATTTGGAGTGGATGGTTATCCCGGAAACGGAAATCACCCTGGCATCCGAGCATCCCTATGGAGCCGATCTTGACGTTGTCGGACCACGGTCTCTTCTTCGCTTGCTTGACGTCACCGTCTCACAAGAAGGTCGGAACAGGTTGATCGACTGGATGGTGAATCAAAATACGACCCCCCTGTCTTATGATGAATGGCAACGCCGTCAGACGCTCGTGCAGACGCTCACCCCATTGCAGGGGTTGAGAACTCGGCTGCAACTTGCAGCAGCGTGCGTCAGTCAGAAACCGATCAACGGTGATCGCGTGACCTCGTTGTTGCAGGAATCGCTACCGGTTTCACGCGTCGTGCCCTTGTTGGTGACGACCGGCGGCTTGGCTGCTCTCAATCTCTTCCTGTTTCTTTTCTGGGCCGTTGGAGGCGGACCGGCCTATTGGATCATTTCGTTCTTGGTCTACGCGTTGGTGACGTTGCTTGCCGGAGGGCGATTGAGTCACGTGTTCGAGCGAACGCTCGACTTACACGTGGAGTTGAAGAAACTTGGGGTCGTCATCGGAATCCTGGAAACGCGGTCGTTTTCACGTCTGCCCGCGATTCAGACGCTTACTGAACCGTTGAGGAAGGGGAAGGGGCAACCGTCCGTTGCGATCGCGCAGCTTGCCAGAGTCTGTAGCGGCCTCAGTGTCAAAGGTCATCCGATTATCCACGTTGCGCTCAATTTCGTGGTGCCTTGGGATCTCGCCTGGACCTGGTCGTTACAACGCGTGCGCAGCCGACTTCGGCCCCTGTTGCCGGATTGGATGGACCGATTGGCGACCATCGACGCAGCCGCGTCACTTGCCACGTTTGCCTTCCTCAATCCCTCGTACACCTGGCCGACTCGAACGTCGGATGAGAATGCTTCTGAGGTCGGCCTTGTCGGAACGTCCATCGGGCACCCCTTGCTGGCTCACGCAGAACGGGTCGGGAACGACGTCACACTCAAGGGTCTGGGCCGAATTCTGCTCGTCACCGGCTCGAACATGTCCGGGAAAAGTACGTTGTTACGAACCATCGGGATCAACGTCTGTCTGGCGCAGGCGGGAGGACCGGTTTGTGCTGAACGTTGGGAATGGTCGTGGATGCGGATGTATTCTTGTTTGAGGGTAGGGGATGCCCTTGGAGAAGGCTTGTCCTATTTTTATGCCGAAGTCAAACGGTTGAAAAGCCTGCTGGTGGCCATGGAAGATCACGGGCAACCGCCGGTGCTTTTTTTAATCGATGAAATTTTTAAGGGCACGAATAATCGAGAACGGCTGTTGGGAAGTGAGGCCTTTATTCGTGCGTTGACGGCCGGCCGAGGACTGGGGCTCGTCACCACGCATGACTTGCAGTTGACCGGACTGGAAAGAGACGCGCATGGAATTACCAACGTCCATTTTCAAGAAACCGTCGGTGAGAAAGAATTGACGTTTGATTATCGGCTTCGTCCTGGTCCATGCCCGACGACCAATGCGCTCCGCATTATGGCCATGGAAGGGTTGCCCGTTCCCAAGGGAACTGACGGACGGGACTCTTGTTGACGTTCGGGGTGGTCAATCAGGGGAGAAACAATGGGGTCTTTTGTTCTTCCTGGTCGGTTTTTTCGCCGGTTGAAGTCCCGCAGTAGGAACATACATATTCGTATTTGTTTCCGGCGGGAAGGACCAGTAAGAGCCGTTCACGAGCAGGGGTGGCCTCTTTGCAGGTCGGACAGAACAGCAGCGTGGCATTGAGTGAACGAAATTGGGTGGGTGCAGCTTGTCTTGGCGCGGGTTGCATGCCCGGTGGCGTGGACCCGAAGGCACGGGTATCAAACGGAAATCGCGGCATGAAGCGATCTTACCCAGAGGTAGCCCATGGGTCAAGGTTTCTCCTTGCCGTCACACGCCGTCATTCCTGTAAACGTTCAGTCATTCGCTGATGGAATCCGAGGATTCCACCCTTTCTTCTGAAGTCAAAAGCTTGAGAGCCAATCCCTAAAACGTCACCTAGGGGGGAAGACCGTACCAGACGCGGAGAGTTTCGGAGCGTCGTAACTTTTGCGCTCGCCGCGTTAAGAATTCCCGGCGTTAGAGCGGGTAGCCAAGACGTTCCAGCCCGGGGCGACATCCTTCGGTCAGCACCGCCTGTTCTTCAGCCCCTAGCTGTTCGAAACGGGACGGCGTGGGCAGCGGAAGACGGGCCACTTCGCGCAGCCAACCCTCGTCTTCCAGGCTGGGGTCTATGAACCGGATGAGACGCCTTATCTGGGCTTCCGGCTCGGTCTGCACTTCTTCAAAGCGGACGTTCAGCAGACGGTCGGGTGGAAAGTGGCCGAACAGCCGGTGCCCCCGCTCAATCATTGAGCTCCAGAACACGCCGAAATCGGCCAGTGTCAACTTGTCGTAAGGCAGCCGGTCCGGGTTGGAGAACTTGGTCAGCAGGTCCAGCCACGGGCTGATTCGGTCCCAGTGGTTGCTCCCGGCCATCAGGTGGTTGACGTCAAGGCCAACGCGCCGGAAGGCCAGGACGGCCGCGACGAAGGTGCGGAAGATGTAATGACGGCTCATGGAAAGGGCCGTCTCCCGCCCGTCGCGGTAGATGTGAATGATCCGGGCGTCGGGGAACTGGCTCAGCAACCGGTAGGCGAACACCAGCGACCCACCGGAACGTTCAGCCCAGACGTTCCGTCCCAACCGTTGGCACAACCACTTGAAAAGATGCCGGAAATGCACCGCGGGCGGCTGTTTGGGCTGCCCGTTCACGACCGGCTCCAGTTCGTCGAATAACGCTTCGTGCTGGTCCGTCAGGTGGGGCAGCGTGGCACCCATAATGGGCGGCATATCGCGCCGACTGAAGCGGGCGTTGGGGTCATCCACCGGGTAGAGCAGTTCATCGTAATTCCCCCGCAGCATAAGCCGGGTGCGGGTCTGCTGCCGGGTGTACAACTCCCACATCCGGCTGCCGGTCACGCGGCGGCGACGGAATACCCCCATCCCGACCGCGCTGAAAAACTCGGACAGGCTGAGGACGCTCGGGTGCCGGTTCAGAATGTCCGACACCATCGTCGAACCACACCGCCCGGTGCTCAGCACGAACACCGGCGGGATGGACACAGACGGGGCCGCTGGCTTTACCATGGCGTTGCCCGGTCCGCCCGCAAACGGTACGGCTGGCGGCAACTGAGGTCGGTTATCATGAAAGCATCCAGCAGAAACACGACATTCAATGTACCGGGCGCGGGCCGTTCAGCATTCTCCCGATGACGGTATAGCGGACGCTGTATTGATACATCACCAGAAGGATACAGGGAACGCCCAGGCAGATCAAAAGAAATTTCAGATGAACGCTGATGGGCCAATCCGCGATCAGCAAATGCCCGGCGATGATCAGGGGCAAGTGCCCCAGATAGACCCAGTAGGAGGCATCGGACATGTAACGCATCCAGAACTGGTCCCTCGACGCAATCCAGTGGAACAGCCCCATCAACCCGAAGCACATCAGCCAGGAATACGCGGCTTGCAACACTGCCGCAGTGCTCTTCACCCACGTCGCCGCCGCATCCAAGCCGAAGGTTTCGGGATAGGAGAAGGCCAAGCCCGGCGGAAAAATCAACAATCCCGGCAGCACGGCAGCGGCCCACCACCGGCGTATAGGGACCGTGCGCTGGTAGAAGAACGCTCCGAACAGGAAGAAGGTACAGTAATAGCCAGCGATAACGGGGTCGGGCATCACGGTCAAGGGGGTATCGGCGCCGAAGGTGTTCCGCATGAAATACTGAGGCACGAGAGTCAGCGGAATGACCAGCCACCAAAGGGCATGGCGGAATTGCCCGCCCAGCCTGACAATAATGATGAAGACCGAGGCCATCAGCAACAGATACTGGAGAAACCAGAGATGATAAAAACCGCCCATCCAGGCTAATGGCGGCCAGGTAATCGCAGCGCAATAGCCGGCGATTTTCTCTCCGGTATGATTGGCAGCAAAGGTGCTCATCCAGTGGGTGGCCGGAATGATGGTGAGCATACTGACCAGCAAGGGCAGGCCAATGCGCTTGAGGCGGTGCTTGCCCAATGCTTGCAGCCCCCGCCGCTGCCACAACATTGCGGTGAATAATCCACTGAGCATGAAGAACACCGGCATCCGAAACCCATGAATGGCCGTAAAGAGGTAAGCGTAAGGATTGGCGTCTATGGCGGTGGCGTCTGCATATTCAAGCTGCACGGGCCAACAGTCGTAGGGTAACAGAAAAATGGTCGCGTGCAGCAATATGCCCAGAAACATGACAAACGCTCGCAGCACGTCCAGGTCATGGAATCTGGTCGGGGCGCGTACATTCTGTTCTTGGGAAATCGTTGCCACGTGGATTTGGCTACCCCCCCTCCACCCCCCCTACCATGGGCTTGTCCTGTCTGCAGCAATGTGATCGGGCAAGCGGTAGCTGATGTCCATGTGATCCATCAGGGAGCGTTCCAGTAGTATGTTTGACGTAGTTGGCCGCCACGCCTGCATTATCGATCCGAGCCTTTTCGTATCCAGCTTGATAGACGGTCGCGGCATGAAGTGATCCTAGTGACGGGTACTCCATGGGTCAAGGTTTCCCATGCCACCACCATTTGTCATTCTTATAAAGTCAGTCATTCGCCGATGGAATCAGAGGATGCTCACCCTTTCTGCCGGATCCCAAAAGCCTGAGAGCTTCTTAACCACGTCAGATCACGCGGTTGACGTGGTTAGTTGCCGGCCGTTCCCGGGTGGATACGATAGCGCGGGCCGTTCAGCATTCTCCCGATGACGGTATAGCGGACGCCGTATTGGTACATCATCAGCAGAAAGGCGAAAACGCTCAGGCAGATCAGCAGATACTTCAGATGAGCGCTGATGGGCCAGTCCGCGGTCAGCAACTGCCCGGCGATGATCAGAGGGACGTGTAACAGATAGATCCAGTAGGAGGCATCGGATATGTAACGCATCCAGAACCGTTCCCGCGCCGCAACCCAGCGGAACAGCCCCATCAGACCGAAGCACATCAGCCAGGCATACGCGGTCTGCAACATTGCCGCTACGCCGTTCACCCATATCGCCGCCGCATCCAGGCCTAAGGCTTCTTCGGGGTAGGCGAAGGCCATGCCCGGCGGTGCAATCAACAGCCCCGGCAGCACGGCAACGGTCCACCACCGGCGTACCTGAATATTGCGCTGGTAGAAGAAGACTCCGAACAGGAAGAAGAGACTGTAATACGCGAACACGAATGGGTCGGGCAGCACCTCGGTGGGCACGTCGGCGCCGAAGGTGCCCCGCATGAAATAGTGGGGCACCAGAGTCAGCGGAATGACCAGCCACCACAGGGAATGGCGGAACTGCAGGCCCAGCTTGGCGATGATGGTGAACGCGGCCGCTATCAGCAGCAGGTACCAGAGAAACCAGAGGTGAAAGAAGCCACCTATCCAGGCCAATGGTGGCCAAGTAATGGCAATGCACGAGTCGGCGACTTCCTTCCCGGTATGGCGGGCAGCGAACGTATAAATCCAGTTGGTGGCCGGTATGATGGTGAATAGGCTCACCAGCAGGGGCAGGCCGATCCGCTTGAGGCGGTGCATACCCAATTCTTGCAACCCCCGCCGCTGCCACAGTCTTGCGGCGAAAAAGCCACTGATGATGAAGAACACCGGCATCTGAAATCCATGAACGAACATGAGAATGTAGCCGTAAGGATTGACGGCAATGGCGGTCACGTCCGCATATTCAATCTGCACCGGCCAGCACCTGGAGGGTATCAGAGACAGAGTGGCATGCAGCAGGACGCCCAGAAACATGACAAAAACTCGCAGCCCGTCCAGGTCATGGAATCGGGTCGGGGCGCGTACATTCTGTTCTTGGGAAATCGTTGCCACGTGGGTTTGGCTCGACCCTACCAGGGGCTTGCCTTGTCTGCAGAAATGTGATCGGGCAAGCGGTAGCTGATGCCCATGTGATCCATCAGGGAGCGTTCCAGCAGCGTGGTGAAATTTTTGGCGTGGCGGCTATGAGCCAAGCCGGGGACCAGCCGTTCCTGGAGTTTCTGGAACCGGCGCTGCCACTGCATGAGAAGCAGAATGCCGGTGGTCCGCTGCCGGGGAAACCTGAGTTGGTCGGCCAGTTCGTCGCCGATGAGTGCGCGGGAGATGCGGTACACAAATTTCACGAAGCGCCGTCGCGCCGGACCCGACGCGCCGACAATCAGGGGCGCAGAGTTAATCAGACCGTTCGCCATGAGGATCGATTCCACGTCGGGCGGTGGCTCGCACGTAAATCCCACCCGACAGAGTTCCATTGCCTCGTCATAATTGTGAAACAGGATCTCCTCCGGGACGCCGAAGAGCCATGCCGTATAGCGCCAGATATCCATGAAACCGTCCCGGGCTGCTTTGTCCAGACGCACCCCCAGCATCTCGCATTTTTTCAACAGCAGAGCAGAAAAGGCCGATGAAGCGAAGGCCATTTGCGCGGCGCTGATCGGCATTCCCCAGGCATCCGCGTCCCAATCCTCCGAGTTGCGAAGGAGGTGACGTAGCTGAGCGTGTATCAGGCGGATGCGGACCGACAGCTTCCAGCCGTCTCCGTGTCGTTCCAAGCCGCCGGGCATACAAATCTCGATGAGGTGCCGGTTGTTTTGCTGAAGCCGTCGGATCCCATAATCGGTCAGCCTTCCCGTCATGAAAAAAGGCTTGCTGATGGTCGTCGCAAAACCCTCGACGAGCACCCCGGCGACGTGGGCGGCGATAAACAGGTCGGAATTCTGGTGATAAGCCACCATGCCGGGAAGGAGTTTCGTCGGGTCGAACCAGGAAGGTGGAACGGAGACCCGCTCAAAGAAATCAACCAGGGCCGGGGGAGCGTCTCGCAGAACGTCTTCTTGTTGCTCCATTCCGGCGTGGATAAACCGATGCACCTGCGTCTGGTCAAACGGGGTTAACGCCTTGACTACGGCGTCGGCAGCCGGGTCGCCAACGAGGGTATGTTTGACGTAGTTGGCCGCCACGCCTGCATTATCGGTCCGAGCCTTTTCGTATCCGGCTTGATAGACGGTCGGTATTATGCTGCTTTCTTTATTCATGGAGAAACCCTTGTCAAGTCATCTAGCCAAAAATTATAACATTTTTGTTGCCGTGATTCTAATCATTTTGGCGGACGCTGATCGTGCGTATACGTTCAGTTTCAGTCGCTGGTCATTGACTCTACGGTTGAAGGTCCAGAGCCGGGTTCTACTTCAGGATGCCCGAGATCGGACACGGTCATCATGTCATCAAGTGTGGCCGTGCCCCATGTATTGACAATCTTTATGCAGCTCTCCATACTGGTTTGATAAACCAGTCTGAGGGGGAGACGCACACCATGATTGAGGTCGGTGCATTTGAAGCGAAAACGTATCTCTCTTCCTTGCTCGAAAAAGTGAATCGGGGGGAAGAAGTGCTCATTACCAGGCGAGGCAAGGCCGTGGCGCGACTGGTGCCTGCTAAACAGGCTCAACAATCAGAGTTACGCGCGACAATCAGTCAACTCCTTGCATTTCGTAAAGAAGTGAAACTTCACGAATTCGACTGGAAAACCCTGCGCGATCAAGGGCGTCGGTGAGTGCGTTTGTCCTTGATTGCTCCGTGGCCGTGGCTTGGCTCATTGAGAGTGAAGCCCGTCCTGAAACGGATAAATTACTCGAACGACACCTGGGGAAGGGCGGCGCACTCGTTCCTGATGTCTGGGGTCTGGAACTTGGCAACGTCCTGGTCCAAGCTGAAAAACGTGGTCGGATAACCCACGCACAAATGACAATCATGCTGGAGTTCGTCGGCAGATTGCCAATCACCATGGATGGAGACGGCACCCGCGCCTTGAAGGAGGTGCTGACCCTCGCCCGCGTTGCATCCTTGACAACCTACGATGCTGCTTATCTGGAACTCGCCATGCGACGCGGAATTCCGTTAGCGACGCTGGATAAGACGCTTCTCAGAGCAGCCCAAAAAGTCCAAGTCAAGACGTTACCGGCCTGACGTGGGCGCTTCGCCCAACACACGTGAAAACCACGTTCAACGCGCCCGCTGCACTCATCACACGCCGCATAGCTAATTCCGCCAGTCCAAACGGCGACGCCCAACTTTCGTTTGGGACGTCGCGCTCATTCAACGTGCGCCGTTGTCGTAGAGAAAAAACAGGTCGGGGGCGTTGACCGGCACGCCCTTTGTTCTCCGACTTCAGAAGAGCGGGTCTTGATAGACGGATTCGTCGTTGACGAGGATTCGCTTGATGACCGCGCGACCGGTGGACGGCGAAACGGACACTTCTACTTGTAGTTCTCCCTTGGCGAGTTTTTTCTCCATCGCTTTGGCGTCTCGTTCGGGGAGATAGTATTGCTCTATGCCGTAGCGGACTTCGTAGTCCATGCTTTGGCCGTCGAGTTCCGAGGGAGGATCGACTCGACCTCCGAAGATGCGCCCGCGAATGGCCGGGTATTCGGGAGAGAATGGTGGCATTGTGGTATGAAGTCCGGCGATTTGCCACGTCTCGTTCTCGGCCTTGTCCAAAGCGACGTAGACGACTCGACCGAACGCTGCACCTGTTTCGTGGATCACCTTCTCGCTTATTCTGGAGATGGGAAATCGTAACGCGAGGTAATGGCCGAGGAAGGGGTGTCGGGGATCGACGGGTTCGGCGTTGAGAATCAGGGTTTCGCCGGAGCGGAGGGCGTACACGTGTCGGGCGATCATGCCGCCAAGCATGACGGTCTGGAGAAGGAACGCGATGATCGTCCCGATGAGGATTCGGCGCGGCGCGTTCACGTTGCTCGGTCTCCGATTCTGGTAACGGCCCACAGGTTGAAGCGGTGCATGGCGAAGGCGGTGGCCAGCAGGATCATTCCTCCCAGGATGAGAAACAAGCTGGTTTCCAGCAGCGACCCGAAGGCTCGGTCGTAGAGATGCAGCAGTTGTGCGGCGAAGAGCAGGTAGCCGAGCAGTCGCCAGTAGTGGTCGCCGCGGAGCCCGAAATCTATGAGCCAGAGAATAAGGATGAGGGCATACGCGGCGTGAAGCCAGAAGAAGAGGGCGTCTTGGTCTATGGCGGTGACGTAAGGTTGAAAGAGTATTCCGATGAGAAGCGCGACGATGGCGAGCGCGTCGCGGATGGCGAGATTTTGCTTGACTCGCAGGGAAAGGACGCTCAGCACGACGATGGCTCCGCCGGCCAGGAGCGTGACGCGCGCGGGATTGGTGAAATCGCCGGTCGTTTCTCCGGCGCTGGCTGCGGCGTAGAGAATCGTGAAGCCGAAAACGGCGAAGGTCAAGGTGTATCGCTCAATGACGTAGATTTTTTGCGCGAGCCATTCGTTACGTGTGGCGTTTGACGGGTATGCCGTCGTTATCGTTCGTCCCACAGTGAAGAGAACGAGAAAGATGATGGTGAAGAGGGCGGTCTGTTCCGCCGGTGAAAGGTTTGTCATGGAGGTGACGAGCGTCAGGATGAAAAAGATGAACGTGACCGTGGCGAGGTGAAGGACGGGTTTCCAGTTCCACCGGGCTGCGGTGATAACGGCGGCACCCCACGGGAGAAGGAAGAGGAGCAGGGACGCATCGAACGCGGTGGGTCCTGCGTCGAATCCGAGAGAGAAAATTCCGGGTACTTTGACGGCAGTCCAGACAAAGAGCAACGCGAAGACGAGGTGGAGCGTGGCGACGGATCTTGTGCCCCATACAGTGACGAGGCAGCCGACGCACCAGAGCATGACGGCGGCGGAGATATCGTCTGAGGCGATATTGTACATTTGGGCGATGAGAAAGACGTTGGCACCGAAGAGCCCCGCGGCGAGCAAGAAGAGATTTTCCGGGATCCATTGACGAGTTTGGACGTGGATGGCGGTGACGCCGGCGACGTACAAGGCTGCCATCGTACCGAACAGGATGAGGAGGCGGAAGGCATGGGATAATTCATCCCAGTTGGACGAGACAAAGGCGAGGATGCCGATGAGAATCAGAACGACGCCCGCACCGAAGGCAATGGATGAGGGTTGATCGCGTTCTTGCCGTCCTTGACCGAGTTCGTTGAGAATGACGTCGCGGCTGGTTTCGGAAACCCATCCACGCTCGACCCATCGTCTGAGATCGCGTTGCAGACGGTTTTTGTACAAGAACGGGCTCATGCAATGATGCCGGCACAATGGGCAGGGTTGGAAGGGTTCATGCTCTACGATTCAACGGACAAGATTGCGGGCGAGGGTCAGTGTGCGCTCCGTCTCCTTCATGCGTTTATTGACTGGGCGTGGCAGGTGGATGTGTCGCTCGAATGGCTTCAACGTGGCGATCGACCACGTCCGCTTCGTCTTCGCGGTGAGTGTGGCGGAGCAGGGTTGCATACCGCTCGTACAGGGGAATCAGACGAAGATGGTCGGCTCCCATTGAATGCTCCGTAATACGAATGGCACGAATGTAGTAGGTTTCCGCCTGATCAAACTTTTTTTGTGCTTGGCTCGTGCGACCCAGGATCACGAGAATTCGGATGAGATGTGGATGGTTGGTTCCTAAAAGGTTTTCGCTGATGGACAGACCTCTTTGCCAAAGAGGCTCTGCTTTGGCAAAGGCGTGTTGCGAGAAATACAACGAGGCTAAATTATTTAATCCTATCGCCACGTCGGGATGCTCAGGGCCTTGGATGGTCTCAATCATCGTGAGAGCGTGTTGATAACGGAGTTCCGCTTGTTCATATTCACCCAAGGCCTCATGGATGGCACCCAGATTATTCAAGGTCGTGGCGATTCGCGGATCCGGCTCGGTCGCGTCACCGATGGCCTCAATGGCTTGATGAAACAGTGCCTTGGCCATGAGAAGATTTCGTTCTTTATAGGCCAACATGCCGGCGGTGTTCAGTGTTTCCCATGATTCGATTTCCCCCTCTGCGTGAGCGGATGACGCAGCCACGCCCAACACTAGAATCAGGGCACCCCACACGTTTGCCCATGGGTGGTCATGAGGGAGAGCTGGGCGGGAAGGGGTCATTCTTTTGCCCAAGGCTAACTCAAACGGGTGTTTTCACTGGAAAACCGTCTGAAATCTCGGACAGTGTAACAGATCGTCACGTTGGTCTCCAACGACGTTGATTTCATTGTGAACGGGGAGGACGTTATGAATGAACGATTTCAGTTGCGACATCGACGGATTGACCTGATGCTTTTGGGCTTGATGCTCTGCGGGTGGTTCATTGGCATGCCCGTCTCATTTGCGGGAGCGGCGGCAGTGAACGTCCAAGATCCCTTGGCACGCGCCAAAGTGTACCTTGCTGCAGGGGACTATCGCCGAGCGGTGGAAGCCTGCCAAATGAACATCGATCAATCGCCCGCCGTGGAAAGTTACGTGTATCTCATTTACGTCTATCATGCCCTTGACGGATATTTGGAGTGGTTGGCCCAACGCGATGAGTGGGTCAAGGTAGGGCAGTTGTCACTTTCCATGGTCCATCGTGGAACGCTGGATCTTGCTGATCCTCCGAATCTGTTGGCACGAATGGCCAAAGAACTGCTGCACGAAGGAATCCGACAGCAATACGACGTCGTCGCCGGCATGGCGAACCGGCTCGATAAGGCGCGCGCCGATCAACTGTGGTTGGAGAAACAAGCCTGGCAGCGGACCCATCCCGACAATTGGTGGGCCGGCGTCCCCGAGCAATGGCACTGGTAAGGCGCCGTTCGGGTTTGGTCTGATGAAGTTGACAGTTTAGTCAGTTGCGGTTTAGGATTTTTTCGTCTACCGACGGACGAACCATCAAAAAGGGAGGATCTTGTGGCTGGACTCGTGGCTGAAGCAACGACGACAAATTGGGAAACGGAAGTAGAGCAAACCGACGAACTCGTGATGGTTGACTTTTGGGCGGTGTGGTGTGGACCGTGTCAAATGGTTGCCCCGATCGTTGAAGAATTGTCTAAAGAATACGAAGGCAAATTGAAAGTCATGAAACTCAATACCGACGACTGCCCGGAAATTGCAGGCAAGTTTCAGATCATGAGCATTCCGACGATCCTGTTCTTCAAAAACGGCCAACCCGTGGAAAAATTAATAGGAGCGAGACCCAAACCCCAATTTAAGCAAATCATTGACTCCCTCCTCGCCCAACACTCGGCCCCTGCCTAGGGTGGTCGGTATGCGCTCTGCTTATGCTCACCGAGCTGCGCATTTCACATTTTGCGTTGATTGACCACCTCACCCTTGAGTTCTCATCCGGCTTTCAAGTCTTGACTGGAGAAACCGGAGCAGGAAAATCGCTCCTGGTTGATGCCTTGCTTTTATTGTTGGGCGGACGAGCCTCCGGCGAACATATCCGCACCGGGGCACGGGAAGCCGTCCTGGAAGCCGCGTTCACCTTCGTTGACCACCACCCGACGTTGTCTAAACTCCAAGCCCGTGACTTGCTGGTTGATGAGTCGAAGGACCTTATCCTGCGACGAATCCTCTCCCGGGAAGGCCGAAGTCGCATGTACGTGAACGGGACGCTCGTTCCATTGCATCAAATGGCGGAATTGGGCGAAGGGTTGGTGGATATTCATGGGCAGCATGAACAGCAATCGCTGCTTTCTTCAAAAGTGCAATTGGACGTCCTTGATGCGTTCGGAGGGTTGCTCGCGTTACGTGAGCAGTACAGAAACCAGTATCGAACGTGGCAGGAACTTGTTCAGTCCGTTAAAGAACTCAGAAGTCGAGCCGCGAGACAACAAGAACGGGAAGAGTTTTTGCAATTTCAAGTGGAAGAATTGCGCAAGGCCCATTTGACGCCCGGAGAAGATGAAACGCTGACCCACGAACACCGCAAATTGCAGAACAGCGGACGGGTGCTGGAAATCGCCCGTCAGGTGTATGCGTCGGTGTACGACGATCAACGGTCGGTTCTGGCTCAATTAACGGAAGTCAAGAAATTGGTCCATGAACTGGAGACCATCGATCCGACGATTCATCCATGGCGTGAATTCGTCGAAAGCAGTCAGGCCCAGGTTGAAGAGCTGGCTTTGGCCACGCGGCGGTATACGGATGGGTTTGATCATGATCCGCAACGACTGGCCCAGATTGATGAACGCCTTGCGCTTCTGCAACGGTTGAAAAAGAAATATCGCCTGTCGTTGGAGGAGTTAATCGCGCGTCAGGCACAGATTCAATCCGAGTTGGACGAATTGGCCAATCTCGACGAACACGTCAAGAACGTACAGCAGAACGTCACGCGGGCTCACGAGGAGGCACGGGCCTTGGGTCAGAAGCTGTCTGAGTCTCGGCAAGTCGTGGCCAGACGGCTTGAAAAACAGATTCTCACCGAATTGGCTCAATTAAAGATGGAACACTCCATTTTTCGCATTCAACTGGCGACGGCCGCGTCACCTGACAACCTTGGCCCATACGGCATGGATCAGATTGAGTTTGCTTTTTGCGCCAATCCGGGAGAAAGCGTGCAGCCGTTGGCGCGAGTGGCATCCGGGGGAGAACTCTCTCGGCTGATGTTGGCGATGAAGACCGTGTTGGCCCGCGTCGATCACGTGCCCGTGTTGATTTTTGATGAAGTGGACGCGGGAATCGGCGGAAACGTGGCCGCGGCCATGGGGCAACGGCTGAACGCATTAGGCCGCACGCACCAGGTTTTATGTATTACCCATCTTCCGCAGATTGCCGCCCAAGCCCACGCTCATTATCGGGTGGCGAAAGAGCGCGTCCAGAAACGAACGATCACAACGGTTGCGTCCCTGCACGGCAAAGAACGAGAAGAAGAAATTGCCCGAATGTTGGGAGGCGCCACGATTACGCCGACGGTCAGGAAGGCGGCGGGAGAAATGCTGAATGCGGCCAGGTAACGTGAAAGAAGACGATTTGGACGTCCACGGTGCGTCACGGTTTGTTGCGTTTCACGTGACTTTCCAGAAAAACACCACGGCCATCCGCTTTGACGCTAATTCGGTTCCCCAGCCAAAATAGGAAGTCGCAGAATGAATCAGATCGGATTTATAGGCGACGAGTCGATTAAACACGTAGGGGACTTCTAGAATTTCTTCAAACAGGGTTGGATCCATTTCCTGGGGCATCCCGGGAACGTCTCGCAAACTTTCATATTCCCGTGGACAGACGTTGCCCCCGGGTTCTTCGCCGGACAAATGAAGCCGATAAAACGACGTGCCGGCATGAGGAGTCGGAGGAGTCGGGTGGATGTACAGAACGGCGGCATAGTCACAAATGGACGCCGAATCCACGTGAGGTCGGGCGACGCCTTCCGCGCCTCCGCAGATTTGTATGTGGTTATGGCCTGAAATTCCCATTTCGGAGTCGGTTTGCGGTCGAAGGGCTGAAACGTTGAGTCGCTGTTTCACGCAACCTTCGACATGGCGCAACTCCTCGGGCGTGAGGGCATGGGGAGCCCTCATGCCCGGCCATGGTTCCGGACGCCAGGGTGAGCCCAACGTCCAGGTACCGTTGGAGATGCACCGGTGTGCCACTTCGAGGGCATTGGGAAGAATATTGTCTTCGACCCAATAATCTTGTCCCCATTGGGGTTCCCGAAAAGGAAGGTCAATCGCCATCGGCACGTTCTCTGATTAGACGCCTTCTGCCAAGGGTGAAACCGGGAGAATAGTGATGGGAATGATCACCGGTCAAGGGAAACCGTTTTGCGCAGCGGCATCATCAAGGCGGTCGTGAATCAAGACCACGGTCGTATTGTCTTGTCCTCCCAGCTTGTTGACGCAATCGACCAACGCCGTACATTTTTTTGCGGGAGGGTGCCCGTCCATTCTCATGAGGGCGTCCAGAACGTGAGCATCATTCAACGTTTTATTCAGGCCGTCGCTGCACAAAAGCAATTCATCACCGGGTTGAAGCTCGACGTTCGACACGTCAGCCTCGACGACGGGTTCCACGCCGACCGCTCGGGCAAGCACGTGGCCGAGTCGATGACTGGACGGGGTTGAGCTTGGTAACAGTCCCGCCTGGATGCGTTCTTCGAGCACGGTGTGATCTCTGGTCAACGCGGACAGATGACGTGCTCGAATGAGGTAGGCTCGGCTGTCGCCCACGTGGGCGACCCAGGCGACGTTGGAAGACGGTGGGGGAATGAAGATCAAGACCACGGTCGTGCCCATCCCGATCAATGCCGGATGGGTCTTGGCATGGTCCCTGATGGTGCCGTTGGCATGATTCATGGCCGAGTGCAACAATTCCTGGATCTCTTTCGCCTCGTATGCACGGGATTGGCCCCGGTGCATCCTGATGTCGTCGTCAATGGTTTTTACGGCTATTTGACTGGCGACATCCCCGCCGGCGTGCCCTCCCATGCCGTCGGCAACAATCCAGAGTCCCAGTTCATTTGACACGCGGAAGGCGTCTTGATTCGTGAGGCGCACGCGGCCGACGTCCGTGACGCCGGTTCCATGCCATGGTGCCGTGCGGCTCATGCTTATGAAGCATCCGGCGTGGGGGCATTCGGCTCATCGGCGACGGGTTCCATCGTTGGCTGAGGAGGGTTGACGGGGAGTTCGATAATCATTTCGGTGAACTGGCCGGGTTCGGACTCGACTCGAATGGTTCCTCCGTGATTGCGCACGATTTCGCTGGACATCGCCAAACCGAGCCCGGTCCCGCGGTCGGTGGGTTTGGTCGTGAAGAACGGCTTGAATATTTTCTCGATCACGTGGTCGGGAATCCCGTTTCCATTGTCCCTGATGCGGACCTCGACGCGATCTTCTCTGCGCCGGGTGGTGAGCCACAGGTTCGGGACATAGGGGTTGGAATCCGCTTCGGCTTCGCTTCCTTCACGCGGAGTCGATTTCGGCGCGGGAGGAGCGGCAGACCGTTTTTCGTCGATGGCCTCGCAAGCGTTGCTGACCATGTTCAGGAAGACGCGGCCCATGTCCTGCGGAACGACTTCAACCGCGCCCATCTCCGGGTCAAAGTCCTGCTTCAACTCGATCTGAAAATTCGGATCGCTTACCCACGCGCTGTGGCAGGCGAGTTTGGCGTAGTCCTCAAGCAGATCGTTGATGTCGGTGGGCTCCCGCTCAGGTGAGCCTCGACCCATCCTGAGCATGCTGTAGATGATCCGATTGGCGCGTTCGGTGTGTGACTGGATGCGCGTAACGTTGTCGGTCAGGTCTTGTAATATCCCCTGGATGAGCGTTCGTCGGTCCTCGTTCAACTTCTCTTCGTCCAGGGTTTCTTGCAGTTCCCCGAGAAGTTCTGCGGACACCTCTGAAAAATTCTTGACGAAATTCAGCGGGTTCTTGATTTCATGGACCACGCCAGTGGTGATTTCGCCGACTGCCGCCAGTCTCTCACGCTCGACGACCCGTTCTTGCGTGCGGTGCAGATCGTCCCGCGTGCGTTCCAGTTCAGCGTTCTTTTCTTCTAACTCTTTCGTCAGCGTTTCCACCAGATTCAGACGGCAGAAGCGGCTTTCAATCAGGCGTTTCAGGCGGGTAATCACGGGGTCATGCTCCGCAGCACGTTGATGAGATCACAAGGGCCGTTACGACCGATCACGGGTCAGGAAGAGGGGTTCATTGTTTTCTGTACACGGTGAGCGTCGAATGGTTTCTGTCTCCCTCCCGTCGATAACGGATTTCGTCCACCATCGTGCGCACGAGATAATGCCCAAGTCCACCCACGTGCCGATCTTCGAGTGCCGACGTCAAATCAGGGGCGGGCGCATCATTCAGTGGGTCGAAGGGCCGGCCATCATCCTTGATCTCTATGGTCAGGGCGTCAGATTCCGACGTCAACGTGATGTCAATCTCGTGGATACCCTCATCGTATCCGTAGTGAATGATGTTAATGGCCAACTCTTCAAGCACGAGGTTGACTCGGAAAATGACGTCCGGACTCCAGTCGTCCTTCTGCCCGAAATCTTCTACGGCGGCAAAGATTCGCTCAAGTTCTTTGATCTTGGTCTCGACCTTCAGGGACAGGTTGGCACTCACGTTTCAGCCTCCTTGCGGTGGAACGTCAGACAGGTAATGTCATCGGACTGCGGGGTGTCGCCGGCAAAGGCTTTGACGGCTTCGAACACCATAGTGTTGCATTCCTGAGAATCTTTCGGCGGCGACGCCGCAAAGATTTCGTGTAGACGTTCAATGCCGAACTGCTGATCTTCATCGTTCATGGCCTCGGTGACGCCGTCAGTATAAAGCATAAGGATGTCACCGGGTGACAGGGTGACGGTTTCCTGCCCGTACTGTAAGTCGGGCATCACTCCGAGGGCAATGCCACCGGTCATCGGGATCAAGGTCGAACGTCCGTCGGCGTGGACGATAAGTGGAGCGTTATGACCACCATTGGCATAGGTGAGTTCTCCGTTTTTCGGATCGTACACCGCGTACAGGACGGTGACGAACATGGCGACGTCATTGTCATCACAGAGCAGGTTGTTGACCGTACACAGGACGTCACCGGGACCCCTGTTGCCGATGGCTGCGCTCTTTATCAGGGTACGACTGCACATCATAAAGAGAGCGGCGGGGACGCCTTTGTCCGAGACGTCTGCGATGACGAGGCCAATCCGACCGTTCTGCAGATGCAGCACGTCAAAGAAATCGCCGCCCAGGTTACGCGCGGGATCCATTTGACCAACAATCTGGTAGTCGGAAGTCTCGTGAAACCTGGTGGGAAGGATGGACTGTTGTATCTTGCCGGCCACGTTGAGTTCGTTCTGCAACGTGAGCAGATTGTCGTGTGACGCGAGCGCCTCTCGCCATTCCCTCAGATGGGTCAGCGTTCGGTCGATCGTGAGGTGCAGGTCCCCGAAGTCGAGCGGTTTGGTGACGAAGTCGAAAGCCCCTCGGTTCATTGCCGTGCGGATGTTCTTCATGTCGTCATAAGCCGAAATGACGATGGAAGGGATGTGGGGATTGATCTCGTGTATCCGTCCGAGCAGCGTGAGTCCGTCCATCTTGGGCATGTTGATATCCGAGATCACCATGTCGATGTCCTTGTCCTGGTTCAGTCGTTCGAGTGCGTCCAAGCCGTTCTTCGCGAAGAGAAACGTATAATGGCCGGCTTGAATGTGGCGTCGCATCCGTTGCAGCATGAGCGGCTCGAGATCCGGCTCGTCGTCAACCACGAGAATTTTGTATGGGTGTTGCATCAACCCTGCTCGCTTCTTTGGGATCCCGGCATGGTGTTCATCCCGACGGTTCAGGTTCCGGACGCTTGTGAAAAGGATGGCCCTGATCAGTTTTTGAGTGCGGCGATGGCTTCAGTTTGCGAAGCATGAACGGCGATGATTTTGTCGAAACCACTGATTTCGAAGACTTCGCGGATCTGGGCCGAGAGGGAACAGACCGCAAATTTGGCGTCCTTCTTCAGGAGTGATTTGGCGGTCAGCAGAATAACCCGAAGCCCCGCGCTGCTGATGTAGGAAACATGCTCAAGGTCCAGGATCATGGCATGAGTGCTCGTGTCCACCGCGGTTTCTAACTCCCTCTGGAATTCCTGTGCGTTCGTCCCGTCGATACGCCCGTCGGCCTTTGCGATCAGGACTTCGTCTTTCCACTCGATGTGAATCCCCATTGTTTTTCCCCTCCGAGACGGGGACACGGCATGCTCACGTATCATGTCCCCATGAATTTACCGAAAACGTCCAACAATGCTGGATCATTAGTATATTTTTTTGTCATTTTGTGCAAGAATAAAAATAAGAATTTCGTTCAGGTCGTAGATTGAAACAATCAGCAATCAGGAATCTCGCGTGACCATCCCTTCCGTGTATCAACCCGGATACGCCAAGGCGCGTGAAGCGAATCCGGATCTTGCTGCGAAGTACCTGGAACACACGGTCATCGGTGATCCGGTGGCCGACGACGTCGTCAACGCGTTGGCCTCATTCAATCAAACACAAGTTCATCAGTTCATCAATGCGGGCATGGAGCAGGATGCAAAGACGCTCGCGGGCGCGCCTCAGCCGTTGCGAGATTTTTTCAGTCGGATTGAGGACCCGCCCCCTTGGTTCGATCAGGCTTCCGTCCACGCCGGGTGCCGAGCCTTTCATGCGTACTCGGACCTGTTTATCCCTGCGTTTTTTGTCGTCACCCTGGAAAATGCTGCCACCCTGATCAGCAAGGCGTCCTACATGACGGGACGGGTGACGACCGGGCAAGGTCCGCGGGGAATCCGGCAAAACATCAGACATTTTATCGAAATCATGCTCCCCGGCGCCCTTGATCGTCAGGGAGAGGGTTGGAAACTGTCCGTTCGTATCCGGCTGGTACACGCGCAGATCAGACGGCTGCTTCGCGTTTCGGACGATTGGGACGAGGCCGTCTATGGCGCGCCGCTGAGTGCCGCGCACATGGCGCTCGCGTCGGCCAATTTTTCCGCGATGATGTTGAGGCAGGCGGCGAGACTCGGGGCGCACCTGGACGACGAGGCGCGTGCCAGCTTCATGCAGATCTGGCGCTATGCGTCGTGGCTGATCGGCACGCCGGAGGCACTGCTGTTCGACGGTGACGAGGCGAAAACCGCCGAGTTCCACCGTATCGCCAGACTCTGCGAAGCACCGCCCAACCGTGAGTCAGTCGTCATCGCAAACACGTTGGTCAACGCCTTGCCCCTGATACCCGGACTGACGAACCTTGCCGCCCAACGGTCCATGCTGACCCACACCTATCGGCTCTCCCGCGCGCTCCTCGGCGACGAATTGGCCGACCAGCTCAAGTTTCCCTGGTATCGGACCGCGGGGCTGTTGACGTGGTTACAGTGGAAGCGCCGGGCCTATCGGATCGTCCACTGGTTGGCTCCGCGCATGGCCCGCAAGTGGCGAGGGAAAAACTTCGTCTTTCTGCTTGACGCCTCAATGCTTGATGATCTCAGCTACCGGTTGCCGGATCAGTTGAAGGCGGACAAGGCGAGCCCGTGGTGAACTCTCCGTCATGACCATCCCTTCCGTGTATCAACCCGGGTACGCCAAGGCGCGTGAAGCGAATCCGGATCTTGCGGCGAAGTACCTGGAACACACGGTCATCGGTGACCCTGTGGCCGACGACGTCATCAACGAGTTGGCCTCATTCAATCAAACAAGAGTTCATCAGTTCATCAATGCGGGCATGGAGCAGGATGCGAAGACGCTCGCGGGCGCGCCTCAGCCGTTGCGAGATTTTTTCAGTCGGATTGAGGACCCGCCCCCTTGGTTCGATCAGGCTTCCGTCCACGCCGGGTGCCGAGCCTTTCATACGTACTCAGACCTGTTTATTCCCGCGTTCTTCGTTGTCACTCTGCAAAATGCTGCCACCCTGATCAGCAAGGCGTTCTACATGACGGGACGGGTGACGACAGGGCAAGGTCCGCGGCGAATCCGGCAGAACACCCGGCATTTTATCGAAATCATGCTCCCCGGCGCCCTTAATCGTCAGGGAGAAGGGTGGAAACTGTCCGTCCGTATCCGGCTGGTACACGCGCAGATCAGACGGCTGCTTCGCGTTTCGGACGATTGGGACGAGACCGTCTATGGCGTGCCGATGAGTGCCGCGCACATGGCGCTCGCGTCGGCTAATTTTTCCGCGATGATGTTGAGGCAGGCGGCGAGACTCGGGGCGCACCTGGACGACGAGGCGCGTGCCAGCTTCATGCAGATCTGGCGCTATGCGTCGTGGCTGATCGGCACGCCGGAGGCACTGCTGTTCGACGGTGACGAGGCGAAAACCGCCGAGTTATACCGGGTTGCCAGACTCTGCGAAGCGCCGCCCAACCGTGAGTCGGTCATCATCGCGAACGCGTTGGTCAACGCCTTGCCCCTGATAGCCGGACTGACGAACCCTGCCGCCCAACGGTCCATGGTGACCCACACCTATCGGGTCTCCCGCGCGCTCCTCGGCGATGATCTTGCCGACCGGCTCCAGTTTCCCCGGCAGCGGACCGCGGGGCTGTTGACGTGGTTACAGTGGAAGCGTCGGGCCTATCGGATTGCCCACCGGTTGGCTCCGCGCATGGCCCGCAAGTGGCGAGGGAAAAACTTTGTCTTTCTGCTTGACGCCTCAATGCTTGATGATCTCAGCTACCGGTTGCCGGATCAGTTGAAGGCGGACAAGGCGAGCCCGTGGTGAACTCTCCGTCGTGACCATCCCGCCTCTTTTCATTCTGAGCACCGGCCGGTGCGGTTCGACGATGGTGTCAAACGTTCTGAACCGGCATCCGCGCGTGCTGAGCCTCTCCGAGTTCTTCAGTTTCATCGGGACGGGATCCTTCCGCCGCCGGAGCCAAACCGCGGATCGAATGTGGGATTTCTACAGCCGTCAGCAGAAGCGGACTCGTCTCATGTTGCGGGAGTCGTTTGAGGAACTGCTCTATCCGATCAATGACCCGAGCGCCCGCTTCACGCGGCACGACGTGCCGCCCATTCTGTGTGCCACGCTCCCTCACCTCACCGATCGATATGAGTCCCTGTTTGACGAACTCGAGCCGATCGTTCGGGGACAACCGAAACAGCCGCCGGCCGACCACTTCCGACATCTCTTCACGTGGCTGTGTGAACGGTTCGGTCGGAACGTCTGGGTCGAACGTTCAGGTGGATCGCTGGTGTTCGGGGCCCGGTTGCTGCGCAAGTTTCCCGAGGCACGGGTGATCCACGTGTACCGCGACGGGCGGGAGACGGCCATCTCAATGAGCCGTCATTACCTTTTCCGGATGATCGTGGCGAACATGAAGGCCCTTCGATCATATGGAATCGACGCCATGACGTTGATGTCCGAGGGGAAACATTGGGAAGGGATCAGCCTTTGGTTGGAGCCGTTGGTCAATGCGTTCTTCCACCCCGACCGGATACCATACGAGGACGTGACGCTTTCAGAGCTTGGGACGTTTTGGAGCGGAATGATTGAGCGGGGACACCGACTGTTCGGGCGTTTTCCATCCGATCGCCTGCTGAACGTCAGGTTCGAGGACGTGCAGGCGGAACCGGACGCTCAGATCCGACGGCTCATCCGGTTCATTGACCCGGAACTGGAAGACGAAGCATGGCTGCACGAGGTCTCGACGATTCCACGGCCGACGCCGTCGAAGTTCAAGCAACTTGAGTCGGGCGAGCAGGCCGCGCTCACCGAGGCGTGCCGCCCGGGACTCGAACGTCTCGGCTATCCGATCTGAAACCGGTCATGGATTTCAGATTGAGGATTGTGGATTGAAACAATCAGCAATCAGGAATCTCTCTTCTTCGACCCTGGCTCCGTCTCGGCGGCATCGTTTTCGCGGGCAAGACGTCGGTCAGGAATAGCGATAGGGCCGCCCGGCCTTTTCCATCGTTGCGTGGTACTCCTTCAATATCTCGATAACCCGGGCCGCCCGCGGGCTGGTTTGGGCGATCTCGTCCCAGAACTTGAGTGCTTCGTCTTCTACCAGTTTCCATTCTTCGTCGGGGATGGACGTGAGCGTCAGTTTCGTGCCCGTGGTGCGCAGGTGCGCTTCGCCGCCCCAGTACCAGTACTGGCGGTAATAGTGCGAACTCTCCACGCAGACGCGAAACAGCTCCCGCAACCGTCCGGGCAGAGCGTTCCACGAATCGGTATTGGCAAAGAACGAACCGCACCACGCACCGGAGATGTTGTTGGTCAGGAAATAATTGGTCACGTCCGCCCAACCGACGGTGTAATCCTCGGTGATGCCCGACCAGGCGAGGCCGTCCAATTTGCCGGTCCGGACCGCGTCCTTGACGTCTGCCCACGGCAGGGTGACCGGCACCACGCCGAAACGGGACAGGAATTTGCCCGCGGTCGGAAAGGTGAACACGCGCTTGCCCTTGAGATCGTCGAGGCTGCGGATGGGATCAACCGTGTTGAAGTGACAAGGATCCCACGCGCCCGCGCTCAGCCACGTCACGCCGTCGATTTCACGATAGGCTTCTTCCCAGATTTCCTTCAGGCCGTACTGGTTGAACAGCACCGGCACGTCGAGACTATAACGCGTGGCGAACGGGAAGTAGCCGCCGAAGACCGAAACGTCGGCGGGCGACGCCATCGAGTCATCGTCGCTCTGGATTGCGTCGACCACGCCCTTCTGCATCGCACGGAACAGCTCGGACGTTGGCACAAGCTGGTCCGCCGTGTACAGATCGATAATCATTTCGCCGTTGGCGATCTTGTTGAACGAGTCAACCGCCGGCTTCACCACGTGCTCCGCCAGCGTGCCGCCGGCATAGGTTTGCAATCGCCACCGGATGGGGGACTTGGATTGTACGATCACCGCCGGTGGGGTAACTACGGCCGCGGCGGCGATGCCGGCTTTTTTCAGAAAATCGCGTCTGTTCATGGTACTCTCCTTTTCCCGTGAGGGATTTTTCCGCAATCATGCCAAGTTGAGATCGCAGAGTCGAGCCGCCGTCACTCTTGACGAGACCTTTGCGAAATCGTCATTCTCAAAAGTTGCATCGATCTGGATCGGTTCCATCGGTTGAACGTTTCGTTGATGGAACATTTATGGGCACGTCATAAGAATAAGGGGATTGACGCGAGCATGGAAGGTACACTCAAGCGCATTACAATCACGATTGGCGGCGTGGTCGTCGAAGCCGAATTGAAGCCTACGCGCACGGCGCACGGTCTCTACGAAGCTTTGCCGGTTGAAGTCAAGGTTCATCAGTGGGGGGAGGAGTTTTATGGCAACGTCCCCGGCGTGAAAGACTACCGTGAAACCGCCACGACGAACGTCAAAATAGGGGACGTGGCGTTTTGGGGGCTTGGCGGCATGTTGGCGGTATTTTTTGGCCCGACCCCCATGAGCATTGGAGACGACCCCGTTCCGGCCGACCGGGTGAACGTGATCGGACGTGTGATTGGAGACCCCAAGGTGCTCCATCAGGCCGTGGGTGCCGCCAAAATGAAAGTGGAAAAGGCTTCGTGACGCGATGCGCGTGACCAAACGACGCATTCGATTTCTGGCCACGGCCGTGGTGGATCGATTGCAGGGGCAACACCTTCTGGATATTTCCGGCTCGAAAGACCGGTTGGTCGAGACCTTGGAGAGAGCGATCACCAACGAACTTTCCGTGGAAGACAGGCTCCACGAGGAAATTCGTCGCTTATTAAAACAGTATGACGCCGAGTTTCAAAATGGCCGCGCCGATTATGATCGGATGTTTACGATGGTGAAAAATAGACTGGTCAAAGAGCGCGGATTGATTCTGTAACCGGCCTGTTTCATCTTATGGGTCCACTTCTTTCCGACGATAAACGGAACCATCTCTCCCACGTGATCGTGCAAACGCTTGAAACGACGACGGACGCCAAGCTGTGCAGCGATTCCGTCCAAGCGTTGAAAGAAATCAAACGCATCATTGCGGACCAGATGAAACTGGAGCAGTCCATTGACCAATTCGTGCGATCTCGCCTTGCCTCCTACTCTCGCCAAATTGTCGAAGGCTCTTCGGAATGGGAAGTGCTGTATCAGAAGACGTACACCCAAGAACTTCAGAACCGAAAACTGGGCTAGGGCCAGTTCGCACTTCTCCCCTCTCTTTTTCCAACCATATAGATAAGGGCTGAGTTTGCCGAGCATCCCAATACCGGGCGCCATGAGATGGCGCAGCTACGAAGGAAGGGATGGTATTGGCGGGGTGTCAGCAACGGCGAGTCCCGGGGCGCCATGAGATGGCGCGGCTACAAGGAAGGGATGGCATTGGCGGAGGTGTCAGCAACGGCGAGTCCCATGGCGTCATGAGATGGCGTAGCTACGAAGGAAGGGACGGTATCGGCGGGAGGGTCAGCAACGGCGAGTCCCATGGCGCCATGAGATGGCGCGGCTACGAAGGAAGGGATGGCATCGGCGGGGGTGTCAGCAACGGCGAATCCCGGGGCGTCGTCGCCATGAATAAACGCGATGTAACGCATGTCATCCTCCTGTCACGTCCAGCCCGCCTGCCTGTAGATGGAGGCCACGGTGCCGCGTTTGAGTTCCTTGTCCGAGTAGGGGATCGTGACGAGCCTTTTTTGGCGCGCGGCTTTTGCCGCTTGTTTCGGTGAATGAGCGAAGAGAAGGATATAAGGGATACGTCGTGAGACAGTCTTGCCCTGGAGTTCTGGATTTTCTCAAGGTTGACGTGCTAATTTATCGAGACGAAACGGGTTCGGTGTGGCCCACGGGTTTTTGACATGTGCGGGGAAATTTCATGAATGCTTTGGTTCTTGCCCGTCCGGTGTGGTGGGCGGTTATCATTGTCCCCATCGGGGTTCTCTTTTCTCTTGTGCCGGCCACGGTTGCAGCGGAGGAGAAAATCAAGGGGCGTCTGATCGTGGAAGACGTCATGGCTCGACCCGGGACGCCGGTCACGTTGAAGGCTCGGCTCATGGAAGAAGGGATACTCGGGACGAAGGGATTGGGAGGAGAAATCATTGCGTTTACGGTTCAGGGTCAACGCGTCGGGACGGCGCTCACCGGCGGCGACGGCCGCGCCTTTTTGGAATTTCGGACCCATATGCGGGGTAATCACAACATTGTGGCCAACGTGGAAACCAGTCCACGGGTTGAATCAGCGGAGGGAATCGGCAACCTGGCTTCCTGGGAAAGACGACGCCCCATTCTGTTGGTTGACGTGGCGACCCTCATTCAAGAAAAAGATTCGATCGTGAATTCCTTGCCCACGCTTCCGTTCAACGTCAATCTCACGGCCTTTGGCGAACCTCAAGAAGATGCCCCGCAGGCGTTGTCCAAACTGGCTGAGTTTTATTTCAACGTCATTTATCTCCATGATTATTCAGAGACGGTGGTCCAGGAAACTCGTGAATGGTTGCGGCAACATAAATTTCCCGTTGGGATTGCCAAACGGGTTCCTCCAAAATCCAAGGCGTTGCTAGCCTTTATGGAAACGTTGAAAGAAAGCGGTTGGGATCATCTTGAAGCCGGTATTGGGAGGACGTGGGAATTTGCCCGCACCCTGGTCAAGCAGCGAATCAAGACGGTCATTTTTCCCGACCCGAACGAAAAAAGACACTATCCACGACGTGCAAAGATCGTGAAGTCGTGGAAGGAAGTCCGGAAGCAGTTGTAAGCCTGGTCCATTCACTGGGCGCACGCCGTTCGCATGAAAATCACCAAATCCCGTACGATCTTCATCTGTCAGGCCTGTGGGTTCCAAACCCCGCGGTGGGCGGGACGGTGTCCGGATTGCGGACAATGGAATGCTCTCAAAGAAGAAGTACGGCACGGGACCGACGCCCATGAAAAGAGGCAGATCGGAGAGCAGGAGTCGGCGACTCCCATCAAGGACGTTGCCGTCACCAACGAGATTCGATTGACAACGGGCCTGAACGAGTTTGATCGGGTCCTGGGTGGGGGAGTCGTCTCCGGTTCCATCATCCTGGTGGGCGGTGATCCCGGCATTGGGAAAACCACCTTGTTACTTCAGGCGTTGCGTGGGCTGGAACGGCGGCATCCGCCCGTGCTGTACGTATCGGGCGAAGAATCCGCCCAACAAATCAAAATGCGTGGAGAACGACTGGGGGTTCTGAGTTCCTCATTGTACGTCTTGGCGGAAACCTCTCTTGAAGCATTGCTCAAGGCCGCGACGGCCCTGCGAGCGAATGCCCTGGTCGTGGATTCGATTCAGACGGTCTACACCGACCGCGTGCCGTCGGCTCCCGGCACCGTGAGCCAACTTCAGGAAGTGGCATGTGAACTCATGTGGTACGCGAAACGCACGGGGACGACGGTCTTTGTCATTGGCCACGTGACCAAGGAGGGTATGATTGCCGGGCCCAAACTGCTTGAGCACATCGTCGATACGGTGTTGTATTTTGAGGGCGATGAACACCACGCGTATCGTATTCTGCGCGCCGTGAAGAACCGGTTCGGGGCAAGCAATGAGATCGGCGTGTTTGAAATGGCTGATACGGGATTGCACGAGGTGGATAATCCTTCCGAACTGTTTTTATCGGGACGGCCGGCTTGCAGCACGGGCTCGGTCGTGGTGTCGAGTCTGGAAGGCAGTCGCCCGATTCTGGTTGAATTGCAAGCCTTGGTGACCCCGACGTGTTACGCCATGCCCAAACGCATGGCGAACGGAATGGAATTGAATCGCGTCGCCCTGTTGCTTGCCGTGCTGGAGAAACGATTAGGGTTGCATCTGTCGGGACAGGACGTCTGCCTCAACGTGGTGAGTGGTCTTCGCATTGATGAACCCGCTATTGACGTAGGTATCGTCGCGGCGCTCGTCTCTAGTTTTCGGGACCACGCGCTCGATGGCCGGACGTGCTGTATTGGGGAAGTCGGCTTGGGAGGTGAGATTCGGCCCGTGAGTCAAGTGGAGTTACGCGTTCGTGAAGCCGTGAAGTTGGGATTTCGCCGGTGTCTCTTGCCTCAAGGCAACGTGACCAAGCAGATCAAAACCGTGGGGATTGAACTCCATGGAATGAACGACGTAGGGGAAGTACTGGATTGCGTGATGGCGTCGGCTTCCTGACGCCGAGCGGGATGAACGCTTGAATTGTTCCATGCCTCACCGCAGTCTCCTGTTTTTGGCGTGGTCCGTTGTAGGATTGCTCCTGTTCGGTTTGGCCGCCTGTACTCGTCTTGCCCCCGTCCGGTCGCCACTACCGGACGTCGCGCTTACCCCGGAGGCGATCCTTTCAACTCTTCGAGAGCGTGAAGCAAATCTTGAAAGTCTTAAAGGGTTGTTTCAGGTCGACGTTCAAACCTCTGCCCTTTCTTTTCTCTCTCGCGTTCGAGGGACGTTGGTCTACCAACGTCCACAATCGATTCGTATTACCGGGATCACGTTCTTAGGGGGACCGGTTTTTGATTTCGTGGCACGCGGTGGAACGTACGTACTCCGCGTACCCTGGCAGCCGAACGTCATCGTCGGCCGCGTGGACGATTTGACGGGTCTGGGGGAGTTACGCTCGCCGATTCAACTGAGTTTGGGAGCACTGCAGGTCCTTCTTGGAAACGTTCCGATGACCGCCGACTCCGAGGTTCGGCTTGAGGACGAATCGTATCGATATACGATTCACCTTTCGCCTGGGAAGTCTCTCCTTGATTTTGCCGATGGCGTTCAGCACGTGTGGGTAGATCGATATTCGGCGCAAATCCGAGCCATCGACTATCTGACGGCAGACGAACGGACGCAATTCGCCTTCACCGCGTCGGATTTTCGAGCCGTCCGTGATGAATCGTCTGCACGCGGAAATTCCATTGTGCTGCCTTTTCACGTTCAGGCAAGGGACTCTGCGACGTCGGGATCAGTGACCTTGACGTTCTTGGAACTTGTGGCGAACGTTCGACCGTCTGAGAAGGCGTTTGATTTCAGGTGACATGAAAATTCTGGCCATTGATACGTCCACTCGATGCCGGAGCGTGGCGGTGCTGGAGCAGACGGCTTTGTTGGCTCAGGACGTTCAGGAGAATTGCTCCTCTCACGCCGGCTTGCTGATTCCTGCGATTCAACGATTGCTTGCATCCACGTCGTGTTCGTTGTCGTCGATTGAGGGCTTGGCCGTGTCTGCCGGCCCAGGGTCTTTTACCGGTTTGCGCGTTGGCCTTTCGACTATGATAGGATTCCGAATGGTGACCGGTCTGCCCCTCGTGACCGTCCCGACGTTGGAAGCAATGGCCTGGAGCCATCAAACGTGCTCCCACGTCTTGTGTCCCATGTTGGTGTCCCGAGCGCAGGAAGTGTATTGGGCGCGATTTCAATGGAGGAACGGACGGTTGGTTCGATTATCGGAAGATCGAGCTGGTTCAATTCAGGAGGTCATTGATTCGATCTCACACCCGACGGTCTTTTGGGGAGAAGGTTGGCTCAGGCACCAAAGTTTGCTGACGGAGACATTGGGAGATTCAGCCGTTTGCGGCTCATCGGCCTTCACCAATCCGTCCGCCTATCACGTGGGGTTGGCAAGTTTGTCGTATTTTCAGACGGGGAAACTGGCCGGGCATCGCCTTGCGCCTCATTACGTTCAACGTGCCGAAGCGGAAATCCGATGGGACTCCGCGCGCAACCCGTAACGGCAGCATCTCATGCTGCCCTGGCTTGATGATGAAAATCCAAACCACGTCTGACGTTGACGTTCGCGTGCAACCTCTGGAGACACGCGATCTGGACGACGTCCTGGCCATTGAACGGGCATCGTTTGCCGCGCCGTGGAATCGGGTCATGTTCGATTCCGAGTTGCTGCGGAATCCTTTCGGTCGGCTGTACGGAGCCTTGTTCGACCATCCGACTGGGCCGGGAAGCAGGCTGCTGGGGTACGTCTGCTATTGGGTCGTCTTTGACGAATTGCGACTGATGAATCTGGCCGTGCATCCGGATCATCGACGGCAAGGCATTGCCCGGCGTCTGATTCGGTATGCCTTAGGGGATGGGCTCGATCAAGGAACCACTCGGGCGCTTTTGGAAGTACGGGCAAGCAATACCGCAGCCCGAAGGTTCTATCATGCGTTGGGTTTTCAGCAGTACGGCCGACGGACTGCCTACTATACGAACCCCAATGAAGATGCTATTCTCATGCAATTAACGGACTGGAATTCGGAGGATTTCTAAATACGGGCGGTCATCTGTTGAGAAAGGAGGGTGCCTTCATGCTCACTGACGATCAAATTGCCGAACAACTTCGTCGGACCAATCCCGAGTTTCGGGAACTTCAGGAGACGCATCATCGATTGGATGCCGAACTTCAAGAACTACTCAAAAATCATATTCTGACGCCTCAAGAAGAAGTACTCAAAAAACAAATTCAAAAGGAAAAGTTGAACAAGAAGGATCGAATGGCGGGACTCATCCGGGAATATCGGCATGAGCAAGAAAAGACTCCGACGCCGTAACCGGTCATTGACGCATTCGTGTTTCAACCGTTCCTTGAAAAACCATGACGGCCATCGTTCATCCCTTTAATCGTCACGTCCGTGACGTCAAGCGTCGGCTCCTGATTGTCGGCGCGACGATTATGGTGACGTTTATCGTGATGTTTTCGGTGTCTGCCGAACTGATCGACTGGTTCAAGCGGCCCTTCGACGATGATCTCTTATTTTATGGACCGGCTGAAGCCTTGTTTGCGTCCATCAAGATTTCATTTCTGGCCGCGATTGTGGCCAGCCTGCCCGTCATGCTCCATCAGTTTTGGAAGTTCGTTCAACCGGCCTTGTTGCAGGGTGAACAAAAATGGGCCATTCCATTGTTTCTCCTGGCCACCGGATGTTTCGTGTTGGGCCTGGTCTTTTGCAATCTGGTGATTCTCCCGCTGGTGATTAACTTTTTCGTGTCCTTTGGATTAGAGCGGGAACTGAAACCGGAATTGGCCGTCGGGACGTACGTGGATTTCAACGTGAAGTTCTTGCTGGCTTTCGGGTTTGCGTTTGAGATTCCATTAGCCCTTTCCTTGTTGGCGCGGGCCGGGTTGGTGTCATTCGATCATCTCGTGAAATATCGACGGCACGCGGCCATGGTCGCGCTCATCGTCTCCGCGGTGCTGACGCCTGACGCCACCCTTTTTACGATGCTCCTGATGGCCATCCCGCTCATAGTGTTATATGAAATCGGCATTTGGGGCGCCAAAATATTCGGACGGACAAAGGCAGTTCCTGCTGAAGAAGAGGAAGGAGAGCAACACGATGATGATACGCCCGTGCCAACCGGGACGGCAGGCCGTCACGTGTCGTAATCCGCCGTCGCGTCTTCTGTTCCATGCGGGACACCGTTCCATGGTAGACACGCGTCGCCGGGTTTTGGGCGTCACCCTCATGCTGTGTTTGTGGGGCGGGACTTGCTTCGGTCAATCGACGGGGCACGGCAATCCCCTTGATCGTGCGGCCGGGTTTCACCCGAGCATTCAAGCCCTGGTCTCCACCGATAATGGAACACTCTATGCCGGGTCATTCGGCTTCGGCATGTTTTTCAGTTCCGATGACGGAGCGACGTGGGAGTCGATCAATACCGGCTTGGATGCTCGATTCATTTTATGTTTGAGCGCGGATGCGAAAGGCACGGTCTACGCCGGAAGCGTCAGACGCGGCGTCTTCCGGACAAAAGAAGATGGAAAGACGTGGGAAGCGATCAGTGCCGGATTACGACCCGTGGAGATCAAGTCCCTCCTTGCGCGTCATGGGAACGTGTACGCGGGAACCGGAAAAGGGGTCTACCACTGGACTGAAGCCACGGAGCAGTGGACCGCGGTGGCCTCCGGGTTGGAACAGACGTTAATCGCGAGCCTGGTCATGACCGACGACTTTCGATTATTTGCCGGAACCGCCGGCAGAGGATTACTTCAGATCGACACCACGAGACCAGGCGCGGCCACATGGCGGACGGTGGGCGATCCGTTCGTCGATCCCAAGGAACGTCTCATTCACACCCACGTTCGCGTGACCGTCGTGAGCCCCGACCAACGTTTATACGTAGGCACCCAGGACGGGGGCATTTATCAAAGTAAAGATTTCGGGAAAACCTGGCGCTCAATCGGACGGTCGTTGCCGAACGATTCAATCCGCGGCATCGTGTCCACGCAATCGGCCTTATACGTCGCCACGGGCCGAGGGATGTACAAAAAGAATGTTCAAGATTCCAAATGGGTGCCGATCAACGCGGGGTTGACCGAATTGTCGATTCAGGTCCTGATGGGAACGCCCCAGGGTGCATTGTACGTCGGCACCAGCGCAGGGGCCTTTCGCAGCCAGGACGCCGGAGCACATTGGGTAAACATCAGCGAAGGATTAGGCCTTTATTATTCGATGCCTCGGCCGTATTTTTGATCTGCCGATTCATTGAGGGAAGGAGACAGTATGGCGGAAAGTCTGGAAGCAACCACTGACACGCAAGCCACTATTTCAGTGACCTCTCAAGGCGAAGCCTGGGGAAACATTGTGTTGAAATTTTATCCGGAGGTGGCCCCCGGACACGTCAGGAATTTTTGCAAACTGGCGTCGGAGCAGTTTTACAACGGAACCACCTTTCACCGCGTCATCCCGGGTTTCATGATTCAAGGCGGCGACCCGAACAGCAAAAATGCCGACCGCTCAACGCATGGCATGGGTGGCCCCGGATATCGAGTCAAAGCCGAATTCAACGACACACCACACAAGCGCGGCGTGCTCTCGATGGCTCGCGCCCAGGATCCCGATAGTGCCGGCTCACAATTTTTTATCTGCGTGGCCGATGCGTCGTTTCTCAACGGTCAATATACGGCGTTTGGAGAAGTGGTCAGCGGGCTGGAGGTCGTGGACCGCGTGGTGAACGCACGGCGAGACGATCGCGACAATCCGTTCGACCGGATTGAAATGGCCGTCACACTGACGTCATAAAACGACGACCGGTGGGGCAAATTGTGTTCGATGCTTCGGAAGTCACAGGGAGTGAAACATGGAGCTGGCGAGAGGAATCGAACCTCCAACCAGCGGTTTACAAAACCGCTGCTCTGCCATTGAGCTACGCCAGCACGTGGGTTCCTCATGCGTTCGTTCGTGCGTCATGCCCACCCTCGTCATTCCCGCGCACAGCCGCCCCGTCCTTGATACGGGACGGGAATCCCGTCCATGCCGTTATCGGTTCCGCAAGGCAGGATGCAGTTTCCGCGTGATTCATTCCTCATGGTGACGAGTGTCAAGCAGGCAGGATGCCGGTTCAGTCAAGCAGCTTTATCAGTGCGACCGTCAGGCCGACAATGCTGACGGCCATGATCCATAAGTGGCGGTACAACCGGGCTTCCAGGTCGGCAAGGTTAGCTTGGCTTTCGGCACGACCCGCCTTCAACTCCGCCCTGAACTCAGCACGATCCGCCTTCAACTCCGCCCTGAACTCAGCACGATCCGCCTTCAACTCCGCCCAGATATCAGCACGATCCGCCTTCAACTCAGCCCCGACCCCAGCAATATCGGCCTTCACCTCGGCCAATTCCGTCCGTACTTCGGTAATATCGGCCTTCACCTCGTTCAGTTCCGTCCGCACTTCGGCAATATCGGCTTTCAACTCGGCCTTCACCTCGGCCAATTCCGTCCGTACTTCGGCAATGTCGGCTTTCAACTCGGCCTTCACCTCGGCCAATTCCGTCCGCACTTCGGCAATGTCGGCTTTCAACTCGGCCTTCACTCCGGCCAATTCCGTCCGCACTTCAGTAACGTCGGCCTTCACTCCGGCCAGTTCCGTCCGCACTTCGGTCATGTCGGCCTTTGTTGCCATGTTCTCACCCATGGCCGCGCCAACGGTCTCAACCACGGCTTCAGCCAAGTGTTCGTTTGCCCCGGCTTCTTGGAGAGCCTTGACGGCTTTGTGCGTATCAAAGGCAAGCATAGTCATGACGCCTACCATACTGCTGACCGGCCCGACCAGTCAATGACAGAATACTCCAGGCCGCTCTCTTTCTCCCCCCACCGTTCCCACCCCCTCTCCCTGGCCTTCCGCCCTCCCTGGCCTTCCGCCCTCCCTGACCTTCCCGCCTCTCGCTGCCCCCCCCCACCCCCCCCTGTCATTCCCGCCCCCTCTGTCATTCCCGCGAAGCCTGTCCCCGACATTTGTTATCGGGGAGCGGGAATCCAGGAAAGCCCTCACAGTGCGCAGACCTGCCGGAGGCGCCTAGGCCTTCCCCTGGATTCCCGCTAAAGACTGCGGGAATGACAATAGGGGAGGCTGGAATGTCAATGGGGAGGCCGGAATGCCAAGGGGGGCCGGAATGCCAGTAGCATCCCGCCCTCTCTGTCCTTCCCTACCCCCTCTCTATCATTCCTGCCCTTCTGTCCTTCCCTTTCCCCCTATTGTCATTCCCGCGAAGCCTGTCCCCGACATTTGTTATCGGGGAGCGGGAATCCAGGAAAGCCTTCACGGTGCGCAGACCTCCCTGCGGCCTCTAAGCCTTCCCCCGGCTTCCCGTTGATACGGGAATGACAACGGGGGAATGCCAGTGACCGAGAGAAGCGGGTTGCCTGCCCGTCTGCGTCGCGGGCGCAGGCATACTCCGGGACCATGCCTTCTCCAATGGCAACCTGAGTGCCAAAGGTCGTGGACCCATACAATTCTTGACCTGTTTGCAGGCTGCTAATCAGGTATAAAATGTCTTCCTTTTCACACGGGTACGCCCCATTCAGGCTCGGCTTCCGGACGGCCGCCTGCCGTCTTCAGCTTCCTCGGGCGTGCGCGCATTGATCCGACGGATCGAAGAAACCGACTTCATGAACTCATCAACTAACAGGAGGAAAACTATGAAACGACAAATGGCTCTGCTCACCTGCTTTTTTGTTCTCGGAGTATCCATGGCCCATGCCGGCTCCGCCGACGCGGACAAAGACGGGAAGACCGTCGAGTTGACGAAGACAGGTGCCTCCGCTCAGAAGCTAGGAAGGTCGGAGACAACGTGGAAGGGCATATATGTATCCGATCAAAACGACAACCGTAGATCCGACCCTTCACCGAGGGGTTTCTTCGGCGGCAAATTCATAGAGGACTACTACTCCAACGCTTCACCGACGGATGCAGGGAAGGATGGCGGTCATGGCTCCGGCTCCGGCCCAAACGACGCGGACGAAGATGGATGCTGGTTCCCGAAGGACTATGAATATAGGTGCCTCTCCGGGGTCAACAAAGACCTCGGTTGGGCGCACGTACTGTGGTTGACGAATAACTGCGGCGGACGGATCTATGCCAAATTCTGCAGCGAACAGGTGAAAGGGATAGAGTACAGTCAGAGTTGCGGTGCGGCTCCTATCGGGGATGGAAAAAAACATGATTGGGTCGAATCAAAAGGAACGGACACGACGCCGTGGCCGAAGCCGACGGGGGAGCATAAATGGACGTTCGTGGGATCAAACATTCCGAGCAGGGATTGGGTCTGTGCCGGAAAATCCGAGGCTTTGGATAAACTGGAGGGCATTCCCTACTGAGGGGGCGTTTACATGAACGTAACGCCTTGAAGGGGGTGAAAGGCCGTGAGGGCCTTATTGATACGTTATTCAAAACCACAAAGGAGGGAAGATCCCATGAGAAAACCAACGAGAGTGACCAACGCGGGCATGGCCCTGGCTGTGCTCTTCTTCTTGACGCTGGGCGGAGCGCCGCTGGTGGAAGCAAAGACGAAGGTTGCGACAGGCACAGGTCACCACTTCGAAAGTCGAGCGAGAGCTTGTTCATTTGCCAAATCAGATGCCGAAATAGAGTTGGGTAAGAATGACGACTATAGGTGGCGAGTCGTAGGGTATAGTGCTTGCGATTGTTCCCAGACTAAGAGTGATGGGGATTGGGTATGCACGGTGGAAGTACGCGGGGAAAAAGACGACGATTAAATGACAGCCCTGCGTGATGGGCATTGTCGCGGTGACGTCAAGGGAGCGTCACCATTTTCGAGAACCAGGCCCGCCTGTTCATGGCGGGCCTGTCATACCGGCGGCGCAAGTTGTATCGGGGCTGGGAAACGACGTGAGTGGATAGAACCAAAAGGGGCGGACCTGCCGTGGCCGAACCCGACGGAGAACCATAAATGGACATTCGTGGGAGCAAACATTTGGGCCAAAGATTGGGTCTGTGCCGGGAAGGCTGAGTATTGGGATGAACCGGAGGACGCTCCGTATTGAGAGGCTGAGGCCGCGCATCGGAGAGACGCGCGCAGAAATGGATCGGAGCGTCATGTTGCCCGCCCCGCAAACGAGCGTGGGGTGTGGCGGAAAGGCAAAGCGATGTCTCACAACGTGACAGTGAACACCCTGGTCGCCCTGGCCTGTGCCTTGACCCTGGCAGGATGCAGCATCCCAGGGAAGATTTTAGAAACCTTCGATATCGAAAGAGACATCATCGTCAAGAGGGATGCGAGTCAGAGCGTCATCATCAATCACAAACCGAACTGGATGACTCGGCCGGGAACGGTAACGCCGGAACGCGTCGTCTGTACCGAGCCAAGCCCGGACGTGGCAACCGTTCTTGCAAGGTCCATTACTGCTAAAGTTGCTGCAGGCGAGGACAGTGCAGAGTATGCTGCCTCGTCGTCGCAGGGGCTGGTGCAACTGGCGGAACGCACGGTGGCCGTGCAGGTGCTGCGCGAACGCATGTTCCGCGCCTGCGAGTCCTATGCCAACGGGGCCATCACGGGCACCACCTATACGCTTCTCATGAACCGGTTCGACCGGGCCATGGTGACGGTCCTGTTCGGCGAAGTGATGGGCGGTGCCTTTGGCCGCAGCCTGGCCGCAATCGGCACCACCACCCAAGCGGCCGAAAGACTGGTGGAATTGGACAAAGAACTCAAGGACGCCAAGAAGGCGCTTAAGGAGGCAAGGAGGAAGCCTGAGCCCGATCAGACGATCAAGGAGTTGGAGGATGCGGTTACCGAAGCCAAGGCCAAACGAGACTTCGCGGATGAATCCTTCCACACCCACGTAGCCGCCGCTGCCGGCCCCATCGAGACCAAGGCTGGTCCAGAAACACACGGCTACATGAAAGACGTCTTCAAGGACTTCGTGGAAAGCAATCCAGTGGACGACTACATCGCCGCCTGTGTGGTTGAAATGGAGCGGGGTCTGGCCGGCAACGACCGCCCCTTCGGTCGCTACAGGGAACAGGTAATCAGCAAGTTAATAGAGCCCCCTTCTAACCGGTTTTCTCGCTGGGTTTTGGGAACCCTTGAATTATTTAACATTTATACGGACGTTTTGACCACGGAAAGAGAACGAACCCTTGCAGCAATTGAGGGGCTTGATCGGCGGTCCGCCTTGTTTGAGCATTGTAAGGAGAATCTCACTACTCTGTTGGAACAGCGGGAGTGGACATTCGTGTCCCTCAAGAGGGACGAGATGGAGCTCAAGAGGGCCGAGTTGAGGGTCCGCGAACAGGAGATACTTACCGCGGCGATGACACAGTGCAACAAGATCAAGGAGCCGTGCAACATCTGTAGTCCACCGTGCAACGAGTGCCAGGAGCCGTGCGACCCCTGTAGTCCACCGTGCAACAAGTGCCAGGGGCCGTGCGACCCCTGTAGTCCACCGTGCAACGAGTGCCAGGGGCCGTGCGACCCCTGTAGTCCACCGTGCAACGAGTGCCAGGAGCCGTGCGACCCCTGTAGTCCACCGTGCAACGAGTGCCAGGGGCCGTGCGACCCCTGTAGTCCACCGTGCAACAAGTGCAAGGAGACATTGGCCGAAACCTGTATGAAGAAGGTTATCAAGAAGTTTAATGGGCCGTATGAACCTGACACGAATTACCAATGGCGGCCCTTTCTCGGCTGCGGCAGCAAAGAGACTCTCCCTACGTTCGCGTTTGATCGGTTCAAACCCAAGATCGAAGAAGCGATCAAAAAACAGGAGAAAGCCAGGAGGGAATTGAATGCTCTCGTCTTGCAGGAAATCACAGAGGATTGTAACTGTGAAAAAGAAAAGAAAAACCAAAATATCCGTGCGCTAAATGAAAAAAAGAAAACCTTGATCAGCAAATCCAATGACCTAATTGAACAGGCAGAAAACAAGATGAACGAGGAGACGCGCAATGAACTCGAAACCCTTGAGACTGACAGCACGCGCTTCCAGGATAAACTGCAAACGGCGAAGGCTGATCATGAGAGAGAATTTTACCAACTGGAATTGCGGCGCCAGTGTATTAAGGCGAAAAAAGAATCCAAAGAGTACGAAGCACTCTTAACGAAAATTAAAACCGAGACCGAGAAGTTGAAGCTCCACAGCAAGAAAATGGAGAAGGAGGGTGCCACAGTGGAGGAGGCAGGTGCCACCAAAATAGAACACGCAGGAGTGAGCAATGGCTGATACGCGACGAAAGACCGCTTACCCGATCTGTAAGAGTTGACCAATTCGCGGACAGAATCACCGACTCTCGTCATGCCCGCGCACAGGCTGTTCCGTGGTTGAGACGGGGCGGGAATGCAGGGGAAGGGACAGGGCCACCGGCTGACGCAGGAAGAAGCACAGAGAAAAGGCGTGGGCCAACCGGCTTTCACCCTGGCGAGGGAGGGTGATGGTTATGAACGACGGGAGGACGTTGACGATGAGCACAGTGATGACCTTGGTGTGCGTGCTTCTGAGTCTGGGGTGGGGCGGGACGGGGATGGCCCAGGACCGGCTGCCGGAGATTGTGATGGATCAATATTCCTTGGAAGGGACAAAGGCTTTGGACAAAGGGCAGGCGTACCTGGCGAGACGGGCGTTTGAGAAGATCGAAGCCCTGCCGATCGAGCCGACGCCGGCGTTCTTGTTTACGGACGGCCAACGGCTGGTGGAACACGGCACCATGGAGGCGAAGGTGCGCAAAGGCGCAGGCTTGCTCAAACAATTTATTGTCAAGGAGACAGAAGAGTCCGAACGGTACGCCGCGACGTTGACCCTGCTGTCGCGGGCCGATTGCCTGGGCTGTCAGTCGGCCGCGGGCTGTCAGTCGGCCGCGGGTTGTCCGGCGGAGGCGGAACAGGCAAAGGCGAAATGTCGGGCGGAGCGACAAAAGCAGAACCTAGAATGCCTCCTCCGGCCAGTCTCCATCCCGGGCGCCCGTTTCCCGATGGTCTCCATCCCGGGCGGCAGCTTCAAGATGGGCTGCACCCGTGAGCAGCGTGAGTGTGATGACGACGAATACCCGGTACATGAGGTGCGGGTGCGGGCCTTTGAGATCGGGCAGTATGAGGTGACGAAGGAGCTGTGGGATGCCGTCATGTTCGAGATCCCGAGTCATTTCAGGGACTGTGAACAGTGTCCCATGGAGTCTGTCAGCTTTGTTGAAATCCAGCGGTTTCTCAAGAAACTGAGCTTGCAAACGGAACACCAGTATCGGTTGCCGACGGAGGCAGAGTGGGAGTATGCGGCCCGCGGGGGTCAGCAGAGTCGTGGCTACCAGTATGCCGGGAGTGACATCCCGGGTGAGGTGGCGTGGTATGACGGGAATAGCGGGAAGGAGACCACTCCGGTGGGGCAGAAGGATCCCAATGAGTTGGGGCTGTACGACATGAGCGGGAACGTGTGGGAGTGGGTGCAAGACTGCTGGCATGACTCGTATGGGGTTGCCCCGACTGATCGGCGGCCGGCGTGGGAGTCAGGGGACTGTTCCAAGCACGTGCGGCGGGGTGGGTCCTGGCGCGACAGCCCGAGGAGCCTCCGTTCCGCGAATCGCTACTGGGTCTCCGCCGGGGACCGGACCCCCTTCATCGGATTCCGGCTGGCTCGGACGCCCACCCCATGACTCGTGACCTCCTGACCACTAGGGGGGAGGGCCAGGGAGCGGGTGATGGTTATTAACGAAAGGAGAACATTGACGATGAGCATAGTGATAACCTTGGTGTGCGTGATTTTGAGTTTGGGGTGGGGCGGGGTGGGGATGGCCCAGGACCGGCTGCCGGAGATTCTGATGGATCAATATCTGTTGGAAGGGAGCGAGGCACTGGAGAAGGGGGAGCCGGACCGGGCGAAGCGGGCGTTTGAGAAGATCGAAACCCTGGAGGTCAAGCCGCCGCCGGCGTTTTTGTTTGCGGAAGGCCAACTGGTGGTGGCACAGGGCAGGGTGGTGGCGGACCGCCAGCGACAAGAGCAGTTCGGGGAGCACCTCCGGATGGTGTCCATCCCGGGCGGCAGCTTCAAGATGGGCTGCACCAGCGAGCAGCGTGAGTGTAATGACAACGAATACCCGGTGCATGAGGTGCAGGTGCGGGCCTTTGAGATCGGACGGTATGAGGTGACGCAGGCGCTGTGGGAGGCCGTCATGGGCGGAAATCCGAGTCACTTCAAGAACTGCGCGCAGTGTCCCGTGGAGAGCGTGACCTGGGATGCCGTCCAGCGGTTTCTCAAGAGACTGAACATGCAGACGGGGTCTCAGTATCGATTGCCGACGGAGGCGGAGTGGGAGTATGCGGCGCGCGGGGGGCAGGAGAGTCGGGGCTACCGGTATGCCGGGAGTAACGACCCGGGTGTGGTGGCGTGGTATGAGGGGAATAGCGGGAAGGAGACCACTCCGGTGGGGCAGAAGGGTGCGAATGAGTTGGGGCTGTACGACATGAGCGGGAACGTGAGGGAGTGGGTGCAGGACTGCTGGCATGGCTCGTATAAGGGTGCCCCATCTGATGGGCGGGCGTGGGAGTCGGGGGACTGTTCCAGTCGCGTGCTGCGTGGCGGGTCCTGGCTCATCTCTCCGAGGTACCTCCGCTCCGCGTATCGCCTCGGGCTCACCACCGGGTTTCGGAGCAGCGAGTACGGGTTCCGTCTCGCTCGGACGCTCACCCCGTGACTCGTGACCTCCTTACCTCCTGCGGGGGGTCCAGGGGGGCCGTGCCCCCCTGGTTCGGATTTTTGGGAGCCTGCCTTGGCCTGAGGTGGCGTGAAGCAAGCCAAACGATGAGGACCGGCGCCATCCCGAGAGACGAGCATGATCCATGAACAACACCGGCACGCCCGCCGACCTTGCCCCGTCGGAAGCCCCCACCCCCCGATGGTGCCCGGGTCACGGGTCCGGCCCTGGAAACCCACGATCGCTTCCTTCTCCGGCTGCCCGAACCGACGGCCTTACGGGACCGCCGGGCGCGTCCGTGAACATCCGGGGGCGGTCATGATAAACGAGGGGCCGGGATGTTCCTGACATTCCGACTTCCCACTGGCATTCCGGCCACCCCTTTGTCATTCGCGTGTCAACGGGAATCCAGTGTCTTTTCCCCCTCCGCAACGTGCTGGGGGCCGGGCGCCCTGGGGCCTTCCGCTGGATTCCCGCTAAAGCCTGCGGGAATGACAGAAGGGCAAGCCAGCGGGCATGACCGGAGGGGAACATCGGGCATGACTGGAGGGGAACATCGGGCATGACCGGAGGGAAGGTCGGGCATGACCGGAGGGAAGGTCGAGCATGACCGGAGCAAGGCAGGGAAGGACCGGGAGAGGGGCCGGGATGTTCCTGACATTCCGACTTCCCACTGGCATTCCGGCCCCCTCATTGTCATTCCCGTGTCAACGGGAATCCAGTGTCTTTTCCCCCTCCGCAACGTGCTGGGGGCCGGGCGCCCTGGGGCCTTCCGCTGGATTCCCGCTAAAGCCTGCGGGAATGACAGAAGGGGAAGCCAGCGGGCATGACCGGAGGGGAACATCGGGCATGACCGGAGGGGAATGTCGGGCATGACCGGAGGGAGGGTCGGGCATGACCGGAGGGAAGGTCGGGCATGACTGGAGGGAGGCAGGGAAGGACAGAGCAAGGCAGGGAAGGACCGGGAGAGGGGCCGGGATGTTCCTGACATTCCGACTTCCCACTGGCATTCCGGCCCCCCCTTTGTCATTCCCGTGTCAACGGAAATCCAGTGTCTTTTCCCCCTCCGCAACGTGCTGGGGCCGGGCGTCCTGGGGCCTTCCGCTGGATTCCCGCTAAAGACTGCGGGAATGACAGAAGGGGAAGACTGCGGGAATGACAGGAGGGGAAGGTCGGGCATGACCGGAGGGCAAGCCAGCGAGCATGACAGAAGGGCAAGCCAGCGGGCATGACAGGAGGGGAACGTCGGGCATGACCGGGCGGTCGTGATGAACGGGGGGTCGGTGCCGCTTCTGTCTTGCTCCGGCGGGAGCGGGTGATGGTTATTAACGACGGGAGGACGTTGACGATGAGCATAGTAATGACCTTGGTGTGTGTGCTTTTGAGTCTGGGGTGGAGCGGGGCGGGGGTGGCTCAGGACCTGCCGCCGGAGATTATGATGGATCAATATCTGTTGGAAGGGACCGAGGCACTGAAAAAGGGGGAGGTGGACCGGGCGAGGCGGGCGTTTGAGAAGATCGAAGCCCTGGAGGTCGAGCCGCCGCCGGTGTTTTTATTTACGTACGGCCGACTGCTGGTGGAACAGGGCAAGACGGAGGCAGAGGTGCGCAAGGGCACAGGCTTGCTCAAACGCTTTATTGTCAAGGAGGCCAAAGGGTCCGAACGGTACACCTCGACGTTGAAACTGTTGTCGCGGGCGTCGGAGCACCTGGCCTGTCAGGCGGACGCGCACTGTCGGGCGGAGGCGGAGCGACAGCGCCAGCGACAAGAGCTGATCCGAGACGGCTTCAAGATGGTCTCCATCTCGGGCGGCAGCTTCAGCATGGGCTGCACCCGTGAGCAGCGTGATTGTCATGATGACCAATGCCCGATGCACAAGGTGCAGGTGCCGGCTTTTCAGATCGGACAGTATGAGGTGACGCAAGATTTGTGGGAGGCCGTCATGGGCGGGAACCCGAGTTCCCACAACTGCGCGCAGTGTCCCGTGCAGAACGTGAGTTGGAGAGACGTCCAACAGTTTCTCGATGCACTGAATGTTCAGACGAGGGGCCAGTATCGATTGCCGACGGAAGCGGAGTGGGAGTATGCGGCGCGCGGCGGGCGGCAGAGTCAGGGGTACAAGTATGCCGGGAGTGACACCCCGGGTCTGGTGGCGTGGTATGAGATGAGCAGAGGGAATACGAGCCATCGGGTAGGGCAGAAGGAACCCAATGAACTGGGGCTGTACGACATGAGCGGCAACGTGCTTGAGTGGGTGGAAGACTGCTGGCATGAGGACTATACGGGCGCCCCGGCGAATGGGAAGGCGTGGGATTTAGAGAACTCAGGGGACTGTTCCCGTCGCGTGGTGCGGGGCGGGTCCTGGAACCACAGCGGCCCGGGGGACCTCCGCGTCGCGTATCGCGACTGGTACACCACCGGGAGTCGGCTTCCCTTCCACGGGTTCCGGCTGGCTCGGACGCTTCCGTGAGTCGTGACGGCCTGACCTCCTGCGGGAGGCCAGGGGCCGTGCCCCCCGGGTTCAATTGTTTGAAGTCATTCGCGGGGCGTCCCCGGGCGTGGGACAATCGGCTTTCAACGGGGCGGGGAGGGCCAGGGAGCGGGTGATGGTTATTAACGAAAGGAGGACAGTGACGATGAGCATAGTAATGACCTTGGTGTGCGTGATTTTGAGTCTGGGGTGGGGCGGGACGGGGATGGCCCAGGACCTGCCGCCGGAGATTGTGCTGGATCAATATCTGTTGGAAGGGACCGAGGCCCTGGACGAGGGGAAGCCGGACCGGGCGAGACGGGCGTTTGAGAAGATCGAAGCCCTGAAGGTCGAGCCGCCGCCGGCGTTTTTGTTTACGTATGGCCAACTGCTGGTGGAACAGGGCAAGACGGAGGCAGAGGTGCGCAAGGGCACAGGCTTGCTCAAACGATTTATTGTTAAGGAGGCCAAATGGTCCGAACGGTACACCGCGACATTGAAACTGTTGTCGCGGGCCGCGGGCGAGATCGAACGTCTGGGCTGTCAGGAAGACGCGTACTGTCGGGCGGAGGCGGAGCGCCGACGGGCGGAGCGCCAACGGACGGAGGCAGAGCGCCAACGGACGGAGGCAGAGCGCCAACGGGCGGAGGCGGAGCGCCAGCGACAAGCTCTGATCCGAGACGGCCTCCGGGTGGTCCCCATCCCGGGCGGCAGCTTCAAGATGTGCTGCATCCGTGAGCAGCGTGATTGTCATGATGACCGATGCACGAGGTGCAGGTGCAGGTGCGGGCTTTTCAGATCGGACAGTATGAGGTGACGCAAGATTTGTGGGCGGCCGTCATGGGCAAGAACCCGAGTCACTTCGAGAACTGCGCGCAGTGTCCCGTGCAGAACGTGAGTTGGAGAGACGTCCAACAGTTTCTCAATGCACTGAATGTTCAGACGAGGGGCCAGTATCGATTGCCGACGGAAGCGGAGTGGGAGTATGCGGCGCGCGGCGGGCGGCAGAGTCAGGGGTACAAGTATGCCGGGAGTGACACCCCGGGTCTGGTGGCGTGGTATGAGATGAGCAGAGGGAATATGAGCCATCGGGTAGGGCAGAAGGAACCCAATGAACTGGGGCTGTACGACATGAGCGGCAACGTGCTTGAGTGGGTGGAAGACTGCTGGCATGAGGACTATACGGGCGCCCTGGCGAATGGGAAGGCGTGGGATTTAGAGAACTCAGGGGACTGTTCCCGTCGCGTGGTGCGGGGCGGGTCCTGGAACCACAGCGGCCCGGGGGACCTCCGCGTCGCGTATCGCGACTGGTACACCACCGGGAGTCGGCTTCCCTTCCACGGGTTCCGTCTGGCCCGGACGCTTCCGTGAGTCGTGACGGCCTGACCTCCTGCGGGAGGCCAGGGGCCGTGCCCCCCGGGTTCAATTGTTTGAAGTCATGCGCGGGGCGTCCCCGGGCGTGGGACAATCGGCTTTCAACGGGGCGGGGAGGGCCAGGGAGCGGCTGATGGTGACGAACGAAAGGAGAACGTTGACGATGAGCATAGTAATGGCCTTGGTGTGCGTGCTTTTGAGTTTGGGGTGGGGCGGGGTGGGGGTGGCTCAGGACCTGCCGCCGGAGATTGTGCTGGATCAATATTGGTTGGAAGGGACAGAGGCCCTGAAAAAGGGGGAGGTGGACCGGGCGAGGCGGGCGTTTGAGAAGATCGAAGCCCTGGAGGTCGAGCCGCCGCCGGTGTTTTTATTTACGTATGGCCGACTGCTGGTGGAACAGGGCAGGACGGAGGCGGAGGTGCGCAAGGGCACAGGCTTGCTCAAACGCTTTATTGTCAAGGAGGCCAAAGGGTCCGAACGGTACACGGCGACGTTGAAACTGTTATCGCGGGCGGCGGGCGAGATCGAACGTCTGGGCTGTCAGGAAGACGCGTACTGTCGGGCGGCGGCGGAGCGCCAGCGACAACAGCAGATCCGAGACCGTTTCAAGATGGTCTCCATCCCGGGCGGCAGGTTCAGCATGGGCTGCACCCGGGAGCAGGGTAAGTGTTATGACGACGAGAACCCGGTGCATGAGGTGCAGGTGAACGACTTTGAGATGGGGCAGTATGAGGTGACGCAGGAGGCGTGGGCGGCCGTCATGGGCGCGAACCCGAGTGACCACAAGTGCGCGCAGTGTCCCGTGGAGAACGTGAGTTGGGCTGATGTCCAGCGGTTTCTTAAGAGACTGAACGAGCAGACGGGGCCCCAGTATCGGTTGCCGACGGAGGCGGAGTGGGAGTATGCGGCGCGCGGGGGTCAGCAGAGTCGGGGGTATCAGTATGCCGGGAGTGACACCCCGGGTGTGGTGGCGTGGTATCGGGAGAATAGCGGGGGGAAGACCCATCCGGTGGGGCAGATGGAGCCGAATGAGTTGGGGGTGTACGACATGAGCGGGAACGTGTGGGAGTGGGTGCAGGACTGCGGGCATGGCTCGTATAAGGGCGCCCCATCTGATGGGCGGGCATGGGAGTCGGGGGCCTGTTCCGATCGCGTGCTGCGTGGCGGGTCCTGGGCCGTCTCACCGAGGTACCTCCGCTCCGCGGTTCGCATCAGGGACACCTCCGGGATTCGGGACAACGAGAGCGGGTTCCGTCTCGCTCGGACGCTCACCCCGTGAATCGTTACCTCTTTACCTCCTGCGGGGGGTCCAGGGGGGCCGTGCCCCCCTGGTTCAGATTTTTGGGAGCCTGCCTTGGCCTGAGGTGGCGTGGGGCAAGTCAAGCGACGAGGACCGGCGCCATCCCGAGAGGCGAGCATGATCCATGAGACAGGCCGGCACGCCCGCAGACGTTGCCCCGTCGGAGGCCCCCACCCCCGATGGTGCCCGGGTCACGGGTCCGGCCCTGGACGCCCACTATCGCTTCCTTCTCTGGCTGGTGCCCGCGGTGGAACGCTTCCCTCGCAGTCAGAAGTTCCTGCTGGGTGACCGCATTCAACGCACCGCGCTGGACGTGCTGGAATGTCTGCTTGAGGCCACCTACACCCGGCAGCGGGGCCACCACCTCACCCGAGCCAACCTGGGCATCGAGAAACTGCGCGTCCTCATCCGGCTGGCTCACGACCTGCGTGCTGGATGGGCGGCGGTATGAACACGCGGCCCGGTGCCTGGACGAGACCGGCCGGAAGATCGGGGCTTGGAGCAAGACGCACCGTGCCAAAGACGCATCACGATCTGTTTGACGGCTTGGCCACGTTCTCCGCGTTGCGGGCCGCGGCCCTGCGCGCGGCTCGGGGCAAGCGGACCACGCCCGGGGCTGCGGCGTTTCTGGCCAACCTGGAACCGGAGGTGCTGCGCCTGGAGCGGGAATTGATCGGCGGGCGCTACCGGCCGGGCCGATACACGACCCTTGAAGTGTTCGACCCGACGCATCGGATCGTGTCCGCGGCGCCCTTCCGGGATCGGGTGGTGCATCACGCGTTCTGCGCGGTGGTGGAGCCGTTGTTCGAGCGGGGCTTCATCTTCGACAGCTACGCCAACCGCCTGGGCAAGGGCACGCATCGGGCCGTGGCGCGCTATGAGCAGTTCAGGGATCGTTTCCGCCACGTGCTGCGGTGTGACGTGTACCGCTATTTCCCGGCCATTGACCACGCGATCTTGAAGCGCGACTTGCGGCGGCGGCTCGCCTGTCCCCGCACCCTGGCGTTGGCGGACCGGATTATTGATGGGGCGAATCCCCAGGAGCCGGTCTGTCTTCATTATCCGGGCGACGACCTGTTCACGCCCTTCGAGCGTCGGCGCGGCCTGCCCATCGGCAACCTGACCAGTCAGTTTTTTGCCAACGTCTATCTGGACGGTCTGGACCACTTCTGCAAAGAGGTCTTACGGGCGAAGGGCTATCTGCGGTACGTGGATGATTTTGCGCTGTTTCACGACGACCCGGCCCAGCTTGCGGCGTGGCGGCACCGGCTGGCCGAGTTCTTGGCCGGTCGCCGGGTGCGGCTGCACCCGCGCAAGACCCGGATTGTGGCGACGGCGGCCCCGGCGGAATTTCTGGGCTTTGTGCTGCTGGCGGGCGGCTGGCGGCGGCTGCCGGAAGCGAATGTGCGCCGTTTCCGCAACCGCCTGCGGGGGCTGCGGGCGCGCTGGGGCCACGGCCGGGTGACACAAGACGAGGTTGACCGCCGGGTGGGGGCGTGGGTGGCTCACGCCGCTCACGCGCACACGTGGCGCTTGCGCCACGCGATCTTTCGGGACGGGGTTCTCCCCTCCCGGGAGCCTGACCGTCCCCCTGTGTACGCGTGCTGCGTGGCGGGTCCTGGAACAACAAACCGAGGAACCTCCGCGCCGCGAATCGCAACAGGAACACCACCGGGAATCGGAACAACAATAACGGGTTCCGTCTCGCTCGCACGCTCCGTTGCCTGAACCGACGGCCTTACGGGGCCGCCGGGTGCGTCCGTGAGCGTCCAGGGGCGGTCATGATGAACGCCAAGCCGGTGCCGCTCCTGCCCCGCTCCGGCGGGGGAGGGGTGCCGGACTCCCCATCCGGTCAGGCGGCCCGCAGACCACGGCTCCAGCCCGCTCCTGTAAAGACGCCGGATTCCCGCGGGCGTGGGAAGGATAGGAGTCCCCCCCATTGTCATTCCCGTGTCAACGGGAATCCAGGGGAAAGGACGAAACGCCTCCGGCAGGTCTGCACACCGCGACGGCCTTTTGGCTTCCCGCGGGCGTGGGAAGGACGTCCTGGCTGGCTCCGCTCGTCTCGTGCCTCACCCTGGATTCCCGCTCCCCGATAACAAATGTCGGGGACAGGCTTCGCGGGAATGACAGGAGGGGAACGTTGGGGATGACCGGGCGGTCATGATGAACGGGGGGCGGGGCTGCTCTTGTCTCGCTCCGGCGGGGGAGTGCTTGATTGTTACTAACGACGGGAGGAGGTTGACGATGAGCATAGTGATGACCCTGGTGTGCGTGCTTCTGAGTCTGGTGTGGGGTGGGGCGGGGATGGCCCAGGACCGGCCGCCTGAGATTGTGATGAATTCCTCTTCGGTGGAAGCGACCGTGGCGCCGGAGAAGGGGCAGGCGAACCAGGCCGACGCCGAGCGACGACAAGCCGGGCTCACCTCGCTCTTGGGCCACCTCCGGATGGTCTTCGTCCCGGGCAGCAGCTTCAGGATGGGCTGCACCCGGGAGCAGCGTGGTTGTGGTGAAAGTGAGAAACCGGTGCATGAGGTGCAGGTAAACGACTTTGAGATCGGGCAGTATGAGGTGACGCAGGAGCTGTGGGAGGCCGTCATGGGCGAGAACCCGAGTCACTTCGGGAACTGCGCGCAGTGTCCCGTGGAGAACGTGAGTTGGGAGGACGTCCGGCGGTTTCTCAAGAAACTGAACGTGCAGACGGAGGACCAGTATCGATTGCCGACGGAGGCGGAATGGGAGTATGCCGCCAGAGGCGGCCAGCAGAGTCGGGGATACCCGTATGCCGGGAGTGACACCTTGGGGTTAGTGGCGTGGTATTGGGAGAATACCGGGGGGAGGACCCATCCGGTGGGGCAGAAGGAGCCCAATGAGTTGGGGCTGTACGACATGAGCGGGAACGTGGCGGAGTGGGTGCAAGACTGCTGGCATGACTCCTATACGGGCGCCCCGGCTGATGGGCGGGCATGGGAGTCAGAGCACTCAGAGAAGTGTTCCTTGCGCGCGCTGCGGGGCGGGGCCGGGCTCAGCGACCTGAGGTTCCTCCTCGCCGCGTTCCGCGACGGGAGCACCTCCGGGAACCGGCTCACCTTCGTCGGGTTTCGTCTGGCTCGGACGCTCACCCCGGTGGAAGCAACCGCGACGCCGGACACGGGGCAGGCAGACCGGGCCGATGCCGAGCGACGCCGACAAGTCAGGCTCAACCAGCTCCCGGAGCGCCTCCCGATGGTCTCCATCCCGGGCGGCAGCTTCAGCATGGGCTGCACCCGGGAGCAGGGTCATTGTAATCGTGACCAATACCCGGTACATGAGGTGCAGGTGGGGGCTTTTGAGATCGGGCAGTATGAGGTGACACAGGAGGTGTGGGAGGCCGTCATGGGCGAGAACCCGAGTCGATTCAGTGACTGCGCGCAGTGTCCCGTGGAGTCTGTCAGTTTCGGTGACGTCCGGCGGTTTCTCGATGAATTGAATGCCCGGACGGGAGGCGGGTATCGATTGCCGACGGAGGCGGAGTGGGAGTATGCGGCGCGCGGAGGGCAGCAGAGTCGAGGATACCGGTATGCCGGGAGCAATACCCTGGATGCGGTGGCGTGGTATGGGGAGAATAGCGGGGGGAAGACCCATCGGGTGGGGCAGAAGGAGCCCAATGAACTGGGGCTGTACGACATGAGCGGGAACGTGAAAGAGTGGGTGCAAGACTGCTGGCATGACTCGTATAGGGACGCTCCGGCGGATGGGCGGGCGTGGGAGTCGGAGGACTGTTCCCAGCGCGTGCTGCGGGGCGGGTTCTGGCTCACCTTCCCGGCGACCCTCAAAGCCGCGTACCGCGACTGGTTCTCCCCCGGGGTCCGGGGTGCCGTCATCGGGTTCCGGGTGGCTCGGACTCCGGTGGAAGGGACCGCGGCGCCGGAGAAGGGGCAGGCAGACCGGGCCGCCGCCAAGCGACGACCAGCCGGGCTCACCCCGCTCTTGGTCCCCCTCCCGATGGTCTCCATCCCGGGCGGCAGGTTCAGCATGGGCTGCACCCGGGAGCAGGGTAAGTGTTATGACGACGAGAACCCGGTGCATGAGGTGCAGGTGAACGACTTTGAGATGGGGCAGTATGAGGTGACGCAGGCGCTGTGGGAGGCCGTCATGGGCGAGAACCCGAGTTGGTTCATGGACTGCGCGCAGTGTCCCGTGGAGCAGGTGAGTTGGGATGACATCCAGGTGTTCCTCAAGAGACTGAACGAGCAGACGGGGTCTCAGTATCGGTTGCCGACGGAGGCGGAGTGGGAGTATGCGGCGCGCGGGGGCCAGCAGAGTCGGGGCTACCAGTATGCCGGGAGTAACGACCCGGGTGTGGTGGCGTGGTATGAGGAGAATACCGGGGAGAAGACCCATCCGGTGGGGCAGAAGGAGCCGAATGAGCTAGGGCTGTACGACATGAGCGGGAACGTGTGGGAGTGGGTGCAGGACTGCGGGCATGACTCGTATAGGGGCGCTCCGTCTGATGGGCGGGCGTGGGAGTCAGAGAACTCAGGGGACTGTTCCAAGCGCGTGCTGCGTGGCGGGTCCTGGATATTCACTCCGAGGTACCTCCGCGCCGCGTACCGCTTCAGGACCACCCCCGGGAATCGGAACATCGACGTCGGGGTCCGTCTCGCTCGGACGCTCACCCCGTGACTCGTGACCTCCTGACCACTGGGGGGAGGGACAGGGAGCGGTTGATGGTTACTAACGAAAGGAGAACATCGACGATGAGCACAGTGATGACCTTGGTGTGCGTGCTTCTGAGTCTGGGGTGGGGCGGGACGGGGATGGCCCAGGACCGGCCGCCGGAGATTGTGATGGATTCCTCTGCGGTGGAAGGGAGCGCGGCGTCGGACACGGGGCAGGTAAACCGGGCCGACGCCGAGCGAGGACAAGCCGGGCTCACCTCGCTCTTGGGCCACCTCAAGATGGTCTCCATCCCGGGCGGCAGCTTCATGATGGGCTGTACGGCGCGCCGTGAGTGTGATGATGATAACCCGGAATACTCGGAGCATGAGGTGCAGGTGAACGACTTTGAGATCGGACAGTATGAGGTGACACAGGAGGTGTGGGAGGCCGTCATGGGCGAGAACCCGAGTCGATTCAGTGACTGCGCGCAGTGTCCCGTGGAGAACGTGAGTTGGGAGGACGTTCAGCGGTTTCTCGATGAATTGAATGCCCGGACGGGAGGCGGGTATCGGCTGCCGACGGAGGCGGAGTGGGAGTATGCGGCGCGCGGAGGGCAGCAGAGTCGGGTGTCCCAATATGCCGGGAGTGACGACCCGGGTGCGGTGGGGTGGTATGAGGCGAATAGCGGAAAGAAGACCCATCCGGTGGGGCAGAAGGAGCCCAATGAGTTGGGGGTGTACGACATGAACGGGAACGTGTGGGAGTTGGTGGAAAACTGTGGGCATTGCACTGACACGGGAGCGCCGAGTGATGGGCTGGCATGGGAATCAGGGAACTGTTCCGAGCGCGTGCTGCGGGGCGGGTCCTGGAACCTCAGTCCGGAGTACTTCCTCTCCGAGCTTCGCGTCAGGAACACCACTTGGCTTCGGGACCCCAGCCTCGGGTTTCGTGTAGCTCGGACGCACTCGTTCTCTCCTTAAGAAAGGGCCTGGGGCAACCGGCTTGCAAACGGGTGAGGGCGGAAGCCGTTGATTGTTACCAACGAAAGGAGACCGTCTATGGTGAGCACAGTCGTGAGTTTGGTGTGCGTGCTTTTGAGTTGGGGGTGGGGTGGGACGGGGATGGCCCAGGACCGGCCGCCGGAGATTGTGATGGATTCCTCTGCGGTGGAAGGGAGCACGGCGCCGGACACGGGGCAGGTAAACCTGGCCGACGCCGAGCGAGGACAAGCCGGGCTCATGCCGCTCTTGGGCCACCTCAAGATGGTCTCCATCCCGGGCGGCAGCTTCATGATGGGCTGTACGGCGCGCCGTGAGTGTGATGATGATAACCCGGAATACCCGGAGCATGAGGTGCAGGTGAACGACTTTGAGATCGGGCAGTATGAGGTGACGCAGGCGCTGTGGGAGGCCGTCATGGGCGAGAACCCGAGTCGGTTCCCGGACTGCGCGCAGTGTCCCGTGGAACTCGTCAGTTGGGCGGACGTTCAGGGGTTTCTCGATGAATTAAATGCCCGGACGGGAGGCGGGTATCGGTTGCCGACGGAGGCGGAGTGGGAGTATGCGGCCCGCGGGGGCCAGAAGAGTCAGTACTCGTCTGCCGACCCCACGGGTCTGTGGGGGTGGGAGATGACTTCGCGGCCTCATCCGGTCGGTCAGAAGCAGCCCAATGAGTTGGGGCTGTACGACATTCAGGGGAACGTGTGGGAGTGGGTGGAAGACTGCCGGCATGATTCCTATACGGGCGCCCCGGCTGATGGGCGGGCGTGGGTATCAGGGGACTGTTCCGAGCGCGTGCTGCGGGACATAAACCGTCACGTAAGCTTGGCGGGCTACACCGAGTCGCGCCGCGTATCGTCGACCTGGGAGCGAAGTTCCGACGTCGGGTTTCGTGTGGCTCTGACGCTCACTCCGGTGGAAGCGACCGCGGCGCCGGACACGGGGCAGGCGGACCGGGCCGCCGCCGAGCGAGGACAAGCCGGGCTCACCCCGCTCTTGCCCCCTCTCCGGATGGTCTTCGTCCCGGGCGGCAGGTTCAGGATGGGCTGCACCCGTGAGCAGCGTGAGTGTGCGAAGACCGAATACCCGGTGCATGAGGTGCAGGTGAACGACTTTGAGATCGGGCAGTATGAGGTGACGCAGGCGCTGTGGATGGCCGTCATGTTCGGCATCCACCCCGAGAAGCCGAGTTACTTCACGAACGACGGGGAAGTGCCGTGTCCCGTGGAGTGTCCCGTGGAGAGAGTCAGTTGGGAGGACGTTCAGAAGTTTCTTGATGAATTGAATGCCCGGACGGGAGGCGGGTATCGATTGCCGACGGAGGCGGAGTGGGAGTATGCGGCGCGCGGGGGGCAGCAGAGTCGGGGGTACGAGTATGCCGGGAGTCACACCCCTGGTGCCGTGGCGTGGTATAGGCGGAATAGCAGGGAGCATTCCCATCCGGTGGGGCAGAAGCAGCCCAATGAGTTGGGGCTGTACGACATGAGCGGGAACGTGACGGAGTGGGTGGAAGATTGCTGGCATGACTCCTATACGGGCGCCCCGGCTGTTGGGCGGGCGTGGGTATCAGGGGACTGTTCCAAGCGCGTGGTCCGGGGCGGGACCTGGTTCTACTTCCCGAAGACCCTCCGCGCCGCGAGCCGCGCCAGGCTTCCCACCGACGTCCGGGTCAGCAGCGGCGGGTTTCGTCTGGCTCGGAGGCTCACCCCGTGACTTGTTCTCTCTTTACCTCGGGGGACCAGGGGGCGACGACTCCTGGTCCAATTATTTGGGGTCATGCGCGCGGGCGTCCCCGGGCGTGAGGTGCCCCTCTGCCTGCTCCGGTTCCTGCGTCAGGTCCACGATCACTTTCAGCACGCCGTTTGTGGCGGCCCAGTCGAAGGCTTTGTTGCCCTCGTGAATGGGGAAGCGTTTGTGAATCAGTGCCTGCACGTCAACGGCATGGTCCCGCAGCAGTGCCATCGCCGGGGGAAACGGACCGCACCGTGAGCCTACGACGGTAATCTCGTTGACGACCAGCGCGGTCACGTCCACGGTCGGTTGCTCGTGGCAGGTGGACTTCAGCACAATCGTGCCTCTCGGACGGACGTATGCCGAGGCCCATGCAAGGCCGTCGGGGGTGCCGGTTGCCTCGACTACGATATCGAATCCCCTGGACGGGAGGTGAGAATCCTGATGGGTGTGGATGCCCCGCTGGGCAAGAATCTGCAATTTTTCATGATGCCGTCCCAGGACCGTGAGGTGGCAGGGGACGTGGTGCAAGAGTTGGGCGCACAGCAGGCCCAGTTTGCCGTCACCCATGACCAGGACGCGGTCTTGTGCGCCGATGGGGACCTGTTCGAGAATTTGACAGGCCGCGGCAAGCGGCTCCACAAAGACGGCTTGGTCATTCGTGATGTCATCAGGAAGCGGATAGAGATTCTCAGTGGGGAGACAGAGAAAATCGGCAAAGGCCCCATCACGCCGGTCAATGCCCAAGGTGGTGCGATGGGGGCAATGGGTATGTCTCCCGGCTTGGCAGGTGGAACAGACTCGACACGCCGCGTTGATTTCACCGACGACGCGCTGACCCCTGAGTCCGGTCTCGACGGGAGCCTCTTCCACGATTCCGACGAATTCATGGCCCGGCACTCCTTGAAAGCCCATGTAGCCTCGGACTAATTGCAAATCAGTGGCGCAGATTCCCGCTTGGAGCACTCGAACGAGTGCTTCGCCTTTGGCCGGTTCCGGGGTGGGGTATTGATCGCAATACTCCAGGGTTGTCTTCAACGTCAGGGCGCGCATGGGGTTAGCCGCCTTTTTCCACGTGGCTAGAGGAGACGAGTCCTTTCCCCGTCAACGTAGTGGGAACGTGCCGTTTTCTCAAGTTTTGTACCCGCGTTCAGGACCCGTGCGACCCAATCAGGCCGTCCGTGTGATCGATGTATCATACGTCACCCCGACGACTGCCGTCATCCCGCATTGTTCCATCCTTCCCGGCCTCGCTCTCGGGCCTGCCCGGCCTTGCTCCTCGTCCTGTCCGGCCCCGCTCTCGGGCGTTTCCGCCCTCTCTGTCATTCCCTGTCCCCCTCTGTCATTCCCGCGAAGCCTGTCCCCGACATTTGTTATCGGGGAGCGGGAATCCAGGAAGCCATCGCGGTGCGCGGACCTGCCGGAGGCGCCTAGGCCTCCCCCTGGCTTTTCTAAATTCACAAACGAAGTGCAACACCTTGCTAAGGTGTTGTCATGGGCACCCACTCTCACCACCTCACCCTGGAAGACCGATGTGACTTGGCCCGTCTACATGCCGACGGGCGCTCGCTCCGGCACATCGCGGCAGCTCTGGATCGCCCGCCATCAACCGTGGCTCGCGAACTGAAGCGCAATCGCTCCCGCACCCAGGACTCCCAGCCCGGCTCTGCCGAGCAGACCCGCGCTCGCCGGTGGCGTGGTGCCAAACTGGCCCGCGATGCCCTCCTCCGCACCACAGTCCTCACCCACCTCCAACAGGGCTGGACCTCCGAGCAGGTGGCCGGGCGCCTCGCCCGCGACGCCGGGCGGCCGGTTATCTCCCACGAAACCATCTACCGGTTCCTCTACGCCCAGATCGCCCGAACGAAAACTTATGCCTGGCGCCACTATCTGCCCCGAGCCAAAGCCACCCGCGGCCGCCGCCGCACACGCCGCAGCCCCGCCGCCTTGATGGCTCACCGCCGCCCTCTCGCCGAGCGTCCCGCCGCAGCGGCCGACCGCCAGACCCCCGGCCATTGGGAAGCCGATCTGATGCTCTTCCGCACCTATGGCCAAGCCGGCCTCACTCTCCACGAGCGCACCTCCCGCCTCCTCCTTGCCGTATGCCCACCGGGCAAGGCCGTCGCCCCTATCGCCCACGCCCTGACTCACCGCCTCCCGCCCGTGCCCCCTCACGGCCGCCAGACTGTCACCTTCGACCACGGCACGGAATTCGCCTCTCATCACTACCTCCATGCCCGCGGCATCGAGACCCTCTTCTGTGACCGTTACGCCCCCTGGCAAAAAGGCGGCGTCGAGAACGCCATCGGCCGCCTGCGCCGCACCCGGCCGCGTAAAACCGACTTGGCCACCCTGTCTGACCAGCGGGTTCATCATTTGGTTCACGCTTACAACCACACCCCGCGGAAATGCTTCGGGTATGCCAGTCCCGCGGAGATTTTTATCCACCAAGTGGTGCACTTGAAATGTGAATCCACATCCAGAGGCTGTATTTTTGCAGATGGAGGAAAAAGCAAAAATGCTGGATTCCCGATGAAAGATGTCGGGAATGACAAGAGGGGAACCGGAATGGCAAGGGGGAACCGGAATGACAAGAGGGAAACCGGAATGCCAAGAGGGGAGCCGGAATGCCAAGGGGGAACCGGAATGCCAAGAGGGGAGCCGGAATGTCAAGGGGGAGTCGGAATGCCAAGGGGGAGCCGGAATGTCAAGGGGGAACCGGAATGCCAAGGGGAAACCGGAATGCCAAGGGAGGAGCCGGAATGTCAAGGGGGAGTCGGAATGCCAAGGGGGAGCCGGAATGTCAAGGGGGAGCCGGAATGCCAAGGGGGAGTCGGAATGTCAGTAGCATCCCGGCCTCGCTCTGTCATTCCCGCGTGCGCGGGAATAACGGAATGGTGGATTTGACTTTGAACAGGCACAAGGGATTAGTGTAGAATTTCTTTTATCAGCAACCAGAGCGGGTTTATCCTCATAACAACGGCCAGCCGGAACCACTCCGTATTCTTTTTACGACGGGGTATCGCTGACCTCAGCTATTAACGTTAAAGGATCATTTTTTATGAACATGGAAACTTTATCGGGACGTCGCAAAGAACGTTTTGGAGTATGGATGATTGCCCTCTTTTTTTGCGGAATCTTGTCGGGAGGGGCACCGCAGGCAACTTCGGCAACGGTTCCCGAGGCGTTTAGCCGGGGGTTTTCGGATATTGTCGAGAAAGTCCGTCCCGCCGTGGTAAACGTCGCGGTGACCGGATCAGCGGGACCACGTGGATCTCGTCGCCTTCCCCCTGGACCGTTTGGCGGCCCACCCGGCCCTCCCATGCCGGGTCCTCCCATGCAGCCACCAGGCCCGCCAAGACCGTTCGGGCCTCCCGGGATGAGTGCCGGTTCGGGCGTCATTATCAACCCGGAAGGATTCATCGTGACCAACAACCACGTGGTGGAAGATGCGGAACGGATTACGGTGACCAACTTTGAAGGGAAAGAATTCTCAGCGAAAATCATCGGCACTGATCCGAAAACGGATTTGGCCGTGATCAAAATCGAGGAAATCAACCTCCCATTCGTGTCATGGAGCACGGACGAAAAAGTCAGAGTCGGCGATCTGGTCTTGGCCGTAGGCAGTCCTTTTGGGCTGAAGGCTTCGGTAACGATGGGGATTATTAGTGCATTGGGTCGTGGCAACGTCGGCATCACGGAATATGAGGACTTTATCCAGACCGACGCGCCGATTAACCCGGGAAATTCTGGTGGTCCTCTTGTCAACATGTCGGGCGAAATTGTCGGCATCAACACGGCGATTTTTTCTCGTACCGGTGGATCGGAAGGGATTGGATTCGCGATTCCCGTTGAAATTGTCAGAGACATTACTCAGAGCCTCATCAGGTCCGGTCGGGTCGTGCGAGGCTGGATGGGGATTGCCATTCAAGAGTTGACGCCGGCCCTGGCCCAGTCTTTTCAGCTGCCGGAGTCTCATCCCGGCGGGGTGCTGATCAGTGAGGTCCACGAACTGGGTCCCTCGGCGAAAGGCGGGATACAGCGGGGAGACGTGCTGTTGGAATACCGGGGAGAAAAACTGAGAGACGTGAATCACCTCCGACACATTGTGGCGAGGACGCTTGTTGGTGAGGACGTTGAAATCCTTGTGTTACGCGACGGCGAGCAGAAGGCGCTGACCGTGAAAGTCGGGGAACGTCCCACCGATGAAATGCTGGCCGGTCGACAACCCCCCTCGCGTCCTTCCGCGTCAGAAAAATTCGACAACGTGCTGGCAGGCTTGGACGTTGTCCCGTTGACGGACGAACGAAGACAACAGCTTAATCTTCCCGAAGACGTGGCCGGCGTGGTCGTGAATGAAGTCAAACCCGGCAGCGAGGCAGAGGCCGCGGGGTTACAACAAGGTGACGTCATTCAAGAAGTCAGTCGAAAGGTGATTACAAGTCTGGGTGATTACCAGAACATTGCCTCGAAGATCGAAAAGAATGAAATGGTCGTCCTCTTGTTGAGCCGTCGTGGTAACAACCTGTTTGTCGCCGTGAATCCGGATAAATAAGGCGTCTGCTCAGGAAAACGGGCGATGGTGGGCAGTCGGTCCGAACGTCGGTGATGGAGCATCAGATATGACCGGGCAATCAAAATTTTCAAAATGGATGCAGGACAAAGTCTTTAATCCTTTTGAGGATAAAAAGATGCCGGTCATGCAGCACTTGTTTGAATTTCAAGCAAGGCTGACCAAAGCCGTCATTGTGGTGGCCGTGTTTTTTGTCGGGACGTTTTTTTACGCCGATACGTTGGTCCAATGGTTGCGCATTCCCTTACAGAATATGTTTGTGCCTGGAAGCCTGGAATGGGTCCCGACGGACCTGCCCAAAATTCCATTTGTCTTTTTGGCTCCGGCCGAAGCCTTGTGGCAGAACCTCAAAGTCGCCGCGCTGTTTGCCCTGGTCCTCGCTACGCCGTACATTCTGTGGGAAACGTGGTCGTTTATCGTACCCGGCCTGCACGTGCAGGAACGTCGCTTCGTGGCGCCGTTTGTCGTCACCAGTACCATCGCGTTTTATTTAGGACTGGGATTTTGTTTTTTCTTCGTGTTGCCGTTTGCCCTCAACTTTTTGATTTCCTACGGCGTGCAGGCCGGATTCATTCCCCAATTGTCGATTGCCAGTTACGTGGGCTTTGCGTTGTGGTTCCTGGTGGTCTTCGGTCTGGTGTTTGAAGTGCCGTTGGCGCTCACGCTCATGGCCAAATTGGGGTGGGTTGATGCCCCGTTTCTGAAAAAGTACCGCAAATGGGCCTTTCTGGGGGCGTTTCTCTTTGCCGCGCTCTTAACGCCGACCCCTGATCCGTTTAATCAATGTCTGATGGCCTTGCCTATGTATTTTTTCTATGAAGTCGGCATTATCAGCGCCGGCTTCTTTAAGAAAAAACCAACGGCTGAGGAGAGTGAAACTGAAACGGACGCGTTATCAGGCACTTCAAAGGAAACGAGCGTGCTCAAACCCAAAACGGCAACCGCAGGCGGTACGGGTGGTCCTGATGATGAGTACCTGAGCGTTCCCTGAAATTCTGAAGGCGATTCCAGGCAGAAATGTCAGATGAAAAACCAGCAAAACCTCAAACCAAAATATCAGCCAGTCATCATGATGTTTTCTTTAAGAGCTTTTATTCCAATCCCAAATTTGCCGTTGAACTCTTTCGGCTCATCTTCTCCAAAGAAGAACTCAAAGCTTATGACTGGAAAAAACTGAAAACGGAAAAAGACACGCTGCAAGATAAACGAGCGGATCTTGTTTTCTCCGTTCCACTGAAAAGCAAGCCGCACGTTCGCTTTCGAATCTTTATTCTTCTGGAACATAAATCCCATTACGACCCTCAGCTTTTCACCCAACTTTTGTATTATCAGACCTTCATCCATCAACAGACGGTTCAATCAGGCCGGCCCAGTCCTGTTATTCCCGTCCTGTTTTATCATGGGAAAAAGCCCTGGAAATGGAAAGTATCTTTCCAGGAAGCTGTTTGGGCGAGCTCTTTGTCTGAAATTCCTGTCGCATCTCGAAAAAATATGATAAATTACACGCTAAAGTTATTAAATACTCATGACCCGAAGGCAAGAGGTGTATTGAAGGATAAAAGTTTTCAAAGTCGAGGTGTTTTACATTTATTGGGGCGGATATGGTCTTTAGAACTGTCCCGGACTGAGTTAAAAGAGGTGCTTGCTCTATTTGGTGATTTTTCAGGGAAGCGGAATGATTTGATAGTGAGTGTGGCGGATTATTTGGAAGCTGTTTTGAAAGAGAGCCGTAAGTTTCGTCGTTTATGGGAACAAGTGGAAAAAGAGTTGGTGGAAGAGGGCATCTTTCAAAGAGGGGGATTTATGGATATAAGAGAACATATTAGAGAAAAAGGCATCCAGGAAGGCATACAGAAGGGTATACGTAAGGGTCGGCAAGAAGGTCGGCAAGAAGGCCGGCAGGAAGGCCGGCAGGAAGTTGTCTTAAACATGCTGAAAGAAAAAACAGAAGTTTCCTTTATTTCCAAGGTGACGGGGCTTTCCAAGGATGAAATCAAAAAACTGAAAAATGGTTCTTTGCAAATGTCACGCCCTGTTTAATAGCTCCTCAACCCTCATTTCGACTACAGACCTGTGATAGAGATCATGATGATTGTTGTCGCGGTAGTCGTGATCAACAGTAAGATTTATTCGGGAGAAGTGGAAGACAAGGGAGCAGAAAGCCTACGGCGATATTTGCAGGAACACGATGCCCTGATCGTGGACTATGAAGTCGTACCGGATGATCGGGAGAGCATTCGCAAGCAGTTGTTGCACCTGTGCGAGGTTCCGAACCTTCACGTGATTTTGACCATTGGCGGAACGGGCGTCCGTCCCACCGATTGGGCTCCTGAAGCCACACGAGACGTTATCGAAAAAGAAATCCCGGGGATTGGCGAAGTCATGCGAGCGGAAAGTCTTAAAAAAGTGAAGACCGCCATGCTGTCCCGGGGAACGGCGGGAATTCGCGGCATGACCATGGTGATTAATCTTCCAGGAAGTCCGAAGGGCGCGATAGAAAATTTATCGGTGTGCCTTCCGATTCTGGATCATACCGTTGCGAAATTATCCGTAAAGAGGAAAGGTGAAGTGGGGACAATCTCACAATAAATAGGTCATTCTGAATATGTCATTCTGAAAATCTGTCATTCTGAGCGAAGCGAAGAATCTCCTACTGAACAGCATATCCTTCACTTCGTTCAGGATGACAGGTTGGCCGTTCAGGGTGACGGGCTGACCGTTCAGGGTGACGGGCTGGCCGTTCAGGATGACGTAATGTCATTCCGAGTGCAAAGAGAAACCTGAGGTACAAATCGTTCGTGGACCGGCATGCGCTTAGATTCTCCGTCGCTACGCTCATCAGGACTTGTCCTGAGCTTGCCGAAGGATCACAGGGAAAGGGAGTTTGTAAAGTTGTCTTAATCGACCGTAACCGAAAACGTGGAGGCGTTCATGAGTCCTGAGTTGAAAATGTATCAACCCTCAACGCAAAGCGATGCCTGTACTTATATGTGGGCATGTGCCATTTGCGATGAAAATGAAACCTGTCAGAAAGATAAAGAAGGACATAGTCGATGGTTGGTGGCGAAACGCATGGAGCGCATTGACTATAAGATTCTCGTCATGAGTAACAAGGGCGGGGTCGGCAAAAGCACCGTCTCCACGAACTTGGCCGTGAGCTTGGCGTTGAAGGGCTATGAGGTGGGCATCTGTGACATGGACATTCACGGCCCCAATATTCCCAAAATGGTGGGGGCCGAAGGGCAACGCCTCAAGATCAGCACGGGTGGCGGGATTATTCCGCATCAGGCCTACAACATGAAAATCGCGTCAATGTCGTTCCTGCTCCAAAACTCCGACGATCCCATTATCTGGCGGGACGCCTATAAGTTTGAATTCATCAATCAATTACTCGGCGGCGTGGAATGGCAGGATTTGAATTTTCTGATCGTGGATTTGCCGCCCGGCACGGGCAATGAATCGGTCACGACGATTGATCTGATTGGAGAAGTGACGGGGTGCGTGATCGTTTCTACTCCCCAGGAAGTCGCGTTGCTTGACGCGAGAAAGTCCGTCACGTTTGCGAGGGACAGTGAGTTGCCGATTATCGGCATCGTGGAAAACATGAGTGGCCTCGATTGTCCGCATTGCCATGAGCACATCGAAGTCTTTCGGATGGGTGGGGGAGAGGCGTCTGCCCATGACATGCAGGTTCCCTTTTTGGGACGAATTCCGCTTGATCCTGAAGTTGTGCGGCAAAGTGATTACGGCGAACCGTATGCACTGTTTCATTCCGATCTGCCCACGGCCGACGCCTATCACAACATTGCCAATCAGGTTGATGATTTTTGCAAGAAAAAAGGCTCGCTGGTTCAAATCGCCACCAAGAGCCCCTTTAAGAAAAAATAGCGATCATGAATGGATTAACGCCGTTAAAGGAAGCGCAGCGCGTCGTGTTGGATGCCGCCGCTTCGTTGGGGTGCGAGAAAGTCGGATTGCTCAATGCGCTCGGTCGCGTCCTGGGCGAGGATATTGTCGCGCCGCGGGACAATCCTCCATGGAACAATTCGGCCATGGACGGATTTGCCGTTCGTTGGGAGGACATCAAAAAAGATCATGCCATCACCAAACCGGCGGAACTGGCGGTCGTGGAAGACGTGCCGGCCGGACAAGTGGCCACGAAAACCGTGGGGCCGGGTCAAGCCATTCGGATCATGACCGGAGCGCCGATGCCCGACGGCGCCGATACCGTCGTGCGCGTTGAATTTACTGAACCGTCCGACGCCGGCGTTCGGATTTTTCAACCGGAACCCCAGGGAGCCAACATTCGCCCGAAAGGAGAAGACGTTCAAGAAGGCGACTGTATCATTCCCACGGGCACCCAACTGCGTCCCGCCGAAATCGGCATGTTGGCGATTCTGGCCAAATCATTCGTCGTGGTGCATCAACGCCCGCGAGTGGCCATTCTCTCGACCGGTGATGAACTGGCGGACCTTGATGAGAAGTTTGATGAAAACAAGATTGTCAACTCGAACAGCTACGGCATCGCCGCGGCCGTCCAGGAAGCCGGTGGAATCCCGCTGTTGCTGGGCATTGCCAAGGATACGCCTGCATCGTTAAAGGAAAAAATTTCTCATGGATTGGGCTGTGACGTTCTGGTGTTATCGGGCGGCGTGTCCATGGGTGACTATGATTTTACCAAAGCCGTGTTCGCGGAACTGGGAGCGGACATGCACTTCTGGAAACTGGCCATTCGTCCGGGCCAACCCGTGGCCTTTGGAAAGATCCAAGGCACCCTGGCGTTTGGATTGCCGGGAAATCCCGTATCCTCCATGGTCACGTTTGAACAACTGGTTCGATTAGCGGTCATGAAAATGGGCGGGTATCGGCACGTTGCACGCCCCGTGGTTCAGGCCGCGTTTCAAGAAACATTTTCCAAACGTCCCGACCGCCGCCATTTCTTACGAGGAATTCTGGAACACCACGATGGACGGCTCACGGTTCGGACGACCGGACCACAAGGCTCTGGAATCTTGACCTCGATGGTGAAAGCCAACGGGTTGATTGATATTCCGGAAGAGGTCGAAACGATCAACCCCGGGGATATCGTTCAGGTTCAAGTCCTCAGTCAGAATTTTTGACCCATGGCCCCGCCCATCTTATCCTTCGTCGGACGCTCCAATAGCGGGAAAACCACGTTGATTGAGCGCGTGATTCCAGAATTAACGCGAGCGGGGTATCGCGTGGCCACAGTCAAACACGCGGGACATGGTTTCGAGTTGGACACGGAAGGCAAAGACAGTTGGCGACACAAGCAGGCCGGAGCGAGCACCGTCGTGGTCGTTTCCAAGGGCAGCATGGCCATGTTCGCCGACGTCTCGGAAGAAATGAAAGTGGAAGAAGTCAGGGATCGTTTTCTTGACAACCAAACGGATTTGATTATTGCCGAAGGTTGGAAAAGTGAAGGATATCCCAAAATAGCAGTCGTTCGTGAACAATTTGAAGAAGTGAACGTCTCTCTTGACGGATTATTAGCCATTGTCTCGATGAAACCCATCGAAGCGCCCGTGCCGTGTATTGATCGGAACGATATTGCGACGCTTGCCAAACTGATTATTCAACACTACCCCAAACCCGCCTCCGCGTAACATGAATCGAAGGACCGTAACCGTCCCGTTGGTGGCCGTCGGAGTCCTCATGGTCCTCGGCACCGCCGCGATTCCGATTACCAACCATCCGGAGTTTTGTGCGTCCTGTCATACCATTCGCCCATCCGTTGACAGTTGGAAACGCTCGTCGCATCAAGACGTGACCTGCGTGGATTGCCACGTTCGACCGGGCTTCCGGGGATTTATCGAGGATAAGGTCTTCGCGGGACTCGAAGACGTGGCCATCACGTGGTTCGGGACGCCGACCGATCCGCACGACTTGAAATCGTCCGTGGATTCCGACGTCTGTTTAGGCTGTCATCGGGCCATTCTTCGAGTGTCTGAAGTATCAACGCGAGACTTGCCGAAACCCGTCAACGACGTTGGGTTGGTCATGAGCCACCGGAAACACATGAAGGCGTTTGAAAAACGGGGGCAAAGGGAAGGCTGTACCACCTGTCACGCGCGCGTGGTCCACGGCAAGCCCGTCAAAGGATATCCGATTGTGATTCCTCGAGGTCACGTCAAATTGGACGTGGAGTCGCACGATCCCGATCATCCCGAGGGGTCCGCGTTATGGAAGTCCTCCCTGGCTGATTGCGTGCGGTGCCATGACAATCAAACAACCTATGACGGACGGGCACTGCGCAAGGATTGTGACGTGTGTCACGTCCCGGAAAAAATTTCAGATTTTCTGTTTTAATCCCACGGAATCCCATTCATGGCTGACCCCATCGTTCGAGTGCAGAATCTCACCAAACGGTTTGGGGACTTTACCGCGGTGGATCACATTTCCTTCGAGATCCAACCGGGAGAAACCGTAGGGTTGCTGGGACCCAATGGCGCGGGGAAAACCACGACCTTTCAAATGCTCTTAGGCGTCATCACGCCCACGCACGGGACGATCGAGATGTTTGGCCTCGATCTGATGAAGCATCGGGAAACCATTCTCCGGCAGGTCAATTTTTCATCCACTTATGTTGCAATGCCGTATTCGTTGACCGTGGAAGAAAATCTCCGCGTGACGGGCAAGTTATACGGCACTCCTGACGTCATGAGACGAATCGACGACGTGGTGAAGAAATTGGAGATGGAGGATATTCGCCATAAACTCGCCCGCAAATTGTCGTCCGGCCAAATGACGCGGCTGACCCTGGCCAAAGCCGTGATGACTGAACCCAAAATCCTGTTTCTGGATGAACCCACGGCTAGCCTGGACCCTGATATCGCTTACAAGATCAAAGGGTTTTTGAAAGAGTATCGTGAAACGTCAGGATTAAGTATGCTGTACACCTCACACAACATGCACGAAATGGAAGAGATGTCGCATCGAATGATCTTCCTGCAACAAGGGAAAATTATCGCCCAAGGCACGACTAAGGAAGTCATGGCCCAATACGGCGAACACAACCTTGAACAAGTCTTCCTGAAAATCGCCCGTGGCGGTTGAAGAAGGTCTGCGTGAGCCACTTCTTGTCATTCTGAGCAAAGCGAAGAATCTCAAGAATCTCTCAGTAGAAAAGCAGATCCTTCACTTCGTTCAGGATGACAGGGGATGTTCAGGGCGACAGGGATGTTCAGGATGACGTGATGATTCCGATGTTTGGGGAAGACTTGACTACCCGAGAGTACGTGATGAATGATCGTCTGGATAGGATACCCACTCCATGAACGTCGGCCGTATCTCAGCCTTGATCGCCAGGCATCTGTTTCTTTACCGCCGGAGCTTTCCGCGGCTGTTGGAGATTTTTTACTGGCCTTTATTGGATCTGGTGGTTTGGGGATTTATTACGATCTACCTGGCCCAGGAAGGAAAAGGCATGCACGGGGCCGTGACGTTTTTTCTGGGGGCGCTGATTTTCTGGGACATTCTGTTTCGCGCCCAACAGGGGATCACCATTTCGTTTCTGGAAGAAATCTGGTCCCGAAACCTGATGAATCTCTTTGCCAGTCCATTGACGGCAGGAGAATTCCTTGCGGCCACGATGGCCATGAGCGTCTTCAAGGTCGCCGCGGTTTCCATCATCATGGCGGTCTCCGCTCTGTTCTTTTATTCGTACAACGTCTTTATCATGGGGTTGACGCTCATTCCCTTTGTCTTGAATCTGATTGCCGCCGGGTGGCTCATCGGCATTCTGACCATGTCGGTCATCATGCGATTCGGTCAGCAGGCAGAAGTCCTGGCATGGGGACTCGTGTTCCTCTTCCAACCGATTTCGTGCGTGTTCTATCCAATGTCCGTCCTTCCCGTTTGGCTCACGCCCTTGGCCTTGGCCAACCCGGCTGCTCACGTGTTTGAAGGCATGAGAGGGGTCCTGCTGGACCAAACGGTACCATTGGCCCATCTCGGATGGGCTACCGGCCTGAACGTCCTGTATCTGCTGATCATGATTGTCATCTATCAATACACCTTCTCGGTGTGTAAGGATCGAGGCATGTTGGTACGGGTCGGGGAGTAAGGGGGAAGGATTGTTAATTGAGTATTTGGAAATCAGCAATCTGAAATCTAAAATCCACAAATTCAGCCGTTGGATTGTTTCAGCCGATCCAGGCGCGTTTGTTCTATCTTGACCCACACGGTTTTTTCTTGCGTCACGGTAACTGAGCCGGGTTTCGCGCCTTTGGGTTTTCTGACGTGTTTTCTCAACGTGTAGATCACGTCACCTTTTCCGCTTTTGCGCACGTCGCTGTAAAACAACGCCAGGGTCGCGGCATCTTTTAACGTTTCCGGTGGGACTTGTTGTTTCTTGTCCAACTCGACGATCACGTGTGACCCGGGAGTGCCGCGGGCATGGAGCCAGAGATCGTCGGCCTTGGATACCTTGAAGGTGACGGCGTCATTGTCCTTGGCGGTTTTGCCGACCAGAATGGCGTGTCCATCCTGCGAGTAAAACCGACGATAGGGTATCGCCGTTGGCGTTTTGATCCTGGACCGTCGGGTATCTTGCGGCAGAGTCGGCGACATCAACGGTTCTGACGGTTGTCCAGAAATGTCCGTCGTCTTTCCACTTTCTAATTCCTGTAATTCTTTCTGAAGTTTCACCAAGTCGGTTTTAGCTTGTTCAAGTCGAGGCACGAGGTTTTTTTGTGCCCCGATAAATTTCCCATGTTTTTTGAAATAGTCGTCGAGATTCGCGGGTCCGGTTTTTTCAGGGTCCAGTAGAAGCGTGAGTTCGGGCAGGCGTTCATCAAAATAATCAACGACGGTAATCTGATTGTGTCCTTTTCTCATGGCGGAAACGTGGCTTTTCAAGAGTTCACCGTATCGTCCGTATTCCCGATACGCACGGACTTTTTCCAAATCTTGAGTTAAGCCCGTTATCCGGCGCTGAAGTTTTTTGACGTGTTTTCGCAAGCGGGTTGCTTGTTGCAGGCGTTGGTGCTCAACAAACGTGTTTCGTTGTGACGTGACGTAAGCTTCTTCGATTCGTTGAGATACGGGAAAGCCTCGATCTTCAACGTCATCAGAAATTGGAACCATTGCCTGGTCTGACGCCGTTGCACAAGGAAATGAAGAGAGTCCAAAAGGTTGCCCCACGGACTGACGACTTGGTTTCAAGGATCGCAACACCATAGTCTGAGAATCCAGAACGAACACGTTGGCGGAACGTCCCGTGAGGGCGAGAACCAGGAACAACGTGGTTTCCTTTTTGTGCAATTCAAACCAGACGATTCGATCGTTCGGCGTTTCAGCAAGCCGATGAATTTTTGCCCCTGAAACGTGAGCCCGCAAATATTGACAGAACGATGGGGGTTCCGGCGAACTTGCAATTTTTGTCTGTACGACGTGCAGGCGGCCGTGTTGAGAATGAGCCGAGAGTAACAACGAAAGGGAACGCCCGGGACGACGAAGAGAGAGGATAATCGTATCAGGCGTCGGCTGTTGAATTTTCTGAATGAAACTGCCGGCACACGCCGGTGCCAGTTCGGCAACGACTCCATGTACGTCATCAAGGCTGAGCACCGTTTGGAAGGAAAATTGTTACGTGACGTCGTGAGAGACGGCAGCTTTGAGGTTGGCCGTGAACCGGCTGACGGCTTGAATAAAATCAGGATCGTGCCGGCGTGCTTCGACCGTTTGAACAAGGGCGCTGCCCACAATGACGCCGTCCGAAAACGCGGCGATGCGTCGGGCATCGTCTGGCGTCGCAATGCCAAATCCCACGGCTACGGGTTTTCGGGCTTTCTTGCGGAGTGCGCGCACGTTGCGTTTGATGGAATCCCTCTCTCGCAGTTTCGCCCCGGTGATACCGGTCATGGACACGTAATAAATGAAGCCGCTGGTTCGTTCGATCACGTGGGCTTTTCTCGTGGCCGTACTCGTCGGTGCAAGGAGAAAAATGACGCACAGTCCATTTGCCTGAGATGCCTCTTGCAAGACGTCGGCTTCTTCCGGCGGCATGTCCGGCACAATGACGCCATCCACTCCGGCTTGGACGGCCTCGCGACAAAACGTTTGTTCCCCCATTGCCATAATGGTGTTGTAATAGGCCATCAGAATGAGCGGTACTTGAGTCCGGGTTCGCAAGGATGTGACCGTCCGTAAAATACGGCGAAGCGTCGTGCCTGATCGTAAGGCCCGTTCAGCCGCCTTCTGGATCACGGGTCCATCGGCAATGGGATCGGAAAACGGCACGCCGAGTTCAATCAAATCGGCTCCGGCTTGTTCTAGTGCCGGCACCAGGGCTTCCGTCTCCGCCAATGAGGGATCTCCGGCCATAATATAGGGAATCAACGCTTTTTCCCCTCGTTGTCGAAGTCGCTCAAAGGTGGCAGCAATGCGATTGGAAGGTATGAGCATGACGGATGATCTTGAAGGTCTACTTCTGAGTGGAATCGGCCCTTAGAATTGAATGCCCTGCATTTGAGCAATCTGGTTGACGTCTTTATCTCCGCGGCCGGACAGGTTCATAATCAGAATTTGGTTTTTCTTCATCCTGGGAGCGCGTTTGATGACTTCGGCGACTGCGTGCGCACTTTCCAGGGCAGGGATGATGCCTTCGACTCGTGATAACAGATCAAAGGCTTCCAGAGCTTCCTCATCGGTCGCCGAGGTATACTGAATCCGTCCCGAGTCGTGGTGCATGGCATGTTCGGGGCCGACGGCCGGATAATCGAGTCCGGCCGATACGGAATGGGTGAGCTTGACTTGACCGTGCGAATCCTGAAGCAAGTAGGTCATGGTTCCATGAAGCACCCCCGGGGCTCCGCCGGCAAATCGAGCCGCATGTTTTCCACTGGTCAAGCCCATCCCCGCGGCTTCGACTCCCACCATTTCAACCCGGGCGTCATGGATGAACGGGTAGAATAGGCCGATGCTGTTGCTTCCACCTCCCACGCATGCGACCAGACAATGTGGAAGCGTGCCTTCCGCGGTGAGAATCTGCCGGCGTGCCTCGCGGCCGATGATGGATTGGAAGTCACGAATCATCATCGGGTATGGGTGCGCCCCTAACACGGAGCCCAGCAAGTAATGCGTGGTGCGGACGTTGGTCGTCCAGTCGCGCATCGCCTCGTTGATGGCGTCTTTGAGAGTTCGACTGCCCGCATCCACTCCCGTCACCTTGGCGCCTAATAACCTCATGCGGAAGACGTTGAGCGCCTGCCGCTCCATGTCTTCCGTGCCCATGTAAATTTCTGCGTCCAGCCCGAACGTGGCCGAGACCGTGGCCACGGCTACTCCATGTTGTCCCGCGCCGGTTTCCGCGATGATTCGGCTTTTTTTCATGCGTCTGGTCAGCAACGCCTGTCCCACCGCGTTGTTGATTTTGTGCGCGCCGGTGTGACACAAGTCTTCCCGTTTGAGATAAATCTTGGCCCCGCCCAACGTTCTGGTCAATTGTTTTGCAAAGTACAGCGGGGTAGGCCGGCCAACGTATTGTTTGAGACGTTCTCGAAACTCTTTTTGAAAGCCACGGTCCTTCCGAAGAGTGACGTACACCTTTTCGAGTTCAAGAAGGGCGGGCATGAGGGTTTCGGGAACGTACCGTCCTCCGTAGTTGCCGAAACGTCCTCGTTTGTCTGGAATCAAGGCCATGGAATTGTAGATTGAGAATTTTCGATTGATGATTGTAGATTTCAGATTGTGAATGCGCAATTAAAAATCAGCAAAGCACTCGTTTCACCGCCTGGATAAAGGCGTTTATTCTGGCAGGATCTTTCTTTCGGCGACTTGCTTCAACGCCGCTGCTGACGTCGACGCCATACGGCCGCACTTTCTTGATGGCTTCCTGTACGTTCTCCGGAGTGAGTCCCCCGGCCAGCAAGAACGAGAAGGACTGCGCCGCTTCGGCCGCCACGTTCCAGTCCGTCACGGTTCCGGTCCCTCCGTAGGCGTCTTCCGAAAAGGCATCCAGGACAAATCCCCGAACCCGCGCGCGTCCCTTGTATTCCGCCATGGCCAGAAACGTGTTGCGGTCACGCAGTCTGATCCCTCGAATCACGGGACGACCCAGTGTTTCACAATAATCAGCCGTTTCATCTCCGTGGATTTGGGCCAAGGCCAAGCCGCACGCATCCATGACGTCACGAACCACGTGAGTTTCTTCATTCACAAACACGCCGACGGGCAAGACGAACGGCGGCAGATCGGCCACGATGCGTTTGACCACGGTGGGGCTGACGTGGCGGGGACTCTTTTTATAAAACACAAAGCCCAACGCATCGGCGCCCGCGCCAACGGCGTGTAACGCGTCGATGGCATTGGTAATCCCACAAATTTTGATTTTCGGTACGGTCATGGTTGTCCGTGTATGAGAAAGGCGTTCGTTGGACTTGGCGACGGCCTTGAGAGGCATGACGTTTACCCTTCTTTCAGAGTAACCCCGCGCAGGTCTTGAATTTTTTTGCCGATATCATCGGCTCGAATCAACGATTCACCCACCAGCATGACCTTGGCGCCGGCTTTGAGAATTTGAAGCACGTCGTCACGTTTGTGAATGCCGCTTTCACTTACGATGAGTTTATCCGGTGGAATCCGTTGGGCAAGCCTGGTGGTCAGGGCTAAATCCGTGGAAAACGTGTGGAGGTCTCGGTTGTTGATGCCGATCAGTTTAGCTTCGGGAACCCGTTCCAGAACCAGATCAATTTCCCGTTCATGATGCGTCTCGACGAGGACGTCCACGTGCAATCCTTTGGCCATGGCGTAAAAATTTTCCAGTTGAATCCGATCCAACGCGGCCACGATCAGCAACACCGCGTCCGCTCCATGGGCACGGGCTTCATAGAATTGCACGTCTTCTATCATGAATTCTTTATTCAACGTCGGCAGGCCCACGTTGTCTTTGACGTGAACGAGATCATCCAACTTCCCTTGAAAAAAGGCGTGATCGGTCAAGACCGAGAGGGCGGCGGCGCCGTGCTTCTTATACGTGTCGGCGACCTTGACCGGATCAAATCGGTCATGAAACTCCGGACGCATCACCCCCTGACTCGGGGACGCTTTTTTGACCTCAGCAATCAGAGCAGGGGAGTCGGGAGTGCAGGCCTGCTCCAGCGCGAGGCAAAAATTCAACGGGTCAGGTCGATCCGCAATTTTTGCCTTCAGGCTCGCCAGATAACCGCGGTTGGCTTTCCGGCGGAGTTCTGCTTTTTTATGTTCGAGGATTCGATCCAGAATCACGTGGCTACCCTATTTGAAAAGGCCACGAGTTTTTCAAATTTCTCATGGGCCGCGCCGCTGTCCAATGCCGCCGTTGCCTGATTGTACCCTTCTTTCAGGGTTTTGGCTTTTCCGCACGCCACAAAGGCCGGGGCGGCATTCATGAGGACCACGTCCCGTCTGGCGTGACGATGGCCCTTGAGAACGTCCTGAAGCATGACGGCGTTCTCTTTCGGCGTCCCTCCCTTCAATTCAGCCGGGTGGACTCGGGTTAATCCGAAATGTTCCGGACCAATATGATAGCTCGAGACCCGGCCGGCTTTGCCTTCGGAAACATAGGTAAAATCGGTCGAGGTGATTTCATCTAATCCGTCCTTACCGTGGAGAACAAAACAACGTTGGGTTCCCAGGCGGATGAGGACTTGGGCCAATTTTTCCGTTAAGGCCTGGTCGTAGACTCCCAAAATCTGGATCGGGGCTCCGGCAGGGTTGGCCAAGGGACCCATGACGTTCATCAACGTCCGGATCCCCATTTCAGATCGCGGGGCGGCACAATGCTTCATGGCTCCGTGATAGAGCGGGGCAAACAGGAATCCAATCCCGATTTCATTGATGCAGGCTTCCACGCGTTCGGGTGGAAGATCAATGTTGATGCCCATCGCAGCCAACACGTCCGCGCTCCCGGACCGCGAGGACACGGATCGATTCCCGTGCTTGGCAACGGTCATCCCTCCACCGGCAACGACGAACGCCGTCGCAGTGGAAATGTTAAAGGTATTCGCGCGATCGCCGCCGGTGCCACAGGTATCCACAACCAGGGGGTCACCCACGTGGACGCGCACGGCCATTTCACGCATGGCTCGCACCGACCCTGTGATTTCATCGACGGTTTCTCCCTTCATCCGCAGCCCCATCAGGTAGGCTGCGATTTGTGCGTCCGAAGCCGCCCCGTGCATGATCTGGATCATGACGTCGTAGGCGTCCGTTTCCGTGAGGCTGATGCCGTCAGCCAATTTCGTTAAGGCGTCTTGGATCATGGTGGAGAAGGGGATTACGCCGCGAGCGGTGTTCCGCTGAAACGGTGAGGGTTGAGGAAATTTCTGAGGAGATCCATGCCGGCTTTCGTCAAAATCGATTCAGGATGAAATTGCACGCCTTCTGCGCCGGTGGGCATGTGGCGCAGACCCATGATTTCTCCCTCATTCGTCATCGCTGAAATTTCAAAATCCTGAGGCAGCGTTTCCCGATGAACAATCAATGAATGATACCGGGTGGCCTCAAATGGATTGGGCAAGCCTTGAAAGATAGTTCGGTCGTCGTGTGTGATCTGCGACGTTTTGCCGTGCATCAATCGATCTGCACGGATGATTTCCCCACCAAAGGCATAGGCCAACGATTGGTGCCCGAGGCACACCCCCAGGACCGGAAGACGTCCGGCAAAGCGGCGAATGACCTCAACGGAGACACCGGCTTCTTTGGGCGTCCCTGGACCGGGAGAAACCACGATCTGCTCGGGTTTGAATTTCTCAATCGCCTCCAGGGTAATCTTATCATTGCGATGCACCTGAACATCCGCGCCCAGTTCACCGAAATATTGAACGAGGTTATAGGTGAATGAATCGTAGTTATCGATCATCAACAACATGGTTACCTTCACCTCCCGCGTTCGCGGGTGCCCTCTTCCAACAGAGGAGAGAAGGAAGCTACTCCAATCCCTGTTCCGCCATTTCAATGCTTCGCATCATGGCCCGGGCCTTGTTATACGTTTCCTCGTATTCTCTGGTCGGATCGGAATCAGCGACGATTCCCGCTCCTGCTTGAACGAAGGCCTGACCATTCTTCATGACGATGGTTCGAATGTTAATACAGGTATCCATGGATCCTGAAAAACTGAAATAGCCGACTGCCCCGGCGTAAGGCCCCCGCTGCGTGGGTTCGAGTTCTTCGATGATTTGCATGGCGCGAATTTTGGGGGCACCCGAGACCGTGCCCGCCGGGAAGCACGCTTTCATCACGTCATAAGCCGTCCGGCCTTTCAGCAGGGTGCCGGTGACTTGTGACACAATGTGCATCACGTGGGAATAGCGCTCGATCGTCATGAATGGATCAACGGTGACCGTTTTGAACTGCGCCGCACGTCCGACGTCGTTGCGGCCGAGATCCACGAGCATGACGTGCTCGGCCCGCTCTTTTTCATCGGCAAGGAGTTCCGTTTCCAGGGCTTGATCTTGGGCCGGCGTCGATCCACGTTTCCGTGTGCCGGCAATGGGACGCACGACGATCTGATCATCCTCGCATCGCACCAATACTTCCGGCGACGATCCCACCAGTTCAACCCCGGCCACTCGAAGATAAAACATATAGGGTGAGGGATTGACCACCCGTAACGCGCGATAGATTTCCAAAGGTGGAACGTGAATCCTCGTCTCCCATCGCTGTGACACGACCGCCTGAACAATGTCTCCGGCTTGGATGTATTCCTTCGTCCGCGTGACCATCTTTTCAAAATCGTCCTGCGTCACGTTGGACGTGAAGTGGACCGGTTGCACGCGGTGAGCGGTCAAACGGCGTGGAAGCGGTTTCTTGAGTTTCTCAATGATTTTTTCAATGCGGGCGACGGCGTCCATGTACGTTTTCTTCAAGGCGGATTTGGCGTGGGAAGCAACCAGGGCATTGGCCACGATTTTGATCGTATGGGCGACGTTATCGAAAATGAGGACGGTGTCCGTCAGTAGAAAAGCCAATAACGGCAAGTGTGACGACTCTTTGGAATAGGCCGGAATCGGCTCGAAATATCGAACCACGTCATATCCGAGATACCCTACCGCCCCCCCGATAAAGCGGGGCAGACCCGGAACGTGAACCGGTTGAAACGGTGCCAACATCTCCTGAACGTGATTCAAGGGATTATCATCCAAAGGAAGGTTCTCAAGCTTCAGGTCATGCTTTTTGACCAGTTTGCCGTGCTCTTCCCAAATCACGTGAGTGGCACCGCTGCCCAGAAAAGAATAGCGCGTCCAGTTTTCGCCGCCTTCGATACTTTCAAAAAGGAAGGCGGTTTCGCCGGTATTGATTTTCGAAAATGCGCTGACGGGAGTCTCCAAATCCGCTAAAATTTCCCGATACACGGGCACCAGATTTCCCGCCAGCGCCAATTCGCAAAATTCCTCAAAACCAACTGAATAACAAGGAGTTTTCATCGGAGGAACGGTATCATGGGGGTAAAAAACAAGTCAATGAAACGCCGCTTCGCGCTGATTTCTCAACGACATCAGCCGCGTGTAGCGACAACGTGACAAGAACGCAGAGCGATGGGTCTCGACGAATCAGCAATTGATTCGCCGAGACTCCATCAACGATCCCGTTGAGTCGGCTTACTGAAGGCCCTTGTAGACGTCGGGATTTTTTTTCCCTTTCACTTTCAAGAGGCCCAGCGCGCCTTTCTCGATGCGGAAGATCGAGTGGTCCACCGTAATATACGTCCCAGGCACTTCGACGGTAAATTCCGCAATGGCAGACCCCGCAGCCGGGACCAGCGTAGTTTGCACGTTTTCCAGAGGTGGCGTCGTGAGAGAACCCTCCGTCCATACTTTGTCGAAAATCTCACCGATGATGTGCCACGAAGCCACCAGGTTGGGACCGGCATTACCAAAGAAAATCCGAACGCGGTCACCGACCATTGCCTTGAGGGGATTTTTGACCAAGGACCCGGCCATGCCGTTATACACGACGTAAGTCGGATGTTCGGCGGCCCCTTTCTCGTGATCAAACTCCAGGACGTTGCCGCCAGCCTTGGCCTTTTTCGTATAAAAATCACTCTGCAAGAGATAGAATTCTTTATCCACGGGAGGAAGCCCGCCTTCCGGTTCCACCAGCACCATTCCATACATTCCATTCGCAATGTGTGCAGGAATCGACGGCGAGGCCGTGGCGCAATGATACACGTAGAGACCGGGATTGATTGCCTTAAAACGCAGTCCGGTTGTCTCGCCAGGCTCGGTATTCAGCATCGCGGCACCACCGCCCGGGCCATTCACTGCATGGAAATCGATATTATGGCTCTCCGTGCTGTCCTTCGCGTTCGTCAAATGAATTTCCACGGTATCGCCCACCCGGACTCGGATCATGGGGCCGGGCACCGTGCCGTTAAAACTCCAGAATTTGTATTGCACCCCTTCCGCGAGCGTCCCGACGTATTCCTTCGCTTCCATCTCCACCACGACCGTTGCCGGTTTAGACCGGGTAATGGGAGGAGGAACATCCGGTGCCGTTGCAAGCTGCGCCTTGATTTGTTCCGCAAACACAGGCACCGGACAATAGGCAAGACACAAGGCCACCACCCACGCGCGACGAATCCCTAACATTCGAGAAAAGTGATGCTGCATGATTTGGACCTCCTTAACTTGAATTGACATATTTGCCATGTCTGCTATATGTGAAATATGACTGATTTGAAAAACATATCGACAACGCTACGCGCCATTCGTGCCAATCTTGACCTCACGCAGGAACAACTTGCGGAGCGGCTCGGCGTCTCCTTCGCCAGTATCAACCGCTGGGAGGGCGGCGTGATGAGACCGCAGAAGGCAGCACAGGAAGCCATTGCCGCACTCGCCGTCGAAGCGGGTGTTGACGCGGAGGAATCGGCGGCGGAGCCAACTGAAGCCGCAACACGGGTGACACGGCGGCGGGCCGGCGCTGCTCGTCGCACTTTTTCCCCTTCAACGAAACCCATGGAGGATATGCTATGGACCGCGGCCTGTTCCATCCGTGGGGAGAAAGACGCCCCGAAATTCAAAGATTACCTGCTTCCACTCCTCTTTCTCAAGCGCCTCTCGGATGTTTTTGACGACGAGATTGAGCGGCTGGCCGAGGAATACGGAGACCGGGACGTGGCCAAGGAGATTGCCGAAAACGATCATGGCTTGCTGCGCTTCTACCTCCCCCCGGAAGCCCGGTGGGGCATCATCAGTGGACATGAAGCCCATGAGTGGCCGCTTGACGATCAGGGACGAAACACCCGGCCAAGAGACATCGGGGAGCATCTGACCAAGGCGGTGCGGGCGGTAGTCCGGCAAAACCCTTCGCTCTCAGGCGTCATTGATCTTGTCGACTTCGCATCCGAGCGCAACGGCGAGCGGGACGTCAACCCGGCGAAGTTCGCTGCGGTCGTCGAAACCTTCTCCGACCCGCGTTACAGGCTCGGTCTCGCCGACGTGCAACCCGATTTTCTCGGCCGTGCCTATGAATTTCTCCTGCGCAAATTTGCAGAAGGGTCGGGCCAGAGCGCGGGCGAATTCTTCACGCCCACGGAAGTGGGGTTCCTGATGGCGCACATCATGCGCCCGAAACCAGGCGAGCAATGCCACGACTACGCCTGTGGCTCGGCCGGACTGCTCGTCAAGCTCCAACTTGTTGCCCGCGAGTTGGACCCAACCAGCCGCGTGCCGATCAAACTCAGCGGACAGGAACTCCAGGCAGAGAACTACGCCATTGCCCACATGAACGCGATCATCCACGACATGGACGTCAAGATCGCCCGCGGCGACACGATGATCAACCCGAAGTTCAAAACCGCTGCCGGCCAAATCGACGCACACGACATCGTGGTTGCCAATCCCATGTGGAACCAGCCATTCAGCCCCGACGTGTTTACCAACGACCCGTTCGACCGCTTCCACACCCGAGGCGGCGTCACGACCGGTAAGGGCGACTGGGCGTGGCTCCAACACACCCTGACCTGCCTGAACGAGCGCGGACGTGCCGCGGTGGTACTTGACACGGGCGCAGTAACACGCGGCTCCGGCGCCAAACACGAGGACAAGGAACGCAACATCCGCAAATGGTTCGTCGATCACGACTTCATCGACGGCGTAATCCTGCTGCCGGACAACCTCTTCTACAACACGACCGCAGCCGGGGTGATCGTCGTGCTATCGAAACGCAAGCCTGCGGCGAGGAAGGGGCGGATTGTGCTGCTGAACGCGAGCAAGCGCGTGCGGAAGGGACGGCCCAAGAACTTCATCCCGGAGGAAGATATTCGGCCCTTGGCGGAGGCTTTCGTGAAGGGAGGATCGGTTGAAGGTGAAATCGCCGTCGTTACGCGGGAGCAGGCGAAGGAAGCCGACTATAATTTGAGTCCGAGCCGGTGGGTAGGGCAGATGATGGACGCCGACACTGCTTCGGTCGCTGATCTAATCAAAAAGTTACGTCACCTGTCATCGACTTCATATGAAGTAGACAGACAACTTTTCTCTCTTCTGGAGAAGTTACAATGAACACGCCGGTTCCAACCGTCAAGCTAGGCGATTCAGATGTGGCGTCCGTAATTCTCGGCCAGTCGCCTCCCTCTTCGGTCTATAACGAAGTTGGTGACGGCTTGCCTTTCTTCCAAGGAAAGGCCGATTTTGGGTTGCTACACCCCATGCCTCGGGTCTGGTGTCGTACAGGTCAGAAGTTCGCATCTTCTGGAGATGTTTTGATTTCTGTTCGTGCACCTGTCGGTGACGTAAACGTCGCGACTGATGAGTGTGTTATAGGACGTGGCATTTCAGCAATTCGCGCAGAATCGAGAACTGATCCTTGGTTTCTTTATTTCGCTTTGCTCTACGCAAAACCAGTCCTTGAAAGCAGGGCGACGGGGTCGACATTTGCCAGCGTCAATAAGGCAACGTTGCTTGACCTCGACATTCCCTTTCCCGACAAGTCCCAACAGTCGAAAATAGGGTTGTTTCTTCATAATCTGGTCAAGCAGATTGAACAAGAGACGTTAATCATCGCCGTCGCTCAAGACCTCAAAAAAGCCGCGATGCGGATTCTGCTCACGTACGGTCTGCGCGGGGAGGCACAGAAGGAGACCGAGATCGGTCCAGTACCGGAGAACTGGGAACTCATCCCTTGTGATAAAATCTTCAAACTCACCAGTGGAAGGAAGCGTCCTAACAATTTGTCTGACTGCCCGAGTGATGATAAGCCATTTCCTGTTCTGGGTGGAAATGGAGTGATGGGATTCGCCCACGAGTGGCATTTGGATTCTTCCAAAATCCTCGTTATTGGACGGGTTGGCGAGTATTGCGGTGCAGTCCACATTGCTTCAGGCAAAATCTGGGTGACTGACAATGCGCTTTATGCGAAAGAATGGCTTAACGAAGATGCAGATTTAGAGTTTGTCGGAGCGTTTCTTTCGTACTTCGATCTGAATCGATTTAAGCGCATGGCGGGACAACCGTTGGTAACCCAAGGAATGATCAATGAGCACAGCATTCCGTTGCCAACAACTCTTGCCGAACAACGCGAAATCGTCGCCGTCATCAACGCCATCGATCGGAAGATCAACCTTCACCGCCGCAAGCGTGCGGTGTTTGAAGAACTGCTCAAGGCTCTTCTCCACAAGCTAATGACCGGTCAAATTCGTGTTGCCGATCTCGATCTTTCAGATCTCTCCAAGACCGACCCTATTAGTTCCACAGAAAAACACAGGGCAGTTAATCACGCAGAGAAGTAATTCTCCATGCACACCACAAAATTGATCAGAATCATCAGAAGGATAGCAGTATGGGTAGCCGCCATATTTTTGTTATGGCTTTTTGTACGAAGTTTTTTAGAATCAGATGCTAATACCAGATCCAGCATTATCGGTCTAATTGTCATGTTTATAAGCGGACTGATTACGCACTACCAAACAAAGAAACGCGAAATTTCTGCACGCCATTTTTCTGATAAGCGTGAAGCTTACACTAAATTTATTGATTTTTTCTTTGAGGTTGTTCAGTTGGTGAAAACCAAGAAACAAATGGAAGATGAAGAACTGATCGAAAAGTCTATGCTGATCAAGAAAGACTTAATCGTCTGGGGAGGGCCAGAAATTGTTGAATTATGGAACTCTTTCGACACTAAAGCAAAGGATGGCTCATCACTCGAAGAAAAGATGCGTATGTTGGAAGATATATTAAGGGCAATTCGAAAGGACTTGGGACATGACGATAGTACGCTTCCACATGGGAGTCTCGTAGCACTTTTATTAATTGCCGAAGACAAGAAGCTACTTCTTGAAAAATGACTATAAAGCGAAGCGTCAGAGGAAATTCAATGCCGATAACATCTCTTATCAAGCTGGTCGGACCAAACGATTGCGAAAAATTCTCCTTATTCAATGGGCTTTACGCATAGTAAAATAGACACCATGGCTGACAGAATGACCTTTCTAAGGCCACGAATTATTACGCAATGGAGGCGGCTGCGTGCTTCCATTGACAAATTAGAATTGGAAATCATGAAGGCCGACTCTCCACTCCCAACTCCGAGAATGTGCGAGTTTTTGGTTATTGCTGAAGATCGTCGTTTCGCCCGACATCCGGGAGTGGACCTATGGGCACTCTGTCGTGCTGCTTGGAAGACTTACTTCTGTAACTCACGACAAGGCGGTTCGACAATTCCGATGCAACTGGTTAGAACGATAACAGGTTGCTACGAAGTGACATGGCAACGAAAGATTACGGAGATTCTTCTCGCGATTCTTTTATCGCGATACGTTCCCAAAGACCGGCTTCCCGTTCTTTATTTATGGTGTGCATACTATGGCTGGAAGATGAATAACTTTAGGCAGGCATGTTCCAGATTGCTGCTTGATCCCACATCTACCTGCGAATCTGACGATGCTCAGTTAATTGCACGCCTGAAGTACCCTCAGCCGCAAAGATATGATTCCGTACGAATGAGAAAAATACACAATAGAGGATGTCATATATTGACATTGGCAAAAGTCAAAAAAACTTGCCTTTTTGCAAAGTATTCGGAAATCCAGAATGAAGCCCTTTGAAATTGCAAATCCGATAGCCACGTTGCGGGGTCCCTATCCAGATGCAAAGACACTTCTTGATACCGCACATAAAGGTGGGAGGGAAGTTCAGATAGCCCTTGCTCAGTTATGGCTAACCGAGGGAATTCCATTTGCATTTACTGAGTGTCCAGCACTTTATGATTCGATTCGTTCTTGGCTGGGCACCAAATTGGATGTACACGCGAAGGAAATAAGCATAGCGGGCAGTGCTCGTCTCGGCGAATCACTTAAGCCAAAGAAAATTGGCACGCCATTTAACAAGGCGTCTGATTTAGACTTGTTTGTCGTGTCTGGAAAACTGTTCAACCAACTTCGAAATGAGTTTAATGTTTGGTCGAACGACTACGAATCCGGTGTAATTAAACCTCGCCATGATAAGGAGAAGGGATATTGGATGGAGAATAAGAAGAGAGGTCCGAAATTAATCAATCTAGGGTTTATCGACGCAAAAATGATTCCTACTTGGAATAGATACCAGATGTCACAAAAAACAGCGCATTCAATGTGGGAGTTGGTAGAAAAATTGAAATCTACTGCCAACTCACCCAAACCGCAGAGAGCTTCTATTCGCTGCTATAACAACTGGTCTAGTCTCATCGAACGCATTTCGTTGAATCTGCATTGTTTGGTGGCGCCACCACGATGAACGACTGCGCTTATATCTTCCTTGACGAGTCTGGAAATTTGGACTTCGGTGCCAATGGAACACGCTATTTTCTGCTGACCAGCGTCAGCCAGCGCCGACCGTTTCCCGTAATGGAATCACTCAACGCATACCGGCACGAGTGTCTTGAGTTCGGCTTGGATATGGAGTCTTTCCATTGCGCCAAGGACAACCGGCATGTACGAGGGCGCGTCTTCGATCTAATTGATGCTCATCTCGGTGAGATTTGCATCGATTGTCTTGTAGTGGAGAAACACACAAGGCGGCTCCATCGTTACGTCAATGATCCTACCTTTACCTGAAAATGTTGGGTTATCTACTCCGGTTTGTCATTCGTAAAGAGTTGGAGAAAGGCGCTAAGGAGTTTATCGTCATCACGGATACCCTGCCGTTCACGGGGAAGCGACACACGGCGGAAACCATAGCACGACGAATGCTCCTCCTGACTACATCAGGACTTCGAATGCGGCTTTGCGACCGCGGCCGTATCGGAAGACTGCAAAATCGTTATCGAATGAAATGACACGTGAGATACCGAGCCGTTCCATGAGCGCGAAGGAAGTGCGATCGACGAGAGAGAAGTCCTGGTCGGGGAAGTGCTCACCAATTGCCCACGCGGCTTCGAGGTCTGCACTGGTCGTCTGTTCAATGGTGGCGACACCGCTTCGCAATCCGTCCCAAAAAGTTTCTGCCGCCTCGGCAGAGATGAAATGGTGGATGAGACGCCAAGTCTCAACCAGTATGTGGTCACTTGTGACAAGTGGTTCGTCCGTTATCAAAAGTTGCTTCGCACGGCCGTTTTGCCGGTCGCAACGATCAGCAGCCGCATACCAGGCCGAACTGTCCACGAAGATGCTCATGATGAATTGGAATGGCGGTACTTGCTCGTGCTGGTCGCTGCCCCGATCATTCGGTCTTTTTCTGATGCAATGTCAGTGCCTTTCGATGTACCAAGGTCAAAGATAATGGAGCGGTCACAGCTTCGTGAAGATGGATTGGCCAAGTCCTGGTCTACAAGTCGGCGCATGTACTCAGCAATTGAAATGCCCAGCGTGGCTGCACGCGCACGAACTCGCGTATAGAGTTCTGAATTGAGAGATATCTGAGTGCGCATCATCATTATGGAGCCACCATACCACCACACTAACGATGTAACAAGACAATTGTATAGGGCCACCATCGTTGGCACGGAGGTTGCTGTTGGATAAGTCATGGTAGCGGAGATTGCAGCCCAAAATTGTGGGCGGGGAGGCGTTGGGGTCGTCGGCCGTGGATTTTGTGCGGGCGATGAGGTAATGAGGAAACGGAAGGTTGGCTGACTCTTGCTGCTGGGCAATTTTCCAGAAGTGGCAGAAGGGGGAAAGTACTTGGTACGACCGTATTAAACCAGCGGTGCGTGGGGAGTTTGATGTCTCTCGCGTGGGAACGGAGTGCCGATGGATGTTCCTGCCGGAAGGATGACCCCCCTGACTACCCCATTACTAGGGAGGACACCCATGGCGTTCTTGTCATCAGGGAGGGACCTTTTGTCATCAGGCGAAAACCCTAGGACAACCGATGCCCCTCCTGACTACTCCGTCACCGGAGAGGGCCCCTTGGGACCTTATCATCAGGAGGGGACTTGAACCTTGGTGTAAGCGTATATTTTTGATGTCGCGTGTGTCAATTGTGTGATCAGAATTGAGGGACGTGCGTACGAAAAGATGCTTGTTTCACTCCATTGCCGGAGCGAGCACCAGTATCTGCACACGGAAGGTGAAATGACATGAATGACTGCATGGGTAGCATCGAACCCCTTGATTCTCGTATTCTGATTGAGTACTTGGAATCTAACGATCTACTGGACGATTTCCTGGAGAATTACCTTACGGTGTCGCGAGACTAGGCAATCGAAGTACTTGAACGAAAGAAAATGTCCCTCGCCGGGAATTCAAAGGAGTAGGATTATGTCTCTTGCTACGCAAATCATTGACCAGCAAGTTTCCGGCATCATCGAGAAATACGCAGACGCTTTTACCGATGAACTTCGGCTGGGAAACGACGAACGGAAGAAACGCTCGGCGGCGTTCCTGTTTCTCGTCGCTAAAACGGCATTCGATCTCACCGACGAGGAGACGTTCGACGGCATTGTCGACGGCGGTAACGACTTCGGGGTTGATGCACTGTACTTCGAACCACCTAACGACGGCGAACTTCGCATCACCCTGATACAGGGAAAATACAAAACTGACCTCAGTGGAGACTCGGCGTTCCCCGAAAATGCTATTGCCAAGATGATTGATGCAATTGGCGCCCTCTTTGACCCGAACAAAACCGTCACATTGAATGAGCGATTGGAGCAGCGGGTCGAAGAAATCCGTTCGTTCGTGAAAGAAGGCGCGATTCCGCGAGTCACCGCAGTTGCGGCGAACAACGGTACCTCTTGGACGATGGAAGCGCAGCAGCGTATCGACAACGCCGCGGCAGATTTCAATGGACAAGTCGGGTGGCGACATATTGGGCCTGAAGATATCCTTGCGCTTTTACAGGCGAGACAACCCATAAGCGCCGAGTTAAAGCTCGTCGGACAGGCAACCGTCGAAACTTTTGACTTTCGTCGCGTATTGATCGGGCGTATGTCGGTCTCTGAACTCGCACGTCTGACCAACGAATACGACAATCAGCTTTTTGAAAAAAACATCCGCCGCTATCTGGGTCTCGCCGGCAACCGCGTGAATGAGGAAATGGCCAACACTTTGCGTGATTCGAATAAACGGTCCAATTTCTATTTCTATAATAACGGCGTCACGATCACCTGCTCCCAGTTCCGCCACAACGCGTTGCAAAAAGACAATTGGACCATCCACGTGAACGACCTCCAAATCGTCAATGGCGGGCAGACCGCGCGCACCGTTCAGAAGATGTATGAGAAGATCGGGCCGGAAATCGAAGGAGCAGAAGTGCTGATTCGCATATATGAACTTCAGCACAACGACACTGAGATCGTTGAGGCGATTACCTTCGCCACCAACAGCCAGAACCCGGTTGATTTGAAGGATTTGAAAGCGAACGACTTGCGTCAAAAGGCACTTAGCGAGTCAATTGCCGGCCTAGGGTACAAATACCGCGCCAAACGCGAAGACCGATCGGTATCGCCTGATGAGTTTACGAGCGCCGTCGTTGCCGAAGCCGTCCTGGCGATCTGGAGGAGGAGACCCCATCAGGCGAGGTTCAGAAGCCGTGAACATTTCGGTGCGTTGTACGATACGATTTTCGAGAAAAATCTGAACGGCGCGCAAGCCATCATCGCCGCGCTCTTGCTCAGACATGCAGAAAATCGCCGTAAGAGGCCGCCGCAAGATGCGCCCGACTTCCTTGCGTATGGTTCCCGTTTCATCGCCATGCTGATGGGACGCTATCTTCTGGAAGAGATGAACATTCCTCTTCATCAACTCGACCACCGGACCTTCGACCGGGCGAGGGAACGTGTAGAGCAGAAGTCGGACAACTATGTGTCTCGTGCTGAGCAACAGATTGGAGAGGCACTCAGCCCGTTGTTCAGCGAGAGAGACCGGACATTGCAGCGGCTGTCGGCAACCTTCCGCCGATCAGATCTGGTCGACACGCTTATGAATACCGGCGGGGAAATTTCGCCGCGACCAATCTCACTATGACCGTGAGAGCGGCCTGATGAGCCAGTGGAGCCTGAAGGCGTGGTTTACCAGAGGCGGCGAACGCCATATGGGTCGAAGTGCGCCTCACTCGATATGAGAACGAGGTTGTGCGACAGTGCCTGGGCGATGAGCATTCTGTCGAAGGGATCGCGATGGGGTCCAGGCAGCGCTCCGGCGCGTGCTCCATCATCTACGGTAACCGGCAGTTCATCGAAGCCTTGGTCGGCGATGGCTCCGGCAACGTCAAGGGCGACTGCCTCGGCGTTTGGAAGCTTGCCGAGACGATGCTTGGTGGCAATTTCCCAAGCTGACGCCGCGCTTATCAATACGTCATTCGCTTCGTTCTCGATAGCACGGCGGGCAGCGTCTGACAACCGATCGCTTCCAGCGAGCCACCAGAGGAACGCGTGGGTATCAATCAGAAGCCGCAACGCTTACGTCTCCCAGGCGGAGAGTTCAGCCTCCGGGAGCGGGTCGAAGAAGCTGTCGTTGATTACTATACGGCCCCGTAATACGCCGAATTGCCGTTTACCCTGGCGCTGACATCGCACGAGCCGCGCAATCGGCTGGCCGTTGCGGGCAATGACGACATCCTCACCTGCCTCAGCCTGTGCGAGCAGGCGCGACAACTGGGTTTTTGCTTGATGGACATTCACAACTGGCATCGTTGAAATCCTTGAGATTATACGGTTAGCTAATTATATGACTAACACGGTAATATCGTCAAATCAGACATCTTGGTCTGCACATCAACAACGTATCAAGACCACCTGGATAATCGGGGAAGGTGATCGGTGACCAACCTCAAGATCACAGAAGCCGGTTCCGTCCAGTTTCCTATGATTCGTCATGCGGCGGAGATCGGCTGGACGCCACTCCTCCCGCAAGCCGCGATGGACAAGCGCGGCGGTGAGGCAGGGACGTTGTTTCGCAACGAACTTGAGTCGAAACTCCGCCAATTCAATCCCTGGATGACGGACGACGCCGTTCGCGCTACCGTTGAGCGACTCGAAGCACTCCCGCCGACGATTGAGGGCAACAGGGAGATGCTCGCCTGGCTGCGCGGGGAGCGGCAGTGGTACGACGAGGCAGAGAATCGTCACCGACCCGTCAGGCTCATTGACTTTGACGCGCCGGGCGTCAATGCCTTCCACGTCACGTGGGAATGGAAGGTCAAGCCTCCGGCCAGAAAGGGTAACCGTGCGGACGTGATGTTCGTCGTCAACGGCGTGCCGGTCGCTATCGTGGAGCACAAGAACCCGACGGATACCGATGCCATTGATCGGGGCGTCGCGCAGTTGCGGCGCTACGAGATGGAGACGCCGGAATTGCTGGGCGCCACGCAACTTTTCAACGTCACGCATCTCCTTGACTACTGGTACGGCGTCACCTGGAACGCTTCGCGTCGCTTCATGGCACGATGGAAAGGGCACCCGGAGGAGAGTTACCGATTTGCCGTCCAGTCCTTTTTCGAGCCGACCGATTTTCTGCGTACTCTGCGAGACTGGATACTGTTTTACGTCGAAGACGGAGAGACGCGGAAATCCGTGTTACGCCAGCACCAGCGCCGGGCAGTGGATCGCATCGTCGAGCGTTGCTCTGACTCGGCGAAACGGCGTGGGCTTATCTGGCATACGCAGGGTTCCGGTAAGACGTTTACGCTCCTTATCGCCGCGCGCCTGGTCATGGAACGCAAGGACCGGTTCGGTAAGCCGACGGTCGTGGTGGTCGTGGATCGAACGGAACTTGAAGGACAGATCAAAGGCTGGGTCGAGAGGTTGCTCGGCGAGATGCAGCAGCAGGATATCGCGGTGTGGCGCGCGAATTCCAAGGCCGACCTTCGGAATTTGCTCAAAACCGACAAACGCGGCCTGATTTTGTCCATGATCCACAAGTTTGAAGGCCTCGAAAAAAACGTCAACACCCGTGACGACGTTTATGTATTCATTGACGAGGCGCACCGCTCGGTGGCCAAGGACTTGGGTACGTACCTGATGGCGGCCGTGCCCAACGCGACGATCATCGGATTCACCGGTACGCCGATTGATCGGACCTCGCACGGGGAGGGCACCTTCAAGATATTCGGTGCCGACGATGAGTTGGGCTATCTTGACAAGTACACCATCGCCGAGTCGATTGAGGACGAGACGACGCTGCCGATTCGCCATACGATGGCGCCGAGTGAAATGACGGTGCCCGCGGAACGGCTCGACAGGGAGTTTTTCGCCTTGGCCGAGATAGAGGGCGTCACCGACGTCGATGAACTGAACAAAGTGCTTGATCGTGCAGTCGGGCTGCGTACTTTTCTGACCGCCGACGATCGTATCAAGAACGTTGCCGCATTCGTCGCTGAACACTTCAAGGAAAACGTCGCGCCACTTGGCTACAAGGCGTTCCTCGTGGGCGTCAATCGGGAAGCCTGCGCCAAGTACAAGCACGCGCTTGATACACTCCTGCCTTCCGAATGGACCGTGCCGGTCTATACTGAGAACGTGAACGACGTTATTGACCGCCCGCTTGTTGCGAAACTCCAACTCTCGTCGGAACGTGAGGCGGACACGCGCCTTATGTTCAAGAAGGCAGGTGAAAACCCAAAAATTCTCATCGTGACGGACAAACTGCTGACGGGCTACGACGCACCGATTCTCTACTGCATGTATCTTGACAAACCGATGCGGGATCACGTGCTTTTGCAGGCAATCGCGCGCGTGAATCGTCCCTACGTGGACACGGTCGGCGCCCGTAAGCGTATTGGCTTGGTCATCGACTTCGTGGGCGTGCTGCGCGAATTGAGAAAGGCGCTGCGATTCGACTCGTCCGACGTCAGCGGCGTGATTGAGGATCTTGATTTGCTTCTGCGGGACTTTCTGAACAAGATCGAAAGGGCAAAAACAGAGTATTTCGGGGATGAGGGAAATGACGGCGCGGACGAGGGCCTCGAAAGGATCGTCTATAAACGCTTCCTGGACCCGGATGCCCGCAAGGCATTCTTCGATCGTTACAAGGAAATCGAGGCGCTTTGGGAGATATTGTCTCCTTCACCGGAACTCCGCGATCACGTCGATACCTTCAGGCGGCTTGCCCGTCTCTATACGGTCGTACGAAATGCCTATGCAAGTCGCGCCAACTACGTGATGGACTTGGCCAACAAGACGCACTCTCTGATACAGGACAGTGCGACGCAGGAAGGTCTTGGCTACCTGACAAAAACTGTGACGTTTGACTTGAGCACGTTCGAAGCACTTCGAGACAAGCAAGGCTCAGACGAGGCCAAGGCGTTCAATCTCGTGCGTGGCCTTCGGCATGAAATCGAAAATGAACCGGAGATGGAACCCGTGCTGTTGCCTTTGAAGGATCGCGCTGAACGCATTTTGAAGGATATGGAGGATCGCAAGACGACCGGGCTCGCGGCGATGGATCGGTTAGCCACGCTCGTTGGTGAAAAGGAAGCGGCTATCGAAGCCGCGAGGGACAGTGGGCTGTCGCCACGCGCATTCGGCGTTCATTGGATGCTGAAAGATGATCCACGTCTGGCGGCCGCCGGTATATCGACGTTGAGTTTGGCGCGAGAAGTGGAAGGGCTTCTCGGCCGTTTTCCCAACGCGACCGTCAACGCCGATGAACAACGGCGGCTGCGCGCGGCGCTCTATCGCCCGCTTCTTCGATTGGACGGGGATGAACGGAGCCGAGTCGTAGAAGGCATTCTCACAATTCTTCTGAACGCGGATATTGATGAAGGTATATAACGAACGACGCGAGATTATTTGTGCCCGCGTCGAATGCTGGGCACAGCGATTGAACGTTCATCCACGACTGATTCGCGTTCAGCGCATGACGCGGAAGTGGGGATCTTGCTCGACTTCGGGAATCGTAACTTTGGCTGCTGATCTGGTCAATCAAGGTTCAAATTTCCAGGATTTCGTCATTGCACACGAGTTATTGCACCTGCGTGTGCCCAACCACGGCAAGCTCTTCAAAGCGTTGATGACGATGCACGTGCCTGATTGGAAAAGACAAGACGTCAGGAAAGGAACTTCGTGAAAATCGTCCGGTTTCAGGACAGCGCGGGTGACGTTCGGTATGGCGAGCAGGTGGACGAATGGTCCGCTCAACTCGTTGAGGGCAATATTTTTCAAACGTACCAAGTTACGAATTGCGTTGTTCGAATCGAGAAATTGCTTGCGCCGGTTGAGCCTCCGACGATCCTTTGCATCGGATTAAATTACCGACGGCACGCGGAAGAGACGGGAGCAGCGATTCCGGAACGTCCCGTGCTGTTTATCAAGGCGGCAAACGCGCTCAATCATCCAGGCGATCCCATTTTTATTCCAAAAGTCGCCCCAGGACAGGTCGATTATGAATGTGAATTGGCTGTGATAGTTGGAAAGTCTGGAAAAAACATTGAACGGCGTCACGCGCTGGACCACGTGCTCGGGTACACCTGCGCCAATGACGTCAGCGCGCGTCGTTGGCAAAAAGAAGGTGGCGGGAAACAATGGTGTCGCGGAAAATCCTTTGATACGTTCTGTCCCCTCGGTCCTCGTCTGGTCACCACCGATGAGATTTCGAACCCCAATGCCCTCAGGATCAAAACCACGCTCAACGGTGAAATCATGCAGGATTCGAACACCTCAGACATGATTTTCGACGTTCCGGCTCTGGTCAGCTTTTTGAGCGAAGGAACGACCTTGTTGCCGGGAACGGTTATCTTGACGGGGACGCCACAGGGAGTCGGGTTCGCCCGCAATCCGCCGATTTTTCTGAAAGATGGGGATCAAGTCACCATTGAGATTGAACGTATTGGCGCGCTGACCAATCCCGTTCAGGAAGAATACTGACATGGGGCCGAAATTGAGGATTCACTGAGTCGCTTGGAAGCATTTCGGGCCGTCCCTCGCGAGACGTTTGTGACGAATCGCGATAGGCTTGACATTGCTTGCTACCGGTTGCTTACCGCGATGGAGGCAGCGTTATCGGTCTGTTTTCATGTTTCTGCGAAACACCTTGGATTTCGTTCAGGGCAGGGTGTCGGTTTTCAGATACGTGCGTGCTTGCCAAATGAGTGCGAGGACGGGGAGTCCTAGTAACGTGGTCATGATGAAGAAACGTGAATAGCCCGTGACATCAACGATGGTGCCTGAATAGCCTCCCAGAATTTTGGGAAACAGGGTCATCAGCGAACTGAAGAGGGCGTACTGCATGGCGGTAAATTGGACGTTGACGAGGCTGGAAAGAAACGCAACAAAGGCGGCACCGGCCAATCCTGCCGAAAGATTGTCGATGGAAATCACCACGTAGAGCATGTTGAGATTATGTCCCATGGAGGCCAACGCGACAAAGAGCAGGTTGGTGGCGGCGGATAACAGGGCTCCCAAAAACAGGATGCGGATCACGCCGTATCGGACGGACAAGATGCCCCCCACGAACCCGCCGGCAATGGTCATAAACAGCCCGAAGGTTTTCACCACGCCGGCAATTTCCGGCTTGGTGAATCCCACGTCCTGATAGAACACGTTGGCAATTACGCCCAGGACAATATCGGAAATCCGATACACCCCGACCAACGTCAGAAGCAACAGCGCGGATTTCGTTCCGTATCGTTCAAAGAAATTTTTCACCGGGGCGAGATAGGTTTCCTGTATCATCTCCCGACTCACGATTCCGGCACGAATCACGAACGTGGCGACCAGCCATGCCGCGACAATCCCCGTGCCCAGTCGTGCCGTTTCGACCACAAATCCCGCGACAGTTTCGGCACCAACCACCTTGGTCAGGCTACGGCTGATATTGGCCGTCAATTCGGCTGAATAGTAAAAGGTCAGGATAAATCCAGTGGCCGCAGCGACAAAGGTGAACAGAAACCCTGCATAATCCCCGGTCGAGCGGGGAGACACGCGCGTTTGCCTGGTGGTTGGTTCGGAAATGACGAGCGTGGTAAGCACTCCTACGAACATGGCCATGGCCATGATGAAATAGGCCCACCGCCACGCCTGATAGTCATAGACGCCTTTGGCTGATCCAAAGGCACTGGCCAAAAACAGGGCTCCTGCCCCTGCGGCCAGCATCCCGACCCGATAGCCCGCAATATAGGTGGACGACATCAGGGCTTGAAGCGAGACGTCCGCGGATTCGATTCGGTAGGCGTCAATCACAATATCCTGGGTGGCGGATGAAAAACCAAGCAACACCGCAGCTAACGCCATCATGGTCAGGCTGGCACCTCCATCGGCAGGGTCAATCAGAGCCATGCCGGTAATCGCTGCAATGATGCAACCTTGTGCGAGCAACATCCAACTTCGTCGTCGGCCCAATCGATGCGTCAGGAAGGGGAGGGGTAATTTGTCCACGAGTGGCGCCCAGACAAACTTGAATGAGTAGCCTAACGCCGCCCAACTGAAAAAGGTCACGGCTGAGCGTTCGACTCCCGCTTCACGCAACCACAATGACAGCGATGAGAAAATCAGCAGAAGGGGAATCCCGGCTGAAAAGCCGAGAAACAACATGGTGAGAACCCGCGGGTGCCCGAACGACTGGAAAGAGTGCCGCCAACGTCGTTGCGTCTTGTCCATTTTCACTAATCTGAAAGGACCGCGTACAGTGAAACCCGCGTTATTGATTGAGGTCGCCTTGTCCGTTAGTCTACCATGCTCTAGGATGATGCGTATTCTAATACGGGGAAGATGAAATACCCTGAGAGTAGAAGACCAGGTACATCAAACACTTCAACGGCTGGCCGATGAGACGGAACGGTCTAAGAGCTATTTCATGAAGAAGGCTCTGGAACAATATCTGGAAGAATACAAGCAGCTTATTATCCTTGTCCTAAAAATCAGCCATTGTAAAGATGGCTACCAATAAGATTTTTTCCGTCATTTACTTCTTCCACGACTCCCAGGTAAGTGCAACGTTCCCAAGATTTCTCTCCTCCTTTACGGCGGAAACGGGAGTTGACGGTTTTTGTGCTGGCGGCAACCCTTATCAATCAAAACGTTGAAGTAACCGAGCATCGCCGTTTCTGACTGCCGCAGATCATTGCACGTTGTTATCCAGCGGAGGAGAAGAGTGCGGACGAAATATACCGACTTCATCAACTACCACCTGACGATGCTGATTGATGAGGTGCGGACCAGCTCGTATGGCCAGGCGATTTCTCAGGTTGTGAAGCCGGGTGACGTGGTTGTTGACGTGGGGTGCGGCTCAGGCATTCTCTCTTTTTTGGCGTGCCGCGCCGGGGCGCGTCACGTGTATGCCATTGAAAGCGAAGCCGTCATTGACGTTGCCAGACTGGTGTCGGCAAAAAACGGCCTCCGGGACCGCGTGACGTTTTATCATGACCTGTCGTTCAACGTGCAGTTGCCCGAGCAGGCGGACGTGATCGTGACCGAGACGATGGGGACCTTCGGCTTTGAAGAAGGCATCCTCGGGTCGCTCACCGATGCGCGGGATCGTTTTTTGAAGAAAGGCGGCACACTCATTCCGCATCGTCTGGATTTATTCCTGGTTCCCGTCGAACTCCCACAATTTTACGAGCACGTGGTTGATTTCTGGGTGAAGAAGTGCCAAGGCTTTGATTACTCACCCGTGCGCAACATGACCGTCAACAATTTCCATTCCTTGAAGCTGCATGAAGGGACGTTCCTGAGCGATCCTGCCCGCGTGGAAGACATCCAATTTGCCGACACCACCCGGACGGAGGTGAACGCCAAGGTTTCGTTGTATGCCAAACGTCGGGGGTGGTTGCACGGGTTAGCCGGTTGGTTCAACGCGGCGTTGCTTCCGAATCTTCACGTTTCAAATGGTCCGATTGATAAAGCCTCGCATTGGGGTCTCGCTTTTTTCCCTCTCGATCGACCCGTCCGCGTCGATCGCGGCAACCGTATCGACGCACACGTTTTCTCAAATAAGAACGGAGAATCCTGGGCGTGGACGGTCAACGCAAACGGGTCGCAATTTGAGCAATCCACCGATCAAGGTGCTCCCCGTCCTTTTCCGAATGCTCAACGCGGTTCGTGAATTGGGCGCTTTGTCTTTCCGGCGTTGGACTGGTTGGGTTCTCTCCGGAGAACTTGGGTTGAGTGCCGCCAAGTCACGTCGTGGCATGTTCGTCTTCTTCTGCGGTGTTTCTGAATAAAGGTATGAGACTCGTGCCAAGACACGAATCCCTGGAAGAAGAATGCGTTCTCAAACGGGGAACGGCGTTGTGAGGATGAACGGTCAGGGCTGACTGACGATGAGCCGTTGGCCAATCGAAATGTTATTGCTGGAAAGCTTATTCCACAGTTTCAATTGACGAACGGTCACCTCGTATTCACGAGAAATGCGGTATAACGTTTCTCCCTGAACCACGGTGTGATACGTCGGTTCTCCGATGGCACCGATCTCCGGTGCTTCACCGCCAATGTCGGCAAAATCTGCTTCGTCGAATGAAAGATCACCCAGGCCGAATTCTGCAAGAGACTCCTCGGATAAAGGCTCATCCTCTTGTGACGCGTCAAGGTCACTTGACGGAGCGGGAACGACACCGGGTGCCGCGTCTTCTTGCGGTCTTGTTGTTTTCGAGCGAAGGGCTTCAAGCTCAACGGTCGCGTCGCTCTTTTGTGTTTCTAACTTCGTGACTTGGCTTTTTGCCTCTTCCAACTGAGTTTTCAGGTTATCGGCCAATTTTTCCTCTTGCGCCAATAAGCGTTGAAAATTCAAAGCACGCGCTTTTTCCGCTTCATACTTTCCCGAACTGACGCAGCCGGATAACAGGGCAACACCCAGCAGACAGAGCGTTCCCCGATAGACCGATCGTCCGGTTGCTGATGAGTGATGGTGACGCTGCGATCCGTGCTGAGGTGTGGTCATGATCGGGCTCCCTTGATGGCTTATGGTTTTGTAGCCAGCAGTCGATTTGAGACGTATTTTACTCTCTCTAGATACCGGAAATCTTAGGCCGTAAGAATAAATTGAGAGGTTGGGAATGTCAAATGCGAACACGAGGGATTTTCGCGGGCAACCGGTCTTTATGACGTTCCGTGCTCCGTTCCTACTGTGACGTGGAGTTCGTTGACCCATTGGTTCCCATTCGCCACGGCAGCCCCGATGTAGCCCAGACCATCCGCGACCTGTGGTTGAGCCAACGATTTGATTGTGTCGGTCTTCCCTTACCGGTCTCCGGGGAGCGTCCGGTAGAGGAAGGAGTCAATCTCCTGCCGATCATCAGCCTCGTCGTCATGCCGGAACCGGATGGGGAGCCCGGTCCTCAAGGGAGCTATATTCCCATCGATCCCTGTCAACCCGTGATTGCCGCGATCCGTATGGCCATGGAGGAGGGGATTGATCGGGCCTATCTTGATCGAGACGTTGACGTGTATGAGCCCACGGAATATCCTGCCCTCGATCCCTACGCGCTCAAATACGTCTCCCTTGCTTCCTTTTCAGGTGCCTCATTGCCTTTTCTTCCCACCGGCCCGCGGCAACGTCGAAACCGTGGTTTTCTTATTCGAGGTCCCTGCAAATCCAACAAAATTTTCCTGGCAAGATGCAAAAGAACAATGACGTACGCAGGTGAGAAGTGGACGACCCTTTCGATAACAGTGCCGCCTTCTGCTGCACGCGGTTGCTCGCCAAAGTATGAAGACCGAAGACGCTAAAAGAAAACACCGGCAACTTGCCGAACAAATCCGACGGCACGACCACGCCTATTACGTTTTGGCGCACCCCACCATTTCGGATCGGGAATACGACCGGCTTTACCAGGAACTCGTCGAATTCGAAACGGCTTTTCCTCAATTCATTACACCGGAATCCCCCACCCAACGAGTCGGCGGCAACCCCTTGAGCGAATTCGTCTCCGTCCGGCATTCGGTTCGCATGATGAGCCTTGATAACACCTACTCCCAAGCCGAAGTGCGAAATTTTGTCCAGCGGATCCGCAAACTCCTGCCCGAAGCAGAACTCGACTGGACGGTCGAACCCAAGATTGACGGCGTCGCCGTCAGCCTTCGCTACGAAGAAGGCAAGTTTGTCTTGGGCGCCACTCGAGGGGACGGCGAACGGGGCGACGACGTTACGGCGAATCTCCGCACCATCCGCAGCCTCCCGCTGCATTTGTCCTCAAACCTGAATCGCATTCCAAAAATTCTCGAAGTCCGCGGCGAAGTCTTCATGTCCAAAGAAGGGTTCGCCAAACTCAATGCCGAACGCGAGGCGACTGGCGAACCCGCCTTCGTCAATCCGCGAAATTCGGCGGCCGGTTCCTTGAAGCAATTGAATCCGAAGCTGGTTGCAGAACGCCCGCTGGATGCCGTCATGTACGGTATCACCGCCTTGGAGCAGGAAAACGGCAACACGCCTCAAACGCAGATCGAAACACTGGATTACCTGCAAGAGGCAGGCTTCAAAACTCCAGAAAAAATCTGGCGATGCCGGACCGCCGATGAGTTGCTGTCCCGTATTGGCGAACTGGAGCCCATCGCCAAAACCTTCGCTTACGAAACCGACGGCGCCGTCATCAAACTCAACCCCATCGCCCTCCGGGAAAAAATTGGCGCCACGGACAAAGCCCCGCGTTGGGCCATGGCCTACAAATATGCCGCCGAGCAAGCCGAAACCACACTGAAAACCATCACCATCCAGGTCGGCCGTACCGGCGTCCTCACCCCCGTTGCCGAGTTGGAACCCGTCTTCGTCGGCGGCACCACAGTCAGCAGGGCTACCCTCCACAACGAAGAAGAAATCAAACGCAAAGATATCCGAATCGGCGACACCGTTCGCGTCGAAAAAGCCGGCGAAATTATTCCCGCAGTGGTGGCAATAGATATCGAAAAACGTCCCACAGACGCCGAACCGTTCGACATGTGTGCAGCTACCGGCAACCAATGCCCCGCATGCGGAGAAAAGATTTGCAAGGACAAAGAACTTGTCGCTTGGCGTTGCGTCAATCCGCAATGCCCGGCGCAGGCGGCGCAGCGGCTCGATCATTTCGGTGCCCGAACCGCGCTCGATATCGAATGCCTCGGCAACGTTGTTTCCGACAAACTCATTGAACGCGGTTTGGTGAAAGAACCGATCGATTTGTTTGATCTTGCCGTTGAGCAACTCGGCGCGCTCAACCTTGGCACGGATGACGAACCTCGAATGTTCGGCGAAAAAAACGCGACCAAACTTGTTCAGTCACTCGAACGCGCGCGCGGCCTGAGGCTCGACCGTTGGCTCTTTGCCTTGGCCATTCCCGAAATGGGGCAAACGACCGCCAAATGTCTGGCCAGATTTCACAAAAATCTCCGCGACGTCGCTAATTCCCCCTTGCTTCGCAACGTCGTCTGGCTGGAGGAAAAAGGGGAAGAGGAAGAGTTCGTCAATCCCGGCTCAAAAAAAAATCCGCCGAAGTCTGCTGAGGAGAAAATCAATCGAGAACGGCAACATGCGAAACTCGTTTCAGATATGCGCGAACGGCTGAACGACTTAAAAGAACGAGGTTTTGCCCAAGTCTCCGAGGACAAAAAACAACTTCGTCCGCCCAACTACACCACCGAAATCGGACCGTCGGCGGCCCGGAGCGTGCTGGATTGGTTTGCTTCCGAAACTGGCCAAAGAACGCTCGACCGTCTGGATAAGCTGGGTATCCACCCGCAAAGCAGCGAACCTAGAGAAAGCAAAGGCGGTTCGTCCGGGAAAACCGCAGTGCGAATCTCTAAACTCAAGGTTGATAAAAAACTCGACAAACCAGAGTGGTTCTACTACCCGCCCACGAACCGGCAGATCAAGGTCTTGAAGTTCTTTCATGCCGATTTGCCACCCAACAAGGGCGTAGCGTCCGGCATGCTCATTCGTCTGTTCCGTAAAGAGGAAAATAGGGAACTTTGGGAAAAGTACGTCTACCACGCGGGCGATGAATCTCAGGACGGCGCAGACCTGATGCCGTTTGATCTTGAGGAGTTGCGTGCCGTCGTCATCCCCGATGATTGGAGGCCGAAGCGGGCATTAGGCGTTTCCGGCGAGCGGCAGACTTTACAAAAGTTGGTTATGGAAATGCTCAGGGAAGGAAGTCCGTTTGACGACCCTGTTCCTGAAATCAGATTCGCAGGCGCTTCGTTTGCGTTTACTGGAAAATTTGCTTCGGGAACCCGTGCGGAATGCCAGGAAGCCGTAACGGAACTGGGAGCGGTCGCGCAGAACGAGGTGAATCACAGTACGGATTATCTGACTATCGGTAACGAAGGCAGTGAGAACTGGCATCAAGGATCATACAGACGCAAGATTGAGAAGGCACTAATCTTAAGGATGGAGACCGACAAACCCGTCATCCTTGCAGAAGGCGACTGGTTGGCAGCAGTCCAACGTGAATACGACAAACGTTGACGAGCCGAACCTCGAAACATCGCGTCTCGGAAAGGACACGGGGCCACATTGGACGAGGCCAAGCACCTGGGCGTTGCACAGTCCTCAATGAAGCAGCATTCATGACGCTCATCGGGAACCATGAGGCGACGAGAAGCCCTGAGTGCTCACCAATGGGTTTTATTCGGAAGAGACGGCGGGAGAAGGCGTGGGTTCTGCCTGAGAGCCTTCAGCCGAAGGTTCTTCGACCTTATGGATTTGGACGCTTTTGATGGATTTTTTATCGGCGTCGTTGACAATCAACAAACAGCCGTCCGCGTGCAGTTTTTCGCCGACGGAGGGAATGTATCCAAGTCTCTGTTGAATGAGGCCGCTGATCGTATTTTGTTCTTCTTCATCAAGGTCGACCTCTAAGGCCTCATTGATTTTTCGAACTTCCGTTCGTCCTCTCGCCAGAATTTTATCTTTCCCAATCCGTTTGATGAGTTCTTCGGTAATGTCGGTCTCGTCTAAAATCTCACCGACGAGTTCTTCGAGGAGATCTTCCGTGGCGACCAATCCCATGACCCCGCCGAACTCATTCACGACAATGGCAATGTGTCGCTTCTCTTGCTGGAATTGTCTCAACAAATCATCCGCTGGTTTGGCACCGGGAATGAACAGCGGCGGGCGAGCCAGTTCTTTGAGGGTTCTTTTGTGATGTCCGCGAGCCAATTCTCGCAGGGCGTGGGTGCGATAGAGAATCCCCGTTATATTATCGATATCACCTTCATAGACGGGAATCCGTGAATATTTGGACTCCAGTAAGCCTTCCTTTGCCTTCTCCAGGGTGAGACGGGCATTCATCCCGAACATGTAAATCCGCGGCGTCATCACGTCTTTGGCCGTGAGGTCGGTGAATTCAAACACGTTTTTAATCATCTTGACCTCGTGCGCATCAAGCACGCCGGCTTTGTCTCCGGCATCCAGCATAATCTTGAGTTCTTCTTTCGTCACAAATGGAACGGTGAGTCCTCGTCCACCGGTCAACTTCAAAATCAAGGGTTCCAACAGGTAGAGAACCGGAGAAAAGAGTTTTTCTACCCAATAGAGGGGATGAGCCAGCAGTTGCACCACGGAAGTCGCGTGTTTGACGCAGAAGGTTTTAGGAACGATTTCTCCGAACAGCATGACGAAAATCGTCAAGACCCCCATGGCCACCGCAACTCCCTGAGAGCCGAAACGTTGAAAGGCAACGACCGAGACCAAGGAAGCCGCAGCCAGATTGACGATGTTGTTCCCGATTAAAATAGTCGAGAGTAGTCGCTGAGGGTTTTGTCGGAGAAACAGTGCCAGCTTGGCCGTTCGTCGCCCTTCCTCGACCATGGTTAGCAGGCGGCTCTCCGTAATGGAGAAAAACGCAATTTCAGCTCCTGAGAATAAACCGGAGAGCAGTAAACAAATCAGGATGGCAAGATATTCCATAAAAGTCGGTCAGAGATGGGACATCTGAAACGGGGGTGGGCAGTGAGAAGCCTCACGCCTTTTGGTCTGATACGGCCATTGAGCGAAATTACCGTAGAAGAACAGCCCGGAGGGTGGTTGGAGATCCTTAAGCCGGCGGGGAAAACATCGTCTGGGACCGTCGTCATCCATCGCTTCTATGAGCGTAGCACAGGACTTTCTTGCTTTCAACTGCTATCCATCCTCGATTGTTCATATTTGTTCATATACATCCATCCAGGCCGGTGCTCCCATCACGTCGCCACCCGTTCAATTATTGGAAAAACCTTTATTTGGCAGACAGTTACAAATGCTTATTGATGAGATTGTTCAAATTTGTAGCTTTGCTTGCTCAAAACGGGGAAAACCGTAAAGATCGGCGTGCTATGGGGAATCAAGCCCGTCTCCGTGCCTGGACTCAAGGTCAGGTGTAAGTTGACAAAGTTAAAACTTAACCCTTCCTGCCACGGTTGGGATTGGGCTTCGGCGTAGGTTTGGACTTTGTCCGAGGCATACGACCGGGTCATCAGGCCGGCCCCGCCTTGGAGGCCATATTCATACAGATCCGGCGCGCCCTGTATCAAAATGGAGACCTTGGCGGCATCAAACCATATCTTAAAATTACAACTCACCTGAATGAACGGCCCCAGGCTGCCCGTATGTTCCAGCACGGCGTGGGGATAGGCGTATTCCGGTGGCACGTCAGGCGGAGGCGGCACGGAATGGGTGGGAAACTCGGAATCTTTAATGCCGGAGACGGAGACGAACAACAAATGAGGGTCATCAAGGGCAACGTCATACACCTGACCGTCATGGTAACTGCACAATTTTCCCATTTCATACCGAAGCGGGTACGAGTATCCCATTTTGGCATAGAAAATACGGACGCCGGCCTCCAGCGGATCATCAGGCCGCCGGCTGATTTTCAAGTCGAAGGGCAGCATCAGATGAAAGGCATTGGTCCGAACGGCCATGAAGGGGGCACACGCACCGGGGAATTCTTTGTGCAAGGCCTCATTGTCGGGTTCAAATCGCTTGGGCGTCCCACCAAAATGCTGAGCCGTTTTGGCTTCCTTTGTCAGTCTGTATTTGTTCTGATAATAGGCGCTCGCGCGTTTTTGAGCCAGATCTAAAAAATATTCAGGAAGATCCGTCTCGACGATCAACGTGTGACGGTCGAGGCCAGGATGACGAGACGATTTCATGGCCTCAGTATAGATGTGTAACTCGGCGCTGGTTTTCTGAATATCGTGATCCAATTGCTGCGCCAGATCAGGATCGAAATATCGCGTATCCGGTAAAAGCTGCCGAGCTTTTTGCAGCAATTCCAATTTGATTGAATATCGTTTGGGTTCCGATGCAAACGCTTGGGTCGTAGCAAAGAGCAGATTGAATTGTTCTTCCGGAGAAAGCCCGAGGGCGTTCAAGTCCCGTTCGCGAAGAAACGTCATGGCCAAAGGGCCAAACGCTTCTTCGCGGCGAAGACTTAACGTGAGGAGATAATTGAGATACGAGCGGGCTTCATCAGGGGTCATGGGTCTCAACCTGCGTGCATTCTAAGGAAACCGGGTTCGAGAGGACAAGGGACAAACGTCCGGCACGACAGCGTCCACCTCATGTCGGATCACGCGCGTCAGCCAAGCCACGTCGCGCTTGATCGAATCTTGCAGCGAAGGACCTGCTGCGATATGGTAACGAGATGGCACTTCGATCCTTGCAAGAACGTCGGGAGTCGGCTGCTGTCCATGATTCTCACCACGTGCGAGAGAAATTTCGACCAGCCGGACGGATCGAGTAACGGTACCTCGACTCAATGGCACACGACGCACCCTGCTCTCTGCAATACAAAATATCCACCCCCGTCATTGCCTGCCTAGAGAACGCATGCCGTCGGGGGACACGGCACTACAAGTTGGTCGTTCAGCACGTCGAACCCACCTCGTTTAGGAGAGAAGTACCGGCTGATGATTGGCCGGCCATCACGATCACATTGCGTGCTTCGGCTTCAGTGATCGAGCTTGCGCGGCACGTCGTTCAGCCTATCGCGACCTCGCGAGGAACTCTTTCTGAAACACTGATTCATGCCTGATCCCTCTGCCGTTTCCCGTACCCAACAATCTCTCGAATGGCCACGCGTGTTGGATGTGTTGGCTTCCTACGCCCATTCTTCATTGGGAGCGAATGCCTGCATGACTCTGTTTTTGGAGGAAACCGTTGAGTCTGCTCGGCTTCGAATGCAGGAAACGACGGAGATGGTTGAGATGCTCAATACGCCAACGCCCTTTCCCACCTTGCAATTTAACGACTTATCCCATGCTCTCCTGAAGGTGGAAAAGGGAGGAGCGTTGGACCTGAAAGAGTTTCGAGACCTGTCGGTCCTGGTCAAGGCGTCCGGTGCCGTTCAGCGGTGCCTCGTGGCAAATCAACGGATCGCACGGACACTGTTTTCATTGTATGCGTCCGTGCCCGATCTCTCCGAACTCCAACGGGCCATCGATCAATGCGTCAGTGCAGAAGGAGACGTTCTTGAACGAGCCTCGCCGGCTCTCTATGAAGCCATTCAGACGGCTCAAAATCTGAAACAACGCATACGTCACCGGTTGGAAGGCATGGTGGCCTCATCGCGGCATCGAGATCTGCTGCAAGAACCGTACTTCACGCAGCACGAAAACCGATACGTCCTGCCGATTAAGGCAGAACATCGGCACGACCTCCAAGGGATTGTTCATAGCGTATCGGCCAGCGGGGCGACGGTGTTCATGGAACCGCGGGAACTGATTGACTTGAATAATCGGATCAAAGTCGCCGAGAGTCAGGTATCCAGTGAAATCAACGGGATTCTTCGAGATCTCACGTGTCACGTCTCGAACCACCTGCAAGACGTAAAAAAACTGCTGAGGACCTTGACGACCTTGGACTGCATCGGCGCCAAGGCGCGCCTGAGCGTCTTCATGAAGGGCACGTCCGTTCAGCTCAATGAACGTGGACACATTCGTCTCTGGAAGGCGCGCCATCCGTTGCTCCTGACAACCAAAAAAGACGTGGTTCCTAACGACGTCACCTTTGAAAAGGAGTACAACGTGTTGGTCATTTCCGGTCCCAATACCGGAGGAAAAACCGTGACGATGAAATTATTGGGGCTCTTCAGTTTAATGGTGCGATGCGGTCTCCTTCCTCCCTGCGGAGACGGGTCGGAAATGGCATTTTTTAGAGAAACGTTTGCGGACGTTGGCGACATGCAGGACTTGACCAAAGATCTGTCAAGTTTTTCCGCCCACGTCATCAGAATCGTCGGTCTGCTCAAACGCATTCAAGCCCGCCCGATCAGCGCGACCACGCATGTCTTCGTTCTCTTGGACGAAGTCATTGGTTCAACCGATCCGGCCGAAGGGGCGGCGCTTGCAGAAGCACTCCTCCGTCGATTTGTGGAACTCAACGTCAAAATCGTCGTCACCACTCACTATAATTCCCTGAAAGTTCTGGCGCTTTCCACCCCAGGTTTTCTCAATGCAAGCCTTGAATGCGACGCCAAAACTTTTACGCCGACCTATCGACTCATTTCCGGGCTTCCGGGCGGATCCTCTGCGTTTGATATTGCCGCTCAGCTTGGAATGGATCCATCTATTCTGGATCGTGCCCTGAGCTTGATTGCTCACGACGATCGTCGGCTCGAGCATCTCTTTGCCGACCTTCAACGCACGCAGCGGACGTTACACGAAGAACTCCAACAAGCCCTGAAGCAGCGCGAGATCGCCGATCAAGACTCGAAGCAGGCCCGCGAAATTCTCGAACGCATGCGCTCCGTAGAACGAGAAGAACTCAAACAAATGAAAAAACAATTTCGTGAATGTCTCCGTACGGCACGTTTCGACGTGCGGCAGATCGTCGAGTCATTACGGCAAGAACGCAGATGGGAGACGGCGCAAGAGGCTCAACGTCGTTTACAGAACGTTGAGGCATCCGTCGTGCAACAAACTGAGAGACAGAGGGAGACCGTTCCCGTCGAGTCACTCGAAGAAGGCGACGTCGTCGAAATTGTCAACATGGAAACTCTTGGACGATTGCTTGAAAGGCCGCAAGGCAAGAAACGGGTGCGCGTGCAAGTCGGCTCCGCGGAAATATCGGTTCAGAGTGAGTTGCTCGTTGGACGAACAAAAGGGGAGGGGACACAAGGTTCCCCCGTGAGCCCGAAGTCAACCACGGCGTCCAAGACAAGCCGGCCGGTTGAAGCAACCCGGCAAGTGCCGTCGGCGGAAACAGAACGCGATTTGACCACCATTGATCTACGGGGGCATCTCACGGACGGAGCACTCGAACGGTTGGCTGCCAAATTGGATCAAGCCGTGCTGCACGACGTCGGACCCATCCGCATTATTCATGGGCATGGAACGGGAAAATTGAAGATTGCAATCAGGCGCTATCTCGCTCAATCTCCTTATGTCGCATCGTTTCGACCGGGAACCCGAGCGGAAGGCGGTGACGGCGTGACGGTCGTGGACTTGAAGTAGCACGGCGATGAGGCGTCGGCGTTCGTCAACGCGATGGCGACGTTTCGTTGAAATCCTGAAAACTTCGCCCGTCGAATCGGAGAACCTTCAAAAGATCGCAAAAATTCTTTTTCGGTGAATTGAGCGAGGTGATGCAAATTCGGGCTTTTCGTGACGCTGGTCGGCGAAAACGCAGGTTCATCCGTCGTGGGCGCAAACGCATTATACGGACACACGTCCAAACAATCATCGCAACCAAAGATGTGATTCCCCATTCGGCTCCGTATCTCTTGCGGAATGGTCTCACGGTCTTCACGATATTCGATAGTCAGATACGAGAGACATTGCGTGGCATCGACGACGTACGGTTCGACGATGGCGCCGGTAGGACACGCTTGCAGACACAAGGTACAAGTTCCACAAAGATCGGTCCCCGGTTCATCGGCCTCCAACTCCAACGTCGTTAAAATTTCTCCCAGAAGCAGCCACGATCCGAACGTCGGGGACACGAGATTCGAATGCTTCCCGATCCAACCTAAACCAGCCTGCTGCCCCCAGAATTTTTCCATCACGGGGCCGGTATCCACGTACCGGCGCGTCCGGCAGTCCGGGGCAAAGTCCTTCAGCGCCCGTTCCAGTTGCTTCAGCTTTTTTTGAAACACTCGGTGATAATCTTTGCCCCAAGCGTACCTGGCAATCCGTCCGTTTCCTTGCCGCTCATCGGCTGAAACCGCAGTCCAGTAATTCATACCAAGAGAAATGATCGAGCGGCAGTCAGGCAAGACGGCCAAAGGGTCTGCGCGTCGTTCAGGACAACGGCCCATCCACTCCATCGTGCCGTGGTACCCTTGGGCCAACCAATGCCGTAACCGATCAAGCAGGTCGGTGCAGGAATCAACGGAGGGCGCATGGTGTGACGCAGGCGGAACGCGGGCAATGCCAACCGCGTGAAAGCCATGTTCTCGTGCGGCTTGTTTGATGAACGTTTCGGCGGGCAACACAAATCAAAGAAAGGGGGTCGATGCGTGAAGAACGTGCTGAATCAACGTTCCTAATCTTTGTAGACTTTTCTTGGCTGTTCCGTAAACGTCTCACTCTCTCCACACGTAAACATCACGCTGAACCGGGCGGAACAATTATCGGTTCCACAAGGACCGCAGGCGCCGACGATTTTGGTTTTCCAATCGGTTTGGTCTTTATCGATTTCACAGGTCGTCTTTCCACCTTTGGAGACGTCAACCCATGGGACGTCAAATCCCGGAAAATTAGCGACTTGGCACCCTGAAGGGATCGGCACTTCACACGTGCGGCCTTCCTCTCCTTTGACCATGCCCAAATTGCAAATGGATTCAGTACGCGGTTGCGCAGAAACCTCACCGCTACTCATGAAGAACGGTGTACCGGCAATGAGGGTCATGGCTACGATTACGGCTTGTGGTTTCACGCTATGTTCCTTTCGATTATCAATCAACCGCGACGAACGACATGCCCGTCACTCTAACACAGAATTTTCAACGGGGCTAGTGTTTCTGAACCTCTATCCAGACAATGCCACACCGACACAAAGGGTTCAAAAACACGAAGGCCCGAGAACATGTTCTCGGGCCCTCAAAGCGACGCGACTGCCGGGGAAGGGGAGTCGATTACATCATTCCGCCCATTCCACCCATTCCCCCCATGTGATCGTGCCCGTGTCCACCACCCATCGGTTCCCTCTTTTCTTCCGGCAAGTCCGTGACGGTGACCTCGGTTGTCAGCATCAACCCGGCGACGCTCGCGGCATTTTGGAGAGCGCAGCGCGTGACTTTGGTGGGATCGATGACGCCGACTTCAACCATATCGACGTATTTGTCGGTAGCGGCGTTGTACCCGTCGCTTGATTTGGCGTTGCGCACTTTATCCACGACGATCGATCCTTCAACCCCGGCATTTTCCGCAATCAACCGGATCGGCTCCTCGGCTGCCCGTCGAACGATGTTCACGCCGAATTGTTGGTCGCCCTCTAACGTCATTTTTTCCAGGGCCGGCACCGCGCGGAGAAGGGCAACGCCTCCGCCAGGCACGATCCCTTCCTCAACCGCGGCTTTCGTCGCGTGCAGGGCGTCTTCCACGCGGGCTTTCTTTTCCTTCATTTCGGTTTCGGTCGCCGCCCCGACGTTGATGACCGCCACGCCACCCACGATTTTCGCCAAACGTTCTTGCAGCTTTTCACGGTCGTAATCCGACGTGGTTTCCTCAATTTGCGCTTTAATTTGTTTGACGCGGCCTTCAATCTTTTTGGTATCACCGGCCCCTTCCACGATCGTGGTGTTGTCTTTGTCAATGGTGACCCGCTTGGCGCGCCCAAGATCGGTGAGTTTCACGTTCTCCAGCTTCAAGCCAACCTCTTCAGAAATGACTTGGCCGCCGGTGAGAATGGCAATGTCTTCCAACATGGCCTTTCGACGATCCCCGAACCCTGGAGCTTTCACCGCTGAAATGTTCAAGGTGCCGCGGAGTTTATTCACGACCAACGTCGCCAACGCTTCACCTTCCACGTCTTCGGCAATCATGACTAAGGGCTTGCCCATCTTGGCCACTTGCTCAAGGAGAGGGAGCAGGTCTTTCATGGCGCTGATTTTCTTTTCATGGATCAGGAGAAATGGATCTTCGAGGGAAGATTCCATCCGTTCGGCGTTGGTGACGAAATAGGGAGAAATGTATCCACGATCAAACTGCATGCCTTCGACCACGTCCAGAGAGGTGCTCATGGATTTCGCTTCTTCAACGGTAATGACGCCGTCTTTGCCGACTTTATCCATGGCTTCGGCAATCAACTCACCAATAGCCACATCGTTGTTAGCGGAAATTGAGCCGATTTGACCGATTTCCTTTTTGGATTGACAGGGTTTACTCAGCTTTTTCAACTCTTCCGTGGCCGACTCAACGGCTTTGTCAATTCCGCGTTTTAATTCCATCGGATTAGCCCCGGCGCTGAGGTGTTTCACGCCTTCACGAAAAATGGCTTGGGCCAACACCGTTGCGGTGGTGGTGCCGTCACCGGCAACGTCACTGGTTTTACTGGCTACTTCACGGACCAATTGAGCCCCCATGTTTTGATAAGGATCCTTCAATTCGATTTCTTTAGCCACGGTCACACCGTCTTTGGTGATCGTAGGGGCACCGAATTTCTTGTCTAAAATGGCGTTTCGACCTTTGGGTCCCAAGGTGGCCTTGACGGCATTGGCCAATTGGTTCACCCCCTGGAGAATCGCACTTCGGGCTTGATCACTATACAATAGCTGCTTCGGCATAATGTTCCTCCATCAATGTTAAGTATTACTTGAAATTCCGGTCGGCTTGATTGGCAAGGACGGTCACGAATCAACGAAGATTCCCAAAATATCTTCTTCTTTCAGAATCAAACAATCTTCATTTTCGATTTTAATTTTAGTGCCGGAATACTTGTCAAACAGCACTTGATCGCCCACTTTCAAAGTCTTCACGTCTTTTCCGACGCCTTCAACCGTCCCACGTTGCGGTTTTTCTCGTGCGGAATCAGGCACGTAAATGCCGCCGGCCGTGCGTTCAAGTTCTTCCGTATAGGTCACGAAAATCCGATCGCCGAGGGGTAAAAACCCTTTGGTAGCGGTTCCTTTGGTTTCTTCTTTTTCCTTCGTTTGCGTGGCCATATGACAGTTTCCTCCTTTGGTTAATGGTATCTGGTCTCTTCGTGAAGTGATAATGAGGTCGTTGGCAATTTGAGGGATAGAAGCATCCCTGGTTGGATCAACAGATAATGCTTCTTTACCTGAAGTCAAGGCCCGACGACCAAAAAATGTAAAAATCCGCAAGGTTGGCGTGCGTGGGTGGGGGAACGCTCGTCGGACTTAACTCCGTAATTCATCGAAATCCTTGATTTCGGCTTTCATAAAGTCTCGCAACCTGTTGATAATGCGAGTCTCCAGTTGTCTGGATCGTTCTTTTGAAACGGAATACTTACGGCCCAGTTCTTCAAGAGTCAGCGGCGTTTCAGAAAGCAGCCGGTTGCGAAGAATATCCTCATCCCGTTCATTCAGGGTCTTGGCAAATTCCCCGAGTTTCTTTCGAAAGAGTCGCCGCAGCTCATCCTGGGCAAGGGCCTCATCAATTTTTGGCACTTGGCTGGGGAGCAAATCAAGAAACGTTCCTTCTCCTTGGGCGCCCCCAACGGGTTGATCGAGGGATAATTCCCAACCACTCAACCGCTGATCCATTTCCACCACGTCCCGTTCTCGGACCTGAAGACGGTCGGCAAGGAGTTTGGCGTCAGGGACAAACCCGAGACATTCAAGTTTAGCTTTTTCCTTTTTCAAGTTATAAAAAAGTTTTCGTTGCTCTTGCGTCGTGGCGATCTTTACGAGGCGGTGGGACTGCAAGAGATATCGGAGGATATACGCCCTGACCCACCAAGCGGCATACGCATAGAAGCGGACGTTCCGGGACACGTCGAATTTTCTAATGGCCTGCATCAGGCCGACGTTGCCTTCCTGAATCAGGTCCATTTGATCGACGCCGGTATGAGCATATTCCGAAGCAATGGCGACGGCCACGCGCAGATTCGCTAAGATAAGCTTGACGGCCGCGTCTCGATTCCCTTGCACGTGATATTCCTGAAAGAGTTGTAATTCTTCCGCTTTGGACAAAAACGGATACCGGCGCACTTCAGCCAGATAGCGGGATAGCGCAGTGGTGGGAACCAGGTCCGTGGGTTGAGCTTGACTCGAAGGCGAATCAACGGACGAGGGGGTTACGGGTGCCGCAAACGCTTGAGAAGGGGCGTCTTCCTGATTGGCCTCAATGGAAAAATCAGCCTCAATGGGTGGAAAAATATCCTCGTCGTCGAGTTCAGAATAGTCTTGCTGTTGAGGCGTCTGGTTTTCCATCTGAGAGTATCTCCGCCGAAGACAATTTCTTCGTTCCAAAATTATAAACGCTCTCCAAGGGAATCACAAAAGAACCCCCGGACGCCGTCGCGCAGTGAATGACCCTTGGTGGTTTTGAAATCGAAATGATATAGTCGGCTCGCCTTATTGGTCTCACCCAAGACGTTTTCAGATACGATCCGAAAGATGCCAGATACACTGAGCGCCGTCTTCGAGGTCTCGACTTCCCCGCCAATCTTGCCCGAACGATTGATATCCGCACTGCGCATAGGGTCAGGGGGTTCACGTTGATGGAAGATGCCTCCCCAGAGGCGTTATTGACATTTGAATCTGCTGAATAAAAGGCGATTGACTCATGCCGCGGTGTTGCTGTTTGTCGAGTCCGGTCTGCCGGGACCGGAGTTCACCGTTACCGATGGATTTGTAACGACTGTTTGGCGGAAGGTCGTACTCGCAGGAGAGGTAGCAAAGCAGCCGAAATCACGGACCAGGCATGGACGAGGTGGGGGACAAGCTGGGATGCAAGCTTGTTCGCAAGATGGGGTGCAAGACGGGGGGCAAGTTGAGTTGGAAGCCAGAGACGTGGCCATGCTGCGAGCGTGCGCGGAAAAGGCTGCGACGAGGAAGGAGTTGCAAGCGTCTGCAGGCTATTCGGGACGAACGCGTAACTTTGAGCAGCGACTTAAACGGCTTTTGCGGGAAAACTGGCTGGAAATGACCGTGCCCGATAAACCGAGAAGTCGATGGCAGAAGTATCGGCTAACGGAGAAAGGGCAGACTGTCGTGGCAATCTTGAGGCCGGGGAGGGTGGAAAAATGAGCACGATTGTCTTGATGCCGGCCCAAAAGCCGCACCCCTGCTTGGAGTCCGTCCGTACGCGCGCACACTTCCTGAAGCGACGCAGCAACAAACACGTGTGCAGGGGTGATTGACAAGCTGATGACTCAATGGCGGGTGTACGAGGGCGAAGGGAATCAAGCACCGTCGGCGCATCAGGCATGGGAAGACCGAGTCAACCGGCCTCGTCCATGAACCTGCGCGCACTCAGAAGTGGTCACTGGCCCTCGTTATTAGGAGGCTGGCTCCATTTTGAGGTGAGTTTTGTCGTCTGGCTTCTGATTGGGGCATTAGGCGTGGCCATTTCGCAAGAATTCGGGTTGAGCGCCACGCAAAAAGGGTTATTGGTTGCCGCGCCGTTACTCAGCGGGGCTTTATTGCGGATCGTGATCGGGCCGTTGACGGATCAGTTCGGCACCAAAGGCGTCGGTCTCGGGATTCTCGGCGTAGAAGTGATGGCCTTGCTGTTGGGATGGCTGTCCGGTCACAGTTATGCGCAAATGCTGGGTATCGGATTATTACTGGGACTGGCCGGAGCCAGTTTTGCCGTAGCGTTGCCGATTGCGAGCCAAGCGTATCCCCCGCAGCATCAAGGCCTGGCCATGGGAATCGCCGCAATCGGCAATAGTGGAGTTCTGCTGGCGGCCTTTTTTGCTCCGCGATTGGCTCTGCACGTGGGATGGCACGGCGTGTTTGGATTCATGATCGTTCCGGTGGTGATGACCGCCGCGACGTTTGCAATGCTCGTTCCTGCCCGTTCTTTCCAAAAACTCGCGTCAGACGGGAAGAGCTTAGCTGAACGTTTCCGGATGGTTCTACAAGAACGATTCATGCAGGGGCTCTGTTTTTTCTACGCCGTGACTTTTGGCGGGTTCGTTGGGTTTTCGAGCTTCCTGCCGATTTTTTTCCACGATCAATATGGGGTGGACGCGGTCACGGCCGGAACCATGACCGCGGTATGCGGGCTCGCGGGCAGCGTCGCCAGACCGGTGGGGGGACACGTGGCCGATCGACGTGGCGGTCTGCGATTGCTGCAAGGAGTCTTTCCACTGCTCGGAGGATTGTGCGTTCTTCTAACTTGGTTGCCGGCACCATTCTGGGCGTTCCCATTGACCATCACGACCGTGCTGGTGTTAGGCGTGGGAAACGGCGTGGTGTTTCAAGCCGCTTCACTTCGGTATCGGGAAACGATGGGCACCGCGTCAGGATTTATTGGAGCAGCCGGTGGTCTCGGCGGGTTTTTCCTCCCATTCTCGTTTGGTCTGTTAAAAGACGCTACGGGAACCTATGCGAGCGGATTTCTGGTCTTTGCCGTCTTCGCTGGTGTGGCGGCGAGCAGCGTGAGTTACATTCAACGTCAGCAAGCAAAAATTCCCGGGCACCGTGTAACGGATCGGATCGAACGTCGTGACGCTGATACTTTTCATTGACAGGCACGGAGAAAGCCCCTATATACGACGGAAAGGATTGGAGAAATGGCGACCATCTTTCATACCATTGATCAGGCTATCAACGACGTGCGCGCCGGAAAATTCGTCATTTTGGTAGACGACGAAGACCGGGAAAACGAAGGTGACCTGGTGATGGCGGCCGAAGCCGTGACGCCCGAAGCCGTCAACTTCATGGCCACGCACGCCCGAGGCCTCATCTGTCTGGCTCTGACGGCCGAACGTGTCAACCAATTGCAGTTGCACCCGCAGACGTTGGACAACACCACGCCGTTCGGGACGGCGTTTACCGTGTCGATTGACGCGGCCCGTGACGTGACCACCGGGATTTCCGCGGCCGACCGGGCCACGACAATCCGCATGGCCGTGGATCCCGCCTGCAAACCCGCTGATTTCACCAGACCCGGTCACGTCTTTCCCCTACGCGCGCAGGACGGCGGAGTGCTGAAGCGGGCCGGTCAAACGGAAGGGTCCGTGGATCTGGCGCGCATGGCCGGGCTCTATCCGGCCGGCGTCATTTGTGAAATCATGAATGAGAATGGAACGATGGCCAGAGTGCCGGACCTGATCGAAGTGGCGAACAAGCACGATCTGAAGATCATTACCATTAAAGATCTGATTCAATACCGGTTGGAGCGGGAAACCTTCGTGAAAAAATCCGTCAGCGCACAATTGCCGACCGTGTTTGGAAATTTTAATGCCTGGGTCTTTGAAAATGAACTCGACAGCGGGACACACGTAGCCCTGGTAAAAGGACGCATTGACGCCACGCCCACCCTCGTGCGCGTGCATTCCGGGTGTCTGACGGCGGACGTCTTCGGTTCGTTGCGGTGCGATTGTCGAGATCAACTCCATCGAGCCATGGAACTCATCGAAAAAGAAGGCAACGGCGTGTTGCTGTATCTCAATCAGGAGGGCCGAGGCATCGGGCTGCTGAATAAAATCAAAGCCTATCACCTCCAGGACCAGGGAAGTGACACCGTGGAGGCCAATCTCAAACTCGGGTTCAAACCCGACTTGCGAGATTACGGCATCGGCGCTCAGATTTTGGTACGTCTCGGCTTAAAACAAATTCGTCTCATGACCAATAACCCGCGAAAAATCGTGGGGATTGAAGGGTACGGCTTGACGGTGGTGGAGCGGGTGCCCATTGAAACCAACCCCAAAGCAACGAACGTTCACTATCTCCGAACGAAAAAGTCCAAACTTGGGCACATTCTGAATAACGTCTGATTCGTTCAACCTTGAATGACCGGGAACGGTCATCAACCGGCCCCATCGTGAAAACCGTAGAAGGAAATCTCAATGCCCGGCATCTGCAATTTGCCCTGGTGGTGAGTAAATTCAACGAATTTGTGACTAGTCGCCTGGAAGCCGGCGCGCTGGAAACCTTAAAAAAGCACGGGGCAGAAGACGAAAAAATTCAAATCGTCCGTGTTCCCGGGGCCTTCGAAATTCCACTCGTCGCCCGACAAGTAGCCGCCTCGAAACAATATGACGCCGTGATTTGTCTAGGCGCGGTGATTAAAGGAGAAACCGCGCATTTTGATTTAATCAGTACGGAAACGAGTCGAGGCATTGCGCAAGCCTCATGCGAGACGGGTATTCCCATCGTGTTCGGCGTTCTGACGACCAATACTGCCGAACAAGCCGTGGCGCGAACAGGGACCACGGACGTTGACCGAGGCGCGGACGCCGCGCGTACGGCCATCGAAATGGCCACCCTTATGAAGGCGTTACACGAAAAGGACAGAAAGACAACCGGGTTTCTGTAGGCACTGCCTGCAAATGTCCGCGAATACCACTGCCATGACCATACAGGAACGATCCGGAGATTCTTTGCCCAGCCGTCAACGAGAGCATCCACCTTCGTCATCCCCGCGAAACCCGTCCCCGACGTTTGTTATCGGGGAGCGGGAATCCAGGAATGATGATTCCTCGTCCGAATCTCGACAAGGATATACGCGACGCCACGCGCGCGAACTGGCGCTTCAGATTCTCTTTCAATGGGACTTTCACGGTTCGACCGAATGCGGGCTGGAACAATTCTGGTCGCAACGTCAGGCATCGACCCAAGTTCGAGAGTTTGCAGGGCAGTTGGTCAGCGGCGTCCAAACTTATCACGGTGAACTCGATGATCTGATTACCGCCTATGCGAAAAATTGGACCATTGATCGGATGCCGCTCGTGGACCGAAACATTCTTCGACAAGCGATCTATGAATTGATCTGGGTGCCGGACGTACCGGCAAAAGTCACGGTGAATGAAGCCATTGAATTAACCAAATGCTTTGCGGACGAAGAGACCGGACGATTCGTCAATGGCGTATTGGATCAACTCATCAAAACGGACCCGCGGCTGGAACAAAAACGCATGGCCTTGGCTCTTTAATCGTCCTAGCACTGCGGACGGTGCTCTCCTTAGACCACGCAATTCAAAAGAGACCCCAACCATAAGAAATCCCTCTCATGATTGACCGCTACACCTTGCCCCGCATGGGTGCAGTCTGGACTCAGGAACGCAAGTATACGGCCTGGTTGCAAGTGGAACTGGCTGCCTGCGAAGCACTGGAAGAAATTGGAGAAGTGCCCGAAGGCGTGGCGCGCCACGTCAAGCGCAAGATCAAGATCGATCCCGACCGGATCGCAGAAATCGAGCGCGTGACCAAGCATGACGTCATTGCCTTTTTGGAATCGATCGCCGAACAGGCCGGTCCCAAAGCCCGACATTTGCACGCGGGACTGACCTCTTCCGACGTGTTGGATACCGGACTGGCCCTCCAATTAGTCGAGGCACAGGAAATCATCCTAGAAGATCTCGATGCCTTGTTGGACGTGCTCCATACGCAGGCACTCAAACATAAAGACACCGTCATGGTGGGCCGATCCCATGGGATGCACGGCGAACCCGTTTCCTTCGGGTTCAAGATGGCGATCTGGTACGAGGAATTTACACGTCAGCGCAAACGGTTGACGGCCGCGGGAGAGGACGTCGCCGTTGGAAAATTTTCCGGAGCCATGGGCACGTTCGCGCATGTGCCGCCGCGCGTTGAAAAAACCGCGTGTACAAAACTGGGATTACGACCCGCGCCCGTTTCGAACCAAGTGATCCAACGGGACCGCCACGCGGCGTTTCTGAGCACCTTGGCCTTGATGGCCGCCAGCGTTGAAAAAGTGGCCATGGAACTTCGTCACCTCCAGCGAACCGAAGTCCTGGAAGCCGAAGAATATTTCAGCCCCGGGCAAAAAGGGTCCTCGGCCATGCCGCACAAACGAAATCCCGTGGGCTCTGAAAACCTCTGTGGCCTTGCGCGAATCATTCGAGCCAACAGTCTGGCGGCGATGGAAAACGTCGCGCTCTGGCATGAACGAGACATCAGCCATTCCTCGGTGGAACGCGTTATTATCCCCGACGGCACGATTCTGATTGACTACATGCTCGTGCGTCTGACGAACCTCCTGAAACGGTTGGTGGTGTATCCCGAACGAATGCGCAAGAACCTGAACCTGACCGGAGGATTGATCTATTCCCAACGCCTCTTGTTGGCGTTGGTCAAGAAAGGCATCGAACGCAAAGCCGCCTATGAAGCGGTGCAGCGCAGCGCCGTGAAAACCTGGGACGGGCAGGGGAACTTTCAAGAACTGGTCGCCCGAGACCCGTTGATTGCCACACGACTCACTGCGGCGGAAATCCGCGCCTGTTTTGACCCGCAAGCCTACTTGCGTCACCTCGACCACGTGTACCGTCGGGTGTTTGGGCGAAGCGCAAGGTCCCGCAACGTGCCTGTCCGCGTGCTCCGCACGGGCAGGCAAAAACCTGGAAAGAAAAAGCGAACGTGATGAAAGCGAAAATCTACATTACTTTGAAAGCGGGCATTGTAGACCCCCAGGGACGCGCCATTCAGCAATCATTAGCCACGCTGGGATTTTCGACCGTCAACGACGTGCGCGTCGGCAAATTTCTGGAAATAGAAGTCAACGAAGAGAATCCGGCTGAAGCAGAAACGCAGATCAAAGCCATGTGCGAAAAGCTCCTCACCAACACCGTGATTGAAGAATATCGCTACGAACTGGAAACCCTGCCCCTCGTCAAACCATGAACTGGGGCGTGATCGTCTTTCCCGGGTCGAATTGCGACCGCGATGCGGCCTACGTCTTGACAGAGAGTCTCGGGCAACGCGTTGACCTGATCTGGCATCAGGAAACCTCCCTAAACGGAAAAGACGCCATCGTGCTTCCCGGCGGATTCTCTTACGGAGATTACCTGCGGAGCGGAGCCGTTGCGCAATTTTCTCCGATTATGGCCGCGGTCAAAGACTTTGCCCGCGACGGCGGGATAGTCCTGGGAATCTGCAACGGCTTTCAAATCCTGCTGGAGATGGGACTCTTACCGGGAACCATGCGGCCGAACGTCGGCCTTTCCTTCGTGTGCAAAGACGTCTGGGTGAAGGTGGAAAACGCCGACACGCCGTTTACCCGAGCGTATAAATCCGGACAAGTCATTCGACTCCCCATTGCCCACGCCGAAGGCAATTACTACGCCGATCCGGTCACCGTATCCAGCCTCCGAGCCAATGCCCAGATCGTGTTCCGCTATTGTGAAGCGGACGGAACGCCGACGGAGCGGGCCAACCCTAACGGCTCCCTTGATAACGTGGCCGGCATTCAAAACGCAGCGGGCAACGTCTTAGGGCTCATGCCGCATCCCGAACGCGGTGCAGAATCCATCCTGGGCAACGAAGACGGCCGGTTACTGTTCCACTCCCTCATCAACGCCGTCCCGGTGCGGGAAAGCGTTCAAGAAAGCACAAAAAAGAGTAGAAAGGACGATGAGCGATACCGTATCATCGCCGTGACGCAGCCTGATGGAGACCGTTGACGGAACATAGTGCCAACCTGCACGTTGGGAAACTGCCGAAGGGCGTGTATCACCAGGACGCTCAAGAAACTGGGTTTCGAGTTCAACCGCCAAGCCCCCGGCTCACGCGAGACCCTACAACCAACCGCTAGACCACCATCCCCAACCATCCCGGCGATATACCTGAGGGGACGCTGAAAGCCATTCTCAGGCAGGCTGACGTATCGATTGAGGATTTTGGGGCGGCCCGGACCGAAGGCAGAAACATCCATTGAGGCAAGCGTGCCGCGACGCAACCAATGAGTCATGCCGTTCTGGAAAAATAGTGGTGCCGAGGGGCAGAATCGAACTGCCGACACCAGCCTTTTCAGGGCTGTGCTCTGCCAACTGAGCTACCTCGGCACGAGGCAGGATGTCGCCCGACGAGACGATGAGAACCGTCGTTCACGTTGGCCGAAACGAGTCAGGCGACATAGTGTAACAGGATTTCATAAGAAAAATCAAGGGGATGGCCAGGGAAAAAACAAGACCCACGCAGAAAGCATCAACGCGGTCAACGGTGCCTTCGTTCAGTCGGTCACGGCGTCGGCCCTCGCCGGCACAAGAACGTCTTCAAGGACTTCCGGCTGAGCAGTCGCGTGACCACGGTCAAAGCAAGTGGGGCTGGATCGGCCTCACGCTGCTGTTCATCGCGGCATTTGCCCTGTACCTCGCGTCCACGCCGCGCACCGTGATGCTTGAAGACGACGGCCTGTTCATCGCCGCCGCGCACGTTGCCGGCGTCCCACACCCGCCCGGATATCCGCTGTACGTCATACTCGGCTGGATGGCCGCACACGTCCCGTTCGGCACGATTGCGTGGCGCGTACACGCGTTAAGCGGAGCCATGGGGGCGCTGACGTGCGTCTGCATCGCGTGGCTGGTGTGGCGACGCACCGGGAACCGCCCCGCGGCGTACCTTGCCGGCGCGGCACTCGCGGTGTCCGAGCACTTCTGGTCGCAGGCGATCATCGCCGACGTCTACACGACCAACGCCGCCGTGCTGTTTCTGACGCTGGCGTTGGCGCAAAAAGCGGCATGGCAAGGGGAACGGGCGACGTGGCCGTGGACGGCAGCCGCCGTGGTGTACGGCCTTGGTCTTGCCAATCATTGGCCCCTGTTGATTCTGGGCAGTCCGATCCTGCTCGCGCCGATGATTGCGGCCGGACGAGACGTCCGAATCCGGCTGTGGTATCTCATCCCGATCACGCTGCTGACCGCGGCCACGCTGTACGGGTGGATGGTCTGGCGTTCGCATCAATCACCACCGATCAACTTCCTCGGCCCGATTGAATCCTGGGGCGCGCTGGCGTCGTTCATCGGACGCGACATATACGGCAAGGCCGACGTCAGCATCAACGCCGGCCTGATGGACAAACTGCTGTACGTCCGATATTTCCTGACCCAGGTGCTCGTTCAATTCAGTCCGCTGGGCTGTGCCGTCGCCGTCGTCGGGCTGGCGGTCACGTGGCGCAGCGGATGGCGCCTGGGCCTGACGTGCGAAGCGGCCACGATGGGAGCCGGAAGCCTGCTGCTGATTGCGTGGCTCGGGTTTGATTACGAATATTTTCGCACCGCGATCTTTCGCCCCTACCTGTTGGTGCCATACAGCGTCCTTGCTCTGTGGCTCGGCTACGGCGTTCACGCGTTGGCGTGGCAACCGAGCGCGTGGATGCCCGCGTCTTGGCGCGCGCGTGACGAGATGGCGGCGCCCATCATCTACGGCCTGATCGGAGTGTCGCTGGCGGCCCTCTGCGTCTGGAACCTCGGGACAAACTACCGTCCACGCGACCGCTTCGCGGAAGAACAAGCGAAAGCCGTCCTCGACCTCATCGAACCCGGCTCAGTCTTCGTCGGATACGGCGACGCCTACGTGTTCCCGATCACGTACCTCCACGTCGTCGAAGGCGAACGCGCCGACCTGCGCCTACTCGAAACGCGGGGACTGCTCTTCGACGATCACGTCGTTCATCTGTCGTGGAGTCAACGCCGCAAAGACGCGGCGTGGAACACGTTCTTCGCCGACCTCAAGCGCCCGGGCTATTTTCAGAATCTCGGCCTAACGCTGGCAGGCTTCGGCCAACAGGATCTGGGCTTCCTCAAGCGGATCGATCCGGACGTGGCCCCGGGCAAGATGGGCGTGGCGACCAGCGAGCGCGCCAAAGAATACGCCAAACGATTGCTCACGATGCCGGAGGGAGAAGATCATTGGATCGAACGCCATCGCAACGGCATGATAGAAAGCTACGGCAAGTATCTAGGCTTTGCAATCGCGATCAACCATCCACCCGTCAATGAACACGTTGCAGACGTCCTGCCCCTGGCGGAAAACAACTACTGGGCACTTGTCGGAATGGCAAGCACGCTGTTGATACAACGCGGCGCCAGGCACGTCGCAACGGCCGAAACCTACCTGCAACGGGCCAAGCAACTGGCCGACAAGAAACGGAGCAAATGGGCGCGGGCGCACGCGTGGTACCTTGAAGGAATCATTGAGGAAAAAAAAGGCAATCGGGACAAGGCCAAAGCGTTGTTCGTGAAGTCCATTGAAGCCGACCGTTCACCGGGCAACTTGTCGCGCAAAGCACTTCGACGGCTGACGTTGCCCGAACCAAGTCCCTGACCGGCCCGGACCGGCCCGCGTGCGCACCACGAAATTCGGCCGCAAGCCACTGACCGCAAGCCACAAGTCGAGGACTGGCCGTAATCTTGACGATGGTCATAAGGGATGAGTATTTTGAGCCTACGCAACGCAATCAGCCACGCCCTCACGATGCCCCATTTCCCGAAGGAAGAGGGCCGGAGCCTTCCCACCGCGAACGTGGGGGGTGAGGGAAAACAAAGACATCTTTTGAAGGATCACACACCATGAGCACGGAAGACATGCAAGAAGAGGTAAAAACCCAAACCCTGGAAGAACGTGGAGAGGAAGCCGAATCCCCGGAAGAAGAACCCGTTGACGTTCCCACCTACCTCCACAACCTGCTCCAACGGGCGCGCGCGGCGTCCGCCGGACTGAGCAGCCTCACGGCGTCAGTCAAAAACGCCGCGCTGCAGGCCATGGCCGAAGGGCTGGAAGCCGCCACCGACGCGATTCTTGAAGAAAACGCCAAAGACCTCGAACGCTTTGAGACGAGCAACGGACGAGAAGCCCTGGCTGATCGGCTGACCCTCACCCCTGAGCGGATTCACGAAATGGCGGACGGCCTTCGCCAGATTGCCAAGTTACGCGACCCCGTCGGCCAATCAGCAGGCGCGTGGAACCGGCCGAACGGCATGAAAGTGGGACGGGTTCGAGTCCCCATCGGCGTCATCGGGATCATTTATGAATCGCGTCCCAACGTCACGGCCGACGCCGCGGCGTTGTGTCTCAAGTCCGGCAACGCCTGCGTGCTGCGCGGCGGATCAGAAGCCGTGCATTCCAACGCGGCCATTGCACGAATCCTGTCCGACGCCGCGGAAAAGGCGGGGATTCCCGAAGGTGCGATCGCATTCGTCGAACGCACCGAACGCGAGGTGGTGCTTGAACTGCTGAAACGGGACGAATTCATTGACCTCATTATTCCCAGGGGCGGGGAGTCGCTCATGAAAACCGTCACCGAACACTCGACCATTCCCGTCATCAAACATGACAAAGGAGTCTGTCACGTCTACGTCGACGCCGACGCCGATCTGGCCATGGCCGAACGCATCAGCGTCAACGCCAAGGTACAACGTCCGTCCACCTGCAACGCCCTGGAAACCCTGCTGGTGCATCAGAACGTCGCCAGAAATTTTTTAACGAACCTGGGAAAAACCCTCACCGACGCCGGCGTAGAAATTCGCGGCTGCCCCAGAACCCGCGAATATATTCCCGACGCCGGAGAAGCGACGGAAGAAGACTATGGTCAAGAATTTCTTGCGTTGACCCTGGCCGTCAAAGTCGTGAAGGACCTGGATGAAGCCATGGCGCACGTCCGCACGCATGGCTCCCGGCACACGGAAGTCATCGTGACGCGGGACTATGCGCGGGCCAGGAGATTTATTCGAGAAGTCGATGCCGGCACCGTGATGATCAATGCCTCATCACGACTCAACGACGGCTACCAATTCGGCCTGGGCGCGGAGATCGGCATCAGCACCACCCGCATTCACGCCCGAGGCCCCATGGGCCTCGAAGACCTCACCTGTTCCAAATACGTCGTCTACGGCTCAGGACAGATTCGAGAATAAAAACACCCCCCAAACGCCCGGTGGTGCCGGTCCTTGGGTGTCAGCCGGGCGAAAGACCCTTCTCAGGCGTGGGTCGATTTCGGCATGGCCGGATCGTCGAGAGAGGGAACCAGGTCCGGCCAGGCGGCCAGCACCAAGCTGCGAGCGCGCTTGAGATCGCTGACGCCCCCCTGTCTCGGCGGCCCCCGCCAGCCGCGGCACATCCCGGTGCTCCCCTCTCTGCCCCTGAGCCCCGAACGGTTCCCGGTCTGCGACGGTGTGGATCGCCATGACTTGGCGAAACAAGGCGCGGAGTGGTTGCGCATCCCGGCTTTGGCCATTATTCCCAGAATGACAGAGGAGGGGAGAATGCGGCGGAGTGCGGAATGGCGGCGGCCATGCCATGAACGTGCACAGCATCACCCCTGGATTCCCGCTCCCCGATAACAAATGTCGGGGATCTAAATTCACAAACGAAGTGCAACACCTTGCTAAGGTGTTGTCATGGGAACCCACTATCACCACCTCACCCTTGAAGACCGATGTGACATGGCCCGTCTACACGCCGACGGGCGCTCGCTCCGGCAAATCGCGGCAACTCTGGATCGCCCGCCATCAACCGTGGCTCGCGAGATGAAGCGCAATCGTTCCCGCATCCAGGGCTACCAGCCCCGCTATGCGGAGCAGCAGGCCCGCGCCCGCCGGTGGCGCGGCGCCAAGTTGGACCGCGATGCCCCCCTTCGCACCACAGTCCTCACCCACCTCCAACAGGGCTGGACCCCCGAGCAGGTGGCCGGGCGCCTCGCCCGCGACGCCGGTCGGTCGGTTATCTCCCACGAAACCATCTACCGCTTCCTCTACGCCCAGATCGCCCGGACGAAAACCTATGCCTGGCGCCACTATCTCCCTCACGCCAAAGCCACCCGCGGCCGCCGACGCACACGTCGCAGCCCCGCCGCCTTGATGGCTCACCGCCGCCCCCTCGCCGACCGCCCCGCCGCCGCCGCCGACCGCCAGACTCCCGGCCATTGGGAAGCCGATCTGATGCTCTTCCGCACCTACGGCCAAGCCGTCCTCACTCTCCACGAGCGCACCTCCCGCCTCCTCCTTGCCGTGCGCCCCCCGGGCAAAGCCGCCGCCCCCATCGCCCACGCCCTCACCCACCTCCTCACCCCAATGCCCCCTCACGGCCGCCAGACCGTCACCTTCGACAACGGCACCGAATTCGCCTGCCATCACCACCTCCATGCCCTCGGCATTGAGACCTTCTTCTGTGACCCCTACGCCCCCTGGCAGAAAGGCGGCGTCGAGAACGCCATCGGCCGTCTGCGCCGCACGCTGCCCCGCAAAACCGACTTGGCCACCCTGTCCGACCAGCGGTTTCATCACTTGGTTCATGCGTACAACCACACCCCGAGGAAATGCCTCGGGTATGCCACGCCCGCGGAGATTTTTATCCACCAAGTGTTGCACTTGAAATGTGAATCCACAGCGTGGGGGGGGGGGGGGGGGGGCTTGGGCTTGGATTGCTTGGCTGATCACGGCATTTTGCCCAGCACCATGAAGACTCGCCCCATGAAGCTGGCTCAGAAAGGGCCAGGGGGTCAGTGCCGGCTAGACGCGCCGCGGGGCGGCTGCGCGCGTGCCCCCGTCCCGTTTCGTCAATGGCTCGGGGAGCCGGGCCGGCTGGGCGTGCCGCGGGGCGGCTGCGCGCGTGCTCCCGTCCCGTTTCGTCGATGGCTCGGGGAGCCGGGCCGGCTGGGCACTCTGCGGGGCGGCTGCGCGCTGGCCCGCTGAACACCGCCCAGGCCGCCTCGAACCAACCCCGTCATGGCGGGCGTCATCCCTTGGCACCGTCATTCCTTGGCCTTCGGCTTCGCGCCGTCGGGTTGCCGGTTCGTCGGCCGGCCTGGGCGACGTTCCTGACGTTCCGATCGTACGCAACCCGTCTTTGCGGACGTGGCCGACGGACTCCGAAATCCAGTGACGCACCTTCTGTACGGCTTGAATGACGGGATGGTCCCTCATGGCGGTTTCCCCTAGAAGTTCCAACGACATGCTCAACCTCGGCCCAAACAGACCAACCATACTCTTAACGCGCCGAATTAGCAAGGTGGCCGTCCACGTCAGAAGCATGTCGCATGTGTGGAGGGAAGCACCAGGTACAAAGCGTCTCCCGCCGGGTCAGCAGGCGTCAAGTCGTGCAAGACACAGGCACTGACGGTGTCGGGCGGGCAGTTCCTTCCCCTCACCCCAGCCCTCTCCCGCAAGGGGAGAGGGAGCACGCTCCCCGTCCTTCCCGCCCCTCTCTGTCCTTCCCGCGAAGCCTGTCCCCGACATTTGTTATCGGGGAGCGGGAATCCAGGGGTGCTGCCGTACACGTTCATGACGTGGCCGCCGTCATTCTCCCCTCCTCTGTCATTCTCCCTCCTCTGTCATTCTGAGCGAAGGGAAGAATCTGGCTTCCCGTTTGCCCAGGCATAACGCCGGAGGCGTGGCACAGAGGATCGAGTGCGGGCATTTCCTCCCCCTCACCCCGGCCCTCTCCCGCAAGGGGAGAGGGAGGCAGAGGGGGATCGGGGAGGCAGAAGGGGGTCGGGGAGGGAGAGGGCTTTCCCTCCATTGTGACTCACCCGCCCCGTCCATTCCGCCCGCCGCTGTCATTCTGAGCGAAGCGCCTGCCCTGAGGCTCGAAGGGAAGAATCTCGTTCGTTACGGGAAGAGAGAAGGGCACTGGCGAGCGGGAAGGGCAAAGCAGATTCTTCGCTTTGCTCAGAATGACAAAACGTTTGCTCAGGGCGACGTTGGGCAAGGGTCTCTAAAATGCAAATCGCCAACCGGCCAGGAGGCGGAGCCCGGGGGGGGCGTCGGCGGAATGGCCGGGATGGCGCATCCAGGTGGCGGCGAAGCGCAGTTCGCCGCGGTCGGTGAGCGGGTGGCGCCATTGAGCCGAGACGTTCATCTGCCGGCCAGACGGCGTCAGGTCGGCCGCCAAGGACGAACGCAGGACCGCGCCGCCTTTGGTCCGGCCGATGGGAACGGAGAGGGTCGCCCGGCCCTCTTCCACGCGCAACGGCTGCGAAACCGAAACCTGGACCGACCCGCCGTCTGTCAGCAGCCGAGTGGCGTGAAGCGCAAACGCGCTGGTGGTAAGGGAGGACATCCGGGCGATCATCCCGCCGCGAAGACGCGGGATCGCCGTGCCCAGTTCGGCGTCCGCAGAAAGCCGCCACGTGCCCACCTCGAACCCCGTCTCGATCCCCGCAAACGCGGCATCGGCCGAAAGCGAGCCGAACGCCCCGGCAGCCGCGGTGCCCAGCAGCGTGCCCCGTTCGTTCAGCCAGCCGGCGCGGAAGCCCACGGGGACGTCAAAAGGCCGCCACGACAGCGCGGCCCCCGATGCCGGCGTCCGGCCCGCAAAACCGGACGTCGTAAACGCGGTGGCCGCCACGCCGTTGGCCCCCGTCAAGGTCAGCGTGGTCGCATTTCGGGCAAGCACGAAATGACCACCCTCGACGCCAGTCGGAGTCTCCAGAAAGCCAAGCCGCAGTCGGCCGTAGCCGAGATCCTGCTCAACCGCGCCGCCCACGCGACCCGGCGTAAACGTCGTCAACCGGCCTCCGACCCATTGCCGGATCGGGGCATCGTCCATCAACTCATAAAGGCGCAGCAGCGACGACGGAACGGGGGTGCTCCCCGTCAAATCAGTCAGCCTGAACCAGAACGGGGCACCAAGGCCATCGAACGCGGCGAGTTCCTGCCCGGCCAGTGACTGTCCCAAGGCGTCGCCAAAGGCTCCACCCAGCCGGAGACCGGTCAATCGCAGGCCGATGCCGCCGTCGGAAACCGTGGCGCCGCCGGCGACCATGGTGCCGCCAACCGGGCGAGTCGCGGCGGCAAGGTTCATCATGCCCTGGCCGTAAATATGACGCTCCTGATACTTGCCGCCTTTGTTCGCGGTGGCGAAAAGCCGCGTCACCAGATCCGTGTTCGAAAGCTGGTCACGGAAAAGCTGTTTCATGATGGCCAGCCCACCGGCAACCATCGGCGCGGCAAAAGACGTGCCGCCCGCCCCTGAAGTGAACCCTCTCGCTCCGGGTCGACCGCCGGATGGTCCGAAATAAGCCACCCGTACCAAGTGGCCGGGGGCCGCGAGACACCAATCGGCGGCAATGCCACAGCGGTTGGAAGAATCGGCAATATCGCCGTTCCGATCAACCGACACCACGGCGATGGAGTGCCCGCGCAAAGCTTCGATTCGCGCGACCAAGCCCGGAAATACTTCAACTGATCTCGCGTTGATCGTTGCCCCCATCGTTCCCGCCACGCAATTCGCAGTCCCAAGTGTACAGAGTCGACCATGGGCATTGCCCGCGGCCCAGACGAGAATCGTTTTTTCCGCACGCCCCCGTTGCTCCAATGCGGCAATCGTCTGACCGAAATTGCTCCTGAGATCTGCGGCACGGTAGTCCTCGATGATCCCCTCGACGCCGAAACTCAAATTCAAGATATCAACGTCCTGCCTGAGGACCTGGGTAAAGAAATTCGCCTCGCTTGGATCATCAGTCCTAAGACTGTCCAGTCTCACCGGGTTATAAGTGCCGCCCCCCGTGTTCAGCGGAATCGCAAACATCTTCAGATCGGCACCCGGAGCAACGCCGGAAAAACCGCCGTCAAGGAAGCCCGGGGTCGGCCTGGCGGCGATGATGCTCGCAACCGCGGTCCCGTGAGAAAATGTTCCACCCCGTTCATCAACGGCACGACCAAGGAACTCTTCCGTGATGCGCGTGCCGGTGAAAGATGGATGATCCTGATCGATACCAGTATCGATCAGCCCGACGGTCACGCCCGCGCCCGGCTCCACGGTCCCTCGGGCAAGTTCAAGGTGCGCCCAGGCTTGATCCGCCTTGACGGCACCCAACGCCCATTGATTAGAAAACCCCGTCCGGGTCCTTTCAGTCTGAGCGATCCTGTTACTCTCTTGGTCATAGCGTTCCGGCGAAATGCAGCCGAAGGTAGCCGTCTGAATGCACCTGGGAGCGGGGTTAGGAGGACTGGGGGGTGGAGGATCAGGATTCGGACTAGGCCCAACGCCACCCCCGCCCCCACATCCCGAGAAGAGCAGCCCGACGAGCAGCAGGGTAGCCATACCCCGCAGTTGTTGGATCCAACGGGGATTGGCATCAAACAGAAGAACGATGGCCCGATTTGAATAAAGCACGTCGTGCTGACTCTCCATCATGAACTTCATGTTCTCTCGCTTTCTTTGCGCGTCTCCATTATGATGACCCTTTCTATCATGCTGACCAAAGCATCCCGAAAGACGTCCTATACCAAGGTCTCCGTCATGTAAACTGTCATGCTGACCAAACTGTCATTCTGAGCGAAGCGAAGAATCTGCTTTTCTCTTCCTTGGACCGAAGGTACGAGATTCTTCCCTTCGAGGCTCAGGGCAGGCGCTTCGCTCAGAATGACAATAAATCAACCCCGTCCACGTCTTGACGCACGAGCAACGACCACGAGTGCCCCTGTGAAAAACCCTTCTACCGTATTTGCCGAAATCCTTCAAACGCCGGGCGCGCTCACGCTCAACGCCGACCACGTGGCGAAGTGGTTGCCGGACCGCGTGACCTGGAAGCAACTCGCCTCCGGGCATCTCGTCGTGTATGGCCCGTTGGGACGTCGAATCCTGCTGACCGATCCCGACGGGCACCCGCTGCACGAATGCGAGTGGGACGAACGGGGAGACGGCACCGTCCATCTGGTATCGGCCCGAGTCTATCTGGATTGGGGCCAATGGGTGGGCATCAAACCCAACGGATTGATCAACGCCATGAACCTGGATCTCTCGACCCGACCCGGCTGGCAAACCCTGACGCGGCAGGATCTCCGTCTCATGGCGGCCCAAGCCATGGGCGTTGCGGTGAAAGAAGTCGAATTTTTTTACACGGACGACGACCTGCTCCTCGATCCGACGGGGCACGCCGTGATTCGCCAACGAAAAGACGCCCTGTACGTGCTGGAGGACGGCACCTGGGAACGCGCGCGCTTCATGTCCTGCATGAGCGCAATGCACTGGGCACGCATTGATTACTTACCGGTGGTGGAACTCTTTCAATCCTTGTTGCCTGGGACCGGCAGCGCGACGTTTGAATTGATTCGCGGCCTCTACGACGATCAAAACCCGCACAATCCGCGACCGCTTCACTACCGGGGCATCCCAACCTATCCCTCGGAAGCGGCCTTCGGGCTGTTCAGCAATTTTTTCACGGCAACGCATCCGGGGGCGGAAAGTCCGGTGGCCGTATTCATGGACCCCCCGCGGTCGCATCAAGTCGAATGGCGTCCCCATCCGCACCCCCCGCTGCGCTACGTGGACCCGACGCATCAGCTTAGTCTGACGGTGAAACACGGCACGGTCTGCAAGGCAACCAAAATGGACGACGCCAGCGGCCTCCCGTTTGTCGCGCCGAATCAACAAGGGTTCGCACCCTGCGGCAAACGGATCGTCCCGCGCGCCGGGCGTCTCTCCCTGTCCGACCACAAGAACGCCTACGACGTGGCCGTGCAGCCGCACTGGGGCGTCACCCAATCGTCGGCGGACCCGCCTCCGACGGCAAAGAGCGAAGACCGGCCGGCACCAATCACAACGTCGTGGGAAGACGTCTTCCCCGACGGCCCGCCCCGGGTGTCCCCGCGGGAGGCCTACGCCGCGGTGTTGCTCTATCCGGAAGACGAGACCCGGATTGACGAACTGCCCAGCCAACCCTTTGTCGCGGATTTCTGGACGGACCTCATCGAACAGGACCAACAACTGGCGTGGCACGTGGAACGGGCCGCGCAAATCCTCATTCACGGCTTCGACGCGGTCATCGGCACGTTGCTCACGCTTGACCGGCCACGCTCCACCACGGCCCAACGCTTCACCATTGTGTATGCGGCTGAAGCCCACGCCCAGAAGCAGGCGCAGACCTTATGGAATCGACTTGCGCGCGGGCAGCGGGGGGAGCGGCTGGAGGCCTATCGATTCATGCCCGATGACGCGAACCATCACGGCGCCTATGAAGCCACCTATGATTTGGTGTACCGCTGGATGCCTTTTGCTTCCTACCGGGACCACGCAAACCTTCGGGATCGTCTGCAACGACTCAGCGCGGCGCTCCGGCCCGACGGCCTGGCGTTGCTGGCGGGACCGGAATCAATGTCGTCCCTCATGCCCGGTTTCTCATTGGAAACCATCGTCAAGGAGTCGGCCTCCCGGGTACGATCCTTTATCATGCACCGAGCGATCCTACCCCAGGCCACGCTGCATCCCGACCTCCGGATATGGATACTCAAAAAATCATCGTGACCAGGCACTGACGGCCTTTTGAATCTCCTCCGTCATTCCCCCCTCTTTGGCCCCCTCTCCCCTCTTCTCTACTCCCTCTCCCCTCGCGGGAGAGGCCCGGGGTGAGGGGAAAGAAGTGAGGCAAAAAGATTGACACTGCAGCGCACCCCAGAATAAACTTCACAAACCATGAGCACCCTCATTTATGACACCCACAAATTTATCACCAAGATGACCAACGCGGGCATGCCGCAACCACAAGCCGAGGTCTTGGCCGAATCCCACGTGGAATTGATGGAGACCACGCTAGCCACAAAGCAGGACTTGAAAGACCTCAAAACCGAACTCACCGGCGAGATGAAAAACCTCGAAGGTAAGCTCACCGGCGAAATGAAAGACCTCAGAGCCGAACTTACCAGCGAGATGAAAGACCTCAGAGCCGAGTTCACCAGCGAGATGAAAGATCTCGAAGGCAAGCTCACCAGCGAAATGAAAGACCTCGAAGGCAAGCTCACCAGCGAGATGAAAGACCTCAGAGCCGAGATCACCAGCGAAATGAAAGACCTCGAAGGCAAGCTCACCGGTAAGATGAAAGACCTCAGAGGCGAGATCGATAAAGCAACCCTCAAGACTATCGGAATCATCACCGCGATTATGGTTGTCTTGTTGACCGCGAGCAATGCCGTGCTGATAGTCTTCCTGAGATACCTACTCGCAGCCCCTTAATGAAGCGAAGCCCCGCACTCCAATCTTCACCGAGTAACTTCACATCCGCCTTGCACCCGCCGAGCAACACACCCGGCTTGCCCACGTCGAGAAAGTCAGGGATGCCGTAGACAGCGTCGACGTGGAGACACCGCGTCAGGCTCAATACCTTCAAGCAGACTTCATAATCTCTCTCCCCCCGGAAGAGGGCCGGGGTGAAGGAGAATGAGCATTGCCTCCCTCCGTCATTCCCGCTTCCTCCCGTCATTGTGGATTCACATTTCAAGTGCAAGACTTGGTGGATAACAATCTCCGCGGGCGTGGCATACCCGAGGCACTTCCGCGGGGTGTGGTTGTAGGCATGAACCAGGTGATGAAACCGCTGGTCGGAGAGGGTCGCCAAAGCGGTTTTGCGGGCAGCGTGCGGCGGCTTTGCCCGGGGGTCGGTCGGCGAGGGGGCGGCGGTGAGCCATCAAGGCGGTGGGGCTGCGGCGTTTGCGCCGGCGGCCGCGGGTGGCTTTCGCGTGAGGGAGATAGTGCCGCCACGCATAGGTTTTCGTCCTGGTGATCTGAGCGTAGAGGAACCGGTAGATGGTTTCGTGAGAAAGAACCGGTCGCCCGGCGTCGCGGGCGAGGCGCCCGGCCACCTGCTCGGGGGTCCACCCCTGCTGGAGGCGGGTGAGGACCGTGGTGCGTAGCGCAGCGTCGCGGGTCAGCCGGGCGCCGCGCCACCGGCGGGCGCGGGCCTGCTGCTCGGCATACCGGGGCTGGTAGCCCTGGGTGCGGGAGCGATTGCGCTTCATTTCGCGAGCCACGGTTGATGGCGGGCGATCCAGAGCTGCCGCGATTTGCCGGAGCGAGAACCCGGCGGCGTGTAGGCAGGCCAAGTCACATCGGTCTTCCAGGGTGAGGTGGTGAGAGTGGGTGCCCATGACAACACCTTAGCAAGGTGTTGCACTTCGTTTGTGAATTTAGAGAATCCAGGGATGATGCTATGCACGTTCACGGCGTGGCCGCCGCCATTCTTCCTCCTCTGTCATTCTGAGCGAGGGGAAGAATCTGGCTTCCCGTTTGCACGGGCACGACGCCGGGGGCAGGGGATAGAGGATCGAGTGCGGGCATTTCTTCCCCTCACCCCAGCCCTCTCCCGCAAGGGGAGAGGGAGGAAGAGTGGGGCTTCTCCCGCCATTGAATCACTCCTATCATTCCTGGCTCCCTCTTGTCATTCCCGCGAAGGCGGGAATGACAAGGGATGGCCGGGAGGGAGGGTGGTGGGGCGGGGATGGAAGGGGGTGTTGCTTATTTTTATTTGTTGTTGGCTTGACTGAGTGGTTGGTCTTTTTTAAGATAGTCGGGCCTTTAAAACTCATCCCGTGAGGTGAGGAAGGAACGAAACGTGCTTCAGAATTCTGGTCAGACTTGCCCACCGTGGGGGAAACCTTCTTCTCGTTTCGAGGGGAAGGTTTTTTTTTGATTTCATAAGCTCATGGCACAAGCACGTCCCACGGACAATCAGGAATCCATCATCATGGACGGGCAGGAAATGGCGCGTGCCTTGACGAGAATGGCGCATGAAATTCTGGAAGGCAATAAAGGCTGTCAGGACGTCGCCTTGGTCGGCATCCGAACCGGTGGAGTCTTTCTGGCTCAACGGTTACAACGTCTCATCCAGCACGTTGAGCAGACGGAGATTGGCTTGGGAGAATTGGATATCACGCTTTATCGTGATGATCTGGCCATTCGGAAACATCAACCCATTCTTAAGAAAACGGATATTCCGTTTCACGTCTCGGGCCTCAAGATCGTCCTGGTTGACGACGTGTTGTTTACCGGTCGAACGATTCGGGCGGCCATGGACGGGCTGATGGACTTGGGTCGCCCGATGGAAATTCAATTAGCGGTGCTGGTTGATCGAGGCCATCGGCAACTGCCCATTCGGCCGCATTACGTGGGGAAAAACATTCCTACGGCACAAGACGAAATCATTCACGTCTTTTTTGAAGAAGCCGGAGAGGAGGATCGCGTCGCCAAACTCAGCAGCAGGAGGCGCGCGTCATGAGCTTCAAGCACAAGGATATCCTCAGCATTGCCGCGTTGTCTCCTGAAGACGTTGCCCTGATCCTTGAAGCGGCCGAACCCTTCAAAGAAGTCAGCGGCCGAGAGATCAAGAAAGTGCCGGCCCTGCGAGGGAAAACCGTGGTCAATTTATTTTTTGAACCCAGCACGCGAACCCGGACTTCTTTTGAGTTGGCCGCCAAACGGCTCAGTGCGGACGTGATTAACGTTTCACCGTCGTCAAGCAGCGTGGTGAAAGGAGAAACCTTACTGGATACCATCCGCAACGTTGAATCCATGCAGACCGACGTTCTCGTGCTCCGGCACTCGTCGGCGGGCGCGGCGACCACCTTGGCCAGACACGTTCGATCGTCCGTGATTAACGCCGGGGACGGATGGCACGAACATCCCACCCAGGCACTCTTGGATTTGTTTACCATTCAGGAGAAAAAAGGGGGCATCCGCGGGCTTCAGGTTGCCATCGTCGGCGACGTGGCCCATAGTCGGGTCGCACGATCAAACATTCGCGCGCTGACGAAAATGGGAGCCCACGTGCGCGTGGCAGGTCCGCCGACCATGATCCCGCCCTTTCTTGAACGACTCGGCGTCCGCGTGTTCCATCACCTGGATGAAGCCCTGTCCGGCGTGGACGTCATCATCACGTTGCGACTGCAACTGGAACGCCAGGGACGTTCGTTTTTTCCTTCCATCCGGGAATATTCACGATTGTACGGCCTGACCGCGGAGCGGCTGCAACGGGCGGCGAAGGACGCGCTGGTCATGCACCCGGGCCCGGTGAATCGGGGGATCGAAATTTCGCACGACGTTGCGGACAGCCGTTCCGCGGTGATCCTGGATCAGGTTTCAAACGGCGTGGCCGTGCGCATGGGTCTGATGTATCTGTTGTCGCAACTCCATTAGCACACACGTTATGACGCTCCTCATCACGCACGGTCACGTCATTGACCCCGGTCGATGGAACGGGGAGGCCGACGTCCTGATTCACGACGGGAGGATCAAAGCCGTCGAGCCGAAACTTCACGCAAAACTTGAACAATCAGCGTCCCTCACGACCATTGACGCCACAGGCTTGATCGTCTGTCCCGGCTTCGTGGATTTGCACGTTCACTTTCGTGAACCCGGTTTTGAATACAAGGAGACTATTGCCACGGGCAGTGCCGCGGCCGTGGCCGGTGGGTTTACCACGGTGTGTTGTATGCCGAATACCCGGCCCGTGAACGATTCCCGTTCCGTGACGGAATTTATTCTTGCCCAGGCGGCCCTGACGAAGAAGGCGCGCGTCCTGCCCATCGGGGCGATTACCAAAGGCTCGAAAGGTGAGGAACTTGCAGAAATCGGCGAGTTGTATGAGGCCGGCTGCGTGGCGATTTCCGACGACGGTATGCCGGTCATGAACAGCCTCGTCATGCGCCGCGCCATGGAATATGCCTCCGCCTTCACGCTTCCGGTGATCGATCATTGCGAAGATTCGCACCTGTCTCAGGACGGCAGTATGAATGAGGGCCTCGTCTCGACCGAACTTGGCCTCCCCGGCATTCCGAACGCCGCCGAGGATGTGATGGTGGCCAGAAACCTGGCCCTGGCGGAATTCACCGGAGCCCGCCTACATCTCCCCCACGTCAGCACCGCGGGGTCCGTGCGGATGGTGCGGGAAGCCAAAGCTCGCGGCGTGGCCGTCACGGCCGAAGCCTGCCCCCATCATTTCTCACTGACCGATGAAGCCGTGCGCTCGTATGATGCCAACGCCAAAATGAACCCTCCCTTGCGGACGGATGCAGACGTTCTCGCCGTCAAGGACGGATTGCGCGATCATACCATCGACGTCGTCGCCACGGATCATGCGCCGCACGCGGTACAGGAAAAGCAATGGCCGTTCGACTCGGCTCCCTTTGGAATCATCGGACTGGAAACGGCTCTCCCGCTCACGCTCAATCTGGTTGAAGAGGGGATTCTGACGCTAGAACAAGCCGTTGCCAAACTCACGAGCGCCCCTGCCCGGGCGTTCAACTTGCCCTACGGCACTCTGGCCCCGGGAACAGCAGCCGACCTTGTGCTGTTGAATCCGAACGCCTCGTGGATTGTAGACCCCGCTCAATCGTATTCACTCAGCCGGAATACGCCGTTTGCAGGATGGACCATGAAAGGACGGGTCGAGAAAACCCTGGTCGGGGGAGCCGTCGTGTATGAAACCCTCCCGCGTCAACCACGATGATCCGTGACCGTCGAAATAGCATTGAGCGCGACGAGACGCCCACGCGGAACGGGACGGCGTCGAAAGCCTTTCGCTGGTACGTCTCCTGTTCGCTTCTGGAATTGCTCGGACTCATGACGTGGATCGGGGGCTTGGCGGTGCTCCTGACCGCCGTGATTCCCGCGGTGTTCAACACGTTGGGCATGGAAACCGGCGGGCGTTTGTTGCGCAGGGTCTTTGACGGCTATAACGCGATGACCAGCGGCATCGTCATCCTGTTCGTGAGCACGGCCCTCTTTCGTCACTGGCAACGTCAACGGGCGCCGGACGGGATTCCGCCGTTGACGAGATTGGAAGTCGGCCTGCTGGCGTCCCTGGCGTTCGTCACGTTCTTGATCGTCGTGGTATTGGGCCCAAAAGCCGTTGCCTTGCAGGAGGCCGCGTTTGCGGCCACGACGCCGGACACGAAGAAGACGGCCTATGACGCGTTCTTTGACGTGCATATGATTATCAGGGCTCTCCACTTGGTCAACGGCGGGCTGGTCGTCAGTCTTTTGGCGGTCAAATTCCGGCAATGGATTCACCGACGCGGCGACGCACTCCCCCTCATCAGCCCCTCTCTCACCGGGAGAGGGCCAGGGTGAGGGCGAAAGTGAGGAAGAAGACCAAGCTCAAGAGCCGCGTGAAGATGAAACCCCCGAGTTCTGAAACACCCAGGGGCCGGATCAGACGGATCCTCCACGCCGGCATCAGAAGCCTCTGCCTTGATAGAGCAGAGGAATGCTTTCCGACACCGAAGCAAAGAAGGGGCAATTGATGAGGAACGCGGCTCTGCTTGCCTTGGCCGACGGCACGATTTTTGAAGGACGGGCCTTGGGGTTTCACGGTGAAACGTCCGGTGAAGTGGTGTTCAATACCGCCATGACCGGCTATCAGGAAATCCTCACGGACCCCTCGTACAAAGGTCAGATGATCGTGATGACGTGCCCGCACGTCGGCAATTACGGCATTGCACGAGAAGACGATGAATCCCGGCGCACGTGGGCCGAGGGGTTTATCGTCAGTGAAGCATCACGATCCCCCAGTAATTGGCGCTCGGCTCTTTCACTGCAGGAGTACTTGGTTCAGCATCGTCTCGTGGGCATTGAAGGCATCGACACGCGGTATCTGACGCGCCGTCTGCGCAACCACGGGTCCCAAGTCGGGGTGATTTCGCACGTTGATCTGGACCCCGCGCATTTACGTGCTCAAGCGAAAACCCTGCCTTCGACGACGGGACGAGACCTCGTCGGCACCGTGACCTGCGCGTCTTCCTACGAATGGAAAGACGGCACCGAATCCTGGCCTTCCTACGTCGATGCCGATGGCCAACCCGTACCGGTGCCGACGAGACGATTCCACGTTGTCGTCTATGACTTCGGCGTCAAGCACAATATTTTACGGCGGCTCGTGGATGAAGGCTGCACCGTCACCGTCGTTCCGGCGGCAACCACGGCTGAGGCCGTTCGCGGCATGAATCCCGACGGCATTCTGCTGTCGAACGGGCCGGGTGATCCTGAAGGCGCGTCGTATGCGGTTCCTCACGTTCAAGATCTGCTGGGGTGGCGGCCGATGCTGGGCATCTGTCTGGGGCATCAACTGTTGGGGCTGGCGCTCGGACTGCCCACGTACAAATTAAAATTCGGGCATCACGGCGCCAACCATCCCGTGATGGACGTCCGTTCCAGAAAGATCGCCATTACCTCACAGAATCACAATTTCGCCGTGACGATGCCCTCCGTTGACCCATCCACGGGGGTCTTTGCTACCCCTTGGGGGCAATTTGCACCCACGCACGTGAGCCTCAACGACGAGTGTCTCGAAGGCCTCGCCGGAAAATCCGTCCCCGTTCTTTCCCTCCAATATCACCCGGAGGCTGCGCCCGGGCCGCACGACGCCTCCTATCTGTTTCGTCAATTTCGCCGCATGATGGAGCAATTTCATGCCTAACCTCCTGTTGCTCGGTCTGGTGATGACGATGGTCGCGGGATGCGTGAGCCCATCCTTCTTCCCCAAGACGAGCCCCTTGGAAGAAACCGTGCTTTCAGGGAAAGGAAACGCGAAGGTGTTGCTGATTGACCTGTCCGGGATTTTAACCTCGTCAAAGCCCGGGGGCATCGTTGCTCGACTGTTCAATCGCCCGAGTTTGCCCACGCGATTCAAGGAAGAGTTGACCAAAGCAGCGGAGGATGAGACGGTCAAAGCCGTTGTGCTTCGAATCAACACGCCGGGCGGGACGGTCACGGCGTCTGATATTCTGTATCATGAGCTGCAAGCGTTCAAGAAAACCCGTAACGTTCCGGTGATTGCGTCCATCATGGATTTGGGCACCTCTGGCGGGTATTACGTGGCCATGGGGGCGGATCACGTGATCGCGCACCCGTCTTCCGTGACGGGTAGTCTGGGGGTCATCATGCTCACGCTCAACGCCGCCGGCCTGTTGGAAACAATCGGGATTCAGGCGACAGCGGTGACCTCGGGGCCGCACAAGGACATGGGCTCGCCGTTCCGCACGATGACCGAGCAGGATCGGGCGATTTTTCAAAGCGTGATCCAGTCTTTTTTTGATCGATTTTTGCGCGTCATTGAACGGGGTCGGCCAAACCTGACGCCCGACGCGATTCGTCGGTTGGCCGATGGCCGCATTTACTCGGCGGCTCAAGCCAAAGAAAACGGATTGATTGATCGCATCGGCTACGTTGACGACGCGATTGCCTTCGCCAAACGCGAGGCGGGGATTGATGAGGCGCAAGTTGTGATGTATCAGCGTCGAGGAGGATACACCCCGAACGTCTATGCGCAATGGGCCGGGCAATCCTCCGCGACGGGATGGTCGTTTCCGAATCTCGATCCCGTTGCGTTGACCACGTTGTTAGGGGGTGGGACTCCCGCCTTCATGTACCTCTGGCTTCCGTAGAACCATGAGACAGAATCCGAACGAATCACGGCCGCGGCTCCAGTCCTACGTTTTGATCTTCTCGACGTGCCTCGTCGTGGCCGGGTGCGTCAAAGCCCCGGGCACCGCACGTGACCAAGTCATGTTTATTTCGGAAGAGAAAGAAATGGCCTTGGGAATCAGCGCCTATCGCAACGTTCTGCGACAAGCCCGGCTGAGCGCCGATCCTCAAATCAATGCCATGGTCCACCGCGTGGGACGACGGATCGCCGCGGCCGCGAACAAACCCGAATATTATTGGGAATTTGCCGTGATTCACGATAACGACATGGTGAATGCGTTTGCCCTTCCGGGCGGAAAGGTGGCCATTTATACCGGCATTTTGAAGCACGCGAAGAATGAAGCCGGACTGGCCACCGTCATGGCCCATGAAATCGCGCACGCCCTGCAACGGCACGGCGCCGAACGCATGAGTCGGGGACTCATCGATCAAATTGCCAAGATCGGGGCGATAGCCGGAGCCGTCAGCGGCCAGGTGAATCCTCAACTCGCCATGGGCGCCATGAGCGCGTATGGCGTCGGGGTGACGCTCCCTCACAATCGGAGCCAGGAATCCGAAGCCGACAAGATTGGCCTCATCCTGATGGCAAAAGCCGGCTATGACCCTCGAGAGGCCATTGATTTCTGGGAACGAATGAGTGGCTGCCCGAAGCAAATGATCGGAAAGTTCTGTTTTCGATCAAATGCCGCGGTTCCTGAATTTCTTTCCACCCATCCTTCCGACGTCACGCGGATTCGACAAATTGAGGCCTGGATTCCCGAGGCGCTTCGGTATTACCAATCTTCCCGGGAGCATCCGGAGCAGGAACCCGCGCCGTCGTCCGGACCGGCACCCTCCTCAACGCCGACAAGCTGATTGTCATGCCCAAACGAGACGACCTGCACCGCATTTTATTGATCGGCTCGGGACCGATTGTCATCGGCCAGGCCTGTGAATTTGATTATTCCGGCACCCAGGCCTGTCAGGCGCTCAGACGGGAAGGGTATGAGGTCGTGCTGATTAACAGCAATCCCGCCACGATCATGACCGATCCCGACTTGGCGAATCGCACCTACGTCGAGCCCATCACCGCGGAAGTGGTGGAACGAATCATTGAACGGGAACGGCCTGACGCGCTGCTACCCACGATGGGCGGACAAACCGCCCTGAACGTGACCATCGACCTGCACAAACGCGGCATTCTCGAAAAACACGACGTTCAACTGATCGGGGCCAATTACGACGCGATTATCAAGGCCGAAGATCGGGAGACGTTCAAACGGGTCATGGCAAAAATCGGGCTGGCCACTCCCTTGAGTCGATTGACCCGAACCCGCGAAGACGCCGTGAAGTTTTTGGAGATCGTCGGATTTCCGGCCATTGTGCGCCCGTCCTTTACCTTGGGCGGAACCGGCGGCAACGTCGCCTACAATCGTGAAGAATTTGAACGGGACGTTGATTGGGCCTTGCTCACGAGTCCGGTCGGCGAGGCGTTGATCGAACGTTCCTTGATCGGGTGGAAAGAATACGAACTCGAAGTCATGCGTGATCTGAACGATAACGTGGTCATCGTCTGCCCCATTGAAAACTTCGACGCCATGGGGATTCACACGGGCGACAGCATCACGGTTGCGCCCGCCATGACGTTGACGGATAAAGAGTATCAACGCATGAGGGACGCCGCAATTCGTATCATCCAGGAAGTCGGCGTGGATACCGGTGGATCAAACATTCAATTTGCCGTCAATCCGGAAAACGGGGAAATGATCGTCATTGAAATGAACCCTCGCGTCTCCCGGAGTTCCGCCTTGGCCTCCAAGGCCACCGGCTTCCCCATCGCAAAAATCGCCGCCAAACTCGCCGTAGGGTACACGCTGGACGAGATTACCAACGACGTGACCCACGTCACCAAAGCGGCGTTTGAGCCGACGATTGACTACGTGGTCGTGAAGGTTCCACGATTTGCCTTTGAAAAATTTCACGGTTCTGATCCGACGCTGACCACTCAAATGAAATCCGTGGGGGAAGCCATGGCGTTGGGGCGAACGTTCAAGGAAGCGTTTCACAAAGCCCTGCGATCCTTGGAAATCGACCGCTGCGGGTTGGTTTCTCTCAACGCGTTGGACCATTACTTGCCGGAAGACGGTCCCAGACAGGACGCACTGGAACGCGTGCGGACGGCCACGCGCGCGCCGCATCCCGACCGCCCATGGCACGTGGCCGATGGCTTGCGTCTCGGCCTCTCGAAAGAAGAACTGTTTACGGCGACCCACGTTGATCCCTGGTTTCTGGATCAACTGGAAGAACTCGTGCTTTTTGAACGGCAGTTGCTGCGTCACGCGCGCAAGCATCCGAACGCCGATGACACAGCCGAAACGCTGACCGTGCCGTTTCAAGAAACGGAGTCCCGCGACCTTCTCAAGGACGCAAAGCGTTTGGGATTTTCCGACGAGCGACTGGCCCAATTACTGGCGACGACGGCCGCGGACGTTCGGGCGTTTCGTAAGACGCATCTGGCCGATCAACGGGTCACGTATTCCAGAGTGGACACCTGTGCCGCTGAATTTGAAGCGATGACTCCTTATCTCTACTCCACGTATGGCCGAGAATGTGAAGCCCGTCCAACCAATCGGGAGAAGGTCATCATTCTGGGTGGTGGGCCGAATCGAATCGGGCAGGGGATTGAATTCGATTATTGCTGCGTTCACGCCGCGTCAGCGTTGCGGGAATTGGGCATCGAAACCATCATGATCAATTGTAATCCCGAAACCGTGAGTACGGATTATGATGCGTCCGATCGGCTCTATTTTGAGCCGCTGACCGAGGAAGACGTTCTGAACGTCATCGACGTTGAGCGCCCCATGGGAGTGGTCGTCCAATTCGGCGGACAAACCCCTCTCAAGTTGGCACTGCCGTTGGCACGAGCGGGGATTCCGATTTTAGGAACGAGTCCCGACGCCATTGACCTTGCCGAAGACCGCGAACGGTTCAGTGCGTTACTCACCACGTTGGGTCTCCGACAACCTCGCAACGGGACGGCCCGGTCCGACGAAGAAGCCTTTGCCCTTGGCTCGCGCATCGGCTATCCCGTCATTGTGCGCCCCTCCTACGTCCTGGGCGGGCGAGCCATGCAGATCGTGTATGATGAACCGTCGCTTCGACTCTACGTCAAAACAAACGTCCTGACGCCTGCCCAATATCCACTCCTGATCGATCAATATCTCACGGACGCCGTTGAAGTGGACGTGGACGCGATTTCCGATGGAACGGACGTGGTGGTGGCCGGCGTGCTGGAGCACGTGGAAGAAGCCGGCATCCATTCCGGAGATTCCGCCTGCTCCCTGCCTCCGCACTCATTGGCCCCGGCGTTGATTGACATCATTCGTGAACAGACCGTCGCCCTGGCGCGTGAACTTCACGTCGTCGGACTCATGAACGTTCAGTTTGCCGTGCGGGACCACGACGTGTATATATTGGAAGTCAACCCGCGTGCGTCACGAACGGTCCCGTTTGTGAGTAAAACCATTGGAGTGCCCGTGGCCAAACTCGCCATGAAAGCCATGGTCGGCCATTCGCTGCAAGACCTGCGTTTCACGACCGTTCCACCCATTCGGCACGTTGCCGTCAAGGAATCGGTGTTTCCCTTTACGAAATTCGGGAACGTTGACGTCTTATTGGGTCCTGAAATGCGTTCGACGGGAGAGGTGATGGGGATTGATCGGGATTTCGGATGGGCGTTCGCAAAGTCTCAAGCCGCGGCAGGGTTGAGTTTGCCCCGTGCAGGAACCGTCATCATGAGCGTGAAAGACGGGGACAAACCCGGCACGCTCAAAGTGGCCAGACGCCTGCAAGCCCTCGGGTTTACGATCCAGGCCACGCGGGGAACCGGCGCGTATTTACTCAAACACGGCCTCACGGTCGAGACTGTCAATAAAGTCAAGGAAGGACGCCCCCACCTGGTGGATCACATCAAGAACCGCCGGGCGACGCTGGTCGTCAATACCGTGGGAACGACGTCTTCGCAAGCTGATTCACTTTCCATTCGACGCGAGGCCCTTCACCAGAATCTTCCCTATTTCACCACGATTCAGGGGATTCAAGCCGCGGTGACGGCCATGGAAGTCATGACGAAATCTTCACTGACGGTCAAACCCCTGCAAGACTATCATCCGACCTGACCGCACGACGTGCTTGTCGTTTCCCTGCCGTCAATGCGCTGAACTCGGAGACGTGATGGGTACACCAATTACAAAAAAGGGATTTGACGCTCTCAGGACCGAGTTGGAACGACTACGGAAAGTCGATCGCCCGCAAAACATTCAAGACATCGCCGAAGCACGAGAGCATGGCGATTTGCGAGAAAACGCCGAATACACCGCGGCCAAAGAACGGCAACAATTTATCGACGCCCGGATCAGCGAAGTTGAACGGAAACTGGGAGAGGCCCAGGTGATTGAGGTCGGCAGCGGCACGAGTGACACCGTGGTGTTCGGCACGACCGTCCGCCTGATGGACGTCGAATCAGAAGACGCAAAGACGTACACGCTGGTCGGCCAGGAAGAGGCCGACGTCAAAAGCGGTTCGATCTCCGTTCAATCGCCCCTTGGCCGGGCCTTGATCGGACATCGCGTCGGCGACGTGGTGCAAGTGCATCGCCCGGCGGGAATGATCGAGTACGAAATTCAAGAAATCTTTTTCCAGGAGTAGCCGTATGCCTTCCGCCACGTCCATTTTGACGTTACTCACCGACTTCGGGGAACGCGACCACTTCGTTGCCAGCATGAAAGGGGTGATTCTGGGCATCAATCATCAGGCGCGCATCATCGACGTCTCCCATCACGTGACCCCGCACTCCATTGACGAAGCCGCGTTTCTCTTGAACGCCTGTTATCACTATTTTCCCGACGGGACCGTCCACGTCGTCGTGGTGGACCCGGGCGTCGGGTCATCACGCCGCGGGTTACTCGTCACAACGTCGCGATTTTTCTTTATCGCCCCGGACAACGGCGTGCTGACGCCCGTGTTCGAAAACGAACGGTCCGTAGAAGTTCGGCAGATCGAAAATCGTCAATTTCGCTTGGATTCGGAAGGGGCCACCTTTGACGGCCGGGATTTATTCGCCCCGTCCGCGGCTTGGCTGACGCGAGGACAGACGCCTGGAGCCTATGGCCGCTTGATCTCTGATTATGAAACGCGACCGATTCCCAAACCTGAGGTGCGGGAAGGAATCCTTCACGGTCGCGTTGCCCACGTTGACCGATTCGGCAACGCGACGACCAACGTCACGCTCGCGGACGTTCACTCACTCCAAGCCGTCACCAAGCGTACAAGCATTTCGTTTGCAATCGGCGGCGTCACGATCAACGCGCTGAAAACGCACTATGAGCAGGGGTCCAAAGAACAACCCGAAGCCCTCATCAACAGCAACGGGTATCTGGAAGTGTTTCTGAAAGAAGCGAGCGTCGCCGAAACGTTCAACCTCAAAGCCGGCGAGACGCTGGAGATCCAGTGAGAGTCGGTAGATTACAACGTAACGTTGATGGTATAATCTCCGCCAACGTCGGGATTGTTTAAGTTATGACACCACCAAGTACCCTCATCCTTGACACTCATGCGTCCATCCACGAATTGGTGAAGGCTGGCATGCCCGAACGCCAGGCCGAAACCGTCGTGCGTCAACAGGCGAGGCTGCTCGAACAGAATCTCGCCACCAAACACGACATCGAAACGGTAAAACACGACATCGAAACGGTAAAACACGACATCGAAACGGTAAAGCGCGACATCGAAACCCTCCGGCAAGAAACCAAACACGACATCGAAGTGCTCCGGCAAGAAACCAAACACGACATCGAAACGGTAAAACACGACATCGAAACGGTAAAGCGCGACATCGAAACCCTCCGGCAAGAAACCAAGACCGACATCGAAACCCTCCGGCAGGAAACCAAAGCTAACATCGAAACCCTCCGACACGACGTGGAAATATTACGGCAGGAAACCACGGCCCGCATCGAAACCGCGAAGGTTGATCTCATTAAATGGATGTTCGGTCTCGGCCTTGGTATCGCCAGTCTGGCGGTTGCCGCGGACAAGCTTTTCTGACCACGTCCACGAACCAAGCGCATCATCGCTCAAGTTGTTCCGATTTTCTCCATCAACTGCCGCCGCACGTCCTTGCCATTGACGTTTCTCTCCACGACGATGAACAAACCCTGACCATTGCTTCTTTGCTCCCAAAGTGCGCCGATCGTCCGCTTTTCGGTGGTATCCGATCCCTCTGCGATATGGGCGCCTTTGTATTCCACAATAAGAAACCGTCCATCGTTCAGGAGGGCAACGAAGTCGGGGTAGAATCTACCCGTTGCCGTCGGCAGCCGGAATGACTCAGGATGGCGGGCGACGTTGCGAATCCAGTACTTCACGTCCGGCAAGCGGTCAAGGGCCTGCGCACATTGGACTTCTTCACCGTCGATCGCGCCGTCGAAGGCGGGCACGTTGTCGGGGCCAAGAAAATGCTTGCCCGGCTTCCAGTGTCCACGATGCCGCCGTTCATCACCGTACATACCGTCTTTGAAAGCAAAGGCCGCGTCGAAAGAAACCTCGACTTTTGCCGCGGGCGCAAAGAGACCGTGCTGATAGGCCGTCTCCCGTTCCTGCCGTCGAACGTCGTCAAGCTTGTTCGCAATTTTTCGAGCCAGCAAGAACTTGCAACGCATGAGCGCAGAGACATGGAGCGTGCGCACGTGAATCAGGTGTCCGACGAGGTCACGCAGCCATTTCAGCAGTTCGTTCTGGCGAAGGTCCGGCCCACGTACCTGTCCGTCCAGCCAGAGGGTTAACGCTTCGGGAGTCCAGCCTTCCACCGCAATGTTCAACGCAAGCTGTTCCTGCTCGTTGATGAATTGATGAGTCACACGTTTTCCGTCAATGTCGATTTCAAAGCTGCGTGCCGTTTCCCTGATCATGAATTCGTCTTCGTCCAACTTGGCCGGGTAATACAGCAGCGACCAGTCGTGATCCTCCACGAACAAGTCCGTATCAGCGAACTCCAGCTTGCCCTGAATTTCGCACGTGAGGCGCGGCACGTTGAACCGCTCACCCCGCTTGGCGGGAGACAACGACGCCTTGACCGTCGTTCGATGGTTCTCGACAGCCTCGGCAAACGCCGGACGTTTGGCCTCCGGGACCACCGCGAGCATCGCCGTTGCTTGATCTCCGATTATGAAACGCGACCGATTCCCAAACCCGAGGTGCGGGAAGGAATCCTTCACGGTCGCCTTGCCCACGTTGACCGATTCGGCAACGCGGCGACCAACGTCACGCTCGCGGACGTTCACTCACTCCAAGCCGTCACCAAGCGTACAAGCATTTCGTTTGCAATCGGCGGCGTCACGATCAACGCGCTGAAAACGCACTATGAGCAGGGGTCCAAAGAACAACCCGAAGCCCTCATCAACAGCAACGGGTATCTGGAAGTGTTTCTAAAAGAAGCGAGCGTCGCCGAAACGTTCAACCTCAAAACCGGCACGACGCTGGAGATTCGATGAGGGCCCGACGCAACACCGTAGGAAAATGGGCACTTGTGCAGCACCGACTCACTGCTTCCTCAACTCCGGAAAATACGTGGGATAGAACCCACGATCTCGCGTAAGAAAAGTATCGGCCAGAGTAACGGCATGGGCGCCAATGAGGAAATCAGAAATGATTCGACTCCTTGGCCCGCCGTCTTGGCGGTATCGCAACCAGCGCAAGCCTGCTTCGTAGGCGATGGTGGTATTGATGGGGGAGATGGTCACGCTGATTTGGCTCAATGCCTCGTCAAGTTTAGTGCGGTCATTGAAAGCTGGAACCAATTCCGCGTACACGATGTCGCAGATGAGAATGACTCCACGGTCATAGGCGTCTCGAAGTCTTTCCTTTGACGTGGGCCCGTGGCGCTCGTCAGGGAGGAACACATCCAGTAAGACACTTGTGTCAACGGCGGTGATCACCTTCCGCGAATATCTTTAATATAATCGTCGGTGTTCCCACTGCGACCCAGAATGGCGTACAACCGCTCCACCGGATGATTCGAAGCCGTCCGTTTTCGGATAAGCAGACCATGATTGGTCGGAGTAATCTCAACTTCGACGTTGCAATTCATGCCGAAGCGGTCCCTTAGTTGCTTGGGGATGGTAATTTGTCCTCGTTCCGAGATACGCATGTCTTCCTCGCATGAATGACGGTTGCATGAAATCATACTGCGCTTATCACCGCAAGGCAAGAATATCGGGTGACGTACCCCCGTTTAGGCAAACTCCAGCTTGCCCTGAATTTCGCACGTAAGGCGCGGTACGTTGAACGGCTCGCCCCGCTTGGCGGGAGACAACGACGTTTCGACCGTCGTTCGATGGTTCTCGACAGCCTCGGCAAACGCCGGACGTCTGGCCTCCGGGACCACCGCGAGCATCGCCGCCGCTTGATCTCTGATTATGAAACGCGACCGATTCCCAAACCTGAGGTGCGGGAAGGAATCCTTCACGGTCGCATTGCCCACGTTGACCGATTCGGCAACGCGGCGACCAACGTCACGCTCGCGGACGTTCACTCACTCCAAGCCGTCACCAAGCGTACAAGCATTTCGTTTGCAATCGGCGGCGTCACGATCAACGCGCTGAAAACGCACTATGAGCAGGGGTCCAAAGAACAACCCGAAGCCCTCATCAACAGCAACGGGTATCTGGAAGTGTTTCTGAAAGAAGCGAGCGTCGCCGAAACGTTCAACCTCAAAGCCGGCGAGACGCTGGAGATCCAGTGAGAGTCGGTAGATTACAACGTAACGTTGATGGTATAATCTCCGCCAAGGTCGGGATTGTTTAAGTTATGACACCACCAAGTACCCTCATCCTTGACACTCATGCGTCCATCCACGAATTGGTGAAGGCTGGCATGCCCGAACGCCAGGCCGAAACCGTCGTGCGTCAACAGGCGAGGCTGCTCGAACAGAATCTCGCCACCAAACACGACATCGAAACGGTAAAACACGACATCGAAGTGCTCCGGCAAGAAACCAAGGCCAACATCGAAACGGTAAAGCGCGACATCGAAGTGCTCCGGCAAGAAACCAAGGCCGACATCGAAACGGTAAAACACGACATCGAAGTGCTCCAGCAAGAAACCAAGGCCAACATCGAAACCCTCCGGCAGGAAACCATGGCCCGCATCGAAACCGCGAAGGTTGATCTCATTAAATGGATGTTCGGTCTCGGCCTTGGTATCGCCAGTCTGGCGGTTGCCGCGGACAAGCTTTTCTGACCACATCCACAAACCAAGCGCATCATTGCTCAAGCCGTTCCGATTTTCTCCATCAACTGCCGCCGCACGTCCTTGCCATTGACGTTTTTCTCCACGACGATGAACAAACCCTGACCATTGCTTCTTTGCTCCCAAAGTGCGCCGATCGTCCGCTTTTCGGCGGTATCCGATCCCTCTGCGATATGGGCGCCTTTGTATTCCACAATAAGAAACCGTCCATCGTTCAGGAGGGCAACGAAGTCGGGGTAGAATCTATCCGTTGCCGTCGGCAGCCGGAAGGACTCAGGATGGCGGGCGACGTTGCGAATCCAGTACTTCACGTCCGGCAAGCGGTCAAGGACCTGCGCACATTGGACTTCTTCACCGTCGATCGCGCCGTCGAAGGCGGGCACGTTGTCGGGGCCAAGAAAATGCTTGCCCGGCTTCCAGCGTCCACGATACCGCCGTTCATCACCGTACATGCCGTCTTTGAAAGCAAAGGCTGCGTCGAAAGAAACCTCGACTTTTGCCGCGGGCGCAAAGAGACCGTGCTGATAGGCCGTCTCCCGTTCCTGCCGTCGAACGTCGTCAAGCTTGTTCGCGATTTTTCGAGCCAGCAAGAACTTGCAGCGCATGAGCGCGGAGACGTGGATCGTGCGCACGTGAATCAGATGATTGACGAGGTCACGCAGCCATTTCAGCAGTTCGTTCTGGCGAAGGTCCGGCCCACGTACCTGTCCGTCCAGCCAGAGGGTTAACGCTTCGGGAGTCCAGCCTTCCACCGCGATGTTCAACGCAAGCTGTTCCTGCTCGTTGATGAATTGATGAGTCACACGTTTTCCGTCAATGTCGATTTCAAAGCTGCGTGCCGTTTCCCTGATCATGAATTCGTCTTCGTCCAACTTGGCCGGGTAATACAGCAGCGACCAGTCATGATCCTCCACGAACCGATCCGTATCGGCAAATTCCAGCTTGCCCTGGATTTCGCACATGAGGCACGGCACGGTGAACCGCTCGCCCCGTTCGGCCGGGGACAACGACGCTTCGACCCTTTTTCGATACTGCTCAACGGCATTGGCGAACATCTGGCGTTCGGCCTCCGGGACCGTCGCGAGGATCGCCTCTTCCAGACCAACGTCCACGTTGCCAGTCACGGCGATTTCGACCTCTCCGCCATCGGTCTCGCGCACGGCTAACCCCTCGTGCCCCATTTTCTCCAGCGCAGACAGGGTTTCCGATAAGGCCACCAGGGGATAGCTGAACGTCGGTTTCGTTTTTTCAGGCGGATCAAACAAATCGTCTTTGCCAATATCGGGCAGATTCTGCTGGATGTTTTCGCGTGCCTCCTCTTCCTCAAACCCCATGTTCACCAATTTGTCGGTCAGCGCACGTGCGGCCTCCCCAAAAGACGGTTCGGACACGTAGGCGTACGCTCTGTTCAACGCGACGGCCCGACGCCGTTTCGCATAGGGCATCCGCAACACCCGACCGAAAAGCTGTTCCACGTTTTGCGCGCTCTGAATGCGCGACACCGAACAGAAAACGTAGGCGAACGAGCAGTCCCAGCCTTCTTTCAGTGCCTCCACCGTGATGACGTACTCAATCGGACATTTAGGGTCGAACAGGTCGATGGCATCCAAGTCCCGTTGGTCGCCAGTGGCAACGGCAATGGCGTGCTCGGGAACGTGTTCAACGTCCAACAGGTGCCTTTTCAACGCCTCAACGGTGACATCCTGGTTCTTCTTCTGCGCCTGAAACAGGACGATGGGCCGGATGGAGCCGGTGTCACCTCGGGCGGTTTCCGCGAGCGCGGCACGCATGGCCACGGCCCCGGCCACCGCGTTCTGCCACGTGTCGTGTTCGGACAGCATGATCGGCAATTTGATCATCTCCTCGCGTTTTAATTCTTGAGCCGTGACGCTGTACAGGATGTTGGATTTGGGTCGGGGCGTGGCCGTGAACTCGATAATCGCGCACGGATTCACGCGAGTCTGCACATCGCGGGTCAGGCCCGTGACCGCGTTGTGTGCCTCGTCCACGATCATCAACGGTCGGTGTCCGTGCATCAGGTTGGCAAACGAAAACTTGACGCCGCCGTTCTCCAGTTTCTCCAGCCCCGGCAGCGTCTTCGGAAACGTTGAAAAATGCGGCTCCAGGTCCTCGTTGTGGGCATAGACCTTGCGACCTTCGGTGTTCGTCACCCGCAGCGTTTGAATGGTGCCGACTACGATGCAGCAATGGCCACGGAGATCGTGCGGACGGATAAGGGTAAAATCCGCAATATCGAACACGCGCACCCGACCGTCGAAGGCGTCGTCCAGAACCCGTCGATACGCGTGACGGGTGTGCTTCAGCGCCGCCACGGTTTGCAGCCGGATCGTATTCGTCGGCACGAGCCACAGAACCAATGGATAATCCTTCTCAACCCAGGCGTCGCGTGCAATGCGCACCGCGTGAGCGCCGAGAATCGTCTTGCCGCCGCCGGTCGGCAGCCGCAGGCACACGTAGGGGACGTTCGGCAAATCCTCAAGGGGCGTGGTATAGCTGCCGCCGTAACGTCCGAGCCTGTCGGCGCATTCGGGCTCGTTCGTAATCGTTTCGTAGGCGTTCTTCGGTCCGGCCATGCGAGCCTCCTCAAAGAAGCGCCGCAGAACGGCAAGCGTGTCGGATTGATATTGTTTCAGTTTCATCGAATTGCTACTTCCGCTCTTCCTTGGCCATGAAGAAGTCTTTTGGCAGGTTGAGCCAGGGGAGGGGGCCGAGTCCGGGACGCGGTTCGAGACCCCCCACCCTTGCCCTCCCCCTCAAGGGGGGAGGGAACGGCGTGTCGGATTGATATTGTTTCAGTTTCATCGAATGTCTGCTTTCGACTTCCCTCGCCCCTAAAGAGACCTTCGCCAAACCGTCATTCCCACATCCCCGTTTGTCATTCCCGCATCCCCATTTGTCATTCTCGCGCAAGCGGGAATCCAGAGGAACGGGCAGAGAGCCCATACTGGCCGCCGGTCTGTCCGTGGGCGCTGCCCAGACGTACCCTCGCGGCGGAGGAGAAAAGACACTGGATTCCCGCTTGAAACTGCGGGAATGACGGAAAGGAGGGCGCGGCGGGATGAGGGGTGAGCCGTGGAGCCCTTCGGAATTGTCTGCAATGTTCTCTTTCCCTTATTGTCACGCCCGGGTAATCTGGAAGCCATGATTTATGTATCTGCTGGGCAAGGGGAGGGGGAAACATCTCCTACTTCCTCGCTTTCACGTCATAAGGCGTTTGCTTGAAGACGGTGCGTTCGCGGTCGAGTGTCGGTTGCGTCAAGCGCGACTGTTCGCCGTACACCGTCAACGGTCCATCGAAGTCAGGTTGCTCATTGGCGATTTCCCGTCGAACTTCGTCCAGCGTGGCACGAGTCAACACGTTGCCGCCACCCGGCCGCTTGTCACCCAGGATGCCGTTGTAGAGCAGGGCATAGGCGCGTCCGTCGTGCAAACCGAGCAGGGGAGACGTGCCGTTGCCGTTCCAAGGCCGGTCGGTCTCGCTGAACCACACGTGCGCGGCCAGCACCGGGAAACGAACGTCCCGTCGAATCTGCCCATCTTCATCGAACACGGGCGGTCCAAGCCGATAGAAGCGAAACCCGCCGCCGCCTTGCCAGCCGACGTTTTTGGAAATACCGCCCTGCTCGCCTTCAATGACTTTGCGAAGCCGCGGCACGCAATGCGTCACCGCGTGCTCGCCCATTTCGATGCCGATGTAGCGCCGCTCCATCTTGTGCGCCACCGCTGCCGTGGTGCCGGAACCGAGGAAGGAGTCAAGGACAAGGTCGCCAGAGTTGGTGGCTGCCTCAAAGATATATTCAATAAGGCCCTCAGGTTTAGGAAAAGCAAACTTATCCTGTAACCCAAACATATCCATACTCTGATACGTTCCATGCTGCGTATAATGTCCTTCAATTATAGTTTGTGGTTTACGTTTCCTTTCTTGCCCTTTCTCATCTTTGAGGTATTGTTTATAAGAAACGGTCTTGTTCCCTTTTCTTCTAGAAATCACCAATTCCCCATCTGCTAGAGCCTTATAGGAACGTTCTTTTGACCATTGCCACTGCTTTTCCGGCCAAATCTCCTCCCCATTGTCAAGTATGATTGGATATCTAAGATTAGGGCGATCATCCATGCTCGTCGTTGCCAAAGGCTGCAAACGATATGGCCCTCTCTCCGAAAATTTGTCATCCCGATATTTGTAGTATTTTTTAACGATGTCAGGGTCAGGAGGCAAAAACATATCAGGGAATGTATTTATATCTTTTGTGTAACACAGGATTTCTTCATGAAGCCCCACAAACCATTTTGCCTTGGCGCCACCACCATAACTCTTCTTCCAAATAAACGAGGTAAGGAAGTTGGCCCTTCCAAATACTTCATCCATAATGACCTTGAGATAATGTGCCTCGTTGTCGTCAATGGAGACCCAAATCGAACCGTCCTCCGCAAGCAATTCCCGCAGAAGTTCCAGCCGTGGCCACATCATCGCCAGCCACTTTGTATGTTCAAGGTTGTCGTCGTAGTGCTCGAAGGCCGAGCGGGTGTTATACGGCGGATCAATATAAATACACTTCATTCGCCCGGCGTAGAACGGCAGCAACGCCTTGAGTGCCTCAAGATTATCGCCCTGCATCAGAATGTTCCCGGATTCCAAGTCCCCCGCGGACAAGTCAGGCACTTCATCCAACAGCCGATACGGCACGCGCGCAGCAGCCCCAATATCCTCATCTCTCGTCAGCCAGTGCAGTATCGGCATCAGCTATCGCCCGCCTCCTCAGATGTGGCCTTTTTGTACTCGGCAATCCATTCTTCTGCTTCTTGTGCCGAATAGGCACCTATAACGGCGACGCTGTTTTCCGGCAGTTGATGACTTGCCGGTTTTCCAACATGCGGCATCAGTTCCTTTCTCAACCTCATTTTTTCTCCATCAGATAAACCCTCAACAAGAGAATCCACATCTTCTTGGCTCAATCCGCCCTCAAAAATTGCTCCACTCGGATCACTGTCTTGGCCAATTTGACTTCTTATTTGCTGTTCAAATGGGAGAGGCATCCCTTGGTTAGTGATGCCTTGTAGTTGTGCCCACTCAAGTCGAGCCTCTTGCAGGTGCGTCCTCCCAAGGTCAGCCCCTTGCAGGTGTGCCCCCCCAAGTCGAGCCCCTTGCAGGTGTGCCTCACGAAGCCAAGCCCCTTGCAGGTGTGCCTCCCCAAGCCAAGCCCCTTGCAGGTGTGCTCTCTCAAGGTTAGCCCCTTGCAGGTGTGCCCCTAAAAGGGTAGCCCCTTGCAGGTGTGCCTCACGAAGCTGAGCCCCTTGCAGGTGTGCCTCCCAAAGCTGAGCCCCTTGCAGGTGTGCTCCCTTAAGGTTAGCCTCTTGCAGGTATGCCCCCCCAAGCCGAGCCTCTTGCAAGTATGCCTCAATCAAGACGGCTTTTTCTAAACGTGCCTCATTGAGATCAGCCCCGTTCAGCCAACTCCCTTGTAAGTTAATATGTAGCCCCTTGAAGACCTCATGCTTTTGCACGAAAAGCAGGGTCAGCAAGCTTTGGATTTCTTCCGAGGGTTTCGATTTGTGCTTCTTTCTATATTCGTTTTCCCCCGTCGTCCGGCGGATCTGGGCACAGAGAATGTCCAGGACGGTTTGGCGCAAATCTTCGGTATCTTGTGCCAGATGGAAGAGTTCGTAAGCACCGCCCAAACGCACGGAGTCCGACTGATGCCCCAAGTGCTCAATGGCATTTTTCAGGCGTTCCTGTCGTTGCCCCTTTTCGGCATTTTGATTGGCTTTTGCCTGCTCTCCAGTAGCTTCAGCTTGTGCCTTCGCGGCTTCTTCCATCGCCTTGGCACGTTTATGAGAAGCCAAGGCTTGCAGGGCGAGCAGGATGCCACCCATGCTGATTCCCAGGAATTTCAGCGCCTCAGATTTTTGAGATACTCCTAGAAGTTGAAAAATCCATGTTTCAATGGTCTCCAGGAACATGACTGCCAGGAAAAGCAGGAACAAGAAGATGAGAAGACCGGCAAGGATGACGTTAAGCCTATTGACAAGAATGTGCCACAATCTTGTGAGGAAACGTCTGAGCAGGGGAGTCATTGGGGTGAAATTGAAGAACGAAAAGGCGGTCCGAGGGGATTTTCCACGATCTTAATAAGCCGGTCAAGCGGCCACCGCGGGGGGTTGGGAGAGATTCTTCACTTCGTTCAGAATGACAGGCAAGTTCATTCTCAGACAAGTTCATCCTGTCAACGAATGACTGAACTTTTGCCATTCCGCTTAGCGTGCCCAGGCCATTGCGTCAGCCACGTCGGTTTCGGACAGACCCGATTCGGCCAGCTTGGAACTCACGGTGCCTCCGCGAGTTTCCGTGTCCGGTCGTTGCCATAGAATAATGGGAATCAACGCTTTGAGAGAACGTTCGGTGATCTCCGGCACATTCCGATGGTTGGTCATAATCAAGTCGGGTGCCACGTCCAGCATGATTTCTTCAAATTCGTCAAGGGTCGTGGCTTCAATGTGCAGGCCTTCAATGTCGCTTTGGGAACAGAAGACTTTTATTTCGGGATTCCAAACGGCTTTTATTCTAAAGGTGCGCTTCATGACGTTATGCCGTTTTTGCAAACTTATGAATTTGTTCTTCTACTACTGTTACCAGAGCCTGCATAGAATCAACGGCTTGCTCCTCAAAATAGGATTCCTCGCATTGAGGGCAAATCCAAGCTGGGACTTCATCCAAGCTTACATGGATACCTTTTCTATCAATGTGAAACGGCACCGTGCCTTGTTCCATCTTTGCCTGACAATACATACATTTCATTGCATTCTCCTGGATTTAAAATCATCACTCCACTGATTTTCATTTGGAATATAGGCCGTGATAATTGCCAGATATTCGTCTTTCGGCGAGCAGATCACGTGCAGGGTTCTGCCTGTTTCTCCGCAACCAAGTATAAGACAACTGTGGCCTCTTGTATCTTCCGGGTAATCCTCAATGATTTCTCCTTCAAGAACTACTTTTCGTACCTCTGAAGTCTTTATCATGCGATTGGAGCGAGTCATCTGCCTCATCGCGTGAGGCAAAAAGAGCAATTTTTGCTCTGCTCGTTTTTTCACCAAGAGCAAGAATTCTTGTGTCATCTACTAAGTGTCATTTACTGCAAACTGTTTACTCCGCTACCAAAGATCGGGCTTCACCTTTCCGTTTTACCCCTGCACCGCCGTTCGGCACAAGGTCAGGCAGGATTTGGTTATGATCTTTACCATTCGGCGTAACTCCGGCTCGGACGTTATCAGGGGGGGAACGAGGATCAGAACGTTTCCGATTGGGCGCATGAGGAGTCCTTGACGGCGGCATTCCATGGCGGCTTGATGGCCGATGCGGTCGGCTAAGGGAAAGGGTTCTCGGGTTTCTTTGTTTTTGACTAATTCGATGCCCGCCATCAGCCCGCATTGGCGGATGTCTCCCACGATGGGCAGGGATTCCAGCGGTTTGAGGAGTTGTTGAAGAAGCCGCGCTTTTTTCTTGACGTTGGCCAGCGTGTTTTCTTTTTTGAAAATGTCCAGATTGGCAAGGGCCGCGGCACAGGCCAAGGCGTTGCCCGTGTAGCTGTGGCCGTGAAAAAAGGTTCTGCCTTCGGCCTGTTCGCCGAGAAACGCTTCATAGATGGTTTCCGTGGTGAGGGTGGCCGCCAGGGGCAGATACCCGCCGGTCAGCCCCTTGGCCACGCACAGGAGGTCCGGCGTCACGTTTTCATGACGGCACGCAAACATCTTGCCGGTGCGGCCAAAGCCCGTGGCCACTTCATCCGCGATGAGCAACACGTGATAGGTCGTACACAATTCCCGCACGCGGGAGAGATAGCCCGGTGGCTGCGTCATCATGCCGGCCACGGCCTGCACCATGGGTTCAATGATGACTCCGGCCACGTGTCGGTGCCGTTTGGATAACACGTCTTCCAAGGGGTCGAGACAGGCCGCGTTGCACGACGGGAAACGCAGATTCAGCGGACATCGATAACAGTAGGGGGCATTGAGCGCAATGGTGGAAAACAGCAACGGCCGGAAGCGTTCGTGAAACAGGGAGACGCCGCCCACGCTCATGCTTCCCACGGTGTCGCCGTGATACGCGGCATCCAGGCGAATAAACTCCGTTTTCTGTTGTTGCGGGGGGCGTTGCTGCTGCCAGTATTGCACCGCCATTTTGAGTGCCACTTCAACGGCGGTTGATCCGTCGTCTGAATAAAACACGCGCGTCAGCCCTTTCGGGGCAACGTTGACGAGTTTCCTGGCCAACATAATTGACGGCGGACCGGCGGCGCCCAACAAGGTGCTGTGGGCCACTTTGGTGAGTTGCTCACGAATGGCTCGATCAATGGCGGGATGTCGATGGCCGTGCAGGTTGACCCAGACGGAGGAGGTGCCGTCCAGATATTTGTTGCCGCGTGTATCGTAGAGATACGGGCCCTTGGCTTTTTCGATGATGAGCGGTTCTTCTCGTTCCCACTCCTGCATCTGCGTGAAAGGGTGCCAGACGTATCGGCGATCCCATTTGGAGAGTTGGGCAGCCGAAGATGCCATTCCATCCGTGCGTTGAGAACGTGGGATGCCTTCTCTCTTTGACACGATACGAGAACCCTAATAAAATCAACGGATTTCATACCACAATGAACAATCTGTCCCGTATCCGCAACTTTTCCATTATTGCCCATATCGACCATGGGAAATCGACCCTTGCCGACCGCTTCCTGGAAATAACCGGAGCCATTACCGCAAGGGAGTTTCGTGAGCAAATCCTGGATGACATGGATTTGGAACGCGAGCGCGGGATTACGATTAAGGCCCACGCCGTCACCACCTCCTATAAAGCACACGATGGTTGCGACTATCAATTAAATCTGATCGACACCCCCGGGCACGTGGATTTCACCTATGAGGTATCGCGGAGTTTGGCCGCGTGTGAAGGCGCCCTGTTGCTGGTGGACGCGACCCAAGGGGTGGAAGCCCAGACCATTGCTAATGCCTACCTTGCCATTGCCAACAACCTCGTGATTCTTCCCGTCATCAATAAAATCGATCTCGCCAGCGCGGACGTGGACGGCGTGACGCACCAGATCCAGGACGTCCTGGGCTTAGACGTCGCTGAAACCCTCCTGGTCAGCGCCAAGCAGGGGATCGGGGTGGATGAAGTTCTCAATGCCGTGGTGCAACGCATTCCTCCGCCGACGGGAACGGCCGGTGCCTCGCTGAAGGCCCTGATTTTCGATTCCTGGTTTGACAGTTACCAAGGCGCCATAGTGTTGATTCGTGTGTTTGACGGCATGGTGAAGCCGGGCATGACCATCCGGCTCATGTCGAATAATCGAACGTTTGACGTCACGGAAGTCGGGATTTTCTCGCCCAAACGTACCAGAACCGCGGAGTTGAAAACTGGTGACGTCGGCTACGTCGTTGCGGGGATGAAAGACGTGTCCGATACCAAAATCGGTGACACGCTGACCGAGGCCGAGCAACCCACGGCCACGCCTTTGCCCGGGTATCGAGAGGTCAACCCTCTGGTCTTCTGCGGACTCTACACCACGGATAACGCGGACTATGAAAATTTTCGGGACTCTCTGGAAAAGCTCCGGCTCAATGATTCCTCGTTTGTGTACGAACCCGAAACGTCGTTGGCACTGGGCTTCGGCTTTCGTTGCGGGTTTTTGGGCCTGCTTCACATGGAAATTATTCGTGAGCGCCTGCACCGGGAGTATGGATTGGATTTGATTAGTACCGCTCCCACCGTGATTCATCGAGTCAGGACGATTCATGGGGAAGTGCTGAACGTTGACAATCCGGCCAAGCTTCCCGACCAGGGCATGATCGACACCATGGAGGAGCCCTTTATCCATGCCACGATCATTGCTCCGGAACGATACGCCGGCAACGTTATGGCCTTGTGCCAAGAACGGCGGGGCAGTCAGAAAAGCTTGCACTATCTCGATGCCACGAGGATTATGCTGGTCTATGACTTGCCTCTCAATGAAATGGTGCTGGATTTTTACGATAAATTGAAATCCCGCACCCAGGGATACGCGTCGCTGGATTACGAACTGGCGGATTATCGGCAATCGGATCTGGTCAAACTCGACCTGCTGCTGAACGGCGAAACCATTGACGCCTTGTCGTTTATCACCCATAAGGATAAGGCGTATCACCGGGGTCGGCAGTTGACGGAAAAAATGAAAGAGTTGATTCCTAAACAGATGTTTGAGGTGGTGATCCAAGCGGCCCTCGGCAAGCGCGTCATCGCACGCGAAACGATTTCCGCCCTGAAGAAAAACGTCACCGCCAAATGTTACGGCGGAGACATCACGCGCAAACGCAAGCTCTGGGAGAAACAAAAGGAAGGAAAAAAACGCATGAAACAACTGGGGCGAGTGGAAGTGCCGCAAGAAGCCTTTTTAGCCCTTTTGAAAGTCAAGGATGAGTCATGACCGATCATCAATCAAAACCCGACTCGTCGGACCCGTCTTCCACGGACCCTGCTCCGTCTTCTTCGCGTGAAGAGGGTCGTGACCAAGCTCCCCCGAAAAAACCATTATGGCGGGAGTACGCCGAGGCTCTCGTCATTGCCATTATCCTGGCCTTGACGATTCGCGTGTTTATCGTGCAGGCCTTCAAAATTCCTTCGGGGTCCATGATTCCCAGTTTGCAGATCGGCGATCACATTCTGGTCAATAAACTCTCGTATGGGATCCAGCGTCCCAAAGATTGTGAGTTTGAAATGTCCTTTCTTCCCGTCACCTGTTATTCCTCCGAGCTGGTGGTGGATTTCGGTCCACCCGAGCGGGGAGACGTGATCGTGTTTCGCTATCCGGAGGATGAACACAAGGATTTTATCAAACGCATCATCGGCGTCCCGGGCGACAGCATTCAGATCCGCAATAAAATCGTGTACGTCAACGGCGAGCCGTTTCAAGACGCCACGTTTACCCAACGCGTGGACCCGGGCATTATCGACGGTCGGATCAATCCTCGTGACAACTATGGTCCCGTCACGGTTCCGCCTCACTCCTATTTCGTCATGGGCGACAACCGCGACCAGAGCCTGGACAGTCGCTTCTGGGGCTACGTCCAGGAGCATAAAATCAAAGGCCGGGCGTTTCTCGTGTATTGGTCGTGGAACGGTCAGGGTTCGTTGATGGAATGGGTTCGTTGGAATCGAATCGGGAAAATCATCGACTAATTCCCACGGAGTTCATCGGCGTGGTCCGGTCATCAACGCGACAACCTGCTTCTCCTCACAGCCGCACCCGGCGTTCCGATACTTCGTCGATCTCTCCCGCGTCTCTCGAACGGTATCTTCGTCGATTTTCACGCGGGCGCGTGTTGATCCTGGGAGACCTCATGATGGATCACTACGTCTGGGGCGCGGTCAGCCGTATTTCTCCCGAAGCTCCCGTGCCGATCGTCCACGTGGAACGGGAATCCGTCCAACCCGGGGGAGCCGCCAACGTCTACGCGAACGTGCTCTCGTTGGGCGGCCACGCTCTACTCTGCGGCGTGATCGGGTCGGACGCCGCCGGCGCATCGTTGCTCAAGCAACTACGCCTGGATGGAAAGCAGGGGATTCTTGTTGATCCGACTCGTCCCACCACGAAGAAAACCAGAATCGTCGCTCATAGCCAGCAAGTCGTTCGCTATGACGTGGAACGGCGTCACGACGTGTCCTCCCGACTCACGAAGCAGATCGTGAACTATATCGAGGTTCACTGTTCTTCTCTTTCGTGCGTCGTGGTTTCTGATTATTGCAAAGGCGTCATCACGCCTTCGCTGATGGCTCACTTGAGAACGCTCGCACGCCGACGCACCCTTCCCATTATTGTCGATCCTAAGGTTGAACACATCGGCTATTACGACGGCGTCACCGTCGTCACCCCCAATCACGTCGAAGCGCAGCAGGCATCCGACCGTGCCGCCCACGATCACGAGGCCATCCACGACGTGGGACATCACCTGCGCCAAAAATTGGGTTGTGAAGCCGTGTTAGTGACCAGAGGCGAGCAGGGGATGAGCCTGTGCGAAGCCACGGGACAAAGCTGGCACATCCCGGCCATGGCTCGACAGGTGTATGACGTCACGGGCGCGGGTGATACCGTGGTCAGCACCTTGGCCCTTGGCCTGAGTGCAGGCGCCTCCATCCGGGAAAGCGCGACGTTGGCCAATCAGGCCGCCGGGGTTGCGGTGGGCACGGTCGGAACCGCTGCCGTGACGAACGCGCAACTGAAAGAGGCCCTTCGCCATGCCGGCGGATAACCCATCCATTGCCGTCGTCATTCCGGCTCGATACGGGTCTTCCAGATTTCCAGGGAAACCGTTGGCTCTGCTGGCGGGAAAACCATTGATCCAGCACGTCTATGAACGGGCGGCAACCGTCCCTGCGAATGCCCGGGTTCTGGTGACCACGGACGACGTCCGCGTTTCCGAGACCGTTCAGAACTTCGGCGGCCTTGCCGTGATGATGACCGATCCGTGCCGAACGGGAACGGACCGTGTCGCGGCGGCGGTCCAAACGCTCGCCTGTAACGTCGTGGTCAACCTTCAAGGTGATGAAATCCCTCTCTCACCGGATTTTCTAATGGATCTCATCAATCCGTTTCTTGCCGGCACCGCGGAAATGGGCACTCTGCGAAGGGCCATGGGACGCGGGGAAGAATTCAGCCAATCTTCAGTCGTGAAGGTCGTCACGGATCGGCAGGGGAGGGCCTTGTACTTTTCCCGATCCCCGATTCCTTACGTGCGGGACGATGCGCCGTCTCCGTCATCTTTTGCCTTTCTTCACGTGGGCGTGTATATTTTCCGTCGAGCGACGTTGGATCGTTTTGCCGCATTGCCGACGGGAGCGTTGGAGCAGGCGGAACAGCTTGAACAGTTACGAGCACTGGAACATGGCATTCCCATTCACGTCTGGGACACCGCCCATGCCTCACTTCGGATCGACACGCCTGAGGATCTGGAGAACGCCAACAAATCGTGGGACAGCCTTATGGCAGGGACCGGGAGACCAGGATTCTTGTAAAAGGTCAATCGCCAAGTCTACCGCCGTGCCCCCTCCTGACAAAAAAGGGAAACTTTTCCGCCCTTTGGAAGGGGAAGCAAGGTGGGAGAGAGAAAGGAAATGACATCGAAGAGTGCCAAAACATTCTCCGAAAACACGTGATACCCACAACCATACTCGAAAGCGCGTGGTGTCCAACGGTGAAGCCACCAATGACCTTGTATTAAGTGCCTACGCGGACGGGAACGACAAGGTCTTCCTACGCATTCTCAAGCTCTATGTCGCGCCCGGCTCCACGGTGGCCGACGTGACGTACGGGAAGGGAGTCTTTTGGCGTCACGTGCCGGAGAAACACTATGACCTGCGCGCGACGGATATTCAGGATGGAATTGATTGTAGAAATCTTCCTTACGAAAACGGAGCAATTGATTGCGTCGTTCTTGATCCCCCTTATATGCACTCACCGGGAGGAACGACGCATGAGGCGCATTCCCCAATGGAAGTCCATTACCGAAACAACGGAACGGGGAATTTGACTACGAGCAAGTATCACGAAGCCGTTCTCGATCTCTATCGGGAGGCAGGACGCGAAGCACACAGGGTCTTGCGGACACGAGGCGTTCTCATCGTAAAATGTCAAGATGAAGTATGCTCGAATCGTCAACGCTTCACGCACGTCGAGATCATGCAAGCATACAAGGACATGGGGTTCGTGGCCGAGGACCTGTTCGTGGTCATGCGTAACAACCGGCCGGGCGTCAGTCGCGTCGTGAAGCAGGTCCACACGCGGAAGAACCACTCATACTTTCTCGTCTTCTGGAAACGCGGAAAGAGGAGTGAATTATGGGAGTCGCCCAATTGAGTGCCGTAGACCTTTTGATCGAGATCATCCGTGAGAATTCGCCAATATCCAAGTGGACGGATGCCCCGTTGGGAGAATTTCGGCACGTGGCGAACACCAATCGGGGCGAGATCGGGGAACAATTCATTCGACGCTATCTCGCCCAAGCCGGAATCAAGACTGGAAACGGGTCAAGAGTGACCCCAACGGATATTGTGATTCGCGGAAAGGAAATCGAGGTAAAAACAGCCAGCGAGGATGTGGGAGGCAATTACCAGTTCAACCACATCCGAATGGACCGGAAGTACCATTACCTGATGTGTCTTGGCATCTCGCCCGCGCACATCATGTTCAATGCGTGGCGTAAAGGAACCGTTTCCGAAGGAGAGGCCGGAGTGCTGGTGCGCATGGCAGAAGGGCAGAGCGTCACGTTCAAGCTCACGAAACGGCAGGACGCCATGCTGCCCATTGAGGAACTTCCTCTATGGGTTCGGTCTGAAATTCTTTCCTGATCCCAGACAAACCATGAGAGAGTCCGACAACCGTGAGTAAATTCATTTTTGTGACCGGCGGGGTGGTGTCTTCATTAGGGAAGGGGATTGCCTCGGCTTCCATCGGTCATCTTCTGGAAAGCCGAGGGCTCAAAATTACCTTTCTCAAACTGGACCCCTATATCAACGTGGATCCGGGCACCATGAATCCCTATCAGCACGGAGAGGTCTACGTCACGGACGACGGGGCGGAGACGGACCTGGACCTCGGGCATTATGAACGGTTTACGAATCTTACGCTTTCCCGGGAAAACAATTGTACGACGGGCCGAATTTATGAATCGGTGATTAAAAAAGAGCGCCGCGGCGACTACTTAGGCGAAACGGTTCAGGTTGTCCCGCACATTACCGATGAAATCAAACGGACCATCGTCAACGTGGCACACGGCATAGACGTGGTGATCGTGGAAATCGGCGGGACGGTGGGTGATATCGAAAGTTTGCCGTTTCTCGAAGCCATCAGGCAGATGCCGTTCGACGTGGGTCGGGAAAACGTCCTCTACATTCATCTGACCCTGGTCCCGTTTATTGAAACCGCGGGGGAGTTGAAGACCAAACCTACGCAACATTCCGTCAACAAGCTTCGTGAAATCGGCATCCAGCCCAATATTCTGTTGTGCCGGACCGATCGCTTCCTGACGCCGTCGGTGAAAGAAAAAATCGCCCTGTTCTGCAACGTGGATAAAGGAGCGGTGATCACCGCGAAAAACATCGATACCATTTATGAAGTGCCCATCGTGCTCAGGAAAGAGGGGCTCGACGAACTCATCATTCGTTTATTACGGCTGGAAGCCGGGCCGCCCAATCTCCGTAATTGGGACGCCATGGTTCAGAAGCTCAAGCGCCCGACTCACCAAGTCACCATTGCCATGGTGGGAAAGTACATGGGCTCCAAAGAATCGTACAAGAGCCTGTCCGAGGCTCTGGTCCACGGCGGACTTGCAAACGATACGGGGATCACCATTCACTGGATTGAATCCGAGGACGTCGAACGACTCGGGCCGGAGCCGCCGTTAAGTGAAGCCGACGGCATCTTGATTCCGGGCGGATTCGGTACGCGGGGCATTGAAGGCAAAGTGGCGACGATTCAGTACGCTCGAGAAAAGGGCATTCCATTTTTCGGGCTCTGCCTGGGAATGCAGTGCGCCGTGATTGAATTTGCCCGCCACGTGGTCGGACTGCCCACGGCCAATAGTGCTGAATTTGATCCAACCACGGACGATACGGTGATTGACCTCCTTCCCGAACAGCGGACCATTGAGGAGAAAGGCGGATCCATGAGGCTCGGGGTCTATCCCTGCCGTCTTGAAGAAGGCTCGCTGGCCCGACGCGCCTATGGCACCGCCGAAGTGTATGAACGGCATCGACACCGGTATGAATTTAATAATGATTTCCGGGAACGCTTGACCGCGAACGGCTTGCTGATCAGCGGAACGTCACCGGACGGTCGCCTCGTTGAAATCGTCGAATTGGACGATCATCCCTGGTTTGTCGGCACCCAATTCCACCCCGAGTATCATTCACGACCTCATGCTCCTCATCCGATTTGTACGGCGTTTATTCAGGCGGCATTGAAACGCAAATTCGGCCGGTAGACCATTGTACACGGGACATCATGGTACGAGACGTTGAGTTAGGAGGGTTTCTGGGGGGAGGGGTGCATCCGCATTTCCTGATTGCCGGACCCTGCGTCATTGAGAGTGAAGGCCTTGTGTTGGACACCGCTTTTCAACTGGCTGACCTCGCTCGATCAATGGGATTTCCGTACATTTTTAAATCCTCTTACGATAAAGCCAATCGAAGTTCCATCCATTCATACCGCGGACCGGGTATTCAAGAAGGCTTGGATATCCTCGGAAAAGTTAGAGAAAAAGTTCAGGTTCCCGTGCTCACCGACGTGCATAGCGTTGAGGACGTGCGGCAAGCCGGTGAGGTTGTCGATATTGTGCAGATTCCCGCGTTTCTGTGCCGACAGACGGACCTCCTCGTTGCGGCCGCGCAAACCGGCAAAACCGTCAACGTGAAGAAAGGGCAATTTCTGTCTCCGTGGGACATGAGTAACGTCGTGAAAAAATTAGAGGAAAGCGGAACGCGGCGCATCCTCCTGACGGAACGGGGATTCTCCTTCGGCTATAACAATTTAGCCGTTGACATGCGTTCCCTTCCGGTCATGAGAGAATTGGGATACCCCGTGGTTTTTGATGCAACGCACAGCGTGCAACTTCCAGGAGGCGGGGGAACGCGGTCAACCGGCCAACGCGCCTTTATCGTTCCTTTGGTCCGTGCCGCCGCCGCCGCGGGTTGCGATGGATTTTTCATGGAAGTGCATCCCAATCCGGACGAAGCTTTATCCGATGGCCCGAATATGATTCCGCTCAATAAAATGAAAGCATTACTTGAAGAACTGCGGAAACTGTGCGCAGTTTCCGGCAAGGGATCGAATCTCACGCTGTAAGTCGTCCGATGCCACCCGCTAAAGTCGTCAAACTTCAACCAACCGCTGCTGCACCCGACCGGGTCGGTGAACAGACCTTCAACCTTCCAAACCTTCTGACGTTTTCACGAATCTTACTGGTTCCCGTGTACATCGGCTTATTTTCGACTCCCACGGTAAACCGATCCCTGGCGGCTGCGGCCGTGTTCGGGATCGCGGCACTGACGGACTTGTTGGATGGGTACATTGCCAAACAACGCGCTCAAATTACGAAAATCGGGCGTCTCTTGGATCCCATTGCCGATAAATTTCTCGTAATTTCCGGACTGGTGTTACTCGTCCAATTCCAACGAGTTGAGGCCTGGCTGGCCATTACTCTTATCACACGTGAACTGACCATCACCGGAATCAGGGCTCTCGCCGCCAGTCGAGGACTCATCATTGCCGCGGGCACGTTAGGGAAATATAAAGTTGTTTTTCAAATGATTGCCATCATCGTGTTGACCCTGGAAGGAACGTTTGCCTTGCCGGTACTGAGTCTTCATCTGGTCGGCACAGTGGGCCTGTACGCGGCACTCGTCTTGTCTCTGGTTTCCGCCGGACAATATATTGTTGAAGTCTGGAAAGCGTTTTTCAAAAAATGACCTCCGTTCCGTCATGACCGTGTATCCATGGCTCCAGAGCTTCTAGGGGCGGGTTTCTGTCTCATTGCCTATTTTCTTGGGTCCATTCCCTTCGGGGTCGTGTTCTCTTATCTCTGGGGCACGCAGGACCCGAGACAAGCCGGAAGTCAAAACATCGGGTTTACAAACGTCCTGCGATTATCAGGGAAAAAGGTCGGCGTCTTCACGTTAATCGGCGACCTGGGAAAAGGATGGCTGGTGGGATGGGTCGTAAGTGTCGGATTGGTGCCGAAACTCTGGGGGCTTACGGCCGTCCTGGCCGTCCTGCTTGGACATCTCTTTCCAATTTTCTTGAAATTTCGCGGAGGTAAGGGCGTGGCCACGGGGTTGGGAGGCATTTTAGGCCTTCATTTTCCCCTGGGGCTTCTTCTGGTTGTGCTCTGGGGAACGGCCGTGGGAATCTGGAGATATTCATCAGGTGGAGCACTCATGGCCTTTGGAGCATTTCCCATGGCAAGCTGGTTCGTGACCGGCGACATGGAATTTACGAGTTTCAGCGTCCTTGTGAGTGCCTTCATTATTTTCAGGCACAAAGACAATATTGCCCACTTGTTGCAGGGGACGGAGCCCAGGATAGGGACCAATTCCCTCTAATTTTATAATTTGACATAATAATCATTATCCGACATTTCAAAATATTTTGAAAATCGCGTAACAACCAATTATGACTTTCTTGGAAACCACCGCTCATCTTCTTCGGGATAGCTGAGAGCCATTTTTATCAAGGCTCTCTTTCTGTCATTCCCGACATCTTTCATCGGGAATCCAGCATTTTTGCTTTTTCCTCCATCTGCAAAGATACAGCCCCTGGATTCCCGCTTCCGCGAGAATGACAGATTGGGGTTATTTTGTATCAAGGCTCTCTTTCTGTCATTCCCGACATCGTTCATCGGGAATCCAGCATTTTGGCTTTTTCCTCCATCCGCAAAGATACAGCCTCTAGATTCCCGCTTCCGCCGGAATTACAGATTGGGGTCATTTTCGTATCAACGTCAGATCGTTCGCTTTCTAAAAGAAGCAACAGTAGGACGGTCAATGGGATTCCTCAGTGCTTGCAGAAAGTTGACGAGTGACGAGTTGATGAAGCAATCTCCTTTTTATGCGAGATATCCTTGATCAGCCTTTTTTTCGCCGAGAACGAATGCCCTCCCAGCCAACTATGCCGTTCCTCCGGGTTTTTCCATCCTGTCCTCTGCTCATCGTCACCGCGGTCCTGGTTGTTTCAGCTTGTGCCCCGGCTTTTGCCGCTCCCATAGAGTCCAAAGGTCTCCAACTCCTGGAAGAGATTCAAGAGGCTATCTCCCAGTTGGCCGAGCACGTGACGCCCACCGTGGTCGGCGTATCGTCCATCAGGAAATTATCCCCACCTGGAAGCCGGTCACGACAAGGTGGCCCTCGGCCCGGGTCCGGTTCGGGTGTGGTGATTCATGAAGACGGCTATATCGTGACCAATGACCACGTCATCGGGAACGCCGTGGAAGCGGAAATCCGTTTTTCGGATAACTCTACGCTGATTGCCCAAATCGTCGGCCGGGACCCCGACACCGACTTGGCGGTTTTGAAAGTCAACGCCGACCATAAACTGCCGAGTGCCGCGTTCAGCGATTCCAATTCGGTCAAAGTCGGACAATGGGTGTTGGCCGTGGGGAATCCCTTTGGTTTGGACCGAACCGTGACGTTGGGAATCGTCAGCGGCATCGGTCGAGACAACATGAATCTGTCCCGATATGAAAACTTTATTCAAACCGATGCGTCGATCAATCCGGGCAATTCCGGAGGGCCGCTCTTTAATCTCCAAGGCGAGGTCATCGGGATTAACACGGCCATTATCAACTTTGCCCAGAACATCGGATTTGCCATTCCGTCCAGAATGGCCAGTCGCATCGTTGAGCAACTCAAAACCGACGGTACAGTGGTACGGGGTTGGCTCGGGGTCGGCATTCAGCCGTTGACCCCTCAACTGGCGAAGAAATTCGGGGTCCCCGACGGCGGCGGGATTCTGGTGAATGAAGTATTTCAGAACGGTCCCGCGGACGTGGCCCGCATTCAATCCGGCGACGTCATTACGCAAATCGAAGATGAACGGCTGGAGTCCCCCAATCAGCTCTCTCGCGTCGTTGCCGGTTTTTCCCCTGGTGAAGAGGTGCTGGTCCATATTATCCGGGATGGGAAACCACTCCAACTCCCCGTCGCGTTGGGTGCAAAAAAAGAGAAGCCCCTTGTCGCCGCCCTGCCGCCCACCGCGGCCGAAATCGATCTGGGCATCGACGTCTCTCCTCTCACCGATGAATTGGCTCAGCAATTTTCACTCGAACGGGCCACGGGCATCCTGGTCGTCCACGTGGCTCAAGGCAGTCTTGCGTTTTCAGAAGGGTTGAGAAAAGGAGACGTGATTCAGGAAGTCAACCGCGTGGAAGTCCCGACCATGAAGGAATTTCGGCAAGCCTTGGAATCCGTGACGCCCGGAGAGACCGTTCTCCTCCGGATTCTCCGCGAATCAAAAGCCTTTTTCGTCGTGTTGAAACCGAATCAGTGAAAAACACCGAAGTCAATCCCGTGCGAATCTGCGTCATCTGCGGATAATCTTCCACCTCTCGCATGGGACGAACGCAAGGGGCCGGCAAAAGCGAGCCATTCACGGTCAAGTGACGGATGACGTCTTCGACGACTTCGCATAACTCATTGTAGAGTCTGACTGGATCGTCTCCATGGATGCCCGTAATCAAATCAGGACATTTTCCAATGCAGGTTTGATCTTCTTCACTCCACTCAATCCATTTATGATAGCGGTCACCGTGTTTCATCGTTTCACGTGTTCTACGGCTTGTTGCACCTGCCGTTTTTGATACGGTTTTGCATCATCACCAGACTGTCCACTCAGGGTCATGGTCTGCCTACGACGAAACCGCCTCCTTCGCGGCTTTCTGCTCCTCAATGACCTTATTGGCCACTTCGCGGGGCGTCTGTTCATAACCCGACAATTCCATGACGTATGAGCCTTTCCCAGCGGTAATGGAGGTTAAGACCGGCGCGTATTTCAGAATCTCCGCCAGCGGCACCAGGGCTTTGACGATCTGATTATGACCTTTCGCATCCATGCCTGAGATTCGACCCCGACGGCCGTTCAAATCTCCGATGACCGTCCCGACCAGATCATCCGGGGCGGTGACCTCAATCATCATGATTGGTTCCAGCAATGTGGGCTGAGCCGATTCCATGGCTTTTTTGAATCCCATTGACGCCGCGACTTTGAAGGCCAGTTCCGAAGAATCCACGGGATGATGAGACCCGTCGTACACCGTCACTTGCAGGTCCACGACCGGGAAGCCCGCCAACGCGCCCTCGCGCATGGCCTCCACCACCCCTTTTTCTACCGCGGGAATAAAATTCCGTGGAATCACCCCACCCACGATTTTGTTGAGAAACTCAAATCCCCCGTTACGCGGCAACGGGTCAAGCTGAAGCCAACAATCGCCGTATTGCCCATGGCCGCCCGTCTGTTTTTTGTATTTGCCCTGGGCTTGGGCCATTTTCTGAATCGTCTCCCGATACGCGACTTTCGGCGTGTGCAGGTTGACGTCCACTCCGTATTTGCGCCGCAGTTTTTCCAGGGTCAACTCGATGTGCGTCTGGCCGACGCCGCTCAACAACATTTCCTTGGTCTCATCATTTCGGATAAATTCCAACGATGCGTCCTCTTCAACCAACTTGTGGAGACCGAGACTCACTTTATCAACGTCGGCTTTGGCTTTCGGCTCAAGCGCAAACGACATGACGGGCCGGCTGAGTTTCACCGGCGGAAAGACAATCGGATGTTTGTCGGCACAAATCGTATCGCCCGTTTGCGTGTCCTTTAATTTTCCAATTGCCACGACCTCACCCGCGGCGACGCGTTCCGTCTGTGTACTTTTCTTGCCCAGCAGACGATACAGGTGTCCCCCTTTCTCTTTGGCGTTTCGCACGGGATTGAAAAAGTTTGAATCGGCTTCCAGGGCACCCGAACAGACCTTGACGTAGGTAAGCCGCCCCATGAAGGGATCGATGGTCGTCTTGAACACAAAGCCGGAAAACGGTTCCTCCGCACTCATCGCGCGCACGACCTCTTCTCCGGTTTGCGGATGAGCGCCGGTCAACGGCGAGGCTGTCGCTCGCTCGACGGGAGACGGTAACAGTTGAACGATGGCCTCCTGCAACGTCGTGATTCCAACGTTCCGAGTCGCCGAGCCGCACAACACCGGGATAAACTGACGGTTCTTCGTGCCCAAAACCAACCCCTGCACGACCTCCGCCTGCGTGAGGTCGCCTTCGCTTAAATATTTTTCCACCAGGTCGTCGTTGGTTTCTGCGGCATTTTCAACCAATTGTTTCCGAAATTCGGACGCGGCGTCGTTCACGTCTCCGGGGATTTCGTCTTCCTGGATTTTATGACTGTCGGGCACGGGGAACACGGCCTTTTGCGTCACCACGTCCACCACTCCCCGCAGGTTCGTCTCCTGGCCTATGGGATACGCAATCGGCACGCACTTAGTCTCAAGCGTTTTCCGAACGTCTTCCAGAATCGCTTCAAAATTTGATCGTTCCTTGTCCAGTTCGTTGATAAACACCAAGCAGGGAAGCCCGCGTTCTTGAATGAAATCCCACACCCGATCCAATTCCGAACGTATCCCCGACGACCCGATCACCAACACCACGGCGTCCGCCACGTGAACGGTGTTTTTGGTATCGGCAAAAAAGTCCAACGACCCGGGCGTGTCAAAGAAATTCAGGCTGGTGCCTTTATACTCATAGTGCAGAAGCGCCGTACTCATGGAATGCTGATGTTGAACTTCTTCCTGCTCAAAATCGGCCGTGGTATTGCCACCGGAGGTCGTCCCCATTGATGGGATCACACCGGCTGAGAACAACAGGGCTTCAACGAGAGAGGTCTTGCCGGCACCGACATAGGACGCAAAAACCACGTTTCGGATGAAATTGGATTGTGTCATACGCCCTCCTTCTGAGGCCAATCATTCTAGGCGTGACGAATTGGAGTGTCAATTTCATGGGAAGCCGTTGAGGGTCAAAGTCCCCCTAGCTTATACTGGACTCCCATAGGAACGAAATCAGCAGGGACGTCAACGAATCCGGCCCGCCGATTAAGCACGGGAATGAAAAATCTGAATGCTCGCTTCATGGCGGCCCTATGTTTTGGGCTCTTTGCCGTTGCCATGGCCTTGGATGCGTTACACCCTGAGAAAGAATTTTCCTCAGACCTTGGAAAATATTTCTGGAACGGCTTTCAATTCGGTTTGCCAATCGTGGTTGGGGGCTTGTGTGTCACCGGCAAACGTTGGGCCTGCATGGTGGGAGTCATGTATGGAACGGTCGGTCTGGCCTTAGATATTGCCACGTTTGTGCAGAGCACGACTGCTGAAATGGATTCACTGCATGACGTCGGCCTGCTCCTCATGGCGGCACTCTTCAACCTTCTGCTCATTGCCATCGGCGGACGCCGGGTTTTAACCTTATGAGGGGCCGTCGCGTCTATACCCGTCCTTCAATGATGACCCCGTCCCAATCGCCGGTTCCTTTTTTTAGCTGAAGACACCGGGATTTCTTAAGTCCGCAGGTTTTGAGCCATTGTTGTACGTCGCGGGCACGGTAGGTGTTCCCCGTCGGCGTGTAAAGGAGCATCGTGACGGCAAAGAGATTGGTTTCCGTGACGTCGAACCCCGGCTTGTTCATAAGGAAGGTGTCTTGAATAAGCAGGCGTCCGCCGGAGTTGAGGGCACGCTTAAGTTTCCGAAACAGCGTTTGATTTTCAGCCGGAGAAAAAATGTGAAGCACGTTCGACATCCAGATCACGTCAAACCGTCCGGGCACCGGACTTTCAAACAAGTCGCCCGGGTAATACGACAGTCGTTCGGCGTGTCGCAAAGGTTCGGCGATTTCCCGTGCGACTTCAAGGGCAGCCGCTCTATCCCAGATTCCCGCCCGCAACCCGGAATTTTTCCTCAAAAACTCCAACGCATAGGTGCCGGGACCTCCTCCCACGTCTAACAGCGTTTTTGTGTTTCTCAAATCGAGTTGTGCCGCCACTTGCTTTGCCGCCTTCAAGGAACGCTGGTGCATGGCCCAGGTAAACGAGCGGCGATATTCCGGATCATCCGGCCCGTTGTTCTCAATCCGTTTGCCCGTCCGAACGGCATCGGTGAGGTGTGACCAGTTTTCCCATTGGGAATGGAGCAGATTCAACCAGGCACCTTGATAGTCGGGACTCTTCCGATTCAGAAACGTGCGACAGAGCTTCTCTCCGGCATAGGACGTTCCACGTTTTTTGAGCAAACCGGCGGTTTCCAGGTTGCGCAGGAGAATTTCGACCCCCCGTTCATTGGCGTGTAAGGCCTTGGCCAAGGCTTTGGGAGTCCAGAATCGATTCCCCATCAGGGTGAAAACGTCCAGATCCAAGGCCGTGACGAGAAGACGCGGCAAGCGAAAGTCATACACGACGTCACGGAAATCGTCCATCGTCCGAATGCGAGAGCGAGTGTTCATCGTTCCGTTCCTTTTGTGACGAACCAGGAAAACGATTCAGACGGCAGAAAAATGCCGTTGATATCGCGTGATCAATTGCTCAAGTTCCAGCAGATTGTCTAAATCAATCGCACGTTCAAAAAACGCCGCGACGTACTCTTCATTCATTTCGACCCGTTCGGTGAACCCGTCTTTTTTCAGACCGTTGCGATACTTTGAGACGACTTGTTGAATGTAAAATTTGGCCTGCTTGGCCAACTCATCGCTGCCAAGGTCCTCGGCCGTGCCGTCGGAGAGCAGGCTCTGCACGTCTTCCAGCGCGTATCCTGCCTGACATATCAGGAATCCGGCCGGCGTGACTTCAAGTTGCCAGTCTTCATTCTCCAGTTCAAGCGTCAATGCCCCGCCGGGTTCATACTGCACAAAACCGGCGTTGATGTGTTTCAAGTGCTCCTGCACGCGCTGCCACTTTTGATCGAGTGCTTCACGCATTACGAAATCGCTTCCATTGATTGAGCACGTTTCTTTACCAGGCGTTGCCGGAGTACGGTCAGACGTCGCGTGTTTTCGTCCAGTTTGGGCAACCCGTATTTGCGATCGACGCGCACCACGCGATGGAGAAATCTCACGGCTTCTTCATCTCGATCTTGCGCTTCATGACACTCGGCCAGGGCGTAGCAGGCTCCGCCCACGCGCAGCTCATCCCGAAGGCGTTCGGCTATGGCCAGACTCGTTTGGGCGCAGGCCACGGCGTCTTCGTACCGTTCCCACGCCGCGTACATTCTGGCCATCATTTTATAAACGTCCGCCTGCCCGCCCTGATTGCCGACTCGCTTCATCAACGTGATGGACTGCGAATAATAGTCCACGGCTTGTTCAAACCGGCGCGTCTCCTTGGCCACCAATCCTAAATCAGACAGCAGCACGGCCTTGGCTGCATCATCTTCCAACCGTTCCATCATGTCCAAGGCTTCCAAATAATAGGCACGACCTCGTTCCCATTCGCCGGCGTCCACGTGGACGTTACCGAGGTTGGTCAACGTCGCACTGATCCCCCGATCGTCTCCCAAAATTTTCTGAAGTTCCAACACCTCCTGATAATAGCGTTGGGCCTGTGGACGTTTCCCGCTGACCGCGCAGATGTTTCCAAGGTTCCCAAGCGTGGCCACCAACGCCCGAGGATCGCTGCTTTTCCGATCAACGTCCAACGCTTGGGCATAGCACTCATAGGCTTCGGTGTAGAACCCCCGGGAAAAATGTGCATTGCCTTGTTGGTTGAGCCGAGCCGAATGAGATGGTTGCATGAGAATGGTCACGTCTGAATCGTGACGCTAGACGAGAAAGGGAAGAGTCATGGCTTAATTCAACGCCCGTTCAACGACCGCTTTGGCGCCGGTCAAAATGGAAGCCCCGTCACCGACCAGGAGCGAATCAAAACGATACTTCAGCAATCGGCGTAACCCTTCCCTGGCCGCGGCGGGATCAGCGTATTTTTCAGCGGGCAGCATGGTCACCGACCCTTCAGGTTTGCCGAGTAAGGCGTCCCCGACGAGAAGGATGCCCCGTCCCTGATCGATAAACAAGGCCGACTCCCCCGGCGACTTCTGCCCCGACAGTTGCACGACCCAGATGCCGCCCGGGAGCAGTTCACCGTCGACAAAGGTTTTATCAGGAGTCACCGGCATTTCCGGCGCGTCTTTTTCCGGGACGTACACCCGCGTCTTCAACGTCTCTTTGTACGTCGTGGTTTCACGCACGTGATCCCGATTGGTGAGAAGGATGTAATCGACTTGGCCGGCCGTGCGGAGCTGCGCCAAATCGGAATCCGGGAGAAGCGGTGGATCGACGAGAATTCGATGTTCGCCAACGTCCAACAAGTGGCCGTTGAAATTGATCTGCTTTTCTTCCGAAAACCACGACCACGTGGCAATGCCCGGCAAAATGGGTTTCATAATTCGGCGATGGCCTCCCGAACCAGAGTGGTTGTTTTGGCAAGAATATCGTCTTCCGACGGAAGATCAAGGATATCGTCTTCGTGGACCGTCAGAAATTTCCGATTCGGCCCTTTGGTCAAAGAAATCAAAAATTGACTGTTGGAGGGCGTCGTCGGAATGACCACTTCGACCGCCCCGTCAATGCCGTTCACCAACTCAAGAAACTTGGCTTTCCCCTCTTCAAAATCTTCCATTCGGTTCATCCACTCCTTTTACCTACATGAAAACGCAATAATGATCGCCACGGCCTACCATGCCGGCTCAAATAATAATGTAGCGCGGCATCTCATGCCGCATGAAAACGCTAACAAAAAATTCATATTTACCTGCATGAAAACGTAATGATGGTCGCCACGGCCTACCATGCCGGCTCAAATAATAATGTAGCGCGGCATCTCATGCCGCATGGAAACTCTAAAAAATTCACAGGCCGGTGGCTCCCTGGGATGACCCACCAGCCAGCAATGTATTGACCTCGTTCAGAATAGCCGTATGGTCCGCCAACTCCATGTTGCCGACGCGCTGCCACCGAATCACGCCGTTTTGATCCAGAATATACACGTTCGGTATAAAGCGTCCGCCGCCGTACAACTTATCCGTGATTTTGTCGGGATCAGTGAGATACGGATAGCTCACCTTCACGGGAAAGACGCTCAAAAATTCAAGCACGTCGGCTTTGGAATCGCCCGACGAATTCACGCCGACCACCGCCACGTTTTGTCCGCGGGTGGCTTCATGCACCTTCTGTAAATTCGTCCCTTGAACCAGACACGGTTCGCAAATATGAAAGAGACCCAGCACCACGACCTTGCCCTGCAACGCTTCCAATGAAACCGTTTCCCCCGTGACGGAGGAAAGCGAAAAGATCGGCGCCGGCTCCCCGACTTTAAATAACCCATCGGCCCAGGCCGCCGTTACTATAGTCGCGACAAGCGCAACACTCACGAGTCCAGCGAGTTGACGTTTCATGACATCCTCCACGTTGGCAACCAATCAAGATAAACACCGACGAACCTCAAAACAACCCCCGAATCCTACCACACGATTTTTCAGAGGGACAATGAAGATACAGGACGATCATGTTCCTTCGTATCTCGCTTCCAGATCCCTTATCATGAGATCCATCTGCTCAGGTTCTTTATGATACGTCTTGAATGATTTTATCGCTTCTCTTGCTATCTTGACGGACCTCTTTTCTTTGTCAATGCCGATATATCTTCTTCCTTCACTCAAGGCCGCCAAAGCCGTCGTCCCGCTTCCCATAAAACAATCCAGGACAATTTCATCAGGTTCAGTCAACAGCTTGATGACTCGTCGAGGCAATTCAGCGGGAAACTTGGAATCATGATCGGAATTGCTTCGCACCGAGGGGATTTCCCATACTCCCCGAGACCCCCAGTTGACCCATTCCTGTTTCGTCAAGCGTGCTCGATCAACCTTGGTTATCCCCGGTTTCCAGAAAACGTAGATATATTCCGACTCATCAACGGAACGATACGAGATGGTATGCCATCTTGAGTTCTCCCAGGTCGCATCTTTTACCCATAGACGTCGATCGTATAAATAAAAACCTGCGTTCATGGCAGCCGTTTCTATTAACCCGCCGACGAGATAGACTCTTGTTTGAGTCTGATATTTTCCACCTCGAACGTTGTTTCCGTTCAACCGTCGATCAATGGTCTGTTCACTGCATCCGAAATGTTCTGCAAGTCTGTACCTGTTCCAACCCGGATGCTGTTTCTGAACCTTGAAGACGTTCTCCCGCGTCAGCGCAATTTTCCTCAGAGAAACATTTTCCGCCATGATCTTCGGCATATTCTCATCTTTGAAACATAAAATATCGGCAATATTTATCACTAAAAACCCGCCAGGCTTAATAATGGGAAAATGTAACCGTATCACTTCACATAAAAGCTCTCTCCAATCTTCAAAAGACAAATCCTGCTCATATCCTTTTCCAACGTAATACGGAGGGGACCATACGCTGAGAGCAATAGATTCTTGCTCGATTCTTCTCAAAATCTGCTGCGAATCACCGTGATAGATTTTGTTCGGCACAAGCGGAGGAAACAGATTTACAACTGCCATGATCCCAGACACTCCTGTTTTTCTTGATCGTAGGTGAGCGTTTGTATTCTCCACGAAGCCTTGCCTTTCAACCGGTCAAAGCTGACTCTCACTCTGAAATCTTCGCCCAACGTCGGGGCATTTCTCCCCGCCAGCCAGATTCCATCATCAACCGTTGGATTATACCTTTCTTGCAACTTTCCATTCGGAATCGCTGCAATGGTAACTTCCCTCAAATGATGTGCACCTTCTTCATCATCATGGTACATGAAATGAATAAGGCACGTCGTTGTCAGATAATGCTTGCCTCCATATTCAGATATTTCCGGCAGCGATCCTTTCTCATTAACCTCAGTATCAGATCTCCTTTGTCTCACCCACATGGAAGTCTGTGACATCTGAATCGTTGCAGAACGATTTTCCTTTTCTGCCTTTGAGTCAATAAACAACGTTTGTCTAACCGTTTGCTCGGGAAGAATCACGTATCTTGCTTTCTTGTAATCAACGTTTCCGTACACTCTCTGTTGCACGTTAAACCCTGAAAGCCGATCAAGTAATTCTCGCGTGATATCTTCAGCAATATCCTTCACGCTATCGGGCGATTTGAGAAATATCTCATGTGCTTCCATTCCGAAATCATAAACCGCCTGAAATATCCAACGTAAAGTCAGTTTCTCAATTTCCTCGATTTCATCTAAAGATAGAACGCCTGGGTCTTTCTCCGTCATGTTCTTGTTCTTTCCCATAGAGCCGGAATTACACCACGACCGCTATTTGCCTGTTCTCGATAGTCAAGGGCAGCCTCTTTTCCACCAGCATCCACTTCTAAAGAAGCCGTGTGACAACGCGGATGATTCGAGCCAAAGATATCAGACATCCAGAAAATCGAATCTGCCGCGACGGAGCAGGTTTTCACGGGCGCGTTTGGCGTTTTTGCGTACATTCTCGTCATTGCTTTCAAGACCTGCTTTGAGGATGGTTTTTGCCTCACCCGCCTCATGAAAGTAGGTGTCGTGCTCAAGAGCACAATCGGTAAGTTTGGCGAAGCATTCGACCACCTTTGCCGTGTGATCATCAAGCATTCCAACGATTGGCTTGAATCCTAATATGTGAGGGAAGGGGTTCACCTTTCCTGACATGCAAATATCCAAAATCTTGGAATAGGCCTCCAAGCGCCACCCGGCATCCAGACATTGGGCTTCCAACCAGTAGGTAAATGCTCGAAGTTCTGTTGGCTCCCCAACTCCAAACCGCCAGTCGAAGAACTGAATACATCTCTCTTTTAAGGCATGGTCGAGATGTTTTTTACTGTTTTGTAACATTCTGCCCACGTGGTCGAATAAATTCGTCCAGCGCACTCGGTCATCATTTGTCTTCTGGTAAAAACGCTCAAGCAGACTTTCTTCTCCCGTGATCGGATACGCTTCCCACAAATAATAGGTGAATAGATGATGTCCAAGCGTATTCACGGGATTTATAATAGGATGCTTTTTGTCTCTGAGACACTTAAGATGTTCCAACGCAAAATCGAAATCGTCTCGCAGAATCTCAAAGGTCGGCTTGAACGGGCTGCTAAAACCGAGGAAATTCTTGAATGCCGCCAACCACGCAGAAAGTTTATCCTGTGGGAAAAAATCAGACTTGTGGTCAGTCGCCCACGTCCGATCAAGACCGAAAATTTTTCCGTAGTACAAGCCTAAAATGGCGTATTCAGGCAGCGATAAAGGATGGTCCGTTTCCGTGGAAAAACGTTTTTCAAGAATCGTGGTTACTGTTGAAACATCGGCTTCCGAATCATGCCTCCGCAACCAGGAACCGAAAGAGACTAAGCTCTCCAGCGCACGACTGCGGGTATTGTTGATGGCCTCGGTAAGTTGATCATCTCGATTTAACAGTACTGGTTTGTTCCGGTCCAATCTCCAATCAAATTGCATACATAACATTTCCAGGAGCTTTGCCAACGGTTCTCGCGCAGTAATCGGCACATCCACGTCACTCTTGAGACAGGTTTCAACAAAATCACCAACTGCTCGTCGTGAACTATGCCAACATGGATTCTCCCGGGATTGGTCTCCACCCCTATAGCCTTCTTCATGCTCCTGGTCGGAGTGTGAAAGCACCCATTCGCAAAACGTCAAACACTCGTTGAGCTTATCGAAATTTTTCGCCTTTACAAACTCCTGCATCGCACCGACTATCGCACACAGGTAAATTGGCCGCTTAATCCCCTCCCGATTTTCCATCCAAAACCTGAGTCTGTCTGCATCCGAGATGATCGAATCCCTGAAAACGGATTGAAACTCTTTTGCGAGCGCCTCAATATTGATCTCTACGAGCCAGTTGTCCTTGTCGCGGTGTTCTTCCTGCCATTCGTTAATGTAGGTGAGTAGTTCTTCATCAGTGAGATTTGCGAGGTCCTCACGTGAACTTGGACTCTGGTTGGACACCACTCCGCCCTTTGTTTCACCAACTAGGTAATAGTCTTTATCATCAATGTGGCCATCGGCTTCATCTTCCAATTCCTGGAAGTAGGTTGCGTGCTCGCCAAACAGTACAGAAACGAAGGGTTTGAATTGTTTCCTATGGAAATAACGTTGACGCTGTCTGAAAAGTTCCTCTGTGAATCGTTCGCCCATCCACTCGCGAAAATCAGCTTCCGACGGACCGCTACGGATACTATCGAAAATTTGTGTGCGCTCTTCTTCCGTGAGCAATTCCATACCGAAATGTTCGCACGCACGCCGTATCATCCGCTGAAATTCATAATGATGTTCCCACAGAGCGTAATCTCCATGTGCCAGGATTAAATCCCGAATCCAGGGCTTGGTTTGATCATTCGGATATAGCGCGTAAAGGTGTTGCCTCAGGCGTTTAAAAACTTTCCACCGCTGATTGCGTAGTACCTTGTCCAAATCCGCAACCGATTCGGACGACTTTTCGTAAACCTTCTCGCACGCAAAAGTCAGGATATGAACAAGCGTTGCCCTAGAGTCCTCATAATCACGATCCGCCGCGTCAAGTCTCCGACACCATATCTCGGATATGTCTTGCTCACTCCCCTTATCAATATCTTCTTGGTGCATTGTCAGAGGAATCATGCTGGCGACAGTATCAATGAGAATACAGGCAACCCGATAGGGTTCCTTTTCTGCCAGTGGCCGGACACCATTATTCAATATTTTCTGATATTCCCAAAGGCAGAATCGAGGAACAGGTTCGAGGAGAGTCATCACCGCTTGCCCCTCTCTTCGCCGGGCTTGCTTGTCTTCTGATTGTGGGTCTGGTCGGAAATCAACCACTTTAGACAGCAGCGAGGATGTAAAACCCTCAAGTGGCTTTTCAAAGAGGTAGGGCTTCTTGAGTAGTTCAATAATATTATCATGCCACATCCAGGTATTAACCCAGGCATTATCGACAAAAGCCATAATTTTGTTTTCAAACCGATGAATGACCTCCGGAGAATCAGCTTTTAGAACAACATCAATAATCTCCTTCAGAATCCGAGGATTGTCTGTATCCGGAAGTTGCTCCAAAATGCCCAACACTTTTTCAGGTTCCGAATCAAAAACTCGAACGAGATAGGAAAGCGGCGGCCAAAACGGGAAATTTATCCTGTCGTCACCAATCGGCTCCGCGTCCGGTGGATGAGCGAAATAGCCCTTTTCGTCAAGGGTAGGTATCCACTCAGCATCGTTTACATGTTGGAAAAAGAAAACGAAGTTCGCTCCTCTACGTTCGATTAGTGAAAGCAAAGGTTCTGTATCGCTCTCTAAACGAACAGGACGGTCCAAAATTGAGCGAATTTCCTCTTGATCTTGTGCGGTGATTGGGGCAAGAAGCTCGAGTACTGTTCTTTCCAGTATGGTCAAACATTCGCTGAAACCTTCTACAGTCTGCTCGGTTTGATGATGCGCATAACCCTCTAATTTTTGCCACAATTTGTGTATTGTATCCCGCTTCCGTTGTCGAATGTCGGAGCCCAAGTGTTCGGCCATGGGATCGCGTTTCGCCAATGTCGACTGTACCCGTTCTCGCCGAGTTGGTTGCTGGTTGGCCATCAAATAACGGTCTATTTCTCCGAGTGTCTTGGCGAGTTCACAATCTATCTTCTTGTCTCCCCAAGCGTTGCCATAACGCTCTTTGTCTTTTGTAAAGCGCGCATCTATGTTGCTTCGCATATCTCTAAAATTGCCCGGCACGTCCATTTCCCCAACCACTCGTGGGAGTTTTTCAATAAGCTCTCGTAGCGAGTGTGCCGCCTGGGAAATACGATCAGGATTATGAGGGTTGTCCAGTGCATAAAGCGCACCGAGGTACCAATTACTTAGTCGGTATTTCTTCGTTTCTTTACCCTGTAATGCTTCCAATACCACCCGTTGCTGGTCGGTCAGTTTCAGTGGCATCGGCAGTTTTCGATCTGGACTTTCGTTACTCATAGCGGGATAAAGGCTTCTTGAAGAACAATTGATCGGCAGAAGGCCGGGACTTAATCACGAGCACGTGCATTTCCCCTTGGCCGAGACGCTTGTTGCTTACGTGGTTGATAGCCCTCATCTTGTTCAAGAAGTTCGTAGACCTGCTCCTGCCAGCAATCTTCGAACATCATTCGGAACGTCGCGGGAGGCGTGCGGACGGTCATGTGTCCTCTTTCAAGGGCGCCCGTGTACGCTTTCTCAAGGGTTGTCAGCAGCTTTTGTTTGTAACTCGCGTCTTCGCTGCCTTTCAGATGGATGCCTTTTGTTTCCAGGATCAGCAGGTTGCCGTTGTCGTTGCGGCAGGCGACAAAATCGGGATACACCCGTTGGCGCCGCCAACCCTGTAAAGAATATTCCTGCCGTGCGGCGACTCTGTGCCACCAATAGACTGCATTGCTCTTTTCCAGATACAGCGCAAAATTCCTTTCCAGCCCGTTGAATCCACTCTCAAAAAGAGGCTCGAACAGACTGCGTTGGATCAGGCTGCCGTGTTCCCCTTGCAGGGTTTTCTCTTCCTTGGAAACAAACACCTCGAACGACCTGCCCAGCGCGTAGTTCAACCGCTCATCGGTCTCAAGGTGAAACCGGACTTCATCTTTGGCGATCTTCGTGCGGAAAACGGCTTCGGCCTTGGCGTCAACGTCGTCTTTCACTCTGCGTCTCAGGATTTCTGAAAGATAGACGCGGTTGCTCAAAAGTGTTGAACCGGCGTGTCCGCTCATCTCGTGCTTGTGGAGAAAACTCTTCGCTATGCGCGCCGCCTGCCATGGATTCGGCACCACGTCCATCAACCGCCGGACAAAATAGTCAAGGCTCATCCGTTCGCCGGTTTCAAAAGTTTCATCGGAGACGTTTCTTCCGCCCTGCACGTCAACCGCGGCAATAATCTCCCGCCTGGTGTCTTCATGATCCAGATTCACCGCCTCACCCGCGTCGATCCCGTCCCAACTCACGGCGCTCAATACGTCGCGGTCGTAGTCAATCGGGCGCCAGCCTTTCCCCTTCTTGTGCAGAACTTGAGGAAGGAAAATTTTAAGGTTGCCGTAGGCCCCGCGACGCCTGACGGTTATCGGTTTCGGCACGTCTCCCGGGCCGTGCGCGTGAACGGTATCACCCAACCCCGTCAATCCCTCGTTCTCCAGCCCGGCTTTCACGCCTTCAACCGCCTTACCCACGTCCTTGTTGTAACAGTAGATATAGCATTGGTTCAGGGCGCGACCTGCCTTAATTCTTCGGGCGTGCGGCTGTCGCATGATTCGCCCCACCATTTGAGTCATGGCCGTCGTGGCCGTCGTGTTGTCCAGCAGGGTCAGCACGTACGCAAACGAGCAGTCCCAACCCTCTTTGAGTGCGTCTTTCGTGAGAATCCAGCGGACAGGGCTCCGTTCGCTCAATAAATCTTCGCGTGCGAGTTCCTTGTGTTCGGACGACTGGACTCGTATCCGCGTCTCCGGTACGGCAAGATTGCCTCTCAGGTATTCGCGCACGTCTTCGGAATGAACGTATCCCCTGCTCCGCTGCTCCTTGCCCGTCCGTTGGACCCTGACCAGCGCGATGGGACGAACATAGCGATTTTCCCTTGATTGGAGTTTCCGCGTCTCGTCTTCCAGTTGCTCCAATTTTTTCTGCGTTTCCGCGAGCGTGTGTTTCCAGTCGGAGTTACTGAAGCTGTGAATCTCTATGGGGAGCTTAATCATCTCCTCGGCCTGCAACTCGGTACCCGAGACGTTGACCAGGACGTTGCTGATACCAAGTTTGGGCGTGGCGGATAATTCGAGCACGAAACGAGGATTGAGCCGGTTGACGGACTTGACGAAATCCTGATTATTCTTGTCGTTTGGCCCATACGCTTTGTGCGCCTCGTCCAGAATCACGGTCGGACGGACGAGTTTCAGGACGTTGATGAGACTGTGCTTGATCCAATCGCCGCGTTCGTTTTTCTCCAGATCAGAACGTCGTTCTGCAAGGTCGCGGTTCGCAGTCGCGTCGTCCTGCTCGGGAAAGAACGAGGTGTATCCGCCACTGTCCCTGAATATTTTGAGAAAATCCTTGCCCTTTTGCCGATTGGCCGACGGCAGCATCAGCAGCATGACGCACAGCCGGCTTTCGACGTCTTGTCGGGTAAAGCGATCGTCCTTCTGCAACAGTTTGACCGTGCCGCCGGAAAGCCGCTCAAGCATTTGCCGGTATGGATGTTCGCGGGTTCTGAAGGCTTTGATCGTTTGTTCATAGATTGCCTTGGTCGGCACGATCCATAGCACAAAGCCCGTGCCCTGCTTGATGCGCTCAAGCGCAGCAACGCCCAGCAACGTCTTGCCGCCGCCGGTCGGGACTTTCAAACAGACGTGCGGCACCGGCTCACCGGACGCTGCCGTCCGGGAAATGTAGTCAGGGATTTCAGAAGTGCCGTCCTGTTTCTGAACGGGGGGAAGAACGGTTCGATCTTTCAGCGACGTCCACGCGGAACGGGGGTAGTTTTTCAATTCATCGGGAACTTCAACGCCGGTTTCTTCAAGTGCTTTGACGACTCGTTCACTTTTGCACCGTGCGTCCTTCAGTGCTTCAAGCCATCGCTCCAACTGGTCAAGCGCGTCCTGCTGGTAGGTTTTGAGTTGCATTTATTTAGCTGCCGAAAATTCATCGACAGTAAGACCGGCACTATGAATAAGGCTTCTCAGAGTTCCTTTGGCAATTTCTTTGTGATTAGGCACGGAGAGCGTGGCTATTTCTCCTTCCTTTGTCATGACAATATGGCTGGCTCTTTGACGTGCTACGATCCAGCCAAAGCTCTTGAAGATTTGCACGACTTCTTTCCCACTTAGAGTGGGCAATGCCGGCATACTACACCGTAACCTCTATTTGTTGCGTCTCGATAGTCAAGGGCATTCCTTTTTCCGCCCGTACCTCTAGGCAGAGAGCAATGGCTTCTCTGATATTATCGAGTGCCTGATTTTTAGTTTGACCTTGACTGACACAGCCTGGAATGACGGGGCATTCAACAATCCATACTCCGTCTTCATCCCGGTGAACCGTCACGTGAAATTTCATCGTTTTTGAACCTCCGGTTGTCGTTTTCTCCGTGTTACGTTGTCTATCTATCTGAGTGTTGGACCAAACTTCCAATTGTATCCGTTCACGACCCCGTCCCGTACATACTATACGGTAACTGACAAAACGTAATCCCCATGCCCGTTAATTCCTTTTGGCCCATGAATTTGTGGGTGGCGAAGACGACGGCGGTTTTCTGTTTGCTCTTGGCCTGCTTGGCGATGCGTTCGGCGCGGTCGCCGTTCAGGGCGGAGTCCGGGCTACGGAGAAAGTAGAGGTTCGGCTCGTAGATCAGGTAGAACAGCCGGTCGTCCGTTTCATGGAAACATCCGTCCTTGCCCCGCGCTTTGCGGATTTTGTCCGGGGCTTGGCCGGTCGCGGTGTACATGAGGTAGCGTGCCAGGGTTTCGTAATCCGGCAGGTTCTCGCCGGTGAACATCTTTTCAGGGCTGACTTCGTCGCCCAACGTGCAATAGGTAAAGCTGCCGCCCAGCCCGGCTTTCAAAGCCTCGTCCTTTGCGGTTGGCACGCCGTTGATGACGCGGCGCACGCGCTCGGCGGTGACGCCGTCGGCGTAGTCTTCGCATTCAATCAGGATGAATTTTCGGGTGCCGCCGTCTTGCTTGTTGAGAGAAAGGACGGCGTGGGCCGTGGTGCCGGAACCGGCAAACGAGTCGAGAATAACGGCGTCCTTATCCCCTGCTATGGCAAGGGTCCTCTGCAACAGTCCCAATGCTTTCGGGTTGTCAAACGGTAAGTGTTGGTCGCTGAAAATTTCTTTCAACGTTTTGCGGGCACCGTCCGTGTGTCCAACCTCGTCATACGTCCAAATGGTCAGAGGAACCATTCCCTGTTGCACCTCTCGCAAGTATCGTTTTAATTGCGGCGCGCCGTTTCCATCATGTCCGAAGAACACGCGGTTTTCTTTCAGCCAGACCTGCATGTGCTCTTTGCTTGTTCTCCAACACGTTCCTTGTGATGGGTTGTACGACTTCCTCGTTTTGGGATTGATAATTGGATAATCGTATTCGGGCGAATAGGATTTCACGGTAAGGTTATCCGTTCGCCAAGGGCCTTTGCCGTCGTGATCGTCATATTTATAAAGCTTGTCCTGTTTCTCAGTACGCGGCAGCAGACGCCGTTTCCACGTTGGTATCTCGTTGTCTTTTCCATTGCCACGGTTTTTCGCGTAGCACAGAACGAAATCATGATTGTCGGAGAAATATTTGGCATCGTTGGCGGGTGCGTACTTCTTTTGCCAGACGACGTTCGTCACAAAATTCTGTTCCCCGAATACTTCATCCATCATCATCCGCAAATGATGCTGCTCGTTGTCGTCAATCGACGTGAACATGACGCCGTCCTCGGCCAGCAGTTCGCGTAACAGGTGCAGCCGCGGCCACATCATGCAGAGCCATTTGTCGTGCCGCTCCAGGTCTTCGCCGTCTACCGGGCTTTTGTTTTTCAACCATTCCTGCATCAACGGGCCGTTCACGTTGTCGTTGTACACCCATCCCTCGTTGCCGGTGTTGTAAGGCGGGTCGATGTAGATGCAGTTCACTCGCCCGGCGTAGCGCGGGAGCAACGCCTTCAGCGCGTGCAGGTTGTCGCCGTGGATAATCAGATTGTCGTCGAGTGACGGCGTTTGGCCTTTGGGTGGAAACGATCCTCGTCGACGCGGTGGCTGGCTTTTTGTGGCATCCGGTTCCAGTGTTCGCGCAGGAACGGTCAGATGGTGAGCATAGATGATCGGCTTTCCTTTGAAGTCCAAGGTCGGCATTGGGTTTCTCAACTCCTTATCGGCTCGGAAGTCAGGTCAAAACCCGGCGCCGGCGCGTGTAAAGACGATGCGTCCCGCCAGCATGGTGAGATCGACTCGAATAGCGTGGATGCGGTGCGGCGGCTCGCGGAAAAGGTCGCGCTCCAGCACGACAAGGTCGGCCTGCTTGCCGGGTGCGATGACGCCGACTTCTTTCTCCAGACGAAGTTGACGGGATCCATTCACCGTATAGCCTTTGAGGAGGTCGGTGAGCGCCATGCGTTGATTGGCAGGGGGCAGAGGCGCGCCGTCGGTCGCACCCGGCTTGCGGCGCGTGTGACCGATTTCAATGCCGTAAAGAGGGGACGTCTGCGGGAACGGCAAACCCGTGGCGGGGTAATCGGCTCCGAAGGCCACAAGCGGTGAAGCATCCCAGAGATCGTGCAGGAGCATGACGTTGGTGCCTCGCTCGCGGTCAAGCAGTTGCGAATAGAGGTCCAGGGTTCCGTTCAGATCGTGCGCCCAATGCGGCGTGGTCTGGATCATGACGTTGAGCGCCTTCAGGCGGCGCAAATCTTCCGGCGCGGCGAGCATGACGTGAGCCACGGTGAAGCGGCTGTCCGATTGAGGAACAAGGTCATGGGCGGCGGCGATTGCGTCCAGCGTCACGCGCAACGTGCGGTCGCCGATGGCGTGAACGTGCGCGTCCAGATCGGCTTCCCGTAGCGCGGAGAGGAACCGGACAAGCGGTCTTCCCGACAGCAGAACGGCGCCGCTGCCGTCGCCGGCGTAGGGTTTGAGTACCGCGGCAGTCTCCCCTTCAATGGTGCCGTCGTTCGGAATCTTCACCGTATGAACGTCAATGAGGTCGGAAGCGAAATCCCGGCGCATTTGGATGACGCTCCGCACCACGTCCGCGCCGTTGCGCTCCGGGTTGTTCAGGTAGACACTGGCGCGGTAACGCAGGGGAAGTCGCCCGTCGCGCTCCATGCCCACAAGTGCCTTGAGCGCATTGCGCAAAATGGTATCGCCTCCGGGAATGCCGGCGTCGAACACGGTGGTGATCCCCATGGCCGAATAGTCAGGCAGCATTGCGGAAAAGGCCACACGGAAATCCTCTTCCGAACCGATGCCGAAGAACGGCAACAGCGGCCAGAACGCGTTGCCTTCCACCATCCAGCCCGTAGGCTCGCCATTTCCGTCCCGCTGGTAGTAGTGGACGCCCGGCAGAGGGTCGGGCGTGTCCTTTGTGATGCCGGCGACTTCCAGTGCTTTGCTGTTCAACCAGGCACTGTGCGCGTCGAGAGCGATGAGCACCACCGGTCGGTCGGAGACGACTTCGTCCAGATCCTTGCGGTAAGGGCCTTTGACACCCGCGTCATTGACGGCGGTATTGAGGCCGCTCGGGAAGCCGAAGCCGAACAGGACCTTTTCGTCGGGATGGGCGGCGGCGTATGCCTTGAGTGCGGCCTGCACGTCGGCGACGGTCCGCGTGCCGATAATCTGTAATTGAGAGGTGAGCAGACCTGCCACCGCGGGATGTGAATGGCTCTCAACGAACCCCGGGACCAGCATTCTCCCTTTGAGGTCAATAACGCGGTCACCTGCACCGGCGCGCCGCGCCACCTCCCCGTTCGTCCCGACGTAGTCAATCCGATCATCACGCACCAGAACCGCTTCGGCTCGGGGACGTGCCGGGTCCGCCGTCCAGACAATGCCGTTGATAAAAACCGTCTCCCCTGCCACGGAAGCCACGGGAGCACCCCAAACAAACAGCCCGCACAGAAGCACGACGGCCATGTTTCTGCTGCGAAAGCTCATCGTCGGACTCATCATCCCCTGTCCCTTAACAAGACCTTTGCAAAAGCCGAATGCCACTATCCATACCCCTCACCCTAGGAGTCTGCGCCGCCGAAAGATAGTTCAAGACACGCGAGCGAATGGACTGGCCGGATTCGATGCGAGGATGGGCAGGAGCACTGGGGTACGCAATGGCGCACGGGGGCGGGCCCACTCAAGAGGGTCCGAGGCGTCCGGCAAGACGCTCGATGTGAGTGATTCTGGCCATGTCTCACTGGCGAGCAGGCGCCCTTACACTGCCAGAAGCGGTTGCAGGCGCTTGATGTTCAGCACCAGCCCCACCAAATCCCATTCCCCTCGCGCCCCGGCGCTACATACCCGTCAATGCCTCGCGCTTCAAGCTCCAACAAGTCTCGCTCGTTGCCGTACCCGGCGTCGGCGAGTACCCGCTCAGGCTGTGCGTCGAACCGGTCCTTGACCGCATCAAGCAGCCCCACCATCACGCCCTGGTCGCTCGCGTTCGAGGTCAACTCCGTCGCGACAATCAACGGAGGCTCGCCATCGACGGCCACCTGCGCGTTGTCGCATGGCTGGAACCCCGCGGCGCTGGTCTTCATGATGGAACGGTCCGGGTTGGTGAAGGTGCTCTGCGCCTTGTCTTCGGGTTACCCGTAAGCGCGCTTGTACGGCTGCCCGCCCTTGGGCTTGCGCTCCCACTCCGGTCGGCGCTTCTCCGCCCCCATCCGCCCGTCGCTCATCGCCTTGCGCTTGCTCACGTTCGCCCGCACCGTCGTCCCGTCTCTCGACAGCTTCCCGAAACTCGCCAGTCCCATCTCGCGTGCCACACGCACCACCTTCACGAACATCCCCTTGAAGTCCTCCAAGTGCCGGCGGCGAAACTCGCACAGCGTCCGGTGACTCGGAAAGTTCTCCGCCCCCAACACCCGAAACGCCATGTCCTCCTCCAGCTTCCTCGCGATCCTCCGCGACGAAAACATCCTCGTCGCATACCCGTAGAGCAGCACCTTGACCATCCTCCGAGGCTCATACGGCGCGTAAAACGCCGTCAAGTTCAGACCGTCCACCAAGTCGCTGACGTGATGCGCCAAGTGCTCTTCCGCCAGCCAATCGCGCACATCCGGCGCCAGCAGCAGCTGGTCCGGCTCATAGGGGCGAAATGTCGTCGGCATCGGACTTTCTCCCTCGGCTCCTGTCCGCCTATTGTCGCATCGTTTTCTACGGCGCAGACTCCCAGGGGAGAGGATCAATTAGAGATGCTGGAAATCATGGTTCAAGGGAATCGGTTGCGTGATATCAGCGATCTCCCGTTTGATCTCGCCGTGTAATCTGCTCATCGAGTTTGACGTGGAGTTCCTTGAGTTGCGCGTGGCTCACTGACGACGGGGCGTCGGTCATCACGCATTGGGCTTTTTGCGTTTTGGGAAAAGGAATGACGTCACGAATGGATTCGGTTTTGCCAAGCAACATGACCAGGCGATCAAGACCAAGGGCAATTCCTCCGTGGGGCGGGGCGCCGTAGTCCAGGGCTTCCAGCAAAAAGCCGAACTTGTCTTGAGCTGCTTCCTTGGAAATCCCCAGCAGATCAAACACCTTGTGTTGGATGTCGCTTTGGTGAATACGGATACTCCCCCCGCCGATCTCAAATCCGTTGAGCACCACGTCATAGGCTTGAGCGGAGACGCGCAATGGATCGGAATCCAGGTCGGGCACGTCTTCTCCACGAGGAGCGGTAAAGGGGTGATGAAGCGCCACGTACCGTCGTTCAGCCGGATCATATTCAAGCAAGGGAAAGTCGGTTACCCACACCGGCGTCCACCGGTCCTGCTCAATCAACCCTAATTCAGACCCAAGATGTAATCGAAGCCGACCCAACACGTCACGGGTCATCGCGGGGGTATCCGCGACACACAACAGCAAATCCCCAGGGCCGGCATCGGGCAGAGCTTGTTGAAAAAGTTCGGACTTGAGGAATTTGGCAATGACCGAATCCAGCCGCCAGCCCTCAACAATTTTCACCCACGCCAGCCCTTTGGCGCCAAAGTCCCTGGCCACGTCAATGAGACGGTCAATCTGGTTGCGAGCCATAGCTGCCCCGCCCTTGACCACCAGGCCTGACACTTGTCCGCCTTTTTCAGCGGTCTCCCGAAATACCTTAAACTCAACCCGTTTGGCGACGTCGTTCAGGTCACGCAATTCCAACCCGAACCGACAATCGGGTTTATCGGTCCCGTATCTCGACGTGGCCTCGTGATAGGTTAAACGTGGAAAAGGAGACGGCAAGGCCACGCCCGCGGCTTCTTTGAACACGACTCGCAGCAACTCCTCCGTCAGGTTCATGACGTCGTCACGCTCCACAAACGACATTTCCAGGTCGATTTGTGTAAACTCGGGTTGCCGATCGAGTCGAAGATCTTCGTCCCGGAAGCAGCGGGCGATTTGAACGTATCGATCAGCTCCGCCCACCATGAGAATTTGTTTGAATAATTGCGGTGATTGCGGCAAGGCGAAAAAGTCGCCTGGGTTGACGCGGCTCGGCACGAGGTAATCTCTGGCCCCTTCCGGCGTGCTTTTCGTCAAGATCGGGGTTTCAATTTCAAGAAATTCCCGCTCATGAAGAAACCGTCTCGTCTGGTAGGTCACGTCATGACGCAGCTTCAGTAACCGCTGCATGGAAGGCCGACGCAAATCCAAATATCGATGCTTCAAACGAAGACTTTCCGCGGCGTGTACGTCTTCTTCAATTGAAAACGGCGGGGTGTTGGCTCGATTCAACACTTCCAACGCGCTCACTTCGATCTCGATTTCTCCCGTCGTCAGTTGAGGATTAAACGATTCTTCCGGTCTGACGCGCACGCTTCCCGTTGCGGCAATCACAAATTCACCGCGCAGCCCGTTTGCCCGCTCATGCAGACCCGCGTCTTTGTCCACGTCAAACACGAGTTGCGTGACGCCAAACCGATCGCGCACGTCGACAAACAACACGCCACCATGATCGCGACGACCATGGACCCAACCCATCAGCGTGACCGTTTGGCCGTCTTGTGCCCGCGTTAAGGTCCCACAATTGTGTGTACGATTCACCGTAACGATCTACCTTTTCCAGGACGGCTCCGGGCTTTGCCAACGCGCTTTGAACGTCGGGCGTGACTCGATCCCCTCAAGTCTCGCTGAGTGCCGGTATCCGTGCCTGGTGCAAGGCCGGCCTTCCACCCCTGCGTGGGTCGCCCAGTATTTCCGGACGTCTTTCGACTTCGCAAGCTGACCGTTGAGGGGGATGCTCCGACGCGCCCGGACGTTGCTTTTTGTTGAACGATGGCCCGCAGGGCGTTGGCTTCAACATCGGCTGCAAACCGGCAAGCACCCACGGGCAAATCTCCAAGGGCAATCGGCCCGAAACGGGTTCGTTTGATGCGCATAACCCGATGTCCCACGGCTTCAATCATGCGTTTGATCTGATGTTTGCGGCCCTCATAGATTGTGAGTTCAAGCCATGAATTCGACTTGGCTTTTCCTGATTTTCTGACCACGGCTGGAGCCGTAACCCCGTCCTCTAACGCGACACCTTCTTCAAGGTTCCGAATTTCTTCGTCCGTACACACCCCCGACACTTTAACTAAATACGTCTTCGGCACGTGATATCGGGGATGCAGACAGGCTTGCGCCAGATTCCCATTATTCGTCAACAGGATGAGGCCTTCTGCGTCATAATCAAGCCGACCGACTGGAAACACGCGAACCTTCACTTTCTCCAGTAACTCCGCGATCGTGGAGCGTCCTAACGGATCGTGCATGGTCGTCACGTACCCGGGCGGCTTATGTAACAGGACAAACACTTCCGGCTCAGTCGGTTTCAAATGACGACCATTGACTTTCACGTGATCCGTTGATGGATCAATACACCGCCCGGGGGTCCGAACCACCTCCCCGTTGACGGTGACTTTTCCTTCTTGAATCATGGTTTCCGCCGCGCGCCGGGATGCTAAGCCGCTTGCGGCAATGACTTTTTGCAGTCGAACCACCGTGTGTTTCATGCTTGAAAACCCTGCGTGAACAGCCGCGACCTTTTTCCTCTGAGGTTGCGACGCCTCTTTTCTTGGCCGCATGAGACGCGGCACGACTTCTTGTGTCGAGAATCGTGTGATGGAGTGCGACGAGTCATTCCCATTCAATCGTGCTCGGAGGTTTGGAACTCACGTCATAGACCACCCGATTCACCCCGTGGACTTCGTTGATGATCCGGTTCGACACGTGCGCGAGAAAGGACGGTGGCAATTGTGCCCAATCCGCGGTCATCCCGTCTACACTGGTGACAGCTCGTAAGCCGACGACGTGTTCATAGGTCCGTTGATCCCCCATCACTCCAACGGTCCGAATGGGCAACAACACGGCAAAAGCCTGCCAGACCTCCCCGTACAACCCGTGGGCGTTCAGTTCATCGATAAAAATGGCGTCGGCTTCGCGAAGCATGGTCAACCGATCAGGCGTCACGGCGCCGAGAATACGTATGGCCAATCCCGGCCCCGGGAAGGGGTGCCGCTGAATCATCTCATCGGGCAGCCCCAATTCTTTCCCTAATGCTCGGACTTCATCTTTGAACAATTCACGAAGCGGTTCGATCAATTTCAATTTCATCCGTGCGGGGAGCCCTCCCACGTTATGATGGGTTTTGATCGTGGCAGAAGGCCCTTGATGGCTGATGCTTTCAATCACGTCGGGATAGAGGGTGCCTTGCACGAGGTAGCGTACCGTACCGATTGTGCGGGCTTGGGACTCAAAGATCTTGATGAATTGACGCCCAATAATTTTGCGCTTTTTTTCGGGATCGCTCGTTCGACCAAGCGCGGCTAAAAACTGGTCAGCGGCACGAACGATCCGATAATTGAAATGACGGGACCTGAAAACCTTTTTCAGTTGCGTGACTTCGTTTTTTCGCATCACGCCGTTGTCAATGAACACGCAGGTGAGTCGTTTGCCAATGGCCTGATGCGTTATGGCTGCGGCCACCATGCTATCAACTCCCCCACTGAGCGCACAAAGCACGTTTTCTCCCTTGACCGTCTGACGAACGTCTTCAATCGAGTCTTTCAGGAATGATCCCATGGTCCAGGTTGGTCGAGCGCCGCAAATCTGATGGACGAAGTTTTGAAGAATCTGCGCGCCGTGCGTGGTATGCGCGACCTCCGGATGAAACTGGAGACAATATAATCGGTGCCTGCGATTCACGGATTTCATGGCCGCAATGGGCGAATTGGCCGTCCGCGCAATGGACGTGAACCCGGGAGGGAGCGTTTCAATCCTGTCTCCATGCGACATCCAAACCGAAAAAGGATCATGCGTATCTAATCCCTTCAATAAATCCGACCCATCCTGCACCAGTAACTGGGCACGCCCGAACTCTCGTTGTGTAGCTCGGCCGACTCGACCACCCAACGCATGAGCAACGACTTGCATGCCGTAGCAAATACCGAGAACGGGAACGCCCTCGTTCAACACGTCTTTCGACCATTTCGGCCGCCGCGCACCCGTCACGCTGGCAGGACCACCGGACAAGATAATGCCTTTCGGCTGATTCGATCGAATGGTCTCTAACGAAGCGGAAGCAGGAAGGAGAAGAGAATGCACGCGAGACTCACGAACGCGGCGCGCAATCAGTTGGGTGTATTGCGATCCAAAATCCAGAATAACAATAGTATCGTGACAGGACGCCATGGGACGTTCTATCATCAGTCGCAGCCAAGTCCTGTACGCAACGGATTCACGCTAGTCAACGTCAGCCCGATAATTGGGAGCCTCCTTGGTAATCACAACGTCATGAACGTGCCCCTCTTTCAACCCGGCCTGGGTTAAACGAATAAACCGGGCGCGCTGTTGCAATTCAGGAATCGTCCGACATCCACAATAGCCCATGCCGGCTTTGAGCCCTCCCACTAATTGATACACCACGTTGGAGAGCGGCCCTTTATAGGGGACGCGGCCTTCGATGCCTTCCGGCACGAGTTTTCCAACGGGCTGGCTTTCTTGCTGATACCGGTCCCGGCCTCCTCGCTCCAAGGCTCCCAGCGAACCCATTCCCCGATATTCCTTATAGGTTCGCCCCTGGTACAACACCATTTCTCCAGGCGATTCATCAGTCCCGGCAAACAAGGAGCCGATCATCACCGCAGACGCGCCCGCGGCCAGCGCTTTGGTGACGTCACCCGAATATTTAACGCCGCCGTCGGCAATGATCGGCACGCCCGTTCCTTTCAACGCCTCGGCGCAATCGGCAATGGCGGTCAGTTGGGGAATACCGGCTCCCGACACGATTCTCGTGGTACAAATGGACCCCGGCCCGACCCCAACCTTCACCGCGTCGGCTCCCACCTTGAGGAGTTCTTCGGCGGCTTCCGCCGTACCGATGTTTCCGGCCACCACGTCCATTGGCGAAAACTGTTTTTTAATCATTTTCACCGTATCGAGCACGCCTTGCGAATGACCATGTGCCGTATCGACGACGATCATGTCCACCCCGGCCTTGACCAATCGTTGCACGCGGTCCGGCACGTCGTCCCCTACCCCAACGGCCGCGGCGACTCGGAGCCGACCGTGGGCATCTTTGCAGGCATTGGGGTATTTAATCTGCTTTTGAATGTCTTTGATCGTGATGAGCCCCTTGAGTTCAAATTGGTCGTTGACCACCGGTAATTTTTCGATTCTATGCTCATGAAGAATTTCTCTCGCTTTAGCCAGATTCGTCCCTTCCGGCACCGTCACCAATTTTTCACGAGTCATCACTTGCGACACCGGTATGTCCAAACGAGACTCAAAGCGCAGATCGCGATTCGTCAGAATACCCACCAATTTTTTCTCTCGTGTCACTGGCACTCCAGAAATTCGATAGGTGGCCATAATTTCATGTGCATCACGAATGGTATGATTAGGGGAAATCGTAATGGGATCCAGAATCATGCCGCTCTCGGATTTCTTCACTTTGTCCACTTCCGTTGCTTGGCGTTCAGGCGACAACGCACGATGGATCACCCCCATGCCCCCTTCCCGTGCCAAAGCAATAGCCAAACGACCTTCCGTCACGGTATCCATTGCGGCGCTCAGAATCGGGATATTAATGGTAATACGACGTGAGACGTGCGTTGAACAATCGACGTCATTCGGAGTGACTTCGGATTTGGCAGGCAGCAACACCACGTCATCAAACGTCAATCCAATTCGCGTTTTGTCCCAGAGTCCCATGATCCGTTCTTTAGACCGTCCGCCGTGACGTTGCAGCAACCCGAACGAGAATACTCAGCTTAGCAAGATTTCTTGAAAAAATCGACGGTGCCTGAAAAATTCAAAACCTTCATCCCGCGATGGAAGCCGCGTAGCGGCGCGATCTCATCGCGCCCCTCAGGTCAACCTGCTGACAATGCCGCGGACTCGCTCGGAATCTCCTGAAGAAGCGCCATGAGATGGCGCGGCTACAGGGACACAACAAATACGCCAATTTCAATTGAATAATGCTCACTATTTTTACATTGTTCATACAATTTTTGCTTATAAATTCCATCCCAGCAGAACAAACGTATTTTCTTTTCGGTCCGAGAGGTATCGGAAAGAGTGTGTTTGTTGAGAGTTTCTATAATTGAGGTTAAACATTCAGCACGCGCAAGGCGTGAAGACTTCAAGGGTCTCAGACAATTCAAAAAAGACCATCCCGACGCGGAATTGATTTTCATCTATTCGGGAACGCGCTGATACCACGAGGAAGGAATAGAAATTGTTCCCGCGGAGACGTTTTTGAAGGGAATAGAGGAATTTGTTTGACGCAAACGGGACTTGATATGTTGCGTTAGGAACTGTTCACACTCAACTCATTGAATGTCCTTGATTCCCACCACGTAGTTCGTAGCTACGAGATATTATCGTGCCTCCTAGTCTGACATGCAGACAGGGCTGCGGTATCATGCCACGGCGCCATGAGATGGCGCAGCTACGGAGAACTGAATGATAGGTTCGCATCGAGGTAATTTGTTCCGTACACGAACTAGCGAGTGAATTCGTTATTGCTCTTCCCCTTCCGGTAAGGCGGCGACGGTTTCGGCTTCCTCGCGGAGGAATTCTTCCGCGTCTTCGGTCGGCATGAAGTGTTGGACTCGCATGTTTCCGCTGTCCACGACGAACACGTGCCCTTTGTAATCGACCGCCAGCCCATAGGGAAAGTTGAATTGCCCGTCGGCGTTCCCGAATCCACCCCATTGCGTGATGAAATTTCCGTCGCGGTCAAATTTCTGCACTCGTTGGTTTCCGGTATCGGACACGTACACGTCACCGGCCCCGTCCACTTCGATTCCCCATGGTGAGCGGAATTGGCCCGGTTCATGGGCTTGGGCACTGCTGGCGTGTCCCGCCCCGATTCCGCCGCCCCATTTGGCAAGCAACTGCGGAAGCACGTTCGTACTCGTGTCAAACTTCTGTATGCGATGATTGCCCATGTCCACCACGTAGACCATACCGTCGTTCTGGTCAACGGCCACGCCGCGAGCAAAATAGAATTGCCCGTCATTGTTGCCGAAACTTCCCCACTGCATGATAAACTCGCCGTCCTCGTCGAATTTCTGCACGCGGAAATTGGCACTATCGACGACGTAGACGTATCCCCGGACCCGATCAACCGCAACGTCCCAAGGGGCGTTAAACTGTCCTTCCCCGTTCCCCCGGCTGCCGATCTTCATGATGTAGTGACCCAGTTTCCCGTCGAATTTCTGGATGCGATGGTTATTCGTATCGCACACGTACACGTCGCCTTTTCCATCGCAGGCAAGTCCCGTAGGATTGTGAAAATTCCCGTTGGCCGTTCCAAAGTTTCCCCACAACAGGATAAAGTTTCCACTCCGTTCAAATTTCTGGACGCGGTTGTTGCCGTTATCCACCACGAACAACGACCCCTGCCGATCAATCGCCAAACCATACAACGGCGCCATGAATTCCCCGCCGTGCAACAACGAGGCCCCGCGACCGGGCTTCCCCCACTTGGCCGTACACACGTATCCAGAAGTGTTCAGCAAAATGTTCGCACTGGCGGGCACCGAAATGTTATTGCCGACGTCCTTGAACCAGGCATACACCGTTTTCGGGCCATCTCCCGGAGAGAGCGTAAACGGAATCGTGGCACCAAAACGATGTTCCGGCTCAATCTCGATCCATCCCGGAAGCGTCGCGCCGGGCGTCATGGGATTTTCAGAAATGAAATATCCGACGACGCCGGTATCCAGATCCTTAGCCGAAATGGTCGCAACCACGTCCAGCGAATTCGTCATATAAGCCCCGTGGTTGAGCACGACGTCCGGATTCTGTGGTGCCGCCACGTCAATCAGCACGGGCGTGATTTCCTGCTCTTGGGAAGGCGGACTCTCGGCTTCGTTTTCATCGACGCTCGTCAGCGCGTAATAGTAGGCGGTATTATTCGTCAGACCAGTGTGGGTGTAGGGACTCATCACGCCTTCGATTCGGGTCGCCGTGTCTTTGGTCAAGCCCGGGTTGGTACTGAAATACAAGTTGTACGTCACGGCACCGGGAACGTCCATCCAACTGAGAATTGTTTCGGTATCCCCGGGTTTTCCCACCAACGTCGCGATAGCAAGACCTTCAACTGCTTCCCCAACGTTTTCAGCCTTTTCTCGACTTCGAGCTAATTCTTCCTCGGTAGGTGCAAACTTCAAGACCCGATGATTCCCACTATCGACCACGTAGACGAACCCTTCCCTATCCACGGCCAGACCGGAAGGAAAATTCACTTGCGCGTCGGTTAACCCGCGATTACCCCACGAACACAAATAGGTTCCATTCGAATCGAACTTTTGAATCCGGTGGTTTCCGCTATCGACGATGTAGACGTTGCCCAAGGCGTCACAGGCCACCCCCCATGGGGATTTGAACTGCCCGGGACCGTTTCCATCTCGCCCCCATTTGGCAAGAAAATTTCCGCGAGCATCGAATTTCTGGATGCGATGATTGCCTTCATCGGCAACGTAGATATGGCCGGCAAAGTCAACGGCCACGCCTCGTGGGAAGAAAAAGGCTCCGTCAAAACTCCCGTCTTTTCCCCATTTCACCAAGGGCGTGCCATCCGGCTCGAATTTCTGGACGCGGGCATTACTCGTATCCGACACGTAGAGATGCCCTTCCCGATCAGTCGTCACCCCCCAAGGCACGTCAAACTTGCCGGCCTCGGCATTTCGCCAGGCAAAGCCGAATTTGCCCCACGCCTTCACAAGGTTGCCGTCAAGGTCGAACTTCTGGATGCGATTATTTCCGCTATCAGCCACGTACACGTGCCCGTCTGATGAAGTCGCCAACCCTCGTGGATAATAAAAGGCGCCTTCCTCGGAATCAGCCTCCCCACCCCATCGCGCCAAAAACTTCCCTTCTTTATCAAACTGTTGAATGCTGTGATTATCCGTATCCGCCACGTAGATGTTTCCATCATGATCGAGGGTAATGCCGGTGGGTGAACGAAATTCCCCATCGTCAACGCCTTCTTCCCCAAACTGCATCACGGGCAAGTACGGCGACGGAATCGACAGCGCCTCTTCAGATTCACGGCTCTCCCCGTCAGCCGTGACGACCGTCACCACGTAGTGGTAACACAACCCGTTCGCCAGATCGTTGTGCGTATAAGGACTGGAAGGGCCCTCAATGCAATTCCCTTTTTCCTTGGTAACGCCGATGACGGGATTAAAATCGTCTTGACCTGCAATGGGACGAGTCAGTTCATTCGGTTTGATGCTGACCCCTTTGGAGGTTTGATAATAGACGTTGTAGTACATCGCATCAGGGACGGGTTCCCAACTCAGAGTGATGAACCCATTGCCGGGCACGGCTTTGACGCCCGTTGGCGGATCAGGAAGTTGTTCTTGGTCAGCCCCCTCTCCGGCACCCCAGTCTTCTTCCAGACCTTCGACCCGACACAATTTCCATCGCCACGATGGGAGAAGGCGACAATCAAATTCGAAAAAATCTTTCATAATCAAGCCCTCACAATACTAAAGGTATACTATAGATTTTTATGGCAACATTTTGAATTTGTGTATATTTTTTAACTGAATAAACAAATTTTTAAATCCAATCACTCAGGAAAAAAGTCTAGCAATCGGTCATTTCTCAAGTCAAGGAAGGCACGTTGAGGCTATTCTTCAGTGACCAATACGGTGAAGACGTCATCAAGCTTGGAGATGCAGGGAACGGTGCCGCTTTTGGATGTCCCCTCTCGGTCAAGCAGCACGCCGTGTAATTTGGCCTGAGTCGCTCCCTCAAAATCTTCCCGTTGATTATCACCGACGTGCAAGGCTTCTTCGGGCTCAACCACATGGTGGTCCAAGGCACGTTGAAATATCTTTTCAGATGGTTTGACCGAGCCCGCGAGGCTCGAAATCGTAATGGAATCGAAAAAATGGTCCAATTGTAATCCACGAAGAATTCCAAAAAACCGTGTATCAAAATTGGAAATAACCCCAAGCTCATATCCTTGGGATTTTAACTGCTGAAGAGTCGCAGGCACTTCAGGGTAAACTTCCCAATGGTCCGCCGTGCCGAAGGCTTCGTATATTTCATCAAAGTATTCATCAAACCCGTCGAACATCCCGACCCGATAAAACGCCGCATGCACAATATCAAACCACCAGAGTCGTTCGCATGATTTTAATTTCTCCGGATGATCCACGGCAAAAATGGGCGGAGGGGCTTGTTGAAACGCTTCCTTAAATCCCTGATTCACCTTTGCGTCCACCTCCACGGAATTCGGCACTCCATATTTTTCCGCATACCGCAGATAGACGTTCCCTACCGACCCTTTCACGCGAAAGAGTGTTCCGGCGGCATCGAAAAACACAACGTGGATGGACGACCGTGACATGGAGATAAAGTAAGCGGGTAGGAATCAAACGGCCAAAGATGAGAAAAACGGGGAAAGGGAATGGTCTTACTTTTGAGTGCCGGCCTTGCGCTGTCTCTGTTCCAGTGCCTTCATGCGTTGTTGGTTTTTCCGATGTTTTCGACGCAACTCACGATCTTTTTCTCGTCCTCTCGGCATAGGGTACTCTCCTTCCTTTTTACAACGGTGCCTTAATCAAAAAATCCGTAACGTTCCCGTAACGTGCCGTTGTTTTTAGCATACTCATTCCTGTCATCACAAGCTGGCACGTGCTTGCGAGGGTATCACCTCCATGCTAATATCCCGACTCTTTCAGACCAAATTCCATCCCCATGCCTTCCCGTCAACTCGAAAAAATCTACGAGCCTCAAGCCGTTGAGGATCGGTGGGGACCGTATTGGATCGAGAGAGGATACTTTGGTGCGGCTGCCGACTCGCGGGGGAAACCCTACACCATCGTGATCCCACCCCCCAACGTCACGGGTTCCCTTCACATCGGCCATGCCTTAAACAATACGCTTCAAGACGTTCTGATTCGGTGGCGGCGCATGCAGGGGCACAATACCTTGTGGCTGCCGGGAACCGATCACGCCGGCATTGCGACTCAAAACGTCGTTGAGCGGCAACTGATGGAAGAAGGCACGACCCGGGAACAACTCGGCAGAGAAGCATTCGTCAATCGGATATGGTCATGGAAACAGCAATCCGGCAATACAATTCTCGACCAACTTAAACGGCTGGGAGCGTCCTGCGACTGGTCTCGCCTCCGGTTTACCATGGATGAGGGCCTCTCAAACGCGGTCTGTGCCGTCTTTGTCCAGTTGTATCAAGAAGGACTCATTTACCGGGGTGAACGGTTAGTTAATTGGTGTCCCAGATGCCTGACCGCCCTTTCAGACATTGAAGTCGAACATGACCCGATAACCGGCAAGCTGTACCACGTTCACTACCCTTTGGCCGACGACCCACGCTCGTTCCTCACCATTGCCACCACCAGACCGGAGACGTTGCTCGGAGACACCGCGGTCGCCGTTCATCCTGAAGACTCTCGATACCATCAGTGGATCGGGAAATCCCTCAGACTTCCCCTCACCACCCGGACCATCCCGATCATAGGCGACGCCGTTCTGGTCGACCGTGAATTCGGCACGGGCGCCGTCAAGATTACGCCTGCGCACGACTTTCATGATTTTGAAGCCGGGGAACGACACCAACTCCCTCGCTTTTCGATTCTGACGCGTCACGCACTCATTGATGCCGATGCCCTTCAACGCGCGGAGGTCGAACCACGCGTCAGGGAAAACATCGCCGGCCTGCCGGTGACAAAAGCCCGACCCGTCGTCGTCGAAGAACTTCAACGCAACGGGTTGCTGGCCAAAGTCGAGGATTCCCCGATGTCCCTGGGGAAATGCTATCGATGCAAAACCGTGGTGGAGCCCTTCCTGTCACCACAATGGTTCGTCAACGTTCAACCCTTGGCTGATCCGGCGATTGAAGCCGTTGAACGGGGACACGTTCGCATTCTCCCAGAAGAATGGACAAACAACTATCTAGGATGGATGCGAGGCATTAAAGACTGGTGCATCTCCCGACAAATCTGGTGGGGACACCGCATCCCGGCCTGGTATTGCACCGCCTGTCATCCTGAAGCCCTCGACCTTCTCAAAGGGGCGGGCAGCAGTCTGCTTCCGATTCATGCGACTCCGATCGTGTCCACGTCGTCGCCAACCACCTGCCCGGTCTGTCAACGCGCTGAGTTCGTTCAGGATCCCGACGTGCTCGACACGTGGTTCTCCTCGGCCCTCTGGCCTTTTTCCACGTTAGGGTGGCCGAATCGCACCAAAGACCTCGAAACCTATTACCCGACCTCGACCTTGGTGACGGGATTGGACATTCTGTTCTTCTGGGTGGCGCGGATGATCATGATGGGACTCAAGTTGACCGGCAAGGCCCCATTCCGCGACGTCTATATTCACGCCCTGGTACGCGACGCCGAAGGTCGGAAAATGAGCAAGTCCAAGGGCAACGTCATCGACCCGCTGACCAAGATGTCGCAATATGGCACCGATGCGATCCGCTTCACCTTGGCCTCAATGGCTTCGCCCGGTCGGGACATTAAACTGTCTGAAGACCGTATTGAAGGCTATCGAAATTTTACGAATAAAATTTGGAACGCGGCGCGATTTATTCTGATGTACGCCGATGGTCCCACGGACGCGGTGCCCTATTCCGCCCGATCGTTCGTCGATCACTGGATTCTCAGCCGCGTCAACGAGATCACCGGAATCGTCAATCTTCGTCTGGAAGAGTACCGGTTCGATCAAGCCGCCGGTCACCTCTATCATTTTATCTGGCATGAATACTGTGACTGGTACGTGGAATTAATCAAGCCGTCGCTGCAAAACGGAGACTCACCTGCTGCCCGATCAACCCGCGCCACGATGCTGGACACCTTTGAACGACTCCAACGCTTACTGCACCCCTTCATGCCGTTCGTCACCGAAGAAATCTGGCAGGCGATCCCGCACCACGGTGAAAGCATCGTCGTTCAACCGTACCCCGTCGCGAATCCGGAGTGGGAAAATCCCGAAGCGGAACGGACGTTCAAAATCATTGAACGCTTTGTTACCACGGTCCGAACGGGGCGAGCCCTGTTGGATTACGGACCATCAAAAACGTTGACCATCTGGGGCGCGGCTGACGATCCGGTAGACTTGGCGCGATTACTCGAAACGCGGCCCCACCTCGAAACCCTCTGTCGGGGCACCGTCTCCATCACGAATCAGAATGAATGGCCGACCGACCGGATGTTGCACCTCGTCATCGGCAGTTCTACCGTCGGCATGACGATCGAGGGCGACGTCAACCTCAACAAGGCGTTGGACCGCGTCAAAAAACAATCGCAAACCAGGCAGAAGGAGGCCGCTCGACTTCAAGGTCGTCTCGCTTCCCCTGACTTTACCGCCAAAGCCTCGTCCGACGTCGTTCAGGAATCAAAAGAGCGGCTGGCGCGACTGACCGCTGAACTTTCACTGCTTTCCAACAGTGAACGACAACTCCTCGCAATGGTATCATGAGGCACCATGCCCGCCAGACCCTTGCCTTCCGTTGATCTGGAATCGCTGGTGAAAACCGCGTTTGCGGAAGATGCCCCCTTCGGCGATATCACCACGCGCACGCTCATTGATCCGCATCTTTGCACCCACGCCCAATTTGTGGCCAAGCAACGTTGTATCCTGGCCGGCGTGGCGATTCTCGATTTCGTGTATCAGGTCGTCGATCCCAAGGTCGTGGTAACGGCAACGGTCGAGGATGGAGACAGTCTTCACGCAGGCAGCGTCTTCGCAACGCTTCATGGACCGGCCGGTTCGATTCTGACCGGTGAACGCGTCGCCCTGAATTTTCTGCAACATCTCTCCGGCGTTGCCACCCTGACCGCTCAATTTTGCGCGGCCGTCCGCGACTACCCCACCACACTGTTGGATACCCGAAAAACCATTCCCGGCCTTCGACAACTTGAGAAATGGGCGGTGTCCTTGGGCGGCGGGACCAACCATCGTCTGTCGCTCAGTGACGGACTCCTCATCAAAGATAATCACCTGGCATTGTTGGGTGCCCAAGGCACCACCCTGCGAGACGCCTGTCGAATCGCCAAAGAACGTGGCCCGCATCATCTTCACGTGTGCGTGGAAGTTGAGACGCTTGAACAGGTGGCACAAGCCTTGGACGGTGGAGCCGACGTGCTGCTCTTGGACAACATGTCGCCGTCGCTGGTTCAAAAAGCCGTGGGCCTTATCAAAGGACGAGCCGGAACGGAGGTTTCCGGAGGCGTCACGCTCCAGAACGTGCGCGAGTACGCCGCAACGGGCGTCGATTCCATTTCAATAGGTGCGCTTACCCATTCTGCCCCTGCCGTGGACATCAGCCTGAACGTCATCCCCGCCCTTCCATCATTCCCGCGAAACATGTCCCCGACCTGCCTGTGCCCCGGCAGACAGGCATTTGTTATCGGGGAGCGGGAATCCAGAAAAGCACCAACCAAAAAGCACTGACAACTGACCTATGCCTCCTGCCGCCCACGCCATCCGGTTACAAACCGACGACGTTCAACGCCGGTTAACCACTCGAAGCCTGGGCCGCTCGCTGCACCTGTTCGACGAAATCGCCTCAACCAACGACGCGGCATTGACGCTTGCGAGTGTGAAGGCTGCCGATGGAACCGCCGTGCTCGCCGAGCGGCAAACAGCAGGGAAAGGCCGATTAGGACGACGGTGGGATTCACCCCCTCATCTCAATATCTATTGCTCCGTGATCCTCAACACGTTTCAATTTTCCCGGAACCCATCATGGATGCCCCTGGTCACGGGTCTGGCCCTTTCTGAAGCAATTCAAGAGTCCTGTGCCGTCAGGCTTGCGTTGAAATGGCCCAACGATCTCCTCTGTCGTGGAAAAAAAATAGGAGGCGTGTTGTGTGAAAGTTCAAGTCAGGGTCATGAGAATCTTACGTGCGTCGTAGGATTCGGAATAAACGTCAATGGTCGAGGCAAGGACTTTCCCGACGAACTTCGCTCCATCGCAACCTCGCTCCACCAGGAAACTCAAAAATTCTTTGATCGCAATATCCTCGTCGCCGACGTATTCAACCGGTTGGAGAATTGGTATGATGCCGTGGAATCGGGGCAATTTGAACGAATTCGGAAATCGTACACTGAAGCATGTGCGACCCTTGGACGAGACGTACAGGTTTCCTGCATGGATGGGACGACTATTCAAGGCACCGCTCTTGACGTTGGTCGAGATGGTGCCTTGCTGATTTCCACCGAACGACGGAACCGACCCTTCGCAACTCAGGGCAGACCATCCATCGTGGAAATTCGAGCAGCGGACGTTCAACATCTTCGTTAAGATTTCGATGAACCTCCATCGGGAAGTGACTTTTTTTCGATGAACCCCGCGAAGGTCAATCCATGTTGTTGACCATTGACGTTGGAAACACGCAAATCGTCTTTGGTGCCTTCGATCATCAAAGCCTGCGACATTCATGGCGAGTCGCCACGGACGCCACCAAAACCGCGGATGAATTCGGCATCACGTTCGTCTCGCTCATGCGGGAATTCGGGATTTCACCTCAAGATATCCAAGGAACGATCATCTCCAGCGTCGTCCCTCCTCTCACCCCGACTATTGAAACTCTGGTCGCGACCTATTTTCATCATGACCCGCTTATCGTGTCTTCGGACTTCCCCTTCGGGTTGACCCTGGACTACGCCAACCCACGGGAAATCGGGACGGATCGTCTGGTCAACGCCGCAGCCGCATACGAACGCTACCACACGAATCTCATCATCGTGGATTTTGGAACCGCCACCACGTTTTGCACCGTGACCAAAGATGGACGGTATTTGGGTGGCGCCATTGCCCCTGGGTTAAAATCTTCAGCGGAAACCCTCCACGCGCAGACGGCCACACTCCCCAACGTTGACCTTGCCCCTCCCGAAAAGGTGATCGGGAGTGATACGGCCAGCAGTATGCAATCGGGATTGATTTTTGGGTACATCGGGCTGGTTGATGAACTGGTGACCCGCATTCAACAAGAAATCAGCCAATCGACCACCGTGATCGCCACCGGCGGCCTTGCCCCGATTCTTGCGCCGCTCACGCGAACCATTCAAGACGTCCTCCCCTTCTTAACGCTGGAAGGCCTGGAATTACTCTATCGCCGTCAAAACAGCCGATAGGGCCCCTGATACAACAGGCTTTTTGAAATGATCCGCATCCCAGGTTTCCCCGTGGTTCGTAGCTGCGCGATCTTATCGCGCCTCCCGGCTTGTCATGCAGACGGATCTGCGAAAGCGCTTCGCATCCCCAAACGAGGCACCATGAGATGAGAGGATCGCATGAATTTCCCCTATCTATACCGCTATACCGGTTCCTATCTTTTTTTCATTCCCTGGGTTGACTTCTCCCACTCTAGGACTATCTGAAGGGAACGCCGGGGAAACCTCATGGACGAAAATATTCAACCAAAGGATGCAGATCAGAACGAGTCCATTCTCGAATTACCCAAGACCGCCTCTTCCGACGAGGCCGTCAAAGAACTTCCAGAAAATCCTCAACAAAATGAAGAGGTTGGCGAAAATCAGACCCAACTCCTCAACAAAACCGACGAGATTGAAGCCGTAAACGACAAATATTTACGCCTGGCCGCGGAATTTGAAAACTACAAGCGTCGCGTCCAACGGGATCAGAGCGATACCATTCGGTTTGCGAATGAAAAGTTGTTACGGGACATGCTGCCCACGTTGGATAATCTGGAACGAGCCATTCAATCCGGCCGAAACCAAGACAACGTCGACAAACTCCTCGAAGGCATTGACCTCACGTATAAACATTTTATCGAGACTCTCCAGAAAATGGGGATGACGCAAGTCTCGAGCGTTGGGGAAATCTTTGATCCCGCCAAGCATCAAGCCGTAGGACAAGTGGAATCCTCAAGCGTCCCCGAAAACGCCATCGTCGAAGAATATCAGAAGGGCTATTTTCTCCACGATCGAATATTACGGCCTGCGATGGTCACCGTTGCCAAGGCCATACCTGCCACGCCCGACGGAGAAGCAACGCAACCGCAGGAAGGAGCACAAACATGAGCAAAATTATTGGAATTGACCTTGGAACGACAAACTCGTGTATCGCCATCATGAGCGGCGGCGATCCCGAAGTGATTGCCAATTCGGAAGGCGGTCGAACCACTCCGTCGGTCGTGGCGGTCACGGATAAAGATGAGCGATTGGTCGGCCAGATTGCAAAACGTCAGGCCATTACAAATCCTGAAAACACCATTTTTTCCGTCAAACGCTTGATGGGACGGCGATTCAATTCCAAAGAAGTCAAAAACGCGATGCAGCGACTGCCGTATAAAATGACCGACGCCGCCAACGGGGACGTCAACGTGGAGATTCGAGGGAAGCCGTATAGCCCCCCTGAAGTGTCGGCCATGATTCTGCAAAAGATCAAACAGACGGCTGAAGATTATTTAGGCGAAACCGTCACGGAGGCGGTGATTACCGTGCCCGCCTATTTTGATGACAGCCAACGTCAGGCCACCAAAGACGCCGGCCAAATTGCGGGGCTCAACGTGCTTCGCATCATCAACGAGCCCACGGCCGCTTCATTGGCGTATGGTCTGGATAAAAAGAAAGAGGAACGCATCGCCGTGTACGACCTTGGCGGCGGAACCTTTGACATTTCGATTCTTGAAATCGGAGACGGCGTGTTTGAAGTGAAAGCCACCAACGGCGACACGTTTTTAGGCGGCGACGACTTTGACCTTCGCGTCATTGATTGGTTGGTGAATGAATTCAAGAAAGATCAGGGCATCGACCTGAAAAACGACCGCATGGCGCTCCAACGGCTGAAGGAGGCCGCGGAACGAGCCAAAATCGAACTGTCCTCGGCGCAAGAAACGGAAATCAATTTGCCCTTTATCACGGCCGATGCCAGCGGACCTAAGCATCTGGCATTGAAACTCACTCGATCCAAATTTGAACAATTGGTCGATGACTTGATTGCCCGCTCCATCGAACCCTGCAAACGAGCATTGGCCGACGCCGGCATTTCCGCGGGCGAGGTCAATGAAGTGGTCCTCGTCGGCGGGATGACTAGGATGCCCAAGGTCATTCAACGAGTCAAAGAGTTCTTCGGCAAAGAACCACATAAGGGAGTCAATCCTGATGAAGTCGTGGCCGTAGGCGCGGCCATCCAGGGCGGAGTGCTCAGGGGAGACGTCAAAGACGTGTTGTTGCTGGACGTGACCCCGTTGTCATTGGGCATCGAAACGTTAGGCGGGGTGTTCACCCGGCTCATTGATCGCAACACGACGATTCCGACTAAGAAAAGCCAGATTTTCTCCACCGCAGCCGACAATCAAACCGCGGTCACTATCCGAGTCTTTCAAGGCGAACGCGAAATGGCCAACGACAACAAACTGCTCGGCCAATTTGATCTAGTGGGCATTCCCCCTGCCCCGCGAGGGATGCCGCAGGTTGAAGTCACGTTCGATATCGACGCGAACGGGATTGTCCACGTATCGGCCAAGGACATGGCCACGCAAAAAGAGCAATCGATCAAAATCACGGCATCAAGCGGGCTCAGCAAAGAAGAAGTCGAACAATTAGTTAAGGAAGCCGAAGCCCATACGGAAGAGGATAAAAAACGTCGTGAAACCGTCGAAGTCCGCAATCAAGCCGATTCTCTGATTTACGGAACGGAAAAAAACCTCAAAGAACATGGCGAGAAAATCCCCGAAGAGGAGAAGACCACAATTCAAGAGGCCATTACCGGCATGAAAACCGCCATGGAAGGGGAGGACGTCGAAGCCATGAAAGCCGCCATGCAAACCCTGACCACGGCTTCACACAAACTCGCGGAAGAAATGTATAAAAGTACCTCCGCCGAGACCGCCACAGCCGGTTCCCCCGGCGACGATACAAAAGCCGACGGCGACGACCAACCCTCCGACGGAGGCAACGAAAAAGTGGTAGACGCCGAATTTGAAGAAGTTGATAAGGAGAAGAAATCTTAAACGCTTAGTGGATGATTACAAAAGTATTTGTCAATGAACGATCCTGATAACCCCATCGTTGATATGCTGACTGTACGCAGGGACTTATACCTTGTGATGAGTCTGCTGCTGGCCGATGAAAGGGTGGACGAAGTACAAAACGTTGTTGTCTGGACACGAGTTTTCCACGAAAACGAGGTCCGTAGATTGATGCTATGGGTAGCGACGGCGATGCGTGGTTTGTTGGACTTGCTGGACAGAGAAAAAGATACCTTCAGCAAGCAAAATTGCGGCGAATATTGGGCTACTTTTCCAAAAGATAGCGAGAAACCGCTCGCATTGACGTTCAGGCAGGCTTGCAACTCCGTCATTCATGCCAAAGAGATATTGCCTTATCGTACCCCGAAACGGGACTCAATAGAGAACGTTAATCGAGTTTATACGAACAGAATCACGGTAAGGGGTACAAACCAAGGCAAGACGACCCGCGCACAGCTTGATATAATCAAGTTTGTGCAGATAGCATACGGGTTAACCAAATCTTTTGAGGAGGACCGTTATGCCAACGGATAGAGACACCTACAGATACCATTTCAAGAAGGGCAATAAAATTGTCCATACGGGTATTACCAACGACATAGACCGCCGAGAGGCAGAGCACCGGCGTGAACCTGGATTGAGCAAAGGACATATCAAGCAAGTCGGTTTTCGTACGAATTACGACGCTGCCTTTAGCTGGTTGCAGGAACAGAAAAAAAACGGCAAGCCGGTCCTGCAAAGGTAGTATGTGAAACTGACCTGAGAGTCAAATTTCTACTTCACCGGTAATACCAAGATCGTCAATCACTGCAAAACCGACTTCCCCGTTCCCCTAACGTTACCCCGCCAGAACGGTTTTGCATATCGACTATTGAGTCAAGGAAGTGCGCAAGGCAGAGCATGCGTGATTTCCAGTCTTCATTCATAGATCAGAAAAGATGGCGAGCGTGACCAAACGAGATTATTACGAAGTTCTCGGAATCGGCAGGGAGACGTCCGATGACGAGATCAAGAAGGCCTTTCGACGGCTCGCCCGTCAATATCATCCCGACCTTCACAGTGACCCGCAGCAGAAGAAAAAAGCCGAAGAAAAGTTCAAGGAAGCCAATGAAGCCTATGAAGTCCTGAGTAATCCTGAACTGCGGAAGCGGTACGACACGTTCGGACATTCCGGAGGCCCACAAGGATTCGGCGGAGCCGAAGGTTTCGACGTTGGTCGAGGATTCGGGGATATTTTTGGAGACGTATTTGAAGATTTTTTTGGAGGAGGCAGAGGAGGCCGCACCCGTCAGGAACACGGTCACGATCTTCAATACAATCTGGAACTTTCCTTTGAAGAAGCGATTGACGGGAAGGAAGCCAAACTCAAAATCCCCAGATGGGAAGGCTGTGATTCCTGCCACGGCACCGGGGCCAAATCGGCCAACGCCGTCAAACCCTGTCCCGCTTGCCAGGGGATGGGACAAATTCGACTGCAACAAGGGTTTTTCACCATCAATCGAACCTGTGGGCAATGTCAGGGAGCGGGACAGATTATTGCCGAGCCGTGCCCAACGTGCCGAGGGCAGAAGCGCGTGTATCGGGAACGAACCTTATCGGTGACGATTCCCCCGGGGATTGAAACCGGTATGCGCCTGCGTTTGGCTCGCGAAGGCGAACACGGCTTCAATGGAGGGTCTCCCGGCGACTTGTACGTCGCGATCACGATCAAACCACATTCGGTTTTTGCCCGAAACGGCAATGATATTCTGGTTGATCGATCTATTGACATTGTCACCGCCACCCTCGGGGGAAAAATTGAGGTTCCCACCATAAAAGGAAAAACCATCCTGAAAATTCCTGAAGGGACCCAACACGATCGCGTTCTTCGGCTCCAAGGGCTGGGGGCGCCCGCCTTGAAAGGGCGTGGCAAAGGCGATCAACTCGTCCAGATTAAAATCCATATTCCTACCAAACTGTCGGCCAAACAACGAGAACTGCTGGAGGCCTTTGCCAAAGAAGGCGGGACGTTGACGGACGAGCAGAAAGACGGCCTTTTTGGTAAAGTCAAAAACATGTTCGATTAAGTCGAGAGTCCTCCCCGACCATCCCTCCCCCAGGCGTTTCTCCTCACATGCCGGTCTTCTTCATTCAGTCAAGCCAGATTTCCGACGACGCGATCACGATTGACGATCCCTTATTCTCGCACCTGTCAAAAAGTCTCCGCGTTCAGAAAGACGAGACGCTGTGGGTGGGCGATGAGCAACGCGTTCGCTATCACGTCCGGGTCAACCGCGTCGATTCCCGATCGCTTCGCGCCACCATTCTCGAATCCGTACACGGCCCCCCCGTTCCACCGGCGTCCATCGTCCTGGCCCAAGCCGTACTCAAAGGAGATCGAATGAACTGGGTCATACAAAAAGCCACGGAGCTCGGCGTCGACACCATTATTCCGTTACTGACCGCCCGGGTGATCGTCCATCCACCGGCCGACCGGATTCGCCGGTTTCAGGAACGATGGCAACGAATCGTGGTTGACGCCGCGCAACAATCGGAGCAATGGACGATCCCTGACGTGGCCGCACCAATGGCCTTAGCTGAATTGTTTGACCATGGCACCCCGGACGCACTCAGGTGCGCGTTAGTCGAAAGAGATGCCCGACAACGCCTGGGGGCACTTCCGATCAACCACGAATTTCGGGGGTCCCTTGTGCTCATCGTGGGACCTGAAGGAGGTTGGACACCGGAGGAAGTTCAACATCTCCGCGACCATCACGTTCACGCCGTGTCACTCGGCGACGTCATCTTCAGAGGCGAAACCGCCACGTTGGCGGCACTGAGTATCATTCATCATCGTTTAGGGAACGTAGGATAACGGGCGGGAACGCCTTAAGAGGAAGGAGAGGAAATTTTCAGGATGGCGCCGCCTTGGCCGACCGCCCACCCCATACCCGGATCAGGAAAGGTTAATCCATACAGACTATACGGTTCGGGGAGTTCCAACTTGGACCACGTTAAGCCCGCGTCACGCGTTTGCAAAAACGCACCTCGCTCGCCAATGATCCACCCAGCCAAAAATCCCGTGAACTGGATTCTCAAAAGATCCGGCGGTCTGATACACGGAGCCCCGCACGGGAGAGTACGATCAATCCATTGCTTCCCGCCGGTTATTGTTTGAAAAATGGCACCTTGAGATCCGACGACCCAGCTAACTTCGGCGTCCGTCACGTGCAAGTCAAAAAACGTCGTGGCACTACCCGTCGCTTGCGGCACCCAGTTGTTTCCGCCGTCGTGAGTGACGAGAATCGTGCCGAGGGCACCGACCGCCCACCCCCGTTTGGCGTCAAGAAATTGAACGCCGAACAAATCAGCCGACGTCGAACTGCTCTGATCGTCCCAGGTTCTACCTCCGTCAACGGTGTGCAGAATGGTTCCCCGACCACCGACAATCCAACCTTGTATGGAATCGAAGAAATACACGTCATAGAGCGGGACGCTGACCCCGGCAAGCTGACGGCGCCACGTCTGTCCATGATCGTCCGTGTGGAGAACGGTTCCGTTTTGCCCGACGATCCACCCGCGCCGAAGATCGGAAAAATAGATGCCGGTCAACAAAGACGCAGTCCGGCGCGTGACCTTTTGCCAATGTTCCCCTCCGTCTTCCGTTTTTAAGACGGTTCCCCCGGCGCCGACGGCCCAACCTTGTTGCGTGCTCAGAAAAAAGGTGTCAAGCAACGTGGATTTTGTCCCGCTCTGCTGAACGGCGGGAACGATGATCGTTTCTTCGGGTTGGGGTTGGGATTGGGCGTGATCGGCCACGCCGGCAAAACCGACAACCAACCACACCATGAGTGGCAGGAAAGAACGAGAGAGAGGGGACGATCCGTTCACGACGATGGGGCTCGGTCAATTATCCTGCGTGTAATCGTAAAAAAACTCTTTGTGCGGCAACCCTCTGGGGAGAATCTTGAATTCTCCGGCGACGGCGCTGAGCCAGTGCTTCCGCGAACAACACCGGCCGTTTTCGAGTAAATCCCAGGATCCTCGACGCACGACAAGTTCTCCTTTGGTCGGATCCGTATAAAATCCTTCAGGGTGTCCAAACCCGAACGCGGGGCGACGCGGCACCTGAATTTTTATTTCGGTATCCGTCCAGGATTCGACGATAGCCGCGACGCCGTTCACCAACACCTCCGTTCGGGAAACGTCGGCCCCGAGGCGATAATTTTTCCAATCATGGGCTTCGGTATTCAATTCCAACCGGGTCGCCTCAGCAATTTTGAGACGGTCGCCGAATCCTTCACCGCGAATGGTTACGATTTCATCAAGCCCGGCTTCGGTCGGTGAATAGGACGTGACGGTAGGAGTCGTCAGGGTAAACAAACCGGCATCAAACGACACAACGCCTTGTTTGTGACAACACGTCCCATCGGGTTTGGGAATCGTACCGCCTCGCTTCACCACGATGGGTCCGGATTGGGCGCTGAAGGGTACCCACGCGTTGATTTCATTGTCTTGCCACCGGTGAATGATCGCCGGCACCCCGCCGATTTCCACTCGATTGTGACCCGGGTTGAAATCAAACGCATACGCCGTCGTCCCGGCTTCGGAAAACACGCCGAAATTCTTTCCTTTGATGCGCACCAGGGTTCCGATGGGACCTGTATCAGGAAACGACCGATCAACGTGAGGCTCCACGACCGCAAAGTGCCCCAAGGTCCTCACGCGACCATCTTTGTGAAAGGTTAAAGGACCGCTGGTTGCATTCAACGGAACGTGAACCACAATGAGTCGATGAGACCACTTGGAAATCGTCACCGGTTTATCGTCAAGATAAATGGCATCATCGGGGCCTCTGGTCTCGCCGAACCGTTGTCCGCTCAGAACGATCTTCGTTCCGATGGGACCCCGAGACGGCGAAAAAGAAATACTGGGAATAAGGGAAATCGGCACGGGGTTACTTTCAGAATAGGCGACCGTCGCGCAACACGAGCCATCCGGCAGGGGATCAGAGGACGCCAGTTGAACGACCACGTCACCGGATTCGGCATTGGCGGGAATTTTGACCTCAATTTTTGAAGACCGCCATTTCCGTATTTCAGCCAAAATGCCGTTAATCAACACGCGGTTGACCCCGAACATGGTATTCGGGTCACGAGAACCTGCCGTGTTTCCGAAATTCTCGCCCTCAATGGTGAGAATTGATCCGGGTTCAGCCTCCGGGGGAACCAGCTTCGTAATTTTCACCCGCGTGATGGAAAACCGGCCCACCACCCTGCTTCCCTGCGACCCCGAAATCTTCACGTCGCCACTTTTCGCCTTGAGCGGGACTTTCACCATCACCAGGTCGGGCTCCCAGAGTTGAATCAAAGCCGACACCCCGTTGAATTCAACTCGATTCTCGGCAGTCGAAACAAATTCTCCAAATTCGCCCCCACCAATCGTCACCGTTGTGCCGGGCGGCCCTGCATCCGGAAACAAGTCAGCCTGAACTGAGGACACCAACCCAAGAACACCCGCGAGCACAAGAAAAACGTGTTTCATGTCACACATACCCTTTTCACCTCTTCAGCACTTCCGTCAGAAGGCATATTTCATGTTGAGACTAACCCCCCAGAACTGAATGTCGTCCGTCCGTACATAGTAGGTAACGGGGACCGGTGGGTTCCCGGCCACGGAGGCATGATTCCGGAGCGAATCATAATGCGACTCGTCCTTGAATTCGCCGAAATCCGCCCAGCGGAACTTCAGCCCGATAGAGACCGGATCACTGACCTGATAATCCACGCCGGCCAGCGCCTGATATCCGAACATCACGTCCGACAATTTAGCCCTGTCACGAAGGAGTGCGCCGGCGAGTTTCTCGTTCAACTCCCGCCCCCCCGGGAGATTATTGTCGAACACCTTCGTTTGAGAGATGCCATTCCGATGCCATAGCGTCCGATACTCAACCACGACGCTCGCGAGCCCAACGCCAATTCCCAGATACGGCGTAAACTTCGAATCCGAGTGAAAGTCATAGTACAGGTTGGCAAAAAAATTGTGGGTCAACACGTCGTCAACGGCATCCTGGACGATCGCGAACTGCGTGTCCGTGCTGGGATCGTAATCCGCAGTACGGGGCACGTCCGTATCGTCATGGGCAGCGTTGCGATAGAAATATTCCCCCTCGATTCTGAAATTCCCCATCCGATACCCCAAAGCCACCCCCGCCAGGATCCCCAGGCCTCCATCGAACGACTCTTTCATGGGTCCCCATGGCTCAGGATCATCACGACATTGTAGCCCTTCAGTCTGAATACGATCAGGGTTCAGGGTCACGTCGCATCGCGGCGAAAGCACAGGGTTCGACGGCGTCCAATCATCCAACCCGCCGGTTTCCACGTCCACGTCCGGGGAAATCGCGACGCCCAGATCCATCCCCATGTACCACCCGTCCGCGGCCGACGCCTGGCAGGGAAATATCACCAACATCATCCCAACCAGCACGAACGTGGGTCTCAGGTAAAACATTCGCTTCCTCATTATTTCTCTTCACAAGAGATAGAGGCGTCAAAAGGCATATTTCATGTTGAGACTGAGGCCCCAGAACTGGATGTCGTCCGTCTTCGCGAAATATCGAACCCGAGTCCCGCCCGGAGCACGCGAGGAGGCGTGACCGCGAAGTTCATCCCATTCTGCTCCATCTTCGAATTCACCGAAATCCGCCCAGCGGAACTTAAGCCCGATCGTGACCGGCTCACTGACCCGATAGTCCACGCCGGCCAGGATTTGATAGCCGAACAGGGTATCCGTCAGCTTCCTGTCGGCGAAGGTCGTCGTACCTGCCAGTCGCGTATTAAGTTTCGCTCTCTCACCAGCGGTGAGATTGAGATCTGTATTATCAAATGTTTTGATTTTGTTGGAATCACCATCCCGTTTCCACCGGCTAAAGAAATCCATTGACACTTGGGCAACACCCACTCCTGCGCCTACGTACGGCGTAAACCGCGAATCCGTGTTGAAGTCATAATACAGGTTGGCGAAAAAGTTGTGCGATAACACGTCATCAACTCCGCCGTCCAGTATTTCGATTTCCTCTCCCCTCTTGCGTTCAGTGTCAGCATCCAACCCCTGTGTGTCGGACCGTGCATCATGGGTGGTGGTGCGATAGAAATATTCCCCCTCGATCCTGAAGTTCCCCAGGCGATACCCTAGAGCCGCCCCCGCCAGGATCCCTGTGCCCCCATCCACCTCATTCCAAAATGACGTTGTAGCCGGCTCTGAACAATTCCGCTGGATGAAGTGCCCGTCGCATGTGGTAGGAACGTCATTATCCCCACCCCTCACCTTAAGGTCCGGAGCCTTCGCAAAGCCCAAGTCCATCCCCATGTACCATCCATCCGCGGCCAACGCCTGGGTGGGAAATATCAGCAACGCCAGACAAACCAAAACCAACGCCCGCTTGTGATAAAGACAGAACATTTTGCTACTCCTCTCATTTCATCAATATGGTCTTCAGAATGCATACTTCATGTTGAGGCTAAGTCCCCAGAACTGGATGTCGTCCGTCATCACCTTGTAGCGAACCCGAACGCCGCGACGATTGTGAGAGTCATGACTGCGAAGTTGATCCCATTCATGTTTCTCTGATTCAAATTCGCCAAAATCCGCCCACCGGAACTTGAGCCCGATAGAGACCGGCTCGCTGACCCGATAATCCACGCCGGCGAGGACTTGATAGCCGAACAGCGTATCCGTCAGTTTCCTATCGGCAATGGTCGTCGTGCCGGCCAGAGTACGATGAAGACTCAGTCTGTCCTTCTCCGGGATGCGGGAATGATCAAACCTATCCCCATCAGATATTTTACCAAACTTTTTGATTGTCGCGGGGTTCGCATTTCGTTTCCACCGGTTAAAGTAATCCAGCGACACTTGTGCGACACCCACTCCCACGCCCACGTATGGTGTAAACCGTGAGTTCGAGTTGAAGTCGTAGTACAGGTTGGCAAAGAAGTTATGAGACAATACGTCATCAACCCCACCATCCAACGTCTCAAGTTCGTCTTCTTCCTTTTTCTCGGCGCGAGGGTAGTCAGTAAACGTCTCGGACCGTTCATCATAGGTTGTGGTGCGATAGAAATATTCACCCTCGACCCTGAAGTTTCCACGGCGATACCCCAGAGCCAGACCCGCTAACATCCCGATGCCTCCGTCAACCATGTTCGTCCAAGGGTCTCCTTCGCCACCACGCCGGGCACAATCCAGCACGCCTAACTCCCGTGGGTTAATAAATCTGTCGCATACGGCGTTTAAGTCATTATCCATGCCAGCCACGTCCATCTCCGGAGCCATCGCAAAGCCTAAGTCCATCCCCATGTACCATCCGTCCTTGGCCAATGCCTGAGAAGGAAACATCAGAAACGTCATCACACCCAACAACAGAATAACCTTGTAAGATGTCTCCCCACTTTTCACGTCATTTTCCGCCATAGAACCATGGATAAGGATGCTTATTTACTATAAACGTTAGTGTTTTTCAACGTTGCGTTTCCAAGCGGACACCGGAAACAAGTTGGACGATCAACTCAAGCTCAACGGGGACGCCCATCGGCAATTCCGCCACTCCCACGGCCACTCGAGCATGGCGTCCAGCCTCGCCGAAGAGTGCCACGAGCAGGTCTGATGCTCCGTTGATCACAAAGGGTTGCTCCACGAACCCTTCACCTGAGGCCACGTATCCGGTCATCCTGACGATTCGTTGCACCCGGTCAAGGGAAGAAGCGGCACGGCGAATCGTCACGAGTGCATTGAGTAACGACAGTTTTGCGGCTTCATACGCTTGTTCTTTGGAAATCTCACGACCGACTTTTCCGCGAAAGACCACCCGTCCGTCGCGACTGGGCACCATTCCACTGATAAACAGGAGGTCGCCAACCTGAACGAAGGGCACGTACGTCGCCACGGGGTTCGGCGGAGACGGCAACGTTATTCCCAGTTCCGTCAAACGGTGCTCAATCGACATGATGGAAGAGCTTACGAAGAACGGCGCCGTTGAGGCCCCTGATACTTCCGCACGGCTTGATTATGTTCAGCCAACGTCGTCGAGAACGCGTGACTGCCGTCATTACGAGAGACGAAATATAAATAATCGGTAGACACGGGATACAGGGCCGCGTGGATGGCAGCTTTTCCCGGATTCGCAATGGGACCGGGAGGCAAGCCGACCACCACGTAGGTGTTGTATGGACTCTCAATGGAAAGATCCTCTTTGCGCAAATTGCCGTCAAATTGATTCAAGTCGTAAATGACCGTGGGGTCGCTTTGCAACGGAATGTTTCTGCGAAGCCGATTATGGAACACACCGGAAATCAAGGGGCGCTCCTGCGGTCGGGCCGTTTCCTTTTCGATGACCGAAGCCAGAGTCAACACATGGTGCATGGGCATCCCCAGTTCCTCGGCGCGCGCTTCGTACTCATCCGACACGGTTTGCTTCAACCGCGAGACCATGGCCTTAATCATCATCTCCGGTTTCATGTGGCGCGTGAAATGATACGTGTCGGGAAAGAGATAGCCTTCCAGCTTCTTATGAGGCAACGACAGCGTTTGGATAAACGCCCGGTCCTGGGTTGCCTGAATGAACGCTGTACGATCCACCAATTGCTTCTCTTCAAGCAAATCGGCAATCTGATTCACCGAAAAGCCTTCGGGAATGGTGACCACGTACTGAATGACCTCACCCTTCGTCATTTTGCTCAGAATCGTCACCGGCTCCATGCCTCCATGGAATTCATATTCTCCTGGAATGATTTTCCGATCTGCACCGAATAACCGGCCCATCCACACGAATGCCCGCTCACTCTTAATCAATTGACGCTGATGAAGGAGGCGTGCCACTTCAGAAAAGGAAACCCCTTCAGGAATATCAACGACGCTGACCCGCGTCGCTTGACCAACCGGTTGAAGTTGCGCGTAGAACACGACGCTGATCCCGAACACGACGAGGACCACCACAAGAAGGACAACGCTCACACAAGGCTTGAACACGGCTGGAAGAGTCTTTGATTCCCGTTCTTGATTCTTTTCTTAGACCCGTGCGGCAACCAGTTGAAAGACCTTTGCAAGAGCCTGGCCCAATTTTTCAGGATTCTTCCCGCCGGCTTGCGCCACGTCGGGCCGGCCCCCACCCGATCCACCGACTTCACCGGCCATTTCTTTGATGAAGTCACCGGCCTTCAATCGGGTGGTCAAGTCTTTCGACACGGTCACGAATAACGAGACTTTTCCGTCTGCCGCCGAGCCCACGGCAATCACGCCTTTGGGCATGGTATTCCGCACTTTGTCCGACAGCAGACGAAGTTCCTGCATGGATAATCCTTCGGTTTCCTGAACGTGAACCATAATGCCTTGAATCTCTTGAACCTGGACCGTGCCTGCCCCACCGTCCTGCTCCATCATTTTCAGTTTCACCTGCTCTAATTCCCGTTCTTTTTCCTTCAACAACGCAACGAGTTTTCGAGTTTTCAGGCCAACCTCCGACGGACTGGTTTTCAGCAACTCCGCCAAGGCTTGTATCTCGGCTTCGATCTTTTTCCCATGGGCCAAGGCTCCGGTCCCGGTCAGGGCTTCAACCCGCCGAACGCCGGCGGCAACGCCGCCTTCAGAAATAATCCGAAACGTCCCGATTTCTCCGGTACGTTGACAATGCGTCCCGCCGCACAACTCCGTACTCCATCCACCAATGCCCACGACGCGCACCCGTTCACCGTACTTGTCACCGAAAAAGGCCAAGGCCCCGACGTTCAGAGCATCCTGAAGACCCATGAGGTTCGTCTGGACTCGCGTGTTTTCAAGGACGTGATGATTGACGAGCGATTCCAGTTCATCAATGTCCCGAGCACGAACCGGCTTCGCGTGCGAAAAATCAAAACGCAACCGGTTCGGAGCCACCAAGGAACCGTATTGTTTCACGTGCGGGCCTAAGATGTCCCGTAGGGCCGCGTGCAGCAGATGCGTGGCCGTATGGTTTCGGGCGGCATCATGGCGCCTGACCCCATTCACGACCGCGCTGACCGGCTCTCCTCGGCGAACGCGGCCGGCCTCGACCCTGCCTTTGTGCAGAACGAGCCGTCCCCCTGCCTTGGTGGTGTCCTGAACCTGAATCCGGCCATCAGGCCCCACCAAGGTACCTTGGTCACCAACTTGGCCGCCGCCTTCAGGATAAAAAGGAGTCGCCTCTAAGACGACTTCAACCACGTCCCCTTCCACTGCTTCGTCGGCCAACCGTTCACCTTTGAGGAGGGCTTGGACGACGCCTTCCGATTCAAGGGTCTGATACCCAAGAAATTCCGTCGGCGGAACGTGTTGCATCAGCGCGGAGAGAAACGGCTTTTCTCCTTCCATGCTGAAGGCGGCCGACTTGCGAGCCCGATCACGCTGGGCTTCCAACGCCCGTTGAAAACCTTCAAGGTCCGTCACCAATCCTTGCTCCCGAGCGGCTTCTTCGATCAAATCCAACGGGAAGCCGTAGGTATCATATAATTTGAAGACGTTGTCGCCGTCCAACGTCCCGCGAACGTCGGCCTTGGCTTCGCTGACCATGGTATTCAGAATGGGCAGCCCTTGGTCCAACGTCCCGATAAATCGTTCTTCTTCGCCTTCGACGGCCTGACGAAGGATTTCAGCGCCTTGCGTCAATTCAGGATAGACGCCACCCATTTGACTCACCACCGCGTCAGTCAATTCATGGAGAAAGGGGTCGATCACCCCTAAGAGCCGACCGTGCCGTGAAGCGCGTCGGAGAATCCGACGCAGGACGTATCCTCGACCCTCATTTGAGGGAACGATCCCGTCCACGATCATGAACGTGATGGCCCGAAGATGATCCGCAATCACTCTCAACGAACGATCAGAGGCCGCATCGTTCCCGTACACGTGGCCGGTACGCTCTCCGGTCGCGGAGATCAACGGCATGAACAGGTCGGAGTCATAATTGCTGGTGACTCCTTGGAGGACGGCCGCCATCCGCTCAAGCCCCATTCCCGTATCAATACTGGGCTTTGGAAGCGGATGAAGCCGTCCTTCGGCGTCTCGATTAAACTGCATGAACACGAGATTCCACAATTCCAGATACCGATCGCAGTCGCAACCGACTCCGCACTGGGGTCGCCCGCACCCCAATGCCTCGCCTTGATCAACGTGAATTTCTGAACACGGTCCGCAGGGACCCGTCTCGCCCATCTGCCAAAAATTGTCTTTCTCCCCCATTCGCAGAATACGAGCGGCCGGCACCCCGACTTTTTTCTCCCACAACTCAAACGCGTCGTGATCGTCCTTGAACACCGTCACCCACAATTTGTCCGGACACAGACCCAGGGCCTCGGTCAAATAATGCCAGCCGTACTGAATCGCCTCTTCTTTGAAATAATCGCCGAACGAAAAATTTCCCAGCATTTCAAAGAACGTATGATGGCGTCGGGTATATCCGACGTTTTCCAGGTCATTGTGTTTGCCCCCGGCTCGCATACACCGTTGAACGGAGACCGCTCGCGCGTAGGAACGCTGCTCTTCTCCTAGAAACACCCGCTTGAATTGATTCATCCCTGCGTTGGTGAAGAGAAGCGTGGGATCAGCCTGAGGAATCAGGGACGCACTCGGAACGACCGTATGAGCATGGCCGCTGAAAAAATCTAAAAAAGATTGTCGAAGTTCATGCGCACGATGGGCCATAACGAACGTGATCCTTCTATCGGAAGATTGCTCCGTGACCGACGACGACGGGCTACGCCGAAGAACCTCGGGCAGCCGTCTTCTTGGATGAAAGTTCAGAATCCCGCGTGCTTGGACCAACGAGCCCGATTTGCTCCCGGATCTTTCTTTCGATTTCTCGGGCAAGCTCGGGGGTGTTCTTCAGAAACGTTTTCACGGCTTCACGACCCTGGCCGAGCCGCTCCTCGTTAAACGAATACCAGGCTCCGGCCTTCGTCACGATTTTCCTGTCAACCCCGAGGTCAACGAGTTCTCCGACTTTCGACACGCCCTCGGCAAACATGATGTCGAACTCGGCCTGCTTGAAGGGAGGCGCCGTTTTGTTTTTGACGACTTTGACGCGGACCCGACTGCCGATGATCTCCTGGCCTTCTTTGATGGACTCGATGCGTCGAATGTCCAGACGCACCGAGGAATAGAATTTCAGCGCGTTTCCCCCCGTAGTGGTTTCCGGATTGCCAAACATCACCCCGATTTTCATACGAATCTGGTTGATGAAGACCACCGTGGTCAGGGATTTGGAAATCGCCCCGGTCAATTTACGCAGCGCCTGCGACATGAGGCGCGCTTGCAACCCCATGTGCGAATCGCCCATTTCGCCCTCGATTTCAGCACGGGGCACCAACGCGGCCACGGAGTCCACGACCACGAGATCCACGGCCCCGCTTCTCACCAGGGTCTCGGCAATCTCCAAAGCTTGTTCGCCGGTATCGGGTTGCGCCACCAGAAGATCATCGGGTTGCACCCCAAGTTTTTTTGCATAGGAAAGATCCAGCGCGTGTTCGGCGTCCACAAAGGCCGCGGTGCCGCCGGCTTCCTGAGCTTGCGCAATGGCATGAAGACACAGGGTCGTCTTGCCGGAGGATTCCGGGCCAAAAATTTCCACCACTCGACCACGGGGCAATCCGCCGACCCCCAAGGCCACGTCCAGAGACAACGACCCGGTGGAGATGACCTGCACGTCGTCAAGCACGTCCCCCGTCCCGAGTTTCATGATCGAGCCTTTCCCAAATTGTTTTTCAATCTGGGTCACGGCGAGTTCCAATGCCTTCTTTTTCCCCTCAGCTTCCCCATTTCTGTCACGCATAACGCCTCCTCAATACAAATAAGCCCATGAAAAGCCATGATACTGAAAACTGCGAAAGCAGGCCAACACTTTCTCTTCTTATTTCTTTATCAAAAACGGCCGCAAGTGTTTTCTCGTCCCGAGCAGTGTGAAGGATCAAGGCAAGCCTGCCCGCGCAGGCGGGCGTTTTCACGATCCCGTGAACGCAACGTCCCATAACGGTGTATAGACCGACCCGCCCGGTCGAAGATCGCTTCTGAACAGGGTGACCCGTTCAACGCGGAACCGGCCAAAACAAAAAGCGTCGGTGAACGCGCCTGAAGCCTCCAGCATCTCCCCGACTCTCCGATGATCGTTCTTGACGCGAGCCACCGTGAGATGAGGACGAAAAGGTTTTTCTTCCGACGGGCTTGCCCTGAGACTCGAAGGGAACCCCACGGAAATCACGGCTTGATCGATTTGCGTCACCAAGGCGGTCAATGCGTCAACGTCTCCTCCAATGCCCGTCCACAACGTGCGAGGCCGTCGTGCGTCAGGAAAGACTCCCAATCCTCTGAGTTCAACGTCAAACGGAGAAAATCCGGCAAGCACCGGCTTGACCGCCTGATGAATCTCCGCAACCTGCGCGTCCGTCGTCTCACCAAAAAACTTCACGGTCACGTGGAGGTTTTTTTGATTGACCCATGATACGCCGCGTATGTCCCGTTTGAACCGTTGAAGGTTTCGTTCAAACGTCGAATGGAGGGAGGCAGGCAGATCAATTGCCAAAAACGTTCGCAATCCCACGTCTACCTCCCCGTCTGCCCATCTGCCTGCCGAGGCACAGGCCGGTCTTCAACGGGCAGGTTGGACAACCATCTCCTCAACACATTGAGGGCCGCTTGCGACGCACGCAGTTTAATAGTTTTCCGGTCGCCGTGAAATCGGAAGGCCGTCGTCACGGATCGTCGCGGCGTGGACAGCCCGACGTACACCAACCCGACTGGCTTGGACCGCGTGCCTCCGCCAGGCCCGGCAACGCCGGTCACGCTCAATCCCACGTCCGCGCCGCTTCTGGACCGAATGCCCTGAGCCATGGCCTTGGCCACCGGCCCGCTCACGGCCCCGTATTTTTTCAGGACCGACGAAGAGACTCCCAATAATTCGATCTTGGATTGATTGCTGTAACACACGACCCCCCGGTCCACGTAGGCGGAACTTCCAGCCACTTCAGTCAACCGATGTCCAATAAGCCCACCGGTACAGCTCTCGGCCAAGGCAATGGTCAATCCCTGTGCCCGGAGCGATTGTCCCACCACTTCCTCCATGCCCCGCCCATTTGTCGCAAAAACATAGTCTCCCAATACACTCACGATCTTATCAACCTTCTTCCCCGGATCATCAAGTGAGGCGTGAGACTTTGCAGCCACGTCGTCGGACGTTGCACGTTTGCGCAGTTCTTTTTGGGGAAACCACGTCAACGAAACCGACACCCCAAGGGCAGAAGCCAACAGGCCAAGCCGAATCGGGTCGTCAGGGGGGATGATCCCCCCTATTCGACGGTCAATTTCTCCCTCCACCAGCCCGAACGTATGAATGGTTCGGATTTCAGCGGGCGCCCCGAGCCAGCGTGCTCGCTGAAGAATCGGCAACACCGATTCGTTGAACATCGTCCGGGCCTCATGACTCACACCGGGAAGGCAAAAGACGCCGGCCCGTTTCCATTTCAAAAAAAAGCCAGGCGCCGTTCCCACGGCGTTTCGCAACCGTTGAGCACCCTCAGGCAAAAACGCCTGCCGCCGCTGATTTTCAGAAACGACCCTTCCGGCCAATTTCATGCGGGTCTTGATGACCCGCCATGCTTGAGGGCAAAGGCGCAATGGTTTTTGAGTGGCGCGAGCCACGGCCTCCCGGGTCACGTCGTCAACCGTGGGGCCAAGGCCACCCGTGACGAAGACGATTGTCGCTCGTGCGGCAGCCCGGGCCACGGCATCCCCCACGTCGTCGAGAGAATCGCCGACGACCGTCTTCCACCGGACCTGGATGCCCTGCTCAGCCAGCAATTCGGCCAGAAAAACGGAGTTCGTCTCCGTCCTCCCGCCAAGCAGAAGTTCAGACCCTACGGCAATGATTTCAGCCGTGCTCATTGCGAGCGTGCAAGATTAAGGAGAAACAAGGGAGGAAAACCAGAACGTCTGACGTTCGTTCCAGCATGTGAGCACGGCGTCACCGAGCGGGTGCAGGCGGCCACTCTTCCATGCTCAGTGGACAGGTGGGGACATTGTCCGGACAACGTGTTCATCAACGGGGACGATATTCGCCGAAGTACGAGGTGATTCTATCTGCATGGGTCGTCGAACGGTTTGAAGACCAAGCAAGCGACTGACTCGTCAATTTTTACTCTTGTGTTGAGTGAAAAATATCTTGTTGACAATTTTCCATTCACCGTTAATTTTCAATAAATTCATGTAGTCAATATACGAAAAGGTAGGATATTCCATTTCCAGTCTCGCATTTGCTGCATGACCTGAAATATTAATAGATGCAATTCTTGTTTTGCGGTTGAGTTTTGGTCCAGGTTTCATGATTCCTTTGAAAAAAGCGATTGCATTCACCTCTTTGTACTCACCGTTCTCATCAATATATTTCATGGGTGCAGTTTCATGGAAAGCTTTTTTTAACGTCTGAAAATCGTTGTCCGTCCCACCTTCCAAGTAGTAATTAAGCGTTTTTTCTATCAGGCTGTAGTCTGACGCCTGGGCACTGACAGAAGTCAAACTGAAGACTGACAAGGCAACGAATAAAAGAGCGTTTTTCATGATGCTTATCCTTTTGTTTTGAGGTGTTTCGGTAATGAGCTATTCCTTGCGGTTACGTTCTCGGATGAACTTTTTCAATTTCAGTGAGCAAAGCCCGTCCGACGCCTTCAGCAGATTGCGGGTTTTGCCCCGTCACGACTCGCTGATCGACGGTAACGTGTCTTTCCCAAGGGGCTGATTTTTCAAATACGGCGCCTCTTTCGATGAGTTTCGTTTCCAATGGGTAGGGAACAACCTTTTCCAATTCGACTTCGACCTCTTCTTCATTCGTGAACGAGTTTATTTTTTTGCCGTTGACGAGGTATTTCCCATTACTCAGCTTAATATTGACAAGCCCTGAGGGTCCATGACAGACGGCACTTATCACGCCATTATTTTCATAAATTTTCGTTGCCATGGAAGCAATTTCTTCATTCTCAGCAAAATCCCACATGGTTCCATGACCGCCAACGTAGTGTATAGCCACGTAATTTTCTGGATTGACCTGTGATGGTTGCATAGTCGTTTCAACTTTTTTGCGATACTCCTCATGCTCCCAAAACTTCTTATTGACCGGATCTTCTAAATTAAATCCCTCAACGGGGGCTTTGCCCCCTTTCGGACTTACAAAGTCAATCTCGTAGCCTGCATCGTGCAGGACTTCCCAAGGGTGGGTCACCTCCGGGAAATAGTATCCCGTGGCTTCTCCCGTCTCACCTTTTTTGTCATGGCTTGTTAGGACGAATAAAACCTTTTTTAACATTTGTCGATTCCCTTCTTTCGATGATTTAAGGAAGTTCCAAAATGGGTCAATGGTTTATTGAAAGCCAAAGCGGCTTGAGCCAATGAATGAGAAAGAAATATATCATTGTCAATCCTTAATCAACAACAAATAACGCCTCGCCCCTGGCTTGGTTGTCATTCCTCACTCAGCCTTCAGAAGCGATATTTCACGTTGACGCTGACGCCGAAAAATTCGACGTCGTCGGTCTTGATTCCTCCCGATACCGGTTCGCTTCCGTCCCGTCGCAGATTGGGCACGTGATTGCGTAACAAATTCGGCACAATGTCATCATCACGAAAAGAATCGAAGTTGACCCAACGCCCCTTGATCCCGAGAGACGTGGCCTCCGTCAACGCGTAATCCACACCAAACAGCACCTGGAACCCGAAGAGTGTATCGCTGAGCGTAGCTTGCACAACGGTGGCCTTTCCGGCCAGATTGTCGCGGATTTGAGTCACGTTGAGTCGTCCCTCACCTGCGCTGACGCGCTCCGGGTCGCTGTGCCTCGCCCAGAGGAGTCCATATCCGATATCGGTAAACCCGACGCCGGCCCCAACCCCGAGATAGGGCGTAAACCGGCTGGCATTGTTCCAATCAAAGAACAGGTTTCCGAACAGATTGTGCGAGGTGATGCTGTCGATCCGCTCCGTCGCCGCCACAAGTTCCTGCTCAAGGATGTTCCTGCTCTCGCCCAATGCACCGTGAATGTCGGACGCCTCATCATACTTCGATTCCCGGTAGAAGTATTCCAACTCGACGCGTAACCCGCCCCAGGGCCGATCCGAATAGGTCTCCGAAAAACTATAGCCCACGGCTGCACCAGTCAGAATGCCCGTTGCGCCGTCGAAATCGTTCTTCCAGTCGTCACCCACGCCGCGACCGGGTCCCGTACAGTTTGCGACGGTCGGCGGCACCTCCCCGAAATCCGGATTGATGAATTCATCACACACGGTGGCCCGGTCGTTGCTGAATCCGGTGGTATCGATCCCCGAGGCGAAGTTGGCTCCGATCTCGCTACTGACGTAGAACCCCGAACCCGCCAGCACTAAGCCTGGCACAACGGCATACGCGACGATGACAAAAACCAGAAGTGAAAAAATGTGCCTCATCGTTTGTTTCTCCTTTCACGGCAAAGCAAACAAGTGCAATATTCAAGAAATACTTGAAAAATCAACGTCGAACGAAACCTCTCCCCCTTCACTCGGAAACACGATGATTGCAGTCCGTGCGTTGGCATCAAACGCCCCATAGCGAAAGGAGCCAGGCGAACCCAGCCCCCCGTAGGCCAGGATGCCCCCAAGGAACAGGACGAACAGCGCGTTGTGCCCCCCCCTCCCGATCAGGCAGCGGGCGGCCAGAGCGCGCCAACGACCCATCGGCGCGTCGCCGTTTACGGTGCGGATGTGGAGTAAAGTTCGATTGGCTCACCCGGAGTCAAATCCAGCCCTTGCAGACCAGGGTAGTCCGACGCATACCGATAAGCGCGGTACACCCGATTAGCCGGCTTTTCTTTACCATTTTTTCTTCGTTCCAACGGCACCGACTCGCCTTGACGCAAGGGGCCGTTGCTGATCATCGGGTTGACGTATTTCCAAACCGTTTTCCCGGCCGGCGTTACCTCGAAAAGCGTACCGTGCATCCCATCGCAAATCAGCGTGTTTCCGTTGGGCAGCCGTTGCGTCCCTGAGATACTAGGGGCGAAAAAGTCGCTGGGCGTTGCGGCGGTATAAGTCCATACCGGTTCTGCCGGCGCATAAGCCACGCCGGGATCCAGCCGATAGTTGGCCCCGTCCACCGGCGGAACAATCTCATCTACCGACGAATAAGGGCGGGGGCGCTCCCAAACCCTAATGCCATTGTTGAAAATGAGGATGTTGCCGGCGCCGGGCCGGCCGGGGGGAATCCATTGGGGATTATGCGGCCAGAAAAGTTGCTGGTCATCAAGCGTCCCGGCCCGATAGGCGCGGGGGTTGCCCCAGCGGTACAGCAGGTCGCCTCCCTTGCCGCTATTTCCGCCGCCGGAGCCGGCTGCCTCGGCTCTGGTGGTGCTGTGGTCGATAATCCACATTTCGCTGAAATTATTAGGCGATAGCATAACCTGGTCCAATTCCGGGTTATAGTCGATTCCGTTGCTGTGTATCCAGTCGTCCGCCGTGTCGGACAACTCGGAGAGGTAGAAATTAAGGTCAATCAACTCCGGATGCTCGGCCACCACGCCGTAATTGGCCTTGCTGGAATCAAAGTCTTGAATCAGATGATCCCACGCCGACCATTCCCAAACGATTTCGCAGCTTGCCGGCCCGGTAATTCGGGCTTCCACAATATGCGGCGCCAGCAAGCCTCTATCGCCGATGAATTCCGGGTTGGCGCCGGCGGCGATGACCTCCTCCGGCGTTTTACGTTGCCGGGACAGCAACAGCACATTCCCGTTGGGCATTTTAAGGAAGTCATGATGCGGGCTCCCCTGAGTACAGTCCGAAACGATATTCCCGTTCCGGTCAATTTCCTGCACACTGCGGTTCATGTCGCGGTCCGGGTATTCTATAGTCGTCAGCAGATTTCCATTCTCCAGCAACCTTGCGAACAGGCTCTCAGCATCCAATTCCCACTTGCGAACTACCCGCCCCTGATTGTCAATCAGGTAAATCGTCTTGCCTCGGATTTTATTAAATAAAGTGTAGCCGTCAAATGCCTCCGACTCGTTCAGGAACAACCCGACCGTTTTGGCAGCAGGCGTCAAGGCGGCCGCGGGGTCAGGAGCCGGCACCGAGGTGAGTGTAAGGGCGATGAACAAGACGAGTAGCGCGTGGCGTAACCGGGAGGACAGAGTTGCCCCCCCCCCAGATTTCAGGCAGCGGGCGGCCAGAGCGCGCCAGCGGCCCATCAGCGCGGCGACCTCGGGCGTGGTCATCTTCTTGTTCATGTCGTTCAAGGTGCAGCCTGCCCGTCGCCTGGCGGCCCGGCGAGGTCGAAGCCGCCGTTCCAAATCTGGCCGTCGCCGTTGAACTGGCCGGTGCGGACCGCAGCGATGGCGTAGGCGAAATCACGCAGCTCCCGCCGCGCTACGCAGACCTCTCCCTCGATGAGAAGGTGATCCCTGAAAAAAAAGTTGAAGCCGTTGAAGCCGTGCTGCTTGCGGTGGCAGGGGAGGTCGTTCATGTCAACCGGATCCACGTGAAGGAAGAATTCGGGTTCAACGTCCTCCGAGCTGCATTGGTCACTGACGTAGATGAGGCTGTCTCCAACGAGATAAATGTCCCAGTCGGAGCGGATGACCGGATCACCGGCATCTTCTACTATTCTTTCCACCTCGGTGAGGCTTCCCCAAAAATGGTTCTGGCCGCCGATCTGATGACCCACACTAATTTGGTAGGTGGGGTACTCGGGGAGCTGAAAGACCATCAAGCACTTCCCGTCAAACTTTACGCCATTCTCGCCAAAGTCGAAATACACAGTGCGCCGATTCCGTCCCTGCTGCTTGACATATACCGGTAAATTGTTCGCGTCAACCGGAGCCAGGGAAAGCACGAAACGGTTAGCTACGTCCTCGGTTTCGCAAGATTCATTGACGTAAGTCAGCGTTTTTTTCGATTCGTTGTGGTACAAGTCAAAGCCACTGCCGCTGGCGATCGGAGAACCGGTCACCGTATCCCGGTAGATTTGCCGGTAGGCGTCGGCGGTGGTATCGTCCACCGCCGACAGGTTGAGGGCGGCAACGCTCAGGACGGCGTTATTATACGCGACGGTGGACGATCGGAGCAAATACCGCTACCTTCCTTCTGTTAAAGTCGTTGTTAAAGTGGTTGGTGACGTAGAAATCGGCGATGGTCTCTCCTTCGCCTTTGATGGCTATCCTCTGCCAGGCTGACTCTGGAAGAAACGCGCGATTCCGATATTTATGCCAGTTATTGTCCCCGCCTTTGCTCACTATCCTTTGCCGGGCCGACTCCGGAAGAAACGCGCGATTCCGATGGATATACCCCTTATTACCCCACACGTATATAAGGGAGTCCGGATACGTTTCCGTCAGCCAGCGCAGACCGTCCAGGTAAGCAGTCCCCCAGTATTCCAGAGGATACTGGTCGCCGAGGAGCCCCGGCGTTTCCCGGTCCACCAGGAAATTGAAATATGCTTGCTGATAGGGATGAATCCGAACCATCTGCAGGACAACGAGGAAAATACCCGCTCCCACGAGGGTGTACACCCCGGCGCGGACGACGGTACGCCCCGAGACAGAAGCCAGACAATGCAGCCCGAACGCTGCCAGCGCGCAAAACGGCGCGTAGAGGAAGTACGTCTGTCGCCATCCGTTGTACATTGTGGGAGTAACCACGACGACTGCGATGAAGGTCATAATCAGGCAGCCGATTAGCAGGAAGCCAAATTTCAGGTCGGCGTGGCCCAGGATGTCCCGGGGACGGGTCCAGCCGCGACGGATGACGGCGATTATTCCGGCAACGCCCAGCAGGAGCGCGACCGGCGGGGTCGTAATGGCGATCCAGGTTGGGATGTAATGGGGCGGCAGATTATTTCCCATTATCAACTCGCCCTGGAACAGTTGGGGGAACACGGTCTGGTGATGGGCCAGCGTGGCAAACATCTCGACGGAGCGCTCAATGGGGTTAGCCCAGAGGTAGGGAAGGGTAGCGTATAGAGCGAACATTGCGGCCAGGGCGAACACGCCGCCGGTGATCAACGCGTGTTTTCTGCCCCCCTCTCCCGTGTCAAAGAGCAAGTCCAGAGCGCGTACGGCCGGCACGGCGGCAAACAAGACCACGCCCAGGATGCGAATGTTGATGAGAATGCCGACGGCTAGGCCGCACAGCAGAAACGCCCCCACCGTATCTTTGCGGAAAGCCCGGTGCGTCAGGAACAGGGCCACCATGAACATCGCGACCAGAGGCAGGTCTTTGGTGTTGACGAAGGATTCAGCGTACAATCGAGGTTGCAGCAGGAACAGCAGCATCGCTCCGACCTGCTCAAATCCTTCGTTCGTCATAGTCCGCTTTCTTTGCGGGACTTTGTTTATGCAGATGTCAATAGTAGCGGCCAGTAGAAGTCCAGCGGACGGTACTCGAAATGGTCGCCGCCGATCCGCATCACATAGGCCATGTGGACGCCGACCAGGAGCAGCACCAGCGCCCATATCCCGTCCTTGGATGCTCGCCAGCGATTCCGCATGGCGACTGCGGCCAAGGGGATCAGCAGATACAGCCCGGTCTCCAGCGCCGCCGCCCACAGGTAGCGAAACCCCGACTCATACCAAGGCCGCACATGCTTGGCGTACCAGGTGTTGGGCAGCCATTCGCCGTAATAGCCGTAGCGCCACAGGAAATGGGTGCCGACCAGGATGACAAAGGGTGCTGCCAAATAGATCAACCGCCGCCAGTCCGGATTGAGACGCCCCGTGTCCGCCATCCGCTGGATGACGAACCAGCCGAAGCACAACGCCGCCAACAGCGGGCCTTCGGGCCGCGTCAAGGCGGCAGCGGCCAGGCTCAACGACGCCACCAGCAAGCCCCGCCGGCTGTCTCTGTACAGGCTCAGGCACATCACGGCTAGGACGATGAAGAAGGTGAACTGCCGCGTCTCCAGTCCGCCGCCGGACGTCCACACCGCGAAGGTGGCGCTGGCGCACACGAGCCCCTGGGCCATCCATGCGACCAGCCCCCGGTGGCCAGCAACGGCAGGCATGCGATCCACCACATCATCACGGCGATGGTGCCGGCGGTAAAAACGACCGACAGCCACGGCGCCGCTCGCTCCGGCGCCGCTCCCGACAATCCCCATATCGCCGCCAGCTCCAGCACCCACAGGAAATTGGAATAGCCCTCAACATATTCGCCGGGGTTGAAAACCAAGCCGTGGCCTTCGAGCAGGTTACGGACGTAGCGGAAACTGATGAACGCGTCGTCGCACAGAAACCACGCAACAGAAGAGAGCCAGCCCAGCAGTGCCAACCACGGCAAATGCAGCAGCATTACGCGCGTATTTCGGATGGCATTCTCCTTCATTGGGGATTGCCCACGTGTTGCGTCTCCGATTCATCGACCAGAGAGTTGCAGGTAATCACGGTGCGGCTTTCCCGTCATTCGCCGGCTCGACAACATCGAAACTGCCCTCCCATATCCGGACCTCGCCGGTGAACTGGCCGGTGCGGACCGCGGCGATGGCGTAATCAGGCAGCTCCCGTATCGCTACGCAGACTTCTCCCTCAATGAGACGGTGAGTCCCGAAGACGAAGTCCAGGTTGTCGAAGCCGTACTGCTTGCGGTGGTCGGGGAGGTCGTTCATGTCAACCGGGTTCAGGTGGAGGAAGAACATCGGTTCAGCATCCTCCGGGCTGCACTGGTCCTTGGCGTAGATGAGACTGTTCCTGACGAGATACACATCCCAGTCGGACCGAATTGCCGGTTGGTTGTCTCGGAGCAGCTCTGTCCAGTAATCGCGGTGGAACACCTGCAAGTCTCGTCCGGCAAAACGGTTGAAGACCCACTGCCGATCGGGAGAGTCAAAGGGCATCCACAGAGCCGGGCCGACCTTGATGGCGTACTCCGCACGGCCACGCGCTTGGAATTCACTGTTTGCCAGCGGGCGTATCATGAAGTTGACACCCCGATCTTCGAGGTATCCAAGTGGTGGTTGACGGTCGTGGGCGATTATGCGCTGATGGTTGGCCCTTTCGACCGGGTTGCGCGCCACTGTCGCGTCGGTCAAGCCGTATACGTCGATGACCTTCAGGTCGGGAAGATAATAGAAGCGGATTCCGAGCGCACCGCCAGCCATCAGCGCGTCATCGGGAATCACTCCGTTCTCCATGTTCTCCCAGGGCTTCCATTTCCGCAATTGCATGTTGGCGAACTCGCGGTGCTCCGCGAAACACGTAGCGACGGCCTGCCGGCCAATCTGGCGGCGCAGGTCGTTTGAGGCGGCGACAAGCATCGGCATCCCTGGCGTGGCGAGTAACCACGCAGCATTTCTGTCATCAAGTTCCGTGTAATGTTCGCCCCCCCACTGAAACAACCGGGCGCCCTGAATCGCGCTGGTATAGAACAACACCGGTACGAAGAGGACAATCGCGCACGTTCGCGCACCCACTGCCAAACGGGGTAGTCGTCGCAACCACCGGTGGTTGGCAATCCGCGAGGCGAGGTACGCGATGCCCATGGACGCGGGGACAGCCAGCAGTGGCCAGTAGAAGTCCAGCGGACGGTACTCGAAATAGTCGCCGCCGATCCGCATCACATAGGCCATGTGGACGCCGACCAGGAGCAGCACCAGCGCCCATATGCCGTCACGGGATGCTCGCCAGCAGTTCCGCATGGCGACTGCGGCCAAGGGGATCAGCAGATACAGCCCGGTCTCCAGCGCCGCCGCCCACAGGTAGCGAAAACCCGACTCATACCAAGGCCGCACATGCTTGGCGTAGTAGGTGTTGGGCAGCCATTCGCCGTAATAGCCGTAGCGCCACAGGAAATGGGTGCCGACCAGGATGACAAAGGGTGCTGCCAAATAGATCAACCGCCGCCAGTCCAGATTGAGACGCCCCGTGTCCGCCATCCGCTGGATGACGAACCAGCCGAAGCACAAGGCCGCCAACAGCGGGCCTTCAGGCCGCGTCAAGGTGGCAGCAGCCAGGCTCAACGACGCCACCAGCAAGCCCTGGCGGCTGTCTCTGTAAAGGCTCAGGCACACCACGGCCAGGACGATGAAGAAGGTGAACTGCCGCGTTTCCAGCCCGCCGCCGGAAGTCCACACCGCGAAGGTGGCGCTGGCGCACACGAGCCCCTGGGCCATCCATGCGACCAGCCCCCGGTGACGCAGCAACGGCAGGCGTGCGATCCACCACATCATTGCGGCGATGGTGCCGGCGGTAAAAGCGACCGACAGCCACGGCGCCGCTCGCTCCGGCGCCACTCCCGACCATCCCCATATCGCTGCCAGCTCCAGCACCCACAGGAAATTGGAATAGCCCTCAACATATTCGCCGGGGTTGAATACCAAGCCGTGGCCTTCAAGCAGGTTACGGACATAGCGGAAGCTGATGAACGCGTCGTCGCACAGGAACCACGCAACCGAGGAGAACCATCCCAGCAGTGCCAACCACGGCAAATGCAGCAGAATGACTCGCGCGTTTCGGAGGGCACTCTCCTTCATTGGAGATCCTCCACGTGTAGTGCCTCCTATTTATCGGACAGAGAGTTGTAGGTGAAGCTGCCGTTCCAAATTTGGCCTTCGCCGGGGACGAACTGGCCGGTGCGGATCGCGGCGATGGCGTAGTCAGGCAGTTCCCGTCTCGCTATGCAGACTTTTCCCTCAATGAGACCGTGATCCCTGAAAGCAAAGTCCAGGTTGTCGAAGCCGTACTGCTTACGGTGGCTGGGGAGGTCGTTCACGTCAACCGGGTCCAGGTGGAGGAAGAACCTTGGTTCAGCGTCATCCGGGGTGCACTGCTCCTTCTTGTAGATGAGGCTGTCTTCGACGAGATACACCTCCCAGTCGGAGCGGATGATCGGCCGGGCACCACCCAGCGGCCCCGACACCCAATCGCTTACCGACATTGTCTTGGTTCGAGTCGGCCTGACTGTGGAGTAAAGTTCGATTGGCTCACCCGGAGTCAAGTCCAGCCCTTGCAGACCCGGGTGGTCCGGCGCATACCGATAAGCGCGGTACACATGATTAGCCGGTCCTCCTCCACGGCCCGCTAGCTCGCCTTGACGCACAGGGCCGTTGCTGGTCATCGGGTTGACGTACTTCCAAACCGTTTTGCCGGCCGGCGTTACCTCGAAAATCGTGCCCCGTGCCCCATAGCAAATCAGTGTGTTCCCGTTGGGCAGCCGTTGCGCCCCGGAGATAAAACGGGTGTAAAAGTCGCTGGGCGTGGCGGCAGTATAAGTCCATACCGGTTCGGCCGGCGCATAAGCCACGCCGGGATCCAGCCGGTAGTTGGCCCCGTCCACCGGCGGAACAATCTCCTCTACCGACGAGTAACCGCGCCGTAAATCCGGGAACTCCGGGCCGTTGTTGAAAATGAGGATGTTGCCGGCCCCGGCCAGTCCGGGGGGAATCCAGTGCGGATTATGCTGCCAGAAAAGTTGCTGGTCGTCGGCCGTCCCGGCCCGGTAGGCGCGGGGGTTGCCCCAGCGGTACAGCAGGTCGCCGCCCATGCCGCTATTGCCGCCGCCGGAGCCGGCCGCCTCGGCCGTGGTGGTGCTATGGTCGATAATCCACACTTCGCTGAAATGACGGGGCGACAGCATAACCTGGTCCAATTCCGGGTTATAGTCAATTCCGTTGCTGTGTATCCAATCCGCCGAGTTATCCAGGGTGGCTGCCTCGGCAAGGCGGAAGTTGAGGTCAATCAACTCCGGTCGCTCGGCCACCACGCCATAATTGGCCTTGCCGGGGTCAAAGTCTTGAATCAGATGATCCCACGCCGACCACTCCCAAACAATTTCGCAGCTTGCTGGCCCGGTGATTCGGGCTTCCACAATATGCGGCGCCACCAAGCCCTTATCGCCGATAAATTCCGGGTTGGCGCCGGCGGCGATGACCTCCTCCGGCGTTTTACGTTGCCGGGACAGCAACAGCACATTCCCGTTGGGCATTTTAAGGAAGTCATGATGCGGGCTCCCCTGAGTACAGTCCGAAACGATATTCCCGTTCCAGTCAATTTCCTGCACACTGCGGTTCGGGTCGCGGTCCGGGTCGCGGTCCGGGTATTCTTCTATAGTCGTCAGCAGATTTCCATTCTCCAGCAACCTTGCGAACAGGATATGAGCATCCAATTCCCACTTGCGAACTACCCGCCCCTGATTGTCAATCAGGTAAATCGTCTTGCCTCGTTTTTTATTAAATAAAGTGTAGCCGTCAAATGCCTCCGACTCGTTCAGGAACAACCCGACCGTTTTGGCAGCAGGCGTCAAGGCGGCCGCGGGGTCAGGAGCCGGCACCGAGGTGAGTGTAAGGGCGATGAACAAGACGAGTAGCGCGTGGCGTAACCGGGAGGACAGAGTTGCCCCCCCCCCAGATTTCAGGCAGCGGGCGGCCAGAGCGCGCCAGCGGCCCATCAGCGCGGCGACCTCGGGCGTGGTCATCTTCTTGTTCATGTCGTTCAAGGTGCAGCCTGCCCGTCGCCTGGCGGCCCGGCGAGGTCGAAGCCGCCGTTCCAAATCTGGCCGTCGCCGTTGAACTGGCCGGTGCGGACCGCAGCGATGGCGTAGGCGAAATCACGCAGCTCCCGCCGCGCTACGCAGACCTCTCCCTCGATGAGAAGGTGATCCCTGAAAAAAAAGTTGAAGCCGTTGAAGCCGTGCTGCTTGCGGTGGCAGGGGAGGTCGTTCATGTCAACCGGATCCACGTGAAGGAAGAATTCGGGTTCAACGTCCTCCGAGCTGCATTGGTCACTGACGTAGATGAGGCTGTCTCCAACGAGATAAATGTCCCAGTCGGAGCGGATGACCGGATCACCGGCATCTTCTACTATTCTTTCCACCTCGGTGAGGCTTCCCCAAAAATGGTTCTGGCCGCCGATCTGATGACCCACACTAATTTGGTAGGTGGGGTACTCGGGGAGCTGAAAGACCATCAAGCACTTCCCGTCAAACTTTACGCCATTCTCGCCAAAGTCGAAATACACAGTGCGCCGATTCCGTCCCTGCTGCTTGACATATACCGGTAAATTGTTCGCGTCAACCGGAGCCAGGGAAAGCACGAAACGGTTAGCTACGTCCTCGGTTTCGCAAGATTCATTGACGTAAGTCAGCGTTTTTTTCGATTCGTTGTGGTACAAGTCAAAGCCACTGCCGCTGGCGATCGGAGAACCGGTCACCGTATCCCGGTAGATTTGCCGGTAGGCGTCGGCGGTGGTATCGTCCACCGCCGACAGGTTGAGGGCGGCAACGCTCAGGACGGCGTTATTATACGCGACGGTGGACGATCGGAGCAAATACCGCTACCTTCCTTCTGTTAAAGTCGTTGTTAAAGTGGTTGGTGACGTAGAAATCGGCGATGGTCTCTCCTTCGCCTTTGATGGCTATCCTCTGCCAGGCTGACTCTGGAAGAAACGCGCGATTCCGATATTTATGCCAGTTATTGTCCCCGCCTTTGCTCACTATCCTTTGCCGGGCCGACTCCGGAAGAAACGCGCGATTCCGATGGATATACCCCTTATTACCCCACACGTATATAAGGGAGTCCGGATACGTTTCCGTCAGCCAGCGCAGACCGTCCAGGTAAGCAGTCCCCCAGTATTCCAGAGGATACTGGTCGCCGAGGAGCCCCGGCGTTTCCCGGTCCACCAGGAAATTGAAATATGCTTGCTGATAGGGATGAATCCGAACCATCTGCAGGACAACGAGGAAAATACCCGCTCCCACGAGGGTGTACACCCCGGCGCGGACGACGGTACGCCCCGAGACAGAAGCCAGACAATGCAGCCCGAACGCTGCCAGCGCGCAAAACGGCGCGTAGAGGAAGTACGTCTGTCGCCATCCGTTGTACATTGTGGGAGTAACCACGACGACTGCGATGAAGGTCATAATCAGGCAGCCGATTAGCAGGAAGCCAAATTTCAGGTCGGCGTGGCCCAGGATGTCCCGGGGACGGGTCCAGCCGCGACGGATGACGGCGATTATTCCGGCAACGCCCAGCAGGAGCGCGACCGGCGGGGTCGTAATGGCGATCCAGGTTGGGATGTAATGGGGCGGCAGATTATTTCCCATTATCAACTCGCCCTGGAACAGTTGGGGGAACACGGTCTGGTGATGGGCCAGCGTGGCAAACATCTCGACGGAGCGCTCAATGGGGTTAGCCCAGAGGTAGGGAAGGGTAGCGTATAGAGCGAACATTGCGGCCAGGGCGAACACGCCGCCGGTGATCAACGCGTGTTTTCTGCCCCCCTCTCCCGTGTCAAAGAGCAAGTCCAGAGCGCGTACGGCCGGCACGGCGGCAAACAAGACCACGCCCAGGATGCGAATGTTGATGAGAATGCCGACGGCTAGGCCGCACAGCAGAAACGCCCCCACCGTATCTTTGCGGAAAGCCCGGTGCGTCAGGAACAGGGCCACCATGAACATCGCGACCAGAGGCAGGTCTTTGGTGTTGACGAAGGATTCAGCGTACAATCGAGGTTGCAGCAGGAACAGCAGCATCGCTCCGACCTGCTCAAATCCTTCGTTCGTCATAGTCCGCTTTCTTTGCGGGACTTTGTTTATGCAGATGTCAATAGTAGCGGCCAGTAGAAGTCCAGCGGACGGTACTCGAAATGGTCGCCGCCGATCCGCATCACATAGGCCATGTGGACGCCGACCAGGAGCAGCACCAGCGCCCATATCCCGTCCTTGGATGCTCGCCAGCGATTCCGCATGGCGACTGCGGCCAAGGGGATCAGCAGATACAGCCCGGTCTCCAGCGCCGCCGCCCACAGGTAGCGAAACCCCGACTCATACCAAGGCCGCACATGCTTGGCGTACCAGGTGTTGGGCAGCCATTCGCCGTAATAGCCGTAGCGCCACAGGAAATGGGTGCCGACCAGGATGACAAAGGGTGCTGCCAAATAGATCAACCGCCGCCAGTCCGGATTGAGACGCCCCGTGTCCGCCATCCGCTGGATGACGAACCAGCCGAAGCACAACGCCGCCAACAGCGGGCCTTCGGGCCGCGTCAAGGCGGCAGCGGCCAGGCTCAACGACGCCACCAGCAAGCCCCGCCGGCTGTCTCTGTACAGGCTCAGGCACATCACGGCTAGGACGATGAAGAAGGTGAACTGCCGCGTCTCCAGTCCGCCGCCGGACGTCCACACCGCGAAGGTGGCGCTGGCGCACACGAGCCCCTGGGCCATCCATGCGACCAGCCCCCGGTGGCCAGCAACGGCAGGCATGCGATCCACCACATCATCACGGCGATGGTGCCGGCGGTAAAAACGACCGACAGCCACGGCGCCGCTCGCTCCGGCGCCGCTCCCGACAATCCCCATATCGCCGCCAGCTCCAGCACCCACAGGAAATTGGAATAGCCCTCAACATATTCGCCGGGGTTGAAAACCAAGCCGTGGCCTTCGAGCAGGTTACGGACGTAGCGGAAACTGATGAACGCGTCGTCGCACAGAAACCACGCAACAGAAGAGAGCCAGCCCAGCAGTGCCAACCACGGCAAATGCAGCAGCATTACGCGCGTATTTCGGATGGCATTCTCCTTCATTGGGGATTGCCCACGTGTTGCGTCTCCGATTCATCGACCAGAGAGTTGCAGGTAATCACGGTGCGGCTTTCCCGTCATTCGCCGGCTCGACAACATCGAAACTGCCCTCCCATATCCGGACCTCGCCGGTGAACTGGCCGGTGCGGACCGCGGCGATGGCGTAATCAGGCAGCTCCCGTATCGCTACGCAGACTTCTCCCTCAATGAGACGGTGAGTCCCGAAGACGAAGTCCAGGTTGTCGAAGCCGTACTGCTTGCGGTGGTCGGGGAGGTCGTTCATGTCAACCGGGTTCAGGTGGAGGAAGAACATCGGTTCAGCATCCTCCGGGCTGCACTGGTCCTTGGCGTAGATGAGACTGTTCCTGACGAGATACACATCCCAGTCGGACCGAATTGCCGGTTGGTTGTCTCGGAGCAGCTCTGTCCAGTAATCGCGGTGGAACACCTGCAAGTCTCGTCCGGCAAAACGGTTGAAGACCCACTGCCGATCGGGAGAGTCAAAGGGCATCCACAGAGCCGGGCCGACCTTGATGGCGTACTCCGCACGGCCACGCGCTTGGAATTCACTGTTTGCCAGCGGGCGTATCATGAAGTTGACACCCCGATCTTCGAGGTATCCAAGTGGTGGTTGACGGTCGTGGGCGATTATGCGCTGATGGTTGGCCCTTTCGACCGGGTTGCGCGCCACTGTCGCGTCGGTCAAGCCGTATACGTCGATGACCTTCAGGTCGGGAAGATAATAGAAGCGGATTCCGAGCGCACCGCCAGCCATCAGCGCGTCATCGGGAATCACTCCGTTCTCCATGTTCTCCCAGGGCTTCCATTTCCGCAATTGCATGTTGGCGAACTCGCGGTGCTCCGCGAAACACGTAGCGACGGCCTGCCGGCCAATCTGGCGGCGCAGGTCGTTTGAGGCGGCGACAAGCATCGGCATCCCTGGCGTGGCGAGTAACCACGCAGCATTTCTGTCATCAAGTTCCGTGTAATGTTCGCCCCCCCACTGAAACAACCGGGCGCCCTGAATCGCGCTGGTATAGAACAACACCGGTACGAAGAGGACAATCGCGCACGTTCGCGCACCCACTGCCAAACGGGGTAGTCGTCGCAACCACCGGTGGTTGGCAATCCGCGAGGCGAGGTACGCGATGCCCATGGACGCGGGGACAGCCAGCAGTGGCCAGTAGAAGTCCAGCGGACGGTACTCGAAATAGTCGCCGCCGATCCGCATCACATAGGCCATGTGGACGCCGACCAGGAGCAGCACCAGCGCCCATATGCCGTCACGGGATGCTCGCCAGCAGTTCCGCATGGCGACTGCGGCCAAGGGGATCAGCAGATACAGCCCGGTCTCCAGCGCCGCCGCCCACAGGTAGCGAAAACCCGACTCATACCAAGGCCGCACATGCTTGGCGTAGTAGGTGTTGGGCAGCCATTCGCCGTAATAGCCGTAGCGCCACAGGAAATGGGTGCCGACCAGGATGACAAAGGGTGCTGCCAAATAGATCAACCGCCGCCAGTCCAGATTGAGACGCCCCGTGTCCGCCATCCGCTGGATGACGAACCAGCCGAAGCACAAGGCCGCCAACAGCGGGCCTTCAGGCCGCGTCAAGGTGGCAGCAGCCAGGCTCAACGACGCCACCAGCAAGCCCTGGCGGCTGTCTCTGTAAAGGCTCAGGCACACCACGGCCAGGACGATGAAGAAGGTGAACTGCCGCGTTTCCAGCCCGCCGCCGGAAGTCCACACCGCGAAGGTGGCGCTGGCGCACACGAGCCCCTGGGCCATCCATGCGACCAGCCCCCGGTGACGCAGCAACGGCAGGCGTGCGATCCACCACATCATTGCGGCGATGGTGCCGGCGGTAAAAGCGACCGACAGCCACGGCGCCGCTCGCTCCGGCGCCACTCCCGACCATCCCCATATCGCTGCCAGCTCCAGCACCCACAGGAAATTGGAATAGCCCTCAACATATTCGCCGGGGTTGAATACCAAGCCGTGGCCTTCAAGCAGGTTACGGACATAGCGGAAGCTGATGAACGCGTCGTCGCACAGGAACCACGCAACCGAGGAGAACCATCCCAGCAGTGCCAACCACGGCAAATGCAGCAGAATGACTCGCGCGTTTCGGAGGGCACTCTCCTTCATTGGAGATCCTCCACGTGTAGTGCCTCCTATTTATCGGACAGAGAGTTGTAGGTGAAGCTGCCGTTCCAAATTTGGCCTTCGCCGGGGACGAACTGGCCGGTGCGGATCGCGGCGATGGCGTAGTCAGGCAGTTCCCGTCTCGCTATGCAGACTTTTCCCTCAATGAGACCGTGATCCCTGAAAGCAAAGTCCAGGTTGTCGAAGCCGTACTGCTTACGGTGGCTGGGGAGGTCGTTCACGTCAACCGGGTCCAGGTGGAGGAAGAACCTTGGTTCAGCGTCATCCGGGGTGCACTGCTCCTTCTTGTAGATGAGGCTGTCTTCGACGAGATACACCTCCCAGTCGGAGCGGATGATCGGCCGGGCACCACCCAGCGGCCCCGACACCCAATCGCTTACCGACATTGTCTTGGTTCGAGTCGGCCTGACTGTGGAGTAAAGTTCGATTGGCTCACCCGGAGTCAAGTCCAGCCCTTGCAGACCCGGGTGGTCCGGCGCATACCGATAAGCGCGGTACACATGATTAGCCGGTCCTCCTCCACGGCCCGCTAGCTCGCCTTGACGCACAGGGCCGTTGCTGGTCATCGGGTTGACGTACTTCCAAACCGTTTTGCCGGCCGGCGTTACCTCGAAAATCGTGCCCCGTGCCCCATAGCAAATCAGTGTGTTCCCGTTGGGCAGCCGTTGCGCCCCGGAGATAAAACGGGTGTAAAAGTCGCTGGGCGTGGCGGCAGTATAAGTCCATACCGGTTCGGCCGGCGCATAAGCCACGCCGGGATCCAGCCGGTAGTTGGCCCCGTCCACCGGCGGAACAATCTCCTCTACCGACGAGTAACCGCGCCGTAAATCCGGGAACTCCGGGCCGTTGTTGAAAATGAGGATGTTGCCGGCCCCGGCCAGTCCGGGGGGAATCCAGTGCGGATTATGCTGCCAGAAAAGTTGCTGGTCGTCGGCCGTCCCGGCCCGGTAGGCGCGGGGGTTGCCCCAGCGGTACAGCAGGTCGCCGCCCATGCCGCTATTGCCGCCGCCGGAGCCGGCCGCCTCGGCCGTGGTGGTGCTATGGTCGATAATCCACACTTCGCTGAAATGACGGGGCGACAGCATAACCTGGTCCAATTCCGGGTTATAGTCAATTCCGTTGCTGTGTATCCAATCCGCCGAGTTATCCAGGGTGGCTGCCTCGGCAAGGCGGAAGTTGAGGTCAATCAACTCCGGTCGCTCGGCCACCACGCCATAATTGGCCTTGCCGGGGTCAAAGTCTTGAATCAGATGATCCCACGCCGACCACTCCCAAACAATTTCGCAGCTTGCTGGCCCGGTGATTCGGGCTTCCACAATATGCGGCGCCACCAAGCCCTTATCGCCGATAAATTCCGGGTTGGCGCCGGCGGCGATGACCTCCTCCGGCGTTTTACGTTGCCGGGACAGCAACAGCACATTCCCGTTGGGCATTTTAAGGAAGTCATGATGCGGGCTCCCCTGAGTACAGTCCGAAACGATATTCCCGTTCCAGTCAATTTCCTGCACACTGCGGTTCGGGTCGCGGTCCGGGTCGCGGTCCGGGTATTCTTCTATAGTCGTCAGCAGATTTCCATTCTCCAGCAACCTTGCGAACAGGATATGAGCATCCAATTCCCACTTGCGAACTACCCGCCCCTGATTGTCAATCAGGTAAATCGTCTTGCCTCGTTTTTTATTAAATAAAGTGTAGCCGTCAAATGCCTCCGACTCGTTCAGGAACAACCCGACCGTTTTGGCAGCAGGCGTCAAGGCGGCCGCGGGGTCAGGAGCCGGCACCGAGGTGAGTGTAAGATGCTCGCCGACGACGTCACCGGCGTCGTCCTGGACCGCGGGGTCAGGAGCCGGCACCGAGGTGAGTGTAAGGGCGATGAACAAGACGAGTAGCGCGTGGCGTAACCGGGAGGACAGAGTTGCCCCCCCCCCAGATTTCAGGCAGCGGGCGGCGAGAGCGCGCCAGCGGCCCATCAGCGCGGCGACCTCGGGCGTGGTCATCCTCTTGTTCATGTCGTTCAAGGTGCAGCCTGCCCGTCGCCTGGCGGCCCGGCGAGGTCGAAGCCGCCGTTCCAAATCTGGCCGTCGCCGGTGAACTGGCCGGTGCGGACCGCGGCGATGCCGTAATCAGGTAGCTCCCGCCTCGTTACGCAGACTTCTAGCTCGATGGGAATACGGTGACTCCCGAAAGCGAAGTCCAGGTTGTCGAAGCCGTACTGCTTGCGGTGGTCGGGGAGGTCGTTCACGTCAACCGGGTACAAGTGGAGGAAGAACATTGGTTCGGCATCCTCCGGGCTGCACTGGTGCCTGGCGTAGATGAGGCTGTCTTCAACGAGATACACATCCCAGTCGGAGCGGATTACCGGCCGGCTGTCTCCGGTCAGGCTTGCCACGTAATCGCGATCGAACACCCGCAAGTCTCGTCCGGCAAAGCGGTCCAAGACCCACTGCCGGTCGGAAGAGTCAAAGGGCATCCACAGAGCCGGGCCGACCTTTACCGCGTATCCCGTGCGGCCAAACGCCTGGAATTCGCTGGTTGCCGGCGGGCGTATAATGAAGTTGACACCCCGCTGCTCAAGGTATCCAGGTGGTGGTTGACGGTCGTGGGCGATGATGCGCTGGTGGTTGGGTGTTTCGACCGGGTTGCGAGCCACCGTCGCGTCGGTCAAGCCGTGCAGGTCGATGACCTTCAGGTCGGGAAGATAATAGAAGCGGATTCCGAGCGTATCGTCAACCATCAGCGCGTCATCGGGAATCACTCCCTTCTCCACGTTCTCGTAGGGCTTCCATGTCCGCAATTGCCGGTTGGCGACCTCGCGGTGTTTCGTGGAACGCGAAGCGACGGCCTGAGAGACAAGTTGACGGCGCAGGTCGTTTGAGACGGCGGCAAGCATCGGCATCCCTGGCACGGCGAGTAACCACGCAGCATTTCTGTCATCGAGCTCCATGTGCCGTCCGCCCCCCCACTGTAACAACAAGGTGCTTTGAATCGCGCTGGCGTAGAACAACACCGGTACGAAGAGAACGAACGCGCACCCACCTGCCAAACGGGGGGAGAATCGTTGCAACCACCGGCCGGCGGCAATCCGCGAGCCGAGGTACACGATTCCCATGGACGCGGGGACAGCCAGTAGCGGCCAGTAGAAGTCCAGCGGACGGTACTCGAAATGGTCGCCCCCGATCCGCATCACATAGGCCATGTGGACGCCGACCAGGAGCAGCACCAGCGCGCCTGTCCCGTCGCGAGACGCCCGCCAGCGATTCCGCATGGCGACGGCGGCCAAGGGGATCAGCAGATACAGCCCGGTCTCCAGCGCCGCCGCCCACAGATAGCGGAAGCCCGACTCGTACCAGGGCCGCACGTGCTTGGCGTAGTAGGTGTTGGGCAGCCATTCGCCGTAATAGGAATATCGCCACAGGAAATGGGCGCCGACCAGGACGACAAAGGGCGCTGCCAAACAGATCAACCGCCGCCAGTCCGGATTGAGGCGCCCGGTGTCCGCCATCCGCTGGATGACGAACCAGCCGAAGCATGGCGCCGCCAACAGCGGGCCTTCGGGCCGCGTCAAGGCGGCAGCGGTCAGGCTCAACGACGACGCCAGCAGGCCCCGGCGGCTGTCTCTGTAAAGGCTCAGGCACATCACGGCCAGGACGATGAAGAAGGTGAACTGCCGCGTCTCCAGTCCGCCGCCGGACGTCCACACCGCGAAGGTGGCGCTGCTGCACACCAGCCCCAGCGCCATCCATGCGACCAGCCCCCGGTGGCACAGCAACGGCAGGCGTGCGATCCACCACAGCATCGCGGCGATGGTGCCGGCGGTAAAGGCGACCGACAGCCACGGCGCCGCGTCCTCCGGGGCCACTCCCGACAATCCCCATATCGCCGCCAGTTCCAGCACCCACAGGAAGTTGGAATAGCCCTCGACATATTCGCCGGGGTTGAAGACCAAGCCGTGGCCTTCGAGCAGGTTACGGACGTAGCGGAAACTGATGAACGCGTCGTCGCACAGGAACCACGCAACCGAGGAGAACCAGCCCAGCAGTGCCAACCACGGCAAATGCAGCAGAATGACTCGCGCGTTTCGGAAGGCATTCTCCTTCATTGGAGATCCTGTACATGTAGCGCCTCTGATTTATGAGACAGAGAGTTGCAGGTAATCACGCCGCGACGGAGCGCGGTCACCGCGACCCCGTGTGCACCCGGAGGTCCCGCGTCTCTCTCCAGCGGCACCGGATCGCGGCCCGCGAGTTGCAGCGCGTAGCCGTCGCCGGCCAGACAGTGAGCAATCGCCCGACCGACATCGGATGTGGCTCCGATCACCAGCGCGGTTCTGATTTTATTTCCCTCTTGCATGTAAACGAGCAACCAGCACATATAACATCAACTCGGACTCCGTCCAGAAGAAATTACCGAATTCCACCAGAGGATCATCAACGGCGTTGCCGCGAATCTGGGCAATGTCGAATTCTGCCCGCGTACAGACACGACGATCGTGCAAACCTGAAAACAGGTCGTCCAGCGTCAAATCGGGAAAGGCATGGATGAAATCCCGGGAATGCAGCGCTTGAAGATCGGCTGGAAGATCGGAATACGAATCAATCCTGCCGCAATGGGAACGACGGGAAAAAAGCAGGGTGCTGCCGCCAAACAATAGCACGCAGAGGGCCGCGAGGCGCAAAAGGAAAGAGCGCCGGTTCATTTCGGTCTCCCTGCCAAATGGTCCGCCAATCGAAGCGAGAGCGCGAGAATGGTCAAGGTTGGATTGGCTGCCCCTGCGGCCGGGAACAAAGAAGATCCGGCAAGGTACAAATTCCGCACGCCATGAACCCGGGCATGAGCGTCCGTCACGGAAACGGCAGGGTCATTTCCCATCCGTGTCGAGCCTATCATATGGCCCCCCCCATCCTGGATGTTTTGCACGTTCCCCGGAACACCCAGGCGGCCGAGACCGGAACGTATCAACTCGGCGTTGACGTAATCGTAGACGGTACGTATTCCCCGGAGGCTGAACCTGAGAGTGGCCTGGGCAATGGGCTGGCCCAGGAAGTCCCGCCGGGTATTCGAAAGAGCAATTTTATTTTGTTCGAGCGACGGCATTTCCGCACGAACGTTCATGATTGCCATGACAGACCGTCTGTTGCGGCCAAGGATGTTTGTCGCCGACGGTGTCGGGGCATATATCTCGAACGTCGCCGAGAGCAAGTGATTCGCATTGGAGAAATCGGAGGACAGGGCAATGGCGTGACGAATCCCGGTTCCGGATATACGCTTGCCTTTGACATGCTGAAACGTCTGTTCATCCAGAATGATGGGGGCGTAATTGTATATGTGAGGATGCTGACAGAAGTACGAGCCGACGGGGAGCGCACTCTCCCGAGGGAGAGAGAGTTGAAGCAGGCGGGCATTCTGAATACCACCGGCGGCGACTGCGATCCTGTTCCCGAATATTTCTGCGGGAGCAGCTCGATTCCTGGATGATTCCCGGACGGAAACGCTTGAGGCGACCCCGTTGTTCATGCCTATATTCGTCACCGTGTGATTGAACAATACGTCAACGCTCGTGCTTTGTGTCAACCAATCTCGAAACAGAACGTTAAACCGTCTTCGCGAGCTGATATAGTACGGCTTGTAGACAAGATTCGTATTGCCGGGGAAGGGTGTCTCCGGATGCGTGTGGACCTCCCTGGGCAGGCTGAGGATGTCAGCGGCTTTCGGGTAATACACCCGGAGCTCGTCATACGCGAACGGCCATTCGCCGTTCGAGAAGGCGCGCCTCTCCAGCACGGCACACCAGCCGCTCCATATGGAGGATGTGCCTCCGAAGATACGCTGATGATGGCGGGAGTAGTCGTAAGAAGAGACGTCACCGATCGAGTCTACCAGGGAAAGCTGCTGGGCCTTGCCGTTCATGTTCGATCGGGAACCGCTTTCTATGATCAGCGTTCGGCTGGTCGTGAGGTCGTCATATCGGCGCGCCAGAGTCAATCCGGCGGGGCCCGATCCGATGACGATCAAGTCATATGGTTGTCTCAGGCTGTCGATGCCGACTTCCACGTGCAGTCTTCCTCTCGACCGAAGATTCGGTGTTTCACAGCGCGAGCCGGCGCGAAAGCGCAGAGGCAAATCTGGGAGAAGCGCCGGCCGTCTCGGCACGGATCGCCTCGAAGGCGGTCCGCCGCGCGCGGATAGCCCTGTGCCAGACGCTCCGGCGTACAGCGGGCATCCTTGGCAAAATAGACGCGCCCGCCGTGGCGATGGGTGATCTCGTCAAGGTCGTCAAGCAGCGCCAGTGTGCCCGGACGCATCGGAAAATCGAGTGCCAGCGTGTAACCCTCCATGGAAAACGACAGCAGCCTCTCACCGCCGGAGCCGAGCAGCTTGAGCACCGCGAGGAACGAACCCCGCCCGGCCGCCGCGACGCGCTCCAGAAGCACGGTGATGCCGGCCGTGCTCACGGCCTCGGGCAGCATGCACTGGTACTGCACGAATCCGCTACGCCCGTAGAGGCGGTTCCACGCCCCGACCCGATCGAGGGGGAAGAAGAACGGATCGAAATGGACCGGACGCACACCGCCCCGCGTCCGCCCGAGGCGGTATGTAGAGGGCGTTGAAGAGACGGACCGAGGCCGATTGAGCAGGACTGACGGTGCATCGAACGGGACCGTCAGCCGGCCCACGGGCGCCGGGCACAATGGCTCGCGCACCAACCGCGACGGCAGGGAGCCGCACGCCATGAACGTTCCGCGAGAGACCAGCGAGCGGCCCAGTCTCGCGCCCCGCGCCAGGCAGTCGATCCAGGCCACGCTGTAGGGCCAGTCGCGTGAGGCCTCGAACAACGCCATTGTTTCGTCGAGGTCGCGCGTGGGGACGGTCTCCGCCATCACGAAGGCGGTTTCGATCGGCTTGAGCCGGAAGGTGGCGGACAGAATAACCCCGGTCAGGCCCATGCCGCCGACGGTGGCGCGAAACAGGTCCGCGTGCTCTGAACGGCTGCACTCCCGGACCTTGCCGTCAGCGGTCACCAGCGTCAGCGATTCGACGTACGCGCCGAAGGAGCCGTCCCGGTGATGGTTCTTGCCATGCACGTCCGCGGCAATCATGCCGCCGACGGTGACGAACTTCGTGCCCGGCACCACCGGCGGGAACCAGCCTCGCGGCACGAACGTGTCCAGGACGTCCGCGAGCAGCACGCCGGCCTCGCAGGTCAGCCGGCCGGTCTCGGCGTCGAACGCCTGCATCCGATCCATCGCCAGCATCGAGAGCGTCAGGTCAGGATTGAGCGCCGCGTCGCCGTAGGACCGTCCATTGCCGCGGGCGATCAAGGTGTGGCGGCGATCGAGCAGGCCGTGGAGGTTATGGTCACGAAGACGCTCCATCCTGCAATCGAGGACCGGATACCGGCCCCATCCGGAGAGCTTCATGCCGCCGGTCTCCACACGGCGACACACCAATCGAGACGCCGCCTCACCATGGACACGGCGGCGAGTCCGGGCACGGCGCATGCATAACGCGGCCCGCGCGGCAACGGCGGTCTCACGCAAGTTGACCGGTGCCGACTCCGTCCATCCATCATAGCGCGCAGCAGTTTTCATGAAATCGGATTTCTCATTTGTCCATCGTACAACGCGCACGTCGCTTTGTATCTAAATTCACAAACGAAGTGCAACACCTTGCTAAGGTGTTGTCATGGGAACCCACTATCACCACCTCACCCTGGAAGACCGATGTGACCTGGCCCGCCTACACGCCGCCGGGCTCTCGCTCCAGCACATCGCGGCAGCTCTGGATCGCCCGCCATCAACCGTGGCTCGCGAGATGAAGCGCAATCGCTCCCGCACCCAGGGCTACCAGCCCCGCTCTGCCGAGCAGCAGGCCCGCGCCCGCCGCTGGCGCGGAGCCAAGCTGGCCCGCGATGCCCCCCTCCGCACCACGGGACTTACCCACCTCCAACAGGGCTGGACCCCCGAGCAAGTCGCGGGCCGCCTCGCCCGCGATGCCGGGCAGCCCGTCCTCTCCCACGAAACCATCTCTCGCTTCCTCTACGCTCAGATCGCCCGAACGAAAACCTATGCCTGGCGCCACTCTCTGCCCCGAGCCAAAGCCACCCGCGGCCGCCGGCGCACACGTCGCAGCCCCGCCGCGTTGCTCGCCCACCGCCGCCCCCTCGTTGAGCGCCCCGCCGCCGCGGCCGACCGCCAGACCCCGGGCCACGGGGAAGCCGATCTGATGCTCTTCCGTACCTACGGCCAAGCCGTCCTCACTCTCCACGAACGCACCTCCCGCCTTCTCCTCGCCGTGCGCCCCCCAGGCAAAGCCGCCGCCCCCATCGCCCACGCCCTCACCCACCTCCTCACCCCGATGCCTCCTCACGGCCGCCAAACCGTCACCTTCGACAATGGGACGGAGTTCGCCTCTCATCACCACCTCCATGCCCTCGGCATCGAGACCTTCTTCTGCGACCCCCACGCCCCCTGGCAGAAAGGCGGCGTCGAGAACGCCATCGGCCGCCTGCGCCGCACCTAGCCCCGTAAAACCGACTTGGCGACCCTGTCCGACCAGCGGGTTCATCACCTGGTTCACGCTTACAACCACACCCCGCGGAAGTGCCTCGGGTATGCCACACCCGCGGAGATTTTTATCCACCAAGTGTTGCACTTGAAATGTGAATCCACACCCTCCCCATGCCCACCTCTATTGGAAGATGGGCGCGTGCCGTTCATTGACAACCTCAACTGAAAATTGATAGATAACCACGCATTAACGGCCTGTTATCCAGTCTATCTAGTCTAGTAAGGGAGGACCTCGCATGGCTGAAGAAGCAGCACCAGCCAAACGTCAGTTCGTCAATTTCTGCTTTTTGAAAGTGGATCCTGCTTGGCGCCGGCTCCCTCAGGAGGAGCGACAAGCCGGTAAGCAAGAGTTTATCCGAGCCATTGAAGAATTCAGCGGTAAAGTCATTCTGGTGCCCTACACCACGGTCGGTATTCGCGGCGACTGTGATTTTGTGCTCTGGCGCATCACCTACGAACTCGAACTTTTCCAGGAACAAATGACCAAGGCTCTCGCCACCGGCCTTGGGCAGTACCTGACCACTCCCTATTCCTATCTCTCCATGACGAAACGATCGGTGTACGTGGACCACCACGTGCATGAAGGTCAGGAGAGCCGCCGCTTGAAGATTACTCCCGGACGGAGCAAATACATTTTCATCTATCCCTTTGAAAAAACCCGTGAATGGTACCTGCTGACCAAGGCCGCACGACAAGGAATGATGGATGAGCACATTGAAATCGGACACAAATACCCGTCGGTCAAACTCAACACGACCTATTCCTTCGGATTGGATGACCAGGAATTCGTCGTGGCGTTTGAAACGGACCATCCTGAAGATTTCCTTGATCTGGTCATGCACCTCCGTCAGGCCGAGGGAAGCCGCTATACCAAGCGGGACGTCCCGATTTTCACCTGCGTGATGAAGAGCCTCAAAGAAACACTCGATACCCTCGGCGGGTAATCAGGGACGACCTTCCGTCCAACGTCGTTTTCTTCCATTCGATTCGCCGGCCGCTTCTCACCGTTTCGCACGCGGCTGACTTCCGCCTTGCAGAAGTTGCTCAGACCTCGTTGTCTCGCTTATCGTGAACGAGCCATGAGCGAAACGGATTTTTCCCACCCGTCCCAGTCTTCACCATCCATCAAAGGCGCAATCCTCTCTTCCCTTGTCCCGGGGCTTGGGCAATTGGTTCGCGGGTATCCCATACACGCGGTCCGGGTCCTCGGGCTGGGCGGATGCCTGGGAATCATCACTTGGGGCCTTACCTGGATTGGTGGAGCTGGAGCCGGGTTCTTTTTCGGTCTGCTGCTCATTCCGCCGTGGTGGTGCCTTCAGGCCTATGAAGCCTTTTTCCCCGTCCCGCCGGGTCAAATGGAAACCCTGAAAATCGCGTGGCAACAAGCACACGATATTCGTTATCTCGGCGGGTTATTTCTCTTCACGGCGTTGACGGACCTGTTCATCATTCTGGCCAATCCCGACTATAACCTCACCGTCTTCTGCACCAAACCCGAGGGCGTGCCGGGCTTCTTGGCCAAGGCACAATCCCCGACCCTTCACCTTGCCATTGGTTATGGGTTTCTCAGGCTTCGCCCCTGGGCACTGTTCGTCTACATGGCCTATGCCGGATTCGGATTATTGAACGCGTCGGCCAATTTTGCCTGCTTCGGGTACGGCCGCATTCGGACCGTGTTCTTTCTCTCCCTCGTTGCCTTTACCATATACGTATTTTGGCGGAGATCCTGTTTTCAACCCGCTGCTCCGGCCTTAGCGAGATGAGCCGGTCTGTCTGAGAGTTGCCTTCTTTTGACAGCGTTTATCAGGGTATGGTATCCCCACAACCACGGATTGTTGGACGGACGATGGAAGAAAGCGGCAATCAAGACAACGATATCCTCTTCGTGTATCGCCATCCCGACGGTGCCGTGACCCTGTATTCGGATGAAGAGTGGGCCATCGAACGGGGGATCAAACTGGAAGACCTTCACGTGGTCGAAATTCCTCGCCGACTGTACGCCGAAGGAACGATTCAGGAAGTACGCGAGTACGTTGCCCAATATTTGGAAGCAAAACACGAACGTTCCTCTTAACGCATTGGAGGAGTTATGACCACGGCCACGACGCAGTCGCCTCTTACGTTGGAACTCATTGAATCGGTGATTGAGTCCCTCCCCCTTCAAAGCCGGATTATGACGCGGCTGCTTCTCCTTCAGTACCTTGAAGTGTCTCAAGAGGACGTTCAATACATTGTCGAAGATCAGCCGGACTCTCGCTTTCTGGCCGGCGGGCAACCCGAAAAAAAAGGGTCCGTCGTGGCCGCGGCAAGAGAGGTCACGCAACGCATTGACCAATACAGCCGATTGTTTCGTCAAAAACGTGAACGCCCGTGGCTCCAGGTCGAATGCCTGAACAAGCAACTGGCGTTGACTGATCTGACCATTCGCGCGGCTGAAGGGCTGCTCACTTCCAAATTTCAGGTTGACCCGTCGATTTTGAAGGAACGCAAACAATCCGCCCTTTCCGCTCTACCAAAACCGGAAATCCGACGGTTGACTCGCGCGTTAGAACAAGAAGAAATCTCCGAAGACGACTGTCACAAAGAACGCCTGTTGATTGACTATCAGACCCTGCTGCGTCGCAGGGAAAAACAACGGCGACGGCTCACCAACGCCGAGCGAGAGTATGAATATTCCGGCCATTCTCCGTTGCAGGACCACGAAGTCGCCCATATTTGGGGAATCCCGCTGGGCAGCCTGTCGGCGAGAAAAGTCAAGGCCGTCACCCAATATCTCACGGCTCTTCAAGCCAGACTCGATCAAGAGCACGCATCGCCTGCTCCCAACCAGGAACGTCCGGATCTCTGGAAAGAAACCATCAGCGTTCTTGCGAAAAAACCCTGTCAGCGTTCGATTGTCGGGTTTATCCCCGGCATTGAGCGAACGGAAGAGGCGTTGGTTGAAAAGCTCCAAGCCTATGCAGACGGTTCTCTGCCGGAAGAAGCGGAGTCAAGCTTCTGGCAATTGATCACGCGCGTCCACGACAGTGAGCATAGCGGTCCCTGGGAAAACCACGCTCGCGCCATCTTTGCGCTCCAACGGTTGTTTGCCATTCAATCCGACTCCGAACCCACGCTCGATGAACTTGAAGAAGAACTGCTCAAAGCCACAAAACCCAAGTCCAAAGACGATGCCCTGCCCACACAACAACCTGACGAACAACCCCTTGAACTCAGCGAACAAGCCCTGGGCGTCCTGAACGCCTTCGCCGGCGAAATTGACGACAAACGCACGCACTAGGCAGTGTTCAGTGGCCGGTGGCCAGTGGCTGGAAGACGGGTCACGGGCCGCCAGCCACTGACCACAGGCACGGGGCACCAGCCATGCGGTTCTTTGAGCAACCGATCCTGAACTCGCCCTACAAGTACCCGTCGCAGCACTGGGAACTGGATGAGCACGGACAGCCTACAAACCTGAGCATTCCGGAACGGCGCTCCGTCGCGTTCATCACGCCCATCCCCCAGCCGAAAAAACACAGGCAGACCCAACGCGAAATCGTTTTCGACCAGGCTTCACGAGAGATCGAGACGGAAAGTCAGCAATATAATCTGGCGCACGTCGTCAACGATCTTCGGCGCCGCGTCGATTCCTGGCGACAGTTGCCGAATCCGAACCAATGGCGCGTCACGCCGGAGACCGCCAGGCTCTTACAGCATTGGCGGCATCACCATTTCAGCAATATCAAGCCTTTCTTCTGTCAAGTCGAAGCCGTCGAGACGGTCATCTGGTTGATTGAGGTCGCACCGAAGCTCGGCAGAGAGGGGCGACGATTTCTCGATCATCTCGATGCGGCCAATGAGCAGGCCAATCCCGGCCTCAACCGACTGGCGCTGAAACTCGCGACCGGCGCCGGCAAGACCACCGTCATGGCCATGCTCATCGCGTGGCAGACGATCAACGCCGTGCGCAGCCAAGGCAGTCAGAAGTTTACACGCGGCTTTCTGATCGTCACCCCGGGACTGACGATCCGTGATCGGCTGCGGGTACTGAAACCAAATGACCCGGACAGCTACTACGCGAGCCGCGAACTCGTGCCTGGCGACATGCTCGGCGACCTGGACTGCGCAAAGATCATCATCACCAATTACCACGCCTTCATGAGGCGGGAAACGTTGGATATTTCGAAAGGAGGCCGTTCGCTCCTCCAGGGACGAGGCCCGGAAATACAGACGTTGGAGAGCGAAGGACAAATGCTCCAACGGGTCATGCCCGAGTTGATGGGCATGAAAAACGTCATGGCACTCAACGACGAAGCCCACCACTGTTACCGTGAGAAGCCACCCGACGAGGACGAGGAAGCCGATCTGAAGGGTGAGGCTCGCAAGGAAGCGGAGAAGAATAAAGAAGCCGCTCGGGTGTGGATTTCCGGCCTCGAAACCGTCCACCGCAAGCTCGGCCTGAACCGCGTCATCGACCTCTCGGCCACGCCCTTCTTCTTGCGCGGATCAGGTTACGCAGAGGGCACGCTGTTCCCTTGGACCATGAACGATTTCTCGCTCATGGACGCCATTGAGTGCGGCATCGTCAAACTGCCCCGCGTCCCCGTTGCCGACAACATACCCAACGCCGAGATGCCCAGGTTTCGGAATCTCTGGGAACACTTCGGCAAGAAGATGCCCAAGAAAGGCGCAAAAAAGACTTCCGGCCTTGACCCGCTCAGCATTCCCGTCGAACTTCAAACTGCGCTCGAAGCCCTGTACGGGCACTACGCGAAGACCTTCGAACTGTGGCAGCAGGCCGGCATCGAAGTCCCGCCCTGCTTCATCGTCGTCTGTAACAACACTTCGACTTCCAAACTGGTGTACGACTATATTTCCGGCTTCTACCGCCAGAAAGATGACGGTTCTACGGTACTGGAAAACGGTCGCCTGGAATTATTTCGGAACTTCGACGAGCACGGGAACTCTCTTGCCCGTCCCCACACGCTGCTGATCGACAGCGAGCAACTCGAATCCGGCGAGACCCTTGACCAGAACTTCCGCACCGCGGCCGCCGATGAGATCGAGCGTTTCCGACGGGAAATCATTCAACGAACGGGTGACCGCCGACAAGCCGAGAACCTTTCCGACCAGGATTTATTACGCGAAGTCATGAATACCGTCGGCAAGGTGGGACGACTTGGCGAATCAACCCGTTGCGTCGTTTCCGTTTCGATGCTGACCGAGGGCTGGGACGCCAACACCGTCACGCACGTGCTCGGGGTACGAGCCTTTGGCACGCAGCTTCTGTGCGAACAGGTCGTCGGCCGGGCACTGCGCCGGCAATCCTACGACCTGAACGAAAACGGCCTGTTCGACGTCGACTACGCCGACGTGCTCGGCGTCCCGTTCGACTTCGCAGCCGAGCCGGTCGTCGTCCCGCCGAAGCCACCGCGAGAAACCGTGCAGGTCAAGGCAATCTCCCCTGATCGCGACACCTGCGAGATCCGTTTTCCGCGCGTGGCGGGCTACCGCGTCGAACTCCCGGAAGAACGCCTCTCAGCCACGTTCAACAACGACTCCACGCTCACGCTCACGCCCGACCTCGTGGGACCGTCCGTCACGCACAATCAGGGGATCATCGGCGAAGGAGTCGATCTCAACTTGATACACACCGGCAACCTGCGCCGGTCCACGCTGGTTTTTCACCTGACCAAGCGACTGCTGGAGACCAAGTGGCGTGATCCGGGAGAGGAACCGAAACTCTACCTTTTCGGTCAACTCAAACGGATCACGCGCCAATGGCTGGACCACCACCTCGTATGCAAAGGGAACACCTACCCGGCACAACTCCTGTACCAGGAACTCGCGGACGTGGCCTGCGAACGCATCAGCCGGGGCATCGTGGAGCAACACAGGGAAGAGCGCCCGATCAAAGCCGTGCTTGACCCCTACAACCCCACCGGCTCAACCGTCCACGTCCACTTCACCACGTCAAAGAGAGCCCGCTGGCAGACCGACCCCCGCCGCTGCCACGTCAACTGGGTGGTCTATGACAGCGACTGGGAAGCCGAATTCTGTCGCGTCGTCGAATCACACCCCCGCGTGCGCGCCTACGTCAAGAACCACGGCCTCGGCTTGACCGTGCCCTACCGTTCCGGCTCCACGTCCCGCACCTACCTCCCCGACTTTATCCTGCTGGTGGACGACGGACGCGGCGACGACCTTTTGCACCTGATCGTCGAAATCAAGGGTTATCGCGGAGAAGACGCCAAAGACAAAAAAGCCACCATGGACACCTACTGGATACCGGGCGTCAACCGACTGGGCACCTACGGCCGCTGGGCCTTCGCCGAGTTCACCGACGTGTACGAAATGCAAACTGACCTCAAAGCCACACTGGATACCGCGTTCAACAACCTGATCGGTAACGTCGTCGTGAAAAAACCTCAAGCCGCAGCCTGAAAGCGCAAAATCTCTGTTATTCTGAGACTCTGTCATCCTGAATATCTATCATCCTGAAGCTCTGTCATTCTGCAACTCTGTCATTCTGAGCGAAGCGAAGAATCTCAATCTCAAACGGGAGGGTTGTCTAGTTAGGCATAGAATTCCCAAAGGAATTATTCGATCATCTTCGCATTTTTGTGTAGGATGGCGTAAACGAAAAACGTTTCTCCAAGGTAGAAACAGATGAACGTCAAGCTCTATAGCAACGAGGAACTTGCCGCATTTCGGTCAATGCCAAAACGGGTAACCAATCCAGGTGCCCGCTGGTCGGACAAACCCAAGTCAAGACCTGCACACCGCCAGCGCAGTTTCCAGGCATCCGGACAACAAGACGAAAATGCTCGTTTCTCAGTCTATCAACGACAAAATCTCGCTGACGACAGTGATTTTTCCTGCGGAATCGCCTATCTTCCACCCGGCGGTCCACCCCTGACGCTGGCACGGTACAACGGACCAAGCCACGAACATGGAGATATCGCGTATCGTTCTCACGTCCATCGCGCATCGGAAAAGGCCATCTCAGAGGGCAGGAAACCCGAATCAGAAGCGGAAGAGACCGACCGATTCACGACGCTGGAGGGTGCTATGTCCTGTCTTCTAGACGACTTCAACCTGAGCGGGATCACCGCCCAACCCGATCAACCAAGGCTCTGGCAATGACTCTCAACCTCGATGCACTCCAAAACCTCTTATGCGAACGCCTTTGTGAAGACGTAAGAATCGAACAGCGCCCGGACGGCGCATTGATGCTGCGGACCCACTTCCAGTTCCCAGACGGAGACCGCTATCCGATCCATCTTTCCGAGTCAGCATCGGGTGGATTTCGATTGTCGGATCATGGCCACACCCTCATGCACGTCAGCTACGAGCATGACATCGACTCGTTCATGGACGGAACCAGGGGAATGCTCCTCGAACGCATCATGGGCGAGAGCGGGCTTCAATGGGACGGCGGCGCCTTCTGTTTGGACACCGCCCCTGAACGATTGCCGGAGGCCGTCTTCCAATTCGGACAAGCCTTGACCAGAATCTACGATCTGACGCTTCTTTCCCGTTCGAACGTAGGCTCCACCTTCTACGACGACCTTGCCGACGTTCTCTCCCGGCTGGTGGACGAGACCAAGATGCAACAAGACTACCAACCCGACGTTCCCAATTCCCAGGCGTATCCGGTAGACTACCGGATCGAGGGCAAGGACGACGTGCCGTTGTTCCTGTATGGGATACCAAACCGTGACAAAGCGCGGTTGACGACGATCATGCTGTCTTACTTCCATCGGAATGCGCTCAGCTTCGAGTCGATCCTCGTGTTCGAAAATCAGGCTGAAATTCCCAGAATGGATCTCGCCAGGCTCTCGGACGTCGGTGGTGACATGATCTCGTCGCTGGAGTCGCACGAAGACTTCAATCGCAAACTTCTTCGGCGCGTCGCATAACAATCAGGAGCATTCAGATTCCCCTCATGGCTCGAAGCCCCAAGCAGCGCACAGCGACCGCCGCATTCTAAGACTCTATCATGCTGAGATTCTGTCATTCTGAGCGAAGCGAAGAATCTCAATCACAAACGGGCGGGTTGTCTAGTTAGGCATAGAATTCCCAAAGGAATTATTCGATCATATTCACATTTTTGTGTAGGATGGCATAAATGAAAAACGTTTCCGGCGCGGATACGGATGGACACCAAACTGAAAACCACACGGTACTTTCGTGAGCAAGTGCTTCGTAAGCGACCATACATAGAGCCGGATTGGTGCGCCCAGGTTGTCGCCGCGCCGCTACGCCGGCAAGTCCAGCCGGAGGGTCGCATTCGCTTTTGGGGCGAAGTGGTTCGTCCCGGCGAGACCACTTCGCGCGTTCTCCGGGTCGTGACGCTTGATGATGGTGAAACGGTTCACAACGCGTTCTTTGACCGAAGCTTTCGGAGGAGTAAGCCATGAAACTTTACTACTACGGGGAAACCGACAGTCTCTACGTTGAACTCAAGGCGGGGCCGGGTGCGGAGACGCGAGAAGTGGTTGACGGACTCAACGTCGATCTTGACCTTCACGGCAACGTCGTTGGTTTCGACATTGACCATGCTTCCGAGCGTCTTGATCTTGCCACGCTGGAGACGGAGTCATTGCCGGTCACGTCCTACAAGGCCGGGTAAACGAGGCGTCGGAGCATTCAGATTCCCCTTATGACTCGAAACCCCAAGCAGCGCATGGCAACCGACGCTTACCCTGGCACGAGCATGACCAAACGACAAGTGCTTGGGCTGCTTCGTGCGCACCAATCAACGCTCGTGCAACGTTTCAGGATTACCGCGCTCGCTCTCTTCGGCTCGTTTGCTCGGGATCAAGCGTCTGATGAAAGCGACATCGATATTCTGGTTCGCTTTGACGGCCCGACCACGTCCAGGAACTACTTCGGCGCTCAGTTCTACTTGGAAGACCTGATTGGCCGCCAAGTCGATCTGGTCACCGACAAGGCATTGCGTCCTGAACTGCGCCCCTACGTTGAGCAGGAGGCGATACATGTCTAACAAAGCCCCTGCACTGTTACCGCGACTGCGGAACCTGCTGGGTTCGGCAGGCGAGGAAAGCGCCTGAAATGCCAAAGCACACTTCACGCAAAAAGGTAGAGACCCTCACGCACGAAGAGGCGAAGCGCAAGAACATTCCGACGGCCGAATATCAGTCGGTGATGAAGGAAGACGATCAAAACCCCGTCCGAGTTGCCTGTGAACGTCGAAACCGCGACCTTGACCCTCAACTTGTTTGGCGCGGAAAGGATGAACAGGACAGGGCGGACCTCGTGGTGCCGGCGCCGCCGCTGTTTATCCAGGAGAAGGTGCATCCGAAGGTGCTGATTGATGATTTAGTGGCCAGTAGCCGGTGGTCAGTGGCTAGTGGTCAGAATGCTGATCACGGGTCACAAGCCACTGACCACTGGCCACAAACCAACCTGTTCGCCGATTTCAACGGCTTGCCGGACGGCAACGCCAAGACAGAGTTCTACCGGCACGATGCCAACTGGTCGAACCGCATGATCCTCGGCGACAGTCTGCAAGTGATGGCGTCGCTGGCGAAACGGGAGAGGCTGCGCGGCAAGGTGCAGTGTATCTACGTCGACCCGCCCTACGGCATCAAGTTCAACTCCAACTTCCAGTGGTCCACCACCAGCCGCGACGTGAAGGACGGCAAGGCCGAGCACATTACGCGGGAACCAGAGCAGGTGAAGGCGTTTCGGGACACGTGGCGGGACGGGATTCACTCGTACTTGACATATCTGCGGGACCGGCTGACCGTGGCGCGAGATTTATTGACGGAGAGCGGCTCGGTGTTCGTGCAGATCGGCGACGAGAACGTGCATCGGATACGGGCGGTGATGGATGAGGTGTTTGGGGAGGAAAATTTCATAAGTCTGATTTCTTTCAAGACATCAATCGGCTTAGGCTCTCAGCATTTGGACAATACCAGCAATTACTTGCTGTGGTACTGCAAGGATCTTGAGCGGGCGAAGTTCCGTTCTCTTTTCCGGCTTCTCGAACCATGGGAAGAAGGTGCGACACGCTACAAGATGCTTCGACTACCCGATCTGACGGAACGACGGGTAACAAACGACGAGTTGCGTGGATTGACGCCATTACCTCAAAGCTCTCGGCTGTTCAATGATCAGGGCTTTACGTCTCGGACAGGTTCTAATACGACCTTGTTTCCGGTGACATTCCAAGGAAAGTCTTACCGACCACCATCCGGTGGCTGGCGAACATCGGAAGGAGGAATGCAACGAGCAATTAAAGCCGACCGCGCACTGAAGACCGGTCAGAACATCCGTTTTAAGAAGTACTTCGATGATTTCGGAGCGCTTGGTTTAGACAACATGTGGGTAGACGTTTCCGGTGGAATTGCGAGCCGGGCAGACCCGAAGGTTTATGTAGTCCAGACATCAACCAAAATCGTAGAACGCTGCATCCTGATGACCACCGATCCCGGCGATCTCGTCCTAGACCCCACCTGCGGTTCCGGCACCGCCGCCTACGTCGCCGAGCAATGGGGCCGCCGCTGGATCACCATCGATACCTCCCGTGTCGCCTTGGCACTGGCCCGCGCCCGCGTCATGGGCGCCCGCTATCCCTATTACCTACTCGCCGACAGCTCGGAAGGGCAGCGGAAGGAAGCCGAACTCGCCGGCAAGGCACCGGCCGACACGCCCACCCACGGCAACATCCGCCAAGGCTTCATTTACGAGCGAGTGCCGCACGTCACACTCAAGTCCATTGCCAACAATACGGAAATCGACGTGATCTGGGAGAAGTTCCAGAAAACCCTCGAACCGCTCAGGGATAAACTTAATACGGCACTGAAGGAAAAATGGGAAGAATGGGAAATTCCTCGCAACGCCGACGACAAATGGTCGGCCAAGGCCAAGACCTTGCACGCGGAATGGTGGAAACAGCGCATCACCCGTCAGAAAGAAATCGACGCGTCCATCGCGGCCAAGGCCGATGACGAGTCCCTCTACGACAAACCCTACGAGGACAAAGGGAAAGTCCGCGTTGCCGGTCCCTTCACCGTTGAAAGCCTCTCGCCTCACCGCGTCCTGGGCGTGGATGAGGACGACGAACTCATTGACGGCGTCGCGGACGAGCGACTCGGCTACGGCAAGCAGCAAGACTTCGCCGCCATGATCCTGGAACACCTCCGCACCGCGGGCGTCCAACAGGCACACAAGGACGACAAACTCACGTTCTCCACGCTCACCGCATGGCCTGGCGAGTACGTCTGCGCGGAAGGCCGGTTCGATAGTGGTCAGTGGCCAGCGACCAGTGACCAGAAGAAAAAGCCACAGGCCACTGACCACCGGACACTAGCCACTGAAAAGCGAGCCGCCGTTTTCATCGGCCCCGAGTTCGGCACGGTCTCCCGCCCCGATCTGGTCGCCGCCGTGCGCGAGGCTGCCGAAGCCGGCTTCGACGTGCTGATTGCCTGCGCGTTCAACTACGATGCCCGCGCCTCGGAACTCAGCAATCTGGGCCGCATCCCCATCCTCAAGGCGCGCATGAACGCCGACCTGCACATGGCCGATGACCTTAAAAACACCGGCAAAGGCAACCTCTTCGTCATCTTCGGCGAACCGGATATTGAGATTCTCAACGCGGACGGTAATCACATCCAGGTCAAGATCAACGGCGTAGACGTATTCCACCCGAACACCGGCGAAGTGCGCAGCGACGGGCCCGACGGCATCGCCTGCTGGTTTATCGACACCGACTACAACGAAGAAAGCTTCTTCGTCCGCCACGCCTACTTCCTCGGCACAACTGATCCGTATCAGTCGCTCAAGACCACTCTCAAAGCCGAAATCAACCAGGAAGCCTGGGCCACGCTCCACGGCGACACGTCCCGCCCCTTCCCCAAACCCCCGTCCGGCCGCATCGCCGTCAAAGTCATCAACCACCTCGGCGATGAGGTCATGAAAGTGTTTCGAGTGTGAGGTAGATGACTCGTTACCTTTCCGACCAAAGCCATATTGATCGAGTCAGCGAAGCACTCTGGCAGCGTTCAGGCGGTGCATCCGTTATGGTTGGGAGCGGTTTCAGTAGAAACGCCTTAAAATCTCGGCCTGATGCCGACGGTCCTCCGACGTGGCGTGCGATGGCGAAAGCAATATCCGATAAGCTCTATCTACAAAGTGATGGCCGTAATGCACCTGTAGAAACAGATATAACAAGTGATTTGTTAAAGCAGGCACAAGAATATGAGGCTGCATTCGGACGTAGCGATCTGAATCGCTTCATCCAAAACCTGATTCGGGACGACGATTTCAAGCCTGGAGACCTACACACACGGTTACTGCGGCTTCCCTGGCGGGATGTCTTCACAACCAATTGGGACACGCTTTTGGAACGGACGCGTTCTTTTGTAGCCGATCGCGCCTACAGCATTGTAAGAAACATGGACGAAATTTCCTTAGCGGTCCAGCCCCGTGTCGTGAAACTTCACGGATCGCTTCCCGCACATTTCCCACTGATCTTCACGGAAGAGGATTACCGAACGTATCCAAGGAAATTTGCTCCATTTGTGAACACCGTTCGGCAAGCAATGATGGAAACGGTATTCTGTTTGATCGGTTTCTCAAGTGATGATCCAAATTTCCTGCAATGGTCGGGATGGGTTCGTGACAATCTGGGCGAATCGGCACCAAAAATATATCTGGCCGGATGGCTGAATTTATCACCTCACCGGCGCAAGATGCTCGAAGACCGCAACATTGTTCCTATTGATCTTGCTCGTCATCCGAAAGCTGGCAAATGGCCGGAACACCAACGACACCAATACGCAACCGAGTGGATTTTGCACTCATTGGAGCGGGGGCGCCCATATGAAGTCTCAGAGTGGCCTTCTCGATCAGATCGACGACTTTCACCAATACCGGAAGAACTGCAACCCGTTAAAGAAATTGTTCCCGATGAACCGAAAGAGGAGCCATCGTTTAGAAACGAGTCAAGCAACCTGTCAGAACAAGTGAAGGAATGCCTCGAAACCTGGGCACATAACAGGAGAATCTATCCAGGTTGGTTGGTTGTACCCACAAGTACGCAATATTTAATGAGTTGGCATACCGGTCAATGGGAATCACCGATTCTAAGTGAACTTCCCGGCTTTACCTCATTAGAACGCCTCAAAGCCATTAGAGAGTTGGTATGGCGCCGAGAAGTCATGCTGGAGTTGGTCTCTAACGAACTTGAAAACTTCGCACAAGAAGTCTTGGAAGAGATAGATTGTGAAGCCCGAACAATCAAGGGTATTGCTGATACAAGCGTTGACTGGACGAACGTTCGGGAAGCATGGCGAACTGTCGCGCTTGCACTTGTGACTGTCGCACGATTTCGCTTTGATGAAGACGTGTTTGAAAAACGAATTGCAGCACTATCACCTTTCCGTGACGATCATCCCGACCTTACTCAGCGAATACATCACGAGCGTTGTCTCTGGTCGGTTTATTCGCTTGATTTCGAGAAACTGGAAAACTTGCTCAAGGATTGGCAAACTGAAAGCTGCGATCCAGTCTGGATGTTGCGAAAAGCCGCCATCCTCGTCGAAATGAACCGAACTGAGGATGCAAGTGGATTACTCAACCACGCGCTTTCATCTATCCGCGAAATTCCCAGAGACGAATGCAGTGTAGCCGGTCCTTCGCGTGAAGGCTGGGCACTGTGGATGGCTTTAGCGTTCGAACTAGAACGGGAGAACCCAGTTCAAAACCGTATTGATGCACTTCCAGCCTTTAGAAGAAGGGGGCGCGAGTTGGCGTCTCTAAAGTGCGACGCCTTTGTAGAGAAGCATAATTATGCCCAAGAAATAAGGGGCAACAGTGACAAAAAAGAAAAACTACCTTTCGATCTAGGCCATCGGTACGGACCTTCTTTTCGCATAACGAACGAAGAACGTGATCGACAGGTTGCAGCTTACCGAGCAATCCGTCTCTCTGAAGTAGCCGGATTACCTCCATCCGCCAACGATCTTGTTTTAGCTTCTGGCATTTTGGATCTCGCCGCAGACAAACTGTTTATGGTGGATCCAGAAATGGCGGTCCTTTTGTCTCTCCGATTTTCGCATAGCGGCGAAGACCTCACACTCACTCGTGTTCTTTCGCGCACTCAAGTAGCTTCTATGCCAGGAGATTCGGTAAGGAGACTTGTACAAGCCTGTAACAATGCCATCGAATATGCACTACCTCGGATCGCAGGTGGACGCCAGCATGCCATATTCTGGATTGAACGATTGCGCGTTGCCTTAGAAGCATTATCTCGACTTGTCCTCCGGTCCGATCCTGAGATAGCAGAAGCCGTTTTCAATAAAGCACTTGAATATTACCGGAATGACCACGTAGTTGATGACTGGTGGCTAGAAGAACCTATCCGACACATTCTAAAACGTTCATGGGAAACCTTATCCAAAGATCGCCAAACCAGCCGTGTCCTTGATCTTTTGAGTGCGCCAATTGTTGGCATGAATGGATTTACTGCCTCGTCTGAACGCTACCCAGAACCTGGAGAGTTGATACGAGACGAATTGTCTCTCCCTACCCGCACTCCGGACAACGAAAACCGCTGGCAAGAAATTGTCAGTCTGCTAATACGTGGTTTGAACACTGGTGGTGAAGCACGCAAACGAGCATCAATTAGAATAATCGAGATAGCCATAAAAGGACTGCTGTCGGATACCGAGACATCGCAAGTCGCTCAAGCACTTTGGAGTAGGGATCATACCGAACCCAACGATCTGCCGGGTGGGACTGATCTCTATGAATGGGTCTTCTTTCTGTTGCCAGAGCCGAAGCCGGGCCTTGCAGAACAGCGTTTCCGTCGCAAATGGCTTGACGTTGACAAAGTCCATCAAAGGAATAGAGCCGATTTGGATGAACTTCTCTGGCAGATCGGTTATGCAATCTCTGAATTAAATGCGCACCAACAATCACTGACGTTTTCGGATAGAGAACAGAATTATCTTGCGGATATCGTAGGACAATGGGCTGAATCTCCACTGTTGCCTAAAACAACGTTCCTTCTCGACCATCAGGATGTTGATCGTGTTCATCAAGCTATCTTCGGCCTAAAGTCCATCCTCTTGAAAGTGTCGATTCCAGAAGCCACAGCCACAAAACTCTACGAAAAAATTCAGAACCTAAAAGGGTCCGACACTCCAGGATTGGAACTTATCGCCGGCATTGTTAGGGCATTGCCCTATCGTTTTGGTGAAATCGCTTTGCTGACGAGAACGGAATTGGCATCTGATAATAGTGCCTCGGCTGAGAAAGCTGCATGGGGATTGCACTTTTGGTTAAAGGCCGCATCCGACTCAACGCCTGAACTCCGTCCTCCGCCAGAGGATTTGGTTCGTGAAATTGCCATCATAATTGCTACGCGAAGAAAAACAGTTCTCTTCGAGGCATTACAGATCGCAAAGTGGGTGTTTGCGGAAGGAAGCGAAGCTCAGAGAGAAGTCATCAGCCAGTTGACAATACAGGGGCTCGGTTACCTGATTGAGGAACTGCGATACGACAGGAAGTACGATCAGGACGAGGACTTCGACGTACCGCTTCTGCGTTGGGGCTGCATCCATCTTGCTTTGGCAATGGCGGAGCATGGCTATGACAACGATCCGACTGTTGCTCGCTGGCTGGAAATTTCCAAAGAAGACCCGCTCCCAGAAGTTCGACACGCGAAGCATCCCACTTTCACTCGCCAGCGTGAGGAAAAGGACGGCACTGACGAGGAGACAACTTCCCAAATCGAGTAGCTGTTTTGGCTATCCAACCCCCCGTCCGGCCGCATCGCCGTCAAAGTCATCAACCACCTCGGCGATGAGGTGATGAAAGTGTTTCGGGTGTGATTGACGAGGAACCGTCTCTACGTCATCTTCAGGTAAGGAGTCTATCCAATGCGAAAAGGAAGTCCTGAGAATCGCACGATCTCGAATACACCAGCGAGTAAGACGAACGTTCGATTTGAAGTCACGAACTTCGGTCCCATCAAGAGCGGTGCCATAGATTTGCGCCCGCTGACGGTGTTCGTCGGCCCAAGTAATACCGGAAAGACCTACTTCGCCGTTCTGATCTATGCGTTGCATCGAATTCTGAATGGCTTTCCTCGGCTCCCCGTCATGCACTATTCTCGTTACCATCATCGATTGCTTTTCGAATTGGGAAAGCCGTCAAGGATGGATAGTGCCATACAGGATGAGGAATTACAGATTCTTCTCACAAAATTGGATGCTGACGGGAGGGATCTCAGACTATCGGATTTTCCTAAAAGTGTGCGTAAGGCAATCACAATGTTTCTTGAGCACCCTGAGTTGTTACAGAATGATATAGAAGAAGAAATCATACGCTGCTTCGACATCGACTCCGTCTCCCATCTAACTCGCTTGTCTGAAAATCCGAATAAGACGAATGTTTCTATGGTCGTCAGTGAAGAAGATCAGGACCTCTGGCGATTCCACATGAATCTATCCGAATCAGGGATCAGTGCTGATGGCCAAGTTGAGGATATCGTTCTTTTCCCAAAAGGATGGAGGGACGCGAAGCGTATCCACGCGAGTATTCTCCGGTTACGGAGCATGATGGATAGCGCACTTGGGTCTACACGAAGCCGACCGCCTGGTTGGCCTCTATTCGAAGAATTCGTTGAGGGGTTACTGTCTATGATCACCAGCACGAGAAGAGTGAAACCCGTTGAGACCTATTACCTGCCGGCTGCTAGAAGCGGCATTATGCAAAGCCACCGCGTCATCGCGAGTTCTCTTGTCAAACGTTCTACTCGCGCTGGTCTGGAACGCTTTCCGGAACTGCCGACGTTTTCAGGCGTAATAGCCGATTTCATGCAGAGACTCATACTTTATCGAGAAAACAGACCGGACAATAGGTCGATGAACGCGCTCGCCGACCAATTGGAGCGCGAGGCGCTTGCCGGAAAAATACGTACCAAGAGGCCATCACCGGGAGGGTATCCGGAATTCGTGTACCGCCCACGGAATATCAAGCAAGACATCCGTTTGGCCCGTGCCTCGTCCATGGTGTCCGAACTCGCGCCCGTCGTCCTGTTCCTCCGCGGGGCCATCGGCCGGGGTGATACATTCATCATTGAAGAGCCTGAAGCCCATCTGCATCCCGCTGCCCAGACCCAGATGGCCGCGACGCTGGCTCGCATGGTCCGCGCCGGGGTCCGCGTCGTGGTCACAACGCACAGCGATTGGCTGCTCAAGGAAATCGGGAACCTGATGCGGGAGGGAGCGTTGGGAGAACAGATCGATCAACCCCCAAGAAAGGAAGAACTTCCGAGTTCGCTCCGTCCCAGCGAAGTAGGAATCTGGTTGTTCCGCAAGGATGGAGCGGCTTCAGGATCGACGGTGGAGGAGATTCCTTTCGATCGCAGCGAAGGCATCGAACCCCAGGATTACGAAGAGGTTGCCGAAGAACTTTACAACCGTTCAGCGGACCTGCAGAACAGACTTGAGGAAACAACAAGATGAGCCGGGAAATGAACGTGGATGAAATTCTCAGCTGGATTCGCTCACGGGTGGGAACGGACAACCTCAGCGATACATGCAAACGGGATGGATGCCGGGTGTTCTTGGAGGACATGCCACACCCCCGAGTTGTCGTCGATGCAGACCGCGCCTTCCCGGCGCATAACATAAAAGGAAAACGATGTGACTATATTCTTTTCTTTATCGGCGCCACCGAGGATACTCTCGTTATGGTTCCGATGGAGCTCAAGAGTGGCAAAGTCCACGCTTCGGCGGCGTCCGAGCAATTGCAAGGCGGTGCGGAGTTCGCCGATCGTTTTACGCCAGATCATTCCGGCGTGAAACCCACTTGCCACCCGATACTGTTTCATGGAAAGCCTATTCATGAAAAAGAGCGCAAAGAGCTCAATCGTGCCAAGGTGAAATTTCGGAGCCATCAATTGACCATCAAGACGGCACGTTGCGGTCAACGCAGGAATCTGGCCCACGTTCTAAAGTTATCAACCACCTCAACGATGAGGTCATGAACGTGTTTCGGGTGTAATTCACGAAACATGGAGTGTGACACGTGACCGACCCTGGCGTGGAAACCGTCACATTGTCGAAGGATCATGCTTTGTGGTATAGAGTGAAGAATCACTCTTCGCCATGGCGGTGTAGCTCAGGTGGTAGAGCAGCGGACTCATAAGCCGCGGGCCGGGGGTTCGAGACCCTCCACCGCCACCAGTTTTCCTACCCCCTGTCATTCTGAGCTTGCCCTGAGCCTCGAAGAGCGAAGCGAAGAATCTCTGTCGTTCGAAACCCTCCACAGCCTTTCTACCCCTCACCAATTGATTCAGCAAAATACGTCTCCAGGAGGGCGCGTCGCGCTTGATCCATGATGACGATTTGCCGTTGATCGAACGTGTTGGCCCAATACAGGTAATGGAAATTCCCGTCGCAGTACCCGTATTCAACGTGACGTTGTCTCCCGTCTGCCTCCTCGTCCGTCTTCTGCCGTAACACTATCCGGTCCGGAAGCTGTCGCCACACTTGCTGAGCACCGGGAGCATGATTTTCGTAGAGAGGGGTTTGGTCAGGTGGATCACTCTCCGGTTCCGTCCAGACCCGCTTCAGTCGGCGTTCAAGAGGCTCTTCGGGTTGCCCCTGCTGCACCGCGTGCTGCACCATTTCCACCATGAGGGATTGGAATTCTCGTAACCCGACGATCAGCCCAGAAAATATCCCAGGAACAACAAGACGCACATAGGCCAAGCCCCCGGCCATTCGACCTGTTTCGTCATACCCGCCTTGTTTTCTCACCTGCTCAGATACGGCTTCCGACCGGACTTCGGATTTCGGCAACATGGCATACACGACGTCCGCTGGGTGTCCCTGACAATAATAGAGGTCTTGTCGAGGATCATGTTTTATCGTTTCATCCAACGCCACGGCAGAAGCCGTCGAATCTTTTTTCATCACGTATAACGGCCCCTCCTCCACCGTTTCTCCCAGTTCCGAATAGATCAAGAGCCGTGGGTCTTCAACGGCACCGAAGCCGCGTGCGCCAAGGGCTCGTTGAAACAACAGTCGTCGGCCTAAATGGAATGCTTTTTCAAAAAGTACGAGTCGGCCGGAGCGAGCAAGCCCTTGAGAGAGACAATCGAGACGCGGCCCGATACCCGTCCGCGTTTCCAGGCTGCGTTGTTGCCGGTCGTCGTGGTCGCGTTCAAAGGTGGACCAGTGCCGGCTTGGAAGCCCAGGGTCGGATTCGGACTGAAAAAGGGTTTGCGTTGAGACGATGGTTTCGAAACCTCCGGGAATCGCTTGTTGGGGAATTTCGCAAGGTTCAAAGCTTACGTTGGGGAGGTGCAACGAGTGGGCAACCTGCCGTGCCGCTTCAATTGATTTGAGAGATCGATCAACGCCGAGAAACGTGATATCCGGAAAACAGGCGGCGTACCAGGTTGTGAGAATGCCGACTCCACACCCCACGTCCATAACCCGATGCGCCCCTTCCAGACACTTCGCAATCGCGGGGCCGAGGGTCTGATAATACCCGTATCGCTGGCTGTAGACTATTGGAAGAATGTCAGGAGAGGCCACCAGGTCATAAAAGTCTCGATCTGCACGTGCATCGCTTTCGTCGCTCCGTCTTTGGGCCGCTTGCTGAAGGCCAAGAAGGTGATGGCCCGACAACGTTTGCCGTTGCCAGACGTCATAAGCCTCTTCCTCGTCAAACGGACGAAGACCCCATTGTGCCAGATGTTGCTCAATTGACCATTTCGGCATACGAGAAAAACCGGAGGCCGACGACCTTTAGGCAGGAAACGAAAATCGAGAACACGCGCAGACGGACTTGGCGTTAAAATTTCGCCGACAGCATCATGGCGTCCTGATACGCTTGGGGCACGGGATGAGGCTGCCGCAGTTGACCTGTTCCGAATCCAACGTATTTCTCAGTTGTCAAGGATTGAAGGGTCAATGGCCCTCGCACGTGAAAACGAGAGGTATTCATGCCCATTTCTTCGCCTAAATCCATTTGCGTTCCGGAGTGCAAGCGGGTCGAGGCATTCACCAGCACCGCACCGGAATCGACTTCCCGGACAAATCGCATGGCCGTGTCGTAATTTCGCGTCACGATCGTATCGGTGTGCCCTGGGCCGAATGCCGCGATATGGGCAACGCCTTCATCAAAATCTGTGACAACTTTGATGCCGAACTTCAACGATTGACTTTTCCGTTCCCAGTCGTCATCGGTAGCCGGACGAATCCCTTTATGACCGGTCATTTCCATGATTCCCATCATTGAAATCGTTTTGGGACAGCCCAGAAGATCGAGATTGAATTCGCTGAGCAGCCGACGAAGAAGCCCCGGAAGCAACTGTCGTGCGATGGCCTGATGCACCAACAGCGTGTCCGCTGCGTTGGTGGCAAGAGGGTCCTGAATTTTTGAATTCACGATGACCCCCTGAGCCAACGGCACGTCCGCCTCTTTATCAACGTACACGTGACACAAGCCGCCGTCATATCCCAAGACGGGAACACGGGACTGCTCCATCACCGCTTTTCGCAAGCTGGCTTTTCCTCTTGGCACAACCCCGTGAACCAGATGTCGCAATCGGGTCAGTTCAAGGACTCCTTCCGGCTCAGGTCGGTCCACGAACGTAATCGCCCCTTTCGGTACGCCGTGGCGTTGAGCCGTCTCATTCAACACGTTCACCACGACGGAATTTGTCCGAAACCATTCCTTTCCACCTCGAAGGAGACACACGTTTCCCGATTTGAGGCACATCGCAATCGATTCAGCCGTTACCGACGGCCCGAATTCAGAAATGACGGCAATGACCCCTACCGGCACGCGAACCCGATGCACGTCAAGGCCGTCCTGCGTCAACCATCCCTGAGTCACCTCCCCGACGGGATCAGATTCCTCGGCAATTCCACGAATCGAATCGACGAGAGCGAGCACGTCCTGGTCCGTCAGGAATATCTGATCGCGCGCTTTCCGATAATCTTCCGTGGACCCTTCCTTGGGAATAGCATCAAGGTCTTCTTTATTGGCTCTTACCACGTCCTCAACGCTGGCTTCTAATTGCTCCGCCATCGCTCTGAGGGCTTGAGTGCGGTCAGTGCCGGGCATCACGGATAAAGGACGGGCTGCGGCATTGGCTTGTTTGGCAAGATTTTGAACGTAGAGTTTTATCGGAATTTCGACCATGTTCTGTCCCTCATGTCGGAAAGGCGTGAATAATGTATGGGGATGAGGACTTTACCTGCTTCAAAACGCGCTCGTCAAAACACATTCGTCCCTCTCCCCCGGCGGACGGGTCAGTCGTTCCTCTTCCAGCTTTCCGCGTGCCAACGGCAGTGGACTTCTCCGTCACCTTGCAATAAAAATAGGGACTATGCTAGATTTTGCCGTTTTACGGCGTGCATCTTCTATCTAGAGAGACTTTGGGTGGAATCGTTCAGCGACGAACGTTCGTTCAGAGAACGTCATATTTTCATCACTTGAAGAGAGGTGGAGATCCAGTATGGCATTCATTAAAGAGATGTTAGAGGCAGGCGTGCATTTTGGACATCAGACCAATCGATGGAATCCGAAAATGAAACCCTATATTTTCGGCGAACGAAACGGCATCTATATTATCGACTTACAATACACCGCCAAACTTTTTCGTGAGGCGTATCGATTCGTCCGGGACACCGTTGCCGCCGGAGAATCGGTTCTCTTCGTGGGTACCAAGCGTCAAGCCGTCGAGATTGTTGAAGAAGAGGCCAAGCGGTGCGACATGTATTACGTGACTCAACGCTGGCTGGGCGGCATGCTGACCAATTTTCAAACCATCCGAAAAAGCATCGGCCAACTTAAAAAATTGGAAGCCGCCCAAACCGACGGCACCCATGAACGCCTTAAGAAAAAAGAAGTGCTGCTCATGGAAAAGGAACGGGGCAAGCTGGAGAAATATTTGAACGGCATCAAGGAAATGGACGGCTTGCCCGGCTGCATCTACGTCCTCGATACTCGCATTCAACACATCACCATCAGAGAAGCCAATCGTTTAGGCATCCCGGTCGTGGCCATTGTCGATACCAATTGTGACCCCGAGGGGATCGATTATCCCATCCCGGGAAATGACGATGCCATCCGGTCCTTGAAACTCTTTACGACTCAGATTGCCAACGCTTGTCTGGAAGGTCAGGACCTTCGAGCCAAACAAGAGGCCGCGAGTACAACCGCCAACGAAGAAGACGGCATTATGGCGGAGATGATCTCCGCCCGTTCAACCGAACATAAGGTGGAAAGCATCCAAACTCCTTCCTGAACATTCCATCAGTTGCTTTTTTTGCCACCTCACCCAACAAAAGAAAGAGGAACGCACGATGTCCAGCATGAGTGCCTTGGTGAAAGAACTCCGCGGCAAAACGGGGTCGGGAATTCTTGATTGTCGGAACGCGTTGCAAGAGACCAATTCGGATATGGAGAAAGCCATTGACCTCCTTCGTCAACGCGGTCTGGCCGCCGCCCAAAAGAAAGCCGGGCGAGAAACCAAAGAAGGCGTCGTCTCATCCTATATTCACGCCGGGAGCAAAATCGGGGTCCTGGTCGAAATCAATTGCGAAACCGACTTTGTTGCGCGCAATGAAGAATTTCAGGAATTCGTCAAAGACGTTGCCCTTCAGATTGCCGCGGCCAATCCCGCCTACGTCAACCGTGAGGAAGTCCCCGTTGAGCAGGTTGAGCGGGAAAAGGCCATTTATCTGGCCCAAGCCAAAGAACTGGGCAAACCCGAAGCGGCCATTGATAAAATCGTTCATGGAAAGCTGGAAAAATTTTACCAGGAACATTGTCTTCTTGAGCAAAGTTTCATCAAAGATCCCAATAGAACGATCATTGACATCCTGACTCAAAAAATTGCCAAACTTGGAGAAAACGTCACCATTGCTCGATTTACCCGATACCAATTAGGCCAGGAATGACGCCCGTTCAGTACCGCCGCATTCTCCTCAAAATCAGTGGAGAAATGCTCGCGGGAAACCAAAGCTACGGTATCAACGCGGACGTGCTGACGACGCTCGCCGAGGAAATTCGTGAAGTCGTACACCTGGACGTCGAGGTGGCGTTGGTCATCGGCGGCGGGAACATTTTTCGAGGGATGGCGGCAACCGATTCCGGGATGGAACGAGCCTCGGCTGACTACATGGGCATGCTCGCCACCATGCTCAACGCCCTCGCTCTCCAAAACGTCCTGGAAAAAACCGGCATTTCCACGCGAGTCTTATCGGCCATCGAAATGCGGGAACTCGTCGAAAGCTACATCCGCCGGCGAGCCATTCGTCACCTGGAAAAAAAGCGCGTGGTGATTTTTGCAGCCGGTACGGGAAACCCTTATTTCACCACGGACACGGCCGCAGCCTTACGCGCCATGGAAATTAAAGCCGACGTCATCCTGAAAGGCACCAAGGTGAACGGCATTTATGATGCAGACCCGGTCGGCAATCCTTCGGCCACCATGTACGAGAAACTTTCTTTCCTCTCCGTGCTGAACAAAAGCTTGAAGGTCATGGATGCCACGGCCATTACGCTCTGCATGGACAACAGTCTTCCCTTGATCGTGTTTAATCTTACCGAGCCCGGCAATTTGAAACGCGTGGTCCTCGGGGAAAAAATGGGGACCCTCGTCACGCACGACGCGGCACTGAATTAACCAAAGGGTCACAACGCATGTCGGATCAACCCATCATTGACAAAATGACGAAAAAAATGGAAGTCGCCGTTGAGCACCTCAAAAAGGAACTCGTCGGACTCAGAAGCAGCCGACCGTCTTTGTCGCTCTTCGATCATATTCAAGTCGATTACTATGGGACCCCAACTCCGTTGAAACAAGTGGGCACCCTCTCCATGCCCGACAGTCGTTTAATCACGATTCAGCCGTGGGATCCTTCAAGCATGAAAGACATTGAAAAGGCCATTCTTTCCTCGGACCTGGGTTTCAATCCTTCCAACGACGGGAAGTTGATCCGGATTCCGATTCCTCCTCTGAGCGAGGAACGTCGAAAAGAAATCGTCAAGGTGTGTCGAAAATATGGGGAAGAGACGAAAATCCACGTTCGCGGCATTCGTCGAGAGGGGAATGATGACCTCAAGCGCCTGCAAAAAGATTCAACGATTACCGAGGATGACCTACGAAGAGGCGAGGCCGAGATTCAAAAAGTTACGGACAGCGAGATTAAAAAAGTCGAAGAACTGATAAAGAAGAAAGAAGGTGAAATTTTAGAGATTTAACGTCCCGCCCGTGTCTCACCCAACTTCTGCAACTCCCTTGACCACTCCTTCGTCCCTTTCACCAACCGTTGCCACCATCCGTCTTGCTTCCGTTGCCCATAATCTTCGAGAACTGCGCCGCATTCTCCCACCGTCCACCAAAATTTTGGCCGTGGTCAAGGCCGACGGCTATGGCCACGGCTGCCGGATCATGGCCGACACCTTATCCAAGCTTGGCATTCAACAATTCGGGGTTGCCTCAGTGCAAGAAGGCATTGTTCTACGGGAAGCCGGCATTCTCGGACAGATTCTGGTGATGGGTGGCATTTTCCCTTGGCAACTCAAAGATCTCATTGCGTTTAATCTGATTCCGACTCTTTCGAGCGACGCCGTCGCTCATGCGCTGAGCCAAATCGTTCCTCACGACCGCCGCCCTTACCCCATCCATCTGGAAGTCGATACAGGAATGAGACGATTAGGCTTCACCGTCGAAGAGGCGTTGGCACTCTTGCAGTCTCCAATGATGACGCATACGCTTTCCTGCCGGGGACTCATGACCCATCTCGCGGACGCCGATAACCCGGACCCTGCCTTTACCCTTGACCAACTGAGCCATTTAGAAACAGCCGTGCTGAGACTGCGGTCAGCCAACGTCCCGATTCCCTGCGTCCACGCCGCCAATACAGCGGGGATACTCTGGCACCCTCAAGCGTGCTTGGACATGGTCCGCCCCGGACTGATGTTATACGGATACGCCCCCGTGCCAAAGAGAGAAGCCCCCATTGCTCTTCAACCGGTCATGACCCTGACGACCAAAGTGGTCCACGTCAAAACGGTGGAAAAAGGAGAACCCGTGAGTTACGGCGGGATCCATCGAACCAGAAGACGATCGCGGTTGGCCGTGGTCCCCATCGGCTATGCCCATGGATACGCGCGTCAGCTCTCCAACAAAGGAGAGGTCATCATTCATGACCAACGCTGTCCAATCGTCGGACGAATCTGCATGGACATGACGATCATTGACGTCACGGATGCCTCCATGGTCAAACCGGGAGACGACGTGATTGTGATGGGCAAATCAGAGAAGCAGGAGATCACCGCCTACGACCTTGCAACGTGGCAGGAATCAATTCCCTATGAAGTCTTATGCAATCTGGGTCCACACGTGCACCGCGTGTATGAACCACTGGCGAACACGTGTGATGAGGCGGGAGAACCCGGTTGATTCAGGTTTTCAATGGCTTCTTCAGTCGTTTTTCCACACTGGCGATTTTTCCGCGTAACCGTCCCTCGTGCCCTTTTCGATAATCAACTTTAATCGTGCAGGAGATGCGGTTACAATCTTTCTTCATTCGCTCATAACATTGCCGCACCACGTGAAACACCTCATCCCACTCTCCTTCGAGCACGGTCCCCATGGGATTCAGACGATACTCCACGCCGCTCTGGTCAATAATTTCCAAAGATCGGGACACGTAAGTGCTCACGCTTTCGCCCTTCCCCAACGGGGACATGCTGAATTCTAATAAGACCATCGCCCGCCATCCCTTCCCTGTAGCCGCGCCGTCTTACGACGCCTTCCCTGACCGCCTGAGACGATCCCGTTTCAGAAACGGAACGTTATGAAGCCGAATCCTCTTTGTGGGCGGTCCATGCTTGAGGATATTCAAGGGTTCCCTTCAAGTGGAAACCCTCCACCGCCGCGTTCAAGCGTTCCCGCCGTTTGACCATATCAGGTTCATCGGCCTGGACGTTTTCACGCAACGTGCCCAACCACTCTAAAAAATTTTCGAATTCATCATCAAAAATCTCTTCACAATTCTGCCTCAGAGTACGCGCCAGCGTTGGGGATGCGCCGCCGGTACTGATTGCCATACGAAGGGCTCCTCGCTGAACCACGGCCGGCATCATGAAATTGGACAACTCCGGCTGATCGATCGACCACACCAGAAACCCTTCTGCCTCTGAGGCGTCACGTAACGATCTCGCAAGATCCGCATCTTGAGCCAAGGTATTGATAATCAGAAACGCGCCTTGCGTATCAGTCGCCCGAAACCGTCGCCCTCGGTGAAGAACCTTCCCCGCGGCCGTCAGCTTCCGAAGCGGCGCGTTCAGGGTTGGATTCACCACCACCACTTTCGCTCCAACGTCCAACAACAAAGCCGTCTTGTGAGCGGCTTCATCTTCCCCGCCGATGACCACGCCCAACCGGCCCTGCAAATTTAGAGAAATTTGAAAGCCGGGATTCATTCAGCGTCCAATTCCATGTGCCAATAGAGATAATCACGCCAACTGTCCGGAGTGTTCCGAATGCCGATCATGATTGTCAGGGTAGGATTCCATCGCGGCTTTTGTGGTTTTTTCTTTAACTGCATGTGCGCTTCTTCCGGGGTTCTTCCGCTCTTTTTATTGTTACAACGCCAACACGCGGTCACGATGTTTTCCCAGGTTTTTGTGCCGCCTTTTGCAATGGGGACGACGTGGTCAAACGTGAGTTCTTCAGTTCGAAACCGTTTATAACAGTATTGGCACGTATAGGTATCGCGAGTAAAAATGTTGATTCGGGAAAACTTGACCACCCGATGGGTGGACCTTACCTTGACGACTTTCAAAAGCCGCATCACCGAGGGAAGCTTGAAACGAATCGTGACGCCTCGAATTTCCCGATCGTACACCTCCAGAACTTCGACCTTTCCCTGGCAAAGCAGAGTCATGGCCTTCTGCCATTGCACGACGCGCAGGGGTTCATAGGTCGCGTTTAACAGTAACGTCATTGAACCTTGTCCCGAATGTGATTCATGAAACGTACACGACGTGAAGACGTGTATAGCATCAGGAGCAATCCTGAATCAATATCAACGTCAAATCATCACTTGCGTCACGACGGAAGCCTTGGTAAAGTCCTTCCCCTTTCTGTAAAACGCTCAGCATGAAATTCGTCAGTGCAGCAAAGCTCGAAGACCTCAAACCCGGCACGTGCCTCTCGGTGGAACTCGATGGTGAACGCGGAGTTGCACTCTTTCACGTGAATGGAGAAATTCTGGCGATGGATAACACGTGTCCTCACGCCGGCGGCCCGCTCGGGGAAGGCACCCTCAATGGCGACGTGGTGACCTGCCCGTGGCACGGATGGGAATTTAACGTCCGCACGGGACAATGCCTCAAAAACCCCGTGCCCGCTTGGGCCGTCCCCTGTTACCCGACGCGCGTGGAACACGGCGTCATCCATGTCGCGTTTCCATTGGAACCCGTCTGAAGGTTCCGGATATTTGATCCTGATGCGGCAACGGCGGTAACTCATGAAACGGCATGAAGTGAACGGCGGCTAACGAAATCACCCGAACGGTCTTATCGCGTAACGTGACCCGCCAAGCAAACTCTCGCTCAATCCATTCATCAAATCCTTTCTCCCGAACAATCAGTCTCACCGCGTACACTCCCGGTCGTTCTTGTCCGACTTGCCACTCACCTTTGCGGAAAGACGTTCCTTGTTCTTTCAGCCCTTCAATGTACTGATTGACGGCAGCCTCCAACGTCGGAGCATTTCGAGCAGGATGAGAACGAACCAGTGTCAACGCCTCGTGTGCCTGAGGGTCATCCGGAATATCGGGAGTGCGCCCTTCAGGCCTGGGAAACACGATACCCGCGACGATAAGGAACACCAGGACGCCAAGGCCTAGGAGAATCCTGATTCTTTTCGATCCCATAAATATTCCGGTTCTCCTTGATGATGGGCCGTCCAACGAGCAAAAACGAACAAAGCGTCACTTAAACGATTCAAAAACGGGATAATCTGCGGATGGATGGGTTCCCCGTGAGCAAGATGAACGCACACGCGCTCGGCACGCCGACAAACGGTTCTGGCTTGGTGCAAAAATCCAGATATTTTTCCACCTCCCGGCAGAATGAACTCCTTCAACGGCAGTAAATCCTCCTGACACCGATCAATCCAACGTTCCAATTGCTCAACGTCCTGAGGGGTCACCTCCGGCATATTCTTGAAGGCCTGTCCGGGAGCCGTAGCCAGCAACCCTCCAATGTCAAACAGTTTATTCTGAATCCATTTCATCCAAGCTTCCAATTCTGCTTTGCCTTGACGGTCTTCCATCCGTTCCTGGTTAAACACGCGAGCGAGGCCAATCAGAGCATTCAATTCATCAACCGTTCCATAGGCCTCGACTCGGACGCCATCTTTATTCACCTCCTGGCCGCCTGCAAGCCTCGTTCGGCCGCCGTCGCCTGTTTTCGTATACACTTTAGAAATTCTCATGACTCAACCCCATAGGGTTCAGACTCAATTTATCGAAGCGCGTGACGCCTGCATGACTCTCTCGCCGGAAGCGTCATTATACTCAATGATATCGACCACTCCCAACCCTTCCACAAAGGAGGGAAAAAAAAGATACGGAGCGGTCAGGTTGATTGAAACTTCGCAGAACGATGAGTTATACTTCACGCCTCCACATAGTGAACAGTGAAACACCAAAACAGAACGCATGACTCCAGCTTGATCTCCGATTCCCCTCCGACTGCGCTCTCGATGACCAAAACTTCTCAGCCCCACGTGGTCGTGATCGGCGCCGGCTTTTGCGGCCTGGCGACGGCTTACGAACTCGGCCGGTACGGCGTCCGCGTCACGGTGCTGGAACGGGATGACGAGATCGGCGGCCTCGCCGGCAGCTTCGTCGCGGGTGGCGAACGGCTCGAAAAGTTCTATCACCACTGGTTCACGAACGACATCCACGTGATGCGGCTCATTGAAGAATTGGGCACGTCGGATCAAATCCTGCTACGTCCTACCCGGACCGGCGTGTACCACGCACACCACTTCTTCAAGCTCTCGACGCCCGTTGACCTCCTCCGCTTCTCGCCCCTGCCGTTCCTGAGCCGCATCCGGCTCGGACTGCTGGCACTACGGGCGCGCCACGTGCGGGACTGGCGCAGCCTTGAAGACCGAACGGCCGCGGACTGGCTCCGGGAACTGGGCGGAGAGCGGGTGTACCGGGTGGTGTGGGAGCCACTTCTGCGGGGAAAATTCGGCCACTTGGCGGAAGAGGTTGCGGCGGTCTGGTTCTGGAACAAACTCAAGCTGCGGGGCGGCAGCCGCGGCAAGGACGAAGCGGAACGGCTTGCCTACTACCGGGGCGGGTTCGCCGCCCTCGCCGACGCCCTGGCCAATGCAATTTGCACTCAAGGCGGTGAAATCAAAACCGGCGTGCCGGTCATTGAGTTGCAGGTGGACGCCGGGCGGGTGACCGGAGTCGTGACCCCGGAGGCGACCTTCTCCGCCGATGGCGTCATTGCGACGCCGGCCCTGCCGATCGTCGCCGATCTCGTAGAACCGCACGTGCCGGACGAGTATACCCGTCATCTGCGTCGCATCCGCTATCTTGCCAACGTCTGCATCGTGCTCGAACTGGACCGGAGCCTTTCGGAAATCTACTGGCTGAACGTCAACGATCCCGGGTTCCCCTTCGTGGGAGTCATTGAGCATACGAATTTCGAGCCGGCCTCGACCTACGCCGGCCGGCACATTGTTTATCTGTCCAGGTATCTGCCCGAGAGTGACGCGTTCTATCAGATGCCGGATCAGGAGACGGTCAAGACCACGCTCGAACATTTGCGACGGATGTTCCCGGATCTGACGGACGATTGGATCCTGGCCGCCCACGTTTGGCGTGCCCGTTACGCACAACCCGTCGTGGAACGCGGCTACCGCCGATTGATCCCCGCTGTGCGGACACCCTTGGCAAACGTGTTGCTGGCAACCATGGCCCAGGTTTATCCTCAAGACCGTGGCACGAACTATGCGATCCAACAAGGCAGGGAAACCGCCGTTGCCATGGCAGCGACGTTGAACGGCGACCGCCACGGCATCAGTCCACAACGTCAGACGACGCCAAGTGATTGAGTACCCTGATTGGCTCATGAAGGGGTGGTGCTGGAGGCCGGACTTGAACCGGCACGCCTCTTTCGAAGCACGGGATTTTAAGTCCCGGGTGTCTGCCTATTCCACCACTCCAGCACAGGAGGTCACTCTACCAGCACGCTTCCTGAGTGACAAGAAGTGACAAGAACGTCAAGCATCCAGCACGTGTTTTTGATACCACGTCCAGAACTCGCGCAGACCTTCTTTCACCGACCATTGAGGGTTATAGCCCAATAATTTTCTCGCCTTGGAAACGTCAGCACAGGTGGCGGCAACATCCGCCTTCATCATCGGCACTGAAACCAGGTTGGCCCGGCGTCCAACGTATTCTTCAAGCACGTGCACAAACTCCGTCAACGACACCGGTTCTCCTCTTCCGAGATTCACCACCTCATACCCAAGCGGTCGATCAACCGCATTGACGACTCCCTGGACAATATCCGTCACGAAGGTCCAGTCACGGCGCATGTGTCCAGAGTTATAGAATGGAACTTCACGTGAAAAAAAGATATTGTCCAAAACCTTGTAGGCCATCATGTCCGGGCGTCCCCGCGGCCCATACACCGTAAAAAACCGTACGGCGGTAAACGCCAGTCCAAACAGATGATGATACGAATAGCCCAGCATCTCCCCGGCTCTCTTGCTGGCGGCATAAGGGGCTAAGGGTCGTTCGCATGGATCGTGTTCTTGAAACGGAACGAGTTGGGTATTGCCATAGACCGACGAAGTTGAGGCAAACACAAAGGTGGGGAACGCGGAACGGGTGGCCTGGGTTCCAACCCGTCCCACGGCAGCCTCCAAGAGATTCAGCGTTCCGTTCACGTTCACGTCGTAATAGAGACGCGGCTTCTCCATTGAGACTCGAACGCCGGCCATCGCCGCCAAGTGGACGATGCCCTCAAACTCATAGCTTGAAAAAATTTCGGCTATGGTCTGCTGGTTTCGGATATCCCCTTCAATAAACGTCAACGTCTCTGCTTGACCACTTTGCTTCAAGGCCCGTCGGACTTCTTCGACGTTGGCTCGTTTTCTGGCCGGATCGTAATAATCGTTGAAGTTATCCAGCCCCACGACTCGGTCCCCGCGTGTCACAAGCGCCTGAATCGTATGACTGCCGATAAATCCCGCGGCTCCCGTGACAAAAATGGTTTTACTCATGCTTCTTGCTCTCCCAATACGCCTATTTTTGCTCTCGCATTGTATCAATCGGCTTTCGGTCGTATCATTCGACGTGACGTGGAACCCAGAAAATCAAAAACTTTCCAATGACCCGTTCATGAGGAGAATCTTGACTACTTTGCCTGCCACGGAAGTAACGGAACTCACAAAAGAAGAAACCGGCCGCGGCACCGGTCTAGACTTTGAAGCCGAAGTGATCGTCTACAACTGTGATTGTCATACGTATCGACAGGTGATTGAGTTGTTTTGTCGGCATATTCCAGGCATGCGTCCTTCCAAGGCTTTTGAGTTGGCTTGGCGGATTGATCACCAAGGACGTGCCTCAGTGTACCAAGGGTCTCAACGGTCCGCGAATGAGATCGCAGGCAAACTGGCTGCCGGTGGGTTACGAGTCGAGGTTCGCTGACCACGTTCTTCTTGCTCTTGGCCACACCCGTCTTCCGTTCAGCGTCCATTGTTCAGACACGACGTCACACGTTGCGACGGGTGACAATCTCATGAGTTCGATTTCGTTTTTTTCGCTCTGCTCAGCTTCGGCGGTTTCAAGTTGGTCCTCGACGTCGCAGTCTTTGAACCTTTGGGCGGTGTATCTCGCGGCGTTTTCTTTGACACATTTTTTTTGGCGGCCGATCTGAGTTTTGACGGATTGAGAACCTGGAGCGATTGCCGCATTTTCAAAGATTTGAGCTTATCGCCGCTATACACGCGAACTTGATACAGTTCTAAGAGTTGATGAATGGCTTTGGGGTCTCCTTTCCGAGCCAGCGCCAACAAATGCCGACGCTGGTTCATCTCCTCTTCTTCTGTATGGGACGTCACTCGCCTCTCCATGTCAACCCTATGTGGTCCTCGGTCGTTCTGAGAAACGTCGCCTTCTCATCGGACTGCACGACTTAAGAGGTCCGACGCGAAGAACGTTCTCCCAGTCGGTTATTGTTTGTTGTTAAACACCGCCGCGTCACACGAAAAATACTTCAATTGCTTCAAAGGGATAATGATGACTTCTTTCGGAGAATCAATTTCCAGGATTTCCATGTCATCGCTAATGGTATGACGAACGGCATCACTCACCGTGAGTTCCTGATTATCCGTAAATACCACTTTTATCCAATACTGCACACCCCCACTCCTTCCTGGTTGTCCTGACCGTTCAGGCATTTCCCGTCCTAAACCCCGTTTTCTATGTTTTGGTCCGACGTCGCTTTCCTGACGTGGCTCGTTTCGTTGAACGAGCCTCAAAGGAGGATTCCTTGAATTCATGAGCCCGTTGTCCTAACTCCCGACAACGAATCGTCGCGCTCTCCACGGCGCTCATAACCGTGCCGCGCAGCCGGCCCTTCTCGAGTTGATGCACCCCTGCAATCGTGGTTCCCCCCGGAGACGTCACGCGATCCTTCAGTACCCCCGGATGCTCCTTCGTTTCCAGCACCATCTTCGCCGCACCCAACACAGTTTGCGCGGCCAATTGTTGCGCGTGCGGCCGAGACAGTCCCATCTTGACGCCTCCATCGGCCAAGGCTTCAATAAACATAGAGACGTACGCCGGCCCCCCGCCACTGAGACCCGTCACCGTATCCAACTGCGATTCATCAACCACGACGACGTTTCCCACGGCCTCGAACACCGCCTGCGCCACCTGCATGTGTTCGAGCGTGACTCCCGGCCCTCGAGCCAGTGCCGTCGCGCCTTCTAAGACAATAGCCGGCGTATTCGGCATGGCCCGTACGACGTGAGCTTGCGGATGGAGTCCCTTGATGATGGCGGCAATCGGCACACCCGCGGCAACACTGATAATGAGTTGATCGGCCCGATGAGACAAATCCAATTCCCTTAAAACATCATCCATCACCTGCGGTTTAACGGCTAAAATGACGATATCGGAACCCTTCGCAGATTTTTCATTATCTCGACTGACCTGGATGCTAAAACGTTTCTGGAAGTAAGCCAACTTCCGGGCATCCACGTCGGTGGCAATAATCCGGTTCGGGGGGAGTGCCTCCTTTTTCAGTAAGCCGGAAACAAGGGCTTCCGCCATATTCCCTGCACCAATGACGGCAATCTTTTTTCGTTTTAACATAATCGGAACAGTATATCGCGGTTGTCAGGGCCATTCAACCAATTCAATGGAGTTGCTCCCACCCCGGCATGAGAAGTGTGAACCGGTCCTGGCGTTCACGGCATTCAAAAAGACTTGCTGCTTTTTTGAGGACCGGAGTAATATAGTGCCCCTTAGACCGGGTGAGATGACCAAAAAGCGCCATCCCTGCCCTGCATGTCGTCACCATGCGAAAGGAGGCTCCTTATGAAACACTGGTCATGGGTATGCACCCTGTGCACGATCCTCAGTTTGTCCTTCATTCTTGTTCCCGAAAGCACGGCGCGTCGGACCTACTTGACCGCGGAACAGAAGCAACGACTCCAACAAGCTCAAACCATCTTACTGACCACGCTGGCGCTTACCGAAAAGGGGCGCACCGATTCCACCGCTCTCCGGACTCTTGTCTCTCGTCGACTCGAAGACGTCGGCTTTTCCGTCGTGATTGATCGAACGCAACCCCACGACGTCGAGTTCAAAGTAAAATGTGAAGAACGGAAAACGTGGACCGGCACCACGGCCGAAGGAGGCGACGCCGAACTGTCTGACGCCCCGGCGCGGCTGTGGAAAGGCCCCGCGTGCTTGTTGACGTATTTACTCAACGGTCAGAATCTCGGATGGTATAAGGAAGTCCGGACCACCTTCCCTGATGCCTTGCACGCGGCGAAAGCAGCAGACGCCAAGGACGCGGGAGCTTATGCCCTTTCTCAGTTGGCGAAACGCCTCTCTCAATATGACTTTCCGGTGCTCATTGCCGCAGAATGGGGGCAACCCCATCGCCTGATGAACCTATTGGACGCACCTCGGACGCCGAAAATTCGGAAACTTTTCATTCTCTCCACCCTGAGCGAAATAGAAGCCGACGTCGCGCTTCCTCAATTAACCCAGCTCATGAAGGATAAGGATTTAGCCCAGGAAGCCGTCGAGGCACTGAAGGGCATAGGCGAAGACTCCATCCCCCTGCTCACCCATTTGTTTCAATCATCGACGCAACCCGCGATTCAAAGCGCCGCCGCCAAAGCATTGGGTGACGTGGCAGGAGCCAGCGGCAACCCGGCAGCTATCCCGCCTCTTCTGGAATATCTCAAGAACGCCTTGAAGAATTTCAACACTCCGGCTGATATTAACTTCCCGGTTTTAACGCAGGTGGTCTGGGGCCTTGGCAAACTGCGCGATGAAACGTCTCTCGAACCGATGACTGAACTCAATCAGAAAGTCTGGTTGATGAACGATAACTCCAAAGAAATGGGAGCCCTCCGCGAGGCGGCAAATTGGACGTATAAACAACTCGATCTGGACGGGCACGTAAGCTGACCGAAACGACTGATAACCCGGCAAGGCGATCTTTCTTTTTACCATCATTCACCCTCTTTTTTGCATTCACCCTGATTCCCGTCGGGAGGATTCATGATGCGCTACTTACCCGGACTCCTCGTCTGTTTGTTTGTGTTGACCTTCGCAACCGAAAGCACGGCACGCCGCAGCCACATTACGCCGGAACAACGAACGCAATTGGCCAAGGTCCAAACGATCTATCTCAACGTCATTGCCCTGACGGAAGACGGACGAGTTCCTTCAGATGATCTCGCGGCAACCATCCGGACCCGGCTCGAGGCAATCGGGTACAAGATCGTGACCAACAGAAAAGAACCCCACGACGTGGAATTCCGCGTCAAATGCGAAGAACGAAAACGTTGGAGCGGCACGACTCGTTCCGGCGGAGACGCGGAGTTAGCAGACGCCCCTGCCCGACTCTGGAAGGGACCCGCGTGTCTGTTCAACTATCGACTCGAAGGTCAAGACTTAGGGTGGTACAAAGAAACGCGAACCGCCTTCGCTGATGCCGTTGCCGCGGCAAGACAAGCCAAAGCCAAAAGCTCCGGGCAATACGCCCTGGAACAATTAAACCTGAAATTACAGGAATTTGATTTTCCGGTCATGATCGCCACGGAGTGGGGGCACACCGACCGGTTGGCCACGCTCCTGGAATCACCGGACACTGATAAACGCCGGAAACTCAGAATTCTGGCGACCCTGTCCCGGGTCCAATCCCAAGAAGCCTTTCCCCATTTGGTCAAGCTGGCCAAAGATGAAAACGCCGAGTTTGCCGCGGAAGCGATTATCGCCTTGGCTGGAATCGGCAAATCCGCGACGCCAATCCTCACCGATATTTTCGTGAAAACGAAGAATTCACAAATTCAAGCCGCGGCGGCAAAGGGCCTGGGATTGATCGGCGCCCTCACCGGTGACCCCGACATTACACCGCCCTTACTCGATTATCTCAATAACAACTTGAAAGACATGGATGAATCCTCGGACATTGATTTTCCCGTGCTCACCGAAGTGGTCTGGTCCATTGCCAAGCTTCGCAATGAGCAATCCATTAAGCCCATTGAAGAGTTGAACGCCAAAATCTGGCTTATTCGAGACACCTCGGAAGCCATGAGGAACCTGCGTGACGCCGCCAACGTGGCCACCAAAATGGTGGACCTGGATTATCAAATCATGTAACCCCGCTTTTCGGCGATCCGAGCAGGATGTGGACCAATCTGACCCGCGGGGTCACCCTTTGCGTACTTGTTGTCCCGACTTTCCTTGGTCACGCCCAACTCACCGGTGATCAGGGAGAACTCACGCGACTCCAAACGCAAGCGGAAACTTCCATGGCTCAAGGCGATCCTGAAGGCGCGGCCATCAGTATCGGAAAGGCCGCGTTGCTGGCGTCTCAGCTCGGCAAGTCACGGTTGTCCCAACTCAATCATCCGCCTTACCAACTCATGGCTGATTTGTTTCGCACACAAGAACAGGTCTATCGTGCCATTGCTCTTTTTCAACGGAGCGGAGAACCCATTCCGGCTTCGTCCGGCGTCTGTCGCCTGCTCGCCCTTGGCCGGCGTCACGCCGCTCTCGCCATGGAGAACGGCCACGCGCCCCCGGACGAAACCCTGCACGATCAAATCATGGAGTGGCTGGAAATTGTTCAGGAATTACAACGGGAATGGGAGTGCAAGCACTGATGACGCTCACGCCGAATTATTCTGCGCGGCAAAATATTCGTGGGTCACTTTGAACACCATCGGCGCCAGCAACAGCAATCCCACGAGATTGGGCACGGCCATCAGGCCGTTGAGAGTGTCGGACACATTCCAGACGAAATCCACCTTCACGTCGGCAAAACCCAGGACCGCCACGATCCACAACCCGCGGTAGAGAATCAGGCTTTTTTCGCTGAACAGGTATTGCCAGCATCGCTCACCGTAATAGGACCACCCCAGAATGGTGGTGAACGCAAAGAGCGCCAGGGCAATCGTCACGATATATTGTCCACCAGCCATGGAATGCTGAAAGGCCGTGGACGTGAGCACCGCGCCGGTCAGACCTCCGCCGTCCGTCCCCATGACGGTCCATGCACCGGAGGTAAGAATCACCAAGGCGGTCATGGTGCAAACGATGATGGTATCGATAAACGTCCCCAACATGGCGATCACGCCCTGCCGGACGGGATTGTCGGTCTTGGCCGCGGCATGTGCGATGGCCGCGGAACCTAAGCCCGATTCATTGGAAAACACTCCGCGGGCCACCCCAAACCGGACGGCTGCGGCCACCGCCGCCCCGGCAAAACCACCGGTTGCAGCCGCAGGAGCAAAGGCATGTTTGAAAATCAAACCAATGGCCTTCGGCACTTCGGCAACGTTGATGAGGATAACGAGCAGAGAAGCCCCGACGTAGAGCACGATCATGGCCGGCACCAACTTGCCGGCCACCTCGGCAATTCTTCTAATGCCGCCGATGATGACAAATCCCACCAGCACGGCCACAATGACGCCCGTCACGATCTTCGGCACGCTGAAGGTCTCTCCCAGAGCAGCCGCCATGGAATTCACCTGCACCGCGTTCCCGATGCCGAAGGCGGCCACCGCACCGAAGACGGCAAAGGCCAAGCCCAACCATCTGCCTAACTCGGGGGCGAATTCACCCACGCCGTTGCGCAGGTAATACATGGGACCACCCACGTATCTGCCCGACTTATCCACTTCGCGATACGTCACCGCACAGACGGCTTCGGCGTATTTGGTCGCCATCCCGAACAGCGCAATCAGCCACATGTAAAAGACCGCACCGGGACCGCCCAGGGCAATGGCCGTGGCAACGCCGGCAATGTTACCGGTACCGACCGTAGCGGATAGTGCCGTCATCAGTGCGTTGAAGGGTTTGACCTCGCCTTCGCCGCCGTGTTCGCTCTTTTCAAACAACAACCTGAAGCCGTACCCGACTTTTCGCCACGGCATGAAGACCATCCCGACGGTCAGCAACACGCCCGTGACGCCAAGCATCCCCAGCATGGGCGGACCCCACGCAAAGGCATTGACTTGATTGATGAATGAATTGAGCCGTTCCATTACGCTTGGATGAAAATCCACCTCACGTGGAATGGGCGGATGACCGCTTGGGCAAGGGCAGAATGATCTTTATCAATTCGACAGTATAGAGAGCAACGTTTCTTTCTTACAAGCGTTATTGCACGAAGCCGCGAATCGGAACGTGGATTCTCTTTCGTCTCGCGTTGGAAGAGACGACGATTAGAGAAACCCATGAAAAAATGGTAACATGCCGCCTCAATCCCGTTCAGAACCCGATCAAATCTTATGCTGATGGAGGAGGAGAAACCGTGGCAGACGTAAAAATCGAAGATGGGATCATCAAGGTCACCGAACTCGACGTCCAGGATCCCAAGATCGCAAAAATACTGGAGGAATACCCACCCAATCGCTGGTGCGAAGTCACGCGCCGTGCCATTAAAATCGGGTTAGGTTATCTTCAGGGAGGCGCACAGGACTGACTCCCCTAGCATCTATCCTGCAGAGGGATCCCTCTGCCCAACACGCGATTCCACGGGGCACCGTCATCCAACATGTCGACCGACCTTCACAGTAAGGTGATGCCGCCTTCTCAGACTCGCGGTCAACCGGCAGAACGGGGCATTTCCCTTGACGCGATCAAACGGCAACTCACAACGTTTCAACGGGGCGTTCCTTTTGCCGGACTCAAAAAACCGTGTACGCTCAATGATGGAATTCAGCGCGTCAGTGCCTCGGAACTACCCGACCTCAGCCAAATCTTTGAGAAGGCCGGAGCCACGGGCCGCGTCGCTAAGTTTGTACCGGCCTCCGGTGCAGCCACTCGAATGTTTCAATCGCTCCTGGCGTACCATCAACAATCTCCTGCCACTGCATCGCCTTCAGAGACGCACGCACTGGAACAATTTCTCATCAATCTTCCAAAATTAGCCTGTTACCATGACCTCCGCGATGCTCTCACGCAGCAGGGGCACGACCTGGACCAATTCGTTTCAGCACGGAACGCCCATCCTATTCTCCAAACGCTCCTCTACACTCCAGGATTGAATTACGCCAAGCTGCCCAAGGGGCTCCTCCCCTTCCATCGATATTCCACGACCACGCGCACGCCGATCCAGGAGCAGTTGGTTGAAGCCGCCGTCTATGCCAAGGACGCTGAAGGGCACGCACGTCTCTCCTTGACCTGTTCAGCCGCGCACCAGGAAGCCATTCAACAACACGTCGAACGGTCCAAACGTCTGTTTGACCGGACGATCACGTGGATGGTGCATTGCTCCATTCAACGTCCCTCTACGGATACCATTACCGTGGACCTCAACAACCAGCCGGTCCGGGATGTCCAAGGAAATCTGCTCTTCCGGCCGGGCGGACATGGCGCCTTACTCTCGAATCTCAACGAACTCCACGGCGACGTGCTGTTTATCAAAAACATCGACAACGTGCTCCACGACCATCTCAAAGATGAAATGTATACCTATAAACGAGCACTCGGCGGGCTTCTGATCAGATTGCAAGACGTGCTGTTTGCCTATCTGCGCAGACTCAACTCCGAATCAGTCTCATCGGTTTTGCTCAAGGAGATAACGGAATGGGCCCATGATTCTCTGGCAATGCCCTTTCCCGAGAGATGGAAACCACTCACGCACTCGGAAAAAACGCAATGGCTGTTCACGGCGTTACATCGACCCCTCCGCGTCTGCGGGATGGTTCCCAACACCGGAGAACCCGGAGGCGGACCCTTCTGGGTGGACGGTGGGAACGGGACCAGTTCGTTACAAATCGTGGAAGCGTCTCAGGTCGACCCGAACTCACCGACTCAACAAGACATTTTCAAATCTTCGACGCACTTCAACCCCGTGGATCTGGTCTGCGGCGTTCGCGATTACACCGGACGCCCGTTTGACCTTCACCAATTCGTCGATCCACACACCGGGTTCATTTCCCGAAAATTCCACGACGGCAAAGAAGTGAAAGTTCTGGAACTTCCAGGTTTGTGGAACGGAGCCATGGCCCACTGGCACACCGTGTTTGTCGAAGTGCCACGCAGCACGTTCAGTCCGGTCAAAACCATTTTGGACTTGCTGTCACCGGCACACCAACCACCCGACCGCTAGAAAGTCTTGCACCATGATTCAAACCTGCGCATAATGCCTCGTCCGTCGTCCCGAATACGAACCCTGCTCCTGACCCACGACTCTTATGCTTTGAGAGGATTGATCCATGGCAGAAAACATTGAAACGCTTTTGAAAACGTCAACGGTCTATCACCCGACCGACCAAACTCTGGACCAGGCCTATATCAAGGACTATGAAGCCGCCTACAACGCGTCGATTGCCGATCCTGAAACGTTCTGGGCGGATGTCGCCAAAGAACTTGAATGGTTCTCTCCGTGGGACAAAGTCCTTGAGTGGAATTACCCCTGGGCCAAATGGTTTCTCGGCGGGACCTGCAATATCTCGTACAACTGTCTGGATCGCCACGTGAACTCATGGCGAAAAAACAAAGTCGCGGTCATCTGGGTCGGAGAAACGGGAGAAGAACGGATTTTCACCTACGCGGAGCTCGCTCGGCAGGTGAACCGGTGCGCCAATGCTCTCAAATCACTGGGACTCAACACCGGTGATCGCGTTACGATCTACCTGCCGAAAATTCCCGAACAAATCGTGGCCATGCTGGCCTGCGCAAGGATCGGGTTGATTCATTCCGTCGTCTACTCAGGGTTCAGTGCGCCGGCGCTCGAATCCCGCATCAAAGACGCCGAGGCCCGCCTCATCATTACCGCGGACTATGGATACGACCGTGGCAAACCCATCAACCTGAAAACCGTAGTGGACCAAGCCGTGGCGAATTGTCCGACGATCGAAACGTCCATCGTCGTCCGACGAGAAAAACCCGGTATCGCCCTGACCGACCGCGAACTCGACTGGGAAGAATGGCTCGCGGGTCACTCCACGCAGTGCCAAGCCGAACCCTTGGATTCCGAAACCCCGCTGTATTTTCTCTACACGTCCGGCACGACGGGAAAACCCAAAGGGGTGGTACACGTCCACGGTGGATACATGGTCGGCACGTATATCACCACGAAATACGTCTTCGATCTGAAAGACGAAGACGTGTATTTCTGCGTCGCCGACCCAGGCTGGGTCACGGGGCACAGTTATATTGTCTACGGCCCGCTCCTGAATGGAGCCACCATCCTGACGGCCGAAGGAAAACCCGACTATCCGGACCCGGGCCGATGGTGGCATCTCATCGAGAAATACGGAGTGTCGATTTTCTACACCACTCCAACCGCCATTCGCCTGCTCATGAAATACGGCGAAGACTGGCCCGGCCGCTACGATCTCTCCACCTTGCGCGTCCTGGGCTCCGTCGGTGAACCCATTAACCCCGAAGCGTGGGAATGGTTCCATCGCGTGACCGGCGGAGACAAGCCGATCATGGACACGTGGTGGCAAACGGAAACCGGGGCCATTCTGGTGACGCCGCTTCCCTGCGTGCCGCTGAAACCCGGGTCGGCCACCCGACCCTTTTTAGGAATCGAAGCCGACGTCGTGGACAAGGCCGGCAACAGCATCGGCACGGGCGGCGGGTTTGCCGTCATCAAAAAACCCTGGCCCTCCATGATGCGCACGATTCACAACGATCCCGAACGCTACCTCGGCTACTGGAACAACATTCCCGGCTGTTACACCGCCGGCGACGTGTGTCACAAGGACGAAGACGGCTACTTCTGGTTCATGGGACGCGCCGACGACGTGGTCAAAGTCGCGGGCAATCGTATCGGCACCGCAGAAGTGGAGAGTGCCCTCGTGAGCCACGAGAGCGTGGTCGAAGCCGCGGTGATCGGCAAACCCCATCAAACCGCGGGAGAGATGATCAAAGCCTTTGTGATTTTGAAGCAGGGAGAACGCGACACCCCCGACCTCATCACAGCCCTCAAAACGCACGTCCAAACGGAGCTCGGAAAAATTGCGGTTCCCAGAGAGATTGAAGTTGTAACCGCGCTCCCCAAAACTCGTTCCGGTAAAATCATGCGCCGCGTCCTGAAGGCCAAAGAACTCGGCCAAGACCCGGGCGACATTTCAACGCTGGAAGAATAACCCCTCACGAACGAAGCATGCAGAACGCTCAGATCATCCTTTCAACCGTTGTCATGCTGAGCAACCCCCTGTCATGCTGAGCAACGCGAAGCATCTCGCCGTTTATCAAGCAGACCCTTCGCGTTGCTCAGGGTGACAAACTCGTATAGACAACAGGCATGGTGACATCTGCATTGAACGTCAGGATTCATTGCAGATATTTTTTGGACTAATAAAACGGTCACATCTGGAGGCAATTTGGCTTTCCATACTAACACAACTATGATAATGCCCATGACAAGAGCTGCCACCACAAAAAAGTGTAAAGGACTAGCAACGGTTTTAATGAGGCGATACGCCCCTTCGCGAATATTATCCATAGCGTCTTCTCTAAATTATGATCAGCTATCTAAAGGCCAAGCTTATCAGCGGCAATAGATCGCTCTGAAATTTGCTGCCCAGCAGTGTATCACCTGATTGGATGTTCATTTTCTGAGTGCTTTTGTGAGAACCTCTTTCACAAAGTCAGGAATATTCATTCCTGCCCGAGCCGCGTCGCTTTTCAGTTCTTCATACTTTACCACATCATCCCCCCGCCACATGAGATCGAGTCTCCTGATCTGTCGCATTGCAACGTGGGTGTAGTTCTCTGGATAGGCCCAGTAGCAAGACAAGCATACTTCTTTCTTTTTATCCTTTTGCCAATTTTCGCAATGTTCACATGACCACGATTTGGCCCGATTGGCAGAGCCACATAGCAACATGAAATCGCCTGGATTCAATTCATCTGACTCTCCCGCAACCTCATACGGGACACGATGGTCAATCTGAAGTTCACGCGCATCAACCTCTTCAAGATAAATAAAGCAACAACAACCACACTGTTCAATAAGCTTTTCCTTGATTTCTTTTGAAAAACCAGTGCGCCCGTCGAATCGTCGAAACTGCACCCTTGAAGGATCAGCAAACCGATACGCAGCAATCTTGCGACCGTCAGGCCCCACGACCCTGAAAGTTTCGAGTGGAATTCCTCTTTCTCGAACGTCTCTCGCGGCTCTTGGTGGGTGGTTGTAACCGTATTTGGTCTTCAGATCGTCTGTCGTGATGTGTCCGTGCTTAAGAATGTGATCAATAACCGTCTTAGGACGTTTGTCCGTAACGGACCGGCATAGTTCAAGAAACTCTTCAGGATACTTTGCCATATTTCACGTTAGCTCCGAGAAGACGCATTTGTTCGGCTGTTTGGCTGCGATGAGTACGCGGCTGGACGCCAATTTTCTCTGCAAGCGAACGGGAAACGTAGAGTGATTCCACCGTCACGTCGTCACGCCCCAGGAGTGTTGCCTGTGATGACCGTCCGGCTTCAAGTTCAATTAAGGTAAGATCCAGGCAGGCTGGAAGCGGTTCACCATACGAACAAGTTCCGAGCCGACCATCGTAGCTAATCACGTAGCGAATCCCCCGCGTATTAAGCCGTTCAAGCGCAGTAACAAATTCCTCAAACGAAACACCGGACAAGTATCGTGCGTCTCTATCTCCACAAACGCCTTGATAGGGAGGGTCCATATAGACAACGTCAGACTCTCTCGTGCTCGCAAGCACGTCGCGGTAATCAAATGACGTCACAACAGATTTTCCACGCATAAGCATTGACACCCCCAATATGTTTGCTTGCATCGTCTCGGGGCGGGTTCCAAGTCTTCTATTGTCGGGACTCTGATTGAACAAACCTTCAGAGTTGTAGCGGACGGAGCCTTTCACGCATCGTGCAAGCAAATAGAGAAGGAGACGAGCATCGTGCGTGCGATTAAAATCCTCACGGACACGATAATAATGCTCAATCGCGTCCTCAAACTCATCGCGCCATATCTGGCGGTAAAAATCACTAAGCTGTTTCGGTTGGTTGATGATGAGTTCAAGCAACTCAGCCAACGGCTTGTTGAAATCATTGAGCCAATATTCGCTCGCACGGTTTTGAGCCACACACGCGATGGAAATTGCCGCGGAACCTGCAAATGGTTCGACGAATCGTTCCATTTTTATCGGCAGGTATTGGAGAATGATGGACGCGAGGCTCCTTTTGCTGCCTTGGTATTGAAATGGTTGTGGCAGTTTCATGGAAGTATGGTAGAGACAGCAGTGATTCTGGAGTATAAGCCGTTTGAAATTGTGAGCCAATAAATGGCGCGAACACTCGTTGGTCTAAAAAATTCCATGGTTTCCTCGCTGAAGAGATCCCTATGGCTTCTTCCCCATGGGTTCACAGATGATCCAGGTTGTGCAACTCCATTCATAGAATTGAATGATCAGCCACAATCCTAATGGGATGGCAATGGCTACAAACATGGCAAACAACAGGACTCGGACGGGAACGGAAGGTTTTTTCATGAATGGTAGAAATGAGGATGGCGTTCTTGTTCGCGAAACCCAAACTCCGAAACATTTTCGCCTTCCAAGTGTAGACTCACGGATTCTTTGAGATTCTGAATAGTCACGATCGATCACCGGGAGTCTGTTTTTCCGGGAGCGTCCCGTTACGTTGGAGCAACCGCTCAACGTATTTGCCGATCAAATCCGATTCCAGATTAACGGAATCACCCGGCTGTTTGCCCCCTAACGTCGTCACGTTGGCCGTATGTGGAACAATCGCCACGGACACGCCGCGTTCCGATACCGTATTGATGGTCAGACTCACGCCGTCGATGGTGATGGATCCTTTTTGAATGCAGTAACGCAAAATGGCGGCCGGCACTTCGAACGTCAGCAACACCGTCCGGCCGTCTTGCGTGCGCTCCCGCAAAATGCCCGTCCCATCAACGTGGCCGGTTACAAGATGTCCACCGATCCGATCGTGCAACGTCATGGCCCGTTCCAGATTCACCGCCGTGCCCACCGTCAACTCACCCAACGTCGTCACGCGCAACGTTTCGGTTGACACGTCAACGGAAAAGTCCGACGTCCCAATCTCAGCGGCAGTCAAACACGCTCCGGAAACGCTCACGCTTTCACCCGGTTTCAGATCGTGGAGAATCGATGAAGCCATGATCGAAAGACGTGTCCCTGCCCGCCCGTGCTCACGGGATTGAACCACGCCCATTTCTTCGACGATACCGCTAAACATCCTTTTTCTCTTTGTCGCCCTCGAAAAACACCATGCGCACGACCCACACGAACACGACCACCAACACCACGACTCCGACCCCGGCCACCAAGCCGATGACTACGTCGCCCGTTGTCATGCTTTCTTCCATGCCTGGTTATCCTTTCTCGCCGTCTACGATGACGCGGTCCGGACGATTGCCCGTTGACTGGTCAACGTCCAGAACCCCAGCGCCGCAATAAACTGGAGCCCCCCAATAATGGTGAATGCTCCAGTATAACTGATAGACGCCACGAGCACACCCGCCAGGATCGGCCCGCCGGCGTGCCCCACGTCCATGATGGTGCCGCGCAAGCCCATGCCTGCGCCGACGTTGGCGGCGTCGGCCAAATCCGCGATCAAGGCGGCGGACGATGAGGTCACGACGGCTGCTCCAAACCCGAACCCCGCTGCGCAACAGAGCAACCACCCCAAGTGTCCAGCATGAGGAACGGTCATAATCATGACGCCACAGATGATGAGTCCCAGGGTAATCAAGGGGCGTCGCCCGACTCGATCCGATACCCGTCCCATCACCGGTTTGGCAAGAAGCGACGTGATCCCTTGTATGCCGAAGAGGACTCCGCTTTCTGCCAAACTCAGCCCGATTGAAAGAGCATACAACGGCAAAAACGCCATGAGGGTGCCGTTGGCGACCATCTTCGCAGCCTCCGCGCCACCCGTCGCCACCATCTGCACGTGCCGTAACACGACGCGCAAGCCTTTCCATAGATTCGTCATGAGCACGTTTGGATTCTGCTTCACCGGGGCCACCGGATCAGGATCGTACCGGCACAAGGCCAAGTAACACGTGAGGGCCGCTAACCCGAATCCTCCGGCCGTCAGGAAAGTCTGGTCATAGCCGGCCGAATCCACGATCCATCCGCCCAGCATCGGACCGGACAGTGTCCCGCCTTGGGCGGCTGCGGTATACCATCCCAAAGCCGTTCCTCGGCCTTGCGGATACATAGCCGCGACCATTGCCAGAACCAACGGGGTAAAGACGGCCGTGGCCAACCCATGCACGACGCGCAACGCGGCCAGAGTTTCGAGATTGGTGACGAACGGATAGACAAACGGCGGCAGGGCAAAGGCCAATACCCCGACTCCCAGCAGTCGGCGGCGGCTCACGATATCCGACAGCGCACCCATCGGCAGTTTCAAGAACACGCCCGTGAGAGTCGAGGCCGCGACAATCCATCCCACTGCCACCGGTCCCGCACCCAAGGTTCCCGCAAACGGCGCCAATGCCGGTACCCGCACCAGGTTATAACTGACAAAAGAGCAGAACCCCACCGCACACAGGAGAACAAAAACCGGCATGGTCGTTCGTCTTCTACCCACGCGATCCATTCGTGCCGTTACCGTTTTTTTTCTCCCGAGTAGACGACACACTTCACGGTCCAGTTCCGAACGCCGTTTCGAGAGGCTTCGCCGGACTCACCAACGCATCCGGCGTTCTGACCGGTCTGATCGGTGGGGTTGGCCTTGCAGGAATGAGTGAACGCTTACAAGGATGACAGAGGAGGAGCCAGCTTCTAAAAACTGAAGATCAGACGGCCTTGGATACCGTAGTCCTTCCCGTCGCCTCGTCCGAGAGTCGCCTCTCCCGTGAGTTGAGCGGTCAGTTGGTCACTGGCGCCGAATTCGAGTCCCCCGCCGACCAAGACCGCGGTCTCGTCGTCGCCGGCGTCACCGGAGATGATCTGACCGGACCCGAGTGTGCCCGTGACCTTCTGTTCTTCAGCGAAATCCTTCTCTACGGTGACCCGCACGTTCGGCACGATCCAGACTTCACCGGATTCGAAACGGCTCGTCACTTGGCCGCCGACGTAGCCCACCACGCTGTCGATGGTCGTTTTGCGGACCGAGATTGCCATCGGCCCGGCGTCTTCCGTGTAGGGATCGATACGGGATTGAGATATACGCCCGCCGATCATCGGGCCGAACACGGTGTTTCCCACCTTGAAGTCATAGCCGCCGTTCAACAAGCCGAACCACGTATATCCGTCAACATCGGCCGACGCAGTGGGACGCGGCCAGAAGTAAGTTGGACGTGAGAAATCGAAGTCGTCGGCGGAATAACCCAGTCCCACGTCTGCATAAGGCCCTCCACCCCCACTGCCGAAGGTCCCGTAGACCGTTGCGAAATAGCTTTCGAGGTCGGCGTCGCCGCGTCCACGGTCCAGCGACTGGTCAGCATTGGAATAGCCGACCGCGGCACCGGTCGCGACCAGTTGACTGAGTCGCCAGTCCATGCCCAGCATACCGGTCTTCACGGCGTAGTCAAAACCGCGACGAGTTGATTTGCTATCCCGGTCGCCGGAGCCGTAATCCCCCACGAGGTACAGCGTATGATCCCCCATCTTTTCTTCCTGCGCTTCCCTGCCCATGGTGCGTCCAAAACGCATGGACAGCAGCCGCGACTGCACCAGACGCTGCTGCGAACGCAACGAGAGGGTCGCAAGCATCGAACGTGAAGCCACGTCGGCGCCGGCGTCGGCCTTCATGTCCAGATACGCAGCCACGTATTCGGCGGTGATGCGATGAACGTGCGCGGTCGGGTGGATGTTATCGTAGAACAATCCGGAATTCGTTGCCTCAAGGGTTGAGCAATCACGGACCCCACCATCGAAATGGGGGCAGTAATCCTGCGTATTGGACAGCTTGTACAGCCCGGGGTTGTCCAACATGTCGTCGAACAGGTCGTCAAGAGCAACCAGCGTGATATCGACGCCAAGCCCGGTTTCAAGACCATCGACCGTTTGCGCAAGCGCCGCATTGTGTGCCGCGGTCAACTCGCCGAACGCTTTACTCAGACCAAGGATTCGGCTCGCGGGCGTATAGCCCATGTTCGGCAGGTTGAGAACCACAAAATTCTTCTGACCGGCCCGCGCCAGCGTGCTGATGCCGGTTTTGATATTGCCGATGACCGTCGGCACCAGCGTTTGATGATCGGTGCTACTCGCCCGGTTCTGATAATCGTTGCCTCCGATGAAGTAGACGGCCAGTGTGTTCGGACCGACTGCGCCGGCACTGACCGCCCGATCGACCTGATGAAGCGCATCCACCTTCAGCAAGTTGAATAACGCAGCCGCGCTCTGATGTGAGTTCATATCTCCCGACTCCGCGCCGCCAAAAGCAAAGTTTTCGACGTTGGAATCGGGCACGCCACGCAAGCCGGGTAAGTGCTCCGCATACGTTGGACCGTTAGAATATCGGCCCTGGTAGTACGGGGGGCTGGGCGGCAGGACCCACACCCCAGGATTTTGAGCGTTCAATGCTCTGGTAGCCTTATACAGTCTCTCTTTATCCGTCAGGCTGTCGCCAAAGAAAATGAGGCTGTTCTGCGCAATGACCGGCTGACTTGCCAGCACGACCGCCAAGGCGGCGACGCCGGCACACGTCCAAACGACGCGACGTTCTTCCTTCGTGTTTGCAGATTGCATGTTGCGCCCTCCTGATTGTGGCTTTTCAATTCGGTGAAAATATCTTACAGATTGCAGGAATGTCAAAGGCATTCACGTCTTGACGCCTTTGTGCTTTCAGTAAGATATTGTTATACTTCTTTGCTTCATGCCGCCTGCCATACATCCAGTCGATCTCGTTCACGTCCTGCGTCACCAACGTCTGACTCCGGCCATTATCTTTTTGACCTCTCGACGCGCATGCGATGAGGCCATTGACAGCTTTGAACATCGCCACGTCCCGATTCCGGCCAAGCGGTCCGCGGCAATCACTCAGGTGATCCAAACGGTCACGGCAAACTATCCCAGTATCACCAACCATCCCCTTATTCCCACGGTTCAACAATACGGCGTCGCCGCACATCACGCCGGTCACCTCCCGTCCTGGAAAATTGCCGTTGAAGAACTCATGCGCAAGGGCTGTCTCGATGCCGTCTTCGCCACGACCACCTTAGCCGCCGGCGTAGACTTTCCGGCACGCACCGTCGTCATTACCCAATCGAGTGTACGGAAGTCCCGAGACTTCACGGACTTGACCGTCAGCGAAATTCAACAGCTCGCGGGACGTGGGGGAAGACGGGGCAAAGATCACGTGGGCTTTGTGGTAGTCACGCCGTCGCCGTATATCGACGTCCAGCACATTGCCAAGGGATTCACCGGCAACCCGGAACCCATCGACAGTCAGTTTGTCATCTCCTACGCCATGGTGTTGAACCTCTTGAAAGCCCATGCCATTGACCACATTCAACCTATCCTGGAAAAGAGCTTCGCACAGTTTCAACTCAATCAACGCTCCGAAATCTTCGAAACCAGATTGGATACGGTGACCGTGCAGTTGGAGGACTACGGTCAGCGAGAATGCACCGATTGGATTACCCAATGGCAGGCCTTCGACCTTGCCAGAAAACGCCGTTCGCACCGTAGCGTCAAACTCCCCATGGAATCGCCTGAACTCTCGGCTACCCTGGCCTTCCTCACGCCCGGCCGCGTCGTCGAACTGTCCAAAGATCGAGCCGTGGTGTTGCGCCAATATCGCAGTCGCAGCCAAGCCCACTCCATGCTGACCGTCGTTCGAAGTCGTGGGCGCATTATGGAATATCCCGCGGGCTCGGTCACCGCGGTCGTGGACCGAGTCATTGACGTAACGGAGACCCGCCATTTTCCCTGGTGTACGGCCCATAGCCTCGATCACGCAATCGACACGTTGGACACGCTTCCCACCCGATTACGACGTCTGCCCATCCGCGTCGATCAGGATCTCATGGAAAACCCGATGCTGACCGACGTGCTCAGCGACGAGTTTCCCTGTCCCACCTGTCCGTCCCGTCAGGCCTGTCGAAAGGATCATTCTCAGGCTCTCAAGGTGAGTCAGGAACGTCATCGATTAACCAAAAGCATTCATACCTTGCGCACGGAACTCTGGCACCGTTTCCAGCAACACGTGGAAGTGTTACAGAAGTTCGGCTATCTCACGCCCACGTGTCAGTTGACGTCCGACGGCGAATGGGCACGATTGATTCGCATCGATCATTCATTGCTGATTACTGAATTGATCAGGATGAGCGCGTTTGAAGGAATCGATCCTGCCTTATTGGCCGGCGTCTTGGCCAGCATCGCGCACGACGATGACCGGCCCGGATCGTTTCCGCGACGCAGTTCGGCACTGGCCTCCGTCCTCGGACAGGTTCGGAAGGTGGCGCAAGCGTTATCGGCCCATGAAGAACCTCCGTTGTTGCGGTCAGACATTGCCGCAGTGACGGAATTATGGATTGCCCAACCCACCCTGCCGTGGAACGACCTCATTCGTTCAACCACCATGGCAGAAGGGAACGTGTATCGACTCCTGGCCCGAACGTTGGAATATCTCTCGCAAATCCACGGATTACGAGCCACCCATCCAGGGCTGGCCAACGTGGCATACCACGCCATGGCCCTGATGCGACGTGACGTGCTGGAAGAATTACCATGAGAGGGAGGGGTGAAAGTCATTCACGATGACGAATAATGAACTCGAACGACAACTCACCGACTTGCCGGGCAGACTCCTGCACAACTTGGCCAAGGGGCGCGTCTCTCGACATTTCCGAATGGGAAAGGCCCGGCTCGTTCAGAGCCTTCTGAAACTTTCCCCTGATCAACGCACCGAAATCGGCATCGAGATGGCGACAATGTTGTCCGCGTCCGCTCGCCCCCAATCCACGCCCCAACCCGCAAAACCGCTGCCACCCGACCCGGCATCGCAAACGTCCCGGCATCGGCCTCGCCACGATTCAACCCAGGAACCGGCCGTCTCAAAAGACGCCCTCTTTGAGGGCATTGGCACCCCCTCACCAGCGCCGTTCACTCCCGATGAGTGGCAACAAGAAGCCATTGAACACCTGACGACGGGTGACGTGATCGTCAGCGTTCCCACGGGCAGCGGCAAAACCTACGTTGCCGTTGAAGCCATGCGACGAGCCATCAGCACCGACCAAACCGTGATCTACACCTCCCCCTTGAAAGCCTTGTCCAACACCAAGTTGACCGAGTTCGCCCATATGTTCGGCTCGGAAAACGTCGGCATTCTCACCGGCGACCGTCGAGACAATGCACACGCGCCCATTCTGATTATGACCACCGAGATCCTGCGTAACTTACTCTATGACGCGGCGAGCGGCGAGATTGACATGCGGTTGGATACGTTAGGCCTGGTGATTCTAGATGAATCGCAATTTCTCGCTGACCCGGAACGCGGGGTAGTCTGGGAAGAAACGATTATTTTTTGTCCTGCTCAATCGCGACTCCTCTTGCTCTCAGCCTCCATCGGCAACCCCGACGAAGTCGCAGCCTGGATCAACTTGATTCGTTCGACTCCCTGCCGTCTGGTCCACCATCGCAATCGGTCAGTTCCCCTGCGCGCAGCCTATCTTGATCCTTCAGGAACACTTGTTCCCTTCTTCCGCACCCGCGACATTGCCCAAGGCAAAGCCTTTACCCTGCACCCGGACGCCAAACGTCTTTTCGCCCGCTACGAAGACCAGACCCTCGGCACACGCTCTAAAAGGTGAAACAAAGACGGGAAGGGAACGATTAGAGTAATCGCCTGGAACGAAGGGATTTTTCGACTTCCGGATCTTGATCCGGTTGGCAGATGCGGCATTGGCACATTTGACGAAGCCTGGTAAAGCTATACAGTCCGGTATCGTGGCCGTCGCTCCAGACCAGGCGTAAGGCGTAATGCCCGACCGGTTCGACGTCCTTCAGCATGATGAACATCGGCACGTCATCGGATTTCACTTTTCGCTCTCCGGTCCATTCATCCGTACAGGCCGCACAGGGGCACTGTAAACGCAGCGAACGAATCGGATAGACGCCGTGATGATCATCGCTCCAATCGATGCCGAACACGCCCTTGTCGAGCCACTTCATATCCGTGGGTTGAATGGCGTCCGTACTCATTTCATTTCGCTCGCGGCGCGTTGACTGACCATTCCATATTCGGACGATACAGGTTCGGCCGCCAAAAAGTTTTTCGCCGGCAGCCGTTTGCCGACCACGGTTCGGGCGTAGGTATCGATCACGTCTTCCAACTCACTCCTGACTTGGCCCGTGGCCTTCAGCCGCCTTGCCATGGTAAAGGACATCCGACGTGCCTGTTTGAGGAACGCAATGCCGCCCGGGGAAATCGGCAAACAATCGTCCCGACTCTTTTGCTCACAAGACCTACAGATCAGCCCGCCGGCCCACGGGGAAAACTTGGGTGCGGTTAAGCCAACGTTCCGACCACAACCTGCACAGTGATCAAGCTGCGGTCGAAACCCTGCTTGTCCCAACGCCTGAATCTGAAAGACAACCGTGAGTAATTCAGGATCATCCGTCTGACCCAACGACCGCAACCCATCCAGCAGCCCATGAAAAATCGAGGGGCTGGGATCACGATCCGCGGTCACCCCATCGACTAACGCCACCATGCAAGAAGCGGCTGCAATGCGTTCAATGTTGCCTCGTAAGAAGGCAAATGGTTCGCTGATATCGACCTGACTCACCGAAGCGAGGCTGTCGTGTCGTTTATCAAAGAGCGTGAGATTGACGGATGAAAACAGCTCAAGCGTTCCACCAAACCGGCTTTTCATCCTGCGTGCGCCTCGTGCGATCCCCCGTATCTTGCCAAGTCGAAGGGTGAAAAACGTCACGATGCGATCGGCTTCTCCCCATCGCATACTTTTGAGCACGATCGCGTCCGTGGTCACAAGAGCCATACGACGATCACCAGAACGTTGAACGGACCTGCCTCTCTTTCTCTCCTTGCCTCCCCTGACAAAGGGAACAGAACGGCGTAACGCTCTGAGCGAAGAGAAGAGTCCCGCGCAGGGAACGTGCCTATTGCAAAAACTCCAGCATCGCGGTGGAGAATCCGAGGTAGATGCTGACACCGGTGATGTCCATGGCCGTGGTGATAAACGGTCCGGCTGCCACGGCCGGGTCAACGTGAAATTTCTTCAACAGCAACGGCGTCACTGTAGCCAGACTCGCCGAAATGACAAACGTCAGCAGCAATGCGCCACCGACCACCAATCCCAGATACCCGCTTCCCTGCCACAACCATCCGGCGAAAAAGAGCAACGTCCCACAGACCAGCCCCAAGAGTGATCCAATGCGCAATTCTCGAAACACGACTTTCCAAACGTCACTCGGCTCGACGCGACCGGTGGCAAGCCCGCGAATGATCAGCGTGGATGATTGTAATCCTAAATTTCCTCCCATCGCCGCGATCACGGGGATAAAGGTCACAATGGCCACAACCTCTTGAATCGTAAACCGGAACCACCACAGAATGAATCCCGACACCAGACTGCCAACCAGATTGGTAAACAACCATGGAAAGCGCAGACCCGCGGCCTGAAGGCTGCTCGTGTGCATCTGAGCGTCTTCTTCAGCCGCCCCCGCCATCTTTAACATGTCCTTCGTGTCTTCATCTCGAATGACGTCCACCACGTCGTCCACGGTAATAATCCCGACCAGCCGATGATCCCCATCAACGACGGGAATGGCCAGGAGATTGTAATTCGCAACCTGGTGCGCGACTTCCTTCTGGTCGGTATCCACCGTCACGCTGATCACCTCGCGGGCGAGGATACTGTTGAGGGGCGCCGTCGGCGCGACGACCAATAATTCACGCAACGACACGACGCCGGTGAGCCGACCGTCGCGGTCCGTCGGATAAATATAAAAGACGGTCTCGGCCTTCGTCGCCTGTTGCAGAAGCTGAATGGCTTCTCGAGCGCTGGTTTCCTCAGGCAGAGAAAAGAATTCCGTGGTCATGATGCTCCCGGCCGTTCCCTTGGGGTAGGCCATGAGATTGGCAACCTCCTGGGAGTCCTCGGCCTTCATGAGCGGCAAAATATTCTGCGCCGTCTCCTCAGGCAGCACGCCTAAAATATAGGCGGCATCGTCCGCCGGCACGGTTCGCAACATCCAGGCCAGATCATCGGCGTTGCGATCTTCGAGGATTTCCAGAATCATCTCGTTACTCAACTCGCTGACCACCTGCCCTTGCTCCGCCACGTCTTCGATCAGCTCAAACACCGTCCGTCGGTCCTGTGGAGTGTCCAAGTGCATAATCACGCGCGCAAGGTCGGCCGGATGCAACCGGGCAATCAAATTCATGACGTTCGAAATGGCCCCGCGCTTCAAGAGTCGACGCACTGAGAGTCGCACCAGGTCAAACTTGCTCCGCGTATACGTGGACGTGGACGTCGGTTCATCCTTGGGAGGCTCAGAGACGTCCGGGGAAATGACTTTGGCTGGTTCCATCATGAGCAGCTTAATATCCGAATTCGAGCAACAACCGGTCGTCGTCACGCCACGCTTCTTTGACTTTCACGTGCAGATCTAAAAACACTTTGCGCTCCAGGGCGCCCTCTAATTCCAAGCGGGACGCGGTACCGATCTCTTTCAAGCGGCTCCCCGCTCTCCCGATCACAATCGCTTTCTGTCCCGGTTTCTCCACACAAATATCCGCGGCGATCATGGTCAAGCGGCCGTTTTCTTGAAATTCTTCCACCTTCACCGCCACGGCGTAGGGAAGTTCGGCTTTCGTCGATTCAATGACTTTTTCCCGTATGGTCTCCGCAGCCAGACGGCGCCACGACTGATCCGTGACGAACTCTTCATCAAAGCCTTCTTCCCGTTCATCAACGTGCTCGAACATCAGCGACGTCAGTCGGTCCACGTTCAAGCCGGTCTTAGCCGACAACGGCACAATCTCCGTCCACTTTCCCAAGGCACGATACGCTTCGATCACCGGCAAGAGTTTTATTTTATTCAGAATATCGATTTTATTCAGTATCAAAAAAACGGGGAACCCCGCGGATTTCTCAGCCAGTGAGAAAATTTGCTCTATCACCAACCGATCTCCAGTACCAGGGAAATGTCGTCCATCGACCATGATTGCCACCACGTCGGCATCGTCGATCGTCTCCAACGCGGCTCGCACCATCCGTCTATTGAGCCGATGCAGAGGTTTGTGGACCCCAGGCGTATCCAGTACGGCCAGTTGACCTTGCGGAAAATGCGCCACGCCCAAGATCCGCGAACGCGTGGTTTGCGGCGCATCAGAGACAATCGCAATCTTTTGATTGACCAACGTGTTCACGAGGGTGGATTTCCCTACGTTGGAACGTCCCACGATCGTGACTGTGCCGAATTTCATTGCGCAACCAACGGTGAACGGAAGGGAAGAACAAGAAGAGCGCGGAGGCCGACCGACTTTCATGACTATGCTACCATGACGTTGCCCCTCCCGTTCTCTCGTGGTATCCCGCAAGCAATCGACCGGTCACCCTGGTTGTCCGAAAGGCCGCGGACGCCATTGTCCGGCGTTGGTTACGGGGAATCCACGAATTGATACACCACCTCTCCTTCCTTCACGTACCCCAAACGCTCCCGGGTTAACTTCTCAAGAGTAAAGAGATCGGAGTCCACGAGATGAATGTCCCCTCGAAGCGCGGCATTTGCCTCCTCCAACGCGAGAATTTCTTCACGTGTCTTTTCAAGTTCCTGCGTCATCTGGATGTACTGCCGCACTCCCGTGACCTCCAACATCCACACCATTAACAACCCGATGCCAACGAGCAAGCCGAGGGAAGAGGCGACGGAACGCGGAATCAACCATTTCCCCTGTTGAACGGCCGGGCGTCTGAAGTTTGGGCGAATCACGTGAAAAACCTCCGACGACGTTCAGAATTCTGAACGCCCATGGTGCCATGAGAAGCAACCAAGCACAAGAGAAAAACACCGTTCGTGTAAGAGCGTTGATTCAATAAGAGCGGCAGCACATTCAAGAGACCGTTACGATTTTCGCGTTTGAAGAACGTCTCTCCCCCGATAGACGGCTCCGTCGCCCAATTCTTCTTCAATTCTGAGGAGCTGATTATATTTGGCCAACCGATCCGTTCGCGACAGCGAACCCGTTTTGATCTGCCCGGCGTTCAAGGCCACGGCAAGGTCGGCAATCGTCGTGTCTTCGGTTTCTCCGGAGCGATGGGAAATCACCACGCCGAACCCCGAACGCTTCGCGAGTTCGACCGTTTCGAGCGTTTCCGTCAACGTGCCGATCTGATTGACTTTAATCAAAATAGCCGTTGCGGCCCGTTCTTGAATGCCCTTCGACAAATACTTCACGTTGGTCACGAACAAATCATCACCCACCAACTGCACCCGATCGCCTAATCGTTCGGTGAGGAGTGTCCACCCCGGCCAGTCGTCTTCAGACAACCCGTCTTCAATCGACGCAATGGGGTAGCGTTCGGTCAACCCTTCGTAAAAATCAATCATGTCCGCGGAAGTCCGGCCGTCGGCACGTTCCGCACTCAGCACGTACTGTTCGTTGTGATAAAATTCGCTCGCTGCCGCATCCAGTGCCAACACGATGTCCCGACCGAGTCGATACCCCGCCCGTTGCACGGCGTCACCAATCACCGCCAACGCCTCTTCATTCGACGCAAGAGCCGGTGCAAATCCACCTTCATCGCCCACGGCCGTGCTCAGCCCCTTGGCTTTCAACACCGCCTTAAGGTGATGAAACACCTCCACGCCCATGCGTACCCCGTCGCAAAACCGTGCCGCCCCCACGGGCATAATCATGAACTCTTGCAGATCCAAGCCGTTATCCGCATGGGCGCCGCCGTTGATGATGTTCATCATCGGCACGGGTAATTCACGTGCCTTGCCCTCTCCGATGTAGCGATACAACGGTTGACGTGTTTCCACCGCCGCGGCTCGGGCCACGGCCAGCGAAACCCCCAACACGGCGTTCGCGCCCAAGCGAGCCTTTGTCGGGGTCCCATCCAACGCCAGCATCTTGGAATCGATCAACGGTTGATCCAACGCGTTCATCCCCCGGAGTTCAGGTGCCAAAATTTTCGCAATGCTCTGAATGGCCTGACTCACGCCTTTTCCCATCCACTGCTTGGGGTCATTGTCTCGCAATTCGAGGGCTTCGCGTGTCCCGGTCGAAGCGCCCGACGGCACCGCGGCACGCCCCCACGCGCCGCTCGTCAGATGGACGTCCACCTCAACGGTCGGCGTTCCGCGAGAATCAAGAATGACTCTGCCTTTGATGTCCTGAACGTGACTCATTCACCGTTCTCTTTCTCTCCACAAACTCCCCTTGTTATCAAGCCCGCAACGGCACTGCGGAGGGCAGTCTTCTCCGTTCAAGTGAGAGTCGTGGCACTTGAGTTGCATCAATGACCGCCATTTGACTGATTCGGATCATAGATGGGTTTCCCCATTGGGCGCGTACGCAACACACCGGCATGGCATTCACGTACTCGTTGACGAGCCACGTCCACGTATTCAGGGACAATGTCGCAACCGTAAGCCATCCGGTCGTGCATCAACGCAGCAATGATCGACGAACCAACCCCCATGTACGGATCAAGCACGACGTCCCCGACATCCGTCATGGCGAGCACAAGCCGTTCAACCAGTTCGACGGGAAACTGGCACGGGTGAATCGTCTTCTCCGGGTGATTGTTTTTCACGTTCGGGAAGTCCCAGACGTCACTGGGATTCTTCCCTTTCGGGTTCCCCGACAACTTGCCGACGTTCGGTCCCTTGAAATACCGCTTTCCCGGGTACTTCGCCGGCACCCGAATCGCATCAAGGTTCCACGTATACTGATCGCTCCTGGTCCACCAGCTAATTGTTTCATACCGGCCAGACAGACGTTTTGTGCAATGCAACCCGTGTCCGAAATGCCAGATAATCCGATTGCGGAGTTTGAGACCGTGCGCACGAAACACAGGGTAGAGCATCACGTCCAACGGAACGATCTCACCCTGTTCGACGTAGTTCCCGACTTGCCAACACAGCGAGCCTCGCCGGTGCAGCAGTCGTACACATTCGGCAATGACGCGCTCTTGTGTTTCGAGGTACGCATCAATCGACGTCTTGTTTTCATAGTTTTTTCCCAAATTATACGGCGGCGACGTCACGACGAGTGTTACCGCTTCATCGGAAAATTGACGCATGAAGACAAGGTTGTCTTCACACGCAAGAACGGGCTGGTTCTTACTCTCTACCCGCGGCGTATCGCGTTGTGATAACAAAAAAGTCTGTGTCCCACTCATCCTGCAACACACTCCTTATACGACAAGCATGTTCCATTCAGCTTGCTTGCCAATGAGGAACGTTGTTGGAACGGTCGTGGTTACGGCGAAGCCCAGACGCCACCTTTCTACGTGGACGAGCGTGACGCCCTCCGAAAATAATTGGGGATCGTCTGTCCTAATTCGTCACCCCATTGAACCCAGCCTGGTCGAGGCTCACGGGCAAATAACTCGAGATAGGGACCAGGACTACAGGATTCAATCACGTCGTAGGCTTCATCAGGTTTCCTGGAATGCTCCCGTTTTCGGGATGTGATCAAATTCACTTGACGACGTCCCGGGGCTAACGTGCGGAGACGACCACGCACGCCAAACAAGAGCATTTCCGTCACGTTTCGGAAGTAGAACCCCACGCCGCGACCATCTGGGCCGCCATCTTTTCGAACTTTGTACCAGATCACGTTCCCCTTATACTCAAACCCCCATTGCTCAATAACTTGGAGCCCCCAGGGAAGCAAGGCATTGGGGCACCAGAGGTAGAGATGGCACGAGTCGTTGGCGACACGCTGAACGGGAAGGGCACAAATCGCTTCGATACTCATGGTCTGATACCGATGCAGGCGCTGATGTTCAGGAGCCATCTTTCCTGTTCGGTTGGTAAACCGCCACGGCGGATCAGCTAAAATCGTTGAAAATGATCCGTTCACGTTTGATGCTCGTACCCATGGAGTCCGCGAGAATCCCCGTGTTCATATCTATAGACGACACCGTGAAGTTGTATATCCCGTTGAATGATGCCTTGCCGTGCGTCACGAGAAGATGAACGGCATTCCGTATGACCTTAGACTCAGCGTGAACAAGGTTCCAGATCAATTTTTCCGTTCGGAGCTTATTGCGAGAGTCGCGTCTTGAGTAAGACGTTGACTTTTTGCGGATTGGCTTTTCCTTTGGACGCTTTCATGACTTGTCCGACGAAGAAGCCGAGTACGCCTTCTTTGCCGCCCTGATATTGTTCGACTTGTGCCGGATGTTTCTCGATCACGTCATCGACCAAGGCTTGCAACTCGGTTTCATCGGACAGTTGACGAAGACCCTTGGCTTCCACCAGTTGGGTTGCGGATTGATCGCCGGCGTAGAGTTCAGGGAAAAGCTCCTTGGCAACGTTCAGGCTGATGGTGCCGTCATGCACCAGCCTCAGTAATTCCACCAGCCGTTCAGGCGACACGGGAGAGGATTCCACGGGCGAGCCGGATTGATTGAGTTCCCGCAATACTTCGCTCATGACAAAGTTGCTGATGATCTTGGGTTCGGCAAACAGAGCAACGCAGGCTTCAAAATAGTCGGCCAGCGCGCGCGCGCTGGTCAGCACGCCGGCGTCGTAGTCCGGCAACCCGTAGTCGCTCGTGAATCGCTGATACCGATCCTTGGGCAATTCCTGAATGGTGGATCGCAATCCGTCAACCCACGCGTCGTCAAGGGAAACGGGGAGCAAATCAGGGTCGGGAAAATAGCGATAATCATGCGCGTCTTCTTTGCTGCGCATGACCACGGTTTGACCACGGTTGACGTCCCATAATCGGGTTTCCTGGTGAATCGTTCCTCCCTCCGTCAGGACTTTGGTCTGCCGGGCGATTTCATACTCAACGGCGTCTTTGACAAACTTGAACGAGTTAATGTTTTTGAGCTCCACCTTGGTGCCCAAGGCGTCGGACCCCACGGGTCGCAACGACAGGTTGGGTTCACATCGAAGGCTGCCCTGCTCCATGTTGCCGTCGCAGACGTCAAGATACATCAGCACGTCCCGCAAGGACTTCAGATACGTGACGGCTTCCTCCGCCGAGTGCACGTCCGGCTCGGTCACGATTTCCAACAACGGCGTGCCGGCGCGGTTGAGATCAACGAAACTACCGGTGCGCTGATCCGCGTGAAGGTTTTTCCCGGCGTCTTCTTCCAAGTGCGCTCGTCGAATGCCCACCGTTTTGGTCGTGCCGTTCAGGGTGAGCGCAATCCAGCCGTGCTCACAAATGGGCAGATCGTATTGAGAAATCTGATACCCTTTCGGCAAATCGGGATAGAAATAATTTTTCCGCGCGAACTGGTTGGTCGCACGCACGGTACAGTTCAAAGCCAATCCCGTCCGCACGGCCATTTCCACCGCACGGGCATTGACGACGGGAAGCGCCCCGGGTAATCCCAGACACACCGGACAGGTCTGCGCGTTGGGAGGCAATCCAAACGCCGTCGCACAGCCGCAAAACATTTTCGACCGTGTACGGAGTTGGGCGTGAACTTCTATCCCGATAACCGGTTCAAACGTCACGACGGCAAGTTGGGTCGTTCGGTGGACGAGGGACGATCCTGGTGCATGGCCTCCCGACCCGCGTCAACCGCGTCTTTGACGATGCCTCCGGCCTCATCCAGAAACTCGCGGCCTTTGGTCACGACCTCATCCCACGTATCCGTCGCTTTGTCCGAAAGATCTCGCAGGTCATCGCTCGCCCGTCGCGCCATGCGAGAGATCGTTTCCCGCGATTCCCTGCCCGTTTGGGGAGCCAATAAAAAGGCCGTCACGGCGCCCAACGCCATCCCGCTCAAAAAGGCGACTAGCACGCTGCCGGCCGAGGTGCCGGAACTATTGTTTCCCATTCATCTGCCCTCCTTCTTTTTGAACCCGATCTTTAATCGTGGTGGCCGCGGCCCGCATCCCCAGCAACACGCGTACCAAGTTCGTCACGACAGCCAAGCCTCTCTGCCTCACCACCCCGTGGACTTGCGTCACCGTCTGTCCCACGTCGCCGATGGCCTTCATCAACACGGAGGCCCGCTCCACCCCTTCCCGCGCCTGCATGGAGATGGCCTGGATGTTTTTATTCGTCTGTCTGACCTCCTTCAGAATTCCCGGCAACGCGTCGTTCATCTGCGACAGCAGTTGCTCGGATTGGGACACGGTCCTTCTGATCTGAATCACGGTCGGCACGACGTATCCCACCAACACCACAAAGGCGACGGCAATGACAACGACGGCAAACTCAATCATGCAACACCTTCCTTATCGAATACGTGGTCGTTTCTGACGCCACGTTGTTGCCAGTTCATAAGCTCGGGCCGCCCGAAGAATGACCTCTTCTTCAAACGGCCGTCCCATGAGTTGCACCCCGATCGGCAATCCTTCACGACTGAACCCACACGGCAACGAAATCGCAGGGAGACCGGCGAGACTCGCGGACAGGGTAAAGAGATCCGATAAATACATTTGGAGCGGATCTTCGATTTTTTCACCGAGTTGAAACGCCGTGGTGGGCGTCACCGGAGTGACGAGCACGTCCACGTCCTCAAAAGCCCGTTCAAAATCTTGTCGAATGAGCGTCCGCACGGCCTGCGCCTTGGCATAATAGGCGTCATAATACCCGCTGCTCAAGGCGTAGGTGCCGAGCATGATCCGGCGTTTGACCTCAGGCCCGAATCCTTCCTGCCGAGTGGCCCGGTACATCTCCAGGAGATCGTGACTTTCTTTCGCGCGGAATCCGTATTTCACGCCGTCATATCTGGCCAGATTCGAACTCGCCTCCGCTGTCGCCACCAGATAATAGGTCGCCACCGCCACCCCGGTGTGCGGCAGAGACACCTCCTGCACGGTTCCACCCAATTCTTCAAGCACCGCGATTGCGTGACACACGGCATCATGCACTTCCTGATCGACGCCTTCACCGAAAAATTCAGCGGGGACGCCAATTTTCAGTTTTTTCACGTCTTTCTTTTTCAAGCCCCGGGTAAAATCAGGAACCGGCCCGTTGGCGGAAGTCGAATCCCGAGGATCATGGCCGGCAATGACGTTCAACATCAACGCGGCGTCCATCACGTCTTTGGTAATCGGCCCGATCTGATCCAGCGAGGAGGCAAACGCAATCAGCCCATAGCGAGACACCCGGCCATACGTAGGTTTCAAACCGACGACCCCGCAACACGCCGCGGGTTGACGAATCGAGCCGCCGGTATCCGTCCCCAGAGCCGCGACGCATTCATCAGCCGCCACGGCCGCCGCGGACCCGCCGCTTGATCCACCCGGCACACAAGTCAGTTTCCAGGGATTTCGACTCGGCCCAAACGCCGAATGTTCCGTTGAGGAACCCATCCCGAATTCATCCAGATTGGTTTTCCCGATGAAAAAACATTGATGGGCCCGTAGCGCCTCCACCGCCGTGGCGTCATACGGCGGGATAAAACCTCGGAGCATACGAGATCCACAGGTCGTCGGCAGACCTTCCGTACAAATATTATCTTTGATCGCAATGGGCATCGCCATCATCGGCATGGTCTTTCGCCACGTTCCCATCGTTTCATCCAGCGTCCTGGCCGCAGACAACAGCGACTCTTTCTCATTCACCGTAATGTAGGCTTTGACTTTGGATTCCACCACGCTGATTCGAAGAAAGTAGGCGCGGACGATCTCCGTGGCACTGACGTCGCCTCGCGTAAATCGATCCTGAAGCTCTTTCAGAGTCCACTTAACAAGTGACATGCGAAAAATACAGAAAGGGCCGACACCCGTGGAGAGGATCAAAAGCAGACCAGATGATCTGAATCTCCTGGGCGATTACGAGCAATTGATGATCTGATTCCGTTCATCTACTTGAATGATCTTCGGGCAATGACGCTTGGCTTCGTCCTCGTTGTAATATTCATAACAAAAAATAATGATCTGATCCCCCGTCACCCCTTTTCGAGCGGTGGGGCCATTGAGCACGACCTCGCCGGACCCGCGCTTGCCGTTGATCGCGTAGGTGGTAAACCGCTCGCCGTTGTTCAAATTCGAGACCATAACCAGTTCATAGGGCAAAATGCCCGCGGCATCCAACAAATCTTCATCGACCGTCAAGCTGCCCTCGTATTCCAGGCAGGCATCCGTCACCACCACCCGATGAATTTTAGCCCGCAACATGTGACGTAACATAAGCGCGTCCTCGATTTTCTAGCGATCACGAATAATGTGCGGGACGTGAAAAAATCCATCGACCGCCTCAGGCGCGTTGCGCAACGCTTGCTCCTGGGAGAGCGACGGCCGCACCTCATCGTCCCGTAACGTCCCGGCGTCGTCTGCCACGACGGAAGTCGTCGGACAAACACCGGTGGTATCGACTGCATTTAACTCTTCCACGTACTTCAAAATATTGCTCAGTTGAAGAGTGAACTGCTCTGATTCTTCCCGGGTCAGTTGAAGCCTGGCCAATTCCGCCACGTGCTCGACTTCTTCTTGACTGATGGTAACGTTCATTGACGGCCGTCTGTTCCCTGACGGATGGATTCACCGACTCGGAATCGTGGCATCCATTGTAGCATTTCGACCTGAACCAGGACAAAGCAGAAGCGTCGTTGTACCACGAAGGCCGATCAAAAAGCTATTCGTGCCGGGACTCACCCTTCCCCTTTCCCCCATCTACCCTCCTTTGGAAGAAGGGGTCAGAGGAGGGAGCCCCGTTTGGCATTCGACCTAGAGCCGAGAACCGGACGGGCGGGACATCCACCCCTCATCGGCAAAAGAGACGTAGCGTCCATCTCCGATGATGACGTGGTCAAGCACCTGCACGCCCAGAATTTCACCGGCCTCTTGTAACCGCGTCGTTAACACCCGATCCTCCCTGCTCGGCTTCGGATCTCCGCTTGGATGGTTGTGCAACACGATCACGGCAGCGGCCGACGCACGGACGGCTTCATTGAACACCTCCCGCGGATGCACCAGACTGCTGTTCAACGTCCCTTCGGATATCGTGCGTTCCTGAATCACCGCGTGTTTGGTATCAAGCAGGATCACCTTGAAGACCTCCTTCCGGAGGTCCCTCAAATGCGGATAATAATGATCAAAGACCGTTTGGCTGTGGGTAATGACCGTCCCTTCCGTCAGCGGAGTGGATAACACGCGTTTCCCCAGTTCAATGGCCGCCTTGATTTGGGCTGCTTTGGCGGGTCCGATGCCCGGCACCTTGCAGAGTTCCTCCCCGCTTCGATTCGCCAACCCTTTCAACCCTCCCAGATGAGCCAGCAGATCCATGCCCACTTCAACCGCCGACTTGTCATGCTTCCCTACCCGAAGCACAATGGCCAACAGTTGGCCGTCCGTCAGCGACGCTGCCCCTTTTGCCAACAACCGCTCCCGTGGCCGTTCACCTTCCGGCCACTGCGCAATCCCTTTTGAAGAGAGTTTCCCCATCCACGCCTTTCACGTCCGAAGGCCGGACATTTGCCGACCGGACAATGCCCGAAATGTAGACCACCTCCTCCACCCTGTCAAAGAGGACGAGGTATCGGCCGACGCGTCTTGCCGCTGAAAAAATCGGTGTGCTACTGTTGTTCGTTCAGATGGATTCAGCCATGCGCGTGGTAGCCGGCACACAAAAAGGTCGTCACATCAAGAACCCGCAAGGATGGGACTGTCGTCCCACCTCTGCCCGCGTCCGAGAAGCCCTGTTCTCGATCCTGTCCGCTCACACCGCGGGAGCACAGGTCCTGGACCTCTACGCCGGAACCGGGGCATTAGGCCTTGAATCATTGAGTCGAGGGGCCAGACACGTGGTGTTCGTGGAAAATCAAGCCAAGACCGTGCGGCTCCTTCGTGAAAATATCGAACGTTGTGGATATACCCGGCAGTGCGTCGTCCTCACACGAGACGTGGAAACCTTCTTAACCGCGCCTCCGACGTGGGATGAACCTCCGGCGTTTGATCTCGTGTTTGCCGATCCACCGTACCAACGCACCGACCTGACGCAATTCCTGGAACGCCTCAGCCTGAGCGGAACACTCGCGCCCGCCGGCCGAGCCATTCTCGAACATGGGACCAAGCGCCCGGTCCCGACCCGCGTCGGATCACTCGCACAAACGCGCCAGGCACGGTACGGCGACACCACGTTGACCTTTTATCAACGCATACCCGAAGCTGAAGTCATATGCGAATAGCCGTCTATTCAGGCACCTTCGACCCCATTACCCGTGGGCACACGGACATTGTCAGTCGCAGTCTTCGGATCTTCGACCGGTTGATCCTGGCCGTGGCGCCCAATCCACGGAAAGAACCGCTTCTCCCCCTTGCGGACCGAGTCGAACTGGCCCAAATCGCCACCAAAAACTTTCCCAACGTGACGGTCGAATCGTTCAACGGCCTCCTGGTCGAATACGTCCGACAACGCGGGGCCCAGGCCATCATTCGAGGACTCCGGGCGGTCTCCGACTTTGAACACGAGTTCCAAATGGCCTTACTCAACCGGAAACTGGATGATCGGCTGGAAACGGTCTTTCTGATGCCGAGCGAAGAATATTCGTATCTCACCTCCAGCATCGTCAAAGAACTGGCCTTGTTCGGAGGAGCGTTGGACGCCTTTCTCATCCCGGAAGTGGCGGACCATCTCCGCAAACACTATGGACGTCACGCACCATGAAACTCGCCGACCGAACCACGCGCATTGTGCCTTCACCCACGCTGAAAGTCTCGGCTACCGCGAAAACCATGGCGGCGCAGGGCATTGACGTCATTGATTTTTCCGCGGGAGAACCGGCCTTTGATACCCCAGATTTCGTGAAAGAGGCCGCCCACTCGGCAATCGCAGCCGGGTTTACCAAATACACGCCGGCATCAGGCATTGATGAACTCAAACGGGCCATTTGTGACAAACTGTCACGCGACCAGGGCATTCAATACGAACCGTCTCACATTCTGGTTTCCTGCGGAGCCAAGCACACCCTCTACAATCTGGCCCAAGCCCTGTTAAATCCCGGAGATGAAGTCATCATTCCTGCCCCGTATTGGGTTTCCTACCCTGATATCGTCCGCCTGGCCGACGGACAACCGGTTATGCTCGAAACCAGAGAAGCCGACGGGTACGCCATTGACCCTCAACGATTAGAAGCCTGTATCACCCCTCGCACCAAGGCACTCATCCTCAACGGCCCGTCCAATCCGACCGGTGCCGTGTATGACCGGAAGACGCTTGAAGCCGTGGCCGACGTGGCAACGCGCCATGACGTGCTGGTGGTATCCGACGAAATCTACGAAAAACTGGTCTATGAAGACACGCCGTGCATGAGTATCGTGACCGCGGTCCCGGAAATGGCCGGCCGGACGCTCGTCGTGAACGGAGTGTCCAAGGCCTTTGCCATGACCGGGTGGCGTATCGGCTACGCAGCGGGACCGCAAGCGTTAATCACCGCCATGGCCAACGTTCAAAGCCAGAGCACCTCGAATCCAACGTCAATCTCACAAAAAGCAGCGGTGGCCGCACTCCACGGCGGCACACAATTTTTCACCGAGCTGCTTGATGACCTCACGCCGAAGCGTCGCCTCATCGTTGACGCGCTCAACGCCATCCCGGGCCTGACCTGTCCAACCCCGGCAGGGGCCTTTTACGTGTTTCCCAACGTATCAGGCCTCTTCGGCAAACGCCACGCCAACGGCACGATTGCCTCGGCAACGGACCTGGCCGCCTATCTATTAACCGACACCCATCTCGCGTGCGTCTCAGGCGAACCCTTCGGCAGCGTCAACCATCTCCGGTTGACCTATACCCCGACGATCGAAACCATCCAACGCGGCCTGACAAAACTCAAGACGGCCGTGCAGAATCTCTCGTGACGCCCACAAGGGCTTAACTTCGGTAGAAAACACGTTATTGAGAAAAGCCATGAAGTGGTTGGTAAAAAAGGAGGAAATCCGTGCCGATCTACGAATATGAATGTGAAACCTGTCATCATCAATTTGAAGTCCAACAAAAATTTTCCGATCCTCCCGTTGAGACGTGCGGCAAATGCGGGAATGGCGTGCGAAAACTCATCTCGGCTCCGGGCATCATGTTCAAAGGCACGGGCTGGTACGTCACGGACTACTCCAACAAGCTGAAAGATCCCAGCCAGACCAAGCCCAGTGAAGGAAGTGAAAAGAGTGAAAAGGACGGGGCCAAGAGTGGGGAAAAAGCAGAGAGCCCATCTGCAAAGAGTGAATCCGGCACGACCGCTCAACCACCATCCTCGTCACCCTCATCACCATCAAGCTCACCCCCCTCAAACACAGGGTCCTCGCCAAAAGCCACCACCTGACGCCGGTTCAATTATCTCCCTCACCCATCTGCCGTACCTGATAGACGGGAGAGAGGGCGAGACCAAGAGCGAGACAGGGCAGGCCCGAGAGCGAGGCCGGGATGCTACTGGCATTCTGACCCCCATTGACATTCCTACCCCCCCCCCCATTGTCATTCCCGTGTCAACGGGAATGTGGATTCACATTTCAAGTGCAACACTTGGTGGATAAAAACCTCCGCGGGCGTGGCATACCCGAGGCACTTCCGCGGGGTGTGGTTGTAAGCGTGGACCAGGTGATGAAACCGCTGGTCGGACAGGGTGGCCAGGTCGGTTTTGCGGGGCAGGGTGCGGCGCAGGCGGCCGATGGCATTCTCGACGCCGCCTTTCTGCCAGGGGGCGTAAAAGTCACAGAAGAAGGTCTCAATGCCGAGGGCATGGAGGCGATGATGAGAGGCGAACTCCGTCCCATTGTCGAAGGTGACGGTCTGGCGGCCGTGAGGGGGCATCGGGGTGAGGAGGTGGGTGAGGGCGTGGGCGATGGGGGCGGCGGCTTTGCCCGGGGGGCGCACGGCCAGGAGGAGGCGGGAGGTGCGTTCGTGGAGAGTGAGGACGGCTTGGCCGTAGGTGCGGAAGAGCATCAGATCGGCTTCCCAATGGCCCGGGGTCTGGCGGTCGGCGGCTGCGGCGGGGCGGTCGGCGAGGGGGCGGCGGTGAGCCATCAAGGCGGCGGGGCTGCGACGTGTGCGTCGGCGGCCGCGGGTGGCTTTGGCGTGAGGCAGATAGTGGCGCCAGGCATAGGTTTTTGTCCGGGCGATCTGAGCGTAGAGGAAGCGGTAGATGGTTTCGTGCGAGAGGACGGGGCGCCCGGCGTCGCGGGCGAGGCGGCCTGCGACTTGCTCGGGGGTCCAGCCCTGTTGCAGGCGGGTGAGGACTGTGGTGCGGAGGGGGGCATCGCGATCCAGCTTGGCGCCGCGCCACCGGCGGGCGCGGGCCTGCTGCTCGGCATAGCGGGGCTGGTAGCCCTCGGTGCGGGAGCGATTGCGCTTCATTTCGCGAGCCACGGTTGATGGCGGGCGATCCAGAGTTGCCGCGATTTGCCGGAGCGAGCGCCCGTCGGCGTGTAAGCGGGCCAAGTCACATCGGTCTTCCAGGGTGAGGTGGTGATAGTGGGTTCCCATGACAACACCTTAGCAAGGTGTTGCACTTCGTTTGTGAATTTAGAAAATCCAGGGGAAAGCCTAGGCGCCTCCGGCAGGTCTGTACACCGTGAGGGCTTTCCTGGATTCCCGCCTTCGCGGGAAGGACAGAGGGGGCAGGGAAGGATAGAGAGGGGGAAAGAAGGCAAGGGGGAGGGGTCGGGATGCTACTGGCATTTCGGCTTCCCATTGGGAGTCCGGCTTCCCCCATTGTCATTCCCGCCGGCTTGCCCCCTGTCATTCCCGCCGGCTGCCCCTGTCATTCCTGCTGGCTGCCCCTGTCATTCCTGCTGGCTGCCCTCTGTCATTCCCGCTGGCTGCCCTCTGTCATTCCCGCAGTTTTTAGCGGGAATCCAGTGGAAGGGGCCAGGACGGCCGGCCCCCCTCACCCCTGCCCTCTCCCGCCAGGGGAGAGGGAGGAAGAAGGCCGGGGAGAGGGAAAAGGCTCAGCAGGGAGAGGGGAAGCTACAGACCGACCGTTTCTTTAATGTCTTGCCGAAGCTTGTCTTGTTCCTGGTGCATCCAGGATTCCAGGCGAGGGAAGAGGTGGGCTAACGTTCCTGTAAAGGGGTCAATCATCACGTCTCGACGCTCGTTAAAGAAGTTTTCTTCATTGGCGATTTCCAGCTTGCGGTCGCCAATCGCCCGTCCGAGTATTTGATTCACGCGCAGTTGCTGACCGGCGGTCCCGCCTGAAAGCTGCATGATGTTCGTTTTCAGCACGTCCAATTCTTCTTCCAGACCGATCTTTACGCGGATGCCCTGCGGGGTCGGCCAGTTGGGACGCTGGATGGAATAATCAAAGGACAACGCCGATTCTCTCGGCTCACGATAGGGTCCCATGACGTTCAGAATCGTATACGGTTCTGCCATGCTGCGCTCATCGGGCGAGACACCCACGTGACTCGCTATGCTTTGGATTGAATGTGGATCAATTCAACGTTTCCCGTGCCGCGAACGGGCCCCGTCCAGTTTTGAAACCCGTCATGCACGGTCACAAGATTCGCGTATCCCCGTCGGCTCAAAAAATCGCACGCCAGCCGGCTTCGTTCGCCTTGTCCGCAATACACGAGAATTCTGTCAACGTCCCTGGGTATTTCGTTTTGGAAACGGATTTCCAGTTGTTCAAGCGGGAGATTTTTGGCTCCCGGGATATGACTTTTTGCAAACTCCCGTTGCGTTCGGACGTCAACGATCACAAGAGGTGACGACGCCTCGGAAGATTCGGGTTCGATCATCTTCCGTGCTTCCTCGGCACTCGCTTGGTGATACAGCCGTCCCGTTTGAATCAGCGTCTGATCGGGTTCCCGTCCCGCTGCCAACTGGGCGAGTTGTAATCGCAGAACCTCAATCGATTCAGTCTGCCGGCGGGTTGTTTCCCGAAATTCGCTCAGACCGTAATACTGCTGGCGAGTGATCGTTTCGACCTTTTGAGACAGAGCGCGGAAGCGCCACCAGAGCCATACCAGCCCTCCGGCCAGTATTCCACCGCCCGTCACCAACCAGAAATCCATGAGATCAGGTTTCGTCCAGAAATACGTCGTGACACACGTGACGAACCGGACAAGAGAGGTAGTGAATCATTGAGAGCACGTGTGGCTGATTCATGCAGAAATGCTGGTCGGGGCGAGAGGATTTGAACCTCCGACCCCCGCGACCCGAACGCGGTGCGCTACCGGTCTGCGCTACGCCCCGACACCATGACGTTTCTTGACTCCGTTCTAACCAGGGGCTCACACGAGAATCCGTGTGCCTCCGCTACCGCCGGGTAGGTGATTGCCCCTCCGCGAACGTTGACTCCTCGGGCTAATCCGGGATCCGCCTGAAGAGCCGCGTCTCTCCCCATGTTGGCCAACCGGACTATAAAAGGTAGCGTCGCGTTGGTCAAGGCATACGTGGCGGTTTGCGGCACAATTCCAGGAATATTCGTGACCCCATAATGCCGAACGCCCTCCACCTCAAAAATGGGATCGGAATGCGTGGTCGGTCTCGTCGTTTCAATACATCCTCCCTGATCAACCGCCACGTCCACGATCAAGGCTCCGTGTTTCATCGTCCTCACCATGGCCCGAGAGACCAGGACCGGGCTTCTGCTACCTTTCAGCATCGCGGCCCCAATCAACAAATCCGCCTGTTTCACGGCTTCCTCAATCATGAGTCTCTGTGAGGCCAACGTCGTCACCCCGCGCTTAAACCGTTCGTGCAGGCTTTGCAGTTGGTGCAAATCATTGCCGATGACCGTGACTCGGGCTCCCATCCCCAAAGCGGTTTCCACTGCGGCTGACCCTACTCCGCCGGCTCCGAGAATGACGACGTGACCGGGCAAGACGCCGGGAACGCCACCCAACAGAATGCCCACTCCCCCGTGCGTACGTTCGAGAAAATGCGCCCCGATTTGAACGGCCATTTTCCCGGCAATGTGACTCATGGGTCGCAACATGGGCAAACGCCCCAACTCGTCTTCCGTCGTTTCATAGGCAATGGCGGTGCTCCCTGATTTTATCAAGGCTTCGGTTAAGGGCCGGGAGGCCGCCAAATGCAGAAACGTAAAGAGCGTATGGCGAGGTTGAAAATGCGCCATCTCCGACAGAAGAGGCTCTTTCACCTTGAGGATCAATTCAGACTGATCGAACAGTTCATCCTTGGTCGAAGCGATTCGAGCACCGACGGCGCGATACGAATCATTCTGAAAGGCGCTGCCTTCGCCGGCCCCGGTTTCAATCCACACCTCATGGCCGTTCCGTATGAGTTCATCAACGCCCGCTGGCGTGAGGGCCACGCGAAATTCATGGTCTTTGAGTTCTTTGGGAATACCGACGTTCATCTCAATCAAACCGGTTTGCTTTCCAGATCGCCTCTCTCGGCGAAACGACATCTATGCGGAATCCCATCCATGCCCGGAAGAACTGGACACTGGAAAGAACCCTCTTGTATCATAGCACGGTTTTGATTTTTGGTGAGACCTGAAAGGAGATCGGCGCGTGAGTGGATTCAAGCATCATATCTTTATCTGCATCAACCAACGCCCTAAAGGAGATCCACGGGGATGTTGCGCGGACAATCGATCCGTGGAACTTCACGCCTTCTTCAAAAAGGAAGTTCAGCGGCTCGGGCTCAAAGGCGTGGTTCGCGCCAACAAGGCGGGATGCCTGGATCATTGCGAATATGGTCCGAGCGTCGTCATTTATCCGGAAGGGGTCTGGTATTGGGTGGGCAGTGAAGCCGACGTGACCGAAATCATGGAACAACACGTGGTCAAGGGTGAACTGGTGGAACGCCTGTTGATGCCGGACCATGACGCGCCTCCGATCACACTCGAATCCCGTGCCACGGTCGTTTCCTCATAATCCTTCACGGTCACGCGACGAGACGATGCCGACTTCCTCATCGTAACATCCAAGCCTTTCAAGAGGACGCATGTCAGCGAATGACGCCAAATGGAAAGCGAATCAAGAGAAGGTCGCCTTCCTCAAACAGTTTCCCGGGTTACTTCATTCCTGGGACGAAATGGTCGGTCAGACGGTGGCGTCCGTCACCCCCATCGAACGGGGCGAGGGAACGGTGCTCACGCTCACGAACGGCACGTTTGCCATTGTGCCGACTCTGGCACCTGAGCCGAAACAACTCCGGGACGGCGTCACCACGGCTCGCGCTCGACTCGAACCCCTGTATCCCGACGCCTATGCCGAGTATGACGTCCTGGCCCAACGGGACGCACGCGCAACCCGAACGGCGAGAATGGAAAACATCGTTGGGGCAATCCATAATAATCTGCAAGAGATTCCAGAGTTACAGGACCGAATTCGTTCACTCGTGAAGGAGTGGGATTCTTAGATTCTTACTATGCGACGCCCTGAACACATGTTGGATATGTTTTCAGGAGGGCTCTTTGAAGGAGTACAACCCATGATGGTTACGCGGGATCATTTAGTTCGTCATCCGGATCGTTGCACGCATAACGCGGTGTGTATCCCCGTGTGTCCCACCGGGGCCTGGTTATCCACCCCTCCCTATAAGTTCGACGAATCACGGTGCATGGAAACGTGCCGGGTGTGCCTGGATGCGTGTCCGACACAAGCCATTTATACCGTGTTTCGAAAGGGCGAAAAACTCATCGGCCCACGGGCCGAATAACGATTCACCCCATCCCCTTTCGGACGTGCCCCCAATACGCCGTGCCGGTGACCTTCCCGGCGCCGGTCATCGTCGTCGTCGCAATGATGCGATAAACTTCACATCGAGAAATTTTCAACGGGTGAGCGGGATCTAAAACGTTGTCGCACGTCGTGAGCAGGCGCAGGGTTTTCAGGGCAATCAGAATCGGCCACATACAGGCTAAGCGCAGGCGGACTTCGAGGCCTGGAATGGCCATGGTATAGACCCAACCTTGATCCAGATGGGCCAGGGTTGTTCCTACCAACTGATGAAGAATGGGTCTGAATTTCGTCATGGCCGCCTTCTCCAGCAAGTCTCCGGGTTGTAAGCCCGCCGGCGCTAAGAATTCCAACGGGATATAACATCGCCCGCGGCGTAGATCCGTGGGAAGGTCTTTCAGAATATTGGTCAGTTGCAAGCCTTTGCCGAATCGAACGCCTATCTGCCGTTTGGCTTCACGGTTCCAGTGCCGACGTATACGCGACAGATGGGCACACATGAGATCAGTCCAGAATTCGCCGACGCAACCCGCAACTTTGTAAATATAGTCATCCAGTTCTTCCATGGAAGACAGCGCGGTAAGCTGCGATTCCGACTCCCCCGGAAACCGATCCAAATCCATTTCCATGCCGCTGATGAGAACCGACAACACTTGGCGGATTGCCGCTCGATCATCGGCAGTCAAGCCCTGATACATCTGAAAGCAGGACGGAAGCTGCTCCAACAACGTCCGTTCACCCGGATGATTCTGACGTGGAGCCAGCATGGCTTGAATCGCCTCAATCTCATCCCAGTCCAGATGGTCACGAACAAATTGACGCTTGAACCGGTGCAGAAACGTGACTCTGACGTTTCGGTCCACCTGCCCCGTATCTGCAATCGTATCCGCGGCTCGTGCAAACAGATAGGCCAAACCCACTTGCTTCACCACGACGCGGGGCAAGACGGCCAACGTCAGATAAAACGAACGCGAGACCTGTCGTAAAATATCTCGCAATACATGTGTTTCAAGACGTTTCGACTGCATCATCTTCCTTCAGCCAGAACTTCGATCCGGCCTTCCATGCCCTCTTCACGATGACTGGGGAAAAACAGCAACTGTTTATCGCAAAAGAACGTGTAGGTTCCCGGGGTACTCAGCAAAAACCGAACGCTGACGCTCTCCCCGGCACTCACGTTGACGTTCACGGGCACCTCCATGCTCGGCGCATCGATGACGACGTTATGCGGGGTCAGAAAACTCTGGTTTTCAAGATGAAGTTCGACCGGCACGTCCGCCCGAATCCTGAGATGATGGGGCGTAAAGGAATAACTGTCCAGAACAATGCTTGCCCGCTGCACTCCGTCTGCGTCCGGCTCAAGAACGATGACGTCGTTACCGGCGTTCGCAGGCACAACGCCTGAAAAAACAACCAGGACCACGCAACCGATCAGCCCGACCATCCACGGACGAATTTCAGGGAGGGAAATCATTCTCATCTTGACTCAAAAAAAGACGATATTATAGAACAAATCATTGGAAATGTAGATGGGACCGAGAAACGCCGTCACGCACCGTCCCGTTGCACGTGACATTGTTCTAGACGTGGCACTGTGATTTCGCTGAGGATCATCGCTTACCCGGAAACAACGCGAGGTTTTAGAGGAGGAACCCATGAAAAACCTGAAAGGCATCGGCTTGCTGCTGCTGTCCAATATTCTGATCTTTATCACCCTGTCCGTCACCTTCACGATTCTGTCGGAAGTGGTGCTCCCCGCCTTCGGGATCGACCTGCGCGGATCGATCGTGCATCAGGATCTCTTGTGGGCCTTCGTCATTGGATTCGGCGGCGCGTTTATCAGCTTGGCGTTTTCCAAACAAATGGCGCGAGCCATGCTGGATTGCCGGCAGATCACCCAACCGCGCAATCACGCCGAAGGACTCCTCTATGAAACGGTACAAAAAATCGCCAATCGGTTGACGATTTCCACGCCGGAAGTGTGGATTTACGACTCGCCGGATCCCAATGCCTTTGCCACGGGGCCGTCGAAAAACAACTCGATGATTGCCGTCTCCACCGGCCTGCTGAACAATCTGAATGAAAATGAAGTACGGGCCGTCCTGGCTCATGAGATGGGCCACGTCTACAACGGCGACATGTTTACCACGACGGTGCTCGCGGGCTTGATGAATACCTTCGTCCATTTCATCAGCAGGATGGTCTATCGACACGTAGCCGAACGCAATGCCATGTTGGCGCTCGGCGTCTACTTTTTTCTGCAAATTGTCCTGTCGATCCTCGCGATGATTCCCATCAGTTGGTGGTCACGACGCCGGGAATTTTCCGCTGACAGGTTTGCCGCCAATACGGTAGGCAAAGACCACATGATCTCAGCCCTGCAATCGATTGGTCGGTGGGTGAATCAAGTCCAATATCAGTATCAAACGGAAGACGCCCTCGCGACCATGAAAATCTCTGGGAAAACTCGAAGTTTCATGCAAGTCTTTTCCACGCACCCTCCCATTGAAGCTCGAGTCGCCGCCTTGCAGAAGCTGTAAACCCTTCATTCGGCACATGGTGTTTGGCTGCTCGTCTATTGACAATAGACGGGCAGGGTTTTCACCCATTCATAACGTTTTGGCACGGTATTGGCGTATAAAATTGCGAGTAGCTAAGCTTCAATCAAGAGGAAATCCAGATGAGTGCCGATACTGTTGTACGTGCTCGGATCGATAGCGACACCAAAGCACGAGCTACGGAAACCCTTCAAGCCATGGGCTTGTCGGTATCCGATGCGATTCGCTTGCCGTTGCCGCGAATGGCGGATGAGAAACGGCTGCCGTTCACGGTCCAAGTTCCGAATGCGACCACACTTCAAGCCATGAAGGAATTGAACGAGGGTACGGCCAGACGGTTCAACGGCGCCAAGGAACTGTTCCAGGATCCGGGTGTCTGACGTGCTGATTCCGGTTCGAGAATGAAAGCCCGTCAAGCCGCGTGCTCTTTTCCGTACCACGGTAGTTTCAGCACGAGATAGCCGATGGTCATCCCCAACGTGCCGCCAAGCGACCAGCCTGCGATCACGTCCGTTGGATAGTGCGCCCCAAGATACACGCGGGACAGACCGACGAGAACCATGAACGCGCCCACGACCCACCGCGTGGAGGGGAACAACACCCACAGGAAAGCCGCAGCCGTCGCGGCATTCAACGCATGATTGGAAGGCAAGCTGAAGGTGCCGCCGCACTGGTCCAATGCGTTGACACCCAGAAACACCTGACAGGGCCGAGGACGAGCCACCCAGAGTTTGATTTGAGCCCCCAGGAAATCTCCCGCGCCGATGAGCAAACCCAGGACGGACGCAGCCAGCACGCCCTGACGCCAATCAACCCACACGCGATAGGCCAGATACCCCACGGCCAACGCGATAAAATTTCGAGGCCGTGAACACTGCACCATCAACCAATCCAAGGCCGTTGATTGACCGACCCATCCATTGACGGCGTGAAACAAGGCGGTATCCCAATCCACTCGCTGACAACTCCTGCTGATCTTCTTACACGATGAATGATATAGTCGTCTTCTCCGAAGATTTGACCACGGAAAGGAACGCGTTGTGATGCTGATTGACAGCCACGTTCATTTAGACGATCCCCGATACGATCACGACCGAGACGAGGTCTTCCGGCGTGCCCACGTTGCGGGCATTGAAGCCTTTGTCACGATCGGCTGCGATTTAGCCACCAGCCGGTCGGCCGTAGCCTTGGCACAAGCGCATCCACCCGTGTTTGCCACTATCGGGGTTCATCCGCATGAATCCAAGGAAATCGTCGAAGACTGGTATGAAGCCTTTCGGTCGTTGTCCCAACACCCCAAAGTCGTGGCCTACGGAGAAATCGGGTTGGACTATCATTATGACCATTCACCGCGTGAAGTCCAACGTCAACGGTTTCGTGAACAAATTCAGCTTGCCCGGGAATTGCGCCTTCCCCTTGTCATTCACACGCGTGAGGCCCCGGAAGACACCGTGACCATCCTGCGTGAAGAAGGGGCCGCCGACGTGGGAGGCGTGTTTCACTGTTTTTCAGGGGATGCCTGGCTCGCAAAGGATGCCCTGGATTTAGGCTTTTATCTTTCCTTTTCCGGGGTGCTCACGTTCAAAAATGCGACCATGCTCCGAGAGATCGCCAAAACCGTTCCCCTTGACCGTATCCTGGTTGAAACGGATGCTCCCTACCTGACTCCGGTTCCGCATCGCGGCACACGCAATGAACCCGCCTTCGTGCAACACGTGGCCCGGACCCTGGCGGAGACGATCGGAACCGGTTCTCAATCCTTTGAATCCATCGCCCACGCCACCGTCCAAAACACGAAACGTTTATTCAAAATCCCTTAAGCCGGCGTTTGCGAACACGGATCGATTTCGGCAATTTCCGAGGATTGCCTTTTTTATCATGACGTTGCAACGTGACGTCATCCTCGGTCTTTCCATATCGTTGACTCAATGATGCACGTGGGTTGCTCCTCAAACGCGCGCCCCTTTTTTCAAAATCTTCAAGTTTTCCATAAAATTCTTTCGACCTCATCACAAAGGCACCGTGGGCTTCTGCCGTCCGGATGATTTCCAAATCCGAAGACACTACCGCGCAGTCCCTGCCATAATGTCTGGCCAAACGCTGAATCACCTGATCTGCACGTTCTCCCCTTTTGCTATACACCACCTCCACGCCGGTTCGGTGTTCCCGATGTTCAAGGCTCTGAAGCCCTCGCCAGGCATCAAACACCACGGTCACGGCATAGCCTTTGCCCTGACTGTAGCCTGACAGCCGACGAATCAGCATTTCCCGCGTCTCGGCACCCTCGGACGGTTGCTCCGACTTCGTATCGGTTTGAACCCCGAGCAGATTATATCCATCAATGATGACGTGCCGCGACATCGTGCGCGACAGGCTATTCCAAGGGTTCCCGTGTGTCAATGACAGAACGAAAAGACTCTGGTATCCTATTGGAAACTTCATGGAGCCAACGTCGATGTTCATGCAGACCGTCTTTCGCACGTTCCTCATTCTTGTTTTTTGCCAGATCGCATCAGGATCGGTGGCACTATCAGCACCGTCTTCGGTTATCGTCGAAAATATCCGCCATCACGTTCACAAAACCTATACCCGCGTCGTCCTGGACTTGAGCGGACGCGTCGGGATCAAAGAGACCAAAAGCCAGAGACAGGTCACGATTTCGCTTTCCAACGTCCAGTTGAGTCAAAAAGCTCAACGGGCACTCAAGAGAAAAAATTTTCCACGTGCCGTTGCCGTCTCTCAAGGACGATCACACACCGTCGTCCTGACACTGAAGAAAGAGGCGATCCGGACCTACAGCCTTACGACGTTCCAAAAACCGAATCGCGTAGCCGTGGACCTCTATTATAAAAAAGACTCCCCCGCCACGGTGACAACGCCCTCTCCGGCCCCACAACGGGCTCTGAAGCCTGAACCACCCGTGACGAAACCAAAACTCGCGGACCGTCCCGGCCGAAAGGCCGTTACGGTGGTGCTCGACCCTGGACACGGCGGAAAAGACCCCGGAGCAGTCGGACGAAAAGGCACCAGGGAAAAAACAATAACCTTGCAGATTGCCAAACATCTGCGCGACCTCCTGAGAAAACGGCTGCACGTCAAGGTGCTGTTGACTCGATCAAAGGACATGTTTCGTGATCTCGAACATCGCGTCGACTTTGCCAACAAGAAAAAGGCCGATCTGTTTCTCTCCATTCACGTCAACTCTCATCCGAAAAAATCCATTCAGGGCATAGAAATTTACCATTTTGGAAAGGCCAGTGATCCTCGTGCTCTAACCGTGGCCGCTCGAGAGAACGGCATGAAACTGGAAGATGACGCCCCCCCGTGGCAATTCATTATTGCCGACAAATTGAACGACCAGAAAATCGAAGGCTCTCGCAACTTTGCCTGGACCGCAAGGACGAGACTGGTCACCGCGTTACACAAGGATTACACCGTCAAAGATCATGGGGTCAAAACCGCGCCGTTCTACGTCCTGCGCTTCACAACCATGCCCAGCATCCTGGCTGAAGTGGGGTTTTTGTCCAATCCAGGCGAAGAAAAACGGTTGCGGAATGAAACGTTTCAGAAAAAATTGGCACAGGGGATTTATGAAGGGATCCAAGCCTATCTCAAGTCACTGCGTCCCAGCGCGTCATGAAAACGATCCCTTCACGAAGATTTCATGACCACCTACAAGCTCCGCCTCGAATATGACGGCACGGCATACGCCGGCTGGCAACGGCAACCCGATCAGCCTACGATCCAACGGGCACTCGAAGAGGCCCTCCACCAGATTACGCAAAATCCGATCTCGACCGTGGCCGCCGGCCGAACGGACGCCGGCGTTCACGCACTCGGGCAAATCATCAGTTTTCGTTCGGATACCCCGCTCTCACCACGTGAATGGACCCGCGCGTTAAACGGCATGCTGCCCAAAGACATCAGTATCCTCGATGTAGAAGCGGTCGCCGATCAATTCCACGCACGGTACGACGCGCGTTCAAAAACGTATGAGTACCGGATTCTCAACCAACCGACGCGACCGGCACTGGAGCGTCTGCGGGCGTGGCAGATTGCCATTCCCCTTGACGTGCGTCTCATGCGGGAGGCCTTCCGTCACGTGCTGGGGAAACATGATTGCACCTCGTTTCAAGGCTCACCGACTGACACGCAGAATCCGGTGTGTGACGTTCAACGGATTGACCTTGTGCAGGAAGGCCGATTGATTCGTTTCACGATTCAGGCTGATCGGTTTTTGAAACAAATGGTGCGGGCATTCGTCGGGACCCTCGTGGAAATTGGGCGAGGAAAAAGAACACCCGATGAAATGGCCGCTATTCTCGCAGCCAAAGATCGACGAGCAGCCGGACCAACGGCTCCGCCTCAAGGACTCTATCTTCTTCACGTGACCTACGAAGAGGGAGCACCTTCACGAGAAGAACACACTACAATTCCGTAATGCCGTCGTGTCGCTCAGAGTACCGTACCCGAACCACGCCGCGCATAAAGGGATGGATATCGCAATGATAGGCATACGTCCCTGATGGTAAATCTCCCACGCGAAACCGCTCACCAGGATGAAGGTGCCCTGAGTCAAAGGCACATGCCCCGCCTCGCCGACAGCCGTCATGAGTGACGGTATGAGGCTGCCTCGACTGATTCTGCCACTGCACCGGTTGACCCGGAACGATCGTCACGGTAGCGGGAGCATAAAAAGGCTCTCGATCCAACAGCGTGACGTGAGAAACCCCTGCGTCACTCACTCCAAAAGGCAGCGCGACAACAAGCAGAAGCCACGCACGACAACAAAAAACGGACACGGGTTTCCTCTTGGTTGCCTTACGCAAAAATCGCCTCCGGGCTGTCGTGCCAGTAACGCGCATAACGCTCGGCCGGTTGCGACGCCGCGTCGGGATTGAACAGCACCAGCTTGACCGTGACGTTCCTGGCCAACGCGAATCCGGTTGAAAACACGCGACAATCGTCGTTCTTTTCGAACAGTCCGGCATAACCGTCTATCCTGGCATGAACGGAGGCGTGTGCCGTGCCTTTCGGATCGACAAAGACGATCCGGTACTGGTTTTTCTTGCACATCCAGAAAAAAAGTCCGGCAGAAAACGGCGATGCTCGTTGACGGAGTGATCGAAATACGGGATGGACACGTGATCCAGCGACTCATCAATTTTGCTGAACATCCAGGCGTCCCATTCCGGGTTATGGTCTTCCAACCAACGTTCCAGATCGTTGAGAAATTTCACTTCACTTTCTATTTTTACAATATGCTTCATAAAATCGGCTTTTTCGGTTTCTGCCGTCACGATGGGCACGTAATAATGTTCAGCAATATGCTTGATTGTCAGTCCGTTGAACGAATCTTCAGATCGGCCGTGCGATAATGTTTCAAACTCCGTTCTCGTGATTTCACCTTTCTAATCCTTTTCCGGCTTGATGCTGATGTGTTTCCGTTGTTCCACCATTTCACGCAGACGACGCATCTGTTGCACTGCCAAATTATCTCTGACCACAAAGACTGAATCCGAGGTTCTCTCAAACCAGTGTTGGAGTCTGCTCAGCGTTTTATCGCTCACGGCGAACGTTGCCCGCGTGGCGACGTGATGCTTCGTTTTCTTATATTCGGGAACGAGCAACGGCATGTCCTTGCCGTTGACTTTCGGCCTTTCGGATTTTTCAAACCCGGTCAACTTTTCAAATGCACCGCTTTTTTCGGCGGCTATTCCTTCCAGCACGGCCTTGATTGCCGTGCGGTTCGTTGCAAACAAAAAAAGCGTTTCCGGCGGGCCTATCCGGTCATGGCAACTGTGCAACGCGCCCGCGTCTGCCTGATTCAGGTAGGCAAGGCGTCGCTTTTGACCGGGGACGGGCTCAATGCGCACGCCTCGACCCACTGCTTGCACGACGAATTCCTTTGCGTCGATCCCGCCAATATTGACGAAATTGATGACGTTCGGCCGTTTGGAATCCCAGCTTTCAAAAAAGGCACGGGAACCCATAAGAATCGTGATGTCACGTGTTTCCAGATTTTCAAAAAAGGAGTGCTCCTTCAAAGCCACCGTTTCCTCGAAGTCGACTAAAAATTCGTGACGCCATCTGGATGTATCCCCTATTTTGAACATGGCGAAGGGTCTATCGGCGTTGACCAATTGAAAGGCCAGTTCCTTGTTGGATTCTTTATTACAAATGAATTGCAGCGCGCCCTGGTTGCGGCTTAAAAATACGGCCTCACGCAAATCTGCGACGTTCATATCCCTCATTGAGGTTGAGTCCATCCCCACAATTGCGCCGCCCCCAGTTCCGAAAAGAGGCAGGGCATGATGCCAATCTTCCAAGAGTTCATTTTTGACTTCACGGAAAAGCTCTTCGTCGATATCGCCTTCCGCAATTTGTCGCAGGATCTGAAAAAACATCCATAAATCGTTACTGGCGTTCTCAGCGTCGGTATTCACCGAGTTGACAAGCGTCAGCATCAAGGGCACGTGATAAAGATCATTGCGCCCGGTCTCGCCACGCAATTCGGCCACCCGTATCGAGACATGGGCAAGTGTCATCAGCGATTTCAGGACGATTGTTGTTTTTTCCGCAACGCTGATTTCTTCCGATCTCGACTTGAACGCCTGATATTCGCTTTCATTCAAGTAGATGTTTTTGCCGTGTCCGTTCTTGATAAATTCTTCCAGATTGTATTTCTTGACGGTGGTGACAATATCTTCCGGGTCGGTGAACGTCGCGGAGAAATTAAACAAAAATCCCTCGCGCGCCATCAGCGCGTAATACGCCTGCCGCTTCGAATCTTCCTTCCCGCCCTTGTGTGCCTCATCCAACAGCACGTACCATTTGCCGTCATGTTCGTACCTGCGGTAATCGGTCAGTGCATCTTTCTGGACGTCCGAGATATTGTCGCTACGGTGGTAATACACCGTGACCGCGTCGTCCAACCTGCCTTGATACATCCGTCCGCTTTCTCGCAAAGGCACAAACTCGACGTGCAATCCTGACTGGTTGAATTCTTCTATCGTGCGGCGTATCTGACCGATGAGGTAATCGCTCGGCGCCAGAACAAGAACGTTGTGCGGCGGAATGAGTCGATGCTGTTTCAGCCGATGCAGGGACTCAATGATCTTCACCATGACCAGAGTCTTGCCGCTGCCGGTCGCCATCCAGAAACACATGCGGTTGATGAGTCGGCCATACGGAATCGTGTCGCCTCGCGGCGAGATGTACTCGGCAAGGATTTTGAAGACGGGATTATGTTTCTGGTTCCTCCTGTCCGCGTGGCTCTCATACCGATTGACGGAAAATTCAGCGATCTCGTTTCCGTACAATTCAGCAAAGCCTTGCTTGCGCTGCTTACCGGCCTCCTGCGGTTCGGTGGGTTGCCAGCCGTTTGTCTTCCCGTAATACAGGTACAGGGCCCGCGCCGCGTTCTCCAGTGCGTGTCTCTGGTAGTCATAGAGCGTCTTGTGCCGAGAAAAACGGGCAATCTCAGGAACGCGCCAAATTTCGGGGAGGTCGCCGTAGTTCAGGGATTGGACAATGGATTCGAGTAGCGGGGCGGGAGCAGGCATCTATTTGTTCTTGTCAAGTCGCTTGATGATGTCACGTGCCAGGTTTCTAAAATCTCCGTAACAACTCTGAACCGCACGTTGATGCGCGCCGATGACGCCGTCGGCAGGCTTCAGCATGAACATGGGTTTGTTCGCCTCCTGTGCCATCGGCATCAGCGAGCGGTAGTCCTTCAAATGCGCCAACCGATTCCCGTCGTCATCATGCTGAGTGGAGGGCACGTGTTCCTCTCCCATAACGGATTTCGTGTACTCTCCGGGTATCTGTTCAATCCAGCGCGCGAACGCTCTGACGGGTCTGTCCAGCCTGATGGCGTGGCGCATGATGATGTACCCAAGCGGTTCCATGTCGCCTGCAGGCAGATGAATCTGTAAGTCCCGTGGCTTGTTCCTGACGCGCTCTTTCCAAGCGTGTCGCCACGTCTTCAAGGTTGGCCCCACGTTGCGCAGCCCTTGCAGGGAAAACAGATCCGGGGCAAGAGGCACCACCACGTAATCGCTGGCAATCAGAGCCGCTCTGTTCATGGCGCCAAGGTTCGGGCCGACGTCCACCAGCGCCAGTTCTGCTTCAAATATTCTTCCGGCCCGCGCAATCAGACGCGCAAAGGCCGTCGTCACGCGGAACGCGCGCGTATCCCCGTCAAGACATTTCGGCCATTGTGCAGACAGTTCGTCTTCCCGTCTGGAAAGCGCAAGATCGCTTGCCAGCAAGCCGATTCTGTCGGTCACTCGTTCAAGATGGGGACAGTCGGCAATGTCTCCGGTCCCCTCAAACAGAGGGGCGATATCACCGTCAATTGTTTTTTTGTCCTGTCTCGTCCACAGCTCCGAGAGCCTGCTCTCATCAAGAAACATCCCGCTCAAATTCGCCTGAGGGTCCAAATCCACCGCGACAACGCGGCGTTCAAGTTCCCCAAACATCCAAGCCAGATGATAGACGAGCGAAGTCTTGCCGACGCCGCCCTTGTTGTTGAAGAACGCGATGGTTTTCATCGTGACTTCCTGATGGTCGCAAAGACAAACGTATCCTGAACGTCGAATTCAGGCGGTGGATTGCCGTTTTCCGCCAGTGCCTGACGTGCCAATAGTATGCCCATGCCAAAGCGTTCCATGAAGCCCTGATTTCTCATGACCTCGGCAATGGAAGGATTGCGGTAGCTCGTTGCATCAGGCGTCCCGAAGTTTTGCTTCGTTACCGCTCCATAGACGGAGCCGGGGCTGCTGATTTGTATATGGCCGTTAAACCACGTCACCCGCACGGGCGTATGAGAATTTTCGTAGTTTCTGTGAACCACTGCGTTGCGGACAAGTTCCCGCAACGCGATAAACGGGTAGTCCGGTTTTTCAACGTGCCTTTCCCCTTTTGTATCAAGCGCGGTGGAGATCTGCAGCTTCAACAGGCGATCCGCTTCTCGCAACTGGTCAGAAAGGGGGCCAATCAATTTGGCTTGATCCAAGATAGGGGCCGGCACTTCATCGCCATCGTAACGCACGAACTGAACGTACGCGCCTGGGAACCAGTCGTGCGGATTCTTGCTAAGCATAAGAATTGCCGTAACGGTTGGCGTGCCGTCCCGCGTGACAAGACGCAACGCTTTCATCTGTTCTCGTTCATCGCGCCTGTTTTCCGCCAACACTTCAGGGGAAACCGCTGCAGGAAGATACTCGTTCTGGAATCTCTGCATGTCCAAGTCGTTTTCCACGGTGGCCCCGGCAACCCCCTGCATATCGTAGGGGACGTTTCCCCAGCGCCGCTTTTCCGTGAGACGACGTTCTTCCTCGGGGCTGGCTTGCGCACGCCGGGGACCAGTGCGAATCCAGCAACGGCCATCCATTTTCACCGGCGGATTATCCGAGGGTTCAACCTGAACCACCGCAACTTCACAACCTCGCAAATTCTTCTTGTCAACTTCCATGCTGGGGAACGGAAGTATCTTCCCGTCACTACGAAGGCCGCCGAGTTGCGACAACAAGGCGTCGTCAATGGGCAGATTGGCGCACTTGCCCTTGTCATCTATCCCGATAAAGAGAATCCCCGGTCGTTCACTGCCGGGCAGGTCATTTGCAAACGCACAAATCGCCTTCCGAAACTTGTCCAGATCGTTCGTGGCAACAGTGAATTCCACCCGGTCGCTTTCGCCGCCTTCGATGAGGCGGATAAGTTCCTCATCGCTCAGCATGGTTCTGCTTCTCCCGTTTAATTATCATATCCCCTTATCTCTTTTTTCAGCAGCCCGCCTTTGATTCTCCGGTAAGGAATCGAAAGTGTCTTGTATTTCCCGTGGCTCAGTTTGGTGGGTTGCCAGCCATTTCCCTACCCGTAATAAAGATAAGACCGCGCCGCGTTTTCCAGTGCATGTCTCTGGTAGTCATAGAGCGTCTTGTGCCGTGAAAAACAGTCAATCTCAGGGACGCGCCAAATTTCAAGGAGATCGTCGTAATTCAGAGATTGAACAATGGATTCAAGGATAGGCAGTATGCTCACGAAGTCAACTTGGATTTCAGCAGTTTCGGTATCATGATTTCGGCATTGGGGACTCTTATGTGATTGCTTCCTCTGGTATTCGAGGAAGTCCTTGGCGTTGAAGATACGAGGAATAGCGTTGCTGAATCCTTGTTATATGAGGGTGAGTGAGCCGTCCAACACGTTGATCTTTTATTTCTGAATATTTTGCCAAACGCAGTTCTCTAAAATTGAACTTGATAGTTTTATTATCATGCCCGGCAAAGACAATACTTTCGGATACTCGCTCATTAAAATGCCCTTTGTCATATAACCTCTCTATCTCAGATGCACCTATGCGTTCTCCCTTAATACAATACAATTCAATATCTTCTTGGTCATTTGATCTAGGAACACAATCGCAATCAGGGCGAATGTTAAGCAAATATTTGCCTTGTGGCTGTTTGAACAGGTCCCCGGCTCTTAATTCATTTCCCGATAGATTTTCTTTTTGGACGAAACTCGCTTCCGTTATAATTGATTTAATCTCCTCGCTGGAGATATTGGAAATGTTTGAACTGAGATACTCTTCCTTAAAAAGCCCAGTTTCCATTCGACCTAGCACACTATCATTTATGAGGTGTGTCATAGATGAACTTGGGGCTACCCCATCATCAGTGTAAGCCTTCCAGAAGACCTTCGGCCAATCGGGGCTCTTGCCATACATTGAACTGAAAAGACTTCTCTTTGCTTTGTAGAACGTCTGTTCCCAAGTCTTCAACGTATAGACCGACGCATTTCCCTGTAGCCAATCCCTTATCGGCTCGGAAATTCCTGATGCTAATTCAGCTTTATTCTTTATAAAGATGAAGTTTTTTTCTGGATTATCTTTGTCATAAAGCTCGCTAATTTTGTTGGTAATATCATCTTGACTTTCATTGGTAAAAATAAAGACAGGAACAAAATAATCTTTTGCTTGTTTAAGAAAGTTGATGTTCTTTGCAATCCCATCACGTTCCAAATCCGTTGCACCACTTGGCCACAATTTCCAATCCAATAGTATGAAACTTGCAGATTGAAGAAGATTGTTGACCATCTCACCAGATGGAATTTTATGAGTTCTGTAGAAAGGTATTTTCCATTCGTTTTCTATACTTTTTACTAACTCAAAAATCTTGTCGCCACTATCTGCCGAACCGTCTTTTTCATAAGCATCGTCAATAACAACAGCGATTCCCGACATCAGGTACTTAATGTTCATATCAGCTTTCCCTTACAAAACTAACTAAAAAATTGGCGCCTGGCAGTTTTCTTTGCTGACGAGGTGCTAGAGATATTCTGTGGTCGTGCCTTTCCAGCAACTGACGGGCGATGTAAAGGCCGAGACCTCTACCTTCCTGTCCCTTGCCGGAATAGAAAGCTTCAAAAATATACGGTTCATCTTCTTTGTCTATGCCCGGCCCATTATCTGAAAAAATCAACTCTCCCTGGTCACCATCTACAGTGATAATTATTTTTTTGTCCTTCCTTCCTACGGTATCCAGCCAATATGAAGCATTGTCAAAAAGGTTTATCAATACTTGCATCACAACACCGTCAGTGGTATCCGCCACCAGTGGAGAGCCGCGGACTACAAGCTTTTCACAATCAATGTTTCTCTTTTTCAACAAGTCTTCGTACAACTGGTTAATTTTGTCTAAAATCGGCACAACTTTTAACGCTTTTTTTCGCCTCTTGGATGATTTGAAAAGACTCTGAACATCCTGCATTCCTTCTGTGATTTGAGATATACACCCCAGCAACATATCGGCTTGTTCTTGAATTTCGTTATTATCTGAATCCCTTGACATCTTGGCAATTTGTTTGGCTATATCTTTTGCCCTGCCCATCATCAGCATGATGTCGTGGGAAGCCATCTCGACTGACAAACCAACACCCGCCAAGTCTTCAGTTGTTTCAGCCCGCTGAATAAGGAAATCTTTTTCTCGTTGGTATTTTTTCTCTATCTTTGTAACTTCACGGACTCCCTGTTTGTCTCCCTTTTTTTCAAGACTTGTTTTCAGGTCAGCCAGATGACCGGCTACAATTTTCTGGCGTACGATTCCTGCTATGTTCCGGTCTTTTTGCTTTTGCTGATAACGCGAATATGAAGATTGCTTGATATAGGATAAGAAAGTCGGGATAAGAAACATGAAATCACGTACCGCGCTGCCTTTTTCTATCAGGCCTTCGCGATTGGTTTTGTCTCTCAACTCAGGGTTATGTTGCTGAGAAATATCAATCCAGCCAATCAATTGGTCGTTGCTAAAAAAGTCTCCTGCCCTGCCCGTGCCCCGAGTTACATCTATGTTTAACCAATCATCATCGGGATCACCGTAGGGATAAACTCGAACTCCATCCCTGTAAAGATAGATTCTGTGTTCCTTGAGCAAGTTTTTTTGTTGCTGGCTAAGCTCATGCTTTCCGGATATCCCTAGCGAAAAATCAAAAATATAAAAATGAAACTTGAAATCCCCGCATCTGAATTCCTTGTTTTCATTCCGTTCATATCCGAAAAGCTTTCTCCATATCCATAAGCCCGTTATTTTGGGATCATTCAATTTTATTTCTGTTTTATTATCTTTATCTTCACCTTCCGTAAAGACAAAAGCATTCTTTTCAGAATTAAATTCCCCTTGTATTTTTAATACAGGTTTATTTTCTATTAGCCCTCTCAAATTTTCTGTATTTTTATCTTCTATGGACTCAGACTTGCCATTACAGATGATTGATATATCGAAACTGTCCTCTGCCTTCTTTCCGGTGATCCTTGAAACAGGATCGGTCAAGCTGGAAATATCCTGGCATAATTTTTCTATAATGCGCTTGCCCCATTCTTCTTTCAGGGATTTTACCTCTATAACAGTCCCTTGAGATTGTCTTATTATCTTGGATGGAGAAAATTCTGAACAATCAATTTTGATTTCATCTAAAAAAATCTCTTTTTTCTCTCCATTCTCCGAAACAAAATCATCATCAAATTTTGTGAAGTCGTACTCTAACACTGACTCAAATTTTGAGTCTTTGGTCCGAGTCGTTATTGTTATATTCCGACCCAATTTTAGGATGGCAAAACGTCCGATGCCTTTTTCACCTTGTATAATTCTGTTCTTTCCAGGCGTTCGTCTTTTTCCCTCTTTCTTTCCGGAGTATTTTTGTGGAGTGGCCGGATTCATCCATGACCTACGTATATCTTCAGGAGTCATACCACTGCCGTTGTCTTCTATCACAATGCTGGATTCTTCATTTGCCGACATGTCTTCATTGAAGTTTTCAAAGCGTACTCGAACCCAATCAGCATCTGCGTCGTAGGAATTTTTGATCAACTCCACTAAGGCAATCCGCTCATTCTTGATGAGTTGATCCCCCAACATGGTCAACAGCCTCGCATAGGGGCGAATCTGTAGTTTTTCTTTCACCTTTTTTGCCCCACGACTATAAACTCCTTAGCGTAAACCTCTTTTTGTCCCGTCTGCTTGGTGAAACGTCCTATGGAATCTCTGTATGGAGTTAGCGTTTTTAACGACATCTTACGGCTGATCTTCTCGATATGTTTGAATCCGGTTGATCTCATACATGATTCCAAATGTCCGGCGTTATCAATTTCTACTCCTTTGTATTCAGTATTTCCTATAACAAAAACCGCCATGCCATTCCTGTGTAACAGACTCGCACATTTCATCATGCTCTTTTCTATATCAAGAAAGTATTTAGCAACAGCATTCGCTTTGTGTTGATCTTTTTCCATCAGACTATCCCGGATTCCTTTTGCTGCCTTGGGAAGTTTACTCATGACTGAATTTTCCACGGTATTGACTCCATAACGATTCCCTATCATATCCTTTCGCAATTCACGATAATCCTGTAGGAAACCGAGCCAAAGGAGAGAGAGTTGGTGCAAATCAGCATAATCATAAGAACTGACATACGGGGGACTTGTGATAATCAAATCAACAAAAGGATCCGTTGGTCGTGTGGCCAGGAAATTTCCATTGCATACCCGTATGACAGGATTGTAGTTATGTGCCACGGGATTATTTTTAGTGGCTTTCCGCATTTGATTAAATTGATGCTCGAACGAATCGATAACATCAAATGGGCGTTTATTCGGGTCTATTTGCGGTTTAATGGATTTTGTCAACCATCGGGAAGTCGGCTTCAGGATATTTGAAAACGCACACAGAAAGAACTTCCTATAGGGGCTTGGCGCGCTAATCCCCTCGCAGATCGCGCTTCGTAATTTCAGCAGGTCTCTAATTTTTTCATCATGAAACCAATACCGTATCCGGGCATGAACTCCTTCAATCTCCTTCTTGCTGATGCGTATCCTTGAGAAGTCATCCTTTATCTTCTCAAAGTGCTTCTCAAGTTTTTCATCGTTGTAAGAACCGCATTTTGTACGAGTGATTAACGTGGCAACCGGGTTTACGTCCCATCCCCAAAAATCCTTGTTGTTTCTTTTTGCTTCGACGGCGGTTGTTCCACAACCACAGAAAACATCCGCCATTGTCTTGACCTTCACGCCTTTTTCTTCGGCATAACTCAGGGCTTCAGTCACAATAAATGCCGGAAACCTTGCCGGATAATTATGTATCCTGTGTATGAGCGGTTCAGGCCCTTTGGCAAAATCCCATCGCTCGTTATTCGACATATTCTGTTATTCCCCCCACCAGAGGTAGGGTTTGATGAGTGAGATGAAGTGCTGTTTTTCAGGTTCGGTCATGTTGGCGGGGTTAGTTTTTTCTACGGTGCCGTCGGTGAAGGTGACTTCGTTTGCGGTGCGGCGGCGGATGGGTTTGCCGAGGATGTTGGAGAGGGATTCGGCAATATCCACGTCGGGGTAGAGGTCTTGGAGGTTGATGTTCAGTTTTCCGTTCTTTAACGGCTTGACGGCGTGGGCGAGTTTGTCGTCGCCGAAGAACACGTATTGTTCAAAGTGGGATTTCAGGCTATCGATTTCCAGTTGTTCGCCGTCTTCATAGCGGGCGTGTCTCAAGGTTTCTTCGTATTGCTCCAGGGCGTAGTATTTGAGGAAGTGGCTGCTGCCTTCGTGGGAGACTGGTTTGCCGTCTTTCCAGTCTTTGGAATACACCACGTTCTTGATGCGGGGGAGCAGGACAGTGTGAAAGTAGTCTCCCATTTCAACAAGCACGTATTTTCGGTTTCCGCCATCTTCACGGTTGAGATTGATAACCGCATGGGCAGTGGTGCCGGAACCGGCAAAGTAGTCGCCAGCAACATCCCCATCTTCCAACCTGCCTGTAATGAGACAGTTTGCAACCAAGTGAGGGGATTTAGGAAAGGAGAAACCGCGGGCATCCCCAAACAAATTGGCGATCATTCGCGTGCCGTGCTCAGAAGCTGAATATTCCTTCTTGTCCCACCACGTTGTCGGTAAAGTTCCTTCCTCATTCATTCTGGATTTCATATAGACATTCATGTGACCGCTTTTATTCGGTTTGGCGCACAACTCTGATAGATTGTTTGCTGCTGTTTCCCCTCCCCATTTCCAAGTTTTTTCTTCCCCTTTATCATTGATGGGCCAAACTTCAATCTCATTTTGCTGTAAGGCATCTTCTATCTGCCACTCTTTATTTTCTTCAATCCACGTCATGTTAGGGATTCGAATTTTCGAGCTAACATACAAGGGATAAAAGAGTCTAGGGCGAGCCGTTCTGTAAGCGTTGAGTCCCCCATGTTTGCGAAAATTGACCCATTCGAAGCTGCCGGCTTCATCTTTTTCTTTGTAACGTTCATATTGCATCTTGGTGCGTTGAAGACGACCTATTTCCACCCCGATATTTTTACTAAAAAACAGGGCATATTCGTGTGATGAGGAAAAACCTGTCGGAGTGGAACGTCCTGCTGGATTACTACGGACGGCTACGGTTCCTAAAGCAGAATCGTTGCCATGAATTTTTGATAGAAGAATCTGAAGGTTGGGGTATTCTATGTCATCTATAGCTACACACAAGATTCCATTTTCCGTCAAGATGTTGCGAGAGAGCTGCAACCGATTTTCCATCAGGGAAAGCCACGCTGAGTTTTTATAATTATTTTTGTAGGGAATTGCCGACGCATCCGTGTTATACGGCGGATCAATATGGACGCACTTGACCTTCCCCTTGTAGCGTTTGTGCAACGTGTTCAACGCCTGCCAGTTTTCGCTGTGGACCAGTTCGCCGTCCAGTGCCTCGTCCAAGTCGCCGAGGGCATCGAAAATTTCCAATTCCAAATCTTTGAAATACTTGGTGTCCAGGGGAAGGTGTTGCCATTTTTCCCTCACCCCTGCCCCTCTCCCAGAGGGAGAGGGGGATAAAGAGAATCCCTTTTCTACCATACCTAGCTGCTGCCATTCTTTCATCTGTGCCTTGATGCCCTCGTGCCTGGTGATTCTCTTCAGCAGTTCGGCGGGAAGTTTGTCCAACGTCACCACGTAATGAACCCCGCGCACAAACTTGGGTTTCTCCCACGCCCTCAGTAATTCATCCTCAAACTGGGCAATGAAATCGATGATGTCGTAGGCGGTGTGTTGAAGCGCCTGCAACTGGGTGAGCCGCTGTTGTTCAAAGATGGTTTCCTCCTGGAACATGTACTGATAGAGCCAGAGATCAAACTGTTCGCGCAGAAAGCCGCGGGCGTCCTTGTTGATGAAAAAGTCGGCTTCCGTCTGGAGGCGGAAGATGCGGAATGCCTTTTCCAGTTCGTCTTCGCTCAGGATGACCCCACCCTTCCGCGCCTGTTTGATGATTTCATCAGGTTTCGTTTTTCTCCCGTTGGCGGAGTGACACACGTTCAGATTCAGGACGCACCAGCCCTTGGTGTTGTCCACTTTGGAAAACTCAAACATAAACTCGCGCTTTTCGTTGTTGCGTTTGTGCTCAACCTCAGAGGCGTCAAAGTACACCCGCTTGGCGTATTCAGGATTGTCCCTGTCGCGCAGTTCCACCGGCATGGAGCGCACCAGCACGTCGGATTTCACGTAATAGAGCATCCGGGTTTTCCACGACAGTGCCATGTCCTCACTATCGGCATAGACGCGCTCGTAGGTCTTGGCAAAGGCAGGCAGGTGGCGGAAGTAAATCGAACCGCTTTCACAGAAGTAGCGGCTGAAGAACGTGTAGCGTTTGTCAAACAATTCCTCGCGAAAGGAGGTCTGTTTTTCAGCACGCCCATCAATCGCCTCCATCAGTGTCCCGCGTATGGATTGGAAGTACTTGCGCTTTATCCGCATCAGATTGACGAAGCCGGACTCGCCTTCCACCTCGGCGCCGGTAAACAGCGATTCCAGCGCGTCGAGAAAACGCTTTTCTTTGGCCGTCTCGCTCATTATTCACTTTCCAGGTTGTCGAGATTCTTCGCTTTGCTCAGAATGACAGAAAGTGTACCGTCCACGTTCAAGAAAGTCACTCTAACCCTCACGCCTGATCCCTACTCAGCGATGGACAGTGAGGCACGCTCCCCGTCCGTCCGGGTTGTCAAGTGACATGGTGAATCGAAAAGAGTAGGATTGAAAAAGAAGGCATGGCACCCGACTCAGCACGCTGAATTTCAAACACCCGGACAGACGGTATTTCCATGATCCCTGAATTCGATCACCCCACGTATCGGCTCGCCGTCGCTCAATTTGACCAGGCGGCGGAGGCCATGAACTTGGCTCCCAATTTGCGGGAACGCCTCAAATCCCCACAACGTTCATTGGTTGTGGGATTGCCTATTCGCATGGACGATGGTCAGGTTCGAGTCTTTCAAGGGTACCGCGTGCAGCATGATTCTGCGCGCGGACCATCGAAGGGTGGCCTTCGTTACCATCAGGCCGTCAATCTCGGAGAAGTGGCCGCGCTGGCCATGTGGATGACCTGGAAGACCGCGCTCGCGGGACTTCCCTATGGCGGGGCAAAGGGCGGCATCACGGTCAATCCCAATACGTTGTCCAACACCGAACTTGAACGGCTTACCCGACGGTACGCCGCGGAAATCTTTCCTCTGATTGGGCCGGACAAAGATATTCCCGCGACGGATATAGGCACAACTCCACAAGTCATGGCTTGGCTCATGGACACCTACAGCCAGCAGGTCGGATTCTCCGTCCCGGGCGCCGTCACCGGCAAACCCCTTGCCATCGGAGGCAGTTTGGGACGTGAAGAAGCCACGGGACAGGGAGTGGTCTACGTCACGCTTGAAGCGCTTCGGAAGAAAGGCCTCGCTCTTGAGGATACAACCGTGGTGATCCAAGGGTTCGGAAACGTTGGATCGCACACGGCAAAAATCTTCAGTGAAGCCGGGGCTCGCGTCATCGGCGTCAGTGACGTGACGGGCGGGATCGTAAATCCGAAGGGGCTGCCCATTGCCGATATTGTTCAACGACACCGGCACGGCGTCTCCTTCCAGGACATGAATGTCGGCGATTTCTTGACCAATGACGAACTGTTGACGCTGGAGTGTACGGTTCTTATTCCCGCCGCGATTTCAGAACAAATTACCGTCCACAACGCCGAACGCCTCCGCTGCCGCATTCTGTCGGAAGCCGCCAACGGTCCAACCACGCTGGACGCCGACGCGATTCTGCAGGATCGGGGCGTCTTCATTATTCCCGACATCCTGGCCAACGCAGGCGGCGTGATCGTCTCATATTTCGAGTGGGTCCAGGACGTGCAACGTTTCTTCTGGAAGGAGGACGATATTCGTGAACGGTTGCACGAAATCATCACCGCCGCCTTTCATCGGACGCTCGGCTTTGCGGAGGAGAAAAAAACCACGATGCGAATCGCCGCGCTCATGAGCGGGATCGATCAGGTCGCGCAAGCGCACACGGCCCGAGGACTCTACCCGTAAAGCTCGCGTTTTCGTTCGATTGTGTTCAACGAGCCGTTTCACCTGACGGCGAGTGAGCAATCCGGGCTACGCCATTTCACCGGCGTATAGTTTGATGCAGGTCTCTAAAAACGTCAGCGCATCCGGCTTGGAGCGTTGGAACGAATTCCGGCCGATGATCGAACCGAATCCTCCTCCATCACGAATCGCCCGGATTTCGTCAAAAATTTTCTCGTCCGCACCTTTTGCCCCACCGGAAAAAATCACGATCCGCCGCCCATCGAAGGTGCTCTGGACGACGTGCCGGATTCTGTCGGCTGGAGTCTTGATCGGAATATTCTCAGCTTCATAAACCTTTTTGGCCTCCGCCTGTTCAATGTGATCCGTGGGCACTTTGACCTTGACAACGTGCGCGCCCAGTTGAGCCGCAATCTGAGCCGCGTAACACACCACGTCGATGGCCGTCTCGCCGGCCTTGGTTAATCGGCCCCCACGCGGATAGGACCAGACCACGACCGCGAGTCCGACGGACTTGGCTTCCAATGCGATCTCTCGCAAATGCTCATACATCTCCTGGCTGTACGCCGACCCGGGATAAATGGTGTACCCCACCGCACAACACCCTAATCGAAGTGCGTCTTGCACGCTGCCGGTCACGGCCTGATTATAATCATCACCACTCAACAGCGAATCGCTGTTGTTCAACTTCAAGATCAAAGGAATTTGCCCGGCACATTCAGCCGCACCGGCTTCTATAAAACCCAACGGCGCGGCATACGCGTTACATCCGGCCTCAATGCCGAGTTCAACGTGATACAGAGGATTATAACCCGACGGATTCGGCGCAAAGCTTCTGGCCGGACCATGCTCAAACCCTTGATCCACCGGCAAGATCACCAGTCTGCCGGTTCCCGCTAATCGGCCGCTCATTAATAATCTGGCCAAATGAGCCCGAACGCCCGGCACTTCACTTTGGTAATACCCGAGGATTTCTTCAACACGCTTGGTGATTCGGAGACTTCCACTCACAAGTGTTTCCCTCCTGTGACTGTTCAACCCTGTCTGCGTGCCCCGCGCAGGCAGGTACGTGTTCACGAATTCCGTGGAGCATCGTTTTCCAGTTTTTTCCGGAGTTCGATCATTTCCCGTTCCATGGCTTGAAAGCGTTCTGCAATCGGGTCGGGAACGTTCGCGTGATCCATAAACTCTTCAGGGACGCGAACGCCGACCGACTTGATCACGCGACCCGGAATGCCGATCACCGTTGAATTGGACGGCACCGACCGTAACACCACGGAATTTGCCCCGATTTTCACAAAATCTCCAATCCTGATGTTCCCCAGGACTTTCGCCCCGGACCCGACGACGACGTGATTCCCCAACGTGGGATGGCGTTTCTCTTTTTCTTTCCCCGTCCCGCCCAAGGTCACGCCCTGAAACAGCGTGACGTAATCACCGATCTCCGTCGTCTCGCCAATCACCACGCCCATCCCGTGGTCAATAAAAAACCCATGCCCGATCATGGCGCCGGGATGAATCTCCACCCCCGTGACCCAACGGGCCGCCTGCGCAACGAGTCGAGCCAATAATCGCAACCGCACCTTCCACAACCGATGCGCCACCCGATGCGCCAACAAGGCCTGGAACCCGGCATAAGTCAAAAATACCTCAACCGTGGTCCTGGCGGCAGGGTCTCGGTCAAACACGGCCTGAATATCTTGCTTAATCACGTCGAACATCATTCAACCCGGCGACGACGCCCCATCAGTCCTGCCCCATTCGATCAAGCAGACACACGGCCTGGGCGGCAATCCCCTCCCCTCTTCCAAGCGTCCCGAGATAATCATGGCTTTTGACCTTCACGTTCACCAGCGACGAATCAACCTGTAAGACCTCAGCCAAGTGCTTGCCCATCTGAGCCACGTACTGCCCCAACCGTGGCGCTTGTGCGACGACCACCGTATCAAGACTCACCAGACAAAGCCCTCGCTGTACAAGTTTGGCCTGAATGCCCCGTAACATCTCAAGGCTATCCATATTGTGAAAGGCGGGATTGCTGCTGGGGTAGTGCCGGCCTAAATCGCCTTCTCCCATGGCCCCCAACACCGCGTCACACACGGCATGAGTCAGCACATCCGCGTCTGAATGGCCGTCTAGTCCATGGGTATGCGGAACGTGAACGCCGCCCAGAATCAGCGGCCTTCCTTCCTTCAGTTGATGAATGTCGTAGCCGATCCCGACGCGCATACCGTCCCCGAAACGATCAATTCAGTAAGGATACAGGAAAAAAGGAATCAGTGAAAAGGGATGCTGGTTTATGAAGAAGGACCATTCCTTTTGGCGGCTACGATGGCTTCGCCTATCAACAAGTCTTCCGGGCGGGTCATTTTCATGTTGTCCGCGGTTCCGGGTACGATGGAGACCGGATGTCCTAATCGTTCGACCAGACACGCGTCGTCGGTCACGTCCGCCTCGGCCCGTTGACCGGATTGATGGGCTTCCCGTAACAACTCGACGTTGAAGGCCTGAGGCGTCTGCGCCGACCAGAGTCGTTGACGGTCAAGGGTTGTTTCAATCATCCCGTCAGGCCCGACCCGTTTGATCGTATCACGGAGGGGAATCCCCACGAGAGCCGCACCATGGCTTCGTGCACGATCAACTACGGCTTGCACCATGGCTTCCGTCACGAACGGCCTCACGGCGTCATGAATGACGACGACGGCGGTGCGGCCGTCAACCGCTTGCAGTCCATTCCACACGGAATCTTGCCGTCGTGCCCCGCCGCTCACCACCCGGCTGACTTTGGATAATCCGAACGCCGGCACCAGTTCGTTTTGACAAGCAGTCATTTCCGTCTCGGGCACGACAAGAATGATTTCGCCTATCGTCTGACTGGCTTCAAACACGCGGAGGGAATGAACGAGAAGCGGAACGCCGGCTAATTGAAGAAATTGCTTGGGGGTCCGGCTCCCCATTCGAACACCACGCCCTCCGGCGAGTACGACCGCGGCAACCCATTCATCCACGAGCAAGACTCAACACGTCCCAATCAATTTCTTCTTTCAGACGGGAAAAGATCATTCTGCCGGCGCTGGTCTGTAGCACGCTGGTGACCACAACGTCCACGTTTTTGCCGATACATCGTTTAGCATTGTCAATGACCACCATCGTTCCATCATCCAGATACGCAACCCCCTGACCGGCTTCCTTCCCTTCTTTCAACACAAACACGCGAATCGTTTCGCCGGGAAGCACAACCGGTTTCAGCGCATTGGTCAATTCATTAATATTCAAAACCCGGACTCCCTGCAGCTCGGCGACTTTATTCAGATTCAAATCATTCGTTAAAATTTTCGCGCCCAGTTTCTTGCCTAATTCCACTAACTTGGCGTCCACTTCCTTGATGTTGGGAAAGTCGTCTTCAACGATCCGCACGTCGATCTCGACGTTCTTCTGGATATGATTAAGAATGTCGAGCCCACGGCGGCCCCGGGCCCGCTTTAATCCATCAGCAGAATCAGAAATATGTTGAAGTTCCTGCAAAATAAATTGTGGAATGATGAACCCTCCCTCAATAAACCCCGTTTCACACAGGTCGGCAATGCGCCCATCAATGATGACGCTGGTGTCCAGCAATTTGGGAATGGGAGCCCGGCCCGCATCGTTCACTCCCATGATCTTTACGTCCAGCCCGTCTTCTCTCCCATACCGAAGACCGACAATCAGGCCGAGATATGGAAAAATCAGGAGCGTGGCTAACGTTGCAAATTGCGGTATGACGGAGGAAGGAGAGAATATCTGGCTTGACGAAAAAATGAGCACTCCCGAGAGGAAGACTCCCAGGCCGAGGCCAATGCCTCCTCCGAGGGTCATACGGGCAGGCAACTGTTGTAACGACGTCTCCAAGGCAACCATGGCGCCACTGACCAGGGCACCAAAGACGGCCCCACCCGCCAGATGGACCACTTGTCCCTCTCCCGAGAGATACCCCACGGCAAGTCCGAGAAGAATACTGATAACAAGAAAAATAGATTGCCGAGCCATGCAGGGTCCTGTGGCGTCGTAGAGGCCTGAACGTGCTCCACCACGTTTGTCCAGGCAGAAACATCAACAATCCAACTGCCGGCACCGTCCACTCAAAAATTGCTCAACACGTTCGACGTCGTCACGACTGCCGATAATCAGCGGTACACGTTGATGAGGGGACTTGGGTTGAATGGACGCAATCCGTTCCACTCCCGTGCTTCCAATGCCTCCGGCCTGCTCAACCACAAAACTTAAAGGAGCCGCTTCGTACATCAACCGAAGTTTGCCTTCAGGTTTTTTCACTTCGCCGGGATACAGATAGAGTCCCCCTTTCAACAGGATTCGATGCACGTCAGCCACGAGACACCCCGTGTACCGGGCGGTATAAAGACGCCCGGTCTTTGGATCGACCTCTTGAAAGGAATCAATGACGTGTCTCACGTCGGCCGACCATTTCGACCGATTGCCTTCATTCACGCTATAAATGGCTCCGCACGCGGGCACGTGGACGTTTGCAATCGATAAGAAAAACTCATTGTCCCGCGGATCAAGCGTAAATTGATGGACGCCGTCGCCACACGTGTACACCAGAAGCGTTCCGGGCCCATACAACAGATACCCACCGGCCAGTTGGTCCCCTCCTTCCTTGAGAAAATGACCCGCCGCGTCTAATCGATGGATGGAAAAAATCGAGCCAAGCGGCGCATTGACGTCAATGTTCGAGGACCCATCCAACGGGTCAAAAAACACGGCATAGGATCCGGACCGGGCCGCCCGTGGAACGACAACCGGTTCTGCCATTTCCTCGGAAACCACGATTCGCACGATCTCGCTCTGCTCAAAAACCTCCACAAAAATCTGATTGGCCCGTTCATCCAACTTCTGGACTTGCTCGCCCTGGACGTTGGTCTCACCCGTTGTTCCGATCATGTCGGTGAGTCCCGTTCGACACAGGTCCCGGGCAATCCTTTTCCCGCCCAAGGCTATCTGCGTCATCATGTCGGACAAATCACCCACAACTTCAGGAGACAACCGCTGCTGTTCACGAATGTGGCGAGTCAAAGAGACCATTGGACGACCTAAGCGGCGAGGGTTGAGTCAAGCTCAAGAGAGGATTTCTGTAAAAAAGTCGAAAAGGATTCCGGTTGCGGCGTCCATCCTTCAATCAACGCCCTGACCGACCCGACAATGACGCGGGCTTCCATCATCACGGGAATCCGTTCTGCTGTATTGGTCAACCAAAATCTGATGTTGCCCTCATTCAAAAAAATTCCGCGAAACGGCATGACCGCCAACATCCGAATCGCCTCGACGTTTCCCCATGGGCCGCTGATTTGTTCAACGGCTTCCACTTTGACTTCGACCTCGTAATTTTTTCGGTCATGATGAATATTCAGATACACGGACGATCCCGGCACGAGGTTCGGCATCGTGCGCAAATAATAGAGGCACGATAAAGGGTCATGCGTCCCTTGAACAATGGAATGAACTGAAGATTCGCCGTCCTTCAGTACGGTGGCCTGATGAATCACGTGATCAAAGGTGACTTCAAAATTTTCACGGCGACTGCCTTCACGACGTCGAAACATCAACCGTTGGGGAAGCATGGTTCGGGCATCAGTGATCGACTCAACGTCATTTCTCACGGGAAAGAAGACGGAAATAAAATCATTGGATCGAATCGTGGTCATGAACCGTCGAAGAGAGTGCCCGTCGTCCGACGTCAGCGACTCAGTGTTCATCGTCGCGGTACCCGCCGGAATTCCCCACAGTGAAATGGAATAACGATACTCCTCATTCACTGGGGCGGCGAGAACAGTATGGGAAAACACCAATCCGGCGAGTAGCCCCAAAAGAATTTCAAGGCCAATCACACTGAACCCAGGCGTCTTTGCTTGACCGGATACGGAGAACATCCCCGAATTATACAGAACGTCGTCGCTAAAAGCACGAGGTTGGCCCGTCGCGCCGCCAGTCATTCAGCAACTCCATCGTCACTCGGCTGACGCTACCTCCGCCACGCAAGACCAAGTGCCGCCATTCGGCAAACCGTTCGCGCACCTGCGACACCAGTCGCGGTTCCACCTCGCAGTCCACGTCGCGCTCGTTCTCGCCGTCCGTCCACGCTCCGTAAGGCAAGTCCATGTACGTTGACTTGCGCCGTCCGCTGATTTTTCCGGCGACTCGTGCTCGTGGATTTTCCAGCGCGCCGTCGGCTTTTTATAAGAAGAGTTGATGATTGAATCGTGGACTTCGGAGGCAGGCATTACAGCTTGGGGGTTTTCAAATTTTGCCGAACCAACTTTTGCACACCCGTTACCATGTGGGTAAAGCTCCTTGAAGAGTTGTTGTTTATATCCATATATTGAGGCACTTTTTTCGCCGCGATACTTTTATGAAAGCCTTTGATGATGCGTTGAAGTTCCGCGCTTGGACAGATGATGTTGTCGGAGTTCCGGTACTTTGCCTTATTTCGATATTTAACCATTTCAAAATTGGGAAACGCCCTCTTAACCGCGTCAAGGTCGCCGAAATACCATGCCTCCAATTCGCGGCATGCAATACGAATCAAAGGTGAATGTTTGTTTTGCTCGGCACATATTTTCTGCAATTCTTGTTTAAGTTTCCTGCAATCGTGGCTATCTTGATCGTGCAGGATAACAAAAAAGGTTTCCGGTTTGCGCCAAGCTTTAAGTTTGATGGGAATCGATCTTTGCAAATCGCTTTTGCCTTGATGCGGAATGCACAGACAGTTTACTGAAGGAAACCCGGACAAGATCAGGGGCAGCAGCGATTCGATTACATGCTTGGCGGACTCCTCTTCCAGCATGAAGACCAAGTTCATCGGCGCAGCGTGATTCATTCCTTTCTGCTACTGAATTTCCAGCAGGTCTTGAATCCACAACCAGCCCAGCTTATCACCCGCTTCAACCAGTTCCTTGATTTGCTGATTGTCTGCAAGCGGATGGATCGCGGTTACACCTTGTTCCTTTTTCAACAAAAACGCTTCGTCAAGGTCTACATGATTCAGAACATCAGGTGAATGGGTGGAAACGAAGACCTGTCCGCCCCGCACTGCATAATCGCGCAGTTCTTCCACAAGCGTTCCGAGCAATCGGGGGTAAAGCTGGTTTTCAGGTTCTTCAATACACAAAAATGGATGCGGTCTGGGGTCATGTAGAAGCACCAAATAGGCAAACATTTTGATCGTACCGTCGGAGACATAGCGGGAAATGAAAGGATCCTTGAATGACCCATCGGCAAAGCGCAACAACACGTGCCCATCTTCCGTGACTTTTGCGTCCACCTTGGACATACCGGGAATTCTTTCCTCGAACTTTTGCAGAATCCCGTTGAATGTTCCCGGCTCGTTTTGATGCAAATACCGGGCAACCAAGGGCAGGTTATCACCAGATTCCGAGAGATGTTCTGCAACTCCAACTTCTACCCGTTGGCGGGCGGCCGTTATGTGAAAATCGGAGACATGCCAGTTCTCAATCAAATGGCGAAAATTATTTGCCGCTTTGAAGCGTTGAAACTGCCCCAGCCCCTTGATGGCAAGCACGTCGGGAGAATCCAGCGTTTGGAAATCCTTGGTTAATGCTTCGTCCGATTTGTCGAAGTCTTCCTCGTTGCTGATCGCATAGCCTTGCCCCTCGCTGAAATCCAGAAAGTGAAAAGGCGAACCATAGGCACCTCTCTTGTAGCGCAAAATTTCACGTTGCGCGACAGATGCACCGTTCCGGTTTGTGATTTCCAGATGATAGGTAACCAGCCGTTCCTTGCCAGTAATCGCCATCCGAAACTGAATTTCAATCACGATGGGCTCACCAGTATGACCCCGGGTCGCCACCTCTTTATAGCCGCCCATCCTTTGCATGGCAGTATTGAGATTATTCATCAGGGCATCTTTTAGAAACCCGAAGACCTGAAACAGCGTGGATTTACCGCTGCCGTTTTCGCCGACAAACACCGCAAACGGTGGAAGATCCTTTAGTTCCACGTCATGCAAAGCGCGGAAATTCTTCAGGAGAATGCGTTCGATTTTCATAGGGTCTCTAGGGGTTAAAACCAGGCCATGTCTTTCCAATTACGCAGTGCTTAATTGGCTTGGTTTTTGTTCCTCAATGAAACTTTGGCATCTCTTAATTTACGGCGCAGAGTAAGCTTGCTAGACCATCTGCACCTGCCCGCCGAGGCACTTGTATCCAGCAACGAGTTCATCACTTTCAGGGAGTCGCCGAGAGCGACTTTCCGTGGATTCCTGGACATGAGGGAATGTTACTTTAATTCTGATGTGGCGCAGGGTTCTCTCGTTTGCCAACATCATACCATGGAACTAACCTTAAATCTGCCACCTCAGCGACTTCCGTCATATTCGCTAAAATATACTGATATTCCTTCCCTCTCAGACTCGCATCTGGTGAACAATCAATATTCCAAAGCTGAAGAAAATACCCAGCCATAGCCGCACGAATTTTGACAATGCGAATCTCATTGTCCATATCAAATGACTGGACATCAATCAGATTATGTGGGTGTGCTTTTATTTTCAATTCAATAGATGAATGCCACTGGATATCATTATTTGGGTGTTCATGAGACTGTATTGTGTCATTTTCAATAAGTTTCACTTCTTGAATTCTGCTAAAGACAAAATCCACATAATCTTCTCGTTTCCTATCGTATGCACGTAAATGCCATCGAAGCAGATTATCGGCAAAAGCCACAGGAATAATTTGTCGCGTGCTTTTTCCACCAGAAACAGAAGAATACTTGATAGTCAATGATTGTATTCTTTGAATCGCTCTTGATATGAGCGCAATTTTTTCGATGGCGTCGTCGTCTACAGGTTTTTGTAACTTGGGCATGGTGTACACCGGGATACGCTCAATCAACAGGCGAACCTTAAAAATAGGCTTAAAAGATTTACCAATCTCATAGCGTTTGAGGCGTATGTTATAGCTCAGGTTTTCAGGAGCCATCTGGCTGTACATGGATAATAGGTTGGTGGCAGATGCCATAGATATACCGAATCTATTGATAATGTCTTCACGGTTGACAGTACCCTGAAAATAGGCAAGACGCTCGACGAATTCCAGTTTTTCTTCCTGCGCGGCAGGCAAGTTCCTTGTACGTTCTTTCAATTTTCTTCCCTCTAATTCCCCTCTATGTTTTCTAAGGACACCATGTCGATTTCCTTGGATTTCAGTCTATATAACCTGAATTTCTTCTTGTATTTCAGAAACTTGCTATTTGGTATTTGTTCCGTACTACCCATACAACCGTTATATTTTTCTTGTATGTTCTGCATCTTTTCATTCGCCACATCACTTGAATGCTGATCGATACGCTTCTCAAGAAAATCTGCCTCTCTGATCCAATCTCCCCAAATGGCTACTGCTGACTCGTGCCGTGCTACTTTGTGCGTCCACTGAAATATAGTGCAATCCAGTGCCTGTACTATTGCTGTGACAAGAGGCAAGATAAAAATAAACGACAATATCAAATCACCCACCAACATTCCCCGATAATAAAAACCAATTAGTGCGGCCAAAGTTACAGACAATAAAACAACAAAAAATTCTTTCCAGTTACGAAATCTGGCATATCTTTCTTTTAACTCCGAGTGAGAAAAACGGCAAAGTTCCGCTTTTCCCCTCAGTTTTTTGAGAAATTCCTGATTTGATTGAACAGCGTCGTTTTGCATGTTAGTCAATACGAGGGCTTGGTTTCACGACCAATGCTGCTTCTTTCAGAATGTCAAACGTTAATCCCTGATTCGGAAAGGCACGAGCAATAGCTTCTGGAAGAAATCGTAGACGAAAGTCTGAAAATGTATAACCATTATCTCCGTAATGACCCCCTGCTGAAGTCAAAGACGCTAATTCTCTTAGCTCTTTCGATGTCAACCCTATTCCTTGAAGATCATGTTTCAATAGTTCCAGACACTCTTCTTCATTCGGTCGAGAAAATTCTATGTGTAACGCAGCACGCCTAACGACAGCCTGATCAATGACGTTTGCTCTATTCGTACACAGAAACACAACCGCTCGGCCGCCTACCTGTCGAATTTCATCAATTTTCTGTATCAGTGTGTTGACGGCAGCCTTTTCTTCCTGGTGCATTTGTTCGGTAGACCTAAGCGATGCGATAGAATCTGCTTCGTCTATCAATAGAAAGGACAGGCGTCTTTTGCCTGCTTGAGTTGTCAAATTTTCAAAGGCATCTTGGATAAGTTGGCTCATTTCTCCATGTAACCCCTTGCCTCTCACGCGGGTACTCAGTTTGAGGAGGAAACCTTCTCTTTCCATTTCCTTTGTCAGTCGGTTTGCCGCACACTCAGCCGTAACGGTTTTTCCCGTCCCAACATCCCCACTAAATAGAAAAAGCGGATATCTTTGTTGGATTACCTTACATAATGGGATAATTTGTTCGTAGTACTTCTTACTCCACTCATCTACACGATCAGACATTAACACTACCATTAAATGGTTTTTCAATGCTTCATAATGTCTCTCAAAGCCGACAAGTGTTTCGGCAATATTTTCTAACTCACGTGACGGGAGTTCTCGCTGAGTATCAAACGTATCTTGTACCATCGTTTTATCCCTTTAAGCCCACAAATGTATTCCGCTGTAATCCGTAGTTATTGCTAGAATAGAGTCTGACCCCATCGTTTCGCATTCCAGAGTCATTGGTTGATAAGGATGATGGTCCCCAATTTAATTTTAACTTTCTTGATTGTTTAAGCTTTTCAAACTTTTGGTTATCAGAGCATTTAATAAGCACACATAGTGTGCCATTAGGTAAACGTGGCCACCTGTTCTCCCCCGGTCTTTGGGAATCTGATACTATGCCGCCTACCACGGAATATCGATAAACTCTGACCAAATGTCCATAGAAGTCATACAATTGTACATGAACGTCACTCAAGCACTCTTCTTGGGCCATTAGAAGTATGTCGTATGCATGATTTTGGGCATGCTCTAATCCCATTGCTTGTGTTCTTATAGCAAGCATTTGCAAGTTCGCCTGAAAATTTTCGAAAACTTTACGAATATCTGTTCTAGTATATGTCTGCGTAATGGTGCTCATTAGTGTTCCTCCTGAATGTTGAAGCTTGTCCCAAAGACTTCCTTCCACAAATTCAATGTCCTTCCGGCCTCTTGCACAGTTTGTGCATAAGAAATGGTTTCAAAGCCGGTTTCAGCCACTTCTACCACCTCATCCCATTCCCTCTCAGATAAACTGACCGTATTGTTCTCATTGTTTGTTGGATCTGCTATCCATGGGGCACTGCCCGCTCGTGGTCCAATAGCACATGAGAAATACACTTCGACGGGATTACCGCTGCCGAAAAACTCGAAGAAGGTGATAATTGCCTGGTTTATCGAGAAGTCAGATATTCTTCCTGTCTCAATCAAATGTGCTACTGCCAATTCAATTGAGAAAGAGGACAGTTCCAGTTCCTGGTAGTTTCTCCAACTTTTCAGGATGCGAACAATAGAAGTGAAATTCGAGCACCTGCCTTTTATTTTGCTTACGAAATCCAATTGCTTGTCAACGCTGGTTTTGAACTCACCTGAATGGAGCTTTTTTCGGGGTTGTCTGCCATAAGTCGTATTACCTTTTTCCGGGATAAATGGCACGATATCAACCTCAAGGCCAGATCCTCTGAATACAACGCCGATAGTTTTTTGACCATCAGTAAAATCTGATCCTTGCTTGTTAGGATATGCTTTACACAGTACCTTAATGATTTCTTCTCGAAGTTCCTCTGCGTCAAATAAAGTATTTTCTTCAAGGTCCAGATAGAATACCATGTCTATATCAAGAGGATAGTCTCCTTTTGATTCCAGGGCGGTGCCTTTCTTCCATGAGCCTGCTCTTCTTACCTTCGTCACTTTAGTTTTTTCCATACCATTTATAGCTTTAAGAACATTGTTCTTTAAGTTATCAATCTGGCTTGCGTAAGAATTTTTTTTCTCTTGAGTGAGTTTAATTCGGCTGACGTAGTTGATTAGTTGTTGGTTTGTATATTCCATGAAACACCTCCTTTTGTGGTACTAATTTCAATCTCTATATTAAAAATTATGACTATATTAAAATATAGGCGTATTTGAGTCAAGACACAGAACGAGAAAGTCTGATTTTGAATAATCAAGACCGATGATGTGCTCCTCTGCTCACGTGTTCGACGACATCGTTTATCCCGTCAGATAACCACGCCCCCGAAAAGATCAAAAAGCACCGGAATGAAACGACGAGAAATTATGAGGGCAACACGCGTTGATGGATGCGTTGAACCTGGGTCAGAACGGATCGATAGCGGGCGAGAAATGCAGGGGCGGACGGCCAGCCCATGCGGATGGCACATTTTGCCAATTCGGCGGGCTGTAACGGGAGGGTGTGCGTTTGCAATTCATCAACCATCTGGAGTTTATGCTCGACGTCACGCAAAAACACATAGGCGTCGGTCAAGTCGCTGCAATCAGAGGCGGATAAAAGGCCGGCCTCTCTGAGGCGTTGAAGGCTTTTGAGCGTATTCGGTTCAAATAATCGCGGATGCTTGACAACGTGCGTGAGTTGCAGCGTCTGAACAAGAAATTCAACGTCCCGAATGCCGCCGGGACTGAGTTTCACGTTGCGTTCGCTCTCCCCTCTCCGTTTCACGTTCTGTTGAATCTGCACGCGGAGAGTACGAACCGTATCTCCGATGGTTTGATTCGTCCGTTCTTCTTGACCGATGATAAACGGTCGGATTTTTCTGAGAAACGCCTGACCCAAAGACCGTTGCCCCGCAATGGACCGCGCTTTGAACAACGCCAGGCGCTCCCAGGCTCTCCCCCGCGTCTGGTAGTATTTCACGGCTTCATGGGTCGAACACGCCAATGGTCCAACCGTCCCCTCAGGCCTCAATCGCATGTCGACTCGAAAGACACGCCCCTCCGGCGTAGAAGCCGACAACACGTGGGTCAACTCCCTCGCCAGCATTTGAAAAAATGATTCACTGGAGAGACTCGTCCGTCCTTTCACGGTTTTCACGTGGCCGTGACTCGACGCGTATAAATAGATCAAGTCCACGTCAGAGCTGTAATTCAGTTCACGTCCACCCAATTTGCCCATTCCCAACACCACGAACCCGGTTTCAACGGTTGTCTCCCGGGGACCTTGATGATACGGAATTCCATATCGTCTCTGAAGGCGTTCATTGACGAGTTGATAGGCGGCATGGATCACGAGTTCGGCAAGTTGCGACAGAGATTGAACCATTTCCCTCACTGACGAAACGCGAAAGAGATCACGTGCCCCGATACGCAGCATCTCACGGCGATGAAAGCGTCGAAGGGCGCCAAGTTTGTGCTCATGGGTCTTTACAAGATCAAGGGACTGCTGCAACGTGGCCTGGAGTCGATTTTTGACGGGTCGGGACTTGAGAATGCGTTCTTCTTCAATCCAATAGATGAGCATGGGATCTCGTATGAGGGTTTCGGCCATCGCCGGACTGTTGCCAAACAGGATACAAACCAATTGCAAGACAGGTGGAGCTTGCGCCAAAAAACTGAAGACCTGGGCTCTGGCTTTACCGGCATTGAGATACCGCTCCCATTCATTTAAGGCTTGATCCGGATCAGGCGTCGTTGAAACGGTTTGCAAAAGGTCGGGAAGAATCACGGCAAGGAGTTTTCGACTTCGGGGGTCGCCCGCCATAAGTTGAAGATTGGCGTCGGCTTTCTCCCAATCATGGAACCCATACGGGGACAACAACCGTGCCACATCCGAACGCGCCAGATCGGGCGACAGCAGAAGCGGTCGAGGATCCAAGCGTGAGGACGACGGTGATTGAGGAAACGTGGGCGTCATGATCGTGAAGAGGTTTCTGATTATAGAAGAGGAAGAAAACCCTTACAATGGGAGAGTGTTAGAGTATACTGCCTAGTCATGAGCAAGATACCGGAACCAATGGAAGTACAAAAGCGATGCCCTGACGTCGATCCGGCGATGATCGCCGACTTTCTGGGCCGCATGGATCCAGATTATTTTTCACAATTTTCGCCTGCGACGATTGCCGCACACGTGGCCTTGGCCGACACCTTGACCCTGGACCAACCCTGTGCGCTTCAGTTTCAACGAAACAAGGGGACGAACCATTACCAACTGACGGTTGTCGCGTACGATTATTTTTCGGAATTCGCCGCCATCTGCGGGTTACTGGCGGCCTACCGTCTCGACATTCGCGAAGCCGATATTTTTACCTACCTGGATCAACCCGCTCCTTCCCGCGACCCTGCGTTGCAACCCTCAATTCGTATGCGACGAAACCGGCTGATCCGTCGACCTGCTCCGCGAGCCGGTCTCTCAAGAAAAAAAGTCGTGGACGTGTTTCGAGTCCAGGCCTTATCGGGTAGAGCGTTCCCTGCCAAGGTTCAGAAAGAACTGTCTCGGGAATTGACCGAACTGCTTCGATTGCTCGAGTCCCGTAAAACGCAAGAGGCACGACGTTGGATCAATTGGAAAATCGTACAAACTCTCGGGAAAAGACCGCCGCGTCTCTCGGACCACATCCAGCCGATCAAGCTCCATTTCAACAATGAACGTTCTCCACGAGAAACGGTCATAGACATCCGCGCCGTTGATTCTCCCGCCTTTCTCTATACATTTGCGAATGCTTTGACCATGAGAGGAATGTATTTGTCGAAAGCCACAATTGACGGAGACGGGACAAACGTACGCAATCGTTTTTTTGTCACCGGTCAGCACGGACGGAAAATCGTGACGACGCGGGAGCAACAGGAATTAACCGTCGCCGCGGTCCTTATCAAAGAATTTACCCATTCCCTCACCTGGGCGCCGGATCCCGGCAGCGCATTGGATCATTTTGATCAGTTTCTCGACCAGATACTGGAAAACCGTTCCACCACGCGACACGTGAACTGGCTCACTCGTAAAGATTCGTTGGCGAATCTCGCACGACTCTTTGGAACAAGCAACTTCCTCTGGGAAGACGTTCTTCGCCGACAACACGCCAACCTTTTGCCCATCATTCAAAACGTTCACGCGAAACAGGTGCCGTCATCAAAAACGCACCTTTCCCATACGTTAAGGACCAGACTCAAACGACACAAACAATCCGACGCCCGAAAAGCAGCCTTGAATCAATTCAAGGATGCCGAGATGTTCCGCATCGATCTCCACCACATTCTCAAAGGAACCCCTCTCCCCGAATTTTCAACGTCGCTGACGAACCTCGCCGAAGTGATCCTGGAACAAGCCCTCAGAGAAACTCAGACGGTGCTCACGCATTCGATCACGCCGTCTCCCGTCGTGAAAGGAACCTCCGTCAGCATCTGTGGCTTAGGCAAGCTGGGAGGTTGTGAACTGGGGTATGCCTCTGACGTTGAGATTATCTTCGTGTACGACGTTCATCCGAAGACGCCCTCTGCCCAGAAGCCGATCATTGGTGAATATTACGAACGGCTCGTCCAGGAGTTTCTCCATTGGATCGAGGCAAAACAGGAAGGAATCTTTCAAGTTGATACCCGCCTTCGGCCCCATGGAGAAAAAGGCCTCTTGGCTTCTTCCCTGGAAGAAATCAAACGATACTACGGTCCCGGCGGCGGGTCCGCACCCTTCGAACGGCAAGCATGGCTGAAACTGCGACGCGTTGCGGGAGACGCGACGTTGGGCCGAAAAATAGAGGACTACCGGGATACATTCGTCTACGGCAATGAGCCCTGGCCTTTAGAGACGGCGATCCATTTACGACGGCGGCAGATGCGAGAACTGGTTCCTCCAGGCAAGATTCACGCGAAATACAGCCCGGGCGGACTCATTGACCTTGAATATACCGCACAATACCTTCAATTACTCCATGGACACCGTGAGCCCGCTCTCCGGACCACCAACACGCTCCAGGCGCTCAAAGCCCTCCGTGAGACCAATCATCTCTCACGTCGGGACGCCGCAACGTTGACGGATGATTACCTGTTCATGCGGAAGGTCATTGACGGATTACGCATTGTGAGAGGACACGCCAAAGACTTGGTGCTGCCGCACTCAGGATCGGAAAACATGATCTCGCTCGCCCGAAGACTCGGGTATATCACCGACGTGTGGAAAGATGGAGCACGAGCGTTTGAACGGGAACTGCACGAACGAATGACTCGCTCACACGCAATTTTTGTCAAGCTCTTTCAAGCGAATCGATGGAAAGGGGAAAAAACAAGGAAGAGAAAATAAGAAAGAACAGGACGGCCTACGGTATCAGCCTTACCAAAGCGACTGTTACACCAACAATACTGGCGGCCATAACCCAAAGGTGCCGGTAGAGAACTTTGAAGTCACCTGCCACATCGGCCCTCAATCCCGCTATTTCTGTGCGGATTTCAGCAATATCCGCTTTCGTCGCTACATTTTCGCCCATAGCGTCGCCGACTGTAGCAACCACGGCTTCGGCTTGGACCTCCTCGAATCCAGCCTTTTTGAGCGCCTTCACGGCCTTATACGTGTCGAATGCGATTGTGGTCATACTACCACCTCACTCTGCTACGAACGGCCCGAGGAAAGTTTCAATGTACAGTCAGTCCAGACCATTGGAACCGTTCCAAATTTTCTAGAAACCCTTCAACGTCATTGGGCGAGTACACTTTAACACAATCGGGTGGAAGGTTCAGCTTTGAAACCAAGTCAGCCCAGCGCCCACATGGGTTAGTGTTGCCCGGCGTGAACCATTTTTCTCGCTCAATGACTTTGAACGCGTTTCATTCAATAGGGAAACAATGTTCTCCGATCTCACTCAAAAAGGACTGTATTGCCCTGAGCAATGCGCCTGAATTTGCAGCGACTTCTAAAACATGTGTCCATGAGAACAGTAGAGTTCCGTTCTTTTTGAAACACTCCTTGCATTCATCTGAATGTCTGCGACCGACAAACTGCCGCGTTAAACATCGTAGTACAAAAAGAATTCATGTGGATGAGGCCGAATTCTGACCTGATCAACTTCATTCTCCCGTTTGTAGCCGATCCAGGCTTCCACCAGGTCTTCGCTGAAGACGCCTCCTTTCAACAAGAATTGATGGTCATTTTCTAAATTGGTCAAGGCCTCGTCCAAACTTGAGGGAACGGTGGGAATATTAGCCGCTTCTTCCGGTGCTAAATCATAGAGATTTTTGTCCATGGCTTCGCCCGGGTCGATTTTATTCTGAATGCCGTCAAGTCCCGCCATTAACATCGCGCTGAACGCCAAGTAGAAGTTGGCGGAAGGATCAGGAAATCTCACCTCAATGCGTTTGGCTTTGGGATTGGGAGAATACATCGGAATCCGGATGCCGGCCGATCGATTCCGGCTCGAATACGCCAACAACACGGGAGCTTCAAACCCGGGCGTCAACCGTTTATACGAATTGGTCGTCGGATTCGTAAACGACGCCAAGGCCGGCGCGTGTTTCAGCACTCCGCCGATGTAATACAAACACGTTTCGGACACGCCGGCGTATTCTTTGCCGGCGAACATCGGTTTTCCGCCTTTCCATATACTTTGATGCGTGTGCATCCCCGTCCCGTTATCCTGGAATAAGGGTTTCGGCATGAACGTCGCGGTTTTGTCGTGACGCCGGGCCACGTTCTTGACGATGTATTTATACATCATCATTTTGTCGGCCATCGCCAGTAACGAATCAAAGCGAAGGTCGATTTCAGCCTGTCCGGCCGTGGCCACTTCGTGATGATGTTTTTCAACGTAAAGCCCGGCCTTCTCCATTTCCCGGACCATCTCGGAGCGGATATCCTGTTGCGTATCCGTCGGAGCAACTGGGAAATAGCCTTCCTTGTGCCGAGGACGCGATCCTAAATTGTGCCCTTCTTCTCCAGAGTTCCAGATGCCTTCCTCCGAATCAATAAAATAGTATCCGGAGTGACTGTTCTGATCGTAACTGGCATGATCAAAAATAAAGAACTCGGCTTCAGGCCCCCAATACGAAATGTCTCCGATTTTGGTGCTCTTGAGATATTGTTCCGCTCGTTGAGCCACCCCCCGCGGGTCCCGTTCATAACCGGCCCGGGAGATCGGTTCCTGCACGTCACACACCACGCTGAGCGTAGGAATTTCCGTAAACGGATCCAACCTGACGGTGTTCGGATCGGGAACCACCAACATGTCACTATTTTGAATCGCTTTCCACCCCCGGATGGAGGATCCGTCAAATCCTGCTCCCTCTTTGAACAGATCAAGAGTGAATTCACAGGTCGGAATAGAAAAATGCTGCCACGTCCCCGCCAAATCCACGAATTTCAAATCAACCATTTCCACTTTGTTCTTTTTTGCAAAATCCAACGCTTCACGCGGAGTCATTCCCTACCTCCTTCTCCACAAAATAGTTACGTTCAAGGCCAAGACGCTGACGGGAACGCCGTTTTCGAGACGGGTCCGTTCACGCCGTCCGTTCAACTCACCAACCAGTACCTGCGACCGTCATCCCCATCGGGAATACGCACGTTCATCATGCTGGCTCAAATCCAGTCCCACTTCCTCATCTCTTGATGAAACCCGAAGGCCAACGGTCAGATCCACGATTTTCAAAATAACGTAGGTGCCCACAAAGGCAAACAGCACCGTGACAACGGCCAATATCAGTTGAACCTTGAATTGTCCGGGATTTCCGAAAAATAATCCCTGCGCGCCCACGGAAGCCAACAACCCCGTCGCCAATATTCCGGTGAAGCCGCCGACTCCATGAATACCCACCACGTCGAGCGAATCATCGTACCCGAGCTTGATTTTCCAGAGGACGGCCACATAACAGATGACGCCCGCAACCAATCCAATCACTAAAGCCGACAAGGGCGCGACAAATCCGGCCGCCGGAGTCACGGTGGCCAACCCCGCGATAATGCCGCTCGCCAAGCCGAGCATGGTTGGTTTGCCGGTCCGGATCCATTCCGCCACCATCCAACTGATCCCACCGGCACACGCCGCAATGTGCGTGGCCACGAACGCCACCGCGGCCCCACCATTGGCACCCAGGGCGCTGCCGGCGTTAAATCCAAACCACCCGAACCACAACAATCCGGTTCCCATGACCGTCATGGGAAGATTGTGAGGAGGCATGGGCTCAACCCCGTAGTTTCTGCGCTTTCCCAACACCAAGGCACAGGCGAGGGCCGCAAACCCGGAACTGATGTGAACGACCGCCCCTCCGGCAAAGTCCAGCGCGCCCATTTCTGCCAGCCATCCTCCACCCCACACCCAATGAGCCAACGGCGAATAAATGAAGATTGACCAGAGCACGGCAAAGAGGAGCAACGCCGTAAATTTCATCCGCTCGGCAAAGCTGCCGGTAATCAACGCCACCGTAATGGCGGCAAACATCAGTTGAAACACCATGAACACTAAATGAGGAATACCCGTGCCCGGATAGGCTTCTTCGCCGACCCCCAGCAAACCGATAAATTCGAGGCCGCCGATCACTCCGCCGACGTCAGTGCCGAAGGCCAGGGAATATCCCACCAGCACCCATACAATACTGATCAGGCACAGGATAATGGCTGTGTGCATGAGCGTCCCGAGGATATTTTTACTTCGGACAAGCCCGCCGTAAAACAGAGCCAATCCCGGCAAGGTCATACAGAGCACGAACGCCGAAGACACCAGAACCCACGCCGTATTTCCCGTATCAATGGCCTCCGGTGTTCCGTCCTGGGCCCATCCATCTGCAAGACCGCAGCAGAAACTCAGCACCACAACCAAAAACCACGTGAATGAGACGGTTGATTGCTTCACGGTTTCACCTTGGGTTAAAAGTTATCGCTGGTTGATTCCTCAGTCAGTCGGCCAACGCCAACCAATGGAGAACAGCCGGTTAGAGGACGCCTTCTCCCGTCTCTCCCGTGCGAATCCGTACCACGCTGTTCACGTCTGAGACGAAAATTTTCCCGTCACCGATGCTCCCCGTTCGGGCCGCTCTGGCAAGGGTTTCAATGACTTTTGGTTCCAGCGCATCGGACACCACGAGTTCCATTTTGACTTTCGGCACAAAATCAATCTGGTACTCCGTGCCCCGGTACGTTTCCTTGTGCCCTTTTTGTCTACCGAAGCCCTTCACTTCCGTGACGGTCATCCCCTGAATGCCTAATTCAATCAGGGCATCTTTCACTTCATCGAGCTTAAAGGGTTTGATGATGGCTTCCACACGTTTCATGGGTTTATCCCCCCCTCAAGATGGAAAATAGTAGCGGAAAGGCATAACCGATCCGTTGACGGCTCGTTCATGCCTCCCACTTTTCATTTCATGGATCAATCTGAAACGATCGACTTACGCATAAGCCCGTTCGTTGTGTTCACTCAGATCCAGTCCGATCACCTCGTCCTCTTTGCTCACGCGAAGCCCTATCAACGTGTCCAGCACTTTAAGAATAATAAACGTGCCCACAAAGGAAAAGACCCACGTGGCTCCCACGCCCACGACCTGAATAAGGACCTGCCCCGGGTTTCCAAAAAACAATCCCGTTCCCCCGCCCACGCTGGCAAAGAGTCCGGTGGCAATCGCCCCCCAGGTTCCTCCGATCCCGTGAATACCCAGCACGTCAAGGGCATCATCATAACCGAATTTGGATTTCCACACCACGGCCAGATAACAGAACACTCCGGCGCCCACGCCGATCCACAACGCAGAAATCGGGCCGACAAAACCCGCGGCAGGTGTAATCGCCACCAACCCGGCAATGGCGCCGCTGGCTCCGCCCAGGACGGTCGGTTTCCCGCGATAGCTCCATTCCACGGCCAGCCAGGCCAGGACGCCGGCAGACGTCGCCACGTGCGTCGCGACGAACGCCCCCGCTGCAACCCCATCGGCCGCCAGGGCGCTCCCCGCGTTAAATCCAAACCACCCCACCCATAATAACGCCGCCCCCACGACCGTAAAAGGCAGATTATGGGGAAGCATGATATTTTCGTGCCCGTAGCCGTGCCGTTTACCCAGGACTAACGCCGCGGCCAAGGCTGCCACGCCGGAACTGATGTGTACGACGGTGCCGCCGGCAAAATCCAGTGCCCCTAATTCGCCTAACCATCCGCCGCCCCAGACCCAATGGGCCAGTGGCGAATAGATCAAGGTCACCCACAGCACCGCAAACAGCACGTAGGCTCCGAATTTCATGCGTTCCGCAATGGCCCCGCTGATCAGGGCCACCGTAATGCCTGCAAACATAAGTTGAAACACCATGAACGCAAGATGCGGGACGGCAGTCCCGGGAAAGGCTTCTGGGCCTACGCCGTTTGACCACAAAAAGTCAAAAGCGCCGATGACGCCGCCCACGTCCGTGCCGAAGGCAATCGTGTAGCCCCACAACACCCAGACCACGCTGACCACGCACACGGAAATCAAACTGTACATCATCGTGCTCAGCACGTTTTTATTCCGAACCATCCCACCGTAAAACAGAGCCAGGCCCGGAATGGTCATGGCCAGCACCAACGCCGAAGACGTCAAAAGCCATCCCGTATCCCCGGCGCTGATTGGTGCGCTTCCTTCATCCGCCAAGGCTGACCCGGCGAAACAGGAAAGTATGAAGACTGAAAAGAATACACTTATATGTTTTGTGAAAGCTCTTGTGTTCTCCATGTTCTTCCTCCTCTCTGCAGGGCTTCCCTAAAAGAGGAAGATCGCTTCCGCGGCTAAGGTTGATTGATTATTGCCTACCCCGGCACCATCCTGAAACGTGCGTCGATCAGATTTGTCGTATCGGAATTCCGCTCGTGTAATTAAATTGGGAACCGGCTTGTATTGCAGGGTCCACGTCGTTTCCCACAATGTTTGGTCGTTTGCGGCTCCCTCGGGGCAAGCCATGGCATTACCACCACCCCCTCCGCAAGAGAAAAAGCCCGCTGCATCTTCAAAGACTTCCCCGCGGACGTGGAGTCCCCACTGCTCAGTAAAGTCATAAATGAAATATCCCGCGACCCCGTTCCAACGGGCATTGGCCCCTTGTGTAATTCCGCTCTCTTCGCGGGATTTTCCTCTATCGAAAGTCCTCCTCGAATTAGCCTGATTTCCGTAATAGCCTTCAAGCACGAGTTCCAGTTGATCGGTGACCTGCATGTCGAGAATCCCGCCGACCTGCACACGATCCGCATCTTTTTCCCCTCTTATACCCTCAGGCCCCCAAAACCCGAACAACGAAATCCCGACGTTATCCATGGGCGTAAGAGAAAGCAGGGCTTCGATGGATTTGCTGCTGTTGTTATCGGCTTGCAGGCCGGTAAAAGAGTTAATGGCACTGGCGGAAAACGAGACACTGTCGGTAAAGTCATACGATGCCCGAAGACCGGTCACGGTAAAGGGTTCTCCTATGCCGAACAGAAAGGACCGGGAAAAATTTGGATTAAGCGGGCTTTCAATCACTTCATAGCCGATCAGCGTGTTCATCCGGCCGGCTTGAAACGTCACGCCGTTCTCAATCGGCGCAATGTATTGCACGTACGCTTCCTGAAAATCGAATTCGTCTTTCCCGGTATTTCCGCCGGTAAATTTCGCGTCTTCACCAGCGTTCAGCTTCACGCGGAAGCCCGCCCGGTCCGTCAGGGCACCTTCGGAACTGGCGACTTTCTCCAGGACAATCTGCGCCATGTTGGGCCGAAAGGAATTGGCATCGCCGTCGAAACTTCGACTGCTGTTCACTCCGGTAGAAGGATTGTTGAAGTTTTGAGTATAAGAGGCTTCCACGTAACCGTAGAGAGAAAGATCCAATTTCTTCGCCAAAGATGGATCGTCATCTTCAGCCAGGACGATGGAACTCGCCATTGGGGAAAGAAGCACAATCACGCACACGGTACTTACTACAAGAAAGAGGGGTATCACCCGCATCATCAGCGACTTCATCATGTTCAAATTCTCCTTGTCCTCGCTAGCACACGTTGATGTTAGGGAGATGAACTCACCGCACACTTCCTTGTGCGCGTCTCCGTGCGAGTGGAGGGTTGATCCTTGAAATCCTCCCCTCGCGTCATAAAAAAAGCCCTCAACCGTTCATCATTGGCTGAGGACTTCTTCGTCCACCTGAAATTCAACTTTCACCCTCAAGACACCAGTGTCCTGAATTCGCCGTCTTGTACCAGCAGCTTTGTGAATTGTCAAGAGAAAATGGAAGGTGCCTCATGGTTCCGTCGTTATGGGAAGCTTGTCGGCTCCATTCAACAATCTCGCGTTAAGGCGAAGTCACCGTGGGGAGAATTCGGCCCCACGTCAGACGTTGCCACACTCGTTCATGCCCCCAATACAAGCCGACTTTGACGAGAGAATCGCTGAATCCAACCACGGCGGCCGCGGCCAACTCGCCGGAATACAAAAAGACCACGCTCGTCGTCACCAGGGTTGCCAAGACCCTCCAACTGATGCCTTTGACCACGCTCCGAAGATGTGTATCCATGGACCACTCCTTAGTGAGGCGTACCGAAGATCATGCGCTTGTTCTTGAATGTCCGGGGCCGAGGAGAGGGAGAACCTTCGATACGGTCGTACAATGCTCTCAGGGTGTGTCGATCCAACACATTGACGACGGCACTTCGGACCTCAAAAAGGAGGAATCTGGTGGAGGGCAGGGGACTTGAACCCCCGACCCCAACGTTGCGAACGTTGTGCTCTCCCAACTGAGCTAGCCCCCCACGCACGTTTTTGATGCCGAGACGCCTTTGACACAACGTCACTCTATCAAAAGGGTCTCCGGCCTGCAATCAAGTGACTCATGACGTATGTGGACCCTCTGCCCTTTTACCCGGATCCGCCCCTCTGCAAACAGTTGGATCGCTTCGGGCAACAGTCGATGCTCTTCCTTGAGAATGCGGTCGGACAGGGCGTCCACGGTATCATCTTCATGCACCGGCACGGCGCGTTGCAGGATAATCGGTCCCTCATCAACGGTTTCCGTGACGAAATGAACGGTGCAGCCGGCAACTTTCACCCCATGGTCCAATGCTTGTCGTTGGGCGTTCAACCCGGGAAAACTCGGCAACAAGGAAGGATGAACGTTCATCATGCGCCATTCATAGGCGCGAATGAGCACCGGCGTGACAATCTTCATGTACCCCGCCAGGATGACGAATTCAACCTCGTACCGCTTCAACTGCTCCAGGAGTTGCCGGTCATACGCCTCTCGAGGGTCCGGCGCGTCCGCCACTGATTTCGGATCAAGAAAAACGGATGGAACGCCGTGACGCTCCGCACGCGCCAACGCCGGAGCCCGCTCTTTGTTACCGATCACCACGGCCACGTTCGCCGTGATGGTTTCAGCCTCGATCGCGTCAATGATGGCTTGAAGATTAGAGCCGCGGCCCGAGGCAAGCACGCCGAGACGAATCATACGCGTCATGATTCCTTTACGTGACGGAAGCGGAAGATGCTGAGCAGGGACGTTCAGTGTTCCGAGCGAAGCTCGACGTTCAGCAGTTTGATTTTTCTGTGCAAGTGACTGCGTTCGATTTTCAAGTCCTCCGCGGTCTTCGAGATGTTCCACCCGTTTTCTCGCAAACGAATCGCGATATAGTCCCGTTCAAAGGCCTTTCTTGCCTCACGCAGAGAATCATACGCCTCCGTCGGACTGACCCAAGTCACGGAGCCCGCGGAGGAGCCGGGCATGAACGGCAACACGTCGGCAACGTCTATGGGCGTCTTAGGAACCATAATCATCAAACGTTCGACTTGGTTGCGAAGTTCTCGAATGTTGCCCGGCCACTCATGACGGGCTAAGACGTTCAAGGCTCCCGTGGTAATTTCTTTCAGCTTGACCCCCTGCTCTTCCGCGTGAATTTTCAAAAAATGTCGGGTCAACGTCGGAATGTCTTCACGTCTGGCACGAAGGGGCGGCACCTCAATGGGCAAGACGTTCACTCGATAATACAGATCTTCCCGGAAATTCCCTTTCTCAATTTCCTGACGAAGATCTTTATTGGACGCGGCGATGACGCGGACGTTGACTTTTATCAGTTTATTCCCCCCTACCCGCGTAAACTGTTGCTCTTGTAACACGCGAAGCAGCTTGGCCTGCGTGGCTAAACTCATGTCGCCGATTTCGTCGAGAAACAGCGTCCCGCCGTCCGCCGAATCAAATTTGCCTCGCTTTTGAGCCACGGCTCCCGTAAACGCGCCGCGTTCATGCCCGAACAATTCGGTCTCGATCAACGTCTCGGGAATCGCCGCGCAATTCACTTCGACAAAAGGACGTTGATCGCGCAGGCTTTGCCGGTGAATGGCTCGAGCCACCAACTCCTTCCCCGTGCCGTTTTCTCCAAAAATCAGGACGCGGCTGTGCGTTGGAGCCGCAGCCGCAATTTGTTCCCGTAGTTTGTTCATGACGGAAGAATCGCCGACTAATTGCAAATGGCGTTCAACCTGAATGCGGAAGTTGAGATTTTCTTCTTCAAGTTTGCGCTGGTGCAGGGCGTTCCGAACAAGAATCGTGATTTTTTCGCTGTCCAGCGGCTTTTCCAGGTAGTCATACGCGCCGAGCTTCGTGGCTTGCACCGCGGTTTCAATGGACCCATGCCCGGACATCACGATCACCATCATGTTTGGAAATTGATGCCTCACGCGCTTCAAAACTTCCAAGCCGTCGAGATCCGGCATCCAGATGTCAAGAAACACCAAATCCGGCGGGTCCTGTCGAATGACGTCCAAGGCGTCCGCGCCATTTTTCGCCGAGGTGACCTGATACCCTTCGTCTTCCAGAAGTTCGCTCAACGTTTTCAAGATACCCGGCTCATCATCCACAATACAGATCGTGTCCGACATACTTACTTACTCCTCAATGCTCATGAACGTCAGAAACATCAAGAACGTTTGATCTTTTCACGTCACCCCGCGTTTCCGCGGATCATACCGCCAAACGCCGTCGTGCGAAGCGTCAGGCGATGGGAAGCTCAATGCTGAACAGGGTCCCATGGGGACGACGATTGGCGACCTGAATCCTCCCGTTGTGGTCGGTCACGATGCGATGGACGATCGCCAATCCAAGTCCGGTGCCCCGCCGGTTTTTTGAAAAATACGGGACAAACAATTTCTCCTGATCTTCTTGACGGATCCCCGGTCCTTCATCTGCGACGGTGACGCGAACTCGTTGGTGCTTCCACTCCATCTCCGTCGTGACCCGGATGCGCCCTTTCTGTTTCATGGCTTGAATGGCGTTATCAAACAAATTCACAAACACGCGACGCATTTGTTCCCGGTCGAGGTTGATCGGCGGGACGGAAGAATCAAGGGACAACGTCACCTCCACGTCATGGTGCCCGCCCCGATAGAGCGCCGTCACGTTTTCAATCACGTCGTGCAACGATTCTTTGGTCACGTGCGGCGCGGGCATTCTCGCAAAATTCGAAAATTCATCAACCATTCGCTTCAAGCTTCCGACCTCACTGACGATCACGCTCGTTGATTGATCGAAAATGCCTTGAAAATCTGGAGAGTTTTCAAAAAACTTCTTTCGCAGCCGCTGGGCCGAGAGTTGGATCGGCGTGAGAGGATTTTTGATTTCATGCGCAATGCGTTGGGCCACTTCCTGCCACGCCGCGGTTTTCTGTGCCTTGATGAGTTCCGTTCGATCTTCAAAGACCAGCACGAATCCCAAGTCTTGACCGCCTTTATCGCGCATCCTGGAAAGATTGAGGCCAATGGTGAGAAGCTTTCCCTGGACTTCCATCTGCCCTTCGATCGTTAAACTCTCACGGCCGTCAAGTAAAATGCGATCATACGCTTCCTGGAAGAGCGTGAACTGATGCGACTTACAGACGTCAGACGCCGATGACCCAAGCACGGCGTCGGCTCCCACGCCTAAAATTCGTTCGGCGGAATGATTAAACCGCGTCACGATGCCGCGTGTATCAATCGACAGCACGCCCGACGCAATCGTATCCACCACCGCTTCCATATACGCTCGACGTCGATCAGCTTCGACGTTCGATCGCATGAGGGCATCTTTGCTGCTTGCCAGATCCGTGGTCATGTCGTTGAACGAGTCAACCAACGTCCCGATTTCATCAGTCGCGTTGACGGCCACTCTCACGTTGAGTTCTCCCCTGGCCACGGCTTCCGTCCCTTCGGCAAGCTTCTGAATCGGCACCGTAATCCCTTGTGCCACGTAAAACCCGAACCAGGTCGCGCTGAACAACAGCAAGACGGTGACAATCGCCACAAATAAATACGCCCCCACTTTAATCGGATTTTCCAAAGCCTTGATCTGCAAAAAATCCGTATATTGTCGGGTAATGCCTTCCATTTTGGTAAGGAACGATTCAGGGACGTAGGTGTTGACCACCACCACGCCGTCAATGTCGCCGTCTCGGACGTTGGAGGAAATGGGCACCGCGGCACGGATCAGCCGGCCCACGCGTGCGACTTGGAAAGCCGTCAACTCCCCTTTCTCCAAGGCATCCAAAACAAGTTGCCCGACCGGCACGCTAAAGACCTCCGTGGGGGTCGCCGGGTCAACGATCCGCACAAGGTTTTCCAGTTTGGGGGAAAAGACCTCAATGGCCGTCAGGTCCAATTCCGCTCGCTTCCGAGTCATGACCGCCATCAATAACTCGTGATGCGCCGGCCGCAGGAAATCTTCACGATAGATTTCCTGGCTGATGGCCTGGGCGCTTTTGACCGCCAGGGACTCCTGCCGCTCATGATACAGCGTGGCCAATTCTTTAGAATCCTTCAGAACCTCTTCGACGTGATTGTTAAACCAGACCTTCATCACTTCATTAATCACCCCGCTGGCCACAACTGCCAGGAGCACGGTCGGAACCAAAGAAAACCCGATGAACGCGGCAATCAATTTCGTACGAAATCCCGACCCGAACATCCGGTGTCGTTTCTCAAAATAGGCTTTGATTAAATTCCGAGACAACAGGAGCGTCAGCACGACCAGACCGACCACGTCCAAATAGACGAGGAACAACACCAACGCATAACTGGGACTGGGCAGGAGCGAGTCCGTCTTCCCGCCTCCGACCACGCCGTATTGGGCGTAGTACAAGGTCAAGAGGACGCACGGAATCAAGAAGAGCAGGACGATCCAGACCGGCTTCAAATGAAGACGTTGGGCGTGAGAACCGGACTCATCTTCACGAATGAGCCGTTCCTTCAACTTCACGGAAGGAAAGAGACGTGGAGCAAATTTGGAAGAGGTCGCCATTCCTCTCTCACGGATTAAACGGGAGTTGACTCACGGCCGCTGGCCTGAGTGTACGGCAAAGACGAGACGGGAACAATGAAAATTATGAAGATGGCGCAGCGCCTGAAGCCGACTCGACGTATTTCATCCGCAAGGTGTACAGCATGTCACGAATCACGGTCGCTTCTTCTTCAGTCAGATTGCCTTTGGTTTTTTCCTCTAGGAGGGAAAGAATATCGATGATTTCTTTCGCTTGCGGCAAGTTCACGCCGGGCGCGGGTTGATCGGGTGAGAATTGTTCACCCATCAACATCAAGGCAGAGGTGCCTAAAGAGAAAATAAAGGATGAAAAGGAGAGGGGCGGTGCCGGTTCCGACGGCCCTGCATCAGGCGGGTGAGGCGTCGTGGTGGTGGGGTCCGTTGAGGGTTCCGCAACGGGCTTGGAAACCGACTCTTCCCGGGATTGACCACGCTTATCCCGAATAACGAATCCTGTCTCCTCAGTTTCACCCATCAACGATCTCCAAAGCCGACCGGCTCATCAGACGCAACATCGTCAACCGTATCACAATCCACCCATACCCGCAACACACCCCTGGATTCCCGTTTGCACGAGAATGACAAGAGGGGGAGCAGAAAATAACTGGCGGCTGGCAGAACACGCTGGATCTGTCATTCCCGACGTTCTTAATCGGGAATCCAAGCCAGGAAAGAACTGGAAACTGGCAAGGCATAACTGAGGGCTGACAGGGCATGACTGGGGCCGGGCAAAACACGACTGAGTCTGTCATTCCCGACGTTACTAATCGGGAATCCAAGTCAAGAAATAACTGGGAACTGGCAAGGCAGGCCTGAGGGAGACAGGGCATGACTGGAGCCGGGCAAAACACGGCTGGGCCTGTCATTCCCGACGTTCTTAATCGGGAATCCAAGTCAGGAAAGAACTGGAAACTGGCAAGGCATGACTAAGGGAGGCAGGGCATGACTGGGGCCGGGCAGAACACGGCTGAGTCTGTCATTCCCGACGTTCTTAATCGGGAATCCAAGTCAGGAAATAACTGGAAACTGGCAAGGCATAACTGAGGGCTGACAGGGCATGACTGGGGCCGGGCAAAACACGGCTGAGTCTGTCATTCCCGACGTTCTTAATCGGGAATCCAAGTCAGGAAAGAACTGGAAACTGGCAAGGCATGACTAAGGGAGGCAGGGCATGATAAAGACTAGCGGCACGTGACAGAACGAGAAAGTCGATTGAAGCAGACCTTGAAACAGGGTATCCTAGCCGTCACGTTGCTCTGACGCCCATGAACGCCCAACCGTCCAACGAACGCGTGAACCCCACTCACCCACGGCCGATTGGCTTTGCCGATGTCTCAAGCCTTTAACGATCTCGTCACCGTCGTGGCACGGCTGCGCTCTCCGCAGGGATGCCCCTGGGACGTGAAACAAACCCATGAATCCCTGAAACCGTACCTCCTTGAAGAAACCTATGAAGTCCTTGACGCGCTTGACCACAACGACCCACGCCATCTCCGTGAAGAACTGGGCGATCTCCTGCTCCAAATCCTGCTCCACGCTCACATTGAAGACGAGCAGCACAATTTTGACGTCGAAGACGTCATCAAAGACTTGACGCAGAAACTCATCCGACGGCATCCCCACGTCTTTACCGCCGAATCTCGAAAATCGCCAAAGCTCAATTCCGACCAGGTACTCAGTCAATGGGAAACCATCAAACAAGCCGAACGTTCCGCCAACCAAGGACGTGATTCCATCCTGGAAGGAATCCCTGCGTCACTTCCCGCCCTGTTAAAGGCGTATCAAATGCAGAAGCGGGCTTCCCGCGTCGGGTTCGACTGGGAAACCTCGGAACAAGTCGTTGAAAAACTGAACGAAGAATTAGAGGAACTCAAGGTGGAAACAACCCGTGCGCACCAGGCACCGGAACCCGACGCCGCTGCACCCGGGTCGGAAACACAAGCGGCCGTTGAACGTGAATTCGGAGACGTGTTATTCACCATGGTCAACGTCGCACGATTTCTCTCGATCAACCCGGAGGAAGCTCTCCGAAAGGCAAACACCCGCTTTCAATCGCGTTTTCAATCCATGGAACAGCAGGCCGCTCAAGAGCGACGCCCCCTTCAAGGCATGAGTGCCATGGAATGGGACGCCTTATGGAACGCGGCCAAAAAGCAGGAAACCATCGAGACTCACTCAACGCCCACAACCCGCAGCAACCAGGACCATGCCTGACTCAGACAACAATGAACAGAACCGGCGCGTCGGCTTGCACCCGGCGATCGTGATCTTCGGGGTTATTATCGGACTCTGGATATTCATTCAAGCGATTATCCCCAAGTCCAAAGACGTTCAACCGCCACAGAGTACCAGCGCACGATCGGAAAAAGCTGCAACGTTACTCAAAGACGCCAAATCCGCGCTGGTGCCCACGTTCAAAGTCACGGCACACGTTGAAGGAATGAACGCGGTCAGTCTGCTGGTCCCTCAACAAACCACCGACAGCCAGATCGTCGCCTTGCTCACCCACCTGAAGGAGGCGAGAACGAACGGGGACCTCTCGTCACAAATTCCTGCGACGACCCCGGGGAACAACGTTGACGAATTTGCCGTCGCCGACGTGTACATCTTTTCCGATCCTCAATACGCCGTGACCGAGGCCATTGAAATTCTATCCGTCGGCGCCCATGCCCCAGGCGACTTTTACCAGAGCACCATTCCCTTTGAGGTTGCCATGGAACAGGTTCGCGGCCACTACACCGTCAACCTGAACGACAAAACCCACCCCGAACGCGCCTCTCTCGGCCTGGCAGAAGAAGCCACCGGCCTCTACTCAAAACGCTACCAGCCATTGTTTTAAGAGAAAAGCATCGGGCGGTCTCTCCTGTCTCTTGGAAAGAAAGGGGATGTGGATTCACATTCCTGCTTTCGCAGGAATGACGAGGTTGGCGCTGCTGCCAACACATGAGGAAACGTTGACAGGTTTTACAAAACAAACCGGATAGAGTGGACGTAGACAGCCGCTTGCATAAGCCGACCCCATGGGGTAGAGTGCGCCCGTGATTATTGATACCTTGAAGCTGAAGACCAAACTTGAGCACGCCGGCCTGGACGACCAAGTCGCCGTCGCGATTGCCGACGCTTTAGGCAATGCCGACTTTGACCAACTCGCCACGAAGACCGATCTCAAAATTGAAATCGACACCCTCAGAACTGACATCCAGACCGAAATCACTAGCGTCAGGGCCGAAATCGACACCCTCAGAACTGACATCCAGACCGAAATCACTAGCGTCAGGGCCGAAATCGCCACCCTCAGAACTGACATCCGGACCGAAATCACTAGCGTCAGGGCCGAAATCGCCACCCTCAGAACTGACATCCAGACCGAAATCACTAGCGTCAAGGCCGACATCGCCACCCTCAAGACCGACTTCCAAACCCAAATCACTACCCTCAAGGCCGACATCCAAACCCAAATCGCTAGCGTTAAGACCGACTTCCAAACCCAAATCACTACCCTCAAGGCCGACATCCAAACCCAAATCGCTAGCGTTAAGGCCGACATCGCCGATGTCAAAACCGACCTCTACAAGGCGCTCTACAAGGCGTTGTGGATTCAATGGGGATCAATCGTGGCGGCCGTCTCCGCCATCGCCGCCATCTCAAAACTCTTCTAAAGTCCGGCTCACTCGCCGCATCTGCCGTACCGACTAAGCCGGGTGCCCACAATCTGCATTCCTCTACTCCCTTCCAAAAAATCGTCATTCCCGTGCAAACAGGAATGACAGTCGGGGTCTGGAACAGATGTGGAAAAGACGCGAGATTCCCGCCTACGCGGGAATGACAGAGAAATGGAATGATGCAAAGATCTCGACAAAAGGAAGAAAACGTTCCCCTCCCCTTTCTCCCCTCTCCCCTGGCGGGAGAGGGCCAGGGTGAGGGGGAGAAAGGCTAAGAGCACAATCTCTCAACGTCAACGACTCCAAGAATACGCCGCCCCATCAGCCTGTTCACACGGCACCCCGCCTATGGTGTCAGCATCTCCTTGATGTCATCCGGTAATTGAACGTGAGATTGCTGCTCAAAATCCGAGACACTCCCAAACGTGGAAGAGAAGAACTCCGCAATGGGCGCTCCCCTTTCCTTGGCAGCAGTCAAATCTGATCTGGCTTTGCCCCATTCTCTCAGGCATAACCAAGCTTCACCGCGATTGTAATAGGCTTCAGCAAAATCCTTTTTCCGTTCAATCGCCTTGGTGTAGTCCTGGATGGCGTGGTCATTATCGCCTTTTTCCCCGTAAGCATTGCCGCGATTGTTATAGGCTTCGGCATCGTCCGGGTTCAGGTCAATCGCTTTGGTGTAGTCCTGAATGGCCCGGTCATGATCGCCTTTCTCCCCATAAGCAAGGCCGCGATTGTTGTAGGCTGCGGCCAAGTCCGGTTTCAGGTCAATCGCCTTGGTGTAGTCCTCAATGGCCCGGTCATGATCGCCTTTCTCCCCGTAAGCATTGCCGCGATTGTTATAGGCTGCGGCCAAGTCCGGGTTCAGGTCAATCGCCTTGGTGTAGTCCTCAATGGCGTGGTCATGATCGCCTTTCTCCCCGCAAGCATTGCCGCGATTGTTATAGGCCTCGGCATAATCCGGGTTCAGGTCAATCGCTTTATCGTAGTCCTGGATGGCCCGGTCATGATCGCCTTTCTCCCCGCAAGCATTGCCGCGATTGTAATAGGCCTCGGCATAGTCCGGGTTCAGGTCAATCGCTTTGGTGTAGTCCTGGATAGCCCGGTCATGATCGCCTTTCGCCCCGTAAGCATTGCCGCGATTGGTATAGGCCTCGGCCAAGTCCGGGTTCAGGTCAATCGCTTTATCGTAGTCCTGGATAGCCCGGTCATGATCGCCTTTCGCCCCGTAAGCAACACCGCGATTGTTATAGGCTTTGGCATAATCCGGTTTCAGGTCAATCGCTTTGGTGTAGTCCTCAATGGTGTGGTCATGATCGCCTTTCGCCCCATAAGCAACACCGCGATTGTTATAGGCCTCGGCATCGTCCGGGTTCAGGTCAATCGCTTTATCGTAGTCCTGGATGGCCCGGTCATGATCGCCCTTCGCCCCATAAGCAACACCGCGATTGTTATAGGCTACGGCATAGTCCGGTTTCAGGTTAATCGCTTTGTCGTAGTCCTGGATGGCGTGGTCATGATCGCCTCTCTTCCCGCAAGTAACACCACGATTGTAATAGGCTTCGGCATCGTCCGGTTTTAGGTCAATCGCTTTATCGAAGTCCTGGATAGCATAGTCATGATCGCCTTTCGCCCCGTAAGCAAGGCCGCGATTGGTATAGGCCTTGGCATAATCCGGGTTCAGGTCAATCGCTTTGGTGTAGTCCTGGATAGCCCGGTCATGATCGCCTTTCGCCCCGTAAGCAAGGCCGCGATTGTAATAGGCTTCGGCATAGTCCGGGTTCAGGTCAATCGCTTTGGTGTAGTCCTGGATGGCCCGGTCATGATCGCCTTTCGACCCGTAAGCAACACCGCGATTGTTATAGGCTTCAGCACCGTCCGGGTTCAGGTCAATCGCTTTGGTGTAGTCCTGGATGGCCCGGTCATGATCGCCTTTCGCCCCGTAAGCAACACCACGATTGTTATAGGCTTTGGCATAATCCGTGTTCAGGTCAATCACTTTGGTGTAGTCCTGGATGGCCCGGTCATGATCGCCTTTCGCCCCATAAGCAACACCGCGATTGTAATAGGCTTCGGCATCGTCCGGTTTCAGGTCAATCGCTTTGTCGTAGTCCTCAATAGCGTGGTCATGATCGCCTTTCGTCCAGCAAGCATTGCCGCGATTGGTATAGGCCTCGGCATAGTCCGGTTTCAGGTCAATCGCTTTATCGTAGTCCTGGATAGCCCGGTCATGATCGCCTTTCGCCCGGTAAGCAATACCGCGATTGTTATAGGCCTCGGCATAATCCGGTTTCAGGTCAATCGCTTTGGTGTAGTCCTGGATGGCTCGGCCATGATCGCCTTTCGCCCCGTAAGCATTGCCGCGATTGGTATAGGCCTCGACATCGTCCGGTTTCAGGTCAATCGCTTTATCGTAGTCCTGAATGGCCTGGCCATGATCGCCTTTCGTCCCGTAAGCAAGGCCGCGATTGTTATAGGCTACGGCATAGTCCGGTTTCAGGTTAATCGCTTTGTCGTAGTCCTGGATGGCGTGGTCATGATCGCCTTTCGCCCAGTAAGCATTGCCGCGATTGTAATAGGCCTCGGCATAGTCCGGGTTCAGGGCAATCGCCTTGGTGTAGTCCTCAATGGCGTGGTCATGATCGCCTTTCACCCAGTAAGCAAGGCCGCGATTGTAATAGGCTGCGGCCAAGTCCGGTTTCAGGGCAATCGCTTTGTCGTAGTCCTGGATGGCATGGTCATGATCGCCTTTCGCCCAGTAAGCATTGCCACGATTGTAATAGGACTCGGCATCGTCCGGTTTCAGGTCAATCGCTTTCGTGTAGTCCTCAATGGCGTGGTCATGATCGCCTTTCGCCCAGTAAGCATTGCCACGATTGTTGTAGGCTGCGGCCAAGTCCGGTTTCAGGTCAATCGCTTTGGTGGAGTCCTGGATGGCATGGTCATGATCGCCTTTCGCCCGGTAAGCAAGGCCGCGATTGTAATAAGCTGCGGCAGCATCCGGCTTCCGTTCAATCGCTTTATCGTAGTCCTGGATGGCCCGGTCATGATCGCCCCGTTGGTGTGCCTCAACTCCACGGCGGAAATATCCTTCGGCATCAAGAGTAGCATAGGGGACATTGTGTCGTTGGGTGTAGGCAAAGCCAACAAAATCAGGGAAGAGGAATTCTTCATGGATGTCGTGTATTTCTTTCAGTTCTTGCCGTATCTGGTCTTTGCTTTCTGATTCGATGATTATCTTTTCAGAAGGCAGTTGCTCCGACGCGGAAGGGCGGCCGAAGAGAAACAGGGAATGTTGCGCGGTTATGCGCTCGTTCAAGTGTGCCGGAGTCCAATACCAGAAGTTTGGTTTATCCTGGGATGTCTCGAAAGTTCTTCGTTCTCGAGATTTCGTCCCCTGATCTTCATCCGTATTGGTCTCACGAGTTTTGAATCTGAGGATATTTTCTATTGATTGCTTTTCTATATCCGGCGGCGCTATTGCCAAAAAGGCTTTCTCATCAGCCGTGTTGACAACAAACACTTTGCCACCCGAGTCATCCGATCCCGTTTTTTCACAGGCGAACCATAAGGCAACAAGAGCATTGAGTGTGAAATCGATGAGACAAGTTGCAGCCCCATAATGCCGGAGATTGGCGAGGAGTTCCAATTCATCTAACGGCTTTCCCTCTCGCTTGTCATAGTTTTTCAGTTTGCATTTCTCCAGCAGGTTCTTGTGATACTCGATGAAGGACCAATCGGCTACTCTGTTTGGGTTTATGGAATTCTTCAGACGGCGTTCCGCTGAAGACTCCAAGCACCAACCTTCATTTTCCTGGCCGCGAAAGGCTAAGACAGAATTGCGCCACTGTTCTTTTATTCTTGAGACCTGCTCAAGATATTCAGCGACGTTTTTAACTTGCCTCTCCTGCGCACTCACTTTGTCACTCCCTCCACTGCCACGATTTCTGTTGGGGTCAAAACGCAGAACGGTTAGAAAAAGCCGTTCCCTGCGCGGCATAACATCCTAATTGCCTGCCGGATGCTTACGTTAAATTCTGCAAAAATCTCGCTCCAGATGGGTATGAATGGCATGAGTTCGGCAAAAACTGGATTCCCGCCTACGCGGGAATGACAGAGAAGGAAAAAACGTTCCCCTCCCCTTTCTCCCCTCTCCCTTGATCTTCTCCCCTGCCGGGTCCCTCTTATCCCCTTTCCCCTCGGGAGAGGGCTAGGGTGAGGGCAGAAAGGCTAAGCCCACAATCTCTCAACAACTCCAAGAATACGCTGCCCCATCAGACTGTTCCCACGGCACCCCGCCTATGGTGTCAGCATCTCCTTGATGTCATCCGGTAATTGAACGTGATATTTCTGCTCAAAATTCGAGATATTCCCAAAGGTGGAAGAGAAGAACTTCGCAATGGGGACTCCCCCTTCCTTGGCAGCAGTCAAATCTGATCTGGCTTGGTCCCATTTTTTCAGAAATAACCACGTCACGCCACGATTGTAATAGGCCACGGCATTATCCGGCATCAGTTCAATCGCCCTGTCGTAGTCATGAATAGCCCGGTCATGATCGCCTTTCGCCCCGTAAGCAAGGCCGCGATTGTAATAGGCTTCAGCACCGTCCGGGTTCCGTTCAATCGCTTTATCGTAGTCCTGGATAGCCCGGTCATGATCGCCTTTCGCCCCGTAAGCAACACCGCGATTGTTATAGGCCTCGGCATAGTCCGGTTTCAGGGCAATCGCTTTGGTGTAGTCCTGGATGGCGTGGTCATGATCGCCTTTCGCCCCGTAAGCATTGCCGCGATTGTTATAGGCTTCGGCATAGTCCGGTTTCAGGGCAATCGCTTTGGTGTAGTCCTGGATGGCGCGGTCATGATCGCCTTTCGCCCTGTAAGCAATGCCGCGATTGTAATAGGCCTCGGCATCATCCGGGTTCCGTTCAATCGCCTCGCTGTAGTCCTGGATAGCCCGGTCATAATTGCCTTTCGCCCCGTAAGCAATACCGCGATTATTATAGGCTTCGGCTAAGTCCGGGTTCCGTTCAATCGCTTTGTTAAAGTCCTGGATGGCCCGGTCATAATCGCCTTTCGCCCCGTAAGCAATACCGCGATTATTATAGGCTCCGGCTAAGTCCGGGTTCCGTTCAATCGCTTTGTTAAAGTCCTGGATGGCCCGGTCATAATCGCCTTTCGTTCTGTAAGCATTGCCGCGATTGTTATAGGCCGTAGCCAAATCCGGTTTCAAGGCAATCGCCCTGTCGTAATTTTGAATAGCTTGGGCAAGTTCGTCTTTACGGCCGTAAGCAACGCCGCGATTGTTGTAGACAGCGACATCGTCCGGGTTCAGTTTGATTGCATGTGAATAGGCTTCTATTGCTTTTTCTACTTGACCCAGCATTAGCAGGAAGTTGCCCTGTTGTCGCGCCAAGCCAGCTAGAAGTTCTTGTTGGTCTTCTCGGGTTGAGACGGTTCTTGTCTGAGAGTCAACAACTTTTCGGATTCCATCAACGACACTTTGCCAACCTTTGCTTTCAGGTTGCCATTCGTTGATGGGCTTGCCTTCGTCAGGAAGGGCTTGGAATTCGCTGAGTTGATGATTTTGCCAATCGCAACTTTCAAGGATGATGGGAACCGTGCGTATCGTCACTTCTTTCCCTTTTGCCAATTCCAATGCTTCAGACAATTCTTTGTTACAGTTTGTAGAGGCAAGACTGTCGGCGGAGACAAGGTAGAGCAGGATATCTGAATCGGTAAGATTATTGGAGATTGCTTCTCTCCATTTGTCACCCGGGAGAATTTCGTCGTCGCGCCAAATTGTGACTCTGTTTTCATCTGTCAGTACAGAAAGGCGCTTTATCAATTCATCCTTTGCTTCTGTATTCTTATGCGAGTAGGTAATGAATAATTTGAGTGGTTCGCTCATTTTCTTTTCTCCACGGTGACGATTTCTTCTTCCGTCAGCCCGTACAGCCCATAGACCAGGCGATCTATCTCCGTTTCCGGCTTGGTGGTGTCTGCCGATGGGTCGGACGCTTTGGTTTGCAGGATGTGGTCAACCAGACGGATGAACGGGCGCTGCTTCGCGGCGGGGATTTTGGGGATGGGGAGACGTTCAACGGTTACTATCGTCCATTCCGTCAGTCCCATTCCGGTCGTTGCCGCTGTGTTCTGAACGAACCAAGTAATCAAGGAACTGTTCAAAATAGCGCAAAGGTATTTCAGTGAGTTCCCCGTCATAATATAACCTTTGTTGTTGCAGTAAGTTTCCTCATCTGAATAGGCAAATCGCCCTACTTTTGCCATATCTGCCCACAACAGCTTTTCCTTGGCGAAATCCTCGTGGTAGGCGCAGTTGCGGAGGTTGTACGGTGTCTTGCCCTTGTCCTGACGCTTTTCCAGTTGTGGATAGAACTGGTCCAGATGGTTTTTGACGGCTAGGTAGTCATCAACCTCGATGGCGGGAACATTGCCGTATCCGTTGTGCGTATCAATCAGGGACAAGTCAGCACACTTCGCTTGGTAACGCTGAATGTCCCGTCCCCGCAGCACGGGTTTGATAATCTCGGATGACTTCGGGTCTGCCGCAACCAACGCTTGCTTGGTCGCATCGTCAATGATGAAGGCATCATTGAGTCCAGTCGTTACCCCGCGATTGATAGTCACGTCCCACTCTTTCAACGGCGTTCCAGCGGTTTCCATCTTGTCCATAATGGACTGTTCTCTGGCCGACAACGCACTCCACGGCCTTTCGCCCTGCGTCCGCAACGGCCCCCAGAGGCTCTCGGTTGGCGGAAAAGTCTTGTCGGACAGGCGGTCCATGTCCACTGCCTTGCCGGCTTCATCACTTTTGCCGCTACGCGCCATCAGGATGTTGGTGTCAACAATGGCGTTTTCAAACACGTCCTTGCCCATTTCCAGCAGGCGAAGGGGCGTGTGCCGTTCGGCGAACCAGCGACGGGTCTTCTTGCCGTATTCCGCTTTCAGCCAGCTATTGGACGTAATGTAGGACAGCAGGCCGCGTTGTGGCGTGAGCAGGAGGCAAGCCTTTTCATAGAAAAGTTGGTAGATGTCGCCGGTGCTGGCGAAGGTTTCAAAGCCGGCGTCCTTGTAGAGCCGTCCCAGTTCTCCGCGGTTTTTCTGCAACTGGATGTAGGGCGGGTTGCCGATGACCACGTCGAAGCCTTTGGTGACGCCGAACATGTATTCGGGGTCGCACCAGTCGGCGCGGGCGTTTTGGTCGTAGGGATCCCAGTTGGCGATTTTGTCGGCGGCAGCGGCTTGATAACCAAGTTCCAGCAATGCGGCGGCCAAGTCATCCCGCAGTTCCTTGTCCTTCGCACGATATTTCCGCTTCGTGTCGCGCGTGGTGGCGTGGAAGTGTCGTTCACGGTTGGCGGTCAATTCCTGCTCCAACTTCGGTACGGCGTTGGTTTGCCCCAGCGTCAGTTGGGCCGGTTTCTCCAGTGCCAGAAGCGTATTGGCGGCGACGAAGCGGGTTTCCAGGTTGGGCAGGGGTTTGATGCCGTAGTTGTCTGTGGCCTTGTCGGTCGGCTCTTGTTCAATGGCCAGGGAGATAAAGAAGCGGAGTTTGGCGATCTGGCTGGCGACGGGCTGGATGTCTACGCCGTAGATGCTGTTTTGAATGAGGTACAGTTTGCGCCCGAAGTCGGAGTCGCGGTAGTGCTCGAAGGTGGCGCTGATTTCGTCTAGTTCGGCGTCGCGTTCTTGTCGGTTTTGCGTGTTGAAGGCAGATGCGGCTTTTTGGCCGGCCAAGTCTTTTTGGAGTGTTTCCCAGCGCGTGTTGTCGGGGTCGAGGCGGCGGAGGGCGAGGGTCAGTTTGTGCAGGATGCCCATCGGGAAGGCGCCGGAGCCTACGGCGGGGTCAAGGACTTTGATTGTGGCAATGGCTTGGATGATGTCCTCTCGCTCCGTGGGGGTGAAGAGGTCTTCGGCGTCGTCGAAGGGGTCGGTGTAGTCCAGGAGGTAGCGGATGCGTTGTTGCCAGTGGTTGGTGTGGGTGTCGGATGGATTCCCGCTTAAGACTGCGGGAATGACAGGAGGGGGAGCGGGAATGACGGGGGTGGAGGCGAAAGGTTGGGGGATGGAGGCGGCAGGTTGGATGGCAGAGGCGGCAGATTGGACGGCGGAGGCGGCAGGCTGGGAGGAGGAGGCGGCAGGTTGGGCGGCGGAGACGGCAGGTTGGGCGGCAGAGGCGGAAGGCTGGGGGGCGGAGGCGGCAGGTGGGGCGGTGGAGACAAAAGGCTGGGCGGCAGAGGTGGAAGGTTGGGGGGTGGTTTGTTGTTTCTGCTCGTGGGGGCCGGCGGTGTTGGTCGGGTGGGTGTTTTCCGACAGATAGGCGGTCAGGGCTTCGTCTACCATGTAGTCTACTACGGCGCGGGGGGTGTAGTAGGAGCCGGTTTGCTTGCGGGCGGTGTCGCGGGTTTCCGGGTTGTAGGCGGCCAGCAGGTTTTCAAAGACTTTGCCCAGGAGTTCCGGGTCCAGCGCGACTTCCTGCTCCGCGGGGGTGTTCTCTTCTACGGTGAACTTGTATTTGTCGAACAGGGTTATCAAGCCCGGATTGTCCTTGTCCCGGCTGAAGAACAGGCGGTTGGGAATGGAGTAGCCGCTGCGTGATCTGGGGTTGTCGGTGAAGCAGTCGATGCGCCACCCACCGTCACGGGTGGCCGCTTCGGTGTCCAGGCAATCGAACAGGCCGCCGTTGATGAAGGGCGTCCGGCGGAACAATTTCAACAGTTTTTCCGGGTCGCGCATTTCTGCCTTGTAGCGGTAGCGGGAGAAGTCGCGGTGGGTGTCGTGGGTTTCTTTGCTGAATCCGCGTTTGTTGATTTCGGTGTTCAGCGTGGCGAAAAACAGGTTTTGCAGCACGGCCCGGTAATAGGAATCGCCGGCGTCCGGGTCATAGCCTTCCAACAGGTCGGCGATTCGGGTCTCGTTGAACAGGTCGTCGGCAATCAGCCCTTTTTCTTTGATGAACCAGACGAACAGCAGGCGCGTGATGAGGCGGATGACGTGTTCTTCGGGCTTGAGGGTGTTCGCTTCGTCGGTGGGGAAACTGGCCGTTGTGACGGCGCGCTCGAACCAGGTGAACAAGTCTTTGTAGAACTGCCTGTTGAGTTCCTCGGTATCCAGCACGGCCAGCCACGCGGCCAGCAGGCCGTCAAAGTTGCGCGGTTTGTTGTGACCGTCTGCCCACTCCAGCCGCTTGGACAGGGATAACTCTAGGAGAACGTCAAGGTGGGCGCGATGGGGTTTGCTGGTGTCGATTTCTCGTATCAGCGACACGTTGCCCAGGACGTCGCGGCTTTCGTCGCGTTTGTGCTGGCGGCGGTTGATGACGGCAATGGAGAGCTTGCCGTCGTAGCTGAACGTCACCATCACCGGCATGGGAAACAGGCGGTTGATCTGGCGTGCGATGGTGGCGAGGTCGGTCCTTGAATACCGGGGACCGCTCAATTCGATGGCGAAAAAGAGATAGGACCGCGTCTGGCTCGCGTTGATTGCCGCGTCCTGAAACAGCCCCTTATGCTCGCTCAGTTCTTCGTCCGTGAATTGAAAGAGCAGGTCGGCCTGTTTCCAGTCCGTGAACTTCGCCTTGTCCGCATTGAGGTTTTTGCCCGAATGAGATTCGGCGATCTCCCGAAAGGCTTGCGGGTCGGCCCCGGGTATTGCCTGCGTCCTGTCGCTCGAATACCCCAGCGCGTTCAGCAGCGCCAAGTTGGAGGCGCGAAACTGCCGCGTATCGAAAGTGTTGAGAGCAGCTTGAATGGATGCGTAGAGGGATTCAGACGGCATGGGCTGCTAGGTCCGAAACAGATGCTGCAAGATATTGGACCTCTTTTCAGCGGTCCTGGCGACCTCTTCCAGCGGCTCTATCTGATTCTTGGAAAGTATGATGCGCGACGGCAGCACGTTACCCTTCACAAAACTTGACTCTCTCCAGGATCTTCTTAGCCAAAACCTCGAAATCGTGGCGGGCGTCGCTGGCTGCAGCGGCGTGGCTGCCGATGGCTCCGTCGGCCGTGGTAAGACGAAATATGGGCTTGCGTGCTTCCTGAGCCATGGGCACCAGGCTCCGATAGTGCTTGACGGTAGCCAGAGCATGTTCTGCATCTTGTTCCGGCGTCGGAGGGTAAGAGCCCGTGTGGTCCCCGAGCAGATTCCGGGCGTATTCTTCCGGCATTCGGTTCACCCACTGGTCATACGCCTTAACCGGCCGGTTCAAGCGCACGCCGTGCTGCTGTACCACGTAGCCAATGGTTTGCATACGCCCACTCGGCAAGGGAAACGCCGGTTGTGCCCAGTTGTCTTTTCGCTGCTTCCAGTCCAGTCTCCACCGGTTCAGGGTTGGGCCAAGGTTTCGCAGGCCTTGGAGGGAAAACAGATCTGCGCCCAACGGAACAACGACGTGATCGGTTGCTATCAACGCCGAGCGGTTGATGGCGCCGAAATTGGGACCCACGTCGGCCAGAATGATGGAAGCGTCCATCTGTTTAGCTCCGGCCTGCATGACGATGGAAAACGCCGTCAAGATACGAAACGGGCGGTACAAGCTGCTGGAACCCAATGCCGCGGGCCATTCCGTCGATAGGGTATCTTCAAATCCGGCCAACGCCAAATCTCCTGGTATCAGGCTCAGTTCGGGCGTGATGCGTTCGAGAATCGGGAGGCGGACGTCGCCAACTTCCGTCAGCGGCTGGACGCATTGCATGATGGTTTGGCCGGACTCGGGCAAGCCATTGTCTCTTTCCCACAGCTTCTGCAACCGCGCTTCATCCAGAAATCCAGCGGTGAGATTTGCCTGCGGGTCCAGGTCGCATGCCAGCACCCGCTGCCCGAGGTCGGAGAGCATCCATGCCAGATGATAGACCAGCGAGGTTTTCCCAACGCCGCCCTTGTTGTTGAAGAAGGTCAAAACGGGCACACTCACGTTCCTGCCTCCTGACTGACTTCCGTAGCCTTTATCGTTACCCGCACGTGCGCGTCACCCACGTCGAATTCCGGTTCCGGATGGCCGGCTGCTTTCAGAAGCTTTCTGGATATGAGTATGCCCACTCCAAAACGCTGAACGTAGCCGAGTGTTCTCATCGCGTCTGCCAGATTAGGGTTGCGGTAATCAGTAAATCCACTCTGACCGAAATTCTCGGCGTTGACCGTCCCGAATGGACCACCGGGACTGATGACCTCAATGCGGTCGTTGAACCAACTGATACGGACGGGGGCATTGGTTCCTTCATACGTTCTGTGCATGACCGCGTTTCGGACAATCTGTTGGATGGCTTCAATGGGGTAGAGTTCCGTCCGGCGTTCGACGAAACTTGTGGTGAAATCGATTGCCGTACGATTGTGGGATCTCAATTTGTTATCCAGCCGGTGGAGCAAATCCGGGATTGCGCCGCGTATTGCCTCGCCGTCAAGAATATCGTCCGTGAGTTGGCGTCCGTTAATTCTGAGGAATTGCACGTACGCGCCGGGCAGGAAATCCTGCGGATTCTTTCCAATGGTCAGAATGCCCAACACGGTCGCGATGGGCTGATCTGCGGCAGCGATCATTTTTGTCGCGGCCAGTTGCTCATTCAGACTGCGATCATTGGCGATCAGTATTTCTTCGGAAAAGGCCTGGACCAGGTATTCGTTCTTAAACTGGGTCAGGTTGAGGTCAGACGGGCCGGCGATGGAAATGGGCTGAACGTCGAAAGGGCAGTCTCCGTGCCGCCGCTTTTCATTGAGCATGCGTTCATCTTGCGCCGTCGCAATGCCCCGTCGCGGGCCAATGCGGACATAGATCACTCCTTTGTAACGAACCGGCGGTGAGTTGGACGGCTGCACCGTGACCACGGCAATTTCTTTTCCTTGCAGCCTGCATTTTTGCACCGTCATCGATGGTGGGGGTACGATGTTACCGTCGGTTTTCATATCGGCCAACTGTTCGAGTAACTGGTCAGTCACCGACAGATCACCTATCGTTTTGTCATTTCTTATTCCTACGAAAACGACTCCAGGTTTCTTGTGGCCGGGCAAGTCATTGGCAAAAGCGCAAATGGCTTCCCTGATCCTTGAGGGATTGGCAGCGGACAACGATTCTTTGAACTCAATGCAGTCAGATTCACCCGCTTCAATTATTTTCAGCAACTCCTTATCCGTAAACGGCATGGTGCTCCCCGCTCATTCCACTTTGCCCAGCGTCAATTTTGCTTTCAAGAACAATCAGCCAAGTCATCAACTCGTATGCCTCCTCAAAGTCCGACGGCGCCTCGCTCCGGTTCGGCAACCTGCCGTCGCGTCCTGAGAACACGTTCACCATGGCGCGTTTGCTGAACGTGTGCTTGATGGATTCGAGGGCTTTTTTGATGAGGCCGTCGTAGTGGGTCATGTCGGCGCCACCCCGAGTTCTGGCGTCAAACAGGTCACATAAGTCCTCGAAGGCCGAGGCGTGTCCTGCTGTAAGGTCCCGCAACAGGTTCAAGGCCTGTTTTGGCTGCGCGAAGGTCAACCGGACGGTCCCGTCGTCCAGGACGTACATCAGGTAGTACCGTCCCAACGGGTTGATGTCTTCCGCGCTGCCTTTGTCCGGTGGGGAGACGCTGGCCGGGACGGGCAACCGGCCGGTCTCCCTTCCTTCATTTTGCTCTCGATGTCGGAGGCAGAAGATGACGCCCGGTTGCGCCATCGGGTTGTCGGCCTTGGGCGGCACGACGGCGTACAATCCGGTGTTCGCTTCTTCCAGTTCGGCGCGTCGCGATTCAAGAAACTGCAACAGATCAAGCCGGAACTCGTCCAACGAGAAGTCGGACAACGTGACGCCGTCGTTGAAATCTTCGAGGTCAAGGATTTCGTTCTTCAGTCGTTCCAGTTGCCGATTGCGGAACAAAAGGTCCTTGGAAATGAGTTCTTCAAGCTGCTCGTCTTCCAGCAAGTTGTCCGTCTGCGTGGCGGACAGGTCAACGAGCGCCATGCGCGCCTCCACGCGATGCTTGACGTTGAGGTAACGATCCAGGTCCGCCACGGGCCAGAAGTTGATTAAATGGACGGCTTCGTTGCGGGAACCAATGCGGTCAATGCGTCCGAACCGTTGAATGATGCGGACGGGATTCCAGTGAATATCGTAGTTAATCAGCAGATCGCAGTCCTGCAAGTTCTGACCCTCTGAGATACAGTCCGTTGCCATGAGCACGTCGATTTCTTCCTCCTGCGGGAAATGAGATTGAGCCGCCCGGTTTTTCGAGATCGGGCTGAAATTCGTCAGAACGTCGTCGTAATCCGACCCGCCCAGGGTCGTGTTGTTGCCACCGTCGCCGCAAATCAGCGCGGCATGAGCGCCCTGCTCCCGAACGCTCTCAAGCAGGTGCTTGTACAGATACCGGGCCGTGTCGGCAAACGCCGTAAAGATGAGCACCTTGCGGTTCTTCCGTCCGTCTTTCGTCGTGGTCGGGTTCGTCATTTTCTTTGCAATTTCTTGCTTGAGTTCTGCCAGTTTTGCGTCCCGTGCCGCTGTAATGACTTTCGTTTTATCCCGAAGATAGTGAAGCTGCGTTCGATCATGGCTGACGGCTTGACGCCACTTTGGAATATCGACGTGGCCCAAGTGGAACTTCCGCTTCCCACCCACGACAAAATCGTTGTCTTCCAGTTCAGGATCGTCCAGGTCCTCCGGCATCATGGCGTCGTAATCAACTTCCGGGTTGGCTTCCGCGTGCGCTTCAAATTCCGAGAACTTGTTCTCAAGCGCATCAATTTTGCCGATTGTTCTCGAAAGCGTCAGGCGAAAGGAATCCACCGAGCTTTCGAGCCGCTTGAGCAGGTTGACCTTCATCATGCTGATCAGGATTGTCTCGCGGCCTTCCTGGGTGAAGCCGCTGAAGATTTCGTTCTGATACGTGTTCCTGATCGGCTCCGGCAGGTCGGCGCGAAGATGCCGGGTCGGGTTGTAGAGGGCGAGCGTCAGCTTGCCGATTTCTTTATCCAGTTCCTCAAACGACAGGTAACGATCATTCAGGTCTATGGAAGGGTGAATCGAGCGTGGGGCGGGACGGCGTGGAAATTCGCCGATTCTGGCCATCTCGTCCTTGTAGTATCGTTGAATCTGTTTGCGGGAACGAGCGATGCTCAATCCGTCGAGCAGTTTGAAAAAGTCGCCGCCGATTGTCTGTAAGAGGTCGCGGTTGTTCCTTTGTGCCGGCGGTTGTTTCGACCAGTTCGTAAACTGTTTCTGTGCCTTGCGGGTCGTCTCTTTGACGGACTGGATTTCAAGACTCTCGTGGAACGCCACGTCTGCCGATGAATCGCGCGTCACGTCGCCGCCGGCAATGAACGAGATTTGATTGCGCAAGTCGGACAGCTCGTTGTTCACCGGCGTGGCCGAGAGCAGCAGGACTTTTGTTCTGATACCCTTGGCGATCATTTCATTGATGAGTTTCTCGTAGCGCGTCTGCCTGGGTTCCTCTCCCTTTCCCGGCGTTTGCTTCGCCCTGGCGTTGTTTCGGAAATTGTGCGATTCGTCAATGACCAGGAGATCATAGTTTCCCCAGTTCAGGGTTTCGAGGTCGATGCCGTCCACTTCCCCGCTTTCCCGTGAGAGATCTGTATGCGAGAGCACGTCGTATCTGAACCGGTCGTCGTTAAACGGATTCAAGGCGCTGTTGGTGCGATAGACCGTCCAGTTCCGGCGCAACTTCTTGGGACACAACACCAACACGCGCTCGTTCTTCAATTCAAAATACTTGATAACCGCCAAGGCGGTGAACGTCTTTCCCAGCCCGACGCTATCGGCGAGCACGCAGCCGTTCAGGGATCGAATTTTGTTGATGACTGCTTTCGCGCCGTCCTTCTGAAACGCGTACAGCGTTTGCCAGATGCGGGTATCGGGTAGCGCGATCCTGTTCAGATCGGCTTCCGCGGTTCTTTCGCCGTCAACGAAGTCCCGGAAGACGTGGAACAGCGTCAGGTAGTAGATGAACTCCGGCGCCTGGTCTGCATACAGGCGTTCCAACTCGCTGAGCACGACCGCTTTCACGTCTTCGGTCAGGTCATTCTTCGACCACCACTCGTTGAACCACGCGAGCAGGTCTTCGCGGTCTCGATTGCCGTCCACCACGAGGTTGAGTTCGACGTTGTTTCCGTTCTCACGAAGGCCCAGGCCCGGGACGGTGAAATTGGAGCTGCCGATCAGGGCGTGCGCGACCTCACCATTCTGAACGTGGTACATTTTCCCGTGCAGGAAACTCGTTCGTTTGACTGAACGAATCTCGACTTTCTGTTTGATCCAGTCGGCGCAGTCCTTGGCGAGTTTTCGTTGGGAGAGTTGGTTCCCGAGTTCAAGTCCCTCCTCGGTGAGCCTGAACGCTTTTGACGCCTTCTGATCCCGACCCAAGCTGCTGAGAAACTTAGGTTCTCCAAAAAGAAATCGAAGACGCTGAATCTGATTCAGCTTGTTCCTCAGGGCACCATACGCCTGGATGGTGAAATAGGCCGAGACGATGGACAGGTCGGTTCTCGCAGTCAAAAGACCGCCGACGTACTCTCCCGCCTTGCCCCTGGAGTGATTGTCTCGAATGCCTGACGCGCTCATGGTTGGAATCAAGGATACCCCCGCCTCTTGACACTGTTTAATCCCAGTGAATATCCTTCTACGTTTGAGGTTAATTCATCAAGGCAACTCGTTTCCAGAAACACGTTGGTTCCCACCGTCACCCTAACCATTCACGCATTGTTTGTTCCCAAGAAGGAGTACCGTATGAGCAAAGGAGTTTGTCAGTTGACTGCACGCAACGCAACCACAAGGTTCCTGTCGCTGTTGGGCGTCTGTCTCTTCTTCAATCTGTTTGTCGGCCTTCCCTCCGGGTTCGGCCAAGAATCGTTCAAAGTGGGTATCCTGGACCCTCAAGCCGTGATCGAAAAATCCATTTCCGGGAAAAAGGTTCTTTCCACGCTGAAGGAACATGCGACCGTTCGTCAAAAGTTGTTGGCGTCCGACGAAGAGGAATTAAAGAAAATCCAGGACCAACTGCAGAAGGGCGCGAAGTCTGAAGCCGAGACGAAAGAGTTGCAGGGCCAGTTTCAAAACCGACTCGATGACTATCAAAAACGCGCCAAAGAGTTTCAACAGGAAATGGCACTCAAGCAACAGGAAATGGTGTTGGAATTTATGAACAAAATCGAGACGGCCACCCAAGCCGTGTCGGAACGGCACGACTTTTCACTGGTTATCGATAAGGGAAGCGAGAAGACGCTGAAAATCGTCCTCTTTGCGGCAAAAGGCTTGGATATCACCGATGAAGTCGTGAAGGAGGTCAATCAGCGGTATAAGTGACGCGCCGAGAAATGGCGCGCCCGGCAGGATTCGAACCTGCGACCCTCGGCTTAGAAGGCCGATGCTCTATCCAACTGAGCTACGGGCGCACGTGAAAAGGGAAGGAGAAGACCTGGTGATGAGCAATCGAGCCACGGCGCGTCAGCCCGAGGAAGAAACGTGACGATTTCACTGGTCGGGGCGAGAGGATTTGAACCTCCGACATCCTGCTCCCAAAGCAGGCGCGCTACCGGGCTGCGCTACGCCCCGACGTTGTTCTCACGCGCAAGTTTTCGTTTCAATACCGCTTTGGCTTTGACCAATGCCCGTCCACGATGACTGATTCGATTCTTCTGGTCAAGTGTCAACTCCGCTAAGGTTTTCCCTAAGTCCGGGACGAGAAAGATCGGATCGTAACCAAACCCGTGGTCGCCGGAACCCTGGTCCGCGATGCGACCGTCTAAGACTCCTTCTACAAGTTCGACTGACGCGGCGGGCTCGGCAATGGCCACGACCGTTATGAATCGCGCGCCGCGTTGGTCCGCCGGAACGCCACGTAGCGCGTCCAACAATTTTCGACAATTCTCCGCATAGGTGGCACGTTCGCCGGCGAAACGGGCGGCAAAAACGCCCGGACGGCCGCCCAAGGCGTCAACTTCCAAACCGGTATCATCGGCAAGCGTCAGCTTTCCCGTAAACTGCGCAATCACGCTGGCTTTTTTACTCGCGTTGGCGTGGCATGTGTCACCGTCTTCAATCACGGCCGGTGCCGCGGGAACGTCGTCTAACGAACGAATCGTCACGTCGAGATCACGCAACAGCGCCGTGATTTCCCGTTGTTTATCCCGATTTCCCGTCGCGAGTACCAATTCCACGTCGTACCAGTTGATGTCATTCTGAGCCGCAGGCGAAGCATCCAGGGCAAAGGCTGAGATTCTTCGTCACACGTTCCTCAGAATGACGTTATGAAATCGCTCTTTGTGATTGAGGATTGAAGCAATCGATGCTCCTCACAACACTGAAAGGCTATCCGATACGGCCCACGTGATCTTTTTGCAGGGTGATGAGGTGCTGGATACCAGCCCATCCCAACGTCAAAAAATGGTCCAGTTCCTCTTTATCAAATAACCCGCGTTCAGCGGTCCCTTGCACCTCGACTAAGCGACCCCGGCCGGTCATCACGAGATTCATGTCAACTTCAGCCTTGGAATCTTCTTCGTAACACAGATCAACCAAGGCTTCTCCATCCACCCGTCCGATACTGATGGCCGCAAGATAATCCAGCAGGGGCACGTTCTTCAGAACCTTCTTCTTCCGCAATTTGTCAAAGGCATCGGCCAAGGCCATAAACGCCCCGGTAATCGAGGCGGTTCGCGTGCCGCCGTCGGCTTGAATGACGTCGCAATCAATCCAGATGGTGCGCTCACCCATGCACGTCATGTCCGTCACCGCACGTAAGGCGCGCCCCACGAGCCGCTGAATCTCCAACGTCCGGCCGCCTTGCTTGCCCCGAGAGGCTTCGCGTTGCGTCCGGTCGTGGGTCGCCCGCGGCAGCATGGCATATTCAGCCGTGACCCAGCCTTGCCCTTTATCCCGCAAAAATGGCGGAACCTTTTCTTCAATCGAAGCCGTACAAATAACCTTCGTGTCCCCCATTTCCATCAGGACGGACCCATCGGCATATTTGATAAACGGTCTGGTGACGTTGACCGGCCGAATTTCATCCGGTCGGCGTCCATCTCTTCGGCGCAACGGTGCCGTTCCATTCATAACCATCTTCCTTTCCATCATGATTCCAAAGGGCGCGATTATAGTGGCACCGTCGAAAAAAGAGCAAACCTTTTCGGACGATCCACGCACGTTCTCTCATCTTCACTCTTCTTCATCCGTCTGCGTGCATTCCCGTTCGGCGCGTCGTCGGGCTCGCTGTTTTTTCGCGGCGACCGCTCGCACAATCAAAAGGCCGACAATCACGAACGCCACGCCCCCGACGAACAGTTCTTCATTGGGAAACACATACGGCATGAACGGAGAGTAAGAAAAGCCGCCATCCAACCGCAAGTCCCCCCGCGGTGGCTTCATTGACTGATTTTTTGACAGGTGTTAAATGTTGCTCATCCGTTTAACGACGTGGAATTTCTACGATGTACGATCTTCGATTACTCAGAGAACAATTCTCCTCTATTCGTGACCAACTGGCTCACCGTGGCGCGGACGTCGCGTGGGGTACAATCAACACGCTCTTGCAAGAGCGATTGGACCTTCTGTCTCAAGTTGAAACCCTTCGGCATCAACTCAAAAAAGGCTCTGAAGAGGTCGCACAATTGAAACGCAAGGCACTTCCCGCGGAAGAGGCCGTCGCGGCCATGCGGGCCGTCGGCGACGACGTTCACGCGCTGGAACAACGCTTGCGCACGATTGAACCCGAACTGGAAGCCCATGCGCTCCGCATTCCCAATGTGCCGCACGGCACGGTCCCCGAAGGGACCGACTCTTCGCAGAACGTGGAGGTACGGCGATGGGGCACGCCGCCCGTCTTTGCCTTTCCGCCGAAACCCCACTGGGAAATCGGGGAGTCGTTGGGCATTTTAGATTTTGAACGCGCCGGCAAAATTGCCGGCGCACGATTTTCCATGGCATTAGGCGCAGGGGCTCACCTCGAACGCGCCTTAGCCACCTTGATGCTGGACACGCACGTCCAGGCTCATGACTATACGGAAGTGCTCCCGCCCTATCTCGTCAATCGAGAAGCCATGATCGGCACGGGGCAACTCCCGAAATTCGAGAGCGACTTATTTCATCTCCGAGACGATGACTACATCCTGATTCCCACGGCAGAAGTGCCGGTCACCAACATGTACCGCGATACCATTCTGCCGGAGGCCGATTTGCCGATTCGTCACGTGGCCCATACGCCCTGCTTCCGTCGAGAAGCCGGGTCCTACGGGCAAGATACCCGTGGTCTGATCCGCGTCCATCAATTCCATAAAGTCGAACTCGTGGCATTCACCAAACCGGATGACTCGTATGCGGAACTGGAGCGGATCACCACCGCGGCCGAATCGATTTTGCAAAAACTCGAATTACCCTATCGGATCGTCACGTTGTGCAGAGGCGACATGGGATTTGCCGCGGCCAAGACGTATGATCTTGAGGTCTGGTTGCCCGCACAGCGGGCCTACAGGGAAATTTCGTCGTGCAGCAATTTTGAGACGTTTCAAGCGAGACGTGCGAACATCCGATTTCGTCCCAAGGGGGGCAAGCCGGACTATCTCCATACGCTCAATGGCTCGGGACTCGCGTTGGGACGCACGGTCGTCGCGATTCTGGAAAACTATCAACACGCAGACGGCTCGGTCGCCGTTCCCAAGGCACTGCAACCCTATATGTATGAAATCGACCGAATCAGACCACGTCCGAAACCGTAACCTCAAACTGACCATCGGGTATGAGCAACATCCGTCTTTCAAACAAGGAGTGGCTATCGTGAGCGTGAAGAAACACATCCAACGTTGTACCTGTCTACTGGCTGGCGTGCTGATCGTGGGCGGATGTAGCATGACGCCCTCCCACACCTCGTGGTCGAAACCCGGGGCCTCAACGGATGAATTTGAACGGGTCAGCGCCGAATGTGAACAGGACCCGGGCATCAGCGGCCTAAAGGGAGCAGCGAGCTACGACGTCTGTATGCAGAAGCACGGATGGTTCTTAGTAGAAGAACCCGTGCAATAAAGGGCAGAACGGAGGGGTGCTGGAGTGGACGATCAGGCCGGTCTTGAAAACCGGAGTCCTTCACGGGACCGTGGGTTCGAATCCCACCCCCTCCGCCAGTCACGCAAGGCATGAGAACCATAACGTTGGTATTGCTGGCATCTCTGTAAACGGCCTGCCCCAGCGGACGTAGGGTCGTTTCCGTTGCGGATGCTCACCGCCGGACGTAAAGCAACTCACAGGCTTCACAATAGCCGTCAATCCGACCTTGGTGAAACGCCGAGGCCAATTGCCGCGTGACCCATTCCGTGCCTTCTTGACCGCCGCGGCCGCCAACCCCTTGGGACAACATCATCTGGAGGGCAACGTCCAACAATCGTTCTCTTCGCTCATCCATCTCAGGCGTCACAATGGCATTGATCGTGCGCGTGGCCTGACGCTTCACAATATCTTCGCAAAATTTATCATAGCCCAGTTGCGCAACGGTGCCTTCTCGAATGGTGGCCAACTCCCGTTTGACCAGAGACAGATTGCTCATCAAGTACCGAAAGATTTCCAATCGTCCTTCCTCCCACAACTTTTTCTCCATGCCCTCAAGGATCACTCCGGGGGGCATCGTTTCGTCGGCGGGCTCCGGCGCAAAATCGGATTTTCGACCCTGACCGCCGAATCGGATCCGTTCGTATGATTTCCTGGCCTCCGGGTCGCCAAGCACTTCATACGCGGCATTGATTTCCCGAATTTTCTCTTCTACGCTCTTGTCGCCTTGATTCCGGTCCGGATGATATTTGAAGGCAAGTTTGCGATAGGCCACCTTGATCTCTTCGTCCGAGGCCTGCGGCGTTACTTCCAGAGTGGCGTAATAGTCAAGATGGATTCGTGCCATCAGTTCTCATTGACTCCTTGTGGTTCGATCATAACGAGAGCAGGATCATCGAACAAGCGTCATCCAGGCCGCCCCTCCGCTCTCTGTCGTCACAGAGGACGCCGCGTATTCGTCAATCCCGTTTTGCACGTTGGGTTCCGTGAAGCCTTTGACTTGCTCAAACAAATTTTTGGACAACGAACTGAGGAAACGATTATCCTCATCCCATCAGGACGATTCTTTTTTCCGTTTAGCAAAGAAGCCGGTAGGCCTTCTGCAACTCCAAAAAGAGAGCCATTTATGCGAATCGTCTGGTGGGGATGGGCGCTCTCAGGCTTGGTGGTAGCGTTCCTCTCCGCCTCTCTTTTCCCGCCACTGCTCACGCACTCCCTTGAGACGACGTCGACCAGCGAAGACGTCACGATCGAGCAACTCCTTCAATCTCCCGGTGAATACCATCACACGTTCATTCGAATCCGAGGAACCGTTACCCGACTGGAACTCCATCTCGACGAGACGAACCACTTCATCAATTTTGTCTTTTTCTTAAAAACAGGGAACGATCGGGTGCTCGTCTTCGGACGCCATGATCGAACCTTCGGAGACGTTCAACTGACGACGGGACGCACGGTGGAGGTTCAGGGTGTATTCTGGCAAGAACGGGAAGTTCAGGGACACACGTTGTTCAATCAGATCGAAGCCCACCACGTGACGTTCTATCCTCCGCTGACTCCCGATGAAGCATTTCATCGTCCTCAACGGCAGACGCTTTCCCTCGTCTTCTTTCGGGACAAATCACGTGGCAGTGGGTGACGGCGGAAAAGGTTCCGGCGTTCTTCACCACACTTCCGCTCGAAAACTGAGTGGGGTGACGTTTGCTTGATCGAACCCTCGAACGAGTTGATCCCGCGCCATCGAGTTGCCGCAAAACCGAACGTGGCACTGGTGGAGGGTTGGTTCCAACGCCAAGAGCGGATCGAGATTGACGCGCTCTTCGTTTCCGTCGTTCATCTCGACTCGCAGGATCCGCCCCTTCGTGTGCGGCCAATCTTCCGGCCATTCACGGGTGACCACGGGATGATAGGAAAAACGTTGTGGATACCGGCGGGCCAAATCCAGCAACGCTTCGTGCTCCATCAACTGACGAGGATTTTTGACGCTCACGATGAGGCTGACGTGGCCACCTTCGGCGCCGTCATTGCTGCCGAACGCCTTGGCCTTCATGTGCGACACATACGACAAAAACGGCGTAAGCCCCGTGGATAGCGCCAACGCCACAATTTTCATGGAGGGCCACGTCTGATCCGATTCGAGGATCAGGTTGTTCCGTTCAATCGTCTCACTATTTTGATACACCACCAGTTCCGAACGCATGTCGTCATAATCCACGCGCACGTCGATGAAACCACCCGTGCGGAACAGTCGTTCCGGTTCATCCGTTTGCCACCAGGGAGAGGTATCGGCTTTCTCCTTGTGCGTATCATTGATAATTGTTTCCAGGACGCGAGGACCGTCTTCCGCGCCGTTGGATCGTGAATACATTCTGCGACGTTGCTTTTGCGTCCGTACACCAAACGGTTTAGCCAAAAACGCTGCTCCCGGCCGCATACGATCACGCACAGGGACGGATCGACCATCGACCTCGAACGTTTCGGGCAAGGTCAAGGTCACCTTGCGCATCTCACCCGGATCGTATGTATACACGTCGGTTATCCGAGCCGGAATAAACAATTCTCGCGGTCGATTCATCACCGTCACGCTCCTCTCTCATTTTACATTATTCGGTGATCGTTCTAAGCGACGGGCCGAAGACTTTGCGGATGCGCTGCGTTTCAACTTCTGGTCTTTAGACGTGATGTCTCACCCATGTACCGAACGTGCAGCCCGTCAAAACGCTCAAAATCGCGGTCGTTGGTGAGAATCGCAGCAATGTCCAGTGTCTTGACACCTCGGAAAGGGTTCACTATATCATGGATTCCCCGTTTCATTCAGGAGTCATGCCCTGTTGGGAACCACGTGAACGGCATCCGACGGCAAACGTTGACGGCGACGCTGGGGTTGGGCTTGCTGGGGCTCCACGGCACGCTGTTCGCTCTCTCCAGTTCGACCGTGGAAGTGGGACGCTTCTCACGTGCCCAGGCCGGCGGGACTTACCCTGATTCCTGGAATGAATTAACGTTCAAAACGATCGAAACGCACACAGAATATTCTCTGGTGGAAGACGACAACGTCGTGGTTCTCAAAGCCGTAAGCCAAGGCTCTGCTTCAGGATTGACGCGAGCGGTGAACATCGACCCCAGGACGTATCCCGTCGTTGAATGGCGGTGGAAGATCGAAAACGTTCTGAAAAACGGCGACGTCACCAGGAAAGACGGCGACGATTACCCGGCCAGGCTTTATATCACTTTTGCATACGACGGCGAGGCCGTTGGATTTTTCGAGCAAGCCCAGTACGAGGCGGCCCGTCTCATTTACGGAGAATATCCACCCATCGCAGCCGTCAATTACATCTGGGCAAGCAAAAGCCCGGTGGGAACCATGGTCCCCAATCCTTCTACCGACCGTGCTCAAATGATCGTGATTGAAAGCGGAACCGAGAAAATCGGTCAGTGGGTGCGCGAATCCCGCAATCTGTATGAGGATTATCAGAAGGCGTTCGGCGACGACCCGCCGCTGATTTCCGGAGTGGCGGTGATGACGGACACGGACGACACTCAGGAATCGGCCGTCGCCTATTACGGCGACATCGTCTTCAAGAAGTCACAAGACGATTAGCCCGCGGTATCGTACAGATTCGGCGAAAGCCACCGCTCGACGTCAACAACGTCCATCTGCTTGCGCGCGGCGTATTCCGTGACTTGATCCCGATCAATTTTGCCGACGGCAAAATATTTGGCTTGGGGATGGGCAAAATAGAGGCCGCTGACCGAGGCCGCCGGCAACATGGCAAACGTTTCCGTTAATTGAATGCCGATCAACCGTTCAGCCTTCAGCAGATCAAACAGGATTCGTTTTTCGGTGTGATCCGGACACGCGGGATAGCCGGGAGCCGGACGGATTCCACGATAGCGTTCTTTGATTAACTCCTCATTTGACCAGTGTTCGTCTCGTCCATAGCCCCAGACGTTGCGAACTTCTCGATGCAGCCATTCCGCAAACGCCTCAGCCAGTCTGTCGGCTAAGGCTTTCGCCATGATCGAGTTGTAATCATCGTGGTCGCTCTCGAACCGTTCACACAGGGCGTCGCTTCCAATCCCCGCGGTCACGGCAAACCCGCCCAGATAGTCAACGAGGCCCGTCGACTTGGGAGCGATAAAATCCGCGAGCGCGTAGTGTGCATTTCCTTCCGGTTTCTCGCTCTGCTGACGAAGTGTGTGAAAGACAGCAAGCACGTCTGAACGAGTCTCATCCTTATAGACTTCAATGTCGTCTCCCACGCTGTTGGCCGGAAATAGTCCATACACGGCTTTAGCCGTGAGCAGACGATGATCGATAATGTCTTTGAGTAGACCCTGAGCGTCATCAAACAAATCTCTGGCCTTACTTCCGACGGTCGGATTTTCGAAAATCCTGGGGTATCGGCCCTTCAACTCCCACGCGTGGAAAAAAGGCGACCAGTCAATCATCGGCACCAGAGCGTCCAACGGCTGCTCCTCAATCACCCAGGTTCCGACGGCGTTCGGGACGGCGATATCCGAGCGTTGCCAGTCGATCGCGGGGCGTCGCTTCCGCGCCTCTTCCAAGGGCAGCAACGTTTTCACGGCGCGTCCGTCTTCATAGGCGTCGCGCGTCTGCCGTTGTTGCCGCCGAATTGTTTCAACGAACGCCGGCTTTGCTTCTTTGTTCAATAATTGCCGGACGACGTTCACCGCCAACGACGCATCCGACACGTGTATAACGGGCTCACGGTAGCCCGGGGCAATTTTGACGGCCGTGTGCGCCTTGCTCGTCGTGGCCCCACCGATGAGCAGTGGAATCGTCAATCCGTTGCGCGCCATTTCTTTCGCGTTGTACGCCATCTCATCCAAGGACGGGGTAATCAACCCGCTCAGACCGATCAGATCAACCCGTGCTTCCTCGGCTTTTCTTAAAATCTTCTCGCAGGGCACCATGACCCCAAGATCAATCACGTCATAGTTGTTGCACCCCAACACCACCCCGACGATGTTTTTGCCGATGTCGTGAACGTCGCCTTTGACCGTGGCCAGCAACACCGTGCCCTGCGTGCTGCTTCCCGACGCATGCTTCTCGTGTTCCATGAAGGGCAACAAATAGGCCACGGCTTTTTTCATCACGCGCGCGCTTTTCACCACTTGCGGCAAAAACATTTTTCCGGAACCGAATAAATCGCCGACGACGTTCATCCCGTCCATCAACGGCCCTTCGATGACCTTGATCGGCTTGTCGTATTGCCCGCGAGCCTCCTCGACGTCCTCCTCAACGTACTCGACGATTCCCTTGACCAACGCATGAGTAAGACGCGCGCCGACCGGTTCGTTTCTCCACGCCTCATCTTTCACCACCGACGTTCCCTCCTGCTTCACGTTTTCGGCAAACGCAACGAGGCGTTCGGTGGCGTCGGGCCTTCGATTCAGCAACACGTCTTCAACCAGTGTCAGCAGCTCTTTGGGGATTTCTTCATACACGCCCAATTGACCGGCGTTGACAATGGCCATGTCCAGACCGGCTTGAACGGCGTGATACAGAAACGCCGAGTGCATGGCTTCACGCACCGTCTGATTCCCGCGGAAGGAGAACGAAATGTTGCTCACTCCCCCGCTGACCTTACAATGCGGCAACGTGGCTTTGATTTGCCGAGTGGCCTCAATGAAATTGACCGCATACACGTTATGCTCTTCAATGCCGGTGGCCACCGTCAGAACGTTCGGATCAAAAATAACGTCCTGGGCAGAAAATCCAACGTCCCGGGTCAGGATCGTATACGCTCGCGTACAGATGTCGATCTTGCGCGCAATGGTATCGGCCTGCCCTTGTTCATCAAAGGCCATCACCACCACGGCCGCCCCGTAGCGATTGATCAGGCCGGCCTGTTCCTTAAAGATCGCTTCGCCTTCTTTAAGGCTGATTGAATTCACCACGCCTTTGCCTTGCACGCATCGGAGCCCGGCTTCAATCACCGACCACTTCGAGCTGTCGATCATGATCGGAACGCGACAAATGTCCGGTTCCGCCGCAATAAGGTTCAGAAAATGCACCATGGCGTGTTCCGAATCCAACATGGCTTCGTCCATGTTGACGTCGATGATCTGAGCGCCTCCTTCTACCTGCTGCCGAGCCACCGACAGGGCTTCTTCAAACTCACCGTTGAGAATCAACTTGGCAAATTTCGGGGAACCCGTGACGTTCGTTCGCTCGCCGACGTTAATGAAGTTCCGTTCAGGCTGAATCGCCAACGGTTCCAAGCCACTCAAGCGCGTGACTCGATCCATCGGCACCACCGCATGGGGTTTGTGATTCCTCACGGCCTCGGCAATAGCCGCAACGTGTGCGGGCGTGCTCCCGCAACATCCCCCCGCAATGTTCAACCAGCCGTTTCCGGAAAAATCACGCAAGTCCGCCGCCATGCGCTCGGGTGTTTCGTCGAATCCGCCGAAGGCGTTGGGCAAGCCCGCATTGGGATAGCAACTGACGTACACGGAGGCGATCCTGGAGAGTTCCTCAACGTAGGGGCGCATCTGTTTCGCACCCAACGCGCAGTTCAACCCGACGCTGAACGGTTGCGCATGGGCAATCGAATTCCAGAACGCTTCGATGGTTTGCCCCGACAAGGTCCGGCCGCTTTGATCCGCGATGGTCACGGACGCCATCACCGGCAGGTGTACGCCTCGGTCGTGGAAAAATTGATTGATTGCAAACAACGCGGCCTTCGCGTTGAGCGTATCGAAGATGGTTTCCACCAGCAGAAGATCGACGCCGCCGTCCACCAACCCCTGCACTTGTTCGTAGTAGGCTTCCCCTAACTGCTCAAACGTCACGGCTCGAAAGGCGGGATTATTCACGTCCGGCGACATGGAGGCCGTCCGATTGGTCGGCCCGATTGCTCCAGCCACGAATCGCGGCCGTGCGGGATCGTCGTTTCTCACCGCATCCACCGCTCGTCGTGCGACGGTGGCCCCCGCCAGATTTAACTCATACGCCACGTCCTCCAACTGATAGTCGGTCATGGAAATCGCATTGGCGTTAAATGTATTCGTTTCGATAATGTCCGCTCCGGCTTCCAGATATTCCTGATGGATTCCGGCAATGAGATCCGGTTGGGTGAGCACCAGCAAATCATTATTGCCTTTGACGTCGCAGGGATGATCGGCAAATCGCGTTCCGCGAAAGTCGGCCTCATCCAAAGCGTGCCGTTGAACCATCGTACCCATGGCACCATCCAGCACGGCAATGCGCTGACTCAAAATGTCCCGCAACCCGTCGATTGAATCCGGCGAATCTCGCATCGAAGAAAAACTCCTGAGTAGAGGTTGTCAACTGAGACGTATGGACTGAGTGGCATTCAGGTCTGATACCATCGGATACACGTGGCCGACTATAACCGGTCTTTCAGACGTGGGTCAAAACCTTGTTCTTGGAAGGAAACCGTCGAACCTGCTCTATCTCAACTCCAAGTACAACGTCGGCGAACGCGGCGTTCGCTTGACGAATTTTTCCCGGAGGGACTAGGATAAGGGAGTAGCGTGACCCATGTTCATCCGTCCATTTCTTTGTCACTCCTTGACGATTGTCGGCACCTGCCTTGTCAGTCTCTTTCCGGGCACGTGGACTCACCCTCTTCACGCCGCGCCTTTTTTTGAAGACGGATTTCTGGGCCTCACGAAACAAGAAGTCCATGAGAAACTCGGTACCCCTCATGCGATCCGCTCAAGGAAGGCCGCCCTTCGGGTGTTCAGTTATTATTCATCCAATGACTGGGATAAATATTTCGGCAAGCTCGTCTCACCCGAAAACGGCGAGGACGTCTACACGTATGCACGCGACGGCGTGCAGGTCCGCTATTCGTTCGCCTATACGCCGGACCGCCGGGAGGATCGTGATTTTCCCACCTTGTACGTCAAACGGGTGGAAGTCGAATTTACCCCTGCGGTGACCATACAGACCATTCCAGAGCTCGTGCAGGAATTTCACCCTTCCAGCGACCTGGATGCTCCAGCCTTTCGATCCAATCTCTGGATTCTCCTGTTCAAAGGCCCGCCTTCTCAGGAGGCCGAACTCCTGGTGGATTGGAACAAGAAAGATTGGGAATGGTCGTTGGCGTATCAATTATTCGCCGTCACGGGTCTGCCCGATTATCTGACCCTCAACTCCAAGATCGACCGTTTGGAATTGACCGTTCAAAGCCTGTCCCGTATCAGGAAAATCCGTCGTCATACCCACGAACCCATGCTGAACCCCTATTCCCAGAAATTTGCCAATCGCCCCCCGGAGCCGCCGAAACCTGAGAAAACCATTCCGGTTCCCGTCTACGCTGAATAACTCAAACCCCGCGTCCTCCCAACGTTTCGCGCATCACCGCTCCTCCAACCGGAGATCGTGCCGCTCCGTCAGCAACAAATACGCTTCACCCCACTGATTAGGGCTTTCAAGGCTCCAGTCCTCCTCCACGCCCTCCTTCTTAAAACGCAACCCCCAGAGCCCGCCGAACACGACGTACGCGGCCCCACGCCCGGATTCTTCAACCGGTTGCACCATGGCCGGGCACTCGGGATCATCGTCATCAGCGGTCCACCCCACCACGTCGCACCATTCACCCCGCGAAGAATGCTCATAACTCTTAACTTGTCGAAGACGTTGCGCCGGTCCAAGTTCCTTAAACCGAAGGAACACCGACGTCTCGCAGTTCGGGTTCGACTCAACTTCAATAAACACCGACGGCCCTCCGTTGACGACGTTTGGAAACGGTTGTTAGACTTTTTTATGGCTCCGTTCTCCAAAGACGCCGTACCCCCTTCGACGCTCCAACGTTCTCCCGACGACCCGTCTCCCGACGAAAAGAACTCCGCCACCTCTCCATCAGTGCCATTGCCTTCTTTCCCGTGCCGACGCCCGGTTCGGGTGACTCTTTATACATTGTTGGGAGCTTTTGCCCTTCTCACGATCGCTTGGGGGATTCTGCCGGGCATCATGGATCCCACCTTTGAACAACACATCCAAAACAAAGAAGTCATCGCGGGCATGACCCGCGAGCAAGCCCTGGAAGCCTGGGGATCCCCCTACCAGATGAACGTCACGTATACCGACCGTGGGGTGCGGCGGGAAGAATGGGTCTACGAAGATTGGATTGACGCCGGCTCCGTTCGACACCGCTATCTGTATTTTGAAGAGGGCGTTCTGGTGGGCGGATGGTATTATCAATAAAAATAACCGGACGCTATCCCGCCGTATCCCAATCCGACGACGACGGTTCCTCCAATCGACTTAGCAGCACTTGCGCTCGGCCCAACTCTTCTTCCGGCACCAACACGACTCGGGTATTAAAAGGAATCGAGAGGCCCGGGTACAGACTGCCGAAGTGATCATTCTGGACGAAAAAATCAATGTCGTTTCCGGTCAACAGGCTTCGAATGAGACACAATTCTCCCTCATCGTGGCATTCAATTAACTTCACCAGTCCCACGTCTTCACCACGTCATGGAGTTTCTGTAATTTGGACGCGCCGCTCGCGTCGGTCACCGCCACTCACCACGAGAACCCGTTTCCACTCCCGAATCTGATACACCGCCCATGCGTTCGGTTCGCCTTTGAAAAACGCTTCGGGATCCTCACCTTTGGCACTTAAATACGTCGGCTCGGTAAATCCCTCGTCCAACGCGTAATCCATCAGGTTTTCCGTGGTCACCCCTTTTCCCCGTAGGGCCACGTCGGACAAAAACGTCAGGATTTCGTCGGGATTCGCTAAATGAACCGGATCAAAAGCCATGTTGCTTTTCCCTCATTTGTGGTATAACTGGAAACAGTGCATTGTAGGTTTGCCGAAACGAGAAAAGCAAATCACCTTCAAAGGCGACCGATCATCCATCTTCCGATTTCTTGTTCACGCATAAACCTGAAGTTCAACGCAAAACGAAATCCATCATCCTCTCCCCTACCGGTCTCATGATCTGGAAATCTTCTGCTGACCAACTGCGTGAACGCATCTTTGACATCGTCGGCCGCAAACGGCATTGGTCTCTTCCCTACTTCAACGGCAGTACGGCCACCAACGCGCAGCTCAACATTCACTTTCGCCAGGAATATGCGGTCTACATTCGAGATTTTTCCGTCCTCCTTGCTCGGATCATCGGGAAAAACCCTTCTTGGCGAATCCGTCGCCATCTGGCGACGACCATTTATGAAGAAGAAACCGGCGGGCTGTCGCTCGGCAAACCACACCAGGAACTCTTTCTGCAAATGATGATCGGCCTTGGGTACAGCAGGGCTGAATTTCGTGACGTGGAACTGTTATCAAGCAGTTACGCGTATCGCGAATGGCTTGATGCCATCTGTGACCGGGAGGAATGGATCGTGGGCGCAGCCGTCCTGACCATTTTTGTGGAAGGCTCGGCAAATGACCGAGAAGAAGTCCACATGCAGAAAGCACCGAAACCCCAAGTGGAAATTGACGAGATTGTGCGCAAACATCCCCTTGTGGTCTATCATGGCCTCCTGCCGGAACACATGGATCTCGTTCGGGCATGCGAGATGATCGAACCCTGCAATCGATCCATCGTGTATGACCTGATTGCGCAAGAAGCCGTGGAGTTCGGAACGCAGACTCTTGTCCTGGAAAAATTAGAACAGGGCTTACAGGTCTGGCTTCAATATCGCAACGGCATTGCGAGAGCATGCGGACTCAGGCAGGCGTAACGATCGTCCGACCCCGTCCAGGCTTCTGATTGTCAACGTGAGCCGGCCAGGGGAATGGAAACACGTTCACTGTCATGGTGCAACACGCCATGCGCCTGCAAACACGTCTGCGCCAAAGATACTCGAAAGACGGCCTCGTCATCTTTCGTGCCTTCAACGTCTTCCCAATAATTCGCTGACAGAATCAAGGGGTTCCATTCCGCGGGTTGACGCAGGTCGCGGAGTAACGCACGAACGGGGTTGTTCAATGAACGATAGAATCGGAAAGTTTTTTGCTCCAATGCTTTCAGTTCTACCGAATTTTCCTGCAACAACAGTTTCAGAATCTCGATCTGGCGCTGGGCGATGACCCGTTTCTTTTTGCTCTCCAATCTGGTGAACAGGTCGTACATGACGTCGCGGAAGAGGGCTTTGCGGCGGTATGTATTTTATTATCATGTTATTTCTTTTCATTTCGTTGATATATTTTTCTATCTATTTGAAAGTAAACAATATTTCTTCAATATAAACAGGATGATTTTATCCATATTTCAACGTTGTTTCAATGTATATCACAGTAGAATCTCTCTGAAATTTTTCGTAGCGGGCAAGCTTGCGTTCTCATGCGGGATATGTGGTATCGTTCAGCCTTGGTCAGTTGTGTGGAGCACGTGTTCAATTCGGCGCCGGTTGAGGGTGACACCCTGAAGATGAGGACCGTTGGCCGACGCTTCAGATGTTACATGTCTGGAAATTCATAAGAAGGAGGACACACACATGAGACGCTGGTATTCGATTGGCATCATCACTATGGCCACGTTTGTCTTAGCGCCTGGCCTCGTGCAGGCTGGTTCGGGGTTTTATTTCAGCAGTGAGATGGGCGCCAACTTCGCGCCGGGCATGGACATGAAGGGAACCGGCTACGACGGGTCCAGTGAGTGCGACGAGTACATCAACCCGTGGGCTCGTGAAAAATGCGCTGACGAGAGGACCGGCAACTCATGGTGGAATGACATGGACGGGGCCAAAGGCATTCTAGCCGGCGCGGCAGTGGGTTACCGATTGCGGGACCGCTACCCCGACAGCCCGTGGGGCCGCTTCCGTATTGAGTTGGAATATTTCTACCGGGAGTCGGAATACAATCAGACTTCCCCCGTTCGCTCCGCGACGGGGGCGAATTCTGCCAAACTCGACGGAGAGATCGAACGGGCGACGGATCAGGTTGGCAGCCTCACGTCGCACAATCTGTTCGGGAACGTGTACTTCGACTTCATCAACGACAGCCGCTTTACCCCCTATGTCGGGTTTGGGGCAGGCGCCGGCTTCACAAATATGGATTATGGGGGACTCTGGAAACGCAACAATGACTGGACGAAGATCACAAGCGTGAGTGAAGACTGGAAGCCGAATCAGAGGACTAGGATTCGGCAGAACCTTGCCGGCACGGCCAGCAACGCCCAGACGGAACTCAGCGACACGCTGTTCGGCTACCAGATAGTGTTCGGGGTGGACTACGCGCTGACGGAATCGGTCTCTCTAGGTGCGAAGGGTCGCTGGGTCAACTTCGGCTCGTTCAGCGATACGTTCGTCTGGGACCCGCTCAGGGACCACGCGCCCAACCGACGTAGAGATGGAAGCCAACCCGTGTTCGGCCAGATCGAGACCGACGACATCAGCCTGTTCGGCGTCACGCTGAACCTCAAGTACCATTTCTAGGGAGTCGGCGAGAAAAACCGTCCTATCTGATGCTATGACGTCTGACCCACGAATCCCGTGCATCGTAATGCTCGGCCTGTTGTGTCTCAATGGATGTCTGGGGACGCACCGAGTCGAGACATCCGTGTATGAAGGGTCTGAAGGAGCCGTGGTCCTGAGAGCCGTCCCCGTTGAATCACGAGCCGCGTCACATCCGGCCACCCTTTCGATTGACACGCTTGAAAAGGTTTTGCAAGGGATTCACGTTCGACAATCGGGCAGGCTTCTTCAACGCCTGTTGAACCGTGACGTGGCGCCGACTCCCCTGTTCGCCCCGTCTGCAATCAAATTGTTCGCCCCGCAGCTCCAACGCGCATTTTCTCGGGCAACGAGGAAAGAATCCGTCGTCATCCGGATGCCCGCACCGTCATCGTCAGATTTCAAAACCGTGACCGGCACGATGGTTGTCAACGAAAACACATTACACGTCGCCTTTACCTTTTCAAACAAGGGATCGTTCACGCAAACTCAATCAAAAGCTACGCCAACCGACCATCGAGGATTTACAAGCCCCACTCTCGTCTTTCTGCCGAAAAATGCCGTTCTCAAGGAGGCTGAATCGCCTTGGTACACGAGCGCGCAAACTCGTCATCGCCTGCTCGTCGATTTGTCCTTGCTCACTTCGGCTGAAGGCGCTTCGTTCGCACGGGACAAGGAACCTGCGCCCCGCACTCAGGAATCAGTCCAGCCTCTTGCCGCACCCAACGTCACGCCTTCAGCCACGACGGCACCGCCCAGGAAGCCGACCACGCCTCCGATCAAAGCATTTCGTTCATCCACGCTTCCATCCACCACGCCGCCAACCCCGAAGCCGGACGACTCATCCTCAACCGTCGAAAAAGCCAAAGACCTCCTGGAAGAAATTCGATCTCTTCGGCGGGAATTGTTCAACGAGGCACAAACGATTGAACGCTCAAGAAAAGGAAAAGCTGACCCCCGTTAGCTCACGTTAATCAGTTGGGGATTGTTCAGAACGACGTCACGGCCGAGCGGGGAACGGAACGTCATGCGTTGGTAACAGGCATACGTGACGTAGGTATCTTGCAGGCAATATTCTGCGATGGCTTTTCCCTGTCCCTGGTTCCACATTTCCGCCACGTGTTTGCCGCTTCCTGATTTTGTTTCGACTTGTAACGCCCGTGCCAACACGTCCAATTTGACCCATCCCCGCATGTCCCAGTTGCTCCACACGGCCATGGTGTCATACACGGGCTCCGTCCGAAATCTGGCCAGATTAACGTCCATGGACGGTTTGACCCGATGAATAATCGAACGTTTCTTCAAGAACGGCAAATCAAACCCCAACCCATTGTGGGTGATAAACAGGGAGGGTCGCAGTTCGCCCAACCGAGCCCAGAACCGGCGAAGGAGTTCGGCTTCATCGGCCCCATACCAGGACACGGCCTCTTGAGGCTCCATGGAGTCTGAAAACACCAGCAATCCGACGCACACGATACGGCTGAAGGTCCCGTCAAACGCCGATCGCTCATAGCGTTCCTCTTCTTTCTTCCGTTGCTCTTGAGCCTCCGCGTGAGCAAATAAATCCGACTTCTCATCTCCCTCGCCGGACTCCCGAGACGTCAAATCGATCCCGACCAGACGAGCCCATTCTTCTTGAGAAGCTTGGATGGTTTCTATGTCCAGCACCACCTTCATACGCGTCGAGTCACGAGCATCCGTTCGATTTCGTCAATTGAGCAATCACCGGTGCATCAGCAGGCGGAAATGAGTACGCGGTCAATTCCTCACCCTTCACCCACCGAAAATCAAGACAATCCAGAGCCAGCGGGTCACCATGGGAAAGTGAACACGTGAAAAAATGTAATTGGACAATTTTTTCGGGATATTCATGGCGAGTCACGATCAACGGTCTCAGGACCGTGATCTCGACGCCCAATTCTTCAAGAACTTCACGCTGAACGCACGCTTCAAACGTTTCGCCTTCTTCTCGCTTTCCCCCGGGAAACTCCCAATATCCACCCAAATGCACGTCGGTTTTCCGGCAGGTAATCAAATACCGTCCCCGGCGTTCAATCACGGCAGCCGCGACCTGAATAACCTCCTTGCCGTCCATCAGCGCCAAACACTAATTCGACGTGACCGGATACGCCTTGCAGAAGTCACGCATGGGGCAATACAAGCAGTAGGGATTGCGCGCCGTACACGTGACCGCGCCAAAATCCATCAAGGCCTGATTAAAGTCATACCCCTTCCCCTTGGGGATCAAGGTTTCCGACATGGCCCACAGTTTTGATTTCTGCTTTTTCGGATCGCCCGTTCCAAGAAACACCCGGTGAAGCACTCGCATCACGTTCGTATCGACAATCGGCGCGTCTTCATGAAAGGCAAAGGCCCGAACCGCCCCGGACGTATAGCGACCGATTCCCTTCAGAGATTGCAGTTGTTGGGCATCGCGGGGAATCCGTCCTCCGTATTGCGCCACGGTTTCACACGCGATGCCGTGAAGACGATAGGGCCGAACGTTGTACCCAAGTGGATACCACGTCTCTCGAACTTCCTCCGGTTCAGCCTCGGCTAAATCCTTGAGCGTCGGATACTTTTCCAGAAACTCGTGGTATTTCGGAATGACGCGATCAACCTGGGTTTGCTGAAGCATGATCTCGGATACCAGAATTCTGTAGGGATCCGAGGTTCGACGCCAGGGCAGGTCGCGTCCGAATTCGTCATACCATTTCAGCAGACGAATTTGGAAACGACGTTTCATCCCTCGCGGCAGAAGGGGTTGAGCAGCAAGAAACGCTTTGGAGCGTTTGGAAGGTTTGACTGGACGTTTCATCGGCCGTGGAGGGATTGTAGGGACGGACGCAGACCAATGCAAGACAGGCGGAACCGCCGATAAACGGCTTTGTGCCGGCTGACGAAAACACAACGGACAAAAATTGCCGTCGCGTCTAGTCAACGATCAGGCTCAAACACGTTGGGCCGGCCTCGGCTTTGGAAAACTCGGTCAATTCCACGCCCGTCACCGGGTAGCCGTGCGCCTGAATCAGATCCAACGTGCGTGGATAGGCGGCATTGCCGAGAATACCCGCGGGCAGACGCAACACGTTCGCGGCAACCGGTTCTTCGGGTGGGATGGATACCAGTCGGAACGGCTTCAAGGCATCTACGTCAAGCCAATCAGGGTTCACCAGTAACGTGTCATCGTCAAGCGGCGTACATGCCGTCTTCAAGTGCAGACATCCCTGGATGGGCAGAAGGTTCACGCCGTATCCCAACGGTTCCACGATGTCACGAAGCGCGTTGACTCCTGCACGATTCGTCCGTGCCGACGCTCCGACGTACAAATTTTTCCCAATCCGAAATACGTCACCGCCTTCGACCGTGGCATGTGGCGATACGTGAACAAGGCGACGATATCGAGACAAAACGGAGACGAGCAAGGCCGGTTCACCCTGCCGCGAAGCCGTACCCATGGAGGCGATCACCGCCAGTTCAGGCAGAATAATCGCGTTGTCTTCGATACACGCGCCGTCGGGAAAGGATTCTTCAGGCGGCAGGATTTGAACGGTGACGCCCATGTTTTGCAGAGCATCACAGTATCCCCGGTGTTGTCGAAACGCCGACGGAAGATCAATTTCTTTGCGAGCCACGTGCGTGACTTCACAATGGATAAGCGACGATGCAGGCCGACGAACGAACGCGGTGGTCATCCCGGCAATCTCCCTTATTTACAACTTCTTCATGGTAATTTCATATCAATGTAATGGTGCCGTTCTATACTGAAACAACTTCGTCTAACTACACTGGTAAAGGAGAGATTCATGGTCAAAGAAAAAAACTGGATGAAACAACTTTCCTTGCACTATCAAAAATGTCGGGACCTCTACCCTGCCGATCGACTCATGGCAGTCTTTGATATCGACGGCACCATCTTGGATATGCGCTACATGATGCTCTACGTGCTCAGGTCGTATGATCAACGACATCAGACCGATTTTTTCAAACACCTGACCATTGAGGACGTCACCGTCCACGAAAATCAGATGGCCGATTTATTGAAGACCCTGGTCTTCCCGCCAACGCTCAGAGATGAGGTGATGGCTTGGTACGTCGAACGTCGCTGGTCTTCCCATGCCATTCGTGAATCCCACCGTCCCTTTGAAGGCGTGATGGAGGTCATCCGATGGTTTCAGATGCAACCCAATACCGACGTTGGATTAAATACCGGCAGGCCCGAAACCATCAGAAGCGATACCCTGCGCTCCCTGAATTCGCTCGGCAACCACTACAAGGTCAGCTTCGTCAATGAGTTGCTGTACATGAATTCTTATGGATGGGACAAGAGCGTCCATCATTCCAAGCAGGAAGGAATCCGGTATTTTCAAAACAGAGGGTATCGCGTGTTCGGATTCATCGATAATGAGCCGGAAAATCTCTTAGCCGTCTCGGAATGCAACCCCGACGGCGACGTTCTTCTACTTCACGCCAATACGATCTTTGAATCCAAGCGTAAGCGATTGCCGTCCAACTCCATCAGCGGGAAAACGTATGATCTGACCGAACTCATTCACGAAAAAACCTTACCGCGTCACGTCCAGTTTGTCTGGCACGGGGTGAATGACGAGGTCAACTTGCGGCAATTCGTGACCTCCAACGTTCAATGGGGCGAGTTCGACGTTCGCCTGGATCCGATGAACGCGCACGTCATACTCCGCCATGATTCTTTTGAAACGACGCCGTTGCAGGAGGAGGAACAGTTTTTCTTGTTTGAGGATGCCTTGGATTCCCTCCTGCAATTCGGAAAATCCATCAAACTTGACCTGAAGGAACCCGGCTTTCTCATTGAAAACGTGCTGACTCTGCTCCGACGCCGCCACGTGAGGAGTTCCGACCTCTGGTTTAATGGACAAGTGGACGTGCTCAAGCAGGAAGGATTTCGTGACTTGGCGAGTGCCTTTCCCGAAGCCGTCATCCAATGCCCCATCGACTTTCTGACGCCCATGATTATCGGCGTTCCTGAAAAGGCCAAGGAGACTCTCGCTTTGTTTCACGAGTGGGGCGTCAACCGTTTCTCAGTCGGCTGGGAAACGCCGGGTATGCACAAGCTGCTGAATCAGCTTGATGAATGGAATTTTGACGTCAATATTTATAACGTGCCCGATCTGGAGTCATTCCTGAAAGCCGTGCTTCTCCAGCCAAAGTCGATCACCGCCGACTTTAATTTTCCGAAGTGGCACTATTTCGGCAGAGGATCCGGGCAAAATTGGGAGCACTACGAGTATTCAATACGTTAAATTTTTTCTTGCCCGTGACATCCGGCAGTCGGAGCAAGAACGAACAACGTATTTTCATCCATCCATTCAACGGTGTGCGGAAAAGCCTTTTTCAGATTGGTTTGAAAGACGGCTAAGGCGTTTTTCAATTCGTCTTCGGTATAGAGAGAAAACGTGGAATAATGCTTGGCGTGAACCTTTTCGACTAATTGCTGGACCGTCGCCCTTCGTTGATAGTGAAACGATTTGACCTGTTTCACCTTGACCCCGCCGATAGACTGGATCGTTTCTTCAATCTCATCCATTTCATACAATCGCGTTTCTTTTTCCAGGAAGAAGGGGAAATATTGTCCCCAGATGTTTCCCGCGTTCTGACTTCTCAAGCGGGTATACATGAAAATGTTTCCGTTGGTTTTGAGCAGCCTGACGGCATTTCTGACGAACTGAATCAAATCGAAATGATGAATCGCATTGAAGGTGAAGACGCAATCCAGGGAATGATCCTCCAGGGGAATATCGTTTCCATTCGCTCTGAGGGTTTGAAAGCGAAGGCACTGATGATGCGTCAAGTACTCGGCGACTTGCTGCAACATCGACTCGTTGACGTCGATACACGTTAAATGCAGGTTGTTGAGGTGCTGAAAAAGTAATAAGTCGTATCGCCCGGCCCCACATCCCACGTCCGCGGCTTTGACTCGTGGATAATCCTTCAAAATTTCGCTGATGAACAAAATGGGGTCGGGGTCGGTCAGTCGAATGTGTCGATAGGAAGGAGCCACGTGGGAAAAATGCTCATACATCGCCGGATTGCCCGCGATGATTTCCTCCTGAGTTTTTGGTTGCAGCATGAACGATAATCCGTTTTTCACTCTTCAAGAACGTCTCTCATGGACCGGCGACGCCACTCATCAATTCCGTTCTCCGTGAATAAATGCCTGGGTCATTTGATAGGCTTCACTATCAGCGAACTGTTCTGGCGGGTGTTTGCAAAAATAGGCGGAAGGCGCGATCAACACCCCGCCCTGGCCGCGTTCAAGCGCCAATTTGGCGCACCGGATGGAATCAATGGCCACCCCAGCCGAATTCGGTGAATCTTCGACGGACAGCCGCAGTTCAAGATTCATCGGCACGTCACCGAACAGTTTTCCTTCCATGCGGATGAAACAGACCTTATTGTCTTTTTGCCACGCCACGTAGTCACTCGGGCCAATGTGGATGTCTTCATGGTTCAAGCGCCGGGCCGTGACGGACTGCACGGCTTCGGTTTTCGATTCCTTTTTCGAAACCAGACGGCTGTGATTCAGCATATTGAGGAAATCCGTGTTGCCTCCGGTATTCAACTGATACGTCCTCTCCAATCGCACTCCCCGCTTCTTGAAGAGGTCCGTCAGCGTCCGATGCGTAATGGTAGCCCCCAGTTGCGCCTTGATATCGTCGCCAATGAGGGGAAGATTTTTCTCTTGAAATCGCTTCGCCCAGAGCGCGTCACTGGCGATGAATACCGGAATATTGTTGACAAAGGCAACCTCGGCCTCAAGCGCACAGTCCGCATAAAACCGGGTAGCCCGTTCCGAGCCGACGGGCAGGTAATTCAGCAGAACCTCCGTCCCTGAAGCTTTTAAGATCCGGACCACGTCTTCCTTGGTCGGTTCAGGCTCACTCCCCACGACAAAGGTATACGCATCCGGGTATTCACTCATGTGTTGGGAAACGCCGTCCAAAACCTTTCCCATCCCGACTTTGACGCCCGTCTTTGGTAAATCTGCACAAAACACCGTGGTGCAGTTGGGTTCGGCAAAGACGGCTTCGTTCACGTCCTGCCCGACCTTGCGTCCGTCAATGTCAAAAGCCGCCACAACCTCAACGTCGGAAGGCCGATACCCACCTATCTCCCAGTGCATCAAGCCGACGGCGTCATCAGGGTTTTTATCACGGTAGTAACAGATACCTTGAATGAGTGAACTGGCACAATTTCCAATGCCGACGATTGCCACGTGGATTTTACCCATAGACCGAATACTCCCAAATGAACGTTATGAAGAAACCTCTAGGATTTCACGGTTGAACCTACACTTTACACGCGTAAGGGCAACGAGCAGTTCAGGATACAGGGCGGCGATTGGTCAGTGTCGCGCCCAACTTCCAAACGAGACATCTCAGAGCGCCGGGCGGATTGCAGGCGAATCTTGAGGAAAGGAGAACTATATCCTGTCAAGAAATAAGCGTCAAGACTTTTCAAATCCATGCAAGAGGATCAAAACCTGCGCTCGGGCGAAGGGCATTGCAAGACGTGACTGTCATTTCGATTGGCTGCGCCGCTCTGTTTGATAGTTCTGTTCTTGCTCTATGAGCAGGCTGAGTTGTTGATGTCCGTCATCCAGCGGGACGGAGCCTGACGACGTGAATTCTCTCAGTTCGTACAGTCGTTTCATCATCTTCGCAACGTTGATGAAAGAAAGTCGGCGCAGGATATCAACCGTGATTGGACGCTTGGAGTCCTGGAATACAAGTGACCAGAGGAAGCGTTGTGCCGGGTTTGCATTGAGGAGATCACAGAGTAACCAAGCTTCTCTTTCGCACTTGCAGGGTATCGAATAGCACGTGTCATCAACCATGACGGGACGACCGTTGTGAGGGGAAACAACGACAAACGTGAAAGATTTATAGAGCCCTGATAGCGCAACCTTCCACGGTGCAAAAGAATAATCGCCGACTCCAAAAATGCTGAATCGTGGACGATTCTGATAGATTGAGCTTTTCCGTGAATCCAGCTTATCAGAGTGATCCTCAAGGTATTTCCACGTCTTAGGAGCCACGTCCCTGATCCAACTGGTGTCATCGCCGGTACGGCGTTGCGTGACTAAAACCACCTTACGCGGCGTTGTCCTCCGATTCCCTAAATCTGAAGACTTCAGAAGAGGATACAGAAAATCTTCCTCAAGTTCGACGGCCTCACCCAGTCCATTCACAAAGCGTCCATTCCATCGTGAAAACTCCATCACCTTGGACGCATCATGCTTAACACCTGATCGCCAAGTATAAGGGGAACCGCCGTCCAGTTCTCGAAAGTTCATATAGGTCTCGACGTCCGAAACGAGACTTCCATCAACCAATCCAAATTCCGTCATCCTGGAATCCACGTTGAGACTGGAATAGACCGCGGCAACGCGATCTTCCGTACGTTTCCCAGAAGCGAAAAACAAACAGGCGTCAACGGCAACGTCAAAATGCTTTTTTGCATCAATGCCAAACAACTTGGACGACTCAAGTCCGCCTTCATTCTTCCAAAAATGGCGTAAGATTTTCCTGGCGGTCATGGTTTTACAAAGCATGGCAATGGCTCCTGATTCGGGCAATGCCTCAATCAGGCGAATCAGCATCCACTCGGCTACGTCGAAATTCGATTTCCCCGTTTTCGTATCAAAACCCCGGAGCCGCTGAAAGTTCGCTTTCTTCGGCAAATTGTTGCTGCCCAGAATGCCCTGCTCGGAATTCGTGATCCAGGGAGGATTGCCGAGAACCAGAATTCTGTGCAACTTCTCTTTTCTGAGCACTTGATTCCAGTCAGCCGAAAAAAAATCTTGTTGAGACAGTCTGATCCCCAAATCCGACAAACGCCGATTTGCTAAATGAACGTAGTCATCATTGATTTCGTAACCTTTGTAACGGCAAGCGCGCCCCCATTCGCCATGAGACGCGATGAGAAATGCGCCAAGGCCAGCCGTCGGCTCAACAACGCAATCAGGCAAACCAAACAATCCGGCCACCAGGTACACTACTTGCACCGCTAAATCATTCGGCGTCTGATAGTCGCCAAATTCCTTCTGTTTGTTCATAGGCTTTCAACACCATTGACTGTAGTATGACGTATTCTGAGATAGATCCGAAGAACGTTTTCCTTCCCCTCCACCAATCCTTTCACCATCCCTGACCCTACAACGTAAGATTGACAGCATTGTGCAGCGTTCGTATGCTTTTCTGCACAGGCACGACTCACAACCTTGAGGATCGCCTCTACCAAGCTGCCACGTCCGATGTGGGGTCAATCATCCAAAATCCTTGAAGGTATTCCTTCAGCATTCTTAATCAAAACGCTCTCAGGACAAACTTCTCCGACCTCCATAAAAGGCGCCTGAGATTCTGGTGAAAAACCAGGAAAAATCACATCGACTTCGACTTGCATTACGTTGCACGACGGTGGCGTTGATGTTTGCCATTGTCGCTGATGCCGCAGCTTATGCCAGCGATGACGGGACTGACAGGCAACCGGACGTCGGAACCGTCGCGTTACTGTTTGCCGACCCGCTCATCCATAGTGTGGGCAAGTGTTGACCGGTGATAACGCATCCATGCCTCTCTTCTCTTCCGACCGAATCGCGTTTGTGAGACTTCCGGTCTTATCCGTCCTGCTGCTGACTTTCGGGTTCTTTATTCACGAACCTGCCTTTGGAGAGTCTCGCAATGCCAAGCCCGGCAAGACCGTTCTTCACTTCGTCACATGGAAAGCGGATCACCCAGCCGCGTGGAACGAGGCGATTGCACGCTTTGAGCAAGCCTATCCACACGTTCGCATCCAACGCGAAATTGCACCGCATTCATCCACCGCGTATCACGACGTCTTGACGCAAAAGCTCAAGAATCGGGATCAGTCTCTGGATATCTTTTTCATGGACGTGATCTGGCCGGCGGAGTTTGCCGCGGCGAGATGGGCGTTGCCTCTTGACGAGTATTTCCCTTCCTCAGAACGTCGCAAGTTCTTGCGTGCAACCATCGAAGCCGGCACGTACCAAGGCCGCGTCTACGGCGTACCTTCTCGCATTGACGGCGGTATGCTCTACTACCGAAAGGACTTGTTGGAGCAATATGGATTTTCGCCTCCGAGAACCTGGGATAAACTGGTACGTCAAGCCAATGCGATTGTCGAAGGTGAACGAATCAGGCAGCCTGCATTGCGGGGCTACAGCGGACAGTTCAAGCAGTATGAAGGACTGGTGTGTAACATGCTGGAGTTTATCGGCAGTCACAATGGATCCCTGCTCACGGAAGACGGCATCCGCTCTTCGTTGGCCAGTCCCGAAACTATCAGAGCGATGCAGTTTGTACGAGAACAGATCATTCAAAAACTGGCCACGCCCGCGGTGCTGACGTATCAAGAGCCGGAGTCGTTGGTGGTCTTTGTCCAGGGCAAAGCGGTCTTCCATCGCAATTGGCCGTATGCCTGGGGCTTGGCGAATGATCCACGACACTCGAAGGTGGCGGGCCACGTCGGCGTAACGACGCTGCCCCACTTTCCAAACGGCCATAGCGTGTCGTCGTTGGGCGGCTGGCTGTACGGCATCAGTGCCTATTCACGACACCCGAAGGAAGCGTGGACGTTTATTGAGTTTATGACCAGCGCGGAGATGCAAACCCATTTTGCCCGGTATGCGTCGCTGGCACCTTCACGCATTGCGCTGTATTCGGAGCCGGAAGTCCTCCGGGCGAACCCGCACTACAAAAAATGGTTGCCGGTTTTTCAAACGGCCAGACCTCGGCCGCGCACACCGGTGTATCCGATTGTTTCTCACATTCTGCAACGATACTTCAGTCGTGCGTTGGCCTTTTCCGACGTGGACGTTGTGAAAGAGGCCGAGGCGGCGGATAGACAGATCAATCAGTTTCTGGCCTTGGTCGATGAACACAAAGGACGAGGATCGTTTGAGAGAAGAACAACCGTGCCGACTCCTTGATCGCTTGAGCATTCTCCATATGACGCAATCAACCCGCGATCAGACCACTGGCTGGTTGATGGTGTTTCCTGCCTTGACGGTGGTCACAATTTTTTCCCTGTATCCGGCAATGGATTCGTTTCTGCTCAGTCTTCACCGCGTCTACTTGAGCCTGCCTGGTCTGGGACAATCGTTTATCGGATTGCGCAATTACACTCATCTCTTCCAAGACCCCGTGGTACATCAGGCGTTTATCGTGACGCTGGGCTTCGTCATCCTGTCTACCACGCTCGAACTGCTCCTGGGGCTGGGCATCGCGCTCGTCATCCATGAACACTTCAGAGGGCGGGGATGGGTTCGGGCGGCCGTCCTGATTCCCTGGGCGATTCCGACGGTCGTGGCCTCCCAGATGTGGCGATTCTTGTTGAACGATCAATATGGCGTCGTCAATCTCATCCTGTTCGGCGACAGGGTCGGAGAGTACGTCCCCTGGCTGGCCGATCCGTGGACGGCCTTCTGCGCCATTGTCGTGGCCGACGTCTGGAAAACTTCGTCGTTTGCCGGCCTCCTGATTCTAGCCGGCTTACAGGCCATTCCCGATGAGATGTACGAAGCCGCTCGTATTGACGGGGCAAGAGCTTGGCAACGATTCCGGCACGTCACCTTTCCCCTGCTGAAACCCGCGATCCTTACCGCGCTGCTGTTCCGAACAATCGACGCGTTTCGGGTCTTTGACCTGGTCTTCGTCATGACCCAAGGCGGCCCGGGCGACGCCACGCAAGTGATTCAATTCTACGGCTATAAAACACTCTTCACCGAAGGACGGATGGGCTACGGCACGACGGTCTCGGTCACGGTCTTCGTGGCACTGCTGATCCTCTCCGTGTTTTACGTTCGCACCATGGGATCCACTCTGTTGAAACGAGAGCCGACGTGACGAAACCCTTCTCCGAACGTCTGGTGTTACTCATTGGAATTTTCGTTGCCGTCCTGGGCAGCCTGTTTCCATTTTTCTGGTTTGTCATGACCTCGTTGAAATCCCAAATTCACGTCGAAGCGATTCCTCCGACCTGGTGGCCGGACGGCAGTCTGACCTTTTATGAATCCGTGCTCTTTGACCGTCACGTGCTGACCTCCATGGGAAACAGCCTGATCGTTGCGAGTTCCACCACCGTGATTGCCCTGCTCATCGCAACCCCGGCCGCCTATGCCCTCGCGCGACTTCGACTGTCGGGCAAAGCGTGGATGCTCGGGGGACTCCTCTGTGTGGCCATGTTTCCACAACTCGTCATTGCCGGGCCGATCTGGCAAATCCTGAAACGCCTCGGCGGACTCAATACCCATTGGGGTCTGGTGCTTCCATACGTCACGCTGACCCTGCCCCTTGCCGTCTGGATTCTCGCAACCTTTTTTAAGGAGTTGCCTTTGGAGTTGGAGGAAGCCGCACGAATCGACGGTTGTACCGCGTGGCAAACGTTGTCCAAAGTGATGCTGCCTCTCGCTGCGCCTGGATTGTTTACTGCGGCGATCTTGACGTTTATTTACGCCTGGAACGAATTTTTCTTTGCGTTACTGATTCTGACTGATCCTGCCAAACACACGCTGCCGGTCGGCATTGCGTTATTCCAGGGCGAATTCACCATGCCTTGGGGAGAAATCGCCGCGGCATCCGTCATCGCAACCCTGCCGTTAATTGTTCTGGTCCTCCTGTTTCAACGAGGGATTATCAGCGGGCTTTCCGCTGGTGCGGTGAAGGGGTGAACCATGGCGGGTCTTGCTCTTCAACACGTGACCAAAATCTTCGGACGCACGACGGTCTTATCCGATGTTTCGCTTGAGGCTTCTGATGGCGAGTTCGTCGTGGTGCTCGGACCGTCGGGTTGTGGAAAATCGACGCTGCTCCGCGTTATTGCGGGTCTCGAACCGCAAACGAGTGGTTCAGTATCGATTGGAAAGCAAATCGTCGATCGCCTCACTCCACGAGATCGAGACGTTGCCATGGTGTTTCAACATTATGCGCTGTATCCACACCTGACGGTCAGAGAAAACCTGGCCTTCGGGTTGAAGATGCGAAAAGAATCTCCTTCCGTCATTGAAACGCAAATAGCCGAAGTCGCCGAATTGCTGGAAATTCAATCGTTGCTCAACGCAAAACCTCAAGAACTGTCCGGCGGGCAGCGTCAGCGCGTGGCCATCGGCCGGGCCATTGTCCGCAAACCTCGATTGTTTCTTTTTGACGAACCGCTGTCCAACCTGGATGCACGCCTCCGCGCCTCCATGCGCGTGGAATTGAAGAAACTGCACCGGCGGTTGAACGTGACCATGGTGTACGTGACGCACGATCAAATCGAAGCCATGACGTTGGGTGAAAAAATCGTGGTCATGGATCACGGGACGATCCAACAGATCGGAACGCCCGATCACGTGTATCATGAACCCGGAAATCCATTCGTCGCCGGATTCATCGGCAATCCTCCGATGAATCTCATTGAAGGGATCGTGAAACCGGCCGCGACTCACGTGGAATTCCATGCAGGAGCGTTGACGCTGCACTTACGGGCTCAAGCCGACGTGTACGCCGAACGAGGAATTCTCGGCATTCGTCCGGAAGACGTGTGTTTGACTCGTCCCGGGACGAATCATCTGGTGTTGGACGGCATGATTGACGTCCACGAAAACCTTGGCGGGGATCATCTCGTCTACCTTGAGGTTCACAGGCATCGTCTGGTCGCACGCACGACTGCCGAAACCGCGAAAAACATCGGCCAGTCCGTGCCCGTATATGTCCCTGAAGAAAAGCTTCATTTGTTCATCAACCACAATCGGATCCCATTGAAACGTCATGAATGAACAAAAAAGCCGTCCCCTTCCGTTCTTTCTCTCTTTGTTTGTCGCCCCGTTCATTTTCTCGCCGCTTTTTGTCTTCTTCCCAGTTCTCGCCGATGCTGAATTTCCATCCGGCGTTCAGCCGCTACAGAAGTTCCCTCAATCCGGCGTTCACGCCCTGATCACCGACCATACCGTTCGTCCGCTTTTGACGTCTGCGGAACAAGTACGTTTTCTGAAAGAATTAGAACATGAGCCGCCGAAATGGAACCAGTTGCACGATCCGCCCGGTGAAGAACGCGGCTCCCGACTCTTTGCCCTGAATCGAAGACGTGATGAGTTACGGAACGGACATCCCTTACTCAATCAACGCATTGCCTTTGTGTGGTCCGGCATCCTGAGCGACTATCGTGAACGACACAACGGCTACAACGTCGTGCTGGGACCTCACCCGACTCAAACGAGTTGGGGACTGGTACGATTCAAACCCACGGAGTTCCCCCATGAAATGGTCGCCGTCCCTTCACCAATCCGGCTTCGCACGATCCAGTACCTCAGAGCGAGAGGAGAACCACTGGAAATCGTCATCCTTTTTACCGGCACTCTGATTCCGTGGGAATCCATTATCTATGGTTTTTCACACGATGGACCAGACCAGGGGATCGTCATGCCGGTGGTACAAATCGACGGCGTGCACTACTTTGTCAAGTAGAAACCTGAAGCGACGTGACTCAGTCACTTGGAAACCTTTGCAACGCCGTCATTCCCGCGCACGGCCCGCCCCGTCCTTAATACGGGGCGGGAATCCAGCAGCGGCAATTCACACATCGGTTCGGCAAGTATTGACCCTCCACCGTCAAGTCGGTATCTTCGTCCCGTCCCTCGGTGCTACACGCATTGATTGATCCTGTGACCAAGAGGCATTCGGCCGTTGGCCCGTCAAGTTCCTCCACTGCACAAGGAGCGTTATGGATATTGCAATCGGCTCAAATCGTCTTCGTAACACCAATGGAATTTTTGTGGCCCAGGACCAGGACTTGATCAAAATTGAACGAAAGAGTGACGACGGGTCCCTGCTGCTGAGCATGGAGCTCTATAATCCCGCCGGATCCCAGGTCGCCAAGCTGGAGCGTAACGGATGGACATCCAACGACCAGGATCGCTTCGAGCTTCAGACCAGTGCGGAATCGGTCATGCTGATCGATAAAACGCTGAAAGGCGTCGTCTTCTTAGTTAAAAAGGACGGCGAAAACAGCGTGCAGGTGCCACAAGCGAAATTTTATTTACCGGGCGGCACCGCGTCTGAAGTCACGAGCGACCACTGGCACATCGGCAATAAGATGGAGTTGAAAGACGCGGACGTTGACCTCCAGGGAGGAGCGATTGAGATTCAATAACGTCGGCAGTCTCGATAAAGCCTTGCTATTAGAGAACAACGGAAACGTCTCGGAGGATAAATTCATGCGACAATCCTGGTCTTTCACGGGCCTCTTGTGTTTGTGTCTTCTCACCGGCGTCGCCCATTCCGAAGACGGCGGCTCCGATGGCGCCGTCTTCGCTTCCGGCCAATCTCCAACGGGAATGACCTCAACCGGTTCCACGCCGTCCCTCACGCCCGACCAAGAACTCGAGTTATTGAAGCAAAAGCCCGAAGAATACCGAACGCTTGTCTTAGGCACGCAGATATTTCTTGGTCGATTTGGCTACGGTGTCGGCCCTTTTACGGGAGAGGTGGATGAAGCCACGAAACGGGCACTTCGAGAATACCAACACCACGTGGGCTTGCCGGAAACCGGAGAAATTGACTACCAGACGTTGAAACAGTTGACCGACGACAATAAGGCCCTTGACCAGGCGATTCCATTTCTTCCTCAATATGCGTTCACCAACCAGAACGATCACGTGGTTTCCGCTCAAGGAACCTGGGCGAGAGAAAACCTTCCCGTTCACGAAGCCCTCCAAACGTCCGACTTCACGTGTCGCCGCCAATTCAACGTGTGCATCGACTCAACGGCCGGGCTCTCACCGGGGCATACGCAAAGCCTTCTGGTTCGAACCCAATATTTTGAAATTGACTCATGGGATGAAAAGATCATTGCAACGAAACCGACTCAGACCGGTCCATGTGCGATCACGGTGGTTCGGATCGATCGAGAAGACAAGACGGTTGTACGCTCGACTTCGGTCAAACGTGAAGTGAACGGCCCGTGCGCTGAGGCTGCGACCTTCAACCGACAATTTCAGCTTGCTGACGGGGCGCAGATTTACCGCGCCTTGAAACGGCAAAAGTTGAAAGACACCCAGAAAATCCTTCGAGTGACAGAACCCGATCATCCCATCCCACAACGGCAAGACTGACCGACCTTTTCGTCACCACGATCCACCCTTTGTCCCGTTTGTCGCGTGCGGAGGACCGCTGATGCCGACGTGCGGCGTGTCACTTGACCGGTCTTCGTCCTCTCCGTATATTCTTCACGACTTTCTGCTCCTCTATCGGATGCCCCCCATGGTTGACCTTGAAGGAAAAAAGCTGGGCTTACTTCTCTCGACGCCACCTTCGCATCATCACGTAGAAGTCGTCATCGGATTGAGCAGAGAAGCGTTGCGCTCCAACGTCAAGGTCTATTTGTATCTGATCGACGAAGGCGTCAAAAACCTGGAAAATCCAAAATTCCTTGATCTGGCGTCGGCAGGCGTAAAATTGAACGTCTGTGCGTATGGATGTCAGCAGCACAAGGTTTCAACGGAGGGGTATGGTCAAGAAGTCACGTTTTGTGGACTCGTGGTTCTCTCCCAAATCATAACGGGCTGTGATCGCTTCGTTGCCTTTAATTAGTTGCTCGTTTCTTCCTTCCCTTTCTTCACACTTCTCGGACACGGCTTCAGCGGATTTTCAGATTGAGGAGAGACGGACCGGCTCCTGACAATCATTTCAGGATCGTCGTCCATACAGGAACGTGACGTTGATTCGCCGAGACTCATAATCGTCACGAAACGCACAGGCGTCTGATTCATGGAACAGGTCGGAATTAAAGATCAACGCTCTGTTTTCTCGATAAGGGACTTTCACGGGTGACGCGCCGGTGTGTTCCAGGAACTCCATGATTTTCGGCTTAAACGCCTTGGAATTATACACTTTGAAATCCCAATCTTTCGGCGCTTCTTTATTCCAAACGATCAATCCGCCACGCGAGGGGTCGAGATTCGCTTCATCCGGGGTAATCCAGAAATTGACGTTGACGGCCGCGGCATCGGCGTGGACGTTCAAAGGCCGTCGCGCGCTGTCTTGCTTGAACGCCCAGGCCTGGAGCAACCGATGTCGGCGAAAGATTCCCGGAAAGGTCGTGCGTAATTCTTCAGCCACCTGCAACAATAACGGAGAGGAAAACCCTTCACTCAGAAACGCTCCGATGTACCCGTCATCATAATTTTTCTTCCAGATAGTAGACTCCCAACAAAACTGCCGAAGGGCTTTCACCGCTTCCGGCCGCAGTAAGGCATCAATGACGAGAATCTCAGGATGACTCGCGTGATAACGTCGTTCAACGTCCGCCACGTCCAGGTCCGGATTGAGCGCCCCCTGAGGCAGAACCGGATTCTCGGCGTAGTGAAGAATTCGATTAAATGAGGGAGCGAGGGCTTGAGATTCCCGTTGACTGAGCCGGACGGGCTGATTGGCCTCCCCTGCCTTCACAATCTTTTGGCGTAAGGCGAACAGGGTTTCTTCATATTGTGGATTGAAAGACCTCGATAATCCGTGCTCGGCAAGGTAGTGGATTTGCTCGGCGTCGTGCTTGATCCGAGAAGGAAGAAGAGTCTGTACCTGGACGGATCGTCCATGATTGTGAATCAGCTCCGCGGAAGTACGGAATTCGCGCAACGCTCCATCCAGATTCTGTTTCCACAATCGAACCAGACCCAGATGATGATGCGCTTTGGCATAATGGGGCTTGATGGATGCGGCTTGTTGGAATTGATCCTCTGCCTCATCAATCTGTTCCCGTTCAAACAGAATCATTCCGAGATTGCAGTGCGCTTCGGCATTGCGGGGATTGAGAGCAATCGCCCGTTCATAGGCAGTCTTTGCTTGATCCCATTTCCCCTGTTCCTTGAGTGCCACGCCATAGCTGTTGTATGCCTCGGCATAATCGGGCTTCAGGGTCAAGGCCTTTTCAAAGACCGCAACGGCGGCATCCAATTCCCCCTTCTCTCGTAACACGTTACCCAGATTCCCCAAGGCTTCGACGTAATCGGCTTTGAGCGAGAGGGCCCGTCTGTAGGAACGTTCTGCCTCATGCAATTGATTGAGTGCGTGATGGACGAGCCCTTGATTATAAAAATACAAAGGCTGCGTGGCACGATGCTGAATGGCCTTGGCAATCAAACTGAGGGCTCGATCATACTGAGATCGCTGGTAGGCAAGTAACCCGAGTAAATGAAGCGCGTCGGCGTGTCCGGGGTCACGCGTGATGATGTTCTCGTAGCAGGCCTCCGCCTGTGAAAAACGTTTCTCCTGATGATGACGGATAGCCTCATTGAACAGGCGTTTCAGGAGCATCGCGTCTGACGACGTCACGGATTTCGTCACCACTCGTTGTTGTCGTCTTCGTTCTGCGCGGTTCATGCGTTGATCGTCGTCGAGACGCGACTCAACGTTTTTCGACGAGACGTCCGTCCATCAACGTAAAAAGAGTACCCTTCCCGTCGGCAAAAAGTAAAGTTGGATATTCTGCCGGTCCTGAACAGAGGCGAAGAGTCCGCAACCGAAAAAATGAGTTGCCTCGTCGGCAAAAAAATGGTCATGCCCTTTCGAGCACGACCATTTTTCAGATTTCATCTTCAAAGGACGAGAGCCGTTCCTTAAAATCCTTCCGCAAAATTCCGAAGTCGCCTGCTTTCATTTGAATGCCGAAGTTTGCGTAAGGCCTTGGCTTCAATCTGCCGAATCCGCTCCCGCGTCACGCTGAAGTCCTGCCCCACCTCCTCCAACGTATGATCCGTCGCCTCCCCAATCCCAAACCGTTTCCGCAGCACCTTCTCTTCCCGCGACGTCAGCGACTCCAACGACGTCGCGATATGCCGCTGCAAGTCATATCGCACCGCCGCCTCCAACGGCGACACCGCCTTCTTGTCCTCAATAAAGTCCCCTAAATGACTGTCTTCTTCTTCCCCAATCGGCGTCTCCAGCGAGATCGGCTCCTTCGCTATCTTCAAGATCTTCCGCACCTTCTCTAACGGCATCTCCATCCGCTCCCCGATCTCTTCCGGCGTCGGCTCCCGCCCCAACTGTTGCACCAAATGCCGCGACGTCCGCACCAGCTTGTTGATCGCTTCGATCATGTGCACCGGAATCCGTATCGTCCGCGCCTGATCCGCAATCGCCCGCGTGATCGCTTGCCGAATCCACCACGTCGCATACGTGCTGAATTTATACCCCCGCTGGTATTCAAACTTGTCCACCGCCTTCATTAACCCGATGTTCCCTTCCTGAATCAGGTCTAAAAACTGTAACCCCCGATTCGTGTATTTCTTCGCGATACTCACCACCAACCGCAAGTTCGCTTCGATCAACTCCGCTTTGCCCCGCTTCATCTTCTCTTCCGCCCCTTCCACGCCCCCCAACGCCCGCTTGAATTCCTCCGTCGGCAACCCCGTCCGCCCCGCCACCGCCTTCAGCGTCGCCGCCGCCTGACTCGCCCGCAGCACCGCTCCCATCGTCCCCTCACTCAGCCCCGCCCCGGCGCCCGCCTGCTCCCGCCTCATCTGCCGCAACACCTTCACGCCCCCCGGCCACGGCGCCCCCACTCGCCGACAACACGCCCGCAACACCCCCTCCGCCTTCCGCACTTGCCGCCCCTCCGCCTTGATCTCCGCCAACACCTCCCCCCAGACCCCCGGCTGCAACTTCAGCGCCTCCCACCGCGCCACCAAGTGCCCCTGCACCTGCTCCACCTGCTTCGCCATCCGCCCCTGCTCCCCCGCTCCCGCTTGCCGCCGCTTGACATACAGCCCCGTCAGCCGCTGGCTTAACCGCCGCACTTTCCCCAATTCTCCCACCGTCTGCCGCAGCAACTCGCTCTCATCCTCCTCCGGCCCGCCCGCCCGCTCCACGTCCTCCTCGTCGCTCGGCTCATGCACCAACTCCCGCACCCGCACCGCCCCGCTCTTCAGCCCCGCCCGCCACGCCTCCAGCCGCGCCAGCGTCAGCGGCAGCCCCACCATCGCCCTCACCAACTCCGCTTTCCCTTCCTCGATCTTCTTCGCTAACTCGATCTCCCCTTCCCTTGTAAGAAGAGAAACGCGAGCCATTTCATTGAGGTACAAACGAACCGGATCGTCAATCCGGTTGAGCGTCCCAGGCGTCAGATCGATTTCCTTTTCAGAATCTTCTGAAGATTCATCGAGTTCATCAACTGACGTCGGCCGGCCGGAATCCCCATTGGCTTGAGCATCGAATCCTTCATTTTCAGTGAACACCGCATTCTTGAAGGGGGCTTCTCCAAGCACCGTGAGCGAGGACGAACGCTGACCGGAAGAGTTTTTTTTGATCGGTGAGATATCCTTTCTCTCATCAACGTTCATCCGTTTCGATTTTCTACCGCCCCTTATAATCGGTTTGGTATTCCCTATGACACTGGTTCTTGGCATCTTGTCTCCCTATTCTGCCTTTTCAGGAATGAAACATTCCGGGTTGTCCTTTCAGGCGCTGACGCAACGCGCAACAACGCTTATCCCATTTCCACTTCATTTATTTCACGCAATTGGAGATTCACGAGAAGAACAGGAACGACTTTTATCAGAGAGGCAGCAGACGTTTGCGTATTTGAGATACAATCAAAAAACAGGCAAATTCGTATGGGAAAATCCAACACATTGAAAAATGCTCAATCCTATAACTATATAGTAAATAAACTTGCTCATGCAAGTCAGATAACGACCTTTATTTCTCCAAAGGCTCTTTATTTGGAAAACCTTTCCGTCAGCTAATCACTCGGGGGTTCAAAATGGCCGGAGGGACGAGTTTGCCAAGGGACGGTGGCGGTGCGGGCTTGCTTCAGAAGACTGCGGAGATTGACCTCGGCAGCACGGAGGAGTTTGGGTTCGCCACGCTGAAGCAGGGACGTGAGAAGCACGTACAAGTCCCGGTCGGTTTGATGACCACGAAGAATACGTTCAATCACGGGATCGGGAGAATCCAGGTTGGGATAGACGGAATCTTCTCCATCCGGATCTCCTAATAATAATTCCAGGGCTTGAGGAGAGCTGTAGAACCAAGCCGTCGGAATCCCCAGCCCTCTAGCCAAAATCTCGACAATCGACGCAGCCGGATCGATTGTTCCGGCTTCGATCGCTTCAATCGTGGATACGTCAACGCCGGACTCAGCGGCTAATTTGGAGAGTGAACAGTGACGGGCTTTCCGCCACGCCTGTAATGATTGAGCAAAGGGCATGGTCGTCATCGTAACGAAAACGCGGGGGGTTCATCTACATCTTGATTGCCGTCGGTTGACGCGATTCTCACGGCGTTCCCACCGGAAGCGTCAACTGATGCACCAGACCTGCATCGGGCATCGTCTCGAGGTCGCCGTATGGCGAGCCCACGGCGAGATACTCTCCCTCTCCACTCATTGAAAGTCCAAAAAGGTCGGCCGCACCGGTAGGAGTCGAGGGATTGGAAATCTTCAATTTCAACGTTCCGCTCCGTCGATCAAAGACAAACACCGCGCCGGCATCAACGCCTGCGGTATCGTCTCCCGGTGCCCCCACGATGATAGCGTTCTGGAGCAGGGCCACGGCTTCCCCGAAGTGGTCGTCCGGTTGTAGGTTGGGGGCTTGTAATTTTTGTACAAATTGCCCCGTATTCGAATAGAGGTAGACCGCGCCGGCTCCCGGTTGTGCCCCCTCGCTCCGCAACGCCCCCACAACTAACAACTCTGCGTCACCGGCCAAGGCCCACCCAAAATACTCATGGGGTTGAGGAGCAGGCGATTCAAGAATTCCTTGTAACTGCCCGCTTTCCCAATCAAAGAGAAACACCCGTCCATGATTCTCCCGTCCGGTTCCAGCCAGAGGAGCACTGATCGCCAGCATGGGGCCCAGAAAGGTGAGGGCATGACCAAAACGATCGCGTTTATTGTTTTCCGCGTGTGGAGACGAAAAAGTCCGATGAACCTTCCCGGTAGACGGATCAACGACGTAGCCTTCACCTACATAAAACTTGGTAGCGGTACTGGCCTCCGGATCTCCAACGGCCAAGAGCGAAGCCTGGGCAGCCAGGGCATGACCAAAGGCTTCGGCAAATGAGTTGGGGCTGGTGAGCACTCGTCTCAATTTCCCCGTCTCCCGGTCAAACACGGAGACCGATCCCACGGAGCGACGAACGTTTCCTTGTCCTCTGGGAGCACCGACGATCACGTAGGCCGGAGTCAGTTTCACCGACAGCCCGAATAAGTCGTCTCCCAAAGGCGAAGGCGGAACGAACTCCCGTACCATTGTCCCGTTGTCACGCCGGAATAAAAACACTTTTCCTGATTGCCCACCGACTCCCGCAGCATGAGGCGCGCCCACAAGGACGTGACGGCCTTCACTGGCCACGGCATATCCAAATCCATCCAACAACGTGGGTTTGGAAGAATGAAGCAAAGGGACCCGTTCAACAAATCGTTGTCCCGAAGCGTTGAAACATGGAAACAGACACGTCAAAAACAGACACGTGAAAAAAAACAACGACCGAAAAGGGGAAGGCATTTTCACGTTATGAAGTCGTGCTCGCGTTCGAGAAGAGATGAAAACTCGGCGTTTCATTCATTGGAGTTGTTCTATCGTACCGGGATGGTCGGAAGGCAAATCAATCACGTGGCGAATCGAGTGTTCTACGTCCGAATCGCGTTGATAGAGTGCAAACGGCGGAACGTCCACCTGCAACCGTTTGAACAACCGGCGGATGAATTTTTCTCCGGGCGCTTCACAGATCCAGACGTACATGCCGGTTTCCAACTCGTGGAGATGTCGTTTCATCCGAAACCGCGCGTCTTCCATAAAATAGGCTGACAAAAATCCCGTGATCGCTTGAACGACCCACGCATGTTCTTGAGCGTAACGATAACTCACGCCAATTTCGAAGAGATTGCCTTGCCCACCCGTTGCCATAGCCTTCGCCGATTGTCTCGAAACTCACCCGCCCAAGGATGATGCTGACTCCTTGTAAAAGATTCGTCAAAGACGCTGCAAACCTGATAGTGTTCTCGATTCCGTCGTCAAGCTCATTGCCGCTGGAGACAACTTGTGGCAAAATACCAGCCAGTCATGGGAGCCAACACGTGAATTTCCTGACCCATCCCCACGTCTGGATCGCCCGAGTTATCGGCATCATGGCGATCGCAACGGGATTCGTGCTTGGAATCGAAGGATTGAATCGGCCGAATTCGGTTTGGCTGCACACGGCGCTGGGATTGATCGTGATTGGCTTGTGCGCCCAAATCTATGCTTTCTACAGATCTCTTCTGTACAAAATTCAATCCCGGAATAACCAGAATTCATGATTCATCCGACGCAACGTTCCCACGTCCTCCAACCGCTTCTTGCGTGGATGGCCGCGTTTGCCCTGGGCATGACGCTTACGGGATGCAGTCATTGGCGAGAGTCGTACCTCAAGGGTGCGCTGAAGGAGGCCACCCAAGAAGAAATCGTGGAAAAGTTCGGCGAACCGTGGAAAAAAAAGACGTCGCTGTTATATAGCCAATCCACGTGGATCTATCGCTATGCTCTGACCAAAGATGATCTTGACCCCATGGGCGTCGGCGCGCTGGGGAGCGTGCTCCAAGTCACCAATTCCATCGCGGCACTGATTGGACGAGGCAATAATGCCACCGCCAAGAATAAACCAGAATGTTTCCACTATATCCTGACGTTTAATCAAGCGAACGTCCTTCAAAGCTGGGCGCGAGAAGCCTGTGCCGACACCACGTTATAACTGGTTGACCATGACGGACCTTTTTGGTCCCGTGCCCTCACGGGCTTGACTCTTTCCCAAAAACGCATTCAGGTCCAGGGCACCAGCCGTCAACCCTGAAAAGGATCGTTGGATTTTCCGTCTCATTGGAACCAGTCATCACGCTGAAACAGGCGGATTTTCTCGAAATGGGGAACATTTTCAGATCCGGGGCGTTTTTACAGCAATGTTTTTCCGTGCATCCCTTGTCGCTCAGTTTGAAAATGTTGACGTTGCCGGACAAAATCGGAGTTTTTTGCCTTCACTGCAAATCCCGACATCGCCTGACGGTCGATACCATTTCGCGTGTCATCGGAGATGCAGAATTGTTCGAAGAAGGCGCCGCCCGTATGCTGGAGGCATGCGCCAACGCCCACCAGGAAGCTCTGCACGTCACGGAAGTGAGCGTGGACGGGAACATCGTCCAATTTCGGTGTCGTGAATGTAAAGCAGGCTTTCAGACCAAGATTTCCCTCTACGAAACCTACCAACCCTGAGAGACTCCTGCCCGATAGCATTCAACCACCCTCAAAAAAAGAGCCGCCCCAATCGAGGCAGCTCTTTCAGAATAACCAACCGAGACCGTAAGAAGGCCTATTGGTTGGGTTGCGGCGTATACCGGAGATACGGCTTCACTGCCCGGTGGCCTTTGGGAAATTTTGAGGGAATGTCTTCGTCCTTCACCGCCGGGACAATGATACAATCTTCCCCGGCCTTCCAATTGGCAGGGGTGGCCACCTGATGATTGGCCGTCAGTTGTAACGAGTCTACGACCCGAAGAATCTCATCAAAATTCCTGCCGGTCGATGCCGGATAGGTCAGAGTCAGTTTAATCTTTTTATCGGGCCCAATAACAAAGACCGACCGCACCGTCATGTTATCCAACGCGTTCGGATGAATCATGTCATACAAATTCGCAACTTTCCGTTCGGGGTCGGCAATGATCGGATAGGCAACCGTACAATTCTGCGTTTCATTGATGTCGTTGATCCAACCTTGATGTGAATCCAGAGGATCCACGCTGACGGCGAGGACTTTGACGTTGCGTTTTGCAAATTCCTCGCTGATTTTCGCGACGGCACCCAATTCCGTGGTACAGACCGGGGTAAAATCTTTGGGATGGGAAAACAGAATCCCCCATCCATTTCCAAGCCATTCATGAAAATGTATGCTTCCAGCCGTTGTTTCAGCAGTGAAATTGGGGGCTTCATCCCCTAAGCGAAGTGCCATGCTGAATCCCTCCTCAATAGAATGAACGTATCGAATAATCAGGGACGTTGGCGATTCCAGTCCCTCATCAACCCATCAAGACCGGTAGAAAGTATACGCCTCCCCCCAAAAATGAGTCAACAACGGATGGGCGAATCAGTCCCCACACTCCCCTACTTTCTCCCGAAGCATAAAAAAGGGGAGGCTTTCGCCTCCCCTTTACCGTGACGTCAAATGAGCCGATGAGACCCGCGTTTTCCGAGAAATTTCTGGATCAGGCTGATTGTTGCGCCGTGGGTGTTTTAACCACGTTGGCGGCTTGCGGTCCTTTCGCTCCTTCCACCAGATCGAATTCAACGGGTTCATTTTCTTTCAGCGTCTTAAATCCCTCGTCCTGAAGAGCCGAATAATGCACGAACACGTCTTGTTCGCCCTCGACTCGAATAAATCCGAACCCTTTTCGATCATTAAACCATTTCACCGTCCCAGACTTGCGATCACTCACAGGCACCTCCCTCCTCCCGGACCATGGGAAACGCTGCTTTTCAGAACAGTTCCCCCAAAAGGCCCTAAAAAAACAAACCGCAGACGGGCCTCACGGCTTCTGCGGTAGATCTCAAAAGATAATAAACATCCTAAGTCCTGAATGATGTGAGACCATATATCATAACGCAGCGAAATCCGTCAACAACGTGTATGGGGCCATCACCGGCAGCACTTGGAAAGCCGTTGGAGTGCCAACGGGTTCCGAACTTATGCAGAGAGCGTCACCCGTCTCTCTCCGTCGGGTTTGTTTTCATCCGTTCCGTTCGAGATAATTCTTGCACCATGGCCTCACTGTCCCATCACCAGAGATCTCGGGATCAGCGTTCCACGAACCGGTCTGCCCCGACGGTACTTGTGCTCGGTGGTTCCGGCGTCATCGGCTCAGCGATCGGCCTTCGATTCGCCAGACGTGGATGGAACGTTGGTCTTCACTATCACACGAATCACTCTTCAACCAACGCCATGCTTCGCACGATTGCGCAACTGGGAGGTCGGGGTAAATCCTTTCAAGCCGACGTGAATCATCCGCACCAGATCCACGCGTTATTCGAGCAAGTTCACGCAACGTGGCGAGAACTGGATGCGTGTATCTGGTGCGTGGGGCAACCATTAAATCGCGTCACCCTTCGTATCACGCCGTTAGCATGGGACACCATGCTTCGCGTCAACCTCACCGGCCTGTTTCTCTGCATGCAAAAAACGATACCGCTCTTTTCGGAGCAACGCGGAGGCTCAATGACCGTGATCGGATCACTGAGCGGTGTCGTGGGTACAGGGCAAACGGCCTATGCCGCTTGTAAAGCCGGGGTCCTCGGATTGGTAAAGTCCGCGGCACGGGAACTCGGGCACGCCAACGTCCGCGTCAACGCCGTCTTTCCAGGATGGCAGCAGTCACCCCTGGCAGGAGAAGCCTATCCCGATCAAGACAAGCAACGGGACCACGTGCTCACGCGAACGCCGGCTCTCGATGAAGTGGCCGACTTGATCTACCACGTGGCCACGGCACACGACGTCTCCGGGCAAGTGTATAATCTGGACAACCGGATATGGTAAGGACCGAGACAATGCCGGCGACCCCGACTCCCAAAGGCCTCTTCATTACCGGAACCGATACCAACGTCGGCAAAACCGTGGTGACCGCGGCACTGGGGCTCGCGTTGCGACGGACCGGAGTCGATGTTGGCGTCATGAAACCCGTTGAGACGGGGTACACGCCGGATTCTCGGAAATCCACGTCTGACGGTTGCCGATTACGTCGATCAGTCGCGCCGGAAGATCCTATCGAGTTGATCAGCCCGTATTGCTTTCCGTCACCAACCGCACCACTCCACGCCGCACGGCTGGCCGGACAAACCATCGAGTGTCACGTCATCCTCGACGCCTACCACGCGCTCGCCGGTCGCCATGAGTTCATGCTGGTGGAAGGCGTGGGTGGGATTCTTGTGCCGTTGACCGAGACTCACGACGTGCGTGCGTTGCTCATGCGGCTCAATCTCCCTTGCCTCATTGTCAGCCGAACGAGTTCAGGTTCGATCAACCATGCACGACTCACGCTCATGGCCCTGCGTGAACGCCGCATTCCGATAGCAGGCATCGTGCTCAATCACACCAGCGCGGCCGCAACGACGCCTGAAGAGCGCCAACAAATCGAATCAACCGTTCAGTTGATCCGCGAACTCAGCGGGGTGCCGGTTCCGGACCCACTCCCCTTTCACTCAGAACTTGCAGGGCAATGGGACACTGAAATAAAAAGGGTGGCGAAGGATTCGACGATACAGGAGCTATGCAGGACCTTGATCGACGAAATCGCGCATTGTTCGCTCCATTTCAGAGGAATCAAGGACGGCGGAGGCCACGGCCACGCCGTTCGCTCCGGCTTCACGGATATCCTGAAGGGACTCGACCGTGATTCCTCCGATCGCGAACACGGGCAGCGGGGTGAGGGAACGAATCCCGCGTAACCCGGACAGGCCCACGGTCGGCGCATGATGCTCTTTGGTGGTCGTCGGAAAGAGAGGCCCGAACCCGATGTAGTCCGCCCCTCCCCGGGTCGCCAGCGTGACTTCTTCCGGTTGATGCGTGGAGACGCCGATAATCCCGTCGGGCCCCATGATGCGTCTGGCCAAATCCAGAGGAAGGTCCTCTTGTCCCAAGTGGACGCCGTCCGCTCCTACCGCCAGGGCCACGTCGCACCGATCATTGATAATGAAGACGACGCCGAATCGAGCGGCCACCGCGCGCAAGGCCTTGGCCTTGATAACCACGGCTTGTATGGAGTCAGTCTTATTCCGGTATTGAAATAACCGGATGCCGCACCCCACTGCCGACTCCATGACGCGGGACAAGTCGAGCGTGCACGCCCACTGCTCATCCAACAACAGATAGACGCCAGAAAGGGAAGAAAGGGAAGGCACAGGAATACGAATGAAGGCCTACTCCATACGGCTGGCTAAGAATCGATCCAGAAAACCGGTGGACACGCGGCCTTTTTGAAAATCAGGATCGCGTAAGATGAGCCGATGCAACGGAATCGTGGTTTTCACGCCTTCAATCGCCAACTCATCAAGGGCGCGCAGGGCTCGAGCAATCGCTTCGTCTCGATCTTGTCCATGCGCAATCAACTTGGCAATCAGGGAGTCATATTGGTGATGAACGTGGCCCGTGGCTTCCAGTGCCGTATCCACCCGAATCCCCGGTCCTCCCGGAACGTGAAACCGGGTCACCATCCCGGGACTCGGGGCAAAGGTCTCTGAACACTCGGCGTTGATCCGACATTGAATACTGTGCCCGTTGAGACGAACGTCTTTCTGGCGAAATCGTAAGGGCAACCCCGCGGCCACGCGGATTTGTTCCTTAATGAGATCAACGCCCGTTACCATTTCAGTAACGGGATGTTCAACCTGAATCCGCGGATTGACCTCCATAAAATAAAAGTTGCGATTGTGATCGACCAAAAATTCCACGGTGCCGGCGTTCCGATAGTTCACGGTTTTGACCACCTTCAGGGCGACTTTCCCCATCTCCAGCCGCAACGAGTGGTCCACGGCCGGAGAGGGAGATTCTTCAACCAATTTTTGATGGCGCCGCTGAATCGAACAATCGCGTTCCCCTAAATGGATGGCATGGCCGCGTTCATCGGCCAGCACTTGAATTTCGACGTGTCGAGGATCGAGAACGTACTTCTCGATGTAGACCCCGTCATGGTCAAACATCGTTCTCGCTTCGACTTGTGCCGCAAGAATCGCCTTTCCTAAATCAGCTTCGAGGCCGACGACCCTCATGCCGCGTCCGCCGCCGCCGGCCGACGCTTTGACGATGACCGGGTAGCCCAGTTTTTCGGCAACGGCAATCGCGTGATCGAGATGACGAATTTCGCCGTCACTGCCCGGCAGCACGGGAATCCCCTGCTTGAGCATGATTTCTCGCGCCTTGGACTTGTCCCCCAGCAGAGCAATGTGGTCGGAAGCCGGCCCGATGAAGGTGATGCCGATGGATTCACAGACTTCGGCAAAATGCGCGTTCTCCGCCAGAAATCCATAACCCGGATGAATCGCGTCGGCCCCCGTGACTTCCGCGGCACTCAAGACGCCGGGAATATTCCGATAGCTCAACGCACCGTCCGCCGGCCCGATGCACACGTGCTCATCCGCGTAGCGCACGTGGAGGGAACGGGCATCGGCTTCGGAGTACACCGCAACCGTTCGAATACCCATTTCTTGACAGGCGCGGACGACGCGAAGGGCGATTTCTCCACGATTGGCAACCAGAATTTTTTTGAACACGCGGGGTTCCTCGTGGAACGGATGGTCCCTAAGTCACGGGATGAGGATCAACGACGAACAACGGTTGGCCATACTCAACGGTTGACCCATTCTCAACCAACGCCTGAACAATGCGACCATCCGTCTCGGCCTCTATTTCATTCATAAATTTCATGGCTTCGACGATGCACAACACTTGACCGCGACTCACGACGTCGCCTTCTTCGACGAAGGGGTCGGCATCGGGCGACGCCGACCGGTAAAACGTCCCGACGATGGGCGACGTGACCGTGAACAAGCCCGAGGAGTCCTCAACCACGGATTCGACGGGTCCTTCAGGTGGGTGATTCGTCCCTGAATCGACGGGGCTCGCCGGCAGCCGCGAGGAACGGGACGGCGGTGAAGCGTCCCGTCGCACGCGAATGCGCACGCCCGCTCGTTCCACCTCGATTTCAGTCAAATTCTGTTCGGTCAGAATGTCAACCAATTCCTGAATGTCTTTGTGCCGTTCACCGTTCATGCGTACTATCTGACCCGTTCGACGTATGCTCGCGTCCGAGTATCGACTTTAATCATCTCACCGACTTCCAGATACAACGGGACTTTAATTGTCGCCCCCGTTTCCACCACCGCGGGCTTGGTTCCTCCGGCGGCGGTATCTCCCCGAATGCCGGGATCCGTATCGACGACCTTTAATTCCAGAAACGTCGGCAAGATCACGGCGATAGGGTTGCCCTCATAGAGCAAGACGTCCACGACCGTTTCCTCTTTCAGCAACCCCGTCTGATCACCGAGTTGGTCTTTTTGATAGGTGAACTGCTCATAGGACGAGGTGTCCATCAACGTATAGGAATCACCGCTGGCGTAAAGAAACTGCATTTCCCGTTCGTCCAGATCCGGTTCATCAAATTTTTCACCGGATCGAAACGTCTTCTCCAGAACCTGCCCGGTTTTCAAGTTTTTTAACTTGGTACGGACGAATGCCCCGCCTTTGCCGGGCTTCACGTGCTGAAACTCCACGATGAAAAATGGGGCCCCATCGACCTCCAATCGAGCCCCATTACGAAATTCCGACGTTGAAATCACGATTCACGTATCCTTTCCTTCACCGCCACCGGGGTGAAGCGCCTGTACTGAACAATGAAGGGAACTCGACGCACACGTGCCACGTTGACCCGTTTCACGGCCTAGGCTTTTTTCGACTGAGCCCCATGCACGTAATCAATGGCGGCGAGCACTCCCAGATGATAACTCAATGCCCCGAACCCGCTGATTTGGCCAATGACCACGCCGGCCAAATAGGACTGCCGACGAAAGTCCTCACGTTGGTAAACGTTGGACAAATGCACTTCAACGGTCGGCAACGCCACGCTCAAGACGGCGTCTCGAAGGGCAATGCTGGTATGGGTATAGGCAGCGGGATTCATCACGATGGCATCGAACCGTCCGCGGGCTTCCTGAATCCAGGACACTAATTCACCTTCGCTGTTGGAATGTTTGGCCTCAAGCGCCACCCCTTCGGCATCGGCCAATTTCATGAGTCGGGCGTTAATCTCCGCGAGGGTCTGAGAGCCGTACACTTCCTGCTCACGCACCCCAAGCATGTTCAGATTAGGTCCATGCAACACTAAGATCCGGATCATGAAAGGATGGTGTTCGTGTGTGAGTCAGAAACGCATGCTTTAAGGGAGGGAGGAAGGGACGGCCACGCCAAAACTCAATCCCCGAGCACGCCCAAGTCATTGACATGTAAAAGAATTCTAGCAAGGAGCGGACGGGCGGTCAACGAAAGAGTTGGCCACCTTTTGAGACAACGTCCGGCGAAGTTCCATCATCCCCAAGGAATCCCGCGCACAATAGGCATGAAGAGCCGCGGCCAACCGCTGGCGTTCAACCCAGTCGGTTTCAACAAACACCATTCGATGATACATCGCTGACGCCGTGGCGCCGTCATGGATGTCCAAGTCTCCATAATCCAAGGACGGCACCAGAGCCGGCAGGACGGACTTCATTGAGTATGATCCCTGAAAGTCCGGATGGTAATAATGGGTTTGCATGACGACCAACAAATCCCAGAGACGATCCACTAATCGGAGCAAGTCTTTCCGCAACGACGGCACGGCTTCGGCCAGGTTTCGCAGGATGGATCGTTCAGAATCGGAGTACACGCAAATGCTTCCTTCATCGCCGACGGATTCCAGCACGCGCACCGCGATTTCCTCGCGCGCGTCTTTCTGCTCCGTCCATAAATAGGCCGTATGACGCCACGCCCCGTCTGCGGTCTCCGTGTGGTTCGACCATTGAATCGGGATGGCCTGATACGGGCGAGTCCGCACGTACAGCGGAACAGCGGGCATAAAGGTCTCAAAATCCAAATGATGGACGGGATAGCGAACCGATTGAAGCACGTCTCCCAACTGGGGAGAGAGCCATTCACGATGATCCCGTACGCGTTGTTGCAACGGCGTCAGAGGAACCCGCGGAGGAACGTCGTCCATTGTGGCAATCCCTTGCTTCTGCAATCGACGGACGACGCCTTTGTTCTCCGGGAGATAGTAGATCCACCGCGACGACTTGGCAGCCGTACAATGCGCCCAGAACGGGCATCCGTAGGGAGCATGGCAATGATGATCCGGCTCGACGTCGGGAACACGGTCTGCGCCAAGCACGTCGCGCATGTGATCCAAGCGGGCAGGAACGGCAAGCAGCCGCTCCTGAATCGCGTCGGTGAGGTCAGCGAGTGTAAACAATTCGTTGAGATCCACTTCCCCCCCGAGGTACGTATACCGTCGATTCACGTGCATCAGGAAAACCCCGGCCAGGTCCAGCCCGTTGCCTTGAAGCACGTAGGTCTGCACGGCAAGATCGTCGAGATGGACGGACTTCACCCGAGAAGCGGCCTTCACTTCAATCAACCGCCAGACCCCATGAGCCACCCGTTCAAGCACGTCCACGCGAATCAACGTCCCTTCAAAGTGAAACGCCCCCTCAAAAACGGCCGGCACCGTCGAGTCGGCCATGAGTGCCGCGGTCCGTTCCAGAGCAGATGAAGCATGACGATGGTCCTCCGTCACCAACACGCCGCCCGGAAAACGCCGGCGAGCGGCCTCACCAACGTCTTTTCCCACGTCCAGCACGTTCCGGCGTTGCGCATCCCGCTCCGTCGCCAACTGCGGCGCATGGACTTCCAGATACAGACGTTTATGACATTGAAGACCGGAGAGAAACCGTGATTTAGAAAGCCGCGGGGGGCGAGCAGGATTCATGCCTCAACCTCAATGTTTCAACCTCAAAAAGACCTCTGAATTGTTGAGAAGACGTCGCTGATGTATCATGACGGCGAGCCGAATGCCATGGAAAACAACCAGCGCGATACCACGCCACCCGTCACGCCTCTTCCGGACGAGGCACGCGAGCAGCACCGAGAAGAGATTCGTGCGTTCGCGGATTGGATCGCGAAGCTTCTCGACTCAGTCATTCAGATACCCGGGACGTCCATCCGCATCGGCATTGATCCCCTCCTGGGACTCATTCCCGGTCTCGGCGACGTGCTCGCGAATCTCATCGGTTCGACGATTCTCTTTCTCGCCGCCCGACTCCAGGTCCCAAAAATCGTCATGGTTCGGATGGCGATGAACATGGGCATCAACGCCATGATCGGGGCCATCCCAGGTATTGGAGACCTCTTTTCTGTCTGGTTTCGAAGCAACCTGAGAAACGCCGAATTGCTGCGGCGCCACGCCACTCGACGAACAACCCACGCCACTCCGTGGGACTGGCTCGTGGTCATCGGCTTCATCGTCGGGACATTGGCGATGACCGTCGGCACGTTCGCATTCATCATTGTGGGAATCCGAACCCTATGGCACGCGGGCACGTTCTAGCGGACCCGATCCGTTCCACGGGTCCCGTTCGACTGAACGGGACGCCGCCGTGGACGTGCTTGATTCCAACCACCGGTTTGTTATAGAAGACGTGCCATCGTCGTCTCCGCGTCCACGCCGTCACGCTCAGCGTGAACATTTTACCAACAAGCATCACCCGCGGAGGTCACCCCATGACCCCACCCCTTACCCCTGAAAAAATCCTGCACCTCGGCATGGCGTTCTGGGAATCCAAGACCGTCTTAAGTGCCGTGGAACTCGAGGTGTTCACGACGTTGGCCAAGGGTCCCATGGACATGCACACCCTGCGAACGCAACTGGGAATCCACGAGCGCAGCGCCCGAGATTTTTTCGACGCATTGGTCGCGTTGGGCATGCTGGACCGACGCGACGGTCTCTATTCCAATGCCCCGGACGCCGACTACTTTCTCGACAAAGCCAAACCCTCGTATATAGGCGGCATCCTGGAAATGGCAAACGCACGATTATATCGATTTTGGGGATCACTGACTACCGCGCTAAAAACCGGCCAGCCGCAAAACGAAGCCAAAGAAGGCGGCAACTTTTTTGAAACACTGTACAACGATCCTGATCGATTGAAAAGCTTCATGCAATCCATGACCGGGATCAGCATGGGAGCCAGCATCGCCATTGCCCAAAAATTTCCCTGGAAGGATTACCAGACGTTTATTGACGTTGGCTCGGCGCAAGGCGGATTGGTCGTCCAAGTCGGCAAGACCCACTCCCATCTCACGGGCGGCGGATTCGATCTCCCACCCACCGGTCCCCTCTTTACAGCATACGTGGAATCATTCGGATTGAGTGATCGATTCACGTTTATCCCGGGCGACTTTTTTCACGACTCGTTTCCGAAAGCCGACGTGCTCGTCATGGGACACGTCCTCCACGACTGGGACCTGGACCAGAAAAAGCTGTTGCTCAAAAAAGCCTACGATGCCCTCCCGCAAGGCGGAGCCTTGATCGTCTTTGAAGCGCTCATTGACGACGAACGCCGCAAGAACGTCTTCGGACTCTTGATGAGCCTCAACATGCTGATCGAACTCCCGGGAGGATTTGACTATACCGGCGCAGATTGTTCCGGTTGGATGAAAGAAACCGGCTTTCGCAAAACCCGAGTCGAACACTTGGCCGGCCCCGATTCCATGGTCATCGGACTCAAATGAGTCTGCTCGGCAATCAAACGGAACGTGCGCGGGACACCGTCCCATCCTCCCGGGAGAAAAGTCCTTCCTTCGTGCTCCTATCCGTCGTCGTCCCCTGCTTCAACGAGGAAGCGGTCATACCTGAGACGCATCGCCGTCTCGTCAACGTCCTCGAAAACGTACCCGGGATCGATTTCGAGATCGTCTACGTTGACGACGGCAGCCACGACGCCACGCTGGACCTGCTGCGGGGACTCCAGCGCACCGACCCGCGCGTGCGGATACTCGCCTTGTCCCGCAATTTCGGACATCAGCTCGCTCTCACCGCAGGGTTGGCCGAAGCCGCCGGCAACGTCGTCGCCATCATCGACGCTGACCTGCAAGACCCTCCAGAAACCATCCTGGAGATGCTAGACCGTTGGCGACGGGGCGCCGACGTCGCCTACGGCGTGCGGGCCGAGCGCGAGGGTGAAACGGCCTTCAAACGCTGGACGGCTACGGTGTTCTATAGGCTCCTCGCTCGCATCGCCAACGTCTCCATTCCGCTCAACGCCGGTGATTTCCGGCTGATGGATCGTAAGGTGGTGACTGCGTTCCTCGACATGCCGGAACGCGACCGCTTCGTGCGCGGCATGGTGGCCTGGACCGGCTTTCGCCAAGAGCCCGTTTCCTACAGGCGGAACGCTCGCGTGGCAGGCGAAACCAAGTATCCGTTCAAAAAGATGCTGCGCCTGGCCGTAGACAGCATTCTGTCATTTTCCCTCGTGCCGTTGCGCCTGGCGACCTGGAGCGGCTTTCTTGCCGCCGGGCTGGCCCTGTCGGGCATCGTCTATGCCGGCGGGATGCGCATCTTCACCAACGTCTGGGTCACCGGCTGGACGCTGCTGTTCATCGCCATCCTGTTCCTCGGCGGCGTACAGCTCGTGCTCATCGGCGTGCTCGGTGAATACCTGGGGCGCATCTACGCCGAGGTGAAGCGACGTCCACTCTATCTCGTCAAGGAGCGGGTAGGATTCGAGCCGGCAAACCAGCCTGCGTCCGCCGTTCAGCAAACGATTCGGGAAGAGCCGGTGAATGAATAGGACGTGGACGCGGTGGCTCAAGCTGTCAATCGGCTTGGCCACGACCGCGGGGTTTGTCTGGCTGCTCGCGCGCGGGCTGAACCTGGACGCACTGGGCCGAGCGTTCGCAGGCTTGTCCGTCTCAGCCGTCGTCCTTGCTCTGTCCTTCATGGCCGCCGGTCACGCGGGACGCATCGTGCGCTGGTGGCTCCTGTTGCGTGCCCTCGAACCGAGCCTGCCGCTCGGCGACTGTGTCCGGCCGTTCCTCACCGGCATCGCAGTCAACAACGTGATGCCGTTCCGGGCGGGCGACGCGCTTCGCGTCCTGGGGTTTCGTCGGCAACTCCGGTCTCCGGCCATGCGGGTGCTGGGGACCCTCGTGATTGAGCGCGCCTTGGACTTGATCGTCTTGTCGGGAATTTTCTTTCTAAGCCTGCTCGGATTGCCGGCCGACGCGTTCCCGCGCAGCTTCGTCGTCGCGACGGCATGGCTCGGGGGCGCGGGCGTGGCCGCCATACTTGGCGCGATGCTGTTCCTGCCCCTGTTTGAGCGGTTTCGGGACCGCTTGCCGGGACGCCGTTTCTTCGCCGGCCGGCGCTGGACGGAAGCCGTTTCCAAGCACGGCAAGCATCTGGCCGAGGCCATCGGCCTCGTGCGCTCCGTGCCGAGAATGCTCATGCTCATCGGGCTATCGGTCGTGGTCTGGCTCTGTGAAGGCATGACGTTCGTCACCGTAGCCGTGGCACTCAAGGCCGACGTCGCGCCACTTGGCCCATGGCTGTCGCTCGCGGCCGGCACCCTCGCGACGGCCATTCCCAGTTCGCCCGGCTACATCGGAACGTTCGATTATTTCGCCGCCCAAGGCCTCGCCGCGTACGGCGCCTCACCTGAAGTCGCCGCGGCCCTCGCACTGACCGTCCACGCACTGTGGATACCGTTGACCGTGGTCGGGCTACTCTCCTACTGGCTCCCTCATGCCGTTGACCAGCGGAAAGAAGAAACCGATTCCCCAAGTCACGTGCATGGTAGCTAAGATCAACGGAACGAGGACGGCCGCGGCATCCCATCGCTGAAAACCTAGAAACATCGCGCCCGCCACGATGACCGACGTGTAAGTCAAAAGCACCACCGAACTCCTCAACAACCCGGGACTGCGCGAACGCCTCATTCGGAAGGGATACGAAAGCGTGTTCCAGAGCTAGATCACAAGAAACTGCCACCGACCACCGCGACGTAGGCCAGGCAGAGGCGGTTCATCGTCCGGCTACTCATCGAAGCTGACCTCGGCTTCCCAGAGGCGACCTTCGTCAGTGTATTGGCCGGTGGAGATGCGGGCGATGTCGTAGTCGGGCAGGTTGCGCACCGCAACGCATTTTTGACCTTTACGCTTGGCATAATCGGCGAAAAGAAAGTTCACGTTGTCGAAACCGTACTGTTGACGAGGTTCCGGCAGATCATTTGCGTCACGGGGAACGACGTGCAGAAAGAAGGGGGTATCTGTGTTCGTGCATTCTTTCCCGACGTATATCAGGGTGCCATCCTTGTTGAAGTAGACATCCCAGTCGGAAGCAATGATCGGGCTGCCGAGAGCCTCTTTCTCGTACGGGTTATCATAAAGAATCCGGTCATACAAAAAAATTCGTCGGTTGTCCGGCGTCAGGAGGGCAGGCACCCTCTCGCGATCGAGGGTGATGACATAATCAGCAAGATCACGCCTTCCTCGTATAAGTAAGGGAAAGCCGGACTTCTCGTATTCAATGAAACTGCCGGTAAGGAAGTAACTTGACGCGAGTGACGCCCCACCATACCTCGCGTCGGTCTGTATCCCGTCAATGTACACAACGGACTCGCCAACCATGTTCCGTATGACCTCGAAGTCCTTCAGCATGTCATGTTCTGCTCTGGCCTCCCCGGAATCATGGCCGACGCCGGCCATCTCCGCGCTGGAAAGAACGAACAGCAACAGCGCGGCAACGGCAAAAGTGGAGACGACTTGCTCGCTTGACCGCTTTCGTATGTAAAGCAGCGCCAGAGAGACTGCGACGAGCGGAATGCCGATATAAAACAGGCTCTGAAAATCATGGAACGCGACGTGATTACGTAGCGGCAAGCCCCAGCAAAAGCCTGACGTCAACAACGTCGCCAGCAGCAGCTTATGACGGATGAAACCCAAGCCGATGAGGCAAACCGTGACGACCAACGCTGCCGCAATCACCGCGAGAGAGTCTTGTGGCTCCACAACGGTCCATTTGTCGTATGGACTCTCATATGGACTCAAAAAGGCCGGCAGCGTCATCATGGCAATGCGGTAGAACTGGCCTCCGAGGAAATACCCCCACTCTCGGGCTTCGGCATACTGAGCATTGAACTCGTCATTTTGCCCAAAACGATAAGACATTGAGTGGATTGTAGGCAGGTCAGTCAGCGGAATCCGTCGGTCAAGCGCGACGTACTCGTTGACCACGTTGAAAGACAAAACCGCTGCGCCGAAACACAGCGCAACAACGCCGAGTCTCAGATAGCGACTGGACAGCACCGCAGCAACACAGCGCCTGACGAGCCGACCCGCCGAACGCCAAGGCGCAAAATTACCCCCCCCCCCCCCCCCCCACTCGGCTCAGCTCGCTCGCCATCCCCAGGACAATAAACGGCAGCAGCAGCGCATAGACCTGCCAGCAAAGCAGCAGCGCCGCGCACGACTTCACCAGTAGCTGTCGAAAGCGGTCCTCCTGGACAAAAAGAACCATACCGTGAAAGGTCAGCATCACGCCGAACAGGCCAGGTACGGCGTCGGGAGCGAAAGCGTCGCTGTAGTACAGCGCGTGCCAGGACGAAAACGCCACCAGCGTCGCCGCCAGCGCAATCCACCCCTCGCCCCCGGTGAGCCGGGCGAGCGCCAGGTAGGCCAGCACTGCGCTGCCGGCGAAAAGGAGCAGGGTCACAATCCGCGCCGCGTAAATTTGCGCCGACAGATCGCCCTCGAAGGGGAGGACGGCCAGCTTGACCAGCGCGTAGCTGCCGATCGGCCAACGCGCATAGGTGACATACAGAGGAGCGCCGTCGGCATCCAGGGTGCGGGAGATGAACAGCAGGAAATGATGTTCCGGGGACAGGTTCACGGCCTGGGCCAAATGCTGCGAGGTTAGCCAGTCATGGTGCCCGGCCCGGTAAAAATGGCCCCGGTCGTGGCCAAACAGAAACACCGTTGACAACGCCAGCACGAGCAGAACTAGCGACAGCGCCACCCGTTTATGCAATCTCGCTAAAGTCAGACGAACCCTCGCGTTTGAAGATGGTGAACGTCCGTGGTTACCCCAAGAGTATCTTTATCACATAATCATTGAGTCAACCAACGGCTGAGCGTGGTCAAGGCTGTTCGCGCACAATGGCGTTCAAGCATGACGCGCACAGACAATCCGCAAACCGTTCAGCAATGACCGCGTAGTGGGCGTCGGAAACCGGAACGTCGGTACACCAGCACCCGTACAGTCCGCACGTGAACGCACGGCCGCACCGTTCGCACGTTTTCTTGAGATTGCGTTTCACGGGTCAGGACGCCGCCAGCATCAGGATGGACGGGGACATGATGAGAAACAGGATCTCCGTCACTTCATTGATCGCCCCAAGCACGTCTCCCGTGATGCCGCCAAAGACGCGGGAGCACGCAAAGACCATGCCGCGCGCCACGAGCACCCCGAGACCAAGGAGGAATCCACCCGCCAGCCATCCAAAGGTTCCACAGAGAACGAGTCCGGTCCAGACGGTGGCACACAAGACGTCCTTCAAGCGGATTTCGTTAAAAAAATCCGAGGCAAGGCCACCACTCGCCCGGGCGTGTGAACTGCCGAACGCGCTTACCACCATGGCACATCTCCCCATCACCGGCATACACGCCAAGAGAAAGAGTCCGTCGGCGGAGGGCAGATTCAGGATTCCGGCGAACCGTAGCCCGAGGCTCAACGCCAATCCCGTCGCCCCCAAGGCGCCGATGCGTCCGTCCTTCATGACGGCCAACCGCTCCGGCGGACTCCCTCTCTTACCCAGGCCGTCAAGGGTATCAGCCAGCCCGTCCTGGTGTAACCCTCCGGTTAGGACAACCAAGCTGCACAAGACCAGCAATGCCGTCATCTCCGGCGTCAACGCCACGTGCAACGCGGCGTCTCCGGCAGCGAGCATTCCCCCGATGACGGCACCGACCGCGGGATACCACTGCATGGAAGAGGCCATTTCTCTTGGAATCGGCCGAACGTGCGAGCCCCCGTCAAGGGGAATGATCGTAAGAAAGTGCCAGGCCAACGCGGCGGATCTGATCATGGGCGTCCTCATGCTCCCTCTAGGATTTCTGGAGCGCGCCGGCAATGGCTGCTTCTTCAAAAGTGGCCATCTGGCCGTAGAGGTTCAACGCGGCCTGCACGAGGGTGATGGCCAAACAGGCGCCGGTCCCCTCGCCGAGTCGCATCCGCAAATCCAGAAGAGGCTCAAGCTTGAGGTGGTCAAGGACGATCCGATGGCCGGATTCCTCAGACAGATGCGAAGCTAGAAGATACTCACGGCATCGGGGCGCCAGGGCCACGGCAATAAACGCACTCACGCCGCTAATGAATCCATCAAGCACGACCGGCACGCGACGGGATGCCGCCCCGAGCATCAGACCGGCCATCCCGCCGATTTCGAATCCCCCCACCTTCGCCAACGTGTCCACGACGTCGTCAGGAGACGGACGGTGCAATGCAAGTGCCCGCTGAATAACGGAAATTTTACGCCTCAGACGCTGCCCGTCCACGCCGGTTCCTCGACCGGTCACCCGTTCCACGTCGTATCCCGTCAACACCGACGCGATCGCGGCACTCGCCGTCGTGTTCCCAATGCCCATCTCCCCGACGGCAAGAAGATTTTTTCCATCCGCGCAAGCGGCTTGGGCCAAGTTCATTCCAACGTGAAGGGACGTAATTGCCTGCTCATGCGACATCGCGGGTTCATAAAGAAAATTTTTTGTTCCATGGGCAATCTTGTGATGCAGAAGCCCGACGTGCGCGCCAAGATCTTCGGCCACCCCCACGTCGACCACGCACAAAGACGCCGCAGCGTGGCGGGCCAGCACGTTCACGGCGGCACCGTCACGGATGAAATTCTTGACCATTTGCGCGGTCACGGATTGCGGGTACGCGCTCACGCCTTCGGCCGTCACGCCGTGGTCGGCCGCCAGTGTAAAAACCACGGGATCAAGCGGTGGGGGAGAGACGTTTCCCGTCATCCCGACGTAACACGCGGCAAGGTCTTCGAGTCGTCCGAGACTGCCGGCGGGCTTGGTCAGCGAATCAAGACGATTGCGCGCCCGGGCACAAGCCTCCTCGCTGGGAAGCCGAATCGCCGACAACGTGCGCTTGAGTTCACCGTCTCTCATCTTCAGTACCCGACGGCATCCGAAGACGCCCTCATTTCAATTTCACGGGGAGCCCGCTCACGGCAAGATACACCGCGTCCGCGACCTCGGCCACGCGTTGATTCATGGCGCCTGCACAATCCCGGAATTGTCGCGTCGCCGCGTCACCGGGAACAATGCCCATGCCCACTTCATTGCTGACCAGCACGACCGTTCCGGGAATCATTCGAACCGATTTCATCAGGTCATCCACGTGGGAAAGAACCCGGGAATCCTGAATCCCGCCGCCGAGAAGATTCGCCAACCACAGGGTCAAGCAGTCAATCACCACGGTCTTGTACGCCGTCCCACGGGTTGCAAGCCAGCCACTGACGTCAATGGGAATTTCCTGGGTTTCCCAGCTTGGGTCACGCTCCCGTTGATGCCGGCGAATGCGTGCGGCCATTTCCTCATCCCCGGCCTCCGCAGTCGCGACAAAAGCCCTGGGACACGCCTGCCCCGCAAGCTTCAACGCCAGCCGACTCTTCCCGGAACGGGCACCTCCAAGCACGACGCACAGATAGGAAGACGCCTCACGCGCGTTCATGGGAGAAGGATGATCACAAAAGAGGGCATCACGTATCCCCTAGTCCGACAACAATGGGAGATCAACGTTCACGCGGATACCGCCGAATATCGAGCGGCCGGGGGTTCCAAAAAATAATATTTCTTCATACTCCTCGTCCAAGAGATTGTCCACGCGCACGTAGGCTTCGATCCGTTCGGAGACGTCATAGGTCACGGCTAGATTGAGCACGTCAAACGAGCCGAGGCGCCACGTGTCGTTCTGGGCGACGTTCGGTCTATCGAATTGCGATCCCACAAAACGGAAATCGAGGGTCATGCGCAAAGGATCAATCGGTTGATACTGGACGCTGATACCGGCCTGATCAACGGGCCATCGAGCCAATCTGGTGCCGGTCACAAGGTTACGGGTCAGGGTCATGGTGTAGTGGCCTTTCAGTTCCAGACGTTTCATCCACGGGTGATCCTGGGCCAAGACCAGATCGATCCCGACTTCCCAGCCTTGCGATTTGGCCGAACCCACGTTGACGGGGCAATAATTGATTCCATACGGACCGATACCGCACGCCGTTTCACTCTGAATGGTCTGAATGATATCCCGATACCGATTCCAGAAATAACCGGCACTGATTTTCACCCCGTCGTCGAACACGATCTGGTCAACGCCGACGTCGAAACTCTGACTTCTCTCGGGTTGCAAGGTGGGATTGCCGAAATTCGGCCAGAACAATTCATTGATCGACGGCGCCCGAAACCCCGTGGCGTAGCTGCCGCGTAGTTTCGTATTGGTTGCCTTGACCAGATATCCACCGGTCAGGCGATAGGTCGTGGCATCGCCGAACGTATTATACCCGTCGTGCCTGACCCCTGCCGTGGCAAACAGTCGATCATCCAGGCTGAATTGCACCTGACCGAACCCGGCGTGGGCGGACAAGATTTTTTCCGACAAACCCGCGTCGCTTTCTCCCGTCTGTTCACGCAATTGATAGCCCGCGGTCACCGTGACGTATCGATTGAGCCGGAAGTCGTGTTGACTTTCGATCCGGTCCGCCAGCACGCGGGTTTCATTAGGACCGCCAAAGGGAATACTCTCTCTTCCGGTTGACAGATTACGCTGGAGAATTCCCGGATCGTATGAGTTTGTCTCTTGAGACCGGGAAAGGGTCAACACGTGCGTCCACCAATCGGTCAAGGGTTGCCGATGGGTTCCGCTGAAGATGAATTGCTCATCGTCGTTTCTGGCCTTGATCACGTCAGAGGGACCGAAACTGCTGTCGACGTGGAGTGAACCGCTCCACCATCGAACGTTGAAGTCGAACCGACCATCGGCGGGCAGGGCCACGCCCAGTCGAGACGAAGCCTGCCAATTCCGATAGGCGTCACGTTCAGAGGCTCCCCTTCGATAATTGACCGCCGAAATGCTGGTGGTATCCCAGCGGGAGAGGTCGAGAGAAAAATCAACCGGTCCCTTGCCGCCGGCAACGCGTCCGCCTTCCCTCACGGTATTCAACGATCCGTATTCAACGAACGCTTCCGTCTTCAGGGGACCGCCTCCCCGTTTCGTCGTAATATTCACCACGCCACCCATCGCGTCAGCTCCCCAGAGCGTACTCTGCGCGCCTCGAACGATTTCGATTTTCTCGACGTTGTCCGCGGTGACGTAACCAAAGTTAAATTCGCCCAACGTTGCGCTGTTCACGATCGCTCCGTCAATCAAGACCAACGTCTGATTGGCCGTTCCTCCTCGAATCCGGACGTTCGCCGCCGTGCCGGGTCCGCCGTTTTGAGTCACGGCCATGCCCGGCGAAAGACGAAAGACTTCCACCAACGTCTTGATTTTTCGTCTGGTCAAGTCTTTTTCGGTCAAGACCTCCACGGCACTCGTGACCTGACGAAGGGAAACCGGTGTTTTGGTGGCACTCACGACCACGGGCTCAAGCGTCTGAATGCCTGAAGAAGCGGCGGGTTGTTGACTCAAAGAAACGTCAGGGGCAAAAAAACCGGCGAGAACCAAGACTGGATACATGAACCAGGACCCGTGAAACGACATCCTCCACCTCCCTTTGATACGAAGGGCGTAATGGACACAACCGACAATCGGGTTTCCTGACTTGCGGATCCCAACTTCTCTGCGCCTTCCCATGAACCTTTCGTTCACAGTGGCCTTGTGCAGATTCACTCCCCGCTTACAGTGGCGGCACCGTGATGGCTTTGCACCATCTTCCCCGTCGTTGTCAGCTTGCTTCCTGTAGAAACGCCTCCTTAGGTTGTTATACGTTCAACGTTCGTGGTGAATGATTCGCGTCCGTCACCACGCCTGCCCCCGACTGCTCCTATCGGGGGTCGGACGTCAAAAATTCGTTGAGTGACGCCGGTCTTCCGCTTAAACCGGCAACGTCACCCTTGGCAGACCGGACTGCGGATGTTGATCGATGAGAACCTGACATCCGTAGACGGGTTCGAGCGATTCCTTGGACATGACTTCTTCCGGTGTTCCCGCCGTCACGATCTCCCCTTCTTGGAGAAGCAACAAGCGATCGCAAGACTGACTGGCTAAATTCAGATCGTGGGAAACCAGGATGACGGTCAACCCGCGCTCTCGATTGAACCGGCGAAGAATTCTCGCAATATCCAACTGGTGATGGAGATCGAGAAAGGCCGTCGGCTCATCCAGAAGCAAGACGTCCGGGTCTTGGGCCAACGCCCGGGCAATCACCGCTCGTTGTCGCTCTCCACTGGAGACGTCGGTAATCAGCCGAGTGCCGAGGTGGGCAACGTCCAGCTCTCTCATCGCCTGCATCGCCACGGCACGGTCCTGATCTCCTTCCCATCCCAACCCCCACGTTCGATTGTGGTGGGGGTATCGCCCCATCAAGACCATTTCATTGATCGTAAAAGGAAACGCCTGCTGAGTTTCCTGAGGAACGAAGGCCACGCGACGGGCAATCTCGACCTGGGAAAACGAACCATGGGGTTGACCGAACAGTTCAACCGTCCCACGCTGAGGCGTCACGATTCTCATGAGGACTTTCAGCAGGGTACTTTTCCCGGATCCATTGGGACCCAGGATTCCCAACACTTCCCCCGCGGCAATCGTGATGGAGATATTCTTTAACACCGGAAATTGAACGGCCGTTTCCCCTCGCCCAAACCCGAAGCTGACGGCGTGTAACCTGAACGAAGGCCTGCCCCCGACCGCTCCTATCGGGGGTCGGCTTGGATTTACTTGATCGTGGTTCACGGAACAATTCTCTTTCGTTGTTGAACCAGCAGATATAAAAAGATCGGGCCACCGACTAACGCCGTCACGACGCCCACGGGGATTTCCGCCGGACTCAACAGCGTCCTCGCCGCGGTATCGGCGACCATCAGGAACGTGCCCCCTGCAATCCCCGAGGCCGTCAATAACAATCGATGATCGGCTCCAAACACCAAACGAACCGCGTGGGGCACGATAAGTCCGACGAATCCTATCAGACCGCTGAAGGCAACGACCGCTCCCGTGACCAACGCGGACGCGGCAAAGAGCACGCGCTTCACTCGTTCCACCTCGACGCCCAACGAACGCGCCGACTCTTCGCCAAGCGTGAGCAGGTTCAAGGCCGGAGCCTGTCGAATCAGGACGCACACCCCGAAAAGAAGATACACGGCCAGGATGAAGACGGTTTGAAAATCCGGACCCGTTAATGAGCCCATCAGCCACGCATACATCCCCGACGCCTTGTACGGATCAGCCAGGCTCGTCAGAAATAAGATGAGGGCTGAAAAAATCGCGTTCAGCACCACTCCGCCCAACAACAGCGTATGAATCGAAAAACTCCCGTAGGACACGGCAATGCGATAGACGATGAGCAGCGCAACCAGCGCCCCAAGGAAAGCACAAACCGGCAAAACCGATATACTGAAAACGGAAAGGCCGACGCCGAACAGAACGGCCACGGCCGCGCCGAGTGCGGCCCCGCTCGAAATGCCGATGACGTAGGGATCGGCCAAGGGGTTCCGAAGCAACGCCTGAAGCGAGGCCCCGACTGCCGCCAGACTTCCACCAACCATAAACGCCAGCAACACGCGGGGCACGCGTACCTGCCAGAGAATAACGTACTCGGGGGCTTCTTGCGCCTCCCTTGCAGAAAGCGGCCCCTGCGCCAGAATCCTTGCGACCTGAGAAAAGGGGATCGTCTCAGTCCCGAATCCCAGACAGACCACGAAAGCTACGAGGGACAACGCTCCCAACCCGCCCGACGCGGCCATCCACTTCGTCGGCGAAAGGGTCACGACTCCTTGAGCCGGTTGATCCGTCGGTGCAAGACTGCCTTCTGCACGCGGGGCAGGAGAGAAAAAAGCTGACGTCGACGCGGTTGGCGTGGTCACCTCAATGGTTTTTCTTGAAGGAGTCAAAGAAGCCATCACCCGCGGGGACCCCAGTTCGTCATTTCTCCTGCCCCTTCGCAGTTTCAAGCACGTCGGGGTGAAGTATTGTCACAAGCGCCTCCAAGCCTTCGATCACTCGGGGGCCGGGCCTGTTGAGCACGTCGCTGTTTATCTGCACGAGTTGATTCCGTTTGACGGCTTCAAGAGACGTCCACCGCCGCCATTGATCCTGCTCGGCTTGAGGAATTCCCTCAAAACGACCCGTTGGGAACAGCAGAAACTCGGGGTTCCGTCGGAGAACTTCCTCGATGCTGAGGCGCGGGTACGGCGTTCCTGCACGTTCCGCGGCATTTCTTGCCCCGGCCAGTTCAATCAATTGATGGATGTAGCTCCCCGGGCCGACCGTAATGAGTGGATCAGTATTGAGCACGAATAACAGCGTGGGGCGCGGACGCCCTGCTAAGCGAGCGGACAGCCGCGTTATTTTCTTTCGAACGTTTTCACTGACCTTGAGGGATTCAGGGACTCGCCCCACCATGCGGCCCAGCACTTGAACGTGCGTCAAAATATCTTCAACGGTTCTGGGATCGAGAAGAAACGTGGGAATTTTCAGTTGCTCCAGACGGTTGAGTAAGTCGACTCTCAAAAATGACTTCGGCGCGACGATGAGTTCCGGCCGGAGCGCCACAATGGCTTCCAGATTCGGTTGGGAATACCCGACCTTCGGTTTGTCCAACGCGGCAGGAGGGTAGTTGCAAAATTCCGTGACGCCGACGATTTCCTGATCCAGGCCGATGGCAAACAGAATTTCCGTGATGCTCGGAGCCAGCGAGACGATGCGTTTCGGTGGTTCGGCAAGGTAGAGTTTCCGGCCAAGGTCATCAACGAACGTCCGCGGAGCCACGTTGGCCATAAACGGCATCCCCGTGAGAATTCCTTGTTGGCGGCGTTTCATGGGAGTGGACGGGTCGGAGAACCCGAACGGAGGATCACCGGCCGGAACAATCAGAAGCGCAATCGTCAGGAAAACGAGACCAACGCGAGCGCGCCGTTTCCTTTCTTTTGCACCACGATAATCCCGGACGCGCGCAACGTCCGACGACATAAAAAATCCCCAAGGCCTGAATGACCCTGAGGATTGCACCCGCGTCTTCATCCTCACCCGTTCCCCAGCCCACGAGGGTTCGAAGGTCGTGAATCCCGTTCGATCATCCCCGGGACCGCTTGGCCGAGGGGAACATCGAAACGGCATTCTTTGCCCGGGTCGGTCTTCTGGCTTCTGGATCCTGACCTACTTCCCGCGCCTTCCCGTCAAATACGGCATCCTTGACAGTGGCACGTGCGGGGTTCGTTTCCAGTTACAGCGGCGGGACCGCGAAGGACTTGCACCTTCTTCCCTATCCCCGGGCATCCATGGATATGTAGAGAAGAACCGGACTCTAGGGAACCCGAAGTCCATTTGTCAAGCAGACGGGCTTCCTGATTTTTTGGAAACGTTATCGCGGAACGTCAAGGGTCAATCGGGCGGGAAACAGTCGATCCACGTCCCGACGGCGTCGCACGTCACGGAGAAGCGTTTCGATTCGCGGCGTCACGCGGCCGTGGAAACTCACGCGGCCGTTCGTCGTGACCGTCACGGATTTGGAAAAATCGATCAAGGCCTCATTCAAAAACACGGTGTATCGACGGACCCGGTCGGTTTGGACGTCGATATGATTCTCACCTCTCACCTCAACGGCCAATTTTGCGTACACCTTGTTCTTGATCAGATCATCCTGATAATCCATCAACTGCTCTGAAAACATGGCAATGCGGTCCGTCGAATCGATACGCACCCAGCCGAAGTCCGTCAAATGACTGGCGTCCCGAACCACGGTCAATCTCCGCGGATACGGATCACGGCGTTGCCGCTCAAACCACTCCACCAGGGCCGGCAACTCCTGTCGAGGAAAGAAATGACCGCCGGCGTGTGGATGCACCCATTCGTGTTCACGATACGTAAAGGCGATCCCAAGCCGCGATAATTCATTCGTGATCGTCCGACTCAGCCAGACGGGCATGACGCGATCCCTGGCTCCGTGAATCACGTACACCGAGGCGTGCCGAATATTTTCCAGAAAGGGAAACAGGACGTCGTCAATTCCGCCGGCCATTGGCGCCACCGCAGCAAACCGAGGCGCGTGGTGCATACCAATCATCCACGCACCGACGCCGCCGTTCGACATGCCCGTCAAGTAAATTCGGTTCGGATCAACGCGATAGTGCGCACGGACGGCTTGAATGGTGTTGAGCACTAACTCTTCACCGAACCGCGTCCACCACGTCCCCATCCTGATCGTAGGACAGGCAAGAAGAAAGGACTCCCCCAACCGCGCAACCCATCGCTCCAGATAGGAATCGCCCGTAAACCCGGCCCCGTGCAAACAGATCACCAACGGCAACGCCACCGCGGGATCATAAGACGGCGGCACAAACAGGCCATACGAAAAGGTTCGTCCGCGAACCCGAATCGGCCGCTTCGGAAGCCTGCCCACCGGAGCCTCATCATAGGTGCGACTTTGTTTGAGCAGGCGGCTCACGTGCTCCAGCGTGGCATCAGGATGCGCCAGAATTGTCTGCAAGACCGACTCAGCCCGTAGACGATCCTCAACCGCGAGATAGTGCACGACAAGGGTTGCCAAGGATTGGCCTGATGTCCGGAGCAAAACGGTTGCAGCACCGGATTGCGTGGGCCGTTCCCACGCACCGGCACCTGCCTCCAGATTCCCGACGGCCGGCAGTCCGACAAAAATCAGCACAATCACCAGAGCACGGCGCACGAGATTCCCATCATTCACCATCACGCTCCCCCGACGGATGTTCCCTCACGACCCGTAAAAAAATACTGCCGTATTTCCTTAATTTATGTTCGCCGACGCCCGGGATTTGCGCAAGGTCTTCCAGCGTTCGTGGCTTGACTCGGGCCAACTCACGCAAGGTGGCGTCGTGAAACACGACGTAGGGGGGCACGCCCTGCTCCCGTGCCAGAGTCGTACGCGCCTCACGTAACGCTTGCCACAGGGGTTCGTCGTTCGGCGAGACCGGCACAACGGGACTCCTTACAACGGGACTCTTTTCTTTTTTCACCGTCACGGGACGCCGCAATTTACGCAGGGTCAGCCCCCGCTCGCCACGCAGCACCGGATGTGCCTGCTCCGTCAGGCGCAGGGCGTCGAAACGCTCGGCGTCCACCCAAAGACAGCCTTGAGCAATCAGTTGACGGAAAATGGAGCGCCACTCGGCGGCAACGTACTCCGCGCCGCTGCCGAACACCTGGAGTCGATCGTGGCGGTAATTTCGGACGCGCGCGTTATTCTTGCCGATGAGCACGTCAACCAGATAGTTCACGCCGAAACGCTCGCCGGTGCGGGAAACGCAAGAGAGGGCCTTTCGCGCGGCCTCAGCACCTTCCCACGTTTGCGGCGGGTCCAGGCAGTTGTCGCAATTGCCGCAGTCTTCCCCAGGCTCCTCACCAAAGTAGGCACGGACGGCGCGTCGGCGACAGGTGGCCAGTTCACACAGCCCCACCATTGCTTCCAGTTTCTGATGCTCCACTCGCTTGTACGCCTCGTCGGCTTCGGACTCGGACAGCCATTGCCGGAAGATGATGATTTCCCTCAGACCGTAATTCATCCACGCGCTAGCCGGTAGGCCATCCCTGCCCGCACGACCCGTTTCCTGGTAGTAAGCCTCAATGCTTTTCGGCAGACTGAGGTGGACGACGAAGCGCACGTCGGGCTTGTCGATACCCATGCCGAACGCGACCGTGGCAACGATCACCACGCCCTCCTCACGCAGGAACCGCTCCTGGTGTCGGCGGCGCGCGTGGTCCGAAAGGCCCGCGTGATAGGGCAGCGCGTCGCGTCCACGGGCACGCAGCCACTCGGCGATCTCATCCACTTTCTTGCGCGTCAGGCAGTAGACGATGCCGGAATCGGCGGGGTGCTCGCTTTGGAGAAACCGCCACATGCGCTCACGCCCGTTATCGTCGTCGGAGATGGCGTACCTGACGTTGAGACGATCACAACTGTGGCTGTAGACGTTGGCCTCTTCCAGCTGCAATTGGGCAATGATTTCACGGCGCGTCGCGGCGTCGGCGGTGGCCGTCAGGGCAATGCGCGGCACGGCGGGATACCGCTCGTGCAACACCGACAATTGCAAATATTCCTCTCGGAAGTCGTGCCCCCAGCGCGACACGCAATGGGCTTCGTCAATGGCAAACAAGGCGATGGTTTGCCTGTCCAGCCACGCCAGAGTACGATCCTGCACCAGACGCTCCGGCGCGACGTAGAGCAGATCCAACCGCCCGCCGCTGACCGCTGCCTCCACTGCCCGTACTTCCTCCAGGCCCAAAGTGGAGTTCAGGCAAGCGGCACGCACCCCACACTGGCGCAACGCGTCCACTTGATCCTTCATCAACGCAATCAACGGCGACACCACGACGCCCACCCCTTCCCGCATCATGGCCGGCACTTGATAGCACAACGATTTCCCCCCGCCGGTCGGCATCAGGACCAGGGCATCTCTGCCGGCCAGCAGATCCGCTATCATGTCCTCCTGTCGCAAGCGAAAAGAAGCATGTCCGAAGACGCTCTGAAGAATACGAAGCGCAGCGTCGGTGGATTGGCCGTGTTCCATTGCCTGTTTTTCCTGATTCCCCATGACACACCGATGACGTGGACGACGATCAAGCCGCGACACCGTCGTAGTATACAGGCCAGCACGGCATCAGGTCACGCATCATACACGGGTTCAGTGGAACCTTTGAACCCACGCACCTGCTTGACCACTCCACCATCAATAGCGTCTAATTTCATCCATTGACAAAAACGACGCAGGATGGCCGTACAGGAGAGAGTGGAAACGGTGCTCAAGAAAATACGAATACGGAATTTTCGCAAATTGAACGGTCTTAAGATTGATCGGATGGACCAGGTAAACCTGTTTACCGGCCGCAACAATTCAGGCAAGACGACGCTCCTGGAAGCACTGTTTTTGTTGGTTGGCGCCGGAAACGCCGGAATGACGTTGAGTATTAACGCATTTCGTGGAATCGACTCGGTAGGTGGAACGCCGGCGGCAATTCGGGAAGCATTCTGGAAACCTATGTTCTCCGAACTTGAAATGAGCGAAGTCATCCAAGTAGAGGCAGAGGAGACGTTACTCGGCCAGTTGACGCTAAGCATCATGCTGGAGCAGCCGGGTGTGATTGAACTCCCGATTGGGAAACCAGCCGGAACGGCGGCGGAATTCTTGAAGGAAAGTCCGCTGCTGTTTTCGTTCGACAGCAAACAGACCGGACACGTTGAATGCCGCATGCGCGTACAGGGAACCGGTATTCAGATCGAACATCCTGCTGCCAGCGTCCCACTTCAAGCCGTGTTTCTTTCATCTCGACTAGGAAATCTCCAAGAAGACGCGATGCGCTTGGGACAACTTCGGAAACGCAAGCAGGCGACGATCATTGTGGACGCACTCAAAATCGTCGAACCCAGACTGCAAAGCGTTGAGGATAATTCCGCGAGTGGAACGCCGCTGATTTGGGGCGACGTCGGGTTGCCCGAACTCATACCCCTTCCCGTCATGGGCGAAGGCATGACGCGCGTCGCCAGATTGATTCTGGCACTCTCCGCGGCTCAAGGCGGCCTTGTGCTGGTTGACGAGATCGAAAACGGATTGCACCACACGATCTTGGCCAAAGTCTGGCAGGCGATCAACGCAGCAGCAAAGAACTTTAACACGCAGGTCATTGCAACCACGCATAGCTTTGAATGTATGGAGGCCGCCTATCAGTCCCTCGGGAAAGATGGTTTTTGTCTCCATCGGCTCGAAGCCGAGAACGGCAAAAGCCGCTGCGTGACGTACGAACCGGATCAGATCGAGGCCGTAATTCGTCACAGGCTGGAAGTTCGCTGACCATGCCCCAACCGAATACGATTGAGGAGAAAACACAACTTTTGGTTGAGGGAAACGATCAGCGAAATTTTTTCGAGGCGTTTATCAAACACCTCAATCGTCAGGACGTCCAAATTCAAAATTTCGGCGGGATCAATGAACTACGCGGATTTTTGCGTGGATTTATCAAGGTTCCCGATTTCCATTCGGTTGAGAGTATAGGAATTGTCCGCGACGCGGAAACCAATGCCGACAGTGCGTTTCAAAGCGTCGTGACGGCAGTAAGGGCGGTGAGGTTACCGATTCATGGACGCGCTGCGCAAAAGAAAACGGACTGCCCGCGTGTGAGCGTACTCATCCTTCCCGATGGTAGGAGTCCGGGAATGCTGGAAACGCTGCTGAATCGGTCATTTGCAGACGATTCAGTGAATGGGTGCATCGATGTGTTTTTTCAGTGTGTCAATGACCTACCCAGCAGGCAGATTCAAAGACCCGAAAAGGCCCGAACACATGCCTATCTCTCGACGCGGCCCGAACCCCAATTTTCAGTAGGCGTGGCAGCGAAAAATAATTACTGGGATTTGGACCACAAGGAGTTCGAACCCATCCGTTCTTTCCTAGCAGGGCTATAGGACTCTCGGCTTATAGCTGGTTCCCATGATGTTTTTTCCTTCTCCTGGAAAGGCCACCCGCCTGGGTGACGGCTTGGCCTTGGCCGCGGCGGTGCTCGTCCCCCTCCTCCTCTACGGACTCACCCTCCCTCGCACCGTCGTCCTGGAAGACGACGGCCTGTTCCTGATGGCCGGAGCCCACCTCGGCGTCGCCCATCCCCCCGGCTATCCCCTCTACACGCTGCTCTGTCACCTCGTCACGTGGTTGCCCTTCGGCACCGTCGCTTTCCTCGGCCACCTGTCCAGCGCGATCCTGGGCGCGCTGGCATGCGGCGGCGTCTATTTGTGCGCCCGGCTGTTGCAGGCCGCGCCCGTACCGGCCGTGACGGCGGCCTGGCTGTTCGCTGCCTCGGAGCACGTCTGGGCTCAGGCCATCATCGCGGAGGTGTATACGCTGAACGCGCTGTTGTTCTTTGCCACGTATGGGCTGATTCTGTACGGGGTGCGGCACCCGGCGCGGTCCCGCCTCTGGATGGCTGCGGCCGCGGGGTACGGGTTGAGTCTGGCCAATCACTGGCCACTGATGGGACTGGCTTTGCCCGGCCTGCTGCTGGCGGTCCTGCCGGCCTGGAAGTCCCTGCCCGTCAAACTGCCGAAACTCGTCGCGGTTTCGCTGGTGAGCGCGGCCCTCCCCTATGCGTGGATGGTGGTACGCTCCTGGCAGGAGCCGTTCATCAGCTTCTACGGCCCGATTACGGACTGGGAGGCATTCTGGTACTACGTCAGCAGAAGCGGCTATTCCAAAGTCGACGTGAGCCCCAGCGCGGACTGGGGCGACCGTTTGGCGTTTCTGGGGTGGTTTGGGAACGAAGTGATCTGGCAGGTGACGCTGCCGGGGTTCGCGCTCGCAGCACTGGGCCTCTACGCGCTGTTCCGTTGCCGGCGATACACCGAAGCGGGCTCAGGGTTGCTGGTGTTCCTGGGGAACAGCGCGGTGTTGATCGTCCTGCTCCGCTTCGATTTCGACGATTATAACGTCTCAGTCTTCCGCCCCTACTCCCTGGTCAGCTACGGGATCGTGTCCCTGTGGCTGGCGGTCGGATTGCAGTTTCTCCTGGACCGCCTGCCCACCGGGCTTCGCACGGGGCCGTGGGTGCGAACCGGTGCCGCGGCCCTGGCGGGTTTGGGGATGGTGGCGTATTCCGTACAGGCGAACTGGGGCTTGAACGATCGCTCCGGCAGCGATTTTTCGGAGCGGTATTCGGAAGTGATGTTTGACCTGCTGCCGCAAGACGCGGTGCTGTTCGTGTTCGGCGACTCTGAGATCGGCCCCCTCGGCTACTACCGCTTCGTTGAGCAGCGTCGCCCGGACGTTACCCTGCTGAGCGCCCAGGGGCTGGTGTACGGAAACCGCCTCTACCGGCCAAGAACGTCCGATCGGCGCAAAGCCGAAGCCCTCCGGCGGTTCGTGAATGAAACAGATCGTCCCGTTTTCTATACCATCGAAGACGAAAAAATTCCCCACGACGGCGGCAGCCGACGCCACGGGTTCGTCAAGGAAGTCATTCGGGAGGGTGCGCCAGGCGCCATGGAGTTACGCATCCAGCCGCAAGCCGAGCACTATTTCGAGGAACTCCTGAACCGGCAGCCGGTCGATAGCTGGGAACGATTTCGACGGCATAAATTGCTCTACCTCTACGGCGAGCACCTTGGATACGCCGTACTGTCGGGCAACGCCGAGCTGTTGGAAAGAACGCGACGCACGCTTGCACTTGCCAGGCGGAGTTTCTTCAGTCTGATCGGAATGGTCGAAGTCCTGTTAAATCACGGGAATCGCTCACATCTGGCACAAATTGACGAGTGGTTGCAGGAGGCGGATCACATGCAGGATGAGATCATGAGTAAAGAGCGGATGGCCAGGTTTCTCTATCTGAAAGGATTTCTGCGTTATCGCCTGGGTCGGGCGGAGGAAGCCGTCGCGTTGTTCCGAAAGTCCCTCGCCATCTACCCGCATCCGGACAATGCGTCCATCATGGCACTCAAGCAGATCGTACCTTGAGCCGGGTCGTCCACGAACCCCGGCTCAGGGCAACGTTCTCGAACACAGGGACACGTCGTTGATTTTTCCACCATCAATTCTGTAATTTGGCCCGTCTGTCGGTCCTTGATTGCGGGATGGAATGACTCGGAAAGGAGAAAACCATGAAAAAGACGGAACGGCGAAATCTGAACATCCTTCTTGCTTTGACGCTGGGTGTCTGTATCCTTGGATCGGCAAGCTTGGCAAGTGCTGAAGAAAAAAGCCGGCGGGGCTTCTACGTCGGCATTGATGTGGGTCTGACACACGCCGCGAGCATGGGTTCTCCCCTTTCGGGCATCAGCCACCCCACGCGCTGCGACAGCATCTTGTACCAGCAAGCGACTGAAACTGAGGGTAGGCAGTTCACGGCACCGACCGATGATAAATGCACGACCACCACTCCCAAAGATCCCATCTATACCGCTGATTTCGATCTGAACACCGGATTCGCCGGTGCCCTCAGCGCGGGCTACACGCTGGACAATCTGCGCTTCGAAGTCGAATACCTGCACCGACGCCAGGATGGCGACTCATCTCTCCTGCCCGGAACGACCGACGTGACCCGAGGCAAAGGCCGCGAATGGCTTGAGCCACCGTCCGCGAGCATTTCCGACTTCCAGGCCAACCAACTCTTCTTGAACGCGTATTACGATTTCAGGAACGACTCGCCCTGGACGCCCTATCTGGGCGCGGGGCTCGGCTGGGCACGCACCAGTCTGCGCTACGGAAACCACTACATGCGCAAGAATGGCCAAGACTATCTGGAAGCGGTCAAGGACCAGGGGTGGCCCGACAATACAGATGCAGTCAAGCTTGAGGCTGCCGGAACGACCAGCTATCTGAACACGCGGATCAGCAAAAACCTCTTCGGCTTCCAGTTTCTCGGTGGACTGGACTATGCCCTCACGGAAAAGGTATCCATCGGGCTGAAAGGGCGCTGGGCCCGTTTTCAGAACATCCGCCACAACGCCGTCTGGAACAAAATCCGCGGTCACGCACCGGTCCTTGCCGACGGTGTGACGCCGTACCGGGTACGCATAAAACTGGACAACGTTGAGTACTGGGGAATGACGCTCGGGCTGAAATACCACTTCTGATCCGGTATCCATCCGCGGAAGCCTCAGGCCATCTTCAGCAATTCGCCAATCGCGCCACTGACGCCTTCAAATATCTGATGCGGTTTCGCAGTCCCGTACATGTACGCCGGGGTGGTAATCACGCGATTGGCCGCGTCAACGACAAACTGTTCGACCGCACAATGGCTGTGCTTGGCTCCGGTTTTTTCAACTTCTGACGCCGTTCCCTGATCGTTGCCAATCGTCACGTTGACGCCTTTCTCGCCAAACGCCAAGGCTATGATGGCCGGCGCGATACAAATCGCGGCGATGGGTTTGCGGCCTTCATGAAATTCTTTGACGATCCGAAGGACGTGCGGATCAATCGCTCCCCCACTCCCCTTTTGCGCGAAATCACACAAATGAAGGGCCGCGCCATATCCGCCGGGAAACGCCAGGGCGTCGAAGTCTCGCGCGTGGAGTTCTTCAAGCGGCCGGATCTCACCCCGTGCAATACGGGCGGCTTCTTCCAGGACGTTTCTGTTACGGCCGGTCGGCCGTTGCGTGAGATGATTCGTTTCCGCCGCCTCCTTATTCGGCGCAAAACATTGATACGCCGCGCCTCGTTGTCCAATCGCCACCAACGTACTGATGGCTTCGGTGACCTCCGCCCCATCCAAAAATCCACAGCCTGAGAGAATGACGGCAACGTTTTTCATGATGACCTCCTCAGCACGTCGTTCCGTTCACGTTTGTTCCAACGCCAACAACACGATCACGTTCCTTTACACGTCTCCGGTGATGAGCAGGTCCTCGCCAAGGGATTGCACGTGAAGATTGTCCACTCCCACGTTTTCATTCAGACGTTTGGGCGAGAGCCCGCCGATCAAGCCTTTGGCGTCGCGTCCTCCCAAGAGAACGGGAGCCACGTACAGGTAAAGCCGATTGACCAGAGCCGCACGTAAGAACCCGGCATACAACTCGCTCCCGCCTTCCACCAGCAGACTCGCGATCTCCCTTTTTCCGAGTTCGTGAAGACATCGGCGAAGGGAAACGCGATGTGTTTGTTGAGGGAGCACCAGGACGTCCACGCCAATGTTTCGCAATTGCTGAATTTTTGTGGCGGCAGCCAATCTCGTGGTCGCCACGATTGTAGGAAACCGTTCCAATTCCTGAAAAACCCGTGCGTTGACGGAACTCCGAAGCCGGCTGTCGAAGATGATCCGACGAACCGGCGGATGGGTGGCGTTTGCGTGCTTTTCAGGAAGCCGGACGGTTAACCGCGGGTCGTCTTTGAGTACGGTCCTGACTCCCACGGCAATGGCATCCACCTGACTCCTCAGTCGATGGACGTGCTCTCTGGTCTTGACGCTGGTCATCCATTGCGATTCTCCGGAGGCCGTTGCAATCTGACCGTCCAACGTCATCGCGGCTTTGAGCACGACGAACGGGCGGCCGGTTTTGACCCAGTGGATGTATCCCTCATTGAGCGTGGCGGCCTCGTTGCCGAGGCATCCGACGTCTACCGTAATCCCTGCTCGTCTGAGTCGCTGAATCCCGCGTCCATTCACTCGATCATGCGGGTCCCGCATCGCCACAACGACGCGGCCAACCCCCGAATCGATGACGGCGGGCACGCAGGGCGCCGTGCGTTTGTCCGTATGGCAACAGGGTTCGAGCGTGCTGTAGAGCGTGGCCCGACGAGAACGGGGTCCGGCTCGTCGAAGGGCAATGATCTCGGCGTGGGGGCCGCCGGCTCGTTGGTGATATCCGGAACCCACGAGGGTCCCTTTGGCCACCACCACTGCCCCTACCATGGGATTCGGACGAGTCATCCCCCGCCCTTGAGCCGCCAGCCTGAGGGCGCGTTTCATAAAGGAGACGTCTTGTTCTACGTCACTCACGGACGAACTTGCGCGTTTCGCCGCCGCGCCTTTGTTTTCGGCTTGGATTGGGAGCGCGTTGCAGCCGTGCGGCGGCCGGACGCGCTGGTTTTTGCCGAAGCGTTCACCGCCCGCTTCTTTGATTTCGTCGCTGATTGTTTGTCTTCGGCGTTCAACGCGGCTTGGGCGGCGGCCAAACGGGCAATGGCCACTCGATACGGAGAACAACTCACGTAGTCCAGACCAAGGCCATGACAGAATTCGACGGAACTGGGTTCTCCCCCGTGTTCTCCGCAAATCCCCAGCTTGATGTCCGGACGGGTCGAACGCCCTTCATTCATGGCCAATCGCATGACGGCGCCCACGCCTTCCCTGTCCAGCACGGCAAACGGGTCGAACGCCAGCAGATCGTGCTCGCGATAAAAGCCCGTAAACTTGGCCGCGTCATCCCTGGAGAATCCGTAGGTGGTTTGGGTCAGATCATTGGTCCCAAAAGAAAAGAATTCTGCGTCTTCGGCAATCTGTCCCGCGGTGACCGCGGCCCGGGGCAACTCGATCATGGTTCCGACCAGGTAGGTCAATGTTTTTCCGCAGCGCTTCATGGTTGCTTCTGCGACTTCTTTGATGAGGGTTTTCTGCGCTTTCATTTCGGAGGACATGCCAACCAGGGGAATCATGATTTCCGGCACGATGTTTTTGCCTTCCTTGGCCACTTCACACGCGGCTTCCATGATGGCCCGAACCTGCATCCGGGTAATTTCCGGCATGGTGATCCCCAACCGGCATCCTCGAAGCCCCAGCATCGGATTGAATTCATGAAGTTCTTCGACTCTTGCCAGAATTTTTCGTTTTTCTTCAACGCGACCTGAATGCTCATGAGCAGCCTCGGCTCGCGCAATATCCACCATGAGTTGTTCCCGTTTCGGCAGGAACTCATGTAACGGGGGATCAAGCAACCGGATGGTGACCGGATATCCTTTCATCTCCCGATAGAGACCGATGAAATCCTTTTTCTGGAGAGGAAGCAATTGATCGAGATGGCGCTCTCGTTCCCGTCGGGTTGCGGCCAGGATCATGGCTTGCATGAGCGGAGCCCTGTCTTCTGCAAAAAACATGTGTTCCGTTCGACAGAGACCGATGCCTTCCGCCCCGAATCCCCGAGCAATTTGCGCTTGTTCCGGGCCGTCGGCATTTGCCCGAACCCTGAGACGACGGATGTCATCGGCCCATTTCAGGATGGTGGCAAAATAGCGAAACTTTTCGGATCGGGTCGCGGAACGTTTGCCTTGGATGACTTGAATCACTTCAGAGGCCGTCACGGACAGCATCCCGCCGTAGACGCAGCCGGTGAACCCGTTAATGGAAATAGACTCCCCTTCCTTGAAGACGGATGGACCAATCCGCACCTTGGCTTCCTCTTCAAAGACCTCAACGTCTTCGCAGCCCGCGACGCAGACCTTGCCCATTTGTCGGGCCACGACCGCGGCATGGGAAGTCATGCCACCCGTCGCCGTGAGAAACCCTTCCGACGCGTGCATGCCGTGAATATCATCCGGGCTCGTTTCTTTTCTGACGAGCACGGACTTCTCACCACGACGCTTGAGCGCCACGGCCCGTTCCGGGGTTAAGGCAATTTTTCCACAGGCGGCTCCCGGACCAGCCGACAATCCTCTGCCGATGGGTTGAAATTTCTTTTCTTCCGCTTGGTCGAAAATGGGATACAAATACTGAGCCAATTGTTCCGGTTCGACTCGACGAACCGCTTCTTTTTTGTCAATCAGTCCCTCTTTGACCATATCGACGGCAATCCGAACCGCGGCAATCCCCGTTCGCTTCCCGTTCCGCGTTTGCAGCATGTAGAGTTTGCCTTCCTGAATCGTAAACTCCATGTCCTGCACGTCGCGATAATGGCTTTCCAGAATTTTCTGGGTGTTCATGAGGGATCGATACGCAGCGGGTAATTTGTGCCGTAAGGCCGTGACGGGAAGGGGGGTGCGAATGCCCGCGACCACGTCTTCCCCTTGGGCGTTTAATAGACATTCCCCAAAAAACGTGCGCCGCCCGGTGGAAGGATCACGAGAAAACGCCACCCCCGTCCCACTGGTTTCACCCATGTTCCCAAACACCATGGCCACCACGTTGACCGCGGTGCCCCAGTCGTCGGGAATCCCATAGATTTTTCGATACGTCACCGCACGTTCGCCGAACCAGGAGGCAAAGACGGCCTGAATTCCCATTTTGAGTTGGTCAAGCGGATCCTCGGGAAACGCCTGCCCGGTTTCCCGTTGGACGAGCCTTTGATACTTGGAAACCAGATCGCTCAGTGTGTCCGAGGAGAGGTCCGTATCGGTTGCCACGCCATCGTGCTTCTTCTGCACGTCAAGGATGGTTTCAAATTTTTCACGTGACACGCCCATGACCACGGAACCAAACATCGTAATAAATCGACGCTGGGCATCCAGGGCAAACCGGACGTTATTCGTTTTCTCGGCCAACCCTCTGACCGTCTGCGAGTTCAACCCAAGGTTCAACACCGTGTCCATCATGCCAGGCATCGACGCTCGGGCTCCGGACCGAACCGAGACCAGCAAGGGATTTCGTGGATCACCGAATCCGGCCTTCATCAACCGTTCGACCCGCTTCAGACCAGCCATGACCTGCTCATGCAGACCTTTGGGATACGCGTTCCCGGCGTGAAAATATTCGAGACAGGCATCCGTCGTGATCGTAAATCCCGGCGGGACGGATATGTGCAAATTGGTCATTTCCGCCAGACCGGCACCTTTCCCGCCGAGCAGATTCTTCATCGTGCCCTTGCCTTCGGCTTTGCCGTCGCCAAAGTAATACACGTACTTCTTCTTCCGCATACGCTGATTCCCCCAGTCGGCTGACGCCGGAACGTCCAGCCGGAACGTTCACATCACCTCTGCTTCACGAAACAAAGCAGAAATGTACCACAAGTTGGAGATTCCTCAAAAAAAATTCTTCACCGCGCCGTGCAAAGCCCGGAGACATCCCGATACGTGCCGAGCGAGGCGTTTTGCCGAGTGATGCATCGGACCACATGAAGGCGTCGTGCGTTTGACGATTATCGTTCATGCCGTTGCAGCCGCATCTCATACCACGTCAACAAATAGCGTTTACTCCGCATGCCCAGATAGATGACCGCCGCGACAACGATCATGAGGCCCAAGAGCCGGGGTTCGGCCTTTCTGGCGTTTTCATAATATAAATTCCCCTCACCATCCATGGCTAAAGGCTCCCCTGCTCTGAGGGAATGCACTTGCCCGGTCGGATCGGTCGTGTCCAACCATTCCGAGCACACCCGAACCAGACCCTCCATCCCGGACACCTCGGCCCAGGCCACCCGCACACAATGGCCCCCTTGTGGATCGTAGAGTTCGGCGTTCGTCAACACAAAATCCAGATCCAACCCGCTGACCCACAACGCACTCAAGAGAATCAGATTACAGATCACGATGAGGACGAGAGTAATTCCCCTGCGAAACCAATGAAACCCGGATTCGGAAAAGATCATGAGGTCTCACGTTTCCGAGCAGACGAGCACGAATTCCGGCACTCTTACTGACCTTGAACCTGGATTCGCGATAAATCACCAAAACTTGAGAACAGTTCATCGACCTGCCGCAATAACGACAACCGATTCGCTCTTTTTTCAGGCTCCGGGGCATTCACCAGCACGCCTTCAAAGAACTGATCAATGGGACGTTTTAAGTCGATGAGTCGTTTCAAGGCTCCATGGTAATCGCCGGAGGCAAGGGACTGCTCCACGGCACGTCGAATCGTTTCGACGGCCTGATGCAAGGCACGTTCCGTTGGATGCGTCAAACGTTCTGCGTTGACGCCACTGCTTGCCCATGCTTCTTTTTCGACGATTCTGTGTGCTCGTTTGAATCCGATCAGTAAGGGATCAAATTCTTGTCGATTGGTAACCGCTTGCAAGGCGTCCATGCGTAAAAACAAATCCCGGAGGTCACCGTCGGCACCGTGCGGCCCGTGGATGATGCTTTCCACGACGTCTTCACGATAGCCGCACACGGTTCGACCATAAAATCTGAGCCGATCCAACAGAAAGCCAAGCACGGGCGAACGAGAAGCATCATTCCCTGCACGTTCACCCGCCGGCCGACTCGCGACGTTGACCCCCTGCCGGTTCAGAAGCCCTTCAGCCTGCTGTAAGATTTCCCCAAGGTGAAGAGTCATCCCGGCTTCAACCACAATGCGAATGAGACCGAACGCACTGCGGCGAAGGCCAAAGGGATCTTCCGAACCCGAAGGGACGATTCCAGCGTAGAAAAAAGCCGAGAGGGTATCGAGACGGTCGGCAATCGATAATAATCGGCCCACGATGGTCTTGGGAACGTCATCATCCGGCGTCCTGGGTTGATAGTATTCGCCTATGGCTTCACACACTTCAACCGACTCGCCGTCGTGCGCCGCATACTTTTTTCCCATCACGCCTTGGAGGGCAGGAAATTCCCCAACCATCCCCGTCACCAGATCCGCCTTACATAAGAAGGCCGCTCGCTGACAGGCTTCCTTCACCTCCAGAACCCCGGCAGCCTGAGCAAGGGCTCCGACCAAAACAACGGTTCGTTCGGTCTTTTGGTATAAAGACCCCAATTTTTTGTGAAACACCACGCCATGAAGCTGAGGCACCCGTTCAGCCAGTTTCCCTTTTCGGTCTTCATGAAAGAAATATTGCGCATCCGCTAAACGGGCGGCTAAGACCCGTTCATTCCCCGCCCGAATCAACTCCATGTTTTTGACCTTCACGTTGGTGGGAGCCAGAAACCGAGGAAGCAGGTTTCGATTCTGATCCACGACCGAAAAAAATCCCTGGTGCTCCTGCATGGAGGTAATCAGGACTTCCGGCGGCAAGGCAAGATAGCGTGCATCGAAGTTCCCGAGAAGAACATTGGGACATTCCAGGGAAAACACCGCCTGCTCAAGAAGTTCTTCCTGATTCGCCTGATACACGGATTCTTCGGACGAACGGGTAAGACGTTTGAGGCGTTGACGAAGGAGAGTCCGACGCCGGCTGGGATCAACCACGACGCCGGCTCGTTCAAGAACGGCTTCATACTCTTCCGGCCGCTGTATTTCGAGTCCCTTCGTCGCCGTTTCGCCCGGCCTTTCCCTTGACGTGAATCGATGTCCCCATGACCGGGACCCGGACCGAACGCCGGCAACGTCGATCGATAAAACTTTCGTACCCATCAGCGCAATCAACCAGCGAATCGGTCGAGGATACCGAACGCCAGAAGCATTCCATCTCATGGTTTTGGGAAAGGTGAGTCGTTGAATGATGCCGGGAAGATGCTGGGTTAACACCCTGGCCGCGGACAACCCCGCTTCCCGTTTGACGGCACAAACGTAGATTCCCTTGGGAGTCGTTCGAGTCACCAGTTTGTTGACGGCCACGCCTTGAGCTTTCGCAAATCCCTCTGAGGCCTTGGTCGGCCGTCCTCGTGGATCAAAGGCCACGGTCTTGGGTGGACCCAATACTTCTTGAAACACCGACGTTTGCTTGAGAGCCAGGTCTTCGACGACCACCGAGAGGCGACGAGGGGTTCCAAACGATCGGACGCGGCCATGAGACAGGCGTTGATCCTCCAACAAGCGTTCCGTTAATTGAGCCAGTTGCGTCATGGCCGGCTGAATCATCTGCCACGGCAACTCTTCCGAGCCTATTTCCAACAGAAACGACGTGGTGGGCGAATGATTGTGCCGTTTCCCTGACACGCGGAGTTGAGACGGCCGTTTGGATGTCATAAGTCAGACGATTGGAGACGACGGCGCTCCGCGGTTTTTCAACAAGGGGAAGCCTAACCGTTCTCGTCTTTGAATATACGCCGTCGCGCATTCCCTCGCGAGTCCGCGGACGCGGCCGATGTATCCCGTTCGTTCCGCCACGCTCATCGCACCCCGCGCGTCAAGCACGTTGAACCAATGAGAGGTTTTCATACAATAATCATAAGCCGGCAACACCAGGTCCTGCCCCAGGAGCTTCCGACATTCTTCCTCACAGGACGTAAACATCGTCCGGAGCATCGCCACGTCCGCCGCCTGAAAATTATACTGAGAAAATTGAACCTCGGCGTCGTGGAAAAGGTCTCCATACGTCGTCTCCTCGGACCACTGAAGATCGTAGACCGTATCCACGTCCTGCAGATACATGGCAATGCGCTCGGTTCCATAGGTGAGTTCCACGGTCACCGGATCGAGGGGGTGTCCACCAGCTTCCTGAAAATAGGTGAATTGCGTGATTTCCATGCCATCCAGCCGCACTTCCCATCCAAGGCCCCACGCCCCCAGAGTCGGGGATTCCCAATCATCCTGAATAAACTGCACGTCGTGTTTCCGCGGATTGATGCCCATGGTCGCAAGACTGTCCAGATACAACGACTGAACGTTCTCCACGCAAGGCTTGATGACCACCTGATACTGATAATAATGCTGAAGACGATTCGGGTTGTCCCCGTATCGTCCGTCAGTGGGACGGCGACACGGCTCAACGTATGCCGCCCGCCAGGGTTCCGGCCCTAAGACGCGCAAAAACGTCGCAGGATTAAAGGTGCCGGCCCCTTTTTCCACGTCATACGGCTGGCAAATGATACAGTGTTGATTTGCCCAGAATTGATGAAGAGCGAGGATAAGATGCTGAACGGTCACGGAAGTAGTTGCCGCTACGTCTGGCAGCGTATATTGACCTGATCAGGAAAAAGCCATAAAAATTCAGCTAAAACGTGAAGTTGGAAAGTAACAACAAACCCCAGGAGTGTCAAGCACGTGTCAGTCCACCACTCTCGGCACGTGGAGAACCGTTGGACAAGGGATGACCCCGGAGAGGGCCGGCGCCCGTGGCGGTTTGCCCCGGGCGTTTTTTTCGACTCTCTCGATTTTCTGAACGGGATCAACCATTTTCCCGTTTCAAGATACTGATCGGGCTGGCTCCTGCACGACGATGATCCCGTTCATTCCTTGATGCCCCCTGATCGGACACCGGAAATGATACAGCCCGGGTGGCAAGGTCAACACCGCCTCAACGCGTTGCCCAGGAGCCAGCAACAGTCCTCGTTCAAGCTGCTCGACCGTCTCTCCCTCACCGCCCACCACGGCACCCCCACGCAGGGAAAACACAGTGGCCTGAAATCGATGGGGTTCCCGACCTTGATTTCTGACCACCAGATGCACGGATTGTCCCGCGGTCACGTCAACCCGCGTCGGGGTGACCCGGAAGTCATCCAACGTAATCCACACCTCCTGGTCCTCGGAGGAACAGGCTCCGATGCCAAGCAACAAGAAACCAAGCAGGACGCTTCCGACTTTCCCAACGATGGCGGCGTCTTGACACACGTTCCACGTGCCCCCGTTTATTTGACCACTCTGATACACCGTGATAGAGTCCGATCTCTTTCACCCCGTCAGGCTGACCGTTTCAGCATTGTTCCACGCGGTTCCCCCAGCCCATGCTCAAACAAGTTCTCACCATTGCCGGATCCGATTCAGGTGGTGGGGCGGGAATCCAGGCTGACTTGAAAGCCATGTCAGCAAACGGCACGTATGCCGCGTCGGCGATTACCTCGATTACGGCACAAAATACCCAGGGAGTCACGGCCATTTACGATCTCCCTGAGTCCATCGTTGAAGCTCAGATCGACGCCGTGTTTGATGATTTCGACGTCGCCGCGGTCAAAACCGGGATGCTGTCTTCTTCCTCGCTCACGGAACTCGTAAGTCGAAAGTTGCAACAATACCGCGCGTCTTGCGTGGTCGTCGACCCCGTCATGGTTTCCAAAAGCGGGCACGACCTATTACGACCCGACGCCGTTGAGTCGTTCAAACGCCATCTCATTCCCTTGGCCTACGTCGTCACTCCCAACGTCCACGAAGCCGAACGGTTAACGGGCCTGACGATTCGATCCTTGGCCGACGCGAGACGTGCAGCAAAGGCCCTGCACCAGTTGGGCTGCCGGCACGTGCTCATCAAGGGCGGACACTTGTTCGAACGTCCCGCGACGGATCTGCTGTACGACGGACGTTTTTTTCGCGTGTATCGGGGAGAATGGATCGACACCCCTCACACCCACGGCACGGGTTGCACCTATGCCGCCGCCCTTTCCGCTCACTTGGCCTTAGGCAAATCGCTGCCTGACGCGGTTGACGCAGCCAAACGGTACGTCACCGGTGCCATTCGTCACGGTCTGGCGATTGGTCGGGGGCATGGTCCGACCCATCATTTTTATTTTCTCCCATGAACGACGCCCACGCTCTTCTCGCCGACTGGACGCACGTCCCCCTTTCACCATCTCAACCCTCGACTCAGGCCCCCTGATGACTGAGACACCGGCCAAGCTCAGCGAGGAACAGATCGAAGTCTTTCGGGTGCTCTATCCCTGGTACAAAGAAGAAGTCTTTCGCCGCAGGGAGCACATGATGCGCCTGACGGCCTTCGGCAGTGCGTTTCTGGTCCTGCTCCTCATCACGATTCTCGCGCTTTCTCCTCCGTATCCCATGGATCCCACCATCAAGGTGTTTGCCGTGACGGGAACAGCCCTCTTCTCGGCACTGTTCGTCTACCTCATTTTGCAACAACGAGACCGGCACCGGCTCGCCAAACAAACCTTGGTTGAGATGGAACGCGTCCTGGGCCTGTACCAAGAGGGACGGTACCTGGTGGGAAAAGCGTTGTACCCGGAAGAGTGGCAAACCACTTGGTTGAGCGACCGAAGCGTCACCGTTTACGTTGCCATGATGACGGTTTTGACGATTCTTGTCATCGCCTCGATTGTCAGCAAAAGTTGACCGGTCTCCATCACGGGTGTTCCGTTCGCCGGCACCATCCTCCGAATCTCTCATGACGGCTCCCTCACGCGCGCCAGTCCCCCTTGTGATCCTCGGTACAGGATACGTCGGACGCTTTATCCATCAAGCCGCTCAGCATCATGGTCGCGTGGCGTTCGCAACGAGTCGCGCGCCCGACGCCCATCTCTCATTCGTGCAGCCTGACCGCCGCGTCTTGTACGATTTACTGAGGCCGGAAACCTGGCGTCACGTTCCAGCGCGTGCAGACGTCATCTGGTGTTTTCCCGCACTTCCCGAAGATGGTGCGACGCGTTTTGCTCAACGCATAATTGATCGGGGAAGCCGGTTGGTCGTTCTGGGCAGCACGGCAGCGTTTCCCCCCGGCCTTTCCGACGTCATTGATGAACGCACGCCGATTGACCATTCGATTCCCAGAGTGGCAGCCGAAGAACGTTTGCGAACCACGTTCGGAGCCATCATTCTCAGACTCGCGGGAATCTACGGACCGGACCGACACGTGTTTGATTGGATACGAAGAGGAAAAATTACCAATTCTCAGAAATTCGTCAATCTTGTTCACGCGGAAGACGCGGCGGAACTCTGCCTCCTCGCGTTGCAACGCGCGTCGCCTGGCTCAGCCTACATTGTGAGTGACGGTCAACCACGGCGTTGGACGGAGATTTGCCGGTTTGCCGAGGAGCGTTTTCAGATTCCTCTTCCGCCGCCGATGACGACCGACGACGTCGGGAAACGTCTGTCGTCCAGGAAAATCCTGTCGGATTTCAAATACCGATTACGTCATCCGGATCTGTTCACGGCTCTCAGCAATCTGGAATCCTGAAGCCCAAAGGCCAAGACCGCGTCATTCGACGCTTGAGAGCGTCTCGAAAATCTCCTGATAGTGCTGAACGGTCCTCTCCCAGGAAAACTTATCCAGCATTGACAATCCGTTCAGGATCATGGTTCCGTACTTCGTCTGATCGGTTTCGTAGAGTTCCAGCGCGTCTTGTAACGCGGTCGCGGCTTGTTCCACCATCGCTTGAAACACGGGAATCGTTGAACGTTCGGCGACTCGATCGTGCTGATGCGCACGATCAAAAATTTGTCGCCACCCCCGTTCCGTTTCTTTCGGTTTCACGTCCGGTTCCCGGTAGAGGAACCCGGTCGGCGGATCTGAAAGTTGATGATAGCGACCACTCAGTTTTTTCACCGTCGCAGTCAACGATTGTCCTGGATGGGGCACAATTTGCTGCACCAGCCCCCCCGTCGCCCGCGCCACGACCGGCGTGCCCACCGCATAGCCCTCAGTGGCACTCCCAAAGGGTTCATAGAACGAACACATCACCATGAAAGACGCCCCGCGTTGCAATTCCCTGTAGCCGGATGCCATGCGAAACGGAAAGACCTTGACTTCCCCTTCCCGTTCTTCAGCCAACCTCCTGAGAAACGATAATCCTGCCTCTCCTTCATCACCGGGAATCGGCGTAAAGACGTACCGGGCTCGACCCACGGGGACGCGGAGAATCGCCGCAGCCGCCACGTCATATCCCTTCTGCCTGGCGTCATCGCGGCCGGAAAACAGAAACACCGGTCCTTCAAAATTCGTAAAGTCCAACGATCCCCAGGCGCGGGACGGCACGTAGTCCGTTAACGCTCGGATCATCTCCCGCCGACGTCGGCTCTTTTCTCGGAGAATCAGACGGCCGTTTCTCCGCGCGCCGCGGGTTCCGGCGACGGCGGGAAAATCACGCGGATGGAACGTGCCGTTATCAATGCCGCAAATCGTTTGCTTGCGAAACAGCTTTTGCAAATGCGGCGCAAAAATTTTGCGATGGATCGGCTCATGTTCCAATTCATGGGCAAACTGTTGAGAAACCGTACAGATCGGACCATCGAAAAAGCCGGCCATTTTCAAAAGGACGGTCCGTCCAGAAACTCGCCGAGTTGACACGGCTCGCCAAGCGTGGGCGCTGAGCTCAGCGTCGTATGAGTTATGCAGAGTGAGCAGACACGAAATTGACGACAAGCCGGGTTCCCGTTTGGCGGTCAACGCCGTACAGGCCGTTTCCCAATCCTGGAGACACAAAATCAGATCCCGCGTCACGTGTAATCCGACCAGTGCCTTCGGGACGGCTGCACAAAAAAACAGGGCATCCCGCTGGAGTTGACCCGGTCGCGTGGGATCAACGTACGGATTGCACGGAGCCTCGGGACTGGGCGGATCATCACAGTCACACGGCGCGTTAAAAAATTCAGGTGAATCGATGAAATAGGTCGTATGCCCGTGAACGTCACGTTGCCATACCTCAAACCGATGCCTGGTCCGACCAAATTCAAGGGCGCCGGCTATTCCGGTCGGACGGATCGATTCCAGGACGGTGGGCCGACATTTGACGATCTCCCGAAACAGCGGCGTGATCGTGAAACAACGGCCCCGCCGTTGTTCAGCCATGCGTCTGGGCAGCACGCGCATGACGGCTGCCAATCCACCGAGGGGCGCACATTCGTTTTCAAAGGTCACGAAGATAACCGTCTTCATACAACCATTCGACTCGTGTTTCCGACGGGTTTCAGACCGGAGATGAGTGAGAGAACCTTGGAACAGCGGGAGAGAACGTGAACGGATTCAGTTGTGAAACCCTCAGCCCCGGGCGATTGAAGTCGCTCACTGAAGGAGAGGCTCACGTTGAGGGCAGGAGGTTTTGAAGAAACGCCGTGCGGCCTCGTCTTCGCACAAGGCCGCATCGACGTGTACACTATTGCAACACGAAATGTCCGCGTCGATTCTGCTGCCAGCACTCCGGTTTGGATTCTCGACAAAAGGGTTTCTCTTTCCCGTAACTGACAATCCGGATTCTGGACGCTTCCACTCCGAGGTCGACCAAATAATCTTTCACGGCCTGGGCCCGACGTTTGCCTAATTCGACGTTATAGTCCGTCGTCCCACGTTCATCACAATGGCCTTCAACCAGGACGTTGGAATCTTTGTATGTCTCGTCAAGCAGTTTGGCGTTTTTTTCTAACACGGATGCGGCGTCATCACGAATGGAATATTGATCAAAGCCGAAAAAGACGTGCTCCAACTTGCTGTCCACCTTCTCGACTTCAGGGACCGGCTCCTCCTGAGTCGGAGGTTCTTCAGGCACAATGTCGGACGAGGTTAATGTTTCGACGGCCGGTTCGGCTTCAACGATTGGTTCGGCTTCAACGATTGGTTCGGCTTCAACAACTGGTTCGGCTTCGACGACTGGTTCGGCTTCAACGACTGGTTCGGCTTCGACGCCCTCCGTCGGCTCAACCGGACTCGCAACTTCAGGCGTATCAAGGACGGGTTGAGGAGGTAATTCAGGAACATAGTCTGAGGCCGGGCCACGACTTCCCTTCGGAAATTCCAACGGCACTGTTGGAAGTGCTCGAGTCGGAGGAGTGGCTTCAAAAACGACTGCCTCAGACTCCACGTCAGGTAATTCAATTAATTCAGGCTCCACTTCCGGTAATTTCGGACTCTCAGGAAACGTCGGGCTGGGAGGGCTTTCCGGAATAAAATCTGATGAGCCGAATTCTTCGACGTTTATCATTTCCTCAACCATCGAATCCCCACTCCCCGTGTCATCCTCGCCGTCGGACTGTACTTGACGCTGCTCACGAACGTCCTCGGCACTCATGACCGCAGCACGTTTCGTCGTTTCACATGCGGAGAACGTCACAAGGAGCCCTAGGCCCACGAGGATAAGAGTCGCCGCATTTTTTACGTTGGACATCCAAGCTGCTCCTTTCATCTCAACCCTTTTATCGCTCACGATCTAGCATACATGTTCTTGAGACAATTGTCTCCCTCAATTTCCGACCATCACTCCATGACACGACGACAACGTTGACAATGGAATTGAGAAAAACAATTGATAAAGACAAAGGAATGGCAAAACGGACGATTAGGATGATTATCTTGAATCTGGTGATCGCCTTTACTAATAAATTCTGCTTAACTTGTCAACATGTTTTCAGAAAATGCCTTTTGCACGCCTTCGACTGAGTTCGGCTTGACGAAGGTTTTTTCAGGCCAGTATGATTCGACGCCTGCCACGTTCTTCATGCCGACGTTTCATGTGCTCAACGTTGTCGGATCACGTCCATTGTTTGCATGATTACCGTCCAACACGTGTCGAAACATTATGGACGCCACACGGCCGTTCATGACGTGACGTTCCACGTCCGGAAAGGCGACGTTCTGGCGTTCCTTGGTCCAAATGGTGCAGGGAAAACCACCACGATGCGAATCCTGGCTTGCTTTATGCCCCCAAGTGACGGCACGGCTCACGTCGCGGGATTTGACTGCCTGGAACAGCCAATGGAAGTCAAACGACGCCTTGGATATTTGCCTGAAACTCCTCCCCTCTATCAGGAACTCACCGTCAACGAGTATTTAACGTTCGTGGGGCGGTTGAAGGGCATCACGCCGTCGCGTGTGCCTTCACGGAAGGCACAAGTGATTGAGCAAGTGGGGCTCGGACCCGTGCATCACCGGGTGATTGGACACCTCTCCAAGGGCTATCGACAGAGAGTCGGTCTGGCCCAAGCCCTGATTCACGATCCACCGGTTCTGATTCTGGATGAGCCGACCGTGGGGCTTGATCCCAACCAAATACGTGAGATCCGCAGCCTGATTAAAAGTCTGTCCGGGTCGCACACCATTATCCTGAGTACCCACGTTCTTCCCGAAGCCACCGCCATCTGTACCCGGGTCATGATTATTCACCAGGGCCGAATCGTGGCCGAGGATTCTCCGGAACGGTTATCCTCCCGCGTGCGTCAATCTGAAAAGCTGAGCCTCACGGTCAAACAGCCGTCGGCCGATTGGCTGGATCGGCTTGGCACGCTTCCCGGTATCCTCAACGTCTTCCCGACCGCTCAACCGGATACCTGTACCATCGAGTGTCAACTCGGACAAGACCTGCGTGACGACCTCTCCCGATTCGTCGTGAGTCAAGGGTACGGACTGCTCGAACTCACACCCTTGTCCCTTTCTCTTGAAGACGTGTTTCTGTACCTCACGCAACGAGAAGAATTTTCTGAGGGAAGTCCGACGGCCCCTGCCCAGGTCACACCATCGCGCGCAGATGAGAGAGCAGCGACATGACGCCGTTTCACACCTTGCTGGCTAAGGAATTACGGTGTTTTTTCGTGTCGCCGGTCTTGTACGTCGTCGGAACGGTGTTCCTTTTTGTCTCCGGCTTCATCGCCCACCTCATGGTCGTCAACGCCGGCCAACAAGCCCTTCGGTTGTTACAAATTCAAAATACCTACGCCCAACTGAACCTCAATGAGCTGGTGTTCCGGTCACTGTTTTACAGTTTGGATTTTGTCCTGATGTTTCTCCTCCCGATTCTGACGATGCGTCTGTTTGCGGAAGAACGGAAACTGCGAACGTTTGAACTCCTGCTCACGTCTCCCATCGGAATCAATGAAATCATTTCGGCCAAATACATGAGCGTCCTGCTCATCTATTGCGGTCTCCTCTGCCTCACCGCACTCACGCCCGTTCTGCTGTCCTTGTCCGGCAGCTTTCACTGGGCGCCCGTTGTCACCGGCTACGTGGCCTTGGCGTTACAAGGCGGCTTGTTCTTAGCCTGCGGCGTGCTGGCCTCTGCACTGACTGAAAACCAGGTAGTCGCGGCCTTCCTGAGTTTCGGCATGATCGTCGTGATATGGCTGATCGGAGGGTTTGGGGCTTTGTTAGGCGACAGTACGATCGGCACGATCTTCTCCTACGTCTCGTTCACCGAACATTATGATCGACTGGTCCGCGGCCTGTTAGACGCCAAAGACGTTGTCTATTACGTATCCGGAATTGTGCTGACGTTATTCACGGCACACCGGGTCGTGGATTCACACCGATGGCACTGAATCATCTGTTACCCATCCTGGGCACAGCAGGAATCGGAATGGGACTGGGGGGCATGGTCCTTTCGCAAATCGACCCGACTCGGCAAAGCACCGTCTTCGCGTTGGAAGGGTTGGGACTTCTCTGCCTCTTCGTGTATTTCGTGGGAAACTGGAAACGCCTGAAGACTTTTTCCAGCCGCCGGTCGACTCGCCTTGGATTCAACGGCATTCTGAGCATTCTCCTGATGACGGGCATCCTCGTGATCATCAATTTTCTGGTCATCCGGCACGGCGCCCGGTGGGACTTTTCGGAAACGCAACACTTCTCATTGGCCCCGCAAACCCTTCAAGTGCTGGGGAACCTCAAGCAGAACGTTGCCATTACGGTGTTCTCTCATGAGCGAAGCCCCGGATTTCGGACCTATCGGGATTTGTTGGAGGGGTACACCTATACAAGCCCGCAAATTTCCGTGACCTACGTTGATCCTGAACAAGCACCGGACAAAGCCCGCGACCACGAGATTTCCAAAATCGACACGGCCGTCTTTCAAAGCGGCGAACGGACGATTCACGTCACCAAACCCACTGAAATGAACCTGACGAGTGCATTGATCCGCGTGACGAAGGATCAAACCAAACGACTGATTTTTCTGGAAGGGCACGGCGAACGGCAAATTACGGACCAGGAACGCGGGGGATTCTCTCTGGCCCGAGATAATCTGGAAGCCCACGGATACACCGTCGCACGCGGCTCACTCATGACCGATCCGACCCTCCTTGAAGACGCGGACGTCCTCATCGTTCCCGGCCCCCGTGAATCCCTTGCACCCGTGGAACTCCGACGGATCACGCGCTTCGCGTCTGAAGGAGGGCGACTCCTGTTCCTGCTTGATCCCCGCACCACGACCGGACTCGACCCGTGGGTCTCAGAATGGGGGCTCACGCTCGGCCCGGGGGTCGTCGTAGACCCTGAGGATCGAGTGGCCCAAGGCAGCCCGACGGCCTTACTCGTCCGTCGATTCACGAACCACGCCGTGACCAAAGGATTTACGGCTCCCGTGTTGCTCCCCGTCTCCCAATCCGTCACGTTTGATCGACAAGCCGCAGCCGCCGACCTGACGTTTACGTCTCTGATGCAATCATCGGAACAAAGTTGGGCGGAAACAACGTTTCATCAAACCACCCCGGAACTTGAAGAAGGGCAAGATATCAAGGGACCCTTTGCTCTTGCCGGCGTCCTGGCACGGAAAACCGAGCCCTCGGGTTCACCGGTCACTCCTGCGATGGTGATCGTCGGGAACTCGGCCTTTGCGAGCAACGCCTACGTCAAATTTCCAGGCAACGCGGATTTCTTCCTCAATGCCGTCTCGTGGTTGGCGGATGAAAGCACGTTGATTTCGATCAGCCCCAAAGAATCGACGTTCGCCCCGTTTATTCCGAATCCCACCCAAGAGCACCTGCTGTTGGCCGTGCAAGTCTTTTCGATTCCTTTCCTCCTTCTCTTTCTCGGGGTCACGATCTGGAGGCGGCGACGCAGCCTGTGATCCGATATCTCCCTCTCCCCTCGGGAGAGTGCCAGGGTGAAGGTGTTATCGCATGACGCCGTATCGAACGACTTTTTTTCTTGCCGTCGTCTTCGTCGTGCTTGGAATCTACGTCTCGACCATTGAAGTTCCCACCATGGAAGAAGACACGGCGCAACGCGCGGAAGCGCAACGCCTGTTGCCCTTTGATTACCGGGAGGTGACACACTTGGTCTATACCACGCGAACCGAACGCATTGAGATGAATCGGGATCACCGGAGTCGCTGGCGAATCATCAAACCCGTTGAGGCAAAGGGGGATGCTCGTGAGATCGGCAACGTGTTACGTGCCTTGGAAATCGGCAAAATCTCTCGCGTCATTCAAGAGGACCCCACGACCCCTGAAACATACGGCCTGCAATCACCCTACGTGAAGATTGAAATCCAAACGGACGCGTATGCCGAAACTCTGGCTCTGGGCAACGCGGGGCCGTTGACTTCCACTTTATACGCGCAACGCGAATCAGACGGCACGATCGTGTTGACGACGCTCTCGATTGCGGATTTTCGCAAAAAAAGCCTGTACACCTTTCGACTCAAAGATATCCTTCTTTTTGATCGAACGGCGGCTGAACGCATTCAACTTCAGACCCCGGACCAGAACGTCACGCTCCAGCGGGGAGCCGCGTTCCATGGCCCAACGTCCCATTGGCGCTTCACCTCACCCATTGAAGCCCAAGCCGATAAAACGGCCGTGGGGATTTTCCTCATGACCCTGGATGATTTAACGGCCACCGGATTCATTGATGCTCAGGCTGAGAAACGCGCGCTGCTGAAAACCTTTCACGCTCCCTGGTTGACGGCGACCGTTCATACAAAGCACAAAGGATACCGCGTGGCATTCTTTCAACCTCCGACGCCTGAAGAGGAGGCTTATGCCGTCACGTCAATCAATGAGCCTCTTTATCGGATACCGGCCCACGTTCTCAAAAAGTTGCCGAGTCGGGCCTTTCACCTTCAGGACAAGCGATTGTTTGGAATGGAAGTTGGAGAGATTGCCCTGTTAACCGTCAAAACAGAGGCTTGGCACTACACCCTGATCCAACAACATGAGGAATGGTATCTGGAGGGGAAAGAATCGGACGAGGTTAACCAGGAACGGGTGAAACTGCTGGTCAGCCGTATTGTCGATCTGCCCGCGGAACTGTCCATCAGTCTGACGCAAAACAATCTCGGCCACTACGGCCTTGCCTCACCCAACGTTGAAATCGTCGGCATCGACACGAAAGGCCGATCTCGCGGGCTTCTGACGCTGGGCACACGGGAAAAGGGATTAGTCTATGCAACGGGAGCCGGATTGCCCGGAATTTATCAAGCTCGTTCGGTCATTCTGACGCAGATCCCTTCGTCCGACGGCCTTCTGGAGCATTAACGTTTACGAGGGATTGGGTGCCATAACGACGAGCACGCGCAGCCTGGCTCCGGAATGATTCACGACTCCATGTTCTTCGCCGGCCGGGGCCAATGTCCCCTGCCCGGGACCCAACACCCGTTCCTGATCGCCGACGCGAAAGGTGCCGTGGCCCTCCAACACCACGTACATTTTGTCCTCATTGGCATGGATGTGCCCCTTTTGCACTTGATCCGGTTCAAAACAGTACACGTCGCAAAAAAAGCGCGGCGTTTGAAACAGATTGTGTTTTGTCATTTTCTCGCTGGAAAATCCCTGAAAATCCGTCAAACTGATAACCTTCATCTTGTCACCTCCTCGAAACGTTCCAACCACCACCACGGCATTGTACCAAAGGCACGTGAGGCTCCCAACAACGACACGCGATCATTCTTGACTGATTCAACCCGTGCGATGATTTTGCTCCGTTGGACTCAATCATGGTAGCCTGGGACGGCCTTGACGCTTTTTCAGAATTGACCACAAGGAGCCATTGATGAACGTATCGCGAAACGAATGGACCATCCTTTCAACCGTTGCCCTGCTGCTCCACCTGCTGGCCATCGGGGGTCAGGCTTCAGAAAAATTACCCGGCGACTATGAAACGATCGAGGGTGAACCTTCCCTTCACGCCCCTGGGAAAGTCTTGCTCTTGGAGTTTGCTGATTTTTATTGTCCGCATTGCCATCTTTTCGAAAAAATCGTGACCGCACGATTGAAAAAAGAATTCGGCCAACGATTAGAGGTGCGCCTGATCGGGTTTCCCGTGATTCGCGGAAAACTCCCCACGGCGTTTGAAATGTATGAACAGGCCAGAACCATGGGGAAAGGTGCTGAAATGAAGGAGGTCTTATTCCGAACGATTCATCAAGATACGATCCATCTGTTTGATCGAAGCCTCCGCGCACTGCTGGTTCGAGAAGTCGGGTTGGACGTCAAATCGTTCGAAGACGGGTTAGCCAGCGGTGAACCCTATAAATCCCTTGAAAAAGGCAAAGCCTGGGGGGAACGCATTGGCGTCAAACATACCCCGACCGTGGTCCTGGACGGAAATCTTCTGGTCTCGAATCTGGACATCGAGAATATTCGCACGCTGATCAACGGCATTCTCAAGAACGACTGAACCCGAGAGGCCCCATCCCCATGAGCAAGAAAAAACAACCGAAGGCCCCCTTTCCCGAGCTGGAGGCCATGCTCGAAGACATGCAGGAATTACTCACGGATGAGTATGGAAATCCCCTTCCACCCGATCATCCACAAGTCAAAAAACTCCACCGCCTTGCTGAACACATCGGAACCGCCTCAGATGAGAACGAGGGCCGGAACTCACCGGCGGGACACGCCTGACCCGTGAACGCTTGCCCGCCTTCCAAAAACAAAAACCTTCGCTGAACAAATCGCCGTGGCCTTCAGTCAAACACTCAAGAACGTATCGAGCGTTTCTCCTGAAATGATTGTTCGATATGGGCTGATGACGCTTGCGTTGTTGATGATGGTGGCCAAATTACACCACGTGGTTGAGTACCTGTTCGTCGGACTGCTGATTCTATGGGGCAGCGTCAAGTGGAGCCGTCGAGACTTCCACTTCGTCAGGACTCCGTTAGATCTTCCCATCCTGCTGTTTCTCGTTTGGATCGTGGCAACCATCCCCTTCTCCGTTGACCCAAGTTACAGCTTGACGGAATGTCGCAAGACCGTTTCCAAAATTCTCATGTTCTATTTTGTGGTCAACGTCGTGCGCAATGAACAAGACGTGCGCCAGATTCTTCTTGCCTTTATGGTGGGAGTCGGATCGTTGAGTGCGTTCGGCATTGTTGATCACGTGGCGAGAGGTGACAGCCTTTTTGACAGAAATAGTCACGCGGCGTCTCTCACTTCTGCAGGGCAATGGTTTTCCAGTTATCTGGTGATGGCCGTTCCGTTTGCCTGGTTGTTCTTTCAGGAACGTGAGGAGAGATACTCGACGTTGTACATGGGAGGCTTCTTCGTCCTCATCATTGTGGCTTTGTTCTTATCTCATACACGGGGCGCATGGGTGGCCGTGTTCGCACAATTGACGGTGGTCGGATTGCTGCGTGCTCCACACAAATGGCACAGGTGGGCCATCGCGGTAGGTCTATGTTTGATATTGATCCTCGTGGGTGGGTCCTTGTTCATGGGATTTCAGGACGTCCTTATTCATAACGTGAGTGGAAACCCTCTTTTGAGTTTTGGGAGCATGAACATTCGACTCAATATCTGGCACGTAGCCGTTGAACAAATTGTTGCTCAACCTCTCCTGGGTTATGGATACGGCAATCACACGTTTACAAAAATCAATGAAGAACTTCCATTCAAGGTTGATGGTTTACCGACGACTCACGTCCATAACGTATGGTTATCGCTCCTCTATGAGGTAGGGCTACCCGGCTTCGCTCTGTTTGCTTTTGTCCTGTTCGGTATAAGCAGGACGGCACTGCTGGGATGGAAAGAAAAGGGAAGGACTTTCGTGGGGAATCTCGGCATCTGCGTTTTTCTCCTGGTTGTAGGAATTGTCACGCGAAACATGTTTGACAATATGTTTGTCGGAAGTCTGGCTTACCTGTTCTGGTTGTTGACCGGCCTGTATTTCGCACTCTGGCTTCGCCGGGACGTCAGTGGTCAAGCATCACCATAACCAGCCCCGCATGGAAGAACACGGGATCACCCTCACAGACTGATAGACCTATTCCCACTCGCAACATATTGACGGGCTTTGCCTAACTCAGTAGGATAGCATCCGTTGTGGCGCGGCAGGATATGACGTGGGAGGATACATTCATGGGTGTACTGGCGTTTAATACACACAAAGCCGTCAAGGTTCTTCGAGACGCCGGCGCAGATGAATTGGCGGAAGCCGTTGTCAATACCATTGGCTCGGCTATGGGCGAGAACGTCGCAACGAAGGCTGATATAGCCGAATTGAAAGTCTGGTTGCTTGGCCATTTGTGGGTAGCGGTTGGTGTTATTATCGGAGCTCTCTCGTTGCTTGCCTATCTGTTTCTTCCTAACCGTCCAGGATAAACCGGTTTGCTTCACTCGAACGGCACTGGCCATTTCCACGCCCTCCGGTATGGTGGGAAGTGAATGTTTACGAATAAACCAATCAACAAAGACCATACGGAGAGGTGGCCGAGCGGCCGAAGGCAACGGTTTGCTAAACCGTCGTAGGCTAACCCCCTACCGCGGGTTCAAATCCCGCCCTCTCCGCCATTTCATGAGCGAGTCCAAAACCCCTTCCCTTGACGCACGTTCTGCGGCATCCCATTGACCGGATGGGACGGCCTTTTCCATCTCCCGGAGAAACGCGCTCATGCGTGAACAGCGGTGGGAATCCCGTCAACGTCTCAGCTTCCCGCAGGTTCTCGACCTGCTCAATCGACTCCAGGCGAAAGGATTGTCTCCCGTTGATCCTGAAAAAGAAGGCATCTGTTACGTGGAAGAATGGCCGGTGTCGTCACCGGAGGCCATTCAACAACTCGATCAATGGGTGCTTGAAGACGTCACGATGGTTCAGGTGCTTGACGAGTGGACGGGTGATTTTTTTCTCCTGGCCGGCCGCCGTCATTCCATTTTTCAACGCTACCAATCCGTCGGCACCTATTGCTCCATCAGCCACCCATGGCGTCTTTCCGGTCACGCCGCCACCCTGCATCCTCTGGCCATGTTCTGGATCGGGTTTCGCCATACGCACTCATTTATCAGAATTCGACTCCACACGTCTGAAGTAATCGCCCCGGGTGAACCCCACGCCTCCCATCAAGGACCGGTGTGGGTCGAAGAACGACGGACCGCGTTTTGCGAAGCCATCGACCTGCTCGACTTACCGATAGAGGTCTCGATTCAACAAGGCCGCGTCACGCTGCACAACGCACACAAAGAGGTCCCGTTCTTTTGTTCGTGGCCCGATGCGTTCGGGCCATGCCAATTCGAATTGAATTCCTCGGATCCGTTCGCGTTTCTCGTGCCGGCCAGCGCGTTGGCTTCGACGCATCAATTGCCGACGGCCACGGTCCGCGTCTATTTGACCGGCTTTTCTCAAGAAGCGTTGAACGAATTCACGACGACTGAACCCAGGACGCGCACGGTCTACCGATGCTCCGCGCATGTCCGTCTCACTGATCTTCCCGACCTCCTGGAAATTGTTGGAAAGGGGGGACGACTGTACACCACGGTTTCGGAATTTCGTACGCAATCCGTTCTTCCCGATTACCCGGATGCCGCCGCCATCGTGGGAATCATAGGAACAACGCATCACTATCAGCTTGAAGTCCGGTTCAACAGGATGCCCTTACCGATGAGTGAGATGGACCGTTGGCTCGAAGATTTGTTGACCTTCCCCATGACCTATGCCCCGCTTTCTCCCTTTCCATAAGACGATCATCCATCGTGCCGTCGTCTTATAACAACGCGTTCGCTTCCTCCAGCACTTCATCAACCGTGATCAATTTCATGCAGCGTTGTTCCCCTCGAAAGCAATCGGGATGAAAACACTCGCGGCAATCGAGTCCTTTATGGATAGGTTTGACGTGTTTCCCTCGCGGTGCCCAAACGGCCGGATCGGAGGGCCCAAATAGCGCAACCACGGGGCAGCCCACGGCGGCAGCCATGTGCATCGGTCCGGCATCGTTGCCGATGAAGAGGCGGCACCGCGTCATCAGGGCGGCCAACTCCAACAGGCGCGTGTTGCCGATCAGCGAAATCATGGAACGCTTGGCAATCTGAAGAATCTCCGTTTCGATGGATCGGTCATCCGGGCTTCCCACCAACACAACCTGAAATCCCCGTTCATGGAACGCATCGCCCAACGCGGCGAACCGGTCAGGAGGCCACGCCTTAAACCAATAGCGAGCCGCGGGATGGATCATGATCCACCGCGTCCGATCAAGCTGCAATGATTCCACGACGTGATGAGCTCGTTCGTGATCTTCCCTGGACAGCGGCAGAATGGGTTCTCCTCCCTCCATGGAAAGACCCAGTGACGGCAGGGCCATCGCGTGGTAATCAATCACGTGCATGGCGTCGTAGGACGCCTGGACGCAACGTGAATACAGCCGACCCCGCAAGCGATTTTCATGATTAAAGCCGATGCGCATGCGTGCTCCCGTGATAAACGAAATAAACGCCGACCTGTCGCCGTCCGTCAGGTCCACGACGCAATCAAACCGGCGTGCGCGTAATTCACGATAGCACTGCACTTGCGGGATCAATCCCGTGCGCGGGAGACAGAGGACCTCATTCACGTCGGGATTGTGCCGCAGCACCTCGCCGGTGCCGGGATTCACCAGCACCGTCACCCGAGCGTCAGGGAAGCCTCGCCGCAACACGCGCAGAAACGGCGTGGTCAGCAACACGTCGCCAATGTAGCGAAGCTTCACGACGAGGACGTTGGAAATCACTTGACGTTTCACTCTCTCGAGAGAAGCACACGGATCGTCTCAAGCGTGGGAATGCCTTTGGATGGACACGACGGCCCGACGGATAGAACTAGGCACAAAGTTCTTCATAGACGGCCAAGGTTTGCTCGGCCGTGCGTTGCCACGTGAAACGATTCGCTTGTTTCAAGCCCTTCGCAATCAATGCCCGGCGGAACGAGCCGTCTTCGATAATTCGCAACAACGCCTTCCGCACGTCCGTTTCGTCGTGAGGATGAATGAACACCGCCGCGTCCCCTGCAACTTCAGGAAGCGCCGTCACGTTGGACGTAATCACCGGCGCGCCGCACGCCATGGCTTCGAGCACGGGAAACCCAAACCCTTCATACGTGGATGGAAAGAGAAAGGCCGTGGCATGAGAATAGAGAAGACGGAGCACGTGTCTCGACACCGTGCCCGGACAGTACACGCGCTCGGCAATGCCCATGGCCCGAGCCGTTTCCAGGAGATCATCGCCGCGAGACTGACGACTTCCCACCATAATCAAGGGGTAGTCGCGTAACGGTGCCGGTGCCTGACTGACCGCGTGACAGACGAGGCGATGATTCTTCCGCGGATCGGCTCCCCCGACAAACAACAAATACGCCGTGTCGGGAAGCCCAAGGTCATGCTTCACCTTTATCCATGCCGGCTCATTATGATCGGGATAAAATCCGACGGGCGTGCCGTGATGAACGACGTGGATGCGCTCCGAAGGAAAATTCAGCCATTCTTGAAGGTCTCGTGCCGTCGATTGAGAGACGGCGATGACGCGCTGAGCCGACCACACGCGCCGCTTCAATCGCTGCAACGCCCATCGCTCACCACCCAGCTTCTTGCTGTATTGAGGATACCGCCACAACCACAAATCATGGAGCGTGAGCACGGTGCCGGAAGCCCCCGTGGTGTGGAGTTGAAAGTTTGTCCCATGGTACACGTCCAACTGATCCCGTTTCCCCGTTGTTCGCCGATTCCACCAACGCATGGATGCCCACGACGCGGCACCCGTTTTCGTGACGTCTCTCAAATCCTCAGGAAGGGACGTCCCTCGTGGCGTATACAGTCGCAACTCATGACGCGACTTGCGATCGACCAATGATCGGATCAAATGCCGCACGTAGAGCCCTACTCCGCCGTGACTCGCCACCACCGGCCCTGCATCGATTCCCACGCGCATCATCCCCTCGCCAAGCTGCCACCGGACCTGGTTCGTAAGACGTTCTCATAACCGTGAACAAGTTCGTCCATCATTCTCGCAACGGTGAACCGTTCTTCCACTCTCCGACGTCCTTGAACGCCAAAGGCTCGACGACGTTCAGGATCTGACAGCAAGGTGAGCACGGCCCGTGCAAGGGCCTGAACATCACCGGTTTTGACCAGCAACCCCGTGCGTTGATGGTGAATTCCCTCTGACAGACCGCCTGCGTCCGTTACGACCACGGGTCTTTCCATGGCCATCGCCTCAAGAACCGCAAGACACAGACCTTCCGTCCGTGACGGCTGGATGTAGACGTCGAGCGTTGCGACGTAAGCAGAGACGTCGGATTGGAAGCCGAGAAAATGGACGTGTCCCTCAAGTCGCAGCCGTTTGACTTCACGGCGAAGCCGTCGTTCGTATGCACCCTCGCCTTTGCCGATAATCAGATAGTGCGTATGGGGAAATTCGGCGATGATGCTCGGCATCGCTTGAAGTATCAAGTCATAGCCTTTCCATGGAAACAGATTTGCCACGGTCCCCAACACCGTGTCGTCACGGGAAAGACCAAGCGTCTGCCGAATATGATGGCCGTTCACGTTCAAGGTGAAACGATCCAGGTCAAGACCGCTGTACAGAGTCTGTACCCTGTGTGGGGCAATCCCACTGGCTTCAAGAGAATGGCGGATGTGATTGGAGACGACAAAAACATGAGCCATGTTATTCAATTCATACAAGATGGCCCTGGACGGTTCAATTTCTGCGCGAACGTGCGCCATAACCGGGATGGGAAACTGTCGAGACGCTCGCAAGACTTGCGGCACCCACCAGATGTCATTGACGTGGATGATGTGGGGGCGTATCGATGCAATGAGTGATTCGAGAGCCTGAACGCTTTTGCTCCGAGCAAAGAAGGCATTCCATTTTCTCCACGCCGGAAACGGGGCATCGCGTGTTTCCATGGAACAAGCGGCCAGTTCCTGTTGCAGAGGGGATGGGCATGGACACACGACAATGGGACGGTACCCCCGCCGAGCAAGCTGATTGACAATCAGAATCAGCTCACGTTCAGCCCCGCCGATGGCACCAATGCCATGAACGAACGCTATCGTCTTCCCGTCCAACGCCATTTCAACCCAAAAGCCTTATCATCTCCCCTCGGGCATCCCCGCCGTCTTTCCAGTGACACATTCATCCTGTCACGTTGAAACAACCGTATTGCGACCGTTTTGCCGATGAGAAACCCAGGGACAAGACGAAGGGCGTTCGAGTTGGCAAGGTGGTGATACTCGCCATGGGGAGACAGCAGATCGACGATGACGGTCAGATTCGATCAAGGGCGTCGGTTATCGCGTCTCGTTCAATGCGCCCGTTGTTGACCAGCAACGTGCGAATCGTCAGCGGCGAAACCTTGAAGCGCTCTGCCGCGTCGTCGCGGCGTTCTTCGGAGAGGTCGTCGCCGAGAAACGCATCCACCGCCTCGAACGGGCACAGCAGTTCAGCCGCGAAGGCGCGTTGGACCTTCTGCCGGTAGGTATAGGACTGAGTCGCCGGCAACAGCGGTTCTTCGCCGCCACCGCACAACCGGTCTCCCACCAGCCTCGCCAAATCGAAACGCCGCCCCGTCTCCCACTTCGAGCGCAGAGTAACGCGCGAACCCCCGTTGCCGTCATCGAACATGAACGATATCAATTTCGTAGGCCGGTCAGGGACGTCGACCGCAGCCTGCATGGTTCCGGCAAGATCGGCCAAACGTGAATTTTCGATGGTCTCCCCATTCAGCGCCTCCTGACGCCGCAACGCCCGCGCCGCCGTCACGCCTACCTTCCAGGCTTCGCACGAACCCCAGGCCGGGATACCATCGCGTGAATCCAACCTCACGGCGTCCTGCGGCCGAGAATCGAACCCGTGAAGTCTTGATTCCTCTACCACTTCCGCGGCGGACGGGACGCCGATGCCCTGCCATGGGTGAGCCGCCAACTCCTCCAGCGCGTCATGACCGAGGCGCGTCGCGTCTGCGAGTGACGTAAGGATCTCGTTCTCATCAACCTCGTCTGGATCATGGCCGAGACGCGCCTCAAAGCGGCGGAAACGCGAAAGCGCCTCATCTTCCCGCGCCCGTTTGAGATCGTGCCACAAACGGTGGAGATTCGTATCACGGACGTTCCGCTCATTCAGCAGTTCAAGGACGCATACGATAAAGCGGTCCATGCTCTGCTCCAACACGCCGGCGGACACCGACTCTGTTCTTGGTGCACCGACGTATCGAAACAACGCAGCTTCGGGTTCGACGGTCGGAGCCGACGTCAAATGTGAACGAAATCCGTCAGACGAAATTTCGACGTTGGGCCATACATACCCTTCTCCGATTGACGACAAGCGATGAGCAAAGTCCCACTCACGACCAGCCTCACCCGCCGGTCGAGATTCCCAGAGCAGCCGCCACCAATTCCAAGCCAGCCACTGAGCAACGTGGTAACCCGAAACATACGGCCCAGACCGAAGTTCGTTTCCGTCGACACCAACGCCTTCGGTCAGACGCCGCCCATTCGCTTTCAAGACAAACGCGCCGAACGTCGCGCTCTCTTCCTCAGACCCGCGGTCAAGGGTTTCTGGAACCAGCGATAACGTCAGGTGTTCCTGCATGTCCATTCCTTAATCACCCATTCGCGCATGGTCCAGTCGTCTTTGCGCAATCGATATCCATGGTAGCTTCGCCCATCACCTCCGAGCTTCGCTTCGTACACGTTGCCCTGCTCGTCTTGCGCCCAGATGTACTTAGGCAAGTCGTTCTGCTGCTCCATGCTGACCATGCCGCGAGCAATACCGTCCTTGAAGAGCCGCGTAGCTTCCTCAAGTCTAATGACTCGTTTGTCATCGCACAACGATTTCGAGGGTCTCGGACTGGCCGGCGGGTGAAATCCGTAATCAGCAGGTTGACTCTTGTGATGTGGACTCCCACGATAACGCCCCGTGCCCGCGAAGTCGTTGAGTTGTTCTTCAGTGAAATGATCGGCTTTTGCAATCCGACGCTTGGGATTGTTTCCCATGTATTTCTTCATCGGCTTCGGTCAACAACGTGCATGACGTTCAGGATACACAATGCGCGATGAGGGGACGAGAGGTAAAACATACTGCCCAACGTCATGACACGTGTCAACCTCTTCGGGTACGTTTCGGCCACTCTACGTCTAGTGGGACGATACGTTGAACAAGGTCGATTTTCTCTGCTAGATTGATGCACCAATCCAATGTTCCTCCAAGCTGGAGGCTCCCACGAAGTCGATGAGCACGATCAGTTTTGATACCCATACGTTTGTGAAGCGCCTGACCCAGGCGGGCATGCCGATAGCGCAAGCCGAAGTGCTGGCGGATTCCCAGGCTCAACTGATTGATGACAGACTCGCCACGAAGCACGATTTGAACGAATTGGAAGCCCGGCTGACCCGCGACATCAAGAAACCAGAATCCCGACTGGCCCTCACCATCAAGGAAACGGAAACCAATCTGTCCCATGCACTCAACGAATTTGCCCGGCAGCTCACGATCCGTTTGGTTTCCATTGTGGTCATCGCTATTGGGGTCGTGGCCATGCTGGTAAAACTCCTTTAATCTAGTCATCCCCCGGATCCGAAGGCATCCACAACAATGATTTCATTCATCCGCCGCGTTCGGGCGGGCCTTTTCGGAGCAGGAATTCACCGTCAGCAAACGTCTTGACAAGAAATGACCGGCCATACAAACTGGTCACATGGAAACGATTGAGGCATCTGACTTTAAGGCGCGCTGTCTGGCTATCCTTAATCGCGTGCAGGCGACGGGTCAGCGAGTCGTCATCCTGAAGCGTGGCCGGCCTGTCGCGGAACTCTCGCCCACACGTCCAACCATGGCTGAATATCCCCAGATGGAGTTGAAGGGCTCCGTTACTGTAGTCGACGACATCATTGGGCCGGCGATTCCAGAAGAGCACTGGGACAGCGACAAGGTATCTCTCCAATGATCGCGACGGAACTGGCGTCATTGCCCAATTCCTTTCACCGTGACCCAGCGGACCGGATTCTTGTAGCAACCGCTCGCGTGCTTGGCGCGACGTTGCTGACGCAAGATCACAGAATCGTCGACGCGGCGCTGGTCGACACGGTGAACTGAACGAGACCCCACCACTTGCAGCCATGTTCGAACCAAGTCTGTTTTCATAAAATCCTATCCTGAATCTCTCTCCACCTATGCCGCTCATCAGCGTTATCATTCCTACCTGCAACGGCCGGGCACGCTTTGTGGATCAGGCATTGGCAAGTGTGGCGGCTCAAACGTTTCAGGATTTCGAACTCATTCTTGTGGACGATGCCTCCACGGATGGAACCCTGGAGTATGTCCAAGGCATGATGCCTCAGATCATGGCGGCCTACCCGGAGGGACGGCCCCATCGACCCGTCATCTATTCTCAAAGAGAAACCAACGGAGGCCCATCCTCGGCCAGAAACGATGGGGCCAAACGCGCCAACGGCGAATTTCTGGCCTTCCTGGATCAGGATGACCTGTGGGCACCAACGTTTTTAGAAGAAACCTCGCAGCTTCTGCAAACAATGGGGCAGGAGATTGCCGCTCTATACGTGGATGGTTATTGCATCAATGCGAATAAAGACATCGTGCGCTATCTAAAAAGCAGGGAGACGAATCTACAATACAATTCTATATCTTCGCCTTTAAGCGACGGGCATAATATCCCCATCCAAGGGTCGCTCTTAAGAAAGGAGGCATTCGAAACCGTAAAGGGATTCGACGAAAATATAAGAATTTGGGAAGATCGCGATTTCGTTATCAGGTTGATCCAACACTATCGTGTCGCACATATCCCGAAACCGTTCTATTCTTTGAGACGGTACGGGGAACGGAGTGTGTGCGCGAATACCAAGTCAGAATTAGCCTTTGCCAGCAGAAAATATTTTTTGGAAAAACACGCGCCCATCTGCCAGCAGGCCCCGTACTTACGAAAAGCCTTGCAATACGAGTGGAGCATGCTCTATAGCGACATGGGCAAATATCATCTTTCCCAGAATCAAAGGAAGACCGCCCGCTCGTTGTTTCGTGAATCCCTCAGATCGTTTCCCTTTTCCCGAAGAACGTGGCTTCGCTATCTGCGCTCCTATGTGCCTTCTTTCTCGACGACGCGTGTGTGATTGATACCCGGCGAAGCGTCACGTCCGATCCGCAACGCGCTCCCCATTGCCTTCGGATGGTGACGTTTCCAGAATCGAATACGCCTTCGCGTACTTCACAAAGGTGTGAAAACCCGAAAACATCGCAGCGATCAATCCATGCAGCCCATCCTTCCACCCCCGTCGAAGGATGAAGACCTTGAAGATGATCCAAAGGTGATGCCCAAAGAGATGCGTGAACGTAACCCGACGAAGTGTTTTTAATTTTTCCCGGGCGGCCAACGACGTATAGTGGATCATCTTCCGAACGTGATGCGCCATCGTGGGTACGGAATGATGGTCAAGAAACCCTTGGAGGTTCTTAACCTCTCCCTTGAGCAGGAGTCGTTCATGAAGTAGCGTGTCGTCATATCGGCCCGCGTCCTTCCGAAAGAAGCGCAACTGACGGTCTGGAAACATCCCTCCATGCTGCATCCATCGTCCGTAGAAAAAATTTCGGCGCGCAATGCGATACCCTGCAACGTGCGACGCTGGGCCGTTTTGTAACATCTCCTGAATTTCATTCCGCAAGCCGACCGTGACGCGCTCATCCGCGTCAACGATGAGAATCCATGGACCGTTCGCGTGCTCAATGCCGAAATTCTTTTGAGGACCGAACCCTCGCCACGGCACCACGTACACCTGACTCGTCAAACGTTGAGCCAACTCCACGGTTCGATCCGTGCTTTCCGAGTCCACGACGATGATCTCCGAGACCCACTCGACCGATTTGAGACAATCCGTCACGTTCGATTCTTCATTCTTCGTGAGAATGACCGCCGTAACGTGGGACGCGCACTTATTCACGGAAGCCTCTTCTCCACCACGTGGATAACGGTTTCAAACGTCCTGACCTCACGTTCCTCAGCCTACCCTCGAAACCCTTGCTTCAGGACGGCTCGATAAAACGCCGGCTGCAACCAGCGTTCGCGTCTCTCCTTGAGCACGGGGTAACACGAGACCCGTTGGCCCATCACCGCGGGATGCGAACCGGAAAATTTCTTCATGACGTGATAGTCGGGAAAGTCAAAGACTTCTTTGGAGACCCGGTCCGGCTTGGGCGGGCCCAAATTTTTTCTTCGATGGACAGATGTTCCAAGGGTATTGAAATCGCCATCACACCTCCTATGGTTCCATATTTTGAAAGACAGCGATCAAACTCCATGGCGGCATTGCCGTCAGGTGACGTGCCTTGTTGTGGTGATTGCCCGTCAACCGTATCGGTCTCGTAAATTTTCATAAAGCCGTTCGGTTTGATTCAACGTTTCTTCGAAGCTGTATTTTTGAACGACCAGACGCCGACCGGCCCAGCCAAGTTTCTCCCGCAACGCAACGTGATCCAGTAATTGTTCAATCTTCTCCGCCAACGCTTCGGGCCGTGCCGGAGAGACGAGCAATCCGGTCTCCTCGTGCGTGATGACTTCAGGAATACCACCGACGTTCGTCGCAATCACCGCACGGGCCATGGCGAGCGCCTGCGTAAGCGCCTGGGGCACGCCTTCAGCCTCAATCGAACTCAGGACAAAGACGTGAACCAACGACAGAAGATTCTGTACGTCTTCACGAAACCCAAGAAACCGCACTCGGCTTTCAACGTCGAATTGTCGGGCCAACTCCAGCAAAGACGATTTCTCCGGACCATCGCCGACAATGACCACGTGTACGTTGTCCCGGCGGGCTAAGACAATTTGTACGGCGGCGAGTAGATCACCAAGCCCTTTATACTTTCGCAAAAACGCCACGGTCCCCACGACGAGATGATCACGGGGAATGCCCAACGTGTTTTTTAACGAGAAATCGGGTTCGCGTGGAGAAAACACCGTCACGTCCACGCCCGTGGGGATTGAAATAACCCGATCTTCACGCAGCCCGTTCTTCTTCATCAGGTCCTGACGAATGCGTTCACCGGTCGTCACCACCGCGTGCGGCAAGTATCGATACAACGTCGCATGTCGAAGGGTGGGAGAAACCGCGGTCGATTTATGACGCGTCCGAATGAGTACGGGTTTCGTTGCGGCTAATCGCGCGGCAATGCCGCACGTCCAACTATCAATTGACCCATGCGTATTCACAATTTGAACGTCAAATCGCTTCATCAATTTCAGGAACGTGACGATCAACCACGCCCATCGCACGGTCGTCATCCGGACGGGGATGACGCACAGCCCGGAATTTTGAGCTTTATGAAATAAGGGACTCGCAGGCTGAACGGCCAGATACACTTGATGACCGCGCGCCTTCATGCCCAGACACTCGTGTAACGTTCGGAACTCCTGACCGCCCAATACTTTGGAAGATTCCGTATGAAGAATTCGTAATTTCTGCACCGTTCCCTCAACGGGACTATCTCAGCCCTCTGTCCTGCACCATCGGCTGCCCTGGATTCTTCGCTTTGCTCAGAATGACAAAAAGGGGAATGACAAAGAGGGAACGTGAATGAGGCATGGGCTGGCGTCATCCGTTTACGAGATACCGTCTACCCATTCCTGTGAATCTCCCAGAGCTTGGCGTACTTCACGAAAGTATAGTAGGCATAGAGCCCGGCCAGAATCAGGCCGGGCTTGCCGTCCAGAATCCCCCTTCTCAGCACGTACATCTTGAGAAACGTAAACAGCGGATGAGAGAGCAGTTGATGAGCGTGAAACCGCCGGCCTCGTTTGACCATTTCTTCCGCCATGAGCGTGGAATACCGATCCATCTTCATCAGATACTGATCCACGTCACGAAACGGGTATTGCTCAACGTGCGAGTGCAAATAGCCAAGTCGGCCATCCAGTTGAAACGATTCGTGCACTAAATCTTCCTGATACCGCATGTGGTCTTTGTGAAAAAATTGAGGCTGCCGGTAGTCCGGATACCATCCACTTCGTTTGATCCACCGGCCTAAAAAGTAGTTCCGTCGCGGCACGAAAAAGGCCTGCGCGTCGGGACCCCGTTCCAGTTGTACCCGGATTTCCCGCTGTAATTCCTCCGTCGCTCGTTCATCCGTATCCAGACTGAATATCCAGCCGTGCGTGGCATGAGCCACGGCCTCATTACGAAGTTTCCCGAATCCGGAAAATTCATGCTGGAACACCTTATCGGTGTATTCACGGCTGATGGTTTCCGTGGCGTCCGTGCTGTGCGAATCCACCACAATCAGCTCATCGGCCCATTTCAGGCTTTCCAGACACGGCCTTATATTGGGTTCATCGTTATAAGCAATGACGACCGCCGATACTTTAGGTGCCATGAAATGAAGAATCCAACGCGGAACGTCTTGCAGCTTCAGGATGTCGCTAACATTCTTTCGGCCTGGCGGACAACGTCTTCAACCGAGATCGATTCCAGGCATTCCAGATGATGAGGATTGCGGCACGTCCGTAACCCACACGGACGACACGCCGTTGTCCGGCTCACCATGCTCACGTGGCCGGTCCCATACGGACCGGTCGCTTTGGGATTCGTGGGACCAAAACACGCAATCACCGGCACACGACACGCCGCAGCCACGTGAATCGGGCCTGAATCATTGGCGAGACACAGCCGAACGTTATCAAAGACGAGGCTTAATTGGCGAATCCGCGTTTTTCCGATCAGATTGATTAGCGCCGTTCCCAGAGCATTGGAAAAACGTCGGCCGATTGGATGGTCACGTGGTGATCCGAGGAGCACAATTTTCCTATTTCGTTGTTCAACCAAAGACGCGGCCACGGCAACGAACCGTTCGACGGGCCAGTTTTTCACGGTTCGTCTGGAAACCGGTACCATCGCAATGAGCCGATCGTGCGGTTCCACTCCGGCTTCTGCAAACAACTGCTTGATCACGGCTCGATCTTCATCCCATCTCGGCAACCAGAACTGAGGCGGATCCGTGAGCGCACCAAAAAATTTTGCCACTTCGAGATTTCGGTCAACCGCGTGAATATCGAGGAGCCGCCAAGGGGCGTCGTCAGCACCCGGCAACGGCACCCGGTGGGTGTAACACCAGGGGCTGCCCTCCCGTCCTCGGGCAAATCCCACGCGAAGTGAGGCTCCCGACAGTGCCGCAATCAGCCCGGACCGGAGCAACCCTTGCAGATCAACGACGCAATCAAACGCCCGAGCACGAACGCGTGAGATGATCTCCCACCAGGAACGAACGCGAAAATCCACGGAGATGACTTCAGAGAGGTCCGGATGCCCTTCCAATATTTCCGCCCATTCCGATTTGACCAGCCAGGAAATTCTGGCATGAGGAAACGTTCTCCGTAATGCACTCACGGCAGGGAGGGCATGGATAATGTCTCCCAATGAGCTGGGTTTGATAATCAAGAGATTTTTCGGTTGAACGGTCATCGTGCGTGGATGGAGACCATGCCTACCGCCGAAGGATCCATGAGACGGCGTCGGAAAAGCACGGCGCCACGAAATCGACCGGCAACCGTTTCTCCCGACAGACGGCTAGTGCCTCCTGACTATCGCGGCCGGTCATGACCAGAATGCCCTTGGCCCCTACGCCGTGAGCCATCTCGATATCGCGGGACTGATCGCCCACCACGTAACTTGCCGCGACATCTATCGGATGACGAGCCACGGCGCGTTCAATCATTCCAGGATTCGGTTTCCGACACCGACATCCATCATCAGGATGGTGCGGACAAAACAGCACGTCATCCAACCACGCACGGGATTTGGCAAGATCGTCCTGCAATTTCCGATGGATATCCTCCAGGTTCTGAAGCGAAAAATATCCACGGGCAATTCCTGATTGGTTCGTCACCATAATGACGGTGAGACCCGCACGATTTAATTGCAGGATCGCCTCGGGGACGGTCGGGAAGCATTCAAATTCCTCAGGAGACGCGATGTATCCGGGGTCGGGATTCAACGTCCCGTCGCGATCCACAAAGACGGTCGCCCGTTTTACGGTCATCGGCGAAGATTCATTCACGTTCTGAAGCCGCCCGCCCATCAGGACGCTCATTGTCCACGATCTCTCTCGCAGCCTGAAATACTTGGTCCGTAGAGATGGACGTCATGCAACGGTGATCAATCGGACAGTCTCGAAGCCAACAGGGTGAGCACCTCACGGGGTTTCTGACGACCGCGTGCCGGGCATGATACGGTGCCGTGGCAACGGGATCAGTGGGACCGAAGATCGCCACAAGCGGCACGCCCAAGGCATCGGCCATGTGCATCGGACCGGTATCGTTCGTCACAAACAGCCGGCACCGTTTCATAATGGCCTTTAATTCTCTCACCGACGTCTTTCCCGAAAGCACGAGCGGATTGGAAACCATTTGTTGAGCAACGGCGTCACCCAATGCCTCTTCCCCCGGACCGCCGACGATCAGACATCGAACGGGACGTGGAGCGAGTTGACCGAGTTCAACGACTAACCGATCGGCCACCGCCGCAAACCGTTCGGATAACCAGCGCTTCGCCCGGCCATACACGGACCCCGGGTTCACGCCGATGAGAATTTCTGATTGCCGGATGCCGCTTTGCTGCAATAAACGATCCGCCGCGTCCTGCTCTTCCGACGACACGTAGAGCGTCGGCTTCATCGTCGACGTCTCCCGTACAATGGGGCGCAGCATCTCCACGTAATAGTCAACCTGGTGTAACGTCCGTCGGGAATTCGGAAGATCGACGGGATGCGTGAGCAACAACCGTCGGCCATCCGTGGCATATCCGTATCGCAGAGGAATGCCGGCAAGCACCCCCAAGAAGGCGGCCTCAAACGCATTCTGAAACAACAACGCCAGATCATAGCGTTCCCGTCGAAGACTTGCGGCCAACCTGCGTTTGCCCAGCCATCCCGCGTGAATGCCTTGATGGTCATAACTCACAACGTGATGCACGCCGGGATGCCCGACAAATAACTCGCCGATGGATGGACGAACCAACAGGAAAATTTCCGAGTCCGGAAACGCGCGAGCCAGCGCGGTCAACGCCGGGATACACGTCACGGCGTCCCCGATCCAATTCGGGCCCCGAACCAGAATCTTCTTGATCGCTTCCGGTCGGATCGTGGAAAAATTGACGGCCATGGCTGTGGAACGCTATTCCCGCGACACCGCCTCTAACGCGGCTTCCAATCGACTCCGGCCCTTGACGAATTCCAACGTGAGACGGACGGCAAACACGGGAGTGGGAATCGACCAATTCGATTGGCACTTCACCAAATCCTTTTCCGTCGTAAGAACCAGATCCGGCTGAAACCGTTCAACGTGTCGATAAATCTTTGCAACCGTCGAAGGAGCATACGGGTCATGATCCTGAAAAACCAGTTCACTCACCACCCGGACGTTCAGCGCGTCTACGGTCCGTCGAAACTGCTTCGGATTTCCGACGCCGCTGAAGATGAGCACGTTCTTTCCCTGAATCTCCGAAAGCGGTTGATGCGTGGACGCCGATATTCCATGCAACCCCTGTACCGTAAATCTCGTGGTAATGGGATGGATCGCGGTACCCAGAACCGTCTCTATCGGTTCCATGACGCGGGACGCCCCTGATTCCCGTTCAACCCGGGTGATGATGATCTCTGAAGCTCTTTGGGCGGCATCAAGAGGTTCACGAAGCCTCCCCATTGGAAGCAGTTCTTCCATTCCGTTGACGTCGGACCCGTCAATCAACAACAAATTCACGTCGCGATGGAGACCCAGATGTTGGAATCCATCATCCAGAACGAAGCAGTCAATGGGCATCTGCCTCAACATCCAACGGCCCAGTTGATATCGATCGGCACCGACCGCCACGATGACCCCGGGACATCGACACGCCATGAAATAGGGCTCATCGCCCGCCTCACGGTGCCCCGCAAGGATCGACCGTCCATTCGAAACCAGCAAAAATTCTTTCCGGCTTTTTCGACGATATCCGCGACTGAGAATCCCAACCGTTCTTCCCCGTTCCAGCAGCCTCTGAGCCACCCACATGGTCACGGGAGTTTTGCCCGTTCCGCCAACCGTAAGATTGCCCACGCTGACGACCGGGCACGGCAATCGACGTGTCTTCAACCACCCATGGTCATACAGCCACGTGCGAGAACGCGTCGCGAACTTGTATGGGGCCGTGACGAAAGACTTCCATCCGTTTCGCATTGGTTCAAGATTCTTCCGGCTTCTCCTTTGAGGGAAAGGAACGGATAAGCGCGTCCAGCCCATCACTTTTATTCTCTCTCCGGGCGACGAGGACGTGGGCGAAAATTGATGATTGCCTCCATCATGTTCAAATTTTTCTCGACGACGCCCCGATTGTCATCAACAACCTTCCGAGCCTTCCGTCCTGCATGAGACACCCAATCCCGATCCTGAATCCCTTTCATAAACGTTCCCGTCACTTCCTCTTCGTTCCGGACCCGAACTCCGCCTCCGGTCTCAATCAACAATTCCGCGATCTCTTGACAGTGGTCGGTATACGGACCAAAAGACACTGGCTTTCCCCACGCCGCCGGCTCCAAAAGATTATGTCCTCCAATGGGAGCCAACGTCCCACCGACAAATGCCAGCACGGCTAATCCGTAGGCCTGCGCCAGTTCTCCTCGGGTATCGAGAAGAATGACGCGAGGTCCGACGGAGGTCTCCACGGGCGACGCGTTCTTCAGCAACCGGCTCCGTCTCACGACCGGAAACCCGAACTGCTGAATGGTTTGAGTCAGGACGTCACTGCGCTCAACGTGCCGTGGGGCCAGCAACAGAATGACCTTGGGCAGGGAACGTGCCATCGTGCGATAACTTTGCAAGAGCACGGCTTCTTCGGGATGATGCGTACTGCCCGCGACAATGAGCATCTCGTCCTCCGAAATCCCCAGTGCCGACCGTGTCACGGACGGTTCAGAGACTCCATTCATGACGTGATCGCATTTCATGTTGCCCGTGCCGTGCATCCGATCAGGAGAAGCCCCTAACTCAACGAAACGACGTCGGTCTCGGGAAGATTGCAGAAGCCCCAACGACACGGTTGAGAGGACGTGACGCATGAAAGGCCGAATCCATTGAAATCTGGAGAAGGACCGAGAGGATAATCGGCCATTCACGATAATGGCAGGAATGCCCCGCTGAGAAACGGCACGCAACACGTTCGGCCATAACTCGGTCTCGACCACGACAAACCCCACCGGGTTCATGGACTGAAGAAATCGGCGGACGATCCACGGGTAATCCAGGGGAAAAAAGCAATGGGTGGCGACGCCGGCTAAGCGTTGCTCCACGGCTTCTCGTCCGGTTTCCGTCACGGTCGAGACGATAATCCTGACTCGTGGATGCCGACGGTGCAGCGCGGTGAGAAAGGGAACGATTGTCAACACTTCACCCAACGATACGGCATGAACCCATAACGCGGTCTCGTGAGGGGCGCAACCGGGCGGCGGCACCCATCCCATCCTTTGCCACAGGCCGGCTCGACATCGCTTTTTAAGCAGTAAGGTGAGAAGAACGATGGGAAAACAGAGAACAAGGAGGAGGTTATAGAGACGGTACCACATCTCGGCCGGCGTCTTCATGAAATGAGAGAGAGGAACGATCACGCCTTGTGTTCTCAACAAGAGAAGCGAGGAAGTGTTGCGTCCGGCATCGGTCGGAGCAACGTGTGCCCGTCACTCGGGCCGGTGAACCATCGCCTCAGCTTCAGACGAGAGCGTGGATAACGTGGCTTCAAGTTCCTGCCGCGTCCTTTCCATGGCATCGGCATCGGCGTCTCGATCAACCCAGATCGGCGTTCCCCACGTAAACGTCCCACGTGAAAATGGATACGGGACCATAAACCGGTCCCAACTGAAAAAGACTTTTTTTTTGAATACGCCGCAATCAGAGGGACGATGGGCTGGCCGGTGGCTCTGGCAAGGGCCACGACGCCCGGTTGGACAACGTGCCTGGGACCCTTGGGACCATCAGGCGTGACGACCAGATCAACGCCCTGCCGACCTGAACGAATGAGTTGACGCAAGGCCCCTTCCCCGCCCCTCGTGGTCGATCCACGGATCGCTTCAAACCCGAACCGCTTGACGACTTGATAAATGAGTTCTCCGTCCCGATGCCGACTGATCAGAATCCGCGCCCGACGGCCACGGTAGGCTAACGGCATCATCAATTGTTGTCCGTGCCAGAACGCGATGATCATCGTGCGCCCTTCCCGATAGAGCAGATCGACTTGCTCGGCTCCGTACACGCTCCACGACATCGACCGGCCGAGCATGCGAATTGCCGCGGCACCACAAAACGGCAACGGGTTCAATCTTAGCCAATTCATCATGGAACGCGATCGACGTTACGTCGTGACCATGGATTCAACCGGAGCGTCGTGGAATTGAGTCTGATACAGACGCCGGTACACCGCGCTTTGAGACAACAACTCATGATGTCGCCCGACCGCTATCATCCGTCCTTCGTCAAGGACCACGATCCGATCAGCGTGCTGAACCGTGGACAGACGGTGGGCAATGACCAACGTCGTCCGATTTTTCATCAATTCGGTCAACGCCCCCTGAACGTTTCGTTCCGATTCGGTATCCAGCGCGGACGTGGCTTCATCAAGAATCAGCAGCGGCGGATTCCGCAGGATCGCTCGAGCAATGGCTAACCGTTGGCGTTGTCCGCCCGACAGTTTCACCCCGTTTTCTCCAATCAACGCGTCCAACTTGTCAGGCAATTCCTCAATAAATTCCCATGCGTGCGCGGCCCGTGCCGCTTGCAGAATTTCCGCTTCACTGGCTTCCGGACGACCGTACCCGACGTTGGCCCGAATGGTTTCATCAAACAACACGGTATCTTGAGAGACAATGGCAATCTGCGCCCGCAGCGACGGTAACGTCGCCTCTTTAATGTCTCGACCATCAATGAGCACTTGACCGTTCGATGGGTCATAAAATCGCGGGACGAGACTCATCAGGGTGGATTTGCCGCTCCCGCTCCTCCCGACCAACGCAATGACTTCTCCACGGTGGATGGTGAGGTTCACGTCTTCAATCGCCGGTGCGTCGGCACCTTCGTAACAAAAACTCACGTTTCGAAACTCAAGGGAACGCGAGAAATTCGGCAACGCCATCCGACCACGATCATGGACGAATTCATGCTCCTTATCCATCATTTCAAACACTCGATTCGCGGCGGCCAGTGCTCGTTGCAGCGCCGCATTCGTCGCGGCAACTCTTCTCACCGGTCCATAGGCCATCACCATCGCCGTTAAAAAGGAAAAAAATTCGCCGGGTTGCATCTGATCGTTGATGACTAAAGACCCACCGTACCAGATAATCAGGGCAATGCCTCCTATCCCGATCATCTCTAGAAGGGGCGACGTGACCGCCATCAATTGTTCCGACTTCATATTCGCCCGCAAAAAAGACCTGTTTCCCTCGGCAAAACGCCGTTGTTCAACGATTTCTCCTCCGTAGGCTTTCACGATTCGAATGCCGGCAAACGCTTCCTTCAACGTGGCACCCATGTCTCCCATGGACTCTTGCCGCCTGGTGGCCAATTTGCGTAATCGCCTGCCGATGGTGACGATGGCATAGCCTGAAACCGGCATCATCAGAAACAACACCGTGGCCATTTTCCAATTCTGATAAAACGCCACGCTGCTTAACGCAAGAAAGGTCAGTCCTTGCTGAATCAAATCCTTAATCACGTTGGGAACGGCATTGACCATTTCGTTGACGTCGTTGATGACTCGTGAAGCTAAACGACCACCGGAATGTCTGTGATGAAACGTCAACGAGAGACGAAGAAAGTGGCTGAACAATTGCTGACGAATGTCCGCAACGATTCGATTGCCCACGTAACTCATTAAATACGCCTGTCCATACGCGAAGGACCCCTTGAACGTGGCCGCACCCACGATCACCAGGGGCAACACCATGAGCAACACTTGATCCTTCGCAATGAAAATTCCATCTAAGACGGGCTGAACGAGCCAGGCGTAGACTCCGGACATTCCCGCGACGCCCACCGCACACAGACAGGCCGTGATCACTCGAAACCGATACGCACGAAGATACGACAGAATTCTGAGAAAAACGGTCACGCTTGACATTCCGCCAACACCACCTCTGCGGCTCTTCGAGACGCCCCCGGCGTGCCCAGTTGTGCACGGATGCTTTCGAAGGCGCCTTGCATCTGCTCATACCGCGTTCGGTCCTTCAGAAGCCGAAGCGCCTCCTGGCTCAGTCGTTCCGCGGTCGCTTCCGATTGTAATAATTCCGGGACAATCCCACGGCCGGCCACCAGATTGACTAAACCGACGTGGTCAACCGTCATGAGCATTTTGGTCACGAGATACGTGATCCAGGAAACGCGATACGTGAGGATCATCGGCGTACCGATCAAGGCCGCCTGCAAGGTGGCCGTCCCCGAGGCCACCAACAACAAGTCGGCCGTGGCCATGACTTCATTCGGGCAATTCGGAACCACGGTCACGGGATACTGCTTTCGATCAACGCCTTCGTCAATCCATTCCGCCGGCACGGTGGGCGCTTGTCCGATCACGCAGTGAATGGCAGGGAAATCCTCTCGAATGCGCAACGCCGCCTCCATCATGACCGGCAACAGGGATCGAATCTCTGCGCGACGGCTCCCCGGGAGGACGCCAAGAATCAACCCTTCAACGGGAAGCCCCCATTGTTGTCGCAGTCGAGCCTTGTCATAGCGCGGCGCCAGACTGTCGAGTAAGGGATGCCCCACAAAACTACAGGGAACGTTGGCGGCACGGTACACGGATTCCTCAAACGGTAAAATCACGATCATCCGCCGGACGACCCGCTTGATCACGTTGATCCGGCGTCGGCCCCACGCCCAAATTTGCGGCGCAATATAATAGATCACCTTGTGCCCGAACTTTGCCGCGATTCTGGCCAACCGGAGATTCATGGACGGATTATCGACAAAAACGACTCCATCCAGGGATTCCCGTCTGAAAATCCGCTTCAGGGTCAACACGTTGGCAATCCCCTTCCCAATCGTCACCGGCCCAGGCACGCCCATGGCGTCCACTCGATGTAACCCCTGGATCAACTCGACTCCGGCGGCGTGCATGTGTTGGCCGCCCACGCCAATCAGTCGCACGTCGGGCCGAAGTTGTTTCAACGCTTTTGCCAAGTGTGCGCCATGGAGATCTCCTGAAGCCTCGCCGGTCACAATCATGATTGAAAGGCCAGCCATGGCTCCGGCACGATTCTACGCAACGGGGACGCCGACGTTCGACGCCCCGGCCAGCGGATGAGTCGCTCCACGGATGGAATCAGTAATCGCATGGGCCAACTCCAGGGCCGCCACGCCCTCTTCACCGGAGACGCCGCGGGAGACGCCGCGTTGAATGGATTCCACGAAGGCTTCCATCTCCCGTCTGAGGGGTTCTTCATCGCCGCCCTGAATGGATTCCTCAATCACGGACAATTCATCAGTGGGAATCCCCGTTTGTCGATACACGATGCCTTGGCGAGATTGATAATCAACGGAGAGATACAAATTCTCCTGGAACAGACGCATTTTTCGCAACCGGCCGGTCGACACTCGGCTTGCGGTAAGATTGACGACGCACCCTTCGGAAAATGCGACCCTCGCATTGGCAAAATCGACCTGCGAGGACAGAACGCTGACGCCGATGGCCTCCACGGTTTTCACCCGTCCCAACTCAAAAGACAACACCAGATCGACGTCGTGAATCATCAAATCCAACACCACGTCGACGTCGGTTCCCCGCGATTGAAAGGGTGCCAAACGATGACATTCGATAAACCTGGGATTCTGAATCACATGGTGGATCCTGTCTCTCACCGGATTAAATCGTTCCACGTGCCCCACGTGCAAAATCAATCCCCGGCGGCGGGCGTTCTGGACCATCTGCCGCCCTTCCTTCACCATGGACGCAATGGGCTTTTCAACCAGGACGTGAACCCCGGCGTGAAGGCAGAGTTGAACGATCTCATAATGTTGCAACGTGGGCACTGCGACGCTGACGGCGTCGACTTGACCGAGTAACTCCTGATAATCCGAAAACGTCGACACGCCAAAACGATGGGCGATTTCTGCGGCGCGGTTCTCGTCACGATCCACCACGCCCACTAAATGGGTCTGCGGCAACTGGGCGTAAATTCTCGCGTGATGTTGCCCAAGGTATCCGACGCCTATCACCCCGACGTTCAGCGGTTTCATCGTTTGTCTTCCTCAGATTCAGCGTCGTCCGACGTTCTGGAAGGAACGTGACGCACCGGCGGAACACGGTGCATCGGAGCGACGGCCACGCACGCGTCACGCGGGTAGACCAAGAATCGCGATACCGGACTGACGGGCGTTCTCCAGCATCTCCTCCCGATCGAGCATGATGGTCTTGTCGGCCTCGACGGCCAACACCAAGGCCTTGGCATCATTCATCACGTGAATGGTTTGCGGACCAACCGCGGGTAAATCAAATCGTAAATCCTGTTGAGGTTTGCAGCGTTTCACGACGACCGCGCCGTTCCGAGCCAATCGGCCCCCACGTCGAATCGCTTCATCCGTGCCTTCAACGGCTTCAACCGCGACGATCACGCGATCCTTGACGACAACGCATTGGCCAACGTCCATTCGACCAATCTCTTGAGCCACGTTCCATCCGTAGGACACGTCCTCCCGTTCCGCCTTGGACAACCGTCGAGTCAACTCCCCTTCAGGAACCAGAAGATCGGCCAATCCAAAAGTCGATTCTCGAACGGCAATGCCTTCTTCTTCCAGCCACGCGGCAATGGCTCTGAGAATGGCGTCATCCTTCCAGGACTTCAATTTCGTGAAGAACGCAACGGCCCACAGGTCAGGACGAACGCTCGAAAAGAGATGCGTTTTTTTCATCCCGCCCAGCATGACGACTTGCCGGACTCCGTCTCCCTTCAGCGCGCGAATGACCTTGCCGAACTGCCCGATGCGAACCCAGTGGATTCGATCAACGACCTGCTCCAACTCAGGGACCGTCTCTCCCTGATGCGCAACGGCCGAGACGCGCAACCCAAGCTTTCTGGCATTCTCGGCAAAGATGACGGGGAATCGTCCATTTCCTGCAATGAGACCGATCCAGTCGCCGGGAGTCGGGCGCGGCGACGAAGATGAGAGGACGTCAGACATCGGTTGTGTCGCTCCCTACAATTCTTCGGGATCGTCTTTATCTTTTTTCGCGGCACGACACGTGCCGCGAGTCGAGCTTTCCAAAAACGTGAGCAGAACCAAGACGTCCGGGCTATTCTGAAATTGGTGACGCGCCAGTTTAATCGCGTCGGCCATGCGCTGTTTTTTTCGGAAGAGTACGAGATAAGCCTGTTTCAAAATTCGAATGCGCTGAGCCGAAAACCCTCCTCGACGAAGGCCAATGGCATTGACCCCGTAGAGATTGGCTCGATTCCCAACGGCCCGCATGAACGGAGGCACGTCCCGGGCCACGGCCGAGCACCCGCCGACCATCGCGTAATCGCCGACTCGCGCATATTGATGAATGCCCACCAGTCCCCCGATGACGGCATAATTCCCAACCGAGATGTGACCGGCCAGCGTTGCCCCATTGGCCATGACCACGTGATCCCCGACGTGACAATCATGCGCAACGTGGACGCAGGCCATGAGAAAATTCTGCCGACCAACGGTCGTGATCCCTCCGCCGAACGACGTCCCACGATGAATCGTGACGCACTCGCGGATGATGTTGTCGTCGCCGATACTCAGCCGAGTCGGTTCATCATGGTACTGCAAGTGTTGAGGTGGCCCACCCAGAGACACGTAGGGAAAAATTTTGCACCGTTGCCCGATTTCCGTGATTCCTTCTATGGACACGTGCGAACGCAATTCGGTTCCCCGACCGATTGTTACGTCCTCACCAATCACGCAATGAGGACCGACGACCACGTCCTCGTCAAGCGAGGCGTTGGGATGCACGATAGCCGTTGGATGAATGGACATTTCAGACGTTCGCCAAACCGACGCGCGCGTCGTCCGGCTAATCCACCTGCGCGGCCGGTGCTCCCTCCGACGACACCATGGCGCTCGATTCAGCCTGACAGACAAGATCCGGCCCGACAAAAGCCCTCCCTTGCATCTTCCAATGGGGTGGCCGTCGTTTTATCACTTGGACTTCCAGCCGGACTTGATCCCCGGGAACGACGGGTTTGCGAAACTTTGCTTTATCAATCCCCGTGAGATACACGATCGGCGTTTTCTCGACCTTCGAGGACCGAAGGGCTAAGATTCCGCCTAATTGCGCAAGGGCTTCCAGGATCAAGACACCCGGAAAGATCGGCCGACCAGGAAAATGGCCTTGAAAGCAGGGCTCGTTGGCCGTGATGTTTTTCAGCCCCACCGCACGTTGATCAAGAACAAGCTCCACGACGCGATCAACCAGCAAAAAAGGGTACCGATGCGGTAAGATGGACTGGATTTCACTATTCTCTATGACGGGGTGATCATCAGCCATCCGTTCCTCCAATGCGACGCGTCCCGACGCGCGGCGCCCCTCACGTGATCCATGAGGCTTATGATTGACCTGCCGTTGACGTCTCTCGATCCAAGGCTTCCTTGACCGCGGGAGAAAGATCCAGGCTCGGTTCGTAATACCGGGTGGAGGTTTTCTGTCCCTTTTCTATCACGAGTGCCATCCCTTGATCGAGAGCAATGCGTTTCACGATCACGTCCACTCGATCACGAAATTCGTCCAGCGACTCAACCCGTTTTGCCTGCACCTCTCGGTTCATGTCTCCGGCTTTTTGTTGATACGCGACCATGCGCCGTCGAAAATCTTCTTCTTTTTGCTGCCTGGCGGACGGACTTAAGACGCTGCCCTGACGCAACAATTGATTTTCCAGGCGACGAAGTTCCTGTTGTTCAAGTTCGAGCAACGCTTGCCGATTCTGCATAAACGTCTCGAGGGTCTCGCTGACTTGGCGTCCAAGCTTGGATTCTTTCAACAACCATTCCGTATCCACCACCCCGATGGAGAGACCGGACAAAGCAGACCGTTGCTCACCAGACGTTCCCGACGGTGAAGTCGAACAACCCGTCACGACGACCACGAAGATCAGGCCGGCCGACAGCATCCTGACCCGATTCATCCTGAACACGGTTGAACGCCGCATGATCTTCACTCACCTTCTAAAAGACGTTCCCAACGGAAAATTCAAAGACGGTGCCTTGCTCTTGCGGGCGACGATCCAAATTCAGCCCCCACGCCGCCCGTAACGGCCCAAATGGAGAGAGCCACCGCACCTCCAACCCCGTCGCCGAACGCAAGCTGAAGTCCAGATTTTCGTTTTCTGAAAATCCCTTCCCATAATCAAAAAAGACGACCCCGTTCAACTTGGCGTCGGGAAGCACGGGAAAAATAAGCTCGGTGTTAAAGATGAGTTGTTTATTCCCGCCCGCCAAGGTTCCGCTGGGGGACACGGGGCCTGCACGACCGAATCGAAAGCCACGCACCGTATTAATGCCCCCCACAAAAAAGAGTTCCGACAAGGGCGCGGAATCCCCGCCATATCCTTGGGCCATCCCAATCCGACTACGGAAAGCCGTCCGCAAGTCCCAAATGGGTAAGGGAACGTACTGCAGTCCGTCCAGAGCAAACCGATAAAAATTATTGGTGCCTCCCAGAAACTCAGTACCAAACCCGAGGCGCACGCCCGCTCGCGACCCCGAACGAGGATCCTGGAAAAAATCTCGTGTATCGCGGAACAGACTCGCCCGAAAACCGGTGGTCGATTGGTCACCGAGTTGGGCCCTGATGAGAGCCGGCGCGTCAGCAGCCAGACCGCTGATCGTAATCGCCTCCCCCACCAACGTCAAACTCCCGGCGATATATTCGGAAAAAGCTCGGCCCAATTGGAGCGTTCCCCCGCTTCGTTGTTCCGTATACGTCAAAAAATTGGTTTCCGTGCTGAAGCCGTCCGCCTGAAAGGACATGGGACCATCAAACAGCGCGGGATTCCTGAACGTCAAAACCCCGATGGTTCTCCGTCCACCAAGCTGCCCACGAACCCGCACTAAATACCCTAATCCGAATAAATTGCCCTCCGAAACGTTGGCGATTGCCGTAAACTGATCGAGGGTGCTGAACCCGCCCCCGACGCTGAACTGACCCGTGGGTTTCTCTTTGATCGTGACGGCAAGATCAACTTTATCTTCTTCGACGTGACTGGGAAGAATCTCGACCGTTTCAAAAAAATTCAAATTATTCAAACGTTGAAAACTTCGCTTCATGTCCACGGAACTCAGGACTTCCTGTTCATTCACGCGCAACTCACGTCGAATGACGTTGTCGCGCGTCTTATCATTCCCGGAGATGTGAACCTCTCGCACGCGAATAAGCGATCCCTCCGAGAGGGTAAACGTCACGTCCGTCGTGAGCGTTTCCGAATTGGGCTTCAACCCGGGGGTCACTTCTGCAAAGGAATACCCTTTTTCCCCGTACAGATCGGTCACCCGGGAGACTTCTTCGCGCACCGTCGTGCGCTGAAACACGTCATCAGGTTGGATCAAGGAGTTTTGTTCCAACTCTTCGTCGTCAAAGACGGTGTTCCCTTCATAACGAACCGTTCGCACCGTATACGGACGGCCTTCCAGGATGCGAAACGTGACGGTGAAGAATTCCTTATCCTCATTGAGTTCAACGCTCGGCGTCCCGACTTGCACGTCCAGGTAGCCCTTATTCGAATACAATTCCTTGAGGCGTTTCACGTCATTGGCCAGTTCTTCTTTGTGCAAAATACCGGCGTCCGTGATTAAAGACACGATCGGGACCCATTCTCGATTCGCGATAACGTCGAACAATTCACTTTTGCTGAAGACCGTTGCGCCTTCGAAATGAATCGTTTGAATCCTGGCGCGTTCACCTTCCTGAATAAAGAAGGTCACGCGATTGCGGCTCTCATCGAACGCCTGCACGATGGGAATCACGTTGGCGGTATGGTACCCGTTCTTCTCATATTCCGCCCGAATCTTCTCCGCACTCAGCGTCATCGCTTGCTGGTCGAGAAACACTTGATTCTGCAACGAAATCACTTCTTTCAATTTGTCATCCGACAACTCCTCATTGCCATCAAACACGATGTCAACCACAAACGGTTTTTCCCTGACCACAAAGGTTACCGTCACGCCGTCGGGCGTCGCGTCGGTCCGGACTTGCACGTCCTCGAAGAACCCCATGTCATAAATTTTTTGAATTTGTTCTCGAACCACCTGAGGCGTCATGGGATCTCCGGTTTTCAGCGTAATCTTTTCAAGGATCGCCGACGATTGGATGCGGTGGTTTCCTTCCACGGTCAGGGTCCCCACGACCGAATTTTCTGATTGGCTCCACGCGGACCACGGTCCACTCACGATCAGGAGCGTTGAGCAGAGCACTCCACCGACAACCCGGACGAGTTTCGACGGCCGAGGAGTCCCTGAGTCAGAAAGAGCAGAACGATTCCACCGTGAACCGAAATTCATTCTCGTGCTCGTTGGGGGTTGAGGTAAAAAATGCTCACGTGAGGCAGGAACAAAACGGGACCGTTCCCAATAAGAGCCCAATGACAAGCCGTTTCTTCGGAGGTCTGTTTCAGATACGCATCAACCTCTAAAGGAGCCCCAGGCAGGCGGAGCCATTATAAATAGCTGCATGTTGCTTGTAAAGTGCTGGACTGTTATGGATTTTCCTTCCTTGACAAGTATTTTTTTGTTCACCTACTATCAAGCGTTCCGTCGGAAAAATACGTCGGAACGGACCCGTTGCGGCAACGTGAACAACGATCGCGTTCTTGCCCCGTGCAGGAACCATCGTGCGACTGAGAAGAGGCCGTTTCCGCCCGTCGTTCCGTACCGCCCTCAACAATTTTCATGAAAAAGTCAGATCGCAAATCGATGAATCAAGACCGCCGTCCCGCGCAACGCGACGTTGACATCCCTGACCGTCTGCCGCTCATTCCCGTCAGAGATATCGTCGTGTTTCCGTATATGGTGTTGCCCCTGTTTGTCGGACGAGACATGTCGATCAAAGCCATTGAGGCGGCCCTCGCCGGGAATCGATTGGTGTTGTTAGCGGCACAAAAAGCCCACGATACGGAATCTCCGAAACCCGACGACATCTTCGACACGGGCACGGTCGGCATGATTATGCGTATGCTGAAACTCCCCGATGAACGGATCAAAATCTTGGTTCAAGGTCTGACAAAAGCCAAAATCGTAGACTACGTTCAGTCCGAACCGTTTTACTCGGTTCACGTTCACACGTTTCCGGCGTCTCAAGAGCCTCCCTCTTCCCTGGAAACCGAAGCCGTGATTCGGACCGCCAAAGAGGGATTGGACCGACTTGCCAGCCTAGGAAAAGTCTTGATGCCGGACGTCATGGTGGTCATTGAAAACCTGGATGAACCAGGCCGTCTGGCGGACATCATCGTCTCGAATCTCGGACTGAAAGTGGAGCCAACCCAGGAGATCCTGGAAATCGAAGACCCGGTTGCCCGACTCAAACGCGCGACCGAGATTCTCTCGAAAGAAATTGACGTTTTGTCGATGCAACAAAAAATCCAAGCGGACGCCAAGGGTGAAATCGATAAAACTCAACGGGAATATCTCCTTCGTGAACAGTTGAAAGCCATCCAGAAAGAATTGGGTGAATTAGACGATCGCGCCGAGGAAGTGGAAGAATTTCGAAAGCGCATTGAAGAATCCAACATGCCGGAAAAAGTTGTCAAAGAGGCGGAGAAGCAACTGAAACGGTTGGAAAAAATGCACCCCGACACGGCTGAAGCCGCGACTGTCCGAACCTACCTGGAATGGATGGTCGAGATTCCGTGGAGTAAGGCTTCCCCGGACAATCTGGATATTCAGTCGGCCCAGCAGGTCCTCAACGAGGACCACTATGATTTAGAAAAAGTCAAAGAACGCATCCTTGAGTATTTAGCCGTCAGGAAACTCAAGGAGAAACTGAAAGGGCCAATTCTGTGCTTCGTCGGCCCCCCGGGCGTGGGAAAAACGTCCCTGGGGAAATCGATTGCACGGGCCTTGGGTCGAGAATTCGTGCGCATCAGTCTGGGAGGAGTACGGGACGAAGCCGAAATCAGGGGACATCGCCGAACGTACGTAGGCGCCCTCCCCGGACGCATGCTCCAAGGCATCAAACAGGCCGGCACCAATAATCCGGTGTTCATGCTGGATGAAGTCGATAAAGTCGGGATGGATTTTCGAGGCGATCCTTCGGCTGCCCTTCTGGAAGTCTTGGATCCCGAACAGAACCACGCCTTCACGGATCATTATCTGGGAGTGCCGTTTGACCTCAGCCACGTGATGTTCATCACCACCGCCAATCTCATTGACCCCATCCTCTCCGCGCTCCGAGACCGGATGGAGATCATTGAAATTCCGGGATACACGGAAGAAGAGAAGCTCGGGATTGCCCGGCGGTATTTAATCCCGCGGCAACTGGAGAAACACGGGATCTCGGAGAAACACTTTCGGATGACCGATCCTGCCCTCCAGCGAATCGTCACCCACTATACGCGAGAGGCAGGGGTCCGCAACCTGGAACGAGAAATCGCCAATACCATGCGAAAAGTGGCGAGACGGGTGGCCGAAGGCAAGTCGAAACGGTATGCCATCACCCCACGCACTCTGCAAAAATATCTGGGAGTGCCCAAATATCTCCCAGAAACCGAAAAAGAAAAAGATCAGGTGGGACTGACCATCGGACTCGCGTGGACGGAAACCGGCGGAGAAACGTTGCACATCGAAGCCACCACGATGAAGGGCAAGGGCAATCTGACCTTAACCGGCCATCTCGGGGACGTCATGAAAGAATCCGCCCAGGCGGCTCTGAGCTACGTTCGTTCGCAAGCCCAAGCTCTTGGCATCAAGCAGGAGACCTTCGCCAACACCGATATTCACATTCACGTTCCCGCCGGGGCAATCCCCAAGGACGGGCCGTCGGCGGGTATTACCATGGCCACCGCCATCGCATCGAGTTTAGCGAACGTTCCCGCCCGCCACGACGTGGCCATGACCGGAGAAATTACGCTCCGCGGTCGGATCCTGCCCATTGGCGGACTCAAAGAAAAAATACTGGCGGCAAAGCGCGCAGCCATCACCACCATCATTCTCCCCAAACACAACGAAAAAGATTTAGAAGAACTTCCGAAACATTTACTGAAAGGCGTGAACATCATTCTTGCGGAAACCGTGGATCAAGTGTACGCCGCTGCGCTTCACGTCCCATCCCGCGCCCGCACCAAACCCAAAACACCGAAACCGTCCCAACCCAAACGCATGCCGTCGAATCGAACAAAACGGGCGGCGGCGCCCGTGAAACGGGCTCGACGAGCGGCGGCCTCACCGTTCGTGCTTCCTCAATAATGAGCAGAACCTCCGGACGCGACTCCCTGAGGACGGTCGGAGAGTTCGGCCTTATCCAACGACTCAGACGTCAATGGCCAACGTCCTCGCCGCAGGTGGTGCAGGGCATTGGAGATGACGCGGCGATTCTCCAACCGTCACCCGGCCAACAACTCCTGGTCAGCACCGACGTCTTCATCGAAGGCGTGCATTTCGACCTGGCCTTTCAAACGCCGCGAGACGTGGGCTTTCGCGCGGCAACGGCCAATCTCAGCGACATTGCCGCGATGGGAGGAAACCCGTTATATCTCCTGGTGTCAATGGCCATACCCGATCATCTTCCGATCACAAACGTTCGAGCATGGTATCGAGGACTCCAGGAGGCTTGCAGCCCCTATCAGGTCGAATTAATCGGCGGTGACACTTCATCGTCTCTTCATCACGCGTTTCTCAGCCTGACCATCATGGGAACGATTCAATCGAATCGTTCACTCACCAGAAACCGGGCCAAAGTGGGCGATCACATCTACGTCACCGGGACGTTAGGTGATTCCCACGCCGGGCTCCACGTCTTGCGAACCCGTGCGAATACGCGCCCACGGGTCAGATTACGCAGAGACGAACAATGGTTGGCCCAACGCCATTTGCGTCCGACCCCGAGAATCGTCGTCGGACGACTCCTGGCACGCCAAGGCATTGCTCACGCCGCCATTGATCTCTCGGATGGACTATCCGGCGACATCTGCCACGTCTGCAAAGAGAGTCGGGTGGGAGCCGAAATCTGGGCCACGGCACTTCCCCTCTCATCTCACTTGCGCACGTTTGCCAAAAACAACGGGGTCGATCCAGTTGAATTCGCGCTCAGAGGCGGCGATGATTATGAACTGCTGTTTACCGCCCCTTCCAAATATCATCAGAAGGTGTGCGACGTGGCACAAAAGACCAAGGTGTCGATTTCCTGCATTGGAACCATACAACCGAAATCATTTGGACGCAGACTCAGACACGACCAGGGTCGTACCCAAACACTGAAGAAGCAGAGTTATACTCATTTTCGTTGACGGCAACGTCCGTTACGATATTCACGAAGTCTTTCTCCACGTTCGGACTCCACGCGTGATGTTAACCCCGATTCGTCATGAAGTGTCCCTGATTGCCGATCCGATCCATCAATACATTCAATTCACGGTGCCTTCCTCCGGCTCAACGGAAACGACTGAAAAAGATTTAATCGATTCTCCCTGGGTCCAACGGCTGCGATACCTCTACCAACTGCAAAGCGCGCGATGGGTCTATCCGGCCGCGGAACACAGTCGGTTCCAACATTCTCTAGGGGCCATGCACCTCGCCGGACGATACGCCAAACACGTGTATCCCTCCCTCGCCAAAACCGTTCGACGCGTTCCCTCGCTCCCCTACGTCGAAGAATTGCTCAGAGTCACCGCGTTGCTTCACGACGTGGGACACGGACCCTTCTGTCATTTTTTTGATCACCACGTCCTTCGCCGGTTTGGGTTATCCCATGAATTGATGGGACAAACGATTATTCGCGACGAATTAGGCGCAATGATCCGCCGAGTGCGGCGCAGTCCCTCGGGAACGTTTGCGAAAGGTGAAACCCTGAATCCCGAGCACGTGGCTTTTCTGATCCTGAAGGATCCCAATAAGCGGAGCCAGCCGTATCCTCGATGGCTGCAACTGCTCCAGCCGCTCATCGGAGGACTATTCACGGCGGACAACTTTGATTACGTCCTGCGCGACTCCTACATGTGTGGGGTGGCCATCGGTCCCGTCGACATTCAACGACTCATTCACTACACGTTGATCACGCCGAAAGGGTTAACGCTTCATAAAAACGGTCTGCCCGCCCTGCAAATGTTTCTCAATGCTCGGCTCTATCTCTATGCCAACGTGTACTATCATCGCACCACCCGGGCCATTGACCTCCACCTCTTGGAGATTTTTCACGAAACCATGGAACGTCTTTTTCCCGACAACCCCCTGCACCACCTCGACGACTATCTTCGGCTGACCGATTGGTCTCTTCTGGAAACGGTCCGAACTTGGGAACGGGCGTCTGATCGAAAAAAACAGCAGTTAGGGAAGGAATGGCATCGCGTGTTGGGACGACAGGTGAAATGGAAAACCGCCTACAGTAAAGTCTTGACCCTTCGTGACGACCATCCACGCGGTCCCGTCGCGACGCCGGCCAAACTGGAATCCCGGATTCGTCAACGACTCCCTCGCCGGCTGAAAGGTCTCACCTTTCACGTGGATATCGCCAGCAGAGATACGCGCCCCTTTAACGTGCTGAACATGGGACAATTTCAGTTTTACGTCTATGATCCGGCAACCCGGTCGGTTGAAAAGGAAACGCTACGGGAACTGTTTGAGTATTTTCCTTCTCGCATCGTGCAACTCCGAATTTTTGCGGAAGATCATCACGCCGATGCAGAATTAGTGCATGCCGTGGAGCAGGTTCTTCGCAGCTAACGTGGAACGCCCAAGGATCGACCCTGCCCACGTGAGGGAGACCGACGCGTTGTCATCCTCATCAATTTGGAGCCCACGGCAGACCCGGCTCACCCTGTAAAAGAGGACCTAAGATACTCTGAAGGACCTGGGTTCCTAATCCAGCCGTGGCGCCCACGCCCCGTAAGGTCAGGACGAAATTGAATTGATTGCGCTCGGGAAGATTGTTGCCCTCCTCCAATCGAATATAGTACAGGCCCAACGACCAACATTTGCAGGGGTTTTGATACAACCCAACCACGTCCCATTCAGGAGTCTGCCCCTTGGCCGCGTCATGATAGACCTTTGTCCCAACGGTCCACCCCAAGGGAAGACGCACGGCACCGCCCGCCGTCAGAAACGTAATGTTGTCTTTTTGAGGCGCCAACACTTCATTAAAGGATAAGGGATTCCAGATATCTCCACGGCGTGGGACGGTCCCGGCTCGGGTATAGCGATGCCCCACCTGCACGTACGCCCGCCGATGAGCCTGCACCGCGACGTCCGAATTAAACTGCGTGAATTCGCCGTCGTACGGATCGTAGAACACGTCAAACGTCAGGCGCAGGAGACTCAGAGACCTCGGTAATTGGGCCACGGGAAGTTGAAGAGTCGTCCTTGTCCACACGTCGGAAAAAATATTCGCCTGGCCCGGTACGTCGCCAAGATGATAACTTTGTGCCATCACGAGATCCAGCAGAGTCGTAGACCGTGGGGCGTTGCGTTCGTCCGACAATCGCGTTCTCACGGAGTAGGTCACCAAGTGCTTCTTCAATAAATTATCCACGGCGTCAATCTGAGGAAGATCGGATTGTTTGGAGGTCGGGACGTATTCGTAGAACAGACTGGGTTTAATCGTGTGACGAAGACGTCCCTCTCCCACTGAAAATCGACGGGACAGGTTCGAGACTGCCTCCAAACCGAGCCAGAACGTTCCGCGGTCCCGAGCGCGACTTTGTGAAGGCTTCCGTCCATGAGAATACAGAACTTCTCTGAATTTCACCTGGGGACGAAGACCAATCACGTGCCCCACGTGCAAACTGTTCACGGAAAGAGACGGCATGAGATCGAATCGACTGACGTTGAACCCTTTTTCACGAGCAAAATGAACAAACGTCGAATCCACGCCCACATCGAAATTGAGGACGTTTCCTCCCTGAATCACCCGACGATATCGATGCCCGATTTCGGGTAACCGTTGAAACGTGCGTCGTCCACCGGCGCCCAAGGGTTGTAAATATTGGGCCATCAGATACGCCTTGCCTCCCGTCATGCGATACGTGAGGTTCAGCACCGACTCTTGGCTCGGAAGCGCACGAACGATGCCGGACGTACTCAGGTTTTGTAAAAGCGTCCGATCCGTCGCGTAGTTGATCTTGGTTTGCAGAAGAAGATCGTCGTGTATTTGATGAACGTGGGCACCGGCAATCTGCGCGCGCACTTGATCTTCCTGGGTGTCGTTAAACGTGTTGACCACCCAGTTTCCCCTTGAACGGCGACTCAGGATGTACCGATAGTCGAGATCAAGGCCTTGCCCGCGTTTGGATAATATTTGTGGCGTCACGGTCAGGTCCTGGCTCGGAGAAATGGCCCAATACAATCCTTGCCGATATTGAGCTCCGAACACGTTGTCGAACCCGACCGAAGGGATCAGCAGTCCGGTTTTTCTGGCCCCCGGCATCGGATAACGCAGCATGGGAAGCGGGATAATCGGGTGATTGCGGACGTTCACCCACACGTTCTTGGCAAACAGACTGTCGCCCCGTTCCAAATCGACGTCTTGAAATGAAAAACTCCAATCAGGAATCCGTCCGTCATCCGCGTCGCACGTCGTAAACGTGCCCTCCTTCACGCGATAATGCGTTTCCGAAAACCGTTGCAAGAGACGACCACGGACCCATGCGTTGCTTTCTTTCAGAAAAATTTTTCCGTTGGTGATGTCCCAGGCTTCCGTATTCACGTTGCCGGTCAGGTCCTCGGCCCAGACGTCGGTCCCGCGATCACTCAGATGAACGCGCCCCTTGCCACTTAATCGACCGGAAAGCTTATGAAGGACGGCTTGATCCGCGGTCAACCGAAAGATTCCCTGCGTGACGGTCACGGAACCAAACGCTTTGAATTCCTCAGTGTCTCGATGAAACTCGGTTCGGTCGGCAGTGACCTCCAACGACTCGGATGTTCCCGATTCTGATGACGTCGACGCAGGAAACTTGGGTTGCGCGTGGACGTCCTCACGCCCAAGGAGGACGGTCTGAATGCCAATCAGAAGACAAATGAACAGTCCGGCGACCACCGAAGGGCTCACCGATGCGTTATCCAACGACGGGTTCATAGGTCAATCCGGTCATGAGGCTTTTGACGTGCCCGACGAGAAACAACGATCCGGTGACGCACACAAGGTCGTCCTCTTCCGCCAGACGGGTTGCCAAATCAATGGCCGTTTGCGGCGATTCACGCTCATACACGGGGACGTCAACGACAGGGAGTGCCCGTTTCAAGGCAAGTACGGGAGCCGACCGAGGATGCTCGATTTGCGTCAGAATGACCCCATCAGCAAGTGGAACCAGCGCGTTCAAAAAAGCAGGCAGGTTTTTGTCCTGCATCATCCCGATGACCACAATCAGCCGTCGCCCGCTTTGCTCTTCAAGAAGACCTTGCAAATGGCTTTTTAAGCATTCCGCCGCGGCCGGATTATGCGCTCCGTCGCAGAAGATCAAGGGACGACGCTGAAGTCGTTCCAGCCGGCCCGGCCACGAAACGGACTCCAGGCCACGTCGAATGACCCGTTCGGAAATGGAAAAATGGGGCATCACGCTGGATTCAAGCGCGACGACGCTACAGGCGGCATTGACCGCCTGGTGACGGCCTTCCAGGGAGCAGCGAAGGTTCAGATATTCCGCCCTCGTCCCCGTCACGTCGAATGACCCCGCGTGATGAGACACACAAAGAAATTCCTTGCCGAATGCAATCAGCGGAGCGTTCTCGTGTTGCGCCCGTTCCTGCAACACGGTGTAGACGTCTCGTTCGGCCGGCCCAACGACCACGGGCACGCGTCGTTTGATAATCCCTGCTTTTTCAAACGCAATGTCCGGGAGGGACGATCCCAGGTACCGCTCATGATCGAATGAGACGTTCGTAATGATCGTCCCGAGCGAGTGACAAACGTTCGTGGCGTCGAATCTCCCCCCCATCCCGACTTCAACGACCGCAATATCGACCTTTTCTTCGGCAAAATACTGGAAAGCCATGACGGTGGCCACTTCAAAAAACGTCGGTTGCACAAGAAAAGAAGGAAGGGCTTGGACGCGAGCAAACAGATCAGCCACCCGATCGTGGGGGACATCGATCCCCTGAATCTTGATCCGTTCGCAAAAATCGAGAAAATGAGGAGACGTGTATAACCCGACGCGGACTCCGGCGGCCTGGAGAATCGAAGCCGTCATCGCGGCAACGGAGCCTTTGCCATTGGTGCCCGCAACGTGCAGAGCGTGAAAACGCCGTTGGGGATTGCCCAGTTCCGACAACAACGCGGAGACCGTCTCCAGTCCCAACTTGATTCCGAACCGCTGCAACCCGTAGAGACGCTTGAGTGTGGCCTCGTAGGAAAACACCGTCCAGGTTCCCAATGATGGGCTGACCCTCTACCTGCTCGCTCTACGCGCTTGGAGCCAGATGCCGTAAAATCGCGTGGAGCCTGTCTCGAAGCTGGGGTCTGGCCACAATGGCATCAATCATCCCATGGTCAAGTAAAAATTCCGCACGCTGAAACCCATCCGGCAACCGCTGCTTGATGGTCTGCTCAATGACTCGAGGCCCCGCAAACCCGATAAGGGCCTTCGGTTCCGCCAGAATCACGTCCCCCAACATCGCCACACTCGCGGTGACGCCACCGAAGGTGGGATCCGTGAGAAGAGAAATGAACGGCACGCCGCTTTCATGCAGCCGGGCGATGGCCGCGGACGTCCTCGCCATTTGCATCAGCGAGAGAATGCCTTCTTGCATTCTCGCGCCACCGGACGTGGTGACCAGGAAAAACGGCGTATGGCTTTCTCTGGCCCGACCCACGGCCCGACAAATCTTTTCTCCGACCACGGACCCCATGCTGCCGCCCATGAATGCAAAATCAAAGATCCCGACGATCACCGGACGATCATGCACCCGCCCTTCCCCAGTTACGATCGCATCGTTTCTTCCGGTTTTTTTTTGATAGGTCTTAACCCGTCCGGCGTACGGTTGCGTGTCTATGAACGTCAACGGATCGCCGGGAGCCAATTCAACGTCCCATTCCTGAAAGCTGTCGGGGTCAAGCACGAGGTCAATCCGTTCCAAGACGGATAAGGGAAAATGGCATCCACACTTAGGACAGAGTTTCAGGTTTTGTTCGACGCTTTTCCGATACACCATCGCTCGGCAAAAGGAACATTTAATCCACATGCCCTCTACGATTTTCAATTTTCCCGAGTCTTTCGAGGAGTCTTTTCTAAACAATGCCATTGACGTGCACCGACGTAAGTTCCCGAGAAACACGACACGGGATCGAGGTCGAATCCGAAAAGGCAGAGTCCTCTCAGAGGCAGGGAGAATCACCCGCCGCGCGCGTGCATTTCCAAATGAGGGTCCTGACGCAACTCGTTAATCTCAATAAATTGACCACGCATGCGTGAGGATTCAAGAGCTTTGCGCTCTTCAGCGCCACGGTCGGTCCGATGTTGCCATCCGGAGCGAATCCGATCTCGCACGGTGGCGAAATCTTTCATCCGAAGCGGCTCTCGCAAATCCAAACCGTGTTTGGCATAGAGACACAGATACCACAAGCCGTCAGCCGTCAGCCGACTCCGATCGCACGTGGCACAGAACGGCGTCGTGGTTGAAGGAATAATTCCGAACGTGGTGGCGTCACCCAACCGAAACCGCTGGGCGGGGGCCGAACTGTTTTCCTCAATCGGCTCAATTGGTCCATAGACCCGTTGGAGCTTCAGCAGAATTTCCGCGCGAGAACAGACTTTTTCCATGGCCCAATCATTCGCCCCACCCACGTCCATGTATTCAATGAACCGAACCTCTCCCTTCACGGTCTTCCCATACTCGATCAACTCGACGAATTCGTCATCGTTGAACCCCTTGATCGCGACGGTATCGATTTTCAGTCCCGTAAATCCAATCCTGTTGACTTCTTCAATGCCTTCAAGAACGCGATCAAAGGTATCGCGTCTGGTCAGAACTTTGAAGCGGTCTGGCCTCAAGGTATCAAGACTCACCGTGATGCGATGTAAGCCGGCTTGATAGAGTGAGTCAGCTTGTTCCTTGAGCAAAATCCCATTCGTCGTCAAGGCAACGTCGTCAAGAGGAGCCTGTTGTCTTAACAGTCGGATCAAAGTGGGAAGATCACGACGAAGCAAAGGTTCGCCTCCCGTCAACCGGATTTTATCAACGCCGAACTCGGTAAACATTGCCACCAGGACGTTGATTTCTTCAAAACTCAGAAGGGTTTCACGGGGAAGCCACGCGTATTCCTCTTCCGGCATACAATATTGACAGCGCAGATTACACCGATCCGTCACCGAGACGCGTAAACTCCGCAACGGACGATTGAACGTATCAGACAGAGCGGAACGGAACGATGGCGTGGAAACCGATTTCATGGATGTTGCTCAACCCACGTTTCCCCGTCCGGGGTGCGTTCACATTTCCAGATCGGCGTGATCTGTTTTAATTCGTCGATGCACCATCCGCAGGCCTTAAACGCCTCCGGTCGGTGCATGGCTCCCACCACGATCAACACAATGTTCTCCCCGATGGCAATTTCTCCATACCGATGGAGAATCAGCACTTCAATGACGTCAAATTCGCGTAAGGCGCGTTCACGGATTTCGCGGAGCGTCTTTTGGGCCATTCCCTCGTAGTACTCAAACGTGATGCTCCTGACGTCCCGGCCTTCGGACCGATCCCGAGCCGTTCCAAGAAAGGTGGCAATCCCCCCAATGCGCGTGGACCGACTGCGCACCCGATTGATTTCTTCATCCACCGAAAACGTTTCACGTTGGACTCGCACCAACGTGGCTTCGCGTGTATCGACGGTAGACATCGGCGTTCATCCTCCTTGGCCGCGTGATCCACCGGAAAACGGTGGAAGCAACGCGATTTCGTCGGAACCGGAGAGTTCCACGTCGCCATCGGCAACGTCGTGATTGACCGACACGAGGACTTTCTTTTTCAACAGCAACTCCCCCACCACGGGATTCATCGCCTGAATGGCCGCAATCAAATCATTCACCAGGCCCCCTTGCCGTAACGTCACCGTCAGTTCGGACCCCGTGCCCAACTGAGTTTTGAGCATACCAAACAATTTCACGGTGACGGTCATGATAGGATTCCCTGGGCCGGCGTGACCTCCACCCCGCCCGCTCGTACATAGGTCCCGGATTTCCCTCCGGATTTTGAGACCAGAAACGTTTCACCGAAAGTCATACCTTTATCCACGGCTTTACACATGTCATAGATCGTCAAGGCCGCAATCGTCACCGCGGTCATGGCTTCCATTTCAACGCCGGTTTGCCCGTTGGTTTTGACCGTAGCCCGAATGGTGAGAGCACACCGGCCGGCGTCATTGGGCTGCGCGTCTTCTTGAAAATCAACGTTCACGCCGGTGATCATCAATGGATGACACATGGGGATGACGTCCGGCGTCCGCTTCGCGCCCATAACGCCGGCCACTTGGGCCACGGCCAGCACGTCGCCTTTCGCGATTTTTCCTTCCTGGATGAGGCGAAGCGTGTCGGGCAGCATGAACACGTGACCTTGAGCCACCGCCACGCGTTCCGTCACGGCCTTGGCGGAGACATCAACCATCCGCGCCCGTCCAGACTCATTAAAATGTGTAAAATCGGCCACGTATCAGACCATTTCTTCGTCGAAAATTTCTGTCATTATAGGAGTCCAGCGAAAAGCAGGTCAAGCAACCGAGCCACCGACTCCCTAAGGCTTGACACGTATTTCCCCCTTTCCGACAATGCCTCCATGCACGGCCTGAACGAAGGCAACGACGCCATCATCATTGAGAGCATACGGTTTCAAGGCCGATGTGGAGTCACGCTTGAAGAACGACAACGACCACAACCGCTGTTGGCTGACGTTGAGTTTACCTGCTCAACGGAAGAGGCCATTTCTTCCGATTCCATCGCAAAAACCGTGGACTATGCCCAAGTCATTCAACGAGTCGTTGACGTCGGAACAACCCATGAAATGGCGCTGCTTGAGAGATTGGCGGATCAGATCTCGCAGGTCTTACTGACGGAATTCCTCATTGATCGATTAACGATCTGGCTTCGAAAAGCCGAGCCGCCGCTCCCGAACGTCACGGGTTCCGTGGGCGTGCGCCTGACCTATCCACGACCACGCACGAACGTGGTCGGCCCACCGGCCGCAAACCCCTCCCCTTTTCTTCTCACCAATGTCCATCTGCTCCCTAAAGGGAAAGTGCTGGATGTGGCCGCCGGACAAGGACGCCACGCCCTGTACCTGGCCTCTCAAGGGTATGAAGTAATCGGACTTGATCGAGACACGACGGCCCTTGACGCTTTGGCGCGGACGGCTGCTGATTATCACCTGGCGAAGCTTTCAACGTGGGAACTCGACTTGGAAACGAACCCGGATTCCCCACCCTCTCTCGGCGATGAAATCTATGATGGAATCCTGGTGTTTTTCTATCTCTTCCGACCGATGTTTCCTTCGATCTTCAGGGCACTCAAACCGGGCGGCGTCCTCATGTATGAGACCTTTCTGATCGATAATCATCATCTGTTTCACCACCCGCGAAGAAAGGAATTCTGTCTGGATCATAATGAACTGCTTCACCTGACCACTGGGCTGAGAGTGCTCTCCTATCACGAAGGTACACACCGCTCTTCTTCCCCGGATTCCTCTGCCGTCACCGCACGGCTTGTCGCGCAAAAGTCCTCTTCATAACGTGGCGGGCCCAATGGCATGAATTGATCGATACCGTCACACCATCGACTCCGACGGCGTCAGACGAGATGCACGCATGAGAGTTTCTCTCGATTACGTTCAACGTGATATATTAGGCAAATGAAGAATCATCCGATGGACCGACTAGATAAGGATCCGGAGATTCGAGAGAAACTTCTTCCGTTTTGCCGGCTCAAAAACGGCGAAATATGGGAAGACCCAATTTGCGGACACCGTATTGGCTGCCTTGATGCAGCCTCTCACGAAGATATCGAGTTGCTCATGAAGGGCGAGAGGGCAACGCTCTCGATTCAAGACCCTCCATATAACCTGATTGCATTTGAGAAACGATCCGTCCAAGCATTCATTGATTGGTGCAGGAAATGGGTAGACACGACGGAACAGACTCTTGCGGATGACTCCGCCCTTTACATTTGGCTGGGCGCCGATCAGGAGAACGGCTTCCAGCCATTACCTGAGTTTATGATGATGATGCGTGAATTCAAGTCATTAAAGAGCCGGTCTTTTATTACGATGCGGAATCAACGAGGGTATGGGACACGGCACAACTGGATGGCGGTACGGCAAGAGTGCCTGTACTATGCAAAAGGGATCCCAGAATTTGCCGTTCAATATACTGAGATTCCCAAAATCCTTCGTGGATATTACAAGGAAGTGAATGGAGAAAAGACCGAGAACCTCGAACGAAGCAAATCCCCAAATATCCGTCCCGGCAACGTCTGGGTCGATATCCAGCAGGTCTTTTATCGCATGGAGGAAAACGTCAATGGGTGCTATGCACAAAAACCGTTGAAATGTATCGAGAGGCTGGCGCTTGCCAGTTCGCGGGAAGAGGCGATCTTGTTGCAGATTTCTTTGGACATTCAGGCTCCACTCTGATCGCAGCGGCCAGGCATAAGCGAAGGTGCTTTACATGCGACATCGATCCCGTGTTTGCAGAAATCATGATTCGGAGAATAGAACGCTATCACGCGATTGGCGAGGAAGGCTGGCAGAACGGCAACCCCTTTGAAAGGGAACTGTTTGAAGAGTTTGAACCGGCACAAACAATTTTGAAGATCTAATCCGTGGATATTCTACAAAAGGCACTCGATAGGCGAATTGACGAGCTCGATCACGCGGAAGAGTTTCGACGGCAAGGTGCCGGCTAATTTTCCGGGGCTTCGACGATGTGATTTTCAAACCGGGTGCAGCCCTCGGCCAGCAGGCGATTCGTCAACATTTCCCCAGGCCATTCAATCGGCAGGTCGGCCGTAAAGACCCAGACGTCGGGCGACGTCCAGATGGGACCGTGGTCCTCCGGCAGTTCCGGATCGAATAAGTCGGTCCACACCGGCATATACACCCCATTGCCACATTGCGTGTGCAGATGCACGATCGTCCGACCTCGAACGGGGGGATCAAGATCATGCCACACTGCGGCGGTTTCATCAGCCAGTCGATGGAGACGCACGGCATTTTGAGCGTCGAACATGGCATAGGCGGCATACACGGGCACTTCCAATTTATTCGGCGCCAGGGCGATCTCAGGACATTGCTCCATCAGACCCTGCAACAACGTTTCACGATCCCCGTCTTCGATGGTTTCCGGGATGGAGGAATCCTTCGCGCCGATCAATTCAAACAGTAAAAACGCCGTCGATTCGACCGGAGGATGCAAGCGGGCGGCAATGGGCTGCCGACGCTGAGAATTGGCCATGTCGGAGACGTGTTCGTGCAACTTCTGAAGCGTTAAAAAATCGAACGTGGTATCCGTCAGCAACCGCGGTTCGACCGTCACCACCGTGCCCGGAGGAATTTGCAAACATTGCCGCAATAATTCCGCGGTCTTCTCTGGATGCAGCTTCAAGCCGATGGGTACCGCCAAATTCGCCTGCAACGAGAGTTCGAACGCACCCAAAATGGCATAGGCCGGGGCGTCATCGGAATCACCCTCGATGACGACCGAGCAGGAAGCCTCCGCCAACAGGTCAAACAGCCACTCGGCCATTTCTTCATCCAATGCCGCAAGAACGGTGAGCACGTCATGTTCGCGGTCTTGCTCAAGCAACGCCTGAAGCACGTCAATGGCGAGTTCGGAATCACCATGATCGTGACGGCGTGCATTGATCAGATGAATCAGGTCACGGGTTAAGGGATCTGGACGATACCATCTCGACATGGGCTGGCGTCTCTCGATGACCGACACCGGAATGATAAACGTTTGATTACAGGCCGAAGGACTTAGGTTGAAAGCCCTCTTTGTTGGCAATGCTGGCACTGCTTCCCGTGGCCCTGATGATAAACAGGCCCTTTTTTTCCGCGCTCTTGTCGGAACCCTGATTGGCCTTGAGATAAGCAACGGCCCCATAAATGGTGTTGCGTTGATACTCGGGAAAGACCTTCTTGAAATCCTTCAGCTTTCTGATAAAGTGATCAACGTCGTTGGCTCTTAAAGTCGTTTTAACTTCCACCACGACAATTTCAGCACCGTTGACGGCGATGATGTCGAATTCGTATTCCACGCCGTTGAATGGTCGCGAATGTTCTTGGGAGAGGCCTCCCACTTCAATGCCCTTCTCATTGAGGAGTTTGATTAAATCTCCCTTCACGAGGCTCTCCATCAACTTCCCCCATTGAGTGGTAAAGAGGTCGTGCAGCGAGCGAATGCTCTGCCTGGTCTCCTGGATTTGGCGGTCCGTTCTCTCCTGAGACTCGGAAAGTTCGCTGATTTGGCGGTCCGTTTTCTCCTGAGACGCAGAAAGTTCTTTCTGCGATTCGGAAACTTCTCTGAGAATTTTCCAAATTTCTTCCGGGGTGGCTTTTTCGGCGGTAGGACTTGCCATCAGTTTTTCTCCTCTCCAGTGAGAAAGTAGCAAGGGGAATTTGTGAGGTCAATAACTTTCATCATTGTGCCGGCAAAAATGGTTGTTCCGGGAATCAGCACCGACGGCTCCCGCTTCATTGCCGGCCCCCGTTTGACATGCCTCAGGGGGAGTGATATGAAGAAGAGGCGACGCGACTGGAATCAGTCCACTTCGCATGCACCCTGTCACAAGCGAGAGTCCTCATGACCGTGACGCTCTTCCCGTCTTCCCAGCCGCTCCACCCGTTCTTCTTTGCGCACCAGGACGACCAGGACCTTGACGTTGACGACCGCTTCGAAGACTTTCACTTCCGACGTCAACCACCCGGTCGACGACCTTTCAGGATCATTTTAGCCGTTCTTTTACTCATAGGCCTGGGATACGTCGTCATGAATCCGGACATCATGTCCTCCCTCATCGACGTGGCGTCGATGCGGGACGGCATATTTTCCAAGCCACGGACTGAGGCTCCCGTTCCTCAACGACAAGGCACACGTCCTGCTCCATTGCAGACTCCTCCCGTTCCTACCTATTACGAAGAACAAACCGTGACCGTCGTCCTGCGAGCAACCGACGGTACTCGTCTCAGGTTGAGCAATGACGCCGCAGGCAAACAGCCCGGCCCGCTGGTGAAAGCCGGAGAAATGCTCACCGTCCTGGATGGGAGTCTCATCAGAAAGACGTGGGTCTATTTCGTCAGGACGCAATCCGGCGCGTCGGGATGGATTAAAGAACAGAACCTTCAAGCACGATCCTGAACGGTAAACCGGTTCAGCCCCGCCACCCGTCCTTACACGTTGCACGGCGTCAGGCGAGGAACCTCGTCGCCATCGTTGTTCCGCCTTTTCCGACAACGCCACGTTCGCTACAATGAGTGCCGCGAACCTTTCCGCTCACGGCTTCATTCATATTTTTCACCGCGATGGTGACTCAAATGACTCCCGCAGAAGCGCACGCTTATTGCACGCAAAAAACGAAAGAGAGCGGGAGCAATTTTTACCACTCATTTTTCTTTCTTCCCCGTCCGCGGCGGGAAGCCATGTATACCATTTACACGTTTTGTCGCGAGCTTGATGATACCGTCGACCATCCTCCACGCGGCATTGATCCCCACGACCAACTGGCGCAATGGCGTCAAGAAATTACAGCCGTGTATCACGGCACGCCGCGGTACCCGGTCACCATCAGCCTGGCGGATCACGTCAGGACGTTCGGCGTTCCACAGGCCTATCTTGAAGAACTCACGGCCGGCATGGAAATGGATCTGACGATCAGACGATATGCGACGTTTGACGATCTGTATCTCTACGGCTATCGCGTCGCCGCGGTCGTCGGACTGATCTGTCTGAACGTGTTCGAGACCACGACGCCGCGCGCGCAGGATTACGCGATCAATTTAGGAATGGCTTTTCAACTCACCAATATCATGCGCGACGTTGGATCGGATGCCGATCGGGATCGAATCTATGTGCCCCAAGAAGACCTCGCGAGGTTTGACTATTCGGAACAACAGATGTTGGCCAAAACCTATTCCCCGCAATTCATCCGTCTCATGGAATTCCAGGCTGCTCGGGCACGTGACTACTATCAAAAGGCGCAGGCCGTGTATGCCACGCTGTCTTCGACGACCCGTCAATCTCTCCTTTCGGCAGAAATCATGCGAGCAATTTACTTCAGCCTCTTGACCCGCATTGAAAAGGCTCGCTTTGACGTTTTTTCTTCTCGCGTTCGCGTACCACCGTCACTTTGCATTCTCAAAGCTCTGATGACGTGGGCACGCTTGTCGCTGAGCAATCACTCTGCGCGTGAATCATCGCGAGGAGGAACTGCCTCGTGAGGCTCCACGGGTTGTCGTCGTTCGTTGACAACCAGGATTGGGCGTTTTTATGATCCACGCGCATGTCTCTTTCCGCTCTTCACGATTCATTGCGCAACTGCCAAGAATGCCGTCTCGCGTCCGGACGCACCCAAGTGGTATTCGGAACCGGCAATCCCAACGCGTCAATCATGTTTGTAGGAGAAGCCCCCGGGTTTCACGAGGACAAACAGGGAATTCCGTTTGTGGGGGCAGCGGGAAAACTGTTAACCGAATTATTGGAATCGGCGGGACTGTCTCGATCTCAGATATACATCGCAAACGTCATTAAATGTCGTCCTCCGAACAACCGCAATCCCGAGCCCGATGAAGTTGACGCGTGCCAACCATTTCTTCTTCAGCAAATTCAGCTCATTAAGCCCCACTTGGTCTGTTCACTGGGAAACTTTGCGACGCAGACGCTCCTGGGCAGAAAAGTCGGAATCACGAAGGTACACGGACGGCAGGTTCAATTAACGGATTTTCTGTTGTTTCCGCTGTATCATCCCGCAGCGGCCCTCCACCAGGGCAATCTTCTCTCCGCGCTCCGTGATGATTTTCAAAAACTTAAGCAGTTGCTAGATACGATGGCGAAAACGCAGCAGGAAGGAGCCGACTCGCCCGTCGTCAGGAAGCCGGTTCAGATGGATTTGTTTTAGAGCCGGCGTGCTCCGGGTCGGCTTGCTCTTCATCCAAGACCTCGGATTCTTCACGTTCTTCTTCTGGAGTCTCAAACCACTTGACCAACGTTTCATCCCACCACGCCTGATCAACCTCGGCACCCGGATCAACCCCTAACAAGGCCACCTCCGCGTCCGTCAGAGTCGGATCAATATCCGCGGGACGAAATCTGGCACGATCGATCACTTCTTTGGTCGCATATCCCCCCACGATCCACGAAGGCGGGTCGGCACGCCGGGATTTGTAAGCCTGGAGGTGAACCTTGAGGTACACGAAAATTTTCCGTTGCGTCTCATCCTCAAACCCGCTGGGCGGAAGACTCAACGTTTTCTCAATTTTTTTTCGCCATTCCCGCTGGTCATATCGCGAGGTGACCAACTGTAAGACTTTAACTCCATCCTCAACGTCAAGTGGCATGATGACTCCTCACGTCTACGGCTTCACGGCTCAGGCGTACCACGGCCGCGTGAAGCCCGCAGTTTTCTCCGTGGTCTCGACAGAGGTCCGCATCATGCCGGACACGTACCGTCACTGCCCCGCCACCGTCATTTCACGTATTTTCAGGGTGGGACTCGCGAGTTTACCTCGAAAGACTAAATCATTGCCGATCGATTCAACGTCTTGAAACATACGCTTCAGATTACCGGCAATCGTGACCTCTTCCACGGGATAGGCCAATTCGCCGTTTTCAATCCAAAAACCGGAAGCCCCCCGCGAATAATCCCCGGTCACCAGGTTCACGCCAAATCCAATCAACTCCGTGACCAACAAACCCTGTTTGACGGATCGAATGATCTCATCGGGAGACAGGGTGCCCGGATGAAAGAAGAAATTCGTGGGAGACACGGAAGGACTATCGCCAACGCTTCTCGCGGCGTTTCCCGTGGAAGCCATCCCTAATTTTCTACCGGAATACGTATCCAACAAATAGCTGACGAGCCTGCCGTTCTCGACAACCATGGTTTGTCGGGTTGGCAAGCCTTCGGCATCAAACGGACGAGACCCCAACTTGCCGGGCAGTAAGGCATTATCCTCAACGTGGACGTATTCCGGCGCGATGGGCTTTCCCAATTGTCCCAGTAAAAACGAAGCACTCTTATACAGTGAATATCCAGAAATCGCACTCGACAAGTGACCCAACAAACTCTCAGCGGTTTCCGGATCAAAAATCACGGGAACCCGCTGGGTTCCCACCTTCCGAGCCCCCAAGCGGCGCAGCGTCCGCGACGCGGCAATTTCACCGATTGATTCCGGACTCTCCAATTCCCGATATTTCCGCGAGACCGTATACCACGAGTCTCGCTGCATACTTTGCCCGTTTGATCCTTCAGCCACGGGCGCCACGGAGAGGGAAAACCGGGAACTGCGATAACGCCCGACAAAGCCATGTGTATTCGCCAACACCACGGCGCCATGGGCCGACGAACAATCCGCACCGTCGGAATTGGTAATGCGAGCATCCACGTTCATGGCGGCTTGCTCAGCACGTTGCGCCAGATGAATTTCCTGGTCCACGGTCAGGGTGGTCGGATCACAGAGATCCAAATCAGGGACGTCGGTGGCCATCGCCGCAGCGTCCGGCAGCCCCGACGTCTCGTCTTCAGCCACGGCTTTGGCCAGTTCACAGGTGTCGGCAACCAATCGATCCAAGGACTCGTTTGAAAAATCGGAGGTGGACGCACTCGCGGACCGTTTGCCGAAAAAGACGCGCAGGCCCAAACTCTTCTCACGCGCTTTGCTCAAACAATCCACGGACGCTAATCGCACCTGAACCGAGACGGAATCCCCTTCCGCGACCAGCACGTCCGCTTCCGTGGCTCCTCGGGACTTGACCCGATCAATCAACGTGGCGGCAAGGGTCGTAAACGCTTCCGATGAGGTTTCCATCATGGCTTCTCTGAACGGATTGAAAAAAAGCGTGAGGAATATGCCGGCGCACTAGGCGGAAGTTCCGCCCACGGTAATTTCATCTATGCGAATCGTGGGCAACCCGACGCCCACCGGCACGGACTGGCCTTCTTTTCCGCAGGTCCCAACGCCGGAATCCAATTGCAAATCGTGCCCCACCATGGAAACCCGTTTGAGGATGTCCGGCCCGTTCCCGATGAGCGTGGCCCCTTTGACGGGCTTCGTCACTTTTCCATCCTCAATGAGATAGGCTTCGCTCGCGGAAAAGACAAACTTACCGTTGGTGATGTCCACTTGGCCGCCTCCAAACGAAACCGCGTACAACCCTTTTTTCACGGACCGAATGATATCGGCGGGATCCGACGTACCCGCCAGCATGAAGGTATTCGTCATCCGCGGCAGAACAACACTTCGAAAATCTTCTCGCCTGCCGTTGCCGGTTAATGGAATGCCCATCAACCGAGCATTGAGACGATCCGTTATGTACCCGTGCAGGATCCCCCGTTCGATCAAGACGGTCCTGGTGGTGGGCGTCCCTTCGTCGTCGATATTGAGCGACCCGCGCCGGAAGGGCAACGTCCCGTCGTCAACGATCGTACACTCCTCGGAAGCCACGCGTTGACCGAGCAAATGGCTGAAGGCCGACGTTTTTTTTCGATTGAAATCTGCCTCCAGACCGTGCCCAATGGCCTCGTGCAAGAGAATGCCCGGCCATCCACTGCCCAACACCACGGGCATGATTCCCGCGGGCGCGTCAACCGCCTCAAGATTCAAAATGGCCTGGCGGGCAGCTTCCCGAGCATACGACCGGGCCCGCTCTTCCTCATGATAGAAGGAAAATCCGACCCGGCCGCCTCCCCCAAAAGTCCCGACCTGCCGATTGTGGCCGTCTTCGGCAATGCACGTCACCTGAAGCCTGGACAACGGCTGAACGTCGCCGACGCGCAACCCTTCCGTCGTTGCCACCATCATCGTTTTCGACTCGGTATTCACCGACGCCATGACCTTCGTAATGCGCGGATCATATCGGCGCGCTTCCTGATCGATAAGCGTCAGAAGATCCACCCGTTCATGGGTGGGAACGTCGGCGTTCGATGGGTCAAGCGGGTAGAGATTCTGAGTTTTGGCGGGACAAGGGGTGACCGAAATTCCCACCGGCGTCTCGCCCTGCGGGGAATTCGCAATATAGCGAGCCGTATCCGCTGCACTTTCCAAATCCCGTCGAGACAACTCATCGGAATAGGCAAATCCCGTTTTTTCGCCGGCAGTCGCCCGCACCCCGGCGCCCTGAGAAATGCTCTTGACGGCCCGCTTGACGATTCCCTCTTCCATGGACACGGCCTCGGAAATCGTGGATTCAAAATAGATGTCGGCATAATCCACGTCACGCACGTTGACCCGCGCCAACGCCTGCGCCACTTCACGTTCCTGAAGAGAAAACCGTTCGAGGTCAACATCCTGCTCAGACATGATCCGTACACTTACCACGTCAACCAAACCGTTCGCAAGAAAGAGAGAACAATCTTTTTTCCATATCGTTATCCGCGGTCAAGTACTGAAGACAAGGCCAAGCATCTGAAAAACAGCTTGCCTCAACTAACCAACAGGCATAAACTACTGCCATGCCTCAGACCGACACCGACCAAGTAGCGACAAAAGCCGACCTGCAAGCTGGACTTGTAACGCTAGAGAACAAAATCTTGATGTGGCAGTCCGACTTGAAGGACTTTCTCATCAAGAGGCAGGACGATCTCATGGCGAAGCAAGACGCCAAGATAAACGATCTCATGGCGAAGCAGGACGCCAAGATAAACGGCCTCATGGAAAAACAGGACGCCAAAATAAACAACCTCATGGAAAAGCAGGACACCAAGATAAACGGCCTCATCGAGAAACAGGACGCCAAGACAAACGGCCTCATGGAAAAACAGGACGCCAAGATAAACAACCTCATGGAAAAGCAGGATGCCAAGACAAACGGCCTCATCGAGAAACAGGACGCCAAGATAAACAACCTCATGGAAAAGCAGGATGCCAAGATAAACAACCTCGTCGAGAAGCAGGACACCAGGACGAACGCCCTCATTGAGAAACAGGACGCCAGGACGAACGCCCTCATGAACAAGGTCTTATGGGTTCATGGGGTTTTGCTCGTAGCCGTTATCGGCGCCGTAATCACCGGAATCATAGAGACAGTCTTCTAAAAAGCCACGGCTTCTCCTCTTCAAGAAAACGTTCAAACGTGAGAGCAACGGTGGACCCCTTCAAGACATTGACACCCACTTCCCCTGCTGCTCCGCGATTTATCGTTGTCCGTCGGCCGGTCGGCTGACGTCCACCGTGACAGCCAGGCCCGCAGCGATGAATCCGCCGGAGAATTTCAAGCTGAGACACTCCCGACCACTCCCTTCGTTTGACAAGCTGGAGTCTCACAATTAGACTAGCTCCCGGTGCCTTCGCACTTGGGAGGCGGATTCTCTGGCGCATCCTGCCACAACGCACGGCTGATGATTTCCCGTTCAAGAGAAAATTTCTCAGAACTGACGGACAACGACCTGTTGTCACAACTGGATCACAGCGTCCTGCCCCATCACGTAGCCATCATTATGGATGGAAACGGCCGATGGGCTTCTCATCGCGGTCTCCCGCGGATTGCCGGACACAAGGAGGGATTGATTGCCCTTCGCGAAGTCGTCAATACCTTCTCGGACCTGGGAGTGCCGTTGCTCACGGTTTACGCGTTCTCTCAGGAAAACTGGAAGCGCCCCAAGGCCGAAATTGCCTTGCTCATGATGCTGCTTGAGGAATTTCTCGATCAGGAACGACACACCTTTCATGAGCGGAAAATCAGGTTTCTTCCGATTGGCCAGATTCATACGCTTCCCCCTTCCACTCAAAAGCAGGTGCAGGCCGTCGCCGACGAAACCAGGCATTTTACCGACCGCACCCTGACGGTGGCACTGAGTTATGGCGGACGTTGCGAGATTGTTGACGCCGTCAACGACCTGATCGAAGACGTGCAACGCGGAAACGTGTCGGGACCGATTACTGAAAGCCTCTTTGAACAATACCTCACCACCGCTGCGCTTCCCGACCCGGACTTGCTCATTCGGACCAGCGGAGAAGCGAGAATCAGTAATTTTCTCCTTTGGCAAATCGCCTACACCGAGTTGTATTTTACAAACACCCCGTGGCCCGACTTCCGACGACGCGACACGTTGGTGGCTCTGCTGAACTACCAGAAACGGGAACGTCGTTTTGGTCGTCTCTCCTCCACGCTGTCTCATCAAAACGGGTTGTGAGCACGAAGGTGGTTGAGCCCACCTCCAGGGGCCAATCAAATCATCCGGACCCCGTCCCGTCACGATCCTTCGCGTCAAGAATCGATCCGAAACGGATCTATTCCGCGCTGGTGTTCATTCCACTCTTTTATCTCCTGACCCGCCATCTTCCCCCCGTGGCGTTTTTTGTGCTGATCGGCGCGACCGTCCTGATTGCCCAATGGGAATTTTTGAGGCTGCTCATTCCTGAACGTGCCCTTCTTGGACACGTCATCGTCGGGATTCCGGGAACCCTGCTTCTCTTAAGTGCGATGCAGTGGCCAACGACGATCAGTTTTCATCTGGCCTTATTGATAACTCTCACGGGCTTCCTGGTGTATCAAGTCGGTTACGCTCCGCTTGGCACCAACCACCTGTCCATGGTCGTTTTACTGTTCGGCATGATCTATATTGGCTATACACTCGGGCACTTGCTCTGGTTGAGAAACCTCAAAGACGGGGCTTTTCTGGTTTTTTTTGTGTTGTGGGTCACGTGGGCAGGCGACACCGCCGCGTATTTCATCGGAACACGTTGGGGAACCCGTCCCTTGGCTCCGCAATTAAGCCCGAAGAAAACCCTGGAAGGTTTTCTCGGCAGCTTGGTCGTGGCCCCCATCATGGCCTGGGTCGGCCACGTCTGGTTTCTCCCGATGGTCACTTCCCTGGATTGTCTGGTCCTGGGGCTGCTGTTGACGATGCTGGGAGTCATTGGGGATCTGTCTGAATCAGCCTTGAAACGCCACGTCGGCATCAAAGACACGAGTGCCTTGATTCCCGGACACGGCGGAATATTCGACCGAATCGACAGCCTGCTTCTCAGCGTGCCGGCGTTTTATTATTACATGGCGTTCGTGAAGGGCTTGTCGTGAGACGGTGAAAAAGCCTATCCTTCCGGCTTCACCCGTCCCGCGGCCTGGCGAAGGGAAGGATTGGGAACCCGTCGTTTTTTGCGAAGGTGAACAACCGTCAATGAAACAGATCGTGCTTCTCGGCTCAACCGGATCCATAGGCGACAATACGCTTGACGTTGTCGCCAGGTTTCCAGATCAATTTTCGATTATAGGACTCGTTGCCCGTCAGAGTGACGAAAGACTTGCAGAACAGATTCGATTGTTTCGTCCAAAATGTGTGGCGCTTGCCGATCCTGACGCCGCGAAACGACTGCGCACCCGCGTTGATGATCCCGCGGTTCAAATCCTTGACGGCCCCGACGGCGTCACCGAAGTCGCGACCCATCCCGAGAGTGATCTGGTCATCTCCGCCATCGTAGGGGGCGCCGGCCTGGTTCCCACCTTGGCGGCCATTCGTGCGGGCCGTCGAGTCGCCTTGGCCAACAAGGAACCCATGGTGATGGCCGGGCAGCTCATGCAAGAGGAGGCGCGCCGCCGGGGGATTCCGATTTTTCCCGTTGACAGCGAACACAGCGCGATCTTTCAGTCGCTTGTCGGCCATAGACGGGAAGACGTGCGCCGCATCATTCTCACGGCCTCCGGCGGCCCGTTTTGGGAGTGCTCAAAAGACTTCATGGACGCGGCCACGCCCGAACTGGCGCTCAAACATCCGAACTGGAAAATGGGGGCGAAAATTACCATTGATTCCGCGACCCTGATGAATAAAGGCCTGGAGGTCATCGAAGCCCGCTGGCTGTTCGATTGTCCGCCCGAGCAACTGGAAATTCTGATTCACCGGGAAAGCATCATCCACTCTCTGGTAGAATATCGAGACGGGTCCGTCATGGCCCAATTGGGATTACCCGACATGCGAACCCCGATCAGTTACGCGATGAATTACCCTCACCGCGTGCCGCTCGATCCCCCCTTGCTGAATTTATGGAAATTCGGAACGCTGACGTTTGCTCAACCTGATCCCGTGCGCTTTCCCTGTCTGCGGTTGGCCTATGAGGCGCTCGAACGCGGCGGAACGTGTCCCGCGATTCTCAACGCCGCGAACGAGGTCGCCGTCGAGGCGTTTCTGAATCATGGCCTCCCCTTTGGAGACATTGCCAACGTCATTGAACACACTCTACAATGCACCGACGTTCACCCACTCACGTCACTGGAAGACGCCCTGGATGCCGACCGGAGTGCCAGGGAAAAAGCTTCGGATCGTATTCTGAGTGTAACCTGATGAAACCCGTCACGCATCCGCTTCTCTACGAGCCAAACCGTGTCTCCTGATATCATTTACGTCGTCACTCAGAAGGTCTGGTGGTTTCTGGTCGTCCTGGGCGTGCTCGTGACCTTTCACGAGTTCGGACACTTTATTGTGGCCCGGTGGGCGGGCGTCAAGGTGCTGAAATTTTCCTTGGGGTTTGGGCCAAGATTACTGAGTCGCCAAATTGGAGACACCGAATACGTCGTCTCGGCCATTCCGTTGGGAGGGTACGTCAAAATGTTCGGTGAAGACGTGGGTGACGTGGCCTCTACGGAAGAACGGGAGCAATCGTTCGTTCATAAACCGTTATGGAAACGCACCCTGATTGTCGCCGCGGGACCGGGATTCAATTTTCTCCTGAGTTATTTGATTTTTTCAGCCTGGCTGGCAACGGGCTCTCCATTGCCCATTCCAACCTTTGCCGAGTTGTCACCCACGATTGACGCCATCAAGGCGGACTCGCCCGCCGACAAAGCCGGCCTGCAAGTCGGCGACCGTATTATCACGATTAACGAACAGGACGTGCCCACGCGAAGCAGCGTCTATGCGGCCATTGCCGAAAGCCGCGGGCGTTCCCTGATCGTGGAAGTCCGGCGAGGCGATGCACTCAAGGCGTTCGTCGTGACGCCCACGCTTTATGCTCCGGACGATCTCAAGAATCCGGTGTACGTGATCGGAATTGAAGAAGCCCCTCCCCTCGTCACCTCCGTGATGCCCGATACGCCGGCCGAACGGGCAGGGTTGGCAGACGGAGATCGCATTCTTGCGATTCAAGGGGATCAGATTCACACTTGGGGACAGATGACGAAAATCGTGAGGGCTCATCCAAATGAACCGCTGACCACGCAGGTCGAGCGTGAAGCCACGACGATCACGTTGACGATCACCCCGGAACCCCATGAAGTCACGGAAGAAGGTCACACGACAGTCATCGGCAAAATCGGCATTATGGGTCCCGGTCGATCGGTGGTGCGTGCGTCCTCTCCTTTCACGGCCGTGGTCCAAGGGGTCAAGGCGACCTGGGGATGGTCGGAACTGACCGTGGTGGGCATCTACAAGATGATCACCGGAGACATTGCCTTAAACAACCTCGGGGGACCACTCATGATCGCGAGTGCCTCGGGAACGGCTGCGGAACGAGGCATCCCCGACGTGATGTTCTTTGTGGCCATTTTGAGTATCAACCTGGGCATTCTGAATTTACTCCCCATTCCAATTCTGGACGGCGGACATCTCTTTTTCTTTGCATGCGAAGCGGTGTTGGGTCGTCCGTTGGCCGAACGCCAACGGGAAGTGGCCCAACAAGTCGGCATCGTGCTGCTGTTTGGAATTATGATTTTTGCTTTTTTCAATGACATTCAACGAATGCTTCAATAATTCGGCAACCTTTTCCCGGAAACGGTCGTCCATCCGCTGCCACGCCGGACTCCTGCCTGACCACGGCGTTCGGTGAACGTTTGACCCATTACTTCAGTTATGCGAACGAGCCAACTCTTCATTCCCACCCTGCGCGATAATCCGGGCGAGGCGGAAGTCGTCAGCCATCGACTCATGTTACGGGCCGGCATGATTCGAAAAGTGGCGGCCGGCATTTATACCTTCCTGCCGCTGGGGCTGCGCGTACTCAAAAAAATCGAACGGATCATTCGACAAGAAATGAATCGTGCCGGAGCCCAGGAACTCCTCATGCCGATCCTCTCGCCCGCGGAACTTTGGCGTGAAACCGGACGATGGGACTTTTATGGAAAAGAATTACTGCGCTGTCAGGATCGGCATGACCGGCACTTCTGCTTTGGCCCGACGCATGAAGAAGTCATCACCGACCTCTTTCGGCGTGAGGTTCGCTCATACCGTCAACTCCCCATGAACTTTTACCAGATTCAAACCAAATTTCGTGATGAAATCCGCCCGCGATTCGGGTTGATGCGCGGACGCGAGTTTCTGATGAAGGACGCGTACAGCTTCGATGCCGATGAGGCCGGCGCACGGGTGAGTTATCAAAAAATGTATGACGCCTATGACCGGATTTTCACGCGCTGCGGCCTCAAATTCCGCGCAGTGGAAGCAGATAATGGCCTGATCGGCGGCACCACGTCCCATGAATTCATGGTATTGGCCGAAACCGGAGAAGAGACCCTGGTGTATGACGAAGAGGGATCGTATGCCGCCAACGTGGAACGGGCGGAACTCCTTCCGCCCGACCAGGAAGACGGTGCGGACCAACTCCCCCTCGAAACGATCCACACCCCAGGGACGAAGACCGTGGAAGCCGTATGCGCGTTGTTGCAGGTTTCTCCGGATCGACTGGTGAAAACCCTGCTCTATGAAACACCGGCCCATGAGGTCGTTGCAATCCTGATTCGCGGAGATCACGAAGCCAATACCATCAAGATCTGTCGTCATTTAGGGATCACGGAAATCGCACTGGCAAGTAAGGAAACCGTAGCCGCCGTTTCACCCGCCCCACTCGGGTTCGCCGGCCCGGTGGGACTCCAGGGCATCCGCATTCTGGCGGATCATGGAATCAAGGCCATGCGAAACTTCGTGGTCGGCGGGAATAAACCCGACACCCACCTGAAACATGCAAACTGGGGTCGAGACTTTACCGTTGAGGCGTTTCTTGATCTGCGACGGGCACAGGCCGGTGATCCGTCTCCTCGCAGTGACGGTCGGCTACACGAGGTCCAGGGCATTGAAGTCGGTCACGTGTTCTTGTTGGGGACCAAGTACAGCAAAGCCATGAATGCCACGGTCCTTGACGCCCAGGGGCAGGAAGTCCCAGCCATCATGGGCTGTTACGGCATCGGCGTCAGCCGAACCGCCGCGGCAGCCGTTGAACAGAATCATGACGGCAAAGGCATGGTGTGGCCCGTCCCCATTGCGCCTTTTCACGTCCACCTGCTTCCGCTGACGGCGTCGGAGACCGTGCTCAAAACCGCCGGCACCCTGTACGACTCATTGATTGCAGAAGGAGTAGAAGTTCTGTGGGACGATCGTAACGAACGCGCCGGAGTAAAATTCAACGACGCCGATTTGATTGGCACGCCCTTTCATCTCATCATTGGCGAGAAGGGATTGGCGCAAGGCGTCGTCGAATTCAAACGTCGCAAAACCGGCGAAGTCGTGAACGTACAACCTGATGCGGTGCAGTCCCACGTGAAAGGTTTACTTTCCGCCTATGATCTTCCCCGTTGACATACCATGCACTCGCGCGGGACCGATCACAAGTGAGAATCCGTGGGATAAAATGGCTTCCTGAGATCGTCGAAAAATTAGAGCGGAAACATCAAGTTCACTCTCAGGAGGTAGCCGAGGTCTTGAAGAACAAACCGAAAATCTTCTTCCGAGAAAAAGGCCGCGTTGAGGGTGAACATCTCTACGAAGCTCTGGGCAGGACAGAAGATGGACGTTATCTTGCGATTTTTTTCATTCGGAAACCGAAAAACCAAGCGTTCATCATTTCTGCTCGTGATATGAAACAAAAAGAACGGAGACGCTATGGCAGGCAATAAATACCAGGTCAAAGAGCCCCCAGAAAATATGAGCATCCTTGAAGCATCTGACTTTTGGGACGAACACAGCCTGCTCGACTTCCCCGACACCCAAGAGCTTGGCCTCAGGGAAGGAGACATACGGATTGAGCGAGAAGTCTATAAGGGTGGTTCCAAACAGATGAGGCGTCAGGCACGGAAAGCTTTGAAAGATGCTCTGGAGGATTTCGAACCCACCGTCACGTTAGACAGCAAAGGTTATACGCCCAGGCTCCGCGACAACCTTTTGCCGGCCGTCCGCGTCGGTGATTTCGAAAAGGACCTCCGGCAAGGAAACGGGAATGAGTTGGACAACAAGTTCCGAGCTGCCCACTCGTCTTCGGCCCTGGTTGTCAACTGCTTCGCGCCCTTTCGGCGTCATATTGGAGATCTGTCGCTGCTCGGTCATCAAGAATTCGAGAGTATTCAATTTGAACGGAAGTGCCGAACCGGTCTGCCCGGGAAATTGCCCAACCTTGACGTGCTCGTGGAAAGCTCCGATGTCGTTATCGGCATTGAATCCAAGCTGACCGAACACCTCGACGAGCACCGAGCAAAATTCTCTCCGGCTTATCGCGACAATATCCACGATGATCGCCGTAAACAGGGGTGGTTCCGCGAGATGCTGCGTCTGATGAAAAATTGTGAACGCTACGTCTGGCTCGACGCAGCCCAACTCATTAAACATGCGTTCGGACTTGCATACACCTATCCCGGTTGTGAGACAACGCTCCTCTACCTCTATTGGGAACCGGTCGGTTCGGAAGACTGCCCAATCATCGCGGAACATAGACAAGAGGTTGAGGACTTCGCCGCCCGCATCAAGGGTTCCACGCCGTCGTTCAGAGCGCTCAGCTATTCCGAGTTGTGGGAAAGTTGGACCGCCACGGCCCCGGGTTGGCTGTCTCAACACCTCAAACGTCTCCGCGCTCGCTACGAGATAAAGTGTCCGAACTCGTGAAAGGTCACGAGCACGCCCAGGACGACCAGAAACCACCAGACCTTCTGGGTGACGACGTAAATGATATCAGGAGACACGGCTTGGCTCGTGGAGAGGCAGATGCGTGACGGGTGTCATCCGGTTACACTCAAAATACGATCCGAAGCTTGTTCCCTGGCCCGTCAGTCGGCATCCAGGGCGTCTTCCAGCGACGTGAGTCGTTGAACGTCGGCGGCGTGGTCGTGGCAGGGCATCGTCGGATGACGCTCCGCTAATCCGACCTACCTGAATGAGTCTGGAAAAGGCATGGTAATTGACAAGAGAAAGAACTGGGTGATAGTTTAGCCTCATTGACCACGTCAATTCTTCGTGAGTGAACATGCTTACTCAAATGAATATCCGGGGCCTTCTGTTTGACCCCTACAGCAACGCGTACATCGTCATCCTTCGGGACGAACAAAACTCGGACGTGCTGCCGATATGGGTTGGAAAATCCGAAGCGAACGCCATAAGTTTTGCACTGGAGAACGTGACGCCGCCCCGTCCCATGACGCACGATCTGATGAAATCGATTCTGGATAACGTTGGCGCCAAAATCTTAAGCGCCGTGGTCAGCGACTTAAATAATAATACGTACTATGCCAAAATCCACTTATGGTACGGCGATTCAGAATACGCCATTGATTCAAGGCCCAGCGACGCCATTGCGCTGGCGTTGCGCGCCGAAGCCCCGATCTTTACCAACGAGGAAGTCCTCCACAAACAGAATTCCGAAGAGTTGGAACGGTGGCTTGAAAATTTAACGCCCGAAGATTTTGGAAAGTTTGAAACCTGAGGCGTCGCCGTCACGTTTTATTCACCGTCTCGACCATCGACGTCGCCTGCGTCTTTCATGAGCGTTGAGCAAAATACGGACCTGATCCCGTTAAAGGTTCATGGCGTCCTCAGTGATCGCAAGACGGACACGCAAATCGTGATTCTTCGCGATCAAATCAATGCCCACGTCCTTCCCATCTGGGTGGGAAAGACTGAAGGCGACTCCATTCGCCTGGCGTTGGACGACGGCGTGCCGGCAAGGCCGACGAGTCATGATCTCATCACGAGTCTCTTGACCCATCTTGGCATGACAATCAGTCACGTCGTGGTAACCGAAGTGCAGAACAACACCTATTACGCCGCCATTCATCTATCGGCAAACGGACTTGAACGAACAATCGATGCTCGGCCCAGTGACGCCATTGCCCTGGCTCTCAGAGTCAAATGTCCGATGTACGTCGTGCAAGACGTGCTCAAGAGGAGGAACGGAGACGGTGGAGAGGCGTGGCTGACCCAATTCGACCCAAAAGAATTCGACGAACCCGACGCGTAGGTCCACGCGATACAGACTCACTTCTGGAGAACATCTGATGCGTAGCTTTCAAGCAAAACCCCACGAAATCGACCGAAAATGGCACGTGCTTGACGCGAAAGGGGCCACGCTCGGTCGGTTAGCCACCCAAGCCGCCACGTTACTCCGCGGCAAACATAAACCGACGTTTACACCACACGTGGATACGGGCGACCACGTGATTGTGGTCAACGCCAAAGAGATTCGGCTCACGGGGAACAAGTGGACGGATAAGACGTATTATCATCACACCGGATTTCCCGGAGGGCTGAAATCCATTACGGCCGCACGGCTCTTAGAAAAAAAGCCCACGGAAGTCGTGTCCAAAGCCATTCGCGGGATGCTTCCCAAAAACCCGTTAGGTCATAAAATGGCGAAAAAGTTGCGAGTCTATGCCGGGGCGGACCACCCGCATGAGGCGCAACGTCCAGAACCGTGGTTATAACCGCCGTTTTTTGTTAGAAACAGAGCGTGAGAGGAAAGGCACAAAACATGACAACCCAGCGTCACTACGCCACAGGCAAACGGAAATACGCGATAGCACGCGCCTGGATCGAACCGGGCACGACGGAAATTCTGGTCAATGGACGAACGCTTGAACAATATTTCACCCTTCTTCCCCATCGGGTACAGGTTGAATCTCCTCTTGACGTGACCAATACGCTTGGCCAATTTCGCGTGAAGGCCAGGGTCTGCGGCGGAGGCATAGCCGGTCAAGCCGGCGCCCTCCGACACGCGATTGCGAAAGCCCTGGTACAAGCGAACCCGGAGTTTCGCGGCACGCTGAAGAAAGACGGCTTTCTGACGCGCGACCCCCGCGTAAAGGAAAGGAAAAAATACGGGCAAAAAGGGGCACGAAGCCGATTCCAATATTCCAAGCGGTAATGACTCGGACGTTCGGTCAAGGATTCATGAGCAAAGGGAAGGCTTCTCGGCCTTCCCTTTTTTCGTCTGATCGACGCTTCGACTTCCCCAGACACGTTCCGCCATGGGCACGTCTCGATTAAAGACAGCGGTACTGGGAGCCAGCGGGTACACGGGCGGAGAACTGCTTCGCCTCTTGAGTGGCCACCCGCACGTGACGGTCACCACGGTGACCGGAGACAAATCCGCGGGTCTGCCCGTGACGTCACTCTTCCCGCATCTCGACGCGGTTCACGCGCTCGTTCTGGAACCCCTGAACATTGATCGCGTTCTCAAAAAAGTCGATCTGGTGTTTTCAGCACTTCCGCATACGACGGCCATGGAACCGGTGGCAAAATGTCTGCAAGCCAAGATCCCCGTGATTGACCTGAGCGCCGACTATCGGCTTCGCCAAGCCGAGACCTATGAACACTGGTACGGCACGCCTCATACGCACCCCGCACTCATCAAAAAGGCGGCGTACGGACTGCCGGAACTCCATCGAACGACAATCCGCCGAACTCGACTCGTTGCCGTGCCGGGATGCTATCCCACGGCCGCCATTTTACAGTTGGCTCCATTGCTGGCTCATCAGGTCATCAAACCGACCTCCATTGTGATTGACGCCAAATCCGGGGCGTCGGGGGCAGGCAGAAGCCCTGCCCTGCCCTACCATTTTCCGGAAACGCATGACTCGATCACGGCGTACAAGATCGGACGACACCGCCATACCCCTGAAATCGAACAAGAACTCGATCTCATCGTTGCAAAAAACTCGGCTCCGCGAAAAAGAAAAGCAGCAAGAATCAACGTGGCGTTTACCCCGCATTTAATCCCGATGAATCGCGGCATCCTCAGCACGGCCTATGCCGTTCTCCGGAAACCCATGACAAGCGACGACTTGAACCACGTGTACGCGAAATTTTATAAAAACGAACGCTTCATCAGAATTCGAGAGGAACCGACGACAATCAGCCCGCTTCACGTTCGAGGGTCGAATTTTTGCGATATCTGCGCGGTAATCGACCACAGGACGAACCACGTCGTCACCGTGGCGGCATTGGACAATCTGGTCAAAGGCGCGGCGGGCCAAGCCATTCAATCCATGAACCTGATGATGGGATTCCCGGAGGAGACGGCGTTGACGACGCCCGGGGTGTTTCCCTGACTCGACGCCAGCCGCGCGCCCTCTGCCTGACCCACGTTCCTCATCCGTCGTGAACGGAAAAAAATTGAAAGGCGGCGTCACGGCCCCAAGAGGATTTCTCGCTGCCGGAATCCACGCCGGCATCAAGCCGTCCCCCCTGCTGGACCTTGCCCTTGTGACGTCCACTCACCCCGGCGTCATGGCCGGAGTCTTCACGAAAAATCGAATCGTCGCGGCCCCCGTCCATCTGGGACGACGGCAACTCAAAAAACACGAGGGGCAAGCCGTCATCGTCAACAGTGGAAACGCGAACGCCTTCACGGGTCCGCAAGGCGTCGCGGACGCCGTGGAAATGAGAAAACTCGTGTCCACGCAATTACGCGTGCCGACCCACGCCGTCTTCGTGGGATCGACGGGAGTCATCAGCCGTCCCATGCCCATGCCCGTCATTCGTCAAGCCGTCCCGCGCCTCATCCGACTCCTTGACAAAACCGGTCACACACGAGCCGCACAAGCCATCATGACGACGGATACCCGACACAAAGAAATCGCCCGTCGAACGACGATCGGTCGGCGGGTCGTCACCATGGGCGGGATGGCAAAAGGCTCGGGCATGATTCATCCGAACATGGCAACGCTGTTGGCCTGTCTCACCACCGATGCCGTGATCGCCCCGCGAGCCCTTCAGTCGGCGTTGACGCAAGCCGTCCGTCATACCTTCAACTGTATCTCCATTGACGGAGACACGAGCACAAATGATACGGTCTTATGCCTTGCCAACGGACGAGCCGGGAATCCGCCCATTCAGATCGGCACCCCGCAATGGAAAAAATTTTATGCCCTTCTCTACGAGGCCTGCCTGTCGCTTTCGTCTCAAATCTGTCGCGATGGAGAAGGGTGTACAAAAGTCGTCGAGATTATCATCCGCGGGACGAAAACCAATCACGCCGCAAAGACCATCGCACAAACCATTGCGACGTCGCTTCTGGTCAAAACCGCTTTATTCGGCGAAGATCCCAACTGGGGCCGAATCCTGGCCGCGGCCGGGCGAGCCGGAATCGGATTTCAGCCTTCCAAGCTGTCGTTACAATTCAATGACGTACCCGTCGTCAAAAACGGCCAAGGCGTTGGAAGCCAAGCCGACCGGCGGGCTCAACGGATCATGCGGAAAAAGGAATACGCCGTGACGCTGACCGTCGGCACACAACCGGGAAGCGCACGAATCTGGACGACGGATCTCTCCTGCGACTACGTGAACATCAACGCCGCGTATACAACCTAGCGGCACATCCTCCGCGGATGGCCGCGCTTTTCTTCTCGGCCATGAATACGTATGATAGACCCGCGATTCGATGAAGGCTCAGCCCAGGAAACGTGAGCGATGAACGTCTTTCACCGCAAACGAATCATGATGCGCGCGTTGTGGAGAATCCGGCTGATGACCGTCGTCCTCTGCCTGTCCCTGCTGCCGGGCTGTGTGGTCGTCGAGACGGGCTATGAGGTCGTCGCCGGAACCGTCAAGGGCGTCTACTATCTCACGGCCGGAACCGTCAAGCTCATTTACCACGTTGGAAAATTTACGTTCAACGTGGTTCGTGCTCCGCTGGACTGGGCCTTGACGCACGATGATCTTGAAACGATTGACGGGCTTCCGGTCAAAGAAGCCATCCGCCTCGGTCGAGTGAAATGGGCCCCCTACGTCGTGAAGGGCAGACGGTACGTGCCCATGAGCGTCAAACAGGCCCAACGTTATGAAGAAACGGGAATTGCCTCGTGGTACGGGGAAGAAACCCGGCGCAAAAAAGGCGGCCGGATGACCGCAAACGGTGAAGCGTTCGACCCCATGGGGTTGACCGCCGCCCACAAATACCTGCCCCTGCCGATCAACGTGAAAGTCACAAATTTAGAAAACGGCAGATCGATTATCGTCCGCGTCAACGACCGCGGCCCATTCCCCAGCGCCGACAACCCGAACTCCGGGAAACGGATTATCGACTTGAGCTATGGTGCAGCGAGAAAGCTCGGGTTCCATAAAAAGGGCTTAGCCCGAGTCCGCGTCAAAGTCATTCCCGTCAAAATCAAAACCTAAAGAGAACCGGCGTTGGCCGATCCATGATCTCGGTCAAGCGCCTTGCACGGACCGAACACCGTCATCAGGACCACCCCGCGACGCATCAATCCGGGACTGCGATACCGGAATCGCTTCGAGGAAAGAGAACGCGACCGCGCCACGACGGGTGACGGGTCAATCGAGTCTTCCTGAACACCCGTCACCACCGCTTCCTCGGCACCGCGCTCAAACTCGAAAGCAGGCACAACCCCCGCGGGAGCATACGATTCCGCTTGAGCGTCCGCCTGCTTCTCCAACTCCTGCCGCAACCAACTCCCCAAAAAGGCAATCAGCCACACCACGAGCACGATTCCCAACAAGACAAACGATTCGATTTTCACGTCCGCCTCACTTGCTTGACTCGTCTGAACGTTCTTCGTCGTCGCGCCCGATGGCCTCTCGCATGGCCGTATCGGCTTGGACGTTCCTCATTCGATAATAATCCATCAACCCGATGTTGCCTTTCCTGAACGCCTCGGCCATGGCTCGCGGCACTTCGGCTTCGGCTTCAATCACGCGGGCCTTCATTTCCTGTTCCAACGCCACGGCCATGGCCCGACGCTCTTCAGCTTTGGCCTGAGCAATTTGCTTATCGGCGTTGGCCTGATCGATTTGCAGCTTGGCCCCGATGTTTTCGCCGACGTCCACGTCCGCAATATCAATGGATAAAATTTCAAACGCGGTCCCCGCGTCCAACCCTTTATCCAGAATGTGTTTGGAGATTTCATCGGGGTTTTCCAGCACGTCCTTGTGCCGGTCCGACGACCCGATCGTGCTCACCATGCCTTCCCCGACCCGGGCAATCACCGTCTCTTCACCCGCGCCGCCGACCAGGCGGTCAATATTGGTCCGAACCGTCACGCGTGAGACGACGACCAACTGAATGCCGTCCCTGGCCACCGCGGTAATTCTGGGCGTCTCAATCACTTTCGGCAGGACGGACATTTGCACGGCTTCCAACACGTCGCGGCCAGCCAAGTCAATCGCCGCGGCTCGTTGAAACGGCATGGGAATGTTCGCCTTATCCGCCGAGATCATGGCATTGACGACTTTGACGACGTCACCGCCGGCCAGAAAATGTGCCTCTAAATCGTCAATGGGAACGCTCAAGCCGGCCTTGACCGCGCTGATCCGTGCCGTGACCACCGTGGTAGGCGGCACTCGGCGAAACCGCATGCCCACCAGCGTCAGCAGCCCCACGTAGGCGTTCGACGCCCAAGCCGCAATCCATAACGGAATGGGAATAAGGTAAAGAAACCCCGTCAACACAATAAAAAACAGGAGGAGAACCGCTAAAGTTCCGAATACCTGCGTTTCCGCACCCATGAACCTCTCCTTTCACGCAACGGCAATGATGGTACTGAACCAGGAACGGCATTCGGCAAACTGTAGCACAAATCGAAAAGAAATAGCTTAAAATTTCGACCCTCTTCACAAGAAACCTTCGCAACACGCCATTCCGAGCGTAGCAAGGAAAAAGAATGAGCAAGGTGTCCAATACTCTCCACTCCCACAAAAAAATCACTCCCCCCTTGAGGGGGAGTCGGCAAAACAAGGGCGGAGCCCGCCGGAGAGCCGGTGGGGGGACCCCTCCACCCCATGCCCCCAACCGCCCCTCCACCCCGCCGCAGCCCCTGCCCAAACGCCAAAGGCCGCCTCTGGCACGGCCGGTGCTGCTAGCATCCCGACCTCGTCGAAAACGGCGCCGGGGGCCTTCAACTCCTCGCCAAAGCCGACACAAACCACCCCCCACCGCTGCCGCCGGCGCCGGACGGCTTGCCGGCACCGACTCCCCCTCAAGGGGGGAGTCATTGGAGGATAAAGCTGTTCCAGAAAGTTATGTTTACGCCACTACACAAACAGGAATGGTTCAAAACCACAAAAAATCACTCCCCCCTTGAGGGGGAGTCGGCGAAACAAGGGCGAAGCCCGCCGGTGAGCCGGTGGGGGGACCGCTCCGCCCCATGCCCTCAACCGCCGCTCCACCCCGCCGCAGCCCCTGCCCGAACGCCGACGGCCGCCTCTGGCACGGCCGGTGCTGCTGGCACCCCGACCACGTCGCGAACGGCGCCGGGGCCTTCAGCGCCTCGCCGAGGCCGACACGGACTACCCCCCACCGCTGCCGCCGGCGCCTAGCGGCTTGCCGGCACCGACTCCCCCTCAAGGGGGGAGTCATTGGAGGATAAAGCTGTTCCAGAAAGTTATGTTTACGCCACTACCACAAACCGGCATTTTCAAAGCCATAAAAAATCACTCCCCCCTTGAGGGGGAGTCGGCGAAACAAGGGCGAAGCCCGCCGGCGAGCCGGTGGGGGGACCGCTCCACCCCATGCCCCCAACCGCCCCTCCACCCCGCCGCAGCCCCCGCCCAAACGCCAAAGGCCGCCGGCACAGCCGGCGCTGCTAGCATCCCGACCGCGTCAAAAACGGCGCCGGGAGCCTTCAACTCCTCGCCAAAGCCGACACAAACCACCCCCCACCGCTGCCGCCGGCGCCGGACGGCTTGGCGGCACCGACTCCCCCTCAAGGGGGGAGTCATTGGAGGATAAAGCTGTTCCAGGAAGTTGTGTTTACGCCACTACCACAAACCGGCATTTTCAAAACCATAAAAAATCACTCCCCCCTTGAGGGGAAGTCGGCGAAACAAGGGCGAAGCCCGCCGGCAAGCCGGTGGGGGGACCGCTCCACCCCGCCGCAGCCCCTGCCCGAACGCCGACGGCCGTTTCTGGCACGGCCGGTACTGCTGGCATCCCGACCGCGTCGAGAACGGCGTCGGGGGCCTTCAGCGCCTCGCCAGAACCGGCACGGACTACCCCCCACCGATGCCGCCGGCGCCGGGCGGCTTGGCGGCAACGACTCCCCCTCAAGGGGGGAGTGATTGGAGGTAGGACGGCATTGACTATCGCAAGTCCCTGGCTATGACTCCCCGGGGGAGTCATTGGAGGGGAGCACGCACCGGGCATCTCGTCGGAATAGCACGCGAGTAGGGATCCGAAGGCTTCCTCAAGGGAGGGGGAAAAGAGGGGTACCCTCTCCCCGGCAAGGGAGAGGGTCGAAGAGAGTGGACGTACGCAAATGGCAACGCGGTCCGCGGGACGTGTTTCAGAAGTAGATGCGCGTCAGCAGTCCGAACGTGCGGGGTTGCCCGACGCGATAGGCAAGACGCGCGAGTCCGCCGCGTTCGCGGTCGAACGACAACTTCGGATTTTCGTCCGCAACGTTCCTGACGTAAAACATGAACTCCCAACTGTCATACACCAATCCCGTGCTCAGGTTGAGCAAGTGGTAAGCATCAAGCTCCATCTTATCCCGAAAATTCAAGTGGAGTCGATCACCTTTCGTCAGACCTGCAAACGATTGATCAGGTGGAAACTTTGTGCTTTCCTGATCACCGGACTGGGTGATCCGATCACCTACGAACTGCCAGGACGTGGAGACGTAACTCTCGTTGGCACGCAAGATACCCGGAAGCGTGTAGGTCGCAGATGCGGAAAGTTGCCAATCGGGAACGGAAGGGATGCGGTTGCCGTCCTTGATGCCCTCCACCACTGCCCCGGTATCCGGGTTGGTAATCGTGGAATCAAATTCCGCCTGCACGTAGCTGCCGGCAAACGTCACCAGCAAGGAATCCATGGGCTGAACGGACAGTTCAAGCTCCCCTCCCATGGTATGAGCCTCGGGCACGCTGATGGCAACACGCGACGAACACTTGCCGGCGTCCACGTTTACACCCAAACTATCGATATCGATATAGAAAAACGACCCGTTCAGTGTCACCCTCTTGAACGAGGATTTGACGCCGACCTCGTAGTTCCACAAGGTCTCGTCTTTGAAACGCTTATATCCTCCGTATTTCGCAAAATCCTCTTCCCTACAAACACCCCTGTTCAACGGGTCATTCACGCCGCCGAGGCGAAATCCCCGTGAAGCCTGCGCGTTCACGGCCACATGGTCGGTCACGTCGTAGCTGACCATGAACCGGGGAGCAAACCCGTCGGAAGAAACCGTCACGTTCTGGTTTTGACCCTTGTAACCCGCCTGGTGATTAGAAAGAACACCACCTGATTTGAAGGTCTTGTCTTCCTTCCAATCATACCAGCGCAAACCAGCCGTTAAGCCGAGGCGATCGAAAAACGTGTAGGTCGCCTCGCCGAACACCGCAACCTGCCTGAGATCGTACGTCAGGTCAGAGACGTATGGAGAATCCGTAGTGTCAAAACCGTTATTGGCTTGACCTGCACGCTTATCCCCAATATAGACTCCCCCCCTATTATAGACTGAGTCCCACCCCGGCATGGGATATCGCTGGGAATAGGCGCGATTGCTATTCGAATAAAAGACGCCGGCAAGCCACTGCAGCGCACCGTCATTGTTGGAACTGAAACGCAACTCATGAGTCATCTTCTCTAAATTGGTGGTATCGCGTAGATTGGACGGCAGGTTCACGTCTCCAGTTGGAAATTCGAGTTCGACGTTCACGCTCCCAATCAACGCGCTGGCGTCACGGCTGACCAGAAGGTCGCGTTTGGTATAGCTGACGACGTACGTCGCCTCAAGGAGATTGTTAAAGTTCCATTTAATCACGTTATCAAGGATCATGGTTTCATCTTCAAACGTTTCGTTCAGCATCAGAAATTGCTCCCGCCTGCCAAGCTGACCGGGCCGTATCGTATTGGAGGAATACGGATTGGCAAACAGGTTGAAAAATTCCTCGCGATTGAACCCGCCCATGTCGATGTTCTGATAGAGAATGCGCGGCGTGACGGACAGCTTGCTCGTCGGCTGCCACAAGAAGGCAATGCGCCCCCCCCAGCGGTCGCCGTCATTGACGTCATTGTTCACGCCGCCGCCTTCACGCAGGGCGTCAATGAACCCGGCGTATTGCGTGCCGTAAGTCACCACGCGAACGGCCGCCTTCTCACCAATGGGAGCATTGAAGGCCGTCTTGAAATGGCCTCCGTTGGACCCGCCGTCAATGGTATTCAGATCAAGTTGAGCCTTGGCTTCGTTCACGTTCAACTGGGGCTGATTGGTGATGTACCGAACGGTCCCGCCGATGGAGCCGGACCCGAACAGCGTGCCTTGCGGCCCCCGCAGGGTTTCCACTCGACTGACGTCATACAAATCAATATCCGGCGTAAAGAGCGACAGCGAGATCGGCGTGTCATCCAGATAGATGCCGACTTGTTCCTTCACGCCAGGCTGGTCGCGGACGATCTGCCCGGAAGACACGCCGCGGATGTTCACCACGCTCTGCCCGGGCCCCAGGTTTTGGATGGCCAGTCCCGCCACGTTGCGGGACAGGTCTTCCAGGTTAAAGGTATTCAGTCGCTGAATGTCCTGTTCCGACTGCACGTTGACCGAAAACGGGACGTCCATGATGGATGAATCTCGTCTGGTCGCCGTGACCACGACTTCTTGCAACTGCTGGACGTCTGCAATCATCGGACTTTTCTGCGGTTTTTTCTCACTCTGCGCCCACGCATCCGGAGAAAAAGCCAAAATACAAAACGATAACGCCGTGATGCACGTCATCGCCATACCCTGACGTGCCTGATTTTTCACCATCGCACCACCTCCTTGTTGAATGCGGGCTGATTATTATATAAACCTCACAGAAAATTCAATGCGTTTGTATCGGCTGCAACCCACGTAAAATGAACCGAGACGAATTACTGGAACGAGTGTTCGGAAAGACGTGACCGGTCACGATCCATGGAAATCGGCATTGTCGGGCTTCCCAACGTCGGCAAATCGACGATCTTCAACGCGCTGACGTCAGGGGGCGCGGCCGCGTCAAACTACCCCTTTACCACCATCGAGCCGAACGTCGGCGTCGTCCCCGTTCCCGACGCTCGCCTGGCCAGGCTGACGGACATCTTCAACCCCCGGGCAACCATTCCCGCGTCCTGTCGTTTTGTCGATATTGCCGGCCTGGTCAAAGGGGCAGCGAGCGGCGAGGGACTCGGCAACCAGTTTTTAGCCAACATCCGAGAAGTGGACGCCATTCTCCACGTAGCACGCCTCTTTGAACATGCCGACGTGGTTCACACCATGGGAAGCGTGGACCCGAAACGCGACGTGGACGTGATTGAAACCGAACTGATGCTGGCCGACCTTGAAAGCCTCACGAAACAATTCGACAAAGTCTCCGGCAAGGCAAAGTCAGGAGACAAGGCGGCGAAAGCAACGCTGGAGGTCCTCACCACCCTGAAAACGGGACTCGAAGAGGGCACGCCTGCCCGTACCCTGGCGCTCGAACCCGGGATGCTCAAGGAATTCTTTCTGCTGACGGCAAAGCCCGTGCTTTACGTCGGCAATACCGATGAGAAGCCTGACCCGGACGTGATTGCCGATTTTCAGACCTTGACCAGAAAACGCGGTGCGGAGTCAGTCGTCATCTGCGGCAAACTCGAAAGCGAAATCGCCGAATTATCCGGCCAGGACCGCGAGGCATTCATGGCTGAGTTGGGACTGGAAAACAGCGGCATGGAGCGGGTCATCGTCGCAGCGTACAAGACCCTTGGACTGTGCTCGTATTTCACCGGAGGCCCCAAAGAAGTCCGGGCATGGACGATTCCCGTCGGGACAAAAGCCCCTCAGGCCGCCGGCGTGATTCACTCGGACTTTGAGAAGGGATTTATCAGGGCCGAGACCTACGATTTCACCGACGTTGACCGGTACGGCTCTGAGCAGGCCCTGCGTGAAAAAGGCCTGATTCGTTCGGAAGGCAAGAACTACGTCGTGAAAGACGGCGACGTCTGTCTCTTCAAATTCAACGTGTAATCGAGCGCGTCGTTTACAAAACCGTCTCCGGCCCCTTCGATTTCCACGCTGCGGCCAAGGCTTTAGCCTCTTGAATTTGCGCGGGCGTCATCACGCGTTCCAACGTGGACAAGGCTTGGATGGCCGGGTCCATTCCCTGGTCCGCGGCGAGCACGGCCCACTTGTAGGCTTGCACGTAATCCTGCGTCACCCCTTCGCCTTTGTAGAACATCAGCCCCACGTGATTTTGCCCCGCGGCGTTCCCCTGCTCCGCGGCTCGCAAAAACCACCGAAACGCCGTGGCGTAGTTTTTCGGGACGCCCAATCCATAGCGATACAGAAATCCCAGATTGTTTTGTGCCCTCGCGGAGCCTTGGTCGGCCGCCGAGCGATACCACTGACGGGCTTTCTCAAAATCCTGCTCAACGCCTTGTCCCCATCGATACATGAACCCCACCATGTTTTGAGCGTCGGCGTCGCCTTGCGCCGCGAGCGGCGCCCAGATTCTCATCGCCGCTTCATAATCCTCCGCCAGATAAGCTTCTTCGCCCAGAGGAAAATCCGCCCTGCTGAGCTGGACACTGACCAACAGCAACCCAAGACCGAACGCGATTGTTTTCCAAGAGAGCAGACGCATCATCATGACCCCCAATCTGAATTCCACCATACGTTCTCAATTTTTCGGCTCAACCCTCACGTACAGCATACTGCCCGTTCCCCTTGGATGCCAACGCCAAATTCAGAACCTTGTCATCCCCTCAGCCGTTTGTCTACAATGAGCGCCGATTTCTCCAAGCGGAGAGACCCGAAACCCCGAAGGGACCATCATGGAAGGAATACGATTCGAACGCCGCGGCGACGAAGCCTATTACCCCGTCCTTCTACACGTCGGGAGCATGTATGTCCCGCTCACTGCCGAAGACGTCACGGCACTACAAAAGAACAGCGCCATTCTCGGGGAAACGTTTCTCGAATATTTTCTTGACCGGGTAGGCTCTTCCTCCTACTTGAAAGATCAAATCAAGTCGGCATTAGTCACTCACGGAAACACCACCAGCCAAATTTCCTTCCTTCGACAAGCCCTTCAAAACCTCTAATCCCCCATCCTCCTCCCTCTCAGTCAATGTCGAGAGAATCTCCCCTCCTCCTCCCTCTCCCCTTGAGGGAGAGGGCCGGGGTGAGGGGAAGAAATGCCCGCACGCAACCCTCTGCCCCACGCCGCCGGCGTCATGCCCGGGCAACCGGAAAGCCAGATTCTTCCCTTCGCTCAGAATGACAGAGGAGGGGAAAAATGGCGGCGGAGGGCGGAATGGCGGAAGACACGCCATACACATGCACGGCATCAGCCCTGGCTTCTCGCTCCCCGATAACAAATGGCGGGGACAGGTTTCGCGGGAATGACAGACCACAGGCCACTAGCCATACGTCCATGGATTCTCGCGTGCGCGGGACAGTGGTGGCGGCATGAGATGCCGCCCTACGACCGGTGGATCCCCACATGCGTGGGAATGACCTACGCACACCGCCAGGCAACCGAATCGAAGCCCCTGGATTCCCGCGGGCGCGAGAATGACGGAAAGGGGATTCACCATGGCGGGAAAGCCCTCTTCCTCCCCGATCCCCATCCTCCTCCCTCTCCCCTTGAGGGAGAGGGCCGGGGTGAGGGGAAGAAATGCCCGCACGCAATCCTCTGCCCCACGCCTCCGGCATCATGCCCGGGCAACCGGAAAGCCAGATTCTTCCCTTCGAAGCTCAGGGCAGGCGCTTCGCTCAGAATGACAGAGGAGGGGAAAATGACGGCGGAGGGCGGAATGGCGGAGGACACGCCATGCACATGCACGGCATCAGCCTTGGCTCCCCGATAACAAATGGCGGGGACAGGTTTCGCGGGAATGACAGACCACAGGCCACTAGCCATACGTCCATGGATTCGCGCGTGCGCGGGACAGTGGTGGCGGCATGAGATGCCGCCCTACGACCGGTGGATTCCCACATGCGTGGGAATGACCTACGCACACCGCCAGGCAACCGAATCGAAGCCCCTGGATTCCCGCGCGAGCGCGAGAATGACGGAAAGGGAATTCACCATGGCGGGAAAGCCCTCTTCCTCCCCGATCCCCTTCTTTCTCCCTCTCCCCTTGCGGGAGAGGGCCGGGGTGAGGGGTCTCTGCTCCCGGATGTTCCAACTACCACTGCCAGCCCAGGCGAACCGAGACGCCGTGCGCGGTTTTCTGCCCGGGCTGTTCTGCCCGTTCACCCTCAAGGGTCACGTCCAGCAACCCACTCAACGCCACACGGCTCCCCAGCCGACAGCGGGACGTCCCGGCCCTCGCCAGCGCCAGGCCGCCATACGGAGTCAGCCGCCCCCCGTCCGCTAACGCCAAGCCGTAGCCCACGTCCACTTCCAAACTGCCCGGCTGCCAGCCAGCGGCGGGTCTCGATGTGCTGCTCCCTTGCGGCAACACCGGGGCCGTGCCCCAGAGTTGCTCCACCCCGCTGGCCGCTTGCCCCCACACCGGCGACACACTCAGATACGCCCCGGCCCCCGCGGCCCCCGGATCCAGCCGCACGTTCACACTCGCCCCCCAGTCCTCAAACGCCCCGTCCTCGTGCAGCAGCAGATACCGCCCCTGCGCCTCTACCCTCAGGCCCCAATCCGTCCGCGTGTACGCCACCCCACCGCCCAGTTCCGCCCCAAGCCCCTGCTCCGCGGTGCCGCTGTCCCACCGTCCCCCAAGCTCCAGGCGCGGCTCCAGCCGCGACCCCGCCGAAAGCCCCACCGCGGTCCGGCCTTCCACCAGCAACCGCACCCGCTCCGCGTGTCCCCGCGCCCCCGGCACATGTGTCTTGCCCTCCGACCGCACCGTCGTCAGAAACGCATCCGTCTTCGCCGCCAAGTCAATCCCCTGCCACGTGGTCAGGGCCTGCCGCCCGCCCACGGCTCCCAGCCATGAGGTCAGGTCCGTGCTCCACGTCTGAGCGTCACCCACCACCTTGATACCCAAGTCACCCCAGCCCATGCCCAGCAACCCCCAGACGCCCAACCCGGCGTAGGGCTTCCAGTGCGCATACGGCAGCACGCTCATCAGTTCCACGTCCACGTTGGCCTTGGTGGCCCCGATGCGCTCATACTCCACGTCGCCGGTGCTGTGCGCGACGGCCAGACCGAGCAGCAGGGACGAGCGCGGCCGGTAGTCGAGGCCCAGGTAGCCGCTGTAGAGCCTACCGTCCATCCTGAAGTCATCTTCGGGCTGACCGGAGAAGCCGCTGGCGGAGCCCCGGCCCCACAAAGTCCAGGCGGGCACACCGTCTTTGCCGATGCGGGTCAGCGGGAGTTCGAAGGCGCTGCGGGCCAGGAGGTCTTTGCCCGAGACAGTCTGGAAGCGTAGGGATTGCCCGGGGGAGGCCCGGCTGAGGGCGTTGGGTGGGAAGGGAGCACGAATGCTCTCCTCACCTTGGAGAAGAATCCCCTCACCCTGACCGCTCCCAGGGGGAGAGGGGGAAGGAGAAGAGGGAGTTTCCAGGGCTAAGCCTAGGGCTCGGGCGACGCCGATAGCCAAGCCCGTGGCTCGCTGCCAGGGGCTTGGGTTGGACCCGGCATCGCGACGGACGCTGCCGGAGCCTGTATCTGGGAGAAGAGGTTCTTCACCCCGGGGAAGAGACCCCTCACCCCTGCCCTCTCCCTCAAGGGGAGAGGGAGTAGGAGGCACCCGTCCTGCAACCATCCCACGCAAGACCCTGCCCTCGCCCTCAAGGGGAGAGGGAGTAGGAGGCACCCGTCCTGCAACCATCCCACGCAAGACCCTGCCCTCTCCCTCAAGGGGAGAGGGAGTAGGAGGCCCCCGTCTTGCAACCGTCCCACGCAAGACCTTGCCCTCTCCCTCAAGGGGAGAGGGAGTAGGGGGCACCCGTCTTGCAACCGTCCCACGCAAAACCCTGCCCTCTCCCTCAAGGGGAGAGGGAGTAGGAGGCACCCGTCTTGCAACCGGCCCGCGCAAGACCCTGCCCTCGCCCTTAAGGGGAGAGGGAGTAGGAGGCACCCGTCCTGCAACCGTCCCGCGCAAGACCCTGCCCTCGCCCTTAAGGGGAGAGGGAGTAGGAGGCCCCCGTCTTGCAACCGCCCCACGCAAGACCCTGCCCTCTCCCTCAAGGGGAGAGGGAGTAGGAGGCACCCGTCTTGCAACCGTCCCACGCAAGACCTTGCCCTCTCCCTCAAGGGGAGAGGGAGTAGGAGGCACCCGTCTTGCAACCGGCCCGCGCAAGACCTTGCCCTCTCCCTCAAGGGGAGAGGGAGTAGGAGAGGGAGCCGAAGCCTGAGGCTCGGTGAGGCGGAGGACTTGGCCGCCGAGGGTGACTTGCAGGCGGGACGCCGGGGTGCTGAAGCGGCCGCCGAGGATCTCTACGGCATCCGCGGCCAGGGTGCGGCCTACCCCGGCCAGCACCAGTCCCAAATCCCGGCTATAAATCGACGACGTGACTTCAAGGGTGAAGGGCAGCCGCGCCGTGTCCCCGTCCTCGTCCCATGCCGTCCACGTGTACATCGTTCGCGCCTGGACCCTGGTCGGGGTGCCGGACAAGGTACGCGTATCCGCGTCAAACGTCAGCCCCTGGGGCAGGGTCGGCGACGTCAGGGCATACGTGAGCGTGCCGTCCCCACCCTTGGCCTCCGGCAAGGTCAGGGGCGTGATCGTCGTCGCCACCGAGTAGTTTTGCGCGGGCACCACTGCGTCCCCGAACGTCGGCACCAGGTCCGGCATCACTTCAATGGTAAAGTCCATCTCCCCCATCTCCCCGTCTCTGTCTTCCGCGGTGAGTGTGTAGGCGGTCTTGGGCAAGGCTTCCGTCGGCGTCCCGGTGAGCACCCCGCCGGATCTGTCCACTGGCTCAGGCGGCGTGTACGTCAGACCGGCCGGCAACTCCGGGGACAACCGGTAGGTGACCGGCTGGCTGCCCCCTGCATAAGGGAAGGTCAGAGGGACGATCTCCTTGTTCTGCACGTAGCGCGGTTCCAGCTTCAACTCCCTGTTGAATCTGGGGTAGTTCGGTAACACCGTGACGACGAAGGGCAGGTTCGCCACGTCCCCGTCTCCATCTTCCACGTCCAGCATGTAGGTGCCTTCGATCTCAACCGTGACCGGTATGCCGGTGATACGGCCGCCGTGAGTCTCCGCGCCATCGGGCGAGGAGTAGCTCAGCCCGGCCGGCAGTTCCCGCATCGTATAGCTGAGCGGACTGTCACCGCCCATGGCCGCGGGCAGGGTCTGCGCGGGTATCTCCATGTATTGCTCGAAAGAGAAGGGACCCTGCACCACGCGAAACGACGGCGCCGGCTCCACGACGATGGTGAAACCCGCTGACGAGGCGGTGTCTCCATCCTCGTCCCCCACCATCAGAGAGAGGTCGAACGAGCCCGCCTCCGTCGGCGCGCCGGAGATCGCACCGCCTTGATCTTCTGCGCTGCCTGGTTGGGTATACGTCAGACCCTTCGGCAGACCCGGCAGCGCATAGGTCAAACGTCCGTTGCCGCCCGTGGCCGCGGGCAGGACGAGGGGAGCAATGCTCTTCCACTGCGTGTACCCGGCCCCTGGAACAGGCACCACCGTGCCGGGGGGAAACGCCGGACTCTGGTCCATCTGCACCTCCATGGTGAAGGCCAACGTAGCGGCGTCGGCGTCCGCGTCAGTGGCCGTCAGCGTATAGGTGGCCACCCCGCGCGCCGCGGTCGGCGTACCGAAGATGCGGCCGGCCGGGATCGCGGCGTTCCGCTCGTAACTCAGTCCGACGGGCAGGTCAGGCGTTCCGTCCGCCCTTGCCGGGGTCAGCGCGTAGGTCAACGGCGCGTTGCCGCCTCTCGCCCTCGGGAGGGAGTAGTTCACCGTCGTCTTTTGCGTGACGTAGAGCTGGTCTGGAACCCGCGCATGGCTGAAGTCCGGCATCGGATCCCCGCTCACCGCAATGGTGAAGTCCAGCGTTGCCGCGTCGCCGTCCGCGTCCGTCGCCGTCAGCGTGTAGGTAGCCGCGTCCTGGGCCGCTTGCGGCGTGCCGGTGATGGTGCCGCCGTGATGGTCCGCGGGGGCCGGCGGGGTGTGCGTCAGACCCGCGGGCAGGTTCGGCAGCGCGTAGACAAGGATCCCGTCCCCGCCCTGCGCCTCCGGCAGGGTCAGCGTGGAGATGGCCGAGCCTTGCATGTACGTTTGTGGCTGAACCGCGGCGGTGCTGAAACTCACCGTCTGATTCGCAACCACGCGGATGATGACGTCCAGCGTCGCGACGTCGCCGTCCGAGTCCGTCGCCGCGTAGGTGTACACGGTTGCCGCGGTCTCCACGCTCGGCGTGCCGGAGATCCGCCGCGTGGCCGCCTCGAACGTCAGTCCCGCGGGCAGAGCCGCGCCGCCCGGCCCTTGCAGCGAGTAGGTGAGCGGCGGATTGCCGCCAGTGGCCGCGAGCAGTTCCACGTATGCCATCGCCGGACTGCCGACCGCGGCGCCCCGCTTGTAGCGTTGCGCCTGGACCGTTCCACTGAACCGCGGGGTCACGTTCGTCTTGACCCCGATGCTGAAGGTCAGCGTACCCGCGTCGCTCGCGCTCGTATCAACGTCCGAGTCGTGCACCGTGTACGTGTACGTCTGCGCCGCCTGCGACGTGGACGGCGTACCGGACAGCAGGCGGGTCGTCGCGTCGAAGTTCAGCCCGTCCGGGAGTGTACCCGCCAAGCTGTAGCTCAACCCGCCGTTGCCGCCCGTGGCCACGGGCAAAGAGAGCGTCACGGCCTTGCCCGTCCGGTAGTCCTGATGATCCACCGTCGCGGCGCCAAAATCCGGCGCGCGCATCATTTCGTTTTCGGTCACCGCCACCGCCACGGGATCGGCGGTGGTCAACGTGCCGTAGCCGCTCACCGCGTGGCTCAACGTCGCCGCGTCCAGGTCGGCGTCGTCGTCCTCCGCGGCGAGTACCGTCACGGTCTGCGCGGCGTTGTAGTCGCTCACGCTGAAGGTCAGCGACAGATTCTGCGCCGCGGCCCGTGACCCGGACTGCACGGTGACCTCGCCGTTGTTGCTGGCAACGCGCACCGTCGCGGTCCCGGTCGGCTGCGTAGCCAGCACCACCGTGTACGTGGCGCTGCCGCCCTCGACCACGGTCAGGTTGGTCGGGCTGACGGTGACGCCCAGGGTCTCGTCGTCATCCACCGTCACCGCCACGGGAAGGGCGGAAATCACGGTGCCGTAACCGCTCACCGCGTGGCTCAGCGTCGCCGCGTCGTCCTCACCGTCGTTATCCGACCCTGCGCTTACCGTCACGGTCTGCGCCGTGCTCCAATCCATCGTGCTGAAGGTCAGCGCGGAGGAGACGGTGACGTCGGTGCTGCCACCGGTTCGGGATGGGGTAACCGTCACGGCTCCGGTCGGCTGCGTGGCCAGCACCACCGTGTAGAGAGCCGAACTGCCTTCGTCCACGATCAAGTGGGTCGGCGTGACCGTCACGCCCGCCACGTTGTCCTCAATCACCGTGACCATCACGTTGGACGCCGTCACCGTGCCGTAGCCGTTGACCGCGTGTCCGATAGTGGCCACCCGTCCGCCCGTGGCGCCCACGTCTCGCGCCGCGCTCACCGTCACGGGCTGCGGCGTGTTCCAGTTCGTCGTCGTGAAGGTCAGCGCGGAGGAGACGGTGACGTCGGTGCTGCCGCTGGTTCGGGATGGGGTGATCGTCACGGCTCCGGTCGGCTGCGTGGCCAGCACCACCGTGTACGTCACGGATTGACCTTCGGTCACGTCCAGCGAGGTTGGCGTGACCGTCACACCCGGCACGTCGGCGTCGCTCACCGCCACCGTCACGTTCGACGCGGTCACCGTGCCGTAGCCGTTGACCGCGTGGCTCAGCGTCGCCGCGTCCGCCTCGCCGTCCGCGTCCCGGACCGCCCGCACCGTCACGGTCTGTCGCGTGGCCCAGGTGCCGGGCGTGAACGTCAGCGGCGAGGGGGTCGCGGTGACGTCCCCGTTGTCGCTTTCCAAGGTGATGGTCACGGTGCCCGCGGGCGGCGTGGTCATCACCACGGTGTACGTGGCGCTGCTCCCCTCGGCAAACGACAGGTTCATCGGGTTGACGCGGACCTCGGCGCGCCGCACCTCCGCGGTGAACGTCCGGGTCGCCGCGTCGCCGTCCACGTCCGTCGCGGTCAGCGTGTACGTCCGCACCGCGGTCACCCGCGTGGGCGTGCCGCCGATGACGCGGGTCGTCCGGTCGAACAACAGGCCCGCGGGCAACGCCGGCGTCAGCGCGTAGCGCAGGCTGCCGTCTCCGCCGGTGGCCGCGGGCAGGCTCTCGTTCACCGCCCAACCCACTGCATACACACGATCGTCCGGCGTCAGGCTGAAAGACGGCTGGGCGTCGGTGGACCGCAAAGCAAACGTCAGCGTATCCTCGTCCCCGTCCCCGTCCGTGGCCGTCAGCGTGTACGTGGTCCACCCCTTGGCCGCGGCCGGACGGCCGGCAATCACGCCGCCGGTGGTCGTGTTCGTGGGAGGGCTATAGCTCAGGCCCCCAGGCAGATCCGGCTGCCCGTCCGAGCGGGTCGGGGTCAGCGTGTAGGTCAGTCCCGCTTCTCCACCAGTGGCCGCGGGCAGCGTGAGCGTCACGAGAGTCACGGGCGTGACGGTCCGGTCGGACACCGTCGCACTGCCGAAGTCCGGCACGGTCTGCGTGCCGCGCACCTTGTGTCCCGCCTGATCGGCCACGGCGGCGTGCGTCAGCAGCGCGCCGGGAAGCGACGCGTCCGTGGAGTAGCGGAACGTGCCGGACAGCGCGTTGCCGCCGATGCTGATCCCGTTCGTATCCCGGTCCGCGGCGGTCACCGTGTAGTTGAAGTCCACGTAGGCGCGTGCGCTGCCGTCGTGCGTCGCGGTCAGCGTGCGTGTACGGCTGCCGACGACCACGTCCAACTCGGCGTTTTCGAACGAAACGACGTTGCGGTTGAAGTTCGCCCGCACCGTGATGACGTCCCCCGCGGTGTAATACCCCACCGCCCCCGGACTGGACGTGACGCTTAGCCCGGTCAGCACCGCCCGGGAGGAAACCTGGAGATAGAAGACGTACACATCGCCGACGTTGCGCGAGTCCCGGGCCGTCAACTCGTAGGTATCGTTGGCCAGCAGCCGGGTCGGGGTGCCGGTGATGGTGCCGCCGTGTGCGTCTCCGTCGGCGGGAGGGGTATACGTCAACTCCGTGCCGATGGTGGTCAGGACGGTGCGGGGAAAGGACCGGGCCAGCGTGTAGGTCAACGCGCCAACGCCCGCGGAGATCGCCCCCGGCAACTGCACGTTGACCGGCACGTGCTGGTAGAAGGTGTATTGAATGGACGCCCGGTTGCCGAAGGTCACCGGCACGCCGGTCGCCTTGTGGCCCGAAGCGTTGGTGATGGTGAAGCCGGGGAGGCCGTAGTACGTGTCTCCCAGAGGCGCCGTCCGATTCGACGGGAAGACGCCGACGATGCCCCCAGCGCCGATCTTGACCAACCGCTGCACGCTGATGCCGTCGGTATCGATGTCGTTCAACTGCACCGTGTAGCTGAAGACGAGTTTCCGCGTGTTGTTGCCCGAGGTGTAGGTGAACTGGCGGGTGGCGCTGCCGACCTCAACCTGAAGAGCCGCCAACGGAATGGTCAACCCCAGAAACACGCTGCCCAACATTTGGGCCGACCGGTTGAAGGAGACCTCCACCGCAATGGTTTCGCCGGCCGCGTACACGTCGCGGACCCGCGGGCGGCTGGTAATACGCACCCCGGTCACGTGGAACGATTCCTCCACCGTCAGGGTGAAGGATAGCTCGGCCGCCCGGCGCTGGTTCGACGTCCGCAGCGTATAGGTGGTCCTGGGCGACGCGACGGTGGGCACGCCGGAGATGACCGGCGGGGAAGTAATCAGGGGCTGGCTGAGACGGACGCCGGCCGGCAGGGACGGCGACACCTCGTACTGATAGTGCAGGAACCCGCCGGCCCGGGCCGTGGGCAGGGTGGCCTGGTTGACCCCGCTGGCGGCGATGACCGGCGCGTCCTTGTAGAACACCAGGTCTGGCCCCGTGCGCAGACGGCGGCCCACGTCGTCAAGGAAGATCGGCCGGTAGCGGCCGTTGACCTTGCGGCTCCCGCCTCCGATGATGACTCTATCCAGTCCCTCTCGCTGGCGGAGGTGTGGGTCCAGCCCGGAGGCATGAACGGGGAGTCCTCTATCGCCTTCACGATAAGGATTATAGGATCCTCCACCGGCCTCGCAGGCGTAATACCTGCCGTGCAGCGCGTCTTTATCAATGTTGAAACCGTCGTCGTCCCGGTCGTTGGTCTGCACCACGTACTTGAAATCGATGAAGCCCCACTGCGAAGTCTGAGCGGCAAAATTGATCAACGGGAGCGCCCGGCGGATCGTTCCTCCGATGTCGAGTTCCAGATAGGCGTTCTGCGCTTCGCACATCCTGGCGTCGCCTTGGAGTGGGCCGACGTGCTGCGCGTCCACCCAGCGTATCCGCACCGTGATGGTCTCGCCGGTAAGGTAATAGCCGTCGTTCCCCGCCTCCGGATTGCTCACGACGCTGACGGAGTGGATTTGATGGGTGATCGACGCCGCGGCCGGCCGCGGGGCGAGCACCAGCCACACGACATCAAGCATGGCCAAGGCCAAGAAGCCGATGAGCAACCGAACAGGACAGAACCATCCATGCCTCCCCTCGTCGCCGTCCCCGTGCTTGAATACCATTGCTTCACGTCTCTTTTTTCTCCCCGCCCCCCTCTCCCCTTCCGGGAGAATGCCGGGATAAGGGAAACGGGGTGAGGGAAAAGAATGATTATACCTACTCCACCCCGACCAGAACGAGTAAATACCAATTTCTCTCCCGCCCCGCCCCCATCCTCCTCCCTCTCCCCTTGCGGGAGAGGGGCGGGGTGAGGGGAAGAAATGCCCGCACGCAATCCTCTGCCCCACGCCTCCGGCGTCATACCAGTGCAACCGAAAAGCCAGATTCTTCCCTTCGCTCGGAATGACAGAGGAGGGAAAAATGGCGGCGGAGGGCGGAATGGCGGAGGACACGCCATACACATGCACGGCATCAGCCCTGGCTCCCCGATAACAAATGGCGGGGACAGGTTTCGCGGAAATGACAGACCACAGGCCACTAGCCATACGTCCATGGATTCTCGCGCGCGGGACAGTGGTGGCGGCATGAGATGCCGCCCTACGACCGGTGGATTCCCACATGCGTGGGAATGACCCACGCACACCGCCAGGCAACCGAATCGAAGCCCCTGGATTCCCGCGGGCGCGAGAATGACGGAAAGGGAATTCACCATGGCGGGAAAGCCCTCTTCCTCCCCGATCCCCCATCCTCCTCCCTCTCCCCTTGCGGGAGAGGGCCGGGGTGAGGGGAAGAAATGCCCGCACGCAACCCTCTGCCCCACGCCTCCGGCATCATGCCCGGGCAACCGGAAAGCCAGATTCTTCCCTTCGAAGCTCAAGGCAGGCGCTTCGCTCAAAATGACAGACCACAGGCCACTAGCCATACGTCCATGGATTCTCGCGCGCGGGACAGTGGTGGCGGCATGAGATGCCGCCCTACGACCGGTGGATTCCCACATGCGTGGGAATGACCCACGCACACCGCCAGGCAACCGAATCGAAGCCCCTGGATTCCCGCGGGCGCGAGAATGACGGAAGGGGAATTCACCATGGCGGGAAAGCCCCCTTCCTCCCCGCTCCCCTTCTTTCTCCCTCTCCCCTTGCGGGAGAGGGGCGGGGTGAGGGGAAGAAATGCCCGCACGCAACCCTCTGCCCCACGCCTCCGGCATCATGCCCGGGCAACCGGAAAGCCAGATTCTTCCCTTCGAAGCTCAAGGCAGGCGCTTCGCTCAGAATGACAGAGGAGGGAAAAATGACGGCGGAGGGCGGAAGGACGGAGGACACGCCATACACATGCACGGCATCAGCCCTAGATTCCCGCTCCCCGATAACAAATGGCGGGGACAGGTTTCGCGGAAATGACAGACCACAGGCCACTATCCATACGTCCATGGATTCTCGCGTGCGCGGGACAGTGGTGGCGGCATGAGATGCCGCCCTACGACTGTGAATCCACATTCCCACATGCGTGGGAATGACCTACGCACACCGCCAGGCAACCGAATCGAAGCCCCTGGATTCCCGCGGGCGCGAGAATGACGGAAAGGGGATTCACCATGACGAGAAAGCCCCCTTCCTCCCCGACCCCCTTCTTTCTCCCTCTCCCCTTGCGGGAGAGGGGCGGGGTGAGGGGAAGAAATGCCCGCACTCAATCCTCTGCCCCACGCCTCCGGCATCATGCCCGTGCAACCGGAAAGTCAGATTCTTCCCTTCGAAGCTCAGGGCAGGCGCTTCGCTCAGAATGACGGCGGAAGGCAGAATGGCGGAGGACACGCCATACACATGCACGGCATCAGCCCTAGATTCCCGCTCCCCGATAACAAATGTCGGGGACAGGTTTCGCGGAAATGACAGACCACAGGCCACTATCCATACGTCCATGGATTCTCGCGTGCGCGGGACAGTGGTGGCGGCATGAGATGCCGCCCTACGACCGGTGGATTCCCACATGCGTGGGAATGACCCACGCACACCGCCAGGCAACCGAATCGAAGCCCCTGGATTCCCGCGGGCGCGAGAATGACGGAAAGGGAATTCACCATGGCGGGAAAGCCCTCTTCCTCCCCGATCCCCCATCCTCCTCCCTCTCCCCTTGCGGGAGAGGGCCGGGGTGAGGGGGCTCGGGGGGTGAGGGGGCTCTGCTCCCGGACGTTCCAACTACCACTGCCAGCCCAGGCGAACCGAAACGCCGTGCGCGGGTTTCTGGCCGGGTTGTTCTGCTCGTTCACCCTCAAGGGTCACGTCCAGCAACCCACTCAACGCTAAACGGCTCCCCAGCCGATAGCGCGACGTCCCGGCCCTCGCCAGCGCCAGGCCGCCATACGGAGTCACCAAGCCGCGCCCGTCCGCCAACGCCACGCCGTAGCCCACGTCCACTCCCAAACTGCCCGGCTGCCAGCCAGCGGCGGGCCGCGATGTGCTGCTGCCTTGCGGCAACACCGGGGCCGTGCCCCAGAGTTGCGCCACCCCGCTGGCCGCTTGCCCCCACACCGGCGACACCGTCAGATACGCGCCTTCGCCCGCGGCACCCGGATCCAGCCGCACACTCATACTTGCTCCCCAGTCCTCAAACGCCCCGTCCTCGTGCAGCAGCAGATACCGCCCCTGCGCGTCCACGCTCAACCCCCAATCCGTCCGCGTATACGCGACACCACCGCCCAGTTCCGCGCCAAGCCCCTGCTCCGCGGTGCCGCTATCCCACCGGCCGCCCAATTCCAGGCGCGGCTCCAGCCGCGACACGGAGGAGACTTCTACCGCGGTCCGGCCTTCCACCAAGAGCCGCATCCGCTGCGCGTGCCCCTGCGCCTCCGGCACCTCCGTCGTGCCCGCCGCCCGTACCGTCGTCAGGAACGCATCCGTCTTCGCGGCCAAATCAATCCCCTGCCACGTGGTCAGGGCTTGCCGCCCGCCCACGGCCCCCAGCCACGAAGTCAGCCGCGTGCTCCGCGTTTGGGTGTCCCCTACCAGCTTGAGGTCCATCTCGCCCCAGCCCGCGCCCAGCAGACTCCAGACGCCCAGCCCTGGGCGCGGTTGCCAATGCACATACGGCAGCACGCTCGTCAACTCCACGTCCGCCCCGGCCTTGCTGCCCCCGGTGCGCTCATAGTTCACGTCCCCCGTGCTGTGCGCCACGGCCAAGCCCATAAGCAGGGAGTCCCGTCGGTAGTCAAGCCCCACATAGCCGCTGTAGAGCCTGCCGTCCATCTTGAACCCTTCCTCGGGCTGGCCGGAGAAGCCGCTGGCGGAACCGCGCCCCCAGAGGATCCAGGAGGGTACGCCGTCTTCGCCGGCGCGGGTCAAGGGCAACTCAAAGGCACTGCGGGCCAGCAGGTCTCTGCCCGAGACGGGCTGGATGCGGAAGGGGGATTGCCAATCCCTCGGGCCTCTGAAGGTGTCGGTTGGAGTGGACGCCATGATGGACCCCTCACCCCGGAGAAGACCCCCCTCACCCTGGCCCTCTCCCGCAAGGGGAGAGGGAGAATGAGGAGGAGGAGTGTTGATGGCGACGCCTAGGGCGCGGGCCACGCCGATGGCCAAGCCGGTGGCTCGTTGCCAGGGGCTGGGGCCCCCGGCGGGGCGGGCGGCGGACTCTTGGGCTTCACTTTGGAGAAGACTCCCTTCACCCCGGAGAACTCCCCCCTCACCCTGGAGAATTCCCCCCTCACCCCGGCCCTCTCCCGCTAGGGGAGAGGGGGAAGGAGAAGAGGGGGAGGGAGGAGCGGACGCCGCCGGCGCGGTGAGGCGGAGGACTTGGCCGCCTAGGGTGATTTGCAGGCGGGACGCTGGGGGGCCGAAACGGTTGCCGAGAATCTCGACGGCGTCCGTGGCCAAGGTGCGGCCGACGCCGGCCAGGACCAGGGCCAAGTCCCGGCTCTGAATGCCGGGTTTGACTTCGATGGTGATCGTAATGCTCACCTTTTCCCGGTCCACGTCCGTCGCGGTCAGCGTGTACTCCCGCTGGTCCGTGGGCGTCGTCGGCGTGCCGGTGATCGTCCCGCCGTGCTCCGCCCCGGTCTTCGGTTGCTCGTAGGTCAACCCGGCCGGCAGCGGCAGGGTGATCGGCGTCAACTCGTAGGTGATTGTCCCGTCCCCCGTAGCCCCCGGCAGGTCGCCCGCGCCGTCGCGCACCGCCTGGCCCGTCGGGAACGTCCACGACCGTTTCGCGTTCTTCCCGTCCGTCTTGAAGGCCACTTCCTTCCCCCCGTCCATCGCCACCACAAACGGGGAGAAGTCCAGCAACTTGGTACAGAGCATCGTGACCGGGTCCGCCCGGTCCGCCACGTCCTTCACGTCCGCCCTGATCTCCCACTCGCCGTTCTGGTTCTGATGCAGGAGGTACAAGTTCCTGCGTAACCGCACCGCCTCGTCCCACAACGCCTGACTCACCGGCAGACAAATGGTCAGGCCATCGTCCCCCAGCACCTTGGCGCGGTTGGCGGCGGTGAGGGGGCTGCCAGCGGACGTCACCGTGATGTCCACCGCCGTGCGAGCCATCGGCTGCTCGAAGCTGCCCAGGAAGAACCGGCCCCTGTCCGGTATCTGAATATTTGGATCCCCCTCATACAGCCGAATCACCACCTCAATGGCCCCATCCGTCTCGGCCGACGGGGTCACCGTCACCGCCGGCGTTGCCTCCGCTCTCGTCGCCGTCACCGTCACCCTGTGCTCATTGATCGTGGTGTCATCACCCGCCCGTAGCGTGGGCGGCGTATCCTTGTCGATCACGGTCACAGTCACGGCGGCGGACAGCGACGCATAACTGGTATCGAGACTGCTGACCGTGTGCGTCAGCGTGACCGTCTCGTTCTGGTAGTCGGTCTCGGGGTCCCTGCCCGCCTTCACCGTCACCGGCTGCGCCGTGGCCCAGTTGCCATCCGTGAACGTCAGGGTGATCGGGGCGACCATCACCGCGTCGGGGTGGCCCTTCACCACCGTCACCGTGACCGTCACCGTGACGGCCACCGTCGGCTGCGTCGCCAGCCGCACCGTGTACGGCTTCATGTCCGCCGGGTCCGTCGTCCTCTCCTCCAGCGCCAACACGGTCGGGGTAATCTCCAGACCCGGGGTGTCGTCGTCCGTGATCGTCAGCGTCACGGCATCAGGGTCATCCACGTTGTTGCCGCCCGTCGCCATGGCCGAGACCGTCACCTGCTTGTTGTCCGGCGAATACATGTCGTTGTTCTTCGCCGTGATCGTCACCAGCCCCGTACTCGTCGTCGCTCCCGCCGCAATGGTCAGGGTCGTCCCGCTCCTCGTGAAGTCACCCGCCATCGCCAGGGGCACGGCCGTCGCATCCACCGTGAGCGTCACCGCCTCACTTGACGGATGCGAGAGCGTCGCCGTCACCGTCGATACGCCGCCGTTCTCCGAGACCGACGCCGGGTTCAGCGCCAGCGTCACATCCGGCTGCGCGTCGTCGTCCGTGATCGTCAGCGTCACGGTGGCCGAGGCGTCCACGTCACCGCCCGTCGCCATGGCCGAGACCGTCACCTCCTTGTTGTCCGGCGAATACACGTCGTTGTCCACCGCCCGGAGCGTGACCGTGCCCGTGCTCGTCGTCGCCCCCGCCGCAATGGTCAGCGTCTCCCCGCTCTGCGTGTAGTCCTCCGCCACCGCCGGGGCCACCGCCGTGGCCGACACCGACAGCGTCACCTCGGCATTCAACGGATGCGACAGCCGCGCCGTCACCGTCGTCACCCCGTTCGCCTCATCAATCGACGGCGGCGTCAACACCAGCGTCGCCGTCGGCGTCTCGTTGTCCGTGATCGTGCCGGTGCCGGTCGCAGGAGAAATCGGCGTGCCCACCGGAGTCGGATTGCTGAGGGTCACCTGGATTGTCTCAGTCCCTTCGGTCAAGGTATCGCCCGTAATCGACACCGTGATCGTCTTGCTGGCGTCGCCCGCCGCAAACGTCAGCGTGCCGCCGGTGATGGCTGTGTAGTCAGTGCCCGACGTTGCCGCCCCGGCCCCGGCGGTCGTTGCATCGGCGTAGTCTACCGTCACCTGCTGATAGCTGGCCGGACTCAGCGACACCGTGAACGTCATGTTCAGAGAACCGGTGTCGCCTTCCGTCACGGTCGGCGAGTCAATCGACAGCGTCGGCGTCTCGTCGTCCGTGATCGTGCCGGTGCCACTCGCGGTCGCAATCGTCGAGCCCGTTGATGCGCTACTCAGCGTCACCACCACCGTTTCGTCCGCCTCGTCCGTCGTGTCGCCTATCACGGCAACGGTGATCGGCTTGCTGGTCTCGCCCGCAGCAAACGTCAGCGTGCCGCCAGTGATGGCTGTGTAGTCAGTGCCCGACGTTGCCGTCCCGGTCGTGGCGTCGGCATAGTCCACCGTCACTTGCTGGTAGCTCGCCGGACTCAGCGTCACCGTGAACGTCATGTTCAGAGAACCGGTGTCGCCTTCCGTCACGGTCGGCGAGTCAATCGACAGCGTCGGCGTCTCGTCGTCCGTGATCGTGCCCGTGCCGGCCGCAGTGGAAATCGGCGTCCCGGACGGATTCGGACTGCTGAGGGTGACGATGATGGTCTCGTTCGGTTCGTCTATGGCATCGCCCGTTACCGAAATGCTGATCGTCTGGCTCGTGTCCCCCACTGCAAACGTCAGCGTGCCGGCTGTGACTGCCGTGTAGTCCGTTCCCGAACTGGCCGTGCCGCCGGTCTGCGCATAGTTCACCGTCACCTGCTGGTTGCTGGCCGGACTCAGCGTCACCGTGAACGTCATCGTCGTCGACCCGCTGTCGCCCTCGGGCACAGCACTCGGTGAATCAATCGACAGCGTCGGCGTCTCGTTGTCCGTGATCGTGCCGGTGCCGGTCGCCGTGGAAATCGGCGTGCCCGCCGGAGTCGGACTGCTGAGTGTCACCTGGATTGTCTCGTTCCCTTCGGTCACGAGATCGCCCGTAATCGACACCGTGATCGTCTTGCTGGTGGCCCCCGCCGCAAACGTCAGCGTGCCGCTAGTGATGGCTGTGTAGTCAGTGCCCGACGTTGCCGTCCCGGTCGTGGCGTCGGCGTAGTTTACCGTCACCTGCTGATAGCTGGCCGGGCTCAGCGACACCGTGAACGTCATGTCCCCAGAGCCACTGTCACCTTCCGTCACGGTCGGTGAGTCAATCGACAGCGTCGGCGTCTCGTCGTCCGTGATCGTCAGCGTCACGTCGGCCGGCTGCGTGATCCCCTGCGTGTTCACCGCCGTGCCCGCCACCGTCACGCTCTTGTCGGCCGCGTCCACGGCGTTGTCCACCGCCGTGACCGTCACCAGCCCCGTGCTCGTCGTCGAACCCGCCGCGATGGTCAGCGTGGTCCCCGACTGCGAGTAGTCCCCCGCTCCCGCCGGCACCACCGGCGTCGCCGTCACCGTCACCGCCGTCGCCGCGCTCGACGCATGGTTCAAGGTCGCCGTCACCGTCGTCACGTTCGACGTCCCGCTCTCGGCGATGCTCGTGGCCGACAACACCAGCGTCGCCGTCGGCGCCGCCTCGTTGTCCGTGATCGTCAACGTCACGGCGGTCGGGTTCGTGATCCCCTGCGTGTTCACCGCCGTGCCCGCCACCGTCACGCTCTTGGCCGGCGCATCCGTCAGGTTGTCGTTCGCCGTGACCGTCACCAGCCCCGTGCTCGTCGTCGAACCCGCCGTGATGGTCAGCGTGGCCCCCGACTGCGAGTAGTCCGCCGCTACCGCCGGCCCCACCGGCGTCGCCGTCACCGTCACCGTCGTCGCCGCGCTCGACGCATGGTTCAACGTCGCCGTCACCGTGGCCACGCCGCCGTTCTCCGCAATCGACGACGGCGCCAGCGCCAGCGTCACCTCCGGCGCGTCGTCGTCGTCCGTCGTCGTCACCAACACGTCCACGTTCGAGAGCACGTTGTAGTTGGCGTCGGCGCTTGACGGGTCGAGCCGCACCGCCCAAGTCACGGTCCCGTCGTCGATGGCGTCGTCCACGCCGGTCACCGTCACCGGCTGCGCCGTGTTCCAGGCCGTCGCCGCGAAGGTGAGCGACGACGGCGACACCGTGCCCTCACTCGTATCCCGGCTCGTCACCGACACCGTCACCGCCGCCGAGGGCTGCGTGTTCAACGCCACCGTGAAGGTCGCAGTCCCGCCACCCTCCGTCGCCTGCCCCGTCACCGCACTCACGGCCAGCCCGTCCTCGTTGTCCGCATTGACCGCATAGACCGTGACCGCGGAGAGCCCCTTGTAGTTGGTGTCCACCGTGCTCGTCGTGTTCACCGTCAGCGTGACGGTGTAGTTCCGGTCGCCGTCGTTGGCGGCGTCGTCCCCGCCGGTCAGGGTCACCGTCTGCTCCGTGTTCCAGGTCATCGCCGTGAAGGTCAGCGACGACGTGGACACCGTGCCTTCCGTCATGTCCGAACTCGTCACGCCGAGCACCACGGCACCCGTCGGCTCGCTCGCCAGCTTCACCGTGAACGACGCCGTCCCGCCCGACTCCGTCGTCCGCAGCCGGGACGACGCCGACGTCGCCGGCGACAGCATGAACCCCGCCGCGTCGTCGTCGGTCAGCGTCAGCGACGCCCCGATGACCGTGCCCGCACCCTGGCTGTTCGCGGCCGTGCCCGTCACCGTCACCGAGCGGTTACCCACGTTGTCCACGTCGTCGTCCACCGCCGAGATCGCCGCCGTGTCCGTCGCGTTCGCCGTCGACCCCGCCGCGATGACGATCGTCGCGTCCGACCCCACCGTGTAGAAGTCCGACACCGCCGTCACCGTCACCGTCGTCACCGCGCTCGACGCGTGAGACAGCGTCGCGCTCACCGTCGTCGAGCCGCCGTTCTCCGGGATCGACGACGACGCCACCGTCAGCGTCACCGTCGGCGCATCGTCGTCGTCCTCCAGCGTCAGCGTGGCCCCGGTCACCGTCCCCGCGCCCTGGCCGTTGGTCAGCGTCGCCGTCACCGTCGTCGTCCGGTTCGGCTCGTCCGTCGCGTTGTCCACCGCGCTAATCGACGCCGTATCGGAGGCGGCCGTCGTGGCGCCCGCCGCGATCACGATCACCGCGTCCGACCCCACCGTGTAGCCCGCCGCCACCGTCACCGTCACCGTCGTCGCCGCGCTTGACGGGTGCGTCAGCGTCGCGCTCACCGCCGACGCCCCGCCGTTCTCGGAGACCAACGCCGGGTTCAGCAAAAGCGCGGCGTTCGGCGCGTCGTCGTCGTCAGTGAGCGTCAACACCGGTCCGATCACCGACCCCGTGCCCAGGACGCTGGCCACCGTGCCCATCACCGTCGTCGTCCGGGTCGGCTCGTCCGTCGTGTTGTCCACCGCGCTAATCAACGCCGTATCGGAGGCGGCCGTCGTGGCGCCCGCCGCGATCACGATGGTCGCGTCCGACCCCACCGTGTAGAAGCCCGACCCCGGGGTCACGGTCACCGTCGTCGGCTCGCTCGACGGGCGCGACAGCACCGCGCTCACCGTCGAGACGCCGCCGTTCTCGGAAATCATCGCCGGGTTCAGCGAAAGCGTGGCGTTCGGCGCGGGGTCGTCGTCGGTCACCGTCAGGCTCCCGCCCGTCACCGCCATGGCCATCCCGTCGGCCGTGGCCCGGTCGTTCGTGATCGTCGCCGTCACCGTGCCCGTCCGGTCCGGCTCGTCCGTCGTGTTGTCCTCCGCCGCGATCGTCGCCGTATCCGCCGCGTTCGCCGTCGACCCCGCCGCGATCACGATCACCGCGTCCGACCCCACCGTGTAGAAGCCCGTCACCGGGGTCACCGTCACTGTCGTCGCCGCGCCCGACGGGTGCGAGAGCGTCGCCGTCACCGTCGATACGCCGCCGTTCTCCGCAATCGACGACGGCGCCAGCGCCAGCGTCACCCCCGGCGCGTCGTCGTCGTCGTCGGTGGTCACCAACACGTCCACGTTCGTGAGGCCGTTGTAGTCGGTGTCGCTGCTTGACGGATCGAGCCGCACCGCCCAGGTCACTGTCCCATCGTCAATGGTGTCGTTCGCGCCGGTCACCGTCACCGGCTGCGCCGTGTCCCAGGCCGTCGCCGCGAAGGTCAGCAACGACGGCGACACCGTGCCCTCGCTCGCATCCGGATTCCCGTCCGCATCCCGGCTCGTCACCGTCACCGTCACCGCCGCCGAAGGCTCCGTGTTCAACGCCACCGTGAAGGTCGCCGTCCCGCCCGTCTCCGTCGCCTGCCCCGTCACCGAACTCACGGCCAAACCGTCCTCGTTGTCCGCGTTCACCGCATACACCGTGGCGGAGAGCGCGTTGTAGTTGGCGTCCACCGTGCTCGTCCCCGTCAGGGTGACGGTGTAGTTCCGGTCGCCGTCGGTGGCGGCGTCGTCCACGCCGGTCAGGGTCACCGGCTGCGCCGTGTTCCAGGTCGTCGCCGTGAAGGTCAGCGAGGACGGCAACACCGTGCCTTCCGCCGTGTTCAAACTCGCCACGCCGAGCACCACGTCCCCCGTCGGCTCGGTGGCCAGCGTCACCGTGAAGGTCGCCGTCCCGCCGGCCTCCGTCGTCCGCAGCCGGGACGTCGCCGACGGCGCCGGCGACACCGCAAACCCCGCCACGTCGTCATCGGTCAGCGTCAGCGTCGCCCCGGTGACGGTCATCGTCTCCGATTCGGCGGCAGCCTGGCTGTTGGCGGCCGTGCCCGTCACCGTCACATCGTTGTCCGCGTCCACGTCGTTGTCCACCGCGGTGATCGTCGCCACGTCCGGCGCGTTCGCCGTCAACCCCGCCGCGATCACGATCGTCGCGTCCGTCCCCACCATGTAGACCCCCGACACCGCGGTCACCGTCACCGTCGTCACCGCGCTCGACGGGTGCGTCAGCGTCGCACTCACCGTCGAGACGCCGCCGTTCTCCGAAACCGCCGCCGGCGACACCGTCAGCGTCACCCCCGGCGCCGCGTCGTCGTCCTCCAGCGTCAGCGTGGCCCCGCTCACCGTCCCCGCGCCCTGGCTGTTGGTCAGCGTCGCCGTCACCGTCGTCGTCCGGTCCGGCGCGTCCGTCGCGTTGTCCACCCCCGCGATCGCCGCCACGTCCGTCGCGTTCGCCGTCTCGCCCGGCGCGATCACGATCGTCGCGTCCGACCCCACCGTGTAGCCCGCCGCCACCGTCACCGTCACAGTCACCGTCGTCGCCGCGCTTGACGGGTGCGTCAGCGTCGCGCTCACCGTCGAGACGCCGCCGTTCTCGGAGACCGACGCCGGGTTCAGCGAAAGCGCGGCGTTCGGCGCGTCGTCGTCGTCGGTCAGCGTCAGCGCCGCCCCGGTGACGCTCCCCGCGCCCTGGTCGTTGGCAACCATCGCCGTCACCGTCGTCGAACGACCGGCCGCGCCCTGATGCACGTCGTCGTCCACCGCCGCCACCGTCGCCACGTCCATGGCGTTCGCCGTCTCGCCCGCCGCGATCACGATCACCGCGTCCGACCCCACCGTGTAGCCCGCCGCCACCGTCACCGTCACCGTCGTCGCCGCGCTTGACGGGTGCGAGAGTTTCGCCGTCACCGTCGAGACGCCGCCGCTCTCCGAGATCGACGTCGGCGACAGCGACAGCGTCACGGTTGGCGCATCGTCGTTGTCGTTCACGCTCACCGTCACGGTCCCGTCCGGGAGGGCGTCGTACAGCACGTCGGGGCTGGTCGGGTCCAGCGTGACGGCGACCGATGCGCCGTCCGGCTCGTCTACCGCGTCGTCCACCGCCTTCACGCGCAGTATCCGCTGCTGGTTCCAGTTGTCCCGGGTGAAGGTCAGCGTCTGCGAGGCTTCCGCGGTGCCGGCGCCCACGGCCAGCCGCACTTCGTCGTCGTCGCCGCTGGTCGCCGTCACCGTTACGGCCGCCGTCGGCGGCCGGCTCGTCAGCGCCACCGTGAAGGTCTGACCGGTCCCGCCCTCGGTCACCGTCACCGCGGTCTTCGACAGCGAAAGCCCCGCCGAATCCGCGTTCGTGGTCCGCGCCTTCGCGTTGATCGTCGCCAGCAGGTCGTAGGCGTCCGTGGCAGGGGAGGCCGGGGCCGCGGTGCTCGGGTTCAGCGTCAACTGGTAGTCCTTGTCGCCGTCCACCACGTCGTCGGTCGCGCCGTGCAGGGTCACCGTCTGCGCCGTGTTCCAGTTCGAGGCGGTGAACGTCAGCGTCGTTGAGGCGGCCGGCGCGCCCGCGCCCGAGGACACCTTCCCCTCGCCGGCGACGGCGCTGGCGACCGCCACCATAACGTTCTCCGTCGGCTCGCTGGCGAGCGCCACCGTGAAGGTCTCGGTGCTTCCCTCCGCCACGGTGAGCCACGGATCGCTCAAGTCCGCCGGAAGCGCCGGGGTGAGCACGAGCACGGCTTTATCGTCCTCCCCAATCAGCAGTTCCGCCACCACCGTCGGATTCCCACCGGAGTCCGTCGCGGCGGCGACTTGGCTCGCCGTCCCGGCGACGGCGGCCGACACGGCCACCTTCTTGCCGGCGACGGTGGTATCAACGATCGAGTCGATCTTGTCGTCCACCGCGGTGATCGTCACCGTCCCGGTGCTGGTCGTGTCCCCCGCCGCGATGGTCAGCGTCCTCTCCGCGCTCAGCGAGAAGTCGTCCGCCACCGCGTTGGTGGACGCCGACGCCGAGACCGTGACCGTCACCGCCGCGCCCGAGACCGCGCTCAAGCTGGCCGTCACCGTCGTCCTCCGCTCTCCAGGCGGCGCGGTGGCCAACTCCTTGATCGTGTTCGGGGACCCAGAAATCGGGTCCGACAGGGCCAGCGACAGCGTCGGCGCGTCGTCGTCGTCCTCGATCGTGACCGTGGCCGTGCCCCCGTTCGGCGCGATGGTTACGCCCGACGGGCCGCTCAGCGTCAGGACGACGGTCTCGTCGTGCTCATCCAGCGTGTCGTCGCTCCACTCCACGGAGAAACACTCACGTTGGAAGGTCGAGCTAGTGCCCGGGGCAGCGCCGAAGGGCGTGGATTGGGAGGTCAAGGCGGTGTAGTCGGCTGCCGTCGCCGTGCCGCCGGTGGTCGAAACGCTCACCGTCCCCCCATAGCCGGTCGGCTGGCTCAGCACGACACAGATGCTGGGCGTCAGGCTATTCCCATACTCATCCACGGCCCCCTCATTCACGACCACGTTCCCGTACCCCGATTGGAACGATACCGTCGGCGGGTCGTCGTCGTCGGTGATGGTCCCCGTCCCGGTTGCCGCCGTGCCCAGCGTGGCGTTCACCGGGTTGCTCAGCGCCACCTTCACCGTCTCGTTCGGCTCGTCCACCAGGTCGGCGTCCACCGTCACGTCAAGGGTCTTGCTCGTCTCGCCCGCGACGAAGGTCAGCGTCCCCGTCGTCGCCGTCGTCGTTCCCGACGCGATGGCCAGCGTCAGCGTCCCCGACGACAGCGCCGTGTAGTCCGTCCCCGGCGTCGCCGTGCCGGCCCCGGCCCCGGCGACGACGTCGCCGAAGTCCACCTTCACTTCCCTGCCGCTCGCCGCGCTCAGCGTCACCTTGAAGGGGAGCATCGTCGTCCCGCCGGACACGCTCCCCTCCGTCACCGTCGGCGAGGAGATCGACACCGTCGGCGGGCCGTCGTTGTCGGTGATCGTCAGGGTCACGGCCGGGGGCTGGACGATTTCCGAAACGCTGGTCGCTACCGAACCCGACACCGACACCGTCTGGTCAGCCTCGTCCGCGGTGTCGTTCACCGCCGTCACCGTCACCGCGCCCGAACTCGTCGTCACCCCCGCCGCGATGGTCAGTTTCCGGTTGGCGCTCAGCGTGAAGTCCGCCGCGTCCGCGTCTGCCCCCGCCGCCGCCGAGACCGTGACCGTCACCGCCACGGTGGAGGTCTGATCGAGGGTCGCCGTCACCGTCGAAACGCCGCCCTCCGTAATCGACGACGGGTTCAGGACCAGCGTGACCGTCGGCGTGTCGTCGTCGGTGATCGTCAGCGTTACGTCCACCGGGTTCGCCGCCCCGTTGCCGCCCGACGCCGTGCCCGAGACGGTTACCGATCTGGCCGGGGCCACGACCGAATTGTCCACCGCCGAAACAGTCACCGGCGCCATGCTCGTCGTCGAACCCGCGGTGATGACGAGTTCCCGGGCGCTCAGCATGACGGCGCCGGCCGGCGCCGCGGACACCGTGACCGTCACCGCCGCGCTCGACTCGCCGGACAGGGCCGCGGTCACCGTCGAAACCCCGCCCCGCTCCGAAATCGAGGAGTCCGACAGGACCAGCGTGACCGTCGGCGTGTCGTCGTCGTCCTCCAGCGTCAGGGTCGCGCTCAGCGGGGCCGTCACCCCGTTGCCGCCCGCGGCCGTCGCGGAGACCGTCACCGACTTGTCCGGCGAATCCACGGCATTGCCGTTCGCCGTCACCGTCACCGCGCCGGTGCTCGTGGTCGAACCCGCGGCGATGGTCAGCGTCGTCGCCATGCTCAGATCGAAGTCTCCGGCCACCGCGCCCGCACCCGGCGCAGCAGACACCGTGAGCGTCACCTCCGCGCTCGACTCGCCGGACAGGGTCGCCGTCACCGTCGAAACCCCGCCCGACTCCGAAATCAACGACGGCGAGAGAACCAGCGTCGCCCGCGGCGTCGGGTCGTCGTCGGCCAGGGTCAGCGTCACGGAGACCGTCTCGGGCGGCGGGGTGGTGCCCGAGGCGATACCCGAAATTGTCACCCTCTTGTTCGGCGAATCCACGGCGTTGTCGTTCGCCCTCACCGTCACCGTTCCCGTGCTCGACATCGCCCCCGCCGCGATGGTCAGCGTCATGCCCGTCTGCGCGAAGTCCCCCCTGACCGCGCCCGACTCCGACACCGCCGTCGACGACACCGTGACCATCACCGCCGCGTCCGGGACGACCTTGTTCAACGCCGCGGTCACCGTCGCCACGCCCCCGTCCTCCGAAATCGACGACGACGACAACACCAGCGACACCTGCGGGTCGCGGTCGACGTCGAAGATCGTCAACCTCACGTTCCCCGGGGCCGCCACCCTAGTGGTGCCCGTCACGGTTCCCGAAACCGTCACCTGCTTGTTCGACGTGTCGGCCGTGTTGCCCCTGGCGACGATCACCACCGCGCCCGTGCTCAACGTCGCCCCTGCCGAGATGGTCAGCGTCGTGCCCGTCTGCGTGAAGTCCCCCGCCAGCGCCGGCGGCACCGGCGCCGTCGAAACCGACACCGCCAGGGCCTCTCTCAACGTCCCGCTCAAGCTGGCCGTCACCGTCGCCACGCCCCCGTCCTCCGCAATCGACGACGGCATGAGGGACAGCGTCACCGTCGGCGTCGCGTCGTCGTCGTTCACCGTCGCCGTCACCGTCGTGCTCGTGAGCGTGTTCCAGGGGTCGTCGGCGCCGCCCGCGCTCCGCGGATCCAGCGTGACGTCAACCGGCTCGCTGGCCGGCTCGTCCACCGCGTCGTCCACCGCCTTCACGGTCACCGTCTGCGCCACGTTCCAATCGCCGTCGGTGAACGTCAGGGTTTGCGACGCCGCAAAACTCGGGCTTGTGCCCTTGGCGACCTCCACCTGGCCGCCGCTGCTGCTCACCGTCACCTCCACGTTCGCCAACGGCTGCTTCGCCAGCGCCACCGTGAACGTCTCGCCGGCACCACCCTCCGTCACGGTCACCGCGGTCTTCGAGACCGAAAGCCCCGCCGCGTCCACGTTCGTGGTCCGCGCCTTCGCGTTGATCGTCGCCAGCACGTCGTAGGCGTCCGTCGATTCGCTGTCCGGGTCCAGCGTCACATCGTAGTCTTCGTCGCCGTCCACCACGTCGTCGGTCACGCCGGTGAGCGTCACCGTCTGCGCCGCGTTCCAGGTCATCGCGGTGAAGGTCAGCGTCGTCGAAGCCGCCGGCGTCCCCGAACCCGAAGAGACCTTCCCTTCGCCGGTGTCGCCGATCGCGGCCTTGACCGTCACGTCCTTCGTCGGCCGGGTCGCCAGCTTCACCGTGAAGGTGGTGGTCCCGCCCTCCGCCACGGTGAGCCACGGATCGCTCAAGTCCGCCGGAAGCACCGGGTTGAGCACCAGCGCGGCGTCATCGTCTTCGACGATCTGCAACGTGACCTCGGCCGGATGCGCCACCCTGACGGCGGCGTCGGCGGCCCCGCTGGACGCGCCCGACACCGACACTTGCTTGTTCGTGACGGCGTTGGCGACCGTCGAGTCAACGTCGTCATCCACCGCGGCGATGGTCACCGTCCCGGTGCTGGTGGTCGCCCCCGCGGCGATGACCAGCGTCTTGTTGGCGCTCAACCTGAAGTCGTCCGCCGCCGCGTAAGTCCCCGCCGTCGCCGTCACCGTGATCGTCACCGCCGCGTGCGACGGATGCGACAGCGTCGCCGTCACCGCGGTCCGCCGCTGGCCCGTCGGCGCGTTCGGATCCTCCTTGATCGTGTCCGTCTTGCCCGGAACAGGGTCCGACAGGGCCAGCGTCACCGTCGGCGGGTCGTCGTCGTCGGTGATGGTCAGCGTCGCGTCGGACGGACCCGTGACCCCCTGGGAATTGGACGCCATTCCCGACACCGTCACCTGCTTGTCCGGCGCGTCGGTCGTGTTGTCCTTCGCGGTGATCGTGACCGTCACCGTGCTCGTCATTTGCCCCGCCGCGATGGTCAGCGTCGCCGCGCTCAGCATGAAGTCGCCGTCCACCGCGCCCGACGCCGCCACCGCCGCCGCGGACACCGTGACCGTCGTGACCGCGCTCGACGCGCGGTTCAACGTCGCCGTCACCGTCGACACCCCGCCCGACTCCGAAATCGACGTGCGCGACAGCGCCAGCGTCGCCCGCGGCGTCGCCTCATCGTCGGCAACGGTCAGGGTCACGGCCACGGGTTGCTCAATGGTCCGGCTGCTCATGGCCGTTCCCGACACCGTCACCCGCTTGTCCGGCGCGTCGGTCGCGTCGTCCTTCGCGGTGATCGTCACCGTCCCCGTGCTCGTCATTTGCCCCGCCGCGATGGTCAGCGTCTCCTCCGCGCTCAGCATGAAGTCGCCGGCCACCGCGCCTGACTCCGCTACCGCCGCCGCGGACACCGTGACCGTCACCGCCGCGCGCGACGTCCGGCTCAACGTCGCCGTCACCGTCGTCGCGTTGTTCGCCCCGCTCTCGTTAATGGTCACGGGCGACAGCGCCAGCACCACCTGCGGCACGCCGTCGTCGTCCGTGAGGGTGAGCGTCACGGACGCCGGGGCCGCCACGCCGTTGCCGCCGGTGGCCGTTCCCGAGACGATCACTTGCTTGCTCTGCCCTCCGACTGCGTCGTCCACCGCCGTGATCGTCACCATCCCGGTGCTCGCCGTGTCCCCAGCCGCGATGGTCAGGGGCGTTGTCGCGATCAGATTGAAGTCGTCCGCCGTCGCGTTCGTCCCCGCCGTCGCCGAGACCGTGATCGTCACCGCCTTGCTGGATTTGCCGGAGAGCCGCGCGGTCACCCTCGCGATGCCGCCGTTTTCGGAAATCGGGTTCGCCGACGGGACCAGCGTCACCACGGGCAGCACGTCGTCGTCGGCCAGGGTCAGCGTCGCGTCAGCCGGGGCCGCCACCACCCCGCGTCCGCCCGCAACCGTGGCCGAGACCGTCACCTTCTTGTCCTTGTCCGGCGCGTACACGTCGTTGTTCACCGCCGTGATCGTCACCGCGCCGGTACTCGCCGTCTGCCCCGCCGCAATGGTCAGCGTCGTCGCCGCGCTCAGCATGAAGTCGCCCCGAACCGCGTCGGACGACGAGACCGCCGAGACCGTGAGCGTCACCGCTTCGCTTGACGGGACGGAGAGCGTCGCCGTCACCGTCGCGACGCCGCCCGACTCAAAAATCGAGCCTGACGACGGAGCCAGAACCAGCGTTGCCGTCGGCGTCGCATCGTTGTCGTTCACGGTCACCGTCACCGTCTCGTTCCCGAGGGCGTCGTACACGCCGTCGTCGGTGCTCGCCGGATCCAGCGTGACGTCCACCGACTCGCTATCCGCCTCATCCAGCGCGTCGTCCACCGCCCTCACGCTCACCGTCTGGACCGTGTCCCAGTCGCCGACGGTGAAGGTCAGGGTTTGCGAACCCGAGAAACTCAGGCCGGAACCGGCACCCGCGGCGACCTGCACGTCGGCGGCGCTCGTCGCCGTCACCGTCACGGCCGCCACCGGCTTGCTGGTCAGCTTCACCGTGAAGGTCGCGTCCGCCCCGCCCTCCGTGACCGTTACCGCGCCGGAGGACACGTCCAGCCCCGCCGCGTCGGCGTTCGTGGTGACCACCCGCGCGCCGGCCGTGGCCAGCACGTCGTAGGCGTCCGTGGTCTCGCCGTCAGGGTCCAGCGTCAGCCGGTAATTGGCGTCGGGGTCCACCACGTCGTCCGTCACGCCGGTCAGGGTCACCGTCTGGGCCACGTTCCATGTCGTCGCCGTGAAGGTCAGCGACAACGGCGATACCGTGCCTTGCGCCGTGTCCGTGCTCGCCACCGCCACCGTGACGTTCGCCGTCGGCTCGCTGTTCAACTTCACCGTGAAGGTCGTGCCGTCGCCCTCGTCCACCACGAACCAGGGCTGGCGCGGGTCACTCGGAATCGCCGGGTCCAGCACCAGCGCCGCGGCGTCGTCCTCGACGATCAGCAGGTCCACGTCCGCGGGATCCGCAAGCCCGCCGGACGCGCCACCCGCCACCACCACCTTCTTGCCGGCGACCGCGCTATCAACCACCGAGTCGATGGCATCGTTCGACGCCGTGATCGTCACCGTCCCGGTGCTGGCCGTCTGCCCCGCCGCAATGGTCAGCGTCCTCGCGCTCGACAGCGTAAAGTCGTCCGCCGCCGCGTTGGTATCCTCCGTCGCCGTCACCGTGATCGCCGTCGCCACGCTCGCGGGGTGACTCAACGTCGCCGTCACCGCGGTCTTCCGCTCGTCCGCCGGCGCGGCCGCGTCCTCCTTGATCCGGTCGCGCGACAGGACCAGCGTCACCCTCGGCGCGTCGTCGTCTTCGGCAATCGTCAGCGTCGCGTCGGACGGATTCGCCACCCCGTTGCCGCCGGCGGACGTCGCCGAGACGGTCACGCTCTTGTCCGGCGCGTACACGTCGTCGTCCACCGCGGTCACCGTCACCGTCCCGGTGCTCGCCGTGTCCCCCGCCGCGATGGTCAGCGTCGTGCCCGTCAGCGAGAAGTCTCCCGCCACCGCCGGGGCCACCGCCGACGCCGAGACCGTCAGCGTCACCGCCGCGCTCGAAACGCCGCTCAACGTCGCCGTCACCGTACTCGCGTTACCCGCTCCGCTCTCGTCAATGGTGTCCGGCTTCGTCGCATCCGGCTCCGACAGCGCCAGCGTCACCGTCGGCAGGATCTCGTCGTTGGTGATGGTCCCCGTCCCGACCGCCGTCCCCAGCGTCGCGTTGGAGCCGAGGGTCAAGTCCACCCTCACCGTCTCGTCCGGCTCATGTACGTCGTCGCCCGTCACCGTCACGTTGACGGTCTTGCCCGTCTCCCCCGGGGCGAAGGTCAGCGAGCCGGACACCAGGGCCGTGTAGTCCGTCCCCACGGTCGCGGTGCCGCCCGTCCCCTCCGCGTAGTCCACCGCCACCGGCTTGCCGCTCGCCGCGCTCAGCGTCACCGCGAAGGAGAGCGTCGCCGTCGAACCCGCCGCCCCTTCGTCCACGCTCGGCGAGGAAATCGACACCGCCGGCGGGTTGTCGTCGTCCACGATGGTGAGCGTCACGTCGGCCGGGTCCGACACGGCGCCGAGGCTCGCCACTGTTCCCGAGATCGTCACCGTCTGGTTCGGCTCGTCCGCGGCGTCGTCCGCCGCCGAGAGGGTGACCGTGCCCACGCTCGTTCCCGCCGCCGCCGCGAAGATCAGCGTCGTCGCCGCGCTCAGCGCGAAGTCGCCCGAATCCGCGCCCGTCCCCGGCGCCGCCGACACCGTCACCGTCACGGGATCGTTCAGCACCGGACTCAACACCGCCGTCACCGTCGCCACGCCGCCGGTCTCCGAAATCGACGTGCGCGACAACGAAAACGCCACCACCGATCCGCCGTCGTCGTCCACGATGGTCAGCGTCTCGTCCGCCGGGTTCGCCAGTTCGCCGTTGCCCCCGGTCACCGTTCCCGAAACCGTCACCGACCGGTTCACCGTGTCGGCCGCGTTGTCGACGGCCATGATCGTCACCGCGCCGGTGCTCGCCATCGAACCCGCCGCGATGGTCAGCGTCGTACCCGTCCGCGTGAAGTTCCCCGCCACCGCCGGAGCCACCGCCGTTGCCGACACCGTCACCGTCACCGCTTCGCTTGACGGGTGCGAGAGCGCCGCGGTCACCGACGAAACTCCGCTGCTCTCCAGGATCGACGGCGGCGACAGCAACAGCGTGACCGTCGGCGTCGCCTCGTCCTCCCTGATCTCCAGCGTGACGGGCGCCGGAGCCGCGACCCCGCCACCGCCGGCCGTCGCCGACACCGTCACCATCTTGTCCGGCGCACGAACGCCGTTGTCCTTCGCCGTGACCGTCACCACGCCGGTGCTCGTGGTCGCTCCCGCCGCGATGGTCAGCGTCGTGCCCGTCCGCGTGAAGTCCCTCGCCATCGCCGGAGCCACCTCCGCCGACGACACCGTGAGCGTCACCACCTCGCTTGACGGATTCGTAAGTCTCGCGGTCACCGTCGAAACCCCGCCGTTCTCCAAAATCGAAACCGGCGACAGGACCAGCGCCGCCACCGGCAGCGGGTCGTCGTCCGTCAGCGTCAGGGTCACGGGCGCCAGGGCCGCCACCAGCCCGTAGCCGCCCGAGATCGCACCGGAGACCGTCACCGTCTGGTTCGGCGCATCCGTCGCGTCGTCCACCGCCGACACCGTCACCGCGCCGGTGCTCGCCGTCGCCCCCTTCGCAATGATCAGCGTCCTCGCGCTTGACAGCGCGAAATCGCCCGCCTCCGCGCTCGCCCCCGCCGCCGACACCGTGATCGTGATCGCCTCGCCCGACGCGCCGCCGCTCAGGCTGGCCGTCACCGTCGAAATCCCGCCGTCCTCCGCAATCGACGACGGCGACAGCGACAGCGCCACCGTCGGCACGTCCTCATTGTCGGTCAGCGTCAGCGTCGCCCCGGTCACGTCCACGGGGCCCCGGGCGTTCGCGCCCGTCCCCGTCAGCGTCACCGACTTGTCCGGCGAATCCAGCGCGTTGGGCTGCGCCTCAATGGTCACCGTCCCCGTGCTCGTCCTCGCCCCCGCCGCGATGGTCAGTTTCGTGGCGGTCAACGCGAAGTCGGTCGCGACCGCGTACGTTCCCGGCGCCGCCGCCACCGTGATGATCACCGCCGCGTTCGACGTCCGGTCCAGCGTCGCCGTCACCGTCGAAACCCCGCCGTCCTCCGCAATCGACGACGGCGCCAGGACCAGCGCCGCCGTCGGCACGTCGTCGTCCTCAATGGTCAGGGTCACGGGCGCCGGGTTCGCCACCCCGTTGCCGCCCGCGGCCTCGCCCGCCACCGACACTTCCGCGTCCGCCGCGTCCGCCGCGTTGTTCCGCGCCGTGATCGTCACCGTCCCAGTGCTCGTCGTCGCCCCCACCGCGATGGTCAGCGTCGTGCCCGTCTGCGTGAAGTCTCCCGACCCCGCCGGATACACCCCCGTTGCCGTCACCGTCACCACCGCCGCCGCGCTCGCAGGGTGCGAAAGCGACGCCGTCACCGTCGAAACGCCGCCGGCCTCCGCAATCGACGACGGCGCCAGCGACAGCGTCACCGTCGGCGGCGCCTCGTCGTCCGTCAGCGTCAGGGTCACGCGCGCCGGGGCCGCCACCCCGTTGCCGCCCGCGGCCGTCGCCGACACCCGCACCCGCTTGTCCGGCGCGTCCACGGCGTTGTCCTTCGCCGTCACCGTCACCGCGCCCGTGCTGGTCGTGTCCCCCGCCGCGATGGTCAGCGTCCTCGCGTCCGACAGCGTGAAGTCACCGGCCTCCGCGCCCGACGACGACACCGCGGCCGCCGTCACCGTGATCGTCGTCGTCACGCTCGCAGGGTGCGAGAGCGCCGCGGTTACCGTCACCGTGCCGCCGTTCTCCGAAATCGACGCGTTCGACAGGGCCAGCGTCGCCGTCGGCGTCGCCTCGTCGTCGGTGATCGTCCCCGTCCCGGTCGCCGTGCCCAGCGTCGCGTTGACCGGCGCGCTCAGGGTCACCCTCACCGTCTCGTCCGGCTCGTCCGTCGCGTCGCCCGTCACCGTCACGTTGACGGTCCGGCTCGTTTCCCCCGCCGCGAAGGTCAGGGTCCCCGATGCCAGGGCCTCGTAGTCCGTGCCTTGCGTGGCCGTGCCGCCCGTGTCCTCCGCGTACTCCACCGTCACCAGCTTGCCGCTCGCCCCGCTCAGCGTGACCGGCAGGGAGAGCGTCGCCGTCGAACCCGTGCCCCCCTCGGTCACGCTCGCAGGTGAGATCGACACCGTCGGGGGATCGTCGTCGTCCAGGATGGCCAGCGTCAGGGCGGCCGGGTCCAACGCCCCGCCGCCCGACGCGGTTCCCGACACCGTGGCCGCTTCGTCCGCCTCGTCCAGCGCGTCGTCCGTCGCCGCGATGGTCACCGTCCCCGTGCTCACCATCGCCCCCGCGGCGAAGACCAGCACGTTGGCCGCGCTCAGGGTGAGGTCAGCGGCTACCGCCGGGGGAACCGCCGTCGTCGTCACCCTGACCGTCACCGCCGCGGACGCGGCCGGACTCAGCGTCGCCGTCACCACCGCCGCGGCCCCGCCCTCCGAAATCGACGCGCGCGACAACTCCAGCACCACCTGCGGATCGCCGTCAGCGTCCACGATGGTCAACGTCTCGTCGTCCTGGCGCGTCGCGCCGTTGTCCCCCGACGTCGTGCCCGACACCGTCACCTGCTCGTTCGGCGTATCGTCGCCGTCAATGATCGCCGTGATCGTCACCGCGCCCGTGCTCGTCGTCTCCCCCGGCGCGATGGTCAGCGTCGTCGCCTGGCTCAGCGTGAAGTCGCCGGCCACCGCCGGAGGCACCTCCGTGGCCGACACCGTGACCGTCGTCGCCTCACCCGACGGATGCGAGAGCCTTGCCGTCACCGTCGAAACGCCGCCGTCCTCCGAAATCGACGTCGGCGACAGGATCAGCGAAACCGACGGCAACGAATCGTCGTCGGTCAGCGTCAGCGCACCTCCGGTCACGGCGCCTGCGCCCACGTCGTTCGACGCCGACGCGGTCACCATCACGCGCCGGCCCGCGTTCCCCTCGTGGGCGTCGTTGTCCACCGCCGCCACCGTCGCCGTATCCGAGGCGTTCGCCGTCTCGCCCGCGGCGATGACGATGACCGCGTCCGAACCCGCGGTGTAGGCGCCGGCCACCGGCGTCACCGTGATCGTCGTCGCCGCGGCCGACGCGCCGGAGAGCGTCGCCGTCACCGTCGCCACGCCGCCGTTCTCCGCGACGGACGACGGCGACACCGACAGCGTCACCGCGGGCGGCGCTTCGTCGTCCTCGATGGTCAGCGTCGCGTCGGCGACCGCGCCCGCGCCGTGGCTGTTGGACATCCTGCCCGAGACCGTCACTTCCCCGTCCGGCCCATCCACGTCGTCGTCCACCGCCTCGATGGTCACCGCGCCGGTGCTCGCCGTGGCCCTCGCCGCGACGATCAGCGTCCTCGCCGCGCTCAGACGGAAGTCGCCGTCCTGCGCGTTCGTCCCCGCCGTGGCCGACACTGTGATCGTCGTCGCCACGACCGATGGGTGCGAGAGCACTGCCGTCACCGTCGCCGAGCCGGGGTTCGCCCCGTCGTGTTCGTCGATGGTTGACGGCGTGAGGACCAGCACCGCCGTCGGCGCCGCTTCGTCGTCGTCGATGGTCAGCGTCACCGGGTCCGGGGCCATGATGCTTTCGGGGCCGGCCGCCATCGCCGACACCGTGACCTGCTTGTCCGGCGCGTCCACGTCGTCGTCCGCCGCCGTCACCGACACCGCGCCGGTGCTCGCCGTGGCCCCCGCCGCGACGGTCAGCGTCTCCGCCGCGCTCAGACTGAAGTCGCCGGCCGCCGCGTTCGTCCCCGCCGTGGCCGACACCGTGATCGTCGTCGCCACGGTCGCCGGGTGCGAGAGCGTCGCCGTCACCTCCGCCGCGTTGCTCGAACCGCTCTCGTCAATGCTTGACGCCGACAACGCCAGCGTCACCGTCGGCGCCGCCTCGTTGTCCGTGATCGTCAGCGTCGCCCCGGTCACCGCGTCGTCCGCCCCGTGGCCGGTCGCCGCCGTGGCGGTCACCGTCACTTCCCGGACCTCGCTCCCCTGGTAAACGTCGTCGTCCACCGCCGTCACCCTCGCCACGTCGAAGTCGTCCTTCCTCGCTAATGCCGCGATGACGATGACCGCGTCCGAACCCGCGGTGTAGGCCCCCGCCACCGGCGTCACCGTGATCGTCGTCGGCGCCGACGACGTGCCGCCGGAGAGCGTCGCCGTCACCTCCGCCGTGCCACCCTCCACGACGGACGACGGCGACACCGAGAGCGTCACCCCCGGCGGGTCATCGTCGTCCGTGATCGTCAGCGTCCCGGCCCCCAGGGACTCCATGCTGCCCGGGACCGTGCCCGAAACGATCAAGGTCTTGTCCGGCGCATCCACGTCGTTGTTCACCGCCGTCACCGTCACCGTCCCCGTGCTCCTGGTCGCCCCCGCCGCGATGGTCAGCGTGTCGTTCGAACTCAGATTGAAGTCGTCCTTGTTCGAGGAATCCACCGAATCCACCACCGACACTGTGATCGTCACCGCCGCGGTCGCCGCGCTGCTCAGGCTGGCCGTGATCGTCGCCGTGCCGCCGTTCTCCGAGATCGACGGCGAAGACAGCGTCAGCGTCGTCAGCGGCCCCGAGTCGTCGTCGCGGATCACCAGCGACACGTCGTCCGGGGACGTGACCCCCTGGCTGTTCGCCGCCGAACCCGACACCCCCACGACCATGTTCCCCGTCCCGGTTCCGTCTCGCGCCGTGATCGTCACCGTCCCCGTGCTGGTCGTCGCCCCCGCCGCGATGGTCAGCGTCCGTGCCGTGCTCAGCCTGAAGTCTCCGGTGGCCGTGTCCTTCCCCGGCGTCGCCGACACCGTCACCGTCGTCGCCGCGCTCGATGGGTGGTCCAGGCTGGCGGTCACCGTCGCCACGTTGTTCGCCCCGCTCTCGTCAATGATCGAAGGCGAGAGCGCCAGCGTCACCTTCGGCGCGTCGTCGTTGTCCTTGATCGTCAGGGTCGCGCCCGCCACGGCCACCGCCCCGTTGCCGCCCGACGCCGTGCCCGACACCGTCACGCTCTTGTCCGGCTCGTCCACGGCGTTGTCCACCGTCGTCACCGTCACCCTCCCCGTGCTGGTCGTCGCTCCCGCCGCGATGGTCAGCGTCGTCGCCGCGCTCAACGTGAATTCCGCGGCCGGCGACACCGTGATCGTCACCGCCTCGGTCGAAATGACCGAGAGCGTCGCCGTCACCGTCACCGCATCCGAAGCGCCGCCCTCCAACGTCTGGTCCGGCGACACCGACAGCGTCGCCGTCGCCGCGTCGTCGTCCGTGATCGTGGCCGTGCCGAGGGCTCCCGTTGGCGCGATGGTCGCGTTCGTCGGGCTGCTCAGGGTCAGGACGATGGTCTCGTCCGGCTCGTTCAGCACGTCGCCCGTCACCATCACGTCAACGTTCCCGCTCGTGGCGCCCGGCGCGATGGTCAGCGTGCCGGCGGTGATGGCCGTGTAGTCCGTGCCCGAGACCGCCGTGCCCGTCCCCGCGTCCGCATAGGCCACCGTCACCGTCTTCCCGCTCGCCTCGCTCGGCGTCACCGTGAACGACAGCGTCGCCGAACCGCTGTCCCCCTCCGCCACGCCCGCCGAGGAGATCGACAGCGTCGGCGGGTCGTCGTCGTCGGCAATCGTCCCCGTGCCCATGATCGCATTCGGGGGCGGATTCCCCGTGAAGGCCGCGTTCGACGGTTGGCTCAGTGCCACGACCACCGTCTCGTCATCTTCGTCCACCGCGTCGTCCGTCACCGCCACCTCGACGGTCTGGCTCGTCTCCCCCGCGGCGAAGGTCAGCGTGCCGGCAACCAGGGCCGTGTAGTCCGTGCCCGACAACGCCGTGCCCGTCCCCGCGTCCGCGTAGGCCACCGTCACCGTCCGCTCACTCGCCCCGCTCAGCGTGACCGGGAACGACAGCGCCGCCGAGCCGTCGCCCTCCGTCACGCTTGCCGAGCCAATGGACACCGTCGGCCCAGGGTCGTCGTCGGTAATCGTCCCCGTGCCCGTCGCCGCCGAGTTCGACAGGGTGGCGGCGGACGGGTTGCTCAGTTCCACGACCACCGTCTCGTTCTCTTCGTCCACCGCGTCGTCCGTCACCGCCACCTCGACGGTCTGGCTCGTCTCCCCCGCGGCGAAGGTCAGCGTGCCCGACGTCGCCGTCGTCGTTCCCGACGCGATGGCCAGCGTCAGCGTCCCCGACGACAGCGCCGTGTAGTCCGTCCCCGGCGTCGCCGTGCCGGCCCCGGCCCCGGCGACGACGTCGCCGAAGTCCACCTTCACGTCCCTGCCGCTCACCGCGTTCAGCGTGACCGGGAACGACAGCGTCGCGTCCGCCGCGCCCTCGCTCACGCTCGCCGCGCCGATGGAGACCACCGACGACGGGTCGTCGTCGTTCACCGTCACCACCAGCGTCACGCTGGCCAGGCCGTCGTAGTCGGCGTCCCCCGAGCTGGCCGGGTCCAGCGTGAACGTGATCTGCTCGCCGTCGTCCTCGTCCAGACTGTCCTGCTCCACGATCGCGGCCAACGTCTGCGGCGTGTTCCAGTTGCCGGGCGTGAACGTCACCGTCTGCGATGGCAGGCGACCGCCCCCTTGCAGGGCGACCAGCACGTCGGCGGTGGAGCCGCTCGCCACCGTCACCGTCACGTCCGCGGCCGGCCTGCTCGAAAGCGCCAGCGTGAACAGATCCCGGCGATCCTGTTGGGTCTGGCCGCCCTCCGTCACCGTCAGCGCGCTCTTCGACAGGACAAGGCCCGCCGCGTCCACGTTCGTCGTCCGCGCGTTCGCCGTGACCGTGGCCAGCGCGTCGTAGGCGTCCGTGGACGCCCCGCTCGGGTCCAGCGTCAGCCGGTAGTCTTCGTCGCCGTCCACCGCGTCGTCCGCCGCGCCGGTCAGGGTCACCGTCTGCGCCGTGTTCCAGTCGGCGGCGGTGAACGTCAGCGTCGTTGAGGCCGCCGGCGCGCCCCCGCCCGAAGACACTTTCCCTTCGCCGTCGTCGCCGCTTGACACCGCCACCGTCGCGTTCGCCGTCGGCTGGGTCGCCAGCTTCACCGTGAAGGTGGTGGTCCCGCCCTCCGCCACGGTGAGCCACGGATCGTTCGCGTCCGCCGGAAGCACCGGGTTCAGCACCAGCGCGGCGGCGTCGTCCTCAGTGATCAGCAGGGTCAGGTCCGCCGGGTTCCCCACCCCACTGGAGACGCCGGACACCACCACGTTCTTGCCGGACACGCCGTCGTCAACCAGCGAGTCCACGTTGTCGTTCACCGCGGTGATCGTCACCGTCCCGGTGCTCGCGGTCACGCCCGCCGCGATGATCAGCGTCGCCGGGCTTGACAGCGTGAAGTCGTCCGCCGCCGCGTTCGTCCCCGCCGTCGCCGACACCGTGACCGTCGTCGCCGTGCTCAGGGCCACGGTCAGATGCGCCGTCACCGTGGCAGCGCGCGTGCCCGCGGCCGCGGCCGGGTCCTCCTCAATGGTGGTCCGCGACAGCGCCAGGAATACGTCCGTCGGCCGGCCCGTGGCCTCCGCCGACGCCGCCCCGTCCGGCGCCCCCGTCCGCGTCGAAATCACCCGCACCGTGTAGTCCGTGCCCGCGGTCAGCCCCGTGATCGTGTAGGTCGTCGTCGCCCCGCCGGTCACCACCGTCTGCCGCGTCGCCGGGTCGTAGCCCTCGCTCCCGGACTTCCACTGCACCTTGTAACCGTCCGCCTTCGCCGCCGCGGTCCAGTCCACCCGCAGGGCGTCCACCGCCGGCGTCGTCGTCACCCCCGTCACCTGGCCCGGCGCCCGCGGATTGATCGTCACCGCGAAGGCCACGCTGCCCTCGTCGCCGTCGCGGTCGGTCGCGGTCAGCGTATACGTCGCCGCCCCCGCCGCCGCCGTCGGCGTGCCGCAGACGGTGCGCGCGGCCCCGCACGTCCCCATCCCGTCAACGTCGAAACTCAGCCCCACGGGCAGGCTCAGCGTCGCAGCCGAACCCGGCCCGGTCAGCGCATACGAAACGGGAAGGTTGCCGCTTGACGCCGCCGGCAGGAGCTGCGACAGCGCGGCATCCTCGGTCCACGCATACCCCGTTGAGGCATCGGCCGCGAACGCCGGCTGCGTGTCCTCCTCCACCGTCAGGGCGAACTCCACGAGCGCCTGGTCGCCGTCCACGTCGGTGGCGGTCAGCGCATACGTGGTCGTGGGCGAGACCGCCGAGGGCGTGCCGGTGATCGTGCGCGTGTCGGCGGCAAAGTCCAGCCCCGCCGGCAGGGTCGGCGACAGCGTATAGGTCACGGGCGAGTTCACGTCGGTCGCCCTCTCCCCCCGCCCCGGCGTCGGAAAGGTCGCCGCCGGCAGCGCCGGATCGTCGGCCCAGACCGCAACCCCCTTCACGAAGGTCTTGGCCGCGATCGTCGCCCCGCCGAACGACGGCGACCGGTCGTTGATCCGCGGGTAGCCCGTGTTCGAGAACGAAAGCTTGGTGCGCGCGTCAATGTCGCGGATCGCCGGCGTGCCGTGATTCGTCCCCCCATCGGCCGTGATGTCGCCGGTTTGTCCCGGGCGCCAGCCCAAGCCGGGGACGTGGAAGAACCGGAACGGACGGCGCGGAATCGAAATGCCGTCGCCGTCCCAGTCCGACGCCTTCACCACGTAGGTGAACACGACCTCGTGCCGTTCGCCTGCGTGGAACTGGGCGAGACTCGCCTCGCGATCCTGGCCGCCGATCTTCAATTTCAGCCCGACGCCGTCGTCACTGGCGGACACGTTGGCGTCGAAATAGATCGTGAAAAAAATGGTCTGGGCGGTGGTGATGGGGTTCCCTCCCTGCCTGGTCGTGACGCGGAGTATCGTCGCCCCGGGGTTGACGGACACCGCGATGGAGACGTTCAGCGTCGCCGCGTCGCCGTCGCGGTCCGTCGCCGTCAGCCGGTACACCGTCTCGCCGCGAGCCGTCGTCGGCGTGCCTGCGATCTGCCCGCCGTGGGTGTCCCGCGCCCCAGGGGGCGTGTAGGTCAGCCCAGCGGGCAGCGACGCCATTGCGTAGGTCAGCGTCCCGTCGCCCCCCGTCGCCGCCGGCAGGGTGAACGTCGGAACCGACCGGCTGACCCCGAACGTCCGCGAAACCGACGAGACCGCGAACGAAGGCCGCGAATCGTCCGAAATCGTCCCCGTCCCGGTCGCCGTGCCCAGCGTCGCGTTCACCGAGCCGCTCAGGACCACGACCATCGTCTCGTCCGCCTCGCTCCGGGTGTCGGTCCAGGCCGCCACCTCAATGGTCTTGCTCGTCTCCCCGGCCGCGAACGTCAGGGTGCCCGAAGCCAGCGCCGTGTAGTCCCGGCCCGCGGTCGCCGTGCCGCCCGTCCCCTCCGCGTAAGCCACCGTCACCTGCCGGCCGCTCGCCGCGCTCAGCGTTACCGCGAACGACAGCGTCCCGCCCTCGCCCACCGCCGGCGAATCGATCGAGACCGAGGGCATCGGGTCGTCGTCCGTGATCGTGCCCGTGCCAGAGGCCGTGCCCAGGGTCGCGTTCACCGGGCCGCTCAGGGTCACGACCACCGTCTCGTCCGGCTCGTCCAGCGCGTCGCCGGCCACCGCCGCGTCGATGGTCTTGCGCGTCTCCCCCGCCGCGAAGGTCAGGGTGCCGCCCGTGAGCGCCGTGTAGTCCGTCCCCGCGGTCGCGGTGCCGCCCGTCCCCTCCGCCCAGGCCACCGTCACCTGCCGGCCGCTCGCCGCGTCCAGGGTCACCGCGAAGCGCAGCGTCGCCGAGCCGCTGTCCCCTTCCGCCACGCTCGGCGAGGTGATCGACACCGCCGGCGGGTCGTCGTCGTCCGTGATCGTCCCCGTGCCCGTCGCCGTGCCCAGGGTCGCGTTCGCCGCGCCGCTCAGGGTCACGACCACCGTCTCGTCCGGCTCGTCCAGCGCGTCGCCGGTCACCGCCACGTCAATGGTCCCGCTCGTCTCCCCCGCCAGGATGGTCAGCGTGCCGGCGGCCAGGGCCGTGTAGTCGGTCCCCGACGTCGCCGTGCCCGTGCCCGCGTCCGCGTAATCCACGGTCACCGTCGTGCCGCTCGCCAGGCTCAGACTCACAGGGAAGGAGAGCGTCGCCGACCCGGCGTCCCCCTCGGTCACGCTGGCCGAGCCGATGGCAAGGGTCGGCCGCGTGTCGTCATCGACGATGACCCCCGTGGCCGTCGACTCACTCCCGCTCAGCCTCGCGTTCATCGCGTTGCTCAACGTCAGGGTCACCGTCTCGTCCGGCTCGTTCCCGGCGTCCCCGATCACCGTCACGACGACGGTCTTGCTCCGGTCCCCCGGCGCGAAGGTCAGGGTCCCGCTCGTAATGGCCGCGTAGTCCGTCCCCGACGTCGCCGTGCCCGTGCCCGCGTCCGCGTAGTCCACCGTCACCGTCTTGCCGCTGGCCACGCCGAGCAGCACCGTGAAGGTCAGCGTTCCGGGCGCGGCGTCGCCGGCGGCACCCTCGGCGGCGGACGCCGGGTTGGTGATCGCCAGCTCCGGCTCGCGGTCGTCGTTCGTGAGCGTCAGCGCCGCCCCCGTCACCGCGCCGGCGCCCTGGTCGTTCGACACCGCCGCCGTCACCGTCACCGACCGGTCCGCCTCGTCAAGGAGGTTGTCCACCGCGGTCACCGTCGCCGTGTCCGAGGCGTCCGCCGTCGAACCCGCGGCGATGACGATGAGCGCGTCAGAACCCACAGCATACGCCCCCGCCACCGGCGTCACCGTGATCGTCGTCGCCGCGCTCGACGGACGGTCGAGCGTCGCCGTCACCGTCGAAACCCCGCCTTTCTCCGAAACCGACGCCGGCGACGCTGACAAGGTCACCGCGGGGGCCGCGTCGTCGTCCTTGATGGTCAGCGTCAACGGCAGCACCGCCGCCCCCACGGACGCGCCGCTCGCCGTTGCCGAGACCGTCACCGTCTTGTCCGGCGCGTCCACGTCGTTGTTCACCGCCTCGACGGTGACGACGCCGGTGCTCGCCGTCTCCCCCATCGCGATGGTCAGCGTATTGGCCGTGCTCAGCGTGAAAGCGTTGTTCGTCGCCGGGGCCACCGCCGTCGCCGAGACCGTGACCGTCACCGGGGCGCCCGCCGCCGCGCTCAGCGTCGCGGTCACCGTCGCCGCCCCCATCGCGCCGCCGTCCTCCTCGATGCTCGCCGACGACAGATGCAGCGTCACCGTCGAAGCGTCGTCGTCAAGGTTGGCCGCCGAAACCGTCACCGTCGCCAGCCCCCGGTACATCGCGTCGCCGGGCGGCGTGGCGCCGGCCGCCGCGCTGTCCGGGTCCAGCGTGATCGAATAACTCACGTGGCCGTCCTGATCGGCGTCGCCCTGCCCGTGAACCGTCACCGTCTGGGCCGTGCTCCAGGTCGTCGCGTCGAACGTCAGCGTCGCCGTTGCCGCGGTCGCCCCCCCGGCAATGGACACCAGCCCCTCGCTCGGGTCTTCGCTCGTCACCGCCACCGTCACCGTCGCCGTCGGCGCGCTCGACAACGCCACCGTGAAGGTATCCGTGGTCCCCGCCTCCGTGGTCCGCGTCGAACCCGAGGTTTCCGTCACGGTCAGGCCCGCCGCGTCGTCGTCCGCGTTCGTCACCGCCACCGTGGCGCTCGCCACCTCGTCGCGATATTTCCCGTCGCCGGGCGGCGTGGCCGAGGCCGCGGCGCTGTCCGGATCCAGCGTGATCGAATAGCCGGCGTCGCCGTCGTCCGCGTCGTCGTCCAGGCCCCGCACCTTCACCTCTTGCGCCGTGTTCCACGTCGCCGCGGTGAAGGTCAGCGTCCCCGAGCTCCCCCAGGTGGCGCCGCCGTCCACCGACATTTCACCCTCGCTCGCCGAGCCCGAGGGAATCGATGCCGCCACCGTCACCGCCGCGACCGGCTCGCTCGACAGGGCCACCGTGAACGAGTCCTCGCCTCCCGCCTCGGTGGTCCGCGTGGAACCCTGCGTCTGCACCACCGTCAGCCCCGCCTCGTCGTCGTCATGGAGGTAGGCCGTCGCTCCACGAGTGCTGATATTATTCGGGATGGTGACGTTGACCGGGTTCCGCAGCTTCACGACCACGGTCTCGAAGTCGGTCTCGTCCACGTCGTCGTCAAGCACCGTCACGCTGAATCCGACGGAGCTCATGCCCGCCGCGATGGTCAGCGTCCGTCCGACGACCGAGGTGTAGTCCACGCCCGGGGTTGCCGTGCCGTTGCCGTCCGCCAGATCGATGGTGATGGGCAATTCGTGCGTGCCGTTCAAGTCCACCTGGAAATCCATCCGCCCCGCGTCTGTGTAGGAGTACCTGTCGTTCCTCGTCGCGCCGCCGCTGCGCCCTTCCCATCCGTGGTCCGCCGAAAAGACAATCACCTCCCTCCTGCCGCGTTCGTCGTCGGTGATGGTCAGCGTCGCGTCCGCCGGGGCCGCGACCTCGTTGCCGCCCGACACCGCGCCGGACACCGTCACCTTCTTGTCCGACGACGGTACAAAGTTCGCCGTCGTGGTCATCGTCACCGTCCCCGTGCTCGTCGTCGAACCCGCGGCGATGGTCAGCGTCTTCGCCGTGCTCAGCGAGAAGTCGTTGTCCGTCGCCGGGGCCACCGCGGTCGCCGACACCGTGACCGTCACCGCCTCGCTCGAGACGCCGGAGAGCGTCGCGGTCACCGTCGACGTGCTTAAGACCAGCGTCCACGGCGTCGTGCTCTCGATCCAGCTGTTCTCCACCACCGTTGCCGGCGACAGCACCAGCGTCACCGTGGGCAGGGCCTCGTCGTCCGCGATGGTCAGCGTCGCGTTGGCCGGCTGTATGACCCCGTTGCCGCCCGTCGCCGTGGCCGACACCGTGACCGACCGGTCCGGCTCGTGAACGCCGTCATTGCTTGACGCCGTGGCCGAAACCGTCACCGTGCCCGTGCTCGTCGTGTCCCCCGCCGCGATGGTCAGTGTCGTCCCCGTCCGCGTGAAGTCCGCGGCGACCGCCCCCGTTCCCGGGGCCGCGGAGACCGTCACCGTTACCGCCTCGGTCGCAGGATGCGACAGCGCCGCGCTCACCGTCGACACCCCGCTGTCCTCTGAAATCGAGGCCGGCGACAGGACCAGCGAGACCTCCGGCGCCGTCTCGTCGTCCGTCATCGTCAGGGCCGCCCCGGTCACGGCGTTCGTGCCGAGGACGCTTGACGCCGTGCCCGTCACCGTCGTGGAACGGCCCGCGCTCCCCTCGTGGACGTCGTTGTTCACCGCCTCGACCGTGGCCACGTCCGTGCTCGTCGTCTGCCCCGCGGCGATGACGATGGTCGCGTCCGACCCCACGTCGTAGGCCCCGGCCACCGGCGTCACCGTCACCGTCACCGCTTCACCCACGGCTTGCGAGAGGGTCGCGGATACCGTCGCCACCCCGCCGTTCTCCGAAATCGACGCCGGCGACAGGACCAGCGAGACCGTCGGCGGCAGGTCGTCGTCGGTGAGCGTCAGCGCCGCCCCGGTCACGGCGTTCGCGCCGAGGCCGCTCGACGCCGTACCCGTCACCGTCACGCTCCGTCCCGCCGCGCCTTCGTAAATCGCGTTGTCCTTCGCCTCGACCGTGGCCACGTCCGAAGCGTTCGCCGTCTCGCCCGCCGCGATGACGATGGTCGCGTCCGCACCCACGTCGTAGGCCCCGGCCACCGGCGTCACCGTCACCGTCACCGCCTCGGTCGAGGTCCCGGAGAGCGTGGCCGTCACCGTCGCCACCCCGCCGACTTCCGCAATCGACGCCGGCGTCACCGCCAGCGTTACCCCCGGCGCCGCCTCGTCGTCCGTCATCGTCAGGGCCGCCCCGGTCACGCCCCCCGCGCCCTGGTCGTTGGCCATCGTGCCCGTCACCGTCACCCGCCGGTCCGGCTCGTCAATGGCGTCGTCCACCGCGAAGATCGTCGCGGCGTCCGCGGCGTTCTCCGTCCGCCCGGCCTGGATGACGATCATCGCGGTCGGCGGATCCACCGTGTAGGCGCCCGACACAGGCGTCACCGTGATCTTCGTCACCGCACTCGACGGGTGCGAGAGCGTCGCCGTCACCGTCGACACCCCGCCGTTCTCCGAAATCGACGCCGGCGACGCCGACAACGTCGCCTCCAGCGGGTCGTCGTCGTCGCGCAGCGTCAGGGCCGCGTCCGTCGGATCCGCCACCTCGCCGCCAGCCGCCGAACCCGACACCGTGACCGTCCCGTCCGGCGAATCCACGTTGTTGGCGTTGGCCGTCACCGTCACCGCGCCCGTGCTGGTCAGCGAACCCGCCGCGATGGTCAGCGTCGCCTGGCTCGACAGCGTGAAGTCCCCCGTTGACGCCCACGCCCCCGGCGCCGCCGAGACCGTCACCGTCACCGCCTCGATCGAGGTCCCGGAGAGCGTCGCGCTCACCGTCGCCACCCCGCCGGCCTCCGCAATCGACGCCGGCGAGAGCACCAGCGAGACCGTCGGCGCGCCGTCGTCGTCGCGCAGCGTCAGGGCCGCGTCCGCCGGATCCGCCACCCCGCCGCCAGACGCCGTGCCCGACACCGTGACCGTCTTGTCCGCGGCGTCGGCGTTGTTGTCGTGGGCCGTCACCGTCACCGTGCCCGTGCTGGTCGTCTCCCCCGCCGCGATGGTCAGCGTCGCGCCGATCAGCATGAAGTCCGCGGCGACCGCCGGAGAGACCGGTGCCGCCGAGACCGTAATCGTCACCGCCTCCCGCGCCGGATACGACAGCGCCGCGCTCACCAGCACCACCCCGCCGTTCTCCGAAATCGACGACGACGACAGCACCAGCGACGCCGTCGGCCGCGCGTCGTCGTCCTCCAGCGTCAGGGCCAGGGGGTTCGGGGCCGACGCCCCGTTGCCGCCCGCAACCGCGCCCGACACCGTCACCTGCTTGTCCGGCGTTACCACCGCGTTGCCCACCGCGGTCAGCGTCACCACGCCGGTGCTCACCGTCGAACCCGCCGCGATGGTCAGCGTCTCCGCCGCGCTCAGCGTGAAGTCCCTCGCCGCCGCGCCCGTTCCCGGCGCCGCCGAGACCGTCACCGTCACTGCCTCGCTCGACGCGCCGGAGAGCGTCGCGGTCACCGTCGACACCCCGCCGGATTCGGAAATCGACGACGGCGCCAGGGCCAGCGACACCGCCGGCGTCGGCTCGTCGTCCACCAGCGTCAGAGTCACGTTCGCCGGGGGCGTCGCCGTGCCGTCCGGCACCCGGCCCGAGATAATTACCTCCTGGTTCTGCGAATCCACCGAATCGTCCACCCCCGTAATCACGAACGCGCCCGTACTCGCCGTCTCCCCCGCCGTGATGGTCAGGCTGGTGCCCAACGGCGTCACGCTGTAACCCGGCTGCGCATCGTCGGCGTCCGGCGAGGCCGACAACCTAGTAACCCTCACGTCCGTGGTCGCCGGCGCGCTCAGCACCACCGACAGCGTCGCCACCCCGCCGTTCTCCGAAATCGACGACGATGACAGCACCAGCGACACCGCGGGCAAGCCGCTGGGCAAGACGTCGTCGTCGCGGATCGCCAACGTCGCGTCCGGCGGGTTCGCGACCCCCAGGCCCCCCGACGCGGAACCCGACACCGCCACCTGCTTGTCCGGCGAATTCACATTGTTGTCGTTCGCCGTGATCGTCACCGCGCCCGCGCTCTCCGTCCGCCCCGCCGCGATGGTCAGCGTCGTGCCCGTCCGCGTGAAGTAGCCCGGAATCGCCGGGGCCACCGCCGCCGCCGTCACGGTAATCGTCACCGGCTCGCTCGACGTGTGCGAGAGCGTCGCCGTCACCGTTGACACCCCGCCGTTCTCCGAGATGGACGCCGGCATCAGGGCCAGGGCCGCGGTGGGCGTCGCGTCGTCGTCGGCAATGGCGAGCGTCGCCCCGGTCACCGCGGAGACGCCCTGGCGGTTTGACGCCATGCCCGAGACCGCCACCGTTTTGTCCGGCGAATCCACGGCGTTGCCGCGGGCCGTGATGGTCACCGCGCCCGTGCTCTCCGTCCGCCCCGCCGGAACGGTCAGCGCCGTCCCCGTCTGCGTGAAGTCGCCCCGAATCGCCGGGGCCACCGCCGCGGCCGAGACCGTGATCGTCGTCGGCGCGCCCGACGGGTGGCTCAGGACCGCGGTGACCGTCGCGACCCCGCCCGATTCCGAAATCGAGGACGGCGACAGCACCAGCGTCGGGGCCGGCGGTTCGTCGTCGTCGCGGAGCGTCAGCGTCGCGGCGGGCGGTGCCCGCACGTCGCCGCTCGCCGCCGCCGAGACTGTTACCCGCTTGTCCGGCGTATCGACCACGTTGTCCACCCCCGTGATCGTCACGATCCCGGTGCTGGCCGTCTCATCCTTCGCGAAGGTGAGCGTCGTCGCCGCGGACAGCGCGAAGTCGCCCTCCAGCGCCGGAGGCGCCACCGACACCGCCACCGTGAGCGTCGCCGCCGAGAACGCCCCCTTGTCCAGCGTCGCCGTCACGACCGAGACCCCGGCGCTCTCCCAGACCGACGACGGAGACAGCGAAAGCGTCGCCTTGGGCAGCGCGGTGACGGGCACCCACTCGGCGTTGAGGTACTGCACGTTGGCACCGCCGGTCCCTATCGTAAAGACGATGACGACGCCGTCGTTGTCGATCATCGCCTGCGTGAGCGCGATCGTCGTGGGCCGGCTGTTGTCGGTGAGTTTCGTGCAGTCGTCGCTGCTCGGCCCGGGGACGCTGCCGGAGCCCGAAGTCTGACCGACCGTCTTGGTGGCGCACGCCCAGACATCGGTAACGTTTGGGCTGTAGGTTCCCGTCATCGCGATCGGTTGCGAAGCCGTCTTGCCGAGCAGCGACGCCGTGGTGACGTCCCAATCGGGCCCAGGCAGGCCGCTGTTCGTCCAGCGCGTCCCGCCGCTCGGCAGGGAGCCGTCATTGTCGGTAATGGTCAGCGTCAGGCCCATCGGGGGCGACACGCCGTTGCCGCCCGACGCCGCGCCCGAGACCGTCACCGTCTTGTCCGGCGCCTGGACGTCGTTGTTCACCGCCGTGAGCGTCACCGTCCCCGTGCTCGCGGTCGAATTCGCGGCGATGGTCAGCGTCTTGTTCGTGCTCAGCGCGTAGTCGGCCACGACCGCGCCCGACAACGGCGCCGCGGACACCGTGACCATCACCGCTTCGCTGGATGCGCCGGAGAGCGCCGCGGTCACCGTGGTCACGCCGCTGCCCTCGGAAATCGACGATGACGACAGGGCCAGCGTCACCGTCGGCAACGCCTCGTCGTCAATGATGGTCAGCGTCACGTCCGCCGGATCCTCCACCATGCGCCCGCCCGCGGCCGTTCCCGACACCGTCACCGCCTTGTTCGGCGCGGACACGTCGTTGTCATTGGCCGTGACGGTCACGGTTCCCGAACTCGTCGTCGCCCCCGCCGCAATGGTCAGCGTCGTCCCCGTCCGCGTGAAGTCCCCCGACACCGCCGGAGCCACCTCCGTTGCCGACACCGTCACCGTCACCGCTTCGCTGGACGGGTGCGAAAGCTCCGCGGTTACCGCCGCCGCGTTGTTCGCCCCGCTTTCGTCGACCGACGCCCGCGACAGCGACAGCGACAGCGTCGGCAGCACGTCGTCGTCCTTCAGCGTCAGTGTGGTCTCCGCCAGGGCCGTCAGGCCGTTGCCGCCGGCCGCAATCGCCGCGACCGTCACCGACTTGTCCGGCGAATCCGTGTCGTTGCCGTTCGCGGTCACCGTCACGGTCCCCGAACTCGTCGTCGCCCCCGCCGCGATGGTGAGCCTCCTCCCCGTCTGCGTGAAGTCGTCCATCGTCGCGGGCGACACCGGCGTCGTCGACACCGTCACCGTCGTCGGCGTGCTCGACGCACCTGACAACGCCGCCGTCACCGTCGAAACCCCGCCGGTCTCCGAAACCGCCGCCGCCGACAGGACCAGCGAAAGCGTCGGCGCCGTTTCATTGTCCGTCAGCATCAGCGCCGCCCCGGTCACCGTCACGGTCTCCGCATTCGCCGCGGCCTGGGCGTTCGCGGCCGTGCCCGTCACCGTCGTCGAACGCCCGCCGCTGCCTTCGTACACGACGTTGTCCACCGCCGTGACCAACGCCGTGTCCGAGGCGTTCGCCGTCTCGCCCGCCGCGATCTCGATGGTCGCGTCCGACCCCACCGTGTAGAAGCCCAATTCCGGCATCACCGTCACCGTCGTCGCCGCGCTCGACGGATGCGACAGCGTCGCCGTCACCGTCGTGACGTTGCCCGAACCGCTCTCGTCGATGGTTGAGGCCGACAGCGACAGCGTCACCCCCGGCGCGTCGTCGTCGTCCTCAACGGTGAACGTCAGGCTGGTCGGGTCCGCCACCCCGCGCCCGCCGGTGGCCACGCCCGACACCGTCGCCGCCTTGTCCGGCGCATCGGTCGCGTTATCGACCGCCGTGATCGTCACCGCGCCCGCGCTCGTCGTCGAACCCGCGGCGATGGTCAGCATCGTGTTCGCGCTCAGGCTGAAATCGCCGGCCACCGCCGGAAGCGTCGGCGACAGCATCACCGCGACCTCCACCGCCTCGCCCGACGGGTGATTGAGCGCCGCGGTCACCGTCGTGACGTTGCCCGACCCGCTCTCGTCGATGGTCAAGGCCGACAGCAACAGCGTCAGCGTCGGCAGCGCGTCGTCATCGACGATGGTCAGCGTCGCGTCCGACGGGGACTCGGCCCCGTTGCCCCCCGACGCCGCGCCCGAGACCGCCACCCGCTTGTCCGCCGAATCCGTCGTGTCCGGCTCTGCCGTCACCGTGACCGCGCCGGTGCTCGTCGTGTTCCCCGCCTCGATGGTCAGCGTCGTGCCCGTCAACGTGAAATCCCTTCCCGCGCCCGGCGAGGCCGACACCGTGATCGTGGTCGCCTCGCTGGAGACGCCGGAGAGCGTCGCCGTTACCGTCGATACCCCGCTCGCCTCCGCGATCGACGCCGGCGAGAGCGCGAGCCGCGTCGTGGGTGTCGCCTCGTCGTCGGCCAGCGTCAGCGTCAGGCTCGTCGGGGCGGCGATCCCGTTGCCCCCCGACGCCGTGCCCGAGACCGTCACCCGTTTGTGCGGCGAATCCACGGCGTTGTCGTTGGCCGTGATCGTGACCGTGCCGGTGCTTGTCATGGCGTTCGCCGCGATGGTCAGCGTCGTCGCCGTGCTCAGATCGAAATCGCCGGCCACCGCGCCCGACGCCGCCACCGCCGCCGCCGACACCGTGACCATCACCGCTTGGCTCGACGTGCCGTTCAGCGCCGCCGTCACCGTCGCCACGCCGCCATCCTCCGAGACCGACGACGAGGACAGCACCAGCGACACCGTCGGCGGGCCGTCGTCGTCGCGGATCGTCAGGATCGCGTCCGGCGGGTCCGCCGCCCCAAGCCCGAGGGGGCCCGACGCCGAACCCGAGACGGTCACGCTCTTGTCCGCCGAGTCGGTCGTGTTGCCGACGGCCGTCACCGTCACGGTGCCCGCGCTCGTCGTCTGCCCGGCCGCGATGGTCAGCGTGTTCGCCGCGCTCAGCTCGAAATCGCCCTCCACCGCCTCGGTTCCCTGCGGCGCCGCCGACACCGTCACCGTCACCGCGTTGGCCGAGGGGTTGGAGAGCGTCGCCGTCACCGTCGTGACGCCGCCGCTCTCCGAGATCGAGGCCGGCATCAGGGCCAGGGCCGAGCTCGGCTGCGCGTCGTCGTCGGCGATGGTCAGGGTCAGGGTCAGGGGCGCCGTCACTAGACTGTGCCCGCCGGCCACCGTCCCGCTCACCGTCGCGGTCTTGGCCGCTGAGTCGATGGCGTCGTCCACCGCGGTGAGCGTCACCGTGCCCGTGCTCGCCGTCGCCCCCGCCGCAATGGTCAGGGTCTTGGCCGCGCTCAGGCTATAGCCGCCGTCCTCGGCAAGGGCCGCGTACACCGGCGTCGCCGAGACCGTCACCACGATCGCCTCGCCCGAGGTCCCGCCGCTCAGGCTTGCCGTCACCGTGGTCGCATTGCCCGTCCCGCTCTCGTTGATCGTGTCGGGATTCCCCGGGTCCGGGTCCGACAGGGCCAGCGCCAGCGTCGGCGTCGGGTCGTCGTCCGTGATCGTGCCCACGCCGGTGGCGGCGCTCCCCAGTATTGCGCCGGAGGGGTTGCTCAGCGCGATCCTCACCGTCTCGTCCGGTTCGTCCAGCGCGTCTCCCGTCACCGTCACCTCGAAGGTCTGGCTCGTCTCCGACGCGGCGAAGGTCAGCGTCCCGCCCGTGATGGCCGTGTAGTCGGTCCCGGAGGTCGCGGTGCCCGGGTCCGCGGCCGCGGCGTAGGCCACCGTCACTTGCCGTCCCGGCACCCGGTGCAGGGTCACGTCGTATTCCAGGGTCGCCGTCGCGCCCGCCGCGCCTTCCGTCGCACTCGGCGAGGAGATGGAGACCGTGATCTCCTCGATCTCGATGGAGAAGGTCAACCTCCCACTGTCGCCGTCCGCGTCCGTCGCCACCATCGTGTAGTTCGTCGCCCCTTGCACCCCGGTGGGCGTGCCGGAAATGGTTCGCGTCGCCGCGGCGAAGCTCAGGCCGGCCGGCAGGCTTCCCTCGATGGTATAGGTCACGCCGCCGTCGCCGCCCGTCGCCGCCGGCAGCACCTGCGACACCGCGTTGCCCCTCACCCAGCTATAGGCCGGGGTCGAGCCGAAGGTCGGCACGGTCTGCTGCCCGCGCACCTGATGGTTCGCGTCGTCCAGCGTCGACGCGAAGTCCAGGGTCACGTAGTCGGAAAGAGTGTCGACGGGTCCGCGGCGCCACTGGAGACTGCGGTGCTGCCTGCCGGCGCCCATCGGATTCGTCGGGAAGGAGATGCCGTCGCGGTCCCAGTCGCTCGCCTGCACCGCGTAGCTGAAATCGAGCGTTCTGCTCCTATCGGTATGGTCGGGATCGCATACCCGGGGGCTGTTGCTCCCGATCCGGATGGTCAGGCACGCATTGCTCCTCTTGACAGAGATGAGGTCGTGCGTGAAGCTCACCCTCACCTTGATGTTGTCGTTGGGCCCAAAATCCCCGGTCTTGCCGTAGGTCTTGTCCGCCCCCGGGTCCGACCTGATCTCGATCTTCTCGATCCCCGCGCCGACCTTCACCTCCAGGGTGAAGGCCAGATCGGCCGTGCGGCTGAACCCGTCCGTCGCCCGCAGCGTGTAGTCGGTCCGCGTCAACGCGCTGGGAGAGATCGCCGGGGCCGTCGTGATCGTCGCCGTAGACGGGTCCAGCGAAAAGTCGCTCGGCAGGGCCGGCGTTACCGAATAGGTGAGGTTGTACACGGCGGCCGCGTTGTTCACCGCCGGCAGCCGGTAGTTCACCGACGCGCCCACGTAGAAGAGGACGGCCGGGCCCGTCACCCCGGAGAAACTCGGCGCCGGCGTGTCCACCTTGTCGCCGGACTGGTCGCTCATCGCGGGGTGGTTTTTGCTGACGTCATCGAAGTTTGTCACGCCGCCCCCCCTCGGGCGGGAAATCCCGACATTGAGGGCGCCGCCGGTCAGCGCGTTCGCCGCCACGCTCACCCCGTCGGTGTCGCGGTCCCCCTTTTGCACCGTGTAGCGGAACTCCAGCCTGGGGGGATCCCTGAGGTCGTTCCTTGTGACTTCCCCGGTCACCGTCTTGACGGTGCCGCCGACGTTGAGTTTCAGCACAGGGTTGGCCATGCTGCGGATGAAGAGCGCCCCCAGCGAGGTCACGGGCCGCACTCGCACCACGATTTCCTCGCCGGGCATGTAGGTGTCCCCCGACGCCGGGGTGGAGGTGATGTCCGGCGACTGCAAGTAGGTCGGTTGCGCCGCGGCCGGCGCCGCGGGGAGGGCCGACAGGAAGGCGATGCCCAGGAAGGCCGCGGCGAACGGCAGCCCGGCGGCCGCGCGCCGGCCTCTACCGGCCACGGCCTTCACGGCACTGATGCTTCTGCTTTTAGCGAAGCGCGGGGCCGCCTTTGCCATGCTTGCCACTTTCATCGCGACGACCGTCAGGAACCTCTGCTCAGTTGGGAATTTCATAGCGTGGGAAGCGCGACCGGCGGCATGAGATGCCGCCCTACGACTTTCCTCGCGACAACCGTCAGGAACCTCTGCTCAGTTGGGAATTTCATAGCGTGGGAAGCGCGACCGGCGGCATGAGATGCCGCCCTACGACTTTCATCGCGACGACCGTCAGGAACCTCTGGTCAGTTGGGATTTTCATAGCGCGACCGGCGGCATGAGATGCCGCCCTACGACTTTCATCGCGACGACCGTCAGGAACCTCTGCTCAGTTGGGAATTTCATAGCGCGACCGGCGGCATGAGATGCCGCCCTACGACGTGGGACGCCCGCACGCGGAAGGACCGGGACCGACGTGGCCCCGTGCCGTTTGGATAATCGGGACGCCCGCACGCGGAGGGATACCCGAGGTCAATCTCCACGAACTCCCACATCGCCGGAGAATCACATTTTTTGTATTCTCTCAGAATTCTTATGCAATTCTCTAGGAAAACGTCATTATTTTCAATGCTTTTCTGTCAAAAAAGACGGGTGAGACCTGGGGCGCTTGCCTCCGTCGGAGTTTTCTGTTACCGTGGGCGACGTTGCTTTGTTCACGCATTCTTCCTCGTCGTTGAAATTGCCCTGTTGAAATTGCGAAGGTGAACCATCATGGCTTGGGAACCAAAAGATCCGTGGGGACAATCCGGGGGAGCCGACCCGTTGGATGACGTCCTGAAAAAAGCGCAACAACAATGGCACCGGATGAAACCCGCCCGCGGGATGAAGACCATTGTCCTGCTGGTCGCGGCCGTGCTGGTGCTCTCCCAATCCATCTTTAAGGTCGAACCCGATGAAGAAGGGCTCGTCAAGCGATTCGGCGACGTGGTGCGAACGGTCGGCCCCGGGCCGCACGTCAAGGTGCCGTTTCTTGAAACCGTGGTCACGCCCAAGGTGGAAAAACTTCACCGGTTGGAGGTGGGCTTCCGCACCAACCTGCGCGGCCGCACTCAGATCGTCCCGCAGGAAGCCCTCATGCTGACCGGGGACATGAACATTCTTTCCGTGGAATTCATCGTTCAATACAAAATCAGCAACGCCAAGGATTATCTGTTCAACGTGGCCGACGTCGAAGAAACCATCCGAAAATCCGCGGAGGCCGCGATGCGGGAAGTCATCGGCAAGAATAAAATCGACGAGGCGCTGACCGTCGGCAAAGCCGGCATCCAACAGTCCACGCAAGAATTACTCCAGACGATCGTGGATCAGTATCGCGGCGGTGCCCAGATTGCGACCGTGCAGTTGCTGGACGTCAATCCTCCTCAAAAAGTGGCCAAATTTTTCAAGGACGTGGCGAGTGCCAAGGAGGAACGGGAGCAACTCATCAATCAGGCCCACGGCTATCGGAACGACATCATTCCTAAAGCCAAAGGACAGGCCGCTCAGGACATCAATGAAGCGAAGGGCTACTCCCAGTCGAGAATCGCTCGGGCCCAGGGTGAAGCGAATCACTTTTTGCAGACGCTGGAAGAGTATAAAAAAGGCAAGGACGTCATCGGTAAACGGGTGTACATCGAAACCATGGAGCACGTCCTCTCCAACGTGGACAAGATTATTCTGGATTCCAAAGCCGCGGGGAACGTGTTGCCGTACCTCCCGTTGGAACGAATGCGGAAACTCCCGACCACGCCTCAGACTTCTTCTCCGGGGGGATCTCAATGAAACAGAAGCTGCTGCTCGGGATCGTCGGGATCATCATCCTGCTGTTCATGCTGGGCGCGTCGCCGTTCTTTATTCTGGATTTAACGCAAACGGCCATCGTGGTCCAACTGGGCGAACCCAAGCGCACCCTGACGGAACCGGGACTGAAGTTCAAAAAACCCGTGTTTGAAGAAGTGACCTACTTCGATAAACGGTTGCTGGATTACGACGTGCCCGCCCGTGAAGTCATTACCCAGGATAAGAAAACGATCCTGATCGATAATTTTGCCAAATGGCGCATCGTGGACGCCCTGATGGTCTACAAGGCGTTTCAAACCCAACGGGGCGCGCTGCAACGGTTGGACGACATTATCTATTCGGAGCTGCGCGTGGAACTCGGTCGGCATGAACTCTCGGAAATCGTCTCGGCGAACCGCCTGTTAATCATGTCCGAGGTCGCCAAACGAGCCAACACCAAAGCTTCGAAATACGGCTTGGAAGTGCTGGACGTGCGAATTAAACGAGCCGACCTGCCGGAACAGAACGCGAAGGCCGTGTTCGACCGGATGCAGGCGGAACGGGAACGCATCGCCAAACAGTACAAAGCCGAAGGCGCGGAAGAAGCCCAGAAGATTCGGTCGGAAGCGGAAAAGGATCGGTCCATTCTTTTAGCCGACGCCTACAAAACTTCCCAGGAAATCCGTGGCGAAGGTGAAGCGAAGGCCTTTAAGATTTACGCCGACGCGTATCGCCAGGACCCGAAGTTCTTTGAATTCATCCGGTCCATGGAAGCGTACAAGAAAACGTTTGCCGACAGGACGACCATGGTCCTGAGTCCCGATTCTGAATTTTTGCGATTCCTGAAGAAACGCTGATCTCTCTTCCTCTGCGTCCGTCACGAACAACCGGCTCACTTCCGTGATTCCGGCCGACGGTCGCCCCCCTTCCCCTCATGGCCAATCCCGAACACGTGGCTCTGTTGCTGAAAGGATTGGAGGTCTGGAATAAGTTCCGACGCACCCAGCCGGACGTGCGCCCTGATCTTCGAGGGGCGGACCTTTCGGGTTATGATTTCACAAGAATGGACTTGAGCCGGTGCGACCTGCGCCAGGCGGATTTGTCCGACGCCTATTTGTTTCAAGCTACTCTGGAAGAGGCGGATCTGACCGACGCCACCCTGACCGAAGCTGACGTGATTGAAGCAAACGTCATCAAGGCCGTCCTGGTCAACGCCACCATGGTCATGGCTGATTTTTCAGGAACGGGCATGGTGCGGGCGAATCTCGCCGGCGCGGATTTGACCAAGGCCAACCTCACTCGGACCGCGTTGCCGTGGGGAAATTTACAGGGGTGCCGGTTGATCCACGCCACCTTGAAGATGGCCGACCTGCGGGAAGCGAATCTCACGGACGCCAACTTGTCCGACGCCAACCTGCAAGATGCGTCGCTGACCGGAACCATTTTTCGCCGGGCGAATCTCGAAGGCGCCACGCACGTCTCAACGGCGTTACTCGGGAAAGCCAACACGCTCGCGCAGGCCAGACTGGCTCCGGCCATCCACGAAGCAATTACCCAGTGTCATCCTCACCTTCTTCGTGACTCTTCGTGACTGCGGCGGATGAGGACGATGCGCCCAAGGAGATGAGCGGGAGGGGTGACGGTGGGTTCGATGACGTCGACTCTGGAGCCAACGCCTTGAACCAGGCGAAGGCCTTCGGCGGTTTGCACGAACCCTTTGGCTCTGAGCGTCTGACGCGACGTGATCTGGTGGATGAGGGTTTCGGAGGCAATTCCACGGGGAACGACGAATTCTTCCGTTTCAAACGCCTCATGCGTATGTGGACCGTGATGCGATTGCGTGCGCGTGCGCTTCGGCAGGGCCTCGGGGTCAGGGGGAAAGAGTGCCAGCGGACTGACGTTGGCGTTCACGGCCCGTATGATGGGAGTCCCCGGCGCCAGATTCTTCACCACTGCATGGACTCGATCCAGTTGATCGGCGTCAATGAGGTCGATTTTGTTGAGGATCAGCAAGTCCGCGGACGACGCCTGCTGCTCAACGGTGCCTTCCAGGTCACGGCCTTCAGCCACCTGCTCGGCGTTCACCACGACGGCCGACACACAATCGCCAACCCACTCGGACACCGGTTCTCGCCAGAAATTCAGCAACGTGTCAAAGGGCAAGGCCACGCCGGACGTTTCGACGATGACGCGATCGGGATGAACCTCTTCCCGAATCCGTTGCAGGGTCGTCACGAGTTCATCGGAAAGTTTGCAGCAGACGCACCCTCCTTCCAATTCCACGTAATTTCGACCGGCCTGGTTTCCTAACAGGGCTTGATCGATCCCCAATTCGCCGAATTCATTGGACACCACGGCGATACGTGTGCCTTGCGTCCGGGCCTCTGCCAACAGGTGCCGCACGAGGGTGGTTTTCCCCGAGCCTAAAAATCCCGAGACCACCAGCGCGGGAACGCCGCCCACGGGAGTGGAGGGTGCATCCTTTCTGCTTCCGTGTTCACGTGATGAGGAAAAATTGTCTTGGGACGTCATCTCAACTCTTCTCTAGGTGTTCACTGATTCGTTGGGCGGCCGTTGAGAATTCCGGCGCCATGAGATGGCGCCCTACGCTTCTCCTACCGCGTCCGCGAGGGCAGGCTCCAGCCCTCTCTTAATGAGACCTTTGCAAAATTCCCCCTCTCCCCTGGCGGGAGAGGGAAGAATTGGTGCCGCGTTGACAAGCACGGGTGGGGTTGATGAAAATGCCTTCATGAACGCGCCTTCGCCAACGTCATCGGATATGCCGTCCGAAGGCGACCTTCCCGACCGTCAATGTACCTGGTGCCGCGTCACGATGCAGAAGCGACTCGTGGCCGACGGACGCTTTCTTCATTACACCTGCCCGCAGTGTATTTTTCAACAGACCCGAAAACGAGAAGCCGCGACTGACTTCTCTTCTTGAGCGTGCTTTCTTCCACCACGACGTCAATCCGTTTCATCCCCTCTCCCCTGACAAGGCCTCCTCCCTCTCCCCTGGCGGGAGAGGGAAGAATTAGTGCAGTGTATTTTTCAACAGACCCGAAAACGAGAAGCCGCGACTGGGTTTTCTTCTTGAGCGTGTTTTCTTATACCACGACGTCAATCCGTTTCATCTCCTCTCCCTTGTCAAGGCATTCTCCCTCTCCCCTGGCGGGAGAGGGGCGGGGTGAGGGGGATTAAGTCGCCCGCCCCAACGACACTTGTCGACGAAATTTGCACTTTGCCAGTTGGCGGCTTCGTAGAAGTCCCCATAGTTTTTTTTCGGCGTCGGTGGCTTGGTGTCTCAGGTGCCGGGCTTTGGCGGTAGGGTTTGACATTGGTTTGCCTTGCCTTTGGTCCGCCATCATCTCTCCCCCCTCACCCTGACCCTCTCCCGCCAGGGGAGAGGGAAGAATTGGTGGCGACTACATTCACAAACGAAGGGCCATAGCATGGGAACCCACTCTCCCCCGGAGAGGGAAGAATGAATGAGAATCTAAAACAGGTTTGACACGATTCGGGTTCCGCCTACCCACGTTCCGATTATGCTGCCGATGGTGGGAAACACGAAGGCTAGAAATACTCGTAACAGGCGGCTTTGCCACCAGCGACGGGGGACGGCAATATCCTCGGCAACGGTTTGAAATTCTCGCACGAGCGGGGGTTGAACGTAGGCTTGGACGAACGCCGTGACGTATCCCACGCCGATGACCGGCGTCAGGCTGGTAAACGGCGCACCGGCCACGGCCGCCAGAATGGTGAAGGGGTGGGCCCACGCCAGGAGTGCCCCCAACCCACTGGGCACGCCGTTGGCCATCATCCAGAAGAGGGCATTGTCTCCGGCCGCTGCCGCTCCTTTTTGATAGCCGATCGCGGCAATCGAGCCGACAATCACCGCCGGAATGCACCATCCCACCCATTTCCACGCGCGGGACATGGGTGGAATCACGTCCAAGGTCTCAAGTCGGCTCCTCCGGTCACTCTGAAGAATGGCCTTCATCCCTTCCACGTGTCCGGTTCCCACCACGGAGACAATGGTTTTTCCTTGGGCCTGCAATGTTTTTTCTGCCAGATAGTGGTCTCGCTCATCAATCAGCACGGTTTTCAGCGTCGGCACTTCTTTGCCGAATTCCTGCATCATCTCCGACAAGACGTCCCGTTGTTTCAAATTCTGGATGGATTCTTTGGTGACGGGCGTGGTGTCGAAGACGCTCAACAGAAGCGACGACAGCAGGAGACTTTTTTTCAAAAACGGGGTGGAACGCCACGCCCGCCGCATGGTGACGCGAATGTCCCTGTCACAGAGGACGATCGGAACGTCGTGTTCTCCGGCCACGGTGACGGCTTCCAGCATTTCCGTGCCCGGCAGGACGCCAAGCTGATTGCCTAAACGCTTTTGATAGGAGGCTAACAGGAGATTGGCCAACAAGGTGCTGAGCTGTTTTTTTCTGATCACGTCCTTGAGGTCGAGCGATTCCCATTTGTGTTGCTGAGACAAGGCTTCATATCGGCGGGCGTCCAGTTCAACGCACACGGCATCGGGACGTTCCGCTTCGATGACGGCACGGACCAGGTCGGCAGACTCTCGTGACACGTGAACCGTCCCGACCAGGATAATGGTTTTGTCCGCAACGGTGAGGACGTGTACGTCCGGAGACGTTCTTACGTTCATGGGAGCGGTTTTTTGGAAAGAGTGAGGTTCCGGGACGTCAATGGAATTCATGGATTTTTCGCTACTTTCCCCCTCACCCCGGCCCTCTCCCGCGAGGGGAGAGGGAGTTCCGCGGCATTTTCCCGCGGGGAGAGGGAGTCTACTCAGTTACGTCCCCCCCCCACCGGTCCCCCTCACCCCGGCCCTCTCCCGGAGGGAGAGGGAGTTCCGCGGGGAGAGGGAGGGTTTACAAATCCAGCATGTAGGTTACGTTGTCGCCACCGAAGGCCTTGACCTTGCCTTCAATCATCTTTTCTTTTTGACTGTAGACCCGCACCGTGACGTCTTGAAGCCCCGTCCATGCCTTCATCTGCTGCATCAACGTCAGCACGATCTTTCGTCCACGATCCCGGTCCACGGCCAAGCGCGTATACAAGGCTTCGGAGACGTGAAGCTGCAAGAGGTCTCCTTTCACGAACAGGGCTTCCACGTCCGGGGTCGGCCCTAATTGAGTGCGGATGCGCTCGGCAATCTGTTCGTCCGTCAGGTTTTGTTCCACGTCGTGCACGTCCCTCCGTGACGGGTCAGGTTTCGGACAGGGGTTCAGTGGCCCGGTGCACCCACTCGGCCGTGGCGTCGTCAACCAGAGGACCGATGGTGTCCCGTACCCGGGCATGATAGGCGTTGAGCCACTCGCGTTCGGCGGCGTTCAAGACGGTAACGTCAATCAGCGAGGCGTCAAACGGCACGAGCGTGATCGTCTCGAACGCGAGCCATTCCTTGTTCCGGTTCCACGGGATGACCACCACGAGGTTTTCCAGGCGGATGCCGTATTCTCCGGCTTTGTAATAGGCGGGTTCGTTGGAAATGACCATTCCAGGCTGCAACGCGATTGAACCGGATCTCGAAATACGCTGCGGCCCTTCGTGGACGCTCAAGTAACTCCCCACCCCGTGCCCGGTCCCGTGCGCATAATCCAAGCCCACGTCCCACAGCGGTCGCCGGGCGAGCACGTCGAGTTGGGTGCCGGTCGTTCCCGCGGGAAAGACGGCCGTGGCCAAGTCAACGTGGCCTTTGAGGACGCGAGTATAGCGATCCCGCTGTTCCGACGTCGGTGAACCCACGGCAATCGTCCTGGTAATATCGGTCGTGCCGTCCAGATACTGTCCGCCGGAATCCACCAGATACAGGTGTCCCGGTTCAAGCAGGCGATGATGCGCTTGGGTGGCTCTGTAATGGACGATCGCGCCGTTCGGCCCAGCCGCGGAAATCGTTGGAAAACTCACGTCTCGACAGCGTGCTTGCCGTCGCCGACAGTCGTCAAGATACGATTGCGCATCCAGTTCGGAGAGCGTTCCCTTGTGCGCTTCCTGATTCACCCAGGCGAGAAATCGACACACCGCGGCCCCGTCTCTCTTGTGCGCGGCTCGCGTTCCATTGATCTCCACGGCGTTTTTGCAGGCTTTCGGCAACACGCACGGGTCTTCTCCTTCGATCACGCGGGCGCCTGCTTTCGTCAGCCGTTCAGGGATCCAACTTGCCGTCCGCTTCGGATCGCACGACACTCGCGCACCGGCTTTTCCCAACTGCACCAAGACCTCCTTGAATTCGAGCATCGGACGAATCTGTACGGCCGATCCCAGATGAGACGCCAAGGGTTGCGAAATTTTGTGCTCGTCGAGAAAGAGGGACGCGGTGCCGTCACGACGAAGCAGGGCAAATCCAAGTGGGACGGGAGTGTGCTCAACGTCGCCGCCACGAACGTTCAAGAGCCAGGCAATGGAGTCCGAAGCCGCCAACACGGCAACCTCAACCTCATCCCGCTGCAAGGTCAGGGCAATCTCGTGCCGTTTGGCCTCGGATGACTTGCCGGCATAGGCCAAGTCATGGGGGACTACGAGCGAGGCGGGTGGGTCGGGACGGTCAACCCATACTGCGTCAATCGGATTCGGTTCACACGGAATCAAGGCCGCCTTGGTTCCGGCGCACGCCTCCGTCAATTGTTTGAGGTTTTCAGGCGTGTGCAGCCAGGGGTCATACCCCAGTCGGTCGCCGGGTTGCAGAATGCCGGACAGCCAGGAATGGACGGATTCTTCGGACAGATGCCGCGGCTCAAACGCCCGGAGATCAACTTGGTCACGGACTTGCAGCGTATATCGTCCATCCACGAAGATGGTTGCGTGATCCGATAACACGACGGCCGTTCCCGCGGACCCGGTAAACCCCGTCAGCCAGGTCAATCGTCTGGCACACGCGGGCAGATATTCGTTCTGATATTCGTCGGCGTGCGGAATGATGAATCCGGTCAGCCCTCTCCGACTCAGTTCAGCGCGAACAGCTTGTACGCGTTCCCACACTTGTCCTCTCCCCCACTTGGCTTCCCCTTACAAGAAACTTTTCAAAAATTTCCATTTCTCCCCCTCACCCCCGCGTTCGCGGGGGCAGGTCTAGCCCCATCCTACCAGGAGACCTTCGCAAAATGTCATTCTGAGCGAAGCGAAGAATCTAAGGGCGCCGTCGTGGACAAGCCTGCACGGGAGATTCTTCCCTTCGAGGCTCAGGGCAGGCGTCGCTTCGCTCCTCAGAATGACAGAGAAGGGATTTTTGCAAAGGTCTATACAACGGGGAGGAAAAGAAGGAATCCTGCTCCCCTTCCAAGAATCCGTTCTGACAAGAGATCTTTTTTACAAAAGCCCGGTCAGTTTAATGACGGCGCCCCGATACTCGCCGGTCAGAGACGGGAATGACCGGTTCTCGATTCCCTGCACGGGGATGACTGGGTCACGTTATCATCCACCGTCGCCAGGACAGGAACGGCAACCGTGACGATTAACGGCTCAGGGCCGCTTTGACGGTTTCGCCGATTGCAGCCGGATTTCGGACGACGGTGACTCCCGCGGCTTCGAGCGCCTCCATTTTTTCTTTCGCCGTGCCTTTGCCTCCGGTAATAATCGCCCCCGCGTGCCCCATCCGCCGGCCGGGCGGCGCAGTGATGCCCGCAATAAATCCGACGACCGGTTTTGTCATCTCTTCTTTGATAAACGTGGCGGCCGTCTCTTCGGCGTCACCTCCGATTTCACCGATCATCACCACGGCTTCCGTTTCATCATCCTGCTCAAACATTTGCAGGAGATCAATGTATCCCGTCCCGATGATCGGATCACCGCCGATTCCCACGCAGGTGGTTTCTCCAAGCCCAAGGGTGGTCAGTTGGTTGACCGCTTCATAGGTCAGCGTGCCACTCCGGGAGATCACCCCGACTTTTCCTTTTTTATGGATAAAGCCGGGCATGATGCCGATCTTACACTCATCAGCCGTGATGATCCCGGGACAATTAGGGCCGATGAAGCGCGTTTGCGTGCTTTGTAACGCACGTTTCACGCGCACCACGTCGTTGACCGGAATCCCTTCGGTGATGCACACCACCAACCAGATTCCCGCGTTCGCCGCTTCAAGAATGGCGTCGGCCGCAAACGCCGGCGGGACAAAAATCAGCGAGGTGGTGGCTTCCGTCTGCTTCACGGCGTCATGTACCGTGTGAAAGACCGGAATGCCTTCCACTTCCTGACCGGCTTTCCCGGGCGTCACGCCCGCCACGATTCGCGTGCCGTAGGCTTGACACTGCGTCGCGTGAAACGACCCTTCTTTCCCCGTGATGCCCTGAACAACCACCCGCGTCTCTTTATTCACTAATATGCTCATCCGGTTTCCCTTTCAGATCGTCCGACGACTCCGCGAAGATTTCTTTTTTACTCCTTCACCCCGGCCCTCTCCCGGGGGGAGAGGGTGTTCCGTTTCATGGCGACAATTTTCTGGGCGGCCTCCCAGAGATCCGTAGCCACGTCAACGTGTAATCCTGAGTCGGTCAACAGCGTTCTGCCTTCCTCGGCGTTCGTGCCCTGCAGGCGAACCACGACGGGCAGCGTGATGCCGACTTCTTTTGCGGCGTCAATGACGCCGTACGCAATGCGTTCGCACCGAACGATGCCCCCGAAGACGTTGATGAAAATGCCTTTCACTTTCTTGTCTTTCAGCAGGATGCGAAATCCCGCGGCTACCGTTTCTTTGGTCGCTCCGCCGCCGACGTCCAAAAAATTTGCCGGTTCCGCCCCGGCCAGCTTGATGACGTCCATCGTGGCCATGGCCAGGCCGGCACCGTTCACCATACATCCGATGTCCCCGTCGAGTTTCACGTAGTTCAGATTGTGTTCACCGGCTTCAATTTCCAACGGTTCTTCTTCATGCAGGTCTCGGAACGTTTGCACGTCAGGGTGTCTCATCAGTCCGTTGTCGTCGAACGAGACTTTCCCGTCAAGGGCAATCAGCGTTTTTTCCGTGGTGATGACCAAGGGATTGATCTCCACTAATGCGGCGTTTTTCTCCATAAAGAGACGATAGACGTTTTCCAGCAACCGGATGAATGGATTCACCACGGCTTTTTCGAGAGCAAATAATCCCAAGCCGACGGCCAGATTTCTTCCGTTGTGCCCTTGAAACCCGACGGCCGGATCGATGGCTTCTCTGATGACTTTTTCCGGGGTCGTCTCGGCCACTTCTTCGATTTCCATTCCACCTTCAGTGCTCGCAATGAACGTGGGGCACCCCGTCTTTCGATCCACCAACACGCTCAGGTACAACTCTTTGTCAATGCCCGCACCCTCTTCAATCAACACGCGACGCACTTTTCTGCCTTTGGGTCCCGTCTGATGCGTCACCAACACCTTTCCCAGAAGTTCTTGAGCCAGGGACGGCACTTCGTCTCTCTCTCTTGTGATCTTGACTCCACCGGCTTTGCCGCGTCCTCCGGCGTGGATTTGTGCTTTGACGACGTAGACCGAGGCATCGAGCGCAGCGGCCCACTTTTCCGCGGCACGCGGCGTCTTGACGGCTTTGCCCCGAGGAACCGGGATTCCAAATTGGGCAAACAACTGTTTGGCCTGGAATTCGTGGATGTTCATCATTCTCCCTTCAGATTAGATTGCAGATTGTTGATTGCAGATTGAAAATCAAAAATCGAGGAAATCAAAAATCTGCAATCATTGCCTGGTGTAAGCAGGCAGCACCATCGGGGAAACCATCTGATGGGTGACGCCGTGTTGCTTCGCGTCGGCTCGAAAGCGTTGCAAATGGTTCAACGTCAACCGGCCCTGCACAATCGTTTGGCCTCTGGCCGCAGCCGCAAGTCCCGAACGTTTTCCAAACACCATCAAGTCCAGCAGGGAATTCCCCATCAAGCGATTGCGCCCGTGCAGGCCGCCGGAGGTTTCTCCGGCTACCCAGAGATTCTTCACCGGCGTTTCACCATTGACGTCGATTTTCACGCCCCCGTTCTGATAATGGAGCGTCGGATAAATCAGCACGGGGTCCGCTCGGATATCCACGCCGTACCGTTCATATTGCCGAACCATGGCGGGGAAATGCTTCTCCAAGGTGCCTTTCCCTGACTCGACTTCCAGCAGCGGCGTATCCAACCACACGCCGACCCGACCGGTCGCCGTTCGCACGCCCCGGCCTTCTTCGCACTCACGAATAATCGAGGAAGAGACCACGTCGCGCGTATCCAACTCATTGACGAACCGATCACCCTTGGCATTGACCAGATGCCCGCCTTCCGACCGTATACCCTCGGTAACCAACTGTCCCACGAGTTGCTCCGGATACACGCCCCCGGAGGGATGATATTGAAACGTATCGATCTGCGTCACCGGCGCACCGATTCGATAGGCCAGCGCCAGCCCGTCACCCGTGGCCCCGTAATGATTGCTCGTCGGGAATCCCTGGATGTGCAATCTTCCAATCCCGCCGGTGGCCAGAATCACGGTCTTGGCCGCCACGACGACGAAACGTTTGTTATCGAGATCCTTGAGCACGGCGCCGGTACACGCGCCCTGGTCGTCACTCAGAAGTTCCATGGCCGCGGCAAATTCGAGAAGCTGAATCCGTTGGTTGAGCATCTCATCCTTGAGCACGCGCATGATCTCGAGACCGGTATAATCCGAACAGGTGAGCAACCGCTCCCTGGTACTCCCTCCGCCTTTTTTGACGTGGAGATTACCGTCGGGGTCCCGATCAAACAGGACTCCCAACTCCAACAACCATTTTGCAATCGACGGGCCTTCTTCTACCATCGTCTTCAGCAACTGATGGTCATTCTTCATGTGCCCGCCCTTGAGCGTGTCGAGAAAATGTTGCACCGGCGAATCATTCGGGGCCACGGCGACTTGGATGCCGCCTTGCGCCATCACGGAATTCGAATCGCCCAAGCGCAACTTGGTGGCCAACAACACGTCGGCGCCCTGCCCGTGTGCGTGAAGCGCCGCGGCGCATCCCGCGCCTCCCCCGCCTACCACCAACACGTCAACCACGTGGTCCGGCACGAGAGGCAGGTCGTCGGGAATCGAGCTGTCGCCCTCCAGGATTGAGGCGAGTTCGTGAACCGTCAGGTCGCCTTTATTGGGACCAAAGGCAATCGGACGGTAGGCCGCTTGACGATGATCCGGATGAAATTTTTTAATCAGCGCGTCGCGTTCGGCCGGAGACAGCCTGGGAAGGGTTTGCCGTTGGCGGGCATCACGAGATTTGTGAACGGCGGCGTGGAGGGGTTGAACGTCCATCGGGAACGGCGTTGATTGTGGATTGTGGATTGTTGATTTTCAATCTGCGATCAACGCGCACCAATCTAAAATCAACACTCACCAATCTCCTGTAATTCTTCATCGGTCATCCGTAAGACGCGATTCCAATCGTCATGATACTGCCCTTCTTCAATGGCCTTGATGCGGTCAAACAGACCGGGCGGCTTGGCCATTTCCCGTACCCCATAAGCCCGACTGGCATAGACCGCCACTAAACTGGGGGCGATATCGGCAATACACACCGGCGCACACAAGCCACACATCACGCAGTCCATAAACGTCTCCGACACCGCTTGAAAATCACCGAAGACGGCTTTCCAGACCCCCTCGCGCACGTCGATGTTTTGTGGGCAGGCTTCGGTACACGCGTTGCAATTCCGGCACAACGGGGCTTCGGGATAGAGTTCAAACAAGGCTTGCTTGTGATCCTGGATTTGATTCAAATCATACGTGGCTTTCCGGGCGGGAAACGGCGGTGCAAACGAAAACGACATCCCGTCTTCAACCGCACGTGAGCACGCCAGGCAGGTTTTCACTTTCGGATCGTCCTTCGTCCGGTAATAGGTGGCACAGGCCCCGCAAAACCCACCCAGACAGCCGGCCCCTCGCGTGACGTCGTGACCGGTATACCACAGGGACTTCATGAGGGTAATTCCCGCGGGCACCCGAAAGGGTTTTCCCGCGATCTCCACCGTGACCATCTCCGGTTGGAGCGCGTCTTCCTGCCTCACGGCGTTGTCTTTGTCAGAAGATTCGGTAGCCATCAATGATTGTCCGGGGTTTCTGAACCGTGATCATAGCGCCGGTTCAGGGTATGGGGGGTGAGATTCTTCGTCGCAAGCTCCTCAGAATGACAGATGGGGAGCCAGTTTCTCAGAATGACAGATGTTGAGACGGACTGACACATGTTGAGACGGCTTCTCTTCACTACACGTTAATTCAAAGCGTTTAAGGCCGAACCCGCCCGGAACCAGTTCAGTTGCTGTTCGGTCATGCTGTGATTGGCTTGAATCGTGACGTCTTTTCCATCCTTTTTATAAATGGTGACGGCAACGGGTTTCCCGGGTGCCAAGGCATTGAGGCCGGTCACGCTGACTCGATCCTCTTGTTCGATCTGCTCATAATCAGCGGGGTTCACAAACGTCATGGGAAGGATGCCCTGTTTCTTCAGGTTCGTTTCATGGATTCGTGCAAAGCTCTTGGTCAAGACGGCCTTGACTCCAAGGAACCGCGGGGACATGGCGGCGTGTTCCCGGCTGCTCCCTTCGCCGTAATTTTCGTCACCCACGACGAAGGAACCGATCCCTTTGCTCTTATAATCCCGCGCGATGTGTGACAGCGTCAGACCGGACTCGCCGGTGAGGACGTTCGTCCCTTTTCCGGTTTCTCCCGAAAAGGCATTGTTGGCACCAAGAAACACGTTGTCGCTGATCTTGTCCAGATGCCCGCGATATTTCAACCACGGACCAGCCGGGGAAATATGATCCGTCGTGGTTTTCCCCTTGGTCTTAATCAACACCGGCAATTTTTCAAAATCCCCGCCGTCCCATCCGGGAAAGGGCTGCAACAACTGGAGCCGTTCACTGTTTGACGGCAGGTCAATGGCCAACCCTTCTCCATTCTCCGCCGGAGGAAGAAACCCTTCTCCGCCTTTCGCAAATCCTTGAGAGGGTAATTCCTCACCTTGCGGGGGATCGAGTTTGATCTGCCGACCATCAGGGGTAGGCAGGGAATCTTGCATGGGATTGAATCCCAGTTCTCCCGACAGAGCATACGCGGCGACCAGTTCCGGGCTCGCTAAAAAGGAAAGGGTGTCGGCGATCCCATCGTTCCGACCGGGAAAATTGCGGTTAAAGGAGCTGACAATCGAATCGGCTCGGCCTTTAACGCCGTCCGTCCGTTTCCATTGGCCGATGCACGGACCACAGGCGTTCGCCAACACGGTTGCCCCCAGATCTTCAAACGTCTCCAGAAACCCGTCGCGTTTCATGGTGTGAAAAATCCGTTCCGACCCCGGCGAGACCAGAAAGGCGGTTTTGGCTTTCAAGCCCGCTTGCAAGCCTTGTCTGACGACGTGAGCCGCGCGGCTGATGTCTTCATAGGAAGAATTGGTGCAACTGCCCAACAAGGTGGCTTTCAATGCCACGGGATACCCCTTTTCCCTGGCTTCATCCGCCAACTTGGACACGGGTCTGGCTAAATCCGGGGAATGCGGACCCACCACGTGCGGTTCCAGGGTGGACAGATCGATTTCCAGGACTTCATCAAAATACCGTTCCGGGGATTCATGCACTTCAGGGTCCGCGACCAGCATCGCCTTGTTGGCTTCGGCCAGCTTGGCGACGTCTTCGCGTTCCATCATCCTGAGATAGTCCACCATTTTTTGATCGAAGGGAAACACCGACGTAGTCGCGCCGAGTTCGGCGCCCATGTTGGTAATCGTGCCCTTGCCGGTTGCACTGATGGTGGCGGCACCCGGCCCGAAATATTCGACGATTTTGTTGGTGCCGCCCTTGACGGTCAGTCGTCCGCAGATGGAGAGAATCACGTCCTTGGGGGAAGTCCATCCATTCAACTTGCCGGTAAGCTTGACCCCGATGAGTTTAGGGTGCAGCACTTCCCACGGTAATCCGGCCATGACTTCACCGGCATCGGCACCACCGACGCCAATGGCCAACATGCCCAGTCCGCCGCCGTTCGGGGTGTGGGAATCCGTCCCGATCATCAATCCACCCGGAAAGGCGTAATTTTCCAGGACGACCTGATGAATGATGCCCGCTCCGGGTTTCCAGAACCCGATGCCGTATTTTTTTGCGGCCGATTCTAAAAAGTTGTACACCTCCCGATTCTCATCGCACGCTCGCAGCAGGTCTTTTTCAGACCCCATCTCCGCCCGAATCAAATGGTCGCAATGAATCGTGCTGGGGACCGCGGCTTTTTTCTTCCCCGCCTGGATGAATTGCAGCATGGCCATCTGAGCCGTGGCATCCTGCATGGCCACGCGATCCGGTCGAAGGGCCAGCATGGCTTTTCCCCGCTCCCACGCCTGGGTTTGGAAATCGTCGGCATGGGAGACCATGATTTTTTCAGCCAGGGTCAACCCACGGCCGAACTGCTTGCGAGCGGCCTCCACGGCCGCCGGCATTGTTGCGTAGACATTCTTCACCAGTTCAATCGACATGATGCGTTCTCCTCCCTAGTCCAGTAGCCAGCACCGGCCACCGGTCATGAGCCTCTGACTACTATTTCAACGGCGGCACTTCCCGACGGCTCGGGGCCGCGTAGCTTACTAGATAGTTAAACAAACGAATGAGGCGACTCCCTTGCCGCTTTTGATCGGTCCAATGACCGATCAGGCCGATGGTTCGCGCCAACAAGAAAAATCCGTTCAAGCTATCGACGGGGAACCCGATGTCAACCAGCACCGCGGCCATGGTGCCGTCCACGTTCAAAATCAAGTTGTCTTTTTTCGCCGCAGTGACTTTCTCAACCTCCAGGGCAAAGTCGAGGTGAGGCATCGGCACGTCAAGGCTTTTGACGTATCGCACTAATTCCTTGACCCGTTTATCCGGATTCCGAAGACTCTTCACGCGATGGCCGATGCCCGGCACCGGCCCCACGTTTTTCTTCATGTGCGCCAGAAACTCGTCCACCGACATGCCGTTGTCAACGGCAAACTTGAAATACCGGCCGGCGTCCGTGACCGCGCCGCCGAACCGCGGGCCGATCATAATCAACCCCGCGGCAACGGCTTGAGACAATCCGATGCCCGCACACGCCGCAATGATGGTGGTCAACGCTCCGCTGACGCAGGGTCCATGATCGGCCGAAAGGATGATGATTCTCCGAATGATTTCGGCCTCCTGCCTGCCAATCAGTCGTTTGTCCCACAGGAGCCCGATGACGTGCGGAATATCATACCCGTTGTTGATGAGTTCAGAAGCCGGATACCCTTCATACAAGGGTTCGTCTCCGCGGTCGTCACTGATGGTGGACTTGATGAGGGGGGTGACCAGCACGTCGCCGTCCTTCATGCCCTGCTCAACGGTCCGCGGCAGTCTGGGACGCTCCGCGTCACTGAGTTCGGGAATGGGCTTCACTTCGCCCGACTTCAGCAGCGCCTCATAGGCGTCTTTGATCGCTGGTCCCAACGCTCCGAAGGTATCGGGCACAATTGCCCCGGCCTTCTTCAGTGCTTCCGATTTCGCACGCGCCGACCCTTCCCCTTTGAGCCCTTCCTTGGCCCCGGCGTGACCGAATTTCATGCCCTTGGGCAAGCTTTCCTGACAAAAGCCGGACACGACGGCCAAGAGGGTAATCCGACGCTTCTTTGCGCCGTACCATTCAGCCGCCCGTTCCTCCAGATCCCCACCCATTTCACCGACGATGACCACGGCTTTGGTTTGCGGGTCGTTCTCAAACATTTCCAGATAACTCACGTAGTCGGTTCCGGGATACGCGTCACCGCCAATTCCGATGGCCGTGGTGATTCCGTCTGCGAACTGCGAACAGATCCAGATAATTTCATTCGACAGTCCGCCGGACTTCGTGATGACCCCAAAGGAACCGGGACGATAGAGTTTGCAGGCCACCAGATTATCGAAGGCCCCGCCGATCACGCCCAAGCGACATTCCCCCGCGGACATGACCCCGATCGAGGACGGCCCATTGAAAATTTTCCCCAGTTGACGGGCGCGCTTCCCGAGCAACTTGGCATCTTTTTCGGGCAACCCTTCCGTAATCATGGACACCACGTTGACGTTGGGAGCATCCAAGGCTTCATTGGCCCCGGCATAAGCCCGGTCGGCGCCGACGTAGACCAGGCTCGTGTTGATTTCCGGATGGTTCACGGTCGCTTCAGCGACGGTTTTATACACCGGAATCGCGACGAGTTGGTTGCCGCAGACGACTTCGTTGGTTTTCCCTGCATCCGGGGGATAGACAAACGCGGAAACGTTCAAGGGCCGCCGAATCATATGCCGGAATTCGCCCATGCGGCGAGCCGCGTTGACCCCCGCCACTCCGCCTTGAATCACAACGTGCGTATCTTTTGTTGCCAGAATGCTCATCAATCAATCTCCTGCTTCAAGAGTTAGTGGTCGTTCGTGACCGGCCCCTGGTCACCGGACTAAGGCCATGTCAACGATGTCGGTCAGCGGCGTATGCCGGTCAAAGACTTCAATGTCGAACCCTTCGTCTTTCAACGCCTTCATCGCAGCTAGCCCTTCCTTTTCGTTCGGGCCACCGCGTCGCACCCAGATGCGCACGCCGTTCAACTTCCCGTCGGTTTTGGCCCGGCGAAACGCATTGATAATTCCGCCGAAGGTCTTTTTTACGTCGGTGAAGTTGGCAATGGCTCCGCCGACGATGATGTTCTTGATGCCCGGAAGCGAGCAAATTTTGTCGGTCAGGGCTTCGACGGCCCAATCAGGAGGATCGCCGGAATATTCGGCGTAATTGGCCAACTTGCCGCCCCGAGCCACTACCGCGTCCGAGTAATAGACGCTGGCCCCGCCGCCGGCCGGCAGCATGGCCGTGTCTCCGCCCGAAATTTCAATCAACTTCACCGACCCTTTCACCTTGGCATCCACGGCCATGATTTCTTCTTCCTTCCGGGTATAGGCCCGACCGAATTCAGCGGCAAAGGAAAAGTTCCAGTCCGGGTGCCGGAACTTCGCGTCCCCGTCCAACAGCGTCACGGCATCAAGGGCCACAAGCTCACCGGCCGCGTTCTGCACCAGCGGGTTGATTTCCAGATACTGGGCATCTTCATTTTCGAAGCAACGGAACAACTTTTGAGCAAAGGCGGCGACGCCGTTGACCAGATCACCGGAAAATCCTGCATCTTTTGCAAGACCCTGCAAATCGTCCGCGGCCGGAGATTCCCCCACGTCCACCGAGAGCCGTTTCACGCGATCCCAATTTGACTCCACTTCAATCCCGCCGCAGTTGGCCACCATAATATCGGCCCCGTCCCTGGTCGACTTGATCGCGGCGTAGTACTCGTCCGTATGGTCAACGGCTTCAGACACGATGACCTGTCCGATCGTGAGCGTCTCGATCTTCCGCCCCAGAATTTCCTTCACCGCGGTTTTGGCACCGGATAAATCCAGCCCGACCTTGACCAGCCCAAGTTTGAAACGCGACCCCAGGGCTTCATGGGCTTTGACCACCAACGTGCCGTTCTTCAACCAATCGTTGGCTTGAGCCAACTGTTCGAATTCATCGAACGAACTGACGACCGCATAATTCGGGGTTTGCACTCCCCATTTTTTCAACAAGCCCATTCCCGGGCCTTCAAGTACCTTAGCCATGGTCAACCCTTTTTAGAGATCTTTGCACAATGTCATTCCGAGTGTAGCGAGGAATCTGAGGGTTCCGTCAGGGGACCGACCGTCACGGTAGATTCTTACCTTCGAGGCTCAGGGCAGGCGTCGGTTCGCTCTTCAGAATGACGGAGAAAGGGAGTTTTGCAAAGGTCTCCTTTTTAATGTGAATGATTTGTGGCAATCAGGACACTGGATGACAAATTCTAAAGAGATTTGTCTGCTATCGCAATCAATCAAAAGCCCCAAATTGAGGGAGTCACAAAAGACCCAGACTGAAATGAAAAATGGAGCAGTCATTCTTACTGAAACAACACGTTATGGCGGCATTTCGGATTCGCGTATCAAAAAACCTCTCTCCAGGTCCTCACCCGAGTCGGAACGGCAAGCAGGGCAGCCCGGAGCAGACAACTATCGTAGGTCACGGACACGGGGCCGGTCTGCTGGTGAATCTGACCGGCCCATACTCCTCCACGAACCACGATCCCGTTTCCCTGGCCGCGAAAAGAGAGCGTACCGGTGGCCAAGATCATGCCATGCCATTGGACCTCGCCTTCCAAGGTTGCATTTCCCTCCACCAGGAGAATGCCGGAACCGGTGACGTGCTGCATTCGTAGACCTGCCGGAAAGGACGCGCCGGCGGCGAGAAAGACCATCGGCACATCCGCGCTGCCTAACGATTGGTTGTGCTGATTTTCAGTCAACGCGACGGCGTCCGTACTGATATCCGCAAGAGCGTTCCCCAGATTCAACGCGGTCGCGTTGGGTTGAGGAGTGGCCGGGGTTCCGTGGAACTGAATGGAAGGACCACTCGTCACCGTTCCGCCGGAAAGGACCGGCGGCAGACTATCAACCTCGCCGCATGTGTCGCGTCCATCAAGCACGCCTGTCCCTCCGGTGAGACTCACGTTTCCAGACGCATACAGGGCCGCGACCTGGTTCGGGCCTGGGAGATGAACAACTTCCGCCTCCAACACCACGCCGCCGCTCTGCCCGGTCCCATGAGCGATAATTTTCTCTACCGGCAACCACGGCGTGCTCCGCGTCGTCGTGAAAGAGACCGGAAGAAGACTGGTCCGTGAGGGATACCCGAAGTACACGACGTTGCCCCGGTTGGTCTTCTTATGACGAGAGGTTCTGCCGTCCTGATCGAGATAATGAGGCGTGGCCGGACGGTGCCCTGCCCGCTCAGCGTCATATTCCGTCTTATGCCGAATCTTCAGCCAGTACTCCAGGTCGGTCTGAACGCTGTTCGATTGAACAATCGTATTCCGTGGATTGCCGCTCACGGGAAACACGTTGGAACGTCGCGTCGAGTAATCGGGATCATCCGACGTCACCCAATCGGAAGAGGTCACAATATAGGCCGTCCACGAGGAATCCTGCCAGATTCCCGTGCTCCCGATGAACGTGTCCTCCGCTCCCGTCGATTTTCGCAACCGCGACCGGGCCTCGGCCAATCCGGCCTCAGCCGCATAAAACTCCTGGATCGCCCGCCGGTGGTTTCCACTGATTTTGATTTCCGTGGAGGTGGTCTGCAAGACGACCGCCGTCACAATGCCGACCACGGCAATCAACAGCATGACGGCCACAAGAGCAAACCCCCGGTGCCCGATCGCGGATGGACCGACGTCTCTGATACATGACGGTCCGGCGCCGACCGAATCGTCATTGCCGTGAGTCACGTCACACGTGGGTTGATGGATTCCCACGTGCGTGCTGCCCACCTTACCCATGGGGTTTAGTCCTTTCGTTCGGTCGAATCTGGGGCTTTCGGTTGATTGCGTCGAACGTCAACGCCAACTACAATAATCGGCCAAGTGTTGGGAAGTCAGCCTTTCCACCACGAGCGTCGTCTCCTCTTTCACACTCTTTCTATGGGGTAAACACCATGTCAACAGAACCGGATATTATTTACACGAAAGTCGATGAAGCGCCTGAACTGGCGAGTGCGTCGTTTCTGCCCGTCATTCAGGCTTTTGCCGGAACTGCAGGGGTGAACGTCGGCACGAAAGATATTTCCCTGGCAGGCCGAATCATTGCGCAATTTCCAGATAACCTGAAGCCGGAACAACGGCAACCCGATGACTTGGCGTTGCTCGGCGAACTGGTCGAGAAACCGGAATCCAACGTCATTAAACTTCCGAACATCAGTGCGTCGATTCCTCAAATCAAAGGGGCCGTCGCCGAACTGCAATCCCAGGGCTATGCGATTCCCAACTATCCTGAAGATCCCAAGACCGATGAAGAAAAGATCATCAAAGCCAAATTTGACAAGGTCAAAGGCAGTGCCGTCAACCCGGTGTTACGACAGGGCAACTCCGATCGTCGTGCTTCCACGTCGGTCAAACAATACGCCAAACAGCATCCACACAAAATGGGCCAGTGGACCAAAGATTCAAAGACGCACGTGGCACACATGTCCGGTGGAGATTTCTTTGCCAACGAACAATCAACGACCATCACCGAACACACTGCCGGAACGGGTCGCATTGAATTCGTCGGTGCAGACGGAAGCACCACGCTCTTGAAAGAGAAGCTGACCCTTGACGTGGGTGACGTCGTGGACGCCACGAAGATGAGCGCCAGTGCCTTACGCCAGTTTTTCAAGGAGCAAATCGAAGACGCCAAAAAGAGCGGCATTCTGTTGTCGCTGCACATGAAGGCCACCATGATGAAGGTCTCCGACCCCATCATTTTCGGTCACGGCGTCTCCGTCTACTTTGACGACGTCTTTCAGAAACACGCAAAGACGTTTGCCGAACTTGGCGTCAATCCGAATAACGGCCTGGGTGACGTCTACGCCAAAATCAGCCGATTGCCGGCCGCGCAACAGGAAGAAATCAAGGCCGACGTTCAAGCCGCGATGGACAATGGTCCGCGTCTGGCGATGGTGGATTCGGACAAGGGCATCACCAACTTCCACGTGCCGAGCGACGTTATTATCGACGCCTCCATGGCCGCGGCACTTCGCGTGGGTGGGAAAATGTGGGGGCCGGACGGCCAAGAACGGGACATGAAGGCCATGATCCCGGATCGCAGTTACGCGGGCATTTATCAGGCCGTGGTTGATTTCTGTCGAGAGAACGGGGCATTTAATCCCGCCACGATGGGCAGCGTGCCCAACGTCGGGCTGATGGCTCAGAAGGCCGAGGAATACGGCTCGCACGACAAGACCTACGAAGCCGCGGGCAAGGGAACCATCCGCATGATTGACGGGGCCGGTACCGTCCTGCACGAACGGGACGTGGAAAAAGGCGATATCTTCCGCGCGTGTACGGTCAAGGACGTTCCCATTCAAGATTGGGTGAAACTGGCCGTGAATCGGAGCAAAGCGTCCTCAACGCCCGTGGTCTTCTGGTTGAATAAAAACCGGGCACACGACGCGCAGTTGATTGAAAAAGTGAATCGCTATCTCCAGCAACACGACACCGCGGGCATGGACGTTCAGATCATGGCCCCGGTGGACGCCATGAAACATTCGCTCAACCGCGCCAAAGACGGGCAAGACACCATTGCCGCCACCGGCAACGTGCTTCGGGATTATCTCACCGACCTGTTCCCGATCCTGGAACTGGGCACGAGCGCCAAAATGCTGTCCATTGTTCCGCTCATTAACGGTGGCGGGCTCTTTGAAACGGGAGCCGGCGGATCTGCCCCGAAACACGTCCAACAGTTTCTCAAAGAAGGGCATTTACGCTGGGACTCCCTCGGGGAATTTCTGGCGCTGGCAGAATCCTTCGCCCATCTCAGCCGAACGCGCGGCAATGCCAAGGCACAGGTGCTCGCGGATACGCTTGATCGAGCCACCGGCAAACTCATGAACAATCGCAAGTCACCCGGTCGGGTGCTCGGAGAGTTGGACAACGCCGGAAGCCACGTCTACGAGGCCATGTACTGGGCACGGGAACTCGCCGCACAAACCGACGATCCGGAACTGCAAGAGAAATTCACGCCGGTCGCAACGGAGCTTGAGGCCAACGTCGAGAAGATTCTTGAAGAGTTGAAAGCCGTCAAAGGTAAGCCGGTGGATATTGGTGGATATTATCACCCCGACCCGAAAAAGGTCCAGGCCGGTATGCGCCCGAGCGCCACACTCAACACCATCCTGGCCACTTTGGGCTGACCGGCGTGATCGCCACCGGCTGGCCTTGCAGAGGCGGCACCCGGTCTTCTTGTGTCAAGACGCGAGGATAAAGCTTCCCTCAGAAGCCATCTCGATGGCTCTCTCATAAGGAAGAACCGTGACCTCACCGACCTTGAGGACGCGGGTGCCTCGATAGACGCCAAAAGCCCGCCGGATATCGCCGGACCGCAGCAAGACGTTCAGCCCTTTATTAAATTTTTCTTTCCAGATCGTGGAATATTTTATTTCAAAGCCGACCGCCTGCCTGCCCCTTTTCCAAATCAGATCAACTTCGTTGCCGGATTCCGTGCGCCAGTAGAAAAACTGCGCGCCGTGAGACCGCCACGAATTGAGCGCCCTGAGTTCATTGAGAATAAAGGTTTCAAACAGAACGCCCGTTTCGATTGTCAAAGGCCCGTCCCGGTGCAGACCCGCCAAGGCACGCTGCACGCCGCAATCGAACAGGTAGAACTTGGCGTGAGCAACCTCTTTGACCTTGGCTGTGTTGCGGTAGGCGGGCAAGAACCAGCCCAGCAGCGTGTCTTCCAGAATGCTGAAATAGCCCTGTACGGTGGATCGGGCCACGCCCACGTCCCTTGCGACGTCGGCGACGTTCAGGATCTGCCCGTTCATCATGGCGGCAACGGATAAAAACCGGTAGAAGCCGTTGAGGTTTCTGACAAGGGCTTCCTGCTGAATTTCCTCTTTCAGATAGCTCTCGACGTACGCATCCAGAAATTCGATTCTCTCCGCACTGGAGGACGACGTCACGCTCAACGGCAATTGTCCGTAGCACAAGGCATCCGGCAACCTGAAGTCTTTGCCGATCTCGAGCGCGCTCAGCGGAAACATCTTTTTCGACGAAGCTCGGCCCGCCAGCATGTTGGCATGGGAACGCTTGAGTTTCCTGGCGCTGGAACCGGACAGGGCAAACCGGTAGTCATGCCGACTCTCGAACAACAGCGCATGAACCTCATCCAGCAATTCCGGGAGTTTTTGTACCTCGTCAATAATGATCCATGCTTTCTGGTTTTTCAGAGGAGCCACTTCCTGGGCGAGCAGAGACGGGTCCCGTTTATATCGAAGATATTCACCTGACTTCAGCAGATTGATATTCAAGGCCGCGTGGCCGAGACGTTGCGCCAGCCACACGGATTTTCCCGTACCCCGCGGACCGAACAGGAAAAAACTCTTTTGGGGAAGCGCAAGTATTCTGGAGTACACGTCGGTGATTCCGTCAAATTTACGGTAAAAATAACGGAATCACCGACTCCTGTCAATCACTCAGGCCAAGTCGTGCTGGATGCAAACGGCGAATGATTCACGGGGTGAGCGTCCGGGCAAGCCGGAAGCCGACGTAGTCAACCTGGTTGCCGACGTCGCCCACGTCGCGGTGACCGGATTGCAGATGCTCCGGTCCGATGAACCAGGAACCGCCGCGCAATCCGCGGACGCTGCAATCCCCGCTCTGCCACGCGCTCCCATCATTCGGCGCTCCCGCGTACCCCTTGTTCCAGCAATCCTCCACCCACTCCCAGACGTTCCCGCTCATGTCGTACACCCCCAGCTCATTGGGTTGCTTCTGCCCGACCGGATGGGTCTTGTCCCCGCTGTTATCAAAATACCACGCCACCGCATCCAGGGTCTGACTCCCGGCATATTGGTACCCCTTACTCTTACGTCCACCCCTGGCGGCATACTCCCACTCCGCCTCCGTCGGCAGCCGATACTGTTCTCCCGTCAGGGCATTCAATTTCTTGAGGAACGTTTGGACGTCATTCCAACTGACTCTCTCGACGGGACACTGCGCGCAGTTCTTGAAGCCACTCGGATTCTTTCCCATGACGGCTTCCCACAACTCCTGGGTCACCTCATACTTGCCGATTTCAAAGTCGTTCACCTGCACTTGGTGGACCGGTTTTTCGTCAGTAAAACAATGACGCTGTTCGCCCGTACAACCCATCCTGAACGTTCCGCCCCGTGCGCGGACCATCTGCTTCTTGAGATTTTTTAATACCTTCTGCAGGAATGCTTTGTCCTTTGCCGGTTGTGGCTGCGCCGCTGCTTGCCGCCGATCGGATTCCTTTAATTTTGACCGTGCCGTAGAAAGCAACTTCAACGCCCTTTGCGTGTCCCCGTTCTCAATCGCCTTTGTCGCTTCCAACAGGTATTGATCTACCGAAACGTCATCCGGCAAGCCTTGGGAAATTGCCAGCCCGCCATAGCCAAAACTCAAGATCAAACAAGCGAGAGTCACAATGGTTTTCATCTCAGGTGTCCTCCTGTCGTTGGTGGAGCATCAGGGAAATGACAAGCCGATTCGCGTCGGCGAGCATGAATTCATGATTCACGCTTTCAATCACTCCTCCGACGATTCTTCAATCGCGTCCATTTTTTCTTTATAAAAACTCAGGTAATCTTTAATGGCCGCCACGGCCTCGATTGGATTTTCATAGGTCCAGACGGCATTGTCGGCAGTCTTGCCGTTGACGGTCACGGAAAAGTAGGAAGCATCGCCCTTAAACGGACACTGGGTTGAATGGTCCGTTCGTTGCAAGTACGACGCGTGGACGTCTTGCCGGGGAATGTAATAAGCCGGTGGAAGCGGCCCCTCTTTCAAAACCAATGCCTGCTTTGTATCAGCGACGACGCGGCCGTTCAACGTCACCGTGACGCGCTTGGGATGTTTCTCAATGCTGATCGCATGGGGGTGACCATGTCCGCTCATGGGAGTCCTTTCCGGCGCGATGAGATCGCGCCCTACGCCTTGTGGTCGTTTTTCCTTATCAGCCAAGCCAACCAGAGAATGCTGATGATGGAGAAGAAATACACGAGACGCGAACGCTTCACGACAAATTTCTCGGGGCAATACGAGACTGAAGGGTCAAGGTCCGATAGCCGTCGTTTTCGGGATATTGGCCGTCGGGGCGTTCTGACTGGACCGTGATCTTCACCTCCACCGCCCGGATGTTCGGCGTATGCGTGGTTGGGCGACCCATGCGATCCAAACAGGAAAAGGTAAAGGACTTGACGTGCTCCGCCACGGGCTGTCGGCGGCCCTTTCCTGTTTTGCGCCGGAGCGTGGACGTTGAGTCGTCGTACAGATAGACGATGGATTCCTTCGAATCCGTCAACGTGCCGTTCCCGTTCAAATCAGCTCGAAGACGCAACTCCGTCGGATGGGAGGTGATTCCCTGAAAATCGTTAGACGGATCAGCATCCCGATTCACGCCCATGGGGTCATACCCTGCCATACGGATTTCTCTCACCATCATGTCCAATGCCGCACGGGCGGTCTGCTGCATCGTCAACACGTCCTCTTGAACGACCTGCCGCTTGATCTGAGTGAGATGCACGCTGTACACCGCACCAATGACGATCATGCCCAGCACCAGGGCTATCAAAAGTTCCGTGAGGGTTAATCCCGTTTGATTCTTCAGAAGATTGGGAAACATCGGGGTTACGGTGAGAGGATGGTGGAAAAGGACACCGAGTGTCGATCATCGGCCCACCACACGGTCACGGTCGCCGCGTGGAGCCCGGGAATGGGCTGATTCGGCTGGATGCGCCACTCACGTTTATACAAGGGATAGTCTGGGATTGCGGCATAATCTTCCGTCGTTTCTATCGGACTCGTGACGGCGGTGGAACCGCCCGTTCTCCACTCTTCGAGTTTGTCCTGACCTAACGTCGTGGCCGTCGTGAGATGTTTGCTCGCGGCCGCCCCCTTGCTCGCCGTGACGGCCAACCCCGACAGGGCCAACAAGACGAGGAAAACCAACCCCATGGCGATGACCACCTCTATGAGGGTTAATCCTTGAGCGGTTCCGACGAGGGACCTGATGATTCTCGGCGCCTTCATTCGTTGTCCCTATGACGGGGTTTTGACCTTCACGCGGCCAGTGATGCTGATCGTGATGGCTTTTTCTCCCGCGGAATTGGAAATCTTGACCGTTGCCAAGCTTGAAGCCGTGCCCCTGGGGTGGAAGATGGGATTGTTGTTGGATACCACCGTGACTCCGGGAAAATCAATCGATCGGGAGGTCACGGCCTCGCCGGAATCGATTTTTCCATTATTGTTGTCATCGTCCAGCATATCATATTGTCGCGGCTTGGTGAAAAAGACGCGGACTTCATTGCCCTGGCTCACGGCTTGGGCCCTTGCCGCCAAGAGGTCGGCTCGAATTTGTCGCACGGCCCCATTCAACCGATAATGGGGGAGTTGCGAAGAAAGCCACGTGCCGCTCAACCCTATCACGACACTGAGAACGCCGAGGACGATGAGTAACTCGGCGAGCGTATACCCTGATGGATCATCCCGTCGTTTTTGGAACGGTCGCCACACGGCAGACTTACTGGGGTTCCAGAGATTGCCGGCCAGCCTTGTCTTGACTGCCGTTGCGTCACGCCTGACGGATGCCGGTTTTACCACAGTGCCACGTACACGTCGATCACGTCCTGATAAAAGAACATCGACACCACGGCGCCCCCCACCAGAAAGGGACCAAACGGCATGGCCTCCCCGCGCTTCATACGACGCAGGGCCATCAGGCTGCTACCGACCACGGCACCCGTCATGGACGCCAAAACCAGGGTCATGAGCACGGACTGCCAACCCAAAAAGGCGCCGATCATCGCGAGAAGTTTAATGTCTCCACCTCCCATGCCTTCCTTTCCAAAGAGATAGGGACTGAGGAGCGCAAGCACCCAGAGCACGCTCCCTCCCAACGTCATGCCGACCAGGGAGCCGACCCACCCCAAGGGAAGCACGAAGGTCGATGCCACGAGGCCGACCACGATGCCTGGAAGAGAAATGGCGTCCGGAATAATACGGTGATCGAAATCAATCATCGCCACGACCAACAGGGCCGACAACAGCAACGCATAGACCACGGCCCTCATGCTGAATCCAAATTGATGGGCAAGCCCCAGATACCCCAATCCATTCACGCATTCCACTAGAGGATAGCGCCATGAAATCCTTCCTTGACACCAGCGACATCGCGCACGCAACCAGACAACGTTCAAGAGTGGAACGTTGTCAAACCATTGAATGGGTGTCCCGCATTGAGGGCAGGAAGAGCCCGGCCACAGAACGGATTGGCCGTGAGGGACCCTCAGGATACACACGTTAAGAAAGCTCCCTATGGACAAACCCGTTATCAACACCAAGATAGAGGGGCCGAATACATCCATTCTTCTATATCTCGTGAATCACTGAAAACCCTTGCCCATCGTGAAAATACGTATTTTCTATGCTTTACTTTTCAAAGAACACGCTGCTAGTATTCCCTAGTTATTTCATCTTGAGAACACGTTCCGTGCCCTATGGCGTTACACGCGAAAACGACTTCCAAAAGAGACGTGCTTCCCATGAAACGGAAACGCCCTGAGGCGTTGACCGAACGGGAACAGGAAGTTCTCCAATTGATCTGGGCCGGCCTGAAAAGTAAAGAAATTGCTCAGCGCCTCAAAATCAGCGTCAAAACCGTTGAGGCCCATCGGGCCAACATGATGAAAAAGGTGCGCGTGTCCAACGCCGCGCAACTCTTAAACGCGGCCATTCAAGAAGGGCTTATTCAAATTCGGTAGCCCTTTCCCACCCCATCCGTTGACGCACGACTTCATACGCGACTGCCGCCACACTCGCTGAAACGTTGAGCGACTTCACCCGTCCTCGCATGGGAATGCGGGCCCGGGCGCGACATTTTTGCAAGACGCCGGGTCTGAGCCCTTTTCCTTCTCCTCCAAACACCAGCACGGTCGGTCCCTGTAAATCCAAATCGGTATAGAGTTGGTCGGCCCTCGGGTCGAAGGCTATCGCGTTCACGTCGCGAGCCTGCAATCGTTCGATCAGTTTACCGATATTGGTGCATCGAGCCACGCGAACGTATTCAACGGCTCCCGCTGACGATCTGGCTACGCTTGACGTCAAGCCCACTGATCGACGCGCAGGAATAAACACCCCGTGGATACCGGCCGCGTCCGCGATTCTGAGAATCGCCCCAAAATTTTGAGGATCTTCCACTCCATCCAGCGCCAACAAGAACACGGAGTCCCCCCGTTGAAAGGCATACGTCACGACATCGTCTTCCGACGCATAGGACTTGGCCGCCACCACACCCACCACGCCCTGGTGATTGCCGAAAGGAATCAGATGGTCAAACTGCTCGCGAGGTTGAACCTGCAAGGGAATGCCGTGGATGTTGGCGAACCGGATGATCTGGGAATATTGACGTCCGCGGTGAGCAAGAAGAATTTTGACGAAACTGCGTGACCGGGACTGAACGGCCTCCGTTACGGCATGAATGCCGAACAGGCGATCAACGTCCCTATCGCTTCCAACGGGTACTCCCATCCGGCCGGTCTTCGAGGGTGATCCCTTTGGCCGCCAAGTCTGTTCGAATGTGGTCCGCGGCGGCAAAGTCTTGTCGCGCTCGCGCCTGGGCTCTTTTTTGAATTTGTTCTTGAATCCACTCATCCGTATGCTCCTGATCAGCACGCGTCCGAAACCGGTCCGTACCAAAATCCAACGCACGAAACACCCACTCTTGTTCGCTGAGCTGAAATAAGCCCAGCGGCGCCCCGCAACGGCGAAAGACTTCACGAACCCCCTGTCGCCCTTTTTCGGACAGCCCCTCCCGTATGGCGTGGTTGGCCATGGCGCGAAGTTGCTGAAATGCCGCCAACGCCTCGGGGGTATTGATATCGTCATCCATGGCTTCTTCAAAATCTTGCTGAAACTGCGCCAAGGCTTCTCCTACGGTATCCTTGGATACGGACCCCTCGTGAGGTTTTTCGGACAGTCGGATGAAGAGATCGTAGACGTTATCCAATGCTGATTTGGCCTCGGTCAAGGCAAGATTAGAAAAATTGACGTCCCCGCGATAATGGGTTGAGAGCAGAAAATACCGCAACGTCTCGGCCGTGACGGGTTCAGGACAATTCGCCTGATCAAAAATCTCCCGCACGGAAAAAAAATTTCCTAACGACTTCGACATCTTCTCTTCGTCCACGGTGACAAATCCGTTGTGCATCCAATACCGCACGAACTCTTGGCCGGTGGCCGCGCAGGACTGCGCGATTTCGTTTTCGTGGTGCGGAAAGGTCAAATCCTTCCCGCCGCCATGAATGTCAAAGGTTGCACCCAGATGATGCACGGACATCGCCGAACATTCGATGTGCCAACCGGGTCTCCCCGGCCCCCAGGGGCTCTCCCAAGCCGGCTCCCCTGGTTTGGCCGCTTTCCATAACGCAAAGTCCATGGGGTCCCGTTTGCGTTCATCCACTTCTACTCTCGCCCCGGCCTGCATGTCTTCGAGGGTGCGTTTCCCCAACCGGCCATACGCCGGAAAAGCCGAAACCTGATAATACACGTCGCCGTCGATCTGATACGCCGATCCCTTGTCAATGATGCGCTGAATCATCTGAATGATCTGCGGCACGTGTTCCGTGGCACGAGGCTCGACATCGGGAATTCCAACGTCCAACCGTTTCATGTCACGGTCGTAGGCCTGCACGTATTTCTGCACCACTTTGTCCCAGGGAACGTTCTCCTCCGCTGCCCGATTGATGATTTTATCATCCACGTCAGTGAAGTTTTTGACGTAGGTGACCTCATAACCCCGATACAGGAGATACCGACGCAGCACGTCAAAAGCAATCGCACTTCGTGCGTGGCCAACGTGACAGTCCGCATACGCGGTGACGCCACAGACGTAGATCCCGACCTTGGGCGGATCGATTGGAACAAACCGTTCCTTTTGATTGGTCAACGTGTTAAAGATCTTCACGGCGCGTTCACGTCGGAGGCAGACGAAGCCGTCTGCTTCAGGGTTTTCTTGGCGTGGACCCTTACGATCCAAAATCCTAGGCCGATGAGCAAGACCAACGCGATGGTGAACACGTTAAAGTATTGCTCAAGAACCTCTTTGACCCAGGGACCCAACAGTTGCAACGTTCCGGCGACCAGGAAAAATCGCGTGCCCCGGCTGATCAGCGAGGCCACGACGAATATCTTAAAATTCACGTAAAAGGCCCCGGCTCCGATTGTAAACAGTTTATAAGGAACAGGGGTGAGGCCTGCAATTAAAATTGCCCATCCCTCATATCGCTCAAACGTGTCATGCACGGTCGAGACGCGATCCGGCCCCATCACGCGAAGCAGCAGCGGCCTCCCGCCGAACCAGCCGATCGCATACCCGAACATGCCCCCCAAGACTGAACCAACCGTCGTGATAGCCGCGAAATACATGCCCCACGACGGGGAACCGAGAGTCAACGCCATGAGCAGCACATCGGGAGGAAGCGGAAAGAAGGAAGACTCGGCGAACGCCAACAGAAATAAGGCCGGGCCCGCGTAGGCGGATTCAGACCATGACACCATCCAGTGATAGAGATCGCGGATCATCGTCTGGGTTTCTCAATCGTTAAGAAGTCTGAGCCCGTTTCAGTCGTCCGGACACGACTGATTCCCATGCCTTCAACTTTTTCACGGCACGGTACTGCGTCATGTCAAAACGGAGGGGAGTCATCGAGACTTTTTTTTGTGCAATGGCATCGACATCGGAATGTCTTCTTCTATTCCACGTCTCGCGTTCACCGGCAATCCAATAATACTTTCCGCCACGCGGATCGATTTTTTCAATCACGGGATTTCTGTATCGTTGTCGGCTTAACGAGGTCACCTGCATACCGTTTAACTCTTGGACCGGCACGTCCGGCACGTTGACGTTCAATAAGGTATCAGGAGGCAACCCATTGTCCAACACAAGTTGTGCCACCTCAACCGCCACGTGAGCCGCTGATTGAAATCGAAATCGTTTCAGGCCTTCCAACGACACGGCCATGGCCGGAATCCCTCGAATGGCACCTTCCAGAGCCGCGGCCACGGTGCCGGAATTGGTGACGTCGTCACCAACGTTGAGACCTTTGTTAATCCCGGATACCAGTAAATGTATCGAACGATCTTTGAGGAGCTGTCCCACCGCCAACGTGACACAATCCGACGGAGTTCCATTCACGGAGAAGACTTGCCGGCTGATTCGATGGAGTCTCAGGGGTTTATGCAACGTAATGGCTCGACTCATCGCGTCCTGAGGGCGCTCGGGGGCCACGACCCACACCTCACCCAGTTGCTTCAGGTATTTCGCCAGAGTCCGAATGCCAAGCGATTCAATGCCGTCATCATTAGAGACTAATATGTTCATCATAGTCGAGCGACGGGTCTCATATAACAAAGCCTACCTCAACGACCATTGAGGTAGGCTTTGTCGGTACTCTCAAAAAGCAACGAAACGGTGTTAAATGTTCTGCATAAAGTGAGCCACCGCTTCTTGATCAACGGCTCCCATAATGGCGGAAGACGGAACCGTCGCCGACTTTTTCCCGGTGAGCCCGCATTCAATCTCATCAAAAATCATTTCGACCGGCATGGACATCCCACCATACACATGCGGGCCGGCGACAATTTTCGCTTTGGAGTAGCCATAAATGGCCGTCGCCACGTCCTTGGCCAACCACCCCACAAAATTAAATTCGGGGACCACGATGAGTTTGGCATGGGCACACAGGGCACGCAATTCTCTGGTGGGAAAGGGGCGAAGGGATTTCACTTTGATTAACCCTGCGTGAATATTCTTGTCTTTACACATCCGTATGGCTTCACGCGACTGAGCGGCGGCGCTGCCGGAGGCGATTAAAAGAACGTCAGCACCTTCCACATCTTGCGTTTCGATCAAACCGTTCATGTACAGGTCGATATACTTGCGGGACCGTTCAACCGCGGCCCAGATTTCTTGTTGCCAGACGGCATGAATGTTATACGCCATGAAATTCGATTTTTGGACGGGAGCATCCCGCGACAACCGCGCCGGAGGATTTTCAGCGTCTAACACCGGCACCGCGCCTCTCCAAGAATCTCGCGGCGGCAATTTTAAGCCTCGATCCTGCATCGAACAGTATCCCCGAGCATGGGTCACGAAAAATCCATCACAGCAAACCCCGACGGGAAGCGTCACGTCATTCTTTTCGCTGATCATGAACCCTTTCATAATGAAATCAAACAAATCTTGCTGATTCTCCGCGTGAAAGATGATCATGCCGCAATTCAGCAGATATGAGACTTCAATGTTATCGGGTTGAATGGCTAATGGAGCATTCACCACTCTGCACGTAAACATTGCCACGGCAGGAAGACGATGACCCGGCCATGACGCAATCGGTTCAATCCCTCGAAGCGTTCCCGGTCCGGCGGTCGCAGTAAAACACCGCACGCCGGAACGTGATCCCCCGGCAATGGCCGACATGACCCCATATTCTTCTTCGCCCCGATAATATTCTTTGACGTAGCCTTCTCCATATAACACCCCGATGAGCTGCATGGTTTCACTTTGCGGGGTAATCGGATAGGCAATGGAGAGATCGACGTTGGACCGGCGAACCGCCTCTTTAGCCGCTTCACTACCGGTAATGAACTCCCGCTCACGTGGTGCTTCAAAAAACATATGCTCAGGTGATACGACCTTTTGCAGTTTGGCTTCAGCGTGCGGATCCTTCTTCCCATTTTGGCCGGAAGACACTGGAGCCGTACTGGTAATCGGGTCGCCTTGTGGATTGGTTTTGACTTCGGTTTCTAATCCTTCACTCATGGCTTACCCCCTCTATGGGTGGGTTGCATCCCTGGCCGAACCGTCCGGGATTGTTTGATAACAATGATCGAGCAATAAAATAGAGGGACTATCCTTCCCGCTGCATATCGTCGGCCTTATGACCGAAGGCAGCAGCATTCGCCGTCCCTTCTTCTCCCAACGAAATGTTTAATGGATTCGTATGGGACTGTCCACCATGCACGTGAGACTGCAATCCGGTGAATCTGACGTTCTCGCCATTGTCCGGCAGTGCAATCCCCATTTCCTCACGAACCCGCGTAAACACCGCCGTCACCTTTCGAATCTTGGCAGCATCAGAATCCCGAACCGTAAACATCGCGTCTTCGTGGCCTTGCTCCGCGCAAATGGCCGACGTCCAGCAATTCGTCCCGGCCCGAATCATTTTCAGCGTCAGATTGGCGTAGTGACAATGCACTCCGATGAAAATACACGCTTCAATTTTATTCCCCCAGATCGTGAGATTGGGATGATTCGGGTTAATCACTTCCTCGGGTTCGATTTTCGGGTATTTCGGACGATAATCGGGCATCGGAATAATGAAGACTTCCGGAATTTGAGCCGCAAGTTCCAAGACGGCCCGCGCTTTATCCGCCGCATGGTCGTTCCAATTCCATAAGACTAAAGGACCAGGGAAGATCGTCGCGTTCTTTCTCGTGAACATGGCCTTTGCCATTTCTTCCATCGCCCGGTCTTCTTGCACTTCATGACCAAACGTCAGGCCATGGTCGGGTTTGGGTGGAAGCACGCCTAATTCTGCCGCGGACGGCGGATGAAATCCCGCCGGACCGGGCTCCACGATTCTTTCTAATTCGGTCATTGCCACTCTTGTACTCCCATTATGTGATGCAAAATGTGATGCAAAAAGGATAATCCGTTTCGGACGGTCACCTACCCTCGAATAGGACTGGCCAACGTGGCGGAACTGTTCTTTTCACCATAGGTGACGTTTTGGGTCAGTGCCGTGTCGCCAATCTGATCAATCATTTCCATTTTAATGGCGTTGTGTTTGGCCATGTTGTCACAAACCCATACGCACTGAGCACATCCCTTACAGCGATCCACTGCGACATACGCAGACCCATATTTCAACCCTTTATCCTTGCCCGCATCGTTGTTATACAGGATGGTGTTGGCTTCAGGACAATATTGTGTACATAGCTTGCAACTCGTGGCTGCACAAATTCCTGTATCGATATTCGCGACTAAATACATATCTGCCTCTTTCGTCGGTTAGAGGATTACGCCATTGCGGGTGCGGCGGATGTCCCTTTCACTTGAACCCAATCACGTTCCACGGCAAACTCCCACGCGGCTTGGACCACGGCCAGATTCTTCTCGATCAATTCCTGTTTCTTCTTGAATTTTCGCTCAACCACGCTATCCAACGCGGCCGTGCCCCCAGACACCACGAATCCTTTTCCGAGGAATCGATCCTTCACCGCTTGAGCCAATGCCTCCATGTTCGAAAGGCCGGTAATCGCACCCATGGCTCCCACCATCGCCATATTCGTGGCTAAATCGATACCCGCCACGTCAAGTGAAAGCTTCGTGGCCGGCAAATAGAACAATCTGGCATTCAGTTCCTTGAGTTCACGATCCTGATCCGCTTCCAATTTCATCGGACCATCATTGTTGATTAAGGCAATCCCATCCTTTTTCAAGCCAAAGTAAAAGGGATTCGTGTAACTTTTGCCATGGGTAATCACCTGCGGGTGGAAGATCATGATAATATGCGGGAAGGTGATTTCGCCTATTTCATAAATAGGCTCATCAGAGACCCGCACGTAACTTTCCACGGGAGCCATTCGCTTTTCTGAACCATAGAAGGGCACGATGGTACTTTCCCCACCCGCGTTAATCACCCCGGTACTAAAAATATGAGAGCCCGTAACGACGCCTTGCCCTCCGACTCCCGCCATACGAATGTTATAACGAACCGCCATGTCTTCCTCCCTCTTCTGTCTTCACGCACCGACCGATCGTTCCGCCGTCAGACGGGGCCTTACTGCTTTCCTACTGCCGTCGCCGGTTTCGGAAGATATTCTTTGTAACCATACAACTGGGACAAATACTCCTTGGCTTCGTCCGTGATGTATTCTGAAAACTTGTAGCGATCGTCTTCGACGGTTTTGGCGTCTTCCATGACCTTATCAGTGGGAATTGCGTATTCGATATTACAGGACGTATACGCTTGAATATAGCTCGGACCAATTTCCCTCGCGACCAAGACGGCTTTTTTAATGACGCTTTCAACGCGTCTGGGATTATTGGGAACGACCGTCGCCACGTAGGCGCACCCGGCAACTTTTGCCATCCCCAACATGTCCATCTTCTCGAACTTCTTACCCAGCGGTGCCATTTTCAACACTTGATTCCGGTTCGTCATTCCGCTTTCTTGACCACCGGTGTTTCCATAGACCTCGTTGTCCAACATAATGGTGGTAAACTTCTCTTTTCTGAACCACGAGTGCAGAGTTTGCGCAAAGCCAATATCAGCCATCCCCCCATCGCCGGCCATCACCACCACGTCCTTGGGTTTATCACCAAACCGCAGACGAAGGCCCCGCGTCAATCCGCTCGCCACACCATTCTGATCTCCATAATTTCCATACACGAAGGGAATGGCCGCTTGCGAGATGGCCAGACGTCCACACCCGGCCGTACCGACGGTGATCGTATCTTCAGGATTTGGAAAAGCAATGATCGCCAGTCGAATAAACAACGTCATGGCGCATCCGGCACACATCGGATGTTCTTCCAAAATTTCCTTAAACATCCCCACTTGAGACACTGAGATTTTTTTTCCGAATGGGCCATGCTCCACCATGTCTCTATATTCTTTGGGCATGAACTTTCCAAATCCCGGCGTAAATTTGACGTAATCGAGGCTCATCGCAGATCCTCCTTTTCTCGAGTTGAGTGACGCAAGCTTAATGGAATGCTAACAGATTGGTCCAAGGAATATTTTCTCATTCGTCAAGATCTTCTCAGATCGACTGCGTTTCCGGTTTCCCGGTTGTCTGCCGTTTATTACCAAATATCCTAAAGGTGAACCATAGAAGAAGGCAACACAAAAGAAGACCCACCTCTTCAAAAAGAAGGCCTATCCAGAGATTTTCCGACTAGGCCTTTGGCCCCATTCGTCAAAAACGTTTGGCAGATTCGATAAGAACGTCAGTCCAAAATATACTGACGAGGATTCACGACTTTATTATGAATCGCAATCTGATAATGGAGATGCGGCCCGGTAGAAAATCTCCCCGTACTTCCTACCAATCCGATCAGATCCCCTCGTCTGACTTTTTGGCCATACTTGACCGACCTTTTCAAAAGGTGTCCATAAGTCGTCTGTATGCCGTGCCCATGATTGATACGAATAAATCTGCCCATTCTCGTATCATAGCCGGCGACGACCACTCTGCCTTTAGCAGGAGCCCGCACTTTTTTCCCCAAGGCCGCACCAATATCCAGCCCTGAATGAAACGCCTTTTTCCCGGTGAATGGCGAAAGGCGTGGTCCAAACTTTGAAGTAATCGGGCCTTTGACGGGCCAAATGGAAGGCGTTGCGGCCCACTGTTCTGCTCGTTCCCCTGCAGTTTCTTGCAACCGAGCCAGAATGTGTTGTTCTCTCAACGTTTGTCGATCAAGCCAAGCCAACCCTTTTTCGATCTTTATCACCAAGGTCGTTTTGGGAAAGCCGGGATTGCGATTGACGGATTCATCGGCACGGGCGTTCTGCGAGACTCGGCTGGGGGTGCTAGAGGATGGAACGTCATATGGAAACTCTTCCCCACCCCGTCCATTGACTCCAACGCCGTCTATTTGCTCGGTGTCAAGTCCAAACATCGTTTGGAACTTTCTGTGCAATTCCTGCATGGACAGCATACGCTGCCTCATGTCGTCAATGGCTTCAGAAAACGCAACCGTTTGATTTCTGTACCGGTCCATTGCTTCACGCAACCCGTTGAGTTCGACGACTTGATCCATCTGCACCACGTAATGAACCATGATCCCGACTTGCATGACGAACAATGCCACCGTCGTGAGTAATACTCGCTTGAGCATCACTTTGCGCAAACGAATTCTGAACGGGTTCGCGGTCACTCCACGAAAAATCACGATGGTATAGGCATCATCAGATGGAGGCATGAACTTCCTCTTGGATGGATGAGGGATTTTTATATGACGTCGGACGCCCAGACGCTACTTTACTCAAGAAAATCACTACGGATCAACAACGAATTCCACGCGACGGTTGTTCCGTTCATGCGGCGCATGACCAAATCTTGCCGAACTCGATCATCCGTCGAAGGACGTCAGCCCGGTTCATTCGGCACCTTGACCGCGGCGTGTAACCACGTCAAATACGCGCTTGAGCCCCGTACCACCGGCAATGCGAGAATTTCAGGAACTTCATAACTGTGAATGGCTTTCACTTCGGCTTCCAGTGCCGGGTACGCGTCGGAATTCGATTTCAGCACCATGAAGCATTCCCGTTCTTCCGTCACGGTGCCTTCCCATTCAAAAATGGACGTGACGTGCGGCACGACGGTCGCACACGCTACCAGCTTTTTTTCGACCAGTCGGCGTCCAATGAGCAGCGCTTCTTCTTGCGTCGACGCCGTCACCAATACCACCAGTTCTCCCACGATTCACTCCCCCATCGGAAGGCCGTTTCCCTTCCTCGTCCACCGCGGCCACGTCTCTTTCGGGTTGTCTGAGGGGTTCATGATTCAGGCGTGCTCAAGAAACGTTTCACGCGGGCAGGAGCTTTGTCGGCCAAATCCCGAATGACGTCCCGCAGCGCGTCCTGCAGGGCCACCGGATAGCTCAGCACGGAATCTTCCAACCCATAATAGAGGCCATCCACCTCTCGTCCTTCAAATTCCATCGCAAAACTCCACAGCACGTTGTCCGGTTCTCCCGATGGAGTCAGTTGCATATCCAGTGACACTTCCGTCGTGGTATTGCCCATCGGCAAGCCGAGCATCCAAAACATCGTGCCGAAGGGACCGAAGAGATACGTGGTAATACGCCGCTCCCAGCGCGTCGAATGAAGCTGCCCCCGTAAGACAACGTCACCGGACGCCGAATCAGGGGACTCGGCATACGTCACCGAAGAGAACAGGTCGGAGCGTTTAACCTCTTCCACCAACGCGCGCATGAAATCTCGCGGAGGGTCAAAGTCCACGTCATCCACCCGTTCGGGGTTCGGAATCGTCTCAGGCCGATCATAGGCCGTCACCCCATGAGGGACCAAGGGCACGGCGGCTTTCCAATATTCTTCCTTCACACCGTTTCCCCGTTTATCCTCCAGCGGAACCACCACCAGGTTGGCCGGGATCTTCTGGGACGTCGAAACCTCCAAATACGTCTTGTCCGGAGGGGGAGGATACGTCCACTCTCGCGAACCTAAACACCCGCCCATGATTAAAGACGCCATCAGAAGAACACCAAACACCGTACGCACTGAAAACAGGTGATTCATACATTGTCTCCTTTGCGAAGAAACCGATTTCAACATTTGGAACGCCGGGCTATGGGACAGCACACCCTACCATGCTCGTCCGTTCGCGTCGCGTACCATTCGGATGTCTTTTCCACGATCGTGCCTTCAGGGGCACAGCCCTCCGGCCGCAACCAACTGCTCCATGAGTTCAGGGTAGGAGCGCGTGACGGGGAATTGAGGATATTCGGAACAGATGGCATCCGGCGGACGGAAGAAAAACCCGGCATGGGCTTCTTTCAGCATCGACACGTCATTGTACGAATCACCGGCGGCCAACACGTGAAAATTCAAACTCTTGACCGCCGCGACCGCATGGTGCTTCTGGTCGCGTTGCCGAAGAGAATAGCTGCGAACGTATCCTTCATCATCAATTTGTAAGGTATGGCAGAAAATGGACGGATAATTCAATTGTTTCATGAGGGGACCGACTAAATCATAATACGTGTCCGACAAAATGATGACTTGGCAACGTTCCCGCAACCAAGCCAGGAAATCCGCAGCCCCATCCAAGGGCTTCATGTCGGCGACAACGTCCGTGATATCCGACAACTTGAGGTGACGTTGACCCAGAACGTCCAAGCGATGCTTCATTAATTGGTCGTAGTCCGAAATATCTCGCGTCGTCACCTGCAATTCAGGAATGCCGGTTTTCTCGGCCACACCCAGCCAGATTTCCGGAGTCAAGACGCCTTCCAAGTCCAAACAGGTCACGACCGGTGCCAGCATACACCCTCAATGCGCAGGAGATTTCGAGTAACAGTCACAGGACGACACAAACAAAGGGAAGAAATTATATAAAAAACGAGGAGCGACAACAAATCTTTCACGATTCAAGTTGATGCTGAGACCGGCCCGCTCCCAAACTCTTCGCGGGAATACCCTGACCGAATCGTCTTATTGATACACGTCCGGGTTGACACAATGGGGCAAGCACCGACGGCGTAACCCCGCGTGAAGGTTCTCGACGGCCATCAAAGCCATGCGATGACGGGTCGCAATGGACGCACTCGCCACATGCGGAACAATCACGCAATTCCTTAACGACAGGAGAGGATGCGTGGCGGGCAACGGCTCTGGATCGGTCACGTCCAACGCCGCACCGGCAATCTTCCCTTCAAGGAGAGCTTGGCAGAGGGCTTCCGTATCGACCACGGGGCCACGTGCCGTATTGATCAGCACGGCCGTGCGTTTCATCTTGCTCAACGCGTCTCGGTTAATCAAATGATGGGTAGCCGGAGTGAGCGGCACGTGCAGGCTGAGAAAGTCCGACTCCCCAACCACCGTCTCAAGCGAGACCCGTTCAACCTGATGAGTCTGCAATACGTCGTCAGGTAAAGAACGGGAATGACACACCAGCACACGCATACCAAAACCCTGAGCCCGACGCGCCATCGCTTGCCCGATCCGCCCAAAACCCACAATGCCGAGCGTCGCACCAAAAATATCCTGTCCCAGCAGCAAGGTAGGGCTCCAGGTTTGCCACAGACCGTTCTTCACGTATTCCGCCCCCTCAACCACCCGACGAGCAGCCGTCATCAGCAGGGCAAAGGCCAAATCGGCGCTCGTCTCGGTCAACACCCCGGGAGTATTCCCAACGGGGATGCCCAGTTCGGAACACGCCGCAAGATCAACGTGGTCAAACCCTACCGCCATGGTGCTGACCACTCGAAGCCTCGGAGCACGGGACAGCAAAGCCGCATCCACGCGATCGGTCAGCAAACAGAGCAAACCCTCGGCTTCAGCAATTTTTTCCGACAACACCGAGGAAGGCATCGGTCGATCCTCAGACCAAACGTCACACTCCGCAAACTCCCGTATCGCATGCATGGCGACCTCAGGCAATTGACGGGTAATCAACACGCGGAATTTCGTCATAAACACGTGAACTCAGGCGACTACCCTAAGAGAATGAGTAAGGCAAACGCGAGATAGCACAGACCGTTGAAGATCATATGGGAGGGCGTCAAGGCCTGCGATCGTACACGAAATTTGAGATAAGCCGTAGCCAGGAGCGTCACCCCCATCCCCCACAATACCTCCTTTCGGGGCACCCACGGCGTCAGCAGTACCCCCAACGCCGGCAACAAACTCCCTTGAAACACCATGGCCCCGGTGATATTGCCAAAGGCCAAGGTATCCCGTCCCCGCCGCACCCAAAGGATGCTATTCACTTTTTCCGGCAATTCCGTTGCCACGGGCACAATCAATAAGGACAACGCCAAAGCAGAAATACCGAGCCGGCTTGCCATATCCGCCACCCCGTAGACGAATCCCTTGGCCCCGGCAATAATCAACCCCAACCCAAGGACCAATTGCAACAGGATCGTGACGAGACGTTCAGAAAATCCTAACCGGCTTAAAAAAAGCGGCTGATCCGCTTCAGTGCCATGACCCCGATCAACCAGGGCCCGTGAAGCGCGAATCGTCAACAGCAGATAGATGAGATAACTCAAGGTCAGGCACAAAGCCAACGACAGTCGGATCATGCGCCATTCCGGCGGAACAAAGACCGCGAGCACGGCCAACGTAAAGGCAAAAAGAAACCAATTCAGATCACGGTGGAGGCCCGTGGGTTCAGGACAAAAGACGTGATGCCATCCCCGGCCGTGGGCGGCAGCCACGCCCATGAAAAACAGGGCAATGGTGGACAGCATAAGCGGCGCACCTAAAATGGCCCCCACGCCGACCTCATGCCGAACCGCTAAATCTCCGGTCGCGGCCACCACGGCCACCACGGGGACCATCGCCTCGGGTAAGGCCGTGCCCACGGCGGCAAACACCGATCCCGTCACCCCCTCGGAAATGCCCCAACGTTCCCCGAGATGTTCAAGCGCATTGGTAAACCCCTCCGCTCCAATCAAAATGGCAATTAACGAAATGAGCAACACCCACAATTCCATGCGTCGAATTTTCCCCGTCTGCCCATGACGCCCAGGCAGGCCGTTACGCGTCTGCGGAAGGTAGAGTCCGTCCAGGGTACAATCCCTTGCTCACCTGCTTCCGTTGCACTAGACTACTCCCATGAGTGAGGAAACGATCATCGTCGTATCGTGCCTTGCCGGGCTTCTGGTCTATCGAGTCGGCATTCGGTGGTGGCGTCACCGCAACGCAGCCAAACAAGCCGATAATCTTCTTGCCAAAATTGTGAAAGGCAAAGATGCGTTTCGTCGTTGATCCCCACCTAGGGACGTAGGTATCAAACCCGAGCCCGTTCCGGCAACACGTACATCACGATCGCACCCAGGTTTCGCTTCCTGCCTGGGCGTCATGGGCAGACAGGCCGCTCAGATGTGCCCGGCCCCTCTGTCTGCCGAGCCACAGCCAAGCTTTTGACTCGGGGTTCCACCGTCCCCAACCTCGCCGGTCCACGGCAGTCACCCACAACCATTAAAAATCAAAAGACAACTGAACGGGACAGACTGCCTGAAGGGATCGGGGACGCGGCGATTTTCGGGGAGCACGCACATGGGAGTCTCCTGTTTCTTGAAGAAGCCCCGAACACTGCCCGCAACGATGCCGTCTCGTCGAGAGCGTGTTTCGTTGACGATGATAGACGTATCCACACCGCACGCAACGCCAAGTAAACTTCGCAAAGACCTCAACGGCCTCGGTCAGCGTATGATAAATCGACACGTTCAACCCATCGGCATTCATCACGTCCATGAGGCGTCGAAATTCCCGTCCATGGGACGGACGGCATTTCTTCACGTCGAACTGCCACTGATGAATCATTTCATGGGCCAAGGTGTCCCGAACGAGGAGAAGAGATTGATCGCGAAGGAGCGGGGTTGACAGACGAATGACTCTGCCTTTGCCCTGCCGTACTGCCGGAAGCAGGCGAGCGTCGCGCGGACCGGTTTGACCGACAAACAATCCCGCGGACGACGTCAGACGGGCACTCCATTGAATCTCGATGGGCGGCAATCGATTCTGAAAATACGAAACGTTCAACCCTTGCCAGATCACGTGAAGGGCTTCCGCAGAAAGCGGAACGGAGAGATGAGTAGGATGACTCGCCATCAATCTCACAACAGACCGTCATAGAGGACGAGAAGGGAAGTATGGTAGCATATTTTCACGCCTGTCTGCTTATGACGCACAGGCAGGTCTGAACCAAAATCTTACCTATCTGAGCCCAGCGGGCTGAACCAGGGGCCTACACCGGAAACCATGGCCATCGACACGGAACCCCAACACAAGACCGACGAGGCATTCATGCAGGAAGCCCTGCTGGAAGCCAGACGCGCCGGTTCGCATGGAGAAGTGCCCGTGGGAGCGATTCTCGTGCTTGACCACGCCATCATTGCCCGTGGACGGAACGCCAAGGAAGGGGAACAGGATCCAACCGCCCATGCGGAACTCATCGCCATTCAGGAGGCAGCACGGAAACTGCAATCGTGGCGATTACCCGACGCCACCGTCTACGTCACGCTGGAGCCCTGTCTCATGTGTGCGGGAGCCATGCTGCAAGCACGAATTCCCCGATTGGTGTTCGGCACGTGGGACCCGAAAGCCGGGGCCTGTGGTTCACTCTTTACCATTCACGAGGACCACCGATTGAATCATCACATCGCCGTCACACAAGGCCCATTGGAACGCGAATGTCGTGACGTGCTCCAACAATTCTTCCAACGGATGAGACGGAACCAATCAGTCACCATAGCCTGACTCGACCCACCACGCCCCGGAAACACCGCCAACGTCAGGAAGAGAACCGGCATCGCGATTGGCATCGTTTGCATCACGTCATGGCTTTAGGCTTTTTCTTGACGGCCACGCGACGTGAGGTCAGCGATCCCTCAACGGCCCGCCGAATATATTTCTGGTATGAAATCCCTTCCTCATCTGCTCGCTCCCGCACCGCTGAAAGAAGTGGCTCGGAAAATCGAAGATTGACCTGTCTGGTTTTCGGCAACAGCTCAAAGGCGACGGGTGTAAAATTTGTCAGGTCCAGGTAGTCCGTCAGATCACGGGCAAGAAACTGTCTGGCTTCCTGGTCCGTCTTAAATTTTGGAACGTTCTTCTTCATACGTTTGGGCCTCCTTTTTGTGCATGTATCTGGCACTGATCGGACGGAGACGAATCGTATCGCCAAACGTCCTGATCGTGAACACCACCACCATCGGTTTTCCCGTCCATGATCGTCCAATAGCCAAATAGCGCTCCTCCCGTCGAACGTGCAGAGGACTTGGCGCAATCAACACATGATCTTGCTGAAAGAAATCTTCGATCTCAAAACGGCTGAGACCATGTTTTGTACAATGCTCTTGGTTCCCGTCATCCCAGTCAAAGCCGTCAATCGCCAGGTTCATTGTCGTCAATCCTATACATTTTTATATACAAATATCAACCGAAAAACATTCTGAAATGAATGCGAACCTGATTGTCTTATGTGGATGATGTATGCCGTTCTTGATTGGGCAGACGGCTTGGCGGTAGAGTCGAGGAAACGGAGAGGTGCGAGAGTGGCCGAATCGGGCGGTCTCGAAAACCGTTGACCGGCAACGGTCCGTGGGTTCGAATCCCACCCTCTCCGCCATAATGCAATCTTGGAACGTTCTTCTTCATACTACACCGCGACACTGAGCCTGCCCCGTCGCCGTGAACGCGGCTCTCGAATGACGATTTCCACGTCACGCCCAAGGGCCGTCAACAGACGCAAGAGGCGCTCAACCGAATAGTCACGAAAACTTCCCCGCAGGAGGCGCGACACGTCGGGTTGGGACAGTCCGAGCAACTGCGCCGCCTCAACCTGCTTGAGTCCACGCCGGCGGATGATCGTATCAATGCGGGTGACAAGCTCTGCCTTCAGCAAGTGAGCGTCGGCGTCGGGAAATCCCAGGTCCGCGAACACGTTACCGCTGCCGCGTTCGATCTCCATTTTTTCCACGTGTATTGATCGACCCTTCGCCATACGTGTCCCTGTCGTGCTGCTCCGCCGCCTTCAGTCTGCGCTTGACCAGATCAATCTCCTGCCTCGGCGTCGCGATACCCCGCTTCGCTTTCTTCTGGAATACATGCAGCACGTAGATGGCGGCCTTGAACCAGACCGTGTACACCGCCCTGTAGGTGTCGCCGTCGTAACGTGAGACAACCTCCAGGACGTGGACACCCAACGCCTTGAGCCGTTTGACATCGCGGTGTGTGAATCCGACTTGAGCCTGATACAAAGCAAAACCGACGTGGTCCTGCACTGCGGCTAGAAACTTCTTCAGATCCTCTTTGCTTGATCCGACCCATTTAACAGGCGTCAGTACCGCTTTGCCCACATCAAATTATAGCGATTTCACCATATTGCGCAAGCGGCATCCTTACGGTAAATACGCCAACGCTTGTCTGCCGGAGCACAGACAGGCAGTTTCTGCCTCAGCAAACGGCCGGATTGTTAATAACCTATTCCAAACAAATGGCAAACATTCTGAAATGAATACCAACCTGATTGTCTTATGTGGATGATTTATGCCGTTCTTGATTGGTCAGCCAGCTTAGCGGTAGAGTCGGGGGAAACGGAGAGGTGCGAGAGTGTCCGATCGGGTGGTCTCGAAGCTAGAAAAGGCGTGGCAATAGACCGCTAAGCGGCTATTTATAGCCATTTACGGCAACACCAAAAAGCACTCTCCAAGAAAGCCGGAACAAACCAATGGTACGAATTGCAGGCAAGCCCTAGTGATAGACTTGATTTGCTTTTCGGAGGGGAAAAACTGTTCGGGATGAATATACCCGATAGAGGACGCTTCGCCTACTCAGACGAGGAAATATATTGCAACGACAAAGGGGTTATGATGACGGGGTCATTCCTGAAATACCTCTGCGCTGTTTTGAACAGTTCCCTTATGACTTGGTTGATGCAAAATACCGCGCTGACAACCGGAGTAGGCCTTACCCAATGGAAGAAGTTTGCCGTAGAACGTTTGCCTGTCCCCCAAATATCCGCCACCAAGCAACGCCCGTTCATCACTCTGGTGGACAACATCCTGACGGCCAAAACCGCCGACCCGAAGGCAAACATCAGCGAACAGGAAGCGCAAATAGACCGGCTGGTGTATGGACTGTACGGCCTGAAGCCAGAGGAGATAGTTCTGGTCTAAAAATTGCGTTGACAGTAGAAAGAGAAGCAACAATTATGGATATGACAACTCCCAACCCCGATGCAGCGAACATAACAAAAGCATCTAGATTAAAAGCGGTTGACTTTTTCTGTGGCGGAGGTGGAATGACCTACGGCATGAAGCAGGCGGGCATCACCGTACTCGCAGGCTTGGATAATGATCATCATTGTGAAAAAACCTATGTAAAAAATCACCATGATACTCGGTTCATTTTTGCTGACATCACCAAGGTGGAAATTAATATTTTGTCCGATATCGGTATTACCACTAACGATAACAACCTTGTTTTTATCGGCTGTAGCCCTTGCCAGCATTGGAGTATTATAAACACAGATCGTCAGAAATCCGAGAAAAGCACAAATTTACTTACCTATTTTCAGAAATTCGTTAAATACTATAACCCCGGATATGTCGTCATTGAGAATGTTCCGGGAATAAAACGCTATGCCGAGAAAAGCAAGTTAAACACCTTTATCTGTTTTCTGTCCCGACGCGGATACTACTTTGATGACAGTGTTATTAACGCGAATAACTACGGAGTTCCTCAAAGCAGAAGACGGTACGTGCTGATTGCTTCTCGTGTTAATAAACACATACGGTTGCCGACCCCCAATAAATCCGGGCCCGTTGTCAGAGATTTTATCGGGCCAAAAAACGGATTTAAGGAAATTGACGCAGGCCATATAGATAAAACGGATTTTAATCACAGTTGTTCAGGTCTAAATGAGATTAACCTGAAAAGGCTCTACTTAACTCCGAAAAACGGGGGCACAAGAAAATCTTGGAGCAAACACAAAGATTTGCAGATTGATGCTTACCAAGGACGCGATCATTGCTTTCGGGATGTATACGGAAGAATGTCTTGGGACAAACCAGCGCCTACGATTACCACTCGTTTTAACAGCATATCCAACGGCAGATTCGGACACCCCAATGAAGATCGAGCGATCTCGTTGCGAGAAGGTGCTACCTTACAAACATTCCCGCACAGTTACCTATTCTACTCGGACAGCATATCAACCGTTGCCAAACTAATCGGCAACGCCGTACCTCCTGAGTTGGCAAGAAGACTGGCATTAGCCCTGCAAGTCCAAAATGTTACAAGTACGGAGCATAAGCCGTGACAAACAAAACTGTAAAAATGGGATTTGACCCGAACACCATTGAACATTTGGGGGTCCAAATGTACAGCACGCTACCGCCGGTTATTGCAGAATTGGTAGCCAATGCCTATGACGCCGATGCGAAGAAAGTCAGAATATTCCTGGAAGACAAAGGTGAGAAAAAAATTACTGTTGAGGATACAGGACACGGGATGTCCTTTGAAAATTTGGAGGCTAAATTTCTAAAGATCGGTCGCAATAGAAGAGAAGAAGGAAATCAATATTCAGAGTCAGGAAAAAGAAAAGTTATCGGGAAAAAAGGCATCGGGAAGCTGTCGTTTTTCGGAATCGCAAATCATGTGGAAATTACTACCCGAAGAGAAGGCAAAGAGAATGCTTTTACGTTGGATTGGGCTGCTATAAAAAGGTCGGGCAGTGAATATAACGCGCCGGTGCATAAGTACAATGCCAAATGCTCTGAAGATCAATCCGGAACCAAAATCGTTTTGACCCAGATAAGACGAAAGACGTCATTTCAGCCAAAGGATTTAGCCATCAGTTTGGCCAGAACCTTTGCCGTATTTAATGAACACAGGTTTGAAGTAGAAATCACTCACAATGATGAAAAACCCAGAAAAGTAACTAATGAAATGAAATACGATGGCGTTGAGACCGAGAATAGTTGGGACTTTCCGTATCAAGAGTCTGCTTTTCAATATGAATATGCCGAGCAAATTACCGGAAAGATCATCTCGGCAAAGACTCCTGTCGGCCCATCAATGAAAGGAATAGCCTTGTTTTCAAGAGGGAAATTGGTAAACAACCATGAATTTTACGGACAGAAAGCATCCAGCCATGGCTACACGTACCTCACCGGATGGCTGAGTATAGATTTTGTTGACGATTGGGAACAGGATGTTATCGGAACAAACAGGCAGTCTTTGAATTGGGAAAATGAGAAGACATCCGACCTCCGTAGTTATCTGCAGCATGTTGTGCAGAAAATCTATACCGAACAACGTAAGAAAAAAGCAGAATCTAAAAAGAATGCCATCCGGAGACGTACAGGGATTGATGTCGATAATTGGCTACAAAAATTGCCGGGACATGAAAGAAATCTGGCCCAAAAAATAACCGACCAGATAATTGAAAACGAAGGCATAGACACGGAAAAGGCTGAGGGGTTACTCAGCTACGTGCAAGATGCTTTCCAGTTTGAGGCATTCAAAGAATTCGCCAACGATGTTGCTGATATGCAAGAAGTTGATAGTGCTGAATTCATTGCATTACTTAAAGAGTGGCAACTTGTTGAAGCCAAAGAACTGTATCGGCTTTCCTTAGGCAGAATTTCTACAATTAACGAACTTCGGAAGCATATAGATGACAATTCCTGGGAAGTTCCGACTATGCATCAATTTTTTAAGCAGTTCCCCTGGTTGCTAGATCCCAGAATTATTGAGTTCCAAGACGAGGTTTCCTATTCAAAACTTCTCAGGAAACACTATGCAGAAAAAGAACTAACAGAATCCGATAGAAGAATAGATTTCGTTTGCACGAGTGTTTCCAACAGTCGTTTTATCATTGAGTTGAAAAGACCCCGGCACACGGTAAACGCGAAGGATATAGAACAAGCTGCACAATATAGAGTGTTTCTAGAGAATCACATCGGCAACACGCTGGAGTCTGCAAGTCAGGTAGTTGCCTATATAGTCGGAGGTAAGCGGTCAAGTGATCCTTATGCTCAATCGAAAATGAAGACTTACTGCACAACCGGCCAAATATATGTCAAGACTTATAGCGAACTCTTGGAGAATGCAAAAACCTATCATCAAGAGTTCATTGAAAAATATGAACAATTACAAAATCTTGGACAACTAAGTGAGTGACAAATATTCCTCTCGGAAACGTAGCGAGATCATGTCGCATATATCCTCCAAGGACACAGTGCCCGAGGGTTTAGTTCGTAAATACCTGTTTTCCGAAGGATTCAGATACAGAAAATATGTCGGCAATTTGCCCGGAAGTCCCGATGTGGTTTTATCCAAATATAAGACTGTTATTTTCGTTCATGGATGTTTTTGGCACGGCCACACTTGTCCGCGTGGGAAATTACCCGCAACGAACACGGATTTTTGGCGCGAAAAAATAAACCGGAACAAACAAAGAGATATTAGAAACCTCAACGAATTGGAAAATGCGGGGTGGCATGTACTTGTTATTTGGCAGTGTGAAATCAGCAACAAACAAACAGAACGCTGGAAAATGAATGCAGTTTGTGAAGAAATCAAATCATATGGGCTCTCTTCAAAGTAAAACTCCCGATTTGCTTTACGTCTAGAGATCTCCACAATCTGACTGACTACATCACCGAAGCCCAAGCCGACGATCCGGCAACGGACACCGGCGGGGAGGAAGCACGACTAGCCGGCGGTGTATCAACTCTATCAACGAGCATTTGAAAAGATTGCGATTGTCGAGAAACAGAAATGAGCGAATCTGAAAGCAACGATTCAAAAATACAGAAGCTGCTCCGAGGTATTAGAAAAAAATCTCCGCAAGGCGAATACGTCTACAGAGGCGAACCCCAAAAATATAAGAAAATTTCCTCTGCGTTTTACCGAAAGTACGAAAAACAAATTGAAGCGGAGGAATTTAACCTTCAAATAGCCCAAGGGGAAATGCTGAAACAGGTAAAAGAATACACCAATTTTACCGATGAAACCGACGTCCTCACCGAACTGCAACATTACGGAGGGAAAACCAATCTGATCGACTTCACCACCGATTATCTCATAGCATTATTCTTTGCCTGCGATGGCTTCTTCGAAAAAGACGGCAGAGTTATCCTGCTCAACCGAAAATCCAACAAGGAAAGAATCGCGTCTCCAAAGAAAAATCTGAACAACCGGGTCATCTCGCAGAAAAGCATATTTTTTCAATCCCCGAAAGGCTACCTCGACGAAGAGGATTTTGCCGTTATTCCTATTCCCGGAGAGATGAAACAACCCGTTTTACAGTACTTGAGTACATACCATGGCATTACAACGCATACCATTTACAACGATATTTTCGGCTACATCCAAAATCAGGAAAAACACCAAAACGCCTATACCAAGTTTTATATTGGTTTAACCTGTCAAGAAAAGGGTGAATACGAAGAAGCGATCAAGCATTATGACGAAACGATTCACATCAATCGCCAACATGCCGAAGCCTACAACAACAGAGGAGCCGCCAAGGCCATGCTTGGCAGGTACGAGGAAGCCATTGCCGACTATGATCAAGCAATCCGCATCAATCGCCAACATGCCGCAGCCTACAAGAACAGAGTAGCCGACAAGGGCAAACTTGGCAGGCATGAGGAAGCCATGGCGGATTACACCGAAGCTATCCGCATCAATTCCAAAATTGCCGCAGCCTACAACAACAGAGGAGCCGACAAGGACAAACTTGGCAGACATGAGGAAGCCATTGAGGATTACAACGAAGCTATCCGCATCAACCCCCAATATGCCGAAGCCTACAACCACAGAGGAATCGCCAATATAAAAATTAAGGCGTACAAAAAGGCACGCGTCGACTTGCAACACGCTTTTGAATTATCAACGAGACAAGGCGACCAAGAGTGGGCCCAGAACGCTCAGAGGTTGCTAGATGAACTACCGCCGGCCGGCAGCGAGGATTAGGGAAGTGCCGGGATGTGTTCAAGTTTTCGGGTTAGGGTGTGTTTCGACACCACGCCCGTTGCGGAACCAAAATGACCCTATGACGTTATGGGATATGAGCATGAACGAGCCAATCACACCCGGCGAAATTTTGCTTGAGGAATACCTCAAGCCCATGGGGATTTCGCAGAATGCCATGGCCCGCGCCATCGTGGTCTCACCACGAGCGATCAACGAAGTCGTGCATGGCCGACGGTCGATCACACCGGCCATGTCCATTCGCTTCGGGGCGTTCTTCGGGCAATCTGATGAGTTCTGGCATGGAATCCAAATTGAATGTGACTTTCGCAACCTCGTAGGGAAAAAGAAAAAATTGACTTCCGGTATCCAACCCGCTTCCACTTTGGTTCGAGCATCGTGATCTCCCATGTCTGAACAATCTCTGCACGCATCCTCACCGCCGCCAAGCCTGCCTGTGCCCGGCAGACAAGCCTACTCAAAGAGAAAGGAGCGACGGTCTGAAATATAAGGATAACCGAAAAGATTATCAGGACGGCTTTTGAAGTACCGTCAGTAAGGAGTAAATCGATGACCCAACTTCTTCAAAAGGCTTTCGAGAGAGCCGCCAAATTGCCTCAGGAGGAACAGGATAAATTTGCGCGTTTCCTCCTGGCTGAACTTGAGTCGGAGCGGCAATGGGCTGCGTTGTTCAACCGTCCCGAGTCGGAGGATTTGCTGGATCGGCTGGCCGATGAGGCACTGACGGCGCACCGGTCGGGACGGACTCAGCCCTTCAATATAGAAGAATTGTAGGCGTGCGTTCATTTACACGGACGAGTTTCTGGGATGCCTACCGGCGACTCCTGGAACATGTACCTGCCTGGGCTCCGGCAGACAGGCACTTTGGTTCGAGCATCTTGACCTCCCATCTCGGTCTGTGCTTGTAGACGACCAATCTTTTATGGGGGGAATAAATTTTTGTCCGCCTTCGCATTTGTCACGCGAAGCAGGGCTGGGGGTAAAGTTAGTGAATTCGTCGGATTCCTTCACTCTTGGGTTGAGCAAGAGGAACGTGGGAAGGGACGCAACGGTCCTGAACCATATCTAGAAGACGATCGGCCAGGACACGTTTCGGCAATCGGTCGAGGTGACGTGGTTCTCCGTCACGAGGGAGGAGGATCGCTTCATTGGTCTCGCTGCCGAAGGCTGAGTGATCGCCGGTAATACGATTCACGACGATGACGTCCAAGTTTTTTTGATGGAGTTTTTTTCGGCCGTTGGCGAGCAGGTCTTCGGATTCCGCGGCGAATCCGACCAACACCTGATGGGTTCGTTTCCGTGACAACGATTCAAGAATATCGGGAGTCCGTTCAAGGTCCAAGGGCATCCCGTTCCATTCGTGTTTTTTCATCTTTGTCGGTACGGGATGCCGAGGGCGAAAGTCTCCGACCGCCGCGGTCATGATGAGGACGGTCGCCCAGGCAAACCGGGCATCCAACGCCTGATACATGTCTTCAGCCGTCAACGCGGAGATGGTTTGGACGTTGGGGGGAGACGGCAGCGCGGTAGGCCCGCTGACAAGCACCACCTCCGCCCCTCGTTCGGCCGCGGCTGCCGCCACGGCGTATCCCATTTTTCCTGATGAAGCATTGGTAATAAAGCGAACCGCGTCAATGGGTTCTCGCGTCGGGCCGGCCGAGACGAGTACTCGTTGCCCGACCCAATCCCGCCTGTCTGCCTGTCTACCAGGGCCCAGGCAGGCCGCGGCACGGGCAGGTTGGTGAGACAGACGGGCATACACCGCGTCCACAATCGTCCGTTCGGCGGGCAACCGGCCTGTTCCGACCAGACCGGAAGCCAGCGGGCCTTCCGCCGGTTCCAGCACCACGACTCCCCGCTCGCGCAACGTCCGCACGTGCGCCACCAGTGCAGGGTGGTTCCACATTTCTCCATCCATGGCCGGGGCCATCACGATGGGGCACCGTGCCGCCAGCAACAGGGTGCTCAGGAGGTCATCCGCCAACCCCAGCGCGCATTTGGTCAGGCAGTTTGCCGTAGCCGGAGCCACCAACACCAAGTCGGCCTCTTGAGTGCCTTGCAGGTGCGGCATGGATTCCGCGTCGGCAAAGAGGCCCTGACGAACCGGACGGCCGGACAACGTTTCAAAGGTCAAGGGCGTCACAAACTGCGTCGCGGCGGACGTCATCACCACGGAAACGTCAGCCCCTTCCTGCGCAAGCGTTCGCAGCAGGGATACGGCTTTATACGCCGCAATGCTCCCCGTCACGCCTAGGACGATCTGCTTACCGCGCAACGTGTTCTCGCTCATCACGTTCGTCCGGGCACGCTACGCTTCCGTCTCCGACGCAGGCGCGGCTTCTTTCGGCGAATCATCAATGTAGACGCCAAGTTGCTGTTTGATTTCCTTCGCGTCTTCGTCAGCCTCCGCGGACCCTGACGGATGGCCAGGATGTTCCTGATTTTTCTTCGTTTCTCGAAGGGCTTGACGGGCTTCTTCCCCGATTAAATAGTCCACGTTGCCGCCCAACACTTCTTCAAGGGCCAGGGACGTTTCTTTTGTAAATTTACTCGTGTGTGATCGTTTCGTCCCACGCATGAGCTGTTTCGCACGTTGGGCCGAGACCAGGACCACACGATAGCGTGAATCAAACGTGCCGGATCTCTCGTCCGGCAGCAGTGGAAGGGTATCAATCATGATGGAAACTCCTTTGCGTGAATTACCAACCGCTTATATGGCCATCTCTCTCATCGTCAATGGGTCTCTTGATCCGTCGTCCACAAACCAGTCGTCACTCAATCGACTGGTTTTGATCCGTTCGGCCAGAATGATGGACTCTAATTCCTTCGTCGCCTGCCGGAGGTCCTCGTTCCGAATGAGGTAGTGATACGCTTTGACGTTGGCAATTTCATTTCTGGCTCCTTGGAGACGCCGTTGGATGTCTTCCGGCGTCTCTGCACCCCGTTGAGCAAGCCGGGTTTTGAGAACGTCAAGCGACGGCGGAGCCACAAACACGAAGACGGCCTTCTGAAATCGCTCCATGATTTGCTTCGCCCCCTGGGTATCGATTTCCAACAACACGTCCAACCCCCTGTCCATGGCCTCCAGCAACGGCCGTTTGGGGGTCCCGTATTGACGGCCGTAGACTTCCGCCCACTCAACAAACGCGTCCTCCCTCACCATGGCGTGAAATTTCTCCTGTTCCACAAACCAATACTCGACGCCGTCTCGCTCGCCGGACCTCGGTTTTCTCGTCGTATAGGAGATCGACAGCGTGGTCCTCGGCACGCGCTCAATCATATTTTTGCACAGCGTACTTTTCCCCACGCCGGAAGGCCCCGACACAACCACCGATATCCCCTTCCCTCGCATCAGATCATCCTCTCCACGCGACTCCGCCTCACGCGGTGAACTATTCCACATTTTGCACCTGCTCACGAATTTTTTCCAGTTCACTTTTGAGCGTCACGACGTGCGTGGAGATTTCGGCGCTGTTGACCTTGGAGCCGATCGTATTGACCTCTCGCCCCATCTCCTGCAACAAAAAATCCAACTGCCGTCCGACCGGCTCCCGTTTTTTGACCATGTCGTCAAATTGCGTGACGTGACTGTGAAGCCGGGTGAGTTCTTCCGTCACGTCGCACCGGTCCGCCAAGAGGACACATTCCTGGGTGAGTCGCGTCTCGTCACCGTTTGTCGAGCCGGACAATTCCTGAACGCGCGCGCGCATCCGGTCCCGGAGCCCTTTCATCACGCGGGGGAACCCGCGCCGGATGGATTGATGAATCCTCCGAACGTGCGTCAACCGTTTGACAATGTCGCGTTGCAGGATTTTTCCCTCTTTGGACCTCATGCGATCAAGGTCGGCCACCGCGCCCGATACCAGCCGCGTCACCGCCCGACTCACGTTCCCGTCGTCAAGCGGGAATTCCACCACCCGAAAGATGTCCCGGAACGAGGCCAACAGATCGATGTCGATCCGGCCCTCTACCTGAAAGTCCTTCTGTAACGTTTTGAGCGCCTGATAATATTGACGAGCAACGGGACGATCAAGGATAACGTGCGTCCTGCGTTCTTCTCCTCCCGCACAGGTGACGGTCACTTCGATTCGCCCTCGCCGACACGTTTGAGCGACGAGCGCCTTGAGACCCTCTTCCCATTCAAACCGCCCTTTGGGCAATCGGGTCACGATCTCCCGAAATCGATGGTTCACCGATCGGACTTCCGCCACAATGGTCAGCCCTCGATGGGTCCCTTCCCGTTTTCCAAACCCGGTCATGCTTTTCAACATGGACGCAGACGCTTTCCTTCCCAGTGACAATCTTCATAAATCACACAGGCCTCACACTTGGGTTTCCGAGCCAGGCACGTGTAGCGGCCATGGAGCAAAATCCTCTGCGAGCCTTCGGTCCACTCTCGTTCGGGCCAGACGGTTTGCAAGTCAAACTCGATTTTGGTCGGGTCAGTGTGTCGCGTGAGTGCTAATCGACGTGAGACCCGTTTCACGTGCGTATCAACGACAATCGACGGTACGCCCAAACAGGCGCCTAAGATCACGTTGGCCGTTTTGCGCCCAATGCCCGGCAACGACGTTAAGGCTTCCATGGTCCTCGGCACTTCTCCGCCGAACCGTTCGACCAAAGCCCGACTGCACTTCACGAGATGTTGCGCCTTGCTCCGATAAAATCCCGTCGGTCTGATGAGTGCTTCAAGCCGCGGGGGGGAGGCGTCGGCCAATTCCTCGGGTCCCGGATAGGTCTTGAACAAAGCCGGCGTCACGCCGTTCACCCGTTCATCTGTACATTGGGCCGATAAGATCGTCGCCACCAGCAATTCGAACGGCGTGGTATAGCTGAGTTCCACCGACGCAGTCGGGCTCTGTTTTCTCAAGCGGTTGAGAATCCGACCGGCACGAGTTTTGGCGGACATTGGCGACATACCGCGTCTTCTCCTGAAAGCCCCTTCATTGACTGTGAAAAATCCTCAGGACACCAAGACGGATGAGGATTCCGCCCTCCATGCCGCCTCCGCCGCCAACGTGGAACGCCGTCTTGAGCCCAAGGCGTCGGCAATGGCGTATCGAAGCGACTCGACGGTCTCCTGGGACACCGCGGAGACACACAGTGCCCCGGAACGTCGAGCCAGAATGGTCACGTCATCCGGCTGCAATCGATCGCATTTATTCATGACCAGCACCCGTGGCACGTGCGACAACTCCAAGTCACACAACACGGCGTCAACCGTGCGCATGTGTTGCTCCCTGTCCCACGCCGTCGCGTCCACGACCTGCACCAGCAAATCCGCTTGGCGGAGTTCGTCCAGCGTCGTCCGAAAGGCCTCCAGCAAATCTTGAGGAAGATTCCGAATGAACCCGACGGTGTCGGTCAGGATCACGGTGTGACCCGAGGGGAGCCGAAGTCGTCGATTGACGGTATCCAAGGTGTCGAACGGCCGATCGTTGGCCGACGCGTGACCATTCGTCAAGGCGTTCAGCAGAGTGGATTTTCCGGCGTTCGTATAGCCGACGATCGAGACAATCGGCATACCGTGGCGAACCCGTTTGGTCCGTTGCTGTTCTCGTTGAGCCCCCACGTGTTTCAGTTCCCGCTCGAGATGATGAATCCGATCGCGGGCCCGTCTCAGATCGGTCTCCAGCTTGGTTTCGCCGGGGCCTCGTGCGCCGATGCCGCCGCCTAAACGGGAAAACGCCGTGCCGGACTGAGCCAGCCGGGGCAACAGATATTTGAGTTGCGCGAGTTCCACTTGAATTTTCCCCGCACAGGAATGTGCCCGTCGGGCGAACACGTCGAGAATCAACTGCGTGCGATCAATGACCTTCATGTCCGTCATCTCGGACAACGAACGAATGTGGGTCGGGGTCAAGTCTCGATCAAACATCAACAGATCCGCCCCGCTTTGCAGGGCTTGGATAATCACTTCGGTCATCTTCCCCATGCCCAACACGTACTTCGGATTGACGTGCCGCAATCGTTGCACCACGGTCCCGAGGACCTGAATCCCCTGCGACGTCGCTAATTCTCTGCATTCCAGCAGTCGTTCTTCCTGATCCGCCGGACTCCCCTCCAGGCCGCTGACCAGCAAGGCGCTGGGGGTGCCGTCCGTTCGGCGAAGCGCAGGCGTGGCTTTGGAAATCTCCGCTTCAAGCGAAAGCACGAATTGATCGCACCGGCATTGAAACGTCTGAAAACTTTGCGGAGCCCATTCTTCATACGCCTTGCCTTGCGGATTAGGCGGCAGCAGATGGGCTAACGCGAGAGAAACCGGTTCGCCCCGTTCTCCCACGCCAAGCACCGCCATTAAATCCAGACGAAGCATGGCCAGATCAGTGAGGTCGTCTTTGGTCAACGGCTGATTGTGAAGGTGCGTATGGACGAATCGAACGCCGCGCAATAACCGCGACCCCGACCGACTCCGCGCCAGCAGCGGAATCACCAATTGCCGGTCCGTCCCGATGACGACGGACTCAACGATCCCTCGACGATTAATCAACAGCCCCATTTGCCGACGAATTTCATGAGACAGTTCCGTACAGGAACGGGCCAACTCGGGAGAAATGACCGCGTCAACCGGGACGCGCCGGCGATACAACCGTTCCAGCCGAGTGATCTGATTTGGTTTCAAGCCGGTCACATGTCCAAGAACCTGTGGCATAGAAGAGCCGTCTCTCTCCGACCGACTTAATTCCTCACGCCGGAACGCTGGCCCGGGGGAACGGACTCCAGCCCCAGACTTGGCTGCGCGTCAACGTCCCACGACGACCACCGTTGACGGTGATGGGCCCACCATCCGGCAAGAGCGATCATTGCGGCGTTATCCGTGCAAAAATCCACGCGCGGCAACGCCAGACGAACGCCTTCCTTTTCCGATCGAGATCGTAACACGGCTCGCAAGCGAGAATTCGCGGAAACCCCGCCGACCACGGCCAGGCCTGATACGTGACAACGCCGAACCGCCCGAAACGATTTTTCGACCAGCACGTCCACAATGGCTTCCTGGTACCCCGCGGCAACGTGCGCGAGAGCAGGCAGAGCCTTTCCTTGTCGTTGCTGATCCCGTAAATAGTACAACAATGCGGTTTTCAGTCCGCTGAAACTGAAGTGGAATCCTTCTCGATTCAAATACGGGCGCGGGAACCGGACGACCGATGGATCGCCGGATTGCGCCAAGCGATCCAATGCCGGGCCACCCGGGTAGGGCAACCCGAGCATCTTGGCCCCTTTGTCAAAGGCTTCCCCCGCGGCATCATCAAGAGTCCTGCCCAACAGTTCATACTCTCCACGTTCGTGTATGAGGTACAAATGCGTATGTCCCCCGGAAACCACCAGCGCAATACAGGGCGTCACGAAATCCGGTTCTTCCAACCACGCAGACGCGATGTGGCCTTCCAAATGATGGACGCCGATGCACGGAACGCCTAAGGCATACGCAAGGGCTTTGCCGAAACTGACCCCGACGACCAGTGCGCCGGCAAGTCCCGGACCGCGCGTGACCGCGATCACTTGAACGTCGGCCCAAGCGAGACCGGCCAGCTCAAGCGCGGCGTGCGTCACCTCTTCAATCGTCTCAACGTGCTTTCTCGATGCCAGTTCCGGGACCACGCCGCCGAACCGTCCATGCACCTCGTGTTGGGAAGCGACGACGTTCGACAACACACGGCCTTGGAGGGACAACGCCGCGGCAGCCGTTTCATCGCACGAGGTTTCAATACCCAGAAGACTCGGGGTCCGTGAGACCGCTGGATGACCGGATGGGCCTAAGCCGTTTTGACTCATCACCGTCGGAAGGTCGGCATAAAAAACAACGACTCCCGCCACGTGACGTAACGAGAGTCGTTTATGAATGGAAGGAAAACAATCTGCAACGAACCGTTGTCTGACGATCCACGAGGCGTCACCGAACGGCTATACGCCCGCCATCGCCTCCTCTTCAACAAAAATCGGAGCGTTCTCCCGCAGCACGACTTTCAGTTTCCTGGCTTCCTTAAATCGCCCCTTGATGAGTTCCTCGGACAAGGGATCGCCCAGGAGCTTTTGTATGGTGCGCCGCATGGGTCTCGCCCCATATTTCGGTTGATATCCTTCATCAATCAACCATTGCTTCACGTCCTCGCCGATGACCAATTCAATGTCACGTTCAGCCAATCGATCGTTCAACTCCCGAATCAGAATATCAACGATGTTCAACAGATGCACTTTTTCCAAGGGATGGAAGACCACGTACTCATCGATTCGATTCAAAAATTCCGGGCTGAAGTTGCGTTTCAATTCTTCCACGACGTCGGCCTTCATTCGCGCATGGCTGTCGACCTCTTCCGTTTTTTGGAATCCCAAGGACACGCCCTTTTGAATAAGCTTGGTGCCCAAATTGGACGTCATCACAAGCAGGGTGTTTTTGAAATCCACTTTCCGGCCCAGACTGTCCGTCAAGATCCCTTCATCCAGAACCTGTAAGAGGACGTTGAAAATATCGGGATGGGCTTTTTCGATTTCATCGAATAAGACCACGGAGTAGGGACGACGCCGCACCTTCTCGGTCAACTGGCCGCCTTCCTCATACCCGACGTAGCCCGGAGGCGCTCCAAACAATCGGGAACTTGTAAACTTTTCCTGGTACTCGGACATGTCGATTCGGATTAAGGCATCTTCGGTGTTGAATAAAAATTCCGCCAAGGCACGCGCCAGTTCGGTTTTCCCGACGCCGGTCGGACCTAAGAAAATAAAGGAGCCAATCGGTTTGCGGGTATCCTTGAGTCCGACCCGCGATCGCCGAATAGCCCGACACACGGCCGAAATCGCTTCTTCCTGTCCCACGATCCGTTTGTGAAGGAAGTCTTCCATGTGAAGCAGTTTTTCCGATTCTTCTTCTTCGAGTTTGAACAGCGGAATGCCCGTGATCTTGGACACCACGAAGCTGACTTCTTCGGCCCCGATCACGGGCTTGTGCTGTTCCTGGTTCTTTTTCCAATCACGTTTGGCATCTTCCAACAGTTTGCGAAGGCGCTCTTCTTCTTCACGATATTTCACGGCTTCTTCAAAATTCTGTAAGCCGATGGTGACTTCCTTGTCGCGAGCCACGCGCTTGAGTTCCTGTTCCAATGACTTCAATTCAGGAGGCAGGGCATAGGATTGCAACTTTGCCCGCGAACCGGTTTCATCAATCAAATCAATCGCCTTATCGGGAAGGAAACGATCGGTGATGTAGCGATCCGTCAACTTGACGGCTTCAACCACCGCGTCATCGCTGATCTCCACGCCGTGATGCTCTTCATAGCGATCCCGCAATCCCTGAATAATCTTAATGGTCTCTTCAACGGAAGGCGGGTTCACGTAAATCGGTTGAAACCGGCGCTTCAAGGCACCGTCTTTTTCAATGTACTTACGATATTCATCAAGGGTCGTCGCCCCGATGCACTGAATTTCGCCGCGAGACAACGCCGGCTTGAGCATGTTGGCGGCATCAATCGACCCTTCGGCCGCGCCGGCCCCGACCAAGGTGTGCAACTCATCAATGAACAGAATCACGTTGCCGGACTGGGCAATTTCTTTCATCACCACCTTGAGTCGTTCTTCAAATTGCCCGCGGTACTTCGTGCCGGCCACGAGCGACCCCAGATCCAGGGCAATCACCCGTCGGTTCAATAAATTATCAGGGACGTCCATGGAAACGATTCGCTGGGCCAACCCTTCGACAATCGCGGTTTTTCCGACGCCCGATTCGCCGATCAAAGCAGGGTTGTTTTTTGAGCGACGGCTCAAAATCTGAAGGACGCGTTCGATTTCATCGCCACGGCCGATGACCGGATCCAACATGGATTCCTGTGCCAATTGCGTGAGGTCTCTTCCAAATTCCTCAAGGGCGGGCGTGCTGCTTTTTTTGTCACGCTCCCGCGTCCCCGATTTCCGCAGGAAGGTCACGGTCAATTGACGAGCCGTGAGCAGATTCCCTCCTAAACTGCGAAGAACCTTGCCGCCGACCCCTTCTTCTTCGCGCAACAATCCCAACAGGAGGTGTTCGCTGCCGATGTGATTATGTCCGAGCAACCGCGCCTCTTCGACGCCGTATTCAATCACTTTTTTCACGCGAGGGCTGAATGGAATTTCCCCAAAGGTCACGGTCGTGCCACCGCCGGGTAAATTGCGTTCAACCTCTAACCGAATCTGCTCGGGTGAGAGGCCCATTTTCTTGATAATCATCAGGGCAATGCCGTCCGACTCGCGGAGAATGGCCAGCACCAGATGTTCCGTCCCAAGATAGTCGTTTTGATGGCGTTCAGCCTCTTCGCGGGCCAGGATAATGATCTTACGCCCTCTATCCGTGAATCGCTCGAACATGTTCCCCTCCTTCAGGGTAACCGGGAGATGACTCCATTGTCGTTAGGCAAATCCCGCAAGCACGTGGACGGTAGTCTATCGATCCAATCAGAAGACTGTCAAGGCAGGACCGCGTGACGCGGACGAAGCGTTCCGGCGTTCACGCGTCGGCAAGAGATCGTGAATCTCTGCGCGTTTCATCATTGACTCAAGCCGGGGGCGGCGATACAATTTTTTCCATTCCCATCGCCAAACGTCTACGCCGTTTCGCAATCAGCCTTGGTTGAACTTCGTCAATTCATGAGGCGACCTTGACGATCATCGGCATTTTAACCAAGCCAACCTTTCCCCAGATTACGTCCATCCTTGAGGAGTTGACTGACTGGCTCCGTAAGAAACAGAAAACGGTCCTCGTTGGTTCATGTTCCAAAAAAGATTCTCCTGAAGGCCTGCAAGCGATTGATGACCACATTGCCGCTCAGACGGAACTCGTCCTCGTCCTTGGCGGGGACGGGACGATGTTACGGGCAGCCCGACTGGTCGAAAAACGATCCGTCCCGATCTTAGGGGTCAATCTAGGCAGCCTCGGGTTTCTGACGGAAACAACGCTGGACAAGATGTACGACTCCCTGGAAAAAGTGTTTGCCCAAGAATTCTATTTGGACGGCCGACTCCGACTCCAGGCCCATCTCCGGCATCACGCCGGCGAACGCCATGAAGGAACGGCGCTGAACGACGTGGTGATCAGCAAAGGCACCTTGGGGCGGATGATCAACACCAACATTCAGGTGGATAAACGATTCGTGACGAGTCTTCGGGGAGACGGCCTGATTATCTCCTCCCCGACCGGGTCCACCGCGTATTCAATGTCCGCGGGTGGTCCGATTGTCGATCCGGCTTTGGAAACGTTGGTGCTCACGCCAATCAGTCCGCACACGCTGACCCATCGGCCCCTTCTTGTCCCAAGCCAAGTGGTCCTGGAAATTCAACTGACCAGCAGGGAGGGCGGCACCGTGACGTTTGACGGCCAAACCGGGATTCCCATGGAGCATGACAATATCGTTACCATCAGCGCCTCACCCCATCGAACCCGCCTGGTCCGCTTCCCCGACCGGACTCATTACGACGTCTTACGGAATACACTCAAATGGGGAGACGGATGACCACCATCCGGCGGATCACGGATGGCACTCATGACACTCGGTCCGTTCGTGCTCCGCGCGAAATTCATCCGACGTTAACGGAAACGTCTGATGGCACAGCGCACATTGACGGATCTCAAAAAACGCTTCTCCATCTTCATGAATCTCGCACGGCAGCAACAGATCAAGCGGATCATAGCCCAGGGTTTTTCCATCGGGAAACTTCACGACCGCCAACCGGACGTTGAAATGTTGAAAGACACCTTCTTTGCCCTTGCGGTCGTCACCGTGCCCGACCACGCAAACGGGTTGGCCGGGCTTGCGGACCCGAAGGTCTTTCAACGTTCGATGGGAATCCGCGGCCACTTCAAATTGAGTCGCGTCTGGAGCGAGTGGGGGCGCCATAACCGTTTTCTCGTTGCTTTGCACGCGATGGATGAGAACGATGCCGTCCCCTTCAGCTTGTAACACGCACAAAAAACATCGTCAAGAAACCGTGGATGTTTCTGGACAAGGAGCAAATCATGGCCCACGTGACCATCTATCAAAAGCCAACGTGTTCGACGTGTCGAAAGGTCATCAAGCTGGTCAAGGAGAGCGGCCAGCCCTTTTCGGCCGTCAATTATTACGAGACGCCGTTGACCGAAACAAAACTCAAAGCTTTACTCAAGAAAGCCGGCCTGACGGCCAAAGACGTGATGCGCACCAAGGAAGAGATATATCAAACCTTGGACTTGTCCAACGCCGACAAGTCTGAAGACGAATTGATCGGGCTCATCGTCAAACATCCCGACCTTCTACAACGCCCGTTGGTTGAAAAAGGCGAAACCGTGATTCTGGCCCGTCCGCCGGAAACGGTAGAAACACTCCTTTAGACTCCTCTCCAGCCTTGGAGACAAGGCCGTGCAAGGGGCATTTCCGATGGTCCCGCCGTCTCAAGAATGCGGATGCTTCCGATGTTCCGGGCCATCAGCGTCGGTGCGGGCAATGCTGGAGTCGGCGCGGAGGTATTGATAGGCCTCAATGATGCGACGCAACTCGGGCTCGGCACTCCGGTCCCCATTGTTAATATCCGGATGAAGTTTTTTGGCGCGCTGGCGAAAGGCCCGGGTAACGGCGGCCATGGATGAACCGAATTCCAAACCCAAAGCGTTGTACGCTTCATCATGAGAATGAATCGTTCCTTGGGGTGCCGGGAAGTCGCCGCCGCCACCCGTCGCGCGTTGAAAGAAGTTAAACAGATTGATTGTTCGCCGTCGTCGTTTCGGGCGCTGGTAGATTTCACTATCAAAATCTTCAAATCGATCCTCAATAAATTCCAACCGGGCTTCTAATCGCTGGGCATGAGTGAGTTCCTGAACGTCAAGCAATTCTTCCTCAATGAGATCAACCATCCGCTCAATCTCCATGAGCCCTTTTTCAACCTGAAGAAAACTCTCGGCGCGTTCCAGCATCATCGTGTCGATGGCCACGTCCAGGCTGCTTTCGGCCTTCGCCTTCAATTCGACGATCCGCCGACGCATACCCGAGCAATAACGCGTCTTGGCCCGTTCATCAAACGGCATGGCCCCTCCCACGGAGTGTGCTGGCCATAGGCATCGTGCAGGACGCTTCAGACCAGTCAGTTCATTGATGAGGCCGCATTGTAGCACAAAACCATCTCCACCTCCCGTTGTTGAAGGAGAGACGTCTCATTGTTGATGGCCGATGTGATTGCCGACGATTCTGCCTGAATGGTAGAGTGCAACCTGCTCAACGTCCATGCGCGTTTGCCGTCACCGTTATTACAAATCCATCTCTGAAAAAGGAGAAGTGCCGTGAGAAGAAATTTGTCACGTGTGGCAATGGTTACGGGGTTATTCTTGGGGTCCGTGGCGTCGGTCTGGGCCGTCAATCCAGCCGGATATGGGCAAGCCGGCGGAGAATACGACATCACCATCCCCCGAGTTCCCGCGGGCGAACTCGCCAAGGCGAAAAAGGTCAAGCCACCGTTTGAGCCGACCCCCGACGTTCTGGCGGAAGGCAAACAGATTTTTCTGGGAATGGGCGGATGCGTCAGTTGCCACGGACCGGAAGGGAAAGGAAACGGCTCGGCCGCGACCATTCTCCCCATCCAGCCGCGTAACTTCACGAATCCAAAATTCCATAGATTACGTACCCCCGGTGAACTGATGTGGGTCCTGAAGAACGGCAGCATGGGCCAATCCGGTCGCGTGCCTGGAACCGGAATGCTGCCCGTGGTCCAGCCCAAAGGATTCATTACGGAGGAGCAAGGGTGGAAGGCGTTGCTCTACGAACTCAGCCTGGGAAAAAAGAAGTAAAACCGAAGCAGAACGTCTCCCGAATCTCCTCATCCGCGCAGATTTGAAATAAAGGAAAAGCCTCCGTGTCGTTTGTTCACTTGCACGTCCACACTCAGTACAGCCTGCTGGACGGCGCGAATCAACTGAATCCGCTCCTCACGCAAATCCGGCAGTTTGACCAGCCGGCCGTGGCCATTACCGATCACGGCAATCTCTTCGGGGCCATTGACTTCTACGAGAAAGCCAAGGCCCACGGCGTCAAACCCATCATCGGGTGCGAAGCCTATCTCGCGCCCGGCAGTCGGCGACAACGTGAAGGACTCCTCGCCCACAACGATTACTATCACTTGATCCTCCTGGCCACGAACCTCAAGGGCTATCAGAATCTGATCAGACTGTCGAGCAAGGCGTATCTCGAAGGGTTCTATTACAAACCCCGAATGGATAAGGAATTGTTGCAAGACCATCACGAGGGACTTATTGCCTTATCCGGCTGCTTGAGCGGCGAAGTGCCCTATCTGATTGGGCAGCAGGACATGGAAGCGGCCACGCGAACGGCCGGCGAATACCGCGAAATCTTCGGGCACGATTCCTATTATCTCGAAGTCCAGGCGAATGGGCTGGAGCACCAACGAATCGCCAACCGCGGTCTCGTGGACATTCATAAGAAACTCGGCATTCCGTTAGCCGGGACGAATGACTGTCACTACCTGAACAAAGAAGACGCCCGCCCACATGAAATCATGCTCTGCCTGCAAACCGGCAAGACGTTACAGGACGCCAACCGCATGAAGTTCGACACGGATCAACTGTACGTGAAGTCCACGGCAGAGATGGTCGCTGAATTTTCAGAACTCCCGGAAGCCGCGAGGAACACCTGTCGCATTGCAGAACAGTGCAATATCAACCTGAGCTTTGAGACCTCCTATCTCCCCCACTACCAGGTACCCGAGGGATTCACGCGGGAACGCTACCTTGAAACAATCGCCAAGGAGGGGCTGGCCCAGAGACTGGCGTCTCGCCCGTCCAGCGTTCCGATCGAAGCGTACCAGCTTCGCCTTCAGGAAGAATTAGCCGTGCTGACGCACATGGGCTACGCCGGGTACTTCCTGATCGTGTGGGACATCATCAAATTTGCCCGCTCACGCGGCATCCCCGTCGGCCCGGGACGAGGCTCGGCAGCCGGCAGTCTGATCGCGTACGCGCTGTCGATCACGGATTTGGATCCGCTCGCGTACAACCTGCTGTTTGAACGGTTTCTCAATCCCGAACGGGTCACCATGCCGGATATTGACATGGACTTCTGCATGGACCGACGAGGAGAAGTGATCAACTACGTGATCGAGAAATACGGGGAAGACCACGTCTGCCAGATCATCACCTTCGGAACGTTGGGCGCGAAAGCCGCCATACGCGACGTGGGGCGAGTGATGAACGTTCCCTACGCCGAAGTGGATCGCGTCGCCAAACTCGTTCCGCCTCAACTCAACATCACCCTCAAGGACGCGTTGGCTCAGGAGCCGAAACTCCAGGAGTTGGCGGACACGGACGCACGGATGCAGGAGTTGCTGACGACCGCGCAAGCCCTGGAAGGATTAGCGCGACACGCCTCAACGCACGCCGCGGGCGTGGTGATTTCACAGCAACCCCTGATCGAACACGTGCCGTTGTATAAAACGGCCAACGACGAAATCGTCACGCAATATTCGATGACGGACATCGAAAAAGTGGGCTTGGTGAAGTTTGATTTTCTGGGGCTGAAAACGCTCACCACGATTCATCGTGCCGTCGGCATCGTCAACCACGGTCGCGCGCCGCAGGAACGGCTCGACGTCGAACGCCTGTCGCTGAATGATCCCACGACCTATGCGCTGCTGGCCTCGGGCAAAACCACGGGAATCTTCCAACTGGAAAGTTCCGGCATGCGGAGTCTGCTGCTGCGCATCAAACCCGAATGCTTTGAAGATCTGATCGCGATTCTCGCCCTCTATCGTCCGGGCCCGTTGGAAAGCGGAATGGTGGATGACTTCATTGCACGCAAACGTGATCCTTCCAAGATCGTCTACGACCCGCCGGAGCTGGAACCGATTCTCAAAGAAACCTACGGGGTGATCGTCTACCAGGAGCAAGTCATGGCCATTGCCAATCGCATGGCCGGATTCAGTTTGGGCCAAGCGGATTTGCTGCGCAGAGCCATGGGGAAGAAAAAACACGAGGAGATGGCCAAGCAAAAGGAGCGGTTCATCGAGGGGGCGACCACCAATGGATTCACGAGCCGGAAAGCAGAAAAAATCTTTGATCAGATGGCCTATTTTGCCGGCTACGGCTTTAATAAATCCCATTCCGCGGCCTATGCCCTCGTCACGTTTCAGACCGCCTATTTGAAAGCCCATCATCCCACGGCGTTCATGGCCGCGTTACTCACCAGCGAAACGGGGAACACCGATAAGATGGTGGGCTATTTCAGCGAATGTCGGGAACTGGGCATCCGCATCCTTCCGCCGGACGTGAACGAGAGCCAGAAAAACTTTACGGTCGTGGAGGACGGTATTCGCTTCGGGTTGGCGGCCATCAAGAACGTCGGCGGCAGCGCGATTGAATCCATCATTGCCCGTCGAGAAGAAGGCCGTCCCTTCTCGTCGTTCATGGATTTTTGCTGCCGCATCGATTTGCAAAAAGTCAACAAGCGCGTCCTGGAAGGGTTGCTCAAGGTCGGCGCGTTTGACTCCATGGGCGCGAAGCGGGCGCAACTCATGGCGATCATGGAACGCGCGCTCGATGAAGCCAATGCGATCCAACAAGCGCGCGCGTTGGGCCAGACGTCCTTATTCGACGCCGGTGACGAAGGACCCGCGTCCTCGGAGGGGGAAGCGTTGGCGCGACCGCTCCCCGCCATTGACGAATGGCAACAAGCTCTCATGCTCCAATTTGAACGAGAACTGACCGGATTCTATATCACGGCCCATCCGCTGGCCCAACACGCTGAAGCCGTTCGCTTACTGTCCACGCACACCACGTTGACCGTCCATGACGCGGCGGAAGGCAGAGAAGTGAAAGTGTGCGGGGTCATCAGCCACGTCAGAGCCACAACCACGAAAAAAGGCAATCGGATGGCTTACGTTCAATTAGAAGACCTTCAGGGACTGGTGGAAATCATCGTGTTTCCGGAACTCCATCAGAGTTGTTCGACGTTTCTCGTGGCTGATACCGTCGTCCACGTGACGGGCACGGTGGATCACATGGACAGCGGATCCCGGATCAAAGCCACTAAGTTGGAGCCGCTGCAAGACTTACAAACAAAAACCGTCAAACGGGTGATGATTCGCCTCATGGAAGCCCCTGATGCCTGGAACAATCTGCCCAAGCTGCAAGAAGCGTTGCACCGTCACCCGGGACCGACCCCGGTGGCGTTTCAGTTCCACCTCGAATCCCGCGTGCAGGTTGAAAGTGCCCCTTTGCCGAACGTCACCGTCTTGCCCAGTTCGAACCTGGTGTACGACGTGGAACAAATTCTTGGGAACGCCACCGTCACGTTTTATTAACGTGCTCACGCCCCTCGTCTGCCATGCGTGATTTTCTGGAATTCGAAGAGCCGCTCAGAGCCCTTGAGGAGCGCATTGAAAAACTGACGAAATCGAGTTCGAAGAAACAATCCGTGGCGCGGCTGATCCGCCTCCTCCAAACGCGGGTGGCAAAACACGAGCGGGACCTGTTTGGAGCCCTGACGCCCTGGCAACGGGTTCAAATTGCCCGTCATCCGCAGCGCCCCTCCATGCTGCACTATCTCGATCACACGTGTCAGAACTTTCTGGAACTCCACGGCGACCGAACGTTTGGCGACGACAAAGCCATTGTCGGGGGATTCGCCACGTTTCAGGATCACTCCATTTGCGTCATCGGTCACGAAAAAGGCCAGGGGTTCAAGGATCGAGTGAAACGCAATTTCGGGATGCCCAATCCGGAAGGCTATCGAAAAGCGCGACGGCTGATGCAACTGGCCGAAAAATTCAACCGTCCGATCGTGACCTTCATCGATACGCCGGGCGCCTATCCGGGCGTGGGCGCCGAGGAGCGGGGTCAAGCCGAAGCCATTGCCAGAAACTTGTTCGTGATGGCTCGGCTCAGGGTCCCCATTGTCGCGATCATCACCGGAGAAGGCGGAAGCGGCGGAGCCTTGGCGTTAGGGGTCGCCGACCGCGTCGTGATGCTGGAACATTCGATTTACTCGGTTATTTCTCCGGAAGGGTGCGCGGCGATTCTTTGGGAAAATCCCGCCAAGACGCAAGAAGCGGCCGCCGCGCTCAAAATGACGGCCGCCGAACTGCTCAACGCAGGGGTCATTGACGACGTCGTACCCGAACCACTCGGCGGCGCACATCGCGACGTTGCAGCCACCAGTCAATCGCTGACGACCACCCTCCAGACCCATCTCAGTCACCTGACTCGCCTGTCACCGGAAATCCTCTTGGAAAACCGGGACCACAAATTCCGCCGGATGCTCGCGCTGGCCGACTCCTGAGCCTATTGACCGCTGGGCCTCCCCTGCCGCTCGACTCCACAAAGAAAAACCCGAAGGGCCTGCCCGGCGTTCGGTTCACCCGCGGGAAAAGTGTCAGCGCGACCCAAGTTCTGCCATGGCAACAGAGAGGAAATTCCAATGAACGCTCGCATGTCGGATCGGTCAAACTCTTCGAGTGGGCGCTGAACGCTGAGCGGGAGGAGGAACCGGCCTGCGCCGGCCGCTGACTACTATCTCCCGGGGAGGCCGCCGCTACGTCAGGCGGTGGATTCCCCGGGGCATCCTAGATGCGGCCTTTCTTTGTTTAGAGTCTATCGCCGATTCCAGGAACGCAGGGCCGGATTTGCGGTTGCGGAACTGCGGGAAACCATCTTGACAACCATCCTTTGGTGATATGTAATATCAACTGCTGTGTGCCGTCTGCGCCGGGAAGGTGTCCACTTGGTCGCCTTGCCCTTGGGCACGCTGCCCTAACCGACGAAGCCCGGCGGGTCGAACCTCACCAATCTGGCCCTCTTGGCGAGGGAATGAGAAAATTGCGAAATTCCCCTTTGTCACCCTGCCCCTTTTGTCACTCTGAGCGAAGCGAAGGGTCTCACCGCCCAAGCCGGGATTCTTCCCTTCGAGGCTCAGGGCAGGCGCTTCGCTCAGAATGACAGACAGAATGACCAGCGGCGGCCCGCTCTGGGAGATATGACATGACCGCTTTGATACGGATACAAGGGATTACGGAAAGGCAGCAATCCGACGCATCCCCGGCCCCCACCCCCCGCAAGCGGATGATGATCATCGATCCCCCTTTCAAGCGCCTCTACCACGACACGGCCTCGCTGGTGAAATTCCCCCTGGCCCTTGGCTATCTCTCGGGGGCGGTCTTGAAGTGGACGGATTGGGAGGTCCAGGCCTACAACGCTGATTTCAACCCGAAGAAAAAAGCGATCGCCCTAGACAACGTCACCCGCATTCAAGAAGGAATGGCCCGTTACCTGCGTACCTTGGAAGACCCGTCGGCGCCCATCTGGGCAGAAATACGGTCGGCCATCACGGAGTTCGATCCGGGCGTCGTTGGCATCAGTTCCAAGACCCAGAACTTCCCGTCTGCGATGAAGATTGCGCGCATCGCCAAGGAACATAATCCCGACACACTGGTCGTCCTGGGCGGCCCCCATGCCACCTTGTCCACCAAGGCTGCGCTGGATTGCCCGGATATCGACGTGGCGGTGTTGGGCGAAGGGGAGATGACGCTAGTCGAGCTGCTCAAGGTCTGGGAAAACGGCGCGCCGCTGAGTGAGGTGACGGGGCTGGCCTACCGTCAGGACGGTCGCACGGTGTTCACGCCATCGCGCGCCAACATGCCCGACCTTGACGAACTGCCTTTTCCGGCGGAAGCCGCGCCGCGAGTGCTTCGGGGCTACGAGAGCTATCCGGCCGAAGCCTTCGGATACGTCTTCTCGGCTCGCGGCTGCCCTTACGCTTGCACCTTCTGCGAGTCCAAGGCCATCTGGACGCAAAGGACCCGCTGGCGCTCACCGGAAAACGTGGTGCGGGAACTCAAGTTACTGATGGAGCGAGGCATCCAGTACGTCTACTTCGACGATGATACCTTCGGAATCAACCCCCGTTATATCGAGAAACTGTGCAGTTTGATCGAAACCGAGTGTCCCGGACTCAAATGGGGCTGCGAGATCACGGTGGGCGTCGTCAAGGAGCGGTCGGCCGAATGGATGCGACGTTCCGGCTGCGTGCGGGTCAATATCGGTATCGAGTCGGGAAACAACCGGATACTGCACAGCGTCAAGAAAGGGCACACCATCGAACAGGCGTATCCGGCGGTGGACCTCTGCCGGCGGAAGGATATCGAAGTCGGCGCCTTCTTTATGGTGGGTTTCCCGGAGGAAACGGAAGAGACGCTGCAAGACACCCTGACGGCCATCAAGAAAATTCACGCCGATAACATCATGCTGAGCATCTTCACTCCCTATCCGGGCTCCGAGCTGTTCCAGGTGTGCAAGGAGCTTGGGGTGGTGGACGATGACTTTGACATCACGCTTTACAACCATCAGAGCCCGGAAAACTGCTTCACCGCCTTCATCCCGCCGGAGCGTTTCAAGGAACTGGTCCGAGAGGCGGTCGCAGTTGTCGGGCGCAAAAACAGCCGCGGCCGGTGGCACCGGGTAGCCCTGATGCTGCGCCAGCGCGACTTCCATCGCACGAAGCAGATGGCACGGCACTTCCTCCTCACCCGCGCGGCGTGGTATTTCGAGCGCGTCTTCAGACACCGCCGGCTCGTAGGATCGCCCTGGCAGCCTTGGAGAGGACGATTGCGGACTGAAATAATTCCAGAAAATTCTGGGGGGGGGGGGGGGGGGGGGGTAGTGAAGGTACTGCTCATCGGTGAGCATCTAACCCCCGGCAGTGCCATCAACAGAACCAGAACGCTGTTTGCCAAAACGGTCCGGCAACTGGATCGGTAGGGGTTCAATCTGACTGTCCTCAATTTGCAGCGGCCTATGAGCAACCAAGAGAGAGAGAGGTGTAGCAATTTTGACCGGGCGCCATCTCGCGCTGCCCCTTCCCCCCGACTCCGCTTGAGAAAGCGTATCTCGGTGGGCATGATGATGCTGGCGCATCTGATTTGGGAAGGGCTGAAGCACATTCGCCGCTCCGAGGTCGTATTTCTCAACACTGGCTTCACACCCCTGTACATCATCGTGACTATCTGTGTATGGCCTATGTCGAAAGTCGCGCGACGGCACTTGACCCTGTGGTACTTGGGCGGTGAATCGCACCGGCTCTTCAGAGATGTTCCCTTATTTCGCTGGCTGGCCCACAGGACTTTTCTGCGTTGTCCGCTGGTCTATGCCGAGACGTGGCAAACGCTGCGGGAGTTCGACGGCTAGGCCAACTTCCAGTGGCTCCCCAACACGTGAGACATTGCGGCCCCGGCGGAGAAACGCCGCGGCGAAATTCGCAAGCTGATCTTCGCCGCCCGACTGCGCATGGACAAAGGACTGGCGGAGGCCCTTGAGGCCTGCCGCTCACTGCCCGAGGGTTGCCATCTCCGCAGTGTTCTTGTTCACTGCTATTTGGGATATCCATAATGATTATTTCGGTCCATGTGCCAAGGACGGCAGGCAACAGTTTCGGGCTGGCCCTCGAGCATCGCTTTGGAGAGCGTCTGCTGAGCGACTACAATAATGACCGGCCTGACGGTCTGCCTGTCTACACTTGGCCAAGACGCTGGCGCAGTCGCGCTTGGGTGCGCTCTCATGCGAGCGATCTGACTGCGAGCTACGACGCTGTCCACGGGCACTTCACCGCATCCAAATACTTCCCCATCTTGCGGAGGGATTTGTGCATCTTCTTACGCGAACCGACAGATCGGACGATCTCGAATTACCGCAAAGATTTAAGCTCTGCCGCATTCTCGCGGTATGACAGATACATAGCCAAACTGCTGACACTCAGCCAGTACGCATCGCTGCCCACACAGTCCCGCATCTATGCGATCTATACCAACGGCCTGCCAATGGAACAGTTCGCCTTCGTCGGAATAACGGAAGAATACGAAGCCAGCCTTGCCCTCTTCGAGGGGATCTTCGGTGTGAGCCTTCCGAAATACCATATCAATGTCCACCTACATGCCGTGCGCATGCGAGCTGCGGCAGGTAAGCCTTCCGAAATACCATATCAACGTCAACAAGAGGTTCCGGACGATTTCAGCCTCCGCGAGAGGAAAGCGGTCAGAGCCGCTCAACGGGCGAATTATGTGATTTATGATGAAGCCCGGCGAAGGTTCGACGCCTTGTATTCCCGGCACGTTCGGTAAACAGGAGCAAAATGGACATTCTGCATCACCTGATCCGCTATGTACCCCGGCCGATCAAGAATACGTACAGTCACCTTTTCGGTGACAAGAAGTGGTTCTTGGTCGTGAACGCCGGCCGTCACCTGGTCGATTCCGTAATGACCGGAGAGGCGCCCGCGGTGCAGATGAAAGTGCATCATGCTCCGCCCGGTCGTTTCTGGGCCGACCCCATTCCCATAGTTGTCGACGGCAAGGTTTGGGTGTTCTTCGAAGATTATTCTTTCGCGTCAAAGAAAGCCGTCATATCGTGCGCCCCGGTGTCCGCCGACGTCGACCTGGGTGAAGTCACCACCGCGTTGGAGTGTCCATACCATCTCTCCTACCCGTTTGTCTTCGAGCATCAGGGCCAGTTCTACATGATTCCCGAAACCTGGGCCAAGAATCGGATTGACCTGTGGCGCTGCCGCCGCTTCCCCGACGATTGGAGCCGGGAACGGACGCTGCTGGACGGCGTGAGCATGGGCGACCCGACTCTGCACCGGCAGGATGGAAAACTGTGGCTGTTCGGCACGGTGAGCGAGGTGAAGACGCAGATCAATGACGAGCTGCACATCTATGTGGCGGACGCCCTGGACGGTGCGTGGCGGCCCCACCCGGCCAATCCGGTGGTGTCTGACCGCCGCCGGGCCCGGCCGGCCGGCCGGCTGTTTTTCCGCGACGGCCACCTGATTCGCCCGGGGCAGGATTGCAGCAGAGGCTACGGACGCGCGGTAGTCCTCAACCGGGTGGATGCGCTGAACGAGCGCGCCTATGCCGAAACCCCCATCGGACGCATTGACGCCTCCGGGCTGCCCGGCAACCGGGGTACGCACACGGTCAATTACGCCGGCGGCCTCGAATTCCTGGACGGACGCACGAGGGTGCGCAGAGAAAGGGAGCAGAGCCTGGAGGAAGGCGGTTGAGCCTGAAAGAGGCGAAAAAGGGAAGGTTCAGGCTGCTGCTCATGGGCCCGCTGCCCGCCAAGTCGGCGTCCCTTGGAGAACCCATTGGCGGGGCCAGGGTGACGTTTGCGGAAGCAGTCCGAGAGTTGGACCGGCGAGGCTTCGACCTTGACGTCATCAACACGGCCAGGCCGCGGCCCAATCTGCCCCTTTGGAAAATTCTGAGTTACGAGTTTCTCACCTTCGCGCGGGTGGTCTGGACAATCCTGTGGAGGGCCCGACGCTCCGACCTGGTATTCCTTCACATGTCGGCCTATTCTGCACTGTTGGCGGCGTCCACCATCTGGGCCCTCCTGTGCCGGGTGCTGCGCCGCCCCCTGGCGCTACGGTTCTTTGGGGACAGCCTCTACTTCACCTACCATCGTTATGGGCCGGCTCGCCGCTGGCTGATGGACCGGACGTGTCTCCGTGCCGCGCTGGTGTATGAGGAACGGCAGACGCTCCGGGCGTTCAGCAGCAAGGACAACTTCCGCTGGCTGGCCAACACCAGGGACATCATCCCCGCGGAAATCAGACAAGACCGGGATCATGTCCGCAAGCTGATATTCATGGGCCAACTCAGGAAGGAAAAGGGGCTGGCCGAGGCCCTGGCGGCCTGCCGTTCCCTGCCCGAGGACTGCCATCTCCGAGTGTTTGGCCCCCGTATGCCCAACACCGACTTTTCCCTGTTCGACGGCCACCCCAGGGCGACCTACGGCGGGGTGCTGGAGCCGGAGGAGGTGCCCCGCGTCCTCGCCGAACACGACCTGCTGCTCTTCCTCAGCTACATGAGAAGCGAGGGCACTCCGGGAGTCATCATAGAAGCCTTCCAGTGCGGCGTGCCGGTTATAGCCACCTCGATAGGCGGAGTCCCCGAACAGGTGGAACACGAAAAGAGTGGGCTGCTGGTGGAACCTCGCTCCGTCCCGGAGTTGAAGGCGGCAATCCAGCAGCTGATTGACGACCCGGCTCTGTACCGGCGGCTTTGCGCCGGGGCCGGGCAGCGCGGCGAGTTCTTCCGCAGCGGGCGCCATTTCGACCGGTTGGCTGAGGAGCTGCGGGGCCTGGCCCGCAAATGAGCAAGGTGCTGTCTCAGTTGCGTCCGGTCTCGGACCGGCACGTGGGGTGGAACAAATAGCGCCATCCTGAGAGTGCTACTATACACAATACACAAAGTACAAAACTACCTCACGGGAGGAGAGCCAGATGTTTGGTAAGACGATTGATTACAGGCTGCTTCGGCTATTCGCGCATGACAGGCACCCCGAAGCGGAGGAACTTCGTCAGCTTGAGCGTAATCTGAGCATCGAATCTGCGGCGGCTCGCTTCGAAAAATGGAATCGCCGCCTGGACAACGAAATTCCCATTGATCCGGCTATGCGCTACCTGGAGGTCGGGTGCGGCATGGGGGAGATGTCCTTGGCGCTGGCGCAGCGCGGGTGCCGACACGTGACGGGTCTTGATAAAGACGCGTATTACATCGAAATCGCCAAGCGCTGTGCCCGGAAGAGGCAGTTGCAGGACAACGTCACATTCGAGTGCATGAATGTTCATGATCTACCGAACGAGAAGGCGTATGACATCGTCCTTTCTCACGAGATGCTTGAGCACGTGGAACGCCCTGGCGATCACCTCCGCCGTATAGACGGCGTCCTCAAGTCAAGCGTCGTGGGGGGAGGTGGGGGAGTGATAATTCTAGCATTTGGCCCGCTGTTTCATTCACCGTTCGGGGTCCACATGAACCGGTTTTTCAGATTCCGCATACCGTGGATGGGAGTCCTGTTTTCGGAAGACGCGCTGATGCGTCTCAGGCGCGAGTTCTGGCGACCTGTAGCGGATGAGGCCGAGTCGTTCGAAGATACGCGGGAAGGATTGAACAAAATGAAGTTTTCGGAGTTTCTTCGCTACGTCGAAGAAATAGGGTGGAGAACGGAACGGTTGATTGTGAACCCACAGTTGAAACGCTGGCCTGCGCTCTGGCGACTTTCCAACCTGTTGTTGCGCGTCCCTTTCTTGCGCGACTACCTTGCGGCTTCCGTATATGCGATTTACCGGCGGCCGTAGATGGCAGGGATCCAGTGCGCGGCGGCGCGCGCAAGCCCCTGCGTGGTCGGCCTGCTGGAATGACTCTGGAGTAGTGGAGCTTGAATCATCCTCTAATCGCCCAGTTGCTTCCGGCCTCGGACCGGCGCGCAGCGCGGCAGACCCTTCAGATGGGCGCCATTACGGCGGTCCAACTCTTGGGCGGACTGGCCCAGTTGACCCTCTCCGCCCGAATACTTGGACCGGAAGGCTTCGGCATCCTGGCCGTCATCATCGCCGTCGCCGCGCTCATCCACGGTCTCTTGACCGTACCTGGCGGTGAAGCCGTTACAACGTTCGTCACGCGGGCCGTGGCAGAGGAAAGGCCGCACGAGGCGTCCCGCATACTGCGTTTCACCATGGCCACGTCACTGGGGCTGTCGCTCATCGCCTACGCCGTTATTGCCGTCCTTGCCCTCATGGCAGGCAGCCTGTTGGGGATTGAGAACGCCCACCGGGACATAGTGCTCATGTACGGCGTTGTGGGCATCTTCCTGGCTACTCGGACCGAAAGCCTGGCGGTCCTGCGGTTGTCCGACCGGGTATCCCTGGGGTTGGTCATCAGTCTGGCGGGCGTTCTGACCCGGATCGCCCTGCTCGGAATAGTATGGGTGAAGGGGGGCGGGCTGTTCGAGGTGGTCGTGGCGCATATTGCCGGTGTCGCGGTGAGCGGGACCGGGATGCTCGTTGCCGCGACAGTATCGGCGCCACGGGCGGGGATACCTGGTTTCCTGAGTTCGTTATCGCTCAAAGTCCCGCCTGACGTGGTGCGCTTCCAGACCGGCGTATTCGGGAGGTCCACCCTCTCGGCATTGGCCTATCACGTGGACACTCTCCTGGTGGCGCAATTTACCGGCGCCGCGGACGTCGGACTGTACCGGGCGGCGAGGCAGATTACCGAAACCGGACACTATCCGTTTCAACCACTAAAGGATGGCGTGCAGGTCCAATACAGCAAGCAATGGTACTCGGGCCAGGGCGGGGCGCTGCGCCGCACCTCGCTGCGGTTCGGCCTGGTGTCGTTCGCGTCGGCGGTCGCGCTATTCGGGCTGCTTGCCATCTTCCATCAACCCATCGCCTCGTTCCTCCTGGGAGAGGAGTTCTCAGGCGTCGCCCCCCTCCTGCTGATTATGATTTTCGGTGCCTTCACCGTGAACAGCATTTCCGCGCTTACCGTACTGCCGGCAGCGGTTGGGCGCGTCTGGCCGTTGCTGGCGGCAGAAATGGGCGGTTTGGCGGTTTTCGTCGCCGTCATCGTATGGCTGGTTCCGCTGCACGGCGCCGAGGGCGCGGCCTGGGCCAATACGACCTACTACAGCGTCATCGCCCTAATTCTAATCCCCTTCATCATCTCCACCCTGCAACAAAGCCGCCGTCTACAGCAGAAACCGTAGAGAGCGAAGGATGCCCCTCCCCACGGAAAAACTCACCGCGCGCTACGGCTGGTCGGCTGGAACGTGCTGTTTCTCATGGCGGGCTTGGCGCTGATTAGCGTCGTCGGTGAAGCGTACTTCCGGCTGACCGTGCCTTTCGTGGAGAACGACCATCCCCGCACCTAGTCTTCAACTGTTGGGGGGATATTTCTACCCAACGCGGAGGTGCGCCATACGAACGGCCTTGACTTCTGGACCATCTCTCGCACGAACAGTCTGGGGTTTCCCGACCGCGAACCCCCGAGTTCCGAGCGCGCCGCCGCAAGCTGCCATATCGCCATGATCGGCGATTCCTTTGTGGAGGCGAGAGAGGTGCCCATCGCCGACAAGTTCCACGTCCGGCTGGAGGAGTTGGCCGCCCGCGAGCTGCCCAACTTGAACGTGACGACCTCGGCATTTGGTCGGACCAACACCGGGCAAATCAACCAACTGCCGTTCTACGACCAATTCGCTCGGCGTCTCCGTCCCGATCTGCTCGTGCTCGTCTTCGTCCCAAACGACTTCATGGACAATTCGCCACCTCTGAGCGCGCTGATTTCGGGACGGGACCCGGATCGGGATGCGTACCTTACCGTCGCAAGAGAGCCGGACGGAACTTTTAGACGCCGCCCGCCGGACCCTGGTTGGTGGGAGAACACGTTGCCACGCCTGCCCCCTTTGCCGAAGTCTTGGCTCCATGCGCTATGGGCCGACGTAACCGAGGAGTCTTGGGCCGCCAGTTGGCTGGACACCAAGATGAGCGTCATGTTTCCGCCCGATGCCGAGCGTCAGGATCCGCAACTCATCGCATGGGCAGAGTTCCTGAGCCGGCGTCCAAGCTACGCATCGTTGCTTGATGGATGGCGACCGACGACGCGGGGGAACATCCGCCCGATGTTCGCGAAAAAGAACCTGCCGCCCGTCTTTGAGGAAGCCCTGGAGTTCACGGCCTTCGCGCTGGATCAGTTCAAGGCGCGCGCCGAGCGCGACGGTGTCTCTCTGGCCATCCTGGCCGTTCACTTGATGGGCAGAGGAGACAATCTCCCGCTGTTCGAGCGCATGAACGCCATGGCCGCGGCACGGGGGATTCCCGTGATCGACCAGCACAATTACATCGTCCGACAAGGCGGGCGTCTCCAGGACGCGAACTTCGCCCACGACTTTCACTGGAACGCCACCGGCCACCGGTGGGCAGCGGAAGCCCTGCTCGAATCTCTGAAGCAGAACCAGGAGGTCTGTGCGGCGCGAAAGGCTTTCGAGCCTCTCCCCTCTCTACGCCCCTACTACCTGGCGGCGTATGAATCCATCACGTCCGGCGAACCGGCGGCCCGCTCCGACTTCGACCTCTACCTTGGCGAGAACACGTTGACCTATCTCAAGTCACCGTGCGGCGCGCCGGATACACAGGCGCATTTCTTTCTGCACGTCGTCCCGGAAGACGTGGAGGACTTGCCGGCCCACCGCCTGAAGTACGGCTTCGACAATCTGGATTTCCACTACAACGACGACGGCTCAATGCCGGCTCTGGTCTTTGGCGACAGATGCATGGTGGAGCGTCGGCTGCCCGATTATCCCATTGCCAGCGTCAGAACCGGGCAGTACACCCCCGGCAAAGGCGAAATCTGGAAAGCGGAGTTTCCCATCCGTACGGTCAGGGGCGAGGCCGCTGCCCGGTCCGCGCCAGGCAGGGCGCCCGGCCGCTGATTGCCTCCGGTGCGGGAGTGCTGTAGAATTTTTGTCCATGAGTGAAGCCCTTGCCTTCGACAGCCGTCATTTCGTCAAGCACCTGACCGAGGAGAAAGCAACGAAACCGAAGTCACGTCTCGCCAATGCCGGAATACTTGCCTGAAAACCAGGGGTTCTCCGATCAATTCTCAACCCTGAAGATCGTGATATGGCGCGTGATGGATTGCCGCGTTGCGTGGACGCGCCGTCGTCCGGCATATTGACGGGTTTCATGACGATAGAGAAACGAAAAGAGACTTGAACCTTGTGAGACACAAGGTCGAAACCGGGGAGATCATTCTATGAGCCATCCTGGAAAAGAAGCTCTATCCTGGCTGCGGAGCCTCGCCAAGTTACTTGACGAATCAACGTGCCGATACCAGGGAGATCCCGTATCACTGGACCAGGGTCTGCAAACCCTGCTACAGATCTGGTCGAGACAGATCGCTCACGACCGTTCGGTTTTCTGGATTGGCAACGGCGGCAGTGCGGCGCTGGTTTCGCACCTGTCTCAGGATTTGCTCAACAACTGCGGGGTCAGATCTCTGACGTTCAACGATCCTTCGCTGATGACCTGTATGTCGAACGACTATGGGTATGAGCAGGTCTTCAAACGTCCCTTGCTGGCCCTCGCCCGTGAACGGGACGTTCTGATGGCGGTGTCAAGCTCTGGAATGTCGACGAACGTCGTGGATGCCGCCCGAGCTGCTCTCGAGATCGGGATGGACCTGGTGACGTTCTCGGCATTCTCGGCCGACAACCACTTGCACCAGCTACAATCCACACTTTCCTTCCATACGCCGACCGAGATCTACGGCCACGCCGAACTCACCCATGAAGCGTTGATTCACGCCGCCGTCGACATGTTTTCTCGATGGGAAGGGGGAAGATGATCATCACTCGCACCCCTTATAAAGCCAGCTTGATGGGAGGCGGAACGGATTTCCCGGCTTTTTTTCGCGAACGCGGCGGCCTGGTCATCAGTGCTGCGCTGAACAAGCATTTTTATATCAGCATGGCTCATCGTTTTGACGACAATATATGCTTGTCTTACTCCAGGACGGAGACGGTTCAGACTTCGAGAGACTTGAAGCATGACATAGTGCGTACGGTCCTTGCGCGGTACAATCTTCATTCCGGATTGGAGATCGGGATGATCGGTGAGGTCCCCGGGGGAACCGGCTTGGGGTCAAGCAGCGCCGTGACCGTTGGGTTGCTGCACGCAGTTCGAACCTTTTTGGGCTTGGAGTGCAGCGCGGATACGCTGGCAAAAGAATCGGTGATTATCGAGACTGAACTGTTGAAAAAACCCATTGGATGGCAAGATCAATATGGGGTAGCGTTCCCCGCCTTGAAGAAGATACGGTTCAATCGAGATGATACGGTGCAAGTGGAACCGATAGCCCTGGCGCCCGAGAACCGAACGGCACTGGAAGCTCACTCCCTGCTCGTGTATACGGGCAAGACGAGAAACGCGGAGGCGGTGTTGTCAGGCCAGTTATCAAATATGGATGCCAATCAATCCGGTCTTGAGACGATCCGCAGTCTTGCCCACGACATGATGACGGCACTTCAAGACAGTCCGCTCGACTTGCCGTTGATGGGATCGATGCTCAGTGAGAACTGGATGATCAAGCGTACGTTTGCTGACAACGTCGCCAATCCGGAAATCGATGAACTGTACCAATCAGGGATCGCGTCAGGGGCGTGGGGCGGGAAACTGCTTGGCGCCGGCGGTTGCGGTTTCCTGCTCTTCCTGGTGCCGGCAGAACGGCAGGCGGCCATGCTCTCCCGCATGGGAAACCCGCCGGCATTCCCGTTGGTGCTGGATTCGACCGGCTCGCAGCTCATATATGAAAGCAAGAGCCGCCGGAGTGGTTTCTGATACAGGACGATATGATGAGAGCGTTCCGTAAACCGCAGTCCGCGGTGTTCCTGTACCGGGACGGTATGATTAATCGACCGGAAACATCATCATCGATACGGATTTCCGAAGAACGCAATGGAATGCGCCTGGTTTCCGTGTCGGCAGATGTATCCGCTAACAGGAAGGAATGGGAGACCGCCTATTCGCTTGAACTCATTGAGCACATCCTGCGGGTCAAGGGACCGGCCTGGCTCTGCGACGAGATCATGAGAGACGAGGATCCTTCTACATGTGAGAGCTTTATTCGTTGGAACATTCTGACCTATCTGGATCGAGAAGACTTCGCCGGGCGCCGTCTGCTCGACTTTGGCTCGGGCCATGGGGCATCGACCATGGTGCTCTCGCGGATGTTTCCGCAGACCCGGATAGTGGGTGTAGAACTCGTATCCGAGTGTGTGGAGGTCGCCCGGAAGCGAGCAGAATTCTACGGTGTGACCGACCGCGTCAGGTTTGCCCTGTCTCCCGATTCGAACAGTCTGCCGGCCGGCATCGGTGGTGATTTTGATTACGTCGTACTCTCGGGCGTATATGAGCATCTGTTGCCGGAGGAAAGGCAGTCAGTCCTCCCCCTCGTCTGGTCGAGACTGCGACAAGGAGGCATGCTCTTCATCTTCGAAACTCCTCACCGATGGTTTCCCATCGAATCGCACACGACCGTCTTGCCGTTCATCAACTACCTGCCCGACCGTGTGGCTCATTGGTCTGCCCGCCACTTTTCGCGTTCGTACCGAGTAAAACCGGACATATCATGGACGGATCTATTGCGAGAGGGTATACGTGGAGGAACCGTGCGGGAGATCGTGTCAATTCTGGATGGACGGGGTGCCGAACTTCTTAGCCCCTCGTACGATGGCGCGACCAGAGACCAGATTGATCTCTGGTATCAACACGTCGTCGATAGCGCCGATGGACGGAAGTTGTTGACAAGACGCCTTGCGATGCTGGTTCTCAAGGGGATCAAGGCAGTGACGGGTTACGCGTTGAGTCCTTATCTGGGTGTTGCTTTCAGGAAATATGAGTCTCCTTGAACACATGTGGGTCAGGGGCGGGGCCAGTTCGCGGTTGGGGTATCAGCCCGCCCGAGGATGCTTTCGAGCGACGTCGCAATCACCAGACCGTCCACCCCGAGTTTCTTTGCCAGCCTGACCATCTCTCCGTCATTCCTGCGTGTCGGCACGTGGTGTACGCAACAGTTGTATAACATTTCTACCCATACATGCGTTCGCTGCACAAAGTACGGGGTTTTCAGACCGAAACAGCGTGTGGCTCAAGTTCACTGCCAGTGAGGGTAAGCCACACACGCTAACGGTTTTCTTCAGGCTGTCATTCCCGCGAAAGCGGGGAAATGACGGGTCTTTGATTTATGCAACAATCGGGTGTACCTGTGCGGAGATTCGGAGTGTGGCGAACCTCACCCCGCGTAGGCGGACGCGCCGGCGAGCGCCAGAACGCGATCGTGGAGAACCGGCCGAAGGCGGAGCCGGATTCCTGATCACGTGACTCGATGCTTGATACCATGGCGTCCACCCTCCGCACGATCTCACCCGGAGAATCGGGTCTGTCGCCGCTGCGCGGAGTCTGCTACAGGCCGCGCAGGTCCGCAGCCATGCGGTCGTGCCATTTCGCGCTGCGGAAGTCTTCTCCCCGGCGTTTGGCGCCATCGCAGAGCCGCCGGTACAGATCGGGGTCGTCCAGCAACCGCTTGATGGCGGACCGCACCTCGCCAGCGGATCGGGGCTCCACGAGCAGCCCGTTCTCTTCGTGCCCGACAAGCTCCGGAACGGCGCGCCACCTTGCGGCGATGACGGGCAGGCCGCACTGGAAGGCTTCGAGGATGACGCCGGGATAGCCCTCCCCTGGGTAATAGCTTGGGAACAGCAGCAAGTCGTGTTCGCTCAGAACCCGGGGCACGTCCTCCGGCTCCAGCACGCCGCCATAGGTCGCCTTGGGATGGGCCTCGAACAGGGACCAATCCGTGTCGGACATGCCGGGTCCGAAGACCTGAAGATGACACGGCTCGGGCAGGTGGCGGCACGCATTGAGTGCCTCGGCCAGCCCCTTGGTCATGTGCAGTCGGCCGAAGAAGATCAGCTTCCTGATCTCCGCGCGCCTGACCATGGCGGGCACCTGGACGTTTCTCGTGCCGGGAAACCAGCGAAAATTGGGCCGGTGTTCGAAGTTCCGGTACGACTGCCGCGTCTCGACGTACACCAACGAACAGCGCATCCAGGTCCGCTCGGCCAGCCAGCGGGCCACGGCGCCGTATCCGTCATACACCAGACCCAGGTCACCACCGGAAAGCCTCATCACCAGAGGCCGGTGCGCCATCCTGCAGATCGCCCAGATGGACGACGCGAGGACCAGCGCTGAATGGGGGGCTATGACGAGGAACGCGACCTGGGAGCGTCGGATCTTCATCACGATTCCCTGGATGGCCCGTAGGAACCTCACAAGGCGAATGACCTGGAATCTCCACGGGGAGATGTTGGTCACATCGCCTGACGTGTCAAGGACCTCCAGCACGAACCCCCGCTGGCCCAATTCACGAACCGAGTCGCCGGCCAGCAGCCTGTGCCCGCCGATCACGTTGGTGGCCGACGCCCCGGATCCCAGCGGGGCGATGAGCAGAATCTTCGTCATCTTGACCTCCACTGACGGCCGAGCCGCTGTGGATCATCGAGATCGCCAATCCTCCGCCGGCGAGACAGATCGTCAGGGCGGAGGACACGCCCTATCTGCCTCGCCAGGACCAAATACTGCGCGCCCGACTGGACGCCGGGCGTGAAGAGCATCCCCAGCAGAGTGCCGAACACGAGGCAGACGGCATAGCTGCCCCGTCCTTCTGGCAACAGCCAAGCGAGCAGCCCCTGGACGAGCAGACCGGGGGCGACGAGGCCGATGCGAGGGATTGCGAACAATATGGCGATGTCCTGGCCGCCGGTCAAGGCGAAGGGGCCCCGGTCTCGGTCGAACCGACCCGAACCGAGAGAAAGAAACCGATTCCCCAGCTCAGGTGCATGGTTACGAGGACCAGCGGGAGCAGGAGCGCGGCGTACGAACGGCGACGGATGCCGACCGTCAGAGAGCCGAGCACCAGGATGAGGCCGTACGTGAGCAGCACTACCGTTATCGCCCAGAAGACGCTGGCGATGCCGCCGACCACGGCCAGGAGCGGCGCGATGATCAATCCCAGCAGCAACAGCGGGCTGGCGAGATGCCGGGGCAGCAGGGAGGCCGGATGTCGTCGCGCCACGACCCGCTTCCATCGGCCGTAATCGAAATATTGCCGAGCGAGAGCCCCCAAGGTGCCGCGGGGCTGGTAGTCAACCACGAGTTCGGGATCGAACCACACCATTTCCCCGCGCGCCCGCAGCCGCCAGTTGAGTTCGTAGTCCTGATTTCGAACGAAGGTAGGGTCGACGCCGTCCACTTCCTCCAACGCATCACGCCGGAACGCGCCCAGGAAGACGGTGTCGACGGGCCCCTCCACGCCGCCCAGTCGGTAGCGGGCGCCGCCAGCCCCCAGGGGAGTGGTCATCGCCATCGCCACCGCGCACTCGAAGAACGTGGTGCCGACCGGATGTTGCCGGCCGCCGACGTTGGCCGCCCCCGTCCTTTGCAATATGCTCACCACGCGGCGCAGATATCCGGGTGGGAACACCGTATGGGCGTCGCACCGCACGAGGATCTCTCCGGTTGCCGCCCCGTGCGCCGCGCGCAACCCGAAGCCGGCGGTCTGTTCCGGATTGGGAACCAGTCTCACCGTCGGGTACAGCCGCCGAACCAGATCGGACGTGGCCGCGGTGTCGGATCCGTCGGCGACGATGACCTCTACCGAACCCTTGTAGTCCTGAAACAACACCGAGTCGATCGCCGCCCCGATGGTCGCCTCGGCGTTCCGAGCCGGGATGACAACCGACACCGACGGCAAGACAGCGGGGACGCTGCGAAAAAGCCCCCAGCGCGCCACCAGTTCCCTCTTGGTCCGAATATGGGTAAAGAAACCGATTCCCCAGCTCAGGTGCATGGTTGCGAGGACCAGCGGGAGCAGGAGCGCGGCGTACGAACGGCGACGGATGCCGACCGTCAGAGAGCCGAGCACCAGGGTGAGGACGTACGTGAGCGGCACTGTCATTGTCGCCCAAAAGACGCTGACGATGTTGCCGACCACGGCCAGGAGCGGCGCGATGATCAATCCCAGCAGCAACAGCGGGCTGGCGAGATGCCGGGGCAGCAGGGAGGCCGGATGTCGTCGCGCCACGACCTGCTTCCATCGGCCGTAATTGAAATATTGCCGAGCGAGAGCCCCCAAGGTGTCGCGGGGCTGGTAGTCAACCACGAGTTCGGGATCGAACCACACCATTTCCCCGCGCGCCCGCAGCCGCCAGTTGAGTTCGTAGTCCTCGGCCCCCCCAAGGGTAGGGTCGACGCCGCGCACCTTCTCCAACACATCGCGCCGGAACGCGCCCAGGAAGACAGTGTCGACGGGACCCTCCGCGCCGCCCAGTCGGTGGCGGGCGCCGCCAGCCCCCAAGGGAGTGGTCATCGCCATCGCCACCGCGCGCCCGAAGAACGTGGTGCCGACCGGCCGTTGCCGGCCGCCGACGTTGGCCGCCCCCGTCCTTTGCAACGTGCTCACCACGCGACTCAAATATCCGGGTGGGAACACCGTATGGGCGTCGCACCGCACGAGGATCTCTCCGGTTGCCTCCTTGTACGCTGCTTGGATTCCGAACGTGATGATCTGTTCAGGATTGGAAACCAGTCTCACCGTCGGGTACAGCCGCCGAACCAGATCGGACGTGGCCGCAGTGTCGGATCCGTCGGCGACGATGACCTCTACCGAACCCTTGTAGTCCTGAGACAACACCGAGTCGACCGCCGCCCCGATGGTCGCCTCATCGTTCCGAACCGGGATGAGAACCGACACCGACGGCAAGGGAATCGCAGTGGTCGACTGCGGGATGAGAATAGGACTCTTCTTCATGTCCCGTGACTTCAATGTATCGATCCGGCCGCCACCGGGAGCATTCCGTTTATCACAAGATGCCACGGCCGGTGCGGTTCCCTTTGCCGCTACCGAGCAGGACCCTGGACCAACCGACCGCGGCTCGGATCGAAGCGGTTCACCGAAGACGCACCATCAGCTTCGACGGCCCTGCCGCGTGATGCCCAGCTCGCCCGGGCGACGTCGTGCCGGCCGAGGGCATCAAGCACCAGCGTCCGCTCCAAGTCCGCGCTCCCCGGCGGGCGTCAGCCGGCGTTCGGCGACAGTCTGGCGGAATGCCGCCGGGAAGGCGTTCGGATCCTGCGGAGACTGCCACTCCTTGTGCGCTCATCACAGAGAGCAAGCTGCACACAAGTGGTGCAGCCCCGCTGCGGCGACAAGCAGGCACACGAACGCCGCAAGAGCCAGCCGTTCCGGAGAAACGCGCATGGGGTGGGAGGGGACAGGAATGCTCATTTGCGTTCTTTCCAAGGGAACTCCCCTTCCCAGAGGCTATCGAAACCGGCGTCCATCCGCAAGCCGCTGACCGGAACTCCGGTGCGGATTTCTCCGCCCTGGCCCCGGATGGTCTGGGCCAGCCTGTCGGCCAGGGCGGCGAGGCCGCCCTTGTAGTAGGCCAGTCGTTCCCCGCTGCCCCTGCCGCGGCTGCCGCCCCGCAGCTTAAGCTTGTTCCAGAACCAGACCGCCGCCACTTCTTCCGCCAGATCGCCGAACTTGCCCCGCAGGAGCGGCTCCCACACCACCCGATAGACCCGCTCGCCGCCCATCTCGCGCAGCCAGTCCGCGGCGGTGCGGTCTTCGAGGGCGCGTCAGTCCTTCACCCGACGCGCCCACAATGCCAGCAGCCCGAGCCGGAGGCGGTCCGGAACGGCAGGGGCAAGAAGCGCAGCAGGTCAAGGGGCGTCGAGAGCTTGAAGAAGTCGTGGGCGTAGTACGTGCCAATCCGGGTAGGGCGCAGTACCACCTCGGCTGACCGGCACAGCTCCGCGATGAGTTCCATCACGTGGACGTCGTTGGTGAACCAGTGGTGGTAGAACTTCTCAAGCCGCGCGCCGCCGGCGGCGAAGCTGCCGGCGCGGCCGCTGACTTCGGCATCGCGCTCCAGCACCGTGGCGCGGACGCCGCGCCGGCCCAACTCGTAGGCCGCGGCGAGCCCGCAGAAGCCGCCGCCGATCACCTCGACGTGGGGCCGGGAGACGCCGGCCATCGTCCGGCTACTCATCGAAGCGAACTTCCCCTTCCCAGAGGTGTGTGTAGGAGCCGTCCTCGCGGACAAGGTACTGGCCGGTGCGGATGCCGGCGATGTCATAGGCGGGAAGTTCGCGCACGGCTACGGGGCGCTCGGTTAGCAGAAGGTCGTAGTCTTTGAAGCGGAAGTCGAGGGTGTCGAACCCATGCCGCTTTCTGTGGTCGGGAAGGTCGTCCACGTCAACCGGGATGAGGTGCAGAAAGAAACGCATGCCGGCGGTGCTGCTGGGCTGCACAGGCAGGGAGGGCACGGTCATCGCCTTGATCCGATTGCCACGGCTGTCGGTGTAGTCCACATAGGCCCGCAGTTGCTGGCCAACATCCGCGGTGGTGGGTGTGTACAGTGTGTACTCGTAGGTGGATCCTGGACGGCCGGAGCCGGAGACATTGGTCCAGCCTTCGGCATCGCCGCCGCGCTCCCACTGCCAGGGGCTCCGGTCTGTGAAGCCCGCGCGATGCGCGGCAGGGGACAACGCGACGTAGAACGGCTTACCCGCTATCGGTATGTCCTGTCTGATGAATTGGGCGGCTCTATCCTCGCCTTGGCGCCCGACGTAAATCAGGCTGTTCCCGTTACGATACACATCAAAATAGCCATCGCGACGGATTACAAGTTCAGATTCCTGAATCATCTCGTCTATCTGCGCTGAATAGCCGCGCTGGCGGTAGAGAAAAATCTGCCTGTTTTCGGGCGTCAGCAGAGCGGGGACGGCGACTCGTTGGCGCGAGATGAAAAAATCGTATGCGAAGCTATCAGGCCACACAGGCCACGAGCGTCCAATCATTCTTCCTGCAAGATAATAATTTACCCCCCCCCCACCCCCCGCAAACCAACGGTAGGATATGGGGACAAAAACGCTCTGTCCCGCCTCTGTTATTGTCCTGATATGCTCAAAATCGGCAACGACCGCTTCCTGAAATTCGGACGCCTGCTGGTCGTGACCAACGCGCCCCATCTGGAAGCTGGAAAGAACGAAGATCAGCAGCGCGGCCGCGGAGAGACCGACAAGAAGACGGTCGCCGAATAACCGGCGTAGGCACAACAGCCCTATTGAGAAGAGTACCAACGGAACGCCGATATAGAAGACGCTCTCATAATCATGCATAAAGACATGATGGCGCATCGGCAATGCCCAGCAGAAGCCGGACAGCACCAAGGTGGCCAGCAGCATTTTGTAGCGGGCAACCAGCAGCCCCAGGACGACGACACTGGACGCCAACGCGCCAATAATCACACCGAGGTAGTCCTTGTCCTCATAGATGTCGGTGTTGTCAAACGGACTGACATAGAACGGCAGCGTGGCTCTGGCGATATGGTAGAACTGATTCTCCAGGAAGTTCTCCCATGCCAGAGCCTCGGCGTAGCGCTCGTTGAACTCGTCATCCGCTCCAAGGCGATAGGTTATGGACTTCACCGTCGGCAGTTCAGTCAGCGGGACCTCACCGTCAAACGCCCGGTATTCGTTGCCCTGGTTGAAGAAGAGCACCGCCATGCCGAAAAGCAGGGTGACGACGCCCAGCGTCAGGTAGCGGCTGAACGGCGGCGCGGCGACGCAGCGCTTGATTCGACCTGCCAAACTCGGAGGGGCAGATAGCCGGCGCGCCCGGTTCAGTTCGCGTAGCAGGCCAAGAACGATAAACGGCAGCAGCAGCGCATAGACGTGCCAGCCCAACAGCAGCGCCGCGCACGCCTTGATGAGCAACTGCCGGAAGCGGCCCTCCTGGACAAAAAGAACCATGCCGTGGACGGTCAGCAGCACGCCGAAAAGGGAGAGCCCATTTTCGGTAGCGAGCATATCGTTGTAATACAGCAAGTAGTACGACGAGAACGCCAGCAGAGTGGCAGTTAAGGCAATCCAGCGGTTGGCGGTCAGCCGGCAGAGGGACAGGTAGGCCAGCACCGCGCTACCGGCGAAGAAGAGCAGAAACACCACGCGGGCGGCATGGATTCGCGCCGAAAAGTCATTCCCGAACGGCAATATGGCCAGTTTGATGAGCGCATAGCCGCCAAGCGGAAAACGATTGTATGGAGCGTAGGAAGGGGTGCCGTCTTTATCCAGGGTTTGATTATGGAACATCAGAAGGTTGTGTTCGGGGGATAAATTTGCGGCTACCACCAATTGGTACGCCGATAGCGTATTGTGGAACCCGGGCCGGTAGAACTGTCCCCGGTCGTTGCCGAACAGGAACACCGTTGACAGCGCCGACAGGAGTAGCAGCAGCGGCAACGATGGGCGGAAGGAGGGTTTGACCTTCTTGAAGATCATGTCGCAGAAACCTCAGGGGGCGCCGGCCCGGCTACGGGCACGGGCGAAGTACGTAGGGCCGCTCGTTGGGCTTCAGCGAAAGCGCGACCGCCGCCGTGTCGAAGACACGTTCATCCAGCAATTCACCGTCCTGGGAAACGGTGAATGGTCTGCCAACCCAATCCGTTGGCTGGTCGAACAGTATCGTCAGCGGTTGGTTGAACCTGACGTTGTCCAGACCGTCGGATAGTGTAATCTCGATGCTTTCGGTTCCGGCGCTGCCCTCAACCGGTTCAACCGTTATCACGGCATTCTCTCTTTCCCGGACATACAGGGTTATGTCGTTCATCGGCGCCGTCCAGAAATCACGCGCCGCGATTGATTGAACGTCTTTGCGGAATTCATCCCAATCGTACCATCCCCACCACTCAGGGTGTCCGATGGCGTGGTACGTCAAGATGACCCACGCGGTCAGCGTCAATGCTTCATCCAGGATAGGCACCAACTCGTCATTGTCGTTGATACAGTCCTCGCACCCCTGAAACTCGATGCTTTGCATCGCCAACGCCCGCAAGCCGAACCAATTATCCGGCGCTGACTGGTCCCCCGGGAGATGGTACCATCCGGCGGGTCTTGCGCTCCCCCGCGCAAGGTGGAGGAAATATCGACCTATCCGTGCCGGGAGGTTGTTGAATTTGCCGGGGTTCGCGGTCTGTAGTCTGCCGCTCAGAAATCCGGCAGCCTCCAGAGCTCGTTGCGTTTCTTCTTCTTGCCCGGCGCTTCTCGGATAGGCATAGGCGACGGGCTTCATTCCCCAATCTTTCATGGTGTCATAGTTGGTTCGGAACGATTCGAGGGCCTCTTCGTAAGACAACTCGTCGTGGTCGATGTGATGGTGCCCATGCCCAAAATAGCCGAACCCCTTGGGAACCAGCTCCGACATCAGATAGACAATCCGCTCATCGTCAGGCCCGCTGAATATGCGATCACCGTGAATGGTATTTCCGGTCACCATTTCATAGCCCATGACGAGGCCCTGCTCCATCACGTAGCTGTCTATGTCCGGTTCCCTTCCGGGGGTGGGCCAGTCATCGTTGGTAATCGAGATGGCGGCGGCGTGGTTGTCCAACCACTTTGCGACTGATGCGTTCAGAGGTGCCGCCGGGGGCGTGAACTCCTCCTTCCAGACCTGCCCTTGGCCGGGGACGAACTGGCCGGTCCGGATTTCGGAGATAGCGTATTCCGGGATAGGGACTTTCGCCATGCACTTGCCGTCAAATATCACGCCGCGCTCCTCGAAATCGAAGTCCAGCTTGTCGAAGCCGTATTGCTTGCGATGGTCGGGAAGGTCAACCACGTCGGCGGGAATCAGGTGCAGAAAGAACATCGCCTCCGTGTCGGCGCGGGCGCACGGCTCCCTGACGTACACCAGCCGGTTCTCGTTGAGATACACGTCAAAGCCGGAGCGGACTGCCGGCTCGCCGGATGCGAGGGCCTCCCAGGCGGACTGACGCGCGCCGGCGCTGTCAAAGGCTGCATTCACCCTGAAGATGGCGCCGTCGGCCAGTTCCGCCACCGGCTCCAACGGGAGCGGCGCTTCCATGTCGAAGAGGGTGCAAGTTATCTGGCCGGGTTCGCGCCCGCTGACCCATACGACGTGCTCTTCGGGCTCTCCGTACTGCCGGGATTTCAGGACAGCCCGCTCGAACCAGTGCCGGCACATGTTCCCCGGGTTCCGCCGCGGCACCGGCACCCAACTCACCAGCGTTCCCGGAACGCCCGCGTTCCAGCGGAGTACGTTGGGGTCGTTGCTGTAGTACCGGCCGGAGACGGGGTTCGCGCGCACATACGCCACCAGTTCGGAATCCTCCCAATACGTCGTATTGAAACTCTTGCCGATGTACCCCGATTCCAGCGCTTCGGCGGTCAACCGCAGATTCTGCTGCACCGAGACGCCGATGTGCCAGGAGCCGCCGACAAGCGCGAGAGCGACCAGCGCCCACCGGACCGCGGACATCCTGCCCGACGGCTTGCTGCGCAGGAGTGCGTCCAGCCAGAACGCCGCGACGAACAGCAGCGGGACATAGACCGGCGTGAGGAACCGGCTATCTATGATCGGGTTGACCGTGAGCGGCGCCACCACGGCGATGATCGCAAGGTACATCAGCGCGAAGACCCCGAAGACGAAAGACGCTCTTCCCGGACGGGGGGTGATGAGGAGAAGCGCTGCCAGCAGCAGCAACAGGCCGGCAATCAGCCACGGCGAGAGCTGCAACTGCCAGTGGTGGGCCGGGGACAGCGGGCCGGCCCACTCGTGGAACACCACGACGATCTGGCCCAGCGAATCGAACAGGGACTGTCCCGACGGACCCTGTCCCGCCGCTTCGGTCCTGACCCCGAAGAGGGTTCCCGAGGCCAGTTGGTTGCGCGCCATCGCCACCGCGAGCGGGAGCGACGAGATCGCACCGAAGGCCAAGGCATGCTTCAACCGCTGGCGTACCGGAACGTTCCGGCGCGAAAGGAGCATGAGGACTCCAGAGATGATGAGCGTAACTCCGATGTACCTCGTCAGTGCGGCCAGCGCGGCGAATACGGCGGAAAGCACGAGGGCCGGCGCGCCGCTTCTCCGGTTCAGGAACGACTCCAGCGGCATCAGGGCGAGGAGGGTGAACAGGATGAAGAGGGGTTCGCTTACGAGGGTCGAAGCGAAATGAGCGAGAGGGAGGGATGCCATCACCGCCACCGCTACGCCCAGCGCGATCGGCCGTGACTCGAGACGCCGGCTCAGCCAGAGCCCAGACGCCAGGATGAGCAGGCCGAAGGCCGTTGCGTTCAGGAACCGGCCCCCGTCCATGGGCTCAAGGCCGAACAGACTCAGGAACGCCATTGCCATGGAGAAGAAAGGCGCAAAGATCACCATCTGCCCGACGCCAGGACTCAGCAGGCCCTCCCCGGCGGCCAGACTCTCGGCTGCCGACAGGTAGTTGAAGGCGTAGTCGAGCGACGCGCCGTAGGTGGATGTGCGGACGAGGATATGCGCCGTGCCCAAGGCTGCGACGAGTGCGATCAGCGCGGGAAGCCAAAAGGTTCCCCTCATCCCTATGCGCCCATTTGGCAGCGTCGTCCAAATCTTCTTCATCAGCGTGGCGTTGTCACGGCGTGAGCCCTGGAAGGGCTCCATCATCGGAAATGGCATCGTCGGGATGCTCGGCTTTTCGCAAGTATATCCCCTCTCCCACCTGCCGGGAGGAATCCTTGATCATCCAACGGCACGCAACGGCCGAAGCGTCCAATCTCTTCAGGGATTCTTCAGAGAGGCGGGGCCTTTGTGCATCGTCGGCCAAGGGAACGAAGAACGCCTTGTTGACCACCTGGTTCTCCTTGATTCGCTGCAATAGACGCCTGCAGCCAAGATGGCGCAGAGCAAAGCCGCACCAGTGCCCGAAGGCCGAGAGCCACAAGGACCTGGGGCCAACCGCCTGGTTCACGGCTTGTCGTGGAGTACGGTCGAACTTCGGCACTCCGCAGAGGGAAGGCAAGACATCCATCACGGCGTCTGTATCCTTGGTAAGAACAGAAAAAGAGAGTGCCAGGACGTCGGCATTGGTCCGGAAAACATCTGCCAGGCGTTCGGGGGTCAATCGATCGCGTACCACCGCGGCCTCCAGCCGCCGCGCGCCCAAGAACGCTGAAAGCTCTGCCCGGCTTCTGCGGAACTGCATCATCGAAATTGCGCGGTCCCGGTGGTCTCTGAGCAGCACCACCAGCAATATCCTGAAACCCTCTTCCCTCAGAGCGTCGACGCCGCGGGACAGCTTGGCATCGGCATAGGCCAAATTAGCCACGTCACACAGGAGTTGACCCCGCCCCCACCCATCCAACCGTTTCCGGTCCCGTCTGAACGCCCTTGGAGAGCGGTAGTAGTACCGCTCCTTGATTTCAGGGAAGACGAAGCTGGGATGGCCTCTCAAGAGCCGGTACAGGAACTCGCTCCCCGACCGCCCAGGCCCCACGACAAGTAGATAGTCGTACACGTTTAGACTGCCTTCCCAAGGCGCTGGCGGATTGCCGCGCCACCGGATTGTCGTCCGATAGCCCCCGCGGTCTCGCTGGCGTTGTCCTCCGCTGCCTCGGGCGATGGCCACATGCATGTCATTCACGCCGCGGTTGGGTCTCTTTGCCTCTGAACGAGGAACGCCGCCGTGGCGCAGGCCAGGCCGACAAGGAAATTGGCGACCACTGTGGTGAGTAAATAGTGATACGGCAGGCCGTACAGGGCAATCACAACAACCCATCCGACGACCAGATCTCTGCCCAGGGATTTCGGCACAATCCAAAACAACCGCATCAAGAAGAACAGAGCGAGCAAGTACAATGCCAATGGAATCATGCCCGCTTCGCCAACCAGTAGCAGGTACGCATTGTGGACTCCAGCCGGTTTCCCGTGGAATCCGATGGGGGCGCCTTCAATATGGTGGAATTGAAACAAGCCGTGACCTGCGATGGGCGATTCCAGTACCTTGTTGAAACCCACTCTCCACAAGAGCATTCGTCTCGACAGCTTTCTCCAACTGCTATTGTTCGCATCGGCTTCGCCTCTGAAAGCCTCCACGGTCTCGCCTGGTTCCTTCAGTAGAGGGAGCGGCGCGTTGGCATCCGTCGCGGTCGCTGCGGATGCTGCCATAATCGGGCCTATGATCTCCGTCTGTGCCCGGTGCGTCCTGCCGTTCTTCTCGTAGGACACCCAGGCGCGCAAGAACTTGCCCCCATCTTCCTCCGCCGGGGTGTAGTTGGGTGAAAGCGCGCCTTCGATGTTGGTCCAAGTCGCGTCGTCGGGCATATTGACATCGCCGGGCCGGGCGTCGGCCCGCTGCCATCGCCAGGAATTTGCCGGGTAGTCGTCAGCCCGGTTTGGCTTGTTGTTAACCAGAAAAACGGTGATCGTGTCTCCCACCCGCTTCGCTTCGTACGGGTCATCAATCCAGGCTTGGTGGGTATTCACGACCGGCGCCCCCGGAATGAGCCAAACCAGGACGCCGACCATACACAGAACAGTCAGGCCAGTGTGCAAGAGGTCTTGTCTCAGGCGACGGACATGCAGCAGCAGGAACAGAATCAGTATCCCGCCCAGAACAAGAATCGCTGTAAAGGAAAACGATGCGAGTCCCGCGGCGCAGCCCAGGACCAGGGCCAGATACCCAAGGGGGCGTTGCCGTCCGTTGGATTGAAATGCCAACGCCAGCACTGCCGTCATACAAGTGATGAAGCCCACCTGGTTGGGGTCGCCAACAATGCCCGTCAGGCGATAGGGATGCCGGTACTCCAGCAGCATGCCCATATCGTGCAGCCACGGCGAGGCCAGAACGGAGGCGCAGGTTGCCGCCAGAATCACGAGCGTCCACTTCAACAACCGCTCGGCCCCGCTTCGTTCCAGCACCGCGCGGCCACCGGCCGCGGCCGCCACGAACACGCCGAATTGGAGGACCCGATACTTCAATTTCCCGACCATTTCGGGCTGCGAGATCGCCTCGACGCCCAGCACGGCAGCGCCGATCGACAGATAGGATGCCACCGTAGCGAACAACAACATGCCGGGCGTTCCGCCAAGTGCCCCCCGGAGAGAAACGAGAGAACCGGACTTCAGCCAGGCAATCACGCACCGGGCCCCAACCAGGCCCACCAAGAGGACACAGCAGGCCATGGTAGTCCGTGCAATGACCACCTCGACCTGTGGCATCCCCCAAAGATGCGCGTACCTCAGGTTGGTCAGAGCGATGACCGCCAATGTCCAGAACGCGACTGCGCTTAGCGTGGTCCGGAGCGACTCGGTTCGGCGGGCGATGCAGGCGACCGATGCGGACTCGAGTCTCCTCCAGAGTAACGGAACAAGCTGCAACATACGTTTACCTTTCGGTCATGGCACTTTGGCCAGCCACCCGTGCGGAGTCTGTTTCCGGCACAAGCTGCGCAGTTCGGCGGCCACGCGGTCGTACCAGTCGGCGCTCCGAAAGTGGTCCCCGCGCCGTCTTGCTCCCTCGCAGAGCCGCCGGTACAACTCGGGCTCGTCCAGCAACCGCTTGATCGCGGACTCGACCTCTGCTGCCGAACGGGGTTCCACCAGCAGCCCGCTCTCCTCGTGTTCGACCAGCTCGGAAACGCCTCCCCACCTGGCGGCGACGACGGGAAGGCCGCACTGGAAGGCTTCGAGGATAGCGCCGGGGTAGCCCTCGCTCCGGTAGTAGCTGGGATACACCAGCAGGTCGTGTTCACTGAGGACCCCTGGTATTTCCGCCGGGTCCAGGACGCCGCCGTAGGTCGCCCTGGGATGGTCCTCGAACAAGGAGAAGTCCGTGTCGGACATGCCGGGGCCGAAGACGTTGAGATGACAACTCTCCGGCAGGCGGCGGCACGCTTCGAGGGCTTCGGCCAGCCCCTTGTCCATGTCCAAACGAGCGACGAAAATCAGCTTTTCCACCCTGTCGCGCCCGGTCCGGGCGAGCGCCTCTATGCCTCTCGTATTCGGGAACCACTTGAAGTTGTCCCGGTCGCCGAAGCTGCGGCGCAGGTACTGCGTCTCCACGTACACCAGCGAAGAGCGCATATAGGTCCGATCGGCCAGCCACCGCGCCACCGTGCCATATCCCAAGTAATCCGCCATCATGTTGCCCCCGGTGATGCGCACCACAAAGGGCCTGCGCGTCATCTTGCAGACGGCCCATAGGAACGATGCCAGGCTCAGCGCCGAATAGGGCGCGATGATGAGGAACACGATGTCGGAGCGCCATATCTTCCTTGCGGCTCCCCAGGCTACTCTCAGGAACCTCGCCAGACGATTGGCCCTGATTTTCCAGGCGGACAGATTGGTCACGCCCCCCGACGTGTCAATGACGTCCACCTCGAATCCACGCGCCCCCAATTCCTGCACCTGCTCGTCGGCCATCACCTTGTTGCCCCCGACCACGTTGGTATCGGACGCCCCGGTCTTCTGTATCGGAGCGATGAGCAGGATGCTGGGTGCTCGGCGCTCTTTCCCGGTCAACGTGATGCCTGCTCTTTCTGGAGTTGAGTACAGGCGGCGGAGCTACCCCTGGTCCAGCCGGACAGCGCGGACCGCCCTGCGGTCCACAGGAAGCTCGCGTCGCTGCGCCGCGGCAGCCAGACCGCGAGCAGACCCGTTCCAGTCGTTCTGTGGAAAACGATGGAGAGGAACGAACATCCGCACATCATGCCGATGGTCATGCCCCACGCCGCCGCCTCGACGCCTAGTCTCGGGTAGAGCAGGAGCAGCGCGTCGCCCACCGAGTTGGAGACCAGCATGAACCCCAGCATGAGCGCGCTCGCGGCTGCAAACAGCCCAATTTCGCCCTCGCTGGCGAGCAATCCCAGGATGACGACGCCGAAGTGAGGTTCGACGGCGTGGCCGAGCCGCGCGGCATGGTATTTCAAGCCATAGCCGAGAACGCGGCTGATGTTCAAGCGGTCCGGCAGTTCGAAGGCCAGCCCGTCATGCCGCCACAGGTACTGCAGGCAGGCGGCTATCATGACGCCATGCCCAGCGGCAAAGGCGATGATGGCGCCGTCCACCCCAAGCCCCAGGCTCCGGACGAGGACCAGGAGCGTGAGCACGTTCGCCGCGATGCGGAGCATGGAAAAGACTGCCAAGCGCCTGAAGCGCCGCAGCGCGACGAGTTGGTGGTCAAGCGCGATGGAGATGGCCGTGAAGGGGATCAGCGCAAGCGACAGCAGGAACGTATGGGTCTCTGCCTTTTGAAAGAAGGCGAGGCCGCTGTATATCAGCGGGACCGCCAGCGCGGCGGCCAGCCCTCCGCCGGCGAAGCAAATGATCAGGGCTGAGGACACGCCTTGCGAGACGCTCATCTGCCGCACCGCCACGAAATACTGCGCGCCCTGTTGTGCGCCGGGCGTGAGGAGCACACCAAGCAGAGTCCCGAACGCGATGCAGACGGCGTAGGCACCCCTTCCTTCGGGAAGCAGCATGTAGGCGAGCAGACCCTGTATCAGCAGGGTCAGACCCGCCATGCCGACCAGGGTCGCAAACATGACGGACACGTCCTGCCCGCCGGTTGTGGCCGGCGATTCCGACGCATCTGTCGTTGCCGGCTTCGATTGGAGCATGACGCGGCTTGGTGAACCGGACGCCGGACTTCGAGCCAAGCGGCGCTTGCCAATGGGTTCAGCGTTCATTGATCTCTTTTCAATGACGTCCTTAACTTCAAGAATGCCCTGAATATCGGGGATGTCCCGTTCGCTGTTGAACTTGGAGTTGGCGAGTTCCTGTGAGGTGGATTCTAAGCGGTCTTGTGGGGCTGGTGCAAGCTCTCGGATCAGTTGTACCAGTTGTCCAAGGCGAGGATGAACCGGCCACGTCGCGGACGCCGCGGAGGCGCCGGAAGCGGTGCTCGGCATTGAGCAACGCGGCGCTGACCCATCGCCGGACAGCCCCTGCTTGACCAGTTCCGCCAGCAGGGCGCGGGCTACGGGGCCGTTCTCCGTGGACCCTCGGCGAAGTCCCAACATCGGGCTTGGCTTCCCGGCCTGCGGCTGCCATGCTTCGCCATGGTGGCTTCTCCTTCGTTGGTTCACACCCCTGTCCTACCACGGGACAGGTGAAGGAGTCGTCACCTCTCTCAGATCAAGTTCAACGGTCTATGGGATGTCCCCAGGAATTTGCCAGTCTCATCCATGGTGCGGTACAGTCGGGAGTTGACATTCTGGACGATGGTTTCTGTTTTCGTCCGGAATCGGAACAGAAGGATTTGGCCGTCGCGGAATACGGGAACACCATCGTGACACTGGATTTCGTCTTCAACGAGGTTGATGAACGGCTGGGGATACGGGACGTCGTACACAGACCAGCCCACTGGTGGAATCACCAGGAACGCTCTTTCTCCCGATTCACATTTTCGTCGCAATCTATAGAGGGTTGGGTGCTGGAGTTGGCGCAGGACACGTGATGAATCGTCGAAACCGAGTGCTGGTGACCGGGGGGGCAGGATTTCTCGGGTCACATCTGTGCGAACGGCTGCTTGCGGAGGATTGCGAAGTCCTCTGCGTCGATAATTACTTCACGGGGTCACGAGACAACGTCACCGCCATGTTGTCGAATCCGCGTTTCGAGGACGTCAGACACGACATCACGTTTCCGCTCTACGTTGAGGTGGACCAGATCTACAATCTAGGCTGCCCGGCTTCGCCGACTCACTATCAATTCGATCCCGTGCAGACCACCAAAGTCAACGTGCATGGCGCGATCAATATGCTGGGGCTCGCAAAGCGGGTGCGAGCGTCCATTCTCCAGGCATCAACCAGCGAAGTGTACGGCGATTCCCATGTGCATCCGCAAACGGAGGACTATTGGGGCAACGTCAACCCAACCGGGCCGCGCGCATGCTACGACGAGGGCAAGCGTTGCGCCGAGACGTTGTTCTTCGACTACCGACGCCAGCACGGTATGCCGATCAAGATCGCGCGGATATTCAATACCTACGGACCGCGCATGTTGGTTGGTGATGGCCGCGTCGTGTCCACCTTCGTGGTGCATGCCCTGCGCGGCGAGCCACTCACGGTTTACGGTGATGGCGATCAAACCCGTTCCTTCTGCTACGTAGACGACATGATTGATGGCTTGGTGAAGTTGATGAACACACCCCACGAAGTCACCGGGCCGATCAATCTTGGCCATACGAGGGAGATCACCATTCTGGAACTCGCAGGCATGATCATTCGTCTGACCGGCTCGAAATCGGGCATCATCCATAAGGAGTTGCCGAAAGACGACCCGCGGCGTCGGCAACCCGACGTGACGAAGGCCAAGGACGTTCTCGGCTGGGCGCCTTCTACGCCGTTGGAAACGGGAATCGAGCAGACGATCGGTTTTTTCGATCGTCTGCTGAATACGGAGCCTATCTCTTCCCGCTCATCTGGTGACGGATGAGATACGGGCCTCGGCGCCATGGTTCCGTTGTCGTAGGAGTCGCCACGCTTCCCACCGAGAGCGCGAGGCACATTTGCCGGCATTGTGGGCCTGGGCATGGGTTGCCCTTGTGCTATGGCTGACGGCCGGAGGATTGCGGGCCCTGGCGGTGCCGACCGCACTGATCCTCACCGTCGAAATCCTGGCCCGGGGCGTGGTGGTGGTCCCAGCGATGTACCACGCACCTTCTTCTGTGCGTCCCTTGTCCATTTCCTGGGCCTTCGCGCACCTGCCCTTCGATGCCTTGGGAACGCCCGGACGGTACATTCGGAACAGGCTGGGATGGTTGTCGGCATCGCACGACCCGCGTTGACCGTTACAATCTGCGGCAATCGGCCTGACTGACCACTGCCAGCGACGAAATCCATTGAGCGCATGACATGTGCGGCATAGCCGGTTTTCTAGGAGGCGGACGTTTCAATCCGGAAGAGGCGTCATCGACCGCACGCGGGATGGCGGACGCCGTTGCGCATCGAGGTCCCGACGATGCCGGGGTCTGGATCGACCGTGAGGCCGAGACCGCACTGGCCTACCGGCGTCTGGCCGTCATCGATCCGTCGCCGGCCGGCCGCCAGCCGATGCGGTCCGCCTCGGGGCGGAGCGTCATCGTCTTCAATGGCGAGATCTACAACCACCTTGACCTCAGGCGGCAGATCGAGGCCCAGCGCCCGGACGCCTTGTCCTGGAGGGGGCATTCCGATACCGAAACGCTGCTAGCCGCCATTGAGTGTTGGGGGTTGGAGGAGGCGTTGCAGGCGGCCACCGGCATGTTCGCCTTCGCGTTCTGGGACCGGGAGAAAAGGACGCTCTGTCTGGCCCGCGACCGGATGGGCGAAAAACCGCTCTATTACGGCTGGCAGAATGGCGTACTCCTGTTCGGGTCCGAGCTGAAGGCGCTCGCGGCGCATCCTGCATTCGAGGGAGACGTCGACAGGGACGCGCTCACCTTGCTCCTGCGCCACGGCTACATTGCATCCCCCTGGTCGATCTACAAGGGAGTGCGAAAGCTGCCGGCGGGCACGTACCTCAAGGTGGCGGCCGGCGCTTCACGAGAGCAGCGTGCCGGCGAACTGCCGGAACCGCGGCGTTACTGGTCGTTGCGGGACGTGGTGGCGGCAGGCCTGGCGCAGCCGTTCGAGGGTACACCCGAAGACGCGGTGGACGCCCTGCACGGCCTGTTGCTCCGAGCAGTGCGCGGGCAGATGGCCGCGGACGTCCCGCTCGGCGCCTTCCTCTCCGGCGGGACCGACTCCTCCACCGTCGTCGCATTGATGCAAGCTCAATCCATGCGGCCGGTACGAACGTTCGCCATCGGATTCGACGAATCCGAATACAACGAAGCGGAGCACGCCAAGGCCGTGGCCGGCCACCTCCGGACCGAACACACCGAACTGTACGTATCGCCACAGGATGCGCTCGACGTCATTCCCCGCTTGCCTGACCTCTTCGACGAACCTTTTGCCGACTCCTCGCAGATCCCGACCTTCCTGGTTGCCGGGATGGCCCGCCGGCACGTCACCGTCGCCCTGTCCGGAGACGGCGGCGACGAGCTGTTCGGCGGTTATGGGTACTACGTCTCGACGCCCCAGAGATGGCGCCTGCTGTCCAGTGTGCCGTTGCCGTTGCGCCGATTCGTCGCCGACACGATCATGGCCGCTCAGGCGCATGGAGCGGACAGTTTGCTGGACCGTGTCCTTAGGAAGCTGCCAATGGACCGCGTGCGACACCGGCTACAAGCCAAAGCGCACACGCTGGCGCTGTTGGCCAGTTGCCGGACGCAGGAAGAACTCCACTGGCTCTCTCTCTCTCACTGGCGGAATCCGTCCTCGGTCGTGCGCGGAGCGTACGAACCCGAAACCGCCCTGAACGAATCTGCAAACTGGCCCGATGCGCTCGAATTCGCAGAGCGATTGATGGCGGTTGACAGCCTGAGTTACCTTCCGGATGACATTCTCGTCAAGGTGGACAGGGCGGCGATGGGCGTGAGTCTCGAGACGCGTGCGCCATTCCTGGACCGTCACGTCATGGAGTTCGTCTGGCGGTTGCCGCTGTCTTTCAGGATCCGTAACGCTCGGAGCAAGTGGGTGTTGCGGCAGGTGCTCTACAAGTACGTGCCGATGCGGCTCGTCGAACGGCCGAAGGCGGGATTCGTCATACCGCTCGCCTCGTGGCTGCGTGGTCCGCTCAAGGATTGGGCGGAGACATTGTTGGACGCCGGACGGCTGCGGGCAGAAGGTTTTTTCGACCCGCGGCCGGTCCGCCGGAAGTGGCATGAATTTCTGAATGCGCATGAGCAATGCGAGCCCCACCTCTGGAACATTCTGATGTTTCAGGCGTGGCTGGACCGCAGTCGACGGGAACTCTGGACCAAGCATACCGCGCCATGAGAGCCCGCACACCGCCGCCCGAGCCGAGCCGTGCAGTTCGATGCGAGCGGCGCCATGGACGAGGTGGTCAAGGATGGCCTGCGAGGTTACCCGCTGCCGAGCGCGGCACGGAATGCCCGCCAGAAGGAGACCGCGTCGCCGGGTCGCGGCAGCCAGATTGAGAGCCAGCGCATTCGAGTCGCTCTTGTGAACGCCGCCGCGAGAAGGACGAGTCGGCAAATCATGCCCAAGGTCAGCCCCCAGGCTGCGGCTGAGACGCCGACCACCGGATAGAGCACGGGAATCGCAATCAGATTCGCAGCCAGTCCCAGGGAGACCGCCCAGGAACAGATGCCCGGGCGGTCGATACCCTTGAAATAAGTTCCGAGTATGCCGGCGCAGGCATAGGCGAGCACTCCAGGGGCAATGATCCACAGGAGCGGGACCGCCGGCAGGAAGGCCTCGGAAAAGAGGATCCGAACCAGCGGCGTACTGATCGCGAGCACGGCAAGAATCGCGGCCACGGTGCCGCATGACACGACACGCAGGCAGAGCGTCGTCAATTCCGGGCGGCCGCTGCCCGCGATACGGGGCAGCAGCGCGTTGCCGACCGCGTCGGAGATCATGCGCAGTCGAAACACGAGCGCGCTCGCCGTTGCGAACAGGCCGATTTCCGCCTGACTCGCGAACAGCCCGAGAATGAGAACGCCGGCGCTCATTTCCAGTGCGCTGCCTATGCCCGCGGGATGGAATCGCAGACCGTAGCCGACGATTCGCGCAGAGACGGCGCGGAACGGATTGGTCAGAACCAGCCCGTGACGGCGCCGCAGGTACCACGCACACAAGAGCACCGTGCAACCATGCGCGCCGACGACCGCCGCGACGGCACCCTCCACCCCGAGCCGCCCGACCCGGACGAGGACCAGCAGAACGAGGATATTCACGGTGAGATGCACCAGGGTGAACACCGCGAGATGTCCGAAGCGCCGGAGCCCGGCAAGTTGATACTCCATGGCGCCTGAGAACGCCATGACGGGTACCAGGGCAAACGCCAAGTAGAACGAGCGCGTCTCTGCCTTGTGAAAGAAGGCGATATCGCTGTGGACGAACGGCACCGTCAATGCAACCGCCGAGGCCCCGCCGACGAGGCAAATCGCCAGGGTGGCGCCGACGCCTTCTGAAACGGTCGCCTGCTTCGTCATGACGAAATACTTCGCGCCTTCTCGCGCCCCCGGAGTAAAGAGCACGCCGAGAACACCTGCGAACGCGACGCACAGGGCAAAGCTGCCGCGTCCTTCCGGCAACAGCGTGTAGGCCAGGAGACTCTGGATCGCGAGGCCGAAGATGACCGTGCCGACACCGGTCGCGAACACGAGGGCGGCATCCTGTCCGCCGGTCGTGCGCGGACCGAGTGGACTGTCCGGCTCTTCCGGTATCATGGCTTCGACTGCTCTAACTAGCGGACAGATTTCTCTCACGGGCTATCGTCCGTAGAGCGAATGTCACTTCAATGCCTGGATAAGGACACCGCTGGTGGTCAGATCCGTTTGGGAAATAGGCCGGAATCGCGGTGCGACCTGCTTCTCGTTGATCTTCGTCGGCAGTGGAAGCCGTTGCTCAACGACGACGTTAAACCCGGCCAACTGCATGAACCGCAGGTGTTGCGACACAGGGAGGCGGTTGATTGATGGATGCGATCGCCTGCCGCGGATCAGCCACCAAGTGAGATCAGAATAAGTCCAATGCCCATTCCAATCCTTGGCGGTGTTGTGGCAACGAAAATCGATTTGGTGCGACATGAGACCGCCTGGCTTGAGCCATTGGTACATCCCGTCGTAGCAATGGCCCAAATCATCGACGTGTTCGAGCACCGCCTGGGAAAAGATCATATCTATCGAGCTGGATTCGATCACCTCAAGGTCATGCCACGGCACCTTGTAGTGGATGCACGAATCGTCCGCGCCAGCCGAGGCGACCGACTTCCGTAGGCGGGCGATCCTGTTTGTTTCGAGCGCGCGGTTGAACCGTTCGGCTGTCAGCACTTGGTCGGGAAACTGGTAAGAGTCGAGATTCGGCTTGACCTCGGGAAACTCTTCTTCGCCGGGGATTTGCTCTCGGCTGCGGAACAGATCGACTAACTGGTCAAATATCGCCAAGTTTCTCTCGGTGGTGCCTCCGTACTCGACAACATCCAAGGCGCAATAACTTTCTGCCCCTGAAATGAGTGCCGCAAGGCCGGTGCCTATCGAACTACCCGGGACCAGCTCTGCAACCACCCGCGGGTCGGTTTGCAGGCCGTTCTCGTGTACCGTGACCAAATGGCGCAGCCAAACTGAATAGCAGTACCTGGCCGAATGCGTGCCCGTTTCAGACATTGGTTTTGCAAACACCGCATAGAGTCCTGGGATAAATGTCAAGATTCCTTTGATCAACATTTTGAGGTTGGCTTGCATTTTTTCAGATTCCTCCTGATCGCGAGGCCGAAGATAACCATGCCGACACCGGTCGCGAACACGAGGGCGGCATCCTGTCCGCCGGTCGTGCGCGGACCGAGTGGACTGTCCGGCTCTTTCGGTGTCATAGCTTCGACACTTCTAACGCCGCGCCAGCTCTTCGAACAGCGCGACATAGGCGTCGGCGGCCTTCTCGGGGGAGAAGTCGGCGGCGCGTGCCCGAAGTGCTTCCTCCGTCGGCCTCTCGCCGCGCAGCGTGGCGACCAGCGCCAGCGCCAGCGCGGGCGCGTCGCCCACCGGCGGCAGGTCGCCCCAACCCCCGAGGATTTCGCGCGGACCGCAGGGCGTGTCGGTGCTGACCACCGGCGTGCCACAGGCCAGCGCCTCAAGGATCACCCCCGGCAGACCCTCCGAGCGTGAGGAGAGCGCGAGCAGCCCCGCCCGCCGCATGTAGCGGTACGGGTTCTCGTCGAAGTCCACGAAGCCGAGAGCTCCTTCCACGCCATGGCCCCGCGCCAGGGACTTGAGCCTTGCCCGGTAGGGCGCCGAGAGCTTGCCGAGGATGACCAGCCGCGAGTCCACCTCGCGCCGCACCAGCCCGAACGCCTCCACCAGGGTGGGGTAGTCCTTCGAGGGCGCCTCGCGCCCGACGCTCAGGACCACCGGCGGCGCGCCGTCCGCGAACCAGGGGTGTGTGACTGCGTCTTGCGCCAGCCGCCGTATGCTGTCGGCGGGAATGGGGTTGTAGATGGTGCGAACGCGCTTGGCGTCCACCGCCAACGATCGCCGCACGGACTCGGCCACGCCCCTGGACACCGCCACCACCGCGTCGGCCAGCGGATAGAGCGTCCGGGAAGCGGCCAGCCATTCCGGCGCATAGTAGTCCTCGGGGACGTTGCGCACGGTGACCACCACCGGAACGGCCCGCTCCGTCAACTCCGCGGCGCAGACCGCGGCGGCGTCGGCGCCCGGCAGCGCCGATACCAGCACATGAGGACGCGCCTCGCGAACGTACCGCGCAATCATGGTGGCATACGCATAAACACGGTGACGCCTTCGAACCGGCAGGTGGAGACCCTTCCGGCCAAGCACCAGCCAACTCCGTGCGACCCCGAAGGGATTGACGGTCATCGCTTCCACGTGGACTCCCGACCGCTGCATCGCCCGCAGGAGATTCCTGTCGGTGCCGGGAATCCGCGCCCTCCAGACACGTATCCCGCCAGGGACCGCGGCCCGATAGTCTCCCGCCAACCGGGGGATCACCAGGTCCGCCCGGTGCCCTCGCTCAATGAGCGCCGCCGCCAAGTTGAGCGTGGTGCGCTCTGCCCCGCCGCCGTCCAGTCCGGTCAGCAGGAAGCCGATATGGAGCTTGTCCGAACTCACCGCGCGCGTGCCCTCACCAGCTTCTCGAACAGCGCGACATAGGCGTCGGTGGCCTTCTCCATGGAAAAGTCGGCGGCGCGTGCCCGAAGTGCCTCCTCCGCCGGTCGCGCGCCGCGCAGCGTCGCGACCAGCGCCCGCGCCAGCGCCGGCGCGTCGCCCACCGGCGGCAGGTCGCCCCAGCCCCCGAGGATCTCGCGTGGACCGTAGGGCGCGTCGGTGCTGACCACCGGCGTGCCGCAGGCCAACGCCTCGAGGATCACCATCGGCAGTCCCTCCCAACGCGAGGAGAGCGCGAGCAGCCCCGCGCGTCTCATGTAGCGGTACGGATTCTCGTCGAAGCCCACGAAGCCGAGGTCTCCCTCCACGCCAAGGCTCCGCGCCAGAGACCGCAGCCTCGCCCGGTAGGGCGCCGAGAGCTTGCCGAGGATGACCAGCCGCGAGTCCACCTCGCGGCGCGCCAGCCCGAACGCCTCCACCAGGGTGGGGTGGTCCTTCTGCGGCGCCTCGCGCCCGACGCTCAGGACCACCGGCGGCTCGCCGTCCGCGAACCAGGGGTGCGTGATTTCCTCTTGCGCCAGCCTTCGTATGCTGTCGGCGGGAATGGGGCTGTGGATGGTGCGAACGCGCTCGGCGCCCACCCCCAACGATCGCCGCACGGACTCGGCCACGCCCTTGGACACCGCCACCACCGCGTCGGCCAGCGGATAGAGTGTCCTGGATGCTTCCAGCCATTCCGGCGTATAGTCCGCGGTGACGTTGTTCCACACCGTGGTCACCACCGGAACGGCCCGGTCCATCAACTCCGCGGCGCAGACCGCGATGGTGTTGGGGCCCGGCAGCCCCGAGATCAGCACATGGGGGCGTACTTCGCGAGTGTACTGCGCTAGAAAATGGGCGCAGGGATAGATGGAGCGCATGCCGCTTCCGCGTATCACGGGTATCGCGGGGTACCTGCGCGCGAGCACCAGCCAGGTTCGCGCGGCCTTGATGGGATTGACGGTCATCGCCTCCACTTGGACTCCCGCCCGTTGCACCGCCCGCAGGAACTTCCTCTCGATGCCGGGAATCCGCGCCCGATAGACGCGCATCCCGAGAGGGATCGCGGCCCGGTAGTCTCCCTCGAGCTTGGGGATCACCAAGTCCGCCCGGTGCCCGCGCGCGATGAGCGCCGCCGCCAGGTTGAGCATGACGCGCTCCGCCCCGCCGCCGTGCAGGCCGGTCAGCAGGAAGCCGATGTGGAGCTTGTTCGAACTCACCGAGCGCGCCCCCTCGCCAGCTTCTCGAACAGCGCGACATAGGCGTCGGCGGCCTTCTCGAGGGAAAAGTCGGCGGCGCGCGATCGCAGCGCCTCCTCCGCCGGTCGCGCGCCCCGCAGCGTCGCGACCAGCGCCCGCGCCAGCGCGGGCGCGTCCCCCACCGGCGGCAGGTCGCCCCAACGCCCAAGGATCTCGCGCGGACCGTAGGGCGCGTCGGTGCTGACCACCGGCGTACCGCATGCCAGCGCCTCGAGAATCACCGCCGGCAGACCCTCCCAGCGCGAGGAGAGCGCGAGCAGCCCCGCCCGCCGCATGTAGCGGTACGGGTTCTCGTCAAAGTCCACGAAGCCGAGGTCTTCCTCCACGCCATGGCCCCGCGCCAGAGACTTGAGCCTCGCCCGGTAGGGCGCCGAGAACTTGCCGAGGATGACCAGCCGCGCATCCGCCTCGCGCCGCGCCCGCCCGAAGGCCTCCACTAGGGTGGGGTAGTCCTTCTGGGGCGACTCGCGCCCGACGCTCAGGACCACCGGCGGCTCGCCGGCCGCGAACCAGGGGTGCGCCACCTCCGCCTCCGCCAGCCGACGTATCCTGCCGGCGGACACGCCGACGTAGATGGTGCGAACACGCTCGGCGTCCACCGCCAATGATCGGTGCATGGATTCCGCCACGCCCCTGGACACCGCCACCACCGCGTCGGCCAGTGGATAGAGCGTCCGGGACGCGGCCAGCCACTCCGGCGGATAGTCCGCGGGGGCGTTGTGTACCGTGACCACCACTGGAACGCCCCGGTCCGCTAACTCCGCAGCGCAGACAGCGGCGGCGTCGGCGCTCGGCAGTGCTGACACCAACACATGAGGACGTGCCTCGCTCAGGTAACGGTTCAGAATGTGGACGGAAGCATGTAGAGAGCGCTTGCGCCGGACGCGGACGCCGGGGTGCTTGCGGCCAAGAACCAGTCCGATCCATGCGACCGCGAACGGGTTCACGCCAAGCGCGGTCACTGCTGCGCCCGACCGTTGGACTTCCCGCAGGAATGTCCTGTCGGTATGCGGAAGCCGCCCCCGATACAGTCGCACGCCACGGGGAATCGCGGCCAGGTAGTCTCCCGCGAAGCAGGGGATCACCAGGTCCGCCCGGTGGCCGCGCTCAATGAGCCACTGCGCCAGATGCAAAGTGTGACGCTCTGCTCCGCCCCCGTGCAGGCTGGGCAATACGAACCCGACGTGGAGTCTGCCGTCACCCACCGGTCACGCCTCCACAACGTGTCGGTCGCCGTCGTCGTATGCCGCCCCTGTCGCGACGCACAACCCGGCGAGAAACATGAACGCACCGATGCCGAGCAGATGCTGGAAGGTCATGCAGTACAGGGCGATGACGATGACCCCGGCTACGGTTGCATCCCGGGCAAGCGACTTGGGCGCACCCCACTGCGCACGCAGCAGAAGGACAAGGGCGGACACGAACAACAGCAGAGGGACGATGCCCGCCTCGCCCAGCAAGGTCAGGTACAGGTTGTGGGGGCCCAGCGGCCTGCCGTGATGTCCGATGGGGGCGCCCTCCATGTATTCCAACGCCCCCAGGCCGTGACCAAAGACAGGCGCCTCCATGGCCTTCTCGAAACCCAGTCTCCAGAGCAGCGGTCTGTCCATCTCCAGGACAGTGCAGATGAGGCTGTCATCAATGTCGTGGCTGCGCAGACGTTGCAGTTCCTGCGGCATGCAGCCGCGGAAGTCGTTACCGGCGACGGCCAGGGAGAGATGCTTGATTCTGGCCAATGCGGGCGGGATGGAACCGGTGAGTCGGTTGTCGGCCAGCCACAGTTGCCTGAGATTCAACAGATTGGCGAGTTCGGGCGGGATGGGGCCGGTCAGGCGATTGCCGTTGAGCGACAGCATGGTCAGACGGGTCAGGGTCCCCAGTTCCGGTGGAATGGGGCCGGTGAGTCGGTTGCCGTTGAGCCGCAGCCTAAAGAGATGGTTCAGTTCGCTCAGTTCCGGGGGAATCCGCCCCGTCAGGTTCATGTCTTGCAAGTCCAGAGTGCCGACGCGACCAGATCGCGTGACGGTCACGCCCTGCCAGGACGAGACGGGCCGAGCATAGCTCCAGTTCAGCACCGCGTCGCCGGCCAGGATGTCGCGCAGGCGCATCAGACGCGCGCCGTCTTCGAACAGGTCCGGTTTGGTCCAGGGCGACGACTCGCAGAGCAGATCGGCGGAATCCAGATCGTTGTGCCGTACCTGCACCGTACGCGACGCGGTCGGGATGCAGCCGGCGAATGCGTTGCCGCCCAGACGGAGTACCACAAGACGATTCAACCAGCCAAGTTCCTCGGGGATTCTTCCGTGCAGACGATTGTTCTCGAGCCGCAGTTCTTCCAGACGCCCCAGGTTGCTGAGCTGCGGATTGACGTGGCCCTGCAGGAGGTTGTCCTCCAACGCGAGTACGCGCAGGTTGGTCAAGGTGGTGAATTGCCGCGTAAAACCGGTGAGTTCGTTGTTCCCGAGACGCAGCAAAACGAGTCCCTGCAACGTGCCCAGCTCTTCCGGGATCGCGCCGGTCAGCGCATTGTTCTCCAGATTCAGGGTCCGAAGCCCGGACAGGGCGCCCAGTTCCGGCGGGATGGATCCTCCCAGCCGATTGTGGCCAAGCCGCAGTACGGCAAGGGCGTCCAGAGCCGACAACTCCGCGGGAATCCGCCCGTTCAGGCCCGTATGTGACAGATCCAGGGCGATCACGCGCAGCCCTTCCACGGCCTCGCCGGCGATGGCGGGAAAGCCGACGGTAACGCCCCGCCAATAGCCGATGGGGACCGCGTCGCTCCAGTTCAGTTCGACATCGCCGGCCAGCACGTCCCGAGCGTCCAGCAACGTGGCGCAGTCGTCATTCAGGCGCGACAGTGCTGCGGGGAGGGATTGACAGAGCCGGTTCCGGTCGAGAACCCTGCTGCGACCGCGATCCGGCGCCGGCAGTTCGCCAGCCTCGTCGTCATCATCCAGGCGCAACACGACCAGCTCGGGTAGCGCGGCCACCGAGGGAGGTGCTGGGCCGATCAGACTGTTCCCGTGCAGCCACAAGTCGGTAAGCCTCAACAGCTTGCCCAGTTCCGGCGGTACGGAACCGGCTAGGAGGTTGCCGTCCAACGCCAGCACGCGCAGATCGACGAGGTTGCCGAGATCGGGCGGAATGTCGCCGGCAAGCCGGTTGCGGCCCAGGCGCAGCGAGACGAGTCCGGCAAGCTGCCCCAACTCCGCGGGGATGCGTCCGTTCAACCCCATTTGGGTCAGGTCCAGCGCCGTCACGCGGCCCTGCGAACGGTCCATGACGACGCCCAGCCAGTCATCGACGGGCACCTCCTCGCGCCAGTTAAGCGGCGCATCTCCCGCGAGGGCGTCCTTCACCCTCAGCAACAGGGCGCAATCGGCGGGCAGGCCCGGATCGATTTTCCTCGGCCGGCAGAAAACCGGCGTGTCGAGGTCATGGTCGGCAACCTCGTGGAGCGCCGGCGGAAAGGGCCGATTCAGGTCGTTGCCGGCGAGGCGCAGGAAACGGAGATTGCCCAGTCCTTCCAGTTCCGGAGGTACGGAGCCAGTGAGCCGGTTGTGACTCAGGTTCAGCGCGACGAGGTCGGTCAATTTTCCCAGCTCCGCGAACAGGCGCCCGTTCAGTCCCGCGCGCGGCAATTCCAGGGCAGTCACGCGCTTCGGCGCACCGTCGACGCTGACGCCCTGCCAGAACTCGATGGGTATGTCCTCGCTCCAGTTGAGCGGCGCGTCGCCGGCCAGGACGTCCCGGCTCGCCAGCAACAGGGCGCATTCGGCTTGCAGATCGGAACCGGCGCCGGAGGAGGGTCGACAGAACAGGCGCCTTCCCGCATCCGGACGATCCCGGTTCGTGCGGTCCGCTGCCTCTGCCGTTTCCGCGTCGCCGAGCGGCCGACGACGGCTCGGGTCGTCGAGAGCAATGTTGACGTTGGTGATCCCAAATAGACGCCGAGGGTAGGGGCGGTCCAGATCGTTGACGGAGAGGCGCAGGAGGGTCAGCTTCTTCAGCCCCTGGAGTTCCGGCGGCACGGGGCCGCTCAGGCGGTTGTGCTTCAGCCACAATTCCTTGAGATGCGACAGTTTCCCCAGTTCCGGCGGAATCGGGCCGCTCAAGGCGTTGAAGGAGAGCACCAGGCGCTCCAGGTTGGTCAAATTCCCCAGTTCGGGAGGCACCGGACCGGTGAGCCGGTTGCGGTTCAGAGCAAGCGACACGAGTTGGCTCAATCGTCCCAGCGCCGGCGGGATGCGCCCGTTCAGACCTGAACTTGCAAGTTCGAGCCTCGTCACGCGGCCCAGCGAGCCGCCGATGGTGACGCCCTGCCACAACTTGATGGGGAGATGCTCGCTCCAGTTGAGCCGCGCTTCACCGGCGAGGATGTCCCTGCTCGCCAGCAGGAGCGCACAATCTGCGCGCAAACCGGGATTGTCGGCAGGAGCAGCGGGGCAGGTCGCTTCCCCGCCGGCTGCTGAACGCAGTTCGGGCGGGAGGGAACCGGTCAGGCGGTTGCCGCTCAGCCAGAGTTCCCTGATGCTCGACAGCTTCGCCAGTTCCGGTGGGATGGGGCCGGACAGGTCGTTGGCGGCAAGCCCGAGCATTTCCAGGTCGGTCAGTTTCCCCAGCTCGGGCGGTATGGCGCCGGCCAACACGTTGCCGTCAAGCACCAGGGACCGCAAGCCGGCGAGATGCCCCAACGCCGCGGGAACGCGCCCATTCAGTCTCATTTTGGGCAGCTCCAGCGCAATGATACGACCTTCCGGACCGCCCACGGTCACGCCCTGCCATTCGCCGATCGGCAAGGCCACGCTCCAGTTGAGCTGCGCGTTGCCGGCCAGCGTGTCTTTCATCGCCAATAGCCGCGCACAGTCGTCAAGCAACGCGGAGCTGATTCGCGACGATGGCAGACAAACCGCGGAACTGAGCAAGTCGTGTTCCGGGACCGCCAGCAGTTCCAGCGGAACGGGGCCGGTCAGGGCGTTGCGGCCCAGGAACAGGCCGCGCAGGTTGACGAGTTGCCCCAACTCCGGCGGAATCGAACCGGTGAGCTGATTGGCGGACAGGTTCAACCACACGAGGCCATCCAGGCTGCCGAGCTCCGGCGGAATGCGCCCGGTGAGTTCCCTCGCCTCCAGATTGAGCACGACCACACGTCTCGGCGAACCGGACGCGGACATACCTTGCCATTCGTCGATCGGCAAGGTCACGCTCCAGTTGAGCTCGGCTTCGCCGGCCAACGTCTCCTTTAGCGCCAGGAGCAACGTGCAGTCGTCGAACAACAGCGGACTGGGAGGCAATGGCGGCCGGCAAAACACGAGATGACTGAGATCGTGTTCGAGAATATCGGACACTGCCGGCGACACAGGGCCGGTCAAGCGATTCTCTCTCAGCCACAAGGACTCGAGCCGACGGAGTTGTCCCAGTTCTGCGGGGACGGTGCCGGTCAGGGCGTTGCGGTCCAGGCTCAATGCACGCAAAGCGACAAGGCGCCCCAACTCGGGCGGAACCGGACCGGTGAGACGATTGGCGGCCAAGTTCAAATTGACGAGGCCATCCAGCCTGCCGAGTTCCGGGGGAATGCGTCCGTTCAGCCCTTTCGAGTCCAGAATGAGCTCGGTCACACGTTCCTGGGGACCGCCCACGGTCACGCCTTGCCACAAGCCGATGGGGATCGCTTGGTGCCAGTTGAGCGACGCGTCGCCGGCCAGCGTGTCCTTCACTTCCAGCAGCACCGTGCAGTCGTCGAACAGCGCCGGGCTCGTTGACGACAGCGGCAGGCAGAGCCGCGTACCGGCCAGATCGTGGTTGGCGACGGCGGTGAGTTCGGGAGGAATAGAGTCGAAATCGTTGCTCGAGAGACGCAGGACGGACAGGTCGAGCCCTCCGAGAGCGGCCGGGACTGGGCCGGTCAAGCGGTTGTGTTTCAGCCACAGCTCCTCGAGGTTATCGAGCTTCGCCAGTTCCGGCGGGATGCCCCCGGTCAAGGTGTTGTAGCTCAGAACCAGACGCTCGAGGCTCGCCAGATTGCCCAACTCGGGCGGAATGTGGCCGGTGAGCCGATTTCGTTGAAGGGACAGCGAAACGAGGCGATCCAGGCGGCCCAGATCCGAGGGGATACGGCCGTTCAATCCCAGTCCCGCCAAGTCCAGCCGGGTGACGCGTCCCTCCGGGCCCTCCACTGTCACGCCCTGCCAGTGGTTTACGTGCACGGTGCTACTCCAGTTCAAGACAACGTCCCCGGCCAGGATGTCCCTCGTTGCCAGCAGGACGGCGCAGTCCGCGCCGGGATCGTCGGTCGGCGAAGGGTCGCAGAACAGGCTCCCCTCATACACAAAGTCGGGAAGGAGCCGCAATCTCGACCACTCGGAAAAACCGCCGATGAAACCCACAACGCCGACGAGTACTGCAATCCCGATCAATCCTGTGGCGGCCAAAGCGAAGACGAAGGTCCTCGGTTTGCTGCGGACGTTGATCAACAGGAACACGACCGCCAGCGCACCGAGTACGACCAACGCTGTTCGGGACATCGTCGCCAAGCTGGCGGCGACGCCGACGGTCAGGCCCAGCCAGCCGAGCGTGCGCGGCCCGCCGTTGGTGAGCAACGCCGCGGCCAACCCCACCGTCATGCAAGTGGCCAAGCTGGCGTCGTTGGGATCGACGAAAGCGCCGGTCCGGCGAAATGGAAGCCGGTAAGGCGGCAGGATGCCGAGATCGCGCAGGACCGGCGAAGCGAGAATGATGGCGCAACCCGAAATCAGGATGACCAGCACCCCCTGCAACAAGCGCTCGGCCCCGGTTCGTTCCAGCACCGCGCGGCCACCGACCGCGGCCGCCACGAGTACGCCGAAATGGAGGACGTGATACCTCAGGCTCCCGGCCGTATCCGGTTCCCGGATCGCTTCGACGCCCAGCACGGCGGCGCCGATCGCCAGATAGGACGCCACCGCGGCGAACAGCAACATGCCGGGCGTTCCGCCAAGCGTCCTCCGGATGGGGGCGAGAGAGCCGGACTTCCGCCAGGCCGTCACGCACCGGGCTCCAACCAGGCCCAACAAGATGACACTGCAGGCCATGGTAGCCCGTGCAATGCTCACCTCGACCTGCGGCAGCCCCCAAAGATGCAGAGACCTCAGGTTGGTCAGCGCGATGACCGCCAGTGTCCAGAACGCGACTGCGATCAGCATGGTCTGGAGCGACTCGCTTCGGCACAGCAGCGAGGCCGGACGTCGGAACAGTGAACCGGACGCTGGACTTCGAGCCATGCGGCGTTTGCCAATGGGTTCAGAGTTCATTTATCTCTTCAATGATGTCCTGAATATCGGGGGAAGGGGGACGGAATGAAGAAGCCATCCCCCCAGCTCAGGTGCATGGTCGCCAGCACCAGCGGAAGGAGGACGCGGCCGCCGCGTCCCGTCGCCGAAAGACCACGACCGCGTGTTCTTGGGCAGGTACAAGGGATGCCTGTGTCCTGCCGTTCCGGTCAATCCCAAATGGGATGGCACCGTGACACCCAAAACACTTCGGGTTACCTCCGCCGAACGGTTCAGGTAGAAGCCGTGCTCTCCCTCTGCCAGTATCACTGCTTCGCCACGCGAGCCGCTATACAAGTTCCAGCTTGAACCTCAGCATACGGTTAGTCTAGTTTGATGTCTGGGAAACTGCAAGAGGGAGAAGGGTGGGTTCCGGACCAGCTTTGTAACGGCGGGACATAGGATACGGCAAGCGTGAGGACCTGATGGCTGTGGCGTGCCTACGGCGGCGCTTGGTCTCACACCAAATGCCATCCGGCAGGGACGATACGCTATGACAACGACCACTTCAGCCCAGAACGCTGCCGCCAGGGGTACTGAAGACTTCGGCCCCTTGCGCCCGCTGTCGGTCAACATCCGGCCCATCCTGGAATCCGTGGGCGGGCTGCTCATTGATGTCCAGATTGACGACTGGTTCGAGGGTTTCGACTTGGCCAACGAGGGGCGCGGCTTCCTCGTCTGAAAGATGTGCTAAGAAGCTGATAACCACGCTCAAGGAAGCAACGGCAACCCAACGGTGACTCCCCGCGTAGATATGAGAATATTGAAAAGGCTGGTCCGCACTATCCTCCCGGCGCGGATGCACAGTGAGCTCCGCCGGGTGGCCCATACCCTGCGGCTCAACCGGGTGCCTGTGATGGCGGCGGACGTTGCCCCGCTTCCCATGGCGGCGGAGATTTCATTCCCGGATATGCTCCGGGGCGACGGCATAGCCGACGGCTGGGAAAAGGCGAAAACCTCGATCAATGAAATCTTCGAAGACGTGCCGGGGAGTCACGCCATCGACCCCGACAGCCGCCGGGCAATCTACCACCTGATTCGCCGTTTGCAACCGCGCTCCGTTCTGGAAATCGGCACCAACCGCGGCGCATCCACCTTACACGCCGCCATGGCAATGCGGGAGTACCGGAATGTCGGCCACCCGCCCCGTCTGGTCACCGTGGATTTGTTCGACGTCAACAATCCTGCCACCGCCGAGGCGAAACGATACCGCATCTCCACTCCGCCCCGGGAGATGCTGGCCCGGCTGGACTGTGCCGACGTGGTCGAATTTTCCATCGCCCGGTCCACGGACTATCTGACCGGGCGCGAAACGGAGTTCGATTTCATCATCCTGGACCACGCCCCCGCCGCGGACGTCGCTTACCGGGACATCGTGCTGGCCATCAGGGCGCTGCGCCCGAGCGGACAACTGTTGATTCATTCCTACTTTCCGGGCAGGAACCCCCTGCGGCCTGGGGAGCGCGTTAACTCTGACTCCTACCTCGCCGTGCGCCGTCTGCGCCGGGAAGGTGCCCGCCTAGTCGCCTTGCCCCTGGGCACACTGCCCTGGCCGACGGAACCCGGCGGGTCGAACCTCACCAGTCTGGCCCTCTTGGCGAAGGAATGAGAAAATTGCGAAATTCCCCCTTGTCACCCTACCCCTTTGTCACCCTGAGCGAAACGAAGGGGCTCACCGCCCAAGCCGGGATTCTTCCTTCGAGGCTCAGGGCAGGCGCTTCGCTCAGAATGACAGACAGAATGACCAGCGGCGGCCCGCTCTGGGAGATATGACATGACCGGTTTGATACGGATACGGGAGATTACGGAAAGGCAGTAATCCGAAGCATCCCCGGCCCCCCCCGCAAGCGGATGATAATCATTGATCCCCCTTTCAAGCGCCTCTACCACGACACGGCCTCGCTGGTGAAATTCCCCCTGGCCCTTGGCTATCTCTCGGGGGCGGTCTTGAAGTGGACGGATTGGGAGGTCCAGGCCTACAACGCCGATTTCAACCCGAAGAAGAAAGCGACCGCCCGCAATGCCAGCAGCCCAAGCCGAAGGCGGTCCGGGGCTGGCACAGTTCCTTGATGAGTTCCATCACGTGGACGTCGTTGGTGAACCAGTGATAGAACTTCTTGAGCCGCGTGCCGGCGGCAGTGCCGGCGAGGCCGCCGATTTCGGCGTCGCGCTCCAGCACCGTGGCGCGGACGCCGCGCCGGCCCAGCTCCCAGGCCGCGGCGAGCCCGCAGAAGCCGCCGCCGATCACCGCGACGTGGGGCCGGGAGGCGCCGGCCGTCGCCCGGCTACTCATCGAAGCGAATTTCCCCTCCCCAGAGGTGTGTGGTGGAGCCGTCCTCGTTGACGAGGAACTGGCCGGTGCGGATGCGGGTGATGGCGTAGTCAGGAAGTTCTCGCCAAGCAATGCACCGCTCGGGCGGGCGAAACCCGGAGCTACGGTTGACACCGTCGTTGAAGCGGAAGTCGAAGCCGCCGAAGCCGTACTGCTTTCTGTGGTCAGGAAGGTCGTTCTCGTCCGCCGGGACGACATGCACGAAGAAGGTCTCCTGCACGTCCTCTGCGCCGCACGGCTCCTTGACATAGATCAGCATGTCCTCGCTGAGGTAGACGTCGAAGGTGGAGCGGATTGACGGCGTACGAGTCAAGATTGCCTCCAAATCTCTCACCACATCGGTAGCGTGGCGGTTTATCAAGGCTTCCGTATCTTCAATCAGATAAACGTCGTGGAATCCGCCAGACACGACCTGCTCAACCGAAAGCCCGGACATATCCGGTGGCCAGGTATTAACAAACCAGATTCTTCCGTCTACGATGCCGGACCAGTAGGCCAAGTCAGCCATCTCACGGAGACACGGATTGGAGGAGGAGGTCCCGCACCAACCATAGGTCCCATAGTGGTAATTGGTCGGTCCTTCTTCATTGTCTTGATAGAACCGCATGCCTGGGACTGCCCCCCAGCCTGCGTAGACCATGTCCTCTTCCCGCACCCGTTCTTTCAGTACGGCGAGAACGGATTCGATGTTATGGGGTGTCTGGTACGGACTGACCTGGCGCATGGCGCTCACCCCGGCAAGCACCGTCGCACCGGCCATCGCAACGAGCAAGACTGGTCTCGTCCATCCCCGGCGCGTGAGCGAGGACAGCCGACCGGCGGTCCAATGAAACGCCAAACCGATCGCCAGGAAGACAATCGGACCCAGATAGATAACTTGGTGAATGCCCCCAAGCGGATATATTCCCAGCACGGCAGCACCGGCGGAAACCGCAATGCAAAACGAAAATAGAACAGCGATGGCGCCGTCATGAGGCTTTCCTCGAAACTTTCCGAGGAGTGCTGCGACCAAGAGGATCGCGAATGCGGGAAGCGCGGCCATCGCAACAACCTCCGGCAAATGATACGTCAATAGACCCCAAACCCGATCAATCGAAAACTCGAAGATCGAGTACGCATCGAATTTTCCTGCATAGTAGTACGCCGACAAATAGGTATCCGAAGCGAATCCTCCTTCCTGCCATTGATAGGGCAAAGTCATCAAGTAGCTCAAGGCACCCCCGGCCAGGAAGAACCCACAAGGCACGACCAAGTCCAGACGTCGTTTCAGCCAGTCTCCAGTCCGGCCAGGGGACAACCCCGCCCTTCCTGCCCCAGAGACGCGTGGAGCGACGACGACGGCGCCAATGACGGCAAAGCCGAACAGCACCAAGCCGTACTGGAGCAACGGCGCAAGGAACAGCGAAACGCAAAGCAGGGCCTTCCGGCCGTCCCGCAGATACCACAGCAGCCCCGCTATCATCAGGACGGCCAGCAGCGCGTCGATGGAGTATTCGCGCGCATCTTGGGCGTGCCAGATTGCTTGAACGGAAAGCGTGGCGAGCAGGGCCGCCAGAAACGCGACTCCCCGAGCGACCCCGAGGCGCGGCAGCAACAAGAGCATCACGGCGACAACCAGAACGCTGGCACTCGCCGGCACGACCCGAACGCTGAAGGCCGTGCTCTCGACTTTCTGTACCGCGTACAGGATGAGGGGGTACAGGATCGGAGAGGAGCTACAGCAACGGGTTTTGGGGATGACTTCCGAGAGCGCGCCTCTTGAATAGTTGGCCGTTGTCGCTTCGTCATGCCGTAGAGACTTCTCTGACAGGTCATGGAAGCGCAGCCCCGCCGCGGCGACAAGCAGGCAGATACAGGCGGCGTAGTACAGACGCGTTTTGCGGTCGCGGCTGAAACGGACGATGCATCGGGCTATGGCGCGCATGTCCATAGTTTGCATTAGGATTCCCTCAATAGTCGCTCGGGTCAGAGCCAACCGACACGGTGATATGATCCGTCATTTGGTGCCTCCAACCGCGTCCAAGCCAGGAGGCAAGTGTCGTGGCTCCATTAACGGAGGGATAGTGTCCCCAGTGATATCTGAGGGAGTGGCTCGCGTGGAAGGCGATCTCTTCATGGCGAACATGGTAGGGGCTGACCGTGCCGAGGGCAACACGGGATGGAGCTGAAGTCGGTCTTGCAGTACGTCATGGAGTCGAATCGCAGACCTCCGAATGCTGTTTCAGGTATTCGAGCAGAGCTTCCGCGGCCACTTGGTGGCCGATGCCCTCATCTACCTGTTCACCGTGAACGTCCCTGTCCATATCTGGCCTTCCCCTGGTATGTACTGGCCGGTCCGGATACTGGTGATCTCGTAATCCGGGAGTGGCCTGGTCAACAGACATTTCCCGCCAAAGCGCGTGCCAGTGAGCCAGTCAAAGCTGAAGTCAAGGTTGTCGAAACCGTACTGCTTGCGGACGGCGGGAAGGTCATTGGCGTCGGCGGGGATGATATGCACAAAGAAGATTGGCTCTGTATCCTCCCGAGCGCATGGCTCCTTGGTGTAGATCAACTCGTTCTCGATGAGGTAGACGTCAAAACTGGAGCGGACGACCGGCTTGCCGGCCACGATTGACCGGTATGCCTCCTCCTCGTCGACGGTGGCTCTGGTCATGACGTTGAAATACTGAAAAAACATCAACCCGATACTGCCTGCAATGACCAGAGAGCAGGTCATCAGCCAGAATGGAATCCGTCTGCCCGGCAGTTTCAGGCCGCTGAATGGCGCCCGTGAGATTGCCGCGAGCCGTCCCTGAGCCAGCGCGAGTTCCAAAGAATAGAAAAGACAGCCGAGGCCGAACAGATACTCGCGCACCTCATGCAAGCTTCCAAGTTTGGCTTGATAGTTCACGTAGTAGAGAGCCGAAACGAGCGCCAAGGTTGCAGCGGAAGCAATGATCAATTTGACTTGGCCTGAAAGCAACGTGAACATGAGAAAAAGCAGAAGTAGCATCTTCTCCTTAAACACAAAAAAGCCCAAGAATTCGTTGAAGCCCGTTCCTGATTGAAAGGAAAGCATCATCAGAAAGCCCAGCATCAGCAGGATTGACGGCAACGGAATCCCGAAGAGCCTGTCTTTCCGGCAAAATAAAGCCGCGCTGGTTGCCATACACAGGATCAGCGTGCCATTCCTGTAGAGGCGGTCAAACGGTATATAGCCGATATTGTGGACATTGAATTCTTTCTGATCATTCAAGTGCATCAAGAAGTCGGGTGTCGCAAACCCGAAGATGCGCTGGCCCCAACTGATTTCTTCGCCAGCGGCAAACACCATCGCCATACCGCCGAGAATATAGACGCAGCGCCGGAAGAAGCTCCGCTCCACCAGGGCCGTGACGAACAGCAAAAGGCCCGCCAGGAGAAACCACACCGCGGTGAGATTCTCCGCCCAGCCGTCTTCCCTGGTCAGCTCATGGAATGTCCACGGGTCGGCAACGAAGAGAGAGCTGAAGAAAAATACGTTCAGACACAGACAGAGGTAACCAAAGACACTAACCGGGCTGTCGAGGCTCTTTTGTGGGGGAGGGGCGATGGTGGCTTTACGTCGCGCGGCCTGGTTTGCCATGGTGTCTCTCGCCTTCTCAGGAAATCATGATTCGCCTGTGTCCGTTCTCGCCCGAGTCATGCCTGTTGTCTGTCAATCCGGCTCGACATGAGTCTGTCTTCAAGCGGCTGCGCCGGAAAACGCGGTGTCGAAGCACCGGACGCGATCAACGGCCTTGTCCGTCCTCCACCGCGCCAACGGGGAACTCGGCCATCCAGATCTGGTCGCCTTCGGGGGTGAACTGCCCGGTTCTGATGCGGGCGATGGGATAGTCGGGGAGCGGATGCTCCGCGATGCACCTGCCGCCAAAGGCTAGAGCGGCGTTTCCCCCGTAGTGGAAATGCGTATTGTCGAAGCCGTACTGCCGGCGTTGGGCCGGCAGATCCTCCAAGTCTTCCGGGACCACGTGCAGAAAAAACTCCGCTTGCACATCTGCCGCGCTGCACGGCGACTTGAGGTAGGTCACCGTGTTCTCGCCGGTATAGATGTCGAAGACGGAGCGGGCCGCCGGTTCGCCGGACGCGACGGACTCGTAGGCCGTCAGCCAGGAAGGAGGAGGTGCGGTCGGGCGTTTTCGCGTCGTGCAGATCGCCTGGTTCTGCTTCAGGTACTCGAGCAGGGCTTCCGCCGCCCATTGATGGCCGGCGACGTTCCAGTGGTCGTCGTGCGCCCACGTCGCATCCCTCCAGGACTTGGCACCCTGGCGGGTTATGTAGTCGTACTGGTCGATGACGGGGATGCCCCGCGATTCGGCCAGAGCGGTCATGCGGTCGAAAGCGAGGTCGCCTCGGGTGCCGACGTAGTGTGTGGACAGGATGACCAATGCGGCGCCGTCGCGGTCCGCGCGTTCCTTGAACTGGTCCAGCGCGAAGGCCGTGAAGTCCAGGGCGTCCTCGTAGACGGCTGGCAGATCCTGCGCGTACAGGAACGGATCTTTGATGCCTTTCCGCGTCGTTGGCCGCCACCCGTCGAACAGCGCGGCGTAGCGGGGGGAGCGCCGGCTCAGCATCGCCACCTGGGCGATCAGTTCGGGATCGGTGTCGTCCGGGAAAAAAGCGGACCTCTTGGCATCCAGCCAATTCGCGAAGGCAGACATGCCGGTCAGGTAGTCCGTGGTGCGCCTATACCACGGTAGAGAAGGCGTCGCCGCAAATCGGGACTCCCCGGGCCAGGGCGGTCGCAGCGTAATGCTCCCATCCGCGCCTCGTGTCGCGGAGACATTCTCGAGTCGGTCCGGATCCTCTCCCCGGTGCAATCCATTCAGAATTGGCGCATTGTCCATGAAGTCGTTGGAAACGAAGACGAGCACCAACAAAGCGGGTCTCAGATACCGCACGAATTCGTCGTAGTACGCCAGTTGGTTGACCTGGCCGGTGCCACTGAACCCGAACGCCGAGGTCGTGATGTCCAGATGGCGCAGTTCCTCGGCGGCGAGTTCCTCCAGCCGAACTTGAAATTTGTCGGCGATGGGAACCTGGAGCGCCTCCACATAGGAATCGCCGATGATGGCGATGTGGCAGCTTGCCGCGGCCCGCTCGCGGTCGATGAGTTCGCGGTCCACGAAGCCTATGCTGTTGGTTCGTGATTCAGTCCAGAAATCAAGCCTGTTCGTATGGCGCACCTCCGCGTTGGGGTTGAATATTTCCCCCACGCTTGGAGACCAGGCGTAGGGATGGACGCCCTCCACGAAGGGCGCCCGCAGCCGGAAGTACGTTTCACCGACCATTCCAATCAGCGCCAGGCCCGCCGCGAGAAACAGCGCGTTCCAGCCGACCAGGCGCAGCGCACGGCGGATTTTCATTCCCGCCCGAGTCATGGCGACGGTTCGCCTTCCACCGCGCCGACGGGGAACTCGGCTATCCATATCTGGCCATCGTCGGGGGTGAACTGCCCGGTTCTGATGCGGACGATGGGATAGTCGGGGAGCGGACGCTCCGCAATGCACCTGCCGCCCAAGACCGGAGCGTCGGATCCGGCGTAGTGGAAGTCCAGATTGTCGAAGCCGTACTGCCGGCGGTCGGCCGGCAGGTCTTCCACGTCTTCCGGGACGACATGCAGGAAAAACTGCGCTTGTACATCCGCCGCGCTGCACGGCGACTTGAGGTAGCTCACCGTATTCTCGCGAAGATAGACGTCGAAGTGGGACCGGGCCGCCGGTTCGCCGACCGTGATTGACCGGTATGCCTCCTCGATGGCGGCAGTTTTGGCGATGGTGGCGAAATACCCCAAGAAAATCAACCCGATACTGCCTGCAATGACCAGAGAACAGGTCATCAGCCAGAAGGGAATCCGTCCGCCCGGCAGTTTCAGGCCGGTGAATGGCAATGGCGCCCGTGGGATTGCCACGAACCGTCCCTGAGCCAGCGCGAGTTCCAAAGAATAGAAAAGACAGCCGATGCCGAACAGATACTCCCGCACCTCATACACGCTTCCAAGATTGACGTTACTATGGTAGTTCACATATGTGAGAGCCAGAACGAGCGCCAGAGTTGCAGCGGAAGCGATGACCAATTTGACTTGCCCTGAAAATAACGCGAAGAGGAGAAAGAGCAAAAGCAGCCCCTTCTCCTCAACTACGATAAATCCTAAGGACCTTTTGACGCCCACCAAGTATTCTCTGAAATTCGCTCCTGAGAGTTCTTTGAGGTTACCTCCTGGTTCATAGGAAATTACCATCAGAAAGCCCAGCATCAGTAGGATTGACGGCAGCGGAATCCCGATAAGCCGGTCTTTCCCGCAAAAGAAAGCCGCGCTGGTTGCCATGCAGAGGACCAGCGTGCCATTCAACCAGATAATATCAAACGATTTATTGGCGATATTGTGGACATTGAATTCTTTTTGGTCATTCAAGTGCATCAAGAAGTCGGGCGTCGCAAACCCGAAGATGTGCTGCCCCCAACTGAGTTCTTCGCCGACGGCAAACACCATCGCCAGACCGCCGAGAATATAGACGCAGCGCCGGAAGAAGCTCCGCTCCACCAAGGCCGTGACGAACAGCAAGATACCCGCCAGGAGAAACCAGACCGCGGTGAGATTCTCCACCCAGCTGTCTTCCTTGGTCAGCTCACGGAATGTCCACGGGTCGGCAACGAAGAGAGGGCTGAAGAAAAATACGTTCAGACACAGACAGAGGTAACCAAGGACACCAACCGTGCTGTCGAGGCTCTTTTGTGGGGGAGGGGCGATGGTGGCTTTACGTCGCGCGGCCTGGTTTGCCATGGTGTCTCTCGCCTTCTCAGGAAATCATGATTCGCCTGTGTCCGTTCTCGCCCGAGTCATGCCTGTTGTCTGTCAATCCGGCTCGACATGAGTCTGTCTTCAAGCGGCTGCGCCGGAAAACGCGGTGTCGAAGCACCGGACGCGATCAACGGCCTTGTCCGTCCTCCACCGCGCCGACGGGGAACTCGGCCATCCAGATCTGGTCGCCTGCGGGGGTGAACTGCCCGGTGCGGATGCGGGCGACGGGATAGTCGGGGAGCGGATACTCCATACTGCACCGGCCGCCAAAGGCCAAGGCAGCGGTGTTCCCGTAGCGGAAGTTCGCATCGTCGAAGCCGTACTGCCGGCGGTCGGCCGGCAGATCCTCCAAGTCTTCCGGGACCACGTGCAGAAAAAACTCCGCTTGCACATCTGCCGCGCTGCACGGCGACTTGAGGTAGGTCACCGTGTTCTCGCCGGTATAGATGTCGAAGACGGAGCGGGCCGCCGGTTCGCCGGACGCGACGGACTCGTAGGCCGTCAGCCAGGAAGGAGGAGGTGCGGTCGGGCGCTTTCGCGTCGTGCAGATCTCCTGGTTCTCCTTCAGGTACTCAAGCAGGGCTTCTGCTGCCCACCGGTGACCGGCGGTGTTCCAGTGGGCGTCGTGCTCCCATCTCGCATCCCTCCTAGGCTCGGCGCCCTGGCGGAGGACATAGTCGTTGTAGTCGATGACGGGAATGCCCCGCGCTTCGGCCAGAGCGGTCAGGCGGTCGAATCCGAGGTCGCCTCGGGTGCCGACGTAGTGTGTGGACAGGATGACCAATGCGGCGCCGTCGCGGTCCGCGCGTTCCCTGAATTGGTCCAGCGCGAAGCCCGTGAAGTCCAGTGCGTCCTCGTACACGGCAGGGAGATCCCGTGTTAACCGGAACGGATCATTGATGCCTTCCCGCGTCGTTGGCCGCCATCCATCGAGCAGCGCGGCGTAGCGGGGGGAGCGCCGGCTCAGCAGTGTCACTTGGGCGATCAGTTCGGGATCGGTGTCGTCCGGGAAAGAAGCGCCCCTCTTGGCGTCCAACCACTTCGCGAGGGAAGACATGCCAGTCAAGCGGTCCGTGGCGTGCGTGTACCAGGATGGGACGGTAAATCGGGACTCCCGGGCATAGGGATGGGGCGGTTGCAGCGTGATGGTCCCATCCGCGCCTCGCGTCGCGGAAACATTGGGGAGTCGGTCCGGATCCATTCCCCGGTGCAACCCATCCAGGATTGGCGCATTGTTCATGAAGTCGTTGGGAACGAAGACGAGCACCAACAAAGCGGGCCTCAGATACCGCACGAATTCGTCGTAGTACGCCAGTTGGTTGACCTGGCCGGTGCCGGAGATCCCGAACGCCGAGGTCGTGATGTCCAGATGGCGCAGTTCCTCGGCGGCGATCTCCTCCAGCCGAACTTGAAATTTGTCGGCGATGGGAACCTGGCGCGCATCCACATAGGAATCGCCGATCATGGCGATGTGGCAGCTTGCCGCGGCGCGCTCGAGGCCGATGGGTTCGCGGTCCACGAAGCCTATGCTGTTGGTTCGTGATTCCGTCCAGAAATCAAGCCCGTTCGTCCAACGCACCTCCGCGTTGGGGGTGAATATGGTCCCGACAATTGGAGACCAGTCGTAAGGAGCGTCGCTCTCCACGAAGGGCGCCCGCAACCGGAAGTACGTCTCACCGACGACTCCAATCAGCGCCAGGCCCGCCACGAGAAACAGCACGTTCCAGCCGACCAGGCGCAGCGCACGGCGGATTCTTCGGGGAGGATTGGGTGGCTTATGGTTGCTTGCCATCGTCTCTCGCCTTCTCAGGAAATCATGATTCGCCTGTGTCCGTTCTCGCCCGAGTCATGCCTGTTGTCTGTCAATCCGGCTCGACATGAGTCTGTCTTCAAGCGGCTGCGCCGGAAAACGCGGTGTCGAAGCACCGGACGCGATCAACGGCCTTGTCCGTCCTCCACCGCGCCGACGGGGAACTCGGCCATCCAGATCTGGTCGCCTGCGGGGGTGAACTGCCCGGTGCGGATGCGGGCGACGGGATAGTCGGGGAGCGGATACTCCATACTGCACCGGCCGCCAAAGGCCAAGGCAGCGGTGTTCCCGTAGCGGAAGTTCGCATCGTCGAAGCCGTACTGCCGGCGGTCGGCCGGCAGGTCCTCCAGGTCTTCCGGGACCACCTGCAGGAAAAACTCCGCCTGCACATCCGCCGCGCTGCACGGCGACTTGAGGTAGGCCACCGTGTTCTCGCTGGTATAGACGTCGAAGACGGAGCGGGCCGCCGGCTCGCCGGACGCGATGGACTCGTAGTCCGTCAGCCAGGAAGGAGGAGGTGCGGTCGGTCGCTTTGGCGTCGTGCATATCGCCTGGTTCCGCTTCAGGTACTCCAGCAGAGCTTCCGCCGCCCACCGGTGGCCGGCGGCGTTCCAGTGGCCGTCGTGTACCCATGTCGCATCCCTCGCCTCGGCGCCCTGGCGGGTTATGTAGTCGTACTGGTCGATGACGGGAATGCCCCGTGGTTCGGCCAGAGCGGTCAGGCGGTCGAATCCGAGGTTGCCTCGGGTGCCGATGGTGTGTGAGGACAGAATGACCACCGCGGTGCCGTCGCGGTCCGCGCGTTCCCTGAACTGGTCCAGCGCGAAGGCCGTGAAGTCCAGCGCGTCCTCGTACACGGGCGGCAAATCCTGTGTGTGGCGGAACGGACCACGCAGGCCTTCCCTCGTCGTTGGCCGCCACCCGTCGAGCAGCGCGGCGTAGCCGGGGGAGCGCCGGCTCAGCAACGCCACCCGGGCGATCAGTTTGGGATCGATGTCGTCCGAGGTAGAAAGCGCGCGCTTCTTGGCATCCAGCCAGTTCGCGAGGGGAGACATGTCGGTCAGGCGGTCCGTGACGCGCGGGTGCCGGGATGGGACGGCCAGTCGGGTACTCTGAGAAGGGGGATAAGGCGGTTGCAGCGTGATGGTCCCATCCGCGCCTCGTGTCGCGGAGACATTGGGGAGTCGGTCCGGGTCCACTCCCCTGTTCAACCCATCCAGGATGGGCGCATTGTTCATGAAGTCGTTGGAAACGAAGACGAGAACCAACAAGGCGGGTCGCAGATACCGCGCGAATTCGTCGTAGTACGCCAGTTGGTTGACCTGGCCGGTGCCGGAGATCCCGAACGCCGAGGTCGTGATATCCAGATGTCGGAGTTCCTCGGCGGCGAGCTCCTCCAGCCGAACGTGAAATTTGTCGGCGATGGGAACCTCGGATGCCTGCACATAAGAATCGCCGATCATGGCGACGTGGCAGCTGGCCGCGGCCCGCTCGAGGCTGATGGGTTCGCGGTCGAGAAATCCCAGTGTGTTCGTGCGAGAGATGGTCCAGAAATCAAGCCTGTTCGTCCGACGCACCTCCGACTTGGGCGCGAATATCCCCCCGACATTTGGAGACCAGGCGTAGAGACGGAACGTCTCCCCGAAGGGTGCTCGCAGCCGGAAATACGCTTCACCGACGACTCCAATCAGCGCCAGGCCGGCCACGAGAAACAGCGCGTTCCAGCCGACCAAGCGCAGCGCACGACGGATTTTCATTCCCGACCGAGTCATGGCGGCGGTTCGCCTTCCGCCGCGCCGACGGGGAACTCGGCTATCCATATCTGGCCATCGTCGGGGGTGAACTGCCCGGTTCTGATGCGGACGATGGGATAGTCGGGGAGCGGACGCTCCGCAATGCACCTGCCGCCCAAGACCGGAGCGTCGGATCCGGCGTAGTGGAAGTCCAGATTGTCGAAGCCGTACTGCCGGCGGTCGGCCGGCAGGTCTTCCACGTCTTCCGGGACGACATGCAGGAAAAACTGCGCTTGTACATCCGCCGCGCTGCACGGCGACTTGAGGTAGCTCACCGTATTCTCGCCGGTATAGACGTCGAAGACGGAGCGGGCCGCCGGTTCCCCGGACGCGATGGACTCATAGTCCGTCCGCCAGGGAAATGGTGGCGGGGGCGAGGCCGGGCGCTTTCGCATCGTGCATATCTCCTCGTTCTGTTTCAGGTATTCGAGCAGGGCTTCCGCCGCCCATTGATGGCCGGCCACGTTCCAGTGGCCGTCGTGTGCCCATGCCGTATCCCTGGGCTCGGCGCCCGAGCGGCGGACGTAATCGTTGTAGTCGATGACGGGAATGTCCCGCGGTTCGGCCAGAGCGGTCAGGCGGTCGAATCCGAGGTCGCCTCGGGTGACTCTGTAGTGTGTGGACAGGATGACCAACGCGGCGCCGTCGCGGTCCGCGCGTTCCCTGAACTGGTCCAGCGCGAAGGCCGTGAAGTCCAGGGCGTCCTCGTAGACGGGCGGCATATCCTGTGCGTGATGGAACGGATCATTGATGCCTTCCCGCGTCGTTGGCCGCCACCCGTCAAGCAGCGCGGCGTAGCGGGGGGAGCGCCGGCTCAGCAGCGCCACATGGGCGATCAGTTCGGGGTCGGTGTCGTCCGAGGAAGAAGCACGTCTCTTGGCATCCAGCCAGTTCGCGAAGGGAGATATGCCAGTCAGGTGGTCCGTGGCGCGCGTATGCCAAGGTGCAGGAGGCATCTCGGGTGGAGGAGGCATCTCGGCAAATCGGGACTCCCCGGGATAGGGCGATCGCAGCGTAATGCTCCCATCCGCGCCTCGTGTCGCGGAAACACTCTTGAGTCGGTCCGGGTCCACTCCCTGGTTCAATCCTTCCAGAATCGGCGCATTGTTCATGAAGTCGTTGTTAACAAAGACGAGCACCAACAGAGCGGGGCGCAGATGCCGCGCGAATTCGTCATAGTACGCCAGTTGGTTGATTTGGCCGGTGCCGCTGACCCCGAACGCCGAGGTCGTGACGTCCAGATGGCGTAGCTCCTCGGCGGCGAGTGCCTCCAGCCGAACGTGAAATTTGTCGGCGATGGGAACCTGGAGCGCCTCCACATAGGAATCGCCGATCATGGCGACGTGGCAGCTTGCCGCGGCCCGCTCGAGACCCACCGGCTCGCGGTCGGGAAATCCCAGGCTGTTCGTGCGAGAAATGGTCCAGAAATCAAGCCCGTTCGTATGACGCACCTCCGCGTTGGGTGTGAATATCATCCCGGCAGTTGGGGACCAGGCGTAGGGAAGGTCGCTCTCCACAAAGGGCACGGTCAGCCGGAGGTACGCTTCACCGACGACTCCAATCAGAGCCAGGCCCGCCACGAGAAACAGCACGTTCCAGCCGACCAGGCGCAGCGCACGGCGGATGCGCCCGGGAATAGATGGAGGCGGCTTCACGCCGTGCGTTCTCGTGTAGACATCGTGTGTTGTTCTCCTGTGGTCATGGGTTGACCGTCTGCATCATCGTTCCTGTACGTATTCATTCGGTCGCTCCGCCCGTCAGTCCGGCTCGAACGAGTCCGCATACTCGCGCTTGAGCGAGGGGTCCTGCTCCGTCTTGCGCAGGAAGCAGTTGCCGATGGCAAGGCAGTCGAGGTATGTGCCCATGAAGCAATGGAAGGCGTCCGTTGGGGTACAGACGATGGGCTCGCCGCGCACGTTGAAGCTGGTGTTCACGATGACCGGGCAGCCGGTCCTGGCCTTGAAGGCTTCCAGCAGCGTGTGGTAGCGGGGGTTGGTTTCTCGGTCAACGGTCTGCACGCGGGCGGAATAGTCCACGTGGGTTACCGCGGGAACGTCCGAGCGCGGCACGTTCAACCGGTTGATGCCGAACAACGCATCCTGCGCTTGAGCCGGCGGCTTGCGCCGCTCGGTTTTGACGTCCGCCGTCAGCAGCATGTACGGACTGTCGCGGTCGAGGTCGAACCAGTCCGCGACGTCTTCGCGCGGCACGCTCGGCGCGAAGGGGCGAAACGACTCGCGGTGTTTGACCTTGAGGTTGAGCGTCTTCTGCATGGTGGGTGAACGAGCGTCTGCCAGAATGGAACGATTGCCCAAGGCGCGCGGACCAAACTCCATCCGGCCCTGGAACCAGCCGACCGCCTGGCCCGCGGCCAGGGCCGACGCCGTGGCGTCGATCAGCGCGTTGTCCGTAAGCGTCTCGTAGCGGGCACCAGCCGTATCGAGTGCCCGTCGGATTTGATCCAAGCTGAATTCTGGGCCGAGGAAGGCTCCGTGCATGGCGTCTTTTCCGCACGCTGAGGGTGACGCGGATGGATTCCCGCTTTCGCGGGAATGACAAAAGGGGACGCGGGAATGACAAGGCTGAGCGGCGTCGCCACTACTCTGAATGGCCCCGTCGCTACTCTGAACGGCCCCGCCGCTACTCTGAATGGCCTCGCCGCTATTCTGAATGGCTCCGTCGCTACTCTGAATGGCCCCGTCGCTACTCTGAATGGCTCCGCCGCTACTCTGAATGGCTCCGCCGCTACTCTGAATGGCCCCGCCGCTACTCTGAACGGCCCCGCCGCTACTCTGAATGGCCTCGCCGCTATTCTGAGCGGCCCCGCCGCTACTCTGAGCGGCCCCGTCGCTACTTTGAATGGCTCCGCCGCTACTCTGAGCGGCCCCGTCGCTACTTTGAACGGCCCCACCGCTACTCTGAGCGGCCCCGTTGCTACTCCAATAGGATATGGAGGGGCGCGGCTCACCGAACAGGCGATGACTCGCCGCCAGTGCGGCGCCCAATGCGCCACCGGCGTCACCCGCCGCGGGTTGGATCCAGATGTCGTCGAACTGACCGTCGCGCAGTACCTTACCGTTGGCGACGCAGTTCAGCGCGACACCACCGGCGAGACAAAGATTGGAGAGGCCGGTTTCCGCCCGGAGCGAGCGGGTCAGCCGCAACACCGCTTCCTCAATCACGGCCTGCACCGAGGCGGCCAAGTCCATGTGCCGTTGCGTCAGCGGCTCAACGGACTGGCGCGCCGGGCCGCCGAACAGCGTCTCGAACCGGCCGTTGGTCATCGTGAGGCCGGTACAGTAGTCGAAATAGTCGAGGTCGAGACGGAACGTACCGTCCGGCTTCAGGTCGATCAGATTGTCGAGAATGGCGCGGACGTACTTCGGCTCGCCGTAGGGCGCGAGGCCCATCACCTTGTACTCCCCGGAATTGACCTTGAAGCCGGTGTAGTAGGTGAACGCCGAATAGAGCAGCCCCAGGGAGTGAGGAAAGTGGATCTCCCGGGTCATCTCCAGGTCGTTCCCGTGACCGATCCCCACGGAGGTGGTGGCCCACTCGCCGACCCCGTCCATGGTCAGGACCACCGCATCGTGAAAGGGAGACGGGTAGAACGCGCTTGCCGCGTGCGACTGATGGTGCTCGGCAAACAGCAGTTTGGCGTCCCAATCCACGTCCGGGGCGAGGCTTCGCAGCTTCCGTCGCAGCAGGTCCTTTTGAAACAATTTCTCCTTGATCCAAACCGGGACCGCCATGGAGAAGGAGCGGAAGCCCCGCGGCGCGAACGCCACGTAGGTTTCGAGGAGCCGTTCAAACTTGAGGAAGGGTTTGTCGTAGAAGGCAATCCGGTCGACGTCATTGAGCGTGACGCCGGCCTCATCGAGACAGCAAGCGACGGCGTTAGCGGGGTAGCCCGCGTCGTGTTTCTTGCGCGTGAAGCGTTCCTCCTGCGCCGCGGCCACGATCCGCCCGCCCTCCACCAATGCCGCGGCGCTGTCGTGGTAGAACGCTGAAAGGCCGAGGATGCGCATGGCCTAAAAGATTGTATAGATCATCGGCGCGACCGCGGTGCTCTGGCTCAACACGATCAGCCCGCCCAGCACGAGCATCGTGATAATGACCGGCAGCAGCCAGTATTTCTTCCTCACGCGCATGAAGGTCCAGAATTCGATGAGAAAAGACACGTCAGACCTCTCAAAACTGGTTCGTCATTGATTCAGGTTCCGGTCCCGGTGGTGTGCGGTGAATCCAGTAGCTTTCGGCGTTCGGGTCGCGCCGCAGACGCAACGGGTCCTTTCCCACGGCGCGCATGATGAGGCCCGTCGGCGTCACCACGGCGAAGTAGATCACTGCCATGATGACCGGGTTGACGATGCGGTGCAAAAACAGGCCGAACCTGAACCAGACCCGGTTGAACGGCGCCAACAGTTCCGCCCTGACCAGCGTCACGACCAGAATCACACCGGCAACGGCAAGCGACCACCATCGTGGCGGCTCGCCGCTAAGCAGCGGAAATAAGCCGACCACGGTCAACGCGATGGTGATCACGACGCCGAAGCTTCGGTCGGAACTCCCCGTAATCGGGTGGTCCTCAGTCAGACGTTCATGGATTTCTATCCGTCTCTTCACGTCACGTCACCAATGGGCTTCAAGCCAAACGGGTGCATCCCTTCACGCACGACGTGCATGATTGAGATTAAGGATTGTGCCACGTGGCACCTTCATATTCGGGATTGAATTGGTGGGTCAATTTGACGACGTCGCCGTCGTTGACCGGCGTGTCCAACGTGCCGACTTTCTGATTCACCGTGACCATCAATTCGCTTTTTCGTAAGAAGGCCAGTAACCCGCCCAAGGTCTCTGGATTGCCTTCCAGGAGTTGCCGCACGGTCATCGGCTCGGTCAGCGCACATTGTATCTCCGGCTCTTGCACGCACGGAAGCAGGGTTTGTCCAAATACTCGAATCGTCACCACGGCGTTGTTCTCCCTTAGTAAAAAACGGCGTTACCGACATCTGCCTTTCTATCAAATCCAGAGGACGCGGTCTACCCTTTACCAGAGGAAGAAGCGGCTTCTTCCTGGTCCAGAACGTGCGCAATGTGTTGAACGTCCATGGAATCCGGCAGGCCGTTTCTGAGTTGGATCATGCACGCCGGACAACTGGTGGCCACCACGTCCGCGCCGCTCTGATGAATTGCCCGTCGCTTACGTTCGAAAATTTTTTGGGAGGTTTCATAGTCCTTCACGATGTACGTTCCCGCTCCGCCGGCACAGCGGTCGGCGTCTTGCATCTCGACGTATTCAAAACCCGGCGTCGTGGCCAGCACGCGTCGAGGCTGCGTGGTGACGCCCGCGGCCCTGAGATGGCACGACGAGTGATAGGTGATTTTTCGTGCTCCCCGGGTTGACCGCATGGGAGGCCGACGGTCGGGGTCCAACTCCAACACGTATTCGGACACGTGCCTGACGTTTTGCGACACTCGCTGAGCCTTGCGCTCTTCGGGTTCTCCACGAAACAGCGCGCCGTAATCTTTGAGTGCCAGCGTACACGAAGCACATCCCGTCACAATGACGTCATAGCCTTCAAGGTTCTCGACGTTATATCGAGCACCTTCTTTCGCTAATCCGCGGTGCCCATAGGTTTCAATCGGCGTCCCTGAACATCGCTGGGGCGGAAGGTCGGGAGTCACGCCGTATCGCTTCAGGACGCTGAGCACGGCGTCACCGACGCCGTCGGCAAAGTAATTCGCCGCACAGCCGTGAAAATACGCGACCTTCGGCTTTGGACTTTCGTCGGGTTTCCGGTGGCTCTCGAAGGGAGAAGGAGAAGCGGGCACGCACAACTCACGATGACGCTCACGCAACAGCGTCGTGGCAAGGCGCGGTAGTTTCATGTCCCAGGGCAACTTGGCTCGCGTAGAGAGGCGCGCCAGGATGGGACGAGAGAGAACGTCAATGATCCTGCGAACCAGCGGACGATCCCAGAGGTCTTGCGTCCTTCCCGCCAGTTTTATCAACCTTCCAAACCGTTCTTGTTGGGCGTGCAGCCGAAAAATCTTCCCGGCAAGCGCGTTGGGACGTTCCGACCGCCGCTGAAGGATCAGTTCGGCCACGTCCACGTCCGCGGGGCACACGGTTCGACAAGACTTGCAATTCAAACACGCTTCAACCACCCGTTGGGAATTCAGGTAGCTGTAATCCGAAGCCGTGACGATTTCAAACCATCCGCGCGCACTCATGTCTTCCGATTGAAACACGTCGTACACCGGGCAGACCGAATTGCACTTGGCGCAGGTGGCACAGGCCTTCCCCAATCGCTCGTAGTCGATGTGCTCCGTGAACGGCGTCTCGCTGATTTTCACCCCGGGATTCAACACGCCGGCGGGGTCCAGCGCGTGTTTGACCTGCACAAACAGGTCATACAAGCGTTCGCCGAACATCCGCTTGACCATTTGGGTCCGAACTCGTCCATCGCCGTGCTCCCCGCAAATGGAACCATCAAACCGATTCAGAACCGCGTGATGCACTTCATCATACGTTTCCACCATTCGCTGAAAGTCACCCTCGTCATTCACGTCCAGCAACGGCACGACGTGGGCGTTGCCGTTCCCGATGTGCCCGAAAATCGCCAACGGGACCTTCGCGGCTCCGAAGACCTGATCCAGATATCGAATCAACTCGCCCATGCGTTCCGCTGCGACGACCACGTCATCGACGTAGTTTATGGGCTTTTTCTTGGCGTCGTACCGATAGAGCGTGGGATACAGGGCTTTTCGGGCTTTCCAGAGATTCCGTTGGCGTTCGGGATCGGTCGCGACGACGGGATCAGAAGCAAGACGATACCGCCGACACGTCGCGTGCAGTCGGGCCATCCCGCCGGCGTCTTCCTCTTGATCGAATTCAATGAGCAGGGTTGCCGCGGCGTCGGCGGGAACGTCGTATCTCGACCGGCCGATGAGGTCCAACGTGTTGGCGTCCATCATTTCCAACGCCAACGGCGCAAGTTGCAAGAAGTGATGAACCGCCTCGCCCATTTCTTCGAGACGCCGGAAATGAATCATACCCGTCACGGTTGAACGCGGACGATCCACCAGTCGGATGGTGGCCTCACTGAACACGCCCAACGTGCCTTCACTCCCCACGAACAATTTGGGAAGGTCGAACAGCCCGTGCGTCAAACCCTCCGCCACGTCGAAGAGGTTGTACCCTGCACTGTTTTTACTGACGCGAGGACGCTTGGATTGAATAAAATCCAGATTGTCCCGCACCAGGTGAAAGACAGTCTGCAATCCCTGAAAACCACGGAGTGCTTGAGGAAACCCGTTCCCGTTTTCGTCCACGGCCTCACGGCCGGCCGTGAGCCACCCATCCGACTCAAGTCTGACTCGCATGGCCAGCACGTTGTCTTTCACGGACCCATATCGCAACGTGTGAGGCCCCGACGAATTGTTGGCCAACATCCCTCCCAATTTGCACATGTCGCCACTTGAAGGATCGGGACCGAACATGAGACCGGTGGAAGCAAGGCGTTGATTCAACTCGTTGAGAATAACGCCGGGTTGAACGCGCGCCCATTTTTCATCGGGATTGACCTCCAGGATCCGATTGAGACGAGACACGTCCAGAATAATGCCGGACCCAATGGCCGACCCGGTGAGATTGGTGCCCGCGGCTCGAGTGGTCAACGGAATTCCCCGGTCTACGGCGTACTCCACGACCCGATCAATATCGGCTTCACGTTCCGGGAGCACCACGGCTTGGGGCGTCATCCGGTACATGCTCGCATCAACGGCGTAGGCTCGTAAGGTCGGCGCATCATCCTTGACGTTTTCTCGGCCAAGGAGGCGCGTGAGATCCGAGGCAACGGGTGACTTTTTATGAGGAACGACAAGGTCCATACGAGTGACCCGTTACAAGGCGTCCGCGGAAGAACGCACGCTCAATGGAACGAGGATGGGGAAAGAACGGCGTCGGGAAGACACAGGCGGACGTACCCTTGGTTGAAGGAAAACACGACAACGCGGCACTCAGTCGATCGACGCATTCAGGTAACCGGCAACCGGCTGTTCCTCTGAATCCGGACTAGCGTCCATCGTCATCTCCTCAACGTGACCGCCACCGTTCTCACCCGTGCCGTCGGACGCCGACTCTCCATCAAAGAAATCGGCGCGTTGACCTAATTCTTTGAAATCACGAAGGGGCGGCAAGTCCTGAAGGTCACGCAGCCCGAATTTCTGGAGAAAGACCTTGGAGGTTCCGTACAGAATGGGACGTCCGGGAATATCCTGTCTCCCGACGATGCGAATGAGTTTTTGCTCAAGCAGGGTGCGCAGGACCCCGGTGGCATCGACGCCGCGAATGCGTTCAACGTCGGATCGAACAATCGGCTGTTTATACGCAATAATCGCCAAGGTCTCCAAGGCTGACCTGGACACTCTGGCAGAAGCCTTGACCGTCTTGAGCCTGGTAATCCACGGCGCGCAATCCGGCTGCGTCATCATGATAAACCCGCCGGCCAGTTCGGCAACGTGAAGGCCGCGGCCGTTCCGGTCATATTCTTCTTGAAGAGCCTTGACCGCGTTATGCACCGCCACCTTCGGTTGACCGGCCAACACGGCGGTTAATTTATCAAGAGGAAGGGGGTCGCAGGAGACAAACAACAGGGCTTCGATGATCCCTTTCAGTTCCTGTTCACTCACCGAGTCTGCCAGACCCGGCCCCTCACCTTCTGAACCTTCACCACCAGCACCGTCGTGTTCCATGGATACCGGGGACTCATCCGGCATCGACTCCATTTCACCGACCACGCGCGCGTGGTCAGGAACGGGCTGACCCGCGTGTCCATTCTCAGAGGAATCCATTCCCATTGGGGCCTCCATTGGTCAAACGTGCGTCATGAGGCGTTTTCCGCGGTGGTTCACCCTCTCCCTGCTCCACGAGAAAGGTACGGGTCATGCGAATGGGGCCGAAAACGTCGCCTTGATAGATCCTGACCAGTTTCATCCGCACGAGTTCCAACAACGCCAAAAAGCTGACGATCACCATCACCCGATTCGCCGCGCCGTCAAACAACGCGGCAAAGGTCATGACCGGCGTCTCTTCCAGCCGTTCGATGATGCCGTTGAGTCGGTCCTGCACCGTCACGGTATCCGGCGTCACGTCGAGGAAGGACTGGGCGTCCGTCCGTGCCAACACCTCCTGAAGGGCATCCAGGAGGTCAAAGACTTGCACCTCATCGGACAGCACGTCACGGACGGGTTGAAGAGGCGGGGACTCCCGGTGGAACATCTGCTTCCATAGACGTTCCTGATCAGACAGCCGACCCGCGACTTCCTTGAACTGCTGATATTCAACGAGCCGACGCACCAACTCCTGACGGGGGTCGTCACCCTCGTCTTCCCCTTCCTGGGGGCCATCCTCCTGGGGAAGCAGCATCCGGGACTTAATGTGAAGCAACGTCGCCGCCATCACCAGGAATTCGCCGGCAAACGAGAGATTCAATTCCTTCATGACGTGAAGGTACTCGAGATATTGCTTGGTGATAAGGGCAATCGGAATATCGGAAATATCAAGTTCGTGTTTCCGAATAAGGTGCAGCAGCAAGTCCAGAGGACCGGTAAAGCTCTCGAGTTTCACCTCATATGCGGGGGTAGTTGGGAACATGGAAGGTCCGATCAGGACGGCAGCCTGCTCACGTGGTCAACGTTGTACACGTCAGATTCCATATACCATATTTAGTAGAGAGTCGCAACGCAACGCATAGATATGTTAGAGCAAAGCGATAATGTCCCCTAATGAGCAAAGCTAAGATGTCCCCTTTGAGGAAGGGGGACAAGGGATGGCGAAGCCAGAAGAGGGGATGACCATGCGCGAGGTGGACCGGCTGGAAGTGATCCGGGAGGTCGTGGGGAAGCGGCTGGTGCAACGGGAAGCGGGGGAGCGGTTGAGGCTGAGTGTGCGGCAAGTGAAGCGGCTGGTGCGGCGCTACCGGGAGTTGGGGGCGAAGGGGCTGATTTCGGGGCATCGGGGGCGCAAGGCGAGCAACGCGATAGCGCCGGAGGTTCGGGCAGAGATCTTGGCGGTGGTGCGGGAGCGCTACGAAGATTTTTCACCGACCCTGGCCTGGGAGAAGCTGTGGGAGGGGCACGGCTACCGGGTGTCGGTGGAGACCTTGCGCAAGTGGATGGCGGCAGCGGGGCTGTGGCGGTCGAAGAAGCGCCGGGGGATGCGGGTGCATCACAGCCGTCCCCGGCGACAGGCCGTGGGCGAGTTGGTGCAGATCGACGGCTCGCCGCACCGATGGTTCGAGGAGCGGGGGCCGTCATGCACCCTGATCGTGTTCATCGACGACGCCACCAGCCGGCTCATGGCCCTGCGTTTCGTCGAGGCCGAGACCACCGAAGCCTACATGAGGACCCTGCGCGGGTATCTGGACCAGTACGGTCGTCCGGTGGCCATCTATTCGGACAAGCACAGCATCTTCCGGGTCACTCAACAGGACCGCGAGGGCGAACGGACTCAGTTCACCCGGGCGCTTCAAACCCTGGACATCCAACCCATCCACGCCAACACCCCCCAGGCCAAGGGCCGGGTGGAACGGGCCAACGAGACCCTCCAGGACCGCTTGGTCAAGGAGTTGCGCCTTTGCGGCATCCACTCCATCAACGAGGCCAATGCCTTCGTGCCCAAGTACATGGCTGACCACAACCGCCGCTTCGCCCGCCCGCCCCACAACCCCCACGACGCCCACCGCCCAGTGCTGCACGACCCCGATTCCCTCAACCTCATCGTGAGCTGCCACTCCACCCGCAAGCTGAGCCGCAACCTCACCCTGAGATACCGCAACAGGGAATACCAAGTCTTGAACCAAGGCAGGGGCTACCGCCTGCGCTCAAGCCCCGTCACCGTGTGCGAGGACTTCGACGGTCGCGTCACCCTGTTATGTCAGGGCCAGACCCTCGACTACCGCATCCTCGCCCAAGGCCCAACTCCCATCCCGGTGGACGACGAGAAGAGCCTCCACCGAACCGTCGACACCGCCCGTGGGCTCCAACGCAAACGCCCCAAGTACAAACCCTCCCCAGACCACCCCTGGAACCGCTGGAGACACCCCCCCTCCTCTCCTGTCTCGCACCCTCCCCGCTAACCCCCCGCCCCTCGGAGCGGAAGGGTTGGCCTCAGGGGCTTCCGGCGCCGCAGCCAAGGGAGGGGGACTGCAACCGCGTGAGCGGTTGCAACTCTGCGCTGCCTCAAACCCGCCCATGGCCCTGCGCCTGATCATCCACAGCCCCCTGGGGGTGGGTCAGCCTCCAGCCACTCACCGCAGCGATCATCACCCGGCCCAAGCCGAACCGGGCCCCTCCAGGGGTATCTCCTCGACACCCTCTCCCTGTCTTGTCTTGACCGTTCCTGCCCCCCTTCGCGCGAGCGCGTGAAGCCTGTGGGCAACCGGCGGTCGGGGGGAGGCAGCGACGGGGTTGTCCACAGGCCACCCCACGACGCCCTTGGAGCACCAACCTCCCATTCCAAAACCTCCCAAGGGGACATCTTCGCTTTGCTCAAAGGGGACATCTTGGCTTTGGGTTGACACGCAACGCATAGATATAGTAGCCCTGACGCTCGTCATGAAATGCTCACGCCTACCCGGCTTTGTTCTTCCGAAAGGACCAGACCACCACGAACAGAAAGAGGAGAGCCAGGGAAACGATCAACGTGTGATACTCGGCATTCTGAAACCCTTCCGGTTTGCCCACCCCTTCGGGAACGTCAACGCCGGAAAATTCCGGCGGTTTCTCAAAGACGACGCTTCGAAAATCTGCGTCTGCTTGAAATTGAGCCTCGGTAAAATCCGCGGTATTCCGAAACACGGCGCGTTGAAAATAAGCCGCTCCCTGAAATTCTGTGAATCGAAAATACACTTCCCGTTCAAATCGGGCCTCGGAAAAATCCAACGCGCCGCGAAACCGGCTGCCTGAAAATCCCGCCCCCTGAACAAACCGCGTGTGCGAAAATCCCGCCGCTCCATCAAAAGAAACCTGCAAAAATTCCGCCAGGCCGGAAAACCGCGCGTCCGTAAACGCGGCGGGTCCCAGAAACAGAGCCTGATGAAACCGGGAATGGGTCCCGAACACCGTTCGGGTAAAGTCGGCGTTCCGGGCAAACGCGGCTCGAAGAAAAAATCCTTCATGGCCAACGTGCATACCGGAAAAATCAGCGTGATCCAAAAAAACCACGCGGGACAAATCCATGGATCTTCGAATGGTCGTGCCCCGCAGACTAACCGGTCCCTGGACCACCACGTACCCCGGAGCCGTAAGATTCGTCGCCACCACTCCCTGGACCTCTACGTCTTCCACCGTGAGAGGCCCCTGAATGACGCGCACCTCGGACACGCTCTCGTCTTCAAACCGTTGAACAATCGCCGCGTGCCGGACCAGAGCAGGGTCAAACGGCTGAAGGGGCAATTGATCCAAAAAAAGATCGCCGGCAAGCACGATGCCTTTCAAATCCACCCCCTTCCCCCCCTGCAAGGCCGTCAAAACCTCATCCGCGGAAACGGCAAGCGCCATCCTCTTCTCGGGGCTGCACGTTCCTCGCAAATGGCGAACCATCACCGCCTCGTCAAGTCCCGCGTCAACCCTGCACCCTCCCCACGACGTGGCCGACGCCGCGAGGACCATGAACAGGATGCCCATAAACCATAACGGTTCCGACATCAATCGTACACAACGCAAGAGAGCACGTTCGCCCGCGACTCGCAACCGTGGCGACACCCAGGGGAAGGAAAACGCGGAGAACGGCCGTCCGCCAATAGAGGACGGCACAACGGGCTACGCTTTTGGATCTTTCAAGGTGAAGTAAAAGTCTTTGACTTCCCGGTCAGGTTGGCTGAGCCGTTCCTCCACCTCCTGCACCGTTCTGGGTGGAGGAAGCACCACTTTCTCACCCTCCTGCCAATTGACGGGGGTCGCACAAGAAAGCTGGTCGGCCGTTTGGAGCGCCGTCACTAATCGAAGCACTTCGTTCACGCTCCGCCCGACCTTCATCGGATAAAAGATCACGGCCCGAATGACGCGCTTGGGATCAATCACAAACAGGGCACGAACCGTCGCCGTCACGCTCACTCCCGGATGGACCATGCCGTAGAGATGAGAAATCCGCATGTCACTATCCGCCACCAGGGGATAGGGAATCGTCACGCCGATTTTGTGGGTCACGTTGTCGAACCACGCCAAATGCGCGTGGATGCTGTCCGCGCTGACCCCAATCAGTTTCACGTTTTTCTTTCTGAAGTCCTCATAACGACGGGCAAATTCCACCAATTCCGTGGTGGACACGGGCGTAAAATCAGCAGGATGAGAAAAGAAGACCACCCAGTCCTGTTCCTGCCACGCACTAAAGCTAAAATCTTGAGACAAGGTCGTCACGGCATGAAAATCCGGCGCATTCTGGCCGATTTGCGGAAAGCCCTGGGACTCAGACATTCACTCCTCCTTTACCAAACTCGTCCATCCACATGCCGTGTCCCGTCCCCTCTACCACCCACGGGGCAAAGCATCGTCATCGTCTAACCCGGCATCGGTATCCCTGAAATATTTCTCCGTCCCCAACTCTTCAGACAAATCTTCAGTCAGGTCATCGTCAAGGTCTTCGGCAAGCGCCCCAAATCCTTCATCTTCAAAATTCTCAGAAATGTCATCCGACACGTCATCATCCAGGTCGGAAGGGAAGTCATCACCCACGTCATCATCGAATTCAGACAAATCCGCGTCGAGTGATTCAAGACTGGTTTTCACGTCCGCTGTTTGCGATCCCTGCTCTCGTTCATCGGAGGACGGGCTGACGACCGGCGGTACCGTTGTCGGTTTGGCCTGGGGTGGTGGGGCCGGCGGCGTGGTTCTCACCGCTTTCTTTTTTGCCGCTCTTTCAGGCTTCGGCACGATTTTCTTCTTCGGCCGACCTTTCGCGTTGACGGCTGACTGACGTGTGGTCACGGCTTTTGCCGACGATTTTCTGTTGACGACTTTTTTCGTCGTCTTTTTCTGGGTAACGGGCTTCGTGCGTTTGGCCGTCTTCGCGGACTTTTTCCTGACCGGAGCCTTCTTGGTGGTCTTCGCTGCTTTTTTCGGTTTCGATTTAGCCGCGGAAGCCTTGGCACCGGCTTTCGACGCGCTAGTTCTGGATTTTGTCGCCTTGGGTGTAGACTTCGTCACCTTGGCTTTCGGTCTCGTGGCCTTGACTTTGGCTTTTGTAGTTTTGGCTTTTGTGGCTTTGGCTTTGGAGCCGGCCGCTACAATTTTTTTCTTTTTGGCTTTAGGTTTCTTCTTGGCTACTGTTGCCATTGTCCCTCCTCATCACTCATTGTGTGCAACGTCAGTGGACGCACCTAAAAGTCCAATGCCGAATCGTCCCCATCTATCACGGACTGGGATACCGTTGCAACCGGTAACTTCTTCCCCCGTTGACCGACCCGAAGAGGGTAAAGATTCAGGGCACGTCGCATTCCTCATCAAACCTCTTGACAGGAGAAGCGAACATGATGCCGATCATTCCTTCGTCTCAGATGACACCATCCCGGACGCGCTGGGTCATCCTGGCGTTGCTGTTTGGAATCAGCATTATTACGTACATAGACCGGGTGAATATTTCGGTCACGGCTCGGCAGATGATCCCGGCCCTGGGGCTGACCACGATCCAAATGGGCCAAATCTTTTCAGCGTTCGTCCTGGGATATGCCCTCTTTCAAATTCCCGGGGGCTGGCTGGGCGACCGATGGGGGGCGAGAACCATCCTGACCGCGGCGGTGGTCTGGTGGTCGATCTTTACGGCCATGACGGCCCTGGCTCCGGCGTCCGTGCTCGCGGGAATCATGGGCAGTTGGGGATCGCTCATGCTCGTCAGATTCTTGATCGGAATCGGCGAAGCCGCGGCCCTGCCGAACTTCAATCGGGCCGTGGCGAATTGGTGTGGCCCACATGAGCGAGGACTCGGCATCGCCGTGACCATCAGCGGCATCGGGATCGGATCTGCGATGACCCCGCCGATGACCGCGTGGATCATGGTGAATTACGGCTGGCAGACGGCCTTCTACGTAGCCGGAGGCCTGGGAATTCTGATGGCGGGTCTGTGGTATTGGTTTGCCACGGACCGCCCGGAAGAGCACCCACGGGTCAACGCGCAGGAAGCCGCCCTGATCCGCGGCCACGCTCCCCCTGCACCCTTCCCCAACGTCTCAATGCCCGTTCCCTGGAAAGCCTTCGCCCGGACGCCAAGCGTGTGGTGGCTGGTGTTGAGCTATACCTGCGTCGGATACGTGGCCTACGTGTACATGTCGTGGTTTTATTTGTACCTCGTGGATGAACGAGGCTTCAGCGTGTTGCGCGGGGCCCTGTTCGCCGCAAGCCCGTTCCTCGCCATGACCGTCTTGTGTCCCGTCGGGGGATGGGTGACGGATCGATTGTCGCAACGAAAAGGAGTGAACAACGGCCGATCGTGGGTCGGGGCCGCGGGGATGATGCTGGCCGCTCTCTCGATCGTCATCGGAGCGATTGTTGAGGACCCGTTTACGGCCATCGCGTTGTTATCTCTCGGCGCGGGCTGGCTGTACTTCACCATCGGGGCGTTCTGGAGTTCGACCATCGACCTGTCGCCGTCACACGCCGGCACGCTCTCCGGCGTGATGAATACCGGCGCCAACCTCGGCGGAACGCTGTCCCCTACCCTCACCCCATGGCTTGCCCATCACTTTGGATGGTCGGTCTCGCTCGGCGTCGCGGCAGCCGTGGCTTTCCTGGGAGCATTAGCCTGGATAAAAATCCGGCCGGGAGACGGTTTACGTCACTCATCGCCGTCTTGAGTCCGCCCGGGTTGTGCAACGCTTGATGGGCTTCAATCTTCCTTGCTACATTCCACCGATGAGTTCCGCCCTGCCCTTCAAGAAAAAAAATCCCAAGGTGGTCCTCTCCACCACATTTGGAGACATCACCATTCGTTTTTACACGGACGTGGCTCCGCGCCACGTCGAGAACTTCCTGAACCTGGCCAAAATTGGATTGTACAATGGGACGACCTTTCACCGCGTGGTCCCCGGCTTTATCATTCAAGGCGGCGACCCGCTCAGCAAAGACCCGGATCGGAGTCTCCATGGAACCGGTGGGCCCGGCTTCAGTCTGATCCCCGAGCCCAGCGACCAGCCGCACCGGCGCGGGACCGTGTCCATGGCCAAGATGCCCAGAAACGACGACCGGACGCGCGATGTCAACGACAACGGCTCCCAGTTTTTCATTTGCGTGGAGGACAACAGCAGTCTGGACCGAACCTATACCGTCTTCGGCAAAGTCATGAACGGTCTGGACGTGGTGGATCAGATCGCGGCGGTGACCCGGGACGCCATGGATAATCCCGTAAACCCGGTGACCATGACGGTGATCCTGGTGGAGGAATGAAAAAGGAAACGCCGACTCGCCTTCTCAGCCTCGGCTCATTGTCCGAATCGACCACGCCTCAATCAAAAAAACGCGGCGCTGGCGTAGGTGATCGTGGAGTTGAATTGATCCACGATCTCACGGTCGTAGCGTAGAACTTCTCCTTTGTCCGCCTCAATCAACCGCAACAGCAGGTAAATCGCCGAGAAGCCCAGGACGTGGCGACGGTCCTGCTCCTTGACGAGAAATTGGACAAAGCCTTCCGCGTCGACGTTCTCAACCAGTTTCAGCATTTCCAGGTCGGTTTGCATACAGCGGTGAAAAGAAAAATCCGTGGGGGCCGCGTTGTCGCCGTACCGCATGCCGATGTGTGCAAGATTCGCACTGGCAATCAGACAGACCCGCTGGCCTGACGCCGCAATCGCGTCTTTCAGAAGTGAGATACATTGTTCAATCCGGTCTGCGAAGCCCTTGAGTTCAGGATTCAGAAAACTGCCGGGAGAGAAGGCGGATAAGACCGGCACCATCGAGACGGGTTTGTGGACGCCGACGGTTTCCTGAAGGAACGGCAATTGAAATTCGATGCTGTGTTCTCTCTGGTGCGCCAGTTCATCCGCGAACCATTCTGTTCCACCGTTGGATTTGATCGCGTCCATGATCGGACGATTCACCGGCACCACGCCCAACGGCGTTTCAAAATCCTTATCCGTCACGGACACGGGCACAGCCAGTCCGGCATGGGCAATCCCGAACAGAACGTAGACGTCCGGCGCTTCCGCTTCCCGTAATTCTTTATAGGCCCACGCATAGAGCGGCCCGGCGTCTTTCACTGCGTAATTCGGGACCACCAACCCCTTGATCACTTTCCCCCGATTGGCGGAGGGTTCGGCGCTCGGCCCTTCCTTGGCCGTAAAGAATCCGGCAATCTGCCGGCGTAATTGGTCCGGGTCATGTTCGTAGCTCTTCCCGGCAAATTGCGGTTTCCGCGTCGGCGCCTCCCGATAGGCGTTCAACGCCTCGACCTTGGCCTTTTCATATCGATCGCCTTCGAGAAACAACTTCTGATCCAAGTCGGCAATCAGCTTGTCGAGTTTGTCCGGCAGGAGAAACTCGCCGTATTTTTTCAGATATTCCACGCCGACCTGTTCCAGGGAATGTTCGCCGTCCAGAAACTGGAACAGATAAAAAAAGTTGAGCGGGACAATAAGTTTTTCCCCACTCAACCCGGTAGGGTCCCACAAGACGATGTACTGCTCCTCGCCCTGTTTCATGGGTGAATACTGAATGTTCCGAAGCGCGGGATAAGTTTTGGGGTCTTTGACCTGTTCCGTCATGTACGTTCTACGTTCTTGCCGTAGCGACCGCACCGATTCGTCAAGCTGCCTTGGCACGTGAGTTTTTGATTATACGAACCGGCTTTGCTGGCTCGCAAGGAAGGCTCGGACGTTATGCTGTGGCTTAGGGAGTGGGTAAGACTGAAGGCTTATGCTCAAGTAAATAAAAGTCAGTAAACGTACTCTTGGACAGAGAAAGGAGTCCTCTTAGTTAGCACTGAATATCATTACTCGAACGCCTGCACGAATGATGAGCAGTTTTTGGAAGTCGTCCCATACATCAGACATCATCCTCATTTTTCCACTCACATTCTGCGACTAAGTAAAGGAAGAGAATCAACTTTGTCACAGTCGCCACTGGATGGCAACTTTACGGTGCTGGTTTGCACAATCGCGCAGATACAGGTTGATTAAACTTTGATAAGGCAAGCCTGACTCCTCGGCCATGCTCTTGAAATAGTCAAGAACATCCTCGCTCAGACGGATCGTGACGGGTTTTTTCAACTTGGACGCGTAAGGGTTCTTCCGGGATTTCATTTTGGAAAAATCATACTCTTTTTTCATGACGAATGACCTCGGTAGTGTTGACGTTCTTTCTTGGTAGCTTTCCGCGCTGAAATAATACGAAGTTCTTCACCATCTGTCCCTCGCTCACAATGGACGACGACCAGAATACGAAATTGATGGCTCATGCCAAGTAGAATGAACCTGTCTTCATCAGCGGCATTGTCATCACAAAATTGTATTGCGACTTCGTCGGAGAAAACGGATTGGGCTTCCTCAAAGGAAACCCCATGCTTCCTCAGATTGGACTTCGCTTTGTCCTGATTCCAACTGAACCTGAGCATACATATATTGTATGGACACGAGGTGGCGTGTCAAGAACTTCGAGACTTCATCGGCCCTCATATAAATGACACCAAACCGTATGCTGGTCTTCGGGTTTGCCGACGTGGATGAGGGGCGGGGCGATGGTTTTGCAGTGATCCATAGCCTGCGGGCAGCGCGTGTGGAAGCGGCAGCCGGAGGGGGGATTCAGTGGGGTCGGCACGTCGCCGGGCAGCAGGATGCGTTCACGTTGCACCGTGGGGTCAGGCAGTGGATTGGCGGACAGCAAGGCCTGCGTGTAGGGGTGCTTGGGGTTGGAGAACAAGGTCTCGGACGGCGCGACTTCCGCCAGTTTTCCTAAATACATCACGGCGACCCGGTCGGCGATGTACTGCACGACGTTCAGATCATGGGTGATGAATAAATACGCCAGATGATAGTCCTCCTGCAGGTCCTTGAGGAGATTGATGATCTGGGCCTGAATGGACACGTCCAACGCGGAGACCGCTTCGTCGCAGACGATAAACTTGGGATTCAACGCCAAGGCGCGGGCGATGCCGATTCGCTGGCGCTGTCCGCCGGAAAATTCGTGCGGATAGCGCCCGGCGTGATCCGGCCTCAACCCCACGCGGTCCAACAACTGATACACGCGGTCGGTGCGGGCTTGCCCCTTGGCCAGCTTATGGACCACGAGCGGCTCGCCCACGATGGAGCCGACGGTCATGCGAGGATTCAAGGAACTGTAGGGGTCTTGAAACACGATCTGCATCCGCCGGCGAGTGGCCCGCAAGGTCTGGGAATCCATGGCAAACACGTTGTCCCCTTCAAACGTGACGTCGCCGCCGGTGGGTTCCATCAAGCGAAGAATCGTTCGGCCCACCGTGGTTTTGCCGCATCCCGATTCCCCCACTAACCCGAACGTTTCTCGATGCTTGATCGCAAAGGAGACGTCGTCTACCGCTTTGACCCACGCGGAAACCTTGGAAAACAGCCCGCCGCGCACGGGAAAATATTTCTTGAGTTGACGAACCTCAAGAAGAGGAGTTCCGTGTGTCACGCCAGAATCCATCAACGGCTCTTTCCGGCCCGTTCCGGCTGATGCAACCAACACACCGCTTCATGACCGGGTTCCACGGTCATCGGCGGCGGCTCTTCGTCTGCACAACAATCCAGCGCCTCCGGGCATCGCGTGGAAAAATGGCAGCCCTTGGGATAGACCAGAGGCGACGGCACCGTCCCGCGGATTGATTCGAGCCTGTCTTCCCGCGCGCCGGGCTTCGGCAGTGAGCGCAACAGCGCGCGCGTGTACGGATGCGAGGGATTCGCAAACAGCTCGGGCACGCTCGCACGTTCGACGATGCGGCTGGCGTACATCACAATGACGTCTTGCGCGAACTGAGCCACGACGCCCAGGTTGTGCGTAATCAACAGAATCGCCATGCCCATGTCCCGCTGCAACTCTTTCAACAACTCCAGAATCTGCGCCTGAATCGTGACGTCCAACGCCGTCGTGGGTTCATCGGCAATCAGCAGATCAGGCTGACAGGCCAGGGCCATGGCAATCATCACGCGCTGTTTCATGCCGCCCGACATTTCATGCGCGTATTGATCGACGCGCTTCTCCGGCGAGGGAATGTGTACCTTCTCCAGTAGTCCAATCACCTCTCGGCGAATTTCCCGTTTGGTGAGGGTCGTATGAATTTCCAACGCCTCGCCGATCTGATCGCCGATCGTGAAGACCGGATTGAGAGACGTCATGGGTTCCTGAAAAATCATGCCGATTTCGTTTCCGCGTATGGTTCGAACGTCCTTCGCGGGCAAGGTCAACACGTCACGCCCTTTGAACGTGATGCTGCCGCCCACCACCCTTCCCGGAAAATCCAGCAACTGCATGATTGACAGAGCCGTCACGGATTTTCCGCACCCCGATTCTCCAACGAGCGCCAACGTCTGTGCCGGTTGAATGGAAAAGCTGACGTCCTCGACGGCGCGGATTTCGCCCGTAGCCGAGAAGAACGACGTTGACAGATGAGACACGTCAAGGAGATGAGTAGCGGAGGCGTTCACGGGTCAGCGTCTCCGCAGTTTCGGATTCATGGCTTCACGGAGCCCTTCGCCTACGAGGTTAAACGCCAACACCACGACCAGAATGGCAAGACCCGGAATAAAAAAGAGCCAGGGTGCGTCAAAAATAAAGCCTTTCCCGTCGGCCAGAATATTTCCCCACGTGGCATAGGGCGGTTGGACGCCGAACCCGAGAAAGCTTAAGGCCGACTCCGTCAGAATCGCCGTGGCCACGCCAATGGTGGCAGAGACCAACACGGGCGCTATCGCGTTCGGGACCATGTGGAGAAAAATCACGCGGCGTTCCGGCGCGCCGATGGACGTCGCGGCCACGACGAAGTCTTGTTTGCGCAAGGCCAGAAATTCCGCCCGGACGAAGCGCGCGGTCCCCATCCAACTGGTCAGCCCGATGACGATCATGATGTTGTAGATACTCGGCGGCAGAAGGGCCACGACGGTTAAAATCAAGAAAAACGTCGGGAAGCACAACATGACGTCGGTGAAGCGCATAATCAGCGTGTCAACGGTCATCACGCCCAACTTCACGTTTCCGTAAAACCCGGACAGCCCGCCCAACGTAATGCCGATCATCACCGAAATGCCCACCGCAATAAACCCGATGGACAAGGAAACAAAGGATCCCTGGAGCATCCGTGCGAACACGTCACGTCCCAACTCATCCGTGCCCAACAGATAGATTCCGCTGAGCGGTCGGTCCTGGACGGGCACGTCCGCCGTCGAGGCAACGGAGAAGGGCGGCAGGAATTTTTCCGGGAGACGCACGACTTCAGGATCGAACACCACCACCCATTCCGTCAGGGCTTTCCCCGCAATCGCCGTGAGCAGGAGCACACCCAGCACGGCGGCACCCATGACCGCCAGCCGATCCTGCTTGAATAACCGCAAAGACTCCTGCCACGGGGTTTCCGAAGCCGGAAGTTCCTCCCCGAGCGTCTGCGGATCCCTCGTCACCCTTGCACCCTTTTCCACGATTTCCTCCGCCCCCTCAACTCCGTCATTCCTCCCCAACCGTCACTCCTCCTCAACCGTCATTTTCCGCCTCAACTCTTACTCTTCCTCAACTATCATTCTCCTCCCCCACTGTCATTCTGAGCAAAGTGAAGAATCTCAGGACAACCTCATCGACCAGACGGCACTCCAGATTCTTCCCTTCGAGGCACTTCGAGGCTCAGGGGAACCCCAGGGCAAGTGTCGCTCCGCTCCTCAGCATGACAGAAAAGAAAATTCTCCTTCGTCATGCCCGCACACGCGAGAAGCCAGGGGTGGTGTTCCCGGGCGTGCCGTTCCACGCCTTGTCATTGCCACGCACGCGGAAAGCCATCCGGGTGCCGCCTTCCAGGGACAGAGTGCCTTGGTCGGTTCCAGACACACGGAAAGCCACGCTGATTGGTCGGCGCATGAGATGCGCCGCTACGTCATTCTCCGTCATGCCCGCGCACGCGGGAATCCAGGTAGGATTGCCGGCGCAGTGCCCGCCCGACGACGTCATTCCCGCGCACGCGGGAATCCAGAGGAAGGGGCAGACTCCGCACGAGGCCATCCCATTGAGGAGCCGTCCGTTCTCCATCACCCTCCCCCCCGAATCAAATCCGGGGCAGGCTCTCTCCCTCTCCCGAAATGTCATCCCAAGTCCAAACTGTCATTCCGAGCCTGCCGAAGGACGACAGGTCGTGGCAACGTTCTTCTCCAGGAAGAGAATCACGCGTCCCCTTGAAGCCCGGTTCGAATCCTCGGATCGACCACGGCGTACAGAACGTCCGAAAGCAACGTCCCGGCCAACGTCAAGACTGCCGCAATAAAATTGAGGGTCAGAATCACCGGAAAATCTCTGGCCAGAATCGCTTCATACCCTAATCGCCCCAAGCCGGGCCATGCAAAAATCTGTTCAAAAATCACCGAGCCGCCAATCAGCCCCGGCAGCAAAAATCCGAACATGGTCACAAAAGGCAACAGCGCGTTGCGTAAGGCGTGTCGGTAGATCACGGTGGCTTCCTCGGCTCCCTTCGCCCGAGCGGTCCGCACGTAATCCTGCCCGATGACTTCCAACATCTGAGATCGAACGTAACGGGAAAGAATTGCCATGCCGCCCAGTGCCGACATCAGTGAAGGAATCACCAGGTGCCAGACCCGATCCATTGATTGAAAAAGGGGATGAGCATGTTCCATGCCGAACGTTTTCAAACCGATGACCGGCACGCCGAACAGATCGACGACCCAGAGAATCACCATATAAGACAAAAAGAATCCGGGCACGGAGATGAGGGTGTAGGCGGCAAAGGTGGTGGTGCGGTCATAGACGGCACCGCGATGAATCGCGGCTTGAATGCCGGTCGGAAACGCCAACGTCCACACGAGCAACGTGGCGCAGATAAACAGCGGCAGAGAATTGAGAAACCGACGCCAGATTTTTCCCAGGACGGGTTGGCTGTCTTTGAAGGACTTCAGTTCGCCGGAGACGAGGTCTCGAATCCAATAGGCGTATTGCGCGTACAAGGGATCATCAAGATGAAACGCCGCGCGAATTTTCGCAATGTCTTCCGGCTTCATCCTGGGATTCGCCGGATCGACTTCACTGGGTTCTCCGGGAGCGAGATGAATCACCGAATGCGCCAGGATGGAGACGATGAACACCAGCAGAAGCCGTTGAAGCACGTTGCGAAGGATAAAGGTGTGCATCTGAGTCTGACACCGTCAGGCCGAAACCCGTTTCACCCTAAAATTGAGGCGTCAATTCCAGCTTTCGCCATTGACGAAAATGAAACGTAATGTCTCCGCTCTTGATGGGATAAATTTTTTCATACCGCTCTGATCCGTCTTCCTCCGCGTGAACCAGCACGATCTTTTTATCCAACACCCTCGTGCCCAAGGGCGCGTAGAGAAACGTATAGGGTTGTTCCTCGGCAATCAGGCGATGGAGCTGATGGGCCAGCGCGCGCTGCACGTCCAGGTTATACTCCTGACGAATCCGAACGATCAGATCGTCGGCCACGGGGTTGTGGTAGCCGATAAAATTCAACTGCTGCGGCCCTGCCTGACTCGAATGCCACAGTTGATACAGATCGGGATCAATGCCCATGCTCCACCCCAACACCACGGCGTCGAAATCACCGGTATTGACGAAGTCCTTGAGAAAGACCGCCCATTCAAAATATTGCGTGTTGCACTTCACGCCGATTTTTTTCCAGGCGTTCTGCGCAATGGTCATGATGTTTTTTCGGACGGGGTTGCCGCTGTTCGTAATGAGGTTAAACTCAAAAATCTTTCCATCCTTTTCCAACCAGCCGTCGGCGTTGAGCCGCCACCCGCGGGCTTCCAGCAATTGCCGCGCGCCGTCGGGATCATACGGCAAGGGAGCGACGGCGGGGTCGTACCACTGCGTGTTTTTGGGATACGGCCCGGTCATACGCTCGCCTTCGCCGTACAACAAGTACGTGATAAAATCGTCAACGTTCATGGCCATACCCAACGCCCGACGCACGTCCGGGTCGGCAAACAACGGACGACGATTGTTGTACCCGATGTAGGTATAGCCGAAGCCCGTGCTCGAAAATGACTGGTATTGATCGTCTTCTTGATACCGGGCCACCTGATGGGGTTGGGTGCCATAGTAATCGACGGCCCCGGCACGAAACTCCATTTCCTGCGTCAATAAATCCGGCACGATGCGCATGTAATAGTCGTGATATTCCGCGGGTCCTTCCCAATACTCATCATTCCGCGTGAGATGAATGAATTCATCACTCTGCCATTCGACGAATCGAAACAGGCCGCTGCCGATCGGCGCGCGGTTAAACTGACTGTCCCGCATCCCGAACGCGGCCCGGGCGGCGTCGGAGAGCCCGCGTGCGTCCATTTCCCGTTGCACGGCGTCGGCATTGAGCAGATGCTCCGGGAGAATGCCCATGGTCCAGGCGTTGATCGCCGGGGAAAAAAGCCGTTTGTAGACGATGCGCACCGCGTGCGCGTCAATGATTTCCACGTCCTTGATGGGTTCAAAGTCCGACGTGCGTGGAGACAGATTTTTGGGGTCCATGATGGACGCATACGTAAATTTCACGTCACCCGCGTCAAACTCATGGCCGTCGTGAAACCGGACGCCTTTGCGAAGCTGAAACACGATGACGGGATTGTGTTCGGCCACGGGGAAGCGTTCCGACACCTGAGCGAAGATCTGCATTCTGACGTCCGGTTTGACCTCCGCCGGAAATTCGACGTACTGCTCATAGGGAAAATGTTCCAGATAGCGATCGCCGATCACCGGTAAAAGTCTGGTAAAAAAATCCTGATCAACGCGCCGTAAAGAAAAGACCACTCGCTCAGGAACGTTGAAGATCACGTCCAGTTCCCTCCGTGCAGGCTTTTCCTCCTCATCCCGTTCTTGAATGGAAATCGTTTGCGTCGTGCGCGTGGGCGGCAACACGTCGATCGCATGAATGTTTTCAGCTAACGCAGAAAAGGCCGAGTCCTTGAGCGCGGCGCGAATGCGGGCAACCAGTCGCGTCCCCGTGACGTCATCGCCATCCGGGAAGCGGTTGGAAGGACTGACGAAGAGAGAGGCTCGTTCTGAGATGGTCCAATCCGTCGCGAGACGTCCGCGAAGTTCCAGGTTTTCATCCAAATCCAACAGCCCTTCAAAGACCAGACTGACGATGCTCGAACTGGCGGTATCCGCGTGCAAAATCGGATTCAAGATTTTGGCGTCGCCGGAAGACCCTTCGATGTAGGTCACCAGGCGCTTGGGATTCCCCGTGGCCTGGTTTTCATACGTCGGCACCCAGAAATAGGATTGCAACAAAAAGACAATCAGAAGCAGAGGGGCAAGGAGAAGCCAGCGTTTGAGATACATGACAAGAGGAAAGGGTTGAGGGTGACCTGCTACAAACGTTTGTCCCTTTCAGAGTCCGGCGGAGTCCGCTTGCCGTTCGGCGTGATACGAACTGCGCACCAGGGGGCCGGCTTCAACGTGTCGAAACCCGAGGGCCAACCCTTGCTGTCTGATCGCGTCGAATTCCGCGGGGGCGTAATAACGAGTCACGACCCGATGGTCTTTCGTCGGCTGCAAATACTGGCCAATTGACACCATGCGGCATCCGACGGATCGAAGGTCACGCAGCACGGAAAGAACTTCTTCCTTCGTTTCGCCCATGCCGACCATCAGCCCTGATTTTGTTTGTGCCCCGCGTTCCTTCGCCCACTGAAGCACCTGTAACGAACGATCATAGTTGCCTTGCGGTCGGACCTCCGGGAACACCCGCGGGACGGTTTCGACGTTATGATTAAAAATCTCCGGCTTCGCCGTCAGCACGGCATCGACCGCCGCCCGTTGGCCTTGAAAATCCGGCACGAGCACTTCGATTGTACACGTCGGCAACCGTCGCCGGACGGCATGGATCGTTTCAACAAAAATTGAGGCACCGCCGTCGCTCAGGTCATCGCGATTCACGGACGTCATCACCGCGTGCCGGAGGTCCAAGGCGTAAACGGCTTCGGCCACGCGCCCCGGTTCCTGCCGATCAACCGCGCCCGGGCGTCCCGTGGTCACCGAACAATATCGACACCGCCGCGTACACACGTCGCCCAAAATCAAAAACGTCGCGGTTCGATTATTCCAACATTCCCATTTGTTCGGACAGCGAGCCTCCTCACAAATCGTATGAAGCCCGTGTTCCCGGACCAACGACTGAATGCGTTGATAGTGCAGCCCCGATTCGATCTTCACCTTAAACCAGGGAGGCAAGCGTTGCGCACGGCCGCGTCGCCGACCAGATGTTCGCAAAGGTTTCACCGCTGTGATGGGAATAAACGACATCGCAACGCTCTTGTTCGTCATTATGCAGAAACCCAGGACGAATCCTCAAGAAAGAAAAACGTCAAGAATTCCCGAACACCGGCAAAAGACGGGACACGCACGAGAGTCGGCGATGCCGTCGGCAAATGAGTCAACGTTGACGGGCATAACGTGGCGCAGAAGTTTTTCTTCTCATGAAGAAAGCCGCCAGGCTGAATCAGGACAAAAAGATTGCATCGGGGAACGGCAATTCATTAGAATTTCCTCATGAGCGAAGCCATTGCCTTTGACACCCATAGATTCATCAAACACCTGACGAAAAACGGCTTTACTGAGCAACAGGCCGAGGCCCTGGCGAATGAGCAAGTCAACCTGCTCAACAGCAACTTGGCAACCAAGACTGAGATTGCCGCGATCCATAGGGAAATCGAAGCCCTGCGACTGGAGACCAAGGCCGAGAGTGAAAAGTTGCGGTTAGCGACCAAGGCCGATATTGCCGCGATCCATAAAGAAATCGAAGCCCTGCGACTGGAGACCAAGGCCGAGAGTGAAAAGTTGCGGTTAGCGACCAAGGCCGATATTGCCGCGATCCATAGGGAAATCGAAGCCCTGCGACTGGAGACCAAGGCCGAGAGTGAAAAGTTTCGGTTAGCGACCAAGGCCGATATTGCCGCGATCCATAAAGATATTGAAGGTATCCATAAGGAGATTGCCGTTATCCATCAGGATATTGAAGGTATCCGTAAGGAGATTGCCGTTATCCATCAGGATATTGAAGGTATCCATCAGGAGATTGCCGTTATCCATAAGGATGTTGAAGGTATCCACAAGGATATTGAAGATGGACGTGAGGAGAGTCAAAACCAGTGGAAAGCCACTGAAGCTGCTCTCAACAATCAGTGGAAAGCTACTGAGGCTGCGTTTAACAACCAGTGGAAAGCCATTGAAGCTGCGTTTGAGGTTCAGCGAAAAACCACCGAGGCTGCGATGGAAGCGCTCAAGGTCGAACTGCTGAAATGGATGTTCGGTGCCATGATTGCGCAAGGCGGACTGATTGTCGGATTGATTGTTGCGCTGATCCCCGCCTGATCCAATCGCCTGCCCCTTTTGTCATGCGATCCCGGCCGGCATTTTTCCGCTTGACAAAAGAGGTCAGAGACGAATTACAGCTCGACCTTGATCTCATTACCGTCCACCACCACGGGAAAGGTGGCGACGCAGGCGGAGGGATTCGTGAGACAGGCGCCGGTTGTCACGTTGTATTCCCAGTTGTGCCAGGGACAGGAGACGACTTCGCCGTCCAAGTCCCCTTCACCCAACGGGCCTCCCCGATGCACGCAGGTGTTGTTCAGAGCGTACACCGTGCCGCCGACGTTAAAGAGCGCAATCTCTTTGCCGGCGACTTCAGCGACCATGCCCTGCCCAGGTTGCAATTCATCCGTTTTCGCGACCGTCACGTGCTCAGCCATCTGATCCTCCTTTCCTCATCGTCCACGTCTCCATCTTCTGAGACCTTTGCACCAGTCGAATTGCGCCCCGACACTCGCCGATCAGAGGGACGCGGGAATAACGACGTGGCAAAAGTCGCTCTTCCGTTTGACACAGTCTGACTACGCGATTCGGTTCACCCCATCGGTTCCTTCAGCTTCTTGACCATCTCACTCAACGTTGACCCCGTGGCGTGATTCGTCAACTCCGCCACGCGCCGTTGCAACGCCGACGTCACCGCCTGAAACGCTTGGGTTTGCGGAGAACCCGGGTCGGCCACGACGAGCGGCGTCCCCGCGTCACCACCCTCCCGAATCGCAGGGTCCAAGGGGATCCGTCCCAGGAAGGGAACGTCAAATTTTTCCGCGGCACGTTCTCCGCCCGCAAACGAGAAAATCTCCGTTCGCTCTCCACAGTGGCCACAGACGAAGAAACTCATGTTTTCAATCATGCCCAAGAGCGGGACGTTCACCTTTTTGAACATCATCACGCCCTTACGCACGTCAGATAAGGCTACTTCCTGAGGCGTGGTCACGGTAACGACGCCGGTCAGCGGAACGATTTGCGACAAACTGAGCTGGGCATCGCCCGTGCCCGGCGGCAAATCAATCAACAAGTAATCCAGATCACCCCACAGGACGTCGCGGAAAAACTGCTGAATGGCGGTATGTACCATGGGCCCCCGCCACACCACCGCGGTGTCTTCCGGCACAAAGAAGCCCATGGACATGATCTTCACGCCGTGCGCTTCAGCCGGTTTGATTTTCTCGCCTTCTTTCTCGGGCGGGGCAGGCACCCCCATCATCATGGGAACGTTCGGGCCATAAATATCCGCATCCATAAGCCCGACTTTCGCACCGGTTTGCGCCAACGCCACGGATACGTTCACCGCAACCGTAGATTTCCCGACGCCGCCTTTTCCACTTGCGACCGCAATAATATGTTTAACGCCGGGCAACAATGACTCCGCGGCATCCGGCGCTCCCCGACTTGCTTGCGCTGCAACCTCGTCATTCATGGCTCTCGCTCCTTTCGGTCTCCCGTCTCTGAATTGGTCATGTTTCAAACTCTACCGTGCCACAAACGAAAGAGGCAAATGCACAAAAGTCTGCCTGTCATTCTGAGCAAAGCGAAGAATCTCACACTCCCCCCATCCCAGCGAGGCAAATACACAAAAGTCCCGTCGTCTTTTGCACGCGGCAAAAGAATCGCGCTTGAAAAACCGACGGCGCCCACCTAGGATACGCCAACGCCGCGTTCTTTGACGTGTTTCGTCCTCCTCCTGACGGTCTGATGTGATTGTGACCTTGGACTCCGTTTCCATCATCGTTCCTGCTCTTGCGGGCATTCCCTTCCCGGCGATTGATCCCGTCTTTTTTCGATTGGGTCCCTTGCAATTCCGCTGGTATGGGCTGATGTATCTGATCGGCCTGGCAATGGCGTACGTTGTCATCAAACGTCGGGCCGCCGCACGCGACGTTCCCCTCAGCAAAGTCCAAGTGTACGATTTAATCGTGTATGCGGCCTTCGGCGTGTTTCTCGGAGGGCGCCTGGGATATACGCTCTTTTATAATCCGACGTACTACCTGCACCATCCTGCTGAAATTCTGGCCGTGTGGGAAGGGGGGATGTCGTTTCACGGAGGGCTCCTCGGCACGTGTGTGGCCCTGGTACTGTTCTGTTATCGGAAGGGCTTCGCCGTGTACACCATTGCGGATCTGGCCGCACAAGCCGTACCAATCGGATTAGGCTGCGGACGGGTGGGAAACTTTATCAACGGCGAGTTGTACGGACGACCCACGGACGTGGCGTGGTGCATGGTCTTCCCCAGGGGTGGGGAGGCCTGCCGACATCCCTCGCAATTATACGAAGCGGCTCTCGAAGGCGTTGTCCTGTTCGTCGTGCTCGGGTTCCTCGGAAAAAAACACACGCCACCCGGCACGGTGTTCTGGAGTTTTATCACGGGCTACGGAATCCTTCGGAGCATCGGCGAAGTGTTTCGGGAACCGGACGCGCACATGGGGTTCGTGCTCGGGTCTTTGACCATGGGGCAACTGTTAAGTCTTCCCATGGTTCTGCTCGGAGTCACCATGCTCCTGGTGTGCTATAGAAAAGGTTACGCTCACCGCTCCGTGTCCCATGGGTAAACCCAATCAACGAGCCACCGCCTCGGGCAGGGTTGGCACTGGGAGTGTACATAATATGAAAGTAAAGAGGGCTATTTATTTCCGATCATCTATCAAGGAGGAGTATTGTGATGCGAAAAATCCCCCCCCCCCCCCCCCCCCCCAAACGAATAGATGACTGTGATGGAGTCTTGCTCTACAGCAAGGTGTCCATCTATGGCGCGATCTTTTTTTGTCTTAACCTTATCCTGTTGAGTGTCCTGCTCGTCTTTGATGTAGATGCTTACCGCGCTCTGACACGGGAAGACGCTCTGGTTGAGAACAGCACTGCCTTCCTATTTTTCCTGACCGCTCTGTTGTTGCTTGCAATCGCTGCCAGGGGGCGGGGCGTACCCGGCAGATGGCTCTATCTTCTTGGCGCATTTGCCTTTGTGTTCGCCGCTGGTGAGGAAATCAGTTGGGGACAGCGTATATTCGGGTTTGAAACGCCCAATTATCTTCGTGACATCAATGTTAAAAACGAGTTCACTCTTCACAACATTGAGGGGGTTCGGCCTCCCCCCTTCTATAGAACGGGAATTATGCTCCTCTGTGTCGTAACCATCGCGGCATATTTTGCTCGAAAATCGAGTCTCTTTGGAGTTCCATTTCCGTCAATCCTGGTCATGTTTTGTTTTCTTGTGGTGTATGCCATCAGATCCTATGACATCATGGCCAGCTTCCCACTATCCATTGTTCAGGAACAACATCTGTTGTTGCTGCTTTTCGCCGCTTACGGGTGCTTTTCCAAGGAAAGACGGCTGTTTATGTTTACTCTGTCCGCCCTGTTCCTCTCCGCTATTGTTCTTGAGCAATTCATCTGGCATACATTCGCGGAAGGTCTTTGGGAGCTTTTGGAGTTACAAGAGTATCTGCTGAGTGTCGCCTGCGTTGTCTATGCAGGCGAACTGTATCTCACACACCGAGCCGTCGCGGAGAAAAATGTCCGCGCTGCTCCTTCACAGAGATGAGACTGTTCTCGATAAGATACACATCCCCGTCGGAGCGGATGACCGGCGGGCTGTCTCCGACCAGTCTTGCCACGTCATCGCCCACCGGCGTTATTTCAACCCTAACCGGCGGATCACGGGCTACGGAATCCTTCGGAGCATCGGTGAAGTGTTTCGGGAACCGGACGCGCACATGGGGTTCATGCTCGGGTCTTTGACCATGGGGCAACTGTTAAGTCTTCCCATGGTTCTGCTCGGAGTCACCATGCTCCTGGTGTGCTATAGAAAAGGTTACGCCCACCGCCCCGTGTCCCATGGGTAAACTCAATCAACGAGCCACCGCCTCGGGCAGGGTTGACACCGCGAGCATAATATGAAAGAAGAGAGGGCTATTTATTTCTGATCATCTATCTAGGAGGAGCATTGTCATGTGGAAAAAGACCCCCCCCCCCCCCCCAAATTTTCTCCAGCTTTTCTAAGCAAACATTCTCCATCTCCATACCAGGCTGGCCACAGGTCGGAAGCCTTCCAAAGGGAGGGACCCACCATGCAACATGAGGCCGAACCTCACTCGCGCCACGCCGCTTCGGGTGTTCGGCTCCATGGGCTGGCACTCCTCGCCGCACTGGTTCTCGCACCGGGCGGGGTGGGGGCACAGACCTCACCCGCGGTCTGCACGCCGACGCAGACGGTGAGCGCGCAGCCGGACGCAAACGGCATCTACACCACCACCCTCACCTGCGCGGACACCTCCGCCACGGCGGGAGCGGCGGACTACCGACACCTTCACTACAACCAGGGACCCGGCACGAGTGCGCACCCAAACTCGGAGGACAGGGACTCGGGCCTCCCGAACAACAACGAGAACAACAACGTCGCGCTCACGGTCGGACGCGGCGTCGTGTTCACCGCCGACGGCTACGTGGACCTGCGGGAGTTGCCGATTGACGCGGCCATCGCCCTGTGGCGGGGCGGCGCCAAGACCGTGGTTATTGAGGACGGCGCGGTGATCAACCTCAAGCGGACGCCTGGGTCCACCTCGGCTCCCTCGGGCTGGTATACGTACCCGGACGACTCCCTGCGCCGCCTCGCTGGCATCTACGTCGACTCGCAGACGAACAAGGGCGACATCACGGTGCGGCACCACGGCGTCATCAACATCAACATTGACGTACAGGGACCCTACGACGCCAACAACGGCGCCGCCATCTGGGCGGTGGTGGAGGACCTGGACGGCACGCCGCCCGCGCCGACGACGATATTCTCATTGAGGTGGGTCCCACGGGCGTCATCCGCCACGTTGAGGGGACCGACGGCTTCGGCGGCATTGAGGCGGTCAACAGTGCCGAGGACGGCGACGTCACGATCAACTTGGCCAAAGGCTCGCTGGTCGACATCGCCAGTGCGGGCGGCGCCGTCGCCGTCTATGCCGCAATTTTTCCGAACGGCCTCAACGCGGGCGCCCTGACCGGAAACATCGACATCAACGCGGCCGGAACCATCCGCGCCGCCGTGAAGCGCACGACGCCAAGCCTCGGGCAGGGCGTAGGCATCTGGGCCACACATCGCGGGGACGGCCGCGTCCGTGTCGCGTCTTCCGGGACCGTAGAGACCTGGCAGGCCAACGCAATCTACGCCTCGTCCTGGGGGAGCACAAGCCCACATCACGACGACCCGGCGACGGAGGAGATCGAGGGGCATCTCATTGACGTGACGGGCGGCAAGGTGCATACCCGGGGCGGGACCGCCATTTCAGCCAGCACGGCCAGCGAGGATGCCGCCTTCACGGTTCGCGTGGCCGAGGGCGCACTGGTTCGCGCCGAACTCGACGCGGGGCCGGACGCGATCACCCAGGAGCAACTCGGGGGGACCGGAAACGGGTATGTCAATCTCCCCTCCGTCTACGGGTGGCGACAAATCGACACGAACGGCGACGACACGAACGACGCCATTGAACCCATCATCAACGCTATCGCGGTGCGTAGGAGCGCGACGAGGACCGAAGGCGTGGTGGATCGCGTGCTCGTCCACGGCACGGTAGAGACGGTCGGCGGCAAACAGGACGTGGACCCCGCCGTCTGGCTGGAACGCGGCGGGCAGGTCATGGTCGGCGCGACGGGGCGCGTGAGCGCGGATTCGGGTTTGGCGATTTCGAGCGGAACGTCGCCCGCGGAAGGGGCCGATCCGACGATGAGTGATCTGGACGTGACGGTCGCCGGGATGGTGACGGGCGATATCCGCGTCCTGGACGACGGTGCCCTGACCGCGACGGTCTCGGGGACGGTGGACGGCGACATCCGCGGCATGGGGGACGGTGACCACACAGTGGCCGTACAGCGCGGCGGGACGGTCACGGGCACCGTCCATCTGGCCGGCAGCACGGTGACGGTCGGCGGCACCGTCGGAAGCATCATCCTTGATAACAGCGGCATGGTGATGGTCGCCCCAACGGGCCGGGTGACCGGCGTCCCCAACGGAGGCCACGGCGTCCGGGTCGGCGCCAACGGCCGCATTGAGAACCGGGGCACGATTGAGGGCAAGATCGGGATTCGAGCCTGGCCGGGCAGCACGGTGGTCAATTTCGGCACGGTGCGCAGCACGGACGGAGCGGCCGGCGTCGCCATTGATTTCCCTGAGGCAGGGAGGAACACGCTGACGCTGAAGCAGGGCACGATAATTGACGGGAAAATCCGGGGCTTGGCCGGGGACGACACCGTGGACTTGTCGGACTTGGAGGTGAACGAGGTGGGCACCCTCACCTTCGTGGATGAGACGGGGACGCCGGTCACGCCGGCGAGCATCATGCGGCCGATGCGGGGCACGGGGCGACTCATCGAAGTGGGCAATTCGTTAGTGGCGTTCCCCACGGCCTTTGCGCTGGCCGATGACGTGCTGTCCGACCTGACCGGCAGCATTCACGCCGCGGTGGTGGACAGCGGCCACGTGCCGGGCACCCGGCCAGCGGCCGGCCACGTCTGGGCCACGCCCTTCGGCGGGGCACGAGACCAGAACGGGGACGGCAGGGTGCTGGCGGACGCCACCCACTACTTCGGCGGCGGCCTGCTTGGGGCAGGCTGGGGCGGCGACGCCTTGCACGTGGGCGGCTTTATCGGCGGCTCAACTGGGCGGCTAGCCGTGGACAACGTCCAGGACGTGGACGTGCAGACGGTCTTCGGCGGGGTGTACGCGCAGCAGGCGATGGGAGACATGCGGCTGGACGCCCGGCTGCTGATCGGGCACATGAGCCACGACTCGGCCCGGCGGCTGGGAAGCCGGACCGCGGAGGTGGAGTACACGTCGGTCTTCGTCTCGCCCGAGGTGGGCGTGGCCACGGCCCTGCCGCTGACGACCACGCTGTCCGTGACGCCCCGGCTGCGAGTGCGGTATGCCGGGCTGTTCACTGAAGGGTTCCGGGAGCAGACCGCAGGGTTGGATTTGCAGGTAGCGAAGCGAGACGTGCATCTCCTGGAAGCGCGGGGGGAAGTGGGCGTCCCGATCCCGCTGGAGGGGGGCGGCCAGTTTGAGCCGCGCGTCGGGTTCGAGGGGCGGTGGCTGCTGGCGGGCGAGACGGTACAAGTGTCGGTGCCCGGCGGGACGGGGACATCCCGGGTCTCGGCCGGGGGCGACCGTGTTGTGGGCACGGGGACCGTGGGGTTCGGCGTGACTCTGCCGCTGGAGGAGGCGCTGACGCTGGTGGGGAGCTTCGACGGGGCCTTGACCACGGAGCACGCTTGGCGGGCCCGCGGGTACATGGGGCTGCAATACTCGTTCTAACGGCGGGCGGCACCCGCCCTGCACGGCCGCCGCAGCCGTCCTGCGGCCGCGGCGGCCTTCCCTCCATCATAACGGCCACCCCGGGAACTTGACCTCTGAAACGTCCGGCCCGGCAAAGGCCGAAAGATGAGCGATTCACCTACCGACCGGCGGGGACTCTGCGGGGACTCATCGTCAACGGTTTAGAGGGAATTTAGCGCAGACTTTGCGTGAACGGTGCGGACCGTCCCCACCGGCCGCTGAACACAAAGTCGTGCAGGGATTTTCTCGTTCGCTTGGCCAGTTCCCTTTCCCGAAGGTCTTCGGACAGGCTCGCGGGATCGCCCCGATACCCTACGGCGAGGCCAGTGACCGGTTCATAGCCATTGGGCACTTCATAGACTTCTCGAATACGGTCCGGAAGAATTCCAGCCATTTGATGAACGGACAATCCCGACGCCGTGGCTTGCACGACCAGATTGCCGACGGCCAGTCCGATATCGTGCCAGGCGTGTGGATTGGTTTGGCCGGTCCGGGTGAAGGTCGAGTGGGCCAGCGTCAGAATCAACACGGGGGCCCGCTTTGCCCATTCCTGATTCCCTTCTCTCAGACAACTGAGCATTTGTGCGAACGCCGCCGTCTTGTCCCGTGTCGCCACGATGAAATACCAAGGCTGTTCATTAAAACAAGACGCGGCCCACTGCGCCGCTTCAAAGAGACCGGTCACCTTGTCCGGTTCAACGGCTTGCTCACGAAACGCTCGCGGACTCCAGCGTTGCCGAAGGAGTTCATGAATGGGAAACGCGGTTTCAGCAGGTTTTTCCATGATTCGATTTCCTTTGCAGTTTGTCCGTGACGTGCGCGACGGCCGTGAAACTGGCCTTGCCTCCGGTCGGTGAAAGCTGGGATAATTCCATGAAAGGTCACGTTGACACTATTTCACCATTTCCCCAAGGAGGAAATCATGTACGCTTCTCAGCCATCATCACCGTTGTCCGCTCTGCTGGTCGGCCTCGCCCTCGTCTTCGTGATGGGACTCACCGTTGATGCCAACCCCGCCGATGCCAAAGATAAAGTGAAAGTATTATATCATATCGACGGAAATGACTTGGCGACGGCCAAATACGCGATGTCCCTGATTAACAAACACATCGAGGCCGAAGGAGGACCGGAAAACATCGACGTCAAAGTCGTGGTCCATGGCCCGGCCCTTGCACTGTTCAAAGAGGAAAGCGTTGATCCACAACTCAAAGCCACACTCAAGGCGGCACTGGACAAAGGCGCCTCAGCCGAAATGTGCCAAGTCTCGATGAAACTCTTCGGAACGCCCCTTGAAAAACTCGTCGCGGGCTTTACGCCCACCGAACATCCCGTCGCCGTCAAACGCATTGCCGATCTCCAGCAAGAAGGATACCTGTACATCAAGCCATAAGACCCATCGATCATGACACGTCTCTGAAGACGACGACACGCGGATGGAATCGATTCCGGCGACCGACGCGCAATTCGCCAAGCCTTTCCACAAACGGGAAGACCATTGAACATGTCTATCGTCAATCAGATCGTGAAAATCGCCGGCGTCGCCGTGCTCGCGGGTTGTCTCGTCACGGGCACGGCTTTCGCCGGGCACGATGGTGACGAAATCACCGTCGCGTATTTCCTGGATTGGCCGACCGCCAACCAAGTGGCCCAGATCGACAAGACGTACGACAAGGAAATGGGCGTCACAGTCAACTGGCGCGCGTTTGGCAACGGCAACGAGATGTCACAGGCCATGGCCTCCGGCAATGTGCAAATCGCCTACAGCCAGGGGATCGTCCCCTTCATCGTCGCCGTCTCCCAGGGACTCGATCTGAAGATCGTCGGGATCGCCACGTCCTACCTTGAATCGGATAATTGCGTCGTCAGCAAGGCGTCGGGCATCACGAAGGCCAACGCAAGGCAGCTCGAGGGCAAGAAGATCGGAACCCCCATCGGCAACGTCACCCATTACAAACTGATGCGGATGTTTGATCATTTGGGCGTCGATGCCGCCAAGGTTGACTTGGTGCAGATGAACCCTCCCGAGGTGGCGATGGCATTCGCCCGCGGCGACATCGTCATGGGGTGCGCCTGGGCCGGCTCCCTGCTCCGCATGTTGGAGGTGGGTTCGCCGCTGATGACCGCGGCGGAGCAGGAAGCAATCGGCATTCGCGTCTTCGACGTGATTTCGGTAACCGGCGACTTTGTGGCCGAACATCCGGACTTGGTCCAGACGTTCATCGACGTGACCGACCGGGCGAATGCCGCCTACGCGGCGGACAAGAAGGCGGCCCTGCCCAAAATCGCCAAGGCCGCCGGCCTGGACCTCCCCACGGCCGAGAAGCTGATCGCCATGGCCTCTTTTCCGTCGAAAGCGGAGCAGGCGTCACCGGCCTGGCTGGGCGGGACGGTTCAGACGTTCATCAAAAACGTCGCCGACTTCCTCGTGGCGCAGAAGCAGATGGACAAGACACTCGACAGCTACGACGCGGTGATGACCACCACGTTCGTCAAGGAATGATCCGACGGAACGGCGCCGTCCTGCGCCGTTCCGCTCCCCTCTCGTGAACCGGCCGCAGGCTCCGCCGATGAAACGGCTCGTGATCAAAGACGTCTCCATGACGTTCACCGTGCCCGGTGACGCGCCGATCCGCGCGCTGCACGAGGTCTCGCTGGAACTCCAACCCGGCGAAATCATGACGATTCTCGGCCCTTCGGGGTGCGGCAAGACGACCCTGCTCAACATCGTCGCCGGGTTCCTGGCGCCGACGGAAGGCGAAGTTCGGCTTGAGGACAACCGGATCACCAGCCCGGGCGAGATCAGTACCGTCGCCTCGGTCCGGCCCAAGAGCAAACCTCACGACACCCGTATCATGGGCCCCGGAGCGGATCGCGGCATGGTCTTTCAGAAAGGCGCCCTGTTCGAGTGGATGACCGTAGAGAAGAACGTCTCCTTCGGACCGGACATGGCAAAGAAACCGCGCGCGGAGACAAGACAGGCGGTCGCCCACCTGCTGAAGACCGTCGGCCTCCAGGATTTCGCAACCAAGCCGGTCTACCAGCTTTCCGGCGGCATGCAACAACGCGTGGCGCTGGCGCGGTGCCTTGCGAACGACCCGGACGTCATTCTCATGGACGAACCCCTGGGCGCACTCGACGCGCTGACCCGCGAGAAGATGCAGGGGCTTATCCTCAAGCTCTGGAAAGAAACCCGGAAGACCATCATCCTGATTACCCATTCCGTCGAAGAGGCGCTGTTCCTGGGCGAGCGGCTGGTCGTCATGGCGCCGCGCCCGGGCCGCATCGAGAAAGAGTACCGGCTGCCGTTCGCGGATCGCGGCATGGAGGACGATCCACGCCACGTCAAGACGTCGCCCGACTTCACCATGTATCGCGAGGAAATCCTCTCCATGATCTGGGGCATGGAGGAAGAGATCATGGGGCGTGCAAAAGAACCCGCGTAAAGGATGACGCGACGTTGAAGAACAGAAACCCATCCAAACTCGCGATCTGGCTTGGGCTGGCCGACAACAGCTTCACCCGCCAGAAGACTGTGAAGTTCGGCGACTCGTCGGCCGTCAATTCGGGCCGCGCCTGGGGAATCCTGATGATCGTCACGCTGTTCATCCTCTGGTGGCTCGCGACAAATCGGGGATGGGTCAAGCCGATCTACTGGCCGTCCTTCGACGCCGTCATCTCACGGGCCAGCCTGCTCTGGACGGAAGGCTTCCGGAACGTCGCGCTCTGGGATCACGTCGCACTCAGCATCTACCGCGTGTTGTCGGGCGTCTTCTACGGCGCGATGCTCGGCGTCCCGCTGGGCTTCGCGATGGGGCTTTCATCCACCGCTCGCGGCCTGTTCGATCCGGTGGTCGAATTCCTGCGTCCGATCCCGCCACTGGCGCTCATTCCGCTCATCATCCTGTGGTTCGGCATCGACGAGTTTGCGAAAATCTTCCTGCTGTTTCTCGCGGCGCTGTTCATCATGACGATTGCCGCCCGCGCAGGCGTTTCCGGCGTCAACGTCTCAAAGGTCCACGCCGCCTATTCGCTGGGCGCGACGAAGTTCCAGGTGCTGCGGCACGTCATCCTGCCAAACGCCCTGCCGGAGATATTCACCGGCCTCCGCACATCCATGGGCGTCTGCTGGGGCACCGTCGTCGCGGCAGAGTTGGTCGCCGCGGACAAAGGCGTCGGCTCCATGATTATGATCGCCAAAAACTTCCTTCAGACCGACACGGTCGTGATCGGCATCGCCATCATCGGACTCATCGGCTACGTCATCGAAATCGTCATGCGCAAACTCGAAGCCCGTCTGATTCCCTGGAAAGGCAAGCTCTGACGCAAAGCCCCCGCGTGCCGTCACACGCATTGCCGACCTCTGCCCATACCTGAAGCAAGGCCGCTCGGTCTTCCTGACGCGCCACGCGATCCCACCCCGACCGAGTCGAAGCAAGAAACAACCCCACGGGTTCCTTGCCTCACTATCCCGTCCCTCCCAGACTCCACGAATGGCAGACAAATCGTACGTGCTCAAGGTGCTCAACGCCTCACGACATCTGATAGGCAATCACCTGTCATTCCCGACGGTCTTCATCGGGAATCCATCTTGTGCTCAACGCCTTACGGCATCTGATAGGTAATCACTAGGCTTGATCCCGATTCTCATAGGTGGCGTCGGTGTGCTCAACGCCTTACGGCATCTGATAGGTAATCACTCGTCACCTTACGCCCAATGATGCGTTCAACAGAAGTGCTCAACGCCTTACGGCATCTGATAGGTAATCACTTTACAACGCGCAGAGATTTTGCCGCGTCACCGGTGTGCTCAACGCCTTACGGCATCTGATAGGTAATCACCCCGATAATCTGAGTAAGATATCTTCTGGAGCATCTTGTGCTCAACGCCTTACGGCATCTGATAGGTAATCACCACTGCGCGCGGCACTCGTGGCCAGGATCGACGAGGTGCTCAACGCCTTACGGCATCTGATAGGTAATCACGTTGTGGGGGTGCGACAATACGTCCGTGTTCATTAGTGCTCAACGCCTTACGGCATCTGATAGGTAATCACATCCGTCAGGAGTAATTGGACGCGAACATGTTCCCGTGCTCAACGCCTTACGGCATCTGATAGGTAATCACATGCTTCCGCATTTCTAAAACTCTCTTTACAATCGTGTGCTCAACGCCTTACGGCATCTGATAGGTAATCACATGAATCTTAGGATTTGCTCGTGGCTGGGTCGGTGTGCTCAACGCCTTACGGCATCTGATAGGTAATCACTCGCGCCGAGCGTGACGGAGGGTGTCGCGTGATACTGTGCTCAACGCCTTACGGCATCTGATAGGTAATCACACGAGCACCAAAAACATGTTCGACAAGAAAAACGTGTGCTCAACGCCTTACGGCATCTGATAGGTAATCACGTGCAAAAGCGTACTATCGACATCATCCTCATGCGTTGTGCTCAACGCCTTACGGCATCTGATAGGTAATCACGAGGCCGACCCCCGGCCCCCCGGAAAAGCCACCGCGTGCTCAACGCCTTACGGCATCTGATAGGTAATCACCGGTCGCTTTGATCTTGAATCCCAGCATCTCGATGTGTGCTCAACGCCTTACGGCATCTGATAGGTAATCACGAGTGATAGCCACAGGAGAAAATACGGTGCCAGCGTGCTCAACGCCTTACGGCATCTGATAGGTAATCACGCGGACAGCCATGATTGACAACGGTCGGCCCGTCATGTGCTCAACGCCTTACGGCATCTGATAGGTAATCACTTAACCCATTCAACGCAACTTTAGCCTTCATTGCGTGTGCTCAACGCCTTACGGCATCTGATAGGTAATCACTCTAACCAGCGAACCATCTCAGTGTGAATTAGACGGTGCTCAACGCCTTACGGCATCTGATAGGTAATCACCGGAATTCGTCCAGAATAGTTTTCGGCGTCCACGTGTGCTCAACGCCTTACGGCATCTGATAGGTAATCACCACGTAGTTGACCTGTTTTTCAGTTGCCATGTCAGAGTGCTCAACGCCTTACGGCATCTGATAGGTAATCACCACTAGGGTTAATACCACACGGTATATACGTAATGTGCTCAACGCCTTACGGCATCTGATAGGTAATCACGCCACATGGATAAGTGGCTGTTTTTGATGCACTTTTCTGTACGCTATACAAGCACTCCTCTTTCCCAACTGGAATTCATCATAAAAGGTTACTATTTTCTTTCTTCTTCTTATCCAAACAAACGAATATTCTTGTATTTTCTCTCATTTCATGAATCCTTCTCCCTTTTAATTTCACTTTTCTGTAAGAAACACGAGCATTTAGACAATCTTGCTCATATCAGAGTTCCAAACATCTCAAGGTGCATGAATTCTCGATTTCCAAAAATTCATACCACACAGAAGCGTGGCTCCTCTTCAACCCACTCAACCTTAGTATTGCGGACAACCAGCTTCGATGTACACGAGGAACAAAGTCCCGCAATCATCAGGCTATCTTCGGGCGAGAGAGCCTTCTCCAACTCCCAACGCATCCGCTCAAGTTGTCGCTTGTTCAAACGACAACGAAACACCGAATACTGCAAACTTTCTCCATATCCCTTTAAGAGATTGAAACAACGCCGCCAACGTTTGGAGTCACGAATGTCATAACAAACCAGATACCAAAACCGTCCTTCTGCCATACTCACCCCTTCAACGCAGACGCATCCGGGCGAACAATCCAGGTTCTCCAGCCCATTCTTTCTCTAGCAAGCGCGCCTCCAGTTCGATCAATCGCGCATATGATAATGAATAACCCGTAACCGGATGTTTCCAATGGTCTTCCTTGCGTCGTTCATAAACCTCAATAGCCTTTTTTCGACCGGAGTCACTCAACCAGACTTGCTTGCCCGTCTGTATAAAATCCTCTTCCACGTCCCATTGAAGGCGATTGACCGAAGCAACTAACGGCATGTCCCACAGCGGGACTCGAAACACCTCCATTAAATCTAAAACGAGTGGATGTGCCGCCGAACGCGGACGGTGAAAAAACCCAAAAGCGGGTTCAAGGCCTACGGCCATAATGGCCTGTAACACATCTCGGTACAGAAGCGCATACCCAAAACTCAACAGGGCGTTTATCCGATCCTGAGGCGGACGGCGATTTCTTCCGTTGAAACGCAGTCGTTCGTCCAGGTCGTTTCGCAACAGTCCAGGTAAGCCCGAGAAATAGTGCCGTCCAGCATCCCCCTCGTGGCCACGCAAGGAATCAATCCCTTCCGCACAACTTGCGGCCCGAAGCGCATTCCGAAGCCCCTGTAGGGCGTCATCAACGCCCAACACCTTTCGGTCCTTGCCTCTCGATGCACGCAGCAGAAACCCTAGTTGGCTGGACACTCGGGCAAAAACCAGCCGCCGGGCTAAGCGAAAAAGTAAGCCAGGATCTCGCAACGCCTCGAATTGACGGATGCGCCGTTGCACGGGACTGGCACCAGCAACCAAGCCACTTACGTAGCGTCCGCCCCCAGTAAACCAATGGACCCCCACTTCTTGGGAAGCACAGAGATGGATGGCTTGGGTACTGATCTGTGCGTAGCCGTGAATGACAATTTCACCAACCTCACGTATAGGAAACACCTGCTTCTGGCCGGCTGTATCCGTGATCGTCAGCGTTTCTCCCGACTTGCCGATCCGTGCTCCATGCGTCGTAACGTGGATGGTCTGACGTTCACGATCTTGTGGAAATAATCGAACGGGTTCCCAGTTCTCGTCTTTCGCCAGACGTTCTTCTTCGGGCAGACAGACCGGAGCCAAGGAACAGCGTAGACACAGCCGATCATTCGTGGCCACAGGCGGGCGTTCAACTGATTGACTAAGTTCTCGGGCACGAACGACAGCCTTGCGAACATCTTCACGTGCTTTTTCGTCCACGGGAACCCGGACGGTCGTATTCGTGGCGTGATAACGAATCCGGGCTTCTTCAATAGAAATGCCGGTGTGTTCTTCCAAAAGTAGCGTATACGCGCAGACCTGGAGCCGGTCACTCGGCCATGCCTGCGGGCCAGCGTCACTTTTGGCTGAACGACCGCGCTTGTGTTCGTAGGGAATGAGTTGACCATTGCGGCGGCGCAGGCAATCAACTTTACCCCGAATGCTGAGGGTTTCGCTCTCCAGGACCAAGCTGACAAGTTCGCCTTCGTCGGCTACCAACTCTTCATGGAGGCGCCGGCCTGCATACACGGACGCATCGGCGACGCGAATCTCTTCGACCTCTTCCAAATAGAAAAGACGCTCGCAATACGCCAAGGCATGGAGCGCCATGACGCGGATGGGGGGATCGGTTTCGTTTATTGCTTTTTCGATTTTTTCTTCTTTCTCTTCGGACTACTTGCTTTTTCGGGAGGCTCAATCAGCGGGAGTTGCGCTCGGTTGGGAGGAGTGAGTGGAACACTCCGTAAGTCTCCAGTCACGTAACGAGTCCCTTCGGACCCCACATGGTCAACCCAAACTGGCAGAGTGAGACGACCACGATCAACGCAGACAAATATTGATCCCGTTTCTTCTTCGCTTCCGGGAAAGATATTTACTTCATTGACAAGATGAGTGCTCTCGCCAAGAGACAAGCCGCCGAATCGCTGAAGCGTTTCTGGGTGTGTCAGTGCATTTTCTACTCTCTGCTCCAGAAAAGGGGGCTCTCCTCTTTCGTCTGTGGAATCCAGCCAAAGTAGGAGAAGGACATTTGTGAGCAATTCCTGTTGAGCGGGAGTTCTATTGTTTCCATCGCCCATTCGGACTTTATTTTTCTTGATCCTCCAGACTGTTCGGAGTACCGTGCTCCTGGCAGGACTTCCGCGAATGACAGGAGCAACGCGGCAACCGATATGGCGCAGTCGGTCTGTCTCTCCGATTAGCGACAGAAGAAATCCATAGCAGGTTGAAGGTGGTGGCAACGCCTCGGACTCCAGATACTCGCGAGCCAAACCTCTGCGAAAACATGCGACTGGAACCGAGACAAATATGCCCAGCATGGCTCAGCCTTTCAGTTTACTGACAATCTCTTCTGCTGCATTTTTTACTCCAGGGAAGACTTTGGCTCCCTTCTCTCTCAGCTTCTTCGCCGTCTCTGTCGTGGCGAAATTCCCACCAATCACAAGTTCTTTAGCCTTTATATCTCCGGCCTCAACTCGGTTGAGCAGCAAAGGAGCGTCAACTGTTTGGTCCTTTTGCTCAAAAACGTAGAGGAGTCGAGGGGCTGGATCGTCGGTTAATCTAAACACCACACTTTCAGGAGAGAAATCATAGAGAAACCGTCCGTGGTTTCCCGCCACCTGCGCAAGTTCACACAGGGCGGTAATGGCCGTTTCAGCACGGTTTTTTTTATGCAATCGTTCAGGCGTCAGGGCAATACCGTATTGATAACGGGTTGCGTGGAGTTCGGTGCCGTAAGGAACAGGGTTATTACCCTTCTTTGCAGCACTTGGAGTTGCTCCAGGACTGGCTGCATTAAACGTGACATCCCCTGACCACGGCAACAACGAGATGGCTCGTGTTACTTCAAGGACAGCACGCCGAATGTTCGCATTTCCGGCTTTCCCCTCGTCCTTTGCAGCTTCGGCGGTCATATATCCGAGGAGGTCGTCGTCAATATACGTATTTCCGTTTTCCTTTTCCCATCCTTTGAACTGATGATCTTGCCAAGTATTCGTCCTAGTTGCTTCATCCCATTTTCTATTCGTTTCCTCTGACTTGCTTGAGGCCAGACGAAGACGGAGAGCGAAACGCACGGCCTCCGCGCTCACCGTCGTGTGGACTTGCCCTTGCCAGAGCAGCTTCTGAAGCGTTGTTACGTTCCCGTCAGTTTCTCCGCGATTATTCGCGGCAGTCCCATGATACGTAACAATGTTGGCAAAAAGATGTCGGCTCATTGTTGTTCCTCCGTTTCGTCGATTTCTTCGGCCTCGGTCGGGTCAACATTCTCTTGTTCTTTCCCTTGGTAACTCGCTAGTGCAATTAAAGCCAAGTCCCGCGATACTTGCCATTTTTCATTGTTCAACAGAGGTAATATCTGTGGCCAAACCCCGCGTAACACGCTATTGGAACCGGCCCGGCTCCACAAGTCGGCAAGAGCGTACCTAAGCGCATCAGCAGTCTTCGCCCCGACAAAAGCAAGGCGCTGCCGCTCATACTCGCGAGTCATACGCTTTTTCATCGCCGCTAAATTCTGAGTATTCTCAGCCGCAATGCGTCCATACCGGCACCGCATAGCCTCGTGTACGGCGCGAACGATTATTTCTTCTCCAGGAGCGTCCCAGGTGATTTCTTGGATCATGGTAAAGAGTCCTTTCCTTTCGAGATATAAAGAACTACGGATCGGTTTATTCGAAGAGTCTTGTGCGATCATTAAGCGGGAAAATCCAGTAAACCATGGTCGGCTAGAGGCAAGATTTTCCGCAACAAAAGGTCGAATGTAGCTTCTGGGCCAGAAATACTCGCCTTTTTTATTTTGGCGCGGCAATAGGGGAGGCAACACCCGCATCGCAATCTCGAACTGGTCAAGCGCGGCATCCATTGCGTCAACGTTGACCTCGGTTACCGTTGAAGGGGGTTGTAGCCTTGAATTCCAGTCGGTTGGACAACACCAGACGCAGCGAAGAGAAGAAAGCGTTTCATGACTCAGTAGGTTTCTGCTGCGCAATCGAAGTTCTGCCTGAAGGGCGGCATCGACGACACTGGCGATCTGGCAGTCTTGGGCGTTACTCGGGAGAAAATTCGGTAGTAAATACTGAACCTCTGACAAGCTATTCAAGTCAGGTATCAGTAATGCTGCCCCAGGTTTGAACCTCCGCGTGCCCCGATCATTGACCCTTTTGCCACCAGTCTTTAAGGCCAGCACGCCAACAGGCGCAAACAAGAGGGGCAGAAGAAGTCGCGCCGATTGCGTTATCTGGCTTGTTTTATGGCCAGCATGTCGTTGCACTGCTCCAGGAAAGAGGGTTCTCGTCACCCCGACCGGGACTTGGAGACTTTCGTGGAGGAGGGCGCTGCCATCTCTCTGGTGCTTGTACCAAGATAGGAGCAGGTAGCGGTAAGAAATAGGATTTTCGTCAACTTCGTAGGTTCTTTCAACCAGTGTCTTGCTCCCTATCGAAGTGGGTCTGTGGTCATAAAAGCTCAACAACAGTCCTTCGTGCAAAGCTGCTCGTACCTCAAGTGGCGGGGAGAGTTCTCCATATTGTCCGGGCAAATAGATAAGTCCATCTTGAATCTGAAAGGCAAGACTGAATAGCCGGTCAAAGAAGGGGTTACCCTCCACCGTTTCTTCCCAGATGAGAGTCACAGAGCGTTCATCAATGGTCCACTGACCAATCGGGCGCTCTATGTCTGGGATATTCTTTTCGATCCAGCATAAAGTACTGACCAAGCCCCCCAGGCCGGCCCTATGGAGCGGAGTCATTCCAGGTTCGAAAAGATCACATCTCAGGGATTCCATTCGGCGCCTCTTTCGGGATCATAACTTATGTGTTCAGAAGGTGGCACCTTGGAGAACGCCACTTCAGGCCACTTTTTCCAGTCCATTCCTTTCGGCGTAGTCATTGGAATGCGTACCCGTACCGGGTCCACATCGCCACGCTTCACGGCGTCAGCGTCTTCCCTTAGCAAGACAGTTATTCCCGGGCTACTCTCTCGTAAATGCCGTGGAGTTGACTCAAACCCGCCATCCATCCATGCGCTGTCCAATGGTCTTTGCTGTGTTCCATCAACCAGAGTACTCCACTCTCGGACCAGATCGCTTTGGGATACAGGTTTCATACCAAGATGATCCAACCACAGCCGTGATGTTGCAAAAGGTTCAGGAATATCTAGGCTATTGTAAGGATCGGGCATGTCAGGCTCAATTACGAGGAAGGGTTTTGGTGGAATCGGATGCTCTGGCGTTGAACGCCGATTGAGGCGGCCTAAACGCTGTATAAGCGGCGGAACCGGAGCCAAATCCGTTACCAACAAGTCAGCCGAAAGGTCTAAGCTCATCTCCGCTACTTGTGTAGCGATGACAAAGACAGGGTTCTCTTCTCGAAAGGCGGAAATAATCTGGTCATGCTGTCGGATGCGGTCTTCGTATCGAAAACGGCTATGGTACACAAGAGGTCGGAACCCGCGTGTGGAAGCTTCCTCGGCAAATCGAAGGGCACGGCCCACCGTATTTACAACCCACAAGATTTTTCCATTGTCTCTGAAGTGCTGCTCTACAACATCCCATGGGTCGTCACCGATAAGCCTTTGATAGCGCGGGAGGGTTTCCAGATCAATCGGACCAGGAACGATTTCCAACGTTTCGCCTGTTGAACGTAGCACTTCCTGTAAGGCATGAAAACGTGCTTGTGGCAGGCTGGCCGTCATAAGAAGGCAAGGCACGCCACGACAAGTCAACAGAAAACGCAGCAGACTTGAAAACAGACGATCGTCGTAGGCGTGAATTTCATCAAAGACGAACGCTGCGCCAACTAAGGCCGGCCAGGCATACAAACCTCTCCTGTGATTCTGGGTCAGGCCCAGCACGGTATCCACGGTACAACTTGTAATGGAGGTAGACCAAGCCTCAAGCGCTGCAAGTGGGTCGGCTTGTTCCCCTTCGTCATCAACGCCAAGCAATTCCAAATCCACAGCGGCTCGACTATGAACCAGCCGTGCATTCAACGTGGGCTCTGTCAAATAGTCACGAAACCCTTCTGTCGCGGTTCCCGTTGTAGGATAAGAAAAGAAGAGACGTTTTCCTGGAGCCCTTTGAGCCGCCCAGACGTATGCCCCCAATGTCTTCCCACTGCCACAGCCAGCTTTAGCGAGGACAACCCGTGAGGTGGTCTTTCCAAGTTCTTCCTGGAACGGCCTAAGAGGAAATCCTTGCAGACGCTCTTCAATAATTTTTTGTAGCTGGTACGGTGTTGGTTTTCGCTCTAAGGCCTTCCGTATCCAGTCCGAAATCTTTTTCCCTTCTTTCGGCAACGCTGATCCAGCGACATCGGCTGCAATAAGACACGCTTTTGTGGTAGCGAGAAATCGACGTTTCTCATCATTGCAAGAATCCCAGAAAGCGCCAGCCTCTATGCTTGCTTTTCTTAAACGTTGGTGTGGACAATCCACTCCAACAAGCTGCCAAGAGAGATTTTCGAGAGTCGGTGGAGTACCGAGACCAAACCGCTTCGCCCCAACAGAGAGAGTACGTCGGAAGTCCTGGTGTCCCAGCAAGAGCTTCAGTCGGATTCCAGTTCCGGCAGTGGGTTCACCTAGAGGAAATTTTCGATGATGGCCTGCAACCGCCCAAAGCACGAAATACAGGTCCTCGGTATCATCCAAAGCAGCGGACAGCCATTCATTCAGTGGTGTTTCACGGATAATGAGGAACGATAGAGCTTCATGACGAATCGCTTGTTGATGCTGCCTTTGACGCCTGACCATCGCCTGAAACTGTTCATTCGCCTTCCCAAGATCATGACAAAACACTGAAAAGAGAACATTTCGACAAAAGCGTTCCTTCCATATAGTTGCGGACAGACCTACGGCAGATAGCTGAGCTTCGGCGGTTTCGTCTAACAAAGCCTGTGCCGCGGCCATGACGTTCGCGGTGTGGCCGGATAAAGTTTCTGCTCCACGGGGCGCATCTGGAGTTCGGCTGCTCTTCGCCAGCAGCCGCTTAAAAATCATCATGCGGAAGGTTCTCTTGAAGGTACAAACACCCCACAGCCCATCTTTCGCCTTCCGCCCAGCCCGTTTCCTTGCAGCCTGACAGAACCTTCAGCCGTTAATTCTGTCGCCGTTACTTCAAACCCTACCACCTGCTTTTCTTTGACCCGGAAGGTACGTCGCTGCCCTAAGAGCACTTCGCACGTAACGGTGAGGCTTTGCAATTGACGTTTTACCGCTTCGAGAAATTCTTCTTCTTTTAGAAAGCCCTTGATTGTAACCAAGTGAGCACGTAGACGGGAAACAGGTAGAAGCATACGGACTTCTGGCACCCCCACGCTGAGAGGGTGTTCGTCCACCTCAAGTCTTTTTCCTGCCAGTTTCAGATAGGGCCGGATTTCATCATCCGGCAAACGGAGAACCAAACGGGACGAGTCGGACAATTGCAGTTTCCCGATTCCGTTGTACATGCCACGGATTGGGTGTACGCCAATCGCTTTTGCCTCGTGGATTTCTGGAGCAATTCGACTCAGTGCAGAGTACAAGGCGTAACCGTGATCAACGGGAACGACTGACCCATTCAAGCGAAAAGCCAAATCAATAAACGGCATGGTACTCTCCCAACGATTTCTGTAGGTTCATTTCTCCCTATCGCCCTCTTCTGTTCAAAGTCATCCAAAGTCCTTTCCTCTTCCATCATTCAAAATGCCAAGTCCTTGTGTCACAGCATGATGCTAGGCCCTTTCATTTTTCGGAGCAAGACATCTTATTCGGCTAATTCTCTTTCCGTGTTCCTTTGACTGGTTTTGATGGATTTGTCTGCCGGTTTGTCCACGTTCGACGCGGCTTGTTTTATTCGTTGTTTGCGGGTGTTGGTTGCTTTTTCCTGGCGGATGGGAAAGGACGCCGGATTCCCGCTTACTCCTGCGGGAATGACGGGGGGCTTGGGCTTGGCTACGCATTCGGGACTCTCGAGAATTTCTGATCACCCTCGCCCCTGCTTTCGGGTGCCGGTTTTGACCCTCACCCGTTGAGGGGAAGGGAAGGAAAAGAGACTTTTGTAAAGGGCACGTGAAACATGAAAGCGTCTGGGAATTTTTTATTCAAAGGTCAAATCCTTGAGTCGCAGCATGAGGCTAGGCCCTTTCATTTTTCGGAGCAAGACATCTTATTCGGCCAATTCTCTTTCCGTGTTCCTTCGACTGGGTTTGATGGATTTGTCCGCCGGTTTGTCCACGTTCGACGCGGCTTGTTTTATTCGTTGTTTGCGGGTGTTGGTTGCTTTTTCCTGGCGGATGGGAAAGGACGCTGGATTCCCGCTTACTCCTGCGGGAATGACGGGGGGCTTGGGCTTGGCTACGCATTCGGGACTCTCGAGAATTTCTGATCACCCTCGCCCCTGCTTTCGGGGGCAGGGTTTGACCTTCGCCCGTCAAGGGAGAGGGAAGGAAAAGAGACTTTTGTAAAGGGCAAGTGAAACATGAAAGCGTCTGGGAATTTTTTATTCAAAGGTCAAATCCTTGAGTCGAAGCATGAGGCTAGGCCCTTTCATTTTTCGGAGCAAGATATCTTATTCGGCCAATTCTCTTTCCGTGTTCCTTCGACTGGGTTTGATGGATTTGTCTGCCGGTTTGTCCACGTTCGACGCGGCTTGTTTTATTCGTTGTTTGCGGGTGTTGGTTGCTTTTTCCTAACGGATGGGAAAGGACGCTGGATTCCCGCTTACTCCTGCGGGAATGACGGGGGGCTTGGGCTTGGCTACGCATTCGGGACTCTCGAGAATTTCTGATCACCCTCGCCCCTGCTTTCGGGGGCAGGGTTTGACCTTCGCCCATTGAGGGAGAAGGGATTTATTTTCAGGTTTATTGTGAGAGTTTGTTGAAGGCGTCCAGGGCGGCAACTTTGTAGCATTCGGCCATGGTTGGGTAGTTGAAGACGGTGGTCAGGAAGTAATCCAATCCTCCGTTCAATCCTAAGACGGCTTGGCCGATGTGGACGAGTTCCGTGGCTCCCGATCCGATGACGTGGACGCCCAGAAGGTGGCGGGTTTTCCGATGAAACAGGAGTTTCAGCAGGCCGGTGTCGTCTCCCATGATTTGTCCTCGGGCGATTTCCCGATAGCGGGCCATGCCGGTTTCATAGGGAATCTTCTTGGTGGTGAGGGCTTGTTCGGTTTCTCCCACCATGGAAATTTCGGGAATGGCGTATATCCCGATGGGAAAGTGATACCCCATGGGTTCGGCCTTCACGTCAAAGGCGTAACAGGCCGCGAGGCGACCTTGCTCGGACGACGTGGCGGCCAAGCTGGGATAGCCGATGACGTCACCGGCTGCAAAGATGTGAGGGACGGCCGTCCGAAATTGCCCATCGACTTTCAATCGTCCGCGGCCGTCGGCTTCGAGTCCCGCGGCGTGCAGGTTCAAGGATTTTGTTGCGCCGATCCGGCCTACTGAAAACAGCACGAGATCGGATACGAGCTTTTTTCCTGAGTCCAGATGAATGGCGGCTTTCTTCGGTTGTCCTTGGGACTCCAGCCGTTCCACTGTTTCCCCGAGTCGAAAGGTCACGTCCTGATTCCGCATTTGATGAATGAGGGTGTCCACGATTTCCGTATCCAGAAATTCCAATGGCCGCGTGCGTTTGTCCACCAACGTCACTTCGATGCCCAGCGAGGCAAACATTGAGGCGTATTCGAGACCGATCACGCCCGCGCCCACGACGACCATGGTCCGCGGGATCTGTTTCAGATTCGTCACTTCGTCACTGGTAATAATCAGCTCATGATTCCAGTCGATTCCTGAAGGAGAGGCAGGCGTGGTTCCGACGGCAATCAGGATGTAGCGTGGTCGAACGTGTTGCCGCGTCGTTCCGTTGACGACCTGGACCGTTTGCGCGTCCACGAAAGAGGCTTCGCCCCGAATCATCATGACGTCGTTTCGTTGCAGTTGTCGTTCGACGACTTCGCTTTCTCGTTCGACGACTTCGCTGACTCTCGAAAACAACTGATCGACTCCCGGGCGAGATGGAGCCGTGAACCCATGGCGCGTACGAAATTGTTCTGCTTGCCGGCCGAAGGCGAGAACGGCTTCTCGAAAGGTTTTACTCGGGATGGTGCCGGTATCCAGGCAGACGCCACCGACGACCCGACGTTTTTCGACGACGGCGACGCGCTTGCCCAGCTTCGCCGCTTGCACCGCGGCCCGTTGACCCGCGGGGCCGCTTCCGATACAGAGAAGATCAAGGTGCGTCACGTCATTCATTGTTGTTGGTGCTCGCAGGCACGGATACGATAGACATTTTCCTCTTGCGAGTCGCTTATCATAATGTCGAAAGCTTCCGGTCGCAATGGTTACAATGATGACTCTTTCGTTTCTCCGACCGACCAACCGGCTTTTGCCGATCAGCCTTGCCCTGGTGGGCCTTCTTCTGGCGGCTCTGTGGATGTTTCAGTCAAGGGTTCCGGTTTGTGACCCGCAAGCTGCGGAAGCCGAATTGGGGAATTCCGCGGATAAGGGAATCCACGGGACCAACCGTCCGCCCAGCGCATCAAATTTATTGTGGGTTCACGTGGGGCCTCAATGGCACGCGCTTCCTCAGGTTGAAAAGGAGGCCTTGGATAAACTTGTGCGTTGTGCCGCAACGACGATTGACGATCAGGGACACCCTACGTGGCAAGCGGCGTACTATGATGCCGCGAGTGGGGAGATTGCCGCGCTGTCAAGCCGACAGTATGGGTTCCGCTTGAAACGGTTGCGCTGAAGGTGGAACGAGCCACCCCCAGTCCCCCTCACCCTGGCCCTCTCCCGCCGGGGGAGAGGGGAGAAGAGGTGGTTGCCTATCCTTCTCACTCTCTCTCCGGTTAGCCCTCTCCCGCCAGGGGAGAGGGGAGAAGAGGTGGGGTCACGTGGGGACTTGATGGCACGTGCTTCTTCAGGTTGAAAAGGGAGCCTTGGATAAGCTTGTGCGTTGTGCCGCGACGACGATTGACGAGCAGGGACACCCTACGTGGCAAGCGGCGTACTATGATGCCGCGAGTGGGGAGATTGCCGCGCTGTCAAGCCGACAGTATGGGTTCCGCTTGAAACGGTTGCGCTGAAGGTGGAACGAGCGAATCCCCAACCCCCCTCACCCTGGCCCTCTCCCGCCGGGGGAGAGGGGAGAAGAGGTGGTTGCCTATCCTTCTCACTCTCTCTCCGGTTAATCCTCTCCCGTCGGGGGAGAGGGGAGAAGAAGTGGGGTCACGTGGGGACTTGATGGCACGTGCTTCTTCAGGTTGAAAAGGAAGCCTTGGATAAACTTGTGCGTTGTGCCGCAACGACGATTGACGATCAGGGACACCCTACGTGGCAAGCGGCGTACTATGATGCCGCGAGTGGGGAGATTGCCGCGCTGTCAAGCCGACAGTATGGGTTCCGCTTGAAACGGTTGCGCTGAAGGTGGAACGAGCCACCCCCAGTCCCCCTCACCCTGGCCCTCTCCCGCCGGGGGAGAGGGGAGAAGAGGTGGTAGCCCATCCTCATCACTCCCCCTCACCCTAGTTCTCTCCCGGAGGGAGAGGAGAGAAGGGGTGACGGTTCTGGAACTGACTCTCCGTGCTATAATATTTGGAAGTCGTCTCGTCATAGGCCATTCTGAGGGGCGTATCCATTCCACCCATGCGTATTCTGATTGTTGAAGACGAACCGAAGGTCGCCTCGTTTATTCGGCGCGCGTTGGAGGAGGAACGGTATGCCGTAGACGTGTGCTCCGACGGCATTCAGGGGCGGGATCTGGCGTCGGAAGTCGCCTACGATCTGATTATTCTGGATCTCATGCTTCCCGGTCTGCCCGGCATTGACGTGCTGAAGGAATTACGCAGCGGCAAGGTCAAAACCCCGATTTTGATTTTGACGGCCCGTTCGGAGGTTGACCAACGGGTCAAAGGCCTTGACGCCGGCGCGGACGACTATCTCACGAAACCTTTTGCGATTGAGGAATTGTTGGCCCGAGCGCGAGCCTTGCTGCGTCGGGCCAGTGGAGAAACCTTGGGCATTTTGCAGGTTGACGATCTGATTCTGAATCCCGTCACCCACGACGTCACGAGAGGCGGGCAACGGATCGACCTGACGTCCAAAGAATATGCGTTGCTGGAATACATGATGCGGAACGCGGGGCGCGTGCTCACGCGCACCATGATTTCTGAACACGTCTGGAATCTCGACTTTGATACGTTCACCAACGTCATTGACGTCTACATTCGCTATCTTCGGAACAAAATCGATCGCGGTCGCACGCATGGACTCATCCACACCGTCCGAGGGAGCGGCTACACGCTGAAGGCCACCGATGCGTAACGCTTCCATCCGCGTCCGATTGACCATCTGGTACGGCGGCGGCTTGGCTTTGATTATGATTATCTTCGCCGGTGCCCTCTATCTGGTCATGTCGCGGGCCTTGGAAAATCAAATCGACCGCTCGCTGGATGAAGCCGCGGTCGCCGCGGCCCGTTCACTTGAGGAACACCGGTTTGGGCCGTTTCTGTTGTTGGACGACTTGGCGCAAGCTTTTCCGGAACTCGCACTCATTGATAAGTTTTTTCAGATTTTTGCTCCGCAAGGCCAAGTCACGCTTCAATCGGCCAATATCAAAACGCGCGACATTCCCCTGAGTCAAACGGCCCTCGAATCGGCGCTTCAGGGACGGGCGACGTTTGAAACCGTCCGTTTTCACGATGAGATTCCCATCCGGCTGTTGTCGTATCCCATTCGACATGGGGAAACACTCGTCAACATTTTGCGAGTCGGCACGTCTCTGTCTCCCATGGAAGAAATGTTGTCCCGTCTGGTGTTTTTCTTGCTCATCGGCTCTCCTCTGGCGGTCGCCGTGAGCGTGTTAGGCGGCTGGTTTCTGGCTAGTCGCGCCCTCAAGCCCGTGGATTCCATTACCCTGGCGGCACAACGCATTACCGCTGAAGATCTTACGCAACGCATTCACACGACCGCACCGGACGAAATCGGTCGCTTGGCTTCGACCTTGAACGACATGATCGCAAGACTCGAAACCTCGATCCGTCAGATTCGCCAATTCAGTGCCGACGCGTCCCACGAGCTTCGGACTCCCTTGACGATCACCAAAGGCGAAACGGAATTGGCTTTGCGAAAACCTCGGTCGCCCGACGTCTACCGGGAAGTGCTGGAAAGTAACCTGGAAGAGATTGATCGGATGAGTCGCATTGTGGAAGAGCTTTTATTTCTCTCCCGGGCCGACCTCGGTCAAGTGAAAGTGGCATCGCTCCCCGTCCAACTCGATACCTTGGTGCAGGAAGTTCAGATGCAAGCCATGATGCTCGGCAAAGATCGAGCCGTTGAGACAATTCTGGAACACGTGGAACCGCTTCAAGTGGTGGGAGATGAATGGCGTCTTCGGGAATTGATCCTGAATCTGGTAGACAACGCCGTGAAGTATTCCTCACGTCAGGGAACCGTGGCACTCAGTTTGACGAAAACGCACGACACGGCTGAGCTTGCCGTCAAGGACGACGGCATCGGCATCGCCCCTGAGGAACAACCGTTCATCTTTGATCGCTTTTATCGAACCGACGCCGCCCGATCTCACGTTCAACACGGGACGGGACTGGGGTTATCGATTTGTAAGTGGATTGCCGAGTCCCACCACGGCACCATTGAAGTGACAAGCACCTTCGGCGAGGGGTCCTGTTTTACGGTTTCTCTTCCCTTGCTTTCTCCTGCCTGACGAAACGGCGTACATAACCTGCCCCTGCTCGTGACTGACCTCCCCGCCTCTCAGTCACGCATCTTCTTGCCTTGGCCTTCGGCCAATTAAGTGCCTTCGCCGAAACGTTCCCGTTTTCCGTCACTGAGAATGAGAAGTTTTTAATCCGCCGTTCATTTTCTTTTCATGTCGTCGTGCTAGAACGACTTCACAGTGATTCACGATTTCCGCATCACCACTTGAAGGAGGTTTTCATGAAAGATCGTTCGACTTCAACCCCGTCCATTGCCATGAAGCAGGTTCCCCCAAAGGTCTGGTTTGGTCTCGCCGTGAGTCTCCCTCTTTTGTTGGGCATCATGGTTGCCGCCTTTTCGACCCAGGCCGTGGGCTCTCCGACGCAACCCGATCCTTCGACGTCTCCATCCACGGTGCGGGCCGAACGCGCTGATTCAGACGTGCAGTATGGATTTGCGCACGTCGTGAAAGTTGTCCGGCCGGCCGTGGTCAATATTACGGTCTCCAAAGTCGTGGCCACGGGACCATCGGATGACGCTTTGAGAGGCGTTCCCGATTGGTTTGGTCAAGGCCCATGGGGCAACCGATTCTTCGGAACGCCTTCCCCCATCCCACCACGGACTCCTCGCGGTCCAGGGATGGGGACCGGCGTCATCGTGCATCCCGACGGCTACGTGGTGACCAACCATCACGTGGTTGACGGCGCGAAAACCGTCACCGTGACCTTGCTGGATCAACGAGAATTTGCCGGCACCATCGTAGGAACTGATCCGCAGACGGATTTGGCCGTGATTCATATTGAAGGTCGAAACCTGCCCTTCATCCCGTGGGGTGATTCTTCCACGCTTGAAGTCGGCGACTACGTTCTCGCCATCGGGAATCCGTTCGGCCTGAACTCCACGGTGACGCAAGGCATCGTGAGCGCCAAGGGACGCGGCGGCATGGGCATCACGCAGTATGAAGATTTTATCCAGACCGATGCCGCCATCAATCCCGGCAACTCCGGGGGCGCGCTCGTGAACGTGAACGGTGAGTTGGTCGGCATCAATACGGCCATTGTGTCGCGGACCGGAGGCTACCAGGGCGTCGGTTTTGCCGTTCCGGCGAGCATGGCGAAACACGTACACGACAGCCTCGTGGCTGACGGAAAAGTGGTTCGGGGATATTTAGGCGTCGGCATTCAAGGCGTCACGCCTGAACTCGTCAAGGCGTTTCAATTAGACGGACCCGCCGGAGCCATCGTGACCGACATCCGCGACCAAAGCCCGGCAGACCGTGCGGGACTCCAACGCGGAGACGCCATCATTGAATATCAAAGACAACCGATTGCCGATCCGCAAGCCTTACAACGCGCGGTGACCACGACTCCGGTGGGCACGGAGGTCACGATCCTCGTCGTGCGTGACGGCAAACGACAATCCTTGCAGACAACCATCATTGAGCATCCGATGAATCAACGCGTCGCCTCCCGCCGGCAACCCGACTCCGCGTTCATGTTGTCCGGCGTGACGGTGCAGGAATTGACCCCGCACGTGGCTCAACGGCTCGGCGTGGACCGACTCACGACGGGCGTGGTGGTGACCGACGTTCGCGCCGGCAGTCTGGCCGAGGAGTCCGGCCTGACTCGGGGTGACGTGATTCAGGAGGTCAACCGTCAACCCGTTGAGTCCGTGAAAGATTATCGGCAAGTCGTGAAATCCTTGCCGAAGGACCAATCGGCTCTATTGTTTATCCACCGTCAAGGCATTCCTCTTTTTCTGACGATCAAAACGTAACGGACGCTCGGGAAGGACCGAGGCATGAGAATTCTGATTTTTTAGAGAGGAGATTCCGATGAAGAACGCGATGATTGCACGCACCCCCCTCGTTGGTGACGAAGGAAAAACCCGAGGAGTATCTCCACGCACGTCTTTTGGTTCAGATTTTTTCTTTGACGGCGTGCCCACGCTCGATGCCCTCGCTGAGGATCACGTGAGCGATGAAAAAAAGGAATCGACAAGTCCTGCCTTGGAAACCTTCTATTTTCGCACGTTCCGCTCACGTCCCCTTCTGGACGCAAAAGACGAACTGGCCGTGGCGAAACGCATTGACGAAAGCAGTCGAAACATTCGGAATCTCCTCGCGACGGTTATTCACGCCGTCAATGCTCTCGGGAATAAACCGCAGTTCCGGGAGGCGTTGCAGTCTTTGACTGAAATTCTGGGGCTGAGCGGGTTCTCAGCCCCGGCTCTGGATGAGGCGCACGAGCGATTGTCCATGCTCATGACTGCGCTCTCCTCCGGCGGACTCAAAAGCCGTTCGCTGAGAAAACGCCTGCAAGGTTTTCAGCGAGAATTAGCCGACAACCGTCGCCAGTTGGAAGAGGCGAAGGACTATCTGGTTCAACGAAATCTTCGACTCGTGGTGAATCAAGCAAAACGGTTTACAGGGCGGGGGTTGGGTTTGTTGGATCTTATTCAAGAGGGCAACGTCGGATTGATGCGGGCGGCTGAACGATTCCAATACCGCAAAGGGTTCAAATTCAGCACCTATGCGACGTGGTGGGTGCGCCAGGGTATTTTGCGCGCGGTGGCCGATCAGTCCCGCACCATTCGCGTCCCCGTCCATACCAACGAGGCATGGCAGCGCATGACCAAAACCGCCATGCGTTTGGCTCAACAATTGGGCCGCGAACCTCGCAGCGAGGAAATTGCCCGGGCGTTGTCCATTAGCACGGACCGGGTACAAGAAACGACCCAAGCGTTTTTGGAACCGATTTCTCTTGACCACCCCACCAGCGACGGGGATCAGTTTTTGGGAGACTTCCTCCCCGACGACAATGCCGTGGCACCGGAAGACATCATTCAAGATGCACAAACGAAGACCCAACTCAATCATATTCTCGGCATCCTGACTCCACGCGAGGAACAGGTGATCCGGTTACGTTTCGGCATTGGAAACGGACAACCCCGAACGTTGAAACAAGTGGGGAAAAAGATGAACGTGACTCGTGAACGGATTCGACAGATCGAGATGGTTGCGCTCAAGAAACTTCGTGAACCCGCGATTCAAGCGCAATTAGCCGAGATGGTCTAAGGCACGGCTCGACGAATCCGTCAGATTCGCCAAGTCTAAGAGGAAGCTGTAAATAAAGGCCAATTCTTTGTAGCGATGAAATCGGCCGGACGCCCCTGCATGGCCTGCTTCCATGTTGGTTTTGAGGAGCAATCGATTGGTATCGGTTTTCCAGCGACGTAATTTGGCGACCCATTTTGCCGGCTCCCAGTATTGAACTTGGGAATCATGGAGCCCGGTGGTCACCAGCACGTGGGGATAGGCGCGTTGCGTGACGTTGTCGTAGGGGGAATACGACAGCATATAGTCGTAGTAGTCTTTTTGATTGGGATCGCCCCATTCATCGTATTCTCCCGTGGTCAAGGGAATATCCGGGTCCGACATCGTCGTCACGATATCGACGAACGGGACTTGTGCCACGACTCCATGAAACAAGTCCGGCCGCATGTTGAGCACCGCTCCCATGAGCAGCCCGCCCGCACTCCCGCCCATCGCGTAGACGTGTTCTTCGTTTGCGTAGCCTTGTTGAATGAGGTGTTCGGCACAGGCAATAAAATCGGTAAAGGTATTTTTCTTGTGAAACAATTTTCCGGTCTCATACCATTCACGGCCCAGATCTTCTCCCCCTCGAACGTGCGCAATGGCAAACACGAATCCGCGATCCAGAAGGCTTAACCGGGGGGAACTGAAACTCGCGTCCATACTCGATCCATAGGAGCCATATCCATACAGCAGCAAGGGATTGTTCCGGGAACGCCGAAGGGTTTTCCGATACACCAGGGAAACAGGGATTCTGTTGCCGTCCGATGCCGAAGCCCACGTGCGCTCAGTCTGATACAGGGCAGAATCGAATTCGCCGAGGACTTCCTCTTGTTTGAGTAACGTTTTCTCCTTGGTTTTCACGTCATAATCATAGACTGAATTCGGCGTCGTCATGGAGGTATACACGTACCGCAACGTGGACGTCTGAAAATCCGGATTTTTTCCCAACCCTGCTGAATACGTCGGTTCACCGAAATCCACCTCGTGCCCTTCTTCCCCGCCCCACGACACGACTCTGATTTTCATCAAGCCTTGATGCCGTTCTTCCACGACGAAAAAGTCTTGAAACAATTCAAAGGATTCAAGGAGAACGTCCTTCCGGTGAGGGATGACTTCTTCCCAGGATGATTTCGCGGTCTGAGTGACGGGAGTCTTCATGAGTCGAAAATTTTTCGCGTGCCAATTAGTCCGAATATAAAATTCGTCCTGATAATGTTCGACGTCGTACTCATGAAACCGTTCACGAGGGAGAAACACCGAAAATTCGCCCTCGGGATGATCCGCGTGCAGATAACGATATTCGCTGCTCACGGTCTGGTGTGAGGCAATCATGAGATACCGCTTAGATTTTGTTTTGAAAACGGACGCGGAAAACGTTTCGTCTTTTTCTTCAAACACCAACGCGTCCGAAGACTCGGGACAACCCAGCTCATGTCGAAAAATTTGAAAGGCGCGCAGGGTCTTCGGATCCTGTCTGGTGTAAAAGAGCGTTCGATTATCATTCGCCCAGGCCACGTTCCCGGTCACGTTGTAAATCACGTCCTCGCACGACTCGCCGGTTGTCAGATTTTTGAATCGAATCGTCGAGATGCGTCGGCCTTGGGTATCAACCGCATACGCGAGCACGTCATGGTCAAAGCTGACGGCCATCCCGGTCATGGAAAAAAATTGATGACCTTCGGCCAACGCGTTGGCGTCCAGCATGATCTCTTCCTGGGCATCAAGGTTCCCTCGCTTCCGGCAGTACACGGGATATTCTTTCCCTTCCTCAAACCTCGTGTAATAGTAGTAGGCATCGAGTTTGTACGGGACGGATAAATCGGTTTGCTTGATCCTCCCTTTGATTTCTTCAAACAGGTCTTCTTCGAACTGCGACCGGTGGGCCATGACTCGTCGGGTGTAGTCATTTTCCTCCTTGAGATAGGCCAACACGTCGGGATCGTTGCGTCCATTCAACCAATAATAATGATCGACCCGTGCGTGGCCGTGTTTTTCCAGGACGACGGGAATGGTTTTGGCGATTGGCGGATTCATTGACGCTTCGGTCTCCTCTGAGGGTAAGGGTCACACGTCGCTCGTTTTTGCCGACCTCGATCCGTGGGTCACGGTTCGTTGTCCGCCGGAGTCGGACGCATGCGCCGTTGTTTTACCTGTCCTCGTCGTTTTTTGTGATCGACTCGTTGCACGCGGGAACGTTCGGGTACTTGGGTTTCTCGTCTGGCACGTTGCGGAGTGAGGGCTTCGCGAAGAAGCCGGCAGAATTTGTCGAGCAAGTCGGCACGATTCATCGCCTGACTGCGAGAGCGGTGAGCATACAAATAGAAGATGCCGTCCTTGTTGATACGGGTCTTCAGCTTTTGGCTCACCCGGGATTTTTGCGCCACGGTCAACGATGGGGAATTCCTGATATCAAAATGGAGCGTCACTCGCGTGTTCACCTTGTTGACGTGTTGACCTCCTGGACCACTGCTGCGTGATGCACGAAACTGGAGTTCATGGTCAGGAATGGAGAGGTTGGAGGTTATGACCAGCACGTTTCCCTCTTGACGCCTGACGCTCTCAGGCCACTTCTGGATTCCCACCCCGTATCAAGTACGGGGCAGGCCGTGCGCGGGAACTGTAAAAAGGGGGCGAAGCATTCGGTTCCGTACAGAAACCCGTCTTCGCCCCCACGTCGTGAGATTCAAAGCACGCGTTGAATCGGCGTCAGCCTTTGACTTCGACCGGAATCAATTTGGGTTTGGCTTGTTCCTGCTTGGGAACCTTCACCGTCAAGACGCCTTTGTCATACGTTGCCGTCGCTTCACCCGTTTTCACGTAGTTGGGCAAGCGAAAGCTCCGAGCAAAAGACCCGTAGTGCGCTTCACGGAAATGATAGTTCCCCTGGTCCTCCGTTCGTTCGTGTTTCCGTTCTCCTTGAAGAAGCAACGTGCGATCCGTCACGGATATCTTCACGTCGTTCATTTCAATGCCCGGGACTTGCGCTTCCACGACGACGTTTTCTTTGTCTTCGTAGACGTCCACCAGAGGAGCCCAATTGATCACTTGTACGTTCGGGTCGTCCACGCAGCAACTGAGAAACGGTCGCGTGTCCCACCGATCAAACGTTTTCAACAGATCCAGTTTTTCCATCATGATCCACCTCCTTTTGGCAGTATGAATTTCTCTCGTTATCCATCCCGCTTCCCAATTTCTTGAAGCGGCGTCTGCCTTTCAGATAAGTCTCGTCGTCAAGAAGTCAAGAATCAGACGCTTCGTTTTGCTGCGGAGGCTTTTGTTGAATCACGTTGAAATCTTTTTGCGTAATGAACGAACCATTTGCAAACAATCGAAACTCATAACGGCCCGGTCCCGGAAAGACCAGTGAAGGAATGTTGACGCCAAAATCGTGTATCTGCAACCGGTCTTTGATTTCGACCGACGATAACGCGGCTTTTCCGATTACTTGATCCTGATCCAGATACACGAGTTGCAGCTCAAATTCATAAAGCCCTTCTGCGTCCGTCAAACATAAATAGACCCCTAACTGGGCATGTTGGCAGGGAAATCGTGGCGCCCAGAGGTGGGTGAACGTTCCAATGATGCTCTTCTTTCCGGTAAACCCGTCAAGGATCACGGAGTCGCACACCAGAAAAGCCTGGACGATAGGTTTGACAAAATCGTTCATCGGACGGCTCTCGTTCTGCTCATGGCTTCACCTCATTCACGCGGTTTCATCCTGTTCTTGATTCATGATACCAAGGGATTGACGGCGTACAGACGTTCACGTTCAGTCCAAATTTTGCACTTCTCTCACGTCACCGAGTTATGACCGGCAATCACGTCATGACGGCTTTGATGCTGAGATACATGATGATGACTTCTATCGTATGCGCGACAATGACCGCGTACAGGCTCTGTAATCGCACCCAAAGCCACCCCCAGATCAGACCATCCCAAACGGCAATCCAATGCAGATGCCGGAACGTCATCACCATAAAGGGGTCAAAGGCAAACACCAGCGCCGAGCCCAGAATCGCAAGCACGGACCCGCCGGCAGCGTTTTCTACGCAGGGCACGCGCAGCGACCGGCAGAAGATCACTTCCAACCGTCCAAGTAAAAACGCCCGAAAATTGAGTTCCACGAAGGCGGCAATGCCAAGAATTCCCCAGGGAACCATGAACCACGTCGGCATCGCGGCATGTGGGGTTTCTCGAAGAAACGTCACGTCTTCACCAATCGCGGGTACCCCGAAAAGGATCACGCACGTATTGATGATACCAAGCAGCACCCCCGTCGCACATCCCCATAAGACGGATCGATTCAGACCCGTCACGCGCAATCCGAGTCGATCCTTCACGTTCGTGTTACTACGAACCCAAAACACGAGGGCGAAATAGGCCGACGCCTGAGGAACAAACTGAAGCAGCCGCGATTGTTGAACGTCGCCAGGCAGAACATAAAACAGTCCCGCGACAAGAAGCGGCAGACAGATCACCCATGAAATTTTCTCTTCAGACTTCTGATGAGCATTTCCGCCCCTTGCAGCAGGCGTCTCTTTCCTCGTATGATCCAGTGAATCGTTCATTGGCAAAAATTTACGACGTGGTGACTTTCATGCAGAAACGCGCATCCTTCACGACCAGGGACTACGGCTTTGATTTCCTTCCATTCTCCTTCGACGTCGGCCTTTGTTTTCGTGGCTTCTTCCCAAGCCTCATCTGCATCGGCATGCTCCTTGGCGTCGGAATGCCTTCTGCTTTTGCAGAAGAGGACGAGCCCCTGAAAGAACTGCCCAGAGCCGTTTTCCGACATACGCCCCCTCTGTTTGCCGAATGGAATTTTGAAACCGACGTAGATGCCGTGGTCCCCCCCGGGTTCTCTCCTCAGACCCTGGGTCATGGTCATCCCGGAGAATGGATGGTTCAGACGAATGACCATGCCCCAAGCCGGACCCACGCGTTGGTCCAATTGACGCCGTGCTTGGATTCCAGTTGCTATCAACTCCTCATCAATGACACGATTCGCGTGGAATACCTTGACCTCTCGGTCGGCATCCTCTCGAAACTCGGGACACCCACGTCGGCGGCCGGGTTGGTGTTAGGAATGCAGGACCTGAAAAATTTTTATGCCGTGCTCGTTTACCCGGCGAGCAACGTGGTCCGGGTCCATCGTTTTGTTGACGGGGTCCCGACGCTGATTAAAGAACACGCCGTGATTCCCAAAAAACGAACGCCTTGGCATTTTCTCCGCATTCAGAGAAACACCATCGTCAGCAAAGAGTTTTTTGAAATTTCGTTCGACAACCAATTCTTCCTCTCCGTCTATGATTCGACCTTCCACACGGGACAGATCGGACTCGTGACCACCGGCGGAGGAGCCTTTGCCTTCGATAACCTGCGAGTCGTGGAACTCCTCACAAGCCGCCCCCTCTCTCGACCGCCTGCCTACTGACGCCATATAACCCACGTGGAGCATATCCACGATGCGGCAAAGGTAAGCTTTCCCACAAACCCACCACGTGTTCTAGTTTTTCCAAAAATGATTGGTTGGGTTTTCCCCGTCAAGCCGTATCAGGCCTTCTCCAGAAGATTGAGCAATTGTTCCGGGTCAGGGGCTACCGTGACCAACGCACGATTCTCGGGGGTGATAAACCCTTCCCGCGTCTGATGATCTAAAAAGGTGAGGAATGAATCAAAAAAACCTTCCACGTTCAGGAGCCCACAGGGTTTCTGCTGGAGCCGAAGTTGTCTCCATGTGATCATTTCACAAAATTCTTCCAAGGTCCCATACCCACCGGGGAGTGCGATAAAGGCATCAGCCAAGTCGGCCATGAGGGCTTTCCGCTCGTGCATTGACCCGACCACGTGAAGGGTCGAGACGTCGTGCCGAGCAAAGTTCTGCTCAGCCATAAACTTGGGAATCACTCCGATCACCCGGCCGTGTTCCGCGAGACAGGCTTCCGCAACCACGTCCATCAACCCGACGTTGCCGCCGCCGTAGACTAATCCCAACCCGCGAACGGCAAGCCGTCGGCCCAACAGTCCGGCCGCGTCAACGTACCGACTCTTGCCCCCGATGCTGGAGCCGCAAAAAACACAGACGTTCTGCATGAACACGTTCCGGTTACGCCTCGGATGGATGACACACGTTACGGAAGGGCCAACAACGAGTAGGGATCAATCCGTGCTCCATTCAGTCGCACTCCCCAATGAAGGTGTGGCCCGGTTGCCCGGCCGGTCGAGCCGACTCTCCCGATCATCTGGCCTTTCTGAACGGTCTGATTTTGCTCCACGTCCACGGAGGAGAGGTGAAAATACATGGAGAACAGACCGAGACCATGGTCCACGATGACTCCTTTTCCCGTAAAAAAATGATTGATCGTGAGCCGCACGATTCCATGATTCATCGCTGCCACGGGCGTCCCTTCCGGCGCCGCAACGTCTTCTCCGCTGTGAGGACTTCTGGGTTGTCCGTTGATGATCCGGCGACTGCCGAAGCGCCCGGATACTTGTCCTTGGACCGGTTCCAGAAATCGTCCCTTCCATAAAGGACGCGGCACAACGCTCTCAAAAGCCTGATGGAGGGCTTGTGATTCGGCCTCGACGCGAACAAGCGTTTTCTGGTCGAGATCGACCATTGCCTTGGGCAACGTCAGCCGTTGCTCGGGGTAGGCTTCCTTCCGCACCAGCACCGACACGTGCCGACGTTCGGTTCGTTGGGGGTACGCGACGTGGATCGTCAGTGCGTACTGACCGGGTTGATCCTGCATATCCAGCCCCAACAGTCCGGCATACGTGTTGTTCTGATGGGGGAAAAACGTCAGCGTGCGTTGTAAAAATTCTCCCGTGACCCGGTCCGGCCGTTCCTGGATCGGCACCGTCACGAGCAGGACTTCTCCTTGTTTGCCACGTAATTGACCCTCTGCACCAACGGCAGAATGAGGGTCTTCGCTCCGTAATGAATCGACTGCAAACAGACTTACCAGAACGAAACCGACGACGATGGGCCATCGCCAGGTCGAGAGGCGCGCGCGTGAAAAGAAAGGGTAAGCCGTCACGGTCATGGATAGAGGCGCGCGGCCGACACTTGCGCCAACAGTTCATCCACCCGCCGATTGAACGCACAAAAGGGATCCATACACAAGATCGTTTCTTCCCAATAGCCGTTCAGTTTCAAATACGTCCAATCCACCGCGTAGGATCGGTTTTTGGCTCGGGCAAATCGAATGAAATCCCCGCGAACCTTCGCTCGCGTCGACTGGGGAGGGACGGACATGGCCCGTTCAATCGCTTGTTCGTCCACCATCTTCACCGTCTTCTCATGCGCCTCCAGCATATAATAGAGACCGCGCTTCCGGTTCACGTCGTGGTATTGCAAATCCATCATCGCCACTCGCGGATCATCCCACCCGCACCCTTTTCGATCCACGTACGATTGAATCAGCCACTTTTTGGTCACCCAATCGATCTCTCCCACCAGTTGCATGGGATTGGTCTCCAAGGCCGTCAAGACCCGTTCCCATTCTTGTAAGACGTCGTCCATCACTGTATCAGAAGGCTGCGTGCGGAGAAACTCAGCGGCACTGTCCAGATACAGCCGTTGAATGTCCAACGCGGACAATTCCCGTCCATCTTCCAGCTTCACCTTTTTCTTCAACGTGGGATCTCGAGAAATTTCCCTGATGGCCTTGACGGGATCTTCCAATTCAATTCCCGGGATACACCATCCTTCTTCGATCATGGAAAGCACCAGATCCACCGTGCTGACCTTCAGGTACGTGGCAAACGCGGACATGTTCGAATCACCCAGAATGATGTGGAGGCGTCGATACCGTTCGGCGTCGGCGTGCGGCTCATCCCGCGTGTTGATAATGCTTCGGGACGACGTCGTCGACGACGAGGTTTTTTCGTGAATGTGCTGGGCTCGCTGAGACAGAAAATACTGCGGTTTGCCGGATACCTTGAGCACCTTGCCTGCTCCGGAGAAGATTTGCCGCGTCACGAAAAATGGAATGAGTTGTTCGGCCACTTTCCAGAAATCCACGTCGCGCCGCATCAAAAAATTTTCATGACACCCATACGTGTTCCCCAGGGAGTCGGTGTTGTTCTTAAAAATGTAGATGGCTCCGGAAAGTCCTTCGTCACGGAGTCGCTCTTCGGCGGTAGGCAGACAGGATTCGAGAATTCGCTCCCCCGCTTTTTCATGCACCACCAGATCGAAAATATCGTCACATTCCGGAGTGGAATATTCAGGATGACATCCGGTGTCCTGATAAAACCTGGCACCATTCGTCAAGAAGGCGTTGGACGGCCAACTGTTGGGAATCAACCCTTCAAAGATGTATCCCAGAATTTTTTCAATGGGCAGATACACGCGGCCATTGGGAGAAAAGGTCAGGCCGTATTCACATTCGAGTCCGAATATGCGTTTCATCTGCTCGTCCTGAGATGGATGCCACGGAGCATACACCTCTGTTTCGCACGGCTTCAACTGAATCGTGGACGAACAAGAACGAGAATGGATCAGGAGAGAAGGGCGTTCGCCTCTTGGAAGGCCACTCGCCGAAACTTACGTCCGACGCGCGTGCGATCCAGGGTCGCCACCTCGAGACCGTCGAGTGACACCTTCTGGTCCGTGGCGGTTTCGAGAGCGTGTATGCAGTGCGTGAGCGCGGTTTTCACGTCCGGCACGGTTTCCGAATCGCGCGCGCGCAGGGCGGAGAGCACGGCGTCGGCTCGTCCCCCAATGGCCACACGTTGCTTTTCGTGGAAAATGGTCCCGTCGAACGCGATGCGATACAACTCCGTCTCGCGTGAACCGTTCCCTATCTGGGCCAAGAGGATTTCCACTTCAAAGGGTTTCAGTTCCTGACTGAAAATCGTGCCCAGGGTTTGCGAATAGGCATTGGCCAACGCACGAGCCGTGACGTCTTCGCGGCTGTACATGAACCCTTTCAAATCGGCGTGTTGGATGCCGGCTTTGCGCAGACGTTCAAATTCGCTGTATTTCCCCGCACCGGAGAAGGCGATCGTGTCGTAAATTTCCGAAATCTTGAACAGGGAACTGCTGGGATTATCCGCCACGAACAACACGCCGTCCCCGTATTCCATGGCAACAATCGACCGTCCCTTCGCAATGCCTTTTTTCGCATACTCGGCCTTATCCTGCATCAATTGTTCGGGAGAAACGTAAAACGGAAGCGACATGACTATTCCCGTTCCAATCTCGCACGCGCCAACGGCTCACACAGGGAGGCCACTTGAGATTCTTCAACGTCCCGCACGCCTTGGGCGTCCACGAGTTTGAGCGTGGGATAAATTCCCCGAAAGACGTCGGGGCCACCGGTTCCCACGTCCTCCTCCGCGGCACTCAGCAACGCTTGCAGCGCCAGGGTGATCGTTTCGGATTCGGACACGTTTTTGCGAAACCGTTCCTTCACGGTCACGCGGGCGTCCTTTCCACCGGAGCCGACGGCATGATAATCCGTTTCTTCATATTTCCCGCCGGTGACGTCATATTTGAAAATCCGCCCCGTGTTCTGTTTCACGTCAAACCCGACGAACAAGGGGATCACCACCAGGCCTTGCATGACCATCGGGAAATTCGCTTTGACCATGTGCCCCAATCGATTCGCCTTGCCTTCGCAGGACAATGGGACCCCATCCAGTTTTTCATAATGTTCAAGTTCAACGGCAAACAACTTGGCCATTTCGACGCAGGGTCCGGCCACGCCGGCAATGGCCACCGCGGAATGACTATCCGTTTTGAACACCTTCTCCATTCGACGCGACGCGACTTGATACCCCTCGGTCGCCCGTCGATCACCGGCGATGACGACTCCCTCGTCATACTTGATGGCCAACACGGTCGTCCCGTGCGTAAGCTGCGGCAGGATCGTTCGCTGCACCTCATCCGCGGACCACGTCTTCGGTCCATCTGTCCCCCACCGTGCAGCCGGCATCAGTTCCGGTCTCGCGTGAGCAATAAAATCAAAAAAACTCGAACACTGGCTCATTGGCACGTCTGCTCTGGTCCATTCCATACGCAATCGTCTCATCGTTACGGCGTTCGGCTTCTCGTCAACCGATCTTTTTTACACCGACAATCGGTTGAGCAGTTGTTGTGCCGTGTCTACGCCTTCCAATACGTCATTGGTCAAATCCTGGGTTCCCCGCCACGGGTCCATCAACGGGACTCGTTTGACGGAAGCGTCTCCCACGTCAAACAACAGGGAGGTCCAGCTCGCCCCGTAGATTTGACGAGAAAATTTCTGCAAGCAGGCGCCACGGAAAAAGGCTCGTGTGTTACGCGGGGCGTGAAATTCCGCGCTCGCCACGTCTGCATCATCCAGCAACCGCTCAATGCGTCTGCTGCGTTCGAGCGTATAGTAGAGTCCTTTGTCCGGTCGAACGTCGTGGTATTGCAAATCCACCAGGGCCACGCGCGGATCATCCCATCCACAGCCCTTCCGATCCACGTACGATTCAATCAGTTGCTTTTTGGCCACCCAGTCAAGTTCATGGACCAACCGCATGGCGTCGCGTTCAAGTGTATCCAGAACGGTTTCCCATCTCACCAGAATATCCTTGGTCGCGGGAGACAATTCACGACACGCGTAGAAATCGTGTGCGGCCCGGAGGTAGGCGCGCTGGATGGCAATCGCATTGGTCACGCCTCCATCCGACAACTTCAGGTCCGCCCGCATGGTCAGGTCACGGGAGACGCTCTTGATCGCCGTCACCGGATTATCCAGGACAATGGAGGGAATCGCTGCCCCCTCGTCCAACATGTGCGTGATGATCGCCGTGGTCCCGACTTTCAAGTACGTGGACAATTCCGCCATGTTGGCGTCACCCACGATGACGTGCAGGCGTCGAAATCGAGAAGCCTCCGCGTGTGGCTCATCACGTGTATTGACCAGGGGCCGCTTGACCATCGTGTTGAGATCAGCCACGCATTCAAAAAAGTCCGCACGTTGAGAAATTTGATACTCCACGGGAGACGTCCCGTTCTCAGCGCCGACTTTTCCGGCCCCGGCGAAGATGAGACGAGAAACAAAAAACGGCACCAACGCCTGAATTATCACGTCGAAGGGCACCGAGCGGGCCATTAAATAATTCTCATGGTACCCGTAACTGTTCCCTTTCCCATCGGAATTATTTTTGTACACCACGTACACGTTTCCCCCTGCCGCCCGATTCATGGCTTCCAGGCATTTGGCGGCAATCCGCTCACCCGCGCGCTCATACGCGACCAGTTCTCGTGCATGACTACATTCGGGAGTCGAATACTCAGGATGGGCACCGTCGACGTACAGTCGGCCGGCGTTCGTCAGCAGTTTGTTGACGACGCGATTATACTCCGGTCCCGGGCGTTCACGTTCACCCTCGACCTCAAACCCCCGAGCGTCCACCAGAGGGTTCTCGTTTTCGTAGTCCCAAATGGCCCGGGGAGCAGGGAGCACGGGATAATAACTGATCAGTTGGAGAGCATGGTCAACGGCGTCGGAGGCGTGCCCCTGACGCGAGGCAATGCCGAATTCCGTTTCCGTCCCGATAATACGTTGCACGGCCGCCCCATTGCATTGAGAACGCAGGTTACACGTAATGACCCGCGTTCACAGTTTCAATTTCTCGCGCTTCTTCCGATCCGGGCGTGAGGGTTCGAACGTGGACGATCTTTTCGCCTTTTTTCCCGGCGATACGGGCCCAATCATCAGGGTTCGTCGTATTGGGAAGATCTTCATGCGCCTTGAATTCGTGCCGGACGGCGGACAACAGGTCTTCTTCTTTCAAGCCTTTTTCCCCCGTGTGAATGGCTCGCTTCACGGCGGCCTTTTTCGCTCGTGACACCACCCCTTCGATCAACGCGCCGCTGGAAAGGTCCTTAAAGTACACGGTCTCTTTTTCTCCGTTGGCATAGGTGACTTCGAGGAACTTATTTTCGTCCGATCGGGCATACATGGCCTCCACCGTGACGTCAATAAGATGGGCGGCCACCGCCTTGGGATCCTGATCGCGCCGATCAAGTTCTTCCTTGGCAAACGGCAGCGTGCTCGTGAGGTATTTGGAAAAAATATCCCGAGCACCGCGTGGGTCCGGTCTGGGAATTTTGACCTTGACGTCCAACCGTCCGGGTCTCAGGACCGCCGGATCAATGAGATCCTGTCGATTGCTCGCCCCGATCACGATCACGTGTTCGAGTTTTTCGACTCCATCAATTTCGGCCAGAAACTGAGGCACGATGGTGGACTCAACGTCGGACGAAATTCCCGACCCGCGCGTCCGGAACAACGAGTCCATTTCGTCGAAAAAGACGACCACCGGATTGCCCGTGGCCGCCTTGTCTCGTGCTTTCGCGAAGACTTCTCTGATGTGCCGTTCGGATTCGCCGACGTATTTATTCAACAATTCCGGCCCCTTCACGTGCAGAAAATAACTTCGGACTTCCTTGCCGGATAAATGGCCCAATTTTTTGGAAATGGAATGGGCAACGGCCTTGGCTATCATCGTCTTTCCACAGCCGGGAGGCCCATATAACAGGATGCCTTTTGGAGGAACGAGATGATGTTCCTTGAAAAGATCGGGATGTAAAAAAGGCAACTCCACGGCATCGGTCACTTGTTCCACTTCTTTTTCCAACCCGCCGACGTCCTCATATCGCACGTCAGGCACTTCTTCTATCACCAACTCTCCGATTTCGGCCTTGGGGAGTTTCTCAATGACGTACCCGGATCGCCCGTCATAAAGAAGATGGTCGCCCACGTTGAGACGCTCACGGAGCAACGGCTCGCTCAGTTCCACGACTCGCTCTTCATCATGGTGCAACCGAATCAGTGCCCGGGTTCCGTCAAGCCGATCTTTCAACGTCACCACTTGTCCCTGGGGATCAAAGCCGCGCGCTTCAATGACGTTGAAGGCTTCATTCACGATCACTTCCTGCCCTTTTCGTAAACTCAGGCTATCCACGGAGCTATGCACGCTGACGCGCATTTTTCTTCCGGAGACGTAGACGTTCGCACTCTGATCGTCGTTCAGACTACAGAAGAGCGCGTAAGAAGACGGCGGGGCAGTCAGTTTGGCGATTTCGTCGCGGAGTTGTTCAATGTGGGATTTGGCTTCCTGGAGACTGGCCGTCAGCCGTTCGTTCTGTTTTTGCGATTGCTGCAACTTCACGCGGGTCTCATAGAGATTCCGCATTTGATGTTCGAGGGATTGAAGTTCCCCGCGCAGCTTATCTATTTCCCGATGATACTCTTCGGATTTTCTCAATCCCATCGGATCTTCCCTCAAGAGACAAGGAATTCTAACACTGGTTTCTGTTTTTGAAAAGGGTGACAATCACGGTGTTCTCATGGACAATTTGCCCGAAGTTTCGTCACGTAATGCTTAACGGCCTCACGCGGAACAGGCGACCGGAAGATGGAAGAAATGACCGCCACGCCATACGCGCCGACTTCCATGACTTCGTCCACGCGAGCAAGCGTGACCCCACCAATGGCATACACGGGAACGTGACAGCGCCGGCAAGCGTCTCGAAGCGCACCGACGCCTAACGGGGGGCCATATTTCCGTTTGGATGGGGTTTCATAAATGGGTCCGAGCACGACAAAATCCGCGCCGTCTGTTTCACTTCGGATCGCTTCTTCCTGGGAATGGACGGATTGTCCAATGAAAAAGTCCGGTCCCAGACACTTCCTCGCCTCTTTGACTGGCATACTGTCCGATCGAAGATGCACGCCGGCCGTTTGCGTGGCCAAGACCAGATCAACGCGGTCATTGATGAAACATGGGACTTGGAAGGGACGCGCCACGCGCTGAATCTCACGCACGAGACTGAGCAGTTCTCGCGTGCCAAGGTCTTTTTCCCGAATCTGGAGCATCAGTCCCGGTTCAGACGTGATGTCCTGGAGGATTTGCTGGAATCGGTCCTCACCGGTCTGATGTCGATCTGTGACGACGTACACAGGAGGAAGTTGAGGCCTTGTCACAAAAAAAGACGGAACGCAGATGGATGGGGTTGGTACCCTTTGCCTACAACATGCCTTCGATCGGACTGCTCGCCGAGGCGTGGAGTTTTCGGGGAATGCGACCCGCTTGAAACGCCAATCGTCCGGCTTCTACGGCGTACTTCATGGCTTCAGCCATGACAAGCGGGTGTTGTGCGCCCGCAATCGCGGTATTCATCAAGACCGCGTCCGCTCCATATTCCATTGCCAACGCCGCGTCTGAGGCCGTCCCAACTCCGGCATCAACGATGATCGGAACGTTGACGGTGTCGAGGATGATTTTCAAGTTGTACGGATTGCGTATCCCTAACCCTGACCCAATAGGAGCCGCTAAGGGCATCACGGCCGGGCATCCAATATCCACGAGCTTTTGGGCCACGATAGGGTCGTCGTTGGTATAGGGCAACACCACGAACCCTTCCTTCACCAGGATTTTGGCTGCTTCAATGAGACCGGCGGTATCAGGGAAGAGCGTTCGTTCATCGCCGATTACCTCGAGTTTCACCAGATCCGACACTCCGGCCGCCCGGGCTAATCGGGCATAGCGTACCGCATCATCCACCGTGTAACATCCCGCCGTATTGGGAAGAATGGTGTACGTCTTGGGGTCAAGATAATCGAGCAGATTCTCGGAATGTCTGTCGGTAATATTGACTCGACGAACGGCCACGGTGACGACCTCGGCCCCGGAGGCTTCAATGGCTTTCTGCGTCTCAAGAAAATCCTTATATTTTCCGGTCCCGACCCACAAGCGAGAATGAAACGTTCGGCCGGCTATGGTCAAAATATCGCCACCCATGTTTTCTCCATCTCTTCCCATCGAAGGCGAAGTCCGTTCAACTCTTGCTTCTTAAGAAACGGTGCCGCCTCCGATAAAACTCATGATTTCAACGCGGTCACCTTCGTTCAGCAGCCGACCGTCAAAATCCTGCTTATCCAGAATCTCCAGATTGACTTCCACCGCCACTTTCCTGGCAGTCAGTTGTAATGCTTCCAGGAGTCCCGTGACGGTGGTCCCTTCGGACACGTCACGCGGTTGACCATTGACGTGAATATCCATACATGTGTTAGCTCGGAAAACGTGCCGTCCTTCCGCCGTACCCCATTCAAAGTCCCATGTTCGCCAATCAGGTGGATCATCCTACGAGAGCATCTCAAGCCTTGTCAATTTGGGAACGGGATCGCGTCAAAAGGCTCCCTATCATCTCCAGTCGCAATCTTCTACAATTGGAACCTTATCTTCTGACGCTCTGACGCGACCGAAGTTTTATGCCCCACGACGTGAACAGCAAACTCGCGAATCTCTTTTTGGCCATGGCAGCGTCGTTGCAAAGCAATGGAGCAAATTCCTATCGGGTTCGCGCCTATAAGCGAGCGGCCGACACCATTGCTCACATGGAGAATCCCGTGACCGAACTCATCGATAACGGCGACATTCAAACCCTTCCAGGTATTGGAAAAGACCTTGCGACTAAAATCCATGAATACTTGGCCACGGGGACCATCCAAGCCTACGAAGAGTTAAAAACGCCCCTGCCGCCGGACGTTCGTCCATGGGCCGCTTTGCCCGGCTTGTCCGAGCCCATTGTTCATGAGTTGTATTATCGATTAGGCATTCAGACGCTCGATGATCTCGAAATCCTCGCCCGTTCTCACATGCTGAGAACGCGACCCGGAGTCACCGTGACCGCGGAAGAACTGCTTGCAGCCATTCAACGTTTACGGATACGTCCCCCGATTCATTGACCAATCGTCGAAGCCTTTGATACTGTCCCCTGCACTCTTGAACGAAACGCGCCCACACGCAAACCAAGCAAACAAGGAACAACCGAAACATGATGATATCGGCATTTGTCATGATTGACGTGGCAGGAGACCACACGAAAAGTGCTTTCAAGACCATCACCCGAATTCCCGGGGTAAAAACCGTTCACGCCGTCACCGGACCCTATGATCTGGTGGTCCAGATTGAGGCGGAGACGGTGGAACTCCTCAATGAATTGGTCCTGTCACGCATACGCGGCGTGGACGGCGTGACCAAAACCACCACCGCGATCGTGTTAAATCTGTAACTCGCCTGTCTCCGCCTTATGACAGGGGGCGCAGGTCTTTAAACACGTTCCAGGTCTTGAGCAATTCAATGGCTTTTTGAAGCTGCACGTCCTTTTTCATGAATTCCGCTTCAATATCTTCCTTCTTCTTTTTCTCTTGATGACCGTCTGACCGTTCATTGTCTGCTGACGAAGCGGCGTCACCTCCTGATGGTCGGGAAGCTGCGTCCTTTGTCTCCTGATCCACGGTCGGGGGTTTCGGCTCTACCACAATGTCGGGCTTGACTCCGACGGAATGGATTGATTCTCCGCGGGGCGTATAGTATTTAGCCGTCGTGAGTCGAAGCCCTGACCCATCCGACAACGGAAGAATCGTTTGAACGGAGCCTTTGCCAAACGTCGTCTTTCCCACGATCACGGCCTTCCCCCAATCCTGCATGGCTGCCGCAACAATTTCCGACGCGCTGGCGGAGCCCTGGTTCACTAAGACAATCATGGGGTATTCCGGAGGAGGCGTCGTCCCTCGAGCCCGATATTCATCTTTCTGACCATCTCGCCCCTTGATCGACACGACTAATTGGTCCGACGTCAAGAAGTGTTCGGACACCCCGACCGCAGCGGACAATAACCCTCCCGGATTATTCCGTAAATCCAAAATGAGCCCGTGGATGCCTTGATCGTGCAACGCGACTAATTCGACGCCCAGATCGTCGGGCGTGGATTCCTGGAACTGAGAAATCCGCACGTATCCGACGTGCTCGTCAATGACCCGTGAGCGGACGCTGCGAATCTTGATGATATCCCGAGTCAACGTGAAGGTCAGCGGGCCTTGGGCACCTTTTCGCTCAACCGTGAGTGTGACGTCCGTCCCTTTGGGTCCCCGCATCCGTTGCACCGCTTCCATCAGCGTCAGGTCTTTTGTCGGCGTCTCATCGACTTTTGCAATGACGTCACCGGATTCTATGCCTGCCGCGTACGCGGGCGTGCCTTCAATCGGAGCAATAACGATCACCAGATGGTCTTTGATCCCGATTTGGATGCCTAATCCGCCGAATTCTCCCTTGGTTTCCACCTGCATTTCTTTATACATGTCCGGGGTCATGTAAGAAGAATGAGCATCCAACGTTTTAAGCATACCGCGAACGGCGCCATGGACCAGATTTTTGGTCTCCGTTTCTTCGACGTAACTTTTCTTCACCTGCGTGAGGACTTCCGCAAAAATTTTGAGTTCTTCATAGGACTCACTGGCATAACCCGTCTTTTCTAATCCCTTTCCGATGACCACTCCCAGAACCAATACGCCCAGCACAATAAGTCCCGACGCCCACGTTGTCGAAAGTCGTTCTTTTTCCATTTTGCAATCCTGATTCGTTAGAAAAATGATGATAATCGCGGATGATTGATTCGCATCGTGCCGCGCAGTCTCCCACCGTGACGAACAACCACCCGGGGCAACCGCACATGAGGACTGATTACCACGTCATTCATCGCTTCGCAAACCAGCCCACCGGGTTCACGGCTCTCGTTCCTTTGCGCAGTTCAAAGTACAAGATGGTTTTATCGGTTAATCCGAAGGATCCGGTTTCCCCAAGGACGGCGCCTTTGGCAACCGCGTCCCCTTCCCGCACCGATAATTGAGACGCATGGGCATACAATGTAAAGTAATTCCTTCCGTGATCCAGAATCACGACGAGGCCATAGCCTTTGAGCCAATCCGCGTAGACCACCTCTCCATCCGACACGGCGTGGATCGCACTGCCTTCGCGCGTGGCAATTTCAATCCCTTTCCTGTCAATATACGTATCGAACGTCGGGTGCCGTTGCCGTCCAAAAGTCCCCACGAGATCACCTTCAGCGGGCCAGACCAACGTGCCTTTCTTGAACGGCGCGGATCGCCCGGACGGATGACTTCGCTGCTCCAGTTCTCTGAGTAAGGATTCTTTGCGATGCTCGGCCCGTTGAAGCGTTGAGAGCGCGTGTTCATGGGATCGCGTCTCTCGTTGCAAACTGGTTAAGACCTCCCGCTTTTTGGTCTTGATTCCCTTCATCACGTTTAATTTCTTGTCAATTCGTTTCTTCTTTTCCAACAACGCTTGACGGGCGTTCGCCTGTTGCTCGTGCAGTCGTTCAATCTCCGTCAAATCGCGTTGTTCCTGCTCAAATACTTGACGCTCCCGCGTCACGAGGGCGGAAAGATACAAGACCCGACGTTCAAATTGCGCATACGAATCGGACGTCACGAGTGGTTGAAACCAGCCGGCCTGGCCGTCCATATAAAGGCGTCTCAACCGCGTTTCAATCATGGTTTTCCGATCATCCATCTGGGATTGAAGCGCGCTTCCTTGCGTGACTATTTTTTCAAGTTCTTGCTCAATTTGCTGTAACTCACGAGTGATGGTCGATGCGTCCCGTCGTTCCTTGTGATATTGACGATCCAACCGTTCAATCGATTGCAGGACCGCGTCCCGTTTTTTCTGAGATCGATCACGTTGTTTCCTGGTTTTCCGGATGTCCTGTTTTAACTGTTCAAGGGTATGTTTTTCTTTTTCAATTTTTTCCCGGAGGGAGGATTGGCCCCATACCCATGCAGGCGCACAGGCAAGGAGTCCCACCCACGTCCCTAGAACCGCCACGAAGACCACGTGCCTCATCAATCCCTCGTTTTCATCAATCCGAAGACTGAGAACAGACTGCTCCCACAACCTAACAGCATCCCCATCAGAATCAACAGCATGGAAACCGGCACGGAGAAAAACATGAGGATATGGTCCATCCCCCGAAACCAGCCCGACGCACCGATTTCGAATCGCAGAAATTCAAACGTTCCCTTCAACACCCCAAGGGACAGCACTCCCCCCAGTGTGCCCAGAATCGCGCCTTCGATCACGTAAGGAACGGCGATAAAGGCACCCGTCGCGCCGATTAACCGAAGGATTTCAATCTCCTCCCGTCTCGTATAAAAAGACAACCGCACCGTATTTGTAATAATCGTCACCGTGGCCACGGCCAGAATCGTCCCGATCACCACCGCCCCGAATTCAAAATGGCTGACAAACAGGGCCAGCGTATCGATCCAATCCTGGCTGTATCGCACGTGAGTCACGCCGGGAAACTGCCGGACGCGGTCGGCAAACGCCCCAATGGATTCGGCATCCTGAAATCGTGGAGAGACGTTGACGACAAAGGACGCAGGAAGCGGGTTGCTTCCCATCCCATCCAATAACGTCGATTCATCGGGAAACTGTTCATGAAATTCTCGAAGCGCCCGTTCCTTCGACACAAAGGTGATCGTGGTGGCCGCCGGTTCACGTTCCAGACGTTGGTTCACCCCTGACGTGGTCTGCACCGAGGCCTCGGGCTCCAAATACACGATCACTTGAACGTCGTTCTGCAAGAATGCGGCAAGATTTTTGAGATTGAGGTACAACAACAAAAATCCCCCGAAGCACGAAATGGTAAAAGCCGTCGTGACAACGCCAATCAGGACGGTTCCGCGATTCCCGCGCAGATGGGTCAACGATTCCCGCATGATGTACCACACTCTCATTCGCCCTCTCCCCGCGTATCGGAGACTAAACGGCCCGCCTGCAAATGCAAGACCCGGCCCTTCATGCACCCGACCACCACTTGGTTATGCGTCGCCACGAGCATCGTCGTTCCCTGCGCGTGAATCGATTTCAACAGTTCCACGATTTCCATCGTCAACTCCCCGTCTAAATTTCCCGTTGGTTCGTCCGCCAGCACGATCATGGGTCTGTTCACAATGGCTCGGGCAATACAGACTCGCTGTTGTTCCCCCACCGAAAGGCCGCCGGCCCGTATCGCGCGTTTGTGCTCCATACCGACCGCTCCTAAGGTTTCCTTCACTCGCTTCTGCGCTTCACGACTCTTCACGCCTTGAATAATAAGTGGCAAAACCACGTTCTCATGCACGGTTTTTTGCGGAAGCAGTTGAAAGTTTTGCAGGACGAACCCGATCGTGCGGCGCAGATAGGGCACGTCTCCTTGACGCAATCGGGCAATGTTGCGGTTCTGCACGAGAATCTGGCCTTCATCAGGAACCTCCGATCCAAAAATCACCTTGAGCAAGGTGGTCTTTCCCGCGCCGCTCGGTCCCGTCAGCAGGACGCATTCGCCTTTGTCAATTCGGATCGTGACGTCACGAAGTGCCGCGCATTGATCAAAAAATTTGGAAACGTGAAACAACCGGATCATGAGAAGCACAGTTCGTCGTGGCAAAAATTTTTATCGACCATCTTGACGACAATCCGCGTCTTTACCAACGCCGATCATTGTCTGACACGTCAAAGGCCCGTTCCACGTGTTCAAGGACGGGACGCCCCGACGCCTCAGCATGATAGAGGAGCACGTCAAACCGACACGTCTGATTTGCTAATTGACGGTGCGCAAGATACCGCGCAGCCAGTTGAATGAGTTGTTGTTCTTTTTGCGGAGTGACGGCGTATGACGCACCACCGTAGCGATCCGTTCGGCGAGCTTTGACTTCGACAAAGACCAGCGTTTCCCCGATTCGGGCCACCATATCCAATTCTCCACGACCGAACCGGACGTTGCGATCAAGAATCGTATACCCTTTGCGGCGAAGAAAGCGTTCGGCAGCAACTTCGGCTTCTTTGCCGAAACGTTGTGGGGTGACGGTCACGGCCCCTCCCGTTGGGGTTCCAAACATCTCCGGACCGGACCAAAACTCCGCCGATGGACGGGACTCGGTCCAAACTGACTGAGCAATCGCAGATGCTCGGTCGTCGGATACCCTTTATGAACGTGGAACCGATAACGAGGATCGCGTCGATGGTATTCACACATGATGCGGTCACGGGAAACTTTGGCAAGGATGGACGCCGCCGCAATGGAGCAGGAAAGCTGGTCGCCATGTATCACGGAACGATGAGGAATAGACACGGGAGCGCCCAAGTGTCCGTCAATTAACAAAAAATCCGGTGAGATCGTCAAGCGCATGAGGGCCCGTTGCCACGCTAAACGGGTTGCCTGGAGAACGTTGAGCGAATCAATTTCAGCTTCGGACGCGAGGCCGATGCCCCAAGCGAGCGCGTGTGTGGTGATCAACGAAAAGAGCGTCTCGCGTTCGGTCGGAGACACCCGTTTGGAATCGTCAAGCCGCCTTAACGAAAACCGACGAGGCAAAATCACCGCGACCCCGACAACCGGCCCGGCCAGGGGGCCACGTCCGGCTTCGTCCAGTCCCGCCACGTGTGGATACCCACGGGCCCGTGCATCTTCTTCAAGAGCGCACGTCGGGCCCAGCGATCCCACCCCTCTGGCGTCATCGGTCACGGTCACAGGATCACGTGACAATCTCCAACGGCCGGATCAGTCGCCCGTTTCCTCTGCGGGGGCGGCTTTCTCCACCGGGGCTTGGACGGCCGCCGCGGCCACGGCATTGTCCTTTGAGTGTCTGGCTTTACTCGCGGTTCGAGAAAATTCCCGTTCAGGGACTTTGGCTTGTTTCCCTTTTTTATCACGGAGATAGTACAACTTTGCTCGCCGCACTTTTCCCTTTCTCATGACGTCGATCTTGGCGACGTTCGGAGAATGGACGGGAAAGATCCGTTCAACCCCCACCCCATAGGAAATTTTTCGGACAGTAACCATCTCGCTGATTTTCTTACCTTTTCGAGCAATCACCACGCCTTCAAAAACCTGAATCCGTTCTTTCTCTCCTTCAATGACTTTCACGTGGACGCGAACGGTATCCCCAATTTCAAAAGCCGGAACCGTATTCGTGGGAAACGTTTGCTCTAACCGTTCAAGTCGATTCATGATGATTATCCTCCCCCTTCGCTCACCGAGGTCACTCGTTCACGTTCTTCGGAAATATCCGACAATACTTGTTGATCTTCTTGAGTCAACGATTCCCGTTGCAATAAATCAGGCCGTTTCACGTGCGTATTCCGCAAGGCTTCTTGGCGGCGCCACCGCCGGATGGCCTCATGATTCCCCGACAGTAAGACCTCAGGCACCTGGTAGCCGCGAACCGTCCGCGGTTTCGTATAATGCGGAAAATCCAGCAAGGACCCGGAAAAGGAATCCTGTTCCGCCGACGTGGCGTCGCCCAGCACGCCGAAAACCAACCGGATGGTCGCATCGATCATAACCAAGGCCGGCAGCTCTCCGCCCGTCAACACGTAATCGCCCAGAGAAATTTCTTCCGGCTCTAAACGAATCAGCACGCGTTCGTCAATGCCTTCATAATGGCCGCAGATCCACACCAATCGTCGAGACTCTTGACTCAACTCTTTCGCCAATCGTTGGGTAAAGAGGCGGCCTTGCGGCGACGGCACGATAATCCGCAACCGACTCCGTTCGTGATCCAAGGCATCCACCGCGCCAAAAATGGGCTCGGCCTTCATGACCATGCCGGCACCACCGCCGTATGGTGTATCATCGGCGACCCGATGCCGATCATCACTGAACTCACGAATATTATGCACGCCGATTGACACCAACCCTTTTTCTTGCGCACGCTTGACGATGGAGTGTGAGACGACGTTCTCCACCATCTCGGGAAACAAGGTCAACAGATCAACGCGCAACATCACTCACCCATTCCTCCGTTGGCGCCACAATCATGACTCCTTCGGCAACGTCAACGTTGAGAATCCATTTTCGGGAAGCCGGCAACAGAAATTCTTTCTCAGCCCCGCGAATCACGAACAGATGCTGGTGGGGCAACGTGACCACTTCTTCCAATTCTCCCAAGACGTTTCCGGTCTCTTCTCGTACCGTCAACCCAATGAGTTCAAACTGGTAATAGTGCCCTTCCGGGGCGGGAGGCACGGCCGCCCTGGGAATTTTCAACCACGCCCCCCGAAAGTTTCCAACCTCCTCCGGCGTGGAAAAGGCCGTAAATCGCAAGAGATATGAACGGCCGTCGGCATGCACGTCAGTAATGCTCGTCACCAGCGTTTTGCCGGTCGGCGACTCAAGGGTGACTTCCTTCAGCGTCTCAAATCGATTGGGTACGTCCGTGAGCGAAAGAACCCGGGCCTGCCCCCTCACGCCAAATGCTTTCACGAGTTTCCCAACCGTGACCATGTGTTCCGTCGCCATCGCTCCACCTTCAATCCAGGGACGAGATCAGCAGAGAGGCGTTGGGGAAAGCCGGTTCATCGCTCGCATCTCCAACGCACACGTAGGAAGGGAAACCTGACGTAAGGAAAGCCTCAGCCGTTCGTCTTCTTTTTTGATTCTTCGAAGGTTTTCAAAATTCCCGACCGACGAAGGAGGGTCCGAACGGTCACCGAAGGTTGAGCCCCTTTGTGAAGCCACTCCAAGACCCGATCGGCTTTCAAGTCCGATCGAGCTGGTTCCGTTAAGGGATCATACGTGCCTAACATCTCGATGTATCGTCCATCCCGACGCGATCGGGAATCCACCGCAACGACTCGATAAAACGGCCGTTTGTGTCGCCCCATTCGGGTTAATCGTAAATGTACCGCCACAACCGTCATCCTCCCCTGCAATAAGAGTTTTTCAAAAGGAGCCTAGTATAATACAACGCGCGTGCGACCGGAAAGACACTTATGAGGATTGAAGGGCGCGAATCAACTTTCCGCGCTTCTTCCGTTTCCCTGATTTTCCTGGTTTTCCGCGGATCAGTGACTGCATCACGTTGCGTGCCGTGAGAAATTGCTTGATGAGGCGATTGACGTCTTGCACGGACGTGCCGCTTCCTTTGGCTACGCGTTTTTTCCGACTGCCGTTCAACAGGGTATGATCCCGGCGTTCCTTCAGGGTCATCGAATCAATCATCGCGACCACCCGTTTCATGTCCGTCTCCGGGACCTCCTGGCTCATCCCTCTGCTCATCATCGACTTGATCTTTCCTCCGCCCGGAAGCATTTCCAGAATCTGGTCCATGGACCCCAGTTTGTCGACTTGCTGCATTTGCTCACGAAAATCCTCCAGCGTCAGGGTCTTGCTCGAAACCTTCTTCTGTAAGGCCACGGCGTCTTCTTGAGAATAGGATTCCTGTGCCTTTTCAATCAGCGACAACACGTCGCCCATCCCCAAAATCCGGGAAGCCATGCGGTCCGGGTGAAACGGTTCAAGGGCATCCGATTTTTCACCCACGCCAAGATACAGAATGGGCTTCCCCGTCGCCGCATGAATCGACAGCACGGCTCCACCCCGCGCATCGCCTTCGATTTTGGTCAAAATCACGCCGGTCAATCCCAAGCGCCGGTCAAATTGTTCCGCCACGTTGACCGCTTCTTGACCGGTCATCGAATCGGCGACCAATACGACTTCCTGAGGAGCGACGGCCGACTGAACGTCTTCCAACTCCAACATCAACTCGTCATCGACGTGCAGCCGGCCGCCGGTATCCAAAAGCACGACGTCATAGCCGTGGTCTCGCCCGCGGGAGACCCCCGCCGAACAAAAATCCACCACCGCGGCTCGAGTGGACAGGGTCTCGTTCGCGCGATGAACGGGAACGTCAAGAGAAGCGCCCAAGGCGGCTAATTGATCGGCAGCCGCAGGACGGCGCGGATCCGCAGCGACGAGCAGGACCCGCTTTCCCTGTTGGGTGAAGACCCGCGCAACTTTGCCGCAGGTGGTGGTCTTGCCTGCCCCTTGCAAGCCAACGAGCATTATGATGGTCGGCGGGTGAGAAGACAGCGTGAGACCGGAACGTTCATGGCCCATCAAGTCACGTAATTCTTCCCACACAATTTTGACGACCTGATGGCCGGGAGTCAGGCTTGCGAGCACGTCGCGGCCAACGGCCTTCTCTTGCACGCGCCCGATGAAGTCCTTGACAATGCGAAAATGGATGTCGGCCTCAAGCAGAGCCAGACGAACGCCCTGCAAGGCCTCGGTCACGTCCCGTTCTTTCAGAACCCCGGGACCCCGCAGCTTTTTGAGCACGCCGTCAATTCGTTCGGTGAGAGACGAAAACATGAATGCTGGTCCTAACCAGTGGAAAATTCAAAGAAAATTCCGTGCAGTCTAGTCAAGCCCGTGAAAGGGTGTCAAGGAACGTGTCCAGGGTCAAGACATATGAGACCAATCAGGCTGTCCGTGCCGTTGCTCCCGCGCCCGGAATCCAGATTCTTCGCTACGCTCAGAATGACAGGCGGGTATGGTCAGAAGGACACAATCTTGACTCGTCGCGGTGAATTACCGTACGTTTTCGACCTGTTCGTCAAGAGACACGAGGATTCCCACTTTCCGGCTGCAAAGCGTACACACGTGAAAAAATCTGGATGGACGTTACTAGGATTTGTCTTCATCGGCGGATTGCTGGGCAGAGTCCTCGGTGAAATTCTTAAGGAGTTTTCCTCAGCCGGACCCATTCAGACCATTTTTGCCGAATCAATCTCCACGGGCGTCCATCCACCTCTGACCGTCGATCTGGTCTTGATCTCCATCACTCTGGGGTTTTTACTCAAACTCAACCTGCTGACGTTGTTGGGTATTGTGTTCGGCTATTATCTCCACAAAAACCTCTAGCCCGGGGCTAGGCCACCGATCCACCCAACTCTAATTCTTTGTGCCGCAGGGCTCGAATTCGATCGCGCAGAATCGCGGCTCGTTCAAACTTCAGGGCTTTCGCGGCAGCCTTCAGTTCTTTTTCCAAGGCAATAATCGTCTTCTTCCTATCGGCTTCGGTCTCATAGACCGACTCATCTTCCGCGGCGATGCCCACGTCAACGTAATCCGCCTGGGCAATGTGATAGGTCAAATCATGGATGCGTTTTTTGATGGTCTCCGGCGTAATCCCGTATTCGCGATTATACTCAGCCTGAAGTTGACGCCGCCGTTCGGTTTCATCCATGGTCGTCCTCATCGAATCGGTGATCCTGTCTCCATACAGCACCACTTTCCCTTCGCTGTTTCGTGCGGCACGGCCAGCGGTTTGAATCAACGCCCGATGGCCGCGAAGGAATCCTTCTTTATCGGCGTCCAACACGGCCACGAGTGCGACCTCCGGCAGATCCAATCCCTCCCGTAACAAATTGATGCCGACCAGGACGTCAAACGCCCCCTTGCGCAGATCACGAATAATTTCTGTCCGTTCCAGCGTCTTGACGTCGGAATGGAGATACCGGACCTTCACTCCCAAATCGTGATAATATTCCGTCAGATCCTCGGCCATGCGCTTGGTCAGGGTGGTCACCAACACCCGAAAGCCTTTGGCAATGACCGCCTGCGCCTCTTTCAGGAGATCATCCACCTGTCCCTTCGCCGGCTTGACGGCAATCACCGGATCCATGAGACCCGTCGGCCGAATAATCTGTTCCACGACGTGTTGGCCGCCGTGGGTCAATTCATACGGACCAGGCGTGGCCGACACGTAAATCACCTGATTCATGGTTCGTTCAAATTCCTTGAACGTCAACGGACGATTATCCATGGCCGACGGCAACCGAAAGCCATACGCCACTAACGTTTTCTTACGGGAGTGGTCGCCTTCGTACATTCCGCCGAATTGAGGAATCGTCACGTGGGATTCATCAACAATGAGCAAATAGTCCTTGGAGAAATAATCCAGCAGCGTCGGAGGCGGCTCACCCGGCGCACGGCCGCTCAAATGCCGCGAATAATTTTCAATGCCGTGGCAATAGCCCATCGCTCGAATCATCTCAAGATCGAACTTCGTGCGTTGCTCCACGCGCTGCGCTTCAAGAAGCTGGTTGTTGCGCTGGAAATAGGCCACGCGTGCTTCAAGTTCTTCTTCAATGCCTTGCAGGGCGTGGTCATACCGATCCGGCGCAATCACGTAATGGCTCTTCGGATAAATGGGAACTTTGGAAAGTCGAGCCAGAGACGCGCCGGTGAGCGGGTCGATCTCGGAGATCGCATCCACGGTATCGCCGAATAATTCCACGCGGACCGTATTCGAATCGGAAGCCGCCGGGAAAATTTCAATGACGTCGCCACGTGCCCGAAACGTCCCGCGCTGAAGTTCCACGTCATTTCGGGAATATTGAATCTCCACCAATTTGGCGAGGATGGCTTCTCGCCGAATCTCCATGCCTTCTTCCAAATAGAGCAACATGCCGTGATACACCTCCGGAGAACCCAAACCGTAAATACAGGACACCGAGGCCACAATGATCGTATCGTCACGCTCCAAGAGCGCGGACGTCGCCGCGTGTCGCAATTGATCTATCGTGTCGTTAATTGAGGCGTCTTTGGCAATGTAGGTGTCGGTCGAGGGAATATAGGCCTCGGGCTGGTAATAGTCGTAATAACTGACGAAGTACTCCACGGCATTGTGCGGAAAAAAACTTTTGAACTCCTGGTATAACTGCGCCGCCAGCGTCTTATTGTGGACTACCACCAGCGTGGGTTTCTGTACCGCGGCAATGACGTTGGCCATGGTAAACGTCTTGCCCGAGCCGGTGACTCCCAGCAGCACCTGATGCGGCTTGCCGCCGTGAATTCCTTCCGTCAGCGCAGCGATCGATTTGCACTGATCGCCCTTGGGAGAAAAATCGGATTCTAAGGTAAACGCAGCCATGGATGTTCTGAAGGCAGTCAAGTGCCGTTGACCGTCCAATACGACTAGGCGAAGACCACTCTCCATTCAGTGAGAAAGCAACGCAAAGAAGAGTTATCAATAGACGGCTTGCACGTGTCGTTGATTGTGAATCACGACCGTCGGATCAGGGTTGTGAGACGGCACGGAGAGCCCCTTTTGTTCTAAAAGGGAGACGTGTTCTTGCACGCCCCATTTCGCCTTGTATAAGCCGTCCTCAATGGAATGACCCACTCCCGTAAAACCTTCAAGCTCTTGCGAATAAAACCCGAAAAAATCAGGGTCTTCCGTCGCTTCAATGATTAAAGAATACGTGAGATCAATCATGCCTGCCTTCCCCCTTCTTCGATAAACCTGCCGCCCTCAAAATCGCATGGCAGGTTCCTGGAACTTCTTTTGGTCCATCTTTCTTCCAGAACCAAAATCAAAACAACCCCTCAATATTCCCGGAGGCATCGACTCCCACGGCTTCAGCAGCCGGGACACGCGGTAAACCAGGCATGGTCATGACGTCGCCCGCGAGCACAACGATGAATTCGGCGCCCAGGGACAGACGAATTTCTCTGACGGGAATGGAAAATCCGCTGGGGGCTCCTTTTTTCTTGGGATCGGCTGAAAAGCTGTATTGCGTTTTGGCCATGCAAATGGGGAAATGGCCGTATCCGTTTTCCTCCAATTCCTCAAATCCTTTCAGCACGGGCTTGGGGAACTCGACGTCCTCGGATCCATAGATCTCCCGGCTGATCGTCCGGACTTTTTCAGCAAGCGACGTAGCATCGGGATACAACACGCGAAATGTCGCTGCCTCTTGCTCAACGACTCTGACCACGGTTTCCGCCAACGCGACGGCCCCGTCACCGCCTTTTTCATACTGTTCTGCCAGCACCACGTGGATGCCACGCTCGGCACACCGGTCATGAAAGAGGTCCAGTTCTGCCTTGGTATCACTTGTGAATCGATTGACGGCCACCACGGCCGGCACCCCGAATTTTTTTATATTGTCCACGTGCCGCACGAGATTCGGAAGTCCTTGTTTCAGACAATCGAGATTTTCGGTTTCAAGGTTTTTGAGATCGGCCCCGCCGTGCAGCTTTAACGCTTTGACCGTCGCCACCACCACGGCACAGTCCGGTTTGAACCCTGCCTTTCGACAGACAATGTTGAAAAATTTCTCCGCGCCCAGGTCGGCACCGAAGCCGGCCTCCGTCACGACGTAGTCCGCCAACGTCAACGCAGCCTTGGTCGCAACCACGGAGTTGCAGCCGTGCGCGATGTTTCCAAAGGGTCCACCGTGTACCAACGCCGGATTGTGTTCCAGGGTTTGGACGACGTTGGGATTCAAGGCCTCTTTCAACAACGCGGTCATGGCGCCGTCGGCTTTGACGTCCCGCGCAAAAACCATTTCTTTCTTGGCCGTCCGTCCGACTTTGATATTGCCTAACCGCCGGTGCAAATCCTGCAAATCCGACGCAAGGCACAAAATCGCCATCACTTCCGACGCCGCGGTAATGTCAAACCGACTTTCACGGGCAAACCCATTGGCTTTTCCACCGAGCCCCGTCACCACGGTCCGCAACGATCGATCATTCACGTCCAGGACGCGGCCCCAGGTGATTCGTCGGGCATCAATCTCCGGAGCGTGGCCCCAAACCAGATGATTCTCAACCATGGCCGCCAATAAATTGTGGGCTGAGGTCACCGCATGAAAGTCACCGGTGAAATGTAAATTGATGTCGCTCATCGGAACGACTTGAGCGTAGCCGCCGCCGCACGCCCCGCCTTTCATGCCGAAGCAGGGACCGAGGCTGGGTTCTCGCAATGCCGCGATGGCCCGCTTCCCGATTTTAGCCAGCCCATCAACCAAGCCGATGGACGTCGTGGTTTTCCCTTCACCCGCCGGAGTCGGGGTCATCGCGGTGACAAGGATCAGTTTGCCCGATCGGTCGGAACGGGTCTTAAAGGAAGTCAGCGGCAGTTTGGCTTTATATCGGCCAAACGGCTCCAGGGCTTCGACTGGAAATTCCAGCTTCGTTTCCACCACGTCGGCAATAGGCCACAGTTCCGCCCCACCGGCAATTTCACTATTACGATTGTGAGTCGTCATCCCGATTCTTTCCTTTCCCACGCGGGCGACATCCAAAACGTCGTATGCGCTATTGTATCCCAAACCGTCGTGCTGAACCAATTCATCCACGTCCTCTTCAAAACCATCATGCCCCACGGAAGATGCACGTGTTCACACTTGGTATTTCACGCACCGTTTGCTAAGAAGACCTTTTATGGGCATTCCGCTGAGATATTCATGTGTCGTCCCTTGCGTCGTCCTGCTTATGGCGCCCCTTACCTTTGCGTCAGATTCAGGCGAGGAAAAAACTCAAACAACGCTCCACGTCAGTTCCGAAACGGAAGAAGCATCCGTGTGGGATTCCCGGGAAGGTTGTCTCCAGGTGGTCGATACGGGTGGACGCATGGCCGTGCCTTCATCAACCACTCTGCGAGTCGGCACGTGGAACATCCGATGGTTTCCCTATGGAGATGCGCCCAATCGCTCAGGACAATCTGATGGGGCAACCGATCTACCTTGGCTCATCTGTACACTTGCATGGCTGAACGTGGATGTCTTAGCCGTGCAAGAAAATCTGGACACCCCGAAAACAACGTGGCAGACCGTTTTGGAATCACTGGCCGACACGACGGGCGACACTTGGCAATGGACTCCCCAACCATGTGGAAAATCCGAGAGTCAAAAACTTGGATTCCTATGGAATTCCAACCGGGTGGCCGTTACGCAGGTAAAAAGCCTCTGGCAGTTCAACGTCAGAGCCCGATCAGACCGAAGCCCGTGTGAAGGCCGATTACGTCCGGGACATTATGGGTACGTGCAATCTCGTCATGAGTCGGGAGCGGATTTTCATCTGATTGCCCTGCATTTGAAATCCGGACCGACCGTGTCTGCCGTTGAGGCCCGACAACGAGCCCTTAACCGAATCGATCAAACCGTCAGACAGTTCCTTGCCACGGACCAGGACGTTGTGATCCTTGGCGATTTCAACACGATGGGGGCAGGAGACAACGCGTCGCGAAGATTTGAGCTATTGAGCTAAAGTACCTGCGGCGCATGGTCGCCAAAGAGAAGCCCGGCTTTCAAGACCTCCCGCTGAACCCGCCCTGTTCCCACTATTTTCGCGGACGCGGCGGATGGCTCGATCATATTATGGTGAATACAGACATGGAAGAGGTTCACACGAGATCGGCCCGCGTCACCGGCTACTGCGTTCAGAACGCGTGCCGCCGCATACAGGGAGACTATCCCGCGGCCTATCAACAATTATCCGATCACTGCCCCGTGGTCATGACCATCGAAAACCAGGACCGGGATTAACGCCACGCATCGAAGATAAGCGTCAACACGATGAACCCCTGCCATCCTCTCATCCGTTCCTCCGTAGCGGCGACATCTCATGGCGCCCCATCTTGGGATGCGACGAGCTCTTGCCGCCCCGTCAGCAGACCAAGCAGGGAGGCGCGATAAGATCGCGCAACGACGATGCCGACCCCATCACCTACCCGATGTTCCTGGGCAACCAACACGCTCCTCATCCGCTACCATGATCGAGAATGGGGCATTCCGCTGCATGATGAGAAGAAATTCAGAAATTCATCTAATCTAGATGATTAGAATTTGGGGAAAGGATACGCCAACATATTTTCTTTACCATTAGGCAAAAATGGGAGAATTGTTAAGATGGAAAAGATAGAATCTGACGGAGAAAGACAGATAAGAATAACTCTTGATGAGATGGGAGTTTCTTACCAGAAAGAGAAATTATTAGACAATCTCAAAGAAGATTCCAAGGAATTTAGAATAGTTGATTTTTATCTTCCAGAATTTGATGTGTACATAGAATATTTTGGCGGGTGGGACAAAGCTGACCCTGATAAGAGGCGCAAGGAACGAAAAAGGTATGAGGATAAAATACACGTCTACAAAATTAATAATATCACGTGCATATATATTTATCCTAAACAACTTAAATATCTTCAAAGAGCGATTGAACTTGAGTTGAGCAATTATGGATATTCAAAAAAGAAAAAAGTCCAAATAAGAACAGATGTCGAAAAAAAATATTCGATCAAATTTCATCGCTCCATCATTTTCATTATTTCAGGGTTTATGATTTTAGGTCTTATTTATTATGTGGCATTACATTCAATGGGTACAAAATTTGAATTGAAGAAAGTTATAGATGGAGACACGATAGAGATACAAAATGATGAAGGAACTATACGATTACAATTGATAGGTATTGATTCTCCTGAACCAAATGAATGTTTTGGTAAAAAGGCACGTAGGAAAGCAAATGAGGTTTTAACCCAGGCAGGGCAATTTATAGTAGAAGAAGATGACACACAAGACAAAAAAGATAAATATGAAAGACTCTTAGGGTATATTCATTTACCTGATGGAAGAAACTTTAATGAAATGATGATAAGAGAGGGTTATGCTTCCGAATATACCTTTAAGAAACCTTATAAATACGAATCCGATTTTAAGAATGCACAACGATACGCACAACAAAATAATATAGGAATATGGAAAAATTGTAATCAAAAATAATCTTTTCTCTTTCCTCATACTAGAATTTTTGAAAAACCGTGTGCTGACGGAACTCAAACGCCGGACGGGACATTCCGGGAAGTGGTCGATAAAAAAAGCAGAAAACCTAAAAGCCATCACGTCGCCAGACGTGGAACGCCATAGGATGACTCTTTCCGACACTCAGAGACCGCAACGACGATGCCGACCCCATCACCTACCCGATGCTCCTGGGCAACCAACACGCTCCTCATCCGCTACCATGATGACGAATGGGGCACTCCGCTGCATGATGACGTTCGATTGTTTGAATTCCTCATTCTTGAAGGCGCTCAAGCCGGATTGAGCTGGGACACGATTCTACGCAAACGTGACGCGTTCCGAGAAGCCTTCGATCATTTCGACGCGGTTGCCGTCTCCATGTACAACAAGCGAAAAGTGCAGACACTGTTGAACAATCCCGGAATTATTCGGAACAGGCTCAAAATACAGTCGGCCATCCAGAACGCCAACGCGTTTCTCGCCATTCAACAAGAATTCGGTTCGTTCGATGAGTACATTTGGCGATTCGTTGGAAGGAAACCGATGATGAATCATTGGAAAACACGTGGAGACGTTCCCTGCCGAACAGCGGAATCTGACGCCATGAGCAAAGACCTCAAGAGACGGGGTTTCTCCTTCGTCGGCACCATCATCTGCTATGCGTTCATGCAAGCCGTCGGTATGGTCAACGACCATACGATCGATTGCTTCCGCCATCAAGCTCTCCGCTAGCCCCTCTCCCGCCCGGTTCACGATTCTGCCCACAACGTACTAATCGGCACCGCCCACGTCCCTGACCCGAACGGCAGGATGTCTTCTCCGGCGTATAAGACAATCCCCGTGAACTTTTTCTGTTGAGCCAAGTTTTCCTGAAACCATCGCAGATGCTTGAAGTTGTCCCCTTTCACCATGGAACTCGCCTTGACTTCAATTCCGAGCAACGCGCCATCCTCGCGCTCAATCAGAAAATCAATCTCTCGCTTCTTTTGGTCCCGATAGTGAAACAGTTGGTACCGTTCGCTTTCTTCGGCGTCCACTTGAGCGGCAAGTTCGTTGAAGACGAAAGTCTCGAATATCTTTCCAACCTGATCGGGATTCAGCCACATGTTATTCATCGGCCATCCCAGAATAGAGGCCATCAACCCGGAATCCGTCAGGAAGAGTTTGCGCTGTCTTCCGATTTGGGCGTAGTCCGTGTTTGTCCAAGGCGGTACAGGTTCAACCAGATAAAGCAATTTCAGTGCCTCGATGTAACTGTCGAGAGTGGACCGCTGCATGGACAGACCGGCGCCGATTGCCGAAATATTCATACACTTTCCTGACCACGCGGCCAGTACGGCAACAAGGTCCCGCAACGCGCCATGGCGCCTGATGCGGGATATATCTTTCAAATCCCGTTGCAACAATGATTCAATGTAATTGTCATACCACTGCCGGCGCCGAAGATAACTCAACTTTGCAGGTTCTGGAAAACCGCCCCGGAGTGCCAGTTCAAGCAATTCTCTGCGATTCTCGGCGGCAGGTCGTTTTTTCCTCACGAAAGTCCGGTCGAATGCGGCCGGTAAAAATCCCGGACTCACTCTCCTCATCTCGCCCTGAGTCAACGGGCGCAACCGGATTCTGTGCGTTCGTCCGGCCAGGGATTCAATGGCAACTGGTGAGGTCAAGACATCCGATGAGCCGGTCAGCAGGAACTGCCCAGGCCGATTGTCTTCATCCACCGCTTGCTTGATGGCCAGAAGCAAATCCGGCGCACGCTGAAATTCATCAATAATCAGCGTGGATTTTTCGTGTCGGATAAACTCCCGTGGATCATGACGCACGGCCTCCAGGGTTCTGCCGTCGTCCAGCGTGAGGTACTCTATTTCCCCGGAAGCGAGCATCCGCGCCAAAGTGGTTTTTCCGCATTGCCTGGCTCCCGACAAGACGACGATTCGTGCATATTGTAGGGCCTGCTTGACAAGGGGCAACTGCCAGCGTGGATACGTGTTCATGGCAACGGCAGTATCAAGAAATAGTAAGATTTGCGCATTATTCAATGTTATATTTGATGATAATACATAGTTATTTTTGAGTATTTAAGTAAGTAATATTTGTATATTATAAATATTTTTTTTGACTTAAATCAATAGAATACACTCTAAAAAATTATTGTTGAATTATCGAGACCAATTCTAAACTAAAGGGCTTTTCAACAATCTGAAATTCAGAACGGACGTCATGTTTATTTCCAAGTCGGCTGGATTACGGCTTCCACCTGAATGACGGAGTGTAGCGGGGTAACGAATGAAATTCACTACGATCCGCAATCTGAACGCGTCTAAATCTACATCGAGATTCCCATACATAAAAGTACTTGACAAAAAATAGAATAACGCAATATATTGTGGTATCACTATAAAGCAAGCACATGATATGTAAATCATAGCTTGCTCATGAGTCGCCCCTTTCTGAGAAGACAGAAACTTGTCACAAAGAATTTCCGTATAAGTAACGCGAAACTTCCGCGGGTTGTGTTTGATCCAATCGTGATACAGGAGAGCGTCGCTCTATCCACGCGAAAGGAGACGTGTTATGGCTAGTCAGGTCACCATTGAACACAAGCACGCCATCTTCAAGAAACGTCGGCTCAAAGGACAAGGCCAATGGTTTGTCCGGGTTTCGTGTAATTTTCTCGAACCTCGAGTCTATGGCCCATTTCTTGATGAGCAACAGGCCGAACGTTTTCGAGAGGGTGCCGAATTTGAACTCCGAAAACTGCTGGATTGCCAACTCCCCACCATCTCCGGGGACTTTCATCTTTCCTTCCCTCGGCGCGAAATGTAGCCTGTCCCTCTGCACTGTTTGAATTGACGTGACGTATCGGAGGAAAAAGGTAACCGGATTCGGTTAGCCTTGGCCGGAGCAGCAGCAGACCATTTTCCGGGGTGACCGACCGTGCCTCGGCCTGCATAAGTGTCTATCATTATCAGAAATATCCTTCATAATCTCCGCTTCCGCCTGTTCCCAAATCTGGACCGTAATCCACCAGCTATGCACAGGCACTTATTGTGAAATACGTAAAAGGTACGTAAATAAATATTCATAACACTTTGATTATATTGATTTCTTAGAAATTCAAGAAGGTCATCCCCTAAATATGGGGATAAGGTTGTGGATTAGTGTTGTACAAAGAAATAGAACAAAGTGGTGAAAGGATTTTTTACCAATATGCCTCTTTTTTGGGCATTGTGGCCAGAACATGCAGACCACAAAATCTATGGTGAGGAAGTCCCTTGCGGAAGGGTACGTAGAGAACGTTTTTTGGGGTTCATCCCTGGCTTGGCGAGGATTCAGATTTCATTGCATTCAGACTTCGCTCTTTGTACATTGCCCTTCGCAACGTCTCCCATTTTTTTGATAGAGAGAACAAGCCCGTATGCCGAACCCAACACAAGCCCTGGCTCCCTTAAAGGCCAAACTCCTGGAAATTCAACACCTGAAGGATGCAGCGGCTCTGCTGTCGTGGGATCAAGAAACGTATATGCCGGCCGGCGGAGGACAAGCCCGTGCCGAACAACTCGCTACGCTGCAAACCCTGGCTCATACAAAACTTGTGTCTCCGGACATCGAAAACCTGCTCCTGACGACCATCGATCCTTCGACGGGCGTGGTGCATGATCCCGACCATAGCCTGGATTCAGCCGACCACGCGTTGTTTCGTGAAACGTGGCGCGACTTCAGTAAGGCCCAAAAACTCCCCTCCGATTTTGTGAATCGCCTGGAACGGGAACGTGCTCTGGCCCAGCAAGTGTGGACGCAGGCTCGAGCCCGCAACGACTTCGCGCAATTTCTCCCCAACCTTCGAACCGTTCTGGACTTAAAACGTGAAGAAATTAACTATCGAGGCTATACGGATTCTCCCTACAACGCGCTCTTGGACACCTACGAGCCCGGGGCCACCGTGGCGCACCTTCAGCCGTTATTTGCGAGGCTTCGCGATGGGTTGGCGGAACTGTTGAAACACGTCCAAGCCTCCTCCTCACGTCCCGATAATCGCTTTCTGTTTCACTCCTACGATTGTGACCGGCAATTGGCATTCGGCAAACTCATGCTCGACAAAGTGGGATACGATTTTCATCACGGCCGGCTGGATCTCTCGGAGCACCCTTTTACCATGGCCTTTCATCCCACGGACGTCCGCATGACGACCCGCGTGTTCGAGAAAGACCTTCCCTCCTGTATCTTCAGTTGTCTCCATGAAGGAGGGCACGGTCTCTACGATCAAGGTCTGCCTCAACGCCATTACGGCACGCCCTTAGGGGAGGCGCTGTCGCTCGGTCTCCATGAAAGCCAATCCCGCTTGTGGGAAAACAACGTCGGCCGGTCACAAGCCTTTTGGACGTATTTTTTCCCGTTGCTTCAACAACAGTTTCCCTCACAACTCGGCTCGATGTCCGTAGACGCCTTTTATGCCGCGTTGAATACCGTCAACCCCTCGTTGATCCGGGTGGAGGCGGACGAGGTCACGTACAACCTCCACATTATGGTGCGGTTTGAAATTGAACTCGCCTTGTTTGACCAACGGATTCACGTCGAAGACCTGCCCGCGACGTGGCGAGAGAAAATGCAGGAACATCTTGGAATTGTTCCCGAACGAGACGCGGATGGCGTCCTGCAAGACGTCCATTGGTCGCTTGGGGCCTTCGGCTACTTTCCCACCTATACCCTGGGCAACCTGTACGCCGCGATGTTTTTCCAGCAGGCCTGCCAGGACGTCCCTACGCTGGAATCCGAAATCAAGCAAGGGAGCCTGCTTGCACTCAAAAACTGGCTGACCCGACGGATCCATCAGCACGGCCGTCGCTACTCGGCCACCGAACTCCTCCACCGCGTCACCGGACAACCGCTGAGCCCCGAACCCTTTTTATCCTACCTCCAGACCAAAATCGGAAAGATTTACGGCTTCAGCATTTAAGGTTGTTTACCCATTTCGGGATAAGGATCGGCATCTTTTTCGCTCATTGGCGAGAAACTTGTTAGTGTGCGGGAAACGGAACTGAAAGAACTCTCTGATAGGATTACTCCTAGATTTTAGAAAATATGTTAACGACATATGTTCTCCCACTCGTAAATATTTCTGATATATATCTGATATATACTAAGGCTAGATTGTGTCAATAATTGTATTCACTGTGTTGACGACGTGATTTTTGTTTGTTATCTTGTAGTTCAGTCGGCGCCGGAAGGCAGGGCTGCTAGCTAAGCCCGTCGGGGCTTTCCCCGGTCGGCTGCTTTTGTAAACAGAACAGAATGTACATTCTGTATCTTGACGAGTCCGGTACCCATTCAGAGGCCAGCTACTTTGTGTTAGCTGGCCTCGCTGTTTTTGAGCGCGAAATCCACTGGTTTTCTCAAGATCTTGATGCACTGCAGAGGGAATATTTTCCCGCTGAAAACGAACCGGTTTTTTTCCACGCCCGGACACTTCGAGTACCCGATACCACCGGATTGCCGGCGCCTCTGAATCAACTCAACAGGGAACGGTTGAGGGAGATAAAGGACAAAATCTACGACATTCTCCGCAAACGCGGGGCAGTATTATTTGGATGTGCCGTAGAGAAGAACTATGCCGAAGTGCGCCGTGAAGACCCATATGAATGGGCATTTGAAGACTTGATCAGCCGCTTCGATCTGTTTCTCAGGCGAATTAACCGATTAGCGGTAGAGGAAAGCAGAGAAGAACAAAGAGGTCTCGTGGTGCTCGCCGAATCAAACTACAAAAAAACAATTTCCTTGTTAGCGCAAAGATTAAAGCAATCAGGTACCCGGTGGCGGTCAATCCGTAACGTCACTGACATTCCGCTGTTTGCGCCTGCTCGTGATTCGAGAATGCTTCAATACGCAGATTTTTGTGCCAACGCAATCTATGGACGATATCATGGAGGATTGACTGGCGATTTCGACAAAATCGCGCCCAAATTCGATAGAGAAGGCGGGGCCGTCCATGGGCTGTCGCACCTATCCAACGACTCAAGCTGCGTTTGCCTAGCATGCCTTGGTCGCCAGGGACGCCAACAGGGCTTATCGATTTAGCAGATGTTCCCGCAGTCAATTAACACCTGCGCCACTTGGTATTCTCCTTGCTCGCGACTCACGAACTCACTCGTACACAGGCACGTGTAACGCCGCCGAGCGCGCATATTCGAGAAGGATATTTCCTCCAACTTTCTTCAGTTGTATCCATGAGGACAGACTATGCCTTTACGATCAAGGCCTACCTCAACGACATTGTCGTGAAACTATGACGAAACTATGATGTTGATATTGAATATAAATTAGTTATCATAGAAGAATTCGGTCGCAAGCGCGATTGAAATCTCCATGATGCTTGCAATACTCATTCATCACGGAGATAATCCGCGCAGACTTTTCCATTATCACCATTCAAAGTTCAAAGGAGGAATCTTATGCAACGCTTTTCGCAACTCAGTCGGTCGTACGTCACGCTCAGTCTGCTGACGGTCATGCTCGTCGTCGGTTTTTCAGGGATGGTCTTGGCTGATGAAAAACAGAGTGAGACCGGCGCGATGGCCGAACCGATGGCCGAACAAAAGATTGACGTGAATACGGCGACGGCCGAAGAACTTCAGCAATTAAAGGGAATCGGCGAAAAAAAGGCTGAGGAAATCGTTAAACACCGAACCGCCAACGGGCCATTCAAGAGCGTGGACGACTTGGCAAACGTCAAAGGCATTGGCGAAGCGACTGTCGCGAAGCTCAAGGACCAAGTCACGGTTGGGATGCCCCCCAAAGCAAAAGCATCAGAGTAGTCCCCCGCCATTGCCGGCGGTCTCGTGGAGCTGAGGTTTTCGGCCTCAGCTCTGCCCCTCCCCATTTCCTTGACCGACGCCATCCGATTATTTTTGGACCGGACAAGAAGAGACCCTTTCACACGCGACCAGTTTACATGCCCAAAGCCGTATTGAGTTTTGAGAGCGTCGCGGGAGGAACGGAAAATTCGCCGGTCACTTCAACGCGAGAAGGCACCAGCACGATCACGTGAAACGGAACGTCTCGAATACGTACTTTCTCCTCGGGACGATCAACGACGCTCATCTCCACGTTCTCGACGGATGCCGTGATCTCACCGACGTCTTGAGGACCATAGGTCTCCACGACGGTTTCCAGAATTTCCATAATCCGTTCATTGGCTTCAACCCCGGCAATCGACTTTTCCAACAGGGGAAGACAGTCTTCCGCCTGCCCCACCACGTCAAAATTCTGTAATCGTTCTTTTTTGCGCAAGGCCAGGAGATCGTTATCGAGTTCTTTGCTGAAAGCCCCATAGGGGAAACGCATAAATTCGTAGTGCAATCCGCGCAAGCCCTTCCCCAGCATTTGCAGTTCCGCAAGAAAAATGAGTTGTTGCACCTTCACGTCGCTGACCATCGAACATTCGTTCGACGCGGCAAGGTGCAACACGTACACGAGTAAGGTTCGATCAATCGAAATATCGTGAGGTTTGCGCATAGGCGTGAGGGTTGTGATTGAAAAAAACGATCCTACTGGTCAAAAAAATGATCGTCAACGACGGGCGCCCAAGAACCGGACGGGTCATGCTCGTCACTCTCAATGGGGTCACTGGGTGTTTCCGACTTGACCCTTCAACCACATTTCGGTTTTAATACGGCTCTGCCGATAACATGGGAGGGCACAGCAATGGCCAAACCCACCAAAGAACTTGACGTTCTCAAACAACATCTTTGGAAAAATCACCTCAAACTGACTCGTCAACGCGAGAATATCCTCACCAGCTTTTTGAAAATGGAACACGTGACGGCCGAGCAACTGTATCGGCTGCTCGCCAAAAAGGACCCTCACATCGGATTGGCGACCGTGTACCGCACGCTGAAACTGCTGTGCGAGACCGGCTTGGCGCAAGAGCAACATTTCGGAAGTCAGACCCAATTCGACAACGTGGCGCACAAAGGGCACCATGACCATCTCATCTGCACGACGTGTGATAAAATTATTGAATTCGAGAATTGCCAAATTGAAGAATTGCAGGAAGAGGTCGCCAGAAAAAACGGGTTTACCATCCGCACTCACAAATTGGAACTGTATGGGACGCCCGTTCAGTTGCCGAACGGTGCGTGCAAGAATTGCGGACGAGATTTGAGCAGCGAGAAAAAAGGACGACCTTGAGACCACGGATTCGCGATACTCGTCTCGTCATCCCGCACTTTCTCCTCCTGGCAGCGATGCTGGCTGCCCCCTCCGTGTGCTTCGCCGATGAGACTCTTGTCGTCTACTCCGGCCGAGCCGAACGGCTCATTCAACCCGTCCTGGATGCCTTTCAAGCCGAATCGGGCGTCAACGTTCAGATGTTGACCGCAGACAGTACGGCCTTGGTCAATCGACTTCAGATGGAAGGAGATCGTACGCCTGCCGACGTCTTGATCACCAATGACGCCGGCTCGTTGGAACGCGCGCGTGAATTACGGCTACTCCAACCCGCGACGATTCCCGGCATTGAAGAAACCATTCCTCCTCCATTCCGAGCGCCGGACAACAGTTGGATCGGACTCTCAGGCCGCATTTGGGTGATCGTCTATAACACGTCGTTGGTCAACCCTGATGACCTGACCTCCATTCTGGACCTTGCCGATCCAAAATGGAAAGGCACGGTGGCCATCCCGAGTGCGGGCAGCGTCTATTTGCAAACCGGCGTCTCGGTGATTCGTGCGGTCAAGGGAGAGGAAACCACCATCCGGTTCCTGCGAGGCGTAAAGGACAACGCGGGGTCATTTGTGTACGGGAAAAATCGGCAGATCGTGGCAGCCGTGGCACGCGGCGAAGTCGCCGTGGGCCTCGTCAATCATTACTATATTACCCGCCATCTGGCCAAACACCCTGATGCGCCGATTGCCCCGCTCCTGACCGATCAAGAGGACAACGGCATGGGCAGTATTCTCAACGCCGCCGGGGTCGGCATGACCGCGTACACCAAACACCGTGCGCAGGCTCAGGCGTTGATCCAATTTCTGATTTCTCCCAAAGGGCAGCGACTATTCGCCGACGTCAACAAAGAATATCCGCTGAATCCGCAGGTGACGGCTGCGCCCGAACTTGTCCCGCTTGAGAATTTTCGAGTCGCGAACGTTCCGCTCAGCCACTTGGCTCAACTCCGTGACCCCACCATGACGGTCATTGAAGACGTTGGACTCCGTTAACCCTTCTCTCCCACGGCACTCGCTCCGGTTTCGTTTCTCTTCGCCTCTTCGCTTCCTGGGGTTGTGTCTGGCCGTTCTCCTGATGTTGCCGTTGCTCTACGTGGTCGTCACGGCCATGACGGCAGACTTCGCCGTCTGGCAGAGACTCTGGAGCACCCGCGTACCGGAACTGCTCCTGAACACCCTTTCCTTGTCCATCGGAGTGACCGTCATCAACCTGATCCTCGGCGTCTCATTGGCGTGGATCCTGACGCGCTACACCTTTCCCGGCTCCGGCGTATGGAACTGGTTGTTGATTCTGCCCCTGTCCATCCCTTCGTACGTTCTGGCCTACACGTTCACGTCCCTTCTGAAACGGGGTGGGCCCGTGGAACACCTGTGGCAAAGTCTTGCCGGGGCAGAGGCCGTACTCTTTTCACCGTTCAGTTTGACGGGAGCCGTGCTCGTCCTCGCGTTGAATACCTTTCCATTCGTCTACCTCCTGGCTCGGTCGGCGCTGAAAAATTTCAACGTCTCCTTTGAAGAAGTGGCCCACGTGACCGGAGCCGGTCGAGTCACGACGTTCGTCCGCGTCTCACTTCCCTTGATCCGGCCCTCGCTGATCGCCGGACTCTTCTTAGCCATTCTGTACGTCGCTTCTGATTTCGGCGCGGTGTCTCTGTTGCGGTATCAGACCTTTACCTACGCCGTCTATCAGCAAATGACCGGACGATTCGACAACACCGCGGCCGCGTGTTTAAGCCTCGTGCTGGTCGCTTGCGCCTTTGTCTTTCTCGCTGGTGAACGGTGGTTCCGACGACGGAGCCGGTTTTATCAAACCACCGGTCGATACCGAAAACCGATTCCGCAACCCTGCCATCCCCTCACGGCCCTGCTGTTTACGGGCTACCTTCTACTCGTGTTCGCGGCCGCATTCGGCGTCCCGGTGGTTCTCCTGATCCAATGGACCATTGAGGCCGCATCCGCCGGTCATCTTTCCGGTAAGTTTCTGGGCTACGTGTGGAACAGTCTTTCACTCTCCGCCGTCACCGCCACCGTGGCCATTGTCTGTGGCATTCCCCTCGCCTACGTCGCGTGCCGCCGGCAGACCTGGGCCAGTACCCTTTGTGTACAAGGAGCCTATACCGGCTACGTCCTGCCCGGCCCGGTCGCGGCCCTGGCCGTCCTGGTTCTGGTCTCACAAATCATTCCGCAATTGTACGGCACGGTGTTCGTCTTGCTGTTGGCCTATCTGGTCCATTTTCTCCCGGCCGCGTTGCAAGGCATGGAATCCACCTTTCAACAGCTCACGCCCAACCTCGAAGAAGCCTCGCGCAGCCTTGGCATTCGTTCCATTCGAACGTTTTTTCACGTAACGTTTCCGTTGGTGCGTGGCGGATTTCTCAGCGCCTGGATCCTGGTCTTTGTCCAATGTATGAAGGAGTTGCCCGCGTCCCTCTTGCTCCGTCCCGTCGGGTTCGATACACTCGCCGTCAGAATCTGGCTTGAAGCCAGCGAAGAACTGTATCAATCAGCCGCGCCCCCGGCCTTGCTGATCGTGTTGATCACGATTCCGGTCGCGTTGCTCTTAATGCAAAAAGATCGGCAGACGACGTGATCCAGGACGCAGACGTGACGGCTTCATTGGCAAACCAACGGCAGCAACTGCTCGTGTCGTGATGACGCAACCGCCTCCCAACGCCAAACCCCTTGTGCTTGAGATCAAGAACGTCACCTGTGCCTATGAAGCCGGACGCCCGGCCATTGAAGACGTCTCCTTTGCCGTGCAAAAGGGAGAGATCATTTGTTTGTTGGGACCGTCCGGGTGCGGGAAGACAACCACGCTTCGGGTCATTGCAGGGTTTGAATCGGTTTCCAGCGGCGAGATCATCCTCAACGAGAACGCCGTGGCGACGGTTGACCGACACGTGCCCCCTGAACAACGACACGTCGGCATGGTCTTTCAGGAATACGCCCTCTTTCCCCACTTGACCGTAGAAAAAAACGTCGGATTCGGGCTGACCCACGTCTCGGCCAACGACCGTCAACGCCAGATTGACAAGATGCTCGCCCTCACCGGCCTATCGGACCTGGCCGATCGATACCCTCATTCCCTGTCGGGCGGACAACAACAACGGGTGGCGCTGGCGCGTGCCTTGGCCCCTCAACCCGTCATGCTCCTGCTGGATGAACCATTCAGCAATCTGGGGCCTGACATGACCTACCACATGCGTCGAGAACTGCGCCAATTACTGAAAAAACTCCGGACGAGCGCCATTCTGGTCACGCACGATCACGTTGAAGCTTTTGCCATGGCCGATACCGTGGCCGTCTTGAATCACGGGAAGCTTGAACAATTCGCCTCACCCGAAACCTTGTATAATCATCCGGCCTCACCGTTTGTGGCTAAATTTGTGGGGCAGGCAGACTTCATTCCCGGAACCATCCACGATTCGACGATCGTCACCGAACTGGGTGAATGGCCTCTCCCGCAACCCTATCAAGGCCCTCGGGACGTGCTGGTCATGATCCGACCGGACGACGTCCGGATTGAGAAAAGCGAAACCGGATGCGGAATCATCGAGTCCCGGGAGTTTCGAGGCTCGGACGTCCTGTATGGAATCCGCCTCAATACCGGCGAACTCGTGCACGGCAGCGAACCTTCACCCCGGTCCTTCCCGATCAAGACCCGGGTAAAATTGAACGTCACCGCCACGCATACGGTCGTCTTCGACAGACCTGCCCACGACTCGTGACGTTGATGTGTTACGGTGACGCTCAGGTTGTACAATACGCTTAGCGTCGGTTGTCACGCCACGAGTTTCAAACACGCTGACCATAGAGAAACGTTCACCGGAGCAACTCACCCTTCAAAGGAGGAACCCGTTATGAAAAGCCACAAACCAGCCGTCCCGTCATGGTTGACATCCATTGCACTCGCGAGCAGTGCCTTGCTTCTCTGTGCTGCCTCGACCTTTGCCGAGCCTCCCGGCCATACGTGGGGATCGTCTCATGGCAATGCTTCGTATGAGGGGCATCATGAGTCTTCGCGTCATGGTGACGTGCATAAGAAGAAACACGGCGGAACCCATCATAAGATGAATCGGTCGGGATACGGAAAACGTCACGCCAAAGGGTATAGCGATCATGGTGACGGGGCGACGCATCCCGGCACCCATCAAGGCGCAGCCGCATTCATTACGCACGTCTTGAAATTTAAAAAAGGCATGAGCTTGACGGCCGAACAGGAGCAACAACTTCACGCGATCAAGACGAGTTACAAGAAAACCAAAATCAAGATGAAGGCCGACATCCAATTAGCCAACGTCGACCTGCATGAAGTCTTGAGAAACGACAAGGCGAGTCTCTCAGAGATTGAATCGCAATTGAACGCCGTTCACGCCCTGAGGACGAAGCTGTACTTGGCCTCCATCAAAGCCAAGCGGGACGCCAAAGCCGTGTTGACCGAAGAGCAACGAGCGCGGATGGACGCCATTCACGAACGCATTAAGTCCCACGGCGGCAATCCCGCGCACGACGGCGGGTATTCCAAACATAAGAAAAAGAAAACCCACGGCGATTCGTCTGGTGGGCATAACTAACGATCAATGGTCATCCCGCGATCAATGGTCATTCCGAAGAATTTCTCCTGTCATTCCCGCCGCTCTCCTCTCTGTCATTCCCGCCGCCCTCCCCTGTCATTCCCACCGGTCGTTAGCGGGAATCCAGGGAATCCAGCATCTCTTGAGAAAAAACCCAGACTGGATTCCCGCTAAAAAATTGCGGGAATGACAGAAACCGTAAATTGTCATTCCCGCCGACTTCCCCTGTCATTCCCGCCGGTCTCCCCCTGTCATTCCCGCCGGTCGTTAGCGGGAATCCAGTCTTTGATTAAAGCAACTGTTCATACATATCTTGCCAGTTAGAATTCTGCTTTTCTATCAGTGCGATTTTCCATTGCCGATTCCACTTTTTTAGCTGCTTTTCACGCTGAAGGGCAGACTCAATATTATCCGATTGCTCCCAATAGACCAATTTATGAACGCGATATGTCTCAGTGAACCCTTCTACTCCATTGTTTTTGTGTTCATACACGCGGCGGATCAGATCATTGGTTACGCCAATATACAAGGTGCCGTTGCGTCTGCTGGCCATGATGTACACATAGTAGGTTTTGTGGTTCATAAAACGGCTCTGGATTCCCGCTAAAAAATTGCGGGAATGACAGTTTACGGGGTCAACTGCAACCGATCTTGTAATCCCGAAGACGTGGATAGGCTGCCATCCGCACCAACAATCACGCCTTCTACGCCAGGCAGACGTTCGATCAGGGCCATGCCTTGTTCCGGTCCCATCACAAAGATTCCGGTATCCAGCCCATCCGCGAGCACGCCGCTTCGAGCGACGATGGTGACGCTTTGAGCGAGACGAGCCGGACGCAGGGTGCGCGGGTCGAGAATGTGATGGTAGCGAATGCCGTTCTTCAGAAAATAGCGTTGATAGTCGCCGGCCGTAGAAACCGCTTCATCTTCGAGTTCGAGTCGTCCCAACGTGATTCCATTCTCTTGTCGAGGATGTTGAATGCCAAACACGAACCGTTGGCCATCGGGCAGACGACCAAAGGTTTTGATATCACCGGAAATCGCCACCACGCCCGCGGCGGCACCGGCCTCCTCCATGACGCGGGCCGCTGAATCAGCCGCGTACCCCTTGCCGATGCCGCCGACGTCCACCCGCATCCCGGAACGAGCCAGATACACGGTGCCGGCCTCCTCGTTCACGTGAACCTCGGAAAGATCCATAAGCGACCGTGCGGCATCCAACGATTCTTGCGAAGGAATCCGGCCTTCCCGACTGACGTTCCACGCCTCCACGGCCGGACCAATGGCAACGTTGAAGCCACCATCGGTCAATTGAGCCATGGCCAACGAGTGCTCCAAGACCTCAATGGTTTCCGGGCTGACCTTGACGGGCGCGTTTCCTGCCGCGGCATTGACCCGGGAGAGTTCACTCTCAGGAATCCACGTGCTCAAAATTTCTTCCAATCGGTGAATTTCGGCAAACCCTTTTTCAATGGCATCGTGGGCAAGCTGGTCGTCCGAAGCCACGGCCGTCAGAAAGACCAAGGTCCCCATGTGCATCTGACCGCGCTTCACGACGTGAGCGGAGGAAGCGCACCCGAGCAACCACCAGACCTGAAGGCAGACAACGACCCCACAGGCGAGTTTCAACAAGACGGAAGACATCTGTTTCATCATTTCACGCGACCGTCTATCGGCGGTAGAAATATTTCACCTTCGGTAACGGAGCAACCTGAAACACGCGAGTTTCAAATGTATCCGGCTCAGGCAACGCCGTTTCAATGGGCATGGCGTTCGAGACAATATCCGCAGAAAGCGCCTTGGGGAACTCCGGCTCCCCTTCCAGGATACGGATCCGGACACGCCGGATGGTACGCGGCGTGTCTACCGTAAACTCCCACGCGCCTAAATAAGCCGCTTTCCCGTCAGGCACGCGCACGTTCAAATGCACGTGGGATTCGGCCATGAAGGGACCGGCGTTAAACTGCACGCGATCCACCACGTAGTTTCCAGCCGCCAACCTGAGAGAAAAGACGTCCGAATCTGAGTGGACGTCCACCCGAAACCGTTCTCCCGTGTCTTCATTGGTCAAGGAAAAAAACCTCAGCGTAGTGGGAAACATGCGTGGATGAGGGCCATCGGTCGCCACGTGAATAGAGCCAAACGCCAATGGACTCATCCGTGAGTCCTGCGGAGAACTCCCAGGCACGGACAGACATCCCGACAAAAGAAAAAAAGAGAGGCTCGCCAATCGAAACACCGTTCTGACGCCCATCACCATCCTCCGCGTGGCCATGATTCTTCGTTCATCAACAAGCCCGTCGTCCAACGACAACGTGATCGTTCATGATCACGTTTTTTCTTTTCATCCTGAAGAGGGTTGACAGACATCAGAAATTTATGTATTTGTGATACGATTTATCAAAATCAATTTAAAGGTAAACGACAACCGAACTCAATAAATTTCGATAGAAAAACATCATGAGAAAGCCCGTTGAATCGACTGAAACCAGATGTGAATGCGGGCATCTCATTGCCAAGATGAGAGAGACCGGTCTTGAGCTGAAGTGCAAACGCTGTAAACGGATTGTCTCTATTTCCTATGCCAGTATCAAGGGCACTGAATTCACGATCGCGCCGTGCGCACATTAGCAAGAGGCTGAAACAGATAATGGATTCCCGTGCTTTCCCCTCTGTCATTCCCGGCGCCCTCTGTCATTCCCGGCGCCCTCTGTCATTCCCGGCGCCTCCTGTCATTCCCGACGCCCCTCTGTCATTCCCGACGTTTTTAATCGGGAATCCAGAGTTTTTTCCCAAGCAGAACCACACAAATGAAGAGACAAAAGGAAAAAGACCCTGGATTCCCGCTAAAAACAGGCGGGAATGACAGAAAGTAGGAACACGGCAAGAATCCAGAAGTCTAAAAAGAAGCTTGGAAATTCACGAAACACCGAAGATTTTCCTGAGGACCACAAGAGTCCCGTTTAATCACGGAGAGGACCACCAGAGTCCCCCAACAACAAGATGGAGGGTGTTCGATGAAACGATTGTTGATTGCGGGGGCAATGATGGTCCTCATGATTGTTCCACAAACGACGGTTTGGGCAGAAGATGCGGAATTTACTCCCGCCCAAATGAAGCAGATACGCAAAATGTTTGAAGAGTGGTCAAAGGAGCAGCGCCAGACACAGCGTCCGATGGACGCGGGAGCACCCCCAATGGCGCCACCGGCCAAAACGGGGCCTTCCGTGCCGACCATGGGCGACACCTCAAAACAGTCAATCCGATACGGCACGGACTTCTCGGGTGGTACTGGCCTGCAGGGTGGACGGACCATCTACGCCAGACCCTTCGTCAAGGCTCCGAAAACCATCATCGGGGGTTACATCGACTTTACAATCTCGGACTGTGAAGGCAAGCCTGGCTCGGCACACAATAGTGGAGGCTCACGGGATTGTAGAAACGGGATTGATTTCGACCAGGAACGCTTCGTGCCGTTCTTCTATTCCCAGGTCACGGACCGGCTCAGCGTGGCCGCCGAACTCGAAGTGGAACACGGCGGACCCCAGGGCAACCAGGGGGACGGGGACATCAAGATGGAATTCGCCACCATGGACTATCGGTTCAACGACGCATTCAACCTGCGGGGGGGAATCATCCTGATGCCCATGGGCCGGTTCAACCTCATCCACGACTCGCCCTTGAACGATTTGCCTCTTCGGCCAATGGTGAGCCGATTGATCCTGCCTTCCACGTTTGCCGAAAGCGGAATCGGCTTTTACGGCACGTTCTATCCGACCCAGCTTTCCAAGATCGATTACGAATTTTACCTCACGAATGGCTTTGATGGCGCTGACGGCCAGTTTTCGGTTGAGGAAGGAAGCGGGGCGCGATCTGCTCGCGGAAGTTTTCAAAAGGATAACAATCGAAACAAGGCGATTGTCAGCCGGGTCTCGTTCAGCCCGCTGTTGGGCGTCGAGGTGGCCGGGTCCATTCACCACGGCCAATGGAACGATGAGGACGACGCTGAGGACCATTACCTGACCCTGCTCGCCATTGACGGGAACCTGCAACGAGGGCCCTTTGACATCCAGGGTGAAGCCGGCTGGGCCAACGCCGAAGGGTCCGGGACGTATACGCGTCGCAAGGGTACGACATTTTTCACTCAGGATACTACCGGAGCAACGAGGCGCCAGCATGTTGCAGAAGGAGACTCAAGTTACGTCGTCCCCGAAAATATGTTCGGATATTACGTGCAGTTGAATTACCACTTTATGCCGGAGGCGTTCACCAGGGCCTTGCCCAGCTACTTCGGCCAGGACTCGACGTTTACGGGTGTCATTCGCTGGGGACAGGTGGATACCAACACCGATGACGACAGCAACCCGAATGCCATCGACCGGTTGACCCTGGGGCTCAATTTCCGGCCGATAGAAGATTCGGTCATCAAGTTTGCGTATACGTTTAATAGACACGAGAAGGAAGGTAGTAGCACGTCGGGCACGGACCGCGACGGGTTCCAAATCAACTTGTCAACGTACTTTTAACCGAAGGCCCCCTCACCCCGGCCCTCTCCCTCCAGGGGAGAGGGGGCGGAAAGAAATTATGGGCAGACACGTCGTTCTTTCCTTGTTTCTGGTCGTCTCTACGGTGGGGTGCGCCACGTTTTCCGGCGTACCCAACACCGTGAAGACCGGCTGTGCCTATGACCAGGCATGGTCCGTGGCCCTCGCGAGCGTGGATGAATTTGAACTGCGCGAAGTCGATCAAGCCGGCGGGGTGATTGCGACCGAATGGAGGGGCTTTGCTTCCCAGCGAAAAGCCGGGGCGCTTCAACGCCAGGTCAACGAAGAACGCGCACGATTTTTTCTGAACGTCGAAGCAGCCCGGCCGATCAGAATCTCCGTGCAGCAAGTCCGGGAGTTCTATTCTCCCGTGGGCGCGCGGTCGCAATCCACGTGGCGACGCATTCCTCCCGTCGCCGAAGAAGAACGGCGTCTAATCCGACGGATTACCAATCAACTACTGGATAAAGGATGCACGGTCATCGGTTAATACAGAGTCCGGCAGAGGCCCCCTCTGTCCTTCCCGGGGTCCCTCCGTCCTTCCCGATGTCCCCTCTGTCCTTCCCGACGCCCCCCCTGTCATTCCCGACATTTTTAATCGGGAATCCAGGATTTTTTCCCAGACGGAGCCACCCGAATGAAGGGGCAGAAGAAAAAGACCCTGGATTCCCGCTAAAAACCTGCGGGAATGACAGAGGGGGGCCGACGGGACGGACAGAGGGGACTCGGCGGGACGGACAAAGGGACCCGGGCGGGACGGACAGAGGGACCCGGGCGGGACGGACAGAGAGACCCCGGACGGGACGGACAGAGGGAACCCGACGGGACGGACAGAGAACTGTTGGATAAAGGATGTACGGTCGTCGGTTAATACGGAGTCTCGCAGATGTCCACTCTGTCATTCCCAACGCCCCCCCTGTCATTCCCGACATTTTTAATCGGGAATCCAGAGGTTTTTTCCCAGACGGGGAGGTACACGAAGGAAGGGACCGAAGAGAAAGACCCTGGATTCCCGCTAAAAACCGGCGGGAATGACAGGGGGGACTTGCGGGAAATGACGTCATGCCCGATATCCCCTCCCCTGTCATGCCCGACGCACCCTCTGTCATTCCCGACGTTTTTAATCGGGAATCCAGAGGGGTTTTTCCCAGACGGGGAGGTACACGAAGGAAGGGACAGAAGAAAAAGACCCTGGATTCCCGCTAAAAACCGGCGGGAATGACAGAAGGGGACTTGCGGGAATGACAGAGGGGAAACCTGCGGGAATGACAAGAGGAGGAAATAGCGGAAATGACAGAGGGGAGAACTCGCGGGAATATGACAGGGAGAGAGCGGGAAAGACAAGATTCTAGGCATCGTGTTGGCCGTTTTCATACCATTCATACTCATACCAACGACAAAAAGAAAACAGGCATGAACGCAAAATCTGGTGCAGCTCCCCGTCCATCATTCCCGAGAGCAGTATCCTTTTCGTCATTCCCGCAGTCTTTAGCGGGAATCCAGATTTTGGTCATTTTTACTCTTTGCAGCGTCTTGACGGGATTTCTTTCATCCTCTGGATTTGCCCAGACGCAAGCCCCTCAGGAACAAATCTGGGACCATGAGGTGAAGCGATGGCTGACGCCGGAGGAACTGGGACATTTAGAAATTTATTTTACCGAGGACGACGCCGCAAAAGTCATGTTTCCGGATTCCGAAAGGATCCGCAGAGAAACTCTGACGCTGACGGCGGAACAAAAATCCTTCGTCGAACAAGTCATCGGCTGGGAATTTCCCGAATTCACCTTTGACGTCTTCATCGGGGAAACCCAGGGGAATATCGACGGATACGCGATCATCCAGAATACCATCGGCAAGCATCGCCCGATTACGTACATGGTGGGCGTGAGTTCGACGGGCGAATGTACGAATTTTGAAGTCCTGGTGTACCGGGAAGCCCGGGGAAACGAGATCGCCACGAAACGCTTCAATTATCAGTACCAGGGGAAAACCATCGGGGACCCGGTGCGGATCAATCGGGATATCATCAACATCACCGGGGCAACGATGTCTGTACGGTCCGCGAGCGCCGGGGTGAAACGCGTGCTCGTCCTGGTGAATGAATTCTATTTGAAGCCTCTCGGGCTCGGCAGAGACGTCCTTGCAGCCACCAGTAAAGAAAAGGGATTCTTTGAAGCCCTCCTGGGGCTCTGAGTGAGCCCCCTCACCCGGGACTCTCTCACCAGGAGACCTTGCAAAACGTCATGACCTCTGCACAATGTCATTCTGAGCGAAGCGCCTGCCCTGATCTTCGCGCCTCAGAATGACAGCAGGGGCTCAGGGCTCTACGTGAAGATGCGTGTCCAATGCGGAATTTCAACGCCCGGTTTCGACTTCGTGACACTGACCGCCACATCCGATTGGTGTACACGTGGTTTCTTCTTCTCATGTTCGTGGGATTCGTCTTCACCTTTATGTGGGCGCACAGCATGACCGACCTGACGCCGAAGGGCATTGCCCTGCACTATCGCGGATCCCCTGAAAATTTCGGCGAGCCCATGTCATTCGGCCAATTAGCTGAAACCACGCATTTTCATTTATTCACGATGCCCGTCGTGTTTTTGATTATGGTACACGTGCTCTATCTGACCATGGCCGGTCCGCTCGTGAAGGGGCTGACCACGTGGGTGGCTTTTCTCGGCGTAACGTTGGACCTCGTGTCGCCGTGGCTGATTACCTACGTGTCTCCCCTCTTCGTGGTGACGTTGTTGACCGGTGACGTGCTCATGACGGTCACGTTTTTGATCATGTTTGCGATTCCCATGTACGAAATGTGGATCGTGAAGCGTCCCTTGATGATGCAAGGAGATTCTTAATAACGGTTCGTCGTTGATCGCGCATTGAGGCCCGAGACCGTCCCCGTCCAGAGCCCAAGACTGCCGATGCTTTCTTGGGCTTTCTTGTTCATCCAGCCCAAGAAGGGAGCGAGGCACATCCTTGCTCCTCTCCCTGCCGGGAGGCTTCTCCCTCCTGTGAAGCCTCCCGGTCCCCTTTACAAAGCCCGTGGGTGTTTAATGAAGACGGACGAAAAAAACCAGCGGCATTCGGCCGCACTCACCCTTGGTCCAGGCTCATTCTTGCCTCCCGCCGTAAACCATGAGGATGCCCTTATTCTGGAATTGTGTGAGTATACTGAAAATTGGGTCAGACGCTTTTATCGAATCCGGCAAGACCATGATATGCAATACGTCGCGGACTTTATCTCCAGCATGCTGTTACCGAATTCCAACAACCTCGCGTCACCCAACTCCACCCTGTCAGACCAACTCCACACATTCGTCGTGACCCATCTCCATCAGGGAGTCACGCTCAAGAACGTAGCGGAACATTTTGGATATTCAGAAAAGCATTGTTCCAAGGTGTTCCGGTTCCACATGGGAGAATCCTTTACGATTTATATGAAACGGATTCGCCTCCAAACGGCCAAACGTCTTATGGGGAATCCACACAAAACAATGGGGGACATTGCCAATGCCATCGGATTTCAAGATCAATTCTCTTTCAGCCATTTTTTCAAAAAGGAGACGGGGTCATCACCACGGGACTTTCGAAATGCCGTCTTTTTGGATTCTCGGACGTGAACTCGCACATGAAAGAGAGGGAACGGGATCATTCTTCCTCGTCGGACGAGGACGTTCCGGATCTCAATGACCTGATTATCCACGGGAACGATGCCATTCGGAAGAAAAAGCGCCATGGAAAAGCCATCGCCATCGGGGTCGGAGCCGCCCTGGTGCTTCTTGCTCTCGTGTTCTACATCGGCTCCTCGTCGCACGCCACTCGCGTGCAGGTCACCCACGTTCAGCGTCTTTCTGCGTTACCCACTCAAGGGCTGTTGACCGCAACGGGATACGTCGTGGCACAGCGGCAGGCGTCCGTCGCCTCAAAAGGCACGGGCCGCTTGACGTCCGTTCGCGTCGCCGTGGGAGACCGGGTCACCAAGGGAGACGTGATTGCGACACTCGAACAGGCCGACGTGAAGGCAAAACTCTTACAAACGCAAGCCCGATTAGACGTGGCCAAGGCCACGTTGGCCAACACGCGCCCCGAGTTACGAGAAGCCACGCTTCATTACCGGCGAATCAAGGCCTTATGGAACAAGGGACTTGTGACTCGGGCAGAACTCGACGCCGCAGAGGCCCGTTTGTATCGAGCACGGGCATCGGTGCGGTCGTCACGCTCGGCCGTGAATCTCGCACGAGCAGAAATTCAAGCCGTGACGGTCGAAGTTGAAAATACCGTCATTCGCGCCCCTTTCGATGGAACCGTCATAAAAAAATTCGCTGAAGTCGGAGAAATCGTGGCGCCAATGGCCGGCGCGTCGCAGTCTAGAGGTTCCGTTGCCGCTATCGCCGATTTACGCACGTTGCACGTAGAAGCCGAAGTCTCGGAGCCCTTTCTCGGGTCGGTGGCCCTCGATCAACCGGTCCACGTTACCCTGGAAGCCGTTCCGGATCGTCTCTATCACGGCAGCGTGAGCCGGATTGTCCCGACCGCAGATCGCACGAAAGCCACGATTCCCGTCAACGTCCGCTTTGCGGATCTGGACGACAAGGTTTTCCCGGACATGAGCGCCACGGTGACCTTTTTGGAGGAGTCTTCCCCAAAAGAAGCGCCATCTGACGCCTTGGGGGTTTCCCCCGAAGCCATCGTGACTCGAAACGGACAAACGATAGTCCTGCTGGTCGAGAACAACGTGACGTCGGAAATTCCCGTTGAAACCGGATCGCCTCTGAACGGACTCATTCCCATTCGAGGAAACGTCATCCAGGGACAGACCGTCGTCATGAATCCCTCCGACGATCTCGTGACGGGCAGCATCATTCAAAAACGCGTTCAGGAGTGACTCCATGACCTCATCCATCATCGACCTGCAAAAGATTTCGCACTCCTATTTCCGGGACGACGTCGAAATTCCCGTTCTGAAGCAACTGACGCTTGCCATCGAACCCGCGAGTTTTGTCGCCTTGCTGGGTCCCTCCGGATCGGGAAAAACCACCGTGTTGAATCTCATGGCCGGCTTCGATCGCCCCACGCGCGGACGCGTGTCCATCAATCAGACCACCGTGAGCCACCTGTCCGACCGTCAACTTGCCAAATGGCGAGCCAACACGCTCGGCTTCATTTTTCAGTTTTACAATTTGATTCCGGTTCTGACGGCGGCTGAAAACGTGGAGTTGCCCTTGTTGCTGACGTCTTTGTCCCGCGTGCAGCGTGCAAAACACGTGACGACGGCACTGCGTCTCGTCGGACTGGGCGACCGAATGACGCATTACCCACGCCAGCTCTCGGGAGGACAGGAGCAACGCGTGGCAATTGCACGCGCGATCGTGATGGATCCGAAGATTCTTCTCGCGGATGAGCCGACGGGCAACCTGGACGGTGAAGCCGCAGACGAGATCATGACTCTTCTCCAACGACTGAACGCGGAACAAGGCAAGACGATCGTGTTGGTCACTCATGACCTCGAAGCCGCTCAACGCGCCACAAGCATCTGCAAGCTTCAGAAGGGAAGGTTGGTGTAAGACGTGACGTTGTTTCGCTACGTCCTCCGCAACCTGGTCCGTCATCCACTCCGGACCACCTTAACCATTCTGGCCATCAGCATTATCATTCTGGCCTTCGGTCTCCTTCGCACGACGGTCACGGCTTGGTACGCGGAAGCCCTCGGGTCGCCACCCGATCGCTTGAGAACCCGACACGCCGTTTCCATTTCCTTTCAACTTCCCGTGAGTTACCAACAACGCATTGCCGCGATTCCCGGCGTGATCGGGGTTTCCTACGCAAACTGGTTTGGTGGACGATGGAAAGACGGCAAAGCGTTTTTTCCTCGCTACGCCGTCGAGCCGACCTCGTATTTAGCACTCCATCCCGACGTTCACTTACCGCCTCTCCAACAACAAGCCTTTCTCCAGGACCGTCGGGCCTGCGTCGTTGGACGAAAACTTGCTGAAAAACTCGGGTGGCGCATTGGAGACGTTGTCCGACTGCAAGGCAGTCTCTATCCGGGCAATTGGGAATTCACGATACGAGGAATCTACACGGGAACGTCTCCTACCACTGATGAAGGGAACATGTATCTTCATTGGGCCGCGATGGATGAGCGACGGCGAATCGAAGACCCGGGTCGTGCGGGGACCGTCGGCTGGTTTGTCGTTCGGATGGAGAAACCGGAGGACGCCGCGCAACTCTCCACGACCATCGATCAGACCTTTATCAATTCCACGGCGGAAACGAGAACGGAAACGGAACAAGCGTTTCGAGCAAACATGGTAGCCATGTCCGGCGCCGTCATCCGCGTCGTCGAAATCATGTCCGTCATCATCCTGGGCATCAGCATCCTGGTCGTCGCCAACGCCATGGCCATGACCGTTCGGGAGCGACGTCACGAATACGGGATCTTGAAGACGTTGGGGTTTCGGGCTCCTCATTTCGGTCTCTTCATCTTCGGTGAATCCGCCTGTCTCTCTCTTCTCGGCGGAATCCTTGGGGTCGCCCTTTTATATCCTGCGAGCCGATGGTTCGGCACGCTCCTGACCCGCAATTTCGGAGGATTTTTCCCAATCGTTGAGTTGCCTGCTCATTTGCCGATGCTGGCGGTATTCCTCAGCGTGGGTCTTGGCCTGGTCGGGGGAATCATCCCGTTTTTCCTCTGCCTCCGCGGCCGGATTCAAGATGAACTCCGTTACGTGGGGTGACGACGCCGAATGCGTCTTTTCTTCTCATATAATCTCCGTCACCTGTTAACTCGACGAGCCACGAGCCTGTTCGCGATTACGGGAGTCGGTCTGGTCGTGTTCATTTTTGTGGGAGTTCTCATGTTGGCACACGGCGTCGAACACACCTTGGTCAATACAGGATCACCGGAAAACGCTTTGGTCCTTCGGAAGGGAGCCATCAGCGAAATCGGCAGCGGACTCTATCGGGAGCAGGCTGCCATCCTGCGGACGCTTCCGGAAATTGCACAAGAGAACGACCGCTTGCTGTTCTCACCTGAAATCGTGGTTCTCATCAACTTGGTGAAACGGGGAACGGACGCCTCCGGCAACGTGACGCTCCGCGGCGGATCAGCAGACTCGTTTCGCGTGCGGCCTCAAGTCAAAATTGTGAAAGGCCGCACGTGGCGTCCCGGAACCAATGAAGTGGTCACGGGGAAAGAAATCGCTCGACGCTTTCAAAACGCGGACGTCGGCCAGACGCTTCGGTTCGGCAGACAGACCTGGACCGTGGTCGGAACCTTTGAAGCAGGCGGAAGCGGGTTTGAATCTGAAACGTGGGGAGACGCTGACCGATTCATGGACGCGTTCGGGCGCACGTATTATTCTTCCGCGGTCTTCCGACTCCGCAACCCCTCGCTCCTTTCCACGCTCCAAGCTCACGTTGACCAGGATCCCCGCCTGCCGATTTCCATTACCAAAGAGACCGCCTACTATGAATCGCGATCCGGCTCGCTTGCGAACTTTATCCGAACGCTGGGACTCATACTGACGGGGCTCTTCAGCGCGGGGGCAAGCCTCGGCGCCATGATTACGATGTACGGCGCGGTTGCGAATCGGACCACGGAAATCGGCACGTTGCGTGCGATGGGATTCACGCGAAGTCGGATCTTCAGCCTCTTCGTGTTTGAATCAGCCTTGATCGGGCTCATCGGATCCGGTCTGGGCATCATGCTGGCTTCATTGCTTCAATTCACTTCCTTGTCAACCATCAACTACGCCACCATGTCTGAATTGGTCTATGGTTTTATCCTGACGCATTCGATCGCCACGTGGGGCGTCCTGTTTGGCGTCGTCATGGCCACCCTCGGCGGACTGCTCCCGGCCGTTCGCGCCATGCGCACGAACATTCCTCATGCTCTCAAGTTCAGAGGAGCCTGACGCTTCCTCCATCTTGGAGCAATCAACCCGCCCTCATCTCGACGTCGCCCAAAGGGGACGCCAACGTGCGGGCAATTTCCTTCTCCTCCCGGCTTGGTCAACCGCGAAAAGCTCCGTTGCACGGCACGAGCGAGCCGAAAATCCGGTCATTGAACATAGAAATCCGGTGATTCGACATGTTGGAGGCAGGAGTTTTGGTCTATACTTTAACGATTTCGATAATTGGTTTCATCATTAAAATGATAATCCGCTGAAGCGGCAGGGGTCGTGAATGCGCCGTTCCGTTTTGCGTGCAAGGCACAATCCACATTATTGGAGCAGTTGGGGATTATCGGCGGGCACGCATACGCTGATGGTCGGCCTGGCTCTGATACTGTCGCACGCGCTCCCCGTTCCGAAAAAAGTAGAACGAAATCCAATCACCGTTTCCTTCGTCACCCCTAAGCTCACCCAACCCCGGACGACTCCCGTCCATCGTCCGACCGTGAAAAGACCACCACTCACGCCGACGACGCAAACGACGCTGGTACAACCCAAACCGATGCCCAAAGAACCCACTCAATCCAAACCTCGGACCCAGACGCAGACCAGACAATCCGTCTCTCCCCGAACGGTTGTCCAACCTTCCTTGAAGCCGTCTTCTCAACCACTGGCACGCCCCACCGGCGTCACGCGGACGTCCACGGCCCAACCGAAGACGGTCGTGCAGGCACAGGCGTCTTCTCAGCCTCGGGTCAGGAACGGCGCGGTTTCTTCCCACCCCGTGGCACGACCAGTCGGCAGAGCCGCGACGCAACCACGGTCACGTTCCATCGGCACGACACGGCAACAGACGGCCGCCGTGGTTCATGCCTCGGCTTTCCATCGAGAGCAGACTCACACGAACGCGATGACCGCCAAGGTTCATCCCGTTGCACCACGCAACCCGATCGTCCAGAAGAAAGTCATCCGTGCTCCGGCAATGGAAGCCGTGAAACAAACGCCACGCGTGGCACCCAAGGCGTCGCACGCGGAGAGGGTTCATGGTTCCCCAAAGACCGTGCGTCAACGGGTATCACGGCCTCATCAGATAAAGCCCAGCGTGGGTCAGAATTCCTCAAGGACCGTGCGTCAACGGGTATCACGGCCATCGGAAAATTCCGTCGTGCGGACGCGGACAACGACCCGTCACGTCCACCAAACGAGAAGAACCTCTGCAACAATTTCCAGGCCCGTTTCGACGGACGGGTTTTCTCCTGCACTCTTGGCCTTCAGCAAGCTTCTGCGCGAGAAAATCGCCCAAGCCCTTGAATTCCCACGTCTAGCCAGACGCCTGGGATATTCCGGGACGACCCACGTCGTGATTACCTTGTCAAAGAACGGAATCGTGCAAGCCTTAACCATCTCGCAACCGTCGGGCTATGAGGTTCTGGACAAGGCAGCCGTTGCCACGTTGAAAAAAGTTCTCCCGACGGTGGAACCGCCTGAATCCATTGACGTGGCCCAGCTCGCCATTCCCATTGCCTTCAATCTGAAACAGTAACGGCGTGCCCTGCGATAACGCCCCATCATCAAAAAGGAGAACGTGTCATGATGCGCACAAGTTTCTTCGCCTGCCTCCTGTCTCTGACGATCCTGGTTCCACCGTATGCCCTGGCTCAAACCAGCACGTTTACCGCTGAAACCATTGACGCCGACGGCATTCAGATGTCGGTCTCCAACGCCCGGTTATACTGGGAAGAAAAAATTGATGAGACGACGTTTGTCCCTCATGAAATTACACACGTGCCGGTCAAACGCGGCGCCGCAACGATTAACGTCCAATTTGAGCGGATCGCGAGCATTCAGATCAGACCCGATCACCCGACGAAGGGACGTCAGGCTCTGACTATCAAGCTGGTCAATGGAAAATCCGGGGAATTCCCCCTGGCGAAAGCGGTCACGCTCATCGGACAATCCGACTTCGGCGAGACCCGCGTTTCCATGAATGGCCTTCGGTCCATTACCTTTTCCAAGAACCCCGGCGAGCAACGGGCGGCACAAGCCCCGTAAGGCGTGACCAGACAACACACGAGAAGGAGAAGGCGACCGTATGACCACCTTACACGCCGTCATTGATTATGGAATTATCGGGCTCCTCCTGCTGTTGAGCACGTGGGCCGTTGCCGTTGCCGTCGAACGGTGGCTCTTTTATCGGCGCGCGCCCTTAGCTCAGTTCGCCGATTCACATCAACTGGAAATTTCATTAACGAAACGACTCGTCGTCATCGGCACCGTTGCCGCCAATGCGCCCTACATCGGCCTGCTTGGAACCGTCCTCGGCATCATGGTGACGTTTCACTCCATGGGCACTACCAAAACGATCGAAGTGAGCGCGATCATGGTCGGATTAAGCCTGGCGTTGAAAGCCACGGCGGTCGGCCTGCTGGTCGCCATTCCTTGCGTCGTCATGAACAATGCGTTACGGCGACGGGTGGCGGAGTTGATGACGCAATATAAGGCTCTCCATGGATCATGAACTGAATCAGATCAACGTCATTCCCCTTGTCGACGTGATGTTGGTCCTGCTGGTCATTGTTCTGACGACGGCGACCTTTATTTCGACGGGACAAATTCCCGTGGATCTCGCGCAAGCCGACGCCACCGGCGCCACATCGAGCGAGTCGATTACGATCACGATGACCGCATCAGGGGATGTCTTTTTGAACGGCGCCCCCCTTCCACAAGAAGCCATACGCAGCGAATTGCAGCGGTTCCCGCCGGACACGCTGGTTCTCGTTCGAGCCGACCGCGTTCTTCAGCTTGAGCAATTCGTTGAAGTCGTGGATGACGTGAGAGGCGCCGGATTAACAAACGTCAGTCTTGCCGTTGAACAAGAGTGACGACCGGAGTGGAGCGTTCCAACCATAAACCCACACGCCTGACCCTTCTCCTCAGTCGATGCCGGCTTCGTGGCGTGACCACGTGGCTCTGGATCACGTGGGGGGTCTTTGGTGCAGGATTGTTATCCATCGACTCCGGTCTCGCGGCCACGCTCCGAGTCACGGTAGAGGGAGTCCATAATAGCTCACAACCCGTTCGCGTTCTTCTCTTCAATTCCCCCGACTCATTCCCCGATGAAGCACGCCGTTTCAAAGCTCTCGCAACGGGGGCCGCACAAGGCGTGGCCATCGTTGAATTTACGCACCTCGATCCCGGCACCTACGCGATCATGGCCTATCATGACGAAAATGGAGACAACAAGCTGAATCGGACCTTGGGAATGTGGCCGTCGGAAGGATATGGGCTCAGTCTGAACCCGCTTGTCCTCGGTCCGCCTGCTTTTCAAGAGACCGCTTTCGAACTCCCGCCGCACGGACTCTCCCTGACTATTGCTTTGCACTATTAAGCTTTCTCCTTCTTTTGTAGCCGCGCCATCTTATGGCGCTTTCCGGTGGTCGCATGAGATGCGACCCTACGCATCCCTGGATCCCCGACTCACAATGAACACCACAGACTTGATCGAACCATTGCTTTGCACTATGAAGCTTTCTCCTTCTTTTGTAGCCGCGCCATCTTATGGCGCTTTCCAGTGGTCGCATAAGATGCGACCCTACGCATCCCTGGATTCCCGATTCACAATGAACACCACAGACTTGATCGAACCATTGCTTTGCACTATGAAGCTTTCTCCTTCTTTTGTAGCCGCGCCATCTTATGGCGCTTTCCGGTGGCCGCATAAGATGCGGCCCTACGCATCCCTGAATTCCCGATTCACAATGAACACCACAGACTTGATCGAACCATTGCTTTGCACTATGAAGCTTTCTCCTTCTTTTGTAGCCGCGCCATCTTATGGCGCTTTCCGGTGGCCGCATAAGATGCGACCCTACGCATCCCTGAATTCCCGATTCACAATGAACACTACAGACTTGATCCAACCATTGCTTTGCACTATGAAGCTTTCTCCTTCTTTTGTAGCCGCGCCATCTTATGGCGCTTTCCGGTGGCCGCATAAGATGCGACCCTACGCATCCCTGAATTCCCGATTCACAATGAACACTACAGACTTGATCGAACCATTGCTTTGCACTATGAAGCTTTCTCCTTCTTTTGTAGCCGCGCCATCTTATGGCGCTTTCCAGTGGTCGCATAAGATGCGACCCTACGCATCCCTGGATCCCCGACTCACAATGAACACCACAGACTTGATCGAACCTCGGAAATGTGGCCATCGGAAGGATATGGGCTCAGTCTGAACCCGCTTGTCCGCGGGCCGCCTGCTTTTCAAGCTTTCCGGTGGCCGCATGAGATGCGGCCCTACTCCTTCTTTTGTAGCTGCGCCATCTTATGGCGCTTTCCGGTGGTCACAGGAGATGCGGCACTACGCATCCCTGGATTGGGCGCGGATCCGTCGCAGGCTTCTCCGGCCAGCCCGGGCCGCATGAGATGCGGCACTACTCCATCGAATCACGAATCAAAAAGCTTTTTTCAGGCGAATAGACATAAATTTCAGGCCAATGAACATGTTGAACGAGTCCATTTCTCGTTATAAGTATGATGAAAATGATTCTATCTATCAATATCTGAAATTGATTGCCCCTTCGCAGAACGTCGGCAGCGGCCGAAAGCCGTCTCCTGCGTATTCATTATCAAGAATAAAAGGAGACTTGCATGATGAGAAAGATTTGTCTGTTGGCTGTCCTTCTATCTGGTCTATGGGGCCTTTCCACGGCCTTGGTCCACGCGCAAGACACTGAAGACGCTACGGACGCGCAATCCAACAAAGTCAAACTACGACTCGAACAGGTGACGGTCAGCGCCACCAAAACCAAACGGGATACGTTGACGACCCCAGGCGAAGTCAGCGTCCTGACGCAAGAATATTTTCAACAACGCCAGGCACAAAGCCTGGACGACGTGTTGCGCTACGAACCGGGCGTTGATTCGGGAGGAGGCCCGCGGAGCATGGCAGAAGGCCCGAACATTCGAGGGTTGTCGGGTGACCGAGTCCTGACGCTGTTGGACGGCGTCCGGCTCACCTTCCAATCCGGTCACAAGGGTCGGCTCTTTATAGACATGGATCAACTCAAACAAGTTGAAGTCATTCGCGGACCAGGCTCGGCTTTGTACGGCAGCCAGGCCGTCGGCGGGGTCGTGGCCATGGAGACAAAGGATCCCTCCGACTATCTGGCTCCGGACATGCGGTACGGCCTTCGCCAGAAATTCGGCTATCAATACGCCAACGAAGAACTCCTCTCCACCACCACGTTATCGGCTCGCTTGGCCAAGCAGTGGTCCGTCATGACCAGCGGCACCTTTCGGGCCGGTGAGAACATTCATCTGGGCGGCGACCTGGGACGTTTATCCAACTCTGCTCGAGATAACGCGGCCAATTTGAGCAAACTCGTATGGACGCCGACGCCGCACGATGAAGCCGAGTTTTCGATTCAAGCCACTCGCCAAGCCGCCCAGGTGCCCTTCCAAGCGAATTCTATGCCCTCCATGCAGAGTTCCGTTGCGAACCGAGTGAATCGTCAAATCACGTATCGCCTGGGATACACGCATAACAATCCGACGAATCCTTACGTGAATCTTCGGGGATTCGTCTATCTCACGACGCTGGACGTGACGGAAAGCCGGATTACCGATCCTGGAGAAAAAGACGATATCAGTTTCGACACGTTTGGATATGATCTCAGGAATTCCGTGAATTTCGGCGATCCTTCGACGCACCATCACATTGTGACCTTCGGGTCGGAATTTTACCGGAACACTCAGAAGGGACAAGGCAGCCGCACCACGAGTCGTCGATTTATTTACTCCGAGCCTCGAAGTATCAGCCGGGGACCCTTCCTCCCGCCCGTTACTGTCCCCAGTTTTCCCATCGGCCTCAGTGCTGAAAGTGTCCCTCTGGGATCCCGGGTATTTTTTCCCTCTGCCCAAGCCAATACCTTCGCTCTGTACGTTCAGGATGAGATCACGATCATGGACCGCGTCAACCTCATTCCCGCCGTACGATGGGATCATTGGGAAAATAAAACGGCCGGCCGTGAAACCAAATCCGTAGGCACCGTGAACCCCAAAGTCGGCGCAGTGATTCAGGTCACGGATTTTCTGTTTCTTCACGCGAACTATGCCCATGGATTTCGTCAACCCACGTTCGGCGAACTCTTTATCTCCGGCACGCATTTTCCAGGTTCCGTCTTCGCTCCGAATCCTGACCTGAAACCGGAACGGAGCCGGAATCTCGACGCGGGATTCCGCATGAAATTGCCAAACGTGCTTTCCGGCAACGATCAATTCATTTTCAAAGGAACCTACTTCAGAAATTCGTTCAAGGATTTTATTGACTTTACCTCCGGAGGGGCGGTTCAAAATCAAATTTGTAATACGAATCCTCCCAATCTTCCAGGCGGGCGAAGGTTTAATCCAAGACAACCGATAACGGCACCGTGCCCTTTTATCCATTTTGGCGGGAGGAACGTTCGGCCAGGATTTCATTTCGGCACGCTCGTCCAGCGGGGAACGGATGCCATCCAAACGTTCAGGAACGTTCCGGATGCCTTGATTCAGGGATGGGAAGCCGAGTTTGAATGGCGCACCCTTGAGAACGTGACCCTCTATGGAAACTACAGTCAATCCCACGGCACCGACAGAATCAATGAACGCCCACTCTCCAGCATTCTCCCAAAACAGTTCGTCCTGGGCATTGACTATCAACTACCTGCCTGGGGAGTCACCATGGGCGGACGAACGCAAATGGTCGGCGACCAGAGTCGCGTGCCAATATCCGATGATCCCTTCGTAACCGGAACCCCGACCGGAGGCTATACGCTTTTTGACATCTGGGCCACCGTGCATCCCGCCAGGGCGCTGCTGCCCGACCTTCCGACGTCGTGGGTTCAAGGTTTCCAGGTCAATCTCGGGGTTGATAACCTGACCGATCGAAATTACCGGCGACACTTATCATCGCTTCCTGAGGCCGGAATCAATCCCAAGGTGTCGGTGTGGTACTCCTTGAACCTTCCGTAACGTCCAACGCTTCCAATCCGTGACTCTCTGCTACTCCTCCTTCCCCCTTGCAGAAGTCACAGAGAGAGGCCGGCCCCTGGTCGGCCTCTCCTCTTCTTCTTGAAAGTACGCGAACCCGTTGAATACGAATCAACACGTCATTTTCCGGTGGATGGACATAAATTTCCGGCCAATGAACATGTTAAAGATGGCTGTTTCCGGTTATAAGAGTCTCTAAACTGAAAATGATTGTGCATTTCAAATTTGAAATGTTACATCCAGAACGTCAAGAGAGGCCGAACGGCATACGTCCATTCAGATAAAATTAACAAGGAGGAACCGATGAGGAAATTTTGTTTCTTGGCTATCCTGCTGTTCTTTGGACTTTCTACAAGTGGGGTCTTCGTGCAAGCCGCCGAAGACACGCAATCCGATCCTAAGGGTGAGCAAACCGCTGCCCAAGGTGAACAACCCGCCGCTAAGGGCGAACAACCCGCCGCCATGGACGAACAACCCGCCGCCACGGACGAACAACCCGCCGCTAAGGGCGAGCAACCCGCCGCCATGGACGAACAACCCGCCGCCACGGACGAACAACCCGCCGCTAAGGGTGAACAACCCACCGCCAAAGGAGCGCAGGAGTGACTGTTGTTTCAAGTCGTGAGTTTTAAGGATTGCAAGCTGATTCCGTGACTCTGCTCTGCTCCTCCTTTCCCCTGATTGCAGAAGTCACGTCCGAGAGGCCGACCCCTGGTCGGCCTCTTTTTTTTGAACACCGGGGGGAACAACACGTACAATTTGAACGGTTCATTTGCAAAAGCCCGTCTAAGCAAACGTGTCTCCGAAGTGTTTAATCTGGGGATGGATTCCCGCTAAAACCTGCGGGAATGACAGCGGGAAGGCCGCGGAAATGACACCGGGAAGGTTACGGGAATGACACCGGGAAGGTCGCGGGCATGACAGTGGGAAGGTTACGGGAATGACAACGGAAGGTTGCGGGAATGACAACGAAGGCTGCGAGAATGACAAGAAAACTTACGAACTGCGGGAATGAGCCCGTTTTTCCATGACCACCCTGATTCTGCTCTTGTTCGCCGTTCATTCTTTTGTCGGCATTGCCTATGAGGTCGTGTGGATCAAGCTGTTGACCGCCTCCATCGGCATGACGGTGACTGCCTTCGGCGTCGTGCTCTCCACGTTCATGGCAGGGTTGGGCATCGGCAGTTACGTGATCGCTCGATGGAACGGCTCGCCTCAGGCCCATCACGAATCCGTCAGTCGCGTCGCCTGTCGCTTCATCGCCTTTCTGCAAATTCTGATGGCTCTCCTGGGCGTCACGTTTCCTCTTTTATTGAACTGGGGGGACCAGTTCTACGTGCTGCTCGCACCGGAAACCGACGGGATCCGGCACCTTCTGGTAAGAAGCTTCTACGTCGGGGCACTCCTCCTTCCCGTCACCACCCTGCACGGGATGAACTTTCCCGTGCTGGCCTCCTTGCTCACGCGATGTTTTGCTCGTTCAGGCACGACCAAACCCGGCCTGCTTTACTGTATCGGCCTGCTGGCCTCAGGATTGGGCTCGCTCGCTTCGCTCGCCTTGATTCCTTCTCTGGGATTGGAGAACACCTCCCTGGCACTCGGCGTCACGAACCTCATCCTCGCTCTGGCTGCTTTTCTCGCAAGTTACCAGACACGTGCTCGTGCCCAAACCATTCAGAAAGGAGCGTCCCCATCTCGCACACGTCGCACCCAGGACGCCGTCGCGCCCACCCCATTTTCTGCATCCGTTCTTCAAACGCTGGGCGCAGTCGTGGGATTTCTTGTTCTTTCGTTAGAAATCATCGGCGCCCAATACGTCTGGCTCATCGTCAACGTCACCGCCTATGCGGAAGGCATCCTTCTCACCACGGTTCTGCTCATGATGGGATTCGGCTCCGGCGCCTACCTCTTGCTCAGAGGACGGGTGCGGAACCGATCCACGTTGTTGACGTGGGGACTCTTCATCACCCTCATCGCTCAAATCGCGGTCGTGCCTCTTGCGGGTGACATTGCTGGTCTGTTTGATCGAATCTTCCAGGAACTGCGCCCGGACGAGATGGTGGTCCACTTTCTTCTCAGCGACGCGTTGCTGACCTTTACGATTCTCGGCGTGCCCATGATTGGATTGGGCATGGCCTTTTGCAGCCTCTGCGACCTTGCAACGTCATCCTCACCCAACCAACCCCATGCGGCCGTCATTTCTCCTTTGGGACGGTTGTATGCGTGGCACAACTGGGGAGCCGTGGTCGGATCCGTGCTCACGACCTTCGGGTTTCTTCTCCTGTTGGGACTCACCCATACCTGGCTGTTGCTCTCAGCCTGTCTCGTTTGCACGCTGGCGTTGCTGGTTTGGCGTCTTCCCTTGTCGTCGGCACGGGGCAAGCCCGTCCCACGCCGTGCCAGAATTTTCGGCACGTGGGGCAAAGGATTCGCCTTCTTTCTGCTTCTCGGCGTCCTCGTCCGGCTTGCAACGAACGCGGACCTGACCTTCCGGCACGCCGCGGCCGGGAGTTCCCAACGGGTACTGTATCACCATGAAGACGCCATGGGAGTCACGGAAGTCTTTGAAGACGAAGAAACCACGGCCCGCACGCTCCTGACCAGCCGGCTGCGACAGGAAGGGGGCAGCGGCCCTGAAGAGATCCGCGTTCAGCGCATTCAAGGTTATTTGCCACTGTTCCTGCATCCCGATCCCCGACGCGTGCTCGTGGTGGGATTAGGCACGGGCATCAGCCTTTCTCCCACCTTACGGGAGGAAGTCAAACAAGTCACGGTGGTCGAAATCTCTCCAGGCGTCATTGAAGCGGCGGAACGTTTCTTTGCTCAGGCGAATGCTTACGTTCTGGAGCACCCCAAAGTCCGGGTCGTGGAACAAGACGGACGCAACTTTATCAAGCTGACGCGCAACAGGTACGACCTCATCGTGCAAGAATTGTTTTTTCCCTACCAGACCGGGGTCGGCAGTCTGTACACCCGGGAGCATTATCAGCAGTGTCGAGACAAATTGGCTCCCGGCGGCCTCATGGCCCAATGGATTACGATCAATCAGTTGAGCACGAATGATTTGCGGACCCTGGTCGGTACCTTCCAGTCCGTGTTTCCGGCGACCTCTCTGTGGTTGAACGGCGGATACCTGTTGATTCTGGGCGGACGTGATCCCCTGCACGTCGATCTTCAACGCTTTCTGGCACGATACGAGATCAACGATCCATTGGGCGGCACGTCCCAGCTCGATTCCGATCCCTACAATCTGTTGGGCCTGTTCGTCAGCCACGGCTCGGCCGTTCGGAATTGGACGGACGATGCGCCGCTGAATACCGATGATAACCGCTTCATCGAATACTCGACGCCTCTTGCCTTCAACGCCTTGAACACGGTGAACTTGGCCGCGGAGACGTTGACAAGCCTGCTCCCCCACTTCCGTCCCCTCACCGATGTGGTCCGCGTCGGCCCGTCCTCGGACGACGACGCGCTCACGCGGTTGTCTCAAGTTTCCGCGGCGGCACGACTCCTGATTAAAGGCATCGTGGCACGTGCCGGAAACCGCGTCGATGAGGCCATGGAGCTCTATGCTCAATCATGGGAACTTCACCCTTCGAATTATCAGACCCGCACGTTTCTCGAACGGACCTGGGCAACCAAAGGGCACGCGCTGGTTCTCGAAGAACGCGACGACGCTGCCCTCCCCTGGCTGCACAAGGCTCTGATGATCAACGCACGGAACCTCAACGTGCGGTTCGACCTCGGCCTGATCCATTCACGGCAAGGAAACGATCCGGTGGCGGCAGATTTGTATGAATCCATCATTCGTCTGAATCCCGGGTGGACCCAAATCGCGTCCGTCTGGTTCAACCTGGGGCTAATCCGCTATCGAATGGGTCTCTATCAATCCGCCACAACCTCGTTCCGCGAAGTACTGGCGCACGAATCCACGTCGATTGACGCTCGATTCAATTTGGCCAACAGCCTGGCTCAATCAGGAAAATACCGGGAAGCCGTCACGCAGTATCAAGAACTCTTGAAACTCGCCCCCGACCATCAAGAGGCCCGGGCGAATCTCAAGGAAATCCTTGCCTGGCTTGAACGTGGTGACAAGCGTCACCGTGATGCTTCATCAGGACGCCTCTCCGTCAAGTAAAAGGCAAGCACGCTCTTCTCCACCACGTCGGCGAACGCCTTGATCGCCGGGACAACGCCGGCAGTCGAGACGTCATCCCGTTCTCCGCGTCACGTGACCACCCGTTTCCCACATAGCCGGTCATTGAACATCTTTTTCCGGCGATTGAACATGTACGGCTTTCATCGTACTTGGTATTTTTCAAAAACTGAAATTGATTCGCTATTTCATAAAAAGGAGGTCCGTGATGAACCATCTGAGGAAAAACCCGTGGACGGCTCTGTTTCTGTTCGTCCTGATGAGTACCAGTCCCCTCCCCGCATGGGGCCAATCTCATCTCGGCTTTCTGGTCGTTGCACCGGACCGTGGGTTTCTTGGGAATCAGGAAACCAGGAAGATCGTCGAAGAATTCCAGCGCAATTATCCCGTATCCCTGGCTTTTGTCGGAAACAAGTATGAAAGCGTCGATACCGCGTATACGTCATACATCAAACAAGCCCTGAACCAACTACGTTCATTACACGTGACGTCCGTCGTCGCGATTCCATTCTTTCTTTCCGATGCCGACCCGCAACTGCGTGCAGTCCGTAACCTGTTGCCTGCCTATGGAAACGATCTGGACATCAAATGGGCTCCAGCCATGGCCGAGAGTCATCTGATCGGCCAGATCCTTCTCGACCGGATCAAAGCCGTCAGCCAATCTCCTCAACACGAACGACTCGTGCTCGTCGGACTCGGCGCGCGCGACGAAAAAAGTGAACGGGCCATTACGGACGACTTAACGCAGTTGCTTCAGTACGTCCAACGATATAAGTCGTTCCAGAAGAGTGAAATCGTCGTCTACTATGACCGGCACGCGGAACAAGCCCGTGAAAAAAATCAGAAGATTACCGCGCACGTGACGGAATTGGCCGCCATGCAAGGGCGTACCTTGGTCGTCCCGGCGTTTATCGGCGTCAAGTTCGATCACATGATGGCCATGACGTCCTGGCTCCAACGCAGATTTCAGAAACTGAACGTGGTGTTTCAGCCGGAAGAAATCGCTCCTCACCCCAACCTGCTTGTGTGGCTCAAGAAAACCGCACATCAGCACGTGGACGTGCTTCCCAACGAAATCGGGGTCGTCATTATGCCGCACGGATCAACCCAACCGTACAATGATGCCATTGAAAAGACGATTGCCCCGCTGACGCGGCTCTATCAAATAGAAATGGCGTATGGCATGGGAGATCAGGTCATTATTCAACGCGCCGCGTCTCGTCTTGAACAACGAGGCATCAAGAAAATCGTGTTTGGAAGGATGTATGGGCTCGTCGATCACATGAAACCTAAAACGGATTACATCCTCGGTCTTTCCGACGAGTATCTCCATGAGTTGGATCAGGGCCATACCCCGCCACCACAAATTCGAAGCGCCGCAATTTTTTCTACGTTCGGAGGCTATGAAGAAGGTGCCGACGTTGCGCAGGTGTTGCACGACCGGATCACGGAAATCAGTCAAAACCCTTCAGAGGAAACCGTCATTCTTCTTGCTCATGGGACGAAATCCGACGAAGACAATCAACGCTGGTTGTCGGTGATTAACGCCAACATCGAGAAACTCCGACGGGAACCGCATTGCGCAAAACTGAAGGCCATCAAGGCCGCGACCGTACGCGAAGATTGGCCTGAGTTGCGCAAGAAGGCGGTGAAGGAGGTGCGCGAACTCATTCAGGAAGGGAATAAAACCGGAAGAGTGCTCGTCATCTCGAATCGTCTCTACGGTCCAGGGCCCTACCCCAAAATGCTGGACGGCCTCGACTTTGAATTCAATGGGAAAGGATTTCTCTCTCCAGTCATCGCACACTGGCTTGAGCAATCCATTCAGCAAGTCACCGAACGGCTGAGAAACCCGACAAGGGGCACTGAGCAAAGCTAGATTGCCGTTCTGTTTCAGCATGATGAGAAAAAAACCCATCACGGCGGCAGACGGGGCACGTGAAGTCCGCTGTCTCTGCGGCCAACTGATTGCGAAATTCGTCCCTCAAGGATTGGAAATGAGATGCAAGCGCTGCAAACGCGTTCACGTTCTTTCTTTCCGTTCCCCAAACGCTCAGATACACAAATCGCTTGAAGATCAAAAGAAGGGACGAGAAAGCCCGGATGGGATGGAACGGGACTCCTCTTTGGTTTACGTAGGACACTGATTCCTTTGAAGGCAAGAAGAAAGGAGACGTGTGATGGTTGTGCGGACCCTCTTTATTATTGGCAGCGTTCTAGCAGGATTTGCGTTGGGATCAAGCCTGGGAACGGAAACGTTCACGTCCGGGGTCTTCGGCGGTCTCTTCATGGGAGGGCTCAGCACGGGATTGATCTGGTTTGAACGTCTCGTGTTTCCTCTACGACCGAGTGAGATATTGGGTGGCCTCGCCGGTTTTTCGATTGGAATCTGTTTGAGTGGACTCATCAGTTTCATCAGCCAACAGATTTTCATCCAGAGTGCTGAGATTACCGCCTTTTTAACCGCCACCACTGCACTCGGTTTCTGCTATATCGGAATCTTTCTGGGAATCCAAATGGGAAGAACGTTCTCTTTTGTTCCCGTCTCGCGTGGCACCGACTCCTCATCGCAAATCCGGCAACCTAAGATTCTGGATACGAGCGCTCTTATCGACGGACGCGTGGCAGACTTATCCCGGACGGGGTTTTTGGACGGTCCGATCATCGTTCCACAATTCGTTCTCCGAGAACTCCAACGTATCGCGGATTCCTCTGACGGTCACAAACGCGTTCGGGGAAAACGCGGCATGGACGTTCTCCAGGACCTCATGAACGTGGAAAGCATGGACGTCCAGATTATTGACGCCGACTTTCCTCAAGTTTCCGACGTCGACACGAAGCTGGTGAAATTGGCGAAACTCCAAAAAGCAAAAATCGTCACCACCGACATGAATCTCAATAAGGTTGCCTCGGTGCAGGGCATACAGATTTTAAATACCCACGAACTGTCGAACGTGATTCGACCGATCGTCCTACCTGGAGAATCCCTCAAGGTCTTCCTGTTGAGAGAAGGCAAAGAAGTGGGACAGGGCGTGGCTCACTTGGATGATGGGACGATGGTTGTCGTCGACCACGCCAGACGGTGGATCGGGAAACACGTTGAGGTGGTGGTGACCCGCGTCATTCAAACCAACGCCGGTCGAATGATCTTCTCCAGCCTTCGGGAAGGAACGCCTCGCTTGCAGGCAAGTTACGGCTGATCGTGTAAAAATCGATCGACCTGCTCCTGCAACCTCGTTTGAATCACTTCGCACGTTCGGGCGTCTTCGACTTTGTTGCCGTTCTGTTCCGTCACGTGAAACACGTCGACCACCTGATCCAGGCGCGTCCCGATTTTGGCTGCGTGAATGGAAAGGCCGAGATCATACAAGGTTTTGGCTATTTCATACAGGAGACCCGGCTTATCATCGGCAAACACGTCGAGAATGGTAAACTGATCCGACGTCGCATTGTCGATTCTCACTTCGGTCCGATGTTGCTGAATTGGTTTTTGGTTGTGAAACGACGCGCGTTGATTCTGGGCGAGAACCTCTTCAATTGAGATTTCTCCGCGTAACACGCTGACGATCGCATTCCCGACTTTTTCCAACCGCGCCGGCGTCGGGGCCCCGCCAAAATCGTGGTCCTTGACCCAGAACGTATCCACCACGACGCCGTCCGACTTTGTCACGATCTGGGCGTCCAGCACGCGCAGACCTTTGGCCGCCAACACCCCCGTCACCTTCATAAACGTCCCGGGGGCCACGGCGTCACGCGCAATCAGTGAATACTCACACACCTTGAGTTCCTGATGATAGGCGGCTTCGACAATGGGGCGTTCGGGCGTCACGGCTTGAATCGCAGAAAGATGAACGGCAATTCGATCCTTGGCCGTTCCGGAAAGATAGCGCGTCGGAAAGGTTTCCAACTGCCTCTTGACCCATTCACGAGTCAGGAGAGGCGGCCTCTGAGTCGATGGGCCACGTCCTGCCGATTGGCCGTTGGCCTTCCACGCCTCCAGTACCTCGCCGGTGATGGACTCGATGTCAACGGTCAACTCACTCTGGTCGCTTTCTCCAGACACTTCAGAGAGTGCCCGCCCAAACAACTCAACCAGCAACGATTCCTTCCATTTTGTCAGCATGTCGGGACCCACCGCGGCGATGTCTGCCGCGGTGAGGAGTAAGAGTTTTTTTAATCGATGGGGCGTGCCCACTGCCCGAGAAAACGTCAGCAGCACTTTTTCATCATGAGGGTCTCGCCGAAAAGCCGTATTGGCCATGAGCAGATGTTCATGAACCAGAAACGTCAGGGTTTGAGATTCTTGCTCGTCGAGTCCTAATCTGACGGACACGTCCTGCGCAATCTTTTGACCGACCTCACTGTGATCTTCAGGCAAACCCTTTCCCGCGTCGTGAAGCAGCACGGCCAAGTGCAGGAGATCCTTCTGCTGAATTTCTCGATACACCTTCCCGAAAGTCCCAGGCTGTTGGCCCAGAGATTCGACGTGCTTCACGGCCAGCAGGCTGTGCTCATCAACCGTATATTTGTGGTATTGATTAAACTGCATGAGCCCACGAACGCGACCAAAGGCCGGGACGAATTTCTCTAAAACCCGTGCCTGGTGCATCAGCATCAAGGAATCAGCAACCGATCCGGGTCCTGACAACAAGGCGCGAAACCGCCGACTCACGCCCGGGGAAGCAAACAGATGATCCGGCACGCTCTCCACGTGGCGATGAATCTCTTCCAGCACCAATCCGTCGATCGTGAGGCCACGTCGTTGCGCAAGGTGAAACAGGCTCAAGAGGACTTCCGGATCATCCAGGACCTGAACGAGTTTCTCCGCCGGCACCGTCACTTTTCCATCGGACGCTCGAAACAGCCCGTCAATCAACGGGGAAGGCCAAAGATTTTTCATGCGGGTCGCCAGAGAAACCGATCTCGTCCGACTCACGAATCGCATCGCCCGATCGTGAAGTCCGGTCGTCAAACGATAGTAGTGCTGCATGAACTGCTCGACTCCCAGCAAATGGGGTTGATCCCGGTAACCGAACTCTCGAGCCAAGCGGACTTGTTCATCGAAGGATAACACTTCCTGGGCGCGACCGGCTTCGAGGTGCAGGAAGGCGCGCACCTTCCATAACAATTCTCGTGCCTCAAGCAACGCCGTATAATCCTGGCGCGACAAGACTCCCCGGTTGGCTAACTCCTGCAACGTGGCAGCATGATAACGGGCCATCCCCACCCATTGAAGCAGATGCAGGTCCCTGAGTCCGCCTTTGGTTTTCTTGATGTTCGGTTCGAGGAGAAACACCGTTTCGCCAAATTTGGCGTACTCCCGCTTCCGTTCTTCCATTTTCTCCCGGATAAAACTCTCTACCCGTTTTCCCACCACGCGCGTGGCAAACCGCTGTTGGAATTTCTGAAAGACCGAAGAACTTCCCGCTAAAAACCGGGACTCCATCAAAGCGGTTTTGGCTGACAAATCGCCATCGGCCACAAACGTGCAGTCCTGCATTGATCGAACGCTGTGCCCCACCTGAAACCCCAAATCCCATAAATGGTGAAAGACCTGCGACGAGAGATCATTCACGACGTTTCTCCCGCTTCCCTGATACAGCATCATGACGTCCACGTCGGAATAAGGGGCGAGTTCCCGCCGACCATACCCACCCAGCGCCACGAGACAACACTGTTGCAAGCCGGCGGACGCCTCTCGGTTCCACTGTCTCACCACGTTCCGATATCGACCGATCAGAACCGCGTCAACGAGATCCGTAAATCCCCAGACGACTTCAGCCCCCGAGGCTCCATCCCGCAATCGTTGACAGATGCCTTCTCGACGATCTCGTAACACCGCTTGGGTGGTGAGCGTATCAGACGGATGAGCCGTCTGATTTTCCTCTAGAGTGTCCTGCTTCACGGAAACACCTCTTTCCCTTGCACGAGTTTTTCACTCACGGACGGAAACGCGGACGATGACTCGGACCGTTTCATCAAGGCTTCACGTATCGATTGGTAATCGGCATCCGCCGATCCTTCCCAAGGGCCCGTTGCGTGATTTTTATCCCGATCGGAGCTTGACGTCGTTTATATTCACTGCCGTCCACCATGGCCACCACGTGCTTGACGGTCTGAACCGGAAATCCCACGTGAACGATTTCCGTCAAAGAACGCTCTTCTTCGACGTAGGCCGCCAAAATGGGGTCGAGAACGTCGTAGGGCGGCAGAGTTTCTTGATCGGTCTGATCGGGCTTGAGTTCAGCGGACGGGGCGCGATCAATGATCCGTTGAGGAATCACCGCCGACCCGTCGTCACGCACGGCTTTTCGGTTCCGATACCGAGCCAAGGCGTAGATGAAGGTTTTCGACACGTCTTTCAGCACGGCAAAGCCGCCCGCCATGTCGCCGTACAGGGTGGCGTAGCCGACGCTCATTTCGCTCTTATTGCCCGTCGTCAAGACTAAATGACCAAACTTATTGGACAAGGCCATCATCAGCGTCCCACGGATACGAGCTTGTAAATTTTCTTCCGTGGCGTCAGTCGTGGCCGACCCAAACGTTGCAGACAACGTCCTCAGGTATTGCTTCCAGAGCGTTGTAATCGGAATCGTCAAGAGTTGAACGTCCAACGCCTTCGTCAGGGCTTCCGCATCGACCCGACTTTCTCGTGAAGTAAACGGTGAAGGCATGAACACGCCCATCACGACGTCCGGCCCAAGAGCATCGGCGGCAATCACCGTGGTCAAGGCTGAATCAATGCCTCCACTGATCGCGATCAGCACCCGTTGAAACCGGTTCTTCTTGACGTAGTCTCGCACTCCGGTTACTAAGGCGAGATACATCTCTTCCAAATCGCTGAGGCGAGACGGACGTTTCACGGGCGCGGGCTTTTTCGGTTTTCGTTGTTCAACTGATGAAAGTTTCACTCGTTTGACGGGATACCGTTGCGTTGACCGTTTCGTGCGAACCGCAACGCGCCTTCCACGTGGAGCGTCGCAAGGCAGGTCAGCCACAAGCAGATCTTCTGCAAACGCCTTGGCACGTGAAATCACCGTCCCCGTTCGGTCCACGATCACGCTGTTTCCATCAAACACGATCTCGTCCTGCCCCCCGACCATGTTGGTGTAACTCACCACGACGCCGTTTTCTCTGGCCCGTTGCGCCAAGACGTGCTCTCGCGTTCTTGCCTTCCCGACGTGATAGGGAGAAGCATTGACGTTCAGAATGATCTGGGCACGACCGACGGCAACCTGATCGCGAGTGGGCCCATCTGCGTACCAAACGTCCTCACAAATATTCACGCCGAACCACACCCCTCGGATTTGGCAGACGACGGTCTTTTCGCCCGGAGAGAAATATCGGCTCTCGTCAAACACGCCATAATTCGGCAAGAACGTCTTGCGGCACGTCGTCACGATCCGTCGATCATGAATCACGGCCGCGGCATTAAACACGTGACGGGTTCCCGATGGAACGATGAAAGGGGTCGCGTCACGTGAACGAATCAGCCCGCCTTCTTCAACGTAGCCAACCACCGCGGTGATGCCGCGGCAGTGCTTGGCCAACTGTTCCAGAGCGTTCTTCGTGTCCTTGAGAAAACTCGGCCGCAAGACCAAGTCTTCAGGTGGATACCCGGTCATTGCCAATTCCGGAAAAACGGCAATATCGGCCCCATTCTGCCGTGCCTGCCTCACCCATTGACTCATCGCGTGGGCGTTTCCCTCCACGTCTCCCACGACTGAATTCATTTGAACCATGGCAATTCGGCACGTGTTCATCGCAAAAAACGCCCTCTTCTCTTCGGGAGACATTTACAACAATCGAATGACTACCCCTAGCACTCACCGATCCACGCCGTCATTCCCGTGTAAACGGGAATCCAGAGGAACGTGCGCAGGCCCCCGAGGTTCCTCTCCAGATTCCCACGTGCGCGGGAATGACGACGTTCCAAAGGTCTCTTCAGGGGATGAAGGGCGCCGACGTTGTGCTTGACGGATTCACGGCCGTTCCGTCGCGTTGCCTTCCAACTCTCCAGCTAAAATGATGGCCTCGGCAATTTCCCTCATGGATTTTCGCATGTTCATGCTTTGACGCTGAATCAACCTGAAGGCTTCGGCTTCGGATAATTTTCTGGAGTGCATGAGGTACCCCTTCGCTCGTTCGACGAGCTTTCTCACGGTCAACGCCTCCTGCATTTCAAACGACTTTTCCAGCAGACGAGTATGTTCAATGGCCACCGCGGCCTGGTTGGCAATGGCTTGCAGAATCTTGACTTCCTTGTCGTCAAACACGTGCCTTATGGACGTATAGGTATTGATGACGCCGATGACGTTTTCTTTGCTCATCATCGGCACTGATAACAAGGAGCACAACGACTCGCGTTTGGCCAAATCCTGATAGAAAAATTCTTTTTCCTTCGTCACGTCGGGGACGTAAATCGGCCGTCGTTTTTTCACCGCGCGGCCGCTGATGCTCTGACCGATTTTGATCGGAGGCTTTCGACGATAGGCTTCGCTCAGACTCTGCGTCGCCGCAATCCGCAACTCTTTCGCGTCCTCGTCCACCAACATCAGCGAACAGATCGTCGAATTCATCATTTCGGCCGTCGTCGTCACGATCAACTCCAGGACGTCGTCAATCAGCCGGTTGGACGCCACGGTTTCAGAAACCTGGGACAGGGTATCCAGTTGGAGCGCCTGCCGTCTCATGGCTTCATACAAACGGGCGTTTTCAATTGCACCGCCGACTTGGTTCGCAATCGTCGACAGCAACGCAAGCTCGGCGTCCTGATACCGTTTCGTCCGTTTGTGCTGGACGTTGATGACTCCGATGACGTTCCCCTTCGTCACGATGGGAAGCGACACGAACGCTTGGTATCGATCCTCCGGCAAGTTATGAAAAAATTTGAACCGTGGATCATCGCTCGCGTTACGAGGAATCACAACCGGCACCTGTTCTTGCGCCACCCATCCCGTTATCCCTTCACCCAAACCCAAGGCGGTTCGACCGATGAGCGTGGGGTGAGGATTTTTAGAAGACCGCAACACGAGTTCATCCCGATTCTCAGAGACCAGGTACAGCAAACATGAATCGGCTTTCGTCACCTCGACCACGACTTCGACGATGTGTGTGAGAACCGATTCCAGATCGAGCGTGCTGCTGATGGATTGACTGATCCGATGGAGCACTTCCACTTCTCGCGTCCGTTCGCGGAGAACGGTCTTCACGTCCTTCTTCCGTCGGTTCATGGGTTGTTTCGTCGGACTCATCTCGACGACCGTCGCGTGAACGGCGCGTCCGCCGGTCCCCTGGTCGGAAGGTTCACGCCGCGCGCGTACCATCGTTTCACCACCCGTTGCTCCAGGGGCGTGACTTGGACGTTCCCGATTGATTTCGGCAGCACGCAATGCACGATCCCTTGTGACACTTTCTTATCGTGAAGCATGGCTGCCCAGAGTTTGGAAAAACTATGGACCGGCATGTGCACGGGCAGACCCGTTCGCTGAATCAATTCACGCTGCCGATGCACGACCGAGGCGGAGCACAATTGGAGATGATGAGCCAGCAACGCTTCATGAACCATGCCGATTCCCACGGCCTCACCGTGAATGTATCGTTTGTAACGGCCCAGGGACTCCAAGGCATGACCAATCGTGTGCCCATAATTCAAGATGCGTCGCAGGCCGGATTCCTGCTCATCTTTGGCCACGACCCACGCTTTAATTTCGCAACAACGCTTGACCACCTTGATGACGTCCTCATCCTTCACGTCAAGAAGGTGGCCCATTCGCTCCTCTAAAAAGGCAAAAAACTTCTTGTCGATGATGACGCCGTATTTCATCACTTCGGCCAATCCCGCCAGCCATTCTCGTCGCGGCAGCGTGTGGAGGGTCTCGGTGTCGCACAACACGAGGACGGGTTGGTAAAAGGCCCCGATTAAATTTTTTCCCAACGGGTGGTTGACGCCGGTTTTTCCTCCCACGCTGGAATCGACTTGTGCCACGAGCGTCGTCGGCACTTGAACGAAGGGGATGCCTCGAAGATACAGTGACGCCGCGAATCCCGTCACGTCGCCGACCACCCCTCCCCCCAACGCCATCAAAACCGATCGACGCTCAAATCGATGCTTGACCAACTGATCCAGGATGTACGACGTCCACCGAACCGTTTTGGCCTGCTCACCATCAGGAACGCGGATCGTCCGACAGGTGAAGCCGGCGTTCACCATTGCCTTTCTCAGAGACGCCCCATAGTACCGGTCCACCGTCGGATTGGTCACAATCCCGACTTTCCCGGACAATCCCAATGCTTGACAATACGTCCCCAGCCGCTGCACACCGCCAGGGTCAATGACGATATCATAGCTTCGCTTCCCGAGACCTACTTTGACGGTTTGCTGATCGTGACGTTGGCCCATGGTTAGAAATTCTTCACGTATTCCTGGTACGCGGCGAAATTTCGTTTCATCTCATCGACGCAATCACCACTGAATTTTTCCAACATGGCGTTCGCCATTTCATAGGCAATCACGGCTTCACCCACCACGCCGGCCGCGGGAACCGTACAGACGTCGGATCGCTCCACGGTGGCTTCAAAAGGTTCCTTGGTCTGGATATCGACGCTGTTCTTGGGTTGATACAACGTCGCAATCGGTTTCATGGCGACCCGCAGGATCACTGGCTGACCATTGGTGATCCCCCCTTCCAACCCACCGGCGTTGTTGGTCCTTCGTTCAAATCCCGGTTGGATCTCACTGGGATAAATGTCGTCGTGTACTTCAGAACCGAATCGCTGAGCAGATTCAAATCCCATGCCGATTTCTACGCCTTTCATGGCCTGGATGCTCATGGCCGCCATGGCTAACCGTGCGCTCAAGCGACGATCCCACTGGGCATAACTGCCCAACCCAATGGGCGGATTCGTCACCACCACTTCAAAAACTCCCCCCAGGGAGTCGCCCTTATGTTTCGCGGATCGGATGTGTTCAATCATTTTCTCACTTGCCACGGCATCCGCACACCGAACCTGAGAGTGTTCGGCACGTTCAAACGCCTCCACGTAATCATCAACCCGCGGGGCCACGACGGATCCGATTCGGATCGTGTAACTCACCACCCGCACGTCAAACTCAGCTAATAAGGTCTTGGCCACGGCTCCAATGGCCACGCGGATCGCGGTTTCTCTCGCACTCGCTTTTTCCAGCACGTTGCGGATGTCCCGATGCCCATATTTCATCGCACCCACCAGGTCCGCGTGACCGGGCCGCGGACGGGTCACCACGCGTTCCACGGACGGAGGACCGGGTTCCGCGGCCATCACGTCTTGCCAATTGTCCCAATCCCGATTGCGGATCATTAATCCTAACGGATTCCCCAGCGTCTTGCCTTTCCGAACGCCGCAGTAGAATTCAATCTGATCCTTTTCAATTCGCATTCGGCCGCCTCGGCCATAGCCACCTTGCCGTCTTGCTAAATCGCCATTGATCATTTCCGCCGTGAGAGGAAGCCCTGCAGGAACCCCTTCCAGTACGGCCATTAACCCCTTTCCATGTGATTCACCGGCGTTGAGATAACGAAGCATCAGGTTCCTCTTCTGATTTGGTGAACGGCTTCGCCGTGGCTTCCGCGTTCTTCACGACGGGTGAACAGGGGATGCCTCGTGGCGGATACCTTATCCTTTAACTTCTGACCGGCTCGGATTGTCGCATGGGTCCAGTCTCGGTTGCCTCGAATCCCACCAGTTCAAACGAAGCGTGAATGACGTCCTCCAGGCTCTCCGTCCCCATCTCCTGGAGGTGAAAATCCATTGACTGCACAATCAACGTTTTCGGCAAAGTGTGCAGTTCTTCAAGAAAGCGGGCGAGCGCATAATATCGCCCTTCTGCATAGAGCCGAAGCGTGACTCGACTTACGTCCATTTCCGACAGCGCAATCGGCTCCTCGGGTTTCCATGAGGTCAGCGTCACACCAGCCGATTGAGCAACGTCGAAGATCTCCGTCAGCATGTGCTCCATGGGCACCTGAATGCCCAGCCGTCTTTTTTGCAAGGCGACTTGAGACTTCAGACGAGCGATCTCGTCAGTCAGACGTTCTAATTGACCTCCATGCTCACCGGCGGCAATCCGATGATTCAGCGACTGAAGCGTTTCCTGAAGTGCCTGGATTCGTTGATTGCGAGGCTCGACGACAAATTGAAACAGGATGAGGGAGAACACCGCCACGCACAAAAACAGAGTGAGAAGTTTTGACGTCATGGGCGTGTCTTCCACCCAATCCAGCATTCGTTCAACCATGATCCACGGAGTCCATGTTTATCGAAAATCGCAAGCGTGACGGCTGAACCGCATCGGCCTGGGTCTCAAACGTGCTGACGGAACCGATCACCTCGGTCTCCTCCAGATTCTCCGTCAACTTCACGATCGCGTCCTGGGAAAGAGCAAGGCCGGACAACAGAACCCGTTGATCTTTCGTCTGAAGACGCAGCAACCACACGTCCAAGGGATCAACCACTTGACTGATCACGGACAACAGGCGGAGGGGTCCGTTTGGATCGCGGGTGAGGGTCGTCAGTCGTTTCCGTTCGGCTACAATGGTTCGCCGTTGTTCCTTCAGGGCAAGAACCTGATCCCGGGTTTCTTCCATCAAGGCAAGACGAGACTGTTTCTCTCGTACTTTTTGTTCAAGTCGTTGTCCGGCATCATTCCCATCAAAGACAAGCCATCCCCAAACCGAGACGGTACACGCCACAACCATTATCCCCGCGACGAACTCCGACTTGGCGCGGCGGCGAGCCGGATGGTCGCGGGCTTGCGGGCTTTTGAGCAAGTTAATGGCAATCATGGTTATCCTTATGGAGTGCCAACCCCAACGCTACGCCTCCGAGATGCGCGGAATCCACGAGTGCGTCCCCGTCTTGATGATTCCTCACGTCGTCGATTTCAGCAAAAGGATTCAGTGAGATCGTCGGAATCCCCAACGCGCGCTGGAGGTCATCTTGCAGTTGCGGATTTTTCGACTTCCCTCCGCAAAGGAACATCTTGTCTATCTTGAGTTCCTCGTCCTGATCCAGGATGAACGTGAAACAGCCTTGGACGTGCCTGATGATTTCCTCAAATGAAGGCGACGTGCCCGGATACGCGAGTCCACCGTCAGGAGCACCCTGAACATCGGTGGAATCAACGGATACGCCTTGCCCATCCAAAGCCTGGATCAAAGACGTGTCCTCAAAGCTCACGTCCCGAACCAGGAGGGGATTCCCATTACCCACAAAGGCAAGATTCATTCCACTTGCTCCGACGTTGGCGATACCGAATGAACGTCCCCTCAAGGTTGGGCTCTTTCCCATCACCATGTTCATCAACGCGAGCCCGTCAACGTCACACACGATCGGCTGAACCCCGCTCTCTTCCAACAACGTCTTCCGGCTCTCAACCGCCTGTTGCTTCGCGGCAACGAGCAGCACGTCCATCTCGTTCGATACGGGGTCACGTCGAGATTCAGGAAGAATCCAATAATCAAAATACACCTCATTCATGGCATAGGGAACGTAGCGATGTCCCTCCCAGGTCAAATATTCATCAAGAGCGTCCCTCTCGACGCCGGACACGTGTATCACCTTGACCATCACGGCTGATCCGGATAACGAGAGCGCAACCGGACTGCCACGCAACTCCAGGTCCTCAATCAGACCCTTCAGGGCTGCCTTGAGTCGGCTGGGATCGTGAATCACGGCATCTTCGACGATCCCGGATTCAAGCCGGCGCATTCCATAGCGTTTGATACAATTTCGGGCAGCACGGCGTTCCAGTTGAATGACCTTGATCGTGGAAGAGCCGATATCGACGCCCACGCGTGACTGAGGTTTTGCAAACAAGGACGCCCACTTCTTGAGTCGGCTTATCATCGAATACGAATTTCCGTTGCCGGAGTACCGGCTGCCGTGCAAAACCGCTTTTCAGGATGACATCGATTCTGGAAGACGTTTGTAAGACGTTACCTCTAGGCAAAAACCCGAGATTCAACCCTACACCGTTCTACGATTCATCGTCAAACCGTAGAAGTTCAGAACCCTTTGGCCTTCCTCAACTCAATCTTTTCTCTCCCCTGTAGGGAGAGGAGAAAGGAACCGGAGGGGAATGAAAAGGGAGAGAGAGCCTCATTTTTTCCTCTCCACTTGGCGAGAGGGGAAATCTCGCCCCCTCGGACTCAGAGGGGTGAGGGGGGAAAGGGAAGGGAGAGTGGAAAACGCCACTCAGGCGGAATGGACAGGCGGCTCCTCCTGCTTCGAGGAGGGCCATAGGTTGCGGAACTTATACAGAGACGCTCAATAGATCCGTTTTCGCTGACTGGCCGGGGCGATGTTCAGGTCCGCCCGATATTTCGCAACGGTTCGTCTCGCAATGACAATCCCTCGGGCTCGTCGTAACCTCAACACAATCTCTTGATCTTTCAGCGGCTTGCGGGAATTTTCTTTGCCGACCATTTCACGAATGAACTCCCGAACGGTCAGCGAGGATACATGTTCAGTGCCAGGCTCTGACCCTTGAATGCCTGCGTTGAAGAAAAACTTGAGTTCCAACGTGCCTTGGGGACAATACATATATTTATTCGTCGTTACCCGGCTGATGGTCGATTCGTGCATCCCCACGTCTTCGGCCACTTGCTTGAGCACGAGTGGCTTCAAATATTGAATGCCTTTTTCCAAAAAGGGTTCTTGAAATGTGATTAAGCTTTCGACGACCTTCCGAATCGTCCGATTTCTCTGATCGAGACTCCGAATGATCCACTGAGCCCCTCGCAATTTCTCTTCGAGGTACGCCCGCACGGAATCTCCATTGCCGCTCGTCTCTCCTAACATCCGTTTGTAATACGGCTTGATCCGCACGCGATGCATTCCGTCATCGTTGAGAACGACCTGCCATGTTCCTTCTTCCTTCAACACGAAGACGTCCGGCACAATGATCTGGTTGTCGTCAGACGAATAAGGACGTCCGGGTTTAGGTTCCAGGCTTTCAATGATGCGCACGGCTTCACCAATTTTTTCAACGCCGTAGCCGACTGCCTTCGCGATGACGGTCAATCGTTTTTTCTGAAGGTCGTGGAGATGGTTGTTGATTATCAGTTCGAGCAGTGACTCCTGAGAAATTCCATCATGAGCATAATCGCTTCCAAGGGGCGTTTTAAGAAGATAGCGGAGTTGAATCAACAAACATTCTTGGAGATCGCGAGCACCCACGCCAATCGGATCAAAGGTTTGAATGAGGGATAACACCGAATCAACTTTTTTGACGGAGACATGGGACTCCTTGGCAATTTCCTCTATCGACGTGCGAAGATACCCGTCTTCATCAATGTTGCCGATTAACATGACTCCAACGGCTTTGTCTTCGTCATCCTCAGAAGACAGTCGGAGTTGCCACAACAAGTGGTCTGCCAGCGTCGTCGGTTTCGTCAGCGTTTGGTCATAGGAAGGAAAGTCGTCGTGCAGGGAAGCAGGATCATAGCCGTCTCCGGGTCGCCAATCACTCTCATAATAATCTTCCCACCCTTCCGGTGAGAGCGGCTCAGAGAACTCTTCTGTTTCTCCCCGGTCGCCCTCGTTCTCCTGCTCCTCTTCCTCCTCTTCTTCTTCCTCCTCTTCCTCAACCTCTTCAAGGAGGGGATTGTCCAGCAAATGTTGCGCAAGGACTTGCTGGAGTTCCAGCCTGGATAATTGCAATAACTTGATGGCTTGTTGAAGTTGGGGGGTCATCACCAACTTCTGACTCAGCCGAAGATCAAGTTTCAGTTCCATCTGGGCCATCCAGGAAGAGGAACACCCTTCAGAGTCTGAATCGTTCGCCTAAATAAACAGATCTTGCCTTTTGGCTCTTCACAATGGAGTCCGACGTTCCTGCTTCAAGAATCGTTCCTTCATGAATGATATACGCGCGGTCCGTGATGGAAAGCGTGTCTTGAACGTTATGATCCGTAATCAAAATCCCAATGTTTTTTCTTTTCAAGGATTGAATGATTTCTTGGATATCGACGACGGCAATGGGATCAATTCCGGCAAATGGCTCATCCAACAATAAAAATCGAGGATTCGTGGCCAAGGCCCTGATGATTTCCAACCGACGACGCTCGCCCCCAGAAAGCACCAGGGCTTTGCTTTTTCGAAGATTTGCTAATCCGAGATCAGTCAGCAAGTTCTCCAGACGTTCCTTGCGCTCCTCCCGGGAAAGATTCAGGGATTCTAAGACGGCGGCAATGTTATCTTGAACGGATAATTGACGAAAAACGGAGGATTCTTGAGGGAGATACCCAATCCCCCGACGAGCCCGCTGATACATGGGCAAGGCCGTGACTGACTCGTCATTTAAGAGAATCTGACCATGATCCGGCTGGCATAGGCCGACCATCATGTCAAAAATGGTTGTTTTTCCCGCGCCATTGGGACCCAATAACCCGACGATTTCTCCTGATCCCACGTCTAACGAGACGTCGCAAACAACCTCGCGTCCTCTAAAACTTTTTCGTAGCCCCTTGGCATACAGCCAAAAGCGCGGGATGGCGGGAGGTACCTGATCCAAGGTCGCCAGCCTTACTGCCCTTGATCATCGAGAATCACCCGGGATCCACCCTCGACGATGCTCCGGTCTTCCTCAATAAACATAGTCATTCGGGTTCCCGTCACCTTCGTTCCTTTCTGCCAAGCCACTGGCGACTCGGTGAGGACCATTTTTTCTTCATCTTTATAATACACGGCTCGTCCACAAGTGGCCTTCCCATCCGATCTCTCAATGATCACGTTGCCGATGGCTTCAATCCGTTTAATCTGATTCGTGGTCTCCTCTTCTGTTTCCTGATCTTGATCGTGTTGATCCTTTTTATCAAACGTCACAACCATATGATCAGATCGTATGACAAGTTCCCCTTTTGTGAGAACGACGTTGCCTTCAAAGGTCGTTCGTTGGGATTTTCCTTCGGTGGTCATGGTCCTCGACGTAATCGTGGTTGTCTCGTCCTTTTCAGCCACGCTGAAGGGCGTCCCCCAGACGAGACCACAGACGAGCATCGCCACTGGGATCAGACGATTCGCGTTAGGAAACAACGTCAACCCGAACATCATCCAATATCCTGAACTTTTCCATTTGTAATTCCGCGATGATGCCAATCCCCGTAATGGTCATGCCATGCCCATGAATGGTCACGGCGTCATTCGTGCGGATTTGCTGTTCGCCGTCCTCCCAGTGGATAGACGGCGTCAGGATCGTATAGCCGTTTGCTAATTCAACGGCAATCCATTCTTCTTGGTTCCGGAGGTCAAAATTACTGTTGGCAGTATCAAGGGTTCCTTGATCAGCCTCCAGCATCATCGTTTGCCCGTTTTCGCTCAACAGCCGAACTTGAACGCGTTCCAGCACGACGTGATGTTCGGACTCATACACCTGAGCGTTTTGAGCTTCCACCTCCCACTGGATTCTTCCTTCCTCGGTTTGACGATACACAAACCCTTCCAGGCCGGCGTCAGCGTTTTCAAAGACCGGCGAGGTCGCCACTGACGTGGAAGGATTGGACTTGACGTGCTGGGTCAGGACATACCCGAGATACCCCGTCACGCTCAGGACGATTCCTGCAAAAATCCATCGGAACAAGGTGTTCGGCATCTCTGCACGCTTTCATTGGTGAGGCAAATCTCGGAAAAGAATATCACACTTGCTCCCTCTGGTAAACTTCACGGTCGAGGAAGGAGCAGGCGCGCGAGCAACGCAGCGGCGAGAATGGGAAACGCTTATGATGCGTTGTCTTCCTCCGCCGGAGATTCGGACGCATCAGCCGTCACCACGTCGCGTTGGATCAACTCCACCGCCACCAGTTCCGCGGCATCTCCCGGGCGTCGTCTCGTTGGAATGATTCTGACGTAGCCACCGGCACGACCGCTGAATCGCCCGGCAACGTCGCTGAAGAGTTTGGACACGATGTCTTTTTCACGGATAAAACTTAAGGCGCGCCTGCGAGCATGGAGAGAACCTTCTTTCCCCAACGTAATCATTTTTTCGGTCATGCCGCGTATTTCTTTGGCTTTTGCCTCAGTCGTCTCAATACGTTCGTGTTCCAGTAATGAGGTTACCAGATTCCGATACATCGCACGTCGATGTTTCGTGTTACGTCCCAATTGTCTGCCATTTTTTCGATGACGCACGGCCCACCCTCTCGATCAATCGCTCATTTGTTAGTTGTTGGTCTGTCCAACATTCTCCCGCTTGCTTCCTAAGCTCAACCCCATTTCGGCCAACACTTCTTTGATTTCATTCAGAGATTTTTTTCCGAAGTTTTTCGTTTTCAGCATCTCCATTTCGGTTTTCTGAACGAGGTCTTCAATGGTTTGGATGTTGGCCTTTTTGAGACAATTCGCCGCACGCACGGACAGTTCCAGCTCATTCACGCTTCGAGCCAGATGTTTATTCAACTCCGTTTGCGTTTCACTCTGAGCGGAATCCGATTCCACATCTTTCATGTCTTCACTGGGAATACAAATGGCTAAATGCTCTCGCAGAATGGAAGCCGACGACGACACCGCTTCTTGTGGCGTGATGCTTCCATCCGTCCACACCTCAAGATTCAATTTATCATAGTCCGTCATCCGCCCTACGCGCGCATTTTCCACGTGAAAGTTGACTCGCTTGATCGGCGAAAAAATGGAATCGACCGGAATCACGCCAATGGGCAATCCTTCTTCCTTATTCCGGTCAGCCGGAATGTATCCTCGTCCCGGTTTAATAATTAACTCCATGTCGAGCACGCCGTTTTTGTCTAAGGTGGCAATGTGTAAATCAGGATTGAGAATCGTCACCTCGGCGTCATGTTGAACGTCGGTCGCATAAACCGGGCCCGGCCCCTTTTTCTTCAATCGTAACGCTTTGGCTCTCTCGGTGTGGAGTTTGAGGCGCAGATTCTTGACGTTCAATATGATAATGGTAATGTCTTCGGTCACGCCAGGAAGCGTGGAGAATTCATGAAACGCCCCTTCTATTTTGACGGAGGTTACGGCCGCACCGGTCAACGATGACAACAACACGCGACGAAGAGCGTTGCCAATTGTTGTCCCGAATCCGCGTTCAAACGGCTCTGCCGTAAATTTCCCATAGGTGGGCGAAGTTGTTTCTTTTTCCAACTCCAGCCGCATCGGCAACTGAAAATCCTTGATCCCTTTGCTCATTGCGCCCCCTTCACCTCATCTGTCTCAGCCTGAACACTCAGCCTCTACGTGATTTCCCGTTATTCACCCGTTATCGGGAATATAATTCAACCACCACCTGTTCATTGACCGGCGCCCCGATATCATCCTTCGCGGGAAGTGCCCGAATGGTCCCTTTCAAGGCGGCACGGTCACAATCGATCCAGGTGACCATCGGCCAGCTCTCCGTCACATCAACCGCGGCTTTGATCGCCAGTAATTCCAGGCTCCGCGGCCTGACCTGAATCACGTCTCCGACCCCAGTGGTATACGATGGAATATCCGTCTTTCTCCCGTTGACCAGAATATGGCCATGCGTGACGAATTGCCGGGCTTGCTTACGCGACAGCGCCAACCCACTCCGGTAGACGACGTTATCTAAACGTCGCTCAAGCAGGGCCAACAGATTTTCACCCGTGACGCCGGCTTGACGCTCGGCTCGCTTGAAGATACCCCGGAACTGACGCTCTTGAATGCCGTACATCCGGCGTAATTTCTGCTTTTCGCGAAGCTGCATACTGTAATCCGTCGCCCGACTGCGAGATTGTCCGTGTTGACCGGGAGGATAACTGCGCCGTTCAATCGCACATTTATCCGTCATACAGCGTGTCCCCTTGAGGAACAGCTTGACACCCTCTCGTCGACAAATCCTACACACTGGCCCACGATAATTTGCCACGTCTTGCTCCTCTCACTTCCAATGCTTCAGACCCCGAAGTTCTCGCGCCCCAAAGAGTCTGAACGTTTCTTGAAAATCCCTTACACCCTTCGCCGTTTAGGCGGACGGCATCCATTATGAGGAATGGGGGTCACGTCACGAATCAAATTCACGCGTAAGCCGACGGATTGCAAGGCACGCACGGCCGACTCCCGTCCAGAGCCCGGGCCGTTGACGTAGACGTCAATTTGGCGCATACCCTGTTCCATGGCTTTCCGTCCTGCCGCCTCACCCGCGCGTGTCGCCGCAAACGGTGTACTTTTTCTGGATCCTTTGAAGCCTAATCCGCCGGCACTTGACCAGGACACCGTATTGCCGCTCATATCCGTAATGGTCACAAGCGTATTGTTGAATGAGGCTTGAACGTGGGCAATGCCCATTTGCACGACTTTTTTCTCTTTTTTTCGACTCTTTTTCACGCTCATCATCTCTCCGTCCTGTTATTTTTTGATCCGGCCGATCGACGCCCGTTTCCCTTTTCTCGTTCGTGAATTGGTTTTGGTACGCTGTCCGCGAACGGGAAGCCCCCGACGATGCCGAAGGCCTCGATACGTCCCCGTGTCGACCAGACGTTTAATGCTGAGCGTAACTTCTTTCCGGAGATCTCCTTCCACCATGTAGTCTGTATCGATCGTCTCACGAAGTTTGACAATGTCTCCTTCCAGAAGATCTTTGACCCGCACGGCACCGTCAATGCCCGTTTTCTGTAATATCCGTTGTGCACTTCGGGGTCCGATGCCGTAAATATAGGTCAAACCGATGTCAATTCGTTTTCCAACGGGAAGATCAACGCCTGCGATCCGAGCCATGGGGTCTCCTTTTCACGTCACGCGCATGCCGTCAAGCTGCATTGACGAGGCATTCATCGCTTTCATTATCCTTGTCGTTGCTTATGCCGGGGATTGGTGCATCGCACGCGAACAACGCCCCGTCGTCGATACACGACACATTTCGAACAAATGGGTTTGACGGAGGATTTGACTTTCATAACCGTGTCTCTTTCCTTATTTGAATCGGTACGTAATTCTCCCCCTCGTGAGATCATACGGCGACAATTCCACGGTCACCCTATCACCGGGAAGAATCCGAATAAAGTGCATACGCATCTTCCCTGAAATATGTGCCAAAATTTTATGCCCAGTCTCTAATTGAACGCGGAACATGGCATTGGGCAAGGTCTCCCTGACCACTCCCTGCACTTCAATCACGTCTTCTTTTGCCATAATCCTCAATCACGCCCACGGTCAATGAACGCTCAGTGATCCTTCACTGTCGTCAGTATCTTTGGCGGTCCCTCCGGTTGGATGGCAATCGTGTGTTCAAAGTGCGCCGACAGGCTACCATCTTGGGTCACGGCCGTCCATTGATCTTCCAACACCTTCACCTGAGGTCTCCCCACATTCACCATGGGCTCAATGGCCAACACCATTCCAAACTGAAGACGCGAGCCTTGACCGGGACGTCCATAATTCGGCACCTGCGGGTCCTCATGAAGTTGACGGCCAATCCCATGACCCACAAAATCTCTCACGACCGAAAATCCATGAGCCTCCACGTGACGTTGAATCGTATGCCCGATATCCGACAGACGATGTCCCACCCGTGCTTGATCGATCCCCTTATACATCGCCTCTTCCGTCACCTTGAGCAGGATTTCAACTTGGTCGGAAATTGGACCAACGGGGACCGTGACGGCCCCATCGCCATAAAAGCCCTGCACAATCGCCCCTAAGTCGAGTCCGATGATGTCTCCCTCTTTCAATTCCCGGTGAGAGGGAATGCCATGCACCACTTCGTGATTCACCGAGGCACACAAGGTGTGGGGAAAATTGCGATACCCTTTGAAGGCGGGAATCCCTCCATGGTCTCGAATAAACGTTTCCGCCAGTTCGTCCAAGTACAACGTAGTGACTCCAGGCCTAACTTCCCGTTGAAGCACCTGATGCGCCGCCGCCACAATCTTCGAGGCCTGCGCCATCAGATCAATTTCCTCCGCGGTCTTGAGCATAATCATGAAAGATTAAGCCCTAGGCAATAACGCGAGCAATCGCTCCTGTACCTCTTCGACGCGACCCGTGCCGTCTAATTCAGCAAGTAACCGCTTCTCTTTATAATAGGCAATCAGCGGAGAGGTTTGCTCTTCATACACCCTGAGTCGTGATTCCACCGTTTCTTTTTTATCGTCACTCCGTTGCACGAGAACCGCTCCACACTCGTCACAGACTCCGTCACGCCGCGGTGGAACATAATCAACGTGATAGACCGCGGGGCACTTGGAACAACTTCGTCGTCCACTCAACCGTCTGATGACTTCATCACGGGGCAGCACGAAATACATGACCCGATCCAAATCCCAACGATGCTTCTGAAGAATTCCCAACAATGAATCCGCTTGGAGAACGGTCCGAGGAAATCCATCAAGAATAAATCCCTTTTCGCATTCTGCAGACCCGATTTTTTCTTCCACCAGCCTTATCACCACATCGTCCGGCACGAGAGTTCCTTGATCCATGTACTGTTTCGCTTCAAGACCCAGGGACGTCTTCTTGGCCACCCCGTCACGTAATAAGTCCCCCGTGGAAATTTTCGAAATCGCCAGTTTGGCTGAAGCCATTTCAGCCTGCGTGCCTTTTCCCACTCCGGGAGCCCCAAGAAACACCAATCGCATCTCGCGTTATCCGCTTCGGCCCTTTAAGCGGCCCTTGGACAAAAATCCTTCATAATTCCGCATCAACATATGCGATTCAATTTGCTGGGCCGTATCCAACCCGACTCCGACGACGATGAGCAATGAGGTTCCCCCAAAATAAAAGGGAACGTTCAATTTATAGATCAATAATTCCGGAATGACGCAGACAACCGCCAAGTAGATGGCTCCGGCAAACGTGATCCGCGTGAGCACCTTGTAAATATAATCCGCGGTTCGCTGGCCCGGCCGAATGCCAGGAATAAATCCTCCATACTTTTTCATGTTGTCCGCCATATCAACCGGATTCAACACGACCGCCGTATAGAAAAAACAGAAGAAAATAATAAGTCCCACGTATAACAACGTGTAGATGAGCGACCCGGGAGCTAATTGCGCTCCCAGAGATTGGACCCACGGCACTTGAATAAATGAAGTAATGGTGGCCGGGAACGCAATAATGGAGGAGGCAAAGATCGGCGGAATCACGCCGGCTGTATTGATTTTCAACGGAATGTGCGTGCTCTGCCCTCCATACACCCTGCGCCCGATGACCCGTTTGGCGTATTGAACCGCAACTTTTCGTCTCCCGCTCTCTAAAAACACAATGGCGGTGACGACCGCCACCATGGTCACGCCCAACAGGATCAGGAGGAGCAGACTGAGCTCTCCCACTCGGTACAAATCGACAGTTTGGACCACCGCGCTGGGAAGCCGCGCCACGATGCCTGCAAAAATAATCAGAGAGATCCCGTTGCCGACTCCACGCTCCGTAATTTGTTCCCCCAACCACATCAGGAACGCGGTACCCGCGGTTAACGTGATGACGGTCATGAGCCGAAAGGGCCAACCAGACTCCAAGACGTATTGGCCTTGATTCATGCCTTCAAGACCCAACGCAATCCCGAACCCCTGCACGAGCGCAATCCCAATGGTTGCATACCGGGTATATTGGATAATCGTCTTTCTTCCTCGTTCACCCTCCTTGGCCAGCTTCGATAAATGTGGAATCACCACGGTCAACAATTGCAAAATAATCGAAGCACTGATGTAGGGCATAATGCCCAGCGCAAAAATCGTCAGCCTTGATAGCGAACCTCCGGAAAAAATATCGAGGAAGCCCATGAGGGCTCCACCACGATCCAATAAAAACTTCGCCAATTCATCGTTGTTGATCCCCGGCGTGGGAATGTGAGCCCCAATCCGGTAGACCGCCAACATCGCCAACGTAAAAAGGACACGGCTACGTAATTCCGGAATTTTGAGGATGTTCTGGAAACTCGTAATGAGCCGTTCAAGCACGGCCGATGACCTTGGCGTGTCCGCCCGCTTGGTTGATTTTTTGAAGAGCCGACTGACTGAACTTATGTGCTTCAATCACCAGGGGCTTGCTCAACTCTCCGACACCGAGAATCTTTATGGGTTTTGACTGCTTCTTGACAATCTTCTTCTCATATAAGACTTGTGGAGTTATCGTTCCCATATCGGCAAGGGCGGATAGCGTGACGAGGTTGATCACGACGTATTCGACCCGAAAAGGATTATGGAATCCCCGCTTGGGCAATCGTCTGGCCAACGGCATCTGTCCGCCTTCGAAGCCGGCGACGTTCGCTCGTCCGGCACGAGCCAGCATACCCTTATGCCCTTTGCCTGCCGTTTTTCCACGACCTGATCCCGGACCACGACCCAAGCGTTTCTTCGCTTTCTTGGAACCTGGTGCCGGTTGCAATTGGTGAAGATTCATTGGAAACGCACCTGGACGAGATGCTTGACCTTCTCAATCAAACCCAGCACTTGCGGCGTTCGTGGATGAGTGACGGTTTGATGGAGTTTTCGCAATCCCAGACTCTGCAAATAGAGTTTTTGCTTATACGGTCTGCCTATGGAACTATGTTTCAAGGTAATGGAAACGTGTTCCGTGTGTTTGGAGTGAGTCACGATACCTGCCTTGCACGGTTAGAGCGACGTCCCATTCTCCACTCGACGGAGTTGCTTGACGTCTTTCGGGTTTTTGAGTTGGGACAATCCGGCCAACGTGGCTTGCACCACGTTGTAGGGATTTCCACGGCCGAGCGTTTTCGCAATAATGTTGTGAGCCCCCAAGACCTCTAAAATTGCTCGGACGGCCCCACCGGCAATGATTCCCGTGCCCTCTTTTGCCGGCTTCATCAACACGTGCTCTCCGCAAAAGTACCCATGCACGTCGTGTGGAATACTACCGTTTTTCAACGGAACCTGGATCAGTTGCTTTTTGGCCCGGCCGACGGCTTTGGCAATGGCCGGCGGCACCTCCGTGGCCTTTCCCTTACCAATCCCGACCCATCCCTGTCCATTTCCTACCACGACTAACGCACTGAAGGAAAAACGTTTCCCTCCTTTGACGACTTTCGCGACGCGGTTAATGGAAACCAATTTATCCTTGAGGTTCAATTCTTCCGAATTTACTCGCGCCAAATCCCGTCCCTCCCCGGTCAAAAAATCAGTCCCGCTTCACGGGAAGCGTCTGCCAAGGCTTGCAGACGACCATGATACAGTTGTCCATTTCGGTCAAACACCACGGTGGTTACCTGAGCCGACTTGGCTCGTTCGCCTAAGAGTCTCCCCACGGCCTGTGCCGCCGCCTTTGACGAACCGGACGTCAAGGTTTCACGAAGACTGGAGTCCGTGGATGAGGCAGCCGCAAGGGTTCGACCTGCGATATCATCAATGACCTGCGCGTAAATATGCGCATTACTTCGAAACACCGTCAGCCTCGGCTGAGCGGGCGTGCCCTGAATTTTTTTTCTGACGCGGGCTTTTCGCCGCTCAAATCGCCGTTGTCTTGTCCGTTGATTCATGTTCGTGCCCTACTTCTTGCCCGCCTTGCCGGCTTTTTTCAGCAAGCGTTCACCGGCATATTTGATCCCCTTCTGTTTATAGACATCGGGTGGACGCACGCTTCGAATATTGGCAGCGACTTGGCTGACCAAACGCTTATCAATGCCTTTGACGGAGACCACAGTTTGCTTATCGACCGAGACTTGCACGCTTGGTGGAATCGACAAGACCACGGGATGCGAAAACCCGACGTTCAAGGTCAGCGATTGGCCTTGCACCTGGGCCCGATACCCGACGCCGGTCAATTCCAACGTTCGCTCAAATCCCTTCGTCACCCCTTGAACCAAGTTAAAAAGCTCAACGCGGGTCAACCCATGCAAGGCCTTCATACGAGACGAATTCCCTCGTCGTCCCACGTGAACTGCCCCGTCCTTCACGTCAACGTCAATCCCATCAACAAGATCCCAGCCCAGTTGGCCTAATGCCCCTTTCACGGACACGTGACGATCTTCAACGTTCACCTCTACACCGGAGGTGAGAGCAACTGGTTTGATCCCGATTCTCGACATCGCTGATGTGACCCTAAATACTCAACACGTCGGGACATCCCGACGTTACCACACGTGGCACAAGACTTCCCCGCCTATTCCGCTGTGTCGTGCTTGCCGATCAGTCATGACCCCTTTGGACGTAGAGAGAATCGCGACGCCTAACCCTCCCATCACGCGAGGGATGGACGAGGTCCCGACATAGACCCGCTTGCCAGGCTTGCTGATCCGCTTGATTCCTTCAATGCCGGGTTTCTTTTCCCTTCCGGGGACATACCGCAACTCCACGTGAAGGACCGGATGCCCATCAACCGTGGCAGACGCCCAATCTTGAATAAATCCTTCGGCCTTAAACACAGACAGAATATGGGCTTTCAGTTTGGAAGTAGGAACGTTGACGGCAGAATGACCGCGTCGCAGAGCATTCATGATTCGAATGAAAAGGTCAGCAATTGGATCCGTCATGGCCATAGCGTTATCTCACTGAGAAATTGGTTGTTACCAGCTTGATTTTGTGACCCCGGGAATGTCCCCACGCAGACTGTGCAGGCGAAAACAAATCCGACACATGTGGAACCGTCGTAAAAAGGCCCGCACTCGACCGCAGAGCGGGCATCGATGATACCGGCGGACGGGAAACTTCGGTTCCGCCGCGGCTTTGTTCCGTAATGCTTTTCTTGCCACAAGAGTCTCCCTGTCAATCACTGCGGGTTACAACGTCAACGAAACGGCATCCCCAAATGAGCCAACAAGGATTTGGCCTCGTCATTTCGTTGAGCACTCGTCACGATCGTAATATCCATCCCGTGAATCGATGCCACGTCGTCATATTTGATTTCCGGAAAGGTCAATTGTTCCTTTAATCCGAGCGTAAAGTTTCCACGGCCGTCAAAGGCCTTAGGCGACACGCCACGAAAGTCTCGAATGCGCGGCAATCCAATATTCAGTAACCGGTCAAGAAACTCATACATCCGGGGACCGCGAAGCGACACTTTGGCGCCGATCGGCATGCCTTGCCGCACCTTAAATCCGGCGATGGCTTTCTTGGCCCGGGTCACCACCGGCTTCTGCCCCGTGATCAACGCCAACTCAGCCACGACACTATCCAACAGCTTGACGTTTTGAATGGCTTCTCCCATTCCCACGTTAATGACCACCCGTTCCAAACGAGGCACTTGCATCGGGTTGGAATACGAAAATTCTTTCATCATTTTCCGGACGATCTCATTCCGATAGAGTTCCTTCAATCTGGGCGGACGGCCTCCGTTCGACGACGGCTTCTTTTTGTCAGGTTGTTCCGCTGTTTTCTTTTTACCCATTACACTTTATCCAACACGTCGTCCGTATTCTTCTGTAAAACTCGAACGCGACGCCCGTCATCCAAGGTTTTCATGATGACTCGAGATGGTTTCCCCAATGAATGGGAGTACACCATGACGTTCGATACGTCCAGCGGCGCTTCCTTCTCGACGATCCCACCCTGTCGGACTTTTTGAGAAGGTTTCGTGTGCCGCTTAATGATATTGAGTTTTTCTACGGTCACTCGACCCGCTCGTGAATTGACGTGCAAAACTTTACCCACTTTCCCTTTTTCCCGCCCAGAGATCACCATCACGGTATCACCCTTCCGAATGCGAGATTTGGCAACGACGGAGCCTGAATTTGAGGTTCGGAACGCCATAAACGCTATAACACCTCAGGAGCAAGGGAAACGATTTTCATAAACTTCTTTTTTCGCAATTCTCGAGCCACGGGGCCGAAAATCCTCGTGCCAACCGGTTCGCCTTGATTATTCACCAACACGCAAGCATTACGATCAAATCGAATATAGGATCCATCCTCACGACGCCGGCTTTTTCTGGTGCGAACGATCACTGCTTTCACGACGTCTCCCTTTTTGACTGATCCTTTGGGGATCGCCTCTCGCACCGACACGACCACGATGTCGCCAATCCCGGCATATCGTCGGCGAGTGCCCCCAAGGACGTGAAAACACCGAACGCTTTTCGCGCCGGAATTATCCGCAACGTCGAGACAGCTATAATTTTGAATCATCGTTCGTCAGCACTTCACCCCTGCCTCGAGCAGGGACTCTCAGGATTATGACGATGGACTCGACTCACCTCGGGCGACAATGGCAGCAATCCGCCAATGTTTATCTTTACTGATCGGTCTCGTCTCCACGATTTTCACCTGGTCGCCGATACGAGACGCATTGTGTTCATCATGGGCCTTGAGTCTGGTCAACCGTCGCACCACTTTTCCGTACAAGGGATGAGGCACCAGCCGCGTCACGGCAACGACCACGGTTTTGTTCATTTTGTCGCTAATCACTCGTCCATACGATACGCGCCGTCGTTTGTGGTTATTGCCCATCATTCGCCATACCTAAAGGTTTTCTTTTGAACGTTCAATGGATTGTTTTTCTCGAAGAACGGTCTTGGCTCTGGCCACGTTTTTTCTCGTTTGTCGAATTCTCATTGGATTTTCGATGCGACCAAGAGCGAGTTGACACCGAAGATGAAACAGTTCTTGTTTCAACTCATGCACCCGCGCGACCAACTCTTCGACTTCCATGCTCTGGAATGCTTTGACGTCCATCATCACGCCTCAGACCGAATACTCGCCTCGCACGACGAATTTGGTCGCCAACGGCAGCTTATGGCCGGCCAAACGAAACGCCTCTTCAGCGACGCTTCTCGAAACATCATCCATTTCATAGAGAATTCGACCAGGCTTGACCACCGCAACCCAAAATTCCGGACTGCCTTTTCCTTTTCCCATTCGCACTTCTGCCGGCTTTTTGGTAATCGGTTTATCAGGGAAAATTCGCGTCCAGATTCTGCCTCCGCGCTTCACGTGGCGCGTCATCGCAATCCGTGCCGCCTCGATTTGCCTCGCCGTAATCCGCCCGGGCTCAAGCACTTTGAGCCCAAATTGCCCGAACGAAACGTCACTGCCCCGGTAAGCCTTCCCATACATACGGCCTTTCTGCATTTTTCGAAATTTGACTTTTTTAGGGGCTAACATGTTTTGGTCACACCAGACGTTCTGAATACACAATCAAGACGAAAAGGGACGTGAGTCCTGCCAATTCCCAATCCTGCTATAGGACGCTCAAAGACGACTCTTCTTTGGTCACGGACGGCAATTCGGCGTCACCCTTATAAATCCAAGCCTTCACCCCAATGATGCCCATGGTCGTATGGGATTCGGCAAACCCGTAATCTACGTCAGCCCGCAGAGTATGAAGCGGGACACGACCTTCCCGATACCATTCGGTTCTAGCGATTTCATTCCCACCCAACCTGCCTGCACACGATACCCGAACGCCTTGGGCGCCCAAGCGAAGGGCCGACGCTACGCTTCTTTTCATGGCACGACGGAAGGAAACGCGCTTCTCCAACTGCAAGGCGATATTTTCGGCGACCAGTTGAGCATCCAATTCCGGTTTCTTAATTTCCTTGACGGTCACGTAGACCTTTCGACCGTATCGTTGCTCTAACGAACCCTTTAACTTATCAACTTCCGCGCCCTTTCTTCCGATAATAATGCCCGGGCGTGCCGTATAAATGATGACTTTGACCTGATTCCCGGAACGTTCAAGTTCAACTCGTGAAATGCCGGCATGATATAAACGAGATTTGACGGTTCTCCGAATTTCCACGTCCTCGTGCAACAATTTCACAAAATCTTTCTTGGCGTACCATCGAGAATTCCAGGTCCGGGTATAACCAAGTCGAAAACCATACGGATGCGTTTTTTGCCCCATAATCCCTGTTTACCTCGCTACACCAACTGAACGAACTCGCTCCGGTTCGACGTCTCCACTCATCTGGGAAACCACGATAGTCACGTGACTCGTTCGCTTATGAATGGGGCTTGCCCGCCCCATGGATCTGGCCAGGAATCGCTTTAAGACAGGGCCGCCATCCACATAGGCCTTTGCGATTCTCAACGACTCGGCATCCCCCAACTCCTTTTGTTCGGCATTCGCAACGGCAGACTTCAACACCTTTTCCACGACCGGGGCCGCGGCTCTCGGCAAGTATTTGAGCATCGCCAACGCCTCAGGCACCGCACGCCCGCGAATTAAATCAACCACCATTCGCACTTTCCTCGGCGTCATTCTGACGTATCTCAATACCGCCTTTGCTTCAGCCATGGCTTGTCCTCGTTCGTTGACCATTCTTACTTTAATGGAACGGCTTTTTCCGTTTTGGCGGCACCATGCCCCTTAAAAAACCGAGTAGGAGCAAACTCTCCGAGCTTATGTCCCACCATATTTTCCGTCACGTAGACCGGGATAAATTTCTTTCCATTATGCACGGCAAACGTATGCCCGATCATTTCTGGAATCACCGTTGATCGACGCGACCAAGTCTTAATCAATTTCCGGTCACGAGACTGGTTCATCTTCTCAATCTTTTCCATAAGGTGCGAGTCGATAAACGGCCCTTTACGAATTGAACGCGGCATAGTCGGTTTCCGTTCGTTATTCCTATTTCGTCCGTCGAGAAATAATGAACCGCGAGGACGCTTTCTTCTTCTTCCGAGTCTTAAATCCTTTGGTGGGTACACCCCATGGAGAGACCGGATGGGGATTGCCTTGACCGGATTTGCCTTCACCACCGCCATGAGGATGATCAACGGGATTCATCACCACCCCTCGAACGTGTGGGCGCCTCCCCATCCACCTGGAACGCCCGGCTTTCCCAACTGCGACCTTCTCGTGATCAAGATTCCCGACTTGTCCCACGGTCGCCATACACGTCCCGAGAATCCGACGCATCTCGCCGGAAGCCAATCGAACCTGAACATACGACCCTTCTCGTCCCATCACCTGAGCCGCGGCCCCGGCACTCCGCGCCAATTGCCCCCCTTTTCCCTGCTTGAGTTCAATATTATGAATGATGGTTCCAAGAGGGATCGAAGACAACGGAAGGGCATTTCCAGGACGAATATCCGACCCAAGGCCATCCTGAACGATGTCTCCCACCGACAAGCCCACCGGGCACAGAATGTACCGTTTCTCCCCATCGACGCAGGCAATCAACGCAATTCGAGCCGATCGATTGGGATCGTATTCGATCCGCACCACTTTTCCAGGCACGCCGACTTTATTTCGTTTAAAGTCAATAACGCGGTACAGGCGCTTATGCCCCCCTCCACGAAACCGACTCGTCACCCGCCCCTGATCATTCCGACCACCGGAGTGAACCAGAGAGATCGTCAAACTTTTTTCAGGCCGCTCCTTCGACAACACGTCGTCCTTAAGGAACGTCATTCCCCGCCGACCAGGGGAGGTCGGCCGATACGGCTTAATGGGCATCGCCTGCTCTCTCCCTTTTCTCCTGTAAGAGATTACACAAAGTGTCCAAACGCAAGCACCTACGCACTTTCATACAACTCCAGTTTTTCTCCTTCATGGAGGGTCACGATGGCCTTCTTCCAATCCGGCCGCTTTCCCAGATATCGACCTTGTCGCTTCTTCTTGCCCATCACCTTCATGACGTTCACGGACTTGACTTTCACGTTGAGCGCCGACTCGACGGCCCGACGGATCTCGATACGATTCACGTCATGTTTCACGACAAACGCAACGCGGTTGGCACGGTCCTGAAGCCCCGTAATTTTTTCGGTCAACAACGGTCTGATTAGAACGTCAAACGGATCGCACTTCATGACCATAACTCCTGAAGCGTAGCCACTTCATCTTTCAACACCACGAGCGTGTGATATCGAAGCACGTCGTACACGTTGAGTTCGTGGGGCGAGACGGCCTTTGCCCGAGCCAAATTCCGAGTCGCGCGTAAGACCGCGTGACTGTCTTGACCCACGACGAAAAGGACCGTGCCGGTCAACCCCAATTGACTGATGGCCCGTGCCATCCACTTGGTCTTTGGTTCAGGAAACGACAGTTCCGACAGAATCACGAGATCGCCCGCCGCCTTCTTTGCGGACAATGCACTTTGCATGGCCTTTCGATACATTTTTTTGGACATGGCGGACTGATACGTTCGTGGCCGAGGCCCAAAAACCGTTCCTCCATGACGCCATACAGGAGATCGATTCGAACCGACTCGAGCACGCCCGGTGTGTTTTTGCTTCCACGGTTTCTTCCCAGTCCCACTCACCTCCCCACGGCTTTTCGTACTGGCCGTCCCCTGACGGAGAGAGGCGCGCTGCATCACCACGGCTGAATGTACCAGAGACCCGTGCGGTTCCACTGCAAAGACTTGATCACTTACCTCAACGGCTCCCACGGATTGTTTCTGTTGGTCCACGACTTCTATGAAGGCCATAATCCCCTACGATTTTCCTGCTTTACGGATCAGAACCAATCCACCCACGGGACCGGGAACAGATCCGAAAATAAGAACCAGGTTTTCCTCTGATCGAATTTCCATCACCTGCAACCCTTTGACCGTGACCCGCTCATTCCCCATCTGCCCGGGAAGCGACTTATTCTTCAAAACACGAGAGGGATACGAGCTGCTTCCAATGGACCCCGGAGCACGATGAAACATCGAACCGTGACTGGCAGGCCCGCCAGCGTAATTATGCCGTTTCATGACGCCCTGAAACCCCTTGCCTTTGGAGGTACCTTGCACATGAACCAGATCACCTTTTTCAAACAGGCCTACGGTCACGGCATCCCCCACCGCGGGATCCGGCATATCACGAAACTCGCGCAAATACTTAAAAAGCTTTTCAGAACCGGCAGAACGAAGATGCCCAGCTTCAGCTTTGGTGAGTTTCCGCTCGGGCACTTCGACGTAACCAAGCTGCACGGCCTCGTATCCATGACGTTCCTTGGTCCGGACGGCAGTCACGTAACAAGGACCGGCTTCGATAACGGTCACGGGATGGAGACGACGATGCTCATCGTAAATCTGCGTCATTCCCAATTTCTTCCCTATCAATCCGCTACTCATGTGAACCTTTCACCCTGCAAGTTTCATGAACGACGTCATCCTACAGCTTGATTTCAACGTCAACTCCAGCGGCCAGATTTAACTTCATCAAGGCATCCATTGTTTCTGGAGTGGGGTCGAGAATATCCAACAGCCGTTTGTGGGTACGGATTTCAAACTGTTCGCGGGACTTCTTATCAGCATGAGTAGATCGTTGAATAGTAAATTTCTCAATACGGGTGGGAAGAGGAATAGGCCCGACAACGCGCGCGCCCGTCTGTTTCACGGTGTCCACAATTTCCCGCACCGATTGATCGAGAATCCGGTAATCAAAGCCCTTCAATCGAATGCGAATGCGTTGATCTACACTGACAACCACTGAATTTCTCCTTCAGCAAGCGGGGGAGCCGTCTGGCTCGGCTGCCCCGCCGTCCCTACTCCAGAATCTCCGTCACCACGCCCGCCCCTACCGTCCGCCCCCCTTCCCGCACCGCAAACCGCACCCCCTGCTCCATCGCAATCGGCGCAATCAACGTCCCCGTAAACGTCGTGTTGTCCCCCGGCATCACCATCTCCACTCCCTCCCCTAACGCTACCACCCCCGTCACGTCCGTCGTCCGAAAGTAAAACTGCGGCCGATACCCATTGAAAAACGGCGTGTGCCGTCCCCCCTCCTCTTTCGTCAACACGTACACCTCCGCCCGAAACCGCGTATGCGGCGTAATGCTCTTCGGCTGCGCCAACACCATCCCCCGCTCTACTTCTTCCTTCTTCGTCCCCCGCAACAACGCCCCAATGTTATCCCCCGCCTGCCCCTCGTCCAAGACCTTCCGAAACATCTCCACTCCCGTCACCACCGTCCGCCGCGTCTCCCCTAACCCCACTAACTCAATCTCATCTCCCACGCGCACCCGCCCCCGCTCCACTCGCCCCGTCACCACCGTCCCCCGCCCACTGATCGTAAACACGTCCTCGATCGGCATCAAAAACGGCTTGTCGATCGCCCGCGCCGGCGTCGGAATGTACCGATCCACCGCCCCCAATAACTCCTGAATCGCCGCCACCCCGATCGCACTCTCGTCTCCCTCAATCGCCTTCGTCGCCGACCCCACGATCACCGGCACCTCTTCCCCCGGAAATTGATACTTCGTCAGCAACTCCCGCACCTCTAACTCCACCAACTCCACCAACTCCGCATCGTCCACTTTGTCCGCCTTGTTCAAAAACACCACAATGTACGGCACCCCCACCTGCCGCGCCAATAAGATATGTTCCCGCGTCTGCGGCATCGGCCCGTCCGCCGCCGACACTACCAACATCGCCCCGTCCATCTGCGCCGCCCCCGTAATCATGTTCTTCACGTAGTCCGCGTGCCCCGGACAGTCCACGTGCGCGTAGTGCCGCTCCGCCGTCTCATATTCCACGTGCGAAATCGCGATCGTCAGAATCTTCGTCGGATCCCGCCGCCCCTGCGACTCACTCGCCTTCGCCACCTCGTCATAACTCACAAACCGCGCCATCCCCTGCTCCCCCATCACCTTCGTCAACGCCGACGTCAGCGTCGTCTTCCCATGATCCACGTGCCCAATCGTCCCCACGTTCAAATGCGGCTTCTTCCGCTCAAATCGCGCCTTCGCCATCGCCCCCTCCCTCTTTCAATGCGAATCTTTTGAGACTCACCGAGAAAGAAACAATATAAAACCTGTCGCTTTCTTATCTTTCCAAATAAAACGGAGAACGTTATTCTCCACGTTGTTTGCTGATAATCTGATCAGCCAGTTGTTTCGGAACCGGATGGTAATTATCAAATTCCATCGAATGTGTGGCCCTGCCTTGAGTTTTGGAGCGAAGGCCCGTAGCATACCCAAACATTTCGCCCAAGGGGACCGTGGACTCCACGGCCTGCGACCCGGCTCTCGCTTTGATTCCATGAACTTTTCCACGTCGAGAATTCAAATCCCCAATGACGTCACCCATAAAGTCCTGCGGAACCAGAACCTCCACTTTCATCACCGGCTCAAGCAGAATGGGGTTGGCTTTGTGACAGGCCTGTTCAAAGGCCATGGACGCAGCGATTTTGAAGGCCATTTCACTTGAATCGACCTCATGAAACGAACCATCAAACAATGTGACTCGAATATCCCGCATCGGATATCCCGCCATCACGCCGGACTCCATACGCCCCTGCACCCCCTTCTGTACTGCGGGGATATATTCACGCGGAATCGTGCCGCCGACGATCTTGTTGACGAACTCCAGACCCGCACCGGGTTCAGACGGCTCAACCGTTAACACCACGTGCCCGTACTGCCCTCGACCACCCGATTGCTTGATATATTTTCCCTCGGCTTCTCCCTTCTTGCGAATCGTCTCCCGATACGCAACCTCAGGTTTTCCGACGTTGGCCTGAACCTTAAATTCCCTGACCAGCCGATCAACAATAATTTCCAGATGTAATTCCCCCATTCCCGAAATGATGGTTTGAGCGGTTTCCTCGTCACTCCGAACGTGAAAGGACGGGTCCTCTTGAGCCAGTTTTTCTAAAGAAAAACCAAGTTTCTCAAGATCCTGTTTGGTCTTGGGTTCTACCGCCATGGAAATGACCGGTTCTGGAAATTTAATCACCTCTAACAAGATTTGATGCTTTTCATCGGCTAAGGTATCACCCGTTCTCGTGCCTTTCATTCCAACCGCGGCCGCGATATCCCCCGAATATACGATGTCGATATCTTCACGTTTATTCGCGTGCATTTTGAGCAAACGGCCGATCCGCTCGCGCTTCCCCTGGGTGACGTTATACACGTACGAGCCCGTTTCTAATCTCCCGGAATACACGCGGAAATACGTGAGCTGCCCGGCAAAGGGATCCGTCAAGATCTTAAAAGCTAACGCCGAAAACGTCTCTTGCTCATTGGCCTTACGGGTCAAGGGATTGCCGTTCACCGGATCCACTCCCTCCACTTCAGGCACGTCCAACGGCGACGGCAAATACTCCACCACGGCGTCAAGCAACGGCTGGACTCCTTTATTCTTAAAGGCCGACCCGCAGAGGACCGGCGTCACTTTCAGGCGATTGGTCCCCGCACGGATCGCACGCTTGATTTCATCCGGTTTGAGCGAGTCACCGTTCAGGTATTGCTCAAGAACAATTTCATCAAATTCCGCGACGGCTTCCAACATGTGGTCTCGATATTCCTGAGCCAGGGGTAACAGGTCAGGCGAAATATCCTCAACCACGAAACTGGCACCTAAGGTTTCGTCGTCAAAGAGGTACGACTTCATCACGACGAGATCCACCACTCCTCGAAAATCCGCTTCTTTTCCAATGGGCAGTTGCACGGGAACCGGGGTTGCCCCCAAGCGATCGACAATGGTCTGAATGCTCCCCAGAAAATCGGCGCCCACTCGATCCATCTTATTTAGAAAGGTAATTCGAGGAACGCGATATTTATCGGCCTGACGCCAAACCGTTTCGGTTTGCGGTTCGACCCCTTGCACCGAATCAAACACGGCCACGGCTCCATCCAACACGCGAAGAGACCGTTCGACTTCCACCGTAAAGTCCACGTGCCCGGGTGTATCGATGATATTAATGCGGTGATCTTTCCAGAAACAGGTTGTCGCGGCAGACGTAATGGTAATCCCTCGCTCACGTTCCTGTTCCATCCAATCCATTTGAGCCGCGCCTTCGTGGACTTCTCCCATCCGATGCGAAACGCCGGTATAAAACAGGATGCGTTCGGTCGTCGTGGTTTTACCCGCGTCAATATGGGCCATGATGCCGATATTGCGCGTCCGCTCTAATGGATATTCCTTTGTCACCCTTCCTCCAAACACAACAATGCTGTAGTCCGTCCACCCCTTCTCAATCAGAACAACGTCGCTCAGGACGCCGATTGAGAAAAACAAAAACCCGACGTGTGCAGAGTGGTTCGACTACAGCAACAGAAACCGTTACCAACGGTAATGTGCAAACGCACGATTTGCCTCTGCCATTCTGTGCGTCTCGTCTCGTTTCTTGACCGCAGCCCCCGTGTTACTGGCAGCATCAAGTAACTCGGCGGCAAGCTTTTCTTGCATACTCTTGCCGGTTCGAGCCCGCGCACTTTTCTTAATCCATCGAAAGGCCAAGGCCACCTGTCTGACTGGTCGAATTTCGACGGGCACCTGATATGACGCACCACCTACCCGTCTTGACTTGACTTCCACCATTGGCTTGACGTTGCCAAGAGCGGAATGGAAGACCTTCAAAGGATCGCTGCCGGTCTTCCCGTGAATCACATCAAATGCCCCATAACACACACGCTGCGCAGTACTTTTTTTGCCTCTGGTCATCAGGATATTGACAAACTTTCCCACCAAGTGATCCCGATATTTTGAATCGGCTGGATGCGTTCTGACTCCGGCTCCGCGACCACGAGACATGTTTTAAGCCACCTTCTCCATCGGATACATGATTCTTTATTTCGGTTTCTTAGCTCCATACTTGGAACGGCCCTGTTTTCGATTGGCCACTCCCACGGCGTCAAGTGTTCCGCGGACCAAATGATACCGCACCCCGGGCAGATCCTTCACCCGACCACCCCGAACCAGAACAATGGAATGCTCTTGTAAATTATGCCCCATGCCCGGAATATACGTGGTCACCTCTACCCCGGTTGTCAAACGCACACGAGCCACTTTCCGTAACGCCGAATTTGGCTTTTTCGGGGTCGTGGTATACACGCGCAAACACACCCCACGCCGTTGAGGACAACGATTCAGCGCCGGACTATTACTCGTGACTTTTGGAGCCGTTCGACCTTTTCTCACGAGTTGATTGACCGTCGGCATCGCCTAACTGTTCCTTCCCGTTCGTCTATTGAAAACGTACAACACGCGGACAACCGAACGATTGTATTGAAGACGAATTTTTCTGTCAAGGCAATCCATGACGTCTTCCACACTCGTCACGTGAATTGCCCCTCCAACTCTTTTCCTTGCTCGACTTCAGCCCCGCCATTGTCAAATCCGACTTCGAGTAAATCCTCCTGAGGCGTCGGCACAAAGGTTTCACGGTAGTAGGAGAATCCCGTTCCCGCCGGGATCAAACGACCCACAATGACGTTTTCTTTGAGTCCTCGTAAATCATCAAGCTGGCCATTGATCGCGGCTTCCGTCAGCACGCGCGTGGTCTCTTGGAAGGATGCCCCTGAAATAAAGCTGTCCGTACTCAATGAAGCTTTGGTAATACCCAAGAGGACCGGCTTGCCAATCGCCGGCTTGCCTCCTTCGGTGAGGACCCGGTGATTTTCATTGGAGAACGCAAATTTTCCAACTTGGGCTCCTGGCAAAAAGTTGGTATCCCCAGGGTCTTCAATGCGAATTTTTTTCAACATCTGCCGAGCAATAATTTCAATGTGCTTGTCGCTGATCGACACCCCCTGCAATCGATACACTTCTTGAACCTGATTCACGAGGTAACGTTGCAATTCCCTGGGACCCAGCACGTTCAGAATATCATGAGGATTCGCCGACCCATCCATTAAAGGTTCACCGGCACGCACCCAATCCCCTTCATGCACGTTGACGTGCTTGCCTCGAGGAATGAAGTATTCTTTCAGTCCCTCATCGTCTCCCATCTTGTTGTCAACGACCACCTTTCGCATGCCCTTGACAAATCCACCAAAGGAGATCTCTCCATCAATTTCACTGATAACCGCTTGCTCCTTCGGCTTTCTGGCCTCAAACAGCTCTGCCACCCTTGGCAACCCACCTGTAATATCTTTAGTTTTCGTGGTCTCTCGAGGAATTTTCGCTAAGATGTCCCCGGGATGGACGATCCCACCTTTTTCCACCTCTATGTGCGCGCCAACGGGCAGGAGATAGCGGGCCAGCGCTCCGGATCCTGGTAATTTCGCAGTCCGCCCTCCCTCATCCTTGATAGAAATTCTGGGGCGAAGATTGGTGCCGGCTTGCTCAATGACCACCTTCCGGGACAGGCCCGTGATTTCGTCGACCTCTTCCTTCATGGTGACGCCTTCTGATGCTCTGCTGTCCGTTGCCGCCACGATATCACCATAGGCGATTTTCCCACCAACCTCCGTCAGAATGGTCAACGAATAGGGGTCCCACTCAACGAGTTTCTGCCCCACCGTCACCCGGGCACCGTCTCTTGCTTTAATTTTGGCGCCATAGACGACTGGATATTTTTCCCGTTCCCGGCCGGAATCATCATAGACGGCGATCTTTGCGTTTCGATTCATGACCACCCATTCGCCTTGCTTATTCTTCACAGCCATCTTGCTATTATGAAAATCCGAGTTTCTCTTGGCGTCAAAACTGAGGTATTTCAACACTCCGTCATGGCGGGATTCGACCACGCTTTGCTCCACGACTTTACTGGCGGTCCCGCCGATGTGGAAAGTCCGCATGGTTAATTGAGTGCCAGGCTCACCAATGGATTGCGCGGCGATCACTCCGACCGGCTCACCCAATTCGATCAACTTTCCTTTGGCGAGATCCCGGCCATAACACCTCACGCACACGCCCCACCGCGACTGACAAGCCAACACCGACCGAATGCGGACGTGGTCAATGCCTGCTTCAACCACCGCCTTCACGCGAGCTTCGTCTAATTCTTCGTTCGCGGCCACGATCACGTCATTGGTTAAAGGATCAAGAATATCTTCCGCGGCAATCCGACCTAAAATCCGTTCTTCTATAGGCTGGATCACTTCACCGCCTTCAACCAAGGCGGAGACATCAATCCCATCCGTCGTGTTGCAATCGTTTTCACTCACGATGACGTCTTGCGAAATATCGACCAGCCGCCTGGTCAGATACCCGGAATTTGCAGTTTTCAGTGCCGTATCGGCCAAGCCTTTTCGTGCTCCGTGCGTCGAGATAAAATATTGAAGGACCGTCAAGCCTTCCCGGAAGTTCGCCGTGATGGGTGTCTCAATAATCTCACCGGACGGCTTCGCCATTAATCCACGCATCCCGCCCAACTGCCGAATTTGCTGTGAACTCCCTCTCGCGCCCGAGTCGGCCATCATAAAGATGGGATTCAAGGTATCCTCCGGTCCTTGACCGCCGCCGGCCTTGATTTCTTTCATCATCTCATTGGCCACCTGCTCGCTCACGTGTGCCCAAATGTCAATAACCTTGTTGTAGCGCTCACCGTTCGTGATCAGCCCCTCGCTGTACTGCTTCTCTACCTCCGATACGTCATTGTGCGCGTCACCCAGCAACACCGTCTTCTTACTGGGGATGTGCATGTTGTCAATGCAGATGGAGACCCCCGCCTTGGTGGCATAGTAGAACCCCATGTCCTTCAGTTTATCAAGCATCTTGACCGCGTCAAGTAAACCGGCCGTCCGATACACCACGTCAATCAGCTTGGTCATTTCTTTTTTGGTCATGACCTGATTGACGTGGGCAAAGTCAATGGATGCAGGAAGAATTTCCCCAAACAACACCCGTCCGACGGTCGTTTCGACTAATTCCCCATTGATTCGCACTTTGACCTTGGCTTGCTCATCCAGTTGTCCCGCATCATACGCAATACGCACCTCTTCAAACGAAGACAATGTTTTGCCTTCACCTTTGGCGCCCGGCCGTTCCTGCGTCAACCAATAACAACCCAGGACCATGTCTTGTGAGGGGATCGCAAGCGGACGGCCGTTCGCCGGCGACAGGACGTTGTTGATGGACATCATCAAGACGCGAGCTTCAATTTGCGCTTCAACCGTCAGAGGAACGTGAACGGCCATCTGATCGCCGTCGAAGTCCGCGTTAAACGCCGCGCAGACCAGGGGATGCAAGCGAATGGCTTTGCCTTCAACCAACACGGGATCAAACGCCTGCATGCCCAAGCGATGAAGCGTAGGAGCACGATTCAAAATCACGGGGTGTTCTCGAATCACTTCGTCCAACACGTCCCAGACCTCGGGTCGCTCCTTTTCCACCAGACGCTTGGCGCTTTTAATGGTGGTCGCCGCGCCACGTTCTTCCAACTTGTGAAAGATGAACGGCTTGAATAACTCCAACGCCATTTTTTTAGGCAACCCGCATTGATTCAACTTCAGTTCCGGGCCCACCACGATGACCGACCGACCCGAATAGTCGACCCGTTTTCCCAGGAGATTTTGACGGAACCGGCCTTGCTTGCCTTTGAGCATGTCGCTGAGGGACTTCAAGGCTCGTTTATTGGCCCCACGAATCGTCCGCCCCCTCCGCCCATTATCAAAGAGGGCATCCACGGCCTCCTGCAACATCCGCATCTCGTTACGAATAATCACACCGGGCGCCTTTAATTCCACCAACCGTTTCAACCGGTTGTTTCGATTAATGACCCGTCGATAGAGATCGTTCAAATCAGAGGTGGCAAATCGTCCGCCGTCTAACGGCACTAGTGGTCTCAGTTCAGGCGGCAGCACCGGAATCACGTCCATAATCATCGATTCCGGTTTATTGCCCGACTTATAAAAGGCCTCAATCACCTTCAGCCGCTTGGTAATTTTCTTGTTCAGGGCCACCGACGTCGTGGCCTTCACCTTGTCGTGGCGTTCGGCCCACAAGGTTTCAACGTCAATTGTTCTCAACAATTCACGAATGGCTTCAGCACCAATGCCGACCTGAAAGCCCTGTGGGCCGTATTGATCCACGTACTTCCGATATTCTTCCTCCGTGAGCAACTCTTTCTCTTTGAGGGGAGTATCCAACGGATCAATCACCACATACGCCTCAAAATAGAGAATTTTTTCCAACTGTTTCAGGCTCATGTCCAGAAGGATTCCAATCCGACTCGGGACTCCTTTCAAAAACCAGATGTGAGCAACGGGGGCGGCCAGTTCAATGTGCCCCATGCGTTCGCGACGGACTTTCGATTGAATGACCTCAACCCCGCATTTATCGCAGACGATGCCGCGATGCTTCATCTGCTTATATTTCCCGCAATTGCACTGCCAATCCTTGGTCGGGCCGAAAATCTTCGCACAAAACAGTCCATCCTTTTCCGGCTTAAACGATCGATAATTGATGGTTTCCGGTTTTTTGACTTCTCCATATGACCACGAGCGAATTTTCTCCGGCGAAGCAATCCGAATGCGCATCGCGTCAAAGGACACGGCGTCACGCGGCTTTTCAAACAAAGCATAGATGCTTTCCAAGGCACGACCCTCCTATTCGGAATGAGGAAATACTCGCGACGTGACTCATCAACGACGACGTTACTCGGTTGATTTCATCAACTCCACGTCTAAGCCCAGGCTTTGCAATTCTCTGACCAACACGTTAAACGACTCGGGCAACCCCGGCTCCAGAAAATTTTCTCCCTTCACGATCGCTTCATACATTCTCGACCGCCCCGGGACATCATCGGACTTCACGGTTAAAAACTCTTGCAGGGTGGAGGCCGCGCCGTAGGCCTGGAGGGCCCAAACCTCCATTTCGCCCAACCGCTGACCGCCGAACTGAGCCTTGCCGCCCAGCGGTTGCTGAGTCACCAACGAATACGGCCCAATGGATCGAGCGTGGATTTTATCATCAACCAAGTGGTGTAATTTCATCATGTACACGTAGCCAACCGTCACCGGGCTTTTGAACGGTTCACCCGAGCGACCGTCATACACGTCAGATTGCCCATTTTCCGGCAACTCCGCGTTGCGTAATAATTTCTTGACTTCCGTTTCCGTGGCTCCATCGAATACCGGACTGGCGACGTGAATACCCAACGCTTTGGCGGCCCAGCCTAAATGAGTTTCCAAAATTTGTCCGACGTTCATCCGGGAGGGCACGCCCAACGGATTCAAGACGATCTCGATTGGCGTGCCGTCGGGCAAGTAGGGCATATCTTCTTCGGGAAGAATCCGAGAGACCACTCCCTTGTTTCCATGGCGGCCGGCCATCTTATCCCCAACCGAGATTTTCCGCTTAATGGCGAGATAGACTTTTACCAGCTTAATGACGCCAGGCGGCAACTCATCACCACGACGAAGTCGCCCCACTTGTTCGTCGTAGAAGGTTTGCAAGATTTCTTCCTGTTCCTTGGCCGCGCGTTTAATGTCCTCAAGTTTTTTCTGCTCCTCCGGGTCCCCTAACGTCACGCGGCGCACGTCGTCAGACAGCCTCCGCAAGACATCAGCCGTGATTTTGCCCTTTTTCTTTAAGAGAACTTCACCACTTTCGGAATCCATCAAATCACGGCCGACGACTTGTCCGAGTAACAATTTCCGAATTTTCCTGTTCCGTTCCTCCTCAATAATGCGGAGTTCATCCTGATGATTTCGTTCGATCTTCACGTCTTGAGATTCACGAATGTGCTTCGACCGCTCATCCTTATCAATGCCCTTTCGAGAGAAAATTTTGACGTCGACGACAATCCCTTCAATCCCTGGAGGAACCTGAAGTGACGTATCTTTGACGTCACCGGCTTTTTCTCCAAAAATCGCTCGCAGCAACTTTTCCTCCGAGGTCAATTGCGTTTCACCCTTGGGGGTCACTTTTCCAACCAGAATGTCTCCGGCTTTCACCTCAGCGCCAATGCGCACGATGCCGCTTTCATCAAGGTTCCGAAGGGCCTCTTCACCCAAGTTGGGAATGTCGCGGGTAATCTCTTCCTTTCCCAATTTGGTATCACGGGCTTCCACTTCAAACTCTTCAACGTGGATGGACGTAAAGGTGTCTTCCCGCACCAGTCGCTCGCTGAGCAAAATCGCGTCTTCAAAGTTATACCCGCCCCACGGCATAAATCCGACCAGGATGTTTTTACCCAACGCCAGTTCCCCGCGGTGAATGGCCGGACCATCCGCCAGAACCTGTCCTTTCTTCACGGGTTGTCCAACGGTCACGATAGGGGTTTGAGTGACGCAGGTATTTTGATTGGTTCGTTGAAATTTGACCAAGTCATACGTATCCAGAAAGCGTCCGGTCTGCTTTTCCCCGTCTTCCCGTTTGCCCAGCTCAGTTCGTACCACGATGCGTCGCGCATCCACGCTTTCCACGACCCCGTCTCGTCGTGCTTGTTCAACGTAACCCGAATCGCGAGCGACGACGGCTTCCATGCCGGTGCCGACCAAGGGCTCTTCACTCTGGACGAGCGGGACAGCCTGACGTTGCATGTTTGAACCCATCAACGCCCGGTTGGCGTCGTCGTGCTCGAGGAAGGGGATCAACGCCGTTGCCACGCTCACCACTTGCTTTGGGGAGACGTCGACGTAATCCACACGATCCGGCGTGGTCGAAATAGACTCACCTGCAGATCGGGCCGTTATGGAATCGGATAACAACCGACCGGATTCATCCACTTTCGAATTGGCCTGGGCAATGACGTACCGCTCACCTTCCAAGGGGGAGAGATATTTGACTCGCCCCACCACGCGGCCGTTCTGGACTTTGCGAAACGGCGCTTCAATAAACCCAAACTCGTCAATGCGCGCATAGGTGGCCAGGGAGGTGATGAGCCCGATGTTCGGCCCTTCCGGCGTCTCAATGGGACAGATCCGACTATAGTGCGAGGGATGGACGTCTCGGACTTCAAAACCCGCACGTTCACGGGTAAGCCCGCCCGGACCTAAGGCAGACAGTCGCCGCTTATGCGTGATCTCAGCCAACGGGTTCGTTTGATCCATGAACTGGGACAACTGACTGCCGGCAAAAAATTCCTTGATGGCCGCAACAATGGGCTTGGCATTAATCAGGTCGTGAGGAAGCACCGTCTCCATGTCCAGCAAATTCATCCGTTCCTTAATGCTGCGCTCCATTCGGGCCAAGCCCACACGAATCTGATTCTCCAGCAATTCTCCTACGGAACGCACCCGACGATTACCCAGATGATCAATGTCATCCACCTCGCCCTTACCCATTTTCAATTCGACGAGACAGCGGACGACCTCGGCCACGTCTTGAGGGGTCAACACGCGCTGGTCGAGAGGCAGGTCCAACCCAAACCGGTTATTTATCTTAAACCGCCCCACGGGGGACAAATCATACCGTTTCGGGTTCGAGAAAAGGGTTTGAAATAACTCTCGGGCCGAATCCACCGATGGAATCTCTCCAGGCCGCAGTCGTTTATAGATTTCGACCCACGCTTCTTCGGAATTCGTTCGTTCCGGTTCCGCATCCAGGGTATCCAGAATGACGGGGTTGGCGGGACTGTCGATATACGTCACGTTGAACTTCTGAACGCTCAATTCAAGAAGCCGTTCAATCGTGGGCAAGTTCAACCGTTGATGTTTCTCAATCAGCACCTCTCCGCTACCCGGGCCTCGGATGTCCGTCAACACCGCCCGCCCGACCAATTCTTCCGGCTTCACCGGAATCTCCTTTATGCCCGCCGCTCGAATTCTGGTCATCAACGATTTCGTCAGCCGCGCGCCTTCTCGAACGATCGGGTCCTTGCCGGACTTCTCAACGACTTGGACCGACGACCGTAATCCGACGTGCAGGTCAGCATCCAACTTCCGCATCAGTTTGCCGTCTGAGATCCGGATTTCCTCAATCGGATAATACAGCTTCAACAGGTCATCCGTTGACAAACCAAAAGCCTTCAAGAGAATCGTGGCCGGCATTTTTCGTCGACGGTCGATACGGACGTACAAAATATCCCGTGCATCAAACTCGAAATCCAACCACGACCCGCGATACGGAATGATACGCGCGGAAAACAACACTTTTCCGCTGGAATGTGTACGCCCTTTATCGTGACTAAAGGATACCCCGGGAGATCGGTGCAACTGACTCACCACCACCCGCTCCGTGCCGTTAATAATAAAAGTGCCACGATCTGTCATCAGAGGCAGTTCGCCCACGTACACTTCCTGCTCTCGCACGTCGAGAATCTTCTTGTTGTTCTTCGCGCCCTTTTCCTGCGCCTCAAAGACCACCAACTGGATCCGCAGTTTTAACGGCGAGGCAAAGGTCATCCCCTGTTCCAGACATTCACGCATGTCGTACTTGGGAGTTCCCAGTGCGTAACTGGAAAATTCAAGAATGGCGGAACTATTAAAATCCGCAATGGGAAACACGCTCTTGAGCGCGGCTTGAAGACCCTTGTCTACACGACGTTCCGACTCGGCATCTTTTTGCAAAAAATCTTCATATGAGCGTTTTTGGACTTCGACGAGGTCGGGAATCTCAATCGTCGATTGAATTTTTGAAAAATCCATGCGCTTGATGATTCCAGGCAATTGAGGCATATCAGAGCTCCTTACGTATCTCCACTTCTCAGACGTCTCATCATCAGCAACGGTCCCATCATGAACTCCGACTTTTACTTGACCTCGACGGTCGCACCTGCATCCGAGAGTTTCTTCTTGATCGTTTCAGCCTCGTCTTTTGTGGCATCCTCTTTCACCGGTTTCGGCGCCCCTTCCACTAAATCTTTGGCTTCCTTTAACCCAAGCGACGTAATCTCACGAACGACTTTGATGACCTGGATTTTCTTATCAGGCGGCGCACTCGCCAACACGACGTCAAAGGAATCTTTTTCTTCAGCCGCCACCACCCCGGCAGCCGGCGCCGCAGCGGCAACGGCCACCGGCGCCGCGGCCGTCACGCCGAATTTTTCTTCAAATCCCTTGACCAGTTCCGATAATTCTAAAACCGTCATGCTTTCAACGGCACCTAAAATGTCATCCTTTGAAAGCTTTGCTTCCGTTGCAGCCATTGCTCCCTCTCCTTTCTTTTTTTCTTGAATCGCAACCAGCACGGTCACAAATCCACGTACGATGTTTTGAAGCACGCCGACCAGTCCTCGAAGAGGCCCTTGCATGGCGGAGACCACCATTGACAGCAACACCTCTTTGGAAGGCAAATCAGCCACAGCAATCAGTTGTGCCGGTTCCAGCACTTTGCCCTCAACAATGCCGCCTCGCCAAATGATTTTATCGTCACATTTTTCGTTCTTAATAAAATCGCGAAGGATTTTGGTTGGCAACACGGAATCATCATAGCCAATGACCATCGCCACCTGCCCCTTGAACAACGACGCGACGGGCAAGACCGAGGTTTTTTCCGCGGCCCGTGCAGCCAGGGTGTTCTTGACAACCTTAAGCTCTGCGTGAACGTCACGCAGTTGATGCCGCAGATGCGCAACCTGATTCACGGACATCCCGCCACATTCCGTGATGACCGCCAACCTCGCCTTCACAAATTTCTCATGCAATGCAGCAACGGTCGCTGCCTTGTCTGCCTTTTTCATTCCCGGCTCCTTTTCACGCCACGGCTCATCACGGCGAATCAACCCGTCGGGCAAGGGTCATGCACTCCAGGGGAACGCCAGGGCCCATGGTGCTCGACATCGTGGCCCCCTTCATATATTTTCCCTTACTCGTGGAGGGTTTGGCTTTCAACACCGACGTAAAGACGGCCTGAGCATTCTCGGTAATTTGTGCGACGGTAAACGACACTTTCCCGATCAACACGTGCACGATGCCGGCCTTATCGACTTTGTATTCGACGCGACCTTTTCGGATTTCCTCAATCGCCTTCTTCACCTCAAACGTGACGGTTCCCGTCTTGGGATTGGGCATCAGACCACGAGGGCCCAACACTTTCCCCAATTTTCCAACGGACGCCATCATATCCGGCGTGGCGATGGCTTGATCAAAATCCAACCAGCCGCCTTTGATTTTTTCCAACACGTCATCGGCTCCCACGAAATCGGCTCCGGCCTCCCTGGCTTCTTTCTCTTTTTCACCTTTCGCAAACGCCACAATCCTGACTTTTTTCCCCGTGCCGTGAGGCAAGAGCGTCGTACCCCGAACCATCTGATCCGCACGTTTTGGATCAACGCCCAGCCGAATGGTTAATTCCACGGTCTCATCAAATTTGGCGTAGGCCGTTTGCTTGACCAATGCACTCGCCTCCTGAAGGTCGTACAGCTTAGACTCAATTTGTGCCGCAGCGTTCTGTAATTTCTTTCCCACGACTCTTACTCCTCTTTGCAACCCGCCAACGATCTAATCGGATACCGTGATTCCCATGCTTCTAGCGGTTCCTTCGATAACGTGCATCGCTCCTTCAAGACTCACCGCGTTCAAATCCTGCATCTTCTGCTTGGAGATCTCCTGGAGTTGCGTCCGGGAGATCGTGCCAACCTTTTCCTTCTGCGGAACTCCGGATCCTTTAATGATTCCTGCCGCCTTTTTTAAGAGGTCAGCAGCCGGCGGGGTTTTTGTGATAAAGGTAAAGCTCCGATCTTTATAGACGGTCAGCACCACGGGAATGACGCTGCCTTCCTGCTTTTGTGTCTTCGCGTTAAATTGCTTGCAAAAGTCCATGATATTCACGCCATGCTGACCCAATGACGGGCCGACGGGCGGAGCAGGATTCGCTTTGCCAGCGGGAATCTGCAATTTAATTTGCGTCACGACCTCCTTTGCCATGTCTTTACCCTTTTTTCTGCAGAACGGTTAACGAATGAACACCTTGGAACTTCATCGCCCCTGAACCCTGCACGACGCCACGGGCGAGGCTATCCGGATTCGATCTGCGAAAAAGCCAATTCGACCGGGGTTGACCGACCCAAGATGCTGACCAACACTTTAGCTCGACTATGCTCGTCATCAACCTCATCAATTAAGCCGTGAAATCCCATGAAGGGACCATCAATAATCCGGACGTTGTCGCTTTTGGAAAAGATGACTCGCTCTCGAGGAACCGACGCCCCCGATTCGATTTGTTGAAGGAGTACGTCTGCTTCCTCTTTCGGTAGAGGCATAGGCTTCGTCCCGCCCCCCACAAACCCCGTTACTTTCGGAGTTTCTTTGATCATAATCACGGTTTCGTCTTTGACGGGATCTTCCAATTCCATAAGCACGTACCCGGGAAAAAATTTCCGTTTAGAGGCGCGACGTTTTCCATCTTTGATTTCGATGATATCCTGCGTCGGCACCAGAACCTGCCCGAGTTCTCCCTGAAGTCCCATTTGCATTGCCCGCTCGCCCAAGGAAATTCGGACTCGTCCCTCATAACCCGCGTAGGTGTGAATCACGTACCAATTTTTCGCCATAGAACGCGACCTCAGCGTTTCCCTTAAAAGATTTGACCGACCAACCAGACTAAAATGGAATCCACCAGTGAGAGATACAGGGACATAATCAAACAAAACACGACCACCACCGAGGTGGAGCCGATCGTTTCATCACGGGTAGGATAAGAAACCTTCTTCAACTCCCCTTTCACGTCAGTCAGAAATTCAAGAATGGTTGACCACAGTTTCTTCATCACGAACGTTCCTTATTCCATCCCTCGTCAGACAACCTCATCAACTCGTGGCAGGGGCACCAGGACTCGAACCCGGACCTTCGGTTTTGGAGACCGACATGCTAGCCATTAACACCATGCCCCTTCACTCATTGCCTCAGTGCATCAGGAAGACACTGACTATCATTTCACTTCCTTATGAGGGACGTGTTTGCGGCAAAACCGACAATATTTTTTTATTTCCAATCGATCCGGATCGTTCTTTTTATTCTTCATCGTCGAATAATTTCGCCTCTTACATTCCCCACAGGCTAAAGAAATAATCACCCGCATAACCCCTCCTTCAGCAGGCGGGGGAGCCGTCTGGCTCGGCTGCCCCGCCGTCCCTACTCCAGAATCTCCGTCACCACGCCCGCCCCCACCGTCCGCCCCCCTTCCCGCACCGCAAACCGCACCCCCTGCTCCATCGCAATCGGCGCAATCAACGTCCCCGTAAACGTCGTGTTGTCCCCCGGCATCACCATCTCCACTCCCTCCCCTAACGCTACCACCCCCGTCACGTCCGTCGTCCGAAAGTAAAACTGCGGCCGATACCCATTGAAAAACGGCGTGTGCCGCCCCCCCTCCTCTTTCGTCAACACGTACACCTCCGCCCGAAACCGCGTATGCGGCGTAATGCTCTTCGGCTGCGCCAACACCATCCCCCGCTCTACTTCTTCCTTCTTCGTCCCCCGCAACAACGCCCCAATGTTATCCCCCGCCTGCCCCTCGTCCAAGACCTTCCGAAACATCTCCACCCCCGTCACCACCGTCCGCCGCGTCTCTCCTAACCCCACCAACTCAATCTCATCTCCCACGCGCACCCGCCCCCGCTCCACTCGCCCCGTCACCACCGTCCCCCGCCCACTGATCGTAAATACGTCCTCGATCGGCATCAAAAACGGCTTGTCTATCGCCCGCGCCGGCGTCGGAATGTACCGATCCACCGCCCCCAATAACTCCTGAATCGCCGCCACCCCGATCGCACTCTCGTCCCCCTCAATCGCCTTCGTCGCCGACCCCACGATCACCGGCACCTCTTCCCCCGGAAATTGATACTTCGTCAGCAACTCCCGCACCTCTAACTCCACCAACTCCACCAACTCCGCATCGTCCACTTTGTCCGCCTTGTTCAAAAACACCACAATGTACGGCACCCCCACCTGCCGCGCCAATAAGATATGTTCCCGCGTCTGCGGCATCGGCCCGTCCGCCGCCGATACCACCAAAATCGCCCCGTCCATCTGCGCCGCCCCCGTAATCATGTTTTTCACGTAGTCCGCGTGCCCCGGACAGTCCACGTGCGCGTAGTGCCGCTCCGCCGTCTCATATTCCACGTGCGAAATCGCGATCGTCAGAATCTTCGTCGGATCCCGCCGCCCCTGCGACTCACTCGCCTTCGCCACCTCGTCATAACTCACAAACCGCGCCATCCCCCGCTCCCCCATCACCTTCGTCAACGCCGACGTCAGCGTCGTCTTCCCATGATCCACGTGCCCAATCGTCCCCACGTTCAAATGCGGCTTCTTCCGCTCAAATCGCGCCTTCGCCATCGCCCCCTCCCTCAAAAACGTCGTCCGTTAAAGGGAACACCGGGTTCCCACACAAGACGAATCCGTAAAAAGTCCTCTTTGTCAAGAAACTATCAGTGATAAGGCAGTGATAAGATAATGGAGCCCACGACGCGGATTGAACGCGTGACCTCGTCCTTACCAAGGACGTGCTCTACCAACTGAGCTACATGGGCCTTATCTCAAAACGGAAACCGTGAAGCATTTCGTGACCCTTTCCCGCTTTGGTCTTCACCCCGGTCTCTTCCCACGCCACCCTCCAAAGAGAGGGTTGTCTTCTTCGGACCTCACTCTTGCGGGTTCGCGTTCCAACGTGATGAACATAAAACTGGAGCGGGCGACGGGATTTGAACCCGCGACAGCCAGCTTGGAAGGCTGGAACTCTACCACTGAGCTACGCCCGCTACAGTTTTCTCAACGATGTTCACTGCTCGAAATCCAACTCGCTCTTTCTCATGCCCCAAAGAGGGGATGATCGAATACATGGCTCGTCATATCACGTCACAACAAACAATCTCTGGTGGGCAGGCAAGGATTCGAACCTTGGAAGCCGATGGCAGCAGATTTACAGTCTGCCCCCTTTGTCCACTCGGGTACCTGCCCCGTCAGCAACCCAATGTTTTGACAGTCCACTCCTCAATAACGATAAGGAACAGGGAAAACGAAATGGTAGGATAGAATACCGACACACGCCCCTTTCTTCCTGCCGCGCCAGGGGAAAAGGGTATATCACGTTTTACCTTAAACGGTTATGGACCATTCCAAAAAACAGTAGATTATATAGTGACGTGAAGAAACAGTCAAGCAACGGCATGAGAAGAAAAACGATGGAACGTCCATTCGATTTGATCCATCGGTTGACAGATTCCGGATGCCGGTTCTAGCATGACCTTCCCGTCAGTATCAGGATTCCATACGAGAAAAGACATGATGTATTTCATCACGTGGTGTCTGACGATCTGCTTGATTCTTGGAGGGAGTACATTTCCGTTTTCAACGTCGTCAGCTTTTTCGAGCCCTCAACCGTCCGGCTTAGCCACGGTGACGACACCAGACGGCTTTACGATTTATTCCGAAATAGCCGATACGCCGGGAAAAAGAACCATAGGCCTGATGTATCGAACACACATGGCTCCTGACCACGGGATGTTGTTTCTTTTTACGGATTCGAAGCGTTGGACGTTCTGGATGAAAAACACAAAAATGGCTTTGGACATCTTATGGTTGGACGAGGAAGCGAAGATCGTTCACGTTGAAACTCACGTTCCGATTTGCCAAAGAACCGACAATCTCTGCCCACGCTATCGACCGAAAACCCCTGCCGTTCAGGTTCTCGAACTCCGAGCAGGACAAGCGGCCAAACTGAAGCTGACCCCTGGCGTCAAACTCACCATCGAAATGCCAACGTCATGAGGCAGAATTCCCCGGTGGGGATCACGAATCTTGCCAACTCCGCACGCGCTTAGCTGAAATAACCCCTTCCACTCGCCCTATGGCTTCGAGGGTGCGTTCAAGCTGAAGGGTATTGGAAATTTCAATCACAAAATCCTGAACGGCCTTCTGGTCTTCCCGGGTCGTAATTTCCGCTCGACTGATGTTAGCCTGAGAAGCTGAAATCGCCGAAGAGACGTTGGCCAACACCCCTGGCCGATCAATGGTCAACACGCACACCTTGACCGAATGACTTCCTTCAATCGCTGCGTCCCATTCCACGTCCACGAAGCGATCCTTTTCATAATCCAACGCTTCAAGATTCGGACAGCCCTTCACGTGAATCGTCAACCCTCGGCCACGGGTGATGTATCCCAGAATGGGATCACCCGGCACCGGACCGCAACACTTTGACAACTGCATCAGAACGTCCCGTCGGCCCATCACCTTGACGGCTTTGACGGATCTCTGCGTCGGCCCTCTTGTTGGCAAAGCCTGGACGTCATTGTCGGCCTTCGCCGAATTCTCGCCGGGCGACGCCATCCAGGTAACCACTTGAGCCGCGGACAGCCGACCATAGCCGACCATCCTGGTCATGTCATCGACGGATTCATAGCCTTTCCCACTCGCAACGGTGGACAACTGCCCCGATTTGAACAACTGCGCAGCCGGGAAATGATGTCGACGAAGTTCACGTTCGAGCAATCGGCGGCCCAATTCCAACCCTTGCCGTTGCTCTTCAACTTTCAAGAAGTGTTTGATTTTCGCTTTTGCACGGGACGTCCGAACAAACATCAACCACTCTTTTTTAGGCGCCTGGGTGGCCGACGTCAGAATCTCGACGGTATCGCCGTTGGTTAAGGGTTGACGAAGCGGAACAATCTTCCCGCTGACTTTCGCCCCCACGCAATGATCACCGACTTCCGTATGGATCGCATAGGCAAAATCCACCGACGTGGAACCTTGAGGGAGTTCCTTGACCTCTCCCTTCGGCGTAAAGGCAAACACCACGTCTTGAAAGACGTCCAGATGAAAAAGATCCAACTTGACGGAATCCATGAACTGGCGATTATCAGAAAGGTCTTTGTGCCATTCCACCAGTTGCCGAAGCCAACTGAAGACGTGTTTATCGCGTTCGCCGACTTTTCCGTGTTCTTTATAGCGCCAATGCGCCGCGACCCCGTATTCCGCCAGACGGTGCATGTCTTCGGTGCGTATCTGAAATTCCACGTGGTCGCCTTGAGGACCCAACACCGTGGTGTGCAACGATTGGTACAGATTCGTTCGAGGCGTCGCGATGTAATCCTTAAACCGCCCGGGCACCGGCACCCATAACGAATGCACGAGGCCGAGAATGGTATAACAGTTCATTGACCCGTCGGTAATGATACGAATGGCCGCCAGATCGTGAACTTCCTCAAACAGGATGTCCTGGCGCTCCATCTTTTGATGAATGGAATACAGATGTTTAGGCCGTCCTTCCACCTCGCCGGGCAACCCGGCTTTCGCTAAGGCCTTGACGGTTTCCCGAATAAGCGACTGGACGTATTCCTGCCGTTCTTCATCTCGTTTCGCGACGCGGAGTTTCAATAAGGAATAGGCTTCCGGCTTGAGATATTCAAAACATAAATTTTCCAGTTCCTGCGTCATCCAACTCATTCCCAGACGATTGGCCAACGGCGCGTAAATTTCCAACGTTTCCTGGGCGATCTGTTTCTGTTTGTTCTCCGGTAAATGCCCCAACGTTCTCATGTTATGAAGACGGTCGGCCAATTTGATAAACACCACGCGGATATCATCGGCCATTGACAAAAGCATCTTCCGAAAATTTTCCGCCTGTTTTTCTTCATACGTTCGGAAAGAAATCTGGCCGATTTTCGTGACGCCTTCCACCAGGTGAGCCACCTCATGTCCGAAGTGCCTCCGCAGCTCGTCCTGCGTTGCCACGGTGTCTTCCAAGGTGTCGTGCAGCAGCCCCGCCATGATGGCGGTCACGTCCAGTTTAAGAAAAGCGAGAATCCCGGCCACGGCCAGAGGATGTTGCAAGTAAGGTTCACCGGACCGACGGGTTTGACCTTGATGCGCCTTCGCCGAAAAATCATACGCTCGACGGAGCAAGGCCTCATCAGCCTCCGGATGGAAGCCGTGAACTTGCTGAATGAGTTCATCAATCTCTATGACACGCGATAACGCCATCCTCTTCTTTCTCCACGTCGCTCATTCGCACGTCACACAACCGCAGTTGGATGCGATGATATCCCTTCCAGTGGTTCAACTCCGGACTGAACACGGCATCAACCCGACCATGACCCGCATCAAGGGCGTCCGCGAATCCTCCCATCCGAAACCCGATGCCGTCCAGGGGCATGGAGTGATCCTGACGAACCACCAATTTCAAATGATCGTCTCCCACGACCCTTTTCTCCAACACCGCCAGCCCTTTACTGAGAAAGGTAGGCTCAGGGTTGCCCATCCCAAAGGGCTGCAACCGTTCCAACTCCTGGAGCAGAGGCAACCGAATTTGAGAAAGCGAAACGTCAGCATCCACCTCCAACGTCGGCACCTTCATCTTCGCGTCAATCAATCTCTCGGCCACGTCAACAAATTTCTGACGAAAATCAGAAAACGCTGCTTTTCTCAAGGTGACGCCGGCCGCCATCGGATGTCCGCCGAAAGCCACGAGGAAGGAACGGCATTCGGCCAAGGCTTGACACACGTCGAAACCGGGAATCCCTCTTGCCGACCCTTTGCCTTGACCCCGTTGATCGAACGCGACCACGATCGCGGGACGGTGATAGCGTTCCACCAGCCGTGCAGCGACAATGCCCAGCACGCCGACGTGCCACCCATCGGCGCCAACGACGATCGCGGGTGGGAGTTCGCCGGCGTCCACCTGCGTCACGGCCTCTCGAGTAATATCCTGTTCAATCCGTCGTCGTTGGAGATTCAATTCCGTGAGCCGTTGCACCAAGTCAAGGGCCACGGCTTCAGAATCCGTGGTGAGCAATTCCACGCCAAGCCCGGCATGAGCTAATCGTCCAGCCGCATTGAGGAGGGGCGCCACACGAAACCCAACCGTGCTTGCCGACCACGGACCGTTGAGATCCAGGCACTGCTTCAACGCGCGAATGCCGCACCGCGTCCCCTGAGTCATCTGAGCCAGCCCATCTTTCACCAAGACCCGGTTTTCGTCTCGAAGCGGAACGACGTCGGCGATAGAGGACAGCGCAACGAGATCACGAAACGTCTCAATCGGCGCCCCGGGGGCACCGAACTTGCGTGCGTAGGCTTCGACCACCTTGTAGGCCAAGGCTCCCGAACACAAACCCTGGAAAGGGTAACGGGAATCCGGACGGTAGGGATTGATAAACGCCAACGGTCGCGGAACCGGTGATTGGATCTGATGATGATCGGTGACAATGACCTCAATGCCCAAGCGGCCGGCCAACTCGATTTCGTGATGGGAAGTCGTTCCACAATCCGCCGTGACCAAAACGGAAACGCCCTTCTCGGCTAATCGTCGAATGGCCGCTTCATTCAGACCATACCCTTCCTCTTGTCGATGAGGGATATAGCCTTCAGCCTTGGCCCCGACGCTTCTCCAGAAGAGCAGGTGAAGACTCGTGGCAGACATACCGTCAACGTCATAGTCTCCGTAAAAGCAAACACGTTCACCGCGTTGGATGGCCAGATGAAGCCGGTCAATAGCCGGCTCCACGTCAGGCAAGAGAAAGGGGTCATGGGTCAAGCCGCCGGAAGGCGAGAGCCAGCCTCTGGCCTGCTCAGTCTCGACGGCACCTCTTCCCCATAACACCGTCGCCGTAAGGGGAGAGACGGCCAAGACGCGAGCGAGGGCATCCACCTGCTCCTGATCAATCGAGCGGACCTTCCAAATCTTCTGAAGCATCTCGTACCTGGAGAGCCCCCGATGGGCTTACGTATGGATCACCGCAAACGGAAAGGATCATAGAAACTGATCCGAAGAGTGTCAAACCGCAAGGCACAAACGATACCGCGTCCATCTGGACGATGGACGTGATCGAACCTGATACGTTTCTGATACGGCTGGATGAAGACGAAAAAGGAATGAACGGCGAAACAAGCGAGATAAAAGAACGAGGAGTTACTCCCCTCCTTTTTGCACGTTATTCTTTACAAATTCGGCGGCATTTTCTTTCACGGCATTTTCTCCCAGGGCTTTATCGATCTCCTCAACTAAATGATCAATATCCTCTTGAAGTTTCTTTCCCGTTTCGATCACTTTTGGATTCGGCGTGACGTCCTGATGCTCAGAGGGGGAGGGACTTTTTGCTGATCTGGGCTTACGTTCCTGCCGTTCCATCGGCAACCTCTCTCATGTCCTCGCCATCGTCTAGAGACCTTGATACCTTGAATACCCGCCACAATAACGAACCCCCCTCAAACCGTCAACCGCCTCTCCCTTTTTCCCTTCCCCTGAAGGAAAACTTTGCAACATGTCATTCTGAGCAAAGAAATGTCATTCTGAGCGAAGCAAAGAATCTAAGCCCCAGCGACAGAGGGCCAGAGCCTGCCCTCCGAAAGGGGAGTGAGGGGACAAGTCAAAAACCTCACTGCACAAGCAGCGAAATAATCATCAACGCCACGATGTTAATGACTTTAATCATCGGGTTAATCGCCGGACCAGCCGTATCCTTAAAAGGATCACCGACCGTATCACCGGTCACCGCCGCTTTGTGGGTTTCCGTCCCTTTGAGTCCCTGTTCCTCAATGTACTTTTTGGCATTATCCCAGGCCCCGCCGCCGCTGGTCATCGTAATCGCCAAAAACAAACCGGTCACAATACTGCCGACCAGCACGCCCCCCAAGGCAGCCGGTCCTAAAATCACTCCAACCAGAATGGGAGAGACCACGGGAATCATGCCGGGAATCAACATTTTTTGAAGGGCGGCTTGAGTCACGATGTCGACACACGTCCCGTATTCCGGTTTGCTCGTTCCCTCCATGATGCCGGGGATCTCACGGAATTGCCGACGCACTTCCTCCACAACCAAGCCTCCGGCCTGGCCGACGGCCTTCATACACAACGCCCCGAAGATAAACGGAAGCATACCGCCAAGAAACAACCCCACCAGGACGTTGGGATCGGACAGATCAAAGCTCAGCGTCTGGTTTCCGGCGCGAGCCGCTCGCGCATATTCCGCAAACAACACCAACGCGGCCAACGCGGCCGACCCAATGGCATAGCCTTTGGTGACGGCCTTGGTCGTATTGCCGACCGCGTCAAGCGCATCCGTGATTTTTCGAACGTCCGGGCCCAATTGCGCCATTTCGGCAATGCCCCCTCCGTTATCAGTCACCGGACCAAACGCATCAATCGCCACCACGATGCCGGCCATGGACAACATGGATACCGCGGCAATCGCAACGCCGTACAGGCCCCCGGCGTCACTCCCCCCGCAAATCGCAAAACTCGAAAGAATCGCCGCCACAATGACGATCACCGGCCACGCGGTGGACTGCATACCCACGGCCAACCCGGCAATAATATTGGTCGCATGTCCCGTTTCACTGGCCTTGACCACCTCCTGAACCGGCGAATAATTGGTAGCCGTGAAATAATCGGTAATGAGCACGAGGGCCAGAGTCACCACGAGGCCCAGCAAAGCTGCAATGAAATAATTGACTCCTGACACGCCCCCAATGCCGTCCATCATCATGGTCGTCACCGGGAAAAAAGCGACGGCGGCGAGTCCTCCGCTGACGAACAACCCTTTATACAACGCCGACATAATGCTCCCGTCACCGGCCTTCACAAAGAACGTCCCGATAATGGTCGCAAAGACGGTCATTCCTCCAAGTACCAAGGGATACAGCACGGGGGCAGAGGTTCCAGGGAAGAGACTCATGGCCAACACCATCGCGGCAACAATCGTCACGACGTAGGTCTCAAACAGATCGGCCGCCATACCCGCACAGTCACCGACGTTATCACCGACGTTGTCCGCAATCACCGCGGGATTGCGTGGGTCATCTTCAGGGATCCCGGCTTCAACCTTCCCGACGAGGTCGGCTCCCACGTCCGCGGCCTTGGTATAAATGCCGCCCCCGACCCTGGCAAAGACCGAAATAAGACTGCCGCCGAACCCGAGGCTGATCAAGGCATGGACCGCTTGTTCCCGTCCGGCGACCGCGGAACCGATTGCATAAAAACCGGCCAGGGCCACGAGTCCCAACCCGATTAACAGCAAGCCGGTGACCGCTCCACCCTTAAAGGCCACGTTCAGGGCCGGATCTAACCCGAGCGACGCAGCATGCGCCGTTCGAACGTTGGCGCGTACGGCGATAACCATACCGACGTAGCCGGCAGTCGCGGAGGCCGTGGCACCCACAAGAAACCCGACCGCCGTCAAGAGTCCGAAATGGTCCGACCAGAACCCGGCAAGCCACAAAATCAAGAACATGACGCCGGCCACAAGACCGACGGCCCGATATTGTCGGTTCAAGTAGGCGGATGCGCCTTCCTGAATGGCCAACGCAATGGATTGCATCGTTTCGTTTCCGGCCTCCTGCCGAAGCACCCAAAAGGTGAGATACAACCCATAGAGAATGCCGGCGACGCCGGACCCTAACGCAAAGATGATGACCGAAATCTCACTATTCACGGATGTCACCCCTCCTCCTTAAACAAAAAACACGCCCTCATGCACACACAAAAAAGTCACCCATGATAGCCGTCAGAATTCCAATTTTCAACAACCTGAATCAGTGAGACCCTCTGAGACCGTGAGATTCGATCCTTCATTTCGCTCAGGATGACCTTTTCGCAAAGGTCTCTTAACGGAAGAAATCTCTTGACTCTTTCCCGCTCCCTTGACGGAAGAGGGCAACGTGAAGGTAGGGTTCCAGGGGTTGCTTCTCGTACTCTTGATTCCAACAGAAAGAATGGACACCCCACTGGCTCCAGCAGCAAATGACTGAACGTTTACAGGAATGACGAAAACGGCTACTGCAGCCAGTCGAGGCGGAAGGTTATGCCGTGCGTGGCGGCTTGACCGGCTTGCTTCGTTTGCTCGCCTTCCAGACTCAGGGTCAGGAAAGAGGTCAGCTCCAATCTGCCGCCGAGTCGGTACCGGGACGCGCCAGCCCCCTCAATGGCCAAGCCGCCATACGGCGTCACCAAGCCCCGTCCTTCAGACAGCGCCAGCCCATACCCGACGTCCACCGCAAACTGCTGCGGCTGCCACCCAGGCGTCCCAGACCGTGGTCCACCGCCAACTCCCTCTACGATCGCGCTGGGGCTGCCCCAGATCTGTTCAACCCCGCTCGCCGCCTGGCCCCACACCGGCGCCACCGTCAGATACGCCCCCTGACCCGCGACTCCGGGATCAAGCCGCACGTTCAGACTCGCTCCCCAGTCTTCAAAGGAGCCGTCTTCGTGCGCCATCAGATACCGCCCCTGCGCCTCCACGCTCAGCCCCCACGTCGTCTGCGTATAGGCCAAGCCACCGCCGATTTCGGCCCCCAGCCCTTGTTCCGCAGTTCCGCTGTCCCATCGCCCGCCAAGCTCAAGCCGAGGTTGCATCTGCGACTCCGCGGACAGCATCCATTCCGTCCGGCCTTCGACCAGCAACCGTACTCGCTCCGCATGTCCCCGCGCTCCCGGCAGGTTCGTCGTGCCCGCGGAACGCAGCGTCGTCAGGAACGCATCCGTCTTCGCTGCCAAGTCAATCCCCTGCCACGTGGTCAAAGCTTGCCGCCCCCCGACGGCACCCATCAGCGACGTCAGATCCGTCGTCCGCGTTCGGCCCGCGTCTCCGGCAAGCTTGACCGCCATTTTGCCCCAACCCGCGCCCAGCATGCTCCACACCCCCAGGTCGGGGCTCGGGTGCCAGTGCGCATACGGCAACACGCTCGTCAATTCTACGTCCACGCCGACCTTCTCGGACGCCTCGGTTCGCTCGTAGTTGACGGCGCCGGTGCTGTGGACCACCCCCAGCCCCATCAGCACCGTCGGCTTGGGTCGGTAATCCAGCCCCACGTAGCCGCTGTAGAGCGTCCCATCCATCTTGAAGTCGTCCACGGGCTGGCCGGAGAAGCCGCTAGCTGAGCCTCGGCCCCACAGGGTCCAAGCTGGGACACCGTCTTCTCCGGAGCGGGTCAACGGGAGTTCGAACGCGCTCCGGGCCAGCAGTTCTTTGCCGGAGACGGTCTGTACGCGCTCCGGCGACTGCCAGTTCCCCCTCACACTGGCCTCTCCCGTCAGGGGAGAGGGGTAAGAGGGCCCGTCCACGCTGGATTGGCCGGTTCCACCGTCAATGACCACCCCGAACGCCCGGGCCACGTCAAGGGCCAGCCCCGTCGCTCGCCGCCACGTGCCCGTCCCCGCCATGGCCGCACTCCCGGCCCCGTCCTCACTCACTGCGTCGGTCTCCGGGCCGCCCTCACCGTCTTCAGTCAGCCGCAGCACCTGCCCGCCCAAGGTCACCTGCACCCTGGACGCTGCAGGCCCCCCAAACCGCCCTCCAAGCACCTCCACCGCGTCCGTCGCCAGCGTCCGCCCCACCCCCGCCAGCACCAGCCCCAGATCCTGGGTGCGGACACTTGGCATCACCTCAATGGTGAACGTCAGAGAACCCTCGTCCTCGTGCTTGTCCCGCACCGTCCAGGTGTACATGGTCAGGGCCTGCACCGAGGTCGGCGTGCCGGAAAGCGTGCGCGTGATCGGGTTGACCGTCAGCCCGGCCGGCGGTGCCGGTGCTAAGGCATAGCTCAGTTCCCCGTCCCCGCCGCTGGCCTCCGGCAACGTCATCCTGACGGGTGTGCCCACTGAGTAGCGTTGCGGCTCCACCCTCTTCAGAAACCGCAAGTCGGGCACCACCTTGATGGTAAAGGATATCTCGGCCGTGGCCCCGGTCATGTCGGTGGCCGTCCAGGTGTAGGCGGTTTCTTCCTGATCAACCGTCGGGGTGCCGGTGACCGCGTGTGTCCCTGCGGCGCGGGTTCCCCCACCAGGCAGGCCCGGGCTCCGGGTCACCCCAGCGGGCAGGACCGGGCTCAGAGCGTAGGTCACCGTGCCGAAGCCTCCCGTCGCCGGCGGCAACGTGAAGGCTGAAATCTCCATATGCTGCGTCCACCTCTGATCGTCTATGATCGCGTCGCCGAACGTCGGCCCCACCCAAGGCAGCACCGTGATGGTAAAGGTGAGGTCGGCCGTGACCCCGCTCCCGTCGGTGGCCCGCCAGGTGTAGGTCGTCGCCTCCTGCGCGACGGTCGGAGTACCGGCCACCTCGTGAGTCGCGGCGTCGCGGGTCACCCCAGCGGGCAGGACCGGGCTCAGAGCGTAGGTCACCGTCCCGTTGCCCCCCGTCGCCGTCGGCAACGTGAAGGCTGGAATCTCCATGTGCTGCGTCCACGTCTGATCGGCTATGACCGCGTCGCCGAACGTCGTCGGCACCACCCGAGGCAGCACCGTGATGGTAAAGGTGAGGTCGGCCGTGACCCCGCTCCCGTCGGTGGCCGTCCAAGTGTAGGTCGTCGCCCCCTGCGCGACGGTCGGAGTACCGGCCACCTCGTGCGTACCGGCGTCGCGGGTCACCCCGGCAGGCAGGGCCGGGCTCAGAGCGTAGGTCACCGTCCCGGTGCCCCCCGTCGCCGTCGGTAACGTGAAGGCCGGAATCTCCGTGTGCTGCGTCCATGTCTGATCGGCTATGACCGCGTCGCCGAACGTCGGCCCCGCTCCCCCGTACGAGCGAGGCCACACCGTGATGGTCACCGTGTCCGTGGCGCTGGCTCCGCCGGCCGTCACCGTCAACTCGAAGGTCAATGTCGTGATCGCCGTCAGGTTCGGGGCAGTAAACGACGGCGTCGCCGTGCTGGCGCTGGTCAGCGTCACCGTCGGCGTGCCCGCACTCTGCCGCCACGCATAGCTCAGCGGCTCGTCCTCCGGATCCGTCCCGCTCCCCGCCAGCGTGACCGCCGTGCCCTCCCTCACCGTCTGTTCCTCGCCCGCGTCCGCCGTCGGTCCGTCGTTGTCCGCCTGGATGCGCACCGCCACCGCGTCCGTCGCACTCGCCCCACCCGCCGTCACCGTCAACTCGAACGTCAGCGTCGTGCCCCCGGTCAACTCCGGCGCCGTGAACATCGGCGTGGCCGTGGTCGCCCCCGTCAACGTCACCATCGGCGTGCCCGCACTCTGCCGCCACGAGTAGCTCAACGTGTCGCCGTCCGGGTCCGAGGAGCCGCTGCCGTCCAGTCTCGCCAACGTGCCCTCCATCACCGTCTGTTCCTCGCCCGCGTCCGCCGTCGGGTCGTCCTCGGTGATCGTCAGCGTCACGTTCGTCGGGGCGGTCACGCCGTTGGCGTTCTGCGCCGTTGCCGAAACGGTCACCTCCTTGTTCGCGGCGGTGACGGCGTTGTCAACCGCGTTGATGGCCACCTCGCCGGTGCTAGTGGTGGCGCCCGCGGCAATGGAGAGGGTCTTGTTCGTGCTCAGCGCGAAGTTGCCAGCGACGGCGTTGGTGCCCGCCACCGCCGCGACCGTGATCGTCGTCGCCGCGCTCGACGCATGCGAGAGCGTCGCCGTCACCGTCGCCTCGCCCCCGTTCTCCGAGATCGACGACGAAGACAACGCCAACGTCACCGCCGGCGCCCCGTCGTCGTCCGTGATGGTCCCCGTCCCGGTCGCCGTGCTTGACAGCGTCGCGTTCACCGGGCCGCTCAGCACCACCGTCACCGTCTCGTCCGGCTCGTCCGTGCCGTCCCCCGTCACCGTCACGTCGATGGTCTTGCTCGTCTCGCCCGCCGCAAACGTCAGCGTCCCCGCCGACGGCGCCGTGTAGTCCGTCCCCGCCGTGGCCGTGCCGCCCGTCCCCTCCGCGTAGGCCACCGTCACCTGCTTGCCGCTCACCGCGCTCAACGTCACCTCGAAGGTCAGCGTCGCCGTCGCACCCGATGCCCCCTCCGTCACGCTCGGCGACGAAATCGACACCGCCGGCGCCCCGTCGTCGTCCGCGATGGTCAGGGTCACGGCGGCCGGGTTCGCCACCCCGCTGGCGCCCGACACCGTGGCCGTGACCGTCACCGACTTGTCCGGCCCGTCCTTCGCATCGTCCGCCGCCGTGACCGTCACCGTGCCCGTGCTCGCCGTCTGCCCCGCCGCGATAGTCAGCATCGTGCCGGTCTGCGTGAAGTCGCCGACCGCCGCGTTTGTCCCCGCCGTCGCCGTCACCGTCAGCGTCACCGCTTCGCTCGACGCACGGTCCAGCGTCGCCGTCACCGTGCTCGCGTTACCCGCTCCGCTCTCGTCGATGGTGTCCGGCTTCGCCGCGTCCGGCTCCGACAGCGACAGCGTCACCGTCGGCGTCGCCTCATCGTCCGTCAGCGTCAGTGCCGTCCCGGTCACCGTCACGGTCTGCGAATCGGCCGCCGCCTGACCGTTGGCCGCCGTGCCCGTCACCGTGACCCGCCGGTCGCCCACGTTGTCCACGTCGTCGTTCACCGCCGCCACCGTCGCCGCGTCCGTGGCGTTCGCCGTGCTCCCCGCCGCAATCACGATCGTCGCGTCCAAACCCGCCGTGTAGAAGCCCGACACCCCCGTCACCGTCACCGTCGTCGCCGCGCTCGACGGATGGGAAAGCGTCGCACTCACCGCCGTCGTGCCACCGTCTTCGTCGATAGCCGTAGCCGCCAGTGCCAGCGTCACACTTGGCGCCCCGTCGTCATCCCTCAGCGTCAGCGTCGCCCCGGTCACGCTCCCCGTGCCCACGCCGTTGCCCACCGTCGCCGTCACCGTCGTCGTGCGATCCGGCTCGTCCGTCGTGTTGTCCACCGCCGCCACCGTCGCCACGTCCGTGGCGCTCGCCGTGCTCCCCGCCGCAATCACGATCACCGCGTCCGATCCCGCCGTGTAGAAGCCCGTCACCCCCGTCACCGTCACCGTCGTCGCCGCGCTCGATGCGTGCGAGAGCGTCGCCGTCACCGTCGCCTCGCCCCCGTTCTCCGAGATCGACGACGAAGACAACGCCAACGTCACCGACGGCGCCCCGTCGTCGTCCCTGATGGTCCCCGTCCCAGTCGCCGTGCTTGACAGCGTCGCGTTCACCGGACCGCTCAGCACCACCGTCACCGTCTCGTCCGGTTCGTCCGTGCCGTCCCCCGTCACCGTCACGTCCACCGTCCGGCTCGTCGCGCCCGCCGCAAACGTCAGCGTCCCCGCCGCCGGCGCCGTGTAGTCCGTCCCCGCCGTGGCCGTGCCGCCCGTCCCCTCCGCGTAGCCCACCGTCACCCGCTTGCCGCTCACCGCACTCAACGTCACCTCGAAGCTCAGCGTCGCCGTCGCACCCGCCGCCCCCTCCGTCACGCTCGGCGACGAAATCGACACCGCCGGCGCTCCGTCGTCGTCCGCGATGGTCAGGGTCACGGCGGCCGGGTTCGCCACTCCGCTGGCGCCCGACACCGCGGCCGACACCGTCACCGACTTGTCCGGCTCGTCCTTCGCGTTGTCCGCCGCCATCACCGTCACCGTGCCCGTGCTCGCCGTCTGCCTCGCCGCGATAGTCAGCATCGTGCCGGTCTGCGTGAAGTCGCCGACCGCCGCGTTTGTCCCCGCCGCTGCCGAGACCGTCAGCGTCACCGCTTCGCTCGACGCACGGGCCAGCGTCGCCGTCACCGTGCTCGCGTTACCCGCTCCGCTTTCGTTAATGGTGTCCGGCTTCGCCGCATCCGGCTCCGACAGCGCCAGCGTCACCGTCGGCGTCGCCTCGTCGTCCGTCAGCGTCAGCGCCGCCCCGCTCACGGCGCCGATGCCCTGGACGTTGGACGCCGCGCCCGTCACCATCACCCGGCGGTTGCCCACGTTGTCCACGTCGTCGTTCACCGCCGCCACCGTCGCCGTATCCGTGGCGTTCGCCGTCGCACCCGCCGCAATCACAATCGTCGCATCTGAACCCACCGTGTAGAAGCCCGTCACCCCCGTCACCGTCACCGTCGTCGCCGCGCTCGACGCATGGGAAAGCGTCGCACTCACCGTCGTCGTGCCCCCATCCTCCGAAATCGACGAGGCCGCCAGCGTCAGCGTCACACCTGGTGCCGCGTCGTCATCGGTGATCGTCAGCGTCTTGCTCGCCGGATCCGATACGCCGCCGCCGGACGCCGTGGCCGACACCGTCACCGCCTTGTCCGGCCCGTCCGTCGTGTCGCTCTCCGCCGCCACCGTCACCGTCCCGGCGCTCGCCGTCTGCCCCGCCGCAATGGTCAGCGTCGTCCCGGTCTGCGTGAAGTCGTCGTCCGCCGCGTTCGTCCCCGCCGCCGACGAGACCGTCAGCGTCACCGCCACACTCGACGCACGGTTCAAGTTCGCCGTCACCGTCGCCACCCCGCCGGTCTCCGAGATTGACGAAGACGACAGCGCCAGCGTCGCCGTCGGCGTGGCCTCGTCGTCCGTCAGCGTCAGCGCCGCCCCGCTCACGGCGCCGATGCCCTGGACATTGGACGCCGCGCCCGTCACCGTCACCGAGCGATGACCCACGTTGTCCACGTCGTCGTTCACCGCCGCCACCGTCGCCGTATCCGTGGCGTTCGCCGTCTGCCCCGCCGCAATCACGATCGTCGCGTCCGACCCCGCCGTGTAGAAGCCCGACACCCCCGTCACCCTCACCGTCGTCGCCGCGCTCGACGCATGGGAAAGCGTCGCACTCACCGTCGTCGTGCCCCCATCCTCCGAAATCGACGAGGCCGCCAGCGCCAGCGTCACACCCGGTGCCGCGTCGTCATCGGTGATCGTCAGCGTCTTGCTCGCCGGATCCGATACGCCTCCGCCGGACGCCGTGGCCGACACCGTCACCGCCTTGTCCGGCCCGTCCGTCGTGTCGCTCTCCGCCGCCACCGTCACCGTCCCGGCGCTCGCCGTCTGCCCCGCCGCAATGGTCAGCGTCGCCCCGCTCTGCGTGAAGTCCCCGACCGCCGCGTTCGTCCCCGCCGCCGCCGAGACCGTCAGCATCACCGCCACGCTCGACGCCCGGTTCAAGCTCGCCGTCACCGTCGCCACCCCGCCCGACTCCGAAATCGACGAAGACGACAGCGCCAACGTCGCCGTCGGCGCGCCCTCGTCGTCCGTCAACGTCAGCGACGCGCCCGTCACCGTCAGCGAATCGGCCGCGGCCTGGGCGTTGGCCGCCGTGCCCGTCACCGTCACGCTCCGGTTGCCCACGTTGTCAATGGCGTCGTCCACCGCCGTAATGGTCGCCGTGTCCGTGGCGTTCGCCGTCTGCCCGGCCGCGATGACGACGGTCGCGTCCGAACCCACCGTGTAGAAGTCCGACACCGCCGTCACCGTCACCGTCGTCGCCGCGCTCGACGCATGGCTCAAGGTCGCCGTCACCGTCGCCTCGCCCCCGTTCTCCGAGATCGACGACGAAGACAACGCTAACGTCACCGCCGGCGCCCCGTCGTCGTCCGTGATGGTCCCCGTCCCGGTCGCCGTGCTTGACAGCGTCGCGTTCACCGGACCGCTCAGCACCACCGTCACCGTCTCGTCCGGCTCGTCCGTGCCGTCCCCCGTCACCGTCACGTCCACCGTCCGGCTCGTCGCGCCCGCCGCAAACGTCAGCGTCCCCGCCGCCGGCGCCGTGTAGTCCGTCCCCGCCGTGGCCGTGCCGCCCGTCCCCTCCGCGTAATCCACCGTCACCTGCTTGCCGCTCACTGCACTCAACGTCACCTCGAAGGTCAGCGTCGCCGTCGCCCCCGACGCCCCCTCCGTCACGCTCGGCGACGAAATCGACACCGCCGGCGCCCCGTCGTCGTCTGCGATGGTCAGGGTCACAGCGGCCGGGTTCGCCACTCCGCTGGCGCCCGACACCGCGGCCGACACCGTCACCGACTTGTCCGGCTCGTCCTTCGCATCGTCCGCCGCCGTGACCGTCACCGTGCCCGTGCTCGCCGTCTGCCCCGCCGCGATAGTCAGCATCGTGCCGGTCTGCGTGAAGTCGCCGGCCGCCGCGTCTGTCCCCGCCGTCGCCGTCACCGTCAGCGTCACCGCTTCGCTCGACGCACGGGCCAGCGTCGCCGTCACCGTGCTCGCGTTACCCGCTCCGCTTTCGTTGATGGTGTCCGGCTTCGCCGCATCCGGCTCCGACAGCGCCAGCGTCACCGTCGTCGTCGCCTCGTCGTCCGTCAGCGTCAGCGACGCGCCCGCCACGGACCCCACGCCCTGGCTGTTGGACGCCGTGCCCGTCACCGTCACCGTGCGGTCGCCCACGTTGTCGATGTCGTCGTTCACCGCCGCGACTGTCGCCGTGGCCGTCGCGTTCGACGTCTGCCCCGCCGCGATCACGATCGTCGCGTCCGTCGGATCCACCGTGTAGGCGCCGTCCACCGCCGTCACCGTCACCGTCGTCGCCGCGCTTGACGGGTGCGACAGCGTCGCCGTCACCGTCGTCGTCCCGCCGTCCTCCGCGATGGCGGCGTCCGCCACCGCCAGCTCCACGCCCGGCGCCGCGTCGTCGTCCTCGATCGTCAGCGTCACGCTCGCCGGCGCCGCAACGCCGCTGGCGCCGCTCACCGTCGCCGACACCGTCACCGCCTTGTCCGGCTCGTCCTTCGCGTTGTCCACTGCCGTCACGGTCACGACGCCGGTGCTCGCGGTCTGTCCCGCCGCGATGGTGAGCGTCTTCGCGTTCGACAGCGCGAAGTCGTCGTCCGCCGCGTTCGTCCCCGCCGCCGACGAGACCGTCAGCGTCACCGCCTCGCTCGACGCACGGTTCAAGCTCGCCGTCACCGTCGCCGTGCCGCCGGTCTCCGCAATCGCCGAAGACGACAGCGTCACCGTCGCCGTTGGCGTGGCCTCGTCGTCCGTCAGCGTCAGCGCCGCCCCGCTCACGGCGCCGATGCCCTGGACGTTGGACGCCGTGCCCGTCACCGTCACCGTGCGGTCGCCCACGTTGTCGATGTCGTCGTTCACCGCCGCGACTGTCGCCGTGGCCGTCGCGTTCGACGTCTGCCCCGCCGCGATCACGATCGTCGCGTCCGTCGGATCCACCGTGTAGGCGCCTTCCACCGCCGTCACCGTCACCGTCGTCGCCGCGCTCGACGCATGGGTCAGCGTCGCCGTCACCGTCGTCGTCCCGCCGTCCTCCGCGATGGCGCTGTCCGCCACCGCCAGCTCCACGCCCGGCGCATCGTCGTCATCGGTGATCGTCAGCGTCTTGCTCGCCGGATCCGATACGCCTCCGCCGGACGCCGTGGCCAACACCGTCACCGCCTTGTCCGGCCCGTCCGTCGTGTCGCTCTCCGCCACCACCGTCACCGTCCCGGTGCTCGCCGTCTGTCCCGCCGCAAAGGTCAGCGTCTTCGCGCTCGAAAGCGTGAAGCCGACGCCGGTAGCCGACACCGTCAGCGTCACCGCCGCGCTCGACGCGCGGTTCAAGCTCGCCGTCACCGTCGCCACCCCGCCCGACTCCGAGATTGACGAAGGCGACAGCGCCAACGTCGCCGTCGGCGCGCCCTCGTCGTCCGTCAGCGTCAGCGACGCGCCCGTCACCGTCAGCGAATCGGCCGCGGCCTGGGCGTTGGCCGCCGTGCCCGTCACCGTCACGCTCCGGTTGCCCACGTTGTCGATGGCGTCGTCCACCGCCATAATGGTCGCCGTGTCCGTGGCGTTCGCCGTCTGCCCGGCCGCGATGACGACGGTCGCGTCCGACCCCACCGTGTAGAAGTCCGACACCCCCGTCACCGTCACCGTCGTCGCCGCGCTCGACGGATGCGAAAGCGTCGCGCTCACCGTCGAAACGCCGCCGTCCTCCGAAATCGACGACGGCGACAGCGCCAGCGCCACCGTCGGCGCATCGTCGTCGTCCCTCAGCGTCAGCGACACCCCGGTCACGCTCCCCGTGCCCACGTCGTTGGCTACCGTCGCCGTCACCGTCGTCGTGCGGTCCGGCTCGTCCGTCGTGTTGTTCACGGCGTCGATCGTCGCCGTATCCGACGCGTTCGACGTGCTCCCCGCCGCGATCGTGATGGTCGCGTCCGACCCCGCCGCGTAGAAGCCCGTCACCCCCGTCACCGTCACCGTCGTCGCCGCGCTGGACGGATGGGAGAGGGTCGCGGTTACCGTAGCCGCGCCGCCATTCTCCGAGATCGAGGAGTGCGACAGCGCCAATTCCACCGTCGGCGCCGCGTCGTCGTCCGTAATCGTTCCCGTTGCCGTCGCGTCGCTGTTCAGGTACTGCGCGTTCACCGGCATGCTCATCTCTACCGTCACCGTCTCGTCCGGCTCGTCGATCCCGTCGCCGGTCACCGTCACCGAGATGGTCGCGCTCGTCACGCCGGGCGCCACGGTCAGCGTGCCGGGGGCCAGCGCCGTATAGTCGGTCCCCGCCGTCGCCGTGCCGGTGCCCGCGTCCGCGTAAGACACCATCACCGTCCTCGTGACCGCCTTGCTCAACGTCAGCGTGTAGGTCAGTGTCGCCGTCGAACCTGCCGCGCCCTCCGACACCCGCGGCGACGAGAGCAACAGGAGCGGTGGCTGGTTCACCGTCCTCCCGTCTCCGTTGGTCGAATCCCCAGGCGGGAGGGCCTCGTTGGTCACCCGGATGGAGAACGTCAAGGAATCCTCGTCCCCATCCTCGTCCCGAACCGTCCAAGTGTAATCCACCTGCGCCACTTCCTCGTCCGGCGTCGTGCCCGTCACGAAGAAGCCGCTCCGCGACAACCACGACGGCACGGCCGGCGACAGCGTGTAGGTCAGCGTCCCGTCACCCCCCGTCGCCTCCGGCAGTTCGAGGCGCGGGACCACGGTGGAGGTTGTCCAGCGCCGGTTGGCGATCGTGTCGTCGCCGAAGCTCGGCTTCAGGTCCACGTCGTCGTCCGCAATCGTCAACGTCACCGACGCCGGGTTCCCCGCAATCCCCTGGCCGTTGGCGGCCGTCGCCGACACCCTCACCGACTTGTCGTGCGCCGCGTCCTCGTCGTTGTCCACCGCCGCGATGGTCACCGTTCCCGAACTCGCCGTCGAGCCTGCCGCCACCGTCAACGCCGTCCCCGTCTGCTTGAAGTCTGCCGCCACCGTGTGCGCCCCCGCCGACGCCGCTACCGTCACCGTCGTCGCCGCGCTCGACGGATGGGAGAGCGTCGCCGTCACCGTCGCCTCGCCTCCGTCCTCCGAGACCGACGACGAAGACAACGCCAACGTCACCGACGGCGCCCCGTCGTCGTCCGTGATGGTCCCCGTCCCAGTCGCCGTGCTTGACAGCGTCGCGTTCACCGGACCGCTCAGCACCACCGTCACCGTCTCGTCCGGTTCGTCCGTCCCGTCCCCCGTCACCGTCACGTCCACCGTCCGGCTCGTCGCGCCCGCCGCAAACGTCAGCGTCCCCGCCGACGGCGCCGTGTAGTCCGTCCCCGCCGTGGCCGTGCCGTCCGTCCCCTCCGCGTAGCCCACCGTCACCCGCTTGCCGCTCACCGCACTCAACGTCACCTCGAAGGTCAGCGTCGCCGTCGCACCCGCCGCCCCCTCCGTCACGCCCGGTGACGAAATCGACACCGCCGGCGCATCGTCGTCGTCCGCGATGGTCAGGGTCACGGCGGCCGGATCCGCCACCCCGCTGGCGCCCGACACCGTGGCCGAGACCGTCACCGCCTTGTCCGGCTCATCCTTCGCGTTGTCCGCCGCCGTCACCGTCACCGTCCCGGTACTCACGGTCTGCCCCGCCGCGATGGTCAGCGTCGCCGGGCTCGACAGCGTGAAGTCCCCCGCGCCCGCGTTCGTCCCCGCCGCTGCCGATACCGTCAGCGTCACCGCTTCGCTTGACGCCCGGTTCAGCGTCGCCGTCACCGTGCTCGAATTGCCCGCTCCGCTCTCGTCAATGGTGTCCGGCTTCGCCGCGTCCGGCTCCGACAGGGCCAGCGTCGCCGTCGGCGTCGCCTCGTCGTCGGTCAGCGTCAGCGCCGCGCCGGTCACCGTCACGGTCTGCGAATCGGCCGCGGCCTGGGCATTGGCGGCCGTTCCCGACACCGTGACGCGCCGGTCGCCCACGTTGTCCACGTCGTCGTCCACCGCCGTCACCGTCGCCACGTCCGTGGCGTTCGCCGTCGCGCCCGCCGCGATGACGATAGTCGCGTCTGAACTCGCCGTGTAGAAGCCCGAGACCGCCGTCACCGTCACCGTCGTCGCCGCGCTTGACGGATGCGACAGTGTCGCGCTCACCGTCGTCGTACCTCCGTCCTCCGCTATCGAGGAATCCGCCACCGCCAGGGTCGCCGCCGGCGCCGCGTCGTCGTCGGCGATGGTCAGGGTCGCGGCGGCCGGGTCCGTCACCCCGCTGGCGCCGCTCACCGTCGCCGACACCGTCACCGCCTTGTCCGGCTCGTCCTTCGCGTTGTCCACTGCCGTCACGGTCACGACGCCGGTGCTCGCGGTCTGCCCCGCCGCGATGGTGAGCGTCTTCACGTTCGACAGCGTGAAGTCGTCGTCCGCCGCGTTCGTCCCCGCCGCCGCCGAGACCGTCAGCGTCACCGCCTCGCTCGACGCCCGGTTCAAGCTCGCCGTCACCGTCGTCGTGCCGCCGGCCTCCGAAATCGACGACGCCGACAGCGCCACCGTCGCCGTCGGCGTGGCCTCGTCGTCCGTCAGCGTCAGCGGCGCCCCGCTCACGGTGCCGACGCCCTGGTCGTTAGATGCCGTGCCCGTCACCATCACCGTGCGATCGCCCACGTTGTCCACGTCGTCGTTCACCGCCGCCACCGTCGCCGTATCCGTGGCGTTCGCCGTCTGCCCCGCCGCAATCACAATCGTCGCGTCAGACCCCACTGTGTAGAAGCCCGACGCCTCCGTCACCGTCACCGTCGTCGCCGCGCTCGACGCATGGCTCAGCGTCGCGCTCACCGTCGTCGTGCCGCCGGCCTCGGCAATGGCCGGAACCGCCAACGCCAGCGTCACACCCGGCGCCGCGTCGTCATCGGTGATCGTCAGCGTCTTGCTCGCCGGATCCGATACCCCGCCGCCGGACGCCGTGCCCGACACCGTCACCGCCTTGTCCGGCCCGTCCGTCGTGTCGCTCTCCGCCGCAATCGTCACCGTCCCGGCGCTCGCCGTCTGCCCCGCCGCAATGGTCAGCGTCGTCCCGCTCTGCGTGAAGTCCCCGACCGCCGCGTTCGTCCCCGCCGCCGCCGAGACCGTCAGCGTCACCGCCTCGCTCGACGCCCGGTTCAAGCTCGCCGTCACCGTCGCAACCCCGCCAGTCTCCGAAATCGCCGACGATGACAGCGTCACCGTCGCCGTTGGCGTGGCCTCGTCGTCCGTCAGCGTCAGCGGCGCCCCGCTCACGGTGCCGACGCCCTGGTCGTTGGACGCCGTGCCCGTCACCATCACCGTGCGATCGCCCACGTTGTCCACGTCGTCGTTCACCGCCGCCACCGTCGCCGTATCCGTGGCGTTCGCCGTCTGCCCCGCCGCAATCACGATCGTCGCGTCCGAACCCGCCGTGTAGAAGCCCGTCACCCCCGTCACCGTCACCGTCGTCGCCGCGCTTGACGCATGGCTCAGCGTCGCGCTCACCGTCGTCGTGCCCCCATCCTCGGCAATGACCGAAGCCGCCAGCGTCAGCGTCACACCCGGCACCGCGTCGTCATCGGTAATGGCCAGCGTCACCGCAAGCGGGTCCGTCACCCCCTGGCCGTTGACCGCCGACCCCGACACCCTCACCGACTTGTCCGGGCCGTCCTTCGTGTCGCCCACCGCCGTGACCGTCACCGCACCCGTGCTTGTCGTCTCCCCGGCCGCGATGGTCAGCGTCGTCCCCGTCTGCGTGAAGTCCGACGCCACCGCGTTCGCACCCGCCGACGCCGTCACCGTCACCGTCGTCGCCGCGCTCGACGCACGGTTCAGCGTTGCCGTCACCGTCGCCTCGCCGCCAGTCTCCGAGACCGACCTGCTTGACAACGCCAGCGTCACCGTCGGCTTCCCGTCGTCATCCCGGATCGTCAGCGTCACCGCCCCAGGGTTCCCCGCGATCCCCTGGCTGTTGGCGGCCGTCCCCGTGACCCTCACCGACTTGTCCGGCTCGTCCTTCGTGTTGTCCGCCGCCGTCACCGTTACCGTACCCGTACTCACCGTCGCGCCCGCCGCAATGGTCAGCGTCGTCCCCGTCTGCGTGAAGTCCGACGCCACCGCGTTCGCACCCACCGCCGCCGATACCGTCACCGTCGTCGTCGCGCTCGACGGATGGGAAAGCGTCGCCGTCACCGTCGCCTGCGTCGTCGTCCCGCTCTCGTCGATCGTCGAAGGCGACAATGACAGCGTCACCGAAGGCGCCGCGTCATCGTCCGCGATGGTCAGGGTCACGGCGGCCGCGTCCGACACCCCGCTGGCGCCCGACACCGTGCCCGACACCGTCACCGACTTATTCGGCGCGTCCTTCGCGTTGTCCGCCGCCGTCACCGTCACCGCGCCCGTGCTCGCCGTCGATCCCGCCGCGATGGTCAGCGTCGTCCCCGTTTGCCTGAAGTCCGACGCGACCGCGTTCGTCCCCGCCGCCGCCGAGACCGTCAGCGTCACCGCCTCGCTCGACTTGCCGCTCAAGCTGGCCGTCACCGTGCTCGCGTTACCCGCTCCGCTCTCGTCAATGGTGTCCGGCTTCGCCACATCCGGCTCCGACAGCGACAGCGTGACCGTCGGCGTCGCCTCATCGTCCGTCAGCGTCAGTGCCGTCCCGGTCACGACCACGGTCTGCGAATCGGCAGCAGCCTGGCCGTTGGCCGCCGTGCCCGTCACCGTGACCCGCCGGTCGCCCACGTTGTCCACGTCGTCGTTCACCGCCGCCACCGTCGCCGCGTCCGAAGCGTTCGCCGTGCTCCCCGCCGCAATCACGATCACCGCGTCCGAACCCACCGTGTAGAAGCCCGTCACCCCCGTCACCGTCACCGTCGTCGCCGCACTTGACGGATGAGAGAGCCGCGCCGTCACCGTCGTCGTACCCCCGTCCTCCGCTATCGAGGAATCCGCCACCGTCAGCGTCACCGCCGGTGCCGCGTCGTCGTCCCTCAGCGTCAGCGTCGCCCCGGTCACGCTCCCCGTGCCCACGCCGTTGCCCACCGTCGCCGTCACCGTCGTCGTGCGATCCGGCTCGTCCGTCGTGTTGTCCACCGCCGTCACCGTCGCCACGTCCGTGGCGTTCGCCGTGCTCCCCGCCGCAATCACGATCACCGCGTCCAAACCCGCCGTGTAGAAGCCCGTCATCCCCGTCACCGTCACCGTCGTCGCCGCGCTCGATGCGTGCGAGAGCGTCGCCGTCACCGTCGCCTCGCCCCCATTCTCCGAGATCGACGACGAAGACAACGCCAACGTCACCGACGGCGCCCCGTCGTCGTCCGTGATGGTCCCCGTCCCGGTCGCCGTGCCCAGCGTCGCGTTCACCTGGCCGCTCAGCACCACCGTCACCGTCTCGTCCGGCTCGTCCGTGCCGTCCCCCGTCACCGTCACGTCCACCGTCCGGCTCGTCGCGCCCGCCGCAAACGTCAGCGTCCCCGCCGACAGCGCCGTGTAGTCCGTCCCCGCCGTGGCCGTGCCGCCCGTCCCCTCCGCGTAGCCCACCGTCACCTGCTTGCCGCTCACCGCGCTCAACGTCACCTCGAAGCTCAGCGTCGCCGTCGCACCCGCCGCCCCCTCCGTCACGCTCGGCGACGAAATCGACACCGCCGGCGCCCCGTCGTCGTCCGTGATGGTCAGGGTCACGGCGGCCGGGTTCGCCACCCCGCTGGTGCCCGACACCGTGCCCGACACCGTCACCGACTTGTCCGGCCCGTCCTTCGCGTTGTCCGCCGCCGTCACCGTCACCGTGCCCGTGCTCGCCGTCTGCCTCGCCGCGATAGTCAGCATCGTGCCGGTCTGCGTGAAGTCGCCGACCGCCGCGTTTGTCCCCGCCGCTGCCGAGACCGTCAGCGTCACCGCTTCGCTCGACGCACGGGCCAGCGTCGCCGTCACCGTGCTCGCGTTACCCGCTCCGCTTTCGTTGATGGTGTCCGGCTTCGCCGCATCCGGCTCCGACAGCGCCAGCGTCACCGTCGGCGTCGCCTCGTCGTCCGTCAGCGTCAGCGCCGCCCCGGTCACGGCGCCGATGCCCTGGACGTTGGACGCCGCGCCCGTCACCATCACCCGGCGGTTGCCCACGTTGTCCACGTCGTCGTTCACCGCCGCCACCGTCGCCGTATCCGTGGCGTTCGCCGTCGCACCCGCCGCAATCACGATCGTCGCGTCCGAGCCCACCGTGTAGAAGCCCGTCACCCCCGTCACCGTCACCGTCGTCGCCGCACTTGACGGATGAGAGAGCCGCGCCGTCACCGTCGTCGTACCCCCGTCCTCCGCTATCAAGGAATCCGCCACCGTCAGCGTCACCGCCGGTGCCGCGTCGTCATCGGTGATCGTCAGCGCCGCCCCGCTCACGCTCCCCGTGCCCACGCCGTTGCCTACCGTCGCAGTCACCGTCGTCGTGCGATCCGGCTCGTCCGTCGTGTTGTCCACCGCCGCCACCGTCGCCACGTCCGTGGCGCTCGCCGTGGCACCCGCCGCAATCACGATCACCGCATCCGAACCCGCCGTATAGAAGCCCGTCACACCCGTCACCGTCACCGTCGTCGCCGCGCCCGACGGATGCGAGAGCGTCGCCGTCACCGTCGCCTCGCCCCCGTTCTCCGCAATCGACGACGAAGACAACGCCAACGTCACCGCAGGCGCCCCGTCGTCGTCCGCGATGGTCAGGGTCACGGCGGCCGGGTTTGCCACTCCGCTGGCGCCCGACACCGTGCCCGACACCGTCACCGACTTGTCCGGCTCGTCCTTCGCGTTGTCCGCCGCCGTCACCGTCACCGTGCCCGTGCTCGCCGTCGATCCCGCCGCGATAGTCAGCATCGTGCCGGTCTGCGTGAAGTCGCCGGCCGCCGCGTTCGTCCCCGCCGCCGCCGTCACCGTCAGCGTCACTGCTTCGCTCGACGCACGGTCCAGCGTCGCCGTCACCGTGCTCGCGTTGCCCGCTCCGCTCTCGTCGATGGTGTCCGGCTTCGCCGCGTCCGGCTCCGACAGCGACAGCGTCACCGTCGGCGTCGCCTCATCGTCCGTCAGCGTCAGCGCCGCCCCGCTCACCGTCACGGTCTGCGAATCGGCCGCCGCCTGACCGTTGGCCGCCGTGCCCGTCACCGTGACCCGCCGGTCGCCCACGTTGTCCACGTCGTCGTTCACCGCCGCCACCATCGCCGTATCCGTGGCGTTCGCCGTCGCACCCGCCGCAATCACGATCGTCGCGTCCGAGCCCACCGTGTAGAAGCCCGTCACCCCCGTCACCGTCACCGTCGTCGCCGCACTTGACGGATGAGAGAGCCGCGCCGTCACCGTCGTCGTACCCCCGTCCTCCGCTATCGAGGAATCCGCCACCGTCAGCGTCACCGCCGGTGCCGCGTCATCATCGGTGAGCGTCAGCGCCGCTCCGCTCACCGAACCCGTGCCCACGCCGTTGCCCACCGTCGCCGTCACCGTCGTCGTGCGATCCGGCTCGTCCGTCGTGTTGTCCACCGCCGTCACCGTCGCCACGTCCGTGGCGCTCGCCGTGCTCCCCGCCGCAATCACGATCACCGCGTCCAAACCCGCCGTGTAGAAGCCCGTCACCCCCGTCACCGTCACCGTCGTCGCCGCGCTCGACGCATGCGAGAGCGTCGCCGTCACCGTCGCCTCGCCCCCGTTCTCCGAGATCGACGACGAAGACAACGCTAACGTCACCGCCGGCGCCCCGTCGTCGTCCGTGATGGTCCCCGTCCCGGTCGCCGTGCTTGACAGCGTCGCGTTCACCGGGCCGCTCAGCACCACCGTCACCGTCTCGTCCGGCTCGTCCGTGCCGTCCCCCGTCACCGTCACGTCCACCGTCCGGCTCGTCTCCCCCGCCGCAAACGTCAGCGTCCCCGCCGCCGGCGCCGTGTAGTCCGTCCCCGCCGTGGCCGTGCCGCCCGTCCCCTCCGCGTAGCCCACCGTCACCTGCTTGCCGCTCACCGCGCTCAACGTCACCTCGAAGCTCAGCGTCGCCGTCGCACCCGCCGCCCCCTCCGTCACGCTCGGCGACGAAATCGACACCGCCGGCGCCCCGTCGTCGTCCGCGATGGTCAGGGTCACGGCGGCCGGGTTCGCCACCCCGCTGCCGCCCGACACCGTGGCCGAGACTGTCACCGCCTTGTCCGGCGCGTCCTTCGCATCGTCCGCCGCCGTCACCGTCACCGTGCCCGTGCTCGCCGTCTGCCCCGCCGCGATAGTCAGCATCGTGCCGGTCTGCGTGAAGTCGCCGACCGCCGCGTCTGTCCCCGCCGCCGCCGTCACCGTCAGCGTCACCGCTTCGCTTGACTTGCCGCTCAAGCTGGCCGTCACCGTGCTCGCGTTGCCCGCTCCGCTTTCGTTGATGGTGTCCGGCTTCGCCGCATCCGGCTCCGACAACGACAGCGTGACCGTCGGCGTCGCCTCGTCGTCCGTCAGCGTCAGCACCGCGCCGGTCACGACCACGGTCTGCGACTCGGCGGCAGCCTGGCCGTTGGACGCCCTTCCCGTCACCGTCACCGAGCGGTCGCCCACGTTGTCGATGACGTCGTTCACCGCCGCCACCGTCGCCGTATCCGTGGCGTTCGCCGTGCTCCCCGCCGCAATCACGATCACCGCGTCCGAACCCGCCGTGTAGAGGCCCGAGACCGCCGTCACGGTGATCGTGGTATCCGCGCTCGATGCGTGGGAGAGCGTCGCGTTCACCGTCGTCGTGCCGCCGTCCTCCGCTATTGAAGAATCCGCCAGCGTCAGCGTCGCCGTCGGCGCGACGTCGTCGTCTTCCAGAGTCAGCGCCGCTCCGCTCACCGAACCCGTGCCCACGCCGTTGCCCACCGTCGCCGTCACCGTCGTCGTGCGATCCGGCTCGTCCGTCGTGTTGTCCACCGCCGTCACCGTCGCCACGTCCGTGGCGCTCGCCGTGCTCCCCGCCGCAATCACGATCACCGCGTCCGAACCCGCCGTGTAGAAGCCCGTCACCCCCGTCACCGTCACCGTCGTCGCCGCGCTCGATGCGTGCGAGAGCGTCGCCGTCACCGTCGCCTCGCCCCCGTTCTCCGAAATCGACGACGAAGACAACGCCAACGTCACCGACGGCGCCCCGTCGTCGTCCGTGATGGTCCCCGTCCCAGTCGCCGTGCTTGACAGCGTCGCGTTCACCGGGCCGCTCAGCACCACCGTCACCGTCTCGTCCGGTTCGTCCGTGCCGTCCCCCGTCACCGTCACGTCCACCGTCCGGCTCGTCGCGCCCGCCGCAAACGTCAGCGTCCCCGCCGCCGGCGCCGTGTAGTCCGTCCCCGCCGTGGCCGTGCCGCCCGTCCCCTCCGCGTAGCCCACCGTCACCTGCTTGCCGCTCACCGCACTCAACGTCACCTCGAAGGTCAGCGTCGCCGTCGCCCCCGCCGCCCCCTCCGTCACGCTCGGCGACGAAATCGACACCGCCGGCGTCGCGTCGTCGTCCGCAATGGTCAGCGTTATGGTGGCCGGGTTCGCCACCCCGCTGGCGCCCGACACCGCGGCCGACACCGTCACCGACTTGTCCGCCTCGTCCTTCGCGTTGTCCACTGCCGTCACCGTCACCGTGCCGGTGCTCGCCGTCTCCCCGGCCTCAATAGTCAGCATCGTGCCGGTCTGCGTGAAGTCGCCGGCCGCCGCGTTCGTCCCCGCCGTGGCCGCCACCGTCAGCGTCACCGCTTCGCTTGACGCCCGGTTCAGCGTCGCCGTCACCGTGCTCGAATTGCCCGCTCCGCTCTCGTCAATGGTGTCCGGCTTCGCCGCGTCCGGCTCCGACAGGGCCAGCGTCGCCGTCGGCGTCGCCTCGTCGTCGGTCAGCGTCAGCGCCGCGCCGGTCACCGTCACGGTCTGCGAATCGGCCGCGGCCTGGGCATTGGCGGCCGTGCCCGACACCGTGACGCGCCGGTCGCCCACGTTGTCCACGTCGTCGTTCACCGCCGTGACCGTCGCCACGTCCGTGGCGTTCGCCGTCGCGCCCGCCGCGATGACGATAGTCGCGTCTGAACTCGCCGTGTAGAAGCCCGAGACCGCCGTCACCGTCACCGTCGTCGCCGCGCTTGACGGATGCGACAGTGTCGCGCTCACCGTCGTCGTACCTCCGTCCTCCGCTATCGAGGAATCCGCCACCGTCAGCGTCACCGCCGGCGCATCGTCGTCGTCCGCGATGGTCAGCATTGCGGCGGTCGGGGCCGCCATCCCGCTGGCGCCGCTCACCGTGGCCGACACCGTCACCGCCTTGTCCGGCTCGTCCTTCGCGTTGTCCGACGCCGTCACCGTCACCACGCCGATGCTCGCGGTCTGCCCCGCCGCGATGGTCAGCATCTTCGCGTCCGACAACGTGAAGTCCCCCGCGCCCGCGTTCGTCCCCGCCGTTGCCGCCACCGTCAGCGTCAGCGCCTCGCTTGACGCCCGGTTCAGCGTCGCCGTCACCGTGCTCGTATTGCCCGCTCCGCTCTCGTCGATGGTGTCCGGCTTCGCCGCGTCCGGCTCCGACAACGCCAGCGTCACCACCGGCGTCGCTTCGTCGTCGGTCAGCGTCAGCGACGCGCCGGTCACCGCCACGGTCTCCGAATCGGCCGCCGCCCGAGCATTGGCCGCCGTGCCCGTCACCGTGCCCGAGCGATTGCCCACGTTGTCGATGGCGTCATCCACCGCCGTGACCGTCACGCCGTCCGAAGCGTTCGCCGTCTCCCCCGCCGCAATCACGATGGTCGCGCCGGCGCCCACCGTGTAGAAGCCCGAGATCGCCGTCACCGTCACCGTCGTCGCCGCGCTTGACGGATACGAGAGCGTCGCGGTCACCGTCGTCGTGCCGCCGTTCTCGTTGATGGCGGCATCCGCCACCGCCAGCGTCACCGCCGGGGCACCGTCGTCATCGGCGATGGTCAGCGTCACGTCCGCCGGGTTCGCCACCCCGCTGACGCCGCTCACCGTCGCCGCCACCGCCACCGACTTGTCCGCCGAGTTCTCGACGTCATCCACCGCCGTCACCGTCACCGTCCCGGTGCTCGCCGTCGAACCCGCTGCGATGGTCAGCGTCGTGCCGGTCTGCCTGAAGTCCGTGTCGGCCGCGTTCGTCCCCGCCGTCGCCGCCACCGTCAGCGTCACCGCCTCGCTTGACGCCCGGTCCAGCACCGCCGTCACCGTGCTCGCATTGCCCGCCCCGCTCTCGTTGATCGTGTCCGGCTTCGACGAGTCCGGCTCCGACAGCGCCAGCGTTGCCACCGGCGTCGCTTCGTCGTCGGTCAGCGTCAGCGACGCGCCGGTCACCGTCACGGTCTCCGAATCGGCCGCGACCTGAGCATTGGCCGCCGTGCCCGTTACCGTGACGCGCCGGTCGCCCACGTTGTCCACGTCGTCGTTCACCGCGGTAATCGCCGCCGTGTCGGAGACATTCGACGTGCTGCCCGCCGCGATGACGATCTCCGCGTCGTTGCCCACCGTGTAGGCGCCGGCCAGCGCCGTCACCGTCACCGTCGTCGCCGCGCTCGACGCATGGGAAAGCGTCGCGCTCACCGTCGTCGTGCCGCCGTTCTCCGAGATTGAGGAATCCGCCACCTTCAACGCCACCGTCGGCGCGGCGTCGTCGTCCGCGATGGTCAGCGTCGCGGCGGTCGGGTCTGCAACCCCGCTGCCACCCGACACCGTGGCCGACACCGTCACCGACTTATCCGGCTCGTCCTTCGCGTTGTCGTTCGCCGTCACGGTCACGACGCCGGTGCTCGCCGTCTCTCCCGCCGCGATGGTCAGCGTCGCCTGGCTTGACAGCGTGAAGTCCCCCGCGCCCGCGTTCGTCCCCGCGGTTGCCGCCACCGTCAGCGTCACCGCCTCGCTTGACGCCCGGTCCAGCGTCGCCGTCACCGTGCTCGCGTTGCCCGCTCCGCTCTCGGCAATCGTGTCCGGCTTCAAGGGGTCCGGCTCCGACAACGCCAGCGTCACCACCGGCGTCGCTTCGTCGTCGGTCAGCGTCAGCGACGCCCCGTTCACCGTCAGGGTCTGCGAATCGGCCGTGGCCTGGGCGTTGGCCGCCGTGCCCGTCACCGTCACCGAGCGGTCGCCCACGTTGTCGATGGCGTCGTCCACCGCCGTGATCGTCGCCGTGTCCGACGCGTTCGCCGTCTCACCCGCCGCGATCACGATGGTCGCGCCGGCGCCCACCGTGTAGAAGCCCGAGACTGCCGTCACCGTCACCGTCGTCTCCGCGCTCGACGGATGCGAGAGCGCCGCCGTCACCGTCGTCGCGCCGCCGTTTTCGTTGATGGCGGTATCCGCCAGGGCCAGCGTCACCGCCGGGGCCCCATCGTCGTCGGCGATGGTCAGCGTCACGACGGCCGGGTCCGACACTCCGCTGTCGCCCGTCGCCGTGGCGGACACCGTCACCGACTTGTCCGGCGCATCGACCGTGTTGTCGTTCGCCGTCACGGTCACGACACCGGTGCTCGCCGTCTCCCCGGCCGCGATGGTCAGCGTCGCGTCGGAGTTCAGCGCGAAGTCGCCGGCCGCGGCGTTCGTTCCCGCCACCGCCGAGACGGTCAGCGTCACCGCTTCGCTCGACGCCCGGTCCAGCACCGCCGTCACCGTGCTCGCGTTGCCCGTCCCGCTCTCGTTGATCGTGTCCGGCTTCGAGGGGTCCGGCTCCGACAGCGCCAGCGTCGCCGTCGGCGTGTCTTCGTCGTCGGTCAGCGTCAGCGCCGCGCCGGTCACCGTCACGGTCTCCGAATCGGCCGTGGCCTGAGCATTGACCGCCGTGCCCGTCACCGTCACCGAGCGGTCGCCCACGTTGTCCACGTCGTCGTCCACCGCCGAAATCGACGCCGAGTCCGAGGCGTTCGACGTGCTCCCCGCCGCGATCACGATGACCGCGTCCGAACCCACCGCGTAGAAGCCCGGGACCGCCGTCACCGTCACCGTCGTCTCCGCGCTCGACGGATGCGAGAGCGTCGCGGTCACCGTGGTCGTGCCGCCGGCCTCCGCGATGGCACCGTCCGCCAGCGCCAGCGTCACCGTGGGCGCGTCGTCGTCGTCCGCGATGGTCAGCGTTGCGGCGGTCGGGTCAGCCACTCCGCTGGCGCCCGACACCGTGGCCGAAACCGTCACCGACTTGTCCGGCGCATCGACCGTGTCGTCGTTCGCCGTCACCGTCACGACGCCGGTGCTCGCGGTCTGTCCCGCCGCGATGGTGAGCGTCCTCGCGCTCGACAGCGTGAAGTCCCCCGCGCCCGCGTTCGTTCCCGCCACTGCCGACACCGTCAGCGTCACCGCCGCGCTCGACGCCCGGTTCAGCACCGCCGTCACCGTGCTCGCGTTGCCCGCCCCGCTCTCATTGATCGTGTCCGGCTTCGCCGCGTCAGGCTCCGACAGCGCCAAGGTCACCGTCGGCGCGTCGTCGTCGTCGGTCAGCGTCAGCGCCGCGCCGGTCACCGTCACGGTCTCCGAATCGGCCGCGGCCTGGTCGTTGGACGCAGTTCCCGACACCGTGACGTCCCGGTCGCCCACGTTGTCGACGTCATCGTCCACCGCCGTAATGGTCGCCGTGTCCGTCGCGTTCGCCGTGCTCCCCGCCGCGATGACGATGGTCGCGTCCGTCGAATCCACCGTGTAGAAGCCCAAGACCTCCGTCACCGTCACCGTCGTCGCCGCGCTTGACGCATGGCTCAACGTCGCGGTCACCGTGGTCGCGCCGCCGTTCTCCGCAATCGAGGTATCCGCCAGCGCCAGGGTCACCGCCGGCGCGTCGTCGTCGTCCGTGATCGTGCCCGTCCCGCTCGCCGCCTCGGCCGCGAGCGTCGCGTTCGACGGGGCGCTCAGCGTCACGATCACCGTCTCGTCCGGCTCGTCCGCGTCGTCGCCCGTCACCGTCACCGAGACCGTCCCGCTCGTCGCGCCCGCCGCGATGGTCAGCGTGCCGGCGGCCAGCGCCGTGTAGTCCGTGCCTGCCGTCGCCGTGCCGCCCGTGCCCTCCGCGTAGGCGACCGTGACTTCCTTGCCGCTTTCCGCGCTCAGCGTCACCGCCCAGTCCAGGGCCGCGGTCGTGCCGGCCGCGCCTTCTGCAACGCTGGGCGCGGAGATCGAGAGCGCCGGCGGATCGTCGTCGTCGGTAATCGTCAGCGTCAGGTCAGCGGGGTCGGTCACCAGAACGTCGTTGGCCGCGCTCCCGGACACGGTGACGCTCTTGTCCGCCTCGTCCTTCGCGTTGTTCACCGCGGTGACCGTCACCGTGCCGGTGCTGGTCGTCTCCCCCGCCGCGATGGTCAGCGTCACGTCGGCACTCAGCGCGAAGTCGCCGTCCGCGGCGTTCGTCCCGGCCGTCGCGGTCACCGTCACCGTCGTGTCGGCGCTCGACGCCTTGTCCAGCGTCGCGGTCACCGTCGCCGAGCCAGGGTTGGTCCCGTCGTGCTCGTCAATGGTCGAGGCCGAGAGGGCCAGCGTCACCGCAGGCGGCTCGACCACGGTCGAGAAGAAGCTCAGCGACGCCTCGTCGCCGTCCGTGTCCGTCGCCGTCCAGGTGTATTCGGCCCGCGACCTGGTCGCGGTGGGCGTGCCGGAGACCAGGCGCGTCGTCGCGTCGTGGCTCACCCCGGCCGGCAGCGCCGTGTGCGGCGCGGCCGCGGACAGCGCGTACGTCACCCGGCCGTCGCCGCCCGTTGCCTCGGGCAGGGTGAAGGACTCGATCTCCTTGCCCTTCAGCCACGTCGCGTCAGTGATGGTCTCGTCGCCGAAGGTGGGGATGCCGTCCACCGCGGCGGTGAAGGTCAACTCCGCCTCGTCGCCGTCGGCGTCCGTCGCCGTCCAGGTATAGGCGGTCGCGGCCATTGCCGCGGTCGGCGTGCCCGAGACCTCGCGCGTGGCCGCGTCGCGGCTCACGCCGGCGGGCAGGGCCGGGGCGAGCGCGTAGGTCAGGTCGCCGTTGCCGCCGGTGGCCGCCGGCAGGGTGAAGGCCGTGATCGCCTGGCGCTGGGTCCACGCCCGGTCGGCGAGCGTCGCCTCGCCGAAGCTCGGCATCAGGTTCGTGGTGACCTCCAGGTCGAAGGTGAGTTGCGCCGTGTCGCCGTCCTGGTCGGTGGCCTGCCATGCGTATTCGAGCGACTCCCAGACCACGCTCGGCGTGCCCTTCAGCACGCGCCCGTCGAGCTCGACCCCGGCGGGCAGCGCCTGCTGCTGTCTGGTGCTGGAAGGCACGTAGAACCCGTAGGTCAGCGGGCCGTTGCCGCCGGTCGCAGCCGGCAGGGTGACCTCGGCGATGGGCTGGCTCTGCATCCAGGACAGGTCGGCGATGGTCTGGTCGCCGAAGCTCGGCGCGGTGTCCTCGGCCACGGTGGCGTGGAAGGTGAGCGAGGCCTGGTCGCCGTCGGCGTCCGTCACCGTCCAGGTGTATTGCGTCCGCGCCGCGGCCGCGGTCGGCGTGCCGCTCACCCGGTGGTCCGCCCGCGATATCCCGCCCGGCAGCGCCGGCGAGAGCGTGTAGGTGAACGGCTCGTTGCGGCCGGCCACCGCCGGCTTGTTCAAGGCCTCCGGCAGGTCGAAGGCGTCGATCGCGCCGTTCTGGGTCCACTCCTGGTCGTCGATGGTCGCGTCGCCGAAGCTCGGCGCATAGTCGGGCCAGACCTCGAGGGTGAAGTCCAGCGTGGCCGTGTCGCCGTCGGCGTCCGTCGCCGTCAGCCGGTGGGTGTACCCCCACCCTTGCGTCGGCGTGCCGCTGATCTTGCCGCCGTTGAAGGTGCCGGCCGACGAGGTGGAGTAGCTCACTCCCGCCGGCAGGCGCAGCGTGGTCGCCGACGTGCCCGGCCCGGTCAGCGAGTAGGTCAGCGTCCCGTCGCCGTCGGTCGCCGGCGGCAGCGTCAGTTCCCACGGCGAGTTCACCACCCAGACCTGCTTCGGCACCACCGCCGCGCCGAAGGTCGGCGTCGGCATCGCTGCGCCGCCGACCTTGAAACTGGCGTTGTTCGTGATGCCGTAGCGGAAGCGGAGCCGCGCCGCCTTGCCGCCCGGCCCGACGATGCTGCCGCCCTCCAGGCTCAGCGCGTCGGCGGCGATGCTGACGCCGTCCGGATCCCGGTCACCGTGCCGCACCGTGTACCGGAACTCAAAACGTTTGTTGTTTAAATCCCGGGCGGACAGCGGCACGCGGCGCGTGACGCTGCCGACCTGCATCGCGACCGTCGGCGTGCCCGTGAGCGTCACCGGCCTGGTGTAATCGACGACGATAATGAAGTTCCCGTTCGTGAGGAAGATATTGTGGGGCGCCGAGCCTTCGAGTCTCACGAAGGGTTCCGCCACCGGGTTGAGGCTGCCGTCCACCTTGCGCGTCCCGTCGTTGACGATCGCGGTCAGGCCGAGCGCCGCGTCCACCCCGACCGCGCTGCGCAGGGTTCCGTTACCGGGAAGCGTCAAGGCGTCGGCGGCGATGGAGATGCCGTCCGTGTCCCGGTCGGATGCCCCCACCGTGTGCCGGAACTCGATCTTGGACGAGGGACTGCCCCACGAATTGGCGTTCAGCCGGTGCGTGGTGCCGCCGATGTCGAGCGCCAATTGTGGCCGTGTGCTTGCTACGACCGGGACGTTGAAATCGAGCCGCACCTGGATAGTGTCCCCGAGTTCGAAGGTGTGGCCGGCGCGCGGGATGGGGATCCGGACTCCGGTCACGCGGGGCGTCACGGCGGCGCCGGTCACCTTGTGCGACGCCTGGTTGCCCAGCGCGTGGCTGCCCAAGGCGAGAATCATCGGGTTGCCGTCCTTCCGGCGCAAGGAGCCGGTCAGCGCGTTCGCCGCGATGGAGATGCCGTCCGTGTCCCGATCCGTCGTCTGGACCGTGTATCGGTATGACAGGCTCCTGTAGTTCCACCGGCTGGTGAGGTACGGCGCCTTGAGCGGGGCGTAGCGCGTGTTGTCGCCGATGGTCAGCGCCAGTTTGGAGGCGGTCTGCGCCAGCCGGGGGCCTTGCGTGCTGGCGACGTTGTCGCTGAAAGATACTTCCAGATCGATGGTCTCGCCCGCGCCGTAGCCGGCGCTGTTCTCCGGGCTCGACGTGATGGAGACGCCCGTCACGCGGCCGACGCGGCCGTCCACCTTGTGCGACGCCTGCGCGCCCAGCGCGTGGCTGCCCAGGCCGAGCGCCGCGGCGACGCCGCCGTGGGAGATCGCCCCGCCGTTGAGCGTCAGCGCGCCGGCGGCGATGGAGAGGCCGTCGGTGTCGTGGTCGGGGTCCGCCACCGTGTAGCGGAAGTCCACGCTGGCGCCGCCGGCGGCGCGGTATGCCGCCTGCCGGGTCGTGCTGCCGATGGCGAGCGCCAGTCTCGGGCTGCCCGTTACCGTCACCACCTTGTTGAAGGTGACCCGCACGTCGATGGTCTCGCCGTGGTCGTACCAACCGTCGCTCTGGAAGGAGCGGATGGAGACTCCCGTCACCATCGCCGCCGCGTTGCTCGCGCCGTTCACCTTGTGCGACGCCTGGTTGCCGAGCGCGTGGCTGCCGAGACCGAGCCCCGCGTCCCCGCCCCGGACGTTGCGGATCGTCCCGCCGTTCAGGGTCAGCGCGCCGGCGGCGATGGAGAGGCCGTCGGTGTCACGGTTCGCCGCCGCCACCACGTGGCGGAAGACCTGCGTCGTCGGGCTGGCCCCGGCGCGGCTCCAGGCCGCCTGCGCGGTGGCCGAGCCCAGGGTAAGGGCCAGGTTGGGCGTCCCCGAGACGCCCACCGCCTGGTCGAAGCGCAGCTCCACCTCAATAATCTCGCCCCGCGTGTAGGTGTCGCCGCTCGCGGGCGCCGAGATCACCGAGACCCCGGCCACGGCCGGGGCGCGCCCGGTGCTGCCGTCCACCTTGTGCGACGCCTGGGCGCCGAGCGCATGGCTCCCCAGATTCAGGATCGCGTTGTTTCCCGCCGCGTCGCGGATCAGCCCGCCGTTCAGGTCCAGCGCGTCCGCGGCGACGGCGATGCCGTCGGTATCCCGATCCTCCGCCTGCGCGGTGTAGCGGAAGCGCAGCGTCCCGCCGGAGACGGAAAGGAACGACGCCAGGCGCGTCGCGCTGCCGACCTTGAGCGCCAGCCGGGGGCGGCCGCGCACCATCATCGCGCCCGTGCCCACGCGCGCGAAGGCCACGTCCACCCGGATCTCCTCGCTGGCCCCGTAAGTGTCCCCCGACAGCGGCGTAGAGGCGACGGCGACCCCGCTCACCACCGGGCGGGTGCCCGTGACCTTGAGATGGAAGGACAGCGTCGCGGCGTCGCCGTTGGCATCGGTCGCGGTCAGCGTGTAGGCGGTGCGCGGGCTCTCCATCCCCGGCGTGCCGGACAGCACGCCGGTGGAGGCGTTCACGCTCAACCCGGCGGGCAGGGCCGACGAGACGGCGTAGCGCAGCGGCGTATCGCCGCCGGTCGCGGTGGGCAGCGCGTGGGTGGCCGCCGTCCCCACGGTCAGGGCGAGGTCGGGGCCGGCTGCCGAGCCGAAGCCCGGCCAGAGGCCGGTCCTGCCGCCGTCCACCTTGGCGTTGGCGAAGGCGGCGCGCGCGTGGCTCCCCAGGGCAAGCACCGCGTCCTGGCCGTCGGCGTCGCGGATGGTCCCGCCGTCGAGGGTCAGGGCCCCGGCGGCGACGCCGAGCCCGTCGGCGTCCGCATCCGCCGCCACCACCGGGTAGGAAAAGCGGACGTAGGCGTTGCCCGTGCCGGCGACGGCCGCGGCCTGGCGGGTTTGGCCGCCGATCGTCAGCGCCAGTTTCGGCGTGCCGGTCACCGTCACCGTCTGGTCGAAATCGACCTGGACGGTGATCGTCGCGCCCTTGGTGTAGGTGCCCGCCTGCTGCGGCGTGGAGTGGAAGCCGACGCCGCTGACCCGCGGCGGGCTGCCCACCTGGTGGCCGGCGGCATCGACGATGGCGTGGGAGCCGAGCCCCAGCGCCGCCCGGACCGAGGCGTCGGTCGCGTCGACGATGCCGCCGCTGCCGCTGGCGGGGAGCGCGAGCGCGCCCGAGCCGATGCTCACGCCGTCGGTGTCGTAGTCCGCCTGCAGGACGGTGTGGGAGAACACCAGGTAGCCGTTCCGCGTGGCGCTGTAGCCCGCCTTGCGCGTCGTGCCGCCGACGTCGAGGGCGAGGGTCGGGGTGCCGGTCACGGTCACCCCCCGGTCGAACTTGACCCCGACCTCAATGGCGCTGCCCGGCGCGTACATCCGGTGCGCCGCCGGGGTGGAGAGGAACTTGACCTCCGAGACCTTCGGCGCGTTGGCCGCGGCCACGGTGAGGGTGAAGGCCAGCGCCGTCGCATCGTCGTCGCCGTCGGTCGCCGTCCAGGTATAGGTCGCTGCGGCCGCGGCCGCCGAGGGCGTGCCGGACAGCACGCGGGTCGCGCCGTCGAAGGCCAGCCAGGACGGCCGCTGCGCCGGCGTGAGCGCGTGGGAGACGGAGCCGTCCCCGGTCGCCGCCGGCAGGGTGAGCGAGGACGCGGTCCCGGCCACCCAGTGCTGCGGCTGGATCGTGGCGGTGCCGAAGGCGGGCGCGGTGTCCGCTATCCGGTAGTCCGGGTCGTTGGTGATAGCGTGGGTGCCGAGGCCGAGCAGGGCGGTCTCGCCCTCCGCGTCGCGCAAGGTCGTGCCGGCGGGCAGGGTCAGCGCGCCGGCGGCGATGGAGAGGCCGTCGCCGTCGAAGTCCGAGGGCTGGAGGGTGTAATGGAACCCGAATACCTGGGAGGCGCTCCTGCCGCGGACCATTGCAAACAACCGGCTCAGGTAACCGCTGTAGGCCGCCTGCCGGGTCCGGCCGCCGATGGTCAGCGCGAGGCTCGGCCAGCCGCTGCCGTTGACGGCGAAATCCTGGTCGAAGGCCACCATCGCGACCACGACCGCGGGAGCGAAGCGGTTGGTCGCGGTCTGCCGCGGGTCCGCCCAGCCGGACGGGTGAGTGTCCCAGCTATCCCCGGACCTGGGGAACAGCTCCGTCGTGTCGAGCCTCACCTCCACGACGCGGGGCGGCGCCGACACCTTGTGGCCGGCGGCGCCGACGACGGCGTGGGAGCCGAGGCCCAGCCGCGCGTCCTCGCCCTTGGCGTTGCGGATGGTGGCGCCGTTCGGGGTCAGGGCGCCGGCGGCGATGGAGATACCGTCGGTGTCCCGGTCGCTCGTCGCCACCGTGTAGCTGAACGTGATCTTGCTCTGCCCCGAAACGTGGCTCCCCGTCGCCTGCCGGGCCGTGCTGCCGATGGTGAGCGCGAGGTTCGGCGCGCCCGTCACCGTGACCGTCTGGTCGAAGGTCACGTCCACCGTGATCGTCTCGCCGGCGGCGTAGGCGTCGCCCGACGCCGGGCTGGACGTGATGCTAAGGCCGCTCACCAGCGGGTCGGTCACCACCGAGAGGTCGAAGGTCAGCGTCGCCGCGTCGCCGTCGGCGTCGGTGGCGGCCAGCGTGTAGGAGGCCGCCGCCGTCGCGCTCGTGGGCGTGCCGGAGATCGTGCGCGTGGCGGCGTTCCAGGAGAGGCCGGCGGGCAGCGCCGGCGAGAGGCTGTAGGTCAGCGCGCCGTCGCCGCCGGTCGCCGCCGGGAGCTGGTCGCTCACCCGAAGGTTCGGCAGGTAGCGCCGGGCTTCCAGCGTCGCCGCGAAGGAGGGCGCCGCGTCCGCCACTCGCAAGGTCGCGTCGTTGGCGACGGCGTGGGAGCCGAGGCCGAGCACGGCGTTCTCGCCCTCGGCGTCGCGGATCGTGCCGCCGTTCAGCGCCAGCGCGTTGGCGACGACGGAGATGCCGTCGCCGTCGAAGTCCGACGCCTGCAGGCTGTAGTAGAACGGCGCCACGGCGCGGTTGTCGTTGAAACCGGCGGAGTACGTCGCCTGGCGGGTATGAGCGCCGATGGTGAGCGCGAGCCGCGGCGTTCCCGAGATCGTCACCGGCTGGTCGAAGACGACGTTGACGAGCGCAATGCTCGGCGGGAAGCGGTTGGTCGCGGTCTGCCGCGGGTCCCTGTCCACCGAACTCAGCGCCACGAAGGGACTCTCGCCGTCATTCCCGACCCGCAGGTCGGGCTTCATGACGACCACGTCCGCCACCCGCGGCGGCGTCGAGACCTTGTGGCCGGTCTGCGCGGCGAGGGCGTGGGAGCCGAGGCCCAACCGCGCGTCCTCGCCCCTGGCGTTGCGGACGGTGGCGCCGTTCAGGGTCAGGGCGCCGGCGGCGACGGCGATGCCGTCGGCGTCCCTGTCGGCCGTCGCCACCGTGTAGCTGAACGCGATCTTGCTCTCGCCGGAGGTATGGCTCCCCGCCGCCTGCCGCGTGGTGGTGCCGACGGCGATGGCCAGTTGCGGCGCGCCGGTGACGGTCAGCACCTGGTCGAAGGTCACGTCGGCCGTGATCGTCTCGCCGGCGGCGTAGGCGTCGCCTGAGGCCGGGCTGGAGGTGATGGCGACGCCGGTGACCACCGGGTCCGACACCACCGAGAGGTCGAAGGACGCCGCCGCCACGTCGCCGTCGGTGTCGGTGGCGGTCAGCGTGTAGGAGGCCGCGGCCGTCGCGCTCGTCGGCGTGCCCGAGATCGTGCGCGTGTCGGCGTCCCAGGAAAGGCCGGCGGGGAGCGAGAGCGTCGTCGCCGTTCCCGGCCCAGTGAGGGTGTAGGTCACCGGCGCGTCGCCGCCGGCCGCCGGCAGCGCGTCGCTGACCGCTGCGTCCAGCAGATAGGGCCGGGCCGCCACGGTCAGAGCCGGCTTCGAGTCTCGCACCGTGTGGCCGGAGTCGTCGACGATGGCGTGGGTCCCGAGCGAGAGGACCGCTTCCACGCCGCCGTTGCCCGTCATGCGGAATCCGCCCGGAAGGGTCAGCGCGTCCGCGCCGACGCTGATGCCGTCGCCGTCCCAGTCGCTGGCCGTCACCGTGTAGCTGTAGCGGTACCAGTGCCCGAGGGCAACGGCCGCGGCGTCCCGCTCCGCCTGACGCGTGTTCGACCCGATGGTCAACGCGACCCGGGGCGTCCCGCCGCTGATGACGACCCGCTGCGACCAGGACAGCTCCACCGTGACGGTCTCGCCCGCGTCGTAGGTGCCGTTCGCGCCGGGGCTGGAGATGATCGACGCGCCCGTGATCCGCGCCGGCGTATAGACCTTGTGCGCCGAGGCGTCGGCGATGGCGTGGGTCCCGAGGCCGAGCGCCGCCGCGGCCGAGCGGTCGCCGGCCTCGACGATACTGCCGCCGTTCAGCGTCAGCGCGCCGGCCGCGATGCCGATCCCGTTCGAGTCCCGGTCGTTCGCGGTAACGGTCCAGGCGAACACGAGGGCGTAATCGCTCGTCCCCCGCTCGAACGCCGCCTGCCGCGTGTTTGATCCGATGGTCAGCGCCAGTCGCGGCGCCCCGGTGACACTGACCCGCTTGGAGAAGGCGACCGCGACCTTGATCGACTCGCCCACGTCGTAGCCGTCGCTGCTGGCCGGGGAGCTGACGATGCTCACCGACTTCACGACCAGGGGCGTGTTCACCGAGCCGTCCACCTTGTGCGCCGCCGCGTTGGCGACGGCGTGGGTCCCGATGACCGTCACCGCGGCGACCCCGGTCTCCAGGTCGGTCAGCGTCCCCGTGCCGAGGGTAAGCGCGTCGGAGCCGATGCCGATGCCGTCGGCGTCGCGGTCCGCCGCGCTGACCACGCGCTCGAACAACAGGTTGTTGCCGCTGTATCCGCCGGAATACTGAAAGCGGCGGATCGTCCCGCCCATGTCGACCTCAAGCTCCGCCTGGCCCCCCAGCCAGTACCTCCTTACCTGCTTGTCGAAGTCGACCAGTATCTGGATGACCTCGCCCAGCCCGTAGGTGGCGTTGGCGTAGGGCGTGGAGACGATGGTCACGGCGGACACGACCGGCGCGCCGTCCGCCACCGTGACGGTGAACGGGCCGAGCGTCGTCCGGTCGCCGTCGGCGTCGGTCGCGGTCAGCGTGTGCGTGGTCGCGCCCGCGGCCGTGGGCGTCCCGGTGATGGTCGGGCGTGCGCTCGCCAGCGTCAGGCCGGCGGGCAGCGCCGGCGAGATGCTGTAGGTCAGCGTGCCGTCGCCCGTGGCCAGGGGCAACGTCGTGGAGGTCGCCGCGTCCTTGGCCAGCGACCGGTTGGCGGCGCTGGCGGCCTGGGAGAAGACGGGCCGTGTGTCCCGCACCGTATGCCCGGCGGCGTCGACGATGGCGTAGGCGTCGATGGCGAGCGACGCCGCCACCGAGGCGTCGCTCGCGTCGACGATGCTGCCGCCGTTCAGCTTCAGCGCCCCCGCGCGGATGCTGATGCCGTCGCCGTCGAAGTCCGACGCCGTCACGGTGTAGTGGAACGCGAGGTCGTCCGCGTCGCTGCTGCCGCTCGCGTAGGCCGCCTGGCGGGTGTTCGACCCGATGGTCAGCGCCAAGCGCGGCGTGCCGGTCACGGTGACGTTCTTGTTAAACGAGACGATCGCCCGGACCACCTCGCCCGCGGCGTAGTCGCCGTCGAATCCCGTCGGCGTGGACAGCGCCAGAGCCGTCGGCTTGGGCGCGTTGGCCGCGGCCACCGTGACGGCGAACGAAAGCTGCGCGGTGTCGCCGTCGCCGTCGGTCGCCGTCCAGGTGTAGGTGGCCGCCGCCGCGGCCGCCGCCGGCGTGCCCGAGATCGTGCGCGTGGCGGCGTTCCAGGAGAGGCCCTGCGGCAGGCTCAGCGTCGTCACCGCGCCCGGCCCGGTCAGCGCGTGGCTCACCGTGGCGTCGCCGCCGCTGGCCGCGGGCAGTTGCAGGCTCGCGGCCGCGCCGGCCACATAGTGCTGGTTCGCCACCGCCGTCCCGAAGGAGGGCCGGAGATCGTTCACTTGGTGGCCGGCGGCGGTCGCAATCGCATGGCTGCCGAGACCGAGGGCGACGGCGACGTTCGACGCCTCGATGCTGCCGCCGTTCAGCGTCAGCGCCCCTGCGGCGATGCCGATGCCGTTGCGGTCGACGTCCGCCGCGACCACCTGATAGCGGAAGCTCGCCGTCGAGCCGCTGTGCGTCCGGTAGGCCGCCTGCCGCGTGGCGGAGCCGATGCCGAGCGCCAGCCGCGGCGTGCCCGTCACCGTCACCGGATAGTTGAACGTCACCTCCACGTCGATGTTCTCGCCCGTCGCGTAGTTGGAACCGCTCGCCGGGGAGGAGGCGATGGAAACCCCGCTCACCGCCGGAACCGCCCCGGACACCGTGACGGTGAACGTCAGCGAGTCCGCGAGCTCGGTGCGTGCCCTGCCGTCGCGGCCGGCGACTAGGTGGTTGACGTTGAGCGTGTAGGTGGTCGTCGCCATCCCCACCTCCGGCGTGCCGGAGAGGATGCGGGTCGCCGCATCGAAGGACAGGTCACCGGGCAGCGCCGGCGTCACCGCCAGCGCGTAGGTGCTGAATACCGTCGCCGAACCCGCCGCCGGCAGCGTGAAACTTCCCTGCGCGCCGCGCGTGAGGGCGTAGGCCGGCCCCGCCACGCCGTCGAAGGTCGGCCCCTCGCCCGCCACCCGGTGGTCGGACTGGTTGCCCAGCGCGTGGCCGCCGAGGCCGAGGGCGGCGGCCACGCTCCCCGCCTTGATGCCGCCGCCATCGAGCGTCAGCGCGTCCGCGGCGATGGAGATGCCGTCGCTGTCCCGGTCGCCCCCCACGACCGTGTAGCGGAAGTTGACGGTGGAGCCCGACGCCGACCGGAAGGCCGCTTGGCGCGCGCGCGAGCCCACGGTCAGCGCCAGCCGCGGCGACCCGGTGACCGTCACCGCCTGGCTGAAGGTGACCGCCACGTCGATGTCGCGGCCCCGGTCGTAGGGCCAGTACACGTTCGGATTCGAGCTCCTCAGGCTCGGACGCGACGTGATGGAGACCCCGGTCACCTTGGGCACGACCACCACCGTGACGGTGAACGGGCCGAGCGTCGCCCGGTCGCCGTCGGCGTCAGTCGCGGTCAGCGTGTGCGTGGTCGCGCCCTCGGCCGTGGGCGTCCCGGTGATGGTCGGACGCGCGCTCGCCAGCGTCAGGCCGGCGGGCAGCGCCGGTGAGATGCTGTAGGTCACCGTGCCGTCGCCGCCCGTGGCCAGAGGCAGCGTCGTGGAGGTCGCCGCGTCCTTCTCCAGCAACCGGTTGGCGGCGCTGGCGGCCTGGGAGAAGACGGGCCGGGTGTCGCGCACCGTGCGCCCGGAGGGGCCACCTACGGCAAGGCCGCCGAGGCCGAGCGACGCCGCGACCGAGGCGTTGCCGGCGTCGACGATGCTGCCGCCGTTGAGCGTCAGCGCGTCCGAGCCGATGTCCAGCCCGTCGCCGTCGAAGTCCGACGCGGTCACCGTGTACTGGAACGCGAGGTCGTCCGCGTCGCTGCTGCCGCTCGCGTAGGCCGCTTGGCGGGTGACGCCGCCGACGTCGAGCGCCAGCCGCGGTGTGCCGGTCACGGTGACGTTCTTGTCGAACGAGACGATCGCCCGGATGACCTCCCCCGCGGCGTAGTCGCCGTCGAATCCCGTGGGCGCGGACAGCGCCAGACTCGTCGGCTTCGGCGCGTTGGCCGCGGCCACCGTGATGGCGAACGAAAGCTGCGCGGCGTCGCCGTCGCCGTCGGTCACCGTCCAGGTGTAGGTGGCCGCTGCCGCGGCGGCGCCGGGCGTGCCCGAGATCGTGCGCGTGGCGGCGGTCCAGGAGAGGCCCTGCGGCAGGCTCAGCGTCGTCACCGCACCCGGCCCGGTCAGCGCGTAGCTCACCGTGGCGTCGCCGCCGCTGGCCGCGGGCAGTTGCAGGCTCGCGGCCGTGCCGGCGATCCAGTGCCGGTTCACCACCGTCGCCCCGAAGGAGGGCCGGAGATCGTTCACCGTGTGGTCGGCGGCGGTCGCGATCGCATGGCTGCCGAGACCGAGGGCGACGGCGACGTTCGAGGCCGTGACGCGGGACGGGAGGGCGGCCGTCAGGGCCCCCGCGGCGATGCTGATGCCGTCGCCGTCGAAATCCGACGCCGTCACCCGGTAGCGGAATCGCTGCCGGCTGCGATCACCGCTGCCGCTCAGAATGTGTTCCGCCTGCCGCGTGGCGGCACCGATGCCGAGCGCCAGCTCCGGGACGCCGGTCACCGCCACCGGGTAGTTGAACGTCACGTGCACCTCAATGTACTCGCCGGTGGCGTAGCTGGAGCCGTCCGCCGGGCTGGAGGCGATCTCCACCCCGCTCACCGCCGGCACCGCCCCGGACACCGCGACGGTGAAGGCGAGCGTGTCGGCGAGCTGTTCATAGAACACGCCCTCTTCGCCCGGGAACGGGACCAGGCGATAGGCGTTGAGCGTGTAGGTCGTCTTCGCCATCCCCACCTCCGGCGTGCCCGACAGGGTGCGCGTCCCGAAGTTGAAGGCCAGGCCGGCCGGCAGCGCCGGCGTCGCCGCCAGCGCGTAGGTGGCGGACCCCGTCGTCGCCGCCGGCAGCGTGAAACTTCCCTGCGTGCCGCGCGTGAAGCTCAACGCCGGCGACGCCACGCCGTCAAAGGTCGGCCCGCCGCCGTCCACCCGATGGTCGGACTGGTCGCCCAGCGCATGGCTGCCGAGGCCGAGGGCGGCGTCCGCGCTCCCCGCCCCGATGCCGCCGCCGTTCAGCGTCAGCGCGTCCGCGGCGATGGAGATGCCGTTGGCGTCCCGGTCGCCCCCCACGACCGTGTAGCGGAAGTTGACGGTGGAGCCCGACGCCGACCGGAAAGCCGCCTGGCGCGTGCGGGAGCCGACGGTCAGCGCCAACCGCGGCGACCCGGTGACCGTCATCGCCCGGCTGAAGGCGACCGCCACGTCGACGTTCTCGCCCGTCGCGTAGCTGGAGCCGCTGGCCGGGGAGGAGGTGACGGAGACCCCGGTCACAGCGGGCGCACCGCTCTGGGCCGCGGCAGTGACAGGAGAAAGCAGGCTGGTTGAAATGAAGAAGCCGAACCAGACTATGGGGGACAGGAAGATGCCGATTCGGTGAGTCAATGGACGCCGAGAGGATATCAGTATCCGGCGACGCGCCGGTGAATGCCGGAAGGAAAAAAACCGGCTCACCCAGGACTGTGATTGCTTACGTGGGACTCTCAATTTTTACCCCCCCCCCCCCCCCCCACAAAATCTGGGGCTAGAAGAGAGGGAAATAGCATGAACCCTCGTATGAACCCTTTACCTTTTACAAAATTATTCCCATCTGGTTTGGTGGTTCTTGGTTCACTGGTGGTCCTTGGTTCATTGATGCGTTTCGCTCATTGCTCTCCTCTCTCCACTTGCCTGCCCTTACAAAGGGGAGGGACGGTTTCCCTTTTGTAAAAGTTCCGCTCGGAGAGTGTCGGGATACGGTCATTCTTGCGTTCTGTTCGCCAGACATCCGGCCATCCAGCCAACCAGTTGTGCAGATCTTTTTATTCACAATTACAAATTGGAAGTAACTAATTAATATGCATTTACAAATTGGAAGTAATTATTCGGTATCTATTTACAAACTGTAAGCAATTATGTATTATTCAGAAAAATCTGAGTAACTCAAGAGGAAGTTTCAAAATTTAACATGATTTTATCGTCATGAAAGTTTCCAAAAACTCAACGATAAAGAAAATGTCCATGCCGTCGCTTAATGCCCTTTACGCCTTCGCCACCGTCGCGCGACTCGGATCCATTTCGGCGGCAGCGGACTTGCTCTTCGTCACTCCCAGCGCAGTCAGCCGGCAAATCAAACACCTTGAGCAGGAAATCGACGGCACGCTCATTGAGCGCAACGGCCGCGGTATGCGCATCACCGCCCTTGGCAAGAAGCTATGGCATGGCATTGATCCCGCGTTCGATATCATTTCCGAGACCGTCAAGCAAACGTTCCAGCATCCGGACCACAACGTCATCACGCTCCGCGTCCCGCCTATCTTCGGGATGAAGTGGCTGATTCCCCGCCTGAACCACTTCAGGCAGTTGACGGCACCCAACGTCACGATCATGGTCCACGACCTGCCCGCGACACTCTCCCGCAGGGTGTTCCCACAGAGGGAGTTTGACACCAAGCTGGTAATCGACTGGGGACGGTTCGAAGACAACCCGAACGCTGAAAAGCTGCTTGACGAGGAGATGTTTCCGGTGTGCAGTCCGAAGACCGCCGTCAACGGCGGCCTCGCCGGCCTCACCTTGCTGCACCATGAACGATTACCGTACTCCTGGCATTGGCCGATAGATTGGTCCACCTTCGTGGCGGTCACCGGTCTCGACGACATTGACACCACCCAAGGCCCTCGTTTCAGCGAGCGGTTGATTCTCGACGCCGCGCGCGAAGGCCTTGGCGTGGCTATCGCCAACACCTCGCTCGTCCATGACGACCTGGTTGCCGGACACCTCATGCGCCCCATCGCCGAGAGCGTGAAGATCAACCATGCCTACTGGCTGCTGACACCCAGAGCCTGGCGCGACATGCCGGTCGTCGCGGCCTTTCGCGCTTGGCTGCTGGACGAGATTGCCAAGTGCTTCCACCCTTCCCCCTTCCCCTCGTCACGCGATGAGAAAGGGGAGAGCACGGTCAGGGAATAGAAGAAAGCGATGAAGGCCAGGACCCACCACAGCATGGGCTATGATAACCGGATGGCCGTCCTCCGGGAGATCGTTCTGAGCGACCCACTGTCGCGGGGACAGATCGCCCAGCGGCTCGGCCTGACCGACGCGACGGTGTCGCGCATCACGCGCCAACTGCTTGACGCGGGCTGGGTGCGGGAACTGCCGCCAGATCAGGACGACCATCACGCCGGGCCCGGCCGCTACGCCGTGAACCTCGACGTCAATCCCAGGGGCGGATGCGTGCTCGGAATCGGCCTCGGCCTGACCATTCAGACGGTCACCCTGACTGACCTCAAGAACCAAGTTATTGAGGGGACCGAGATGAAATTTTCCACGCTTGACGATCCGGAGGTCGTCATCAACAGCCTTGTCAAGGAAAGCATGCGCCTCATCAACGCGCACGTCCCGGATCGCCGCTCCCTGCTCGGCGGCTTCACCATGGTCGCCGGGTTAGTCGACCCGATAGAGGGAATCGTCAGGTCCTCCCCTTATTTTGGATGGGAAAACGTCCCATTGCGGTCGAAACTCGTTGACCGCCTCGGCATCCCGATGAGAATCGAGTCCCTGTCCAACAGCATCGCGATCTTCGAGACGCGGTTCGGCACGGCGCGAGGACGGGAGAACGTGCTGGTGACCACCTGCGGGATCGGAATCGGCACGGGGGTCATCCTCAACGGACGCCTGGTGCCGGGACACAACTTCAACGCCGGCATGGTCGGCATCATGGATGTGCCCACTAAGGACGGCGGATTCACGACGCTGAACAGGGTCGCGGGCGGGCACGCCGTGTTGCAGCACCTGCACGGCTACGACGTCGAACGTTCGGGATTGCCGGCATACAAGATGGCAACCGATCTGTTCGACGCCATCAAGCGCGACCAGGAGGGCGATCCCGCCATCATCCCGGTCATGAACCAAACGGGCTACGCACTCGGACTCATTACCATCCAGGCCGTGCGTTTCGTCGCGCCTGAAATGTTCGTGATCGCCGGTCCTCTCGCCATGTCGCCGAGTTACGTGGCCGCGGCCAAGGTGGCCGTCGCGCAGGGGGTGAAAACGATCCCCGTTGAGGTCACCGCCAGCAACGTCACCGGGCCCGTCAGCGATCAGTCGGCCACCTGCGGGCTGGCCATCTGCGAATACCTCTACGAACAACCGGAGCCTTCCCCGGCATGAGGTCCGGACGGGTCTGCCCAGGTATTCCCTCCCGCCTCTTCTTGCATCGAAGGCCGTAGGTGGTGGACCACCCTCCGTTGTCTTGCAGATACACGTGTGGTTTTTTTAGAATGAATCCTTGACAGCGTCTCATTCCAGTTGCCCTTTTTCTAAACCAGAGAAGTCATGACCATGAAAGAACCTCTCAATAATCGAAACGTCATAGAAATCAAAGCACTGCCCACCCCTCGTCAAGTCAGAGAACTCTTGCCGATGACCGCGGCCGCGGAAGCCACGGTGCTCCAGACCCGCCAAGCCATCCGGGACGTGCTCTACGGTCGAGACCAGCATCGGCTGCTCGTTATTATCGGGCCTTGCTCCATTCATGACCCGGAAGCCGCCCGCGTGTACGGGGAATCCCTCAAAAAGGTGCGTGACGCCACGAACGACCATTTGCTGATCATCATGCGGACGTACTTTGAAAAACCGCGCACCACGGTGGGGTGGAAGGGTCTGATTAATGATCCGCACCTGGACGGCAGTTGCGACATTGCCGAAGGGATGAAACGGGCCCGAACCATTCTCCTGAACCTGAACGACCGAGGCGTGCCGTGCGCCACTGAATGGCTGGATCCGGTCACTCCGCAGTATCTTTCCGATCTCATCAGTTGGTCGGCCATCGGCGCCCGTACCACCGAGAGTCAAACTCATCGGGAAATGGCCAGCGGCCTGTCCATGCCGGTCGGCTTCAAAAACGGAACGGACGGCAGTTTGCAAATCGCCCTCAACGCCATGGTCGCCGCACGACAGCCGCACAGTTTTGTGGGCATTAACAACGAGGGCGTGACGTCCATTATCAAGACCAACGGCAACCCGGACCGGCACATTGTCTTGCGCGGCGGCGGCGGCAAAACCAACTACAGCCGCGAGCACGTCCTTCAGGCCCTTGACGGATTGGTTGATGAGGAAATCTCACGACCCATTATGGTGGACTGTTCCCACGGCAATTCGGACAAAAATCACACGCGACAAATTGCCGTCGCTCAATCGGTCTTGAAACAATATTGCGAGGGGCAACCGGGTATTTTAGGACTGTTGCTGGAAAGCAATCTCAAACCTGGAAAACAGTCCTGGGGCATCGGCCAAACCTTGGAGTACGGCGTGTCAATCACCGACGCCTGCATCGGGTGGGACGAGACCGAAACCTTGTTACATGACTTGGCGAATACGTTGGCCCGACGATCACCGGAACACGTCGGCATCCGCTGAAGAACGGCCCATGAGAGTGAAGAACGGCCCATGAGAGTGAAGAGCGGCCCATGAGAGATGTGCGTTACCTTTCTGGATTCCCGCTTTCGCGGGAATGACAGTGGGGAAAAAGCGGGCAGGACAGTGGGGAAATGGCGGGCAGGACGGTGGGGAAATGGTGGGCAGGACGGTTGGAAAATGGCGGGCAGGACGGTTGGAAAATGGTGGGCAGGACGGTGGGGAAATGGTGGGCAGGACGGTTGGGAAATGGCGGGTAGGACGGTTGTGTCACGGGCTGCTGGGAGAAGAAGGGCCGGGGTTGGGCTGAATGGGGAACACGGCTTTGGAGAAGGACTGAAGGAAAAAGACTGACTCCCAGGTGTGATCTAACGATGGGATCGATACTGCCGCCAAATGGGAACGATCATCGAGAGAAGCAAGCTCGTCAGGTAAATCGAAAGGACCACGATCGCCCCCAGTACGAACAACGCAAGGCCTTGGCCCGCCTCAACCTGCTCCACCACCCACGCGACGACCGTCACAATTCACCATCCATCAGGGATCACGAACCCGCTGAGGCCGGGATGGGACTGGGTTCTCCACCTGCTGCACCATCCTCATGACAGCCTCGACAGCGGCACAACGACCGGTTGAGAAATCCACCCCAGGCAATCATCGAAGCGCCAAGTAAATCTCCCGTTATTTCCAACGTCGAGCCTTGCTCAACCAACAGGCGAACCGACAACAAGGTCATAAAGCCGATCACCGTCAACGTGGCCGGACGACCGTCTCCATGCACCGGATAGGTGGCAAGAACGCCGAACCCGGCAATGACGACGATGACGCCTAAAAACACCCATTCAAACGAATGCGAAAACATCACGCCGAACACGACGTCCATTGCCCCGCCGTATTGCACGGCCAGTAACGGTAACACCAGCACGACCAAAGGGGTCAGCGCACAATGGACCGCACACACCAGCGAAATGATTGAACCCGCGTTGGAAAAGCGACCTCCTACGACCGTCACGCGAACCCCCTTTTTCTCGTCCTTACTGACACCGAGGACACCATCCGCTGAATTCCAACGAATGGTCACCCACCACAAACCGCGTTTCTTTTTCGATGACCGCGGTCAACTTTTTCAGCGGACACAACAACAAGTCCACAATGCGGCCGCAACTCTTACACCGAATGTGGTGATGATGTTGACGACCTTCTCTCATTTCATACCGGACTTGCCCCTCCTGATGCAGTTCAAGCTGCGTCACCAGCCCCAATTCTTTTAACGTCACCAGATTGCGATACACGGTCACCAGGTCGATCGCGACCTTGTGTTTCTTTAATTGCGCATAGAGTTCCGTGGGACTTAACGGATATTGCGATTGTTCAAGAACGGACAACACGGCCCGTCTGGTCCGCGTCATTCGTTTCCCCGACGCTCGAATTTCATCGTTCACATCCATCTTCACCGTCCCTCCTTGCGAAACAGGCGACCACGCCGTGATGCCATCTCGTTACTGCAAGTGGATTGCACTTACCATAACGACTCAGACGATGTCAATTGCGACGCGATCAGGCAGATCCGATACGGGTTCTCTTCACCGCGTCCGGAAATGAATCCTCACGGTTAATTCACCATCGACCGGCTCATCGTCCTTCATCTGCGGATCGAACGTCCATTGGTTAAGAGCGCGCAGTCCGGCGAGATTGAGAAGACGATCTTGGGCGGGTTCGAGGACCATCACCCGAGTCGTTGCCGTTTTGTCGACGCGGATATGCACTTTCATCCAGTCGTCGATGGCTTTTTCCCGTAAGGCCGCCGGTATCGTGGGCCAGGGCGTGACTTTCGGGACTGGACCACGTTGCCGGTCCTTGTTGAGTCTGAGTCCATGGACGTGGACGGTTTCAAGCATTTGGACGTCTTCATCCTCCATGTGGTCGGACTCGTGGGTTGAGTGATCCCCTGCCGCCGGCAACGCGACCATCAACAGACCGGCCAGCAATACGGTCATCCACGTCTTTTGCATCACCTTTCCTCCTTGTTTCCTTTCTCCCTTCACCCGTGTCCCTTCACCCTGACCCTCTCCCGCCAAAGGAAAGGGAAGAATCAGGAATTAGAAGAACCATTGGGCACGGAAGAAAAAGGATCGGGGCGTATTGGCATGAGAGACACCCAAGCCGATACTTTGCTCTCCAACGTTTAAGAACTCCCGTTGATCGAAGATATTGACCACGTCAAATCCGACCAACAGTTTTTGCTTGGTCGATACGGGAAATACGCGGGTCATGGACACGTTGTACGTCGTATGTGAATCCGCGTGTCCCGAATTGGTTTTGGCACCGTTCGGGGTTTTCCGGAGACCGGAGCCGTACAGCATTTGTCCGGTGATCGTGGTCCGTTGCCAAGGACGATAGGTGAGCACGGCCGAACTGGTCATGGTTTGACTGTGATCGCAAAAGACGCCTTCACTCGTTCGAATATCGTCCAATTCATGCTCGTGTAACAAGAAGTGTCCCGATTGCAACCCGTACCCTTTGCATTGCCCCCACGCCACGTTGGCACGGGCAGCGAGCACGTCCGTCAGTCTTGCTTTCAGACTGCCTTCGATTCCGCGTTGCCAGCCGCGTTCAAACGCAAAATAATTCAGCATCGGCGTGGTATTGAATTGATGGGCGTCAGCCTGGTTGGTGCTGAACTTGTAATACCCGGTCACTTGGAGAGTCGCCCGGTCACCAATCGCGTGTTTCGATCCCAGTTCAACGTAATGCGACCGCTCTGCTTTGGTTTTGACATTGGTCCGGTTCTCGGCCGCAGCCGTGGTGTCCTCGGTATTGAGGGCTTGAAATGGAATGCTCTCCAGATTGGGAGGCGTAAATAATCGTCCATAAAACGCATGAAACGCATGATGGTCGTTAGGCGTATAGGTGACGCCCACGCGAGGACTGACCTGCATGGCGTTGATGTACCCGTGAACATGATCCAGACGGAGGCCCACGTTCAGCGTCCAATGCTCATGAGGTTTGAATTGATCCTGAATCCAGAATTCTTCCCGATATCCAGTAATCCGGCGATCGGCATTGCGGGTCAGGACCCCGCCCGTCGGCTCACGATGTCCATGTTCGTGGGATGCACCTTCATCCTCGTCGTGCCCTTCCTCGTCGTGCTCATCCTCGTCGTGCTCATCCTCGTCGTGCTCATCCTCGTCGTGCTCTTCCTCGTCGTACCCTTCCTCCCCCTCTTCTTCACGGGCAAACGCAAACAATCGGGTTTTATTCTTTGCCGATGTCCGATCAAGCTGGAAACCGATTTTGATCATGTGTCGGGGATTCAGCACGTGGGTGTAATCCATCCGCACGCCACCGGCAATTCCCCACCGGTCCTGATGTCCCGCAGAAAACGGTTCTCCTTCGTCCCGGGTATAGGCCAACACGTGATAGGGATCGGTCGTAAACGTCGCCCGACTGTGCCGGAAGTAGCCGGCCAGGCTGAAAAACCGATTCGCATCCACGTCGTGTCGCCACACCAGATGGGAGTATTGGTTATGTTCTTGCTGGTTTTCATCAACGCCTTCGGAGGGCTTCGGTACAAACTGTGGGTCGGTGTGGTCCCGGATCAATTCTTCAATCTCTTCGTTCGGCGACAGACCCGGTTGAGTGGGAATCTGATAGTCCGCCACGCTGTTCAAGATCAACCACGTGACGTTGTTGCGGTTGTTGAGTTGGTAGTCACCACGCAGGTAGGTCTGGTTCCGCTCGCCGTCGCCGTGAAAGATGGATTGTCCCAACGTGGGCGGATCAATCCCCCGATTGGTCTTCAGGTAATTATTCATCACGTAAAACCGGAACCGATCCCCCATTGTCCCGCCGTATTCAAACGACGGCAACACCGATTCATTTGACCCGCCGAAGACCTGGAGCGACCCGAAGCCCGGCTTCGTTCCGCTTTTGCTGGTGACGTCGATCACCGCGGCGGTCCGGTTCCCGTATTGCGCCTCCATGCCGCCGAGAATGATGTCCGCTCGCTCCCAGACTCGTGGATGAATCAGGTCCGTAAACTGCGCCGTGATGGTGTCCGGAATGGGCACACCGTCGATCCGCAATTGGAGATTCGCATGGTCCTGTCGAATGTGGACTTGTCCGAGGCTGCCGTTGACCGCGCCTGGAATGGTGAGTAAGACGTCGGCAACGTCCAGATTGTTTCCTCGCGGCAGCGATGCAATGTCTTTTCGGCTGACGGCGTAGGTTTCACTTGAGGAATCGGGTTGAATCGGCAAGAACGGCGCCGTCACCTCCAAGGCAATCTCCCGGGTCTCCGTCAGGGTCAACACCACGGGAGTCGGCAACGCCGTCCCGCTTTCGATGATGACGTGCTCGCTGCGATACGTTTCCTGGATCGCGCTTATGGAAAACGCGCCTGCTTGAGGAGCCACAAGCATAAACTCCCCGGCGTCGTTGGTTGATTCAGTGGTTACCAACGTTCCTTCCTGATCGCGCAACTCCACCACGGCTTGGCTCACGCGCCGCAAATCGGCAGTTTGAACGTATCCGGTAATGGTCTGGTTCTCAAGGTCGGCCAAAACGTCTTCGGTGCCACAGACCATGAGAACACAAGCTAAACAACTTACGAGTAAGAGAACGCGTCCAACGTTTGTCCCGTCTTGCTCTCTATTCGACATATCAAATCCTCCCCTGCGTCTGAATCCAGAATGATTAAACGTCTCCATCAGCGAAACTCCACCGGCAAACCTGATGGGGAAACAGCCTGTGACTGGATTAGAGGAATAGAGGAGGACCGCGAGATTCGTGGAAGGCACGGTCTAGAGAAGAAACAACAACATTCGGGGAGTGCCATCGACCATGATGGACGCAAAGTGGCGTCGCTATTTTTTGATGGCCGAAATCGACTGATCCATTCCCGTGAGCCTGCACCCACTGACAGAGGTCAAAATCCGAATGCTCATGCCCGTCATGATCGAGGTTGCCAAAGATATGGTGGACTTCCAAAGCCCCGGCAAAGGGGAGAAGACAGAGAAACGCGGCCACGACCATGGCAGCCGTGAGGGAAACCCCGCGTGAATGAGGGCAACAACGTCGAGAGTGCAACATGATTAACATGATTCGGAGCAGCATCCTAGCAACTGAACCGACGGGCTGTCAACTATTGCAAATGATTGGCAATTACCGTTTCGGCCGTAATGAGGAATCCTTAAAAACCTGGCTTCCCGTTCGCACGAGAATGACAAGAGGGGGGACGGGCATGACAATGGGGGGCGGGAATGTATGCAAACGGTAAAGGATCGATGCTCAGTGCGAACCCGATGCCCCTCCTCTTCTCACCCTCACCTCCGTAGCGGCGCCATCTCATGGCGCCTCCTCATAGGATGCGAACGATCGTCTGTGGGCGTTCATGAATTCATCCACAGCCATCGTTTCTTGGTTTTGAGGATTCTTGGCAAACACCCTGGATTCTCTAAATTCACAAACGAAGTGCAACACCTTGCTAAGGTGTTGTCATGGGCACCCACTATCACCACCTCACCCTGGAAGACCGATGTGACATGGCCCGACTATACGCCGCCGGGCGCTCGCTCCGGCAAATCGCGGCAGCTTTGGATCGCCCGCCATCAACCGTGGCTCGCGAAATGAAGCGCAATCGCTCCCGCACCGAGGGCTACCAGCCCCGCTATGCCGAGCAGCAGGCCCGCGCCCGCCGGTGGCGCGGGGCCAAGCTGGATCGCGATGCCCCCCTCCGCACCACAGTCCTCACCCACCTCCAACAGGGCTGGACCCCCGAGCAAGTCGCAGGCCGCCTCGCCCGCGACGCCGGGCGCCCCGTCCTCTCGCACGAAACCATCTACCGCTTCCTCTACGCTCAGATCACCCGGACGAAAACCTATGCCTGGCGCCACTATCTCCCTCACGCCAAAGCCACCCGCGGCCGCCGACGCACACGTCGCAGCCCCGCCGCCTTGATGGCTCACCGCCGCCCCCTCGCCGACCGCCCCGCCGCCGCCGCTGACCGCCAGACCCCGGGCCACTGGGAAGCCGATCTGATGCTCTTCCGCACCTACGGCCAAGCCGTCCTCACTCTCCACGAACGCACCTCCCGCCTTCTCCTCGCCGTGCGCCCCCCGGGCAAAGCCGCCGCTCCCATCGCCCATGCCCTCACCCACCTCCTCACGCCCGTGCCCCCTCACGGCCGCCAGACCGTCACCTTCGACAATGGGACGGAATTCGCCTATCATCACCGCCTCCATGCTCTCGGCATCGAGACCTTCTTCTGTGACCTTTACGCCCCCTGGCAGAAAGGCGGCGTCGAGAACGCCATCGGCCGCCTGCGTCGCACCCTGCCCCGTAAAACCGACTTGGCGACTCTGTCCGACCAGCGGTTTCATCACCTAGTCCACGCTTACAACCACACCCCGCGGAAATGCCTCGGGTATGCCACCCCCGCGGAGATTTTTATCCACCAAGTGTTGCACTTGAAATGTGAATCCACATTCCCGTTTGCACGGGAATGACAAGAGGGGGGACGGGAATGACAAAGGGGGGCGGGAGTGACAGAGGGGGGCGGGAGTGACGAAGGGGAGCGGGCATGACAATGGGGGCGGGCATGACAATGGGGGACGGGAGTGACAAAGAAGGGCGGGAACGTGTTTCATGTGCCACCCTTTCTTTATTCACGCGAGGGATACTGGCACAAAACAATGCACCATCGGAGAATCGGAAATTCCTTTTCAACCGATTATCGTTCGAGACATCCGGCGATGGTCGCCGCCAAGTCAGCGCCGTTTTCCATGGTCGTGACTTTCCATCCTATCCCTAAACCGGACCCATCCTCTGCTTTCGGGATGATGTGGAAATGTACGTGCCCCACGGCTTGGTGAGCAGGGGCCCCATTATTCTGAAGCACGTTGAAATGTCGGGTTTCCGTGGCTTTGAGCACCGCTCGACACAGCCGCGGCAGGACGCGCCCGATGGCCGCGGCAGATTCATCCGACAGCCGATCCAGCGTTTCAGCCGGTTCTTTCGGAATCACCAGCGTATGGCCTCTAGATAGCGGATTGATATCCAGGAAAGCCAGAACGTGCTCATCTTCGTACACGCGGTGGCAGGGGATCTCGCCGTTCAGGACTTTTTGAAAGATCGTCATCGAATGCAGAATAAGCCAAATTCGCTACACGGAGCAAGGCAGAAATTTTCAATCTTTCCAATGGCGGACTTTCCTGCCGTGCTCCAAGTAATTGACGTTGGGACGATCTCGTATCAAAAGTCTTGCGGCTGACCGGAAGATTTCCCTATGGTGGAACATCCGACTCTGTTGTCTCCCATGCTGGACACGTGCTTCATGCGTTCGTCGAACACTCACGAGACCTTTCGCCTTTCTCTCCCGACCCCTGCCGGGGACCTCCGCGCCGAGATTTCCGTGCCGACCGGGTTTATTCCGATCTCCGACATTGTGCCCCTCATGCGGTCCCTGGGTGAACAAGCCCTCCAACTCGAAGAAGCGAACACGCAACGGGCAGGGCACACGGTGTCCTGCAGAAAAGGGTGTGCGGCCTGTTGCCGCATGTTGGTTCCGGTTTCTCCACCGGAAGCATTCAGACTCAAGAACCAGGTTGAGCAATTACCTGGACCCGAACGAGATCGTCTGCTTGAGCGCCTGTCCACGACGAAGCACGCCTTGAACGAGGCAGGACTTCTTGGCCGACTGATGCAATTATCCGAAACCCGCACGCAGTTGACCGACGAAGACGTGGAGCCCATGAACCAAGCCTATTATGCCCAACGCCTGCCGTGCCCCTTTCTTGAGGATGAAGCGTGCAGTATTTATGACTTTCGGCCGGCGGCGTGTCGGGAACTCCTTGTGACCTCCCCGGCTGAGTTGTGTCTGGACATGGCACGGAATCCCGTCCAACCCTTATCCGTCCCGTTTCGCGTCGCGACGATCTTAAGCCTGACGTGGGCGAAGTTGACCGGAGGCCCGGCACGATTGATTCCCCTCCCCGTTGCCCTGGATTGGGCGGACCGGCACGCCGATGAAAACAGACCGCACGAAACGGGGAAAACGTTACTCGAAATGGGGGTGGAAAAGATTTTAGAATTTCTGCGTCAACGTTCCTAGCACCTGCACTTCGCTTCCACCGGCCGTGTCCCGATGGATCGCCATCTTGACAAGCCGACAAGCCGTTGTGATAGAAGAGTGTGTCCGTGACCGTAATCCCGTCGAAGACGAGGCTGATTCCCCATGCGAGTTTTTCTATACGCCGACAATCTGAATCCCTCTCAACTGAAGAGACGAGCCCCGGAGCACAAGTTTTTATTCAAAGCGTACCTGCCGGACCACACCATTCACTTTTGTCGGTTTTCGTCGCAATGGCGATGCGGCCTGGCCAGCATTACGCCTTCACAAGGCGAGCGCGTGTGGGGCGTCGTGTTTGAACTCACCGACGAAGATTTGAAGATTCTGGACACCTTTGAGGGAGAAGTCCCCGAAGGCGCGTTCCGGCACCTTGAAGCCACGGTGGTCACGGAAGACGATCACAAAGAACTGGTCACCACTCACGCGGCCACTCCCATCGGCAAATTTCGCGTCAAGGATCACTACCTCGATTTTGTCATCAAAGGAGCCACGCACTGGGAATTGCCGGAAGAATGTCTTGACACGTGGGAACTGTTTCGCCCCCGGACGTAGTTCACCACGCACCACGGTCCACGCCCTCACGTTCACTCAGCGAAAGGAGTGGTCATGCCTAAGCCGAAATATCACATCGTCGTATGTACCAACACCAGACCGCCGGGCCATCCTAAACCCTCGTGCGGAGGGTCGGGATCTCAGAATATTCTCATGAATCTCAACATGGGGCTCATGGAACGCGGGATTCAGCCCGGAGAGGTGATCGTAACCGGCAGTTCCTGCCTTGGGCCCTGTGAACAAGGCCCCACCGTGGTGGTGTATCCGGACGGCACGTGGTACACGCAGGTCAAAGAAGAGCACGTGTCCTTGATCCTTGATGAACACATCAAGAAGGGAACACCCGTCGCGCAATTACACCCCGATTCAATTTGGTCCTGAGAATTATCAAGGTCTCACCATGGCCGACCAGCACGACTCCCCGACTCGCGCAGCGGAATCGCCGTCCGCCGACCACAAAGCGCATGGTCCCGCGTCCGTGGCGTGTCGCGTTATTACCTGTAGCGATACCCGGACGCCGGAAACCGATACAAGCGGGCAACTCATTCGAGCTTTGCTCGAAGAAGCCGGGCATCGAATCCATGCGTATCACGTCGTAAAAGATGAGCCGACCCACGTGCGGTCGCTCATCCGACAATCCGGCGTGGATGACACGTTGGACGCGCTCATCATCAACGGCGGCACCGGCATGTCGCAACGGGATTCCACGTTTGAAGCCGTCAACGCGCTGCTGGAAAAACACATCCCCGGCTTCGGCGAACTCTTCCGATCGTTATCCTACAAAGACATTGGGTCATCAGCCATGCTAAGCAGAGCACTAGCCGGCCTTTATCGAGGGAAAGTGATTTTTTCGATTCCCGGATCAAGCGGCGCGGTTCGATTGGCCATGGAAGCCCTCATTCTTCCCGAACTTTCCCATCTTGTCGGGGAAATACGGAAATAACGTCCCCCCACTTACGTGTTCCTAACAGACACTTGCCCGACTGTATCTTTTGGGATACGATTGGCTGATGATTGAGGTTCGCCAAACCGATGTCTATGCTCGATGGTTCAGGCGGCTTCGGGACAGACAGGTAAGAGCGCGTATCAACGCTCGTATCAGGCGGCTGTCGTTGGGCAATCCCGGAAATGTTCGAGCGGTCGGGGAGGGCGTCTCGGAACTTCGCATCGACTATGGCCCTGGCTATCGCGTTTACTTCATACAGCGAGGGCAATTTTTGGCGCTCTTGCTAGCTGGTGGCGATAAGAGTACCCAGGATCAGGATATTGAAAAGGCGCGCAATCTGGCGCGAGAGCTATAACGGAAGCATTGCCTTATCCTCCCCGGGAGAAAGAGAGCAATACGCGCCTCGACCTTGCTCTTGGGGGAATAACGGACAGGAACGGCACGGAGAACGGTATACAGTATTGTCCCAATTTCGGGAAGCAGGTGTGTTTCTGTGAAGAAGGGTCTTGAGGCGATAAACAAGAAATATCCCTGTTCGTAAAAATTCTAATGGAGGCGGCAATGGCAAAGATGCAGACCCAGCCGTGGGACGCGGCAAATTACCTGGAGACGAAGGAGGACATCGTTCTCTACCTTGAAGCGGCTTTTGAAGACGGCGACCCGGGACTGATAGCGGCTGCGTTGGGCGACATCGCGAGGGCCAAGGGGATGATGAAGATCGCCGCCAAAGCCGGTTTGGGTAGGGAGAGCCTGTACAAGGCACTGTCACCCGACGGCAACCCGGAGTTCGCCACCGTGCTCAAGGTCATGCGAGCCCTGGGCCTCCGGCTTCACGCGTCCGCTTCGACTTCCCGATAACGAGTGATGGGGGAATCGGTTAGTGGAAACAGGAGGATTTTTGATGCGCTACCTGTATCCATGTGTTCTGACACCAGAAGAAGAAGGCGGGTTCTTTGTGGCCTTTCCCGACGTGCCTGGGGCGCTTACCAGTAGCATAAACCGGGCGGAAGCCTTGACGCTGGCCGAAGACGCTCTTGGTGCCGCTCTGGCTGGTTACGTTCACGAACGTTGGGATATTCCGACCCCGAGCCCCGTCGCCAAGGGTCAAGTGCTCATTGCCGTTCCTCCTGTTGTCGCCGCCAAGCTGGCCCTCTATACGGCAATGCGTGAACAGGGAATCACGAACGTTATGCTTGCTGCTAGAGTGGGTTTGAGCGAATCGGTCGTCCGCCGCCTTCTGAATCCCGATCACCGCTCGCACATCAGCCGAATCGAAAAGGCGCTCCGTGCCGTGGGCCGCAGCCTGGTGGTCGGAGACAGGAACGCGGCCTAGTGCTCTCGCGTCACGCCGTGCCTGATGAGCCGCTTGATTCAGGGGCTTGGGACAAGGATGATTTTGCCGAAGGACTTTCTGGCGAGCATTCGTTCTTGGGCACGGCGGGCGTCAGACAATGGAAAGACCGAATCCACGACGGGTTTGAGTTTCCCGTCTCTGATGAAGCGGCTGACTTCCAGAAGTTCGGCGCGAGTGCCCATGTAGGAGCCCATGATCGTTAATTGCCTCGCATAGACGTATCGCACGTCCAATCGGCTCTCCGGCCCGGATGTCGAGCCACACGTGACCAACCGCCCGCCACGAGTTAATGAGCGCAGGCATTGCTCCCACACCGCCTGTCCGACGTGTTCGACGACCACGTCCACACCTTGACCGTCCGTGGCCGCCCGGATGCGTTCCGTCACGTCCTCCCTGGCGTGATTGATGACCACGTCGGCCCCGATCATTCCGGCGCGTTCAATCTTGTCATCAGTTCCGACCGTGCTCAGCACCCGCGCCCCGAGCAGACGGGCGATTTGAACCCCCATGCTCCCCACGCCGCTGCCGGCACCCATGACCAGCACGGTTTCCCCGGGTTGCACGTTGGCCAAGGTTTTCACCATGTGCCACGCCGTCACCGACACCAAGGGATAGGCCGCGGCTTGTTCAACGGTCAACCCCTCCGGCATCGGCAGAAGGTTGACGGCGGGCACCTTGACAAACTCCGCGTAGCCCCCATCCACCTGAGCCCCGACGAGACGGTACGTCGAACAGAAATTATCTTTTCCGGCTAAACAGTATTCACACTGCCAACAACTGATGCCCGGGGACACCACGACGGGCTGCCCGATGGAAAACGGCGCGTACACCCCTTCCCCGACCCGTTCGACCACGCCACTCACGTCGCACCCTGAAACATGGGGAAGCGTGATCGGGTAATTGGGGATTCCTTGACGAATCCAGATGTCTAAATGGTTGAGGGCACAGGCGCGGACGCGGACCAGGACTTCGCCCGCTTGAGGCACGGGGACGGCTACGTCTTCATAGATAAGTTGCTCCGGGCCGCCGTGTTGATGAAAGGTGACCGCTTTCATGGTCCGTCTCACGGGCTTCTTCCCCCGGGCTGGTGAATTCCGACTAGAACAGCAGTTTGCCTTCGGCCACCATCACGGCTTGTCCCCCGACTTTGATCTCTTGAATGACGTCGTCATCAGAAAACACCTGGACGGTAATGCGCGACGGCCGATCAATTTCATATCCCTGTTCAATGAGCACTTCCGTAGTCGGGCCGACGTCCACGACGCCGTTGTTGACGAGATAGGCCCCAAGTGCCCCACTCGCGCTTCCCGTGGCCGGGTCCTCCGATATGCCGATGGGCGCCGCGAACATGCGCGTATGGACGCTCGCCCAATCTTCGACGGTCATGGTCGTGAACACCATGAGGCCGTTGACGCCCAGTTTCTCACACACCCCCTTCGTTTCGATCAGGTCGGCTTGAATCGATTTCACGGCGGTAAGCGTGCGGAGCGGAACGATCGCCACCGGCAAGCCGGTCGAGACCACTTCGACCGGCAGATGGGTGTCCGTAATCGTGGATTTGTTGACTCTCAAGGCCCGGCTGATTTCGTAGAGGTCCTGAATGTCATCGACCGTTCCCAGAAATTGCGGCGTGGGCTGAGACATCACGACGTGAGCAACCCGGCCGTCGGACACGTACAATTCAATGGGAAAGAGGCCGATGTTGCACTCAAACGTGAACCGCGTCACGGGTTCCCGTAAGGGAAATTTCTGCAACGAACCAAGCACAAAAAAGGTGCCGATGACCGGATGACCCGCGAACGGAATTTCTTGAGTCGGCGTAAAGATACGCAGCTTGACCACCGCGGCAGGATCGGTCGGAGGCACGACGAACACGGTCTCCGAAAGATTCATCTCACGCGCAATCCGCTGGAATTCCCGGTCGGTTAAATCCTCAGCGTCCGGAATCACGGCGACGGGATTGCCGCCGAACGGCTCATCCGCAAATACGTCCGCCTTGTAAAATTGCAAGCGTCTGGTGGGAGTGGTCATACGTCGAGAAAAGGCCGCAGGCCAAGTAGCTACGTCATTCTGAAGAGCAGACTGACATCAAGGGAGGGTGTTCAGCAAAATGCCCTCCTCCATTTATGAGACCGCTTCTCGTGCAGTCGAAAAACAGGGAGGTAGTAAAACACGTCAGGCACTGAAAGGCAAGGCTTCGTACTGGGTGGACAAGGGATTCCGCACGTAGTCTTCGACGTAATTGTGAAGGGTGCCGTTTCGGTACAATCGGGCATTGGCAAATTTCGTGTCGATTTGGTGGAGCACCCGGACCTTGACTCCCGTTTTTTTCGTAAATTCATCAACGGTCACGCCCATGATGTCCATGTTCGTCCCACGCCCGGATTCCATCACGCATTTAGGGACGTACAATCGTTTCTGATCGGTGAGCCGCCGTTGAATGTCTTCAAACGTCAGCAGCACGGTACAATCGGAATCGCCACCCAGAACGGCGTTCGGCACAAAGAAAAACCGGGCCCGGTTGCGTCGATACATCGTCAAAATTTTATGCACGCTGGCCGCCGTCACCACGTGATCCTTTTTGTCGAGTTCCAATGAATCAAACAGGCTCACGATCCGTTTCCGATTCAGAAAAGCCGTCACGGCCGCTTCAGTATGAATCGTCATCACGTTCGGCAACCCGAGGTCATAAATGCGTTCCGCCTCAACGGGCAGAAACGTGCGCCCTTGCCGCATGAGAGCGGCCGTCTCCTCCTTGAGGCCGCGAACGGGCGTGAGACAGCCCATCCACAACACGCATTGCTGATTGACGGCTGAAATCTCCGCCGCGTCCTTCGACATCGTCCCTTCGTCGAACGCGTAAAAATTGGCTGAAGACACGGACGGGCCATCCAGCACTTTCATCAGATGCCGGACGGACGGCGCATGAGGCATCATCTGCTGCCGGTATCGGCTCAGCGTAATCACCGACAATTCAAAATTGATCCGCCCGGGATATTGTGCCGCCAACTGATGAATCTTGGGCACGTGTACGAAGCCGACCGTAAAGAATTGAATGCTCTTATCGGTGTATTTCAGAAAATCTTCCACCCATTCCATGGCTTTCGGGTGGAGGAACAAATCCGTCCATTCCATGTATTCGTTCCCCCCCAGACACCAGAACTGCATGGGGTCGGTCGGCTTGGCGTTGATGTAGTTGAGGATAAATTCCCAATCATCCTGCGTGGTTTTCGGAGGGTCTTTGGTTTCACGATACGAATGGTCGAGTTCATAACAGAAGGAGCATTCCACGGGACACTTTTTCCCCAGACTCAACGGGATTTTGCCCGCGTCCATTTCGCGCGTCAGCACTTCCCGATGCCCTTTGCCCTGCAACACCAACGTGGGTTCTAAAACCGGAAGATCCCGTCCCATTTCGCTACGCTCCGCGACGCCCCGGCGCGTTCACGATCACCGAAGCCCGCATTGACACGCTCCGTACACGTTTGCCACACTTTGTCCGACGCGAGAACACGATCCCTCCAACCATGCACGGCCCCTCTTCATTGAACGAACCGCCCGATCCCGCACCCGACGAATCAGTGACCACCGCCTTAACGCTCTTCAATCTCACCCTGCCGCTTCACCCCGCGACCCTGCACCAGCGATACCAGGAACTCCTGGTCACCTGGCATCCTCACCGATACGCCAACCTGACCAACAATCCCACCAGATACATGCAAATGTACAAGAAAGGGGAAGCCATGACAAAGGAGATTCAGGCTGCGTATCGCGTGCTGAAGGAGTGGATGGACAACCAGGAAGGCACGCCCCTTTCAAGCTGACGATCCGCCACGGGACGCACGTGGCGTCTATTAGACCGAATGGGTGACGACCCTCGCCATTCCCGGCTCTCCCTCTTTTCCACCTTCAGGATCGGCTTTGGCTACGGGCCACGTAATCAAACCGGCGACCGTATCGGCTTGAGCGTCGGCCGGACTGTGATGAGTGGCGTAAATTTGCGGCAGGACGTTGGAGCCGAACTTCGAGATATACAGAAAAATCTGCTCGCGCGCGTTGATCCGCACGGCCCACGGCTCAAAGTCATTCTGATAAAACTCTTCGCACAACTGCATGGCGTCCAGGCAGCTCACGCCGTCCGGTTCGTTCAGCGTGTAGTAATAATCCAGGGGCATGTCGTACTCGTCCTGTTTGTGAATCGTCATGCCGAACCGTTCGGGGTGCCTCACCATCGGGGTGTGCCGATACGCCACGAAATAAAACACCTCCACGGAATGAATGTGGGATTTATTGTTCAGCAAGAACTGCCGGGTGTCTTCCGCTTCCCCCCGCGTTTCCCCGGGAAACCCGTAAAACGCCATGACGTGGTTCCAGATACCCACCCGCGCCGCCTCCCGTAAATTCCGTTCGATCACGCTCTTCTTCGCGTGTTTATCCATCAGTTCCAACACTCGTTCATTCGCCGATTCCATCCCGTAATACAGCGTCTTGCACCCGGACTTGGCCGCAAGGTCCCAGATTTCCGGGTCCTGAAGCGTCTCTTCAAACCGGATCAACGTCGTCCATTTGATGTCCACCCGTTCTTCCACCAGCAATTGCGACACCTTTTTGAAGAGCGCGGGGGGATAGGATTCATCGGCGAACAGGAAATGCTCCGCGTGATATTTGTCTTTCAAGGCCTTGACCTCGCGCACCACGTCATGAGCCGGCTTGCCGCGATACTGGTCAAAGTATCCCTGCCCGTGGTCGCAGAACGTACACCGGCCCCAGTAACACCCGCGGGTGGCCAGATACGGCAGAATCCGGGTGGGCACGAAATAGGAGTCCAACGGCATCCCCTCGAAATCCGGCAGCGGCAGCGCCGTCGTCTTTTCCGTATAAATCTCCGCGTTCGTGCAAATCCGTCCGGCGTCCCGATAGATCAGATTCGGCACCGCCTGCCACGCTCGATCACCCACCAGGGCTTCCAACAGCCACAGCAAGGCGTGTTCGCCTTCATACAGAATGGCCGAATCAAACACGGACGTGAAAAACGCTTCCTGTTTCGTCAAATCTTCCTGCAAGCGGGTCACCACGTTGCCGCCCACCGTCACGTGGACGTCCGGGAACGCCTCTTTAATCATTTTGCAGAAGGTGAACCCGGCAATCAGTTGCATTTTGGTTCCGATCGACACCCCGACCACGTCGGGCCGCTCTTTACCGACCGCCGACAGCACCAACTGGCGGCAAACGTCCCGATACACGTTCACCTGCTCATCGTCCAGGCACGCGAGAACCTCCCGCGAGACCCCGGGCCGATAGCCCAAATGACTTTCCATGGGGTAATACACGAGAGACGCCGGATAATACGCCGCGGAAATATACCGCATGACGTCCCGAAACACGTTCAACGCCCATTCGAGTTTATCGGCGTCATAAAAATCTTCACTCCGGTTGATGCGTTTGGCCTCCTCGGCGTTCGCCGCCAGGTCCATCACGTCCAACGCTAACGCCTCGTCCAGACGGGCCCGCTGTTCCGTCTCCTTCTCACTCAAGCCTTCGCGTTGTGCCTTGGCCTCCAGCACGCGTTGCCGTTGCACCATGCGGGCATTGACCCAGATCAGAAACACGTCGCTGAAGAACAACTCATACATCTCGATGTTGACGTCCTTCTGAATGACGTCATGGCCATTCGCGCGAAGGACCGACGTCAGACTCGGCAGCGCCAGATACGGCGCGGTGGGCACCCATTCCGGCGGGAACAGCAGCATGGTCTTCAACTTGCGACCGCTCTTGGGCTTGACGGATGAAGAATCGACGTGCAGCAGGGTGGACATCGCGGTTCAGACCTTTGCCAAAGCCGCCGCGTTCTCTTCCGGCGAAACGCGGAACTGCAAGGCGGGCAGGTGATTAGTGCCGAAGTGCGCCACGTAGAGAAACACGTACTCGCGAATGTAGATTTTCAAGTCCCAACCCGCGTAATGCGTCCGTTCAAACTCCTCAAACACGCGTTCCGCGTCTTCGACGCCCAGGCCGTCCTTCACGGTAAAGTAATAATCCAGAGCCAGGTCCCATTCAGGATTCTGATAATAGGTAATCCCCCATCGCTCCGGATTCTTGGCTACCGGCGTGTGCTTGCTGAGATCAAACGTGCCGAACCCGATGGAGTGGACGTGCGCCTTGTTGTCTTCCAGAAACTGCATGGAAAATTTCGCATCCTCATACCGCTCGCCCGGAAACCCGAAAAAACCCATGACGTGGTTCCAGACCCCGTGCGTAGACGACAACTCCAGGCTCCGTTGCACCACGTCCGTCGTGGTGGCCTTATCCATGAGTTTCAGCACCCGCTCACTGCCGGATTCATAGCCCATGTGAAGAAATTTGCAACCGGAGTCCCGGGCGTCCCGCCACACTTCATCGTCCAACAGACTTTTCTCAAAGCGAATGTGCGTCGTCCACGCAATCCCCAATTTGTGTTCCTTGAGGTGGCGCGTCAGTTTGCGGAACAACGCCGGCGGATACGACTCATCCGTAAAGTGAAAATGATACGCCTGATATTTATCCCTGAGAAACTTCACTTCCGCGATGACTTCCTGAATCTTCTTGGTCCGATAGCCGGCCGTGTACCCTTCACCGTGATCGCAAAACTCGCACCGCCCCCAATAACACCCCCGGGTGGCCAGATACGGCAGCACGGGCTCCGGCACAAAATATTTCTCCAAGGGAAGCCCGTCGAAATCCGGCGGAGGCAACTCCGACATGTGTTCCGCGGAGGTCACGGGAGAAGTATGGATTCCGGCCTCGTCACGCCATAAGAGATTGGGAATGGTCTTGAAGTCGCGATCCGTCCCAATCGCTTCGACCAACTGCAAGAAAGCCGTTTCCCCTTCATATACAATCGCACTGTCAAAGAGCGCAAAGAGGCCGGGGGTCTTCGGCAACACGTCGCGCAGCCGCGTCACCGTATTGCCGCCGATGGTCACGTGAACGTGCGGAAAGTGCTCTTGAATCATGGCGCAGAACGTCATGGTGGAAAACAACTGCTGGCGCAAGACGATGGAAATCCCGATGACGTCCGGTTGTTCCTCCACGATGGCGGGCTTCACCACGTGCTCGAACACGTCGCGATAGACGTTCACCTGCGTATCCTCCACCGCGGCGAGCACCTCTGAAGACATGAACAATTTATACGACAAATCCGTTTCCATGGGCGGCAGACAAATGCGGGCGGGGGCGTACACCAGAGAAATCGTCGCCGTCACCTCCCGAAAAACGGTCATCGCCCAGTCAAGTTTCTCCACGTCGTAGAAATCGGGGGAGCGAACGATGGCTTTCGCGCGCTCGGCCCGGTCAATCAACTCAGCCACGCGCGACCGCGTGCATTCGCACAAGGCCACTTGCAGCTCGGTTTCCGCCTCAGAGAGACCGCGATCCCGGGACAGTTTTTTCAAGCGATCAAACTGGTGAGGCACTCGTTTCAGCACGCGCCTAAGAAAATCCTCACTGAAAAACCAATCGTACATCTCCAGATTCACGTCTTTCTGCACCACCTCATGCCCGGCGGCCCGGAGGAACGCCGTCAGCGTGGGAAGACTCAGATACGGTTCGGAAGGATACCAATCAGGCGGGAAGAGCAGCATGACCTTCTTTGTAGGTCCGCGCTCCGACTTCGCATCGTTTCGGCGAAGCTGAATGAGCTGCGGGCTGAGCAACCCGCCTTTATTATAATCAATCCTCATGAGCAACCCTGCGAGGGAGCACGGACCAGCCCGTCCCCCATTGACCCGACATTCTATGGTGTAACAAAAGCACCGGTCAAGCACTCCTCCGCAAAACAACGAAAGGAAACGTCCCTCAAGATTCAAGGTGAGAGACAACACCCCCCTCATCACTCCCGCACCTCCCCTGTCCTTCCCGCGAAGGCGGGAAGCCACAGGCTTCGATTCGGTTGCCTGGCGGTGTGCGTAGGTCATTCCCGCGCACGCGAGAATTCACGCCTTGACGCCGTTCCCCGATGTTCGGTGCCTGGTCACTCCCGCGCACGCGAGAATCCACAGGTCGTAGGGCGGCATCTCATGCCGCCACCACTGTCATTCCCGCGAAATCTGTCCCCGACATTTGTTATCGGGGAGCGGGAATCCAGGGATGATGCCGTGCGTGTTCATGGCGTGTCCTCCGTCATTCCGCCCTCCGCCGCCATTCTCCCTTTCTCTGTCATTCTCTCCTTCCTCTGTCATTCTGAGCGAAGCGAAGAATCTTGCTTTCCGTTGGCACGGGCACGACGCCGGAGACAAAGGACAGAGGAGCGAGTGCAGGCCTTTCTTCCCCTCACCCCGCCCCTCTCCCTCAAGGGGAGAGGGAGTCCTAGGCGACCGCGCACGGGGTCTCTATTTGCTTGGGGTGGCAGTGGGTGGGACATCCGGGAGTAGAGACCCCTCACCTCGGCACTCTTCCGGAGGGAGAGGGAGAAAATGTTTCAGTCGTGATAGCCGCCGACGATTTTGTCGATGAAATTCAAGATGGCGGTTTTTTTGACGGGGTCTTTTTCTAATTGCAGGGCCTGTTGGTAATGATCGCCGGCGATCTCGGGTTTTCGTTTGAGATCATAGACGCGGCCGACGCCGAAGACGGCCCGGGCATCATTGGGGTCGGCTTTGACCGCGACGCTGAAACTATCCAAGGCTGCGTCAATCTGCCCTTTTTCTATCAAAATCCATCCGACCTCAGTCGCGGCGACGCCGAAGTCCGGTTTGATGCGCAGGGCTTCCTGATAGGCGCGCAACGCGAGTTCCCGTCGCCCCTTCTGTTCGTGCAAGCCGGCTATGGCCACGTGGATCTCGGCATCCTCGGGGTTGAGCTTCAGGGCCACCTTATATTCCTGCATTGCGGCGTCGAGTTTTCCCTGTTCGGCCAGAGCACAGGCTAAATTCACGTGCCCCAGCGCCTCGTCGGGATCGAGTTTGATGATTTCTCGATATTGGGGAATGGCCATTTCCAATCGGCCGTGTTCTTGATAGGCCACGCCTAAATTCAATCGGGCGGCGACGTAGGCAGGGTCCAATTCGACGGCTCGACGATAGGCTTTGATGGCCTGATCCGCCTGGGCCATCCGCTGATAAATCTGCGCCAGGAAAAAATGCGGAAAGGGCGAGTCAGGTAACAGGGCAATCGCCTTGTGATATTTCTCGATGGACTGCTCGGATCGACCGGCCTGCGCCAGAAACACGCCCTCAACCAACTGCACGTAGCCGGCTTGGGGATGCGTCCGGCTCAACCGATCCACCCACTCGCGCACGATCTCCCTGTCGGCCTCTTCCTGCAAGGACTTGGCATACATCTGCCACACCCGTGCGAATTCGCCTTTCATGAGAGAGACGACGTTTAACGCAAAGAACGGCGTGGGGCCCGCCTCTTCTTGCTGCGACCACCGACCGGCCGCTTGGGCAACCGCTTCCCAGTCCCCTTTGACTATGGCTTGTTCGATTGTTTGTTCGTCGGTCATGGGGATTGGGGAGTGATGATTGTTGGATTGCAGATTTCCAGATTGGGAGGTTATCGGGTCAGAGGGTCTTCCTCGTAGGGGGGAGTCGCCGGCATCCGTTCTCCTAACCAGGGATACTGTTTCATCATTTGTTGTTTCATCTCCCAGGCGACCGTGCGGTACGACCAATGACCTTTGACGCCTGACCGGAGTCGGCAAATGTAATCGGCTTCGGCATAATCCATCTTGAAAAGACACCGTACCTTGAATCCGAAGGGAATCGCGTACAGCGCCGCTTCCTGATCCATGCCCCGCAATCGTTCGAGGTCTTGCTGCACCGCGTCCATGGCCATCCGATACTCTCGATCCAGGCCGGCGTCACACAACGGCCCGGGTGTTTCGTACCCGTGCGCGACGGTAAAATTTTGCTGGATCTGTTGGCACCGTCGATGCCGATGCAAATCCCGCCACCCTCCGATGTCCATCAACACGTCAAAGATCAAGGGATAGCCGCATCGATATTCTTTGATGAGTTCGTCATGGGGGCCTCGTCGTCGAAAGGCAACGTCCAGGGTTTCCCGTTTGTCCTGCTCGGGCCACTCCCGGACCCACTCCAGAATCCGGCGATACGGGGCATGCCCGACGCGATAGAGGACGCTCGTCACCAGTTCATCCATCAACGCATGGGGTTCGATCAAGTCTACCGGCCCCTCCTGCTCTCCCCACGCCGCCGGCAGGTCCAATCCGGCTTTCCGCAGGACTTTTTTCCCGTGCCTGGATAGTTCGCGGTAGACCTCGGCTTGGTCCTCATTGGCCCCGGCGTGCCGGGCCAACGTCGGCGCCACGGGATCCACGGCCTTGTCGGACATCCCGCACACCTGTCCCCACACGTCCGCGGGAGCCTTGGCACAGCTTTCCCGCAACGCCTCTCCCAGGTCCCGAAGTTCCGGCAGTTGCGCGGACAACCATCGCGTGATCTGCTTTTCCAGCGTTCGGATGCTGACCACCTGTCCGACGTTCGTCTTCGCGGCCAGCGGCAGCAGGTACCGCGTGTTGTCGTAGACGCGCGCGGCCAGGGTTCGCGTGTACGCGGCTTCGGTCATGGTCGCCGGTCTGGGATATTTCTGCTGCAAATGGGCCAACAGCGGCTCGTGGACGGTCTGATACAGATGAAAGAGGCTGCCCAACGTTCCGCGATACACGGCTTCGGTTTCGGACTGCTTGATGCTCGCCGGCACGTAACAGCCCGACACGGCAAAGTTCTGATACCGGCTGGATTTGGCTTGTCCATCCCACAACGGTTCATCTTCCACGCGGATCGCCGCCAATTCGGAAATGTTTTCCAGGCACACGGTCACGTGCCCGAGATCGGCGATCGACGCGTGGCCGTAGTCAAAATAGAATTGTTCCCAGAATTTTTCCGATGAGTGGCCGTGGACCCATTTGATACTGTCTTCAATGGAGTCCGGTGAGCGGCTGTATCGGGCCAAGGCATACGCAGATTTTTCCGGCGGCATGGGCGCGAGGATCACGACTCGTCGTTCAGCGGTTTCTTCATGAACCATGGGGCAAGGCTCTTTTTGTAATTTTCCGGGAATCATGGCCAGCCCGTGCTGGAATGTTTCCTGGATGGTGATGACGGTCCTGGTGAACATACGCATTCTGACGTGGATGTACAAGCCGTCGGTAGTCAGCGTCGAGGCATCCACTTGGGGATGGACGGAAATGAAGGGCTTGAGAATGACATCAGCGACGGAAGCAAGGGGTAAGGGGAAGCATCCTCTCGCTACCACTGCCAACCCAGGCGGGTCGAGACGCTGTGCGAAGTCCCTTGGCTCCCTCTCCCCTTGAGGGAGAGGGGCGGGGTGAGGGGAAAACAAGGCTCGCACTCAATCCGCGATCCCACGCCCCCGACGGCATGCCCATGCCAACGGAAAACCAGCTTCTTCACTTCGTTCAGAATGACAGAGAAGGGCGGACTGACGGAGGAAGGCGGACTGACGACGGACACGCCATGAACATGCCCGGCATCATCCCTGAATTCCCGCTTGCGCGGAAAGGACAGGGAGGCGTGCTCCCTCTCCCCTTGCGGGAGAGGGCTGGGGTGAGGGGAAAAAACGCTCGCTCGCGACCCGCAGGCCCACGCCCCCGACGGCATGCCCGTGTCAACGGAAAGCCAGCTTCTTCACTTCGTTCAGAATGACAGAGGAAGGCGAGAAGGACAGGAGAGGCGGAAAGGACGTCGGGAGCATGCTCCCTCTCCCCTTGCGGGAGAGGGCCGGGGTGAGGGGTCTCTCCTCCGGATGTTTCAACTACCACTGCCAGCGCAGGCGGATCGAGACGCCGTGCGAGGGCCGCTCGCCGGGTTGCTTGGCTCGTTCGCCCTCAATGCTCAGGTTCAGCGAGTCACTCAACGCCAAGCGGCCACCGAGGCGGTACCGGGCCACCACGGGCCCGGCCAGCGCCAGCCCTCCATACGGCGTCACCAGTCCCCGGCCCCCAGCCAACCCCAGCCCGTACCCGCCCTCAACCTCAACCCGATCAGGCGACCACCCCGCCGCGCCAGGCCGCGCACCTCCGCCGGCTCCCTCCAGACCCGCCGCACTCCCCCAGAGCCGCTCCACCCCGCTGGCCGCCTCTCCCCACACCGGCGCCACCGTCAGATACGCCCCCTGACCCGCGGGCCCCGGAGCCAGCCGCACCTGCACACTGGCCCCCCAGTCCTCATACGCTCCCTCCTCATGCGCGACCAGATACCGCCCCTGACCGTCTATGTGCAACCCCCACGCCGGCCGCGTGTAGACCAGCCCCCCGCCCACTTCCACTCCCACCCCGCGCGCGACGTCGCCCCGATCCCACCGGCCCCCCGACTTCCAGCCGGGGCACCACACGCGACGCCGCAGACCCCCATTCCGTCCGGCCTTCCAGCAACAGCCGCACCCGCTCCGCGTCGCCCCGCGCCGCCGGCACGCTCTCGTTGCCCCCGGTGGTCATCGTCGACACCAACGCATCCGCTTTCGCCGCCAAGTCAATCCCGTGCAACGTCGTCAACGCCTGCCGCCCCCCGACCGCACCCAGCAGGAAAGACAGGGCCGTCGGCCGCAGGCGCTCCCCGGTTCCAGTCACCTCGATCGCCAGAGTACCCCAGCCCATGCCCAGCAGACTCCACACGCCCAGCCCGGGCCGGGGTTGCCAGTGCGCATACGGCAACACGCTCGTCACCTCCACGTCTCCGGCTACCTCCTGGTCCGTCTCGCCGGTTCGCTCGTACTCCACGTCCCCGGTACTGTGGGCCAGAGCCAGTCCCAGCAGCACGGCCGGCCGGGGCCGGTAGTCCACGCCAACGTAGCCGCTGGCGAGCCGCCCGGCCAGCGTGAAGCCGGGCTCAGGCTGCCCGGCGAAGCCGCTCGCCGCCCCCCGGCCCCACAATGTCCAGGTGGGCCGCCCGGCCGCCCCAGTCCGGCTCAGGGGCACTTCGAACGCACTCCGGGACAGCAGGTCCTCCCCGGAGACGGGCGAGACACCCACCGGCTGCCACGAGACCGCCCCTCTCAGGTCGTCGGCATGGCCCGGCACGTGCGCCGCAGCCCTTGGGGCTCGGGCCGCGGAGCCGTCTAGTGCCACCCCCAACGCCCGGGCCACGCCGACGACGAGCCCCGTCACTCGCCGCCACGTGCCAGGCTCGGCCCCGGCCGCACTCCCGACCCCGCTCTCTCTGCCCTCGGTCAGCCGCAGCACCTGCCCGCCCAAGGTCACCTGCACCCTAGACGCCGCCGGCGCCCCAAACCGCCCCCACAACATCTCCACCGCGTCCGTCGCCAGCGTCCGCCCAACCCCAGCCAGCACCAGCCCCACATCCCGGCCGTGGACGCCGGGCACCACCTCCATGGTGAACGCCAGCGTGTCCGCGTCGCCGTCCGCATCCCGCACCGTCCATGTGTACCGCGTCCGGGCCTGAACCGCCGTCGGCGTACCAAAAAGCAGCCGCGTGCTGGCGTCAACGGTCAAGCCCGCCGGCAGGGGCGGGACCAAGGCATAGCGGAGAGCCCCGTCGCCACCTGTCGCCTCCGGTAACGTCAGCCTGACGGCGATGCCGACCCGATAGCGTTGCGCCGCCACTCCGTCCCGAAACACCGGCTGCAAGTCCGCCGCCACCGTGATGGTAAAGAGGAGGTTGGCCGTGGCTCCGGTCCCGTCGGTGGCCCGCCACGTGTAGATCGTCGGCGGCCCATGGACCACCGGGGTGCCAGTAATCACGTGGGACTCAGCAGCGAGAGTCACGCCCGTAGGCAGGGCCGGGCTCAGGTCGTAGGTCACCGTCCCCATGCCCCCCGTTGCCGTCGGCAATGTCAAGACCGGAATCTCCGTGTTCTGCGTCCACATCTGATCGGCGATGGTCGTGTCGCCGAAAGTCGGCCTCACCTCTCCCCCAGGCGAGCGGGTCAGCACCGTGATCGCCACCGTGTCGGTCGCACTGGCACCGCCAGCCATGACCGTCAGCGTGAACGTCAGGGTCGCGTCCGCCGCTAGCTCCGGCGCGGGGAATGTCGGCGTGGCCGTCGCCGCCCCCGTCAGCGGGACGGAGGGCACTCCCCCGGTCTGCGTCCAAGCGTAGCTCAACATATCGCCCTCCGGGTCCTCGCCCCGGCCGCTGAGAGTCACGGCGTCCCCTTCGGGCACCGTCTGGTCGGCCCCGGCGTCGGCGGTAGGCGGGTCGTTGTCCGCTTGGATGGTCACCGCCACCGTGTCGCTGCCGCTCACGCCCCCGGCGTCCGTCACCGTCAGCGTGAACGTCAGGGTCGTCTCCGCCGACAATTCCGGGGCGGTGAACGTCACCGTGGCCGTCGTGGCCCCCCCGCTCAGCGTCACGCCGGGCAAGCCCCCGGTCTGCAGCCAGCCGTAGGTCAGCGTGCCCCCTTCCGGGTCCTCGCCCGTGCCGGTCAGGGTCACGGCGTCGCCTTCGGTGACGGTCTGATCCGTCCCCGCGTCCGCCGTCGGCGCGTCGTTGTTCGCTTGGATGGTCACCGCCACCGTGTCGGTGCCACTCCCGCCCCCGGCCGTCACCGTCAGCGTGAACGTCAGGGTCGTCTCCGCCGACAATTCCGGGGCGGTGAATGTCGCCGTGGTCGTCGTCGCCCCCGTCAGCGTCACGGTCGGCGAGCCCCCGGTCTGCGTCCAGGCGTAGCTCAGCGCCGCGTTCTCCGGGTCCTGGCCGCTGCCGCTCAGGGTCACGGCGTCGCCTTCGCTCACCGTCTGATCCGTCCCCGCGTCCGCGGTCGGTAGGTCGTTGTCCGCATTGACCGTGACCACCACCACGTCGGTGCCACTCTGTTTCCCGGTCCCGGGGCTTCCTCCGGCGTCCGTCACCGTCAGCGTGAACGTCAGGGTCGTGGGCCCCGTCAACTCCGGGACGGTGAACGTCGTGGTGGCCGTGGCCGCCCCCGTCAGCGTCATGGTGGGCGACCCCCCGGTCTGCCGCCAGGCGTAGGTCAGCACGCTCTGCTCCGGGTCCTGCCCCGTGCCGGTCAGGGTCACGGCGTCGCCCTCGCTCACCGTCTGATCCGACCCCGCCGCCGCGGTCGGCGCGTCGTTGTTCGCCCAGACCCGAATCGCCACCGTGTCGGTGCCACTCGCGCCCCCGGCGTCCGTCACCGTCAGCGTGAACGTCAGGGTCACATCCTCTACCAACTCCGGCGCGGTGAACGTCGCCGTGGTCGTCGTGCCCCCCGTCAGCGTCACGGTCGGCGACCCCCCGGTCTGCGTCCAGGCGTAGCTCAGCGCCGTGTTCTCCGGATCCTCACCGCTGCCGGTCAGGGTCACGACCGTGCCTTCGTGGATGAACTGATTCGTTCCCGCCTCCGCGGTCGGCGCGTCGTTGTCCGCGTTGACCGTGACCACCACCTCGTCGGTCACACTGGCTCCGCCGGCCGTCACCGTCAGTTGGAACGTCAGGGCGGTGGGCCCCGTCAACTCCGAGAGGCTGAACGTCGGCGTGGTCGTCGTCGCCCCCGTCAGCGTCACGGTCGGCGAGCCCCCGGTCTGCGTCCAGGCGTAGCTCAGCGCCGCGTTCTCCGGATCCTGGCCGCTGCCGCTCAGGGTCACGGCGTCGCCTTCGCTCACCGTCTGATCCGTCCCCGCGTCCGCGGTCGGTAGGTCGTTGTCCGCATTGACCGTGACCACCACCACGTCGGTGCCACTCTGTTTCCCGGTCCCGGGGCTTCCTCCGGCGTCCGTCACCGTCAGCGTGAACGTCAGGGTCGTGGGCCCCGTCAACTCCGGGACGGTGAACGTCGTGGTGGCCGTGGCCGCCCCCGTCAGCGTCATGGTGGGCGACCCCCCGGTCTGCCGCCAGGCGTAGGTCAGCACGCTCTGCTCCGGGTCCTGCCCCGTGCCGGTCAGGGTCACGGCGTCGCCCTCGCTCACCGTCTGATCCGACCCCGCCGCCGCGGTCGGCGCGTCGTTGTTCGCCCAGACCCGAATCGCCACCGTGTCGGTGCCACTCGCGCCCCCGGCGTCCGTCACCGTCAGCGTGAACGTCAGGGTCACATCCTCTACCAACTCCGGCGCGGTGAACGTCGCCGTGGTCGTCGTGCCCCCCGTCAGCGTCACGGTCGGCGACCCCCCGGTCTGCGTCCAGGCGTAGCTCAGCGCCGTGTTCTCCGGATCCTCACCGCTGCCGGTCAGGGTCACGACCGTGCCTTCGTGGATGAACTGATTCGTTCCCGCCTCCGCGGTCGGCGCGTCGTTGTCCGCGTTGACCGTGACCACCACCTCGTCGGTCACACTGGCTCCGCCGGCCGTCACCGTCAGTTGGAACGTCAGGGCGGTGGGCCCCGTCAACTCCGAGAGGCTGAACGTCGGCGTGGTCGTCGTCGCCCCCGTCAGCGTCACGGTCGGCGAGCCCCCGGTCTGCGTCCAGGCGTAGCTCAGCGCCGCGTTCTCCGGATCCTGGCCGCTGCCGCTCAGGGTCACGGCGTCGCCTTCGCTCACCGTCTGATCCGTCCCCGCGTCCGCGGTCGGTAGGTCGTTGTCCGCATTGACCGTGACCACCACCACGTCGGTGCCACTCTGTTTCCCGGTCCCGGGGCTTCCTCCGGCGTCCGTCACCGTCAGCGTGAACGTCAGGGTCGTGGGCCCCGTCAACTCCGGGACGGTGAACGTCGTGGTGGCCGTGGCCGCCCCCGTCAGCGTCATGGTGGGCGACCCCCCGGTCTGCCGCCAGGCGTAGGTCAGCACGCTCTGCTCCGGGTCCTGCCCCGTGCCGGTCAGGGTCACGGCGTCGCCCTCGCTCACCGTCTGATCCGACCCCGCCGCCGCGGTCGGCGCGTCGTTGTTCGCCCAGACCCGAATCGCCACCGTGTCGGTGCCACTCGCGCCCCCGGCGTCCGTCACCGTCAGCGTGAACGTCAGGGTCACATCCTCTACCAACTCCGGCGCGGTGAACGTCGCCGTGGTCGTCGTGCCCCCCGTCAGCGTCACGGTCGGCGACCCCCCGGTCTGCGTCCAGGCGTAGCTCAGCGCCGTGTTCTCCGGATCCTCACCGCTGCCGGTCAGGGTCACGACCGTGCCTTCGTGGATGAACTGATTCGTTCCCGCCTCCGCGGTCGGCGCGTCGTTGTCCGCGTTGACCGTGACCACCACCTCGTCGGTCACACTGGCTCCGCCGGCCGTCACCGTCAGTTGGAACGTCAGGGCGGTGGGCCCCGTCAACTCCGAGAGGCTGAACGTCGGCGTGGTCGTCGTCGCCCCCGTCAGCGTCACGGTCGGCGAGCCCCCGGTCTGCGTCCAGGCGTAGCTCAGCGCCGCGTTCTCCGGATCCTGGCCGCTGCCGCTCAGGGTCACGGCGTCGCCTTCGCTCACCGTCTGATCCGTCCCCGCGTCCGCGGTCGGTAGGTCGTTGTCCGCATTGACCGTGACCACCACCACGTCGGTGCCACTCTGTTTCCCGGTCCCGGGGCTTCCTCCGGCGTCCGTCACCGTCAGCGTGAACGTCAGGGTCGTGGGCCCCGTCAACTCCGGGACGGTGAACGTCGTGGTGGCCGTGGCCGCCCCCGTCAGCGTCATGGTGGGCGACCCCCCGGTCTGCCGCCAGGCGTAGGTCAGCACGCTCTGCTCCGGGTCCTGCCCCGTGCCGGTCAGGGTCACGGCGTCGCCCTCGCTCACCGTCTGATCCGACCCCGCCGCCGCGGTCGGCGCGTCGTTGTTCGCCCAGACCCGAATCGCCACCGTGTCGGTGCCACTCGCGCCCCCGGCGTCCGTCACCGTCAGCGTGAACGTCAGGGTCACATCCTCTACCAACTCCGGCGCGGTGAACGTCGCCGTGGTCGTCGTGCCCCCCGTCAGCGTCACGGTCGGCGACCCCCCGGTCTGCGTCCAGGCGTAGCTCAGCGCCGTGTTCTCCGGATCCTCACCGCTGCCGGTCAGGGTCACGACCGTGCCTTCGTGGATGAACTGATTCGTTCCCGCCTCCGCGGTCGGCGCGTCGTTGTCCGCGTTGACCGTGACCACCACCTCGTCGGTCACACTGGCTCCGCCGGCCGTCACCGTCAGTTGGAACGTCAGGGCGGTGGGCCCCGTCAACTCCGAGAGGCTGAACGTCGGCGTGGTCGTCGTCGCCCCCGTCAGCGTCACGGTCGGCGAGCCCCCGGTCTGCGTCCAGGCGTAGCTCAGCGCCGCGTTCTCCGGATCCTGGCCGCTGCCGCTCAGGGTCACGGCGTCGCCTTCGCTCACCGTCTGATCCGTCCCCGCGTCCGCGGTCGGTAGGTCGTTGTCCGCATTGACCGTGACCACCACCACGTCGGTGCCACTCTGTTTCCCGGTCCCGGGGCTTCCTCCGGCGTCCGTCACCGTCAGCGTGAACGTCAGGGTCGTGGGCCCCGTCAACTCCGGGACGGTGAACGTCGTGGTGGCCGTGGCCGCCCCCGTCAGCGTCATGGTGGGCGACCCCCCGGTCTGCCGCCAGGCGTAGGTCAGCACGCTCTGCTCCGGGTCCTGCCCCGTGCCGGTCAGGGTCACGGCGTCGCCCTCGCTCACCGTCTGATCCGACCCCGCCGCCGCGGTCGGCGCGTCGTTGTTCGCCCAGACCCGAATCGCCACCGTGTCGGTGCCACTCGCGCCCCCGGCGTCCGTCACCGTCAGCGTGAACGTCAGGGTCACATCCTCTACCAACTCCGGCGCGGTGAACGTCGCCGTGGTCGTCGTGCCCCCCGTCAGCGTCACGGTCGGCGACCCCCCGGTCTGCGTCCAGGCGTAGCTCAGCGCCGTGTTCTCCGGATCCTCACCGCTGCCGGTCAGGGTCACGACCGTGCCTTCGTGGATGAACTGATTCGTTCCCGCCTCCGCGGTCGGCGCGTCGTTGTCCGCGTTGACCGTGACCACCACCGTGGGAGTTGCGGCCACGGCCACGATTGGCGTGGTGGCGTCGCACATGCCGGCAATCGCAAGTAGTCCACCAGCAACGGCAACCGCTCGCCGCAACGCTTGCTTCCGGGACCGCGTGGGGGGTGGATGGGGGGTAGAGACCGATGACCGCATACAGGCCGAAGCACAAAAGGACGTGAGAATCTTCCCGAGCCCGAGACGAGGTGCCTCACCCATCTACGTTTCTCACCCATTTCTTCTTCATCTTCGTCTCATGCCCTCTGAATCCAGAGAAAAAAGTATCTCATCAAAAATTCCTATTCAAAGACCGGGAAGAGAATTCCTCGTGCTTGTAACTTATTAAAAGACGATAAATATGTGGTCAATTTTTGACATAAGTCAATCTAAAAATGCTGAAGAAAGAGGGCAGAAAAAATCTTCTGTCAACCCAAAGCCAAGATGTCCCCTTTGAGCAAAGCGAAGATGTCCCCTTGGGAGGTTTTGGAATGGGAGGTTGGTGCTCCAAGGGCGTCGTGGGGTGGCCTGTGGACAACCCCGTCGCTGCCTCCCCCCGACCGCCGGTTGCCCACAGGCTTCACGCGCTCGCGCGAAGGGGGGCAGGAACGGTCAAGACAAGACAGGGAGAGGGTGTCGAGGAGATACCCCTGGAGGGGCCCGGTTCGGCTTGGGCCGGGTGATGATCGCTGCGGTGAGTGGCTGGAGGCTGACCCACCCCCAGGGGGCTGTGGATGATCAGGCGCAGGGCCATGGGCGGGTTTGAGGCAGCGCAGAGTTGCAACCGCTCACGCGGTTGCAGTCCCCCTCCCTTGGCTGCGGCGCCGGAAGCCCCTGAGGCCAACCCTTCCGCTCCGAGGGGCGGGGGGTTAGCGGGGAGGGTGCGAGACAGGAGAGGAGGGGGGGTGTCTCCAGCGGTTCCAGGGGTGGTCTGGGGAGGGTTTGTACTTGGGGCGTTTGCGTTGGAGCCCACGGGCGGTGTCGACGGTTCGGTGGAGGCTCTTCTCGTCGTCCACCGGGATGGGAGTTGGGCCTTGGGCGAGGATGCGGTAGTCGAGGGTCTGGCCCTGACATAACAGGGTGACGCGACCGTCGAAGTCCTCGCACACGGTGACGGGGCTTGAGCGCAGGCGGTAGCCCCTGCCTTGGTTCAAGACTTGGTATTCCCTGTTGCGGTATCTCAGGGTGAGGTTGCGGCTCAGCTTGCGGGTGGAGTGGCAGCTCACGATGAGGTTGAGGGAATCGGGGTCGTGCAGCACTGGGCGGTGGGCGTCGTGGGGGTTGTGGGGCGGGCGGGCGAAGCGGCGGTTGTGGTCAGCCATGTACTTGGGCACGAAGGCATTGGCCTCGTTGATGGAGTGGATGCCGCAAAGGCGCAACTCCTTGACCAAGCGGTCCTGGAGGGTCTCGTTGGCCCGTTCCACCCGGCCCTTGGCCTGGGGGGTGTTGGCGTGGATGGGTTGGATGTCCAGGGTTTGAAGCGCCCGGGTGAACTGAGTCCGTTCGCCCTCGCGGTCCTGTTGAGTGACCCGGAAGATGCTGTGCTTGTCCGAATAGATGGCCACCGGACGACCGTACTGGTCCAGATACCCGCGCAGGGTCCTCATGTAGGCTTCGGTGGTCTCGGCCTCGACGAAACGCAGGGCCATGAGCCGGCTGGTGGCGTCGTCGATGAACACGATCAGGGTGCATGACGGCCCCCGCTCCTCGAACCATCGGTGCGGCGAGCCGTCGATCTGCACCAACTCGCCCACGGCCTGTCGCCGGGGACGGCTGTGATGCACCCGCATCCCCCGGCGCTTCTTCGACCGCCACAGCCCCGCTGCCGCCATCCACTTGCGCAAGGTCTCCACCGACACCCGGTAGCCGTGCCCCTCCCACAGCTTCTCCCAGGCCAGGGTCGGTGAAAAATCTTCGTAGCGCTCCCGCACCACCGCCAAGATCTCTGCCCGAACCTCCGGCGCTATCGCGTTGCTCGCCTTGCGCCCCCGATGCCCCGAAATCAGCCCCTTCGCCCCCAACTCCCGGTAGCGCCGCACCAGCCGCTTCACTTGCCGCACACTCAGCCTCAACCGCTCCCCCGCTTCCCGTTGCACCAGCCGCTTCCCCACGACCTCCCGGATCACTTCCAGCCGGTCCACCTCGCGCATGGTCATCCCCTCTTCTGGCTTCGCCATCCCTTGTCCCCCTTCCTCAAAGGGGACATCTTAGCTTTGCTCATTAGGGGACATTATCGCTTTGCTCTAACACAGAAAAAATCTTCTTGAAACCAGGGACGTCGGTTGTTATAGTTGGCGTCTTTTTCCCTCTCGATACGATCACATACTGCTTGGATGAACATGGATCATTCTCCATCACGACACGGCCAATGGTCTTCACGATTGGCCTTTATTCTGGCAGCCACCGGCTCCGCGGTCGGCCTCGGCAACATCTGGAAATTTCCTTACATTACCGGAGAGAACGGCGGAAGCGCCTTTGTCCTGGTTTATCTCCTCTGCGTGGCCGCTCTCGGAGTTCCGCTGATGATGGCGGAGGTGATGCTGGGCCGGTACGGGAAACAGACGCCGATCAATACCATGCGGATGCTGGCGAAGAAGGCTCAGGCCGGCCAAGGCTGGCAATTTCTCGGATGGGCCGGGACCCTTGCCGGCTTCTTGATCCTTACCTATTACAGCGTCATCGGCGGCTGGACCCTTGGGTACGTCTTCTACGCGGTGAGCGGGAGGTTCTCCGGTCTCAGCGGGGAGGGAGCCTCCGGACTCTTCGGCAACTTTGTCGGGAGTCCCCTGGTGCAGGTGGGGTGGCACACGGTGTTCATGCTGATGACCATGTGGATCATCTCCCGAGGGGTGCGGCGCGGCCTGGAAAAGGCCGTGACGACTCTCATGCCGGCGCTGGTGGTGCTGTTGCTCATCATGGTGGGGTACGCCATGACGACCGGCTTCTTCCTGAAGGGCGTGGCCTTTTTATTCACCCCGGACTTCAGCCATTTTTCCGAAACCAGTATGCTCACGGCCATGGGCCACGCCTTCTTTACCTTGAGCCTGGGGATGGGCGCCATTATGATGTACGGGGCCTACGTTCCCGAAACAACGTCCATCGGGACGACGTCCCTGGTCATTGCCATCGTCGATACCGTGGTGGCTCTCCTGGCGGGATTGGCTATCTTCCCCATCGTGTTTGCTCACGGTCTGGAACCCGGGGCCGGGCCAAGTCTGATTTTTGAAACCCTCCCCGTGGCTTTCGGCGACATAGCCGGCGGGACGTTGCTCGGGACGCTCTTTTTTGTGTTGCTCATGATTGCCGCATGGACTTCGTCCATTTCCCTGGTTGAACCGGCGGTCACCATGCTGATTGAACGGTTCAACGTGACCCGCCTGCAAGCCAGCGCGTGGGTGGGGCTGACGGCTTGGCTCCTGGGCTTCGCGACGGCGTTTTCATTCAACGTGTGGTCGGAGGTCACGGTCCTGGGCATGACGTTTTTCGATCACCTCGATTTTCTCACTTCCAACCTGATGCTGCCCTTGGGCGGAGTCGGTATCGCCATGTTTGCAGGCTGGTGCATGACGACGGAATCTACCCGGACGGCGCTTGGCCTGCACCAGGGTCCCTGGTATTCCCTCTGGCTCTTCTTGATTCGCTTCGTGGCTCCGGTCGCGGTGTCAATCGTCCTTCTCCACGCCGTCGGCGCGTTCTAACGTTTTGCAGTTTTCAGCAATCGGCACTCCACAATCCCCTCACCCCCGGATCACGTCCGGGGCAGCCTCTGAGCCTATCCCTTCAGGGGAGAAGGGAAGAGGGATGTCGTCGGTCCCGCGCACGTGGTTCTTTTGTCTGCTCACGGGGGTGGGGTACTCGCTTTCTGCGTCTAATCTGCTTGAGGGTTTTCCTTGGGGCGTGCTGGCCTGGGTCGTCCTGCTTCCTCTTCATCGCGTGCTCATCGATACCACGGAACGGCAGGCGTTCTGCCGGGGATGGTTGGCCGGCTTTTTTGCGTTTGTCGGTACCATGTACTGGGTGGTGATCGCGATGCACCTCTACGGGAAGGTGCCGCTCCCCGTCAGCTTCGCGCTGATGGTGTTATTGGCCGCGTATCTGGGGTTGTATTTCGGGGCGTATGCGTGGGGATTCGTATGGCTGGAACGCCGATGGCCAGCCATGGCGTGGGTTCTGGCTCCCTGCTGGTGGGTGTCGCTGGAGTTTGTGCGCACCTACGCCTTGAGCGGGTTGCCTTGGGGTCTCCTGGGGTATTCTCAGTTTCAATGGTTGCCTCTCATCCAAATTGCCAATATTACCGGCGTCTACGGTGTGTCCTTTCTCATCGTGCTGGTGAACGTGTCAGTGTTTTTTCTGCTGCGGTGGATGGTGGCGGTGAGAGGGGAAGCGGGAAAGAGGGAAGGTGGAGTGGCAACAGGTCCCGACGGTCTTCCACGGCCGTGGGTGCCTCTGGTTGTTGCCGCGGCTACGGTGTTGGTCGTCTGGCTCTACGGGATGAGTCAGCTCACTTTCCCGGCTTCCCCTACTCTGACGGTCGGGATCGTGCAGGCCAATATCGATCAGGCACTGAAATGGGACGAAGCGTATCGCCTGGAAACGTTGGCGCGATACGACCGGCTTACGAAAACCGTGAGCCCCGACGCCGACGTGATTCTGTGGCCCGAGGCGGCTACGCCTTTTTTGTTTGCGCGAGAAGTCGGCTATCAATCGCTGGTGGCGGAGACGGTGCGAGACGCGCAGGTGCCCCTGGTGTTTGGAAGTCCGGCCCTCGGACGGCACGCCGACGGCCGAACGGCGTTGCTGAACAGCGCGTACGTGTTGTCCCCCGACGGGCACGTGACCGGACGGTACGATAAGCAACATCTTGTGCCTTTTGGTGAATATATTCCCCTGAAATCCGTGCTCTTTTTTCTGGATAAACTGGTTGAAGGGATCGGCGATTTTCAGCCGGGGCCAGGGCCTACCCTGCTCTCGATTCCCCACGAAGCCGGGCAGGTTCCGTTCGGCGTCGCCATCTGTTATGAGGTTATTTTTCCGGATCTGGTTCGGCGTCTCGCCGCGACGGGGGCCGCCTTTCTGGTGACGCTCACCAATGACGCCTGGTTCGGCTCTACCGTGGCGCCCTCTCAGCACTTTGCCATGGTGGTGTTTCGTGCGGTGGAACATCGGCTGGCGTTCGCCCGTGCGGCGAATACCGGTATTTCCGGCGTGATTGATCCCACCGGCCGCATCCTGGCCGCCACGCCCCTGTTTGCCGAACGCACCTTGACCCGGACGATTCCACTGGGTGCGCCGACGACGTTCTATACCCGATTCGGCGACGTGTTTGCCTGGACCTGTGTTATTCTGTCTCTGTTTTTGTTATTGTTGACGCGATTGTTGAGGAATCGCAGGATCGTTGATTGAAGACGGCTGATTGCTCATTGGCTTTTATTCACAACACTTTCACGGGAGTGCGTCATGTTAGAGGATATTCGAAGTCGGTTGGACGTCACGGGGGATCACATTCAAGCACTGCGGAGGCGGCTTTGACTTGCCCGGCTTGGAACGCATTTTAGAAGAACTGGCTCACGCGCGCGCGCAGCCCGGGTTCTGGAACGATGCACGGGCCGCGGCTCAGGTTGAACGGCGCACGGCCGCGATTGAACGGGACATCGCCCAACTCACCGACGCTGAACGCCGTCAGGTTGATCTCGACGCCACGCTTGCCCTGCTGGCCGAAGCAGAAGACCCCGACCTGTACGCTGAACTCACTCAGGGCGTGCAGGCTCTGGAAACGTTCGTGGCTCACTTGCGCACGGAGCAGTTGTTGTCGGGCGAACACGATCACCGGTCCGCTATTCTGGGTCTTAATCCCGGCGCGGGTGGGACGGAATCGCAAGATTGGGCCCACATGTTGATGCGGATGTTCGTGCGATGGGCCGAACACAAGGGGTTCAAGGTCAGCCCCATTGACCTGCAAGCCGGGGATGAAGCCGGCATCAAGAGCGTCACCTTGAGTATTGACGGGCCGTATGCGTATGGGTATCTGCGCTCTGAAGCCGGCGTCCACCGTCTGGTGCGGATTTCCCCGTTTGACGCCAATAAGCGCCGCCACACGTCGTTTGCCGCGGTGTCGGTGCTTCCTGAACTGGACGACGACGTGCAGGTGGAGATCGACGACAACGATCTCAAGATTGATACGTTCCGGGCCGGCGGGGCCGGCGGACAGAACGTCAACAAGGTCGAAACCGCAATCCGCGTAACCCACCTCCCCACCGGAATCGTCGTGCAGTGTCAGAACGAGCGGTCGCAGTTGCAAAACCGGCTGGGGGCCATGCGCGTCCTGAAGGCGAAGCTCTTTGAACTCGAACGGCAAAAGCAGGAGGCGGCGTTTCAGACGATCGTCGGCGAGAAGAAGGAGATTGCCTGGGGCAGTCAAATCCGCTCCTACGTGTTCCAACCGTATCAACTCGTGAAAGACCACCGGACGAATCATGAGTCCGGGAACGTCGCCTCGGTGATGGACGGAAACCTGGACCCGTTCATTGAGGCGTCTCTGAAACTGAACGCCGCGGGGGGAGGTTGACGGCTTCGCGCCTCCAGCCTCGTCCCTCACCTTGGCCTTCTCCCTTGTGGGGGCGGGGAAAGGAATGAGGGGCGAGGGGAGTGAGTGTGATGGATGACTTGAACGATCAACGGACTCAACGTCTTCAGAAACTTGAGACGTTGAGGGGCATGGGGGTGCCGCCTTATGGTGCCCGCTTCGAGGGGACGCAGCCGATTGCGCGGCTGGTGGAGGCTTACGGCTCGACGTCTCAAGATGAACTGACGCACCAGCGGGTCACGTGCCGGATCGCCGGACGCATCGTTGCCCTGCGCCGGTTCGGGAAAGCGGCGTTTGCCTCGCTCCAGGAGGGTGCGCATCGGCTTCAGGTGTATTTCCGCAAGGACACGTTGGGAGATGAGGCTTTTCGCCTTTCGCAAACCTTGGATCTCGGCGATTGGATCGGCGTTGACGGTTCCGTGTTCCGCACGAAGACCGATGAACTCACCGTAGAGGTTCAGACGCTGACGTTTTTGTCGAAAGGGCTCCGGCCCCTTCCTGAAAAATGGCACGGGTTGACGGACATCGAAACCCGCTACCGGCAACGCTACGTTGACCTGGTCTCCAACCCCAGCGTCCACCACGTGTTTGAGACGCGCAGCCGGTTGATCGCCGGCCTTCGCTCTTATCTCACCGACCGCGGGTTTCTTGAAGTCGAAACGCCGATGATGCACCCCATCCCCGGTGGGGCCGCTGCCCGTCCCTTCACGACGCACCATCACGCGCTGCACGCCGATTTGTATCTGCGCATCGCCCCGGAACTGTATCTGAAGCGGTTGATCGTCGGCGGATTCCGGCGGGTGTTTGAATTGAATCGCAATTTTCGTAATGAAGGTCTTTCGACGATCCATAATCCTGAGTTCACCATGCTGGAGTTTTATCAAGCCTACGCCGATTATCACGACCTCATGGCGCTGACTGAAGACGTGTTCCAGGTCCTCGCACGAGAGGTTTGCGGCGGGATCACGTTGACGTACCAGGGCCAGCGCATTGACCTGACGCCCCCCTGGCGCCGACTTTCCTATTTCGACGCCATTCTGTCGTCCACGTCATTTGATCGGCGCGTTCTGGAGGATCGGGCCGCGGCGGAGGCCGCGGCGACGGACTTGGGGTTGGCGATTCCCCCTGGTGCCACGTTGACGGGTATCGTGAACGCGATGTTTGAACACGCGGTGGAACCTCACCTGACGCAACCCACGTTTATTACGGAGTATCCCGCGGACTTGTCTCCGCTCTCGCGGCGAACCGATTCGGACCCTCGGCTCACCGACCGCTTTGAATTATTTATTGCCGGACGGGAACTCGCGAACGGATTTTCGGAGTTAAATGATCCGCTGGATCAACGCCGACGCTTCGAAGCGCAGGCGACGCAACGGGCCGCGGGTGACGATGAAGCTCACGCGCTGGACGAAGATTTTCTGCGCGCCCTGGAATACGGGATGCCGCCGACGGCCGGAGAGGGCATCGGCATTGACCGGCTCGTGATGCTGTTCACCGATCAGGCGTCGATTCGGGACGTCATCCTGTTTCCCCAGCTCCGACCGGAGCCCCCGTCGTGACGCCTCCGTACGAAGTGTTCGTGGGCCTTCGGTATCTCCGAGCCAAGCGGCGGACCCGGACGCTTTCTCTGAATACCTTTATTTCCATTACCGGCATGACCTTGGGCGTTGCCGCCCTCATCGGCACGCTCGGCATCATGACGGGGTTTCAGGAAGACATGCAGGAGAAAATTCTGGGCACGACGTCGCACGTCGTCGTGCAGGAACGGGGTCAGCCGTCCATGGCCGGCTCTTCGACGTTGCTGCCTCAGGTGGAATCCGTGCCGGGCGTGGTCGCCGCCACTCCCTACATTTTCAAACAGGTCCTGCTCACCTCCACCACCGGGGTGCAGGGAATCGTGCTGCGCGGCATTGATCCACGGACGGAACCCACGGTCACGGATCTTGCGAAGAACGTGCGGTTCGGGACGCTCCAGGATTTGGCCACACCACGGCCACTTGCCTCCTCTACGGCGTCTTCCTCTCCGGCGTCGCCGGTTCCTGGCGTCATCCTGGGAAAAGAGTTGGCCATGCGTCTGGGCGTGTTCGTCGGCCAGCGCGTGAACGTGGTGTCTCCCGTCGGCTCCGTCAGCGCGTTGGGGATGACGCCGAAAATTCGTCCGTTTCAGGTCGTGGGCCTGTTTGAATCGGGCATGTACGAGTATGACTCTTCGCTGGCGTACATTGCGTTGGACGCGGCTCAGCAGTTTTTCGGCCTCGGTCAGCGCGTGACGGGTCTCGAAGTCAAAGTCGAGGACGTGTTTGCCGCGGACGCCGTGGCTGCCCGCATCACGGCCGTCCTCGGCACGCGATATTCGGCACGAGATTGGATGGAATTGAATCGTAATTTGTTTTCGGCTCTGCGCCTGGAAAAAACCATGATGTTTTTGTTGTTGGTCCTGATTACGCTGGTCGCCTCTTTCAACATCGTGGGCACGCTCACGATGATCGTGAATGAAAAACAGCGCGAGATCGCCGTGCTCAAGGCCATCGGGGCGACGCCGACCGCCATCATGCGCATTTTCATGTTGAACGGCCTAGTCATCGGCTTCACGGGCACCGCCATCGGCATCCCCCTGGGGTATACGTTTCTGTACTTCATTGAACATTATTGGACGTTTGATCAGACGGTCTATTACCTTTCGCACATTCCGGTCCACGTGAAGGCACTGGACGTGTGTCTGGTTTCGTTTTCCGCTATTCTGATCAGTTTTGTTGCGACGCTGTATCCCTCGTCGCAGGCCGCGAAACTGGCTCCCCTCAGCGCGTTCCGGTACGAGTAATCATGCACCCTGCTCCTGATTCCACTTCTTTTTTGCTTCAGGCCGCCAACGTCTCCAAATCCTTTCCCCTGGGCACCCACGCCGTTGAGGTTCTCAACGACGTGACCCTCAGCGTCCGACGCGGCGAATTGCTCGCCATGGTCGGCGCGTCCGGCGCAGGGAAAAGTACGCTGCTTCACATTCTCGGAACTCTGGATCGACCCACGCGCGGCACCGTCCTCTATGACGATCACGACGTGTTCCGCCTGTCGGAACGTGAACTGGCCGCGTTTCGCAATCGGCGCATCGGGTTCGTGTTTCAATTTCATCACCTCCTGCCTGAGTTTACGGCTCTCGAAAACACGTACCTGCCGAGCCTCATTGACAAACGGCCGCTCAGAGAATGTCGGGACGCGGCGCGTGCGCTCCTTTCGGAAGTCGGATTGGAACACCGTTTGCACCATAAACCCGGGGAACTCTCCGGCGGTGAGCAACAGCGCGTCGCCGTGGCCCGCGCGCTCATTCAACGTCCGGACCTCGTCCTGGCCGATGAACCCACGGGCAATCTGGACGCCCGCTCCGGCGAAACCTTGTTTGCCTTGTTGCGATATTTTAACGAGCAGCGAGGGACCGCGTTCGTCATCGTCACGCACAACGCCCACCTCTCTGCACGCGCGGATCGCGTGATCCACATGATGGACGGACGGATCGTGGATTAAGAATCCCTCACCTTTCTCTCTCCCGCCGACGTTTTTGCAAAAGTCCCGGACGGCCCCATAAGATGGAGCCGCTACACCCAAGAGCCTCCCCGGTATTCCGCCCGGACACCTCATACAACGTAGCGGCGGCATCTCATGCCGCCATCGGCCCCCCGTCCCGGACGGCCCCATAAGATGGAGCCGCTACACCCAAGAGCCTCTCCCCGATATTCCGCCCGGACACCTCATACAACGTAGCGGCGGCATCTTATGCCGCCATCGGCCCCCCGTCCCGGACGGCCCCATAAGATGGAGCCGCTACACCCAAGAGTCTCTCCCTCAGCATTCCGCCTGGACACCTCATACAACGTAGCGGCGGCATCTTATGCCGCCATCGGCCACCCATGCCGGACGGCCCCATAAGATGGGGCCGCTACACCCAAGAGCCTCTCCCCGATATTCCGACCGGACACCTCATACAACGTAGCGGCGGCATCTTATGCCGCCATCGGCCCCCCGTCCCGGACGGCCCCATAAGATGGAGCCGCTACACCCAAGAGTCTCTCCCTCAGCATTCCGCCCGGACACCTCATACAACGTAGCGGCGGCATCTCATGCCGCCATCGGCCACCCGTACCGGACGGCCCCATAAGATGGAGCCGCTACACCAAAGAGTCTCTCCCTCAGCATTCCGCCCGGACACCTCATACAACGTAGCGGCGGCATCTTATGCCGCCATCGGCCACCCGTGCCGGACGGCACCATAAGATGGGGCCGCTACACCCAAGAGTTTCTCCCCGGTATTCCGCCTGGACACCTCATACAACGTAGCGGCGGCATCTCATACCGCCATCGGCTACCGTGCCGGACTTGGGTCATGCGGCGATAATTCGTCCACACGGCCTGGTTGTCCGATGGATAGAACGGCGGGTCTGGTGCAATGCTGAAGTTCGTGCAGGTGAGACGTACCGGCCTTCCCGCGCACGCAGGCGCGGCGATTTTCATGTGACCGGAGATTTGACCTAAAGATTCTGAATTCCCATTGGCACGGGAATGACGGTGGGGCACTGCGGGAATCGGTCACGAGGGACTTACGAACATCGCCACGAGCGACGAAAATAACAGGGCTGGGCAAGGTTGGGATCCACTCACCACTGCCCACAGGCCTCAACCGACGCTATCGGGAACGAGGTCTGGGGGCCGCCGTAATTTTGTCTCTAATCACGTCAAAGGTGACTTTCGGGAGGACTCGTTTTGCGATCAATTCTCCCCGAAGCCGATAGGGGCGATTGGCAACGATTCGTTCGGCCGTTTCTCTGTTGAGCCCTAGAAGCAATACGAGGTTCTGGACGGAGGCACTGTTAATATTCACGGGGCGCGCGGTATCTTTGAGAGGCGTCGCTGCCGGGGCCGATGCCGAGCCGGACCGGCGTGTCTTCTTGGTCATGGATTGGCCCGACGCCGCGGGTGCTTTTGCCGGGGCGACGGCAGACGCCTTGCTTCCCGTTCCGGTTTTCCGGGCTTCACGGGCTTCTTTGAGTTCTTTCTGATATCGCTGGATGGTATCCCGTAAGGCGCGGTTCTGGGTTTTTACCTTCTGGTGTTCCTGCTGAAATTTTTTCAGATTTTGTTTGACGGCTTGACTTTTCTTTTCCAGTTCAGCTTCACGTTCATCCAGCGAGTTGCGTTCATTTTCACGACTTTCCTTGATCCGTTGAATCTCGGCACTCATGACGTCCAAATCCTGAGCCACTTTGTCGTTTTCGGCTCGCAATTTTTCATTTTTCCGTTGGAGCGCCTCATGCGCCATGCGGCTTGTTTCGAGTTCCGTCTTGGCTGATTCCATGTCTGCTACGGCCTCGTCATATTTGCTCTCGGTGACGACGCAGCCCCCCAAGACAAATCCGATCAGACAGACGAGACCGACGGCTCGCCCCCCGTTTCTCCGCTTTTCTTCACTGTCCACGTGTTTCATGAGTGCCTCTCTCGCTGGCAAATGGTTATTCGGTGACGTTTTTGAACGTTGATCGTGGTTGACGATGTCTCTCAAATGTTTTCACAGAACTTGGCATTAGCATGAAATGACTGGTATCTTTTGTCAATACCGACGACGCGTCATCATGGACCGTCATTTTCATAAACGCAACCATCCCGCCTTCTTTACGCTGTAATCATTTTCCTTTCTCATGGACACGTTCGGACCAGGCGTCGCCAGTCTTCTCGGTTTGTTGGAAGGCTTGACGGAGTATCTGCCCGTTTCTTCAACCGGTCACTTGATTCTTCTGGGGCACTGGCTGAACTTTATCGGCGAGTTTGCCGTGAGCGTCGAAATCTGCATCCAACTGGGGGCCGTCCTGGCCGTGGTGGCGTATGAACGGACCACGATCGCTTCTTTGGTCAGGCACGCCTACCAGGAACAGCAGGTTCTGCGGTGCCACCTTCAGGCCTTACCCCGGTCTGCTTCATTGACGGATTTCTTCAGACGTTCCACTACCGTTCACCGCCATTTCTGGTTTCTTATCGGCCTGGGCGCGGCGTTTCTGCCGGCGGCACTGGTGGGATTCCTAGCTCATGACTGGATCAAGGCCTACCTTTTTTCTCCTCACACGGTTGCCGTGGCTCTCATCATCGGCGGCATCGTTCTCCTTATCGTGGAAACGTGGCCGCCTCCCGTTCGCTGTTCGGAGTTGACGCACGTCGGTCCGTGGCAAGCCGTGGGCATCGGCTTGGCTCAGTGCATGGCCTTGATTCCTGGCACGTCCCGCTCGGGAGCCACCATTGTCGGGGGGCTTCTGTTGGGGCTCGACCGACGCGTGGCAACGGAATTTTCCTTTTTTCTGGCCCTGCCGACCATGTTTGCCGCTACGGGCTACACGTTCGTGCAATCGTTTCATCTTTTCAACGTTCACGATGCCCTTGCGCTCGCGCTCGGCACGGTGGTGTCGTTTCTGACGGCCTGGGCCGTGATTGCGGCGTTTCTTTTCTACGTGAAACGACGCAGTTTGCACGTGTTCGGGTACTACCGCATCGTTCTCGGGGCAACCATTCTCCTCGTGCTGTAGGAAAGGAATTTCGTCAATGGCAGTAGAGTGGCTCCACTCCCCTGGAATTGCAAAAATTTCTGGCACTCAGGAGGAATAATACTCGGGCCGGCGATCTTTCAAAACGTCGTTGTACGGCGTGATCGACTTATTGCGCGCCTCGTTGAGATCAATTTCCACCACCGTGAGTTCTTCCTGATCTTGAGACGCTCGGGACAGGACCTGCCCTTTCGGTGACACCACTTCACTCCGTCCAATGTAGGTCAGCGGCGGTTTGCCGCCTCTGGCTTCTTTGCCGATTCTGTCGGCCGTCACGCTGAAGATCCGATTTTCCAGGGCACGGGTCACCATGGCGTCCGGGCAGTGGGGCAAGACTAAATTGGCTGGATGACACACAATCTCGGCTCCTCGTAGGGTGAGGGTCCGGGCAACTTCGGGATAGTACCAGTCAAAACAGATCATGACTCCTATGCGAGCCGGGCCAATGTCCCAGACGTGCAACCCGGAGTTTCCCGGACTGAAGAACAGGGTTTCTTCAAAAAATAAATGTGTTTTGCGGTACGATCCCAGGAACCCCGATGGACCGACCACGATCGCCGAGTTGTAGCACCGGTTTCCGTCTCTCTCCGGTAGCCCGACCACGAGATGGAGGTGATGGCGTTGCGCCAGCGCCATACACGCTTGCGTCGTCGGACCATCCGGAATCGGTTCGGATAAGGCCACGACTTCTTCTTGATTGACAAATTGATACCCGGAAAAGGCCAATTCCGGCAGGACAAGCAATTCGCACTCCACCGACTCCAGTTTCGAGGCGAACCGTTCACGATTGCCTTGGATGTTTCCGAATTCAGGATGCGATTGGAAGTAGCCGACTTTCATGAAGACGTTCTTTGATCCGGGCGTGGCCGCGGCCACCGCGTCTGTTCATTCATTCGTTGACACGCATCGTTCACGTGTTCGGGTAAGGAGGGGGAGAGGAGGTAGCGTTTTCAAAAAAGAACGGGCAGGGGTGCCTGCCCGTTCTTTTTTGCTGCACCGATGCACGTCAGGTTATTCCATTCCTTTGTGCTCTTCCTTGTGCATTTCTTTGAAGTGCATGACGGCACTTTGGGCGTGTTTGGTCGCGACTTCGGCATGGCCTTGGTTGCCATGGTCAATCGCTTGTTCCAACGCGGCGACGCCTTCGTCAAGATGAGGATTTTTGACTTCTTCCTGCGCCATTTTCGCGTGGCCCAACGCCACCTCTGCATGTTTGACCACGGCATCCGCGTGCCCCATGCCGCCGTGCTCAATCGCTTCTTCGGCATGCGCCACGGCTTCTGCCACGTGGGCATTGCCTCCGGCCCACGCCGGCGCGGCAACCAGCAACACCACTGCGATCAACGCTCCGCCTACCAGAACGCTATCTTTGAACATCTCAGACCTCCTTTCAGATTGCAAACAGGTTTCCTCTGCACCACGTCCGTCAACGGGATCTCATTTCTTCTCTTATCCTTGCATGATTTCTCCGTGACTTCAAGACGCCTCTTCGTCGGCTTTGGCCGTGACCTGATAGAGTAATTTCATGTCTTTTTCCGCGGGAGCCGCAAAATCCCGGCTCCATTCCCACCAGGACCCGGGATAATTCCGTACTCTCTCATATCCGACCAACTTGAGCAGAAAATAGACCCACGCCGACCGAACCCCTCCTAAACAATAGGTGATGATTTCCTGCTGCTCGTTCAACCCACGGGCGTGAAACATTTCCCGCAGCGTCCCAAGGGGTTTGACCGTGGCATCGGGCTGGAGAAACCCGTTCCAGGGAATATTGACGGCGGACGGGATGTGTCCGGGTCTCGGCAATCCATCGATTTCCTTCCCGGCGTATTCCTCCACGCTGCGGGCATCCACGATGATCGTATCGGGATGGGCGCGTTTGACCAATTGTTTCAGTTCATTTTTTTGAATAATGACTTCCGGGTGAACCGACACTCGAACGTTTCCAGGGGCGGCGTTCACCGGCACGTGCTCATAGAGTCGATGTTCCGCGGTCCATTTGGGCCACCCGCCGTCAAGTACCTTGACGTTCCGATGCCCGAGATAGTGCAGCATCCAGAACATCCGGCCTTCGTCACCCCAGTTATCGAATGGATTCGAGTAAATCACCACGTCGCTCGAATGGGTGATCCCCAAGGCTTGCAGCCGCTTCTCCAACCGCGAGACGTCGGGATCGATCAATCCTTTGGCCGTGGCCTGCGGGTCGCTATATTCATGCCAGCTACTCTGCACGGCCCCGGGAATATGAGCGGTGTATGCGCCCTCGCCACGCACGTCGATGATCACTAAATCTTCACGGCCCAGGTTCTGGAACAAGGTTTCGGTATCGATGAGAGACATGCCTGACATTCTTTACGCTCCTTGGAACATCGTGCTTAACTGATCGCTTCTTCGGCGTGACCCGACTTCTCGGCAACGGAACAGCCTCTATGAGAATCGGCGCCGGTCTCTGCGTGTAACGCCACCGCCAACTCGTTACTGAGAGGGAATCGGCGCGTATATATTGTATACCGATACGGATCGTTCGATCGCAACCCATAGTTTTTTCGCAACATGTCATGCTGGCCGTCCGTCAGAATGTGATACCGAACTTGAGCGTCCACCACCAGGTCCGATCGTCCTTCAGGGATGCGATAGGAGAATCGATAGGCACGGCTCGCCAACGGCAGGAGCCGATTGTCATACACTTCCAGAATCACCGGTTGCCAGAGAATCCAGCGGCCCATGGTGTCGGTTTGCTCTTGCACGACTTGCCCCGACGGGTCTTTGACGTAAAATTCCACGGTAAAGTGACGATCCGGGTCGCCCGTGGGGATTTTATGGCCGGCGCCCGCGTTGATCAGGGTAAGCGTCATGGTGACGGTGTCTCCCGGTTCGGGGTCGGGCGGGTCGGCCTGGACCTGAATCGCCACGGCCCGCTTAATCATCTCCGGATCGTGCCCACCGCGCCAGAGATGTTGCCGGCCCTGCCGAATGGGGCCGCCGTCTGCAACCGGTCGTGAAATTTCCGGCATATGGCAGTGCTGACACGTGAAACCCTTTTCTTTCATGAAAAATTCGCCTTCATATTCCGCATAGGTGCCGCACGGTCCCACGTTATAAAATTGGAAGGGACCGGACACAACGTTGTGACACCGATGACACACGGCGGTGGTGCGAAAGGCAGGATCGTATTCCGTGGGGTGCGGGGCCGCGGAATCATCAAACGGCCCCATGATTTTTCCGTTGCGCACGTGACACGCCGCGCAGGTCACGCCTTCCTGCTGATAGGCCGTATCGTAGCGCGGATTTTCCACCTGGACCGCCTTTTCCACTCGATTGTCGGGAATGTGCTGAATGAGCGTGGGCTGTTGATTTTCTAAAGGCGCGTGACAGTTGAGACACACCCAGACGTGCTGATCTTTTGTCCAATAGGCTTGAAAAAACGGGTCCGTGTAGGCATGGGCGTGAATGCTGGTTTTCCATTCTTCATAAATCGCTTGATGACATTCGCCGCACGCTTCGGCCCGTAACGAGTCTATCCCCGCCGGAACCTCCTGAAAGGGAATGGCATGGGCATAGTCCTCGCGCAATCCAAAAATGACCGTGGGCCGGATTTCGGTGTAAAAATAGTAGATGCCGACCGGAGCCAGCGCGAGCAGGATGAGGAACGCATACCATCTGCTTCTGCTTCGCCGTCTCAGTCGCCATCTCGCCATCATTCAGATTTCCATCAACGCGAGAATGTGCCGTTCCACCGAAGCCGCCAGTGCCCGAAGGTTGTACCCCCCTTCCAGGCAGGCCACCATACGCCCGTAACAATGCGTCGCCGCAATGGCCCCCACAAGCCGGGTGAGTTCTCCATAGCCTTCATCCGTCACGGCCATGTCAGCCAACGGATCATCCCGGTGCGCGTCGAAACCGGCTGAAATCAACACAAACTCCGGCTTGAACTCGTCAGCGGCCGGCACCAGGATTTTCTGGAACGTTTCTTGATAGTCGTCAGTGCCCTGCCCCCCTTCCATGGGTACGTTGATGGTCGCTCCTGTGCCTGCGCCTCTGCCGCGTTCCCCGCTGGCCCCGGTGCCGGGATAATGCGGATATTGGTGCGTGCTGAAAAAGAGCACGGACGGGTCATCTTCAAACGCGTGTTGGGTTCCATTGCCGTGATGCACGTCCCAGTCCACAATCAGCACGCGCTTGAGGCCGTGCCGCTCTTGAAGATAGCGCGCGGCAATGGCCACGTTATTCAAGAAACAGAATCCCATGGCTCGATCGGCTTCCGCGTGATGGCCTGGCGGACGCACCGCGCAAAACACCTGATCCACTCGATTGTCCATAATCGCATCAACCGCGGCCAACGCCCCGCCGGCGGCCAAACGGGCCGCGTACCACGAACCGGGTGACATGGCGGTGTCCGGGTCGAGTGCGGCATAACCCGTGCTCGGGGCCCGCGTTTCCAACCGCTGCACGTAGGCCGGATCGTGAATACGGGTCATCCACTCCTTTTCAGCGATTCGCGGTTCAATCCGTGTCAACTGCGACATGGTTCCGGTTGATTCAAGTTGTGCAAGAATCGCCCGCAATCGCTCCGGCGACTCCGGATGGTGCGAACCCATCTCATGTTCCAAATACGCCGGATGCGTGACAATGCCGACGCGCCCCATAACAATCCTTAGGAATAGGTTTCTTTGTGCAAGGCGGTTTATACCCTTTTCCCCCTCGCTCCTTGCGGAAGAGGGCGAGAACCTGCCCCTGCGAAAGCGGGGGTGAGGTGGGGAAACGGGATGGTAACACAGGGTCTACGGTTAGACAACGCGAAGACGACAATGCTACAGTCCTGTACTAGAGGCGTCTCATATAGGCCCTCAAAGGGAAGAATCTCAATCCGCTCTACCTGGGCGTATCCGCACGCAGAGAGGTGCTTTGACCCGAACTGTAGGGCCGCATCTTATGCGGCTACTGCAGGCGCCATGAGATGGCGCCCCTACAAGAGAGACCGCCAAGAACGTTCAAACCATTCAACAGGAGACGCTATGGCAGATCCCAAGATAGAGAAATTCAAAAAAGTTCTCCAAATGGACCCCAATGATGAGACTCTCTGGTTCGGGTTGGGGAAAGCGTACATGGGGGACGAAAACTGGGAAGAGGCCATTTCGGCCCTTGATCGCTGCCTCACGGTGAAGCCTACCTACTCCGCAGCGATTCTGGCACTAGCGCAATCCCTCCAACGTGCCAGTCGACCGGACCGCTGCCGCGAGGTTTGTGCGCAAGGCATTGACGTAGCCACGGCCAACGGCGATTTGCTCGTGATTAAACAACTGGAAGAGCTGGGGGATTCGCTTCCTCCAAATTCTTAAACATCCGGTGCCCTCAGCTTTGCCGCGATTTGCACTGTTTCCGAAGCTAGTCCGCTACGTCTGCTTCCGTCATGGTTTTCTCAGTTGACCCACCCCGAGTACCAAAGGTGGTAGACTTATACAAAAACAAAAGCGTAGCTGGAATTCCAACTACGGAAAGGGAAGGAGTGCGTCCTGCTGGAATCAGTTTCCGTTCTGTTGTCGGCCAAGCCAAAACAGTACCAGACGTATCAACGAATGGACCGTTCCCGCAAGTCCCAAAGGTAAAGCGATATGCGTATAACCTAACCACGTCGCAAGACCGGCAACGGCAATCATAGACCAGCTTTTCCCTTGGACCGACAACAGCTTGAAATTGCGTCCATCCGCATCGCGTCCCTGTCCAGCCTGAGAGACCCGACTTAAGTCATTTCACTCGACAATTCATCAAAGTAACGAGTCACATCCGCGTTGCCGCCGGAGATGATGACGCCGACGCGTTTGTGTTGCAACGCGGGTTCTGGGCGGAGGAGCGGGGCGACGGCGACGGCCGCGGCAGGTTCGATCACCAACTTCATTCGTTCGTAGATGAAACGCATGGCCGTGACAATTTCCCGTTCTTCCACCACGAAAAATCCGGCCAGATGGTTTCGCAGGACAGGCAGCGTGAGGGTGCCCACGCTCGTTCGTAACCCTTCGGCAATGGTTTGAGGATTTTCTTGCGGCACGATGCGATTGTCCTGCACGGAATACAGGGCATCCAGAGCCCCCGCCGGCTCACAGGCGTAGACCTGAATTCCAGGATTGAGACCGTGCGCCGCCAGACAGGTTCCCGACACCAAGCCTCCACCGCCAATGGGTGCGAGCAGGACGTCCAGATTTTCGACTTGCCCCAGCAATTCTAATGCCGCGGTTCCCTGTCCCGCGATCACGTGAGGATCGTTGAAAGCCTCAATCCATTCGCCCCGGAGTTCTTGCACGAGGTCCCGAGCACATGATTCCGCTTCACGGGGGTCGGCGGGAACGTGGACGATGCCCCCGTATTCTTGGACCGCCGCCCGTTTCACGGGATTGACGGGTTCCGGCATCACCAGATGCGCGCGTTTTCTCAAAATCCGACAGGCGAGCGCAATGCCCTGAGCATGGTTCCCGGACGACAGGGCCACCACCGGCTTCGACGCGTGACGATTCGTCACGGCATTGTACGCTCCTCGAAATTTGAACGCCCCGACCCGCTGAAAATTTTCACACTTCACAAACACCGCGGCCTTCGACGTTTCATCGAGCCGTCGGGACGTCTGCACGGGCGTGAGATTTGCCACGCCCGTTAATACGGCAGCAGCCCGCTGAACGTCTGCAAAGGTCGGAGCGGTCATGACGACGTGATGGAGGCGACGGCGACGGCGGCGGAACCGCCTACGGCCGATTCGGCTCTTCTCCGGACGCGCCCGATTGTTTCCGCTCGGGCGTGAGTTCCTCCAGTCTGAACTGCTTGGGAAGCAGGACCGGCACGACCACGGCGACGGGGTCGCCGCGTTTGAGCGTCGTAGGTTTTTCCAATTGCAACAGGACGTTGGCCACAAACGCGTCGTAGTCCGGAAGAAAGTCGTAACGATTGGGGGTGAGCTTGTATTCTTGCGATTTGATTCCTTCCCAGACCGAAAAGGTGCGGTCGGGCTCATGATAAAAATGGTTGGGAACGTCCTTGAGCATGATCCCGAGTTGCTTCGGGTAGTAGAATCGAATTCCGCAGCAGAGTTTGGCGTACCCGCTGTTCAAAATCGTGTCGACATACATCCCGGAAAACGATTTGTAGCCGAGCAGGCGTTCTTCGGGCCTGATTTCCGGGGCTTGCCATTTCAATCCGTCCCTGGTGCGTCGAATCTTGCAATCCACCGGACACCGGACCAGCCACCCATACTGCCCCACCATGCGCACCGGCCCGCAATCATCCGGCAGGACTTTGTAGCCGCCGGCGGCTAATTCCCGTTGTGCAGGCAACGGCATATTCGTCATCAGCGGGCGGTGGGGATGAAAATCGAGTTTCAAGCGTTCCGGGGCAATCGCCGTGGTATACTCGCGCTCCCAATAAATCGTCCACTGAAAATCGCTGATATCCCGTGCGTCGCTCATGGTCCGCGTTCTGCCCCTCGCTTCACCTGCCACGCGACGTGAGCAACGCGTGTGCCTAATGCCCGGGCCTCGGCCAACTCCACGTCGTTAATCCCCGGGCTCTCCCCTTCCGTTGTCGCGGATGCCCCGAACGCGCCGCCTCCGCTGACGACGATCATTTGATTCCCCAACATCGCCGCCAGAATAGTCAGCATGGTGACTTCCTTGCCGCCCGCCGCCTGACCTCCGGTGGCAAACGCGGCTCCGACTTTATTGCGCATTTTGAAGTCGGGCCACACGCCGAATTTCAATTGCCAGTTATCAAAAAACGTTTTGACTTCCCCTGCCATGTTTGCCCAGTACACGGGAGAACCCACCACGACGGCGTCCGCACTGAACAGCGCGTCAGCCGTGACCTCCTGGACACGCTCCACTCGCACCCGCGTGCCGGGGACGGACCGGACGCCTTCAGCCACGGCTTGGGCCATGTTTTCGGTATGACCTGAAACCGAATGGTAGGCGACTAAGACCGTGACCGTTGGTTCCGCCTGCACGGATTGGCCGGCAAGGACCAGACAGCACACACTCATCCACCCGATAAGGCAGGGGATTCTGCGTCGCGTAGACGTGACGAGGACTCGCGTCAACGGACACCGGAGGGAATGAAAACTCGGCATGAATCTGGATGGCTTTCCGGGGAGGTCCCCACTGTCACATCCAGCCTTATTTTGAAGAGAGAACCTTTGCCCAACGCGCAGGTGGTGAGCGAGCCCCCACCCTGCTCTTCAGATCCGCTCAGTTTCTTCTTCCATGTGTTCTTCTACGGAAACATGGGTGAGCGTACCGCGATACTCACATTTATGGCACCGCACCCGCCACTCTTCAACCCATCGTTCTTGGACAAACGTCTGATTGCACTTTGGACAGACAAAGACGCCTTTGACGTAATGCACTTGCCGCTTATGCTTCATCCTCTTCCTCCTTCAGGAGCACGAACCGGACCACCCATCTGCAACCAGCCTGAGACCAACGTAGCCTGCCACAGGGTTTTTTCCTTTGCAACCAAACCGGCACCGGCGTATGGCTCAGGAAGTGGGTGGTTCTTGCCGTCGCTGTTTTCTGGGAAATCGCTCGGTATGGACTTGCTTGAGTCGCTTCTGCTCCACGTGCGTATAAATCTGGGTCGTGGCAATGTTGACGTGGCCGAGCATCATTTGGACGGCGCGCAAATCGGCGCCGTGCTCCAGCAGATGCGTGGCAAACGAATGTCGCAACACGTGCGGGGAGATGGGATGCGTCACGCCGGCCCGCAAGGCACGCCGGCAGAGCACGCGCCAGAAGTTCTGTCGCGTCATGGGCGCGCCGCGCCTCGTGATAAACATGGCCGACGACGATCGGCCCTTCAGCAAGACCGGCCGCACGTCCCGGCAATAGGTCGCCAATCTGTGACGCGCCAGTTCGCCGATCGGCACCATCCGTTGTTTGGCGCGTTTTCCCGTGGCCAGCACCCACCCCACTTCCAAATTCACCGACAAGACGTCAAGCAAGACCAGTTCGGAGACGCGAAGACCGGCCGCGTACATCAGTTCCACCATAGCGGAATCCCGAACGTCTTCAGGGGTCCGACCCACGGGTAACTCCAACAAGGCCGTGACTTCGGATTCCGTCATGACCCTGGGCAGTTTTTTCCATTGTTTGGGAGGGCCGGGAAGTTGAGACCGGACTTCCGGGGCGCCATGTTCCGTGCTGAGAAATCGATAAAACCCGCGGATGGCCGCCAGACACCTGGACACTGACGCCGGCGATAATTGTTGTCGGCGAAGATGCTCCAGAAACCCGGTCAGATTCGGCGCGATTTCCAGCGGATCGTCTATGCCGCTCAACTTCAGGTAGGCCCGCAATTTTTCGAGGTCCCGTCGATAGGCCTGGACGGTATTATCGGCCAGACCGCCCTCGACCCGCACGTTGGTCAAATAGTGATCGACGAGGTCGTCAATGCACTCGGATTTCGGCGCGTGCTCATGCTCCATGCTCGTCCCCGTGTATTTCCCGACGGCACGTCTTCGTGCCGCCGACGCGTTCACCAATACCGATCGGCCGCAACGGTCCGCCTTCTTGATATTCTTGACTGTCGTCTCTCCTGGCTTTATATAGACCATAGGGCAAGCCCACTTCGTTTGTCACCCTCATGGTTGTTCGACGACCTTCTCTTTTCCCTTCTCCCTCTCCCGCTCTCCGGTCTGCTCTCACTCTCATGACCGTGATCGTTGCGCTGGGGCCGATGGTGACTTGGGCCCAGTTGACGCCCCGTCAGGTGGAGGAGAAGCAAGCTCTCGCGGACGTTCGGACCTTGCTTGACCAGGATCGGAGTAACGAGGCGTTACGGCTGATTGGACGATTCCTCGATCGCTCTTCTCCGCCTTCCCTGATTGATCGATTTACGTTTTTCCACGCCGTGGCGCTTCAGGCTCAGGGTCAGGAGGAGACGGCGATCATTCTCCTTGAACAATTCCTGGAAGATTATCCCGCATCCGCTCTGACCCATAAGGCTCGATTGCGGTTAGGCACTCTCTATACCGATTCTTCCCGACCCACCAGGGCCATTCCCGTTCTGTCTCAGGCGGTGGACCAGGCTCAGTCCCCCGCGATGCGGGTTGAAGCCCAAGATCAATTGCGTCTGGCATACGAGCGAACGGGTGATGACCTTCAGGCCGTTCGCGTCGCCCTGACTCAAACGAGTGAATCCGCGGAAGACGGACGACGCGATCTCTCGGAGTATGTCCGACGTCTGATTCTGGAACACATGAGCGAACGGTCGCTGAACGACGTCCTGGATCAATTTCCCAACGCGTATCCCGGCGATCTGGCCTTGATCCGCCTTATTGAGTTGCACGCGGCACGGGGCGACACCGTGTCGGCGGAAGGGGATATCCGCGCCTTTTTGCAACGATTTCCGACTCATCCCTATACCCAGACCGCGGGCGCCCTGCTGCGCGCCTTCGTAGCCAAGATCAAAACCCATCGTCTCATCGTTGCCGCGGTCTTGCCCCTTTCCGGAAACTTGAAGCCGTTCGGGATCGAGGCGTTACACGGGATCCGGTTGGCCCTGGAACGCGAAACCACTTCGTTGGGTTCCGACGCCGTGGGCCTGGTGGTCAAGGACAGCGCGCTTCCACCGGTTCCATTTCGCCGTGAAGTCTCGCGCCTGATTGAGGAATTCGATCCGATTGCCCTGATCGGACCGCTGTCGGCACAAGAGATTCAGCGCGTCGCCGACGTGCCCGATCTCGCTCAGGTGCCGTTTATTACTCCCGCCTCCACCCTTCCCGACGTGAAACGATTCGGACGGTATTGGTTCAGCACCGCCATGACGCCCCTTCTCCAAGTGCAACGGATCGTCGAGTACGTCATGCAGCATTTCGGGTATAGCCGGTTTTGCATCCTGGCTCCGCGGACTGCCCACGGCAAGCGATTGAACCGCGTGTTTCAACGGGTCGTCATCGAGAACGGCGGGGAAGTGATTGCCGCCGAGTGGTATCAACCGGGAACCACCGACGCCACGAAGCAACTGACTCGAATCAAAGAGACGGATTTGAGCTTCTATGGAACCATGTTGCCGCCCGAACCAGCGGAACCGGTTACGCCGCCGAATCCTCCCGTTCAGGACGCGACAGAGGAAGAACGTCTCGTGTATACGCCTGGATTTGACGCGTTGTTTCTCCCGGGTCGTCCCACCGACGTGGCCTTTCTTTCCGCGCAACTGGCGTTTTTAGACATTCAGGTGCCCTTGATCGGGACCAATGGTTGGAACCATCCGGATATCTTGACGTTGGGGCGCAACACCCTTGAAGGAGGGCTATTCGGGGATGCCCTGTTTCTTCAAAGCGACGAACCGGACGTTCAGCGTTTTATTGCCGAGTATCGAGAACGCTTTCAGACCGACCCTTCGATTTTTGCCAGCCAAGCCTACGACGCCATGCGCGCCATTCTGTGGACGATCAAGCGTGGGGCCACCACCGGCACTGAAATCCAAGAACACTTTGCTCGATATGATCTTGCGACGTTGGGCGGAGTGACTCGCTTCGGCGAGGATGGCATTCTTGAACGCAAAGTGTACATGATCCAGATTCGTCGCGGGCAATTTATTCAAGTGGATTAGTCCGCCTTTGTCATTGACGGCCAACGTTCTGTTTTCCTTTTTTATACCTCCCGGCCCCCGACGGTTTCATGGTCCGGCTGGCGAAGTTCGTTCCCGTTTATTCCGAGGTTTGCGCCAACCGTGTTGCAGCGCATTGATTGGTTCAGGCTCTTCAAGTATTCGATTTATTCCTTGCTGACGCTCAACGTTGCGCTTTTTTTTCTCGACGAATGGGCGGCGGCAATGCACACGTTCGGGGCGGGTCCGCCGTTACCGCAGATTATTGAAGCCTTTGCAGCCAGCATCGATACGGCCGCCTGGGTCGTCCTGTTGTTGCTGTTCGAGTTGGAAACCTGGCAGATCCCGGACCACGCGCTCACTCCCCGCGTCAGCACGGCACTTCGTTCGCTGCGCGCCCTGTGCTACCTGTTCATCGTCTCCGCGTTCTACGGTTACCTGACGAAAGCCCTCGGTTTTGCGAACTACGCGATCCACACCGGCCAGGACCCGTGCCGCCTGGTTGCCGATGGTTTCGCCCTGGTCACCGGTCTCGATGAATACGAACCTCTCACGAGCGACGTCTGCCGAGCGATGGGGGGTGGGGAGCATTATGTGAATCGGGCGATCAAGACCGTGGCGGACGCGGCAACCTTGACTGGGGTGGTACGACTGGCCTGGGTTGACGTAATCAATTCAGCCGCCTGGATATTGGTGGTGTTGAACCTGGAGATGGATGTATCGCTCAGCGTGAAACCCCTGCTGCGCGACAGGCTGGAGACCTGGAGCAAATGTGCCAAGTATGCGCTTTATGCCGTTCTCTTGGCGGTGGCAATCTATTGGGGCATCTTCGGCACGTTTCTGGATTTCTGGGATGCGTTCTTGTGGATTGCCGCCTTCGTCTTCATCGAACGCAACGTCTTCGCGTGGGAACGGGAATCGGCAGAGAGTGGCAGTTGGAAGGATTGACCCGCTTCGGCAAGAGTTGTAAAAGTTCAGTCATTCGCTGATGGAATGAGGGGAGGATTCTTGTCAACGAATAAGTGAACACGTACACTTCCCCGTTGTTCATTGACGGCCACCGTTATGAATTCCTTGAGTCAGATTCTTTCAACCGTATCCATTATGGCCCTTCCGCTTTTGTTGGCCGTCGTGCTTCACGAGTACGCCCACGGCTGGGTGGCCAATTTTTTCGGCGATTCCACGGCCAAAGATCTCGGGCGATTGACGCTCAATCCGATTCCGCACATCGACCGCATGGGTACGATCATCGTTCCAATCCTGTGCCTGCTGCTCCCCGGCAGTTTTCTGGTGGGATGGGCGAAACCCGTTCCCGTCCATTCCGCCCGTTTGTTCAATCCTCGTCGAGACATGGCCTTAGTGGCCGCCGCGGGCCCGGCCATGAATTTCTTGTTAGTGCTGGCCAGCGCCGTGCTGCTCAGCGTGCTGATCTCTCTTGATTCCTCCATGCTTTCCGGTGACCGTCCGCAGGACGACGGCGCGTCGTCTCTCACTCAGGCCGTCACGTTGCCTTTGGCCGCAATGGCCCAATTTTCCATTGTCATCAACACCATTCTCATGGTGATCAATCTGGTTCCGATTCCTCCCCTTGACGGCGGACGCATCATGACCAGTCTGTTGCCGCAACGCCAAGCGTTGCTGTTGAGCCGCCTTGAGCCGTATGGGATGTTTCTGTTCATCGGCTTGTTGATGACCGACTCGTATACGCATATTCTTCGCACCATTCTGATGGGGGTGTTTTCCCTGTTGACCACCCTGATTCTTCCGAATGAACTCATGGCCACATGATTGTTTCGGCCAAAAGGAAACCGCGTTGATGCAACGAGTATTAAGCGGTATGCAGCCCAGCGGGCGACTCCACCTGGGCAATTATCTGGGAGCCCTCACCAACTGGAAAGCGCTTCAGGACGACCATGAATGTTTTTTCTTCGTGGCGGATTGGCACGCCCTGTCCACCAATTATGAAGATACCAGCCGGATGACCACCTACGTCAGGGAATTGCTGATTGATTGGCTCGCCGTCGGGATTGACCCGGAGCGATCCACCGTGTTTATCCAATCCCACGTGCCGGCCCATGCCGTCTTGCATTTACTCCTGTCGATGATCACCCCGATCCCCTGGCTCGAACGGAATCCCTCCTATAAAGAAAAGCAGGAGCACGTTGAAGGACGCGATCTCTCGACGCACGGGTTTCTGGGCTATCCCGTTCTGCAAGCCGCGGACATTCTGCTCTATAAAGCCGACGCCGTGCCGGTCGGCCACGATCAACTCCCCCACCTGGAATTGACCCGTGAACTCGCTCGACGCTTCAACAGCCTCTATACACCGGTGTTGGTGGAACCCACGGCCTTGCTGACGGATTTTCCCAAAGTCGTGGGCACCGACGGGCGGAAGATGAGCAAGAGTTACGGGAATACCATCCATCTGTCGGACCCTGAACCCGTGGTCCGGCAAAAGATGAAGACCATGGTCACCGACCCCGCCCGAGTGAGGAGAAACGATCCCGGAAACCCTGAGGTCTGCCCGGTGTTTGCCTTGCACAAGACGTATTCCGACTCCACGGTCATTGACCGGATCAATCACGAGTGCCGGACCGCGGCGGTCGGCTGCATTGACTGTAAGCAATTCCTGGCGAATCGCATCGTTGAGCAACTCTCCCCCATCTGGGAGGCCCGCCGGACGTTCGAAGCCAACCCCGCGCGCGTGGACGAGGTGGTCCAATCCGGTCGTGCATCCGCCTCGAAGACCGCGGCTCACACCCTTGCGGAAGTCAAAGAGGCCATGAAGATTTAGTGCCTTGACCGGGCTGCGAGTGTTTCAACGACGCCGGCACTTCGTTCGTCAACCGAGAAGTGGTTTTCGGACGAACGGTTGACTTCCTCTCTCCTCAAACGTACCATAGCTGTTTGTTTTCCTACCGTACGATTTTTTAGAAACTATCTCATTTTCGAAAACAGGAGAAGGATGGGGATTCGCGTCGGGATCAATGGGTTTGGACGAATCGGGAGAAACTTTCTACGGGCCTGCGTCGGCGATCCGGCCATTCACTGCGTCGGCATCAATGACCTGGCTGATTCCAGAACCCTGAGCCACCTGTTGACCTTTGATTCGGTCCATGGACGTTTTCAAGGCACGGTGGAGGCGAAGGACGATCACCTGCTGGTCAACAACCAACCCATCACGGTGACGGCCAAACGCGTGCCCAAGGAATTGCCGTGGAAAGAATTGGCCGTGGACGTGGTCATCGAATCAACGGGGCGCTTCACCGACCGAGAGGGCGCAAGCCAACACGTATCCGCGGGAGCGCCCCGCGTGGTGATCTCCGCACCCGGGAAAAACGCCGACCTCACGGTCGTGTTGGGCGTGAACGAAACCGCCTATGATCCCGCCTCACATTCCGTCATTTCCAATGCCTCGTGTACGACCAACTGCTTGGCCGTGGTGGCCAACGTTTTGCTCAAACGCTTCGGAATCGACCACGGCTACATGACCACGATCCACTCGTATACCAACGATCAACAACTGCTGGATCTGCCGCATAAAGATCTGCGGCGCGCCAGAAGCGCGGGACTCTCCATGATTCCCACTTCCACTGGCGCGGCCAACGCCTTGCACTTGGTGATCCCTGAACTTCGAGGCAAACTCGAAGGCATGGCCATCCGGGTCCCTACCCCCAACGTCTCCCTCATTGATCTTGGGGTCGAAACCGAACGGGATTGTGACGTGGCCGAAGTCAACGCGGCGTTTGCCGCGGCCGCGGCCGACGACCTCAAGGGTATTCTCGGGTATTCGGAATTGCCCCTGGTGTCCATCGATTTAACGGGAAGCCCCTACTCGGCGATCGTTGACGCGCCGCTCACCGCCGTGATGAATCGCCGATTCGTCAAGGTGTTTGCCTGGTACGACAACGAGTGGGGCTATTCATGCCGGCTCAGGGATCTGGTGAAATTTTTAGCCTCTCAATCCCATCCCTCTCTCGCAGGGGGCGGGTAAGCACGAAGAGTGGCTGGTGGTCAGTGCTTGGCCACCGACCATCGGCACCGACTCATGCGCATCACAAAACGAACCATTGATGAGGTGAATCTCCAAGGAAAACGCGTGATTATCCGCGTGGACTTTAACGTTCCACTCGATGATTCGCTCAAAATCGCGGATGATTCCCGCATTCGGGCGGTGCTCCCCACGATCAATCACGTAGCAGACGAAGGCGCCGGCGTGATTCTCTGTTCACATCTGGGTCGCCCAAAAGGACGCGTCTGCCCGGAATTCAGTCTGGCACCCGTGGCTAAACGGTTGAAACGCTTGCTTGGCAAGGACGTGACGTTTGCTCCGGACTGCGTGGGACCGAAAGTTATCAACCTGGCGAGTCAACTCAAACCCGGTGACGTGTTGTTGCTTGAAAATCTCCGTTTCCATCCAGGTGAGGAAACCAATGATCCCCAGTTCGCTTCAGAGCTGGCTTCGTTGGGGGACGTGTACATCAACGAAGCCTTTGGAGCCGCTCATCGGGTTCACGCCTCCACCGTCGGGATTCCCACGTTCATCAAAACCTCCGCCGCGGGATATTTGATGAGAAAGGAAGTGGAATGCCTTGAGGGAGCCGTGGAAAATCCCACTCGGCCCTTTGTCGCCGTGTTAGGCGGGGCCAAAGTGTCGGGAAAAATCGGCGTCATCGAAAACCTGGGGAAAAAAGTGGATAAAGTCATCATCGGTGGCGGTATGGCTTTTACGTTTCTCAAGGCCACGGGCCTCGAAATCGGTCAATCCCTGCTTGAAGACGAAATGATTGCATTCGCCAAAGGCATTCATGCCCATGCCCTGGAACGTGGGGTGAAATTCTATCTGCCCGTGGATTGCGTGGTCGCGGCCAGCTTGGAGCCGGGTGCCGAAACGAAAATTGTGCCCATTCAGGAAATTCCCGAAGGATGGTACGGCATGGATATTGGGCCAGCCTCCGTCAAACTCTTTTCGGAGGCGATTCAAAATGCCAAAACCATTCTCTGGAACGGACCGATGGGCATGTTTGAACGAGACGCCTTTGCCCGGGGAACCCAGGCCATGGCCCATGCCGTGGCGAACGCCTACGCCCTCACGATCGTCGGGGGAGGGGATACGGCCCTGGCCGTCCACCGGGCCGGGGAAACCGACAGCATGTCGTTCATTTCAACGGGAGGAGGCGCGGCACTGCAACTGTTGGAGGGCGGTCATATGCCCGGACTGGCCGCACTGCCGGACCGGTAACTCCCTCACCCCTTTCGTCTCTAACCGATGCGCCCTTCGTGAAACCCCGACTCATCGCAGGAAATTGGAAAATGTACAAAACGGCGGCCGAAGCCGTGGCGTTTGTTCATCAATTCCGGCAAGCACTGGTGCCGCACGTCTCCGTGGAGATTCTGATTCTGCCTCCGTTCACGTCTCTTCACGGTATTCAGGCGGTTCTTCGGCCTGATGATCGATTCAGTCTGGGGGCACAGAATCTGCATTGGGAATCCGAAGGGGCCTACACGGGAGAGATCTCCGGCCTTATGCTGAAAGCCCTAGGGTGCCGGGCGGTGCTCATCGGACATTCGGAACGCCGGCGACTGTTCGGCGAAACCAATGCACACGTCAACAAAAAACTCAGGGCCGCCTTGCGGCAAAACCTCGCTCCCATTCTTTGCGTGGGGGAAACCTTGGAGGAACGAGAAGCCGGGCACACGGAATCCGTGGTGAAGGCACAACTGCTCCACGGCCTTCGGGGCGTGCCTGCCGATCACGTGGCCGACCTCACCATTGCGTATGAACCGGTTTGGGCCATCGGCACCGGACGCGCCGCGACCGTGCAACAAGCGGAAGAGGTCCACGCCTCTCTGCGCGCAATCCTACACGCGGAATGGGCGGACATCGGAACGGAGACGCGGATTATCTACGGAGGAAGCGTGTCTCCTCACAATGCCCGGGAATTCTTTGAGTCGGATGAAATCAACGGGGCGTTGGTCGGCAACGCTTGTCTTGAACCTGAAGGCTTTGCTAAAATTTGCGAATTGGCATCGTAGCCCGGATCGGGCCGCGCCGCCAGGAAGGAAACTCCCATGTATACCATCACGGTTATTCTGCACCTCGCCGTCTGTTTTTTAATGATTGCCGCCATCCTGCTTCAGGCGGGAAAGGGCGCAGAAATCGGGGCCGCGTTCGGCGGGTCCAGCCAAACGGTGTTCGGAAGCCGCGGCCCGGCTAATTTTCTCAGCAAAGTCACCGTCGTCGCCGCCATTATTTTTATGCTGACGTCGCTCTCTCTTGCGTTACTTTCCAAACGCGAGAACGTCTCGTCTTCAGTCATTGATCCTTCTTCGACCATTGACGTTCCGGCTACGTCCGGTCAATCATCCGCTCCCGATACGGAAAGCACGGACGCGCCCCTTCCTACTTCTAATGCACCCGCTCCCGATGCGGAAAACACGGAAGGCCGCCTTCCCCCCTCTGATTCCCCTGAATCAGCATCGTAAGTTCTCAACATTGAATTGGACCGACTAACGCCCAGACGAATCGACGCGACTCGACCGGCGTTCAGGGCAGGGCCTCGGGATTGTCCGAAGCAGACGTTAGACGGGAGTCAGCCAATGGGCGTGGGATGGGTCTTGGCCCCTGACGATATCAAAAAAGGACTGCTGGAGAAGAGTCGTCACCGGCCCTCGTTTTCCGGTTCCGACCTGACGGTCATCAATGGACCGAACCGGAGCCACCTCGGCGGCGGTTCCCGTGAAAAACGCTTCATCGGCCACGTACAACGCGTCCCGAGTAAACCGTTCCTCACTCACGGGAATGTTCTTTTCGCGCGCCAGTTCCAGAATGGAATTCCGAGTGATGCCTTCCAGGATGGAGGTTAACGGAGTGGTTTTGAGGACCCCATTCTTCACCAGAAACACGTTTTCTCCGGCCCCTTCAGCCACGTAGCCTTCCGTATCCAAGAGCAGCGCCTCATCGTACCCCGCGTGTTTCGCTTCACACTTGGCTAAAATCGAATTCACGTAGTACCCGGAAACTTTTGCCCGGGTCATGGCGACATTGACGTGGTGGCGGGTAAATGAGGACACCTTCGCCCGAATGCCCTGAACCAAACCCTCCTCTCCCAGATAGGTTCCCCAGGACCACGCGGCAATCGCCAACTTCACGGGATTGTTCCCGTGGTACAGCCCCATTTCCCCGTGCCCCACGTAGAGCAAGGGACGAATGTAACAAGATTTCAGCTTATTGATCCGAACGGTTTCGACGATGGCTTCGGCGACGTCCTTCTGACTATAGGGGACGTTCATCATGATGATGTGGGCCGATTCAAACAGCCGTTCAACGTGCTCGTGCAATCGAAAAATCGCCGACGCCGCGGTTCCCTCGTAGCATCGAATGCCTTCGAAGGCCCCCAGGCCGTAATGCAAGGAATGCGTCAACACGTGGACGGACGCCTCGTTCCAATCGACAAAGGTTCCGTCCATCCAGATTTTGTCACTCGGGGTCACCATGAATATCTCCTCTCTCTTTCAGTTATACCGAGGGGGGCAGGTTCTGTCAATCAACCTGCACCATGCTCAAAGCAAAGACGTCCCACACGCCTTGACACTTCGACAAGGGGCATGATACATCACGCATCTGCTTCAATAGAAAGGACAACTGAGATCATGTACGCAATTCTGGAAACCGGCGGCAAACAATATCGGGTGGAACCGGGAACGATCCTTCAGGTTGAGGTGCTTCACGCCGATGCCGGACAAACGTTGGAATTACAACCCGTTCGGTTTATTTCGAGTGACGAGGGTCCCGCCATCGGGCAACCGACCGTTGAACGCGCCCACGTCAAAGCCACCGTCCTGGGAAACGGTCGAACGCGATCAATCACCGTCTTCAAGAAAAAACGGCGTAAGAATTACCGAAGAACACGCGGACATCGTCAATCATTCACCCGCATCCGCGTCGATGAAATCGTCCTCGGGTAAGGGAAAAGAACAGGAGACGCCATGGCACATAAAAAAGGCGGCGGGTCCTCTCGAAACGGTCGCGATAGTAATCCGCAATATCTGGGAGTTAAACGGTACGCCGGCGAACAGGTTCGAGCGGGGCACATTCTCATTCGCCAACGAGGAACCAAGTTTTATCCAGGCTATAACGTCGGCATGGGCAAGGACCACACCCTCTTTGCCAAGGCGGCCGGAGTCGTGAAATTCGAGGGGGGACACGCGAGACGCAAGATCAGCGTCTATCCTTCCCCCTAACCCGCGATCCGGGTCTTCTTTCCATCTCTCCTGCTTTTTTCTTTCTTCCCGAGTTTTTTCATCCGACAAGAGTGCCGAAGGTGCCGGATGTTTATTGATCACGCCAAAATTTTTGTCAGAGCCGGCAACGGCGGTCATGGAGCCTGTAGTTTTCGTCGGGAAAAATTCGTGCCCCAGGGCGGACCGGACGGCGGCGACGGCGGCGGCGGCGGAAACGTCATCGTCAAAGCCTCACCCCGGGTCACGACCCTGCTTGATCTGAAATACCGACGCCATTATGAAGCTGCACCAGGACGTCCGGGAGAAAAAGCGAATCGACACGGTCGTTCCGGCTCCGACGTAACCATTACCGTGCCGGTCGGGACCATCATCAAAGACGCCGGGACTCAAGACCTTCTCGCGGATATGGTGGCCCCCGACCAATCCGCGGTCGTGGCCTTGGGAGGAAAAGGCGGAAAGGGGAACGCCCGGTTTGCAACCTCGACAAACCGCGCGCCCAGACAGGTTGAAGACGGTACGCCCGGCGCAGAATTGTGGCTCGACCTGGAACTCAAACTCTTGGCCGACGTGGGTCTCGTGGGACGTCCGAACGCCGGAAAGTCTACGCTGATTTCTACGCTCTCGGCTGCACGACCGGAGATTGCCGCCTATCCCTTCACGACCCTTCGTCCCCACTTGGGAGTCGTCTCAATCGGAGCCTACAACCATTTCGTCATGGCCGACGTTCCGGGACTGATTGAAGGTGCCCATCACGGCAAAGGATTGGGACACCAATTTCTCAAGCATATTCAACGCACCAGGTTTCTCCTGTACTTGATCGACGTATCGGACTGGATGACGGAGGATCCCGTGGGCACGTTTCAGGTGTTGCAAGAAGAGCTCGTCGCGTTTGATCCCACGTTGGGAGAGCGGTCGTTTGCCGTCCTCGGCACGAAAACGGACGTCCAAGGAGACGGGCGACGCCTTCGGGAACTCCACCGCCATTGCAGGGACCGCGGCCTTGCTTTTTTCCCGATCTCCTCGGTCACAGGTGAAGGCGTAGACGCGGTCCTGGCCTTTCTCGCCCGACGCCTTCAGGAAATCAGAGCGGCATGAGAGAGCGTATCCTCTCCAACGCAACGCGCCTGGTGATTAAAATCGGGAGCAGCATTCTGGCCTCGCAAACCGGCGGATTGCGGCTCGACCACGTTCAACGCCTCTCCAACGAAGTCGCTCAACTCAAACGCGACGGACGAGAGGTCGTCCTGGTATCCTCGGGGGCCATTGTCGCGGGCATTGAGAAACTCGGACTCTCGTCTTATCCGCACACCATCCCATTGCAACAAGCCGCGGCGTCGGCCGGACAAAGTCACCTGATTCACGCGTATGAACACAGCTTTCACGAAGCCGGACACAACGTTGCCCAGGTCTTGCTCACCCATCAAGACCTAGCCGATCGAAAACGGTTCCTCAACGCGAGGCACACGCTGACCACGTTACTGGAATTGGACGTGATTCCGATCGTCAATGAAAACGACGCGGTCGCCGTGGAAGAAATTCGTTTCGGGGATAATGACACGCTCGCGGCGCAAGTCGCCCATTTGGTGGACGCCGATCTTCTGCTTATCCTCTCCGACGTGGACGGATTGTTCACCCAAGACCCCCGACGCCATCCAGAGGCGACGTTGATGTCTCAGATCACCGATATTACCCCCGACGTCGAACAAGGAGCCGGAACCTCCAGGAGCCGGGAAAGCCGCGGGGGGATGGTCACAAAAATTCAAGCGGCCAAACTCGTTGGTCAGTACGGTCTCCCGACGTTGTTGCTCAACGGTGAAACCCCCGGCTTGCTGCCTCGCGTTTTTACCGGATCCGAGGACGGCACCCTGTTCCTTCCTCAGGGACGAAAACTGCCGAGTCGCAAGCATTGGATCGCGTTTACTCTGCGACCCAAGGGCCAGCTCGTGCTGGATTCCGGGGCCGTGGAGGCACTGACACTGCGAGGCAAAAGCTTGCTGCCTTCCGGGATCGTGGACGTGAAGGGAACCTTCGTGTCCGGTGATCCGGTTTCTTGCGTGGACGCAACGGGCAAAGAGTTTGCCAAAGGCCTGGTGAATTTTTCTTCCGACGTCGTGTTCGAGATGAAAGGCCGCAAAACGCAAGACATCCGTCGGGAGAGAGGCACGCACGACTATGAGGAAGTGATCCATCGTGATAACTTGGCCGTGCTGTCCTGACGGTCCGGCCCGTTCTTCTTGACACGGTGAGCGATTCCCGTCACATGCGCGTTGGATTACTGGGCGGCTCCTTTAACCCGATCCATCGTTGCCACCTGTCGGTTGCCGAACACGCGCAACGCGCTTTGGCTCTGGATCGGATGATCTTCATTCCGTCCGGAGACCCGCCGCACAAATCGAATGAATCGCTGGCCCCGGCACACCATCGCTTGGCCATGGTCAAGCAAGCCGTTGCCGAGTCCCCACACTATGCAGTCTCCGACGTGGAGTCCACCGTGCCCGGCCCATCCTATACCGTTGATACCGTCCGAACGCTAAGACGCACCGTGGCGGGGGAACTCTGGTTTATCATCGGGCTGGACGCGTTCCTGGAGATTGGCAGTTGGAAATCGGGGGAGACGTTAGTATCCTCCGCGAACTTTCTCGTGGTTTCACGACCACCCGCTCGTTTTTCTCAGGCGGCCGAGCTGACGTTGTTGCCGCCGTTACCCGTCTATCAACTTCACGAGTTGGACGCCGGCCGGCTTGATCGACTGGACGTCCCCGTCGAAGCGCACGCGATGGTCACCTTTCTTCGGATTGCCCCCTGTCCTGTGTCTGCCTCAGCCATACGCGAACGCATTCACGAAGGACTCGACGTCACCGATTGGTTGCCGCGAGGCGTCCAGTCTTATATAATCCGACACCACCTGTACGGTGGAGCGTAAGGAGGAGACCGATTTCAGACGTCAAACGCAAAGTCCTGGTCATCGGCGGCGTGGTCCTGGATAAACAAGCCTCCGACGTCGTCGTCCTTCACACCGAAGCCCTCACCTCGATTGCCGACTATTTCGTCATATGCTCTGGAAATTCCGAACGCCACGTCAAAGCCATTGCCGAAGCCGTTCGACGGGAAACGCTGCGCCGGTTCGGAGACCGCGGCACCGTGGAAGGAGAAACCGCGGCGAAGTGGATCCTTCTTGATTATGGAGACATTCTCGTTCATATTTTTCAGGAAGACGTTCGGGCCTACTACGGCCTTGAAAACATGTGGAGAGACGCGCCCCACGTCCCCCAAGCCGACTATGATTCTCTCGACGTTGGTCCCCGAGCATCACGGCAACCTGAAGCGATCAACGTGATCCATCAAGCCAGTTGACGATTCGTTTCGACACCGACGCACCTACGGCAAACGGAGAGGACGCGAATGACGCCATTTGACAATCTCGCAGACCGCATCCTGCACGGCCACGCGTTAACCCGCGAAGAAGGATTGACGCTTCTCCAAACCGACGACGCTCAACTCTTACCCCTGATTGCCGCAGCGTATAAAATTCGCCACGCCTCTTTCGGTCGAACCGTCACCATCCAGATGTTGTTCAACGCGAAAAGCGGAGCGTGTCAAGAAGATTGCGGGTATTGTTCCCAATCCAGTATCTCCACCGCTTCCATTGACCGCTACGCGTTGGTGTCCCCCGACGACGTACTGAACGGGGCCCGGCAAGCCCATGAGGCCGACGCTCAACGATACTGCGTGGTGATCAGCGGAAGAAGCCCGCTCGACAAAGAAATCCACGGCATTGCGTCCGCGGTGAAACGGATCAAACAAGAACTCCCGCTTCAAGTCTGCTGTTCGTTAGGCCTCCTGACGGCACCCCAGGCGGAACAACTCAAGGCCGCGGGAGTGGATCGCATCAACCATAATCTGAACACGAGCGAAGCCTATCACTCCTCCATCTGCACGACGCACACGTATCAAGACCGGCTGACCACGTTACGACACGCCCGAGCCGCGGGACTGGAATTATGCTCAGGCGGGATCGTCGGGATGGGAGAATCCGACGACGATCTCCTGGATCTGGCCTTCGCCCTTCGCGACCTGAACCCGGACTCGATCCCGCTCAACATGCTGCACCCGATTCCCGGCACCCCCTTGGCCGACGCCAGACACCTCACGCCGCGGCGATGCCTCACCATCTTGTGCCTGTTCCGTTTTATCCATCCGCAACGGGAACTTCGCGCGGCCGGCGGGCGCGAATTCAATCTGCGATCCCTCCAACCCCTGGCCCTGTACGTCGCGGACTCGCTGTTCGTCAACGGCTATTTAACGACGCCCGGAGACCCCGCCCGCGAGGTTCACCAGATGATCGAAGACATGGGCTTTGAAGTAGCGGTAGCAAACCCGGCTCTGACGTGATTCCCTGAAATCGACGACGCGCTTCACTCTCTCATGTCCCGTCGGAAACGTTCTTGACGATCTCTGGAACATCCGATGCCTTCTGGGCAATGGCGTAGTGCCATTGCCCAAATGTTCCATCCGCATTGACCGCCGTGACCCATCGCTCCGCGGCGGCACGCTTGACCTCTTCCAACGGATCATACCCCTTTGTTTCAAAAATCAGGTGTTGCGTCGGATCGGATTTCAGTCGAACGATAAAATCAGGAAGGAGAAATGCGCTCATGCATGTTTCATTGACCCCGGAACTGGAAAATTTGGTGAAAAAGCAGGTTGAAAGTGGCCGCTATCATTCATCCAGCGAGGTCGTTCGAGAAGCGTTACACTTATGGGGAGAACAAGAAAAAATTCTCGCATCACTCATATCGCAACCCGTCGGCGATGGGGCCGCGGGTGGCCCAGCGGGCGGGGAGATAGCCGGCGACCAGGCCGGTGATGCCTGCGACGAGGACGGCTTCCAGGATGGTTTTGAGGGGGATGGTCATGTGAATGGTCCATCCGAAGGATTGTTTGTTAATCACGCCAATCAGCAAGGCGGCCAGCAAGATTCCGGCCAGGAGCCCGAGAGCCAATCCCAACGTTCCCAGACAGAGCGATTCTCGAATCACCAAGCCTTGCACGTACCGGCGACTGCCTCCAATCGCGCGGATCGTTGCCAACTCCCGTTGTCGCTCAATCACGGTGGTCAACAGCGTATTCATAATTCCCAGCAGGCCGACGATGACCGCGACGATTTCCAACCCGACGGTCAATCGAAAGGTTCGGTCAAAAATGTCGAGAACGTGCGCTCGCAGTTCTTTGTTGCTGATGATCGACATGGGCACGAGCGAATCGAGTGCGTGTTTCAGGCCGTCCCGCACGCGTTGTTGGTTCGCATCCGGCTTAAGGTACACCGCCAAGACCGTTGCCGTGGGATCATCCCACCATTGTTCATAGATCGACCGATCCATCACGATTTTTCCGCCATCCGTGGCATAGTCGTAAAAGACGCCCACCACCGGGAAAGCCTTTTGTCCCTTGGCCGTCGGCAAAGACAACGCGTCGCCCACGGTGACGCCGAGTCGATGGGCCAACACTTCCGAAACTACCACGCCCCGTTCGTCAATCGCCTGATGGAGAAGGCGAGATGATTCCCCGTTCATGAACAGGTAGTGACTCCGGTTCGCGTGAAGGGCGAGATCACGCGCCACGACAAAGGCTTGTGTGGCTCCGACTTGCATACGCACGTGACGATACGGGTCCACGGCAGCCACCCCGGGAACCGCCATGGCTCGTCGAACCGCTTCGGGTGAAAGGCCAAGGGCGTTCTCGTGGAGATCGGCGTCCAATGCTTCGTCATGGGGCGTCACCACGAGATCCGCCATAAGGGTCTGGTCAATCCAGTGCTCCACGGTCTTGCGAAAACTCTCCACCATGACGCCGACGCCCACGACGATCGCAATGCCCACCATAAAGGCCGAGAGCGTGACGCTGCTTCGGCCCGACGACCCGGCAATGTGATCGACGGCAAGGCGCGTCATGGACCCCGACGATGGTCTGAACGAGGTCGCCAGATTCAGCAAATGAATGCTCAGCGGGGCGAGCAGGGTACACCCCAACAAGATACAAAACGCGGCCCCATAGCCAAACACGGGGATGCCGTTGACCGGACCGGGCAACGTAAGCATCCCGGCCACGCCCAGCACGACCACGGCCAGGGCGGTCAACCGTCCATGATGCCGACGCGTGGCGTGGTATTGCCCGGAGGCGATAGCCCGGGCCGGATCGGTCCGGCTGGCTTCCCAGCACGGCCCCACGGCTCCCATCATCGACAGCACCATTCCCAAGACGCAGCCTCCCAATAAAACGGGCAGACTGAATGGACGTTCTCCCGGCGCCTCTATTCCATAGAGCTCGGACACGGTGGTCTGTTCGAGCGTCGCCAGTGATTGCGCCAAGCCACTCCCGATCACGGACCCGAGGCCACCACCGACGGCGCCGACGATCAGCGCTTCACCCAGAAATAATAAGCCAACGTGCGTTGGCATCATGCCGATTGCGCGCAGGATGCCGATCTCTCGTCGATACTGGACAACGGAAAATCCCACGGCGTTGTAGACTAAAAACACGCCGACGAAGAGTCCGACGGTACTGAGCGTGGCAAGATTCAACTGAAACGAGGTAAGCATCCGTTGCACCTGCACGTTCCGCTGAGACGGGCGATTGACCAGAACGGACGGGCCTACCCGCGCCTGAAGTTCCTGAATCAGGCGATTCACGGATACGCCCGGAGTCGTCACCAAATCCAGCCCGTCGAGCCGACCGAGCCGTCTCAATTGCACCTGGGCAGCGGCCAGGTCCATGACGGCCACGGAATCCCACCGTGTTTCATCATTGGAAAACGTCAACACGCCACTCACGGTTGCTTGGAATTGACGTGACCCGACGTTCACCGTCACGGGATCACCCCGGGTTACGCCCAAGCTGGTTGACAACTCGCGGCCCAGGTAGATGGTCTCAACGCTGAGCAGCGAATCAAGCGAGAAGTTTTCTTGCGCGGAGGATTGCCCCGCCACCGTTTCTTCATGGATCAACTCCAGAAGGTCGAGCCCCCAGACCATGCCGACCCGGCTGTTGCCTTCATTCGTTTCGAACGTGACGGATTGCGCAAGATACGGATGGACCGCTTGGACGTCAGGGTGGAGGCGAATCCGTTCAATGAGCGTTTCATTGATCCGATGGTCCGTCCCTGAAACGTGAATCGTGGCCTCTCCTACCACCTGCGTCACGGCTCGTTGAAACGCTTCAAAAATGGTTTGATTCGCCAAGGAGACGGCAAGAGCCGCGGCCACTCCGACCCCGACCCCACCCACGGTGAGCGCGGTTCGCAACGGCCGACTTCTCAAGTGCTTGCAGGCCAGATGGCCCAATAAAACGGATCGTTCAAACAAACGTTGTTTCTCGAAATCCAGTTATGGTAGGTTGCGACCGTCCCAATTGCGCCATTGAAACATTTGCATGATTCACTGCCTTCAGTGTCACGTGAAGCGATGAGGCACACGCGGGAACTTTCTTATGGCCGACGGCAAATCCATTGGCAAATCCGTTTCTAGAGACAGCAAGAGCCATTCAAAAGAAAGACCGAAAGACAAACCCGAAGAAGCCTTCTCGCTGACGGCTCGTCAAAAAAAAATACTTCGACTCGTGGCCCAAGGCTACACGAATCGAGAAATCGGACAACAACTCAACATCAGCGTCCGGACGGTTGAAGTGCATCGGTTTAATCTGATGCGCCGCCTTCGCGTGCGAAACGTGGCACAACTTCTCAGACAAGCCATGCTCTTACGGCTTATCCCCAAACATACCGTTCCCACCGAGTAAATTCCACTGACTTGGCCGAAGAGGTTGACGACGTGACGAGGCCAGCAGAAGGGAGCACTTCGTTACAGCTCTTGCAACGTTCCACGGCATTGTAAAAGGGACTCGTAGCCTTTCCGGTGCAAGATTTCGCTGACTTCCTTTTCCAGTCGTTGAAAGACCGTAACCCCTTCGTCAACGAAAGCCGTTCCAATTTGAACGGCAGACGCTCCGCACAACACGTGTTCGAAGACGTCCGTGCCTGAGACGATTCCCCCCGTGCCGATGATCGGCATCTGCCCGTCAAACAACTTCCAGAAGGCCCGCACGTTGGCTAACGCCACGGGTTTAATCATGCGTCCGCCAATCCCGCCGAACCCGGCTTTTGGTTTGATGACCACGCGTTCTTTGTCTGGATCAACCACCAATCCATTGCCCACGGAGTTAATGACCGACAGAAAATCCACCCCGACCTCTTGTAACACGCCGGCCACGGCTTCATGATGCACCGGATCAAAATACGGAGGAAGCTTGACCCCAAAGGGAACAGTGAGCACGTCTTTCAGTTGGAGCAGTAACGAGCGCGAGGCTTCCACGTCATAGCCGATTTGAGGCTTTCCCGGGATGTTGGGGCAGGAGAGATTGATTTCGATCAGGTCAGGCTGAACGGACGTGATGGTTTGCGCCGCTTCAAGAAAATCAACAGGACTCAACCCGGCGATGCTGGCAATAATGGGCTTGCCGAATTTGCGAAGTTTCGGAATGATTTCGGCATAGGCTGGATAGCCCAGATTGGGAAGCCCCATGGAATTGATGGACCCGCCGGGAAAACTGTAATACCGCGGCTCAGGATTTCCCTGCCGGAACGCCGGGGTCATGGATTTGGTGACGATCGCCCCGCTCCGTGAGCGACCCAAGGTTTCCAGTTCCTCCTGCGTCACGCACAAGGCCCCGGCCGCGTTCATCAGGCAGGTTGAAAAATGTACATCGGCAATCGTGGTGGAGAGATTCATGGATGGGCTGACTTTTTTCTCGTGGGGCCTGGTCGGATACTATCTTACCCTTCCTGAACCGTTCAACATGAGGAGCCGCTTGATCTTGACAGTGGTTTTCACATTGCCTGGATTTTTTCTCAACTCTACCTCGACGCCATGACGACATCCGGATTGTTCCGCTGTCTTCTACACACTATTTTCCCCACGAATTGTGCCACGTGTAGTGATTTTCTCTGGGATGATCCGATTCCATTTTTTTGTCGACGCTGTTGGAGTCAGATTTCTCCCATTCCTTCGCCGGTCTGCCCCCGGTGTGCTCGCCCGTTTGCTTCGTCGTCTGCACTTTCCCACAGTCCCAACCATGAGTGCGGAAAATGTCGAAGACGCTCGCCCTCCTACAATCACGCACGGACGCCTTATGCCTACCAATCGCCCCTCAAGGAGGCCATTGTGCTCTTGAAGCACAAGGGAAAGACCCAATTGGCGCCGTTACTGGCTCAACTGATGGCGCAAACGGGTCCCCCCGTCGTGATCATTGATGCAATTGTTGCCGTTCCCTTGCACCCCACTCGTCTCCGAAAACGAGAATTTAATCAATCCCTGCTGCTCGCTCGCTCTCTCGGCAAACGTTGGAACCTTCCCGTATTGACCAACGTTCTCCTCCGCACAAAATTGACCCCACCGCAAACGTCCTTGAGCCGACGAGCGCGTTTGACCAATCTTCGAAAATGCTTTGCGGTGAAGAGGCCGGACGTGATTGAGGGAAAAAACATCTTGGTCGTCGACGACGTGTTTACAACCGGAACCACGGTCAACGAATGCGCCAAAACCCTGCGAAAAGCCGGAGCTCAGTCCGTCCACGTTCAAACCCTGGCCAGAACGGTCTGAGGAGGATATGGAATTATACCGGTGGGATCCAAGATTGTGGTGGATAACGTATGCCGAAAAAAGTGGGATGGGTTAGTTTGAGAATATCTTGAACACTTTTTTCTTCCGTCTTCGACATTCCTGCCAGCAAAAGGGTGTTATCGCGGGATTTTGTGGAGAGCATTTCCCAATACATCAACTGGTCGACGGCACTTTGATAGTCTCGTTGAAAAAAATAGCACTCGGCATCATGCCCTTCCCGGCGCAAAACAACGGCAAGATTGTATGTATCGGTAAGTCTCGGTAAATCTTTTTGAATTTCGCTCGGGTATTTTTCTTCCCATTCCCTGATTTGCTCCGAACGCGAAGAGAGTTCTCGCTTGGTTTCGGAATTGGCGACTCCTTCTTTTGCCCGTTCTCCAAAGGATTCCGAATATATTGCCCACATATGTTGATAATACGTGCGTACCTGGACTTCAAAAGAAACTCGCAGAAATTTATCGCTTTGTGGAAATTCTTGTGAGAATTCAAAGATATGATGGATGGCACGGTAGCCGGTATTCCGTGGTTCACGGATATAGTTTTTTGTTCTTTTGTGGTTTGACACGGATTCCATGCGAGAGGAAAGTGCCACCGCATCGGAAACGCTCTGGCAAATTATTCGCAACCCGATAATGTCATCAACTTGACTCAAATTCGTGGTGCTACGCTCAATCTTGCGTTGGATACTTGGAATCCGTTTCAAACGAACGCTGAGCGCGGAATGATTTGGCAGTCGAGCATTGGCGACGATGCCTAAACTGGTCTTCATGCACATTAGCCGAAATAACCGAAAGCACTGGAGGTCTTCTAATACTTTCGGCGTTTCAGAAAAGTGGCACAACCTTTCTCCCAGTCGATCAATCCAGCTTCTTGATGAAAGTGTTTCGGCACAACTCAACGGCAATTCCATTGCGCGGTTTACTCCCAAGGGGTCGGCAAACCCACTCTATCCAAACGGACGACCTTGCCCTTCAAGTTGAATGCTTTCCAGTCTTCTTCGTCGCCATCTCTCGATACGACACGGGCCAAAGCAAATTTCTCCCTTAACTCGTTTTGCTCTTCTTCGGTGTGAGTTCCGTCCAAAAGATGTACCAGCAACTTGGCACATAGAGTTTTATATGCTTCTTTCCTACGCATTACTTCATTGTCAGGATCAACTAAAACCCCAAACCAAGGTGCTTTTTTATCACATAGTTTTAATTGCCCGGCTTTCTCCTGTCTTGCCAGTTTGTCAGCGACTCTCTTAATGTCATATTCCCGCTCACTTTCCAATTGCCCTATCGCTCTGGCAAGCGCCTCCTGCGCCACGGGACGAAAGAGCATATTGTCCTCACCATCTTTTTGTCGCATACGGCCAATTTCCTCGCCGCCAGCGCCGTTAATTATCGCTTGATGCGAAGGCAATTCACTCAGAGCATCAAAATAAGACTTCAGTTTTTTGGTTCCCGAGCCAAGTTCTTCTTCGTCCGGACGAATTTTCATCTCCTTGTCCTGCTTCCATTTTCCATAAACTTCCAGTTGGCCAAGGTATTCTTGTGCAACGGACACCACCGTTTTCATCGTCGTGTAACAAGGCGAAGATTCGGGCAATTGTCCTCCTTTCATCCGTACATGTCCTTTAAGCAAACGATGTGTTGATGCAACACGTCTTGCTACAATAGCAAAACCGTCGTCTTCATCTAATTGCGCCAGTTCGCCTTTTTCCAACCGTTTCGCGTTTTGATTGACATGCACAAATATACTGCGCAGTCGTTGAAGCGCTTCCTCTGCGGTTTCGCCTTTCAAAATGGCGGGAATAATTTCAATGCCTATCTTTTCTGACATTCTGGACTGAATTTTTTGGGTGTTGATACCTTGCTCTAACAACTCGTCAGTACTTTCGAACTTATTCCTTGGCTCGTTCTTGATGGTTCGCGCATGAAGTTTTCCCTCCTTCAGTAAAGTATGAAGACCCTGAATTGCCATAAGGCGGTGCTGACCGTCGAGAGCGTAGAAAAGAGTCGTTTCACCCGTACCTAGTTCAAAGTAAGCGCCTGCAGAGTCCAAAGACCGTTCTTCAATACTGCTTCGCGTGGCTCGACCATCCACCCCCCATTCATCAGCGTCAGGGGTATGTACCCAATCCTGGTGGGCGACAACTAGAATCGGTGGGAATTTGTGGTGATCGCGTTTTACCAAATACATCGTCATCGGAAATTGGCGACGCCAGTCTGGTTCACGTTGCCGGATTTCCGAAGCAGTTTCTTCGTCGATTTGCACTTTATTCGTATCGGGATCGAACTTACCCTTAAAAACAGGCAATTCTCTGGCGTAACTCACTTTTTGTGCCACCCATTCTAGAGTGACGGATGTGATATAAGAGACCGTAGTGCCCATCTCTGCCTTAAGTGCAAGGATGTGCCCCTGCTTCTGACGCTGACGGTCAAGTAAGATGTTGAGCGCCCGACGGTCCCTCTGTTCGGCTTTCGGCACATCTTCGAGCATGTCTTCGATGGATTTGTCGGCATTGTCCATGTTTCCATCTCCTTTTATTTCCGGTTGAACTGCGGCAACAGACTCCGAATCAATGCGCGCTCCAATCGCGTCCGTTCCCGTCCAGTATCTACATCGGTTGTATACCAGCACTTGGCGCGAGAAAAATTATTACGTAAGTATTTGCGTAGCGGTTCGTTCATTTCCTTTTCTGGTGTGTGTTCGTTCATTCTCCGCCGCAAATTCGCGGTTTGACCCACATAAACATAGAAGCGGGCGATTTCCAATCCGTGTATTTTCTCTTCATGCCCGATGGCATAAAGCCCTGGCAACGCTGGCAAGTGGGAATTTGATGATGACAAATGCTTCATCCTCCAGCGCATTTTATTCAACCCTATCAATCTACATATCTTTCGGCACTACAAATAAATCACGTTGCCACTGGAGGTGAGTTTTATACGATTGAACTTGTCCTGTCATTGTTTTTAATAAAAATTCATGTTTGCATTCTATTTGACAAACAAGCATTTTTTTAGATTACTCGGTCTCGAAGGTAAGAGGTTAAAGGAGTATTCGTGCCAATCAATTTCGGCTATTCTTTTCCGGCAATATGCGGGATTCAGGCAAATCGGGAATATTATGTTTCCATGTGCCCACTTCGACTGATCCCTAAAATTTTCCTCTTTAACGAGGAAGAAATGGCGCCAGAATTACGGGTTCAGCGGCGTCTGAATCGCTCACGTCTACCAAAACTCGCACGCTATATAACCGGCAACAGGGAGAACTATGTATTTTCTGCCACTACCGCGTCCGTCGACGGCCAGATTGAGTTTAAGCCGTTTGAGAAGGAGGGAGATGGTAGGCGAGTCGGTTTGCTGCACATTCCGATGGAAGCGCGATTTATCATTAACGACGGACAACATCGTCGTGCGGCGATTGAAATGGCAATCAGTGAGCGTCCCGAAATCGGAGACGAATCCATCGCGGTAGTGCTTTTTCTTGACCCAGGTCTGGAACGTTGCCAACAGATGTTTGCTGATTTGAATCGCTATGCGATTCGTCCCTCTACTTCTCTCGGAATTCTCTACGATCATCGCGACACGATGTCGCTTCTCTCCAAGCGTCTGATCGGACGTTCTGGGATTTTTCGCGATTTGGTGGAACCGGAAAAAACCACCCTGTCGGCTCGCTCCCGTCGTTTGTTTACGCTCAGTGCTATTTATCACGCTACGCAGGAACTTTTGTCCGGAAGATGCGAACCATCGGAAAAATTGGTAGAGATTGCCGGAGAATTTTGGGAAGTCGTGGCGAAGCAAATAAAAGAATGGCAACAAGTGCGGAACGGTAAAATCACAGCAGGCGAAATTCGGCAAGACTATATTCATTCACATGCAGTTGCGCTACAGGCGCTCGGACGTGTTGGGAATGACTTACTGATGCTCTACCCTGGCGACTGGAAGAGACGACTGCATGCGATTGCTAAAATGGATTGGCGGCGAACGAATTCCACCTTGTGGGAGGGGCGTGCGATGACCGGCGGACGTGTCTCTAAAGGGCAACAAAATATCACGCTGACCGCCAACGCCATTAAGAAACAGTTGGGGCTACCGCTTTCGCCCGAGGAAGAACGCTTGGAAAATTTGATCAGGAGGGGGTGATGGGAAAAACACGGAGGATTCAACAGTCGGTATTTGAGGGACGTGGATTTGAACCCGTTCTTGCAACTGCCGTGGAAGAGGCAGCAGAGTTATATCTCTCCGACCAAGTTCCCTGGGTTGTCGGGTACAGCGGTGGCAAGGATTCGACTGCGACGCTGGAAATTGTCTGGTTGGCGCTACAAAAAATCGGAGCGGATCGGGCAAAAAAACCCGTGCATGTCATCAGCACTGACACGTTGGTGGAAAATCCGATTGTTGCCGCATGGGTTGGAAACTCTCTGGAACGAATGCGGGAACGTGCTGAAGCCGATGGCCTGCCGATTTCATCACACCGCCTGACACCGAAGATTGAGGATAGTTTCTGGGTCAATCTCATCGGACGCGGCTATCCTGCGCCACGGCACAAATTCCGCTGGTGCACCGAACGCTTAAAAATCGACCCGGCACACACGTTTATCTCAGCAACGGTTGACCGGTACGGCGAAGTGATTTTGGTTCTCGGCACCCGCAAAGCCGAAAGTGCAGCGCGGGCTCAGTCGATGACGCGGCACGAAAAGCACCGCATCCGTGACCGTCTGAGTCCAAATGCGAGTTTACCCAATTCGTCCATCTACACACCGATAGAAGATTGGACGAACGACGATGTGTGGTTGTTTTTGATAGATCAACCAAATCCATGGGGCGGGAACAACATGGAATTGTTTCAAATGTATCGTGGCGCCTCGCCGGACGGTGAATGCCCGCTAGTTGTTGACACCGACACACCAAGCTGCGGCGATAGCCGCTTCGGATGCTGGGTCTGCACTCTAGTGGAAAAAGACAAATCCATGCAGGCAATGATTCAGAACGATGAAGAAAAATCCTGGATGGCACCACTTCTGGCAATCCGCGACGAAATTGATTTTCGTAATATGCCTGAAGGTGGCGACCGACATTTACGTGATTTTCGCCGTATGAACGGGAAAATACAGATGTTTCACGACCGTACGATTCCCGGCCCTTACACTCGGGAAACGCGAGAACGGCTGTTGGATAAGATATTGAGAACCGAGAGACTGATTCGAAGAACCGGTCCCACCATCGTGCATGACATGAATCTCATCCAAATGGAAGAGTTAGAGGAAATCCGGCGAATTTGGATCATGGACAAGCACGAAATTGAAGACCGACTGCCAACCATCTACAAGGAAGCAACCGGTGAGGATTATCCGGGAATGAAATGTTTTGATGATGCTACCGTGCTAGGGCGAGACGAATTGGATGTACTGGCGTCTCTATGCGGGGACAGCGGGAGACTTCATTACCAAATGTTGCGGGAATTGCTTGCCATAGAGCAGCAACAACATTCCGCGTTACGGCGTGGCGGCATTTTCAAAAAGTTGGAGAGGGCTATTGAACGTAACTTCTACGACGATGAACAAGACGCCGTGAAGTGGGCTCAAGCGCGCAACCAAATCCAACGTCACGAATCCCCTGGTCTCAGACCATAGGGTTAAAAAAGGATGATTCTTGACAGAATCGTTCTTCACGACTTCGGCGTCTATGCCGGACGTCAGGAAGTTGAACTCGCTCCGCCTTCCGCAAAGCAACCAGTCGTTTTGTTTGGTGGGCTCAACGGCACCGGCAAAACAACACTGCTGGAAGCCATCCAATTGTGTCTGTTTGGTTCTTTGGCCCAAATCGCCAACCCTGGCGGCTATCATGATTCTTTACGTTGTCGAATCAGCAGTTCACGCTGGCGACAGGCATCGGTGACAGTCGTTTTTCGTCATTTTTCGAGTGGAATTGAGAATCGCTACAGGGTTTGCCGGACTTGGAAAATCGTCAGCGGCAACGTTCGGGAAAACTTAGAAGTCACCAGAAACCGTGTGCGCGATTTAACCGCTGAGAAAAACTGGGAGCAACACATTCAGGGCATCATGCCGCCAAGCATCGCCCACTTATTTTTCTTTGACAGCGAACGGATTGAGTCCTACGCCTCACCAGAGAGTTCCGCGGATTTGGTCGGTGCAGCGATTCGCAATCTGTTAGGCCTAAATGTCGTCGAGCGATTGGAAACCGACCTGCGGATTTTAGAACGTCGGCGGGGCCAAGAGCGTTTATCGCAAAACAGTCGGAAGGAAGTGGAAGGCGTTGAGAGTGAATTGGAAAAAGTGCGGGGACGGATCATATTCCTGAAAGAAGAAAAAGCTGCGTTGCGTTCACGCAAGTTGGATCCGGCGAAGCGTGAGTTTGCCCGGGCTAATGAAAAATACCAACGCGAAGGCGGAGAACTATACGACCGCCGAGAGAAAATTGGAGATGATTTGCAAGCTAGAGAGTTGGCATTCGCCGCGTGTCAGAAACGATTGATTGAATTGGCGGAAGGTGATTTGCCAATCGCGTTGGCGGAAGATTCATTGCACTCGATCATGCGCCGTGATGTGGAAGAGGAAACCATTCGAATCGCCCGCGCTTGCGTGGAAGTACTTGATAAACGCGATACCGCATTAGTTTCCCATATGCGTGCGATAGGGGCAGCATCGTCAATCGTAGCCGATGTGGAAAAATTCTGCCGCGAAGACACGATGCGCCGCACTGAACTTTCAGGGCAAGAAACCGTTTTAAATATGGACCCGGAAGATCGAATCGCTTTGCGGGAATTGGTCGGTGGCGGAATAGATGGTGTCCGCACCGTTGCTACGTCGGCACTGGCGCAATACCGGCGTCTCGCACAAGAGGTAGAGACCGCGCGCTTGGAATGGTCAGCGATCCCACTAGAAGATTCGATCAAAGAAACACTCGCCGCGCGTGATGCGCTACGCGAGCAAGTTGCACAGTTGGAAAAGGAATACGCCGAAATCAATTCGGATATTGCGGCACTAGAACGGGAGGAGTCACGTCGCGTGGCTGATTTGGAATCACTGCTCACGATCAACGCCGAATCACGTTTGCGCGATGAGGAGACACGGCGGTTTCTCTTTCATTCGTCAAAAGCACGGGACACGCTCGCTCAATTCCGTGCCGACGTCGTGCGTCGCCAAGTAAACCGGATCGGTCAGCTCGTTCTTGAGAGTTATCAATCCATGCTGCACAAAGAGCGTTTGGTTTCTAGTATCTCCATTCATTCGGAAAATTTTTCGGTTACGCTCTATGACAACAAGCGACGCGAATTCCCCCCCGAGAGTTTATCTGCTGGGGAGCGCCAGTTGCTGGGGATTTCTTTGCTCTGGGGAATGGCCAAAGCGTCGGGGCGGGCTCTGCCGGTGGCAGTAGATACACCACTGGGGCGACTGGATCGCGAGCACCGCCGACGGCTGATGGAGCGATATTACCCACATGCGAGCCATCAAGTTTTGCTGTTTTCCACTGATGAAGAAATTACCGGCGAATATCTGCACCAAATCGCACCCTATGTCGGACGTTGCTATCGCCTGGAATTTGACGGTGACCTAGGTGCGACGCATGTTGTAGATGGCTACTTGGAGACGATGGATGATTGATCACATACGACTACCCGCGGAAACCCGCGACCGGCTGATTCTGTTGAAACGGCGAACTGGCATCCGCCAGTGGAATGTCCTGTGTCGATGGGCATTTTGCCTATCGCTTGCCGAAGAGAAACCACCGCCGATGAGCGATGTGCGCGCTGACAGCAATGTGGAAATGACTTGGTCCACCTTCGCCAGACGGCGCGATGGCATATTGACAGCGTTACTCAAAGCACGCTGTCTTCGCGACGGCATGGACGTCAGCGATGATACCCTCGCCATCGCCCTACGCGCCCATTTGCGCCGCGGCGTGTCTTACCTCACGACTAAAAAGATACAAAGCATTGCCGACCTCTTATCACTGGCACTCAGGACGGACGTGGAAAATGTCAAAAAGCGAAGACGTTTACGAACCCACCAGCAAAAATCTGACTGAGTTCAAACCTTGGTCAGAACGGTGTAAGTGAGACGATTCTGACTGAAGGTTTCTTCAATTGTCCGGTTTGCCTTTTTGGGCCACGTTGATGGCCTGCAACAGGAAATAAATTCTGTGCATGTGCGTGGGGAAGCGATACACGCCGCGCTCTCCGTCCTTGATGGGCGCAATCCCTCCAAGCTTCATCATTCGTCTCAGAAAATTATCCAGCGATTTTCTTTCCGTTGGCGTGAACGTTTCCAAAGACAGTAATTCCTTTCTGGAAAACTTAATATCAAGATTTCCTTCATTCTTCGCTATTTTCCCTAGAATAGAACGGTATTTCCTACTTTGCAGTGCCTGAATGACTTCTTTTTCTATGAAACGTGTCCCAACGGAATACGCCGCCTCAACAATGCCCTGAATACAATCATCTCCATCTATGGTATTGTCTTTCGCTCTCCGCCAGACTGAATCTCCAATCTCATGGGCAAGGACTGGAAGACCGCCGGAGTATTCGGCAAGAAATTTTACGTTGCTTTTCCCTATGCCGATGTTGCGCTTGCTGAAGGCATTCTGAAAAAATCTCTCACTTTCTGATTGCTCCCATGGTCTAATGGATATCAGAGGCCTGAAAATTCTTCCTACTGACGGATTGCTTTCCCTCATCTTATCCAGACGTTCTTCCAGCCCGACAAAAATAAGACACACCGGAACGTCCGTCCTGCTTGTTGCAACGCTGTCCATCATGCTTTTCAGCCAATGGGCAAAACGAGGGTTGTCCGCCAATCCATTGATGTCGTCAAGAATCAGGAAGAGAACGTTTCTGTCATTGCCGGCTTTTTCGATGATTCGGCCGAGTGACGTGGTAAAGTTGTTTGTCGTTGCCATCAACTCTTTATCAGACATATCAAGCTGTATCTCAACCCCGAAAAGACCGATTTGTTTGACTCTCTCCCCGAACAGGCTCAGCAGGTTTTTCCCCCATGACTTGCTTTGATTGTCTTTCAGCAGGCTCAAATGGGTCTCTCGAACCATGTCCTCCAACTTGCGAACGCCGCCCAGGTGGACATGAGCGGAGAGTGCGTGTTCGTCTCGTTCGGCCAGAAAACTGACAAATGACGCAAGGGAACTTTTGCCCATGCCCCGCTCTCCGGCAATCCAACCGATCTGCAAAGAGCCTCTCGCTGCTTTGCGAACCGTCGAGAGAAGGTCCTCAATCTGGCTTTTCCTGCCTGTAAAGAAATCCGCGTTGACGGGCTGGTTTGGCGTGAAAGGGCTGTATTCCGGATTCATCGTGAAATCTCTGGGAACAGGGGAACTAAAGAGAAGGCACAATATACATAAACAGAGGACTGTCAGACAATTCTTGACATTCTAGATGGTTTTCTCTAGTCTAAAACACTGAGGTTTCCGAGATATGCCGTGCCCACGGATGTTTTGACCCAGACGGAGTACACCATGTTTGCCGGTCAATATCACTGTAAACTGGACGAAAAAGGACGATTCATCCTTCCGACTCCCATTCGGGAGCAATTGGCGTCAGAGGGAGAACGGATGATTTTCGTCAAAGGGCAAGATCTTCCTCTGTCGGCGTACTCGATTCAAGAATGGGAAAAAGTCCTGGGACGCGCCAAAGACGCGTTCGACGAAGATCAAAGCCGGCTGTTCATGCACTTCGTCGCGTCTGAAGCCGCCTCTTCTGAAATCGACAAAACCGGCAGAATCCTGATTCCCGGCCGGTTGAGAAAAGTGATCCCGCTTGATGAAGACCTGGAAATCGTCCTGGTCGGGATGTACCACCGCTTGGAAATCTGGAATCCTTCCGACTGGCGTCGCTACCTCCTGAAACACGACGACCGGCTTGAAGAAAATCTCGGGACCATGCACAACCTTCTCTAGTCCGAAGAAACTTTTTCAACGCGAGACGAATCCGACCCCGTGTCTTTCTCCGCCCGCCCTGTACGCCTTCCTCAACGGTTTTTCAAGAATCTTCGCGTGAAGGGCGACACGTCCGCGTTCACCGACGGCTCCGTAAGGCGAAAGCCGCACCCTTCAACGATCACGGCTCCTGATTCCGATTCGAAACCACCAAGGACCTTGAAGTCCCAACCACGAGCAACCGACGTATCCTTCCAGGACACGTCTGCATCCATGACCAAGAACACCCTGTTCCTTACCCTTCCTCTTCCACCCAGCATCAACAAGCAATATGCCACGGTCAATGGACGGCGAGTCTTGTCGGCAACGGGGCGGTGCTATAAACAGACGATCGGGCAATTCGTGATGACGACGTTGGCCGCCCACTCCTCTCAGGGGCGCGCCTTTCTCCACGCAGCCCACGACCATTATCTGTCCCTGACCATTCACTTTTACTTTTCGACCTTATTGCGGCGCGACCTTGACGGCGGACTGAAAATCGCGCAAGACGCCTTGTGTGAAGCCATGCGCCTCAACGACAATCGCATTCTTGAACTCCACCTGTATAAATCCTTCGATCGAGACCATCCTCGACTCGAGTGCGCCCTGACGCTGACGACCCCCCACCGCCCTTCACGTCGCACACGCTCCGCCGCTCCTGTGTCCCCTCCCTTGCGTTGAGTATCTTTTCCTTGGTATTCAGAGCACGGATTTCAACCGGCACGGGACCATCCCGTCCGACCGTCCGAAGGGAACGCGAACCTGCCATGTGGATGATCGTATCTTGGATATCGTGGGTCATCAGCCTCCTGCTCATCGGCGGCATTGCTGAAGAAGGCTCCGCCCGTCACGTCATCCTCAATGCCCAACAGAAAGACCGGCTTGAACGCGCGGAGAAGATTTTTGTCAGTGCGCTCGCCCTCACGGAAAAAGGATTAGTCGATGCAACCGGCATACGGAAAGCGGCAGCGGAGCAACTGTCTTCCATCGGATTTTCGGTCACGTCGGTCAAAACCGACGCGCATGACGTGACGCTGAAAGTAAAATGTGAAGAGCGAAAAACGTGGAAGGGCGTCAAGAAGACCGACGGCAACGTTGATCGACCGGGGGCTCCTTCTCGCGTGTGGAAGGGACCGGCCTGTCAATTTACCTATTTCCTGGACGACCAGGAAGGTCCCTGGCAGTATGAAGTGCGCACGACGTTTGAACATGCGTGGGAGGCGGCGCGAGCCGCGGGAGCAAAGGATTCCGGACAATTCGCGTTACGGCAGTTAAGCCAAAGCATCCAGAACAGTTCGTTTACCCTTGATCTTGCAGCCGAATGGCACCAGGCTCATCGGCTTTCTTTTCTGCTGACCGACTCCGAGACCGATACGGCAACCAAACTCAACGTTCTCTCGCTTGCCGGTCGCGTACCGGGTGACGTGATGCTCCACGCCCTGCAAACCGTCATGACCCAGCCTGACTTGGCTCTGCCCGCCACCGTGGCCTTGGGGTACATGGGCGAACCCGCGGTGCCGACGCTTATGCGCATCTTATCCGATGCGGCCGCGGCCGTGGCAATGAAAGCCGCCGCGGCAGAAGCGTTGGGCGAAATCGGGTCCCAGAGCGGAAACGTCCACGTCGTGCCACCGCTCCTGGCCATGATGCAATCCTCGGAGGTTCATCTTCAGGTTCAGACGGAAATCGTGAAAACGCTTGGGAAAATTCCCGATCAACGGTCAGTTGAGCCCCTTCAACAACTTGGGCTCAAGGCGTGGACGTCTCGCTCAGATGATCCGCAAATGCAACGACTCCGAGAAGCCGTGGACTGGAGCCTCTGGCAAATCAACCCCAGTGCCCACACCGAGGACTAAGATATGGCGCGCCCGAGAGGAGTCGAACCTCTAACCTCTTGATCCGTAGTCAAGTGCTCTATCCATTGAGCTACGGGCGCGAGCATTCACGGGGAACACCGGGGTGCCGAAGAGCGTGGAGGCCGAGGCATCGTCAACCTTGATCGTGACCCGATCTCCGAGCGTCAGCGGAAGCGCGGCTTTGTCCCAGACCACGGTCACGTTCCGTTCGGTGTGCCCCATCCATTGGTCGGAGGATTTTTTCGCGTTGCCTTCCACCAGCACCTCGACTTCCGTTCCCATCAACTCCCGATTTTTTCCGGCGGAAATCCCTCGCTGGAGTTCGACCAGGCGAGTGACCCGCTCCGATTTGACGGCCTCGGCAACGTCATCCGGAAATTTCCGATAGGCAATGGTGTTCTTTCGCTCCGAGTATTTGAAGACGTAGGCCGATTGAAAGTCAACTTCCCGTACCAGTTCATACGTGTCAAGAAACTCCGCGTCGGTCTCGGTACAAAAGCCCGCGATGATATCGGTGCTGAGTGCCACGTCTCCCCGTCTCCGAATCTCATTGACCAAGGTTCGATAGTCGTTCCGCGTATACGACCGCCCCATCAGGTCAAGAATCCGGTCGTTTCCCGACTGAAGGGGGAGGTGAACGTGGCGACACACGTGCGGGTGATGCGCCACCACGTCCAAGAGGGTCGGAGGAAAGTCCTTGGGGTGCGGGGAGGTGAATCGCACCCGTTCGATTCCAGGAACGTCGGCAACCTCAGTCAGAAGCTTGGCAAAATCGGCGTCGTGACTCCGGTACGAGTTGACGTTCTGTCCCAGAAGCGTGACTTGCTTGTATCCTTGGCCCACGAGGGCGTGTGTTTCTTCTACAATGCTTTGGACGGAACGAGAGCGTTCTCTTCCCCGCGTATAGGGCACCACGCAAAAACTGCAAAAATTATCACATCCCCGCATGATCGCAATCCATGCGTTGACTCCGGGCTTGCGCTCCGGAAGAATCGATTCGTAGGTTTCGTATTCCGACAAATCCACGGCCATTGCCCGTTCCCGACGGTCCAGGGCATTGGTCAACAGGTCCGGGAGCTGCCGATAGGAATCCGGCCCCATGAGCACGTCAATAACGGGGTGCGCCTCCATTAATTCTTTTTTGAGATTTTGGGCCATACACCCCAAGACGCCAATCACCACGGGGCGTTCTTGCTTTCTTGCCTTCCACTCGGCCAAATGGCTGTAGACTCGCGTATGCGCGTGTTCTCGAATTGCGCACGTATTCATCAACACCACGTCCGCTTGATCCTGATCCGGCGTCAAGACGAACCCGCGGTCCTGTAGCAGCGAACACACCAATTCCGTGTCATACTCATTCATCTGACAGCCGAACGTCTGGATATAGACGCGATACGGGACGTCAGGGTCTCTCGATGGACGTGGCTTCCCGACGGACAGAAGACGGGCTTCACTCTTCCGGATTACGGACATGCCGTTGACCACGCTCTTTCTTGTTCGGAATACCGCATAACGGGAATGGGGACGTTCTTCGGCCGTTGCCGGGTTTCATCCACCAGTTTTCCCAAGACCACGTGTTCCATGACTCCGGTCAGTCTGACCTTCCTGATTTGATTCGTTAATGAGCCGGCATGGGCGACGCCCACGCGAAGAAAATTGTCCGTCACCCCGGTCCATAATCCATTCTTGCCGACGGCTTCAAACAGCACGTCGCATTCCTGATCGAGAAACCGTTGAGAAAACTGCATTCGTTTAGTTCGAGAGAGCCGTGAGAGCAGGCGGCTTCGCGTCGAAATCACGGAATGCGGCACGGGATTTCCCGCACGAGCAGCGGACGTTCCCGGTCGAGAAGAATAACGAAAGACGTGGGCATAGGCCACGGGCAGGTCTTCGATGACTCGATGGGTCGCGGAAAATTGACGATCCGTTTCTCCAGGAAATCCGACGAGCACGTCGGTGCCCACGCAGACGTCGGGAACCGTTTGTACCGCACGTTCCACCCACGACGTATAGTCGCTCACGGTGTACCGGCGATTCATCGCCGCGAGTACGTCATCATGCCCACTCTGCAACGGCACGTGCAGAAATCGACACAACTTGTCGGAGGTGCGCATGTAGTCAAGGAGTGCGTCGGGAATGGTCGTCGGCTCGATTGACGAAATGCGGATTCGCGCCAATCCCGGGACGGCTTCCAACCGTTGAATCAATTCAAGCAGCCCCACGGGGCCGTGCTTAAATCGCCCGATGTTCACGCCGGTCAACACCAGTTCCCGATGTCCCCGTTCCACGAGCCGTTCAGCTTCTCGAACGGCGTCATCGATCTTTCGACTGCGTTCGCGCCCCCTGGCGAACGGAATCAGACAAAAGGAACACATGAAATTGCAACCGTCCTGGATTTTCAAGTTAGCTCGGGTCGTGGCATAGTCTCCCACTCCCTCTTGCACAAAATCCTCTCTGGCCATGGTTCTCGAATGCCGTACCTGAGCCGCCGATTGTTTCGCCAAGTGCGGCATTTCTTCCAAATAGTCCGGCAACGTCATTTTATATTGGTTCCCCAACACAAGATCCACACCGGGAATGTTCTGCAACGTCTTCATTCCCGTCTGGGCATAGCATCCCGTGACCGCCACAAACGCATTCGGCGATTGGCGCAACGTCCGCCGAATGACCCGTCGACAATCGGCTTCGGCGTTCTCCGTCACAGTGCAGGTGTTCAAGACCAGCAAATCAATCGGCTCGCCGCATTCGACCTTCTGGTAGCCCCGTTCCATTAAACGGTCGGTCAGGACTGCGGTCTCGGATTGATTGAGACGGCATCCGACGGTGTAGAGTGCGACTTTTTTCTTCATGAATTTCCTCAACGAGGAACGTATTATAGAGAACCCGTCCGCACAAGGACAACGGTCCCGGCACCACGACCACCACGTATTTGGGGACATTCAGAAAAAATTGCCGAACAGCCCCATATAAGAGTAGAATAGATGGGATTGACGACGGGACATCGTCGGTTGATGCTCGCTTCTTCAAGGGGGGTGCCACGTGAACCATCTTTTCCCTGCGACGCCAGTCCTCCTTTCGGTGTTTCTTAGTTTTCTCCTTCCCCCCGTCAGTTGGTCGCAACCTTACCTGCCCATTGAACCGGATGAAGAAACCAGACTCGAAGAAATTTATGACCATGAGACGCGCATGGTGCTGTTTCTGTATTCCCTTGAAGGGACGGGAGAAATCGACTACGTGGTCGGGCGCAAGGTATGGGAACACCAACGAAGCGTCTTCGGGAACCCCGTGTACTATCATGAAGCCTATCCGCTGTTTTACTGGTGGAACCACACGATGTGGAACGACCCTGAACAGGACGGAGTGAACGGCAACGAACTCGTGTATCAGGAAGACGTTGATTTTGACGTCAGCCGCTATAAACCCTGCTTGTTTAACGGACAACCTTGCTGAGACGCAGGCACCGTTGACCAGTCTATCCCGCCTGCCTTATGCCAGTTCCTGAACGGTCCAAAACGGCTCACCCCTCTTTTCTGCATTGGCTGCCGGCCGGCCGATTGTTGCGCGGTCGATTGTTGCCCGGCCAAATCGTGGCCTTGGCCGCCTCCGCCCTGATCCTCATCGGAGCCGCGTTTCTCATGCTCCCGTTCGCCACCCCGGAGGGAGTGGAATTACGGTTTCTCGACGCCGTGTTTACGGCGACTTCGGCCGTCTGCGTGACCGGGTTGATCGTGATGGACACCCCTCATGAATTCACCACCTTCGGGCAATTGATCATTTTATGGCTCATTCAAATCGGTGGATTGGGGTACGCCTTGCTGGCGACGTTCATTCTTCTGGCCTTGGGGCATCGGATCGGCTTACGAGACCGGATGATGCTGGCCGAAACCTTAAGCACGTTCGACATGGCGGGTTCGATTCGCTACGTCAAAATCGTGGCGATCGCCACCGTGGCGTTGGAGGGCCTGGGGTGTCTGTTTCTCTCCTTGCGCTTTTCCCAGGACTTGCCGTGGGGGGAAGCCTTCTACTCAGGGTTGTTCCATTCCATTTCCGCGTTTAACAACGCTGGATTTTCGTTGTTCTCCGACAGCCTGATTTCTTATCAAACCGACGCGTCCATCAACGTGATCGTGACGATCCTGGTCATCTCGGGAAGCATTGGATTTCTGGTCTTTCAAGACGCGTGGGACAATATCAAGGGCCGACGCTTCCGCTTTCAGACCCATACGAAACTGGTGGTCGTGGTCACGCTGCTCCTTCTGGCGTCGGGCACCCTCGGCATCACCATCCTTGAATGGAATAATTCAGCCACGTTTCAACCCTTGAGTCTCGGCGAACGGCTGGTCGTCGCGCACTTCCAGGCAATGTCCCGGACCGCCGGGTTTACGACCATTGATCTCAGCACCATGAACGACGCCACCTTGTATTTTCTGTTGCTCTTGATGACCATCGGCGGATCCCCCGGCAGCATGTCGGGCGGCATCAAGACGACGACGTTTGCCATTATCTGGTTGACGATCTGGGCCGTGCTTCGACGCCGACGCGACGTCGAGGTGTTTCACAGGAAAATATCAAAAGAACTGGTGATCCGAGCGTTTTGTCTCTGTATTCTGGCCTTTACGGCCATCACGCTGTTTACCTTGGCCCTTGCGTTTACCGAAGAACGCCCCTTTTTAAGCATCATGTTCGAAGTCACGTCAGCCATGGGCATCGTCGGCATGTCCCTCGGGGACGGAGACGGACGAAGCTTCTCAGCTCTTCTGACCGACTTTGGCAAGGTGGTGATTATCGTCTCCATGCTTCTTGGTCGTTTCGGGCCGCTCCTCATTGGGCTGTTTGCCATTCAGACGACGGTCCCGCCGCGATATCGGTATCCGGAATCTCGAATCATGATCGGATAGATCCTGGACGATCTCGTCGTCCTTCCCCTCTTACCTGGCCCGTCTCTGAAGGATCAGCACGAACGCCATTAACGTGGGCAACGGAGCAATCAGAAAGGGAGGCAACCAGACCCACACGTTTTTGCCACGTACCCGCGCTTGGTCGAACATCCAGACGAATACCCACGTCAACATGAATCCATAGTTGAGCGCCAACCAGTGCGTCGTGCGGACGGCGAGCACGCTGCTGCTTTCCCCCGTCGCGGTGACCCACAACACCGCTTCCAAGACGCCAAACACCGCCAATAACGTGACGACAACCCGCTTACTCCATACGTACATGATTCACCACCTTGTTTAGGACTCCACAACACACGTTGACCAGTCGGGATGGATCGCACCTGCTCCTCAGTCGGGGAAGTAGAATAGAACGAATATCGTCAAAAATCGAGAGCGGCAAGAAGAATTTTTCTGACCGGCACACCCCCTCGCTGTGGATGAATATTGTCTCCCTCTTTCTGGCATGTGGATAAGACAAGAAACCGTGCTGCAACCCCTTGAATCCATATGATTTTTGTTGTGCAGAGGCTATCCACTGCTATCCCCAATTTGAGGGCAAAACCACAATATTTAGTATTGACAATTCTTTGTTTCATCTATAGATTGTGCCCCCTTACCAATTTACTCGCTAGAGACGCTGGCATGGCGGTTCTTCTCTCCAGGTTGTGGTTCATCACGAAATTTCCCCCTCCCCAGGCCAGCGGGCTACGGAAAAGAAATCCGTTCAATTCAACGGTTGGACCTTCACGCCTCCGACCACTTGGATGACCGACTGACAAGGAGAATCGCCGTGAACATTGACCGCCGTTTTACGCGAGCCGGAGAAAGTCCGTACACACACATTCCTTTTTCTACGCGGTCTTCGGAAATCAGAAATCCGGACGGCTCCATCGTTTTCCAGCTTGAAGACGTTCAGGCCCCCGATCAATGGTCCCAACTGGCCGTGGACATTCTGGCGCAAAAATATTTCCGAAAAGCCGGAATATCCCAACGTGACGCCAACGGAGAGCCCGTCAAAGACGAGCACGGAAACCCCATCGTCGGTGGCGAGCGAGACGCCCGGCAAGTGTTTCATCGACTGGCCGGGTGCTGGACTCAGTGGGGCAAGACCCACGGATATTTTGATACGGACCAGGACTCTCAAGCCTTTTACGATGAACTGTGTTTTATGCTGGCCAAACAAATGGCCGCACCCAATTCGCCTCAGTGGTTCAACACGGGCCTCCACTATGCCTATGACATCAACGGCCCGTCTCAAGGTCATTACTTCGTCGCCCCGCACACCAACGCGCTCAACCGCGCCAAGAACGCCTACGAACGCCCCCAGGTTCACGCCTGTTTCATTCAATCCGTTGCCGACGACCTGGTGAACGAGGGGGGCATTATGGATTTGTGGGTCCGGGAAGCCCGATTGTTCAAATACGGGTCAGGGACCGGCACCAACTTTTCCAAGCTCCGGGGAGAAAACGAACCGTTATCTGGGGGAGGCAAATCATCCGGGCTGATGTCTTTCCTCCGGATCGGAGACCGTGCCGCGGGCGCCATCAAGTCAGGTGGCACCACTCGACGGGCCGCCAAAATGGTCTGCCTCGATCTGGATCATCCTGACGTTGAAGCGTTTATCGATTGGAAAGTGATTGAAGAACAGAAAGTCGCGGCCATGGTCACCGGATCCAAAATATGCGCTCAACAGTTGAATGCCGTCTTGCGCGCCTGTCATCGAAACCGCACCGACGGGACTGAGACGGTTGACGTTGATCCCGACCGCAACCCCGAACTCAACGAGGCCATTCGGTCGGCTCGTCAATGCGGCGTTCCCGATTCCTACATTCATCGCATGTTTGCCTATGCCGAAGAAGGCTACACGCATTTTATGTTCCATGAATATGACACGAACTGGGACAGCAAAGCCTATCAAACGATTTCCGGACAGAACTCCAACAACAGCATTCGCATCCCCCATGGCTTTTTCGAGGCGTTACAAGAAGATGGAGAGTGGCAACTGACCCGCCGAACGGACGGCGTCGTGACCAAATCCATCAGAGCCAAAGACTTATGGGACCGGATCTGTTGGGCGGCCTGGACGTGCGCCGACCCCGGCCTTCAATACGATACCACGATCAATGAATGGCATACGTGCCCGGAAGACGGTCGCATTCGTGCGTCCAATCCTTGCAGCGAATACATGTTCCTGGATGATACCGCGTGTAATCTGGCGTCTTTAAATTTAGGAGCCTTTCTCTCGCCGGACGGCGAGTTCGATATCGACGCGTATCGACACGCCATCCGTCTGTGGACCATTGTCTTGGAAATCAGCGTGTTAATGGCCGGCTTCCCAAGCAAACCCGTTGCCGAGAAAAGTTTTACCTTTCGAACCTTGGGGTTGGGATATGCCAACCTCGGGTCGCTCCTCATGAAACAGGGTATTCCCTATGATTCTCCCAAGGCGCTGGCCACGTGTGGAGCCCTGAGCGCTATCCTGACCGGCGAAGCCTATGCCACCTCCGCAGAAATGGCGGCAGCCCTGGGGCCCTTCCCCGGATTTGAAAAAAACCGCGACCACATGCTGCGGGTTATGCGGAATCACCGAAGGGCCACGCGAGGGCACAACCGTGACCCGTATGAAGGCTTGACGATTCCGCCCAAGGGCATTGACCAGGCCCAGGCCCATCCCGCGCTGTTGCAGGCGGCCCAAGAAACCTGGGATCGGGTCGTGGAATTAGGCGAAGCACACGGATTCAGAAACGCCCAAGCCACGGTGATTGCCCCGACCGGCACCATTGGATTGCTCATGGACTGCGATACCACGGGGATCGAACCTGATTTTGCCCTGATTAAATTCAAGAAACTCGCGGGAGGCGGCTACTTCAAGATTATCAACCAAAGCCTGCCGCCGGCGTTAAAGAAGTTGGGATATTCCCAGGAACAGATTCACGACATAATTACCTATGCCACGGGAACCCGTACGCTGAAACACGCGCCGTTCGTGAATCATGAATCGCTACGGACCAAAGGGTTTACCCCGGAAGTGCTTGATCGCCTGGAATCGACGCTGGATGGGGTCTTTGAAATTCAATTCGCCTTTAACAAGTGGACGTTGGGTGAGGATTTTTGTCGAGACACGCTTGACTTCTCCGACACCCAACTCAATAACCCTTCCTTTGACATGCTCAACGCCTTGGGCTTCACCAAGGAAGAAATTCTCGCGGCAAATGATTTCTGTTGCGGCACCATGACGGTCGAAGGCGCGCCCCACCTGAAAGCCGATCACCTCCCGATTTTCGATTGTGCCAACCGGTGCGGACGGATCGGGAAACGCTCGATTTCCACGCAGGCTCATATCCGGATGATGGCGGCTGCCCAACCGTTTATCAGCGGAGCCATCAGCAAGACCATCAATATGCCCGCGGATTCCACTGTTCAGGACGTAAAAGAAGCGTACATGATGGGGTGGCAGCACATGCTCAAAGCCGTGGCGTTGTATCGCGACGGCTCCAAACTCAGCCAACCCTTGAAGGCCTCCATCGACCTCTCGGAAAAAGCAGCATCAAGCGAGGCGATCCTGAAGGTGGCGCAACAAGTGTCGGAACGGGTGATGGTTCGGTATCTGGCCAAACGCCGCCCTCTTCCCTCACGACGAGGAGGATACACACAAAAGGCCGTGATCGGCGGCCACAAAATCTACCTCAGGACCGGCGAATATGATGACGGAACCCTTGGGGAAATCTTTCTTGACATGCACAAGGAGGGCGCCGCGTTTCGTAGCCTGATGAATTGTTTTGCGATTGCCATTTCGCTAGGCCTTCAACACGGCGTGCCTCTTGAAGAATTCGTTGAGGCCTTCCTGTTTACGCGCTTTGAACCGAATGGGCCGGTCAATCTCAACGATCGCATTAAAATGTCGACGTCCATCATCGACTATATCTTTCGCGAACTCGCCATTACCTATCTCGGCAAGACCGAACTCGCCCAGGTGAACCCGGATGACCTGCGAGGGGATTCAGTCACACACAACCCCGAATGCACGGATGATGAGCCGGCCGATCCTCGAACCATCACCACGGCCAATATCAGTCCAAAGATGTTTCCTGCCCGGCAAGGAACGCCACACGACGCCACCCACCGGAATGGTCACGGCAATGGAACGATCTCAGGCAACCTGAAGATGCAGCGGGAAACGCTGACTTCGACCACGAAGATGGACATTGTGTACCAGAAGGGCTTTGAGGGCGACCCCTGTCCCAATTGCAAACAGTTTAAATTAGTCCGCAACGGGATGTGTCTGGTCTGCAGAAACTGCGGTGAAACGACGGGGTGTTCGTAAAGGAGATAATGATGGGAACGAAAACAACATCAACAGCTTGTCCATATCCCGATTGCAGAAAACCGATCGGAATAAAGACTTCCCTTTTTTCAAACTTCTCTTCCCGAAAATACCCTGAACAATGTCCTCATTGTGACAGGAAACTCTCGACACCTGATAATGGATTCAATCCCCTCACACTAGAAAGGTAACTAAAAACGTCTATTCTTTTTTCACGTCCATCACACAGCGAAACCCGATGGTCAAATCATTGGCATCAATGGGAAAGTCCGGTTCAGCACTTCGTCGGGCCGTCACTCTCAGCCATTTCGGGGGATCTTCCCACGACCCACCTCGATAGACTTTTCGTCCTCCTTCTTCTGGACCAGGTGGATTTTTCTCCGGGCTCTCTTCGTAATACGTTCGATCGTACCAATCCGCCACCCATTCCGAAGCATTCCCCGCCATGTGGTATAACCCATAGGGACTCTTTGTCCCGTGCTTCAATCCATGACGAATGCTCATCCCCGTGACCCCGCTCGTCACCGGTGCCAGCGTCACCGCGTAGCTGACCCATCCCGTTGTTCCGAAGTTGTACCTGGCTATATCAACAAATGGCTGCATGTGCCCCCAGGGATAGCGACGCTCATCTGTCCCTCGAGCAGCTTTTTCCCATTCCGCTTCGGTCGGCAGTCGCTTGCCCGCCCATTCACAATACGTTTTCGCACTGTCCCACGCCATGCCCACGGCCGGACGGTCCTTTGCTGATTCCACGGCCGCAAAATCGTCCCACAGGGGCGGCAACTCATGATTCGTCTCATCAAGAAATTTCTGGTACCGTTCCATGACGACTTCGAATTGGTCGATGTAGTAACTGTCCAGCCACACCGTGTGTTCGGGACGTTCATTTCTCGACCCATCATTGGCGCCCATCAGAAATTCCCCTTCCGGGATCTTGATCATCGGAGCCCCGTCTTTCCCTTCAATCATTTCAAATTGGGATTCGATGGGAGGTTCGGATGACTCATACGTCCATTCAGCCGCCACCGGTTGCCATCCCAGGATCATTCCCATTGTAATCACGACAAAGGGCATCCACACTCCACGTCTTCTTTCCACGTGCATGGTCATCCTCCATCCCCGATTCGACGTTGAGACATCGTTGCCTTCGGTTCGCGTTTGCAGGTCCGGACCCTCACGGTCTACCCGCTCAGGGCTGCCTCCATTGTACAAAGTGACATTGGGGATCACAACCGAGCCGGACTTTCCTGCATCATGTTTCCTGATTCCAGTTGTACCGGCGAGATTGTTCCCAAAAAAAGAGCCGCTGACGCACGGTTCAGCGGCTATCCTTATGGTGGCGTCCCCAACGGGATTTGAACCCGTGTTGCCGGCTTGAAAGGCCGGCGTCCTAGGCCTGGCTAGACGATGGGGACACGCATCAGTTCAACGGGAAGGGAAATGGTAACAGAGGGGTCAGACTGAGTCAAACGTCACAAGCAAATGCACGTCTTCATCGGCTGCACGGTCATCACCCAGCAGAGCGGAAACCATGCGTTCGACCATTTGACGGTCAAGCCCATCCAAGAAAAACAGGGAGGGAGTGGGGCGATAAGCCGGATTCTGTTCCGTGAGGAATAATCCCACGGCGGTGACCATGTCTCTTGAGCGGATGTTACCATACGCTTCCAGCGACCTACCCGAGAACCTTGGTCGGGCCAACCTTTCCCGAACCTCACCGAATCATCCGCACAAGGAGGCACTTTCTGTGGGAGACTGATCAGGCCGTTCGGGGCGTCCTCCTATTTGGTCTTGCTCCGGGTGATGCTTACCCTGCCGTTCACGTCGCCATGAACGCGGTGGGCTCTTACTCCACCTTTTCACCCTTACCCCAACCGAATCGCTTCCGTTGAGGCGGTTTGTTTTCTGCGGCGCTCATGTCGGATTGCTCCGCCTGGGCGTTACCCAGCACCCTGCCCTCTGGAGTCCGGACTTTCCTCTCACCGGCGAGCCTCATGCCCGGCAAGCGGCCACCTGCCCTACTCCCTACCCGGGAAAAATGATACGCGGCGGTCGTCCTGGAAGCAAGGGATTTGATGAAAAAGGGAACGCCTAGTCGGAGCCGCCTATCGATCAATACGTTCTGACGTGATACGTTCTTGAGCACTCAAGAACTCAGGGCTTCTTTCAGGCTTTCTTCATCATACAAAATGCGATGGCAATAGGGACAGGTCAACAGTTGATCGGCCCGTTTCACGCTCGCGACTAATTGCGGTGGAATTTGCAGTTGGCACCCTTGACAGATTCCGCCCGAGACGGGAGCAATCACCACGAGTTTCAAAGACAATTTGAGTGTTGAGTAGCGGTCGTAAGCTCGCTTCTCCAACGAAGGGAACAGGATGTTCTTTTGTTGATCAACCTGGGTGGCGTCGTGAGTCAGTTTCGCGGATAACGATTCGATTTCAGCCCGTTCTTTCTCTAAGACGTGGGTCATCTCTTGAAGGTGTTTTTGAACTCCGTCCAATTCTCGCTGTTTTTCTTCCGCTCGCTCCATAGCCATGAGGACTTTTTCTTCCAAGGCGTCCTTTTTCTTGTTCGCCAGTTCGATTTCAAATAAATGGGCTTGATATTCTCTATTCGTTTTTACCTCGTTCAGCCGTTCCCGCATTTTGTGAACGTGGCTTTCATGCACGTTCAAGTCCTGTTCGCTGCTCCGCCGTTCCGCCGCAATGGTACTCAGGGAGGCTTGAAGTTCTTTCTCGCGTTTCTGAGCTTGTTCAACCGAGAATTCGGCAGCCTGAAGGCGTTCAGGAATCTGTTTTCGCTGTTCCTCCAAATCGTGGAGTTTCAGATCAAGCTGTTGCAGTTGCACCAGGAGTGAAAGTTGAGAGTTCAAGCATTCCTCTGAAGGTTAGCAATCAACGGAGAATTCACCATCACACCTTACCGAATCTCACGCAGACGTATCAAAAGCGAAAAGTGGTGGGCCCACCAGGACTTGAACCTGGGACCAACTGATTATGAGTCAGCCGCTCTGACCAACTGAGCTATGGGCCCGAGCAGGGATTCCCAAAACCCGTCGTTGGTCCCGCGGGGCGACGAGTTTTTGAACGCCTGATCATCACGTGCCATCCATTATTGTATGAAGATTAAAAGCCCTCTGCAAAGCTTCGGAGTTTTTTGCTTCGGGTCGGATGCCGAAGTTTGCGTAAGGCCTTGGCTTCAATCTGCCGAATCCGCTCCCGCGTCACGCTGAAGTCCTGCCCCACCTCCTCCAACGTATGATCCGTCGCCTCCCCGATCCCAAACCGTTTCCGCAGCACCTTCTCTTCCCGCGACGTCAGCGACTCCAACGACGTCGCTATATGCCGCTGCAAGTCATACCGCACCGCCGCCTCCAACGGCGACACCGCCTTCTTGTCCTCGATAAAGTCCCCTAAATGACTGTCTTCTTCTTCCCCAATCGGCGTCTCCAGCGAGATCGGCTCCTTCGCTATCTTCAAAATCTTCCGCACCTTCTCTAACGGCATCTCCATCCGCTCCCCGATCTCTTCCGGCGTCGGCTCCCGCCCCAACTGTTGCACCAAATGCCGCGACGTCCGCACCAGCTTGTTGATCGCTTCGATCATGTGCACCGGAATCCGTATCGTCCGCGCCTGATCCGCAATCGCCCGCGTGATCGCTTGCCGAATCCACCACGTCGCATACGTGCTGAATTTATACCCCCGCTGGTATTCAAACTTGTCCACCGCCTTCATTAACCCGATGTTCCCTTCCTGAATCAGGTCTAAAAACTGTAACCCCCGATTCGTGTATTTCTTCGCGATACTCACCACCAACCGCAAGTTCGCTTCGATCAACTCCGCTTTGCCCCGCTTCATCTTCTCTTCCGCCCCCTCCACGCCCCCCAACGCCCGCTTGAATTCCTCCGTCGGCAACCCCGTCCGCCCCGCCACCGCCTTCAGCGTCGCCGCCGCCTGACTCGCCCGCAGCACCGCCCCCACCGTCCCCTCACTCAGCCCCGCCCCGGCTCCCGCCTGCTCCCGCCTCATCTGCCGCAACACCTTCACGCCCCCCGGCCACGGCGCCCCCACTCGCCGACAACACGCCCGCAACACCCCCTCCGCCTTCCGCACTTGCCGCCCCTCCGCCTTGATCTCCGCCAACACCTCCCCCCAGACCCCCGGCTGCAACTTCAGCGCCTCCCACCGCGCCACCAAGTGCCCTTGCACCTGCTCCACCTGCTTCGCCATCCGCCCCTGCTCCCCCACCCCCGCTTGCCGCCGCTTGACATACAGCCCCGTCAGCCGCTGGCTTAACCGCCGCACCTTCCCCAATTCTCCCAGCGTCTGCCGCAGTAACTCGCTCTCATCCTCCTCCAGCCCGCCCGCCCGCTCCACGTCCTCCTCGTCGCTCGGCTCATGCACCAACTCCCGCACCCGCACCGCCCCGCTCTTCAGCCCCGCCCGCCACGCCTCCAGCCGCGCCAGCGTCAGCGGCAGCCCCACCATCGCCCTCACCAACTCCGCTTTCCCTTCCTCGATCTTCTTCGCTAACTCGATCTCCCCTTCCCTGCTGAGTAATGACACGGCCCCCATTTCTCGTAAATAAAGACGAACGGGGTCATCCGTTCGATTCAAGTCTCCCGGGGTGAGATCAATTTCTCGCCCTCTTCCTTCAGCCGGATCTTCTTGTTCCTCGGTTTTACGGGAATCCGAAGGTGATTCCGTTGGCGTTTGGGAAAGAGGGGCAATCTTTGACCGATCCATCTTTTCACCGCGATTGAGATCGGCTTGACGACTAGGCTTGCGTAACTTCCCGCGTCGTTTGCCGGAGAGAGGAGCCTTGTTTGACGCGGGTCGCACATTTTTCATCTCAACCCGTTTGCGCTTGGTTTTTCCCACCTGTGCGAGGTTTTTTGTTCTGGAGGCCGTAGTTTTTCCCATAAGGACTCCTATCGTGAGCCTGGAGTGGAGGTCGCCAACCCTGCTTTTCTTTCACGCAACGTTTCGATTTCGGAATTCAGACGAGTCACGTCGTCAATCCGTTGTTCTCGTTCGGCCATTCGAAGTTGAGCAATCAGTTCATCGAGGCAGGTCCTCACGTTTCTTTGTTCCAATGCCCGTAAACAACCCTGAACGTACTCATTCTGATCGTCAAAATGCGCGTCAGACGCGGCCAATTCCGCGACCACGTCCCGGCTGTCGTCGTGGATGCTGATTTCAGCAAGAAATTCCGCCACGTCAAGGCAGCCTTCAGCATTAAGACATCGCAAGCCCACCTCGACGATCCGGCGATAAGACGGAGAACGAAAATCTTGCGGCCGCAGGGCAGCGAGATGTTCCGGGGGCAATTTCCCTTGAACCAGTAAAGAGACGATTGCACGTTCCTCTCGAAATTGCCGTTCTTCGTTACGACGGGCGCGAGTGGGAGGCGGTCCGGATACTGGGCCGCGGGACGACGTGCCTTGGTGACGCTTGCTCAGCATGGGATAGCGATCAAGCAGAAGTTCTTGACGGACGCCAAGTCGTTCGGCGACGCGCTGGATCTGTTCAAGTTGTTCAATCGGGTTTGAGACTTTAGCCAAAATTCTGAGGATGTCGTCGACTCGCCGAGTCCGCTCTTCAATCGTTGCATGAGTTGCGCCCTCCAGACTCTGCGTGACGGCAAACTCCAACAACGTCACGGCGTGCGTTTGCAACGCCACAAAACCCTCCGCGCCATGAGTCCGCACGTAGGAATCGGGATCGTGACCTTGGGGCATGACAACGACCTCAACCGTCAGGCCACTGTTGCGAAACACGTCCAGTGCGCGCAAAACCGCACTGGTTCCCGCTGTATCCCCGTCAAACGTCAGCACCACCGTGTCCACAAATCGCCGTAGCAACTTGGCATGATCGGAAGTGAGAGCGGTGCCCAAGGGAGCGACGGCCTGACGAATGCCGGCCTGATGCAGTGCCAGCACGTCAAAATATCCCTCAACCAGAATCAAGGATTTGAGCTTCGTTGCACGGGCCTTGTGCAATCCGTATAACGAACGGCCCTTCTGAAAGAGCGGCGTCTCCGGAGAGTTGAGGTATTTGGGGGTGCCGTCTTGAAACACTCGGCCGCCGAACGCCGTGACGTTTTCTCGAAGATCAAGGATAGGGATCATGATCCGATCTCGGAAACGATCATAAAACCGTCCGGATTTCGAGGCACGGTGAGTCTCTTTTGCAACCACGAGGCCCGAGGCTTCCAGGTCGGAAGCGGCGGCTCCTTGTCCGGTCAAATAGGTTGTCAGCCCATCCCAGGAAGACGGGGCATATCCAATTCCGAACTCTTCCAGGGTTGTCGATTCCAACCCTCGTGTTGTCAGGTAGGCCAAGGCCGAGCGGCCTTTCGAAGGATCACGAAGATTGTTCTGAAACCACGTGTTGGCCAATGTATGCAGTTCGATCAATCGTTTGCGTTGACCCACTTGAGAGGGAGAGCCGGCATTGGCCATCTGAGGCAGCGGAATTCCTGCCTGCTCGGCCAGTTCTCTGACCATCTCCATGAACCCGAATCCTTCCTTCCGCATCAGGAAGGTAAAGACGTCGCCTCCGACCCCACAGCCGAAACAATAGAACATCTGCAGGGTGGGGTTCACAGTAAACGAAGGAGTCTTTTCCTCGTGAAAAGGACAAAGGCCCCAAAACTTTTGTCCCTTTTTGGACAAAGTAACGTATCGGGACACGACGTCCAGAATGTCAACGGAGTCACGGATTTTTTGAAGGGTTGACGGTGGGATTTCCGCTCGGGCCGTTGTCAAGACTCTTCTCCGAAGCCTTCGTCACAACCTCTTTCAGAAGAGCTGAATTTCACAACTTATTGTAAAATAAAGTATTTTCTTGAAAAATAGCAAGGACACTCAAACAAGTCAAACCAGCAGGAACTATCACGCCTTCTCCAGCGGATGAGGTTCTTTTGATGGGGTCCGCACGCCTGATTGACCGAATCGTTTGCCAAGTTCCTGCTGAACGGCCGTGAACGGAATGTCGCAATACCCCAATGCCACGATGGTATGAAACAGCAAATCCGCCACTTCATTGATGATTTCTTCTCGATTTTCATTTCTCACGGCTAAGAGGACTTCACCGGCTTCCTCCACGATTTTTTTGAGAATTCGGTCGGAACCGCCCTTCAACAGGGACGAGACATACGACTGTTCCGGCGAATGATGCTTCCGGTGCAGAACCATCTCATACAATCGGTCAACAATTCCTCCGTTCGCCTCGCCACTTGCCTGATCCGCCATCGTGCCTGCTGTCGTCACTTCCGTAAAAAAACACGTTCGCGCTCCCGTATGACAGGTCGGCCCCATGGGTTCGGCTTTAATCAACAGGGTATCCCCGTCGCAATCAAGAAACACGCGTTGACACAGAAGATAATTTCCGGAGGTTTCTCCTTTTTTCCAGAGTCGATTGCGGGAACGACTCCAGAAGTGTACGAACCCGGTTTGAAGCGTCTGATCCAGTGATTGCTGATTCATGAATCCAACCATCAGCACGGCACCATCACGCCAATCCTGGACAATCGCGGGCACCAGTCCCTGGTCATCAAACTGAACCTTGCAATCCGTTCGGCTCAGCGTTCGTTCAGGTTCCATAGTCAGACGTTCAGTGGACGGCGAACACATACGGGCTACGCCGCTTTGTCGTCAATCCTCACGGTTTGTGAATGATTCACCAACCCCCGTCACGTTCCTCACGGGAAGCCCTCGATTGTGGAGATAGGCTTTGGCTTCACCGATACTATACGTGTGATAATGGAAGATAGAAGCCGCCAGGACGGCATCAGCCTTTCCCGTTCCCAAGGCCTCATAGAGATGATCCAAGGTTCCGGCACCGCCGGAAGCAATGACGGGAATGGTGACGGCTTCGGAAACGGCCTGCGTCAAAGCCAGATCATACCCGTCTCGTGTGCCGTCTTGATCCATTGAAGTCAACAGGATTTCACCAGCCCCTTTCCGTTCCATGCGTTGCGCCCAGACCACGGCGTCCAACCCCGCCGGGTTTCGACCTCCGTGGGTGAAAATTTCCCATGAGCCTGGTCCATGAGAGGAGACCCGTTTTGCATCAATCGCCACCACGATACATTGAGAGCCGAACCGCCGTGCGGCGTCCGTCACAAATTCCGGATTGTTGACCGCGGCCGTATTGATGCTCACTTTATCTGCTCCAGCATTCAGCAACTGTCGAATATCCTCAATGGTGCGAACGCCCCCACCGACCGTGAGCGGCATAAACACGTTTTCCGCGGTCCGAGACACCACGTCCAAAAGGATTCCTCGATTTTCATGAGAGGCGGTAATGTCTAAAAAACACAGTTCATCCGCACCGGCGCGGTCATAGATCGTCGCGACCTCAACGGGATCCCCGGCGTCGCGAAGATTCACAAAGCCGACGCCTTTGACCACGCGACCGTTCTTCACGTCCAGACAGGGAATGAGCCGTTTGGTCAACATGCGCGGCTCATTCGCTTCACGCGCGGGCCTCCGCCAAGGCAGTGGGAAGGTCCAACGTGCCTTCGTAGAGAGCCTTACCGATAATGACCCCTGTAATCTTTTGACCCAACCGCTTAATGGCGCGAACGTCCTCCACGCGCGTGACCCCCCCGGAGGCGATCAGAGGAACGGGAGAAGCCTGAATCGCCTCCCGCAGCGCTCCAAGGTTGGGCCCCTGCAACATGCCGTCACGGCTGATCTCCGTAAAGACGACGCCGGCAACGGGGTAGGCCTTCAAGGAGGCAAACACGGAATCCGGCGTCAAGTCGGACAGATTCGTCCATCCGTGCAAGGCGACTTTTCCTTCTTTGACGTCGATCCCGATGAAAATTTTATCCGGAAACTGCGCGCATGCAGCCGCCAGACACGCAGCATTTTCCATGGCAGCCGTTCCCAACACCACATGACTGACGCCTTGATCGACGTAGGCTTTGACGGTGTCCAATGACCGGATGCCGCCGCCTACTTGAATCGGGATGGAGACGGCCTTCGCTATCGCACGGACGTGATTCATGTTTTCCGGCGTTCCATTGACCGCGCCGTTGAGATCAATGACGTGCAACCGCGAGGCACCTAATTGTTCCCATTGTCTCGCCACGGCAGCGGGGTCTCGAGAATAGGCCGTCTCTTGATTCATGTCGCCTTGCCTGAGGCGAACGCACCGTCCCTCTTTTAGATCAATTGCCGGGATGACCATCATGGGAACAGTCCTCTTTGGGCGACGGTCATGGAGGTGAACGAGTGAATCCGTTGAGAGAGAAGAAAGGCCGATGCGCGCTCGTTAATGTTTTCCCAGGGGCAATCGCTCCAGCACGCGAATCACGCCGGACCTGGCCAATTCCTCAGCCGTGACAAATTTTCCGCCTCGTTTGACAAAGCCGGTGAAATCGTCGGTCAGTGGTTTCTGTTCTTCGAAATAATCTCCCGCCCACAACACGCGTCCGTCCTGAGCATTCAGCAGCCGGAGTTCAAAACCGACGGCGGCCGGAATGGCTCCGAACTTCGTGCCTTTCCGTTCACGATACACTCGAATCATTCCTTCCATGACGGCATCCACCGCCAATCGTTGGCCTAACAACTGACGAACCGCTTGCGGGTCCTGTGAACGTACCGCGTCGTCCTGGCGACTCAGGATTTGCGAAACCGTTTCCGGCGGGATGGTCCGCACGTGAGGATTGAGGTTTAACTGGGAATACACCATATGCTGAACCATGCCTGGAACGGAATCCGGAACGGAAACCTTGGTGGCATGTGATCTGAGGGGAACGGGTGAAGCCGGAGCCCTCAACGATTGGCGAATCTCAGAATTGTCCAGGTCCGGCGGTGGAATCTGGCCTAACGTCTGATAGACATCCCGTGATCCCGGCAACGCGCGAAACGGAGCAATCGCCACCGTCGTAATGGTTCGAGGCGCAAACTCAGGATGCGATCGAATCGTGACGGTTTCCGGAGCACAGGCCACGCACCACGCACACAGCAGCAACGAAAGCATCGCACAACGCGGCCGCGTTCGGCGTTGGTCCATGGTCTCATCCCTGGTTGAGAAAACCATCAATTCCACGACCCGAAATTTTTGAGCAGTTGAAGCCCCACCCTCTGACTTTTCTCCGGATGAAATTGACACGCAAAGACGTTCTCCCTGATGACGCTCGACACAAACGGACGCCCATACGGTGTTTCCGTACAGATCACGTCCGACTCATCAGTCTCCACGTAATACGAATGGACGAAATACACGTAGGGATCGGAGTCCAAGCCTTCGAAGAACGGCGCGTTCCGTTTGATCCGGATCGTGTTCCATCCCATGTGAGGCACTTTCAGCGACGACGCAGGGACCAACTCCGAAGGAAACCGTTTGACTTTCCCTCTAAAGACGTTCAACCCCGGGTGGACGCCGAACTCTTCACTCTCGGAAAACAGGACCTGCATGCCGACACAAATGCCTAAAAACGGCTTCCCCTGCTCAATGGTCCGATGAATCGGATCAATCAAACCAAACCGCCGAAGATTGTTCACGCAGTCGCCAAAGGCTCCGACGCCCGGAAGCACCACGTGGGTGGCTTGCGCAATCAGCGATGGATCCCTGGTGACCACCGCGTGATGTCCCACGGTTTCAAAACCCTTTTGGACGCTACGCAGGTTTCCTCTTTCATAATCAATAATGGCGATCACGACGCTCCTCCTCAACAGTGATCCGGGCCGATCAATCCGTGTGCGTGACTATGAAAGGGACCCCTTGGTGGAAAGAATCCCCGTCACGCGTTCGTCCTCACGGGTCGCTTGATCGAGGGCCTTGGCAAAGGCTTTGAACACGGCCTCAATCATATGGTGCGGGTTCCGTCCATAGTGAACGTTGACGTGAAGATTCAACCCGCCTTGACTCACCAGAGCTTGGAAAAAATCTTCAAACAGTCCAAGATCAAATCCTTTCACCTCCCGATGCGTGAAGGTCACGTGATAGACGAGAAACGGACGTCCGCTGAGGTCAACCACGACTTCCGCCAACGTTTCATCAAGTGGGACCGAGGCCCACCCAAAGCGACGAATCCCGGCTTTGTCGCCGAGTGCTTCCTTGAGAGCCGTCCCCAACACGATGCCGATATCTTCTATCGTATGATGATCGTCAATATGGGTATCGCCGCTGGCGTCGATCACCAGATCAAAAAACCCATGTCGCGCAAAGGAGTCCAGCATGTGATCCACAAACGGAATGGGCGTGACGATCTGGCGTTGACCCGTCCCATCCAGACCCAATTGCAGACGGATGGAGGTTTCGGAAGTCGAGCGATCCACTTCGGCCCACCGTGGTTTTCTGGAAACGTTCATGACGTCCGACTTTCTATGGAACGAGCGTGGGCTTGCAACCCCTCGATTCCCGCCAACCGTGAGACGTAGGGAGCCACGACCTTCAGTTGCCGTTTGTTATAGGCCACGACGTTGCTTCGTTTAATATAGTCGTCCACCGACAACGCCGAGAAAAATCGTGCGGACCCTCCGGTCGGCAACACGTGATTGGGACCGGCCACGTAATCCGCCACCGCCGGCGGCGTATATCTCCCCAGGAAAATCGCACCGGCGTTCCGTATTTTTTTGACGTGATCGAACGGTCGCGGCAGCAGGACTTCTAAATGCTCAGGCGCAACGGCATTGGCCACGTCGAAGGCTTCTTGCAGAGTCGAGACGAGAAAAATTGTCGCATAGCGGTCAACGGCACGAGCGGCGATGCGCTGACGAGTCAGTTGAGGTAATTGAACGCGAATTTCCCGCGCAACCTTTTTCGCAAACGAGGCCGAGGTCGTCACCACGTAGACCCGCGCTTCTTCATCGTGTTCAGCCTCACACAGCAGATCGGCGGCACAATGCACGGGATTCGCGGACGCATCCGCGATAATCAACAGCTCGCTTGGTCCGGCAATCATGTCAATATCCACGACTCCATACACCACCCGTTTGGCCGCGGCCACGTACATGTTGCCCGGACCCACGATCTTATCCGCCCGGGGAATCTGCTTGGTTCCATAGGCCAACGCTCCGATCGCATGGACGCCTCCGATCCGGTACACGTCATCAACGCCGGCAATATCCGCCGCGACCAACAACGAGGGATCAACGTCCCCGGACGTCGTCGGACTGCACATGATCACGCGTTGCACGCCGGCGACCTTGGCGGGAACGGCGTTCATCAACACCGTGGAGGGATACAACGCTTTTCCACCGGGCACGTACAACCCGACGACGTTCAAGGGAGTGATGAGTTGACCAAGTTTGACGCCGTTCTCTTCACTCACCCAGCTCGACACCCGCTGTTTGTGATGAAACGCGCGAATGCGACGAGCCGCAAATTTGAGGGCTTGCAGATTCTTTGGTGACACGTCGGCATAAGCCTGCCGAATTTCTCTCGACGAGACGCGAAATTGTTTCGGCGACAAGGAAAGCCCGTCGAATTTCTTGACGTATCGAGCGACGGCGGCGTCGCCGTTCCGTTCGACGTCCCGCACAATACTCTTCACGCCCTCTTCGATTTTCGCCGTCTGAGGCGCAGCGCGATCGCAGACGTCCGCCAACGCCTTGCGAAAACGTTTATCGTGTGACGAGATAATCTTCATGAGCGTAGCCGCCGTTCGTGAACCATCCAGTTGAGGCCTCTCGCGGTCTACCAGTGTAGCACATCGCGGACGGCATCCAGCACGGCCCAGGTCACAATCTCAGGCACGGACCGTCTTGGGACGACTCTTGCGGAGTCGGTGAATCATAGTCGTCATCGCCTGATGTTTCATTTTCAAACTCGCGCGATTAACAATCAAGCGCGCCGTCGATTCAGCAATGGTTTCCGTTTCCCGCAGATTATTGGCTTTGAGCGTCTGTCCGCTCGAAACCAGATCCACGACCCTGTCCGCTAAACCCACGACCGGTGCCAGCTCGACCGAACCATAGAGTTTGATAATTTCCACCGGAGTGCCCTGCTGGTTAAAATACCATTCCGTGAGGTTGGGATACTTCGTGGCGACTCGGAGTTTTGAAGATAAGCGCGGCCGTTGATCCGCGCCTCGTAAGGCCGCCACGGCAATCCGACACCAGCCGATACGGAGATCCAAGGGTTCATGCACGTCCAACTCCTGCTCTAATAATACATCCTTTCCCGCGACGCCGACGTCGGCTGCCCCATATTCAACGTAGGTGGGGACGTCCACCGGTCGGACGATCAGAAAAGACAGTCCGGCCTCCGGCACCTCAAAAACCAGCTTGCGATCATCAAGCGACAGATCGGAACTCAGATAGCCTGCGTTCCGAAACAGGACCAGGGTCGGATTTAAGAGCTTGCCCTTGGACAGGGCAATGGTCACCGGTTCACTCATGACGGGCCCGTCTCTCGACGAACCACGGCACCCAATGCTTGCAGTTTATCCTCGATTCGTTCATATCCACGGTCCAAGTGATAGATTCTGGAAATCTGCGTGTCTCCCTCAGCCGCCAACGCGGCCAGAAGAAGACCGGCACTGGCGCGTAAATCAGAAGCCATAACCGGCGCGCCCGTCAAGTGGTCCAATCCTTTCACAACGGCACGGTGCCCATCAACCGTAATCGCCGCCCCCATGCGTTGCAGTTCCGAGACGTGAAGAAATCGCCCTTCAAACACCGTTTCGGTCATGACGCCGGTTCCTTCGGTCAGACACAGCAAGGCCATCATTTGCGCCTGCAAATCCGTGGGAAACCCCGGATAGGGAGACGTATGTACGTCTACGGCTTGTAACCGACGTGGCGCCGTGATGGTGATCGAGCCGGCCGTCTCCGAAACGTCCGCACCGCACTCACGAAGTTTCGCGAGCACGACGGCCAAATGCGCCGGCACGCAACGCTCCACTTCCACCCGCCCGCCGGTCATCGCACCAGCGACTAAATACGTGCCGGTTTCAATTCGATCAGGCATGACCTCGTGCTCGGCTCCGTGTAACGCCGAGACGCCTTCGACGACCAGACGACCGGAGCCGGCTCCTTCAATCTTCGCCCCGCGTTTGCTCAAGAAGGCGGCCAGATCGATGATTTCGGGTTCCATGGCCGCATTGTTGATGACCGTCGTTCCGTGCGCGAGGCTGGCTGCCATCAATAAATTTTCGGTTCCCGTCACCGTGGGAAACTCTAAATCAATACGCTGCCCTCTCAACCGCGTCGCTTGCGCGCGGATGTATCCATGATCGACGGATACGGTGGCGCCCAACTTTCGCAATCCATCCAGATGCAGGTTGACCGGCCTCGGCCCAATCGCACAGCCGCCCGGGAGAGAAACAACGGCTTCTCCAAATCGAGCCAACAGCGGACCTAAGACCAGGACGGAGGCCCTCATGGTTTTGACCAGATCATACGGAGCATCGAACGATTGCACGGAGGTCGCATCAATAACCACGCGGCTTCCGTCCCGTTTCACGGAGACTCCCAGTAAACTGATCAGCGTCGTCATCGTGGCAACGTCTCTCACTTGGGGAAGGTTCGAAATCGCACATTCTCCCTCCCCCAGCAACGTCGCGGCTAAAATGGGAAGCGCGGCATTCTTCGCGCCGGCGGCCGTGACGCGCCCTTCCAGACGTTGTCCTCCTGTAATGGCCAAACGATCCATCGCCGTCAGATTCGCTCCAGGCGGATCACGCGGTCGATCCCCGCCTGATCGGGTCGAATGGATTTGATGGAAAACTCTTTGCGGCAGCGCACGCGGTTTCCGACGTCCATGGACTGGCCTGCTCCCATCTCCATAATCAACAGCCCGCCCGGGTGCAACAAGGCGGGGCTTTCCATAAGCAGGCGATCGTAAAATTTCAAACCACGCCGTCCACCATCAAGAGCCAGACGAGGCTCAAAGGCTCGCACCTCGCGGGGAAGGAGATCGAATTGATCGGATGGAATATAGGGGGGATTCGAAACAATCACGGATACGGTCCCGGCTAAACCGTGATCGTACAACGGTTCGAGGCCGTCTCCTTGGAAAAACGTGATCCGGTCGGCCACGCCGTGACGTCGGGCATTCTCCTTCGCCAGACAAAGAGCCGCAGGGCTGCAATCCGTGGCATAGACGGAAACGCCCGGACATTCCAAAGCCAAAGACACGGCCAGGCATCCGGACCCCGTTCCCACGTCCACCACGTGACAGCGATCCACGGAAAAGGGGGAAGCCACAACGTCGTCAACGATCAACTCCGATTCACGTCTTGGAATCAAGACGCTGGAGTTCACCATCAACGCCCGACCTCGAAAGAACTGCGTACCCACAATATATTGAAGTGGTTCGCCGGAGGCGCGGCGACGAAACATCGCGTCCACTCGTTCCCACTCTTCCGGCGGCACCCGGGTTTCCGGGTCAGCATACACCTTGAGCCGCGAAATCCCCAGGGCAGTTTCCAACAGCCAGAACGCTTCATTTTTTGCATTGGCCACCTTGGCGTCCTGCAGGTGAGTCACGCCAGCGTAATAGACAGAAAGGACGGTATCGGGCTCACGATGACGCATGAAGACGTCCAACGTGCCGGAAGCCGGCTCCATTGGCCACGTCTGCTTATCGGATGCCATTCGCCGCACCGTTCTCCCCCGCCCCGGCCTCTTTCAACGCCTTGACCAATTCCTGGAGTTCTCCGTTCAGAATGGCGTCCAGTTTGTGCAAACTCAGGCCTATCCGATGATCGGTCAGGCGATTTTGAGGATAATTATAGGTACGAATTTTTTCACTGCGCTCGCCGGTGCCTACTTGAGAGCGACGGTGTTCGGCAATGGAGACTTCTTGTTTTTCGCGTTCAGCCTCGGCAATGCGAGTTCGCAGGGTTCGCATGGCTTTTTCTCGATTCTTTAATTGTGACCGCTCATCCTGACACGTCACCACTACGCCGGTGGGAAGGTGGGTCAGCCGGACGGCCGAGTACGTGGTGTTGACGCTCTGGCCTCCGGCGCCGGATGAACAAAACGTGTCAACGCGCAGATCTTTCGGATCAATGCGCACGTCGACTTCTTCGACTTCAGGCATCACCGCCACCGTGGCGGTCGACGTGTGAATGCGTCCGCTCGCCTCGGTGGTCGGCACTCGCTGAACCCGGTGGACGCCGCTTTCATACCGAAAGGCTCCGAACGCTCCTTTGCCTTCAACCAGAAAAATCGCTTCCTTGATCCCGCCGATGCCGGTTTCGTTGACGTCGATCATCTGCACCCGCAGCCCCTGTTTCTCCGCGTACCGCGCGTACATGCGTACCAGTTCACCGGCGAAAAGCCCGGCTTCTTCGCCACCGGTGCCGGCTCGGATTTCGATGAACGAATTTTTGTCGTCCTCGGCGTTTTCCGGGTACAAGAGTGCCAGCGCGCGCGCCTCAACCCCCTGCCGCTTCTCGTGCAGGCCGGTCAACTCCGCCGCCGCCAGGGATCGGAGTTCTGCATCCATTTGCGGGTCGTTGAGCATGGATTCCGTGTTGACGATTTCCTGAAGCAGACGCTGATGATCTGAAAACAGTTGACTGGCTTCTTCGATTTCCGTCCGTTCTTTGTTGAGCGCCATCATCACGGACGGCTGACGCAGCACCGTCGGATCAGCCAATTGGTGCGTCAAATCGGCGTGACGATGCGCGACGGCTTCCCATTGGGCAAGCCATCCTTCACGTTGGCGGTTATCCATCGCGTCACTAGACATGGGACGACCCTCGAGACCAGAGAGAAACAGGAGGCCGGAGAAAATTGAAGAGCGCGAGATTGCGGCTGACCGGAGAGGCTAGGCTTTGGCTTTTTTAGCGTACTTTTTCTTGAATCGTTCCACTCGTCCTTCGGTATCAACGATCTTCTGCGTCCCCGTAAAGAAGGGATGACAGGCGGAACAAATATCGACCTTGATATCGCCCACCGTCGAACGCGTGTGGAACTTCATGCCGCAGGCGCAACTCACGGTCGCCTCGGAGTAGTCAGGATGAATGCCGGCTTTCATGTACGAGTTCTCCTTTACAGAACGGTCGAACGATGTTTTTCAAGCGTCACGTGTATCATGAAAGACCTGAGGTTGGCAAAGGAGGGCATAATCAGCGATTCATTGACTGCAAAAACTCTTGGTTGTTCTTGGTGCCGGCGATTTTATCCATAAGAAATTCCATGGCGTCCATCGTGCCCAAGGGACTCAACACTTTTCGCAACACCCACATTTTGTTCAAACGATCCCGATCCACCAGAAGCTCTTCTTTACGAGTCCCGGATTGACTGATATCAATGGCCGGGAAAATCCGCTTGTCCGCCAACCGACGCTCCAGATGGACTTCCATGTTGCCCGTGCCTTTAAATTCTTCAAAAATCACGTCATCCATGCGGCTTCCGGTATCCACCAAGGCCGTGGCCAGGATGGTGAGGCTGCCGCCGTTCTCAATGTTCCGAGCCGACCCAAAAAACCGCTTGGGCCGTTGCAAGGCGTTGGAATCCAATCCACCGGAGAGGACCTTTCCACTGGGCGGGGCAATCGTATTATAGGCCCGAGCCAACCGGGTGATACTGTCAAGCAAAATCACCACGTCCCGTTTATGCTCAACCAACCGCTTCGCCTTTTCCATCACGATCTCGGCGACCTGGGCATGCCGCTGGGCCGGTTCATCAAACGTGGAACTGATTACTTCAGCACTTTTGACCTGCCGCTGCCAATCCGTCACTTCTTCCGGGCGCTCATCAATCAACAGGATAATCAGCAAAATCTCCGGATGATTGTGCAAGATGGCACGGGCAATGGCTTGAAGCAGCATGGTTTTCCCCGTCCGCGGAGCAGCCACGATGAGCCCGCGTTGCCCCCTGCCAATGGGCGTGGTCAATTCCATGACCCGCGTGCAGTACTCCTCCTGGTCGAACTCGATCTCAATGTGTTGGTCGGGATAGAGCGGGGTCAGGTTGTCGAACAGAATTTTATCCCGCTGAATTTCCGGTTCGTCGTAATTAATTTTTTCGACTTTTAATAAGGCGAAATACCGCTCTCCGTCTTTGGGCGGTCGAATCTGGCCGGAGATAATGTCTCCCGTTCGGAGGCCGAATCGTCGGATTTGTGAAGGCGAGATATAAATATCATCGGGGCCGGGTAAATAATTTGAATCCGGCGCACGCAAAAACCCAAAGCCATCGGACAGGGTTTCCAGAACGCCTTCTCCAAAAATGACTCCGTTCTTCTCGGATTGTCCTTGCAAGATGGCAAAGATCAGTTCTTGTTTCCTCAGGTTTGCGGCTCCTTCGATCTTTAAGGAACGAGCCAGATCCGAAAGGTCCCCAATAGATTTTTGTTTTAACTCGGCGAGATACATATCTTTCTCCTACGGTGGGTCATGGCGTGACCGGGAGGATTTGACCGTCCGGTCACGAGTATCACAAGTGAATGCTGAAACGTCATACCATCACCTCTTCCTCTTCATGGTTATCTTCGTTCGTCGTCCATTCCCTTGCACCCGATACCTTGAAACCGTTCATCGAACGACAACGGGAATCCGGCGTTGACCGGATTTCCGGGACGGTCCTCGGCATGATCACGTGATGAACGGCAGTGACTGGCGTTGCTGAGTGCCGACGGATTCGACGTTCAAACCCTTCACGCGGAAACGTGATGAATACGCGACAGAAGACGCGTATCACGCTCGTTTACTGAGGATGACTTCATTTCACAAAAAAGAACCCGATGTATGACACAACGAATGAACAATGTTTTTGGATCAATACGTGTTGGCGTTTGGTTGCGTAATAACCGGACTGACAACGTCTGGACTTGAAAAAGTTGCGTGGGAAAGAAGTAACTGCCTCTTCAACGTGGAGGGTATACGACACTCTCTATACCATGAACGTGCGTATTGTCAAGAGTCCTTTTGAAGATTCCGTGACCGAACGTTCGCCCGGAGAGTGTCGCCACTGCAACGATGAACGTCCCATCTCCATGAGTTTGCGATGCCAATGGCAATGTGATACATGAAAGGGACGCAGGAAACGCGCATCGTTCACGACTCAAACGAATCACGCCCCGATCGACAATGGCCAGGTACGAAGAACACGAAGAACCATTCTCCCACGGCCGCATCTTCTCTCTTTCCGAGGCGACGGAACTGATACCGCACCTCGTCACTCACCTGACCAAAGTCAAAAAAGGCAAAACGATTCTGGTTCACACCAAAGAAGAAATTAAAAAAGCCAGCGCCAACGCCAACTATGGTGGAGGAAGCATTGAAGGTCCTCGATACATCAAAGCCCTTGAAGAGATTCATGAGAGCCTCAAAAACATTCATGAAATGGGAGTGATTGTGAAGGATCTGGAAATGGGCTTATGCGATTTTCCCTATCTGATGGAAGAGCGCGTCGTCTATCTGTGCTGGAAGCTCGGCGAAGAACGCATCGAATGGTGGCATGAAATCCATGACGGGTACCAAGGCAGACGGACCTTGGCCAAAGGAACGAGCTAACGTCGGAGCCATGAAATACGTCATTATTGGATGGGACGGACCTGAGGGCCAGAGTAAGCGCCCACTGTATCGGCCGGCTCACCTTCAACACCTTGAACGCGTCCGGAATCAGGGGCAGTTGGTCTGCGCCGGACCCTTCAGTGATAAAGCCGGGAGTCTGGTCATCATTGAAGCGCAAACCATGGAGGAGGCAGAAACGATCGCCAATGGCGACCCCTATTTAACCCACGGAGTGTTTGAACGAGTCGAAGTCCATCCTTTTCGCCAAGTGTTGCCCCACCAGGAAGCCGAATAACCCCATCTCCAAACGGTCGCCGTTCAATCTCGTGATTGAGACAACCGGAGAATGCACTTCCACTCTTTCTCCCGAACCGGTTGAACGGAGAGGCGAGAACCTTTTCGAAGCAACTCCATGGTTTCCAGCCCTTTCACCCCTCTGAGGCGTGCCAACGAGAGCGGCGCCGGCAGAATCGTCTTCAATCGAACGTCAACCATCACCCACCGCGGGTTCTGTTTCGAACTGTTTTCATCGAAATATTTGTGTCGAGCTTCCCAGGCAAAATGATCGGGGTACGCAGCCTTCACGACCTCGACGATGCCGACGATGGCCGGCGGATCGGCCTGGCTATGATAAAAAAAGGCGAAATCGCCGACGGCCATGGCTTGCAGAAAGTTCCGCGCCTGGTAATTTCTCACGCCTTCCCAGCAGGTGGTCTTATCTGGTGAACGTGCCAAATCATCAATGGAAAACGCTGACGGCTCTGATTTGATCAACCAATAATTCGGCATCCCGCGTGCTCCTTTCCTCAAACCAACGCGCCCGTCCTGAGCGAGGCGCGCGTTGCCGCCATCCTGAACCTTTCGACGAACTCAGGGCAAGGGTTCAGCCGAGCCTGGAGTTAAAAAGAAAAGCAGATCCTTCGCTTCGCTCGGGATGACAGGGGAGAGGAGATGAGAAGGGGCAGAATAGAGCAAGGGGACAGGAGATGCCAGGGGACAAGATATCCCCAAGGGAGAGGAGATGACAGGGGAGAGTACCCAACGGAACGACGTTCGTAAACGACGTTCGTAAAATTTTTCTACGCTTGTCGAATTTCCCTGAAAAATGCTATGTCCCCATGGATAGGCGCAGGAATCATCGCATGGACGCAATTCAGACGTTATATGACGGCCTCATCGGCATGGTCTCGCAAGAGGGCCTGATCGCCGTGACGATCATCTCAGCCCTGATGTTTGTCGGAACCATTTTGCTGATTCCCGTGATTGTGGTCCGTCTGCCCGCTAATTATTTTCTTCATGACGACGAACGCGTGTGGCTAGCCGAGTACCATCCAGTGCTGCGTCACGTCGGCGTGGTCGTCAAAAACGGGGTCGGCCTCGTGTTTCTCCTGGCCGGTATCGCGATGCTGGTCCTCCCCGGACAAGGATTACTCACCATGGTGATCGGCATATCCTTACTCAATTTTCCCGGGAAACGACAAATCGAACGTCGGCTCTTCACGCAACCCATGGTCCTCCAAGCCATGAATGCCATTCGACGCAAGTTCGACAAACCTCCGTTTGTCCTGCCTCCGGCATCAATGGGAACGCCCTGAGCATCCGCCGTCGGCGGCATGCCCGATCAAACGCTTGACGTCAATCGAGAAGCCCCGCCGGCAAAGCAAACATGCAAACGTTCATGACCATGGTGTGGGTGCTCCTTTCAATCGTCTGCGCGGTCTCATTCGGATTTGTGACCGGCTTGATAAACCCTGAGGAAAAAGTCAACGGGCTGTGGTTGGTGACCGCGGCCGGATGCTTTTACGTGCTGGCGTATCGATTCTACGGACAATTTCTGAGCCGGCGCGTCATGCAATTAGACGATCAACGGCAAACGCCCGCCGTTCGACTTCAGGACGGCACCAATTATTATTCGGCCAATAAATACGTGCTGTTCGGACACCATTTCGCCGCCATTGCCGGAGCCGGTCCCTTATTAGGCCCGGTGTTGGCCGCGCAATTCGGGTTTTTGCCCGGGTTTCTGTGGATCGTAATCGGGGCGGTGGTCGCAGGAGCCGTCCAGGATTTTGTGATCCTCGTCGGATCGCTGCGTCGCAACGGTCGCTCCCTGCCGGAAATCGCGCGCGCGGAAATTGGATGGGTGACGGGCACCGCCACGGCCGTCGCCGTGCTCTTTATCGTCATTGTCGCTTTAGCAGGCCTCGGGCTTGCCGTCGTCAACGCCTTGGTGGACAACCCCTGGGGCACGTTTACGATTGCCATGACCATTCCGATTGCCTTGTTCATGGGGTGGTATCATCATGACGTTCGACCCGGGCGCGTAGGAGAAATGTCCCTCATCGGCATCCTGCTGCTTTTTCTGTCCGTCGGACTGGGCAACGTCGTGGCCCATTCAGACGCGGCGATCTGGTTCACCTATGACCGGACCACCCTCGTCTGGCTGTTGGCCGGATATGGATTGCTTGCGTCGGTGTTGCCGATGTGGATGTTGCTGGTTCCCCGGGATTACCTCTCGACCTTCATGAAACTCGGGGTCATCGGGTTGCTGGCGATCGGCGTGGTCATCCTGGCTCCCGACGTCCACATGCCGAGAATCACCGGATTTATTGACGGGGGAGGTCCGATTATCCCCGGGCCCATCTTTCCCTTTCTGTTTATCACCATCGCGTGCGGGGCCATTTCAGGGTTTCACTCCCTGGTCTCCTCGGGAACCACGCCGAAAATGATTGCCCGTGAATCTCAAGCCATGGTGGGCTATGGCGCCATGCTGTTGGAGAGTTTCGTAGGAGTGGTCGCCCTCATCTCGGCGGCGCTGCTCATCCCAGGCGATTTTTTTGCCATCAATACCCGCTTATCGGCAGAGGCACTGGCCGCCATGGGATTCCCCGTGGAACACGTTCATGAACTCTCTCGACTCGTCGGCGTTGACGTGTCCGGGCGACCGGGAGGAGCGGTCTCCCTGGCCGTGGGCATGGCCTGGATTTTTTCCGCACTGCCGGGCATGGCCGGATTCATGGCCTATTGGTATCAATTTGCGCTCCTGTTTGAAGCCCTCTTTATCTTGACCACCATTGACGCGGGAACGCGGGTGGCGCGATATCTGCTGCAAGAAATGGGAGGGCGCTTTTATGCGCCGCTTCGTCACATCAACTGGATGCCCGGCGTCCTGGTCTGTAGCGCGCTGGTGGTCGGGGCGTGGGGATTTTTAATCGAAACCGGCACGATTTCAACGATCTGGCCCATGTTCGGCGCAGCCAATCAATTATTGGGGACCTTAGCGTTGTGTATCGGCACGACGCTGCTGATCAAAATGGGAAAAGCCCGATTCCTCTGGGTCACGGCGGTTCCGATGGCGTTCGTGGGCATCATTACCTTAACGGGATGCTACGAACTGTGGTGGATCTTTTTAGAGAAGGCACACGCGGCAACGGACTTCGTGGTACTCGTGACCATGTCGCTCAACGCGGCGTTGGTGGGGGTGGTTGCGGTCCTGGCATTGATTGTCCTGACCGAAAGCATGATGAAATGGTACGGATACCTTGTTTTGAAGCAGCCGTACATCAGCACGGAAATTGTGGATGAGGAAGGCATTCAGATCCCGGCAGGAAAGTGTTGTTAATGCGGCGCGGCGACATGCCTGCTCGGGCACGGGACACGCACGGTGCCGGCCGTGTGCCGCGTCAGGCATGAAGGAGGAGGAATAATGGCGGAGACATACTCATTTGACGTCACGTCCACGGTCGACGTGCAGGAAGTCCGAAACGCGGTGAATCAAGTCATGAAGGAAATCGGCCAACGCTTTGACTTCAAAGGATCCAAATCCGAAGTCATCTTCAAGGATGCCGACGCCATGATAGAAGTAGCGGCAGACGACGAGTTTAAGCTTAAGGCCGTCCTTGACATCCTCAAGGGGAAATGCGTGAAACGGAGCGTGTCGTTAAAAGCCCTCACCTACGGCAAAGTCGAGCAGGCCTTGGGGGGAACCGTCCGGCAAACCATTACCGTGCAAAACGGTATCGTGGACGAAAAAGCCAAAGCCATCGTGAAGACAATCAAGGAGAAAAAATTCAAAGCTCAAGCACACATTCAAGGCGATCACGTCCGCGTGCAGAGCAAAAACAAGGATGAACTGCAAGCCGTCATTGGATTTCTCAAACAACGGGACTTCGGCATCGATTTGCAGTTCGTCAATTATCGCTAGGCGCCGCGACGGTCCGAAGTACTTCAGGCCACGCGGCTTTCAAACGCATCACCGCCTGATTCACGGCGTCATGACCGGCGACCGCTCGCATGACGTCATGAGCGTCTTCTTCCTTCTCGGGATACACAGGGGGATCTTCCAGGTTTCGTCGCACCACCGGGTACACGTTGGACTCAAGGGGCATGTCCAGCCGGTCCAACGAAGCCCAGGCATAGCCGTTCACGCGGACCAACACGTGTCCGGTGAGCACGTTGACCAACGCCAATTCGGCAAGTGCCAGGTTTTCCGCCCGATACCCTGACAGTAATCCACGTCCGATGGCTCCCGGGGAAGACCCTCGCCAGGGAAATCGTTCCGGCACCTCAATTTCGGTACTCGACAGAATGGCCATGATGAGGTAATCGACCTGATGCTCTTTTCCCCATTGAAGAGGCATAGCGAAATTCGATCTCAAGGTTGCCGGATTCGGGGCACGCGTAATCCTGACCACTTCAATGGGAACGGAATGTATCAATTGACTCTGCACGTGTTCGGTCAGCGCGGCAAAGGAAGCTTCTGAAAGTTTCGGAGCAGAATCCGGAGCCCCCGTATCATTGAGCACCCAAAGGCCGGCTGTTATCGGGCCTTCCCGGATTTCCCCAACGGGGGAAACGCGGGTCTCTTGTATCTGCTGAGGACTCAGATACACATCGAGACGGGCTTGCGGCCATCCATCCGTACAACCGACCGCACACACAAGCACCAGCCCCCCCGTCATAACCAGTCCAAACGGTCTCATCGTTGGCCTCCTTTGACAATCCCGTGTCAACCGCTTCGCCGAAGCCGCACAAGAGAGAGGGAACAACACTCTATTTTTTCACATTTGATCCGCACAAGATAGCGGCAGCGACCCCCCCCCCGGCCTGCCCCAAGCCTCAAAGCGAAGACTGTGTCGGCTCAAAATCGAGTCAGTTGCACCAGGAATGACCATGCGGTAAGTTACGGGCATGGATGGAGTCAGAAACACTCTCCGGTTCGGAGTCCTCGTCATCGTTGTCCTCCTGAGCGTAAGCGGGTGCGGAAAATTCAGTATGCCGGACATCAGTATGCCCGATATCAGTTGGCCGGACATCAGCATGCCGAGGCTTGGATTCGGTGAAGAAGAACAGCCGAATCCCACGCTCCCCGTGTCCGTGGTCTATGCGTTTGACTCCAGCGTGACAGAGGCCACGTTGGAAGTGAACGCCTGCGGACTCCCCTACACCATCCAGAGCGGGGAACTCATCCCCCAAGCGTTCATGCAAGTGGGACACGAACAGTTTCAATCCGTCACGGCGTATGCAGGAACGGGACAAGCCGTCCAGGCATCACAAACCGCCGACGTCACGGTGCAGATCCAACTCGTGAAGCAATCCTTTCAATCCGCAACGAGCATGGCCGACGAAGAAAACGCCATCGCGTTCGTCGATCTGCAACTGCAAGCCGTGTACCTTGACGCCAATGGAAACGCATTAGCACGACAACCGTTGAATTACAACGAACAAGTGAGCATCTGGACCCCGGCCCTGACCGGCCAATCCGTCTCCTGCACAACGGGGCGATACGATGACCTCATCGTCAGCGCCGCCATTCAACTCGCCGGACAAATGGCGAGCATCGTACCGGAATTACTCAACCAACCGGTTCCGCAACAACAGACGGCCCAAGCCGTGACTCCTCGCCAACCCCGAACCGCGGTTCGCCAATCTCAACCATCTTCGCGGCCGGCAGGCTCCACGCTGAATTCGCAGCCGGTACGGCCCACGTTGAAATTCCGCACCATGCTGAAAGATGAAAACAACAATCTCGTGCTCGACGCCGGAGAAGTGATCTCGTTGCACGTTGAGATCACGAATACCGGCCAAACCCTTTTGGAGGGCGTGACCATTGATCTGACGGGGACCCCCGCGGTCGTGAAGGCATTCACCACTATCACCCCCATTCCCGTTTCCGTCGGCTCGTGTCAACCGGGCGAGACAAAAACCACTGAGATTCGAGGGAAAATGCCGGTCGCGGTGCCGACGCAAAACGGCGAACTGACGGTGTCGGTGAATCCCGGAGACGGATCAGCCGTCGGCTCTCACAGAATTCTTGCAACCCTTCAACCGGGAAGCGGGCACTCAACGCCACGTGCCGACGTCGGGAGGATGTCCCCCGTCCCCGGACTCAAGAAAGCGGGAAAAAAAACCGACTATTTCGCCGTTCTGGTCGGCATGGATCAGTATCGCGACACGTGGCCCGGCGCCTACCGGACCAGACGGGGCCAAGTAGCGGCTTTGACGCAGACGCTTCAAACGACCGGATTGTTTACGGATCAAACCATTCGAATCCTGGAAGGCTCCCGAGCGACCCGAACGGATATCGAAGAAACCCTGCTCACGTGGAGCCGGCGACGATTAGGACAAGACGGCGTGCTCATCTTCTATTTTTCAGGACAAGCCCTGAATCACCCCGAGACAGGGGAAGTGTATCTGGTGCCCTTTGAGGGCTCCCCGAACGCCACGGCCGCACGCCTGATTTCCTTGCGTGCGCTTCAACGCATTCTGGCCGAACTCGACAACCGGTTAACCCTGCTGATCCTTGACGCACCCGTGACGCCGTTGCGCGTGACCGGCGGCACCGGATTCGACGAAGCTGCGCCGACTCAATGGACCACGGGACTTCCCCAATCCGATCACAATGGAACCCAGGTGATCCAGATTCGCAAAATCCGCAGACGTGAAACAGGCGATCGAGCCGCCGTTCTGGCCGGACTCTTCGGGCGGGCGGATGCCGATGACAACGGCACGATCACGGTCGGAGAATTCCTGAACGACGTCAGTGCCACGACCGAGATCACCCCCATGCTCCCCGCCACCGCCCCTGAAGCCAGTATCCCCCTTTCACAATAGCCTGGTTTTAGTCCATGGTCTAATCACTAATAGTCGACTACATTTCAATTAGTGTGTATAATGCGCATAATGAAGAGCATCGACATCATTCGGAAACTGAAGCAGGATGGCTGGGTACTGCGGAACATGCGGGGGAGCCACCACCAGTTCACTCACCCCAAGAAGCCCGGACGGGTGACGGTCAAGCATCCAGCCAAGGATATTCCGATGGGGACGTTGCGCAACATTTATCGACAAGCCCAATGGACATGGGAGGACCGCTGATGCGATTTTCAGTCGTGATTCACAAAGACGAGAAGAGCGGGTACGGGGTCACCGTACCGGATCTTCCCGGCTGCTTTTCTGCCGGGGATACGCTCGAAGAGGCCATCGAATCCGTTGACGAAGCTATTGCCTGTCATCTCGAAGGCTTACTGATGGACGGTGAACCGATCCCTGAGCAACTCCCGCTTGAAACACACCAAACCAGCGAAAGCTATCAGGACGGGACCTGGGCACTCGCCAACGTCGACGTTTCAAAGCTGACAAGCCGGGCCAAGCGGGTCAACATTACAGTGCCGGCGCGCGTGCTGACAATCGTGGATGAGGCTGCGGCCCGAGAAGGAGAAACCCGGTCCGGGCTGCTCACCCGAGCCGCGTTGAGCTACGTGGAACGGAAATCGATGAAACCGTGAATCATGGCGACTGCCAAAAGCAATCGTCATAAATGGACGATGGCTGTCATTCTGAGCTGCCTGGACCGCCCGCCGCCTGGAACAGGCGCCATGAGATGGCGCCCTACAATGCTATAATTCTACAACTGTAGGGCAGCAGCTCATGCTGCCTGGACCGCCCGCCGCCTGAGAAGAGGCGCCATGAGATGACGCCCTACAATGCTGCGATCCTCCAACTGTAGGGCAGCAGCTCATGCTGCCTGGACCGCCCGCCACCTGAGAAGAGGCGCCATGAGATGACGCCCTACAATGCTGCGATCCTCCAACTGTAGGGCAGCAGCTCATGCTGCCTGGAACGGCCGTCGCCTGGAAGAGACGCCATGAGATGGCGCCCTACGATGCTGCGATCCTCCAACTGTAGGGCAGCAGCTCATGCTGCCTGGACCGCCCGCCACCTGGAAGAGACGCCATGAGATGGCGCCCTACGATTCTATGATTCTCCAACTGTAGGGCAGCAGCTCATGCTGCCTGGAACGGCCGTCGCCTGGGAAGAGGCGCCATGAGATGACGCCCTACGATGCTGCGATCTTACTGTAGGGCAGCATCTCATGCTGCCTGGACCGCCCGCCACCTGGGAAGAGGCGCCATGAGATGGCGCCCTACGGTGCTGGGATGGGAGGCACATTTTGATGGGGTAAAAAAATCCCCGCTGAGGGGTGAGCCGCAGCGGGGATGGGGGTGATCGTGAACGTCAAGCCGGTTTAGTTCCGATTTTCATAAGCTGCCATACGGGTTTCCAGCGACACCAGTCGTTCCCGGACGTGGACGGTCAAATCGACTCTCTCGTCCAGTCTCCGAAATTCCGACAGCATTTCGTTACGAAGTGAAGAAATTCTGTCGTCAAGTTTGGCGCCGTATGCTTCTATCTTGTCATCAAATTTGGCACCCTGGGCGTCGATTTTTTCATCCAGTCTGGTGCTTTGCAGATCAATTTTTTCCTCCAGTCGTTTGATTTCAATCTGAAGGCCTTTCACTTCGGATTTGATTTCACGAAGTTCGGGGACTATGAGTTCCTGGATTACCTGTTTGACGTCAACGGCCATAAGCTCTTTTATCATACTTATAAAAATGTCTGCAATCTCCCGGCATCTGCGGCAGGGGCGAAGTGAAGAATCTGTTTGTTGAGGAAACGGGCTTGTTTGTATGGAGAGAGATTCTTCGCCTTCGGCTCAGAATGACAGAGGAGGGGATCAATGACAGAAGAGGGGTTCAACAGAGGAAGGGTTCAACGGAGGAAGAGTTCAACAGAGGCGGGATTCATGATTGGCCGAATTCGACGTAACGGGAAGCGCCAAACTTGTAAACATTTCTGCAAGCTTATGGCGCCGGCGATGGGGATTGTCACGTGGCTTCAATATGGATACGTGCGGAATAGCCTAATCGCTGGAGCAATTGTTCGCAATCATCCCAAGTCAGGCCGAATGCTCGGACGTCAGCGATTCCCAATTTAGCCACAACGTCACGAATGTCGCTGAAATGGTTATGGTCAAATTCACCTTCCATGAGGGCGGTTTCCGCCCACGTCACGAGATTGGACAGCGAACACTCCTGGTGCAAATAGGAGGTGAGCTTATCAACAACGGTCTGTCGAGTAATCATTTCCTTCCTTCTCCGACCTTTTGATGACCATAATCAATGGGATATTTGTAATGGATTTCAACGAGTGTTCCCATTGCATCGTATATTTCCTGATAAAATCGCACGGTGACTTCATCTGCGTCAACCTCTTTCACGTAGCGAGCGGTCCAACCTTGCCGACCCTCAACGTTGAGCCAATATGTTCTTCCTCCGCCATCGCGAATTTCCCAGTTTGAGAACTTTCGCTCATTTTGTTCCCGGGTACTCACTTCACATGCTCACGGACAGATGCTGCAGCGACGGAATCAGAAGGGCCACGTAAAAAATCCCCGCTGAGGGGTGAGACTCAGCGGGGATGGGGGTGATCGTGAACGTCACGTCGATTTAGTTCCGATTTTCGTAAGCTGCCATAGGGGGTTTCAGCGACACCAGTCGTTCCCGGACGTGGACGGTCAAATCGACTCTCTCGTCCAGTCTCCGAAATTCTGACAGCATTTCGTTACGAAATGACGAGAGTTTGTCGTCAAACCTAGCACCTTGGGCGTCGATTTTCTCATCCAGCCGTTTGATTTCAATCTGAAGGCCTTTCACTTCGGATTTGATTTCACGAAGTTCGGGGACTATGAGTTCCTGGATTACCTGTTTGACGTCAACGGCCATAAGCTCTTTTATCACGCTTATAGAAACTTCTGCAACGTCATGACACCGACGGTGGGGCAGCAGACGGCAAAAGGGAAGAGGCGTCATGAGATGACGCCCTACGATGCTGCGATCTTACAACTGTAGGGCAGCATCTCATGCTGCCTGGACCGCCCGCCGCCTGGGAACAGGCGCCATGAGATGGCGCCCTACGATGCTGCGATCTTACAACTGTAGGGCAGCATCTCATGCGGCCTGGAATGGCTGCCGCTTGGGAAGAGGCGTCATGAGATGACGCCCTACGATGCTCTGATTCTACGACTGTAGGGCAGCGGCTTATGCTGTCTGGAATGGCCGCCGCCTGGAAGAGGCGCCATGAGATGGCGCCCTACGATGCTCTGATTCTACGACTGTAGGGCAGCGGCTTATGCTGCCTGGACCGGCTGCCGTTTGGAAGAAGAGGCGCCATGAGATGGCGCCCTACGATGCTGCGATCTTACAACTGTAGGGCAGCATCTCATGCTGCCTGGAACGGCCACCGCATGGGAAGAGGCGCTATGAGATGGCGCCCTACGGCAGGTTGTTCGGGAGGGATGGGAGGGACATTTTGATGGGGTAAAAAAATCCCCGCTGAGGGGTGAGCCTCAGCGGGGATGGGAGGGAGGATTGATTCCTCCTTGGGGGAGATACTCTTAGAAGTTCACCCACAGTTGGGTGTAGCCCCAGGTTTGTTTGGAAGCGTCCCCACCGACCTGCATATCGACGAAGTCACCCGGGAAAAAGACACCGCCACCGATTTGCCAACCGACATGGTTGCCCGGGGTGAAGAAATGCGTGTAGACCACATCAATTTCTTTGCCTATATCCTTTTCCGTATTTACGACTGTATTTCCGTTCGCGTCCACTGAATATGGATTCCCCTGAGGAGCAATAGCTTGGTTAGCACCATACCAAGCGTCAGTTGCTTCCTTGCGAGAGAAGAAATGTCCAGTCACTTCCAAGTGGCTGTCCTTGTTCGGCCGCAACTGAAGCCCCGCGGAATAGTGATTCATGTTTTTCCAGGACATGCGGTCCATGTACCCGAAGTGAATGTGGTTGGTGGGATACAATTGATCAAAACCTCCCCACTTATTATTATTATTGTCTTTTAGACCAGAAGCCGTGTTGTATTCCACACCCAGACGAGGCTGCATAGGCACCGGCAGGGTCACACCCGCATCAATATGGAAGGCATAAGCTGAGATATCCATGAACCGGCCCCGTGGAACAGTCAGACCGAACAAACTCTCAACCGCATTAATTTCGTTATCCGTAAGCCCTATTTTCCCGAATTGGTAGTAGCCTTCAACCGTGGCATCCAAGCGAGCACCGCCCAGAGGCATCTTCTTGACTGCCCGACCGCCGATGGTGTGCCGGGATTGCTCAGAGGGTCGAGGGCCAAGCGACCCACTGGTAGGATGACCCGTCCCACTGCTATGCCAGATGTAGGTGGGCTCCAGTACCAGGCCCATCACTTTCATGGGGAGCCGGACATACACCACATCAGCATCGTCAGTAGCTTTGGTTCCACCGCATCCCCCTGAGGTCACAGAGCTACAGTTCATCTCATCTGTCCGCAACCAACCGATTTGGAAGTTGGCCATTTTGTTGATCTTGTAGTTGGCGGTCAGGCCGTCGTGGGACCATCCGACGTTGTTCCAGTCGAAATGTCCGAACATGCGATGGTTGCCCCATACCACCAACTGCCGTCCGGCTTTCACGGTCAGGTTCGGCACCATGAAGTTCCGAACCAACATGAAGGCCTGCCGGGCGAAGACATTCGCATCGGTGCTATTGGCGTCAAGCCCGTCAGCACGCCCCCAATTCTTGGAGTGCTGCGCTTGGAAGAAGAACGTCACGTCCGGCGAAACGGAATAGTTGAAGCCTAAGCGGGTCCATTGCTGGACGAAAAACGTATTGGCCTTATTTGCTGTTCCGTTGGGCCTCATTGCGCCAAAGTTGTTGTTATTTCTGAATTCCGGCCGGACGCGAAGGTCGCCGGAAATGGTCAATTTACTGATGTCGAAGAGTTTGCTTTTGGGTGGATCGAACTTGTGATACGGAATGAGATCCGGAATCGCACGCGGCACTGCCGGTACGGCCGAATTCTTACCCGTCGCCGGCGTGGTTTTCTCGGCCAACGCCGGAGCGGCCGTCATCGTTGCGAGCAGGGCCGCTGTCGTGGTCCATTTGATTGTCGCTGTTAATCCTTTCATAGTACTCCTCCTGTAGATGATTCCCCCTGAGCCAGCTCCTTTGCTGTCTCCATCAATATTCGCTATTCCTTACTTCTTCCGTGTCCCTTTTGTCAGAAGCGGGACATGACACTTCGTCAGAAAAATCTTTTTGTCTCTATCTCAACAAAAGAAAAACGCCATGCGATGGCGCCGTTCCTGCACTTCCCAAAAATTTTTCTGATATGTTCCCACCTCCTTTTTTAGATTGAGTTGCCTCAAAGTTTTTTGGTTTTCGTTCTTCTTTATGAAGGCTATTTTTCATCACTCGTGAAAATATAAATGCGAAGTTTATGCCAAAACCATTCTAAATTGCAAGAGGTTGGATTTATTGTTTTTTTTTGTCACTGCCTGCCGTTTTGCTCGTCATGACCGTCGAAGATCGTGTGAAAAATACATCGTTTCGATTATGGAGTGATGAATTTTCGGTACGGTGGCTTTTCACTGTGGATACGATTGCGACCTTTTACTGTGCGGCTACGACTACAACCGGCTCTACGACTTGCTACGACCGGCGGCATGAGATGCCGCCCTACAATCTGTCACGACCGGCGGCATGAGGTGCTGCCCTACGGTTTGCGGCATGAGCAGGTTTACGTGGGTTTTGAGTTTTCGTTGATGCTGGTGGTGGCTGATTCTCCGGCTCCTTTGATGGTGGCTTCTGCTTCTTTCATGGATGACTCGAAGTCTTGCTCCACCATTTTCACTTCTTGTTGAATCATGTTGATCTCGGGTTCTACTTGTTGTCTCAAGTCATCCGCGGTTTCTTTGAACCCTTTGACGGCTTTTCCCACTTGCTTGCCGATTTCCGGCAATTCTTTCGGTCCGAACAGGAGAAAGGCGATGACGAGAATAATCAGGATTTCCATTGCGCCGAGGCCAAACATTGTTTGTCTCCGTCTCTCCGTCTCGACGAGGTCAGGCCTGCCGGGGTTCTTGCGCTTGCGGTTCGGGTTGCGCCTGGGGCGTCGGCTGTTGCACCGGTTGCCCGGCCGGCGGCGGCGCGACCGGTTGCGCGGTCATCGGCTCGTTGATCTGGCCAGGTGGCGGCGGCGTTCCGGCCCCCACGTTCGCGTCTTCTTGGGGCGTCACGTCCATGGCCTCCGGCTCGTTGATGGATTTTTTGAATCCTTTGATGGCTTTTCCCAGACCTTCTCCGAGCTGGGGGATTTTTCCGGCCCCGAAAATAATGAGGACGATAAACAGGATGAGGAGTAATTCCATCCACCCGAAGGAACCAATCATGCTTTGACCCTCATGAAAAGGTAATATTCCGGTCCTGAAGCCATACGGCCTCCGACCACGTTGCGGCAGTGTAACAGGACGTTATCAAGAAATCTAGTAAAAATTGGTTGCCACGCCACGTTGCTCCGACCGTATGGCCGTTCTGAGATTGCTGAAGGGAAGGGGGGTGATTGGGCATGAGACGCATGAGATTCTTCGCTTCGCTCAGAATGACAGAGGGGGGACAGGATGATAGGACAGTGGCCGGTGGTCGGTGACCCGTGGCCGGTGACCTGTGGCTGGTGACCTGTGGTCGGTGACCCGTGGCCGGTGACCTGTGACCCGTGGCTGGTGGCATGGGATGGCGTAACTCCAGATTTTTTGTATTCAGGCATAGGATGATGCAGTTTCGACGTGTTGTTATGCGGCGGCTATGTGGAAATGGAAATAATCCACGGGCTGCGGTGGGGCGGTCAACGCGGCGTGTATGGTGCGTCGGTCGTATCCGAACGTTTCCAGTTGGTCCGCGACGTTCATGATTTCTTGTTCGGTCACGTAGGCCACTGTATCCGGCACCCCGTGCCGGTTGAGTCCCGCGAGCAGCCGTTGTAACTCCCGTCGTGCGTCATCAGGCGTCCCGGGATCAATCGGAAATTCCAGCGTCCGTTCATAGGGACTGGTGTACCCGCCGGCATTCAGCACGGCCATCGTGTTCAGAATTAATTGATCGACTTTCCATGGTTCACCCTCCGGCACGTTGGGATGGGAGGCGAGCACGTCCATCAGGCTCATGACCTTGGCCCCCAGATTTCGTCCGATGAATTCTTTTTGCGGCTCGACCGAGACCCGTCGCGCGCCAACTTGTTTCGCCACCTCTTCCAACAGCGCCACGTTGACCATGAAACTCCATTGCCCGCCCAGCACGGTGTAGCAGGGTTTTTCGGGATCATTCAGGACGGCTTCATCCGCGGTGCCCGCGTCAAAGCTGCTGAAGCCCAGGGCGTCGGGCGCCATCAGCCGCTGCGCTTCTTTGAGGGACGACGCGGCTCCGACGTTGGCGGGGATGAGGACTTCTTCATCAACGCGGTGCAGAACATCGGTGATGAGTCGGCGAAAAGGAAGTTCCTTGGCTTCAATGGGGTGATATTCCCGCTCCCACACGATGTCGTCCAGGAACTCCGGCAATGGCTTGAGGTTCGCGACGTCGGCTTTATTGAAGTGTTGCACCAACCCGGCCCAATCGGGAAAGTCGTTGAGTCTGGTTTCTTTCAAGTTCGGGCGGAGGTGTTCTTCTTGCACCTCTCCGGCTTTTCGCAGCACGAGTTTAGTCGGCAACTCGCTCCACAATTCATTGCACAGAATTCGATCGACTGATCCATCGGTGAAGCGTTCTAATTCCTTGACGGTGGCGTGCATGAACTGGACGCGATCGTGATGGTTGGCCAAGTCCGCGTTCGCCTTGGCGCTTTCGAGCACCGTTTCTGAGGCATCCATGAGCAGGTACGTCAGGCGCGGATAGAGCACCGCGTCATGATCCAGGGCCTTCACCCGATCCAGAAAGCACGCGGCTAAGTTTCCATTGCCCCCACCCCATTCCATAATGGTGAGCGGTACGTCCGCGTTCTCAGGTTTGGCGTTGTGGCGCCGGAGGGCCCGTTGGACGTAATCCGTTGCCAACGCATACCCTAAGCGATAATCCGCCGCGGCAAAGGTTTGATAGAGTTCCCGGACGCGTTGCCCTCGCAGACCATAGAACAGGGTATTCATATGCTGCTGCCAGACGTCAACCGGCGCAAATTCGCCTAATACTTGCGGTAACGCTTCTTCCTGTTCCTCAACGTGAGCCACCTTACCTCCATCCCTCGTTATGCTATCCAGAGTTTCCAAGGCCGCATGAGATGCGGCCCTACATTTGTAGAATCGTAGGGCGCCATCTCATGGCGCCTGGGTTCCGGGTCTACCAACAATGATACCCGGTTCAGATGACACAAAGGGAGCGGATTTTAACAAAGGCATTTTGTGCCTCGCAAGGAACGTCTGTGCCTGGTATAGTTTTCAAGGCCGCATGAGATGCGGCCCTACATTTGCGGAATCATAGAATCGTAGGGTGCCATCTCAGGGCGCCTGGGTTCCAAGGCCGCATGAGATGCGGCCCTGCATTTGTAGAATCGTAGAACCGTAGGGTGCCATCTCATGGCACCTGGGTTCCAAGGCCGCATGAGAGGCGGCCCTACATTTGTAAAATCATAGAATCGTAGGGCGCCATCTCAGGGCACCTGGGTTCCGGGTCTACCGACAATGACACCCGGTTCAGATGACACAAAGGGAGTTTTCAAGGCCGCATGAGATGCGGCCCTACATTTGTAGAATCGTAGAATTGTAGGGTGCCATCTCAGGGCACCTGGGTTCCGAGGCAGTATGAGATACGGCACCTACATTTGTAGTTCCGAGGCCGCATGAGATGCGGCCCTACATTTGCGGAATCATAGAATCGTAGGGTGCCATCTCATGGCACCTGGGTTCCAAGTTCCAAGGCCGCATGAGATGCGGCCCTACATTTGCAGAATCGTAGAATTGTAGGGTGCCATCTCAGGGCGCCTGGGTTCCGAGGCCGCATGAGAGGCGGCCCTACATTTGTAGGTTTCCGAGGCTACAACAATGACGACTGGCTCAGATGGTTTGGACAAACGCTTCCGATTTCGACATCGACAACGCCTTCGATTACGTCACTATGATTACCGGGAAAACGGGTACTATTTTGTGACCATTTGTACGAAGAATAGAACGCCATGGTTTGCAACCTCTAAAGCCAAAGGCCTTGTTCAACAAAAAATGGAACAAATTCCTCAATTTTTCTCCGGGGTCTCAATCGATCAGGCCGTGGTGATGCCGAATCACCTGCACGTCATTTTTGTTTTTCAATCGTCGAATACATCGCTTGGTCAGGTCATTCAGGTATTTAAGTCGTGGGTAACGCGGGCATGGGGAGTGGGTCATTCTATATGGCAGTCCAATTATTATGATCACGTCATTCGAAATGAAGTCGCCCTCAATAAGATTCGCCGGTACATTGTGAATAACCCCATTGTTGACCGGATAGATTGCGAGCAGTTTTATGACGTGTTACGAAATTAACCCGTCGTGCCACATCTCATGAAATTAACCCGTCGGGCCACATCTCATGAAATTAATCCGTAGGGCCGCATCTCATGCGGCCTGGAGAAGGCGCGATAAGGTATGTCTCTGCTTCTCTGGAGGGAGGCACCATGAGATGGTGCCGCTACGGCAGAGTTTGGTTAAAATATAAATCGACGTGGCTGCGGGAAGAATGATCAAATTGGTGGGAGGAAGGCGCCATGAGATGGCGCCGCTACGGCAGAGTTTCGCTCATTTGTACGGTGTTTTGTTCTTCCTGTGCCTTTCGAGTCAGGTGTTGGCCCAGGGGGGGCCGGCTCCTTTTGGGCCTAACGAGTCTCAGCACGGTTTTTCGCAGTTCGATACGATCCCTCCGAATCCGGAGGAAACGGTTCCCGATCCCCTGGACTACTATAAGACGCCGAACTCTGATTCGGCTGGTTCTCTCGACGCCACTCCCGGCGGGCTTTTTTTGCACGTGACGTTGGCTGAAGACTTTGAAGAGGCGTTACAGTTTCGGCGCGGCAACCTCTATCGCCCGATCCATCCAACGGACGAATTCTCTCCCGATACCTTGGCCGTACACGTCGTCTTTCGCGTGTTTAAGCACTATAGCTCGTATCACGTGATCGGACGTCTCTTTCCTGAACAAGTGCCCGGTTTATCCGGTGACCGCTTCTTCGATGAAGATACGGCCTCTCTCGCACCGGAAGATGAGAGCGGATACCTCAAGTTTTTCGCGCCGTTTGAAGACGGCTGGATTCCGGGACGCTACCGCATCGACATTTTCGTAGGATTTGAAGCTAACGACGTCACCCGCATGGGCACGTTGCACTTCACGGTGACTCCGAACGCCTGAACGGGGAGCGGGCCGCGTTCGAGTCTGACATTCGTTTCTTGGAGCAACGGCTTATCTTTTTCTATTGCGTTGTTTTTCCTTTTTCCTGCGGTTTTTCTTTTTCTTCAATTCATCAGTTGACGCCGTTCTCGAAATACCCTTGGGCTTGGTTTTATTGATCTCTCTTACAAAGTCAATTTCTTCAATGGATGGGACACGAAAACTAAAAATCGTTCGGCCGTTACAATTTGAAATTGCCATATCACCGTGTCGGATCACGTCCATCCCAATGAGCACGTCGGCCTGACTGATTTCAGCTTCCGTAACTCTCAGTGTTCCAATGCCCACTTGGTTCGGCAAAATAATGTTAATGAGGTACGTCGAGACTTCCCGTTGGCCATGCACACCCGACACGATAGCTCTCCCGGTCGGTTGCAATCCGAGGTCTGTCACAATTTGATGAGTAATGCAGGTGTTGGTCGCTCCCGTGTCCCAAAGAGCCTTATATCGCACTCGTTGTGGGGACGACTCCGTTTTGACGACAGGGTCAAACGCTTCGCTCACCCAGACATCGTTCACTAACGCCTGAAGGTATTCACGTCCATACGTGGTAAAAGCTAAGGCTGCTTTGTTGCGGTATTTCGCGCTCAATGCACGCTATTGAACCGTGACGCGAGAATGGAAAGTTTGCGTGTAACTCTCTTTCCCGGGCAGGCAATGCTGAATGAGAAACGTCCCGACGGGACGGGAGGCTTTTGCGGAAAGATAGGCTTCGAGTTCCGTCTCGTGGTCACTGACGACCTTTTCCCCTACAATGACAAGGTATTTTCCCTTGTAGCGACGGACCAAGGCCTTCTGATTCATTCGGTAGTAGGTGAATTCACGATGAAGGGCCATGTCATACATGTTAGAGATTTGTTGATTCTTGAGTCAAGACAAGGTGATTGAGTAGAATGCCCGTTGAGCGTCGTGACAACCTTGAATGCGGCTTGAACCGGGCGCGGGGCGATCGCGTAAGCGACAGACCGTTCCGAAACGATCATTGTCCTTGACATCCTGCACTAACGCTGAACTCACCGGCCAACACACGCTTATGACGCATGACCGCCACCCTTGGCTCTCCGTCGTGATTCCCATCAAAGATGAGCGCGACAACCTCCAGCCTTTGACCAATCAACTCACCAAGGTGTTGGGAACCCTCGAACAATCGCAACGCGCTCCGTTTGAAATCGTGTACGTGGATGACGGGAGCACTGATGGGAGTTCGGCCATCCTTGATGAGATCAGCCGACACGTGCCGGAGGTGCGTTGCCTGCACTTTGATCGAAACCACGGGCAAACCGCGGCCTTTGACGCGGGGTTTCGCCACGCCAAGGGCGACTTGATTGCCACGTTGGACGGCGATCTGCAATACGATCCCGGAGACATCACGACACTGCTGCCGTTGATCGCGGACTACGACCTGGTGTGCGGACGCCGTCAGAAACGGCTGGACAACGTTCTTCGACGGCTCTCATCACGCGTCGCCTACCTGGTTCGCCACGCCGTCATTCGCGACGGCGTTCACGATACCGGATGCTCCTTCAAGCTGTTTCGGCGGACGGTCATTGAACGCATGGCTCTCTTTCACAACATGCACCGGTTTTTCCCTGCCCTTGCCAAGATGCACGGGTTTTCCGTCACGGAAGTTCCGGTTCACCATTTCCCGCGTGCCCATGGGTCTTCCAAATACGGCATCGGCAATCGCCTCATTGCGGGATTGTACGATCTCTTCGCGGTCAGATGGATGCAACGACGCTGCTTTCGCTACACTATCGTTGATGAGCAGATTGAGGCTTCCGACTTCCCGTCACAGAACCCGAAGTGAATCACTCCGACCTTTTCGCCCGCCTGGCTGACCCTTGGGATTCGTGATGAGCGAACTCCTGTCCGACGTGAGCGCCTACATCGCCAATCTGACGCTGGTGGAGAGCGTCTGGTTGGGCATCGGCTTTTTCGGACAAAGCCTGTTTTTTTCTCGTTGGATCATTCAATGGATCGCGTCGGAACGACGCGCCGAAAGTCAAATGCCCCTTGCGTTCTGGTACATGAGCCTGGCCGGGGGACTCATTGTGTTGTCGTATGCCGTTTATCGCCGAGACCCGGTGTTTATTGCCGGCCAAGGCATCGGCACCTTCGTGTATCTTCGTAACCTGATGCTGATCCACGCCAAACGAAAGCAACCGACTCGTGGCTGATTCGTCCGTCTCCCCGGCAGTCCCCTCCCCTCCGTTTTCCACGCGACTCTTCTCTCTTTTGTTCTTGCTCATTGTGGGGTCTCTCCTGCTGGTGGTCGGGCTTGGGGACGTGGGACTCACCGACCGCGACGAAGGCAGCAACGCTGAAGCCGCCCGAGAAATGCTCGAAACCGGTGATTGGATCTCGCCGACCCTGAATTATGAGCCGCGCTACGCCAAACCCGCCTTGGTGTATTGGGTCATCAGCGGCACCTATGCCCTGTTCGGCGTGAATGAATTCACGGCTCGGTTGCCGTCCGCACTCTTTGGACTCGGGCTGCTCGTCGTCCACTATCTCTTTCTGTCTCGCGTGCTTGGGTCGACCGTCGCATTGTGTGGTTCACTCATGCTCCTGCTGAACGTGGAATTCGTCGGCATTCATCGCATGGTGTTGACCGACCCGGCGTTGGTCTTTTTTACCACCTCGGCCACCTACGGCTTTTGGATGGGCTTTCACGGGCGGGGCCGCGATCGTCGTTGGTTATGGCTGTTCTACGTCGGCATGGCACTCGCTACGTTGACCAAGGGACCGGTCGGTCTGCTCATTCCTCTGCTGGCCGTCGTTCCCTATCTTACACTGACCCGTCAGTGGTCCTCGTACTTCGCCACGGGAATGCCCGTCCTCGGCTGGTCCGCGTGCGTTCTCCTTGCCGCACCCTGGTACGTGGCCATGTTTGCCATCCACGGCGCGGACTACGTCGCTGCCGCACAAGCCAATACCGCCGGACGATTTGCTCATCCCATGGAAGGACACGGGGGAACGATCCTGTTCTATTTCCCGATTCTCCTGGTGGGATTTTTCCCCTGGAGTGGATTACTTCCCGTGGCCGTGTTTCACAGGCTGAAGGAGTGGAAACGATTCCGAACCGGCGAGAAGGACGCGCGTGGAGAACACGGGCTGTTGCTCTTTTGCGCGTTGTGGGTCACGAGCATTTTTGTCTTTTTCACCATCTCCGCCACGCGGCTTCCTCATTATATTCTGCCGCTTTATCCACCGGCCGCCCTGTTGGTGGCCGTGCTCTGGTCTCGTTTTCTCACGAACGCCGCGTCCTCGGGACTGACCGTCTCGACTCGCGTCGTTCTGTTCACCGGCTACCTTCTGAGCCTTGTTCTGGTTTCGGTCCCGGCACTCTATGAAACATTTCGGCACACCATCGCCGAGCAATTTCCCGCCGCGGAAAAGATCGACGTCGGGGCGACTCCAGTCGCGTTGGGAGTCGTCGCGTTTCTGGGTGTGATCATTTTTCGTCACGTGGTCCGGAAGGAAGACCGGCGGCATCAGGCTTTTGGAGTTCTGTCCGGCATGATGGGGATATTTCTTCTCATCATGATCTTATTTGCCTTACCGCGGTTCGGAAAATTTTTCATCAATCCGCCTCAGGAATTGGCGACGATCGCCGGGGTCAATCTTGGACCAGGGGACAGGCTCATTCACTTCGGACGAAAACTGCCGTCGCTGTCGTTCTACGCGAAGCGAAAGGTTCATTTCATCAATCCCGGTGAAGACGAAAAATTTTTCCCGCACGTCAACGCGGACGGTCGCTTGATGGTGATTCTTTCGTCCCGTCTTCACGAGCGTCTGCCGGACCCGGTCGCGTCCTTCCCTCCGATTCTGCAACGGTACGGCTTTCTTCTCTTGTCGAGTGACCCACCCGGTGTTTTCAAGAAGGACCGTGGTTAGAGCCGGGACCACGTCACGGTGGGAAGCTGTAGATCATCACCGCAATGATGACCAACAGACTTGCCACTACCACAGACGGGAGGGTTTGCAGCACGGCCTGCACGAGGTTCACCCGCCACTCTCGCAGGGGACGCGCCCACACGTAACCAATCAGGAACCCCAACAACGCTCCCCCAAGCACGTCAGTGGGAAAGTGGGAACCTCGAATGACCCGACTCACGCCGACGAAAAAGGCTGCGCCGTACCACATCCACGCGCCTTTCGGAAAATAGCGAGCCAGCACCGCAGCGACCGCCATCGAGGCCGCGGCGTGCCCGGAAGGAAACGCATCAAGCCCCGTTTGCCAGGAAGGGCCATAGTCGAAAGCCTGCTGATGCGTGAATCGGGGGCGGGGACGGCCGATAAGATGCTTGAGCATTTGCACGGCAATCCCCGCCATCGCATGCGCGACAACCCCGTCGATTCCCGACCGTTGATACGCCTTGTTCTTCCAGATCGCTCCGACGCCCCACAATCCTACGCACAGAACGATCAGCGTGAGTCCATCCCCCAACCGATTGCCGAGCGTTCCCAGACCTTCCATGAACGAGGAATGGAGGGACCGAATGACGAGAATGGTCTGAAAGTCTACTTGAGCGAGTTGATACAGGCAGACGGCGTACACCGTGCAGGAAAGAAGCAAGACGATGAGGGCTTTGTATCGTGACATTCCACCCTCCCGGGTCATGCAGGGCCGTTCCGGTCACGCCGGAGGGGCGGGCCGTCAGGGCACCCAATCACCGAGAAACACATTGAACTCGCCACGTTCTTTCGCACGTCGGTCGGAGACCCACACAAGCCGTTTGCCGTCGGGAGAAAACATCGGAAAACTGTTGAAGTGCCCCTCATGGGTGATTTGCTCAAGCCCCGTGCCGTCGTCGTTCACGAGATACAAATGAAACACCGGTCGTCCTTTCTCGTTGGTCGCCGCCCCACTCGATGAAAAAATAATCCGGCGGCCGTCCGGATGGAAAAACGGGGCAAAGTTCGAGGCGCCGTTTTTCGTGACTTGTCGTTGGCCGGACCCGTCGGCGTTCATGACAAAGATTTCCAGATTGCCCGGTTCAACCAGATTCTTGCGCAATAAAGCCTGATATGCCTGCAAGGCTTCCGGCGTCTTCGGGTGGTGCGCACGATACACGATCCGTTTGCTGTCGGGAGAATAAAACGCCCCGCCGTCGTAGCCAACGTCCCGGGTGAGTCGCTTGACGCCGGTTCCGTCGATGTTCATCGAATACAGATCAATATCCCCGTCCCGAACTGACGTAAAGACGATGGTTTTCCCGTTGGAAGCGATCGTGGCCTCCGCGTCGTAGCCCGGCGAAAACGTCAGGCGCTGCATCTCGCGTGCGTCGATGCGCACGGAAAAAATTTCATAATCGTCCAAGGCCCACCGATAACGGGAGCCCCGGTCGGGTTTGGGCGGACACCGCAAGTCGGCCATGTGCGTTGAGGAAAACAGGACCCGCCGGCCGCCCGGGAAAAAGTATCCGCAGGTCGTTCCGCCGTACCCCGTACTCACCCGGTATCGATTTTCACCGTCTAAATCCATGACGTAGATTTGATAACACGCTTGCAGCGTCCGGCTGACCGGATCCTTGGTCGATTGAAAAATCAACCGCGATCCATCAAAGGAAAAATAGGCTTCCGCGTTTTTGCCGCCGACGGTCAGTTGCCGGACGTTGTGCAAATGCCGCTCGGCCGCGTCGGAAACAGACGGTGGTCCGTCGGCCAACGCCGGCGTTCCGGCTGAGGCCAGAAGGTGACAGGCCAGCGCCACCACGCCCGTCCACGTAAACGTCTTTGTTTTTCTTGTTGCTTGAGTCGGCATCGTTCTCCTTCGCCGCCGGACGTCTTGTCGTTATGGTTATTGAACAATCTCTTCGGCGGCTTGTAACTCGACCGTCAGATCCGCGGTTGGGGCATCAAACGATCCGCGGGCAATGACCGTTCCGTTTTCAAACACCAGATAACTATCCCACCCATAAAAAAATAGTAACCTGGACAGTCCGTGAATCGCTCGGGACGATAATCCAAAAAACACGGTGCCCACGTGTTCGGCATCGTCGGGATGGGCACAATTCACGAGCACGGCCACGCCGTCACCTTTGTACGTCGTGCCCTGAATCGTCACGCTCCGGTCATTCAACGTGACTTGCGACCCGCACCATTTCAGGATGCGGGCAATCCACGGGTTGGTTCGGGGATGGCCCATGGCCAACACCGATTGTGCCCCGATTGATGAGGTCCGTTCATCCAACCACGTGGTGTCGTCGCGTTGCGATTGGATCCGATCAATCGCCGGCTTCAATCCTTGCCGTTCGGTTTCCGACGCGGCACTCGACACCAGTACCGCTCGCCGTTGGTCCGTCACCCACAAATTGAGCATGGGACTCATGGCTTGACGATGGATCCGTCGAAACGTCTGATATTCGGGATCGAGTTGCAGACGACGGGGTTTCGCCGGCACCCACAGCGACGTCATCTGCGTTTTTTCCCGAATATCCAACCGGGCACGATGCTCCCGGCCTTGTTCCAACTGAATGACCACGGGGACGTTCAGGCGATAGGGCGTCCCTTGTTGCGTCACGTGGAGTTTCACGCGATAGCCCGTTCGGGCATCGGGTTCGACGCGCGCGTGAACGATCTTCAAATGAGGCAGGCCGACTCTGCGAATCCATTGGTCAAAGAACCACGATAAATCCGTTCCTGAGGCTTTTTCAAAGGTACGCTGCACGTGCGGCCAATCCGCATACCGGCCGGTGTAATCGGCAACCAGCGTCCGAATCGCGGCAAAAAAATCCCGGCTTCCCATCCGTTCGCGCAACATGTGAAAAATCATGGCGGTCTTCTGATACCCGATTGCATTATCCCTGCGGTTTTCTTTCTGACGAAATTCGATCACCGGATAGTCGTCGGTCGGCTGCACGTAGACGTTATATTCCATCATCATGCGCCGGCGATGCGCTCTGGCCTTTTCGTCACCTTCCGATTGCTCGTCGTAATAATAATTGGCCAGATAGGTCGTCAGCCCCTCCACCCAATTCCCGGTCTCGACGTGATTATGCACCGAGTTCCCGAACCACGAGTGCACGATCTCATGCCCCAAAGAATAGGGTTGCGTATAGCCCCGCTTAATCACCCGGCTGCCCAGCAACGTGAAGGAGGGCAATCCGATCCCGCTTGGAAAGAAATTTTCGACCACGGCAAATTTGGGAAATGGATATGGCCCCAGCCGCTTCGTATACCAATCGAGATAATGTACCGTGGCCGTCACGTACTGATCGGAGAGGTGCGCGTCTTCAGGAAACAGATACGTCGCGATCTCAATGCCCTTCCACTGCGTCGCCCGTTTCACGAATCGATTCGCCGCCAGCGTCAAGGCTTCGGTCCCGGCACGGACCCGCCATTCCGAGGTGGCCGTGGATTCCCGCGTTTCAAATGAGACTTCCCGCCCGTGCGTCACGGCTCGCCACCCCTTCGGCACCGTGGCCCTGACGTGAAATGAGGCCAGCGACCCCATGACGTGCGGATACCAGAAGGTTTCGGCGGTTAAGTACACGCCTTCTTCGCCAATGTAGCCCCGCGTTCTGTCGGGACGCACAAATCGCAGGCCGGGCGAGGCCGTCGGCGCGTCATGAATTGCTCCGCGATAGGACACGGACACGCTCATGGCTTCAGCGGGATTCGGTGCCCGCGGCAACTGAACGGCCAAGGTCCGAGACAGGCGAGAGGCCACTGGTTCCTCATTGGTTGCATCGGAATCCACGGTGTCTTCCCAAAACCGTACGGGAGCCTTCTCCACCAAGACTTCTTCGATTTCTAAACCCGGGTGTAATTCCAAATGGATCACCTGATCCGCGCCCGGGCCACCGCTCACCCGGATCGTATCTTGAGCCACGATCTCGTGGGTGTCGGGCCGGAGTTCGATTTCCAAATCGTGACGTTGAATCGTAAAGTCAGCGGCGTGAACGGTCAGACTCATGAGCAGGCCGACCCAAGAAAGCCCTCCGGGGATCATGGTCCATCGTCTCACGAACGCGGCCCCTCCACGAGCGCCTCGACAAATTCCCGCGCACGAAACTCCTGTAAGTCTTCCTCCCGTTCTCCAACGCCGAGGAATCGAACCGGTATCGCCAACTCTTCGGCTATGGCCACCACGACCCCTCCTTTTGCCGTCCCATCCAACTTCGTGAGTGCCAATCCCGTGACGCCGATGCTTTCGTGAAATTGGCGGGCCTGTGCCAACGCATTTTGCCCGATGGTGCCGTCAAGGGTCAGTAACACTTCGTGCGGGGCCCCGGGCAATTCCCGATTCACCACCCGTTTCATTTTTTTCAATTCATCCATTAAATTCACTTTCGTGTGGAGCCGGCCGGCCGTATCGATCAGCACCACGTCAACGCCTCTGGCTTTCGCGGCCGTCAGCCCATCAAACACCACGGCAGAAGGGTCGGCCCCTTGCCGGTGCTTGATCACGTCTACCCCGACCCGCTTGCCCCACGTCTCCAGTTGTTCAACGGCCGCGGCTCGGAAGGTGTCCGCCGCCACAAGAAGCGGGGTCAGCCCTTGCTTGCGCAACCGACCGGCCAATTTCGCCACGCTCGTGGTTTTCCCGACGCCATTGACGCCGACCGCCAAGATCACGAATGGCGTCGGTCCTGATCGAATCAGGGTTTCAATCGATTCCGATTCTGCCGCGGCCAATATTTCGACCATCGCCTGTTTCAACTCATGAATGGATTTTCGAGGATCTCCACCAGTCGCCCGCAGCCGTTCCATCAAACGATCCACGGCACGAACCCCGACGTCCGCTCCTAATAACGAGGCTTCCACGTCCTCCAACACTTCAGGATCAAGCCCGCGGCCCATGACCTGCATCAAGGACCGGTGGACGCCCCGTCGAGTTTTCTCCAACCCATCTTGCAGTCGATCAATCCAACCCATGTCAACCACGTTCACTGGATTCGATGACGCGGGGGATCGGCAGAATCATTTGCCAGAGTCCGGCTTCTTTCCGTTGCATGCGCTGTGCCTCCCGACGGCTCTGCTCATGATCGTAGCCAACCAGGTGCAGGATTCCATGAATCAGCAATCGAAGAACCTCTTCATCCAAGGAATGCTGCAACGCCTTGGCTTGACGCCTGGCCACGGGAATCGAAATCACGACGTCCCCCAGCACGGAAGACGCCGCATTTGGATCTTCCCGATAGGCAAACGCCAACACGTCGGTGGTTCGATCCTGACGTCGATACGTTCGGTTCAGTCGTCGCATTCGGGTATCACCGATGAAACCGATGGAAACGTCGGCCTCAGCCTCGCCCAGCAGACGCAGGAGTCCGTTGGTTACGCGACTCAGCGTCAGCCGACGGACCGACGTACGCTTCAATGGACAGTAAATGAAGATCGACACGAATACAGAGACCGCACGGGGAGAGAAAGAAGATGGTCCATCCGACCCGAAGGACGACGTTCGTCACTCATTCGTTGCTCCAGACGCAGCACTTGTGCCCGTTCCATTGCCATGTTGGTTGTAGGCCTTAATGATATCTTGCACCAACCGATGCCGGACCACGTCACTCTCTTGGAAATACACGAATTTGATCCCATCGACGTTGCGCAGGATTTCAGAAATCTGGATCAACCCCGACGGGCGGTCGGGCGGCAAATCGACCTGGGTAATATCGCCGGTCACCACGGCTTTGGAATGAAAGCCCAAGCGCGTGAGAAACATCTTCATTTGTTCCGACGTGGCGTTTTGCGCTTCATCCAGAATGACAAAGGCATCGTCCAAGGTACGGCCCCGCATAAACGCCAAGGGAGCCATTTCGATGTCTCCACGCTCAATCAGGCGATTCGCTCGATCCACGTCCATCATGGCATACAGGGCATCATACAACGGACGCAGGTACGGATGGACCTTGGCAATCATGTCACCCGGCAGAAACCCGAGCCGTTCACCGGCCTCGACCGCCGGCCGAGCCAAGACGATCTGCCGCACTTCTTTCCTGGTCCACGCCGCAAGGGCCATGGCCATGGCCATGTATGTCTTCCCTGTGCCCGCGGGGCCAATGCCGATGACCAAGTCATGTCGTTGAATGGCTTCGAGATAAAGCTGTTGAGACGGGGTCTTCGGAACCACCGATCCTTTCGGGGTGACGATCGGGGCAGGATCGGGAAAGGAAGACGTTTCAGGTTGGTTGCTCTCCGACGACTTCAGGGCTCGGGTGACGTCTTCCGATCGTAACCCACGTCGGCCGATGGTGCGTTCGGCCAATTCACACAGAAGCCGCTCGGCACGGCCGACCGACTCGGTCCGCCCTTCCAACGTCACTTCATCTCCGCGGGCCGATATCTCCACGTGCAGACTCTCTTCAATCAACCGAAGGTGTAAATCCCGTGGGCCAAAAAGATTGGAGAGATCGACTCCTTCACGAAGTTTGACTTTTCGCACGTGGGATTTTCTCAATACAGTCCGAGCGAAACGGGATATGAGATCATCCTAACAAAGGGATTCACGCGCCCACAAGAACACGCGTGATGCTGCGACGCATGACCCGTTTGCGCTGAGTGCGTCGAAGGGGTTTGCGACGTCATCCCGTCGCCTTCCGGATCACAAGCCCGGGACATGGGTTCCGCTGCCGACGCACCATACGTCCGGCCGTCATCGCTTCTGACACGTCGGACAAAAAAACGAAGATCGCTCGGTCACGACGCGACGGATACGCGCGTGACATCCATTCGGACAGAGCGCCCCGGTTTTCTGGTACACCCGATGATGCTCCTGAAATTGTCCCGGGTTGCCGTCCGGAGCTACAAAACTCTGAATGGAAGAGCCCCCCGCGTGGATGGCCTGGACAAGCGTCGCTTGCATTTCGTCAAACAACAATCCGATTTTTCTCTTCGACAGGTGACGGCCGCGGGTGTGGGGATGAATGCCCGACCGAAACAACGTTTCATTGGCGTAGATGTTTCCGATGCCCGCGAGCCGGCGTTGATTCAACAACAGCGCCTTCACTCGACCTCGACAGGATTTGATTAACGTTACAAACTCTGCTTTCGTGACCTTTAACGGATCCGGGCCGAAGCGGCGCTGCTGATAGGCCATCCACGCTTCACGCTCCAGGAGATGTAATCGTCCAAATCGGCGGGCATTCCAATACCGTAACTCCGGCTGCCGGCCATTGACCAGTTTCATGACCACATGCACGTGTTTGTCGCTCGGCACCGACTCGCGCGCGAACAGTAATAACCCCGTCATTCCCAGTTCTACGATGATGAACCGTTTTTCCTCACCTCGCTCACAGATGAGCGTCACGCTCTTTCCATGGCGCCGAACGTCAACCAGGCGAGTCCCTGAATACCAGGATAACGACTCCCTGCCTTGCCGAATGATATCTTTCCGTCCAATCCAGACGTGCTCAATGGTGGCCCCGCGCAAGGCGGCGTCCAATTGACGACGAACCACTTCGGCCTCGGGAAGTTCCGGCATGGCGCTCCTTTGGAAACGAAGGACCTTCTCCTCGTCAAGCTTATCGCAGCAGGCCGAAACCCACAAACGCCGAGAGGCCACCGCTGCACTCAATCTTCCAGTTGCGCCGACTGCATGAGGACCCTATACTGCCTCCATCATTGGTGATCATCCTTCAAAGGAAAGCACGTTGCCGACGCGATGACACAACTTGCCGTGAAAGACGTTCAAGACCGGCTGAGCCATGCCAAATGTGCCGTCTGCCAACACAGCCGGTTCGGTATTGATAGCCGGTCGATGAAGGAAGACGGAGAATGGAAGGGCATTTGCCTGAATTGCTATTATCATTTTCCGGTCTACACCGACATGGCGTTTTACCTCAAAACCCAGCCTGACGTTCCCTATCGGCTTAAAGAAATACCCTGTCTGAATTGCGACGAGCGCGGGGTCACGCTCGACTTTCGCATTGTCATGTCCGTCCGAGAGTCTTTATATTTCGTGACTTGCAGAACGTGTCACCATCCGTTCGTGGAACGTTCGTATTTAGAAGTGTTTGAATGATTCCAAAACACGATGGGCGATCATGACCGATTCCACTTCCTCTCCCCCACCCGATTCTCCCACTCCTGAACAGGCCCGGGATGCGCCCAAAGCCAAGAAACACCTTCACGTCGTTCCTCATGAAGACGAAATGATTGCTCAAGAAATGGCTGAACTCTTTGAAGAAGATCAGGTTACTCACAAACACGGAAGTGCTGAGCCTGAAGGGGATTAGGACGATTGGCCATCCCCTATCCTTTGGGGAACCATGGGATGAACGCACTGGTCGTGCGTTGATAGTCTCGATACGCTTCCCCTCGACTGGCGATGGCTTGCGCTTCGGCCAAAGGAATGCCGGTCACTTTCAGTAACGCTCCACTCATGACGACTGGGCCAATCAGCGTCAGCCACCAGTCAGGCACCCCGATACTCATCACCACGTAGGCACACCAGTACACGACGTCAAAAAAATAATTGGGATGCCGGGAGTATCGCCACAGCCCTTCTCGACACACTTTGCCGTTGTTTTCCGGATTTCGGCGAAATCGATTTAATTGGTAATCCGCTAAGGATTCCCCACCCACTCCAACGACCCAAACGACGATACCGAGCAGTTCCCACGCCGTCCAAGTGGACCCGTGGTTACCCGCCACAACGAGTAATGGAATGGAAAAGACAAGAATGGCTAAGGCTTGCCCTAAAAAGTATAAGAAGAAACAGGTCTCAGCCCGATCTCCCCATTTTTTACGGAGAAACCGATACCGTCGATCTTCGGAGGCATGCAGGATTCGATTCCAGAAAATATACACCGCCAGGCGGAAGGCATAGACCGCTCCCATCGCGGCCAGCACCACCCGATGACTCACCTCACCGCCGGACGTCAGACCGACGCCCACGGCGACCAAGCCAAAACCCACGCAAAAACCCACGTCCGCCAACGCGGCGTTTCTCCGGACCAAGTGATAACCCAGCCACGTGCCCAGCATCACGGGTACGGCGAGACTCAACACCCACGCCAGAAGTTCCCCGTCCATGATCTCGGTCGTTACGCTCCAAAAACGAAGGATTGCGTCATTGACCCCACTCGTACCCTTGTGTATGGTGAGCCGCTACATTGGGGGTAGACTGATGAAAGACCAGTTAATGCAGGCCTACTTGGAAGTCGAGCGTTCCATGCAACGCTATAACGAGGTCCTCAACCAATATTTGATTGCTTTGCAAACAACGGAGGGGTCGGATAACCGAACGCTCGAGCGCATGACCGCGGGAACGAAGGCCATGCGGGACAGTAGTTCCATCTACCTGTCCTATGCCAAATTTGTCGCCTACGGCATGCCGGAGAGCGAAGACCTCATCGAAGATGAGGACTCGGACGATCTTCAAGCCTGATCGCCATCCCGTTGGCTCGCGGGCTCACCCTGGAATGGGAATGAGAAATGCCGGCTGACACTCATGGTCGGGGCGAGCCGATTTGAACGGCCGACCTCTCGCACCCCAAGCGAGTGCGCTACCAGGCTGCGCCACGCCCCGACAATGATTTCGTGGACTGATCACGTCTGCACTTCTCTTCGACTCAATGAGGATAGGACGTTTGGCCGGTCTTTTGGCTGTAGGAATTTAACGTGCCCAGGATACGTTGGAGTTCAGATCTGATGTGTTGAACCTGACCGGCTGGAATCGACGGGTTGACCTGCTTCTTCCCTCGATGGTGACGCCAGTATCGTTTGAGGCCCGGAATGGTATACCCCTCCTCATAGAGCATGCGTTTAATTTCCAAAACGGTTTCAATGGTCTGCTTATCATACACCCGATGCCGCCCCTGACTCTTTTTGGGACGAAGGAAACTAAACTGGGATTCCCAAAAACGAAGCACGGACGGCGCCAATTCCGTCATCGCACTGGCTTCGCTGATTTTATAAAACGCCTTGTCTGAGGATTTTCTCTCCATGGATTCCCGGTGCTCTCTTCATAGAGTCACGGGGGCGTACCACCTCAGGAATTCACTTCTCGTTTGAAGATTTGGCTGGCCCGAAAGGTGACCACCCGCCTTGGAGTGATGGCAATTTCTTCGCCGGTTCGAGGATTCCGTCCCTTCCGCTCTCCCTTGTTCTTCACCATAAAGTTACCAAATCCGGCAATTTTCACCGGTTCGCCTTTGCGCAACGCCTCTTTCATGCAGTCCAGAACAAATTCCACCAGATCCATGGCCTCAGTTTTGGAAACACCGACTTGTTCACAGAGGTGATTGGCAATATCGGCTTTGCGCATCGTCTCTCGTGCCCCGGTGAGTCATTGCCCTTCCCCTCTCATCTTTGTGTTGCAGGGTCAGAACGCGGACTGGCACGGAAAATTATCGAGAGTCCGAAGGATTGTCAAGGAAAATTCACGTGTTCCCTCTCAGAGATCAGCCGTGTTCAGCGTGTCCTTTGACTCGCTTTTCAGCAACTTATACTCAATGCTATCGGCCAATGCCTGCCAACTGGCTTCTATGATATTTTCCGACACCCCGACCGTGCCCCACGTGCTTTTATGGTCGCCGGATTCAATAAGTACCCTCACCTTTGATCCCGTTCCATGATTGCCCGCCAAGACGCGCACTTTGTAGTCGATGAGTTCGACTTCCCGGAGTTCCGGGTAAAATTTTTCGAGTGCGTTCCGCAGGGCGTTGTCAAGCGCATTGACGGGTCCGTCACCTTCTGCCGCGGTCTGTTCAACAACGTCACCGACCTTCACGGTGATCGTTGCTTGTGTCATCGGCACTTCGTTCGCATGTCGTTTCTGAACCGTCACCAACAATTCCAACAGTTCAAATGACGGTTGATGCGTTCCGATGGCTTCTCGAACCATTAACTCAAATGATCCTTCAGCCCCTTCATACTGGTAGCCGTCCCGCTCCAGGTCCTTGAGCTGGGTCAAGACTTCCTGAAGACGCGGATGGTCTTTGGACATGCTGATCCCAAAACTTTCGATTTTCTGCACCATCCCGCTTCGCCCGGTATGATCGGAAATCAGCACGCGCTGCCGATTGCCGACTGATTCCGGAGTAACGTGTTCATAGGTCTGCGCGTTTTTCTGGACGGCGTGGATATGCACCCCGCCCTTATGAGCAAAGGCCGCCTCACCGACGTAAGGTTGGCGCTTATTCGGAAGGAGATTGGCAATTTCCGACACAAAGGTTGAGACGTTTCGGAGTTGCCGTAACCGATCACCTCCTAAAACGGACACCTTCATTTTTAATTCAAGATTCGCCAACACGGAACAGAGATTGACATTCCCGCATCGCTCCCCAATCCCATTAATGGTGCCTTGCACTTGTCGCGCTCCCTGCTGCACGGCGACCAGGGTATTGGCCACCGCCATTTCCGCGTCGTTATGCGCGTGAATACCGAGCGGGACCGGACACACCTTTCTGACTTGCTCCCAGATGGATTGAATCTCCCACGGCATGGTGCCACCGTTGGTGTCACAGAGAATAATCCGTTCGGCTCCGCCTTCGGTGGCCGCTTGCACCGTGTCCAACGCATAGTTCGGATCGGCCTTGAATCCGTCAAAAAAGTGTTCGGCGTCGTAAAAGACGCGTTTCTCATGGGCACGCAAGTACGCAACGGAATCTCGAATCAACTCCAGATTGGCGTCCAGGGAAGTCCCCAACGCATCCGTGACGTGCAACGTCCAGCTTTTTCCGAAAATCGTGAGAATCTTGGTTCCTGCAATCAAAAGCGCCTGGAGATTGGCATCGGCGTCGGCTGACTGATTGGCTTTTCGGGTCGAACCAAAGGCCACGATTTTCGCGTGTTGGAGCGGAATCGCCCGCATGGCCTGGAAAAACTCGATGTCCCGCGGGTTGGCTCCAGGCCACCCGCCTTCAATGAAATGAACGCCGATTTCGTCCAGTTTCTGAACAATGCGAATTTTATCATCGACCGAAAAACTCACGTCTTCGGCCTGTGCCCCATCTCGGAGCGTGGTATCGTAGATTTCCAAGAATGTTTCCATGATGCTCTCGCCCTATCCCGTTTCCGGCTTCTCTCATCCCCTCTCGCGGGAATCGACGCGGCCAATACGTTATGCCCTGGTTCTCTCTTCTTTTGCAAGGGTCCTTCAGTGAATCTTACCGGTTTCCCGTGGCGACTCCAACCCAAATTCTTTGTGCAGGGCTTGAACGGCTTTGTTCAAATTCTCCTCATCCAGCACGCAGGAAATCTTAATTTCCGAGGTGCTGATCATCATGATGTTCATTTTTTCACGGGCGAGGGTCTGAAACATCCGCGAGGCAACGCCCGAATGGGAGCGCATCCCAACGCCCACGAGTGAGACCTTGGCAATTTTCTCCGTCACTTCAACCGACCGGGCACCGATCTCATTCGCCGTCCGTTTGACCAACGCCATCGCCCGCGCTAAATCATTGCGCGGCACCGTAAACGAAATATCCGTCAGCGAATCCTGGTGACTCACGTTCTGAATAATCATATCCACCAGGACCGAGGCGCCGGCCACGGCCCCGAATAAATTTGCGGCAATCCCCGGTTGGTCAGGAACGCCCACCACGGTGATCTTGGCCTGGTTGCGATCGCCCGTCACCCCGGACACGACGGCCCGTTCCATGTCCACGTCTTCATGCGTCACGAGTGTGCCTTCTCCCTCTTGAAAACTTGACTTGACTTCTACCGGAACGCTGTATTTCGCTGCAAATTCAACCGAACGCGCTTGAAGGACTTTCGCCCCTAAACTGGACAATTCCAGCATTTCCTCATAAGACAGTTTCGGAATCCGCCTGGCAGTGGGCACCACGTTGGGATCAGCGGTCGAGACGCCGTCAACGTCGGTAAAGATCACGCATCGGTCCGCCTGCAACGTGGCGGCCAACGCGACGGCCGTCAGGTCCGACCCCCCTCGTCCCAGCGTGGTGACTTCCGATCGTTCATTGACGCCTTGAAACCCCGCCACAATCGGAAGCACGCCTTCGGCCAGAGCCCGTCTGACGGGATCGGCCGTCACTTTCGCAATGCGAGCCCGCGTGTGAGAGCTGTTGGTCACGATTCCGACCTGACGCCCCGTAAAGGAACGTGCATTGATTCCACGACTCCGCAGTTTCATCGCCAGCAGGGCAATCGTGACGCGCTCCCCGGAAGATAACAACACGTCAAGTTCGCGGGCATCCGGGTGCGGGGTGACGTCATGCGCGAGTCGCCACAGGCGATCCGTTTCCCCACTCATGGCTGATAAGACGACGACGACCTGATTGCCGGTTTGACAGGTCCGTTCGATCAATTCCGCAATTCGGTGGATTCGTTCAATATTGCCGACGGACGTCCCACCAAATTTTTGGATCAACAACGCCACGAGTGAATCCCTTCGTGGAAGAATTCTTCCATGAACCTCAATGCTCCGTTGAATGATTCGCCTGAAGCCCCGACTCTCATGCCAAGCGGCATGACAACCGTCATGCTCTCCGCTTCCCGTAAAACTCAGATTTGGAGCAACGAGAACACGGCGTCCCGTGAAGCTTTGACCGTGCGGGTTTTAGGCGAGATGTTCACGGCAATATCGGGGTCCTTCAATCCATGTCCGGTTAACGTACAGACGACGGTTGCCCCCTCCGGCAATCGCCCGGCTTGGCTGTCCTTGGTTAACCCGGCCACGGAGGCAGCAGAAGCGGGTTCACAAAAGACGCCTTCTTCTTTGGCCAACGCCTGATACGCCACAAGAATTTCTTCATCGGTCACCATCTCCACGGTTCCGGAAGATTCCTGCACTGCTTGGAGCGCCAGTTTCCAACTTGCCGGATTGCCGATCCGAATAGCGGTCGCCATGGTTTGAGGATGATCAATCACGTGACCGCGAACGATCGGCGCGGCCCCTTCGGCTTGAACTCCCATCATCTTCGGTAGTTGCGTGATTTGGCCGGCCGCACGGTATTCCTTGTATCCCTTCCAATAGGCGGAAATATTTCCGGCGTTCCCCACGGGCAAAAAGTGATACGAGGGAGAGCGACCCAACTGATCGCAGACTTCCATCGCCGCGGTCTTTTGACCTTCCAACCGAAAGGGGTTGAGGGAATTGACCAGTTCAAATTGTTCTTCGACGCACACGTCCTTGACGATGGACAGGGCCTGGTCAAAATTTCCTTCAATCTGAATCACGGTCGCCCCGTGCGCCATGGCTTGCGCGAGTTTGCCCAACGCCACCTTCCCCGCCGGAACCAGGACGTAGACCGGCAACCCTGCGCGTCCCCCATAGGCGGCGGCAGAGGCAGACGTATTGCCGGTTGAGGCACACATCACCGCGCGCGCTTGTTTCTCCAAAGCCTTGCTCACCGCTAACGTCATCCCGCGGTCCTTGAACGACCCGGTAGGGTTGGCACCTTCGACTTTTAGATACAGGTCCGCTTGGGGACAGATTCGTTTAGCCAATCGAGTGGCTTGAATCAACGGCGTATTCCCTTCACACAGGCTGATGATCGGGGTCTGATCCGTGACCGGAAGAAATTTTCTGAACGCTTCAATGACCCCGCACCAGGGCGTCATGATTCCTGGTCCTCCACCCGGATGAGCGTAATCGGTTCCGAAACAAGAGAAGACAGACGATTGACGTCTTGCAGCGCGGTTTGCACCGCGTGCTCCGATGCACGATGCGTCATGATTACCACGGGGACCGTTTGGCCTTCCTGCCGACCCTGTTGCAGCACGGAGGCGATGCTAATGGAATGATTTCCGAGGATGCCGGCGATCTTGGACAGCACCCCCGGTTGATCCGGAACCATACACCGTAAATAATAGCGCGTGGTCAATTCCTCCATCGGGCGTATCCGAATCGGCACTCGACAGTCCATTTGAAACGAAGTCGGCGGCACACGACCACAGGCCCGTTTGCGAACGTTGCGCGCAATGTCAACGACGTCGCTCACGACCGCGCTCCCCGTCGGCAACGACCCCGCCCCTTGCCCGTAAAACATCACGTCACCCACGGCGTCGCCCACGACGTGAATGGCGTTATAGACGCCGTGTACCTGGGCCAACGGCGCCGTCTTGTCAATCATCGTGGGATGAACGCGGGCCTCGATTTCCCCATCCCGAAACTTGGCCACCCCGAGCAGTTTGACCGTCATGCCCAACTCGGAGGCATAGCGAACGTCCAAGGCCGACAATCGTTGAATGCCTTCGGTATACACGTCCTTCACGTTGACGGGGCTTCCATAGGCCAAGCTGACCATGATGGCCAACTTGTGCGCGGTGTCAATCCCTTCAATATCGAACGTCGGATCCGCCTCTGCATAGCCGGCGGCTTGCGCCTGGGCAAGGGCGTCCTGGAATTCCCGGCCCTCACGCTTCATCTGCGTCAAAATATAGTTGGACGTGCCGTTCATGATGCCCACGATGGATAGGCAATGATTGGCAACCAGTCCCTCCGTCAGCGAGCGAAGAATGGGAATGCCGCCGCCCACGCTGGCTTCAAATCCTACGTCCACGCCCGCACGATTCGCCGCGGCAAACACCTCCTCGCCATGCACCGCCAGCAATGCCTTATTCGCGGTGACCACGTGTTTCCCTTTGCCGATGGCTTCAAGAACGACGTGTTTGGCAAAATCATACCCACCCACTAATTCGATCACGATATCAATGGAAGGATCATTCATGAGGCCGTCAAGGTCGGGACTGAGCACTCCCTCGGGAAGCACCACGCCACGGTCCGCGGTCACGTCAATATCCACGATTCGCGTCAAAGACAGAGGGACCCCGACCCGACGGGCAATCAGATCGGCGTTGTCGAAAAGAATCTTGGCCGCCCCGGAGCCGACGGTGCCGAATCCAACCAATCCTATTCTGATTTGCGTTTTCACGTTGATCGCGTCATTTGAACGCGGCCTTGATGCCGCGAACGGCCTGATGGATTCGATGTTCATTTTCCACTAACGCAAAGCGCACGTACTCGTCGCCCCCTTCTCCGAATCCGATTCCCGGCGACACCGCCACGTTGCCTTCACGGAGTAAAAACTTTGAGAATTCAAGAGAGCCCATTCCCGCGTAGGCCGGCGGGATTCGCGCCCACACAAACATCGTGGCCCGCGGATAATCGACCTCCCAGCCGATCCGATTGAGTCCGGAAACCAGGACATTGCGGCGGCATTCATATCGATTCACGATGGTCTTGACGCAATCTTGCGGCCCGTTGAGCGCGATGATGCTGGCAATTTGAATCGGCTGAAACATTCCGTAATCCAGGTAGCTTTTGATCTTGGTCAAGGCTCCGATGACGGCACGATTCCCCACGCAGAACCCGACTCGCCACCCGGGCATGTTGTAACTTTTGGAGAGCGAGTAAAATTCCACGCCGATGTCCTTCGCCTCAGGCACTTGTAATAAACTGGGTGCCCGATAGCCATCAAACACAATATCCGCGTAAGCCAAATCATGAATGACGTACACGTGATGTTCCCGGGCAAACGCGACGACGTTTTTAAAAAACTCTAAATCCACGACGCTCGTGGTCGGGTTGTGGGGAAAATTGAGAATCAAGGCTTTGGGCCTCGGCTGGCTTTGTCGATAGGCCCGGGTCAGATTGTCAAAGAAATCGCCAGTCGATCCAAGTTCCACACCTCGCACTTCTCCCCCTGCAATAATCACGCTGTACATGTGAATGGGATACGTTGGCGTCGGGGTCAACACCACGTCACCCGGACTCAACATCGCCAGCACCAAATGCGCCAAGCCTTCTTTGACTCCCAACACCACGATGGCCTCGGTCTCCGGATCAATATCCACGTTATATTGTCGCCCGTACCACTGACTGACGGCATGTCGGAGTTTCGTAATCCCGCGAGAAGCCGAGTATCGATGGTTTCGTCCTTTTTGGGACGCCTCGACTAATTTCTCGACAATATGGGGGGGCGTGGCTTGGTCCGGATTCCCCATGCCAAAGTCAATGACATCCTCACCACGATGGCGCGCGTCCGCCTTGAGGTCTTGTACCTGACTAAAGACGTAGGCGGGGAGGCGTTGAATGCGAAAGAAGGGTTCCATCGTCCAGAAAGTCGATCGTGTTCTGATAAGAGGGGAAACTGTCTATGATGAACGATCCATCAGGGCAGTGCGATTATTGTAGTAGAGGCCGGAAAACCAGTCAATGAAAGTCTTTGTTTTTTCAGCTTTTTTAGACGCCAAGGACTTGGCGGCGGGGCTGATGCCGATCCGGTTTCATTGCGACACCCTGCCTGTTTTGCCATAATGATGGACCCTATTCGGTGTCCCTCAACCTCCCCCGGTTCTAAAGATATGGCTCGACTCGGCGTCAATATTGACCACGTGGCCACCCTGCGGCAAGCGAGAGGAGGCTATGAGCCGGATCCCATCGCCGCGGCCGTGCTTGCTGATCTCGGAGGGGCCGACGGTTTGGTCGTTCATCTGCGCGAAGACCGTCGACACATTCAGGAACGAGACCTGACCCTGCTTCGTGACGTGGTCCATTCTTCTTTAAATTTGGAAATGGCCGCGGAAGCATCCATGGCGAACATCGCTTTGCAAGTCCGACCCGATAAAGTCACGCTTGTACCGGAACGACGACAGGAATTAACCACGGAGGGCGGACTGGCGGTGACGGAACATCATGACCGACTCGCACGCTTGATTCGCCGTTTGCACGAAGCCGAGATTCCGGTCAGTTTGTTCATCGATCCGGACCTGACGCAAATCCACGCCGCCAGCAACGTCGGGGCCGATGCCGTTGAGCTGCACACGGGCCGATATGCCAATAGCCGCCGGCCACAAGACATCCACAAGGAAGTCGCGGCATTGATTCAGGGAGCCCAACTGGCTCAGAAATCAGGATTGGAGGTCAATGCCGGTCACGGCTTGACCTATCACAATATCCAACGGCTGACAACAATCGATGAAATTGTGGAATTCAATATCGGCCATAGCATTATTTCCCGTGCCGTGTTCGTCGGTCTCGAACGAGCGGTCAGGGAAATGAGAGCCTTCATTCCGTTGTCTCCCGGCCGTTCGTGATACCACGCACTTGTTTCGACGTCATGAAAATTGTCACCGCCAACCAGATGAGAGAACTCGATCGTCGCACGATCCAAGAAGCGGGCATTCAGGGAAAAATCTTGATGGAACGAGCGGGTTCCGGTGTGGTTTCAGCCATGGAACGGACCTTTGGCGCCATGAGGGGACACACCGTCACCGTCTTCTGTGGGAAAGGAAACAATGGCGGAGATGGGTTCGTAGTTGCAAGACTCTTGCATCGCAGGCGCTGTAACGTCCGGGTCTGTCTGCTCGCTCAACCCAAAGACCTGACCGGTGACGCCAAATTGATGTATCAGCGGTTCGTCAAGGGAGCCGGCAAGTCCAAAGTGGTCACGGCTTCTTCTCTCGATCAAATGTCCCAATTGGTGCGGAACAACGATTTTCTCGTGGACGCCATTTTGGGAACCGGGACGTCTTCCCCGATCGCTGACCTGTACCAAGGGGCGATCACGGCCATGAATGACTCGGATGCTCCAACCATTGCGGTCGATGTTCCTTCAGGCATTCAGACGGATAGTGGAGCGACGTTAGGAACGGCCGTTCACGCCAGCCTGACCGTGACAATCGGGAATCCGAAGCTTGGGCTTTTTCTGGGTCAGGGCATTGATTATGTCGGCAAGGTTCAATACGTCGACATCGGCATTCCAGGTCAATACGTTGAAGAAATGAGCCTTCCTCTTGAGTTGTTGACCCCTGCGATCCTTCGGCCTTGGCTGCCGACGCGCAAGGCTTCTTCACACAAAGGAACCGTTGGTCACGTCGGCATCATCGCAGGCTCACCCGGGAAAAGCGGGGCGGCCGCCCTGGCAGCCAAAGCCGCCCTGCGAGCAGGAGCCGGGCTTGTCACCGTCGCCACGCCAACCAGTGTAAACGCCTGCCTCGAATCACGCATTCTGGAAGTCATGACCACGCCGCTCCCTGAAACGCAAGACCATACGCTTTCGCGACAAGCCCTGCCTCAGCTTCAAACCTTTGTGCAATCCCGCAATGCGATCGGCATTGGCCCAGGACTTTCGACTCAAGCTGAAACCGCTGACGTGGTACGAACCTTGATCTCACGCTGTGAACGCCCCAGCGTCGTTGACGCCGACGCCTTGAATGCCTTGGCTGGCCATACGAGTCTCCTGCGTTCATGCCCGATTCCTCCGATTGTGACTCCACACCCTGGCGAAATGGCTCGACTGGTAGGTGAATCGTCGACGGCAACCATCAACCAGAACCGATTAGGGATTGCGCAAGATTTTGCACGAACTCACGCAAGTATTGTCGTCCTCAAGGGAGCTCGAACGATTATTGCAAACCCCAATGGACAAGCCTCGATCTCACCAACGGGAAACCCCGGCATGGCCACGGCTGGAACGGGAGACGTGCTCACCGGGGTCATTGCCGGTTTTCTTGCTCAAGGAGTCTCACCCTGGGAGGCCGCTCAATGCGGCGTCTACCTCCACGGATTCGCAGGAGATCTGGCTGCGAAAGAGTTTGGATATCCAAGTCTGATGGCGAGTGACCTTTTTCACTATTTTCCTCAGGCCATGAAACACATGCTTCAGTCTGGAAACCCTGACAATGAATAAGCGTTTGTCGGACCAGATGGCCTGTAAACGAAAAAACCCCTGGACCATTCAGTTGACTTCCCGTTCTCAAACGGAGAGATTGGGGGGCCTCATCGGATGTCGTCTTCAGAAGGGCGAGATCATTGCCCTCATGGGTGAGTTAGGCACTGGAAAAACGACTCTCGTCCGTGGTCTTGCGGTTGGCGCGGGGCTGCCGTCCCACGTCGTCAGTAGCCCCACCTTTACCTGTATTCAAGAATACGTCGGACCCATTGCTCTCGCTCACGTTGACTTGTATCGACTCGACGACCCTCGGGATTTAGATGATACAGGATTAGCCGATTATCTGAATGGACGTTTTGTGGTCATTCTTGAATGGGCCGACCGACTGCCCGCCGACTGGTTGCCCAACGACTACCTTTCCGTACATTTAACTCATACGGGAAGATACCGTCGTCGAGCCCGGGTTCAAGCGTTTGGAACTCGCAGTCGAGATCTCCTGCACACGATACAGTCGGCCTTCGGATAAACGATGACCACCCGTTTGCTGCTGCAATGAAGACGGACCCGTCCGGAAGGAAGAGCGCCAGCATCCTGAAACGGAATGGGTCTGCATTTCAACGCGGCGGTGCGTGGATCGATACGTTTTCAAAAAGGTGACTCCCATGGCGCAATCAGAACTTACGCCATTGATGAAACAATACTGGGATATCAAGCAGAACTATTCTGAGGCGATCGTCTTTTTTCGAGTGGGCGACTTTTATGAGATGTTTTTTGAAGACGCCAAAAAGGCCTCTGCCATTCTCAACATTGCCCTGACGACCAGGGACAAGCACAGCCCACGTCCCGTTCCTCTCTGCGGGGTGCCCTATCATGCAGCCACAAGCTACATTTCCAGATTGTTGAAATCAGGAAAAACCGTTGCGCTCTGCGAACAAGTGGAAGACCCCAAATCGGCAAAAGGGCTGGTCCGACGAGAAGTCGTCCGATTGTACACGCCCGGCACGGTATTCGACGCTGATTTGCTTGACGCCAAAGAGGCCAACTTTCTTGCTGCCTTATCAATGAAACCGGGGCCTGCCACTGCACCGACCCACTTCGGTCTCGCTGCGATTGATCTTTCAACTGGACAATTTCTCATTTCCGAATTTTCTGGGGACCGGGCTCAGGAGTCTATGGTGGATGAACTCATTCGCCTTGCTCCTCAAGAAGCGATCATTCCAGAGCGAACCAAAGAGATTGTCGTCGATCTCCCAACTCTCTTGGCTCCTCTTCGATTGCCTCGCGTGACGGAACAGCCTTCCGTCTATTTTGACGTGCAGGCTTCGCAAGACCTGCTCACGTCTCATTTTCAGGTGGACCGGGTGGACGATCTGGGACTCACGCATTCCAGTCCAGGCGTCCAGGCAGGTGGGTCTCTTTTGCGTTACCTGACGAATACGCAACCCACCTTGACTCACCAACACATTCAAAAGCCGGAAATACGCGAATCCAGTCGTGAAATGCACCTGGACGCCATGACGATTCGCAACCTGGAACTGATTCAAGCATTGAATCCTGACCAAAAAAATTCCACGTTGTTGTTCATCCTTGATCAAACGGTCACGGCTATGGGCAGCCGACTGTTACGTCAATGGATCGTTCGCCCTCTTATTGAAAAAGAAGCCATTCAACGACGTCTCAGGGCGGTTTCCACGTTCGTGGATAATCTGAAGCTCCGGATGGAAGTTCGCGCGTTATTAAAAGACCTGTATGACTTTGAGCGATTATGTAGTCGCGTGGGGATGGGGACGGCAACGCCACGCGAAGTTCTGGCCTTACAAGAATCGCTGCAAATTCTGCCCCGGTTGTTTCTTCTGTTAGATGGAGGTTCCGACCCTCTTCTCACGTCCCTGTTGCAGCGTTGGGATTCCCTGTCGGATATCACTTCCCTTATTGACGCTTCCATTGATCCCGATGCACCAGCCTCCGCTAAAGAGGGATCCATCTTTAAACACGGGTACCATCCCGCCATTGATGAACTACGGACCATTACGCAAGACGGGACTCAGTGGTTGACCGATTTAGAGCAACGGGAGCGAGCGAATACCGGGATTAACTCTTTGAAAATTAAATACAATCAGATCATCGGGTACTATTTTGAAATGACCAAAGCCAATCTGGCGCAAGTGCCTGAACATTTTCGACGGAAACAAACGCTGACTCACGCCGAACGATATACCACGGACGACCTTCAAACGATCGAGGACCAGATTTCCGGCGCAACGGTGAAATTACGACATTTGGAGTACGAATGTTTTCAAACCGTTCTCAAAAATATGTCCGCTCACGTTTTCCGCATTCAAAAAATGGCCAAGCACCTGTCTCTTCTCGACGTTCTGGCAAATTTTGCCGAGGTCGCATGCTTGAATCGGTACGTGCAACCTGAAATTCACGACGGAGGCGTTCTCTTCATAAAAGATGGACGGCATCCGGTGGTTGAACAATTTGATTTACCAGACGGATTCGTTCCCAACGATTCCTACCTCGACTTTGACGCCCACCGGTTATTACTGATCACCGGCCCCAACATGGCTGGAAAAAGCACGTTTCTGCGGCAGACCGGGTTGATTGCACTCATGGCCCATATCGGCTGTTTCGTTCCTGCTTCAGAAGCTAAAATCGGTTTAATTGATAGAATTTTTACCAGAGTGGGTGCCTCCGACAATTTAGCCCTCGGGTTGAGCACCTTTATGGTCGAAATGTCGGAAACCGCAAAAATTCTACATGGAGCCACGGCAAGAAGTCTGATTCTGCTCGATGAAATAGGAAGAGGAACAAGCACGTACGATGGGTTAAGTTTGGCTTGGGCCATCGCCGAATATATTCAAGATCGACGCATACTCGGATGCCGAACGCTTTTTGCCACGCATTACCATGAAATGACGGATTTGGAAAACCTTCGGGAAGGTATTCAAAACATGACCTGTACGGTGAAAGAGGAAAAAAATCAGGTGATCTTCTTAAGAAAGATTCAACCAGGAAAAGCCGACCGTAGTTACGGAATCCACGTGGGGAAACTCGCGGGATTACCGTCGGCCATCATTGTGCGAGCGGAAAACGTTTTAGCCCAGTTGGAGCGAGGTTCTTCTGCCGAAAACCTGAACAAATGTCATGATGACCCCCAACAGGATCAAACCACTTTCTCATTACCCCAACCGCATCCGGTCATTGAAGAAATCAAACAATTAGAACTTTTTGCTATGACGCCTCTTGAGGCGTTAAATCGATTGGCAGAAATTCAAAAACGTATTGATCCTCAATAAAAAAGGGCAGAACTCTCACAAGTTCTGCCCTTTTTCTTCTCACCGGAAACGATTTAGTTATTGCAACAATCCCCCAAATTTTCCTTCTGCGGTTCCTCTGGATTTATGAGGACTTTGATTGGAATTGGGAATAAATCCAGAAATCGGTCCTTTGCCCGGGACCATCACGTCGTACTGCATCTTTTTGTTCTGTGCCCAATGGTTGTTGTCAATCGATTGCACGACACTGATAGCCCTCAGACTATGAATGCTTCGTGGCTTGCCTGGGGTTCCCGCCACTTCCTGAATCGCTTTGACTGAGGACACCACCCGGTGATTCTGATCAGTCTCTTTCACGACGACTTCAACCAGAGTGTATTTGGAGGGCTGAGTCCCAGCCATGACGGCTTGGCTGTGGGAATCTTTCCCCAATGCTTTGAGTTTCCCCCACACCTCATCATTCGCAGCATACACTTTCAGATTTTTTCCCGGGAAATATTTCTGCCAATAATACCCGCTTTCCGCATTTCCTCCAAAAACTGCCACGTTAACCCATGCAGCCTTTTCATACGGGTCTACAACGGCCACTCGACCATGAAGAGTCGTGGGTTTGCTGAGGTCTCCCCACTCAAACCTTTCCTGGAATGCTTCGATTCCGAATGCACTGGAGGCCAAGCAACTCACCAAGGTCACGACAGCGAACACTGCCCACCCCGATTTACAAACTTTCATGATTCCTTCCTCCCTATGATTAATAAAAAAGCTTCTGAAAAATTTTCAATAAATTCGGTTTTCTTCAAAAAGCAATCGTTACTCGCCAGCCATCACTTTGAAACCCGTGACCGTGTTCCCGTCAAGTTGTACTTCCATGGCCACTAAATTTTGTGACGCCTCCGTCAGTTGCTTCATCAATGCGGAATCTTTTACACGCAGACGAACCGTGGTTTGTGGATTGTACCACCCCGCGTATGGGTTGTTTTTGTCTTCCCCACCTTGATACCCCCAGGCACAGCAGGCGTACAACGGATCAGGAATCGCAACGTTCCGGTCGTCTGAAGCACGACCAAGCGGGTCACCGGTTTCCCCAGGGTTGCTGGTATTCCAATATTGAATCCCAAAGAGTATCTCTCCCTCAGGATTGTCGGCCCAATGAGCATAAACCCGACCTTGTAAGCTCGATGGCGCGGTGCCACTGAGTTTCATGGTACCGATACTGGAAACCTCGTCTGGATTCCCCGTACACTTTTTGTTGCTGGAACAGGGGCCCTTTTGGGCATCTGCTAGACCGATGAACCCAACCGTCATCAGACCTATAGCCATCAACCCTACTAATGCCCCACGGAAAAATGACTTCTTCATTTCCCCCTCCTTTACTTAGGATGACATAATAAAAGATACCAACTCTTGCTTTTTAACCAAAAAGTTTTGTGATTGCAACGATATTCTTTCCTGTCTTCCTCATGGAACTTCATTCGGAGCGGCTCATGCTACCCATCCCATTCCAGGTTGTCAAGAGGCTTTCCCTTAAAATTGGTCCGATTTTTATGGTTTCGACACGAGCCTCTCCTGAAAGGCCTCCTGATTCACCGCTCCCAGGGCAGTCACCGCCATAGAATCAAAAGCCAAGAGTTTTCGGCTCAATTCTTGAACGTCTTGTGCGGAAACTCGATCAATCTCGGATGCGAGTTCCTGGAGCGGGACGTCTCGACCTTGAAAGAGTTCATCTTTGGCTAATTTATTCATTCGTCCATAGGCCCCTTCCAACTCCAACATTATCGTGCCTTTTAATTGGTTTTTGGTCCGCTCTAATTCCTTTGGCGCAGGCCCACGGTTGTGTAACTTTTTGACTTCTCGACAAACCACGTCAACGACGGAAGGACTTTCTTTTGCCCCGCTGGCCGCATAGATGGTCAACAACCCCACGTCGGAAAAGCTCGATAATTGTGAATAGATCGTATAAGCCAAGCCGCGCTTCTCCCGAACTTCCTGAAAGAGTCGGGAACTCACGCCTCCTCCCAGAAGGGCGTTCAGCGTATGCGCCACGTAGCGGACGGAATGAGCCACGGGAAGCCCTTTAAACCCTAAACACACGTGAGTTTGCTCCAACTGTTTTTGATGCACCAAGATTCCGCCCCGCACTTGAGGAGGTTTCTGCCGACGCACGCCGTTTCGTTCAGCCCCGACGGGATTCCACTTCCCAAACGCTGCGTTTAATCGAGTCATGAGTTCCTTCATCTGAAAATTCCCTGCCACCGCTATCACGGTTTTCGCCGGGCTATATTGCTCATCCAGATATTGGAGAATATCCCTGCGTTGAATGCGTTTCATGGTGGCCTGATCCCCTAATATCGACCGCCCCAATGGATGGCCCCGTAACACCTGCTTGGCATGCAGTTCGTGAACCAAGTCTTCCGGATCGTCGCGAATCGCCCTGATCTCTTCTAAGACGACCTGTTTTTCCCGTTCGATTTCCTTGCGATCAAAACGGGAGTGATGGAATAAATCAGCCAACAAGCCGACGGCTTGTCTGATTTGTTGATCTAACACTCTGACGAACAGCGTGGTGGTTTCATGAGTGGTAAAGGCATTCATCTCTCCGCCTAAGCTATCGATTTCTTGGGAAATTTGCGTGGCGGACCGACAACGAGTGCCTTTGAACATCATGTGCTCAAGGAAGTGTGCGAGACCTTTCTGATGACGACCTTCATCCCTCGTCCCGACGTTTTCCCAGACCCCAATCGCTACGGACTTCAGGGCCGGCATCCGTTCCAAGACCACTCGAATACCATTATCAAGGAAGAATTTACGCATCACGGTAATGGACCAGATACTCGAATGAGAGCGGCCGACGCACAATCCAGAGAGGACGAGAGGCTCCATCCCTCTGAGGATTTTGCATGCAACCCTCGTGAAGGATGGAGATGCTGATGATCTAGGATGCCGCCGGAGGCTGCTCCGAATCCTGTAAGGCCTCTTTCCGGCTTAGACGAATTTTTCCTTGCCTGTCGACTTCCAGAACTTTGACCAATATTTCTTCACCTTCAGCCAGTTCATCAGTCACGGATTTGACCCGATGATGGGCTAACTGTGAAATATGCACTAACCCGTCAACATTAGGCAAAATCTCAACAAACGCGCCGAAATCGACGATCTTTCTGACGGTCCCCAGGTAGGTCTTGCCCACTTCCACTTCTTCCGTCAACCGGTTGATCATGTCAATAGCCTGATTGACCGAAGCCTCATCCACGGCGGCAATCGTCACCAGACCGGAATCATCGACGTTCACCTTCACCCCGCATTCCGCAATGATGCCGCGAATGACCTTCCCGCCCGGTCCGATCACGTCCCGAATTTTGTCGGGTTTGATTTGCAGCGTAAAAATTCTCGGCGCATAGGGCGCAAGGGAATCCCGTGGAGACGAGAGAGATTTTTGCATTGTTTCCAAAATGTGGAGGCGTCCCACACGGGCTTGGTCAAGGGCTTCTCGCATCAAATGAGTCGTGATTCCCTCAATTTTAATATCCATTTGAAGAGCCGTCACCCCGTCTCGCGTGCCCGTCACCTTGAAATCCATGTCTCCCAGATGATCTTCCAATCCGAGAATATCGGACAAAATCAAGACACGGTCGCCCTCTTTGATGAGTCCCATGGCAATACCCGCCACCGGTTCTTTAATGGGCACCCCGGCATCCATCAAGGCCAACGTACCCCCACAGACCGTGGCCATGGAAGAAGAGCCATTGGATTCTAAAATATCCGACACAATCCGAATGGTATACGGAAACGCCTCTTTCTCAGGCAGGACGGACTGGAGCGCACGCGCGGCCAGTTTTCCATGCCCCACTTCGCGTCGCCCAGGGGAACGCAAGGGTCGGGTTTCGCCGACGCTGAAGGGGGGGAAATTATAATGGAGCATAAAGGTGCGGAAATATTCGCCCTCCAAGGCATCAATTCGTTGTTCATCTTCCGAGGTCCCGAGCGTCACCACGGCCAGACTTTGGGTTTCACCTCGGGTAAACAGGGCAGAGCCATGGGTTCGAGGCAAAATGCCGGTCTCACAGCTAATCGGACGAATATCGCAGGGCCCTCGGCCATCGGCTCGGGTTTTCTTTTCCAGAATCATATTGCGGACTTCATGATACTCTAAATCATGATAGATATCTCGAACGTGCCGATTGCGCGTCGGATCCTCATCTCCCAGCGTGACAAGCGCCTCGGCAAGTATCTGGTCCAGCCGCTCTTGTCGTTCAGTTTTCCCGGGGATGAGTACGGCTTCCCTGATTGGGGCGGCCACCAACTGTTTCACCTGATTTTGCAACTCGTCGCTCACCGGTTCGACTTCCATGACCCGCTTGGGACGCCCCACCGTTTCCTGTAACTCCACAATTTTCGAGACAATCTTCTTGATTTCCGAATGAGCCAACTCCAAAGCCTCAAGCAACATGGACTCGGAGACCATCCTCGCCCCGGCTTCCACCATCAGGATGGCGTCCCGCGTGCCGGCGACAACGAGATCAAGTTCGCTGTTCTCAAGTTCCTGCATATTGGGATTGATCACAAAGCGGCCTTCGACTCGTCCGATTCGGATGCCGGCTAAAGGACCGCCGAAGGGAATATCTGAAATCGCTAAGGCAGCGGATGCCGTCGTGATACCCAAAATATCCGAAGTCATTGATCGATCAACGGAGAGGACCGACACGATCACTTGGGTCTCATAATAAAACCCGTCCGGAATCAAGGGACGAATTGGACGGTCAATCAATCGACTTGTTAAGGTTTCTTTTTCCGATGGAGCCCCTTCTCGCTTAAAATACCCTCCGGGAATTTTTCCGGCCGAATAGGCTTTTTCCTGATAATTGACCGTGAGCGGCAAAAAATCCGTATCCGGCTTCAACGTCTTGGAAGCCACTGCCGTTGCCAAGATCACGGTATCACCATAAGAGGCTAACACGGCCCCGTCGGCCAGCTTGGCCATCCGACCCGTTTCCAGTCTCATCCTGCGTTCCGCTACGTCAAATTCAACTGCATGCACCATGTATGTTTCTCCTTTTCGCCTGCCTTCTCTTGATCCCTTGAGACGCGAGGCTATTTCCTCAATCCTAATTTTCCGAGAATTGCGCGATATCGACCGACGTTCTTTCGATGCAAATAATCCAACAAGCGTCGGCGTCGGCTCACCATTTTCAACAATCCATGCCGCGAATGATGGTCTTTTTTATGTGCACGCAAATGGTCGGTCAGGTAGTTAATACGGTTCGTCAACAAGGCAATTTGCACCTCTGACGAACCCGTGTCCCGTTCATGACGTTGATGTCGATCCACGAGCGTTGACGTTTCTTCTTTGACCGCTGTCATACCCAGGCCTCCTTCGTTTGTCGGGGACACATCATGACACCCCTGGATTCTGTGTTAAGCATTCTCTCCAAATACTTTGATCATCTGCAATTGATTCACCGACGACTGAAGCGAGGACAACGATGCCTTCGACGGCCTCCATTGGCCAAGGGCCAGTAACCGTCCTCTGCCATCTTTCACCCGAACAGACGTTCCCGTGGGAATATCACCTGCCGCAGGTGGCAACCAAACGCCGGAGTTCGGTAAAGCCCCTCCATTGAGAACCTTCGGCACCACGTCGGAATCCACGATGACGGCCGGAAGATGGGCTAAGGCCTCATCAAGGCTGAGAGAAGAGCCCGGACGTTGCACGAGTCCGTCCCCATTGACGAGATCGGAAAGCGTCAACGCCTGGTCCACGTGCAACGGCCCTACTCGCACTCGAGTCAATCGGCTCAGATATCCTCCCACGCCTAATCGTTGTCCGATATCCGCACAAATGGTTCGAATGTAAGTGCCTTTGGAACATCGAATCCGAAGGGCGACGGATGGCAAGTCAAGAGCCGTGACCTCTATTGCATAAATGGTAATGGGGCGAGCTTGGCGGTCAAGGGTTTTTCCTGCACGTGCAGCTTTGTACAGAGGTTGCCCATTCATCTTAATGGCGGAATACATGGGGGGCACTTGTTGTTGTGCACCGCGAAAGTCCTTAATGACCGTAGACACGGACTCAGGATGAAGCCCCTCAATCGGCACGGTCCGTATGACGTCCCCTGTGGCATCCTGGGTTGTGGTCTCTTGTCCAAGACGCAACACCGCCTCGTATTCCTTATCCCAATCAACCAGAAATTCCGAGAGTCGCGTTCCTTTGCCAATCAACAGCGGAAGAACACCGGTGGCAGCCGGGTCCAAGGTGCCGGCGTGCCCCACTTTGCGCCCTTGAAGCAGACCACGGACTTTGGCCACGACATCATGGGACGTCCAGCCTACCGGCTTCAAGACGTTCAGCACTCCGTGTGAAAGAGCCGGAGGGGCGTCTCTCACGGGGAAAACACAATCGAAAAGCTCAGCCATCATACGTTCCGCTGCTCCCCGGCTGCGCCATCGGCGTGGGCCTCGCACGCCGCCCCATACTCAACAACCGGCAGCACGTCATCAAGCAGTCGTTCAATCGTTGCCGCTCGAGACTCGCTCACGTCGAACCAGAAGGTCACCTCCGGTGTATAGCGTAAATCCAACCGTCGGCCTAATTCCGATCGCACAAACCCCGACGCGCCTCTCAATGTTTTCAAAACGGCTTCGGCGTTGGCATCTTGTCCCAACAGGGAAACATACACTCGCGCATGATGCAGATCATTATTCATCTCGACGTCAGTCACGGTGACGCATTGCAGTCGCGGGTCCTTACATTTTCTGGCAAGAATGTCTGCGACTTCCATTCGAACTTGATCGGCAACTCTGACCGACCGTTTAGACTGCGGCTTTGACACCACGCCCTCTTCTGATTTCCTACAGAAGTTCTATACGAAAATTGAGCAACTCCAAGGCGGGAGTGGCCCGAATCATATTGATTGATTGATCAAGCACCCGGTTCACGTGACTCGACTCATTGGCAATACACGCAATGCCCAACACCGATCGTTGCCAGAGATCATGACCGTCCAGTTCAGCCACTGAAACCTTGAACGTCCTGCACAGACGCGTCTTAAGGCTGGACAGAATTTGACGTTTTGCTTTGAGCGAATGCCCTTCGGGAAAATGCACTTCTATTCGACACACCCCTACGATCATCGGTTCGTATCAGGACGGCAGACTCGCGTCTACGCCAAGGTCGCGCCAAGCCACGCTCAATTCCGCGCTACAGCTTGGCCGCCTCTTTATCGAAAACGTATGCCTCAATGACGTCACCCACTTGAATATCGTGAAAATTTTCAACGCCAATGCCGCATTCATACCCTTGTTGAACCTCTCGCACGTCATCTTTGAATCGCCGCAAGGAACCCAGTTTTCCTTCATAGACGATAACGCTGTCGCGCACGACCCGCACCCCTTCACTGGCCCGGGCAATGTGCCCGTCATGAACGTAACACCCGGCAATCCGGCCGATTTTGGGGACGGTAAAGACTTGTCGCACCTCGGCCCGCCCCAAAACGCGCTCAGTAAAGGTCGGCTCAAGCAGCCCTTCCGCTGCCGCTTTTACGTCGGCAATCGCATTATAAATAACGGTATGCAGTCGGATCTGAACGCCTTCACGTTCCGCAAGCACCGACGCTTTGTGTTCAGGACGAACGTGAAACCCGATGACCAACGCCCTCGACGCAGACGCCAAGAGCACGTCCGATTCGGTGATCCCGCCCACGCCCTTATGAATAACCTGCAACTTGACGGTATTCGATACTATTTTTTGAATCGATTCGCACAGCGCCCCCACCGAACCCTGAGCATCGGCTTTCACCAAAACCAACAATTCTTTTTTGTCCGGCTCCCGGCCTTGAGAAAACAGGTCTTCCATTGTCAACCGGCTGACTCCGGCACCCAGCTCGGTGGTCCGGATTTTTTGGAGTCGGGACGCCGCGATCTCTCTGGCCCTTCGTTCATCATTGATCACCACAAATTGATCTCCGGCAGCCGGCAATCCTAAGAATCCAATCACCTCAACGGGTTGAGAAGGCCCGGCTTCACGGGCTTTCTGACCGTCGTGGGAAACCATCGCCCGTACCCGACCACTGGTCGCACCAGCCACGAACGTGTCTCCGACTTTCACGATCCCGCTTTGGACCAAAACGGTTGCGACGGGACCACGCCCCCGGTCCAATTTGGCCTCCAACACGACGCCACGCGCAGTCTGAGCCACGTCCGATCGTAACTCCATGACCTCGGCTTGCAGCAACACCATCTCCAATAACGTATCAAGCCCCCGCTTTTCTTTGGCCGACACTTCCACGTAAATCGTGTGTCCGCCCCAGGATTCAGGAATAAGGCCCTGTTCCGAAAGACTCTGTTTGACGCGATCGGCATTCGCTCCTGGTTTATCGATTTTGTTGATCGCCACCAGGATGGGCACGTTGGCCGCCTGCGCATGATTGGCCGCTTCAAGAGTTTGCGGCATCACGCCATCATCGGCGGCAACGACCAGGACGACAAGATCGGTGACTTGTGCGCCACGCGCCCTCATGGCCGTAAACGCTTCATGGCCAGGCGTATCAAGAAACGTCACGCCGTGCTCTCGCACCTTCACGGAGTAGGCTCCGATGTGTTGCGTGATGCCGCCCGCTTCCTGATCCGTCACGTTGGTCTGACGAATGGCGTCAAGCAACGAAGTTTTCCCATGATCGACGTGCCCCATAATGGTGACAACCGGAGCGCGAGACACAAGTTGAGGCTCGGTCCCGGTCTCCAGCACTTCTTCCAAGAGATCGTCAGCCTCTTTCTCAGCCTGAATCTCCACCTGAATCCCGACGCCTTCAGCAATCAGAGTGCCCGCATCCATATCCATCCGTTGATTCAGCGTAAGCACGACCCCCATTTCTATCAATTTCCGAATGACTTCCGTAGCGCGGAGTCCCAGGTGTTCCGCAAATTCCTTCACGGTCATCCCCGACGACAGTTTGACGATTTTTCTTCTGGGTTTCGTGATTTCAGTCTGGGTGGAAGACGGAACGTGGCGTACGCGTTCTTCCCGTCTGAGGGTGGGAAGGGGACGCAGATCCTGCCAACGAGCCGCGTCTTCGTATCGTGCCGCAAACAAATTCTCATTTCGCGATTTTCCACCTTTCAGAATTTTTTTCGGCTTCCCCTCACCCGTACCCTTCTTTTCGTCAACAACCGATTTTTCTTTTTCCGGACGCGTCGCGGCCGGCTCTACGGCGACGGGAGAAGGCTTTCCGTCAACGGAGGGTAAAGCATCCGAAGGTGGCGGCTCCGCGGGTCGTTCCTGAGTCACCACCGCCGCTTGCGGTTCGCTTTCCGGAGAAGGCTCTTCAGCCGTCAAGGCGATCGTCTCAGGCTGAGGTTCAACGTCTTCTTTTCGTCGTTTGATTAAAATCCGTTTCTTTTCCGGTTTAGGAACCTCTTCTGCGACCGTCTTTGATTCATCCTTGGCTTTGGTCTCGCCACGGCTTTTGGGCGTCCGGGATAGGGATTTTTTTGCGGTTTTCAACGAACCCGATCGCTTCCGTGGAATCGTGGCCTCAACCGGTTTTTCAGCAAGCACCTTGAGAGCTTTCTGCACCTGCTCCTCATTCAAGCTATTTCCATGGGACGAAACCGCAATCCCGATGTTCACCAGTTCGGGAATCAGCACCCGACTTTCCCTCCCCAACTTCTTGGCTAATTCATGCACTCTCATCGTAGGGCACAACCCTTACGAGGAAATCTCTTGGGACTCCACGGTTTCTCCAGAGACAACGCCGGGCTTCTCTTCCGGCGCGCTTTCGTCTTCCGTGTCCGACGGCGTCTCTCTTGGGGCGTCATGTTCGAGTTGCGCCGCAGTTTCTTCCGCTAAGACGGCTTTTATTTCTCGTTCACGCTCAAGTTTTTCTTTCTCATACTCACTGGCGCTGATGATATCAATCTTCCATCCCGTCAATTTGGCGGCCAGTCTGACGTTTTGCCCATTTTTCCCGATGGCCAACGAAAGTTGAGAATCCGCCACCACCACCAGGGCCGCCCTTTTTTCTTCATCAATGCCGACTTTCTCGATCGAGGCCGGATTCAACGCCTCACCAATAAACACGCGCGGGTCGCTGGTCCAGGGGATGATATCAATCTTCTCCCCTTTGAGTTCCCGCACAATCGCCTGAACCCGGGACCCCTTAATGCCAACGCACGCCCCAACGGGATCCACGGCTTTGTCTCGAGAAGAAACCACAATCTTCGTGCGATCTCCTGGTTCGCGCACGACACCCTTAATCTCGACAATCTTTTCCGTAACCTCCGGGACCTCCAACTGAAAGAGTTTCACCACAAACTGAGGATGCGCTCGGGACAGGATCACGTGAACGTCTTTGAGCGTCCGACGAACTTCCAACAGCAACGCTCGGATTCGATCTCCTCGTCGATGTGCCTCCCGCGGGATTTGCTCATTGACCGGCAATAAGGCTTCGGTCTTGCCGATTTCGACCAGATAATTTCGCCGCTCCTGTCCTAAGATGACCCCGTGAACCAACTCTCCCTCCCGCTTCGAATACTCCTGCTCCACCGCTTCCCACTCTGCTTCCCGAACTTTTTGGCAAATCACTTGTTTCGCCGCCTGCGCCGCAATTCTGCCGAATTCTTCCATTTCGATGAGAGACCCGATTTCATCACCCAATTCGGCCTCCGCGTCAATCTCACGAGCTTCAGCCAATGAAATCTGAGAATTGGCGTCGGTGATCGTTTCGGCAATGGTCTTTAAGGAGACAATCGAAATGTCACCCGTGTCAGGGTCGATTTGCACTTGAATGTTTTCATTGTTGCCGTACCGTTTTCTGGCAGCGGTCAGCAGTGCGGACTCTATGGCCGCCAGTACCCGATTTTTGTCAATCCCCTTTTCCCGCCCGACTTGCTCAATGACTGCCATCAATTCACGCTTCATCGTCACTCCTCTTCTTGCCTACCCTGCAATGGAGAGACCTTTGCAAAAATCGAATGAGCCACTGCTGGAAACCTCCCCTTCATCACGGTCGGCCGCCGTCGCACGTTGCGTTACCATTCAATTTCTCGCTTGGCCTGAGCAATCGCATCCCACTGAACGTCCATCCGTCCGTGGGTTCGTGATTTTCTAGTTTGAATCTGAAGCGTAATGCCTTGCTCCGTGGTCCCGATCAACCGACCAATAAACGTCCAGTTTCCATTGACGGGGTGAAGGACTTTTACCCGAATGGTACGCCCCACGGCCCGTTGATAGTCTTTACGCTGCTTCAACGGACGATCAAGACCCGGGGAAGAGACCTCAAGACGATAGGAATGGGGAATCGGGTCAGCCACGTCAAGCGCTCGACTGAGCGAATGGTGACACTGCTCACAATCCTCAATCCCGACGCCTCCCTCTTTATCGACGATCACCCGAACGATGGTGTTGCCCCCCTTGCCGTGACACTCAACTGCGACAACGTCCAGGCCGAGGGCCAACGCAATGGGCTCGGCAATATGATGGACTTGGCTCCCCAGATCATTCACGCCCACGGCTCCATGCCTTATTGGGATGGTTCGGGGAAACAACAAACCAAAAAAAAGTGGGCTCTCGCCCACTTCACCGCCACGACACCATATCATGTCGCAACCCCAAAGACAAGGCCTTGTATAAATGCACTCCCTTTCACCGTGACTCTCTTCCCGGGTCAGGTGTGAAGGGGAGGTTTTTAGCAGGAACTCATTCGATTTTTGCAAAGGTCTCACTAGGGCGAGGGAACCTGAATTGGATGGATCCCCTCTGGGATTTTGGTGGTGGGAAATAGGCACAAGGGGAAAATAGTATCGGAATGAATGGTGAGCCGCCTCGGGCTCGAACCGAGGGCCCTCGCCTTAAAAGGGCGATGCTCTACCAACTGAGCTAGCGGCTCACCCGAACGGGATGCTAACAACCGGTCTGATGGTTGTCAAACGTGTGAACTCGCTCAATCCACGTGAAGAATACACTCAACGTATGTCCTGAAACCATCAGGCACTCATTTTGGAGAGTTTGCCGCGAGGACGCGTCGACGTCATGGGGTTTCTGAGCATAATGGTATGTTCTCGATGGGACCCCGTAGAGACGAGATCAATGGGACACGAGGTGAGTTCTTCAATGCGCCGCAGATAGCGCCTGGCTTCCACGGGCAACGCTTTGTAGGAGGTCGTCCCGCTCGTTGTCCCGGACCAGCAAGGGAGCACTTCATACACGGGTTCGCAATTCGTGAGGACATCCACGTCAGCGGGCATGTCGCGATACAGTTTTCCTTCATACCGATACCCCACGGCGATTTTGAGTTCCGGGGCCCCGTCCAGGACGTCCAGTTTGGTGACGGCCAGCGAGGTGCAGCCATTGACCCGAACGGCGTAGCGCAGCACCATGGCATCCAGCCATCCACATCGACGCTCTCGGCCGGTGGTCGCACCAAATTCCTGCCCCCGCTCCTGTAACCCACTGCCCACCTCGTCCACCAGTTCCGTGGGGAAGGGTCCACTGCCTACGCGGGTGGTATAGGCTTTGGTCACCCCCAACACCGCGTCAATTTTCGTTGGCCCCACGCCACTCCCCGTACAGGCACCGCCAGCCGTCGCATTCGAGGACGTCACAAAGGGATACGTCCCAAGGTCCACGTCAAGATGCGTACCCTGGGCACCCTCAAACAGCACGCGACTTCCATTCTCCATGGCCTTATGGATAAACAGAGAATCATCAACAATGTGACCTCTGAGGCGATGGGCATACTGATCGTATTCTTCGCAGATGCGAGCGGCGTTGAACCCTCGAGTCCCGTAGACGTGACGAAGAAAATTGTTGATTTCCACTAAATTACATTCCACCTTTTCTCGAAAGACCGCGGGATGCAGAAGGTCTCCGACTCGAATCCCGACCCGGGCCATTTTATCCACGTAGGCCGGCCCGATTCCTTTGCCGGTGGTCCCAATGCGACGAGCCCCCTTCGCTTTTTCCGCGGCTTTGTCAATGGCCTTATGATACGGCAGAATCAGATGCGCCCGTTGACTGATCGCCAGATTGCGTCCCACCTTCATTCCTCGGGACGCCAATTGGTCCAGTTCTCCAATCAATGCCACGGGGTCGATGACGACTCCGTTTCCCAGAACACATTGTTTTCCCCTGCCCAAGATTCCCGATGGAAGCAAATGGAAAATAAACGTGCCCTTTTTTGTGACCACCGTATGTCCCGCATTGGATCCGCCCTGGAACCGCACAATGACATCGGCCTCATGAGCCAGGATATCCACAATCTTGCCCTTACCTTCATCTCCCCACTGTGATCCGATCACCACTAAATTTCCCATTCACGCACCTGGTCTTTCCATAGAAAACGGTCACAAAAAAAGCCCCAGCCACCACGAAGCTAGAGCCCATGAATGAAATCGTAGGCTGCCCCTCATCATTTGTCAATAGAATCCGACCTGCACGGGAAATTCTCCCCTTCGAAGCCCCGTGAGGCTCAGGGGAACCTCAGGGCAAGCGTCACGTTGCTCCTTAGAACTTCCTCTAAGCTCGCAGTCTAAGCCCGCTGAAAGATGACAGAGAAGGCATTTTGGCAAAGGTCTCATCAGGGGAAGAGTGCCTGGGGGAAGGGAAAGCTATCCGTTAGTGATAGCTTTCCACGTCAGTGGGAAACTTCCGACGTTCGACTTCTTCTTTGAATCGCCGCAAGGCTTGAAGGGCATCGGCTTTGAGATGGGCATAGGGTTTGACAAATTTCGGGACAAATTCATCAAACAAGCCGAGCAGATCATACAAGACCAACACCTGGCCATCGCAGTGTGGTCCCGCACCAATCCCAATGGTCGGAATGGAGACCGCCTGCGTAATGGACTGCGCCAATGCCGTGGGCACGGCCTCCAGCACCAGGGAAAATGCCCCAGCTTGTTCCAATGCTTTGGCGTCCGTTAAGAAGGTCTCGGCTTGCGCGGCTTCTCTTCCTTGAACGGTGTAGCCGCCGAACTGGTTCACGGATTGCGGAGTCATGCCGAGATGTCCCATCACCGGGATCCCCGCGGCGGTCAAGGCCCTGACGCGATTCACCACGTCGCCCCCCCCTTCGACTTTCACGGCGGCGGCACCGGCTTGAATCAATCGACCCGCGTTCTGCATGGCCCGTTCCACGCTGATCTGGTAGCTCATAAACGGCATGTCCGCAATGACCAACGCCCGTTGACGGCCCTGCACGACAAGCCGCGTGTGGTACACCATCTCCTCCATGGTCACGGACAACGTGTCCCGTTTCCCTTGAACTACCACTCCCAAGGAATCGCCGACGAGAATGGCTTCGATTCCCGCTTGTTCAACAATACGGGTGAACAACGCGTCGTACGCGGTCACGACCACCAATTTCTTCTTCTTTTTCTGTTGTTGAAACTCGGGAACCGTCATATGGTCAACTCGGCCTTTCGGAGAATCTCAGGAAGTCGATCGGCCAATCGTCCGGGCATGATGTGAACGCCGTGACAGAACGGACGAAGGGCTCGAATGGTTTGCACGGCAATCTCGATCCCCACTTCGGACGCCCGTACGGCGCTGACGCGACGCAGTTCGTGGAGGATCTCCTCGGGCACGTGAATGCCGGGAACGTGAGCATTGAGATATTCTGCCATTTTTGCCGACCGGAGCACCAGGACGCCGGCCAGAATTTTACGGGAGTATCGACTCACTTCCTTCATAAAAGCCTGAAACGCCTCGGCTGAAAACACGGCTTGCGTCTGAAAAAACTGGGCGCCGGCTTTGACCTTGGCCGTAAATTTTTTGTGCAGGAGATCGACCGGGTCAGCTCCCGGAGCCGCGGCCCCACCAATAAAAAACGCGGTCCCCCCTTCCAGTCGGTTTCCCGAAACGTCTCGTCCCTGATTGAGTTGCGTGACCGCGCGCATCACTTGAACGGTATCCAGATCAAAGACCGGTTTGGCCTCTTTATGGTCGCCGACGCTGGGACTGTCCCCCGTCAGACAGAGCACGTTACGGATGCCGAGAATATGGGCTCCGAGCAGGTCGGATTGAATGCCGATTCGATTTCGATCCCGACAGGTGAGTTGGAGCACCGGATCGTGCCCCTGTTCCCACAGCAGACGGGCGATGGCCACTGAACTCGCACACATCACCGCGGCAGTATTGTCGGTCACGTTGATCCCATGCACGCGCCCCCGTAACGTTTTTGCCGTTTCAAGCAACCCCGAAACATCAGTACCCTTCGGGGGGTTCAACTCGAGGGTCACGGCAAATTCTCCGTGGTCTAAGGCCCGTTGGAGCGTGGATCGGTCGGTCTTCACGGCCTTCAATTCCCCTCTCCACTCGCGGAGAGGCCCAGAGCCTGTCCCGGATATGATCCCGGGGTAAAGGAATACCCTTCACCATGAGAGAGCATCAACGCGCCGTGCGTCGTGCCCCCTCCAGGGTATTCGCCAACAACATGGCAATCGTCATGGGACCAACTCCCCCCGGGACCGGAGAAATCCATCCTGCGCGTTCACGCACCTGGTCAAAATCCACGTCACCGACCAACCGACCGTCATCCAATCGATTGATACCCACGTCAATCACGATGGCACCGTCTTTCACCATGTCGCCCTTGATGAACCGGCTCTTGCCGATCGCCGCCACCAGAATATCGGCTTCCCTGCACAGTGCCGGAAGGTCCCGGGTGCGAGAGTGACAAATCGTCACCGTCGCGTGCTGATGCAACAGTAACGTCGCCACCGGTTTTCCAACGATGTTACTCCGACCGACCACGACCGCCCGCTTGCCGGCCACGGGTTCACCCGTCGATTCAATCATGCGGATGATCCCTTTGGGTGTACACGGAACAAACACCGGCGCTCCTTCGACCAATCGACCGACGTTGTACGGATGAAAGCCGTCGGCGTCTTTGTCGGGAGATACCGCATTGAGAATAACGTGACTTTCAACGTGGGCGGGTAAAGGAAGTTGCACTAAGATCCCGTGAACTTTGTGATCCCCGTTCAATTGCTGAATGAGTTGCAACAACTCGGTTTGGCTCATCTTCGCCGACAAATGATGATCGGCGACGTACAGGCCGGCAGCCTCACAAGCCTTTTTTTTATTTTTGACGTAGACCGTCGAGGCCGGATCCTCACCGACGAGGACCACGGCCAAACCAGGACAAACGCCGGTTTGCGTTTCAAGCGCCTTGACCCCTCGGCCGATCTCATCACGAATTTCCTGGGCCAGGCGCTTCCCATCAATGATGTTGGCGGGCACGGTATCCCTCCTTTCCCGTCCATGGAATCAGTGGCAATCCAAGCTACGATAGCAAGGGCTCAAATTTTGAGTCAATTGAAGGTGGTCGAACCCGTTTAGAGAGATTTGCAAAATTCCCTTCTCTGTCATTTTTGTCTTGTATGGAGTCGCTCGTTCGATGGAGTGCGAAGAAGCGTTCTCCCGCGCCACGCCCTCATGCCCGCCGTCTTGCCCCCGTCATGCCCGCCGGCTGCCCCACTGTCATGCCCGCCGGCTTGCCCTGTCATTCCCGCCCGCCCCACCCTGTCATTCCCGCAGTCTTTAGCGGGAATCCAGAGGAAGGACCCAGGACTCCCGACACCCGCCCGTCCCCTCCCACATGGCGGATGGGGAAAAGACTCTAGATTCCCATTTGCACGGGAATGACAGAAGGGAGGCTCAGGCATAACACGGGAAGAGACCCGAACATGACAGAGGGAGAAACCCGGGAATAACACGGGGGGAACGAAAGGAAGCGGCGAGGCACCATCACCGCTTCCGTGGGGACAGCGCCCCGGTCGGGACGGGGGGCAGCATGGTCTCTCGTCCCTTGACACCCTCAAAAAGGGTTCCGTACCATGCGTTCGTGAAGTGGCTTTTCGATGTTCAGCCCCAATCTTTTCGTTTTCCAATCTCTTGTGTTCATCAGTGCCCGTCTTCCTGGTTCGCGACGCCAGTGGTGACCGTGGTGCTGCCGCTCCTGCTGCTGGGGGTGGCTCCACGGTCGGGGTGGACGCATCCCATTACCAATCTGCAAAGCCCTCAATCCTTTATTGCCCATCCCTCAGGCGAAGGCTACTTCATCGCGAATGCCAACGGAGACCCCGGCGTCGCGGATAATAACGGGTTCATTTCCAAACTCAATCGAGACGGCGAACTGCTGGACCGACACTTTATTCAAGGCGGACACGCGGATACGATCCTCCATTCACCCAACGGCATGGCCGTCGTCGGACAGACCCTCTACGTGGCCGATCTCGACGGCATCCGGGGATTCCACGCACAATCCGGCAAGGCCACCGTCACCGTGTCATTGGGTTCATTCCACGTTGAGGAATTAACCGATCTCATTGCCGACGGCGCGGACCAACTCTTTGTCCTGGATACGGCAGGTGCCGCCATTTATCAGATTGATACTCGCCACGACCACGCCGTGTCCCTCTATCTCCAACACGAGGATCTGGCGTCACCTCGAGGACTGGCCGTCCATCCACGGTCGGGCCGGCTGTTGGTCGCCAGCTTCGACAAAGGGACCGTGATGGAAATCGCCGAAGATCGCACCATTACCGAGACCATTTCCAATTCACTGTTTTCCGGCAAGTTTCGGAATTTGAGCGGCATCGACTTTGACCAATTCGGCAACATGTATCTGTCGGACGTGACGGCCGGGAAAGTATGGCGGGTGCATCCGAACCGCTCAATGCAAGTCATTGCCGAGTTCCTGATTTCGCCTTCCACCGTCAAAATTGATCGCCGGAACCATAGGATTCTGGTTCCCTACCTCTATGCCGACGGGGCTGAAATGAATGGGCTGGAACGCCCATCCAATACGAGCAATCAACGGAAGCGTAAACGAACGCTTTCAGATTACGGGTTCGGGTGGCTGGAAGGAGACGCACAACGATGAGCAAATGCGTCTATTGCCGTGAACGCAAAGGCCGGCGTCCCTGCCCCGCGTTGAATGGGGTCATTTGCAGTCAATGTTGTGGGCAGTACCGCGTGGTGAGCATTGCCTGCCTTCCCGATTGCGTCTATCTGGACACCAACGTGGACTATCAGCAAAAACGCGTCGGGGACCATTTCGAGCAAGGCCGTCGGACACTGTACAGGGAATTATTGGAGAAGTGGGGCGACAAGGGGACGAAGGCGTTTTATTTTCTTGAAGTCGTGACCTTCAAACATTTTCATGCCCGGCGAGACGGACAGGACGGCGAAGTCATCGCCGCGATTCAGGCCCTGCGTCGGTCGTTCAGCCCCATTCACGTTCCGGAAGGCATGGCCCCGGCGTTTACCGGGGCGTTGAAAAAGGAATATCAGGCGTTTATGGAGGGCGAAAAAATAGAGACCCAACTGGTCAGTGACGTGTTGGATCGGGGATTGACGTTCATCGTCGAGTTTTCAGGAACGGGGCTTCGTTCCAACCGGTTTCTCAACGGGTTGATCGGCTTCCTCAAGCATCAGTACCCCGCGGTGGCGGAAGAACTGACAAAAATGGGAAACGCCGGAGGACCAATCATCCTCCCCGGGAACGTGAAACCGGAAGACCAGCCTACCCCCTTCCTCGGGCGTCAACGGGAAACGTTCTGAACATACCAGACCGTTCCCCTATTTCACTTCAACGGTAATTTCAATTCGTTCAAGGGGATTATCTCGGCGGTCTCGAGGCTGCTGCACAATTTTATCCGCCACGTCCATGCCTCTCGCCACTTCTCCAAACACCGTGTACTTCCCGTCTAAATGCGGGGCTTTGTCAACCACGATGAAAAATTGCGAGCCGGCGCTGTTGGGATCAGTCGCTCGTGCCGCGGACACAATGCCCCGTTCATGAGGAATGCGATTAAACTCCGCGGGCAGGGTGTACCCGGGGCCGCCGTTGCCATAAGACTGCCGATTGCTCGGGTCTTTGGTATTCGGGTCGCCGCCTTGAATCATAAAGCCGGGGATCACGCGATGAAAAATGGTCCCGTCATAAAATCCTTTTCTGGCCAGATTCAAAAAGCTTTCCACGTGCCTGGGCGCCAGTTCCGGGAAAAAAACCAGTTCCATTTCACCAAATTTGGTTTTGATAATCGCACGAGTCGCCTTGCCGTCTTCCGCAAGCGGCGCCTGAGGAGTCTCAGCCCAAGCCCCCGCGCCGATCACTCCCATCAGGAGCGTTGCGATCCCCCATGCCACAAGAATATTTTTCACCGAATGCCGTTCGATCATGACCAAACCCTCCTTCATATTGTGGAATAATCTTCATTCTATCACGTGAGCGAGTGCGTGGGACTCAGGATCCGTTCCAACGCCTGCTTGGCCGCTTGCTGTTCGGCGATTTTCTTCCTGAGCCCCTTCCCGCTGCCATACAACGTTTGTTCAACGGTCACCGTCACGGTAAACGTCTTGTGATGATCAGGGCCGGATTCCTCCATCACGTGATAGACCGGCAACCTGCGAACGTGTTGATGACACCATTCCTGGAATTGACTTTTATAATCCTGCCGGAAGGCCGCAACGTTTTCCTGATGCAAATCTCTCAGTTGGGGCTGGAGCAGCTTAAGCACAAACGTTCGGACGGGCACCAACCCTCCATCCAGGTAGATGGCGGCAATCACGGCCTCTAACGCGTTGGCCAACAAGGAACTTTTCTCTCTTCCCTGGGTACGTTCTTCGCCTGGACCTAATCGAAGGAGCCCACCCAGGCCCAATTGACGAGCGGCTTCCGCCAAGGAGGCGCGGCCGATCAGCCGGGCTCGTATGTGCGACAATTCCCCTTCAGTCCACTCAGGAAAGGTGTCCGCGAGATATTCGCTCACCAGAAGCCCCAAGACCGCGTCACCTAAAAACTCAAGACGTTCATTGTCCTTGTTTCCCGGGACCGACTTTCCCTGGAGATGAGACCGATGCGTTAAGGCCTCTTCCAAGAACCCGGGATTGCAGAAGCGATACCCCAGCACGCGATCAGCTTCTTTCGCGACACTCATACCGTGTGTTCCGTGATCAGGTTGATTGCACGACGGGTTGCATCGACTTGAGGACCAGACAGGCATTCACGCCGCCAAATCCAAACGCATTCGAAATTGCAGCCTTGATGGGAACCTGACGAGCCCGTGCCGGAATATAATCAAGGTCACAGGCCGGATCAGGATGCTCTAAATTGATCGTCGGCGGTAAGACGCCATGGTACAGAGCCAGACAGGTAAACACCGCCTCGACTCCACCGGCCGCCCCCAACAGATGGCCGATCATCGACTTCGTGGAACTGACCGGCAGTCGATACGCGTACGCTCCAAAAACGGTCTTGATGACCTGAGTTTCAATTTTATCCGCAAACGTCGAGGTTGCATGGGCATTGATGTATCCAATCGTCTCTTTAGGCATCGCCGCGTCACGAATGGCCTTTTCCATGCAATCGACGGCCCCGGCTCCGTCATCCGGCGGCGCGGTGATGTGGAAGGCGTCACTGGTCATGGCATATCCGGCAAGTTCCGCGTAGATTCTGACGCCGCGTCGTTGCGCGTGGTTCAGCTCTTCCAACGCCACCACCCCCGCGCCCTCCCCGATGACAAACCCGTCACGATCGCGATCAAAGGGCCGGCTCGCGTGAACGGGGTCCTCATTGCGACGAGATAAGGCTTTCGCCGCGCTGAATCCTGCTACCGCTAACGGGCAAATCGTCGATTCGGCTCCGCCCGCCAACATGACGTCGGCGTCGCCTCGTTGAATGATCCGATAGGCGTCGCCGATGCAGTGATTCCCCGTCGCGCACGCCGTCACGGCACACGAGTTGGGGCCTTTCGCCCCAAACCGAATCGCGACTTGTCCCGAGGCCAGATTAATAATGACCATCGGAATGAAAAACGGACTGACGCGCCCAGGTCCTTTTTCCTGGAGCACGCGGTGATACTGCTCAATGGCGGGAAGTCCCCCGATTCCGGCACCAATATACACTCCCGTCCGTTCGGCGCATTCGGGTGTAATCTTCAATCCGGCGTCATCCACCGCCTCCTGGCTGGCCGCCAAGGCATAGTGGATGAACGCATCCATCTTTTTGATGTCTTTTTTTTCAAGGTAATCGGCTGGATCGAAATCCTTCACTTCCCCGGCAATCCTGCAGGCGTACCCCGAGGCATCAAATCGGGTAATCGGACCAATGCCGGACTGGCCGCCAATCAGAGCTTGCCAGGTTTTCTCGACGCCCGTTCCCAGGGGAGTGACGACGCCCAAGCCGGTAATGACGACGCGACGTTGGAGGGACTCGCTCACGGGAAACGCTCAACACCGGTCAGGTTTTTTCTTTGATGTAATCAATGGCTTGAGAAACTTTTTGAATTTTTTCCGCGTCCTCATCGGGAATTTCCACGTCAAATTCTTCCTCCAATGCCATCACCAACTCGACCGTATCCAATGAGTCAGCTCCTAAATCCTCGACAAAGGACGCATCCGGCACCACGTCGTCTTCTTCCACGCCCAACTGTTCTGCGATGATCTTTTTGATACGTTCTTCAACGGCCATCGACCTTGCCACCTCCTGTTAAATGATCCTCATCAACACGACTCTTCCCCGACCAGTCAGATTACGCCATGTGCATACCGCCGTTCACGTGTAAGACGTGGCCCGTGATATATCCTGCCGCGTCCGAGGCCAAAAAGCGCACGGCCTCAGCCACGTCCGCGGGTTGCCCCAATCGACCCAGCGGAATCTGGTGAGCGAGGGTATCTCTGACGTCCTGACTCAAGGCCCGGGTCATCACCGTGTCAATAAACCCCGGAGCCACGGCGTTCACGGTGACGTTCCGACTCGCATATTCCCGAGCGACGGCTTTGGTTAACCCGACCACGGCCGCTTTCGACGCGGCGTAGTTGGCTTGTCCGGCGTTCCCGATGGCCCCCACGATAGAGGCGACGTTCACAATTCGTCCATATCGCTGCCTGGCCATCGGCACGAGCACCGCTTTGGTACAATAAAACGTCCCCGTCAGATTGACCTGGAGTACCGCGTTCCACTCATCTTCTTTCATCCGAACGATCAATCCGTCACGAGTAATGCCGGCGTTATTGACCAACACGTCAACCCGTCCCCACTCCTTCACGACGTGCTCAACCATCCCTTTGACGTCTTCCCATTGCCCCACGTTCGCGGAGACCGCCAGTGCGCGACGACGGTGTCCTTCGACCAATTGAAGCGTGTCTTGACAACGAGCCGCGTCAAGGTCAACGACGGCCACATCGGCCCCGGCTTGCGCCAAACCGTTCGCAATGGCTTGACCAATCCCTTGAGCCGCGCCAGTGACTACGGCTTTTTTTCCTTCCAACGCCGTCACCTCATCTTTTCAACGTGGGAATTGCGTCTTACCGTCAATGACCCGTTTTCGTCAAGGTTTTTTCCAAAGAATCCGGATCGTGAACGTTCAGGAGTACCGCCTCCGGCACAATCCGCTTGGCGAGTCCCGTCAACACCGTTCCCGGACCGATTTCAATAAACGTTCGGATCCCCGTCTTCCACATCGCGCGAATGGTTTGCTCCCATAACACGGACGCGGGGAGTTGACGAATCAAAGACCGTCTGACGTCTTCCGCGTGCACCAATGGTTGCGCCTCCACGTTATTAAACAGAGGGACGGTTACATCGCGGAGCGGAACCGCTTGCACGTGCGGAGCCAGACGGTCCGCCGCAGCTTGCATCAAGGAAGAATGAACCGGCACGCTGACCGGTAAGGGAATGATGCGTCGACACCCTTGGGCTCTGGCCAATGCCATTGCCCGCTCGACCGCGGCTTTTTCACCGGCAATGACGACTTGACCGGGGGCGTTGAAATTGGCCGCCGTGACCACGCCCACGGATTCAGCAGCTCGACAGACTTCGATCACGACTTCCGTCGGCAACCCGAGTATCGCAGCCACCAGCCCGCTTCCAGGAGGGACGGCCTCCGCCATGTAGTGGGCCCGTTTGTGGACCAGCCTGAGCGCCTCAACAAACGAGAAGCCGCCGGCCGCAACAATGGCCGAATATTCGCCGACGCTGTGTCCAGCCACTGCAGATGGCTGGATTGTTGAATTGAGCGCGCGTAACGCGATGATGCTCGTGACCAACAACGCCGGTTGGGTATACTCCGTTTGATTGAGTCGTTCCGCGGGACCTTCCCAACATAATTGCCGAAGATCATACCCCAGAAGGGCGGCGGCCTCGTCAAACACCGTCATGAGGTCGGGACGCGCCTCAGACCACGCCCGTCCCATTCCCACGGCTTGTGAACCTTGACCCGGAAACAGGAATGCGATGGGATTCGACATCGGAACTCAGGGACGAGTGAACCCGCCGTGAACGTCAACGGGGGAACCGGCGTGTAGACGCACGGCGATGCTAATCAACGATGAACTCTCCTCCGTCAACACAAATCACGTTGCCGGTCAACCAATGAGACTTCGGGTGACTCAACAATCCGATGGCTTCAGCCACGTCTTTGGGCGTGGTTAATCGGCCCGAAGGATTCTTTCGTTGAGCCCAGGCAATCATCTCGGCGGATCCTGGAATTTTCCGTAAGGCGGGAGTATCGGTGACGCCGGCCATGATCGCATTCGCGGTAATGCCCATCGGGGCTAATTCCAGGGTGAGTTGACGAACGTGAGATTCCAAGGCGGCCTTCGCGGCAGACACCGCGCCATAGGTCGCCCACACGCGCACACCGCCGGCACTGGTCATCGCAAAAATTCTTCCATCCTGACCCAGCAAGCCCGCGGCCAATAACTCTTGCACCCAATAGACCAGGCTGTTCGCCATCACGTCGAGCGTCATGTCGATCTGAGATTTACTGACCACGTCGGCAGGACGTTCGGAGATAAACCGCTTCAACGTGCCAAAGGCAAGGGAATGGAGCAGCACGCGAATCGTCTTGGGACCTTCGGGCTGCTGAAATACCGGTTGGATGGCCTTGATGACGTCCCGACGCTTCTCCGCGTCCGCGGCGTTGACGTTAAAAAACAGCGCCTCACGGCCAAGGGACTGGATGTGGCCCACAAGACGTTCCACGTTGGGGAGCGTGGACTTTCGATCCAAGTGAACGCCGACGACGTTCATCCCCAAGCCCGCTAATTCCAGAGCCACGGCCTGACCGAATCCGCTTGACGCTCCCAGGATTAACGCCCATTCTCCTTCCAAAGATCGATCCATTGTCGTCATGATTCACCCTTTCCGAGACCTGTGCAACACTCCCTTCTCCATCTTTTCACGACGAACCCCTGAGATTCTTCGCTTCGCCTGCCTGTGCGTGTCCGCACGCAGACAGGCTCAGAATGACACGTTGCAGAAGTCTCGATATCCGAAAAGACGTTACCAACGCATGATCCCGGACGCCCACGTGAGACCCGAACCAAACGCCGCCATCACAACCACATGCCCCGTTTGAATCGTCCCGTTTTTGACGGCTTCATCCAACGCCAACGGGATGGAGGCGGCCGACGTGTTTCCATAACGGGTCAGGTTCACGGCAATCCGTTCGAGCGGCAACCGCAAGCGTTGTCCCACCGCCTTCAAAATTCGGACGTTGGCTTGGTGGGGAACCAACCAATCAACGTCGTCAATACCAAACCCATGAGCCGACGTGGCTTCTCGGACGGCATCCTCCATGGTTTTGACGGCGATTTTGAACGTCTCATTGCCCCGCATCTTGATAAAGGGCAGCCGGTCGATCACCATGCGCTCCGAAGGTGGGATTCGCGATCCTCCGCCCGGCACGCAAATCAAATCAGACAACCGCCCGTCAGAATGTAAATGAAGCGAGAGAATACCGTGATCGTCTTCCGTTGGACCGACCACGGCGGCGCCGGCGCCGTCCCCGAATAAGACGCAGGTATTGCGATCCGTCCAATCAATGATGGAAGACATCACTTCCGCCCCGATCACAAGGACGTATCGGTAACCGGTACGAACGTAGGCGTCCGCCACGGACAGCCCGTAGACAAATCCACAGCACGCCGCCGAAATGTCACACGCCGCGGCCTTCACCGCCCCGAGGCGGTGTTGAATCAAGGACGCCGTTGAAGGGAGAGGCGAATCGCCCGTACACGTCGCGACGACAATGAGATCAAGCTGAGAGGCTTGAACGTTCGCGTCCGCCAACGCCTGCTGAGCAGCGAGCACGCCGAGATCCGAACACGCTTCGCCCGGGGCCGCCACGCGACGCTCACGGATCCCCGTGCGTTCCACGATCCAAGAATCCGACGTCTCGACCATTGTTTCGAGGTCGGCATTGGTCAAGACCTGCTTCGGAGCATACGAACCCGTCCCCAGTATCCGACTTCGCATACTCAGGCCATTTGAGGACGAGAAGACGCCGATTGCGTTAAATTGTCGGCAATGTCACGCTGAATGAGGTCAATGAGTCGCCCATGGGCTAAGGCCTCTGCCCGACTGATCGCGTTTTTAATGGCCTTAGCCGAAGACCGTCCATGACAAATCATACTGATCCCGTTCACTCCCAAGAGAGGGGCTCCACCAAATTCAGCGTAATCGGTACGCCGTTTCAGTCGCATCAGCGGCCCGGTGAGCAAAACCAGTGACAAGCGGCCCAGAGACGAATTGACGACCTCACTCATCAGCATTTTCTTCATGGCTTCAGCCAACCCCTCAGAGATTTTCAAGGAGACGTTCCCGAGAAAACCGTCACACACCACCACGTCAGCCGTCCCACTATAAACGTCTCGCCCCTCTAAATTTCCAATAAAGTTCAAGGAACTGTCCTTCAGGAGCCGGAAGGCTTCTTTGGTCATTTCATTTCCTTTCGTCGCTTCCTCTCCGATACTGAGCAATCCGACCCGAGGATTCGTCGTTCCCAGAAGGTGTTTGGCGTACTCATGGCCCATAATGCCGAACTGATACAGTTGTTGAGCGGAACAATCCACCGTGGCCCCAACGTCCAGCATAATGGCGGTCCCTTGTAACGTCGGCAAGGTCGCCGCGATGGCGGGACGCTCAACCCCCGCTATGACGCCGAGGAGAAAAAAGGCCGACACCATCGTGGCCCCCGTATTTCCGGCACTCACCACGGCCTGGGCTTCTCCGGTCTTGACCAGATTGGTCGCGACCCAAATCGACGAGTCGCGTTTTTTCCGGGCAACCTGCGTCGGCGATTCGTGCATCCCAACCGTTTGAGAAGCATGGTGAATCGTCACGCGCGGATCCCGGCAGTGCAGTCGCTCCAACTCCTTCCGGAGTTGGTCTTCTTCACCCACGAGAATCACTTCAACCCCAGACTCGTTGAGGGCTTGCACCGCACCTTCAACGACGGGGGGGCCTCCGTGATCCCCACCCATGGCATCAACGGCAATTTTCATGGATCGAGCGCGAGCCTCCACTGAGGAGTGGGAGAGGGAGGTCAGCTTTCTTCAACCGCGATGACCGCCACGCGCTTGTAGTATCCGCACGACAGGCAGGTCCGATGAGGTAACATTCGTTCGTGACATTGAGGACAAATGGAAAAACTCGGAGGCACGAGTTTTTTATGAGTGCGCCGTTTATCCCGTCTGGCCTTGGAATGACGATGTTTTGGGTTTGCCATTGTTCTCACCTCATGAAGTAAAAATCCACGACGGCCGAAGCCGTCATCAACCGTTCATCACGCCAACCGATTCGAGGAGGACTTGCGCACCGCACGCAAGACGGCGAAGGGAGATTCGGTTCTGGTCTCTTCGCACCCACACGTACTCACGTTCAGACTGTGCCCGCACGTCTGACATAACCCCCGACAGCCGTCCGAACAGAGGGGTTGCATCGGAACGGACAAAATGACGTGTTCACGAAGCAGATCGTGCAAGGCAATCCGTTGCTTGACCACGGGATACGATTCCACCTCATCAGGGTCCTGGTCCCCTTCACTCTTGTCGGTTCCTTTTCTCCTGGCTCGACGGTGATGCGGGTCCCTATAACGCGCCTGAAACGAAATATTCGCCGGCGCGGTAAACTCTCCAAGACACCGAACACATTCATGCACCAGGAATCCCTTCAGTTCGCCTTCCACCCAGAATTCGGAATCTTCCAAACGAATCGTCGCCGTCAACGACAGAACGTCCCGTATCCCGGGATAATCCTCTTCTAATTGCAAATCCTCCTTCCCGACTTCACGGGCAACGTGTAATCCGTCCGGAGGAACGTCTTGCAGGCTGAAGCTTAAACAACCCACCTTCCCCTCCTCGCTGAGACACCCGAATGTGGAAGGCTGGATGGGACTCGTCAATTCACGGGGGGCGGGACGCAACGTTCTCCCCAACGCGGCGGTCTACCGTTCTTCAGCAAACGCCAACAGGGCAATACTGCGTGCCCGTTTGATCGCAATCGTGAGCTTCCGTTGGTGACGCATACAGTTGCCCGACGTCCGTCTGGGCACGATGCGCCCTCGTTCCGTCAAAAAATTACGCAACAAGCTCACGTCCTTAAAATCGAGAGGGGTCGTATCATGACAAAACCGGCACACTCGACGTCGTTGAAAAAATCTCCCTCGCTCCACGTGGTTCTTCTCCTGTTTGTGCAGAAATCTTACGCGTATTCTCCGGGATCAGAGGAGTGGGGTTCCTGGTAATCGTCTTCTGCCCCTCCCTGCTCTGAGTCAACGTTCTGGCTTTGTCTTTTCGGGAGAAACGTGACCGATTGCGCCACCACTTCATGTTTGCTGCGGCGCTGCCCGTCTTCGGTTTCCCACTGCCGCAGGGTTAACCGTCCCTCAATGACGGCCCCGTTCCCTTTACTCAAATACTGGCCGCAAGTCTCGGCTTGTTTGCCAAACACCACGATATCCACGAAACACACTTCCTCTTTCTGCTCATCCTCCTGACGAAATCGCCGACTCACGGCCAAGCCGAACTTGGCGACGGGCGTCCCGCTTTGGGTATATCGAAGTTCAGGATGGCGAGTCAGATTCCCGATCAGAATGACTTTATTAAATCCCACCACCTTCGGGCACTCCCTTTCCGGTGGATTCGGCCTTTCCAGCCGCGGCCATTTGAAGAGATTCTTCTTCCACCCTCACGGTGAGAAACTTAATGATCGAATCTTCCAATCGGTACAACCGTTCAAGCTCACTCACCACGTTGCCTTGAGCCGATTCAAACTGAAGCAGGACGTAGGCGCCTCGCCGCTGATGATCAATTTCATACGCGAGTTTCTTTTTTCCCCAGTTTTCGGCTTTGACAAGCGTGGCTTCGAATTTTTCCAACGCCTTCTGCATTTTTTCCATCACCGCCGACGCTTCTTCGTCGGTCAACGATGCACGCAGAATGAAAATGGATTCATAAAAAGCCATGGATCAACCTCACTGTCTTACAAAGGATTCTCCCTCTCCATCAGGGAAAAAGGGAGCAGAAAAGGAGAGACGGTAGCACAGGGTACAGAGACTGTCAAACAAGAGGGTCACGTCAGCGATTATATTGATTCATGGCTTCATACACCCCGTGACGCACGAAACATTCCAGACCGTCGATGGCCCGGGGACGCACGGGGGCGAGACCTTCCAACTCCGCCGATGTAAACGGCGCTAACACAAAGTCGGCGGGATCCACGCCCGGGTCAGGACGTCCGATGCCTATTTTCAGACGAGGGAAATCTTCCGTGCCCAGGACCATGATAATTGACCGCACGCCATTATGTCCCCCGGTCCCACCGCCCGGCCTCATGCGAAGGCGCCCCACGGCAAGATCCAAATCATCATGGACCACCATCAGGTCTTGACTCCGGATGCCATACGCCGTGATTAATTCCTCCACGGCCTCGCCGGAAACATTCATGAAGGTTGACGGCAGAGCAAGGACGCAAGGATGCCCGTCTACGCGACGGCATCCTTGGAGCGCCAAGCCTTTCGCCGTCAGCGGGAGAGACCATTGAGTCGCGGCTTGTGCCACGACCTGCCGTCCGACGTTGTGACGAGTCGCAGCATACCGGGAGCCGGGATTGCCAAGTCCAACAATAACGCGCAAGAGTTACTTTTTCGGTTCACTGGGTTTGGCGGCAGCCGTCGGCGTTTCGGATTTGTCCGCGGCAGGAGCCGCTTCAGACGTTTCCGCGGACGGCGCCGCGGCGTCCGTGGTCAGCATGGCGGAGAATTTCGCCTCGGAAATAGGCACGGCCACGTTGACCACCATGCCATCCGGGTCGTCAAGGATTTTGAGACCCTCACCCGCCTGAATATCCCGAACGTGGATACCTTGGTTCATCTCCAATTCCGAGGCGTCCACCTTGATTTCGTCAGGAATGGCATTGGGCAGACATTCAACGTGCAACTCTCGCATGGGCTGATGCAGCACCCCTTTATCACGCTTGACGCCAATCGGCACCGACCCGGCGACGTGAACCGGCACCTTCACGCGAACCAGCTTGTCCATCGACACTTCCAAGAGATCAACGTGTAAAAGAAACCCCTCAATAGGGTCCTGTTGAACGTCTTGAATCACGGCGTTGTAGCGTTGGGCTTCACCGGCACCTTGAACGTTCAAAGAAATGAGACCCGTACTCCCGGCTTGAGCGATCAATATTTTCTGAATGACTTTCGGGTCGAGTTGGATCATAGAGGAACGACCTTGCCCATAGACCACGCCGGGGATCTTGCCCGTGCGCCGGATTTGACGAGCCGCCCCTTTTCCCGATTGGGTTCTGACTTCTGCTTCAGCAACAAACTGCATGACGTTTCCTCCTGTCTCTCTTTTCCTTTACGGCCGATGATTCATTCATTGTTTGCTCAACACTGAAGGGTCAGTCAAACAATGACGTGACGGATTGCTCTTCGTGGATTCGTCTGATGGCTTCTCCAAGGAGAGGGGCGACGGAGAGAATCCGAATTTTTGAACACAACTGAGTTTTGCCCTGAAGGGGAATCGAATTCGTGGCCACCACTTCAGTCAAACACGATGCTTGAATCCGCTCAATGGCAGGACCGGACAGCACGGGATGCGTGCAGACGGCCCAGATTGTGGACGCCCCGTTTTCTGAACAGGCTTTCGCGGTTTCCACAACGGTCCCCGCGGTATCAATCATGTCGTCAAGCAATAACACGTGACGCCCGTTGACGTCACCGATGATGTTCATCACTTGCGCCTGATTCGGCCCTTCTCGACGTTTATCGACGATGGCCAGATTGGCGTCCAGTCGTTGGGCGAACGCCCGTGCACGCTCCACGCCGCCTGCATCGGGCGAGACCACGATCACGTCGTCCGCTCGACTTTTTTTGACGTAGTCCAACAGCACGGGCCTGGCGTATAAATGATCGACCGGGATGTTGAAAAAGCCTTGAATCGGGCCGGCGTGTAAATCCACCGTCAACACCCGATGCGCCCCGGCCGTGGTAATCAAATCGGCCATCAACTTGGCGGTAATCGGGACACGCGGTTGATCTTTACGATCTTGTCGCGCATAGCCGAAATACGGAATCACCGCGGTGATCCGATACGCGGACGATCGTTTCAGCGCATCCAGGATAATCAACAGTTCCATGATGGAGGTATTGACCGGGTGACAACAGGACTGAATGACGAACAGGTCTCCGCCCCGCACGTTTTCTTCGACTTTGACGCGAATTTCGCCGTCGCTGAACGTCGTGACCACGGCCCGGGACAAGGGCTCGCCCAGATAATCGCTGATTTCTTGGGCCAAGTCAGGGTTGGAGTTTCCTGTAAACAGCTTCAGTTCACCAGCCATAAATCCGCTTCCATTCCGTGAATGAAAAAGCAACAAGAAAAAAACGAGAATTATTTATGCCATCCACTCATGGTTGTCAACGTTGACCTCGTTCGAGCCTGCGAACGCTTGAGACCTCTCACGGCGACGGGACGTCATGGTGGAGAGAGGGACCCACCCACACTTGCGCGGCCGACGCGTCGGCGAGCGCCGCTTCGGCGCGCCTGGCCCCGGCCTCATCTCGAAACACGCCCACGACGGTTGCCCCGCTGCCGGACAACAACGCGCCCTCCGCTCCCCATTCCAATAAGGCGTGCTTCAGCGTCGCCAACGCGGGGTAGTCGTCGAACAGGACCGCTTCAAAATCGTTCTGCATTGAGGCGAGAATTTGCGGCCAGGCAAGCGTGCCGGCGCGTTCAAACGCCCGAAGGTGCTCAGGCAAGGACGCCCGCCCCGGCCTCCGCTCATCCAATCGTTGAAACGCCTGCCCCGTCTTGATGGGGAACCCCGGGTTCGCCAGCACCATCCAGCGAACGTCGTGAAGCGTTTTCGGAATAATCCGTTCGCCCCATCCCCGAACAATGGCCGTCGGCGCGCCAAAAAAAAAGGGCACGTCACTGCCCAAGGTTTGCCCCAGTGCGGCCATGTCGCGGTTGGACCACCCCACGTCCAACAAACGATTCAGCCCCATGATCGTTGCCGCGGCATCGCTGCTTCCCCCACCGAGTCCGGCGGCAACCGGAATACGTTTGTCCAACGTCAACTCAACTCCCACCGAGGCCTTCACGCGTTGTAAGACCAGTTGAGCGGCTCGATACACCAGATTGTCCGTCGGTGCAGAAAGAGAGTCCGCGTCACAGGCCACGCGAATTCCTTCAAATGAATTCGTGACGCGAATCGTCAAGACGTCGGTGACCCCAACGGTCTGCATCAAGGACCACAGGGCATGATACCCATTGGGCAATCGACCAAAAATTTTGAGAATGAGGTTAACCTTGGCCGGCGGATGCAGCCGCAGCGAGCGATCGAGAACGTCCATGAGTTCTACGTAACGGGCAGACGGCTCCTTCGGCAAGAACGGTGAATGATTTCGATGCCGCGGGTCTACGCAAACGCGGAGGCCATGGAGAAAATCGGAAGATACATGGCCACCACAATAAACCCGATCCCGACGCCTAAGACGACAATGAGCAGCGGCTCCAACACGGCCGTGAACGCGGCCACGTCACGATCCACCTCACGTTCGTAGAGGTCCGCGATTTTTTCCAGGGTGGTATCGAGGGTGCCCGTTGCTTCACCCACGGAGACCATGCTGGAGACCAAGGAGGGAAACATGCCGGACCGTTCCAACGGGTCAGCCAGGGTATGCCCTTCACGAACGCTCACTCGGGTTTCTTCAAGAGCCCGTTCCATGCTGATGAGTCCCGACACCTTCTTGGCGATCTCCAGACTGCGTAAAATCTCCACGCCGTTCCTCAACAACGCCCCCAAGGTTCTCATCACGTGGACCACCGCGGTCTTCCGCCACAGCGTTCCGACGAACGGAACTCGCAAGAGGACGGGCTCGATGATCCGTTGCCCTAACGGGGTCGTCGCCCACAGCGGCACGCCCAGCCCGATGCCGATCACGCCAATGACCGCGGAAACCCCGTGTTGTTGAAACCAGCGACTCACCTCCAACACCACGGTGGTCGGCCACGGAAGCGCGTCGCCCATGTCAGCATACATGGGGGCGAACATCGGAATGACCCACGTGAGCAACACGCAGAGCACGAGCGCGGCCACCGTCACGACGATCAGGGGATAGGCCAAGGCCAACTTGACCTGTTGTTTGAGTCGCAACACTTTGTCCAGATGCTCGGCGAGTCGAGAGAACGTCTGATCCAACATGCCGCCTTCCTCGCCTGCCTCAACCATACTGACGTACCAGGGCGTGAACACCGTGGGATGCCCGTGCAACGCCTCAGCCAACGAGGCCCCGGACTCCACCTTTTGCTTCACCTCACGAAGAATCCGTTGCACCGTCGAAGACGAGGCTTGAGTCGCCAGCATATCGAGACTCTGCGAAAGAGGCACGCCGGCTTTGAGCAACGTTTCCAGTTGATAGGTCAACATCACCAGGTCTTTTTGAGGAACCCTGGCTTTCCCGGAAAAGAGCCGCCACTCGGAAGAGGACGTGAGTTTTTCGCGGAGACGGGTGACGAACACATTCTGCCGTCGCAAAACCTGAAGCGCGGCTCGTTGGTCAACGGCATCGACTTCCCCTTGCCGAATCACCCCTTCACGGGTTTTCCCACGATAGATAAACGTCGGCACGTTCAGACACTTCTCAAGAACGAGGCTCAATCCTCCGTGGACACGCTCACCACTTCTTCCACGGTGGTCAGTCCCTGCTTGATTTTATCCAATCCGCTTCGTCGAATCGTTTTCAACCGTTCGGCCAACGCCTGTTGCTTGAGCCGGTCGGCCATCGCCCGTTCCAGGATCCGGGATCGAAAGGCTTCGGACACCGGAAACACTTCAAACAGACCGATACGCCCTTTATAGCCCGTGCCATGACACGACGCGCACCCACATCCTCGAACCGGAGTCACCGTCGCAACTTCCTCCTCGGTGAATCCTAAATCGAGCAGGTGTTCCCTTGGCAGAGGGTCAGGCCGTTGACAGTCGGCACAGACTCGACGGACGAGTCGTTGGGCCACGATCACGCTGACCGACGACGCGACCATAAACGGTTCAACGCCCATGTCAAGCAACCGGGTGACGGCACGAGCGGCGTCATGGGTGTGCAGAGTGGACAGCACGCGATGCCCGGTCAATGCAGCCCGAATGGAAATTTGCGCGGTTTCCAAATCCCGGATTTCACCCACCATCACGATATCCGGGTCCTGCCGGAGAAAGGCGCGTAACACCCGGGCAAATCCAAGACCGACGTCTTCTTTCACCTGGACTTGCGTGATGCCGGTAAAATGATACTCCACCGGGTCTTCGACCGTGACGATGTTCACGTCCGGCGTATTCAGCACTTGCAGCGCGGAATAGAGCGTGGTGGTCTTGCCGCTCCCCGTGGGACCCGTCACCAGAATCATGCCGTGCGGGCGTTCCAACGCCGCGAGAAACGTGTCGACGTCCGCGTGATCGAATCCCAACGCCCGCAAGTCAAACGTCTGCCCCGCACGATTCAATAAGCGAAGCACGGCTTTTTCTCCATGCAGGGACGGTAACACCGACAGACGAACGTCCAACGTCGTTGATCCCCGCGACAACGTCAGGCGTCCATCCTGAGGCAGGCGGCGTTCGGCAATGTCCAACTGCGAAAGAATCTTGAGTCGAGAAATCACGGCGTTCCGCAAACTTAACGAATACGTCATCATGGTGTGCAGCACGCCGTCCAACCGAAAGCGCACGCGCACCGCACTCTCATAGGGTTCGACGTGGACGTCACTCACGCCCATGCCGGCGGCCCGGTGAAGAATCGTCTTCACTAATTGCGCGACGGGAGATTCATCTTGAGCCGTTCCCTCATCACTCCCGTCCGACTGTCCATACCGCAAACTCGATGACGCCCGTTCCAGCAACGCCGTCATCTCGTCGGACGCCAACGCCGAATCGACGCTCAGGTCATCGGGACGACGTTCGTGAGTCATCGGGGAACGGAGCGCATCAGCCTTCGAAGACTCCATGCCCTTGCCGGACGGCGGAGGTGCCACACCGGCCGGAGTCTGATCCTGATGCTGATACAACGCCTGAATGCGTTGCTGAACCTCGGATTCCAGCGCAATCACCGGAACCGTGCGCAACCCCGTGCGAAAACGAAGGTCGTCCAGCACGTGGACGTTGGCCGGATCCGCAACGGCGACGGTCAACCGTTGACCGACTGTGCTCACGGGCACAACCCGGTGTTGCGTCGCCCAGGCGTGAGGCACCAACGTCGCCAGTTGAGGATCAATGACGGAAGGCAAAGGATGGACGGTGGCCAACCCATACTGCTGGCCCAGAAACTTCAACAACGTCTCTTCGGAAATGGCCCCTTGAGAAAAAAGGACGTGGCCGAGCGGTTGTGCGGTCTCCCGATGTCGCGCTAACGCTTCATCCAGTTGGGCAGGCGTAATGCACCCGGCATCAAGAAGTAATTGGCCCATCCGGGTGCGAAGCATCGTTCCCTCCGGTGCAACGTGAACGAAATTACGAACCCTCGGCCGCGTTCACGTGACGGCACCCCCGGACGATGTAATGCAGACCCGAGAAGACGGTCAGCAGACTCATCATGGACAACAGGGGAAACAGCGCGGAGACATCCATCTCATAGGCGGTCAACGCCAGCACCAGAATAATATAGGTCAATTGAAACAGGGTGGTGGCCTTGCCTAACGCCGTTGGAGAGGCGTCAAGGGGAATACCGAACAAACGGGCCAACAACGTGCCGGTCAGCAGGATGGCGTCCCGGCTGACGACGACGATGACGCTCCACGCCGGCACCAGGCCCATCAAGGCACACGTGATAAACGTGGTCATGAGGAGCAGCTTATCCGCCAACGGATCAAGATGCGCCCCGAATTGCGTCTTCTGATTCGCCATCCGGGCAATGCTTCCGTCGAGCGCGTCGGTCAGGGCCGCCACGACCAACGTCACCATGGCATACTCAAAATAATCGTAGACCAGAAATCCGACGATGACGGGGATTAACAGGATGCGCAGAATCGTCAGGCTATTGGGAACGTTGAGCGGAATCACACCGCCGACGGAAAAGCGCGCATCAACGACTTCGGACCCTGGGCCTTGTTTCAACACCATCACGTGAACTCCCTTAGCCGTCAAGCCTAAGCAACGAAGAGGGGAGGCGTCAACAGAAGAAGACCCTGCGCTTCATGACCAGAGTCGCCACGGCGCGCAAGGAGCAGCACGTCAAAATTCGACGCCCACGGAGAGCGTGCTGAAAAACCCGAACGCATCCCCATACGCAATGCGCGCCGGATTATGGGGGACTTTGTCTCCAAAGTTTTCCCCCACCCGGGCATAACGCATGTTCGGAGCATGGGACAGATATTCAAGGCCGGTCCCAAGTTGAAGCGTCATCCTTTCAAGGACAATGACGCTCAGCGAGGCTCGCAAACCGAGGGTCGCGGCGATTGCCGAATCGCTGAGATTCAGAGTGGTACGCTGGTCTGGTCCTAGCCTTGACGAGGACAAGACCGTTCGCTGGCGCCCCTCGTATTCGGCCTTGAGGTGGTAAAGCCCCAGCTTGCCGTCGGCCAGAAAACGCCACCGCTTTTTGAACGGGACGTCGAATCGGAGGCCGAGAACCCCTCCGTAATACGAAGCATTCAGATCCTCGTGAAGGGTCATGTAGTTGACGGTGGGAAGACGGTTGGATTCATACGCAAAAACGTCGGCCTCCTGAGTCAGTCTCTTGTAGCTCGGGCCGAGGAACAGCGACGTCCTGCCCCGTGCCGCCTGTCCCAAGAACGTACCAACAATCAGATCAACGCCATAGAAGTCTACCTCTCGCTTCGTCGTGACGCGCAAGGGATCACCATAGGCAAAATTAGGGGTTACCTGAAGCGCGGTGCCGTCTATCGCTCCAATCCAGCCGGCAAACCTGAGATCCTCCCTTGAATTGATCTCCGATAACAAAGCCTTCTTTCTGGTTTCGTCATTGAAGATTTCCCCTCTCCGTGTCTCCCTGGCGACATCCGTCAAGTTCCTCAGCTCTTCGACCGTCAGACCGTGCTCTTCGGCTTCCAGTTCATCCCACAATTCACTCGTTCGTTCATATTCATTGACGTGGCTGGAACTGTGAAACGTGATGAACCCGCTCGCCTCAGCAAACAGCTTGCGTCCGAAGGCGTCACGTTCGCCGCCGACCGCCAGACTGATCTGTGGTCCAGCCCGATTTGACGCATCATAATGGTCAAGGAAACCCACAACCTCCTCACGGGAGTTCGTCTCAATGAACGGACTGGACTCCGGCAGGTCCAGAAAAAACACACCGCCGCCGACCCGGGCGTAGACCTTTTCCTTCGCACCGTCCAAGCCGTCGTCTCCCGCCTGAACATAACCGCACGGCAGGAACAGAATGAGGAAGGTCGCCAAACAGACCCAAAGGCGCAGCAGAGAACCGTGCATCACATCCATAACCCCATGCTTATCTTGACAGACCGCGTTGATCACCATATACACTTGCACGACGTTTGAGCATCAAGAGGAGGCTCCTTATACCTGAGGACAAAAAGGAAAGTCCACCATGCACGCCAATCAACTCATGCTGCGGTGTTACGCCAAACGAACCAACGCGGGCAAGTGGTACGCCATGTGTATCGATCTGAAGTATCGATCTGAAGTATCGATCTGAATATTGACGCTGAAGCCGACAGCATACCCGACGGCAAAGTTTCGTTGGAACATGCGATTATCGGGTATCTCGAAACCGTCATTGACGCCGACGACCGATCCTCACTCGAAACGTTGTTCTACCGTCCCTCTTCCTGGCCACATCGACTGTTTTACGGCATCGCCAAATACTCGAATACGATTCGCGGCGTTGTGAATGCTCGCTGGTTCGTCTTTCACGAACCCATCCCCATCCGCCTTGCCCTGCCCTGCTGATGGCTTCAAAACATACCGTCCGCTCACGCCGGACGCCGGTTGTATCGTTCAACACGAAGAGGATGCGGCGGGACATTGCAACCCCCGTAGGCCCTTCCCTATAATCACGCCGCGTTCACTTTCAGCAAAAGGCTGCCATCTCATGAGTTCACTGCCGTTGTCGTTTCGTTTGCGTCATGCCGTGGTGGAGAAGCACCAAGTGGAGGGGACGGATCCCAGTGCTCGGTATTTTAATCGGACGGTGCCGGTGAAGCGCGTGGATCGCGGGTATACAGCCAGCACGATGTATGAAGCGTTGGTGACGGAAAGCGGCGTGCATCCGACGGTCGGGAGAGCCCTCCAGGACATTGTGGGCAAACTTCGGGAATTGGGCTTTACGCAATTACGGACGCGGTTGAATTTCAAGGGGCAGAAATATCTCGCGGAAAAAGAATCCTGGGTGGAATACCCCGAGTGACCGGGTGGCAGTCTACTTACCGCCGAGTGGCGGAGGGCGGCATGAGATGCCGCCCTCCGTTTCATGGGCCATGCAACCGTCTCTTTAGCGTAGCGGCACCATCTCATGGTGCCCTCCGTCACGGTGGAAGATGGTGGCATGAGATGCCACCCTCCGTTTCATGGGCCATGCAACCGTCTCTTTAGCGTAGCGGCACCATCTCATCGCCAAGTCCGACGTCGGGCGGCGCGACCCGGCGACGGTGTGATGCCGGGGCGGTGCGGCATGGCATGAAGGACAGCGGCTTGGTCGCCAAGGGCGGCATCTTGCCCAGTCCATCCGGGTGTGCAAAGGCGCAACCTGCACAACCAAGTTGACAAGCATTTGACCAGTTTGAGGCTTGGCTCTATGCTCGCCAAATCATGGAGATCCGGTACAGTTCCCATGCCGTTGAGCGAATGTTCCAGCGCCAGATTTCAGCACGGGATGTGGAAAGCCTCCTCGCCAATCCGGATGGCCTGATCAGGCAATCAAGAGATAGAGTGATCGCCCACAAAAAAATGAGGGGCCGGCAGGACAACTCAGTCGCCGTGGTCGCTTTGGAGAGGGAAGACGCATGGGAGGTCATGACGGTCATGGTCAACTTCGAGGTGCGGAAATGAAGGTTCGCCACGATACGGCATTGGATTACCTGACGATCGATTTCGCCGATGAAATTGAAGCAAAGTCCATCTATGAGAACGGCATCATTGTCCGCTACGGCAAGTCGGGCAATGTGGTCGGCATCGACATCACCGATTCAATGAGGCTGTTCTCCAAGTCGGACCTGATGTCATTGCAGGAGGTTTGCGATTATCTCGGGGTCTCCGAATCGACCATCAGGCGGCGAATCAGAGCTAGGAAAATCAAGCACGTCAAGGAAGGCAATCGATACCGCTTCAAGAAGGCCGACATCATCAATCTGACCGCGACCGGAGGGCTTGCACCGTGAACTCGCGTGACTTGATTGGAGACCACCCGCGGCCTCACGGAATTCAGCCGCCGGCGGCCCACGCAGGCCAACCTTCGACGTGCGGTCAGCGGGCGGACTACGCGCGTGATGGCCGGTACTACAAGCTGGATGCGCTTGCGGAGATAGACGCCGCGGAAACAGCGATCGCCCGGTTGGAGGGAGCCGACGTCCAGCATCGGCGCAGTTTCACCGCCCATGTGCTGTTCAAGCGGCAGCCATAGGTTCCCTCGGCGCGGAAGCGCAAGGGGCGTCTCGCAGGCGAGACGTTGCCCTCTTGACGATGTCGGTTCGACATGAACGAGCAGCAGGTAGGGGAGATTGCCGAAGCAGCCTTCAGATCCCACTTCGGCGACGTCAAGATCGTCCGGGTCAACGTCCGGCGTGGCTTCGACTACGACGAAGACGACTCCATGCTGGACGTGAACATCATCTACGACGGCAAGTACGAGCAGTTGAACGGTGGCCCTCTTGGACGTGCGCACGGAGATCGTCTCGAAGGTGTGGCGGGAAGCGGAGGACAGCCCCGGCTTCCCGTTGGTCCACTTCATCGCCAAGTCCGACGTCGGGCGGCGCGACCCGGCCACCGTCTGACGCCGTGGTGGCCCGGCATGGCCGGTGCCGGGGAACGGAGCAATTCGAGTTGAAACGACGCCGAGGCGAAGGTACGATTCGCGGCATGACGGGTTTGGTTCGAGGCAACGAGAGAGCGTGGAGCCGAATTCTGATGCCAAACACGCCGACGTCGACACCGGAGGATTTGAGCCGTGAACTCGCGAGACTTGATGGAAGTCGCCCGTGCCTTGACGGAATCCGACGCCGGACGCCCCACGCAGGCAAGGCTTCGCCGCGCCGTCAGCACCGCGTACTACGCGATGTTCCACTGCTTAGCGGCGTCGGCGGCCGATCTGTTCATCGGCCCGGCGCGCGGCCCGGCGTGGCATCTGGCGTACCGCACACTGGAGCACGGCAGGGCTAGAAGCGCGTGTCGGCAGGGGCAGGCCATGCGGGAGTTCCCGGCGGAAGTCCGCAACTTCGCCGAGGCGTTCGTTGCATTGCAGAAGGCGAGGCAGCAGGCGGACTACGCGCTCGACACGGACGCCTACCAGGAGTCCGATGTTCTGGAATACATCGATTCCGCGGAACTCGCCATCAGCCAGTTCGAGCAGGCGGATGTTGAGGCCAAGCGCGGTTTCGTCGCCCACGTGCTATTCCGGCAACGGCCATCGTAGGAGGTTCGAGATGAACATGCAGCAAGTACGCGAGATTGTCGAGACGGCCTTCAAGGCCCGCTTCGGCGACATCGAAATCGTCAGCGTCAACATCAAGCCCGGCTTCGACCACTACGACGATCCCATGCTGGACGTGAAGATCATCTACGACGGCACGGTTGAACAGTTGATCGGCCCGGACATATTGGAGGTGCGCACGGAGATCGTCTCGAAGGTGTGGTGGGACGTGGAGGATTCCCCCGGCTGGCCGTATGTCCACTTCATCGCCAAGTCCGATGTCGAGGGGCGCGACCCGACAACGGTCTGATGCCGAGGCCAAGGTATGATGCGCGGCAGGAGAGGTAGGGTTCGAGGCGACTCACGGCGCATCAGCCCGTTCGAGCAGGCGGACGTTGAGGCCAGGCGCGGTTTCGTCGCCCACGTGCTATTCCGGCAACGGCCATCGTAGGAGGTTCGAGATAAACATGCAGCAAGTACGCGACATTGCGGAGACGGCCTTCAAGGCCCGCTTCGGCGACATCGAAATCGTCAGCGTCAACATCAAGCCCGGCTTCGACCACTACGACGACCCCATGCTGGACGTGAAGATCATCTACGACGGCACGTTCGAGCAGTTGGGCGGCGAGGGCACATTGGAGGTGCGCTCGGAGATCATCGAGAAGGTGTGGGAGGCAGAGGACAGCCCCGGCTGGCCGCAAGTCCACTTCATCGCCAAGTCCGACGTCGAGGGGTGCGATCCGGCCACGGTCTGACGCTGAGGCCAAGGTATGATGCGCGGCATGAGAGGTAGGGTTCGAGGCGACTCACGGCGTGGGCGGCGTTGCGGGCGAGGCGCCCGGCCACCTGCTCGGGGGGCCAGACCTGCTGGAGGTGGGTGAGTACCGTGATGCGGAGGGGGGCATCGCGGGCCAGCTTGGCCCCGCGCCACCAGCGGGCGCGGGCCTGCTGCTCGGCATACCGGGGCTAGTAGCCCTGGGTGTGGGAGCGATTGCGCTTCATCTCACGAGCCACGGTTGATGGCGGGCGATCCAGAGTTGCCGCAATTTGCCGGAGCGAGCGCCCGTCGGCGTGTAGGCGGGCCAAGTCACATCGGTCTTCCAGGGTGAGGTGGTGAGAGTGGGTGCCCATGCCAACACCTTAGCAAGGTGTTGCACTTCGTTTGTGAATTTAGAGAATCCAGGTAGCGGCGCATCTCATGCGCCGTCCCCCCTCACCCCCGCCCTCTCCCGCAAGGGGAGAGGGAGAAAGAAGGGATCGGGGAGGAAGAGGGCTTTCCCTCCATTGTGACTCACCCTCCCTGTCATTCCCGCACCTCCCCGTCATTCCCGTACCCTCTCTGTCATTCCCGCGAAGCCTGTTCCCGACATTTGTTATCGGGGAGCGGGAATCCAGGGGTGATGCTGTGCATGTTTATGGCATGGCCGCCGCCATTCTGCCCTCCGATGTCATTCTGCCCTCCTCTGTCATTCCGCCCTCCTCTGTCATTCTGAGCGAAGTGGAGAATCTGGCTTTCTGGTTGCGCGGGCATGACGCTGGGGGCGTGGGGCAGAGGAGCGAGGGCGGGCAGTTCCTCCCCTCACCCCCACCCTCTCCCGCAAGGGGAGAGGGAGCTAGGCGACCTCCCACGGCGTCTCGGTTCGGTTGGGCTGGCAGTGGTGGTTGGAATATCCAGAAGCAAAGACCCCTCACCCCGGCCCTCTCCCTCAAGGGGAGAGGGAGCTAGGCGGGCGCGGGCGGGGTCTCGGTCCAGCCTGGGATGGCAGGGGTAGCTTGATGCTCACTCTCCTTCACCTTCTTCCCCTCACCCCGGCCCTCTCCCGCAAGGGGAGAGGGGGGAGGATGGGGAGGGGAGAGGGGGATTCTTCGGCCATTGAATTACTTGCCCGTTGTTCCCGCGGGCGTGGGAATTCAGGGTCCGCCATATGAGCGATTTGTGCGTCGTCGGGTTATTCTTGCGGGCGTGGGGAGGCGGGGGGGTTTTTTGTTATGAGGGTTTTCCATATGAGGTTGTGGAGGGTGGGGCGGAAGGTTGTGATGTGTTTGTTTGTTCGGGTGGGGTGGACTCGGTTTGTGAGAAGAATTACTTCGACTTCGCGTTCGGGATCAATCCAGATGGACGTTCCGCTATACCCGAGGTGCCCGAAGGATTGCGGAGAGAAGTGGACGCCGGAGGATGAGGGAATTGACGGTGAATCCCAGCCTAATCGCCAACTCGAATGCGGGAGTTGTTTTGCGCCGATAAACTCTCGAACGAGTTCTGCGGGGAAGAGGGACTCCCGGCCCCGTGCAGCCTGAAGCCATGCTCCTGACAACGCCGCAACTGCCGACGCCGTTCCAAAGAGGCCTGCATGTCCCGTCACTCCACCCAGGGCAAAGGCATTTTCATCGTGTACGTGCTTATGCACCACGTATCCTCTCCACGGATCATCTTCGGTCGGCGCCACGTTTTCCATCTCATCGCCGTGGGCAACGGCTTGACCCGACTGCTCGATAAACCATAACGGCTTGGCGTGCAGGGGTTCGTATATTCGTCGGCGACAGTATTCTCCCAAGGACGCTCCCACGGCCCGTTCGACGAGAACGCCCAGGGCCATGAATCCCAGGTCGCTATAGAGACTGCGAGCATCAGGCTGATGTTCCATGGGTTCGTCGGCAATCAGGTGTAAGACGTTCTCGATCCGTTGCAGGCGTTCGGCTTCGGTGCCGGGCGGTAATCCCCGGGGCGACAAGGTTTGATAGTACGGCCGATAGGCGGGAAGGCCGGCGCCGTGGCGGAGTAACTGCCGAATGGTGGTTGACCGGTATAAGCTTGACGCCCACTCCGTCAGCCAGTGACTGGCCGGCTGGTCAAGGTGCAGGCAGCCTTCCTGAATCAACCACAGAATGGCCGTGGTGGTGGCCAATGGTTTGGTGAGCGACGCGAGATCGTAGACGGTCTCCGGCTGAACCGGTCGGTCAAAGGAAACGCGCCCCATGCTGCCGATGCTGCGATGGTACACCACGTGTCCTTGGTATCGAACGTACAGCACGGCTCCGGGGAACACGCCCTGATCGACGGCTTGTTGCAGTGCTTGGGTGACGGGGTCGGCGCAACTCATGGAGGCACTCCGGAGAGCATGAGAGCCCATCGGTCAAATCTACCTCCCCGGCCCCTTCTTGCAAAGGCGGGGAACCGTCTCCCTTTCTAAGGGGAAACGAGGTGGGGTCAAGGGGAGAACGGAACGATGTGAGTCAACGAATTCGTGAACACGTATCGGGCCGACGCGGTGGGATTATTGCAACTGGGTTCCGATGTCACGGATGGTTTCCACTACGGCGTACTGCAAGAACATGATGAGCAGAATCGCCAGGATGGGGGAGACGTCAATGCCGCCGAGCAAGCCCACCCGTCGCCGGATGATGAACAGGACCGGGTCCGTTGCCTTTGAGAGAAACTGAACAATCGGATTCCAGGGGTCCGGATTCACCCACGAAATCAGCGCCCGAATGATAATGAGCCACATGTAGAGAAACAGGACGGTATCCAACACGTAGGCGACGCCCTGAAAAATGTTTCCTACGACAAACATGATGACCGTGACCTTTACGCGCTACGTGCGTTGGCCGTTCTCCCGCGCGCCGAATAACGCGGTTCCGACCCGTACCAGCGTTGCGCCTTCCTCCACCGCGACTTCAAAGTCATTGGACGTGCCCATGGACAGTTCGTGTACGTTGATCCGTTTCAACGGCATGGTTTTGAGTTGGTCCGCGACGGATTTCATGCGCTGAAAACAGGGGCGGGTTTTTTCGGGGTCCGGGTTCCACGGGGGAAGCGCCATGAGCCCTTGCACGGCAACGTGCGAGAACTGATCTATTTCCGACGCGGCCTCCGGCAGTTCATCCGGTGAGAACCCGCCTTTGGATTCTTCTCCTCCGACGTTCACTTCGAGCAGGATGACTTGGGAGAGACGCCGTTCCTCCGCCCGTCGTTGAATTTCTTGGGCCTGGGCCACGGATTCAACGGAATGAATCACGCCAAATCGCCCCACCAGCCATTTGAGTTTTCGTCGCTGGAGCCGGCCGATGAAATGCCACTCCACGCCGGCCCGTTGCCCCACCGCGTCCATTTTGGCTTGCGCCTCCTGCCAACGATTTTCTCCGCAGACGACAATCCCCACGCGGATGGCTTCAAGCACCCGTTGCGCGTCCACGCCTTTGGTGGCCGCCACCAATCGCACGCTCCGCGGGTCTCGCCCCACGCGCTCGGCGGCTCGACGGATTCGATCACGCGTCGTCTGAACGTTCGTCGAAAGGTCATTCAACGGGCAACCCGACAACTAGGTCAACATAATCCCGCTGACCATGGTCCCATGCACCCTTCCTTCCCGGCGGTAGGAAAAAAACAAATCCGACCGGCACATGGTACACGCGTCCACGACGTGGATATGGTCCTGACGGATGCCGAGCGACTTGGCTTGCCACGCGATCAATTCTTTCAAGTCGACGTGGCCGGTCTCCGGCCCGGTGCGCTTGAAGACGGTGGCGGAACGCGGCACGTCCAGCATCAGTTGTTCAATCACCGGCGCATCGACTTCATAACAACACGGTCCGGCCGACGGCCCGATCGCCACGTGGAACGCCGTCGGGTCTCCTCCGAACCGTTCGACCATTTTCCGGGCGGCTTTCGGCACAATGCCGTGCGCGATGCCCCGCCAGCCGGCATGGACCGCGCCCACCGACCCGCGAGAGGAATCCGCGATCAACACCGGCACGCAATCCGCGGTGCGGACGGTGACGAGCGTCTTGAGTTGATTCGTGATTACGGCGTCCCAGCCGTCGAGAAATTGTTCGCCGACTTTCAGGGGACGATCCAGGACCAGAATCTCCGAGCCGTGTTCCTGACGGACGGACACCACCAAGGGATAGTCGGGTTCCGCGGCCTTGACCGTCCCTCGATTTCCAATGAGTCCTCCATGGTACGGCCCGTGTCGCGTCCCGAAGAAATGCGACACGTGTCGATTCATCTTTCCAAACGACGCGCTCGTGAGTGGAACCAGGGGCTTCATGCGATAGGTTACGTCCTCGGCAACCAGTACCATTTCGTCTCCTCCTTCACGTCAATCGGTTATTTCGCTCTTCTGCGCAAAAAGGTGGGCACGTCCCAATCTTCATCCGCCAACGCATTGCCGTTTTCCGCCAGTCGAGCCGATTCCATGCGTCTCATGTAGGCGGGACGCTCAAGGTCGTCGGCCCCTGAAGAAGCCCGTACCGCGGCCAAGGCGGGTTCAGGAGTCGGAGGCGCATAGAGGTCGGCAGGCTCCGGCGCGGCCGACTGCGACTTCGGCCGCGTGAGTTCCTGTTGTGATTCAAACCCGGTCGCGATGATCGTGACCACCAGTTCGTCTTCCAACGCCGGGTCAATCACCTGGCCGACGATGATGTTGGCTTTCGGATCAGCGGCTTCTTTTGCAATGGTGGAGGCTTCATCCACTTCATGGAGAGACAGATTCTCTCCCCCGCTGATGTTGACCAGGAGCCCTTTCGCGCCCTTGACGCCACTCTCTTCCAACAGCGGACTGCAAATCGCCTGCTTGGCCGCCGCCATGGCGCGATTCGGCCCCTGGGCCGTCCCCATGCCCATCACGGCTCTTCCGGTGTAACTCATCACCGTTCGCACATCGGCAAAATCGACGTTGACCAGGCCCGGCGTGGTAATCACTTCGGTAATGCCCTTAATCGCCTGACGCAAGACGTCATCCGCCACTTTGAAGGCCTCCAGCAACGGCGTGTTTTTCTCCACCAGGTTCAACAGTTTCTGATTGGGAATAATCAGCAACGAATCCACGTGTCGTCGGAGTTCCCGTAAGCCTTCCTCGGCGTAGCCCATGCGACGATGGCCTTCATATTGAAACGGTTTGGTGACCACGCCGACCGTCAGGATGCCGAGCGATTTGGCAATGCCGGCGACGATGGGGGCACCGCCCGTCCCGGTTCCGCCGCCCATGCCCGCGGTGACGAACACCATGTCCGCTCCGTCCAAGGCCTCACGGATGTCCGATTCGCTCTCTATGGCGGCCTCCTTGCCCACTTCGGGTTTTGCGCCGGCGCCGAGCCCTTTCGTTCGCTCCAGACCTAATTGAATCTTGTGCGGGGCGGTGGATTTGAGGATCGCCTGGCGATCGGTATTGGCCACGACAAATTCAACGTTCGTGAGACCGGCGGCGATCATCGTGTTGACCGCGTTGCACCCTGCGCCACCAATCCCGAGCACTCTGATTTGAATGCGTGCAATGTCTTCCTCTTGCAATGCAAACATGGAATACCTCCTTGGTTCATGACCCGTGGCGAGTGGCCCGTGGTTCGTCACGGATCACCGGTCACCGACCACTATCAGAAAAAATTGACGACCCAATTCTTCATGCGACCCAACACGCTCCCGAAGCCATTGCCGCTTTTCCTTCCTCCTCCGACGCTCTCAAATTCCTGGCCACGGTGCGCGTGCAGGATTAACCCCACGACCGTGGAATACATGGGGCTGTTGACCATGTCCCGCAACCCGCCCACGTTGGCGGGAAGCACGCCCCGTCTCCCCGGTAAATCCAGGATGACTTCGGCGACGTCGGGCATCCCCTTGAGTATGGACGTGCCGCCGGTGATGACCACGCCCGCGGCCAGTTTGCCCTCATATCCCGATCGACGAATTTCCCGCAGGACCAAGTCGAATATTTCCTCTACCCGCGGTTCGATAATCTCGGCTATCTCCCGTTTGCTCACGGGACGCGCCGGCCGGCCACCGACGCTCGGGACCGCCACGGTCTCCACGTCGTCCACCATGCGCGCGATCGCTACGCCGTGATGAACCTTGATGTCTTCTGCATCCGCCAGAGGAGTCCGCAACCCGATTTGCAGGTCGGTCGTCACGTGTTGGCCGCCGATCGGCAGCACCGCGGAGTGACTGATCGTCCCTTCAGAAAAAATAGCCAGATCCGACGTGCCCCCACCCAGATCGACCATCGCAATCCCCAATTCTCTTTCCTCTTCCGTCAGCACGGCCTCGCTGGAGGCCAGCGGCTGTAGCACGATATCAACCACGTCCAGTCCGGCCCGATTCACGCATTTCACCAGATTTCTCGCCGAGGTGACCGCCCCCGTCACGATGTGGACGTCAACCTCCAACCGCGACCCGGAAATCCCCACCGGTTCTCGAATGCCTTCCTGATCGTCCACGATAAACTCACGCGGCAGGACGTGAAGCACCTGTCGATCGGACGACAACACGGCCGCGGACCGAGCCGTCTCAATGGCGCGCTGCACGTCCGAGCGGGAGACTTCCTCTCGCTTCAGCGCCACCACTCCCTTGGCGGTTTCGCTGGAAATGTGCCCACCGGCGATCCCGATGTAGACGGAGTTGATGGCCACGCCCGACATCATTTCCGCGGTTTCCACCGCGGTTTTAATCGACTCCACGGTGCTTTCGATGTTCACGACCACCCCTTTGCGCAATCCTCTGGAGGGACTCGAACCGAAACCGATAATATTGACGCCCTGGTCCGTCCCCACCGCGGCGACGATGACGCAAATTTTGGTTGTGCCAATGTCAAGTCCGACCACGATCTGTTCTTTTTTCGCCATGATGTTCGGTCATCCTTTCTTGCGGACGATCACCTTTCCGGCAAATCGTAAATCCACGTCGTGCGGGTCGTGCTGAAGACGCTCCTGAATAGATGGTTCCAGATTGAGATACCGCTGCCACGTGGGGAGAAAGTCTTCATTGACCAAGAAGACGAACGCGTCGGCTTTCCCCGTGATGAAACGTGCATCACTCACGTCCACGGTCACCGGCGTCCCAAACCGTCGTTGCAGGTGCTCGGCAAAGGAGAGTCCCTTCCGAATCCGATCCTGAGACGCAGGGTCTCCTCCCAGAAGTTTGACGGCAGAAAGACCGACGAGTCTGGGCAAGCGGCCCATCTGCCCGTCCGAGGCAATGGATAGCACCGCGCCTTGTTTGTCCACGAACAGATCGCCTCCCACGTGTTGAACCACCGCCGCCGGCTTTCGCTCCACCACGACCACCGCCAAGGTGTGCGGCAGGGCTCGCCCCACGGACGCCGACGACACCCACGGATGAGCCGTCACCCTCTTTTCCAACGTTGCGAGATCCAACGAGAGCAGAGACCCATGCTCGGGTAATTCCAACAACGAAAGAATTTCTCGACGATCGACGCGGTCCACCCCGGAAATGGACACGTGCTGAATGCTCGTCCAACCGGCCACGGCTGACGGGAGCCACTGATACCCGGCCAGACCCAGAATCCCCAGGCTCACGAACACCCCACACGCGATCATCCGGAATCGCCTCGCCGACGAGGGGTGCCGCGGAAGCGGTCGGTTTCTCCGACTCATGATCGGCCTCGTCTCGTTCGGAGTTTACGACCCATCCCACTCGATCGACGCTGGAATGCAGACTGTAAAATACGTTCCGTCAACGAGTCATACTCAATACCGGCTTGAGCCGCAGACATGGGAAGCAGACTTCTTTGAGTCATGCCGGGGGTGGTGTTGATTTCCAGAAAAACGGGACGCCCTCGCGTCGTCAGACGAAAATCAACTCGTGCCGCACCGACGCATCCCAGGACGTGGTAGGCACGCACGGCCAACTCCTGCACCCGTTGACTCCGGCGCTCGGTTAACGGGGCCGGGCAGAGATAGCGCGTCTCGGCTTTTTCATACTTGGCGGCATAATCGTAGATCCCGCCCGGCGAGAGAATTTCAATCGGAGGCAGGGCTTCTCCGTCCAACACCGACACGGCGATTTCACGACCCTCGATAAACGATTCCACGAGCACTTCATGATCGTGTTCAAAGGCCCGCTTGAGCGCGCGCGTCCATTGCCATGGTTGTCGCACCACCGACACCCCCAGCGTGGAGCCTCCGCGAGCGGGTTTGACGATCAGCGGCAGGGGAAGACGCTCGGGGATGATCGGGTGATCGGTTCGTCGGATGACGACCCCCGACGCAATCGAAACGCCGTGGCACCGAACCAACGTCTTGGCGACCGGTTTATCCATCCCCATCGCACTCGCTTGGACTCCTGAACCGGTATAGGGAATGCCCATCATTTCCAACAGTCCCTGGACCGTCCCATCTTCGCCTCCCCGACCGTGAAGCGCGAGAAAGGCCAACGTGACGTTGTGCCCCTGTAGTCTGAACGCCAACGAGGTATCCGCGTCCATGCACGTCGCCCGATACCCTCGTCGGAGCAAGGCCGCATGGACGGCCTGACCCGTTCTGACGGAAACCTCACGCTCGGAGGATTGCCCTCCCATAATCACGCCGATATGCTCAGAAATGACGCGCATCAGATCATCCCTCACCCACTACTTTCCATTCCAACTCCAGCATCGTGCCCGTTCGATGAAACACGTCCTGTTGAATTTTTTTTATGAGCAGCAGCATGTCCGTGGCGCGCGCGCGTCCCAGATTCACGATAAAATTGGCGTGCTTTGCCGACACTTGCGCGTCCCCCACTCGATACCCTTTGAGGCCGGCCTCTTCAATCAAACGCCCGGCCGTGGTGCCGGACGGGTTTTTGAAGACGGACCCGGCATTGGGTTGCGATAAGGGTTGCGAATGCTTTCGATACTGCAAGTATGCCTTCGTGCTGGCTTCAAGGTGTTTTTTGGAAGCCGGCGTCAGACGAAGCCGTGCCCCCACCACGACGCCTTCCGGGAGGTCGACGCGACGATACGAAAAAGCAAGGTCCGCTGCGGCGCAGGTGCGGACGTGACCCTCGGGCGTCACCATTTGAACGGCGTCCAGACAGTTCTGCACGTCCCCCAATTTGGTCCCGGCGTTCATAACCACTGCCCCGCCGAGGGTTCCAGGGATGCCGACGGCCCATTCAAGCCCGGACAATGACTGACTCACGGCGTAGCCCAGCAGGGTCGGCAGCCGAACTCCGGCTTCCGCAAACACGATCCGTTCATCCTCTCTGGTCACGGCGGCCAGCTTGGACAGGCTCAAGACCAATCCCCGTACCCCTCCGTCTTTCACTAAAAGGTTCGTGCCGCCCAGCACCATGAGAGGGAGACGGGCGGTCGCGGCTTGACGAACGATCCGACGCACGTCGGGAACGTCTTCCGGCACGATCAGCGCATCCGCGGGCCCTCCGATTCGAAGCGACGTCAACTCCGCCAACGGCGCGTCGAACGTCACCGCACCGCGAACGCCCGAGAGTACCGTCGCAAATTGCGGAGGCGAGATTGCCGATTTTCGATCTTCGAGTTGACAATCCATCATCGACGATCCTCAAGCTAACGTGTTCAGTAACTCCACGCCCATCTTCCAGACGTCACCCGCGCCCAGGGTTAACACGCGATCTCCAGGTTGCAGGTCAGGGATCAATCGGCTGACGACGCCGTCCGTTTTCTCCATCCAATGAACCGCCGGATGGCCAGCCGCACGAATTCGTTCAGCCAGCGTCTCACCCGACGCGCCCGCGACGGGTGATTCCCCTGCTGCATACACCGGCGTCACGTACAACACGTCCGCCTGGTCAAACGCTTGGGCGAAGTCATCCAGAAGATCGCGAGTCCGGCTGTACCGGTGGGGCTGAAAGATGACCACCAGACGTCCCGGCCAGACGGTTTTGACTGCCGCAAGCGTCAGACGGATTTCCGTGGGATGATGGCCGTAATCATCCACCACCACGATGCCGTCTTTTTCACCGCGAACGTGAAATCGTCGTTCCACGCCGGAAAACGCGGCCATGCCGGTTCGAATCAGATCCAACGGGGCATCCAGTTCCAATGCGACGGCGATTGCCGCTAAGGCGTTGGACACGTTGTGGACGCCCGGAATATTGAGTCGAAAAGGGCCTAATTCTTTTCCGTGATGCCGCGCACGAAAATTGGTCACCCCGTGCTGAACCGTGATCTCCGTTGCCTGGAAGTCCGGCACGTGGGCATCCGAGGACGCGTGGAGCCCATAGGTCACGCATCGTTTCCGTATCTGAGGCAACATCGCGCGCAGTCGAACGTCATCCGCGCACAGAACGGCCGCCCCGTAAAATGGAACTTTATTGACGAATTCCAGAAAGGCCGCTTCCAGCCGATCCATGGACCCGTAATAATCAAGATGTTCGCGATCAACGTTCGTCACCACGGCAATCGAGGGAGACAGGCGAAGGAAGGAGCCGTCGCTTTCATCGGCCTCGGCAATCAGCAAGTCACTTCGGCCCAATCTCGCGTGCGTCCCCATGGCGTTCACCTTGCCGCCAACGACGAACGTCGGGTCAAGGCCGGCGTGGGCCAACACCGACGCCACCAACGACGTCGTGGTGGTTTTGCCGTGAGCCCCGGCAATCGCCACCCCGAACTTGAGCCGCATGAGTTCAGCCAACATTTCGGCCCGCGGGATCACCGGCACCACGTTCTTTTTCGCGGCGACGATTTCGGGATTGGAGTCTTGAACGGCTGAAGAAACCACCACGACTTGCGCTCCGTTCACGTGAGATTCATCGTGCCCGATAAAGATTGTTCCGCCCAACGTTTCCAGGCGACGCGTCACGTCCGACGACGCAAGGTCAGACCCGGTGACGTGGTAGCCCCGCGTCAACAACACCTCGGCGATGCCGCTCATCCCACTCCCGCCGACCCCGACGAAGTGAATGTGTTGAATTTTTCGGAACATCATGCGTCATCCTTGTGGCCAGCGGTCAGTGGCGCGTGGTCACCGGTCACGAGCCGACGACACTCGTTGACCATGGTTTCGGCCGCGTCCGTTCGTCGCAACCGCAAACTCCGCTCAGCCATGGACCGAACGCGGTCAGGATGGTGGAGCAACGCCTCGAGTTCCTGCGCCAACCGCGCTCCGGTCAGACCGGGTTGGAGCAGGACGACGCCGGCCCCCGCTTGCTCCACGATCCGTGCATTGACTTCCTGATGATCGTGCGTCGCGTGAGGAAACGGTATCAGGATCGACGGTTTTCCACATGCTGCGATCTCCGCCAACGTTGCGGCTCCACATCGAGCAATCACCAGATCCGCTTGACGCAACGCCTGCGCCACGTCCTGCACAAACGCCGTGACGTCCACCTTCACCCCTTGATCCCGATAGGCTTCAACCACTCGTTCAAAATCACGTTCACCCGTTTGATGAATCAGGTGGACGCCGCGAATAAGGGACGAGGACTGAACCGCCTCAACGACGACGGAATTCAGGGCCTTGGCGCCTTGGCTCCCTCCGCAGACCAGCACCGTCTTGATCTGACCCGATCCGATACTCGGTGGTGAAGCGAGAAAGGCCTTTCGCAACGGGGTCCCCGCCACCATCACCTTGTTGCGACGAAAATAGCGGACGGCCCGTTCGAACGAGACAAAAATTCTGTGAACCAATGGTCCCAACGCCCGGTTGGCCAGTCCTGGAACTGCATTGGGTTCGACCAAGGCTCGCGTGACGCCCAACCAGAACGCGGCCAACACCACCGGTGGACTGGTATAACCTCCGGTGCCGATCACCAGATCCGCCCGTGACGCGCGTAAGAAGGCAATGGATTGCCGAATCGCTCCGGGCAGCAACAGCAGGGCCGTCAACGAAGACCTGACCCCACGGCCCACCACCCCCTGGACGCGCAGGGCTTCAACCTTCCATTTCGTCTCCGACAGCATGGTCCGTTCAATCGCTCGCCCCGTCCCGACGAACGTCACGGACGTATTGGGCGCCTGCCGGCAAAACTCCTCGGCCAACGCCAGTGCCGGGTACACGTGTCCTCCGGTCCCACCGGCGGCAATCACGATGTTCATCCCATCCGTCACGCCAATCCTCGATGGTACACGGGAACCGCCCGAGACACGCTGAGCAGCATCCCAATGGCCCCCAGACTCACGAGTAACGATGACCCGCCGTAACTCACGAAGGGCAACGTCAGGCCTTTCGTCGGCAGTAATCCGGACACCACGCCCATGTTGATGACCACCTGCACCCCCAACAACAAGGTTACGCCGGAAGCCAAGTATCGTCCAAAGGCATCCGGGGCACTGCCGGCAATGTGAAATCCTCTGACGATCAACACCGTAAATAATCCAAGCAGCACCCCCGTCCCCAAAAACCCGAGTTCTTCTCCAACCAGGGCCAAGACAAAATCCGAATGCGCTTCCGGCAGAAAAAACAACTTTTGCCGGCCTTCTCCCAATCCCACGCCGAACATTCCACCGTTCCCCAAGGCCACAAATGATTGCGTGAGTTGAAAACCGGCATTGGTCGGGTCTTGCCACGGATCTAAAAAATTCAGGAACCGGCGTCGGCGATAATCGGATTGCATAATCAGCAGGTACATCACGGGCAGAAGACTCAACCCCAGACCCAGGAGATGAGGAATCCTCGCCCCCCCCAGAAACAATAACCCCAACGCGATGATGGTCAGCACCGTCGCCGTTCCCATGTCGGGCTCAAGCATCACCAGACCGGCCACGCCTCCCACCACCAGAAGGGGCGCCAATACCCCGCGACTCAACGAGGTCACGTCCTGCTCTTTTCGCACGAGGAACGAAGCCAGGTACAGCACCACGGAGAGTTTCGCCAGTTCTCCCGGTTGAACGGAGAATCCCGCAAGACGCAACCACCGGCGCGCGCCATTGACTTGCGTGCCCAGCACGGGGATCAACACGACGATCAACAACACGACCGTCAGGCCCAGAACGTACGGCGTCAAGGTTTTCCACACGTCGTACTCCTGTCGAGCCACCCAATGCAGGACCACGATCCCCAACATGAGCCACAGAATTTGACGTTTCAGAAAAAACATCGAATCGCCGTATCGCGTTTCCGCCATGACGCCGCTGGCACTGAACACCATAATCACGCCCATGAGGGCCAACGCATACGTCACTACCAGGACCGTCCGATCCATGGGACCGGTACAGGCGTGGTCGTCCCCACCCTTCCACGCCAAGGAGAGTTGCGCGTTGTTTGCACGAGGTCGCCGCATCTGCGTTTCTTCTTCTTACTCAACCAGGGCATTCACGAGGTCTCGAAATTGTCGGCCTCGGTCCCGATAGTCGTGAAACATGTCAAAACTGGCGCAGGCCGGGGAAAACAACACCACGTCACCCGGCTTGGCGATCTCAGCGGCCAGCTTGACTCCCTCGTCCAGGGACGCCACCCGACTCATCGCCCCTACGCCTGCAATGGCTTCGGCAATGGCTTCGGCCGTTTCTCCGAAGAGGATGCAGTGCGTGACGTTTGGCTTGAGCGCAGCCTTCAAGCAACGAAAATCACTCCTGCCTTTATCCTGACCACCGAGAAGAATAACGAACGGCCGCCGAAGGCTGCTGACGGCGTTCAACGTGGCGTCCACGTTGGTCCCCTTGGAATCATTGATAAAGATCACCCCTCGTCGCTCACGCACGACTTCCATCACGTGTTCCAGGCCTCGAAAGGAACGCACCGCGCGGCTGATGCCCTTCGGAGAACATCCTTGGACCGTGCCGACCGCAACCGCGGCGAGCACGTTGGACACGTTGTGATCCCCGAGAAGCGGAATCTCGTCTCTCAGCATGACGTTCGTTTGCTGCCCCTGCCATCGAGTCACGATCCCGTCGCCGTTCAACCACGCGCCATGAGGAACCTCCCGGGTTCTGCTGAATTCCATGAGCCGACCGCGGAGCGATTGGCCGACGTTGCGGCACTGCGGATCATCGGCGTTCAGCACGGCCACGTCCTCGGACGTCTGATTCTGAAAAATTTTGGCTTTGGCGTTCGCGTATTCGGTAAAACTTGAATATCGGTCGAGGTGATCGGGCGTGACGTTGAGAAGCACCGCGACGTCCGGATGAAACTGGTCGATGGTTTCTAATTGAAAGCTGGATAATTCCGCGACGATCACGTGAAACGGAACGGGCCCGTCACCGCCGGCGCGTTCGCGTTGATACACGGTCAAGGCAGCCTCCGCTAACGGTGTTCCGAGGTTTCCGCCCACGAACGGCGTGTACCCGCATTCCTGAAAGATTTTTCCGATGAGGGACACGACGGTACTTTTTCCATTCGTGCCCGTCACGCCAATGACGGGCACGGAGAACGCCCACGAGGCTAATTCCACCTCTCCGACGATGGGGACGCGTCTCCGTCGCACGGCCTCCAATGCCTTCAGCGCCGGCGGGACTCCGGGACTCAGGACAACCAGATCCACTGACTCCAGCCCTTTGTCGAATCGCTCGCCGCCGAACAGCCTCACTCCGGCCGTTTGCAAATCGGAAACGGTCGTTGACCATTCCGGTTCAGGTTTCCGGTCAATCAACGAAACGTCGGCTCCTATTGCCAACAGCAATCGCGCCGCGGCCACGCCGCTTCGTCCCGCCCCGACCACGGCGACGGAGTGACCCGACAGACCGTTGATCCTTGCTTCGCTTCCCTCTCCCCTCGCGGGAGAGGGGCAGGGTGAGGGAGACAGGAAATGAGACGTTGCGTTCATCGTCGTCAGCATGAGGTCAACGAAGTTTCAAGGTGCTGAGGCTCAGCAGAGTGAGCAGAATCGCCAGGATCCATAATCGAACCACAATTTTAGGCTCTTCCCATCCCTTGATCTCAAAATGATGATGTATGGGCGCCATGAGAAAAATCCGCTTCCGCCGTGATCGAAACGACAACACCTGAAAGATGACGGAGACGGCTTCCATGACGAACACGCCGCCAACCAGAAGCAGCAATAACTCGTGTTTGCTGACCACAGCGACCGTGCCCAATGCCGCCCCAAGGGGTAAGGACCCGACGTCTCCCATGAACACCGACGCCGGATACGTATTGAACCAGAGGAACCCGAGGCTCGAACCGAAGACGGCCGCCATCAGGACCGCTAATTCGCCTGCGCCTTCGATGTAGGGAAGTAACAAATAGTCCGACACCACTTTATTTCCGGCGGCATAGGCCACCACGGCGTAGGCCACGGACGCCACCACCACCGGACCAATCGCCAACCCGTCCAATCCGTCGGTCAAATTCACGGCGTTGGAACAGCCGACGATCACCAGAATGGCAAACGGAATGTAGAGGGGACCCAAGTCCGGCGTAAACGTTTTGAAAAAGGGAACGCTGAGTTCCGTCGAATACCCGGGGGAGGCGTAAAAAACCAAGCCGATGCCCAGGGCAATGCCCATTTGAGCCACGAGTTTTTGTACGACGCTTAACCCTTCCGATCGCCCCCGAGAAATTTTGACGTAATCATCGACGAATCCGACGAGTCCGAACCCGACGATGGACAACATGACGAGCCACACGTAGAGATTGCTCACGTCCGCCCACAGCAGCGTCGAAATCAACACGGCAAAGATAATGAGAAGCCCGCCCATGGTGGGGGTTCCTTCTTTCGCCAGATGACGACTCGGCCCCTCTTCTCGTATCCGTTGTCCAAGCCGAAATTCCTGCAATTTTTTAATCACGGGCGGAGCCAGGACAAACGCGAGAATAAACGCGGTCAGGGCCGCGTAAATAATGCGGACGCTCAAATACCGGAAGACGTTAAAGATTGAAACGTCCGTATGAAGTGGGTAGAGCCACAAATACAGCATGGGCGTTATCCAGCCGCTTGCCGAGTGAGCGCGTCCAGCACGGCTTCCATCTTCATGCCTCTCGAGGCTTTGAGTAAGACCACGTCACCGGGTTCCGCCAGAGCACGGAGGACCGATGCCGCCTCCCGGACGCGCTGCGTTTCAACGATTCGTGAAGGAGCCATGCCCCGCGCCGCGGCACCGCGAGCAATTTCTTTGCCGAGTGCTCCGCACGCAATCAAAAAGGATATCCGCCTGTCCGCGACGTGGGCACCGACTTCCCGATGGAGCGTCCTCGCGTCCTCTCCGAGTTCCAACATGTCCCCAAGCACGGCAATGGTGCGTTTGGTTTCTCCCAGATTCTTTAACAACGTCACGGCCGCCTTCATGGAATCCGGGTTGGCGTTGTAACAATCCTGAATGATGGTGAGACCCCGCCTGGAGCACACGTGCGACCGCATGGCCACCGGTCGAACGCGACTCAGGCCCTCGGCGATTTTGGCGACCGAAAGCCCCAACACGTGTCCCACCGCCACCGCGGCCAGGGCATTCGACACGTTATGGGTTCCCGGTACGGCCAGGGACAGGCGATGGGCTCGTTGACGTCCGGTAACGTGGAGACGGAATTCCATTCGCTTCCCTTGTTGTCGTATCTCGCTTCCTCGAACGTCCGCTTGACGCCGTAATCCAAAGGAGACGACCGAACATCGGGCTCGTCGTCGAAAAAAATGGTAATACGGATCGTCCGCGTTCAAGATAAGGGCGCCGTCATCGGGAAGCGCGGCCAACAACTCGGCTTTTGCGCGGGCGGACCCGTCTACGTCGCCAAAAAATTCCAGATGGTCACGCCCCACGTTCGTGATGATCCCGATCGTCGGGCGGGCGACGTTTGCCAACCGGCTGGTTTGCCCTTCGGCGTCCACTCCCAATTCCAGAACCGCGACCTGGTGCGACGCGGTCAACCTCAGAACCGTTTGAGGCAGCCCGATTCGATTGTTCAAATTGCCGACCGTCTGCAGAAGACGCCAACGCTGCGAGAGTGCTTTTCCGACCATCTCTTTCGTGGTGGTTTTTCCGTTACTCCCGGTGACGGCAATGACCGGAATATCAAAACGCCTTCGGTGAAAGGTTGCCAGATCCTGATAGGCTCTTAACGAATCCTTCACCTTGACGACGAGCGGCTCCGACCCACGGATGGCCGCAGACGCACGCAGACGTCGGCGGACATCGACGCCGTCCGCGGACGCGGCTTCAATCACCACGCCCTTCGCCCCTTGCTTGAACGCGCCGTCAACAAAGTGATGACCGTCGAACCGGTCGCCTTTCAAGGCCACGAACAGGTCGCCCTTGCGCACCGCTCGCGAGTCGGTACACAGCCGCCGAATCCGACAATCGATTCTCCCTTTCAGTAAAGTCCCGCCCGTGGCGGCGAGCACTTCTTCTCCCGTAAACGCGGTCACCGTGGGACACCTATCCTTTCCGTGCGGACGGCAAGGCCGTCAACAGTTCACGGGCCACGTCCCGGTCATCAAACGGATACCGGGTCTTGCCGATGATTTGATAATCTTCATGCCCTTTCCCCGCGATCAACACCACGTCCCCTGCCCGCGCTTCGAGCAGCGCCGCGCGAATGGCCGTTCGACGATCAGGAATCAAATGGAACGCGCCTCGCCGGGAGGTCGGCAGATCCAACGCCCCCCGTTCAATGTCCCGTAATATCGATTCAGGATCTTCGGTGCGCGGATTGTCCGCGGTCATGAACACCACGTCACTGCGTTCGGCAGCCACTCGACCCATTTTCGGTCGCTTGTCCCGGTCACGGTCACCGCCACAACCGAACACCGTAAGAATCCGTCCTTCTCCGAGTCGGCGCGCCGTTGCCAACGCCTTGGCCAGGGCATCGTCGGTATGGGCGTAATCCACGATCACTGAAAAGTCCCGTCCGGTCTCCACCCGTTCAAACCGTCCCGGCACGGCCCGGAATTCCCGGATGCCTTCCTGAATGGTGTCCAGAGACATGCCGCAAGCCATGGCTACGCCCATGCCGGCTAAAAGATTCGACACGTTGTGTTCCCCCACCAAGTCACTCTGAATCTTCACGGATCCAAGAGGGGTATGGGCCGTAAATCGCGTGCCGTTTCTTGAAAGGTCAAGGTTCGTCGCGTGAAGATCCGCTTCCCGGCGGATGGAATACGTCCAAACCGGTACGAGCGTCTCGGCCTTGAGTCGGAGTCCCCAGGCGTCGTCAACGTTGATGATGGCCCGTTTAGCTGATGGCTCGTGGCTGGTGCCTTGTGGCCGGTCAACGGCCGCCGGCCGCCGGTCACTGACCACGAAGTCTCGAAAAAGACGACGCTTCGCTTGATAGTAGGCGTCCATGTCGTGATGGAAATCCAGATGGTCCTGGGACAAATTCGTAAAGACCACGACGTCGAACTCACACCCTTCCACCCGATCCAGGGCCAGGGCATGAGACGAGACTTCCAGCACCGCGGAATCCATCCCAACGTCAACCATCCGGTGTAACAATGACTGGAGCGGAACGGCACCCGGCGTCGTATGACTGGCCGCCCAGTGCTCGGCGCCGATGCGATACCCCACGGTCCCCAGGAGGCCGGCCCGACGACCGCCAGTCTCCAATAACGCGTGACTGACGTGGGCCACCGTGGTTTTCCCATTGGTGCCCGTGACGCCCACCATGGTCAAGGCGCGTGAGGGACGCCGAAAAAACTGCGCGGCGAGTTGACCGAGCGCCTTCCGGGAATCCGTCACGGTGACCCACGCGGGACCCGGGCCTTTTTTCAGATGGGATGGAACCTGGAACGGGGCTTGTACCACCACGCCGCCGACGTGGGACCGGCAGACTTGTTCGACAAACGCATGACCATCTTCCTGCTGCCCCTTGACGGCAACGAACAACTGGCTAGTTGTAACGACTCGTGAATCATCGGTGATCCCGGAGATTTCCGAGCCAAGGTTGCCCTCCGTGCTGATCGTGTCAAGGGACATGAGTAATTCAGACAGTTTCATTCCTTGTGGTGTCGCTGCGCCGTCTCATGGCGCCCAGTCTATTCACCGTCGGACGGCTGCACCTGCCCCCGCGAACCGGGGGTTGAGACGGCCGCCACGTGAGTCTCGTTGCGTTGACGCGGAGCCACGTTGAAATAGCGGAGCGCCTGTTCCGCCACTTCCCGAAACACCGGCGCCGCGACCACTCCGCCCCACGCGGGGCCTTGCGGTTCGTCAATCACCACGACGATGGCGAATTCGGGGTCCTCCGCGGGAACAAATCCGACAAACGACCCGATTGATTTGGTGGAAGAATACGTGCCCGTCACCGGATCAACCTTCTGCGCCGTTCCGGTCTTTCCCGCCACGTGATACCCGGGAACGGCCGCACGCCATCCCGTCCCGTTTTCCACCACGTTGACCAGGAGTTCCGTCACGGTTTTTGCGGTTTCGGCACGAATGGGACGGCGACGAATCTGAGGCGTCCGTTTCTTGATAATCCGACCCTGATGATCTGAAACCTCCCGGACCAGAAACGGCTTCATCAGCCAGCCCTCATTGGCCACGGCCGACACCGCGGTCACCAGTTGCAACGGGGTCACGGCAATTTCCTGGCCAATGGCCAACGACGCCAAGGTTCGCTGACTCCAGCGATCCGGACTTCTCAAGATTCCGATCGATTCCCCGGGAAGATCAATGCCCGTTCTTTCTCCAAAACCGAACGCCCGTAGAAACCGGTAGACCTGCTCACTGCCCAACCCCAACGCCGTTTTCACCGAGGCCACGTTGCTGGAGCGTCGAATGGCTTCACGAAACGTCACCCATCCGGCTTTCTCGTGGTCGTGAATAATGGTGCCGCTGATCGGCATCTCGCCGTCTCCGGCGTAAATGAGGGTATCGGGTTGCACGTGATCCGATTCCAACGCCGCGGCGGCGAGCACCACTTTGAGCGTCGATCCCGGTTCGTAGGGGTCGGTGAGGGCTCGATTTCTCCACACCTGGGGTGACGTCCGTTGGATATAATTGGGGTCGAACGTAGGTCGCAGGGTCCAGGCGATGATCTCACCGGTTTTGGGGTTCATGACGATAATGGCCCCACCCTGGGCCTTGGTTGTCGTCATCGCCCGTTCCAAGGCTTGTTCCGCGACGTACTGCATGACTTCATCAATCGTCAGATGGATCGCGTGGCCGGAGAGGGCCTGATGTTTTCTCTGCCACTCAGGAATGATCTCTCGCCCGAACGCGTCTCGATACAACACCACCTGACGGGCGTACCCCCGGAGGAGGGTATCGTAGCCAATTTCCAAACCCTCAAGACCCTGGTTGTCGATTCCTGCAAATCCGAGGACGTGAGCCAACAACGGCCCATTAGGATAAAACCGCCGCGTTTCCATGAGGGTATTCACCCCGTCAATGGCAAGGTCCTCCATCCGGGGTCCTGAATGGTCCAGAATTTTTCGTTGAATCCAGACAAAACGTCGTGCTTTGTCCCGCAACCGCTTTTCCACGTGCGCTTGAGGAAGGTTGAACATTGGTGCGAGTTGGCGAGCCACGAGTTTCGGGTCGTCAATGGAAGTCGGCACGGCATACACGGACGTCACGTCAAGGTTCAAAGCCAACGGCTTGCCTTGTCGATCAAGAATGGCGCCCCGACTGGAATCAAGCGTAATCGTCTTTTCATGCTGCCGGCGAGCTTTCTCCATCATCCTGTCGGCTTGCAGTACTTGAAGATCAAACAAACGAAGGAAGAGGACGGCAAAGACCGCAAGAAAACCCAGACAAAGGAAGACCCGCCTTCCGGAGCCCGTCGATCCCTGATCCACGGATGAACGAAGCTGCTCGTAAATATCCGCGCGCCTCCGAGTCATCCACGCACCTGAATCACCATCCCGCCTGATACGTAAACGAAACATGGTTCGCGTCTCACTTTCGTTGGGCTAATCGAAGCGGAGGGTCCTCACTGGAGCCTGCCCCCGAGAACGCGGGGGTTCCGGGTTCAGCATTTCCGTTGACGAGATACACTTGTCCCGTGCTTGGGGCTCTCAGCTTCAGTTTTTTTCCTGCTTCTGAGGCAATGCGCTCCGGAGAGGTCAACTGGGAAAATCTGATCCGCAATCGTTCGTGCTCCTGCTCCAAGGCGGCTTTCTTTTGTAATAAGGCGTCCAGTTCATACCCCGCGCGCACGCCATCCACTTTTCCCCACACGTAAAAGAGGAAGATTCCACACAGACTCCCAATGAGGATCGTCCAGAGAAATGGTTTCATGCGTGCCCCCGCGTGACCGACGTTGCACCCATCCGCGGCAGCCGTTCAAGAACTCGCAATTTCGCGCTCCGCGCGCGTGGATTGGTTGTGCGTTCCTCCGGGGAAGGCACAACGGGCTTCTTCGTGAGGACGGCCCATTGATCCGGAGCATCCTGAGCCAACCCCCGAAACGACTGTTTGACGATGCGATCTTCCAAGGAGTGAAAAGAAATCACGCACGCCCGTGCTCCCGGTGCCAAGAGGTGCGGGACGTGGGTGAGCACGGTTTGGAGCGCGTCTAATTCATCATTGACCGCGAGACGAAACGCCTGAAACGTCCGCGTCGCAGGGTGCAGGCGCCCGTGTCGATAAGCCCCGGGCACGGCTCGCTGAATTACGTGTGACAATTCCATCGTGGTCCGAAGAGGCGCGTGGGTGCGAGCGGAGACGATGGCCCGGGCAATGCGGCGTGAATAGCGTTCTTCCCCGAACGTATAAATCAGGTGCGCCAGTCGGGTTTCTGGCAGCGTGTTGACGAGATGCGCAGCCGATGGTCCTTGCGTTGGATTCATGCGCATGTCCAAAGGGCCGTCCTGTTGAAAACTGAACCCCCGCTCGGGCTGAGCCAATTGAGCCGAAGACACCCCTAAATCAAACACCATACCGTCCACTTGTTTGACGTTGGCCGAATGCAACGCGGATTGCACGTTTTGAAAATTTTCACAAAAGAGTTTCACCCTGGACTTGTACGCCCGCAGCTTCGTTTCAGCACAGGTAATGGCCGTGGGGTCCCGATCAATCCCGATGAGAATGCCATCGGGGTCGCTTGCCTCCAGGATACGCTCCGCGGTGCCCGCCAAGCCGATGGTACAGTCCAGGTAACACCCACGCGCCCTTGGTCGTAACCACGTGACAACCTCCCCCAATAGAACCGGAACATGGAAACCCGTATCCAACTAATCCAGCATTGCCTCCACTTAATTCCACTTTCTCCCACCTAACCGGCGAAGTATACCGCTATCAACCGTAATGTCAAGCAAATACACAACAAATGTCATCCTGAGCGCCAAACTGTCATCCTGAGCGAAGCGAAGGATCTGCTTTTCTCCTCCCTGGACCAAAGGTACTAACTGTTCCCGTAATGAACCAGATTCTTCCCTTCGAGGCACTTCGAGGCTCAGGGCAAGCTCAGGGCAGGCGCTTCGCTCAGAATGAAAGGGAAACAGAGTAGGAATTTTGCAGAAGGCTCGTCAGGAAAGGGACAGGACCGAAAACGGAGGGTCTACGGGTACAGGCGATACAGCATACGAGGGAAGGGAATGGTTTCGCGGACGTGGGCGAGGCCGCAAATCCAGGCGACGGCCCGCTCAATGCCCATTCCAAAGCCGGCATGAGGGACGGAACCATAGCGGCGAAGGTCCAAATACCACTGGAACGCTTCCGCGGACAGGTGATGCGCTTCCAACCGTGCGGCTAAGGTCTGGTAATCATGAATCCGTTGGCCGCCTCCGATGATTTCGCCGTATCCTTCGGGAGCCAACACGTCCATGCAGAGAGCCCGGTCGGGATTCACGGGGTCCGCCTGCATATAAAAGGCCTTGACCGCTACGGGATAACGGTGGACCAGAACGGGTTTGTCAAATTGATTGGACAAAAGGGTTTCCTCTTCCGCGCCGAAATCATCGCCTTCTCGCATCGACGACCCCAGGCTCGTGAGCCGCTTCACGACCTCATCATAGGTGAGCCGGGGAAACGGTGGCACAATCGCTTCCAATTTGGAAATATCCCGTTCCAACGTCTTTAATTCTTCTTGACGGGTTTCCAAAACCCGTTGCACCACCATCGACAAAAAGGCCTCCGCCAAGTCCATCACGTCGGCCAATTCCGCAAAGGCCACTTCCGGTTCCACCATCCAGAATTCCATCAAATGGCGACGGGTCTTGGATTTCTCCGCGCGAAACGTCGGACCCAGACAATACACCTTTCCGAAGGCCGCGGCCGCGGCTTCTCCGTATAATTGTCCACTCTGCGTCAAATACGCCATTTGCTCAAAATAGTCGGTCTGGAAGAGCGTCGTCGTGCCTTCGCACGCGTTCGGCGTGAAAATGGGGGCGTCAATCAGGATAAAGTCTCGTTCCTCGAAAAAGGTTCGACAGGCTTTCAGAATTTCATGCCGAATTTTCAGGACGGCTTGTTGACGGGTTGAGCGAAGCCACAGGTGCCGGTGGTCCAATAAAAACCCGACGCCATGGTCTTTGGGTTGAACGGGAAACGGCTCGGCGACGTGAATAATCTCAAGGGCGGTCACTTCCAACTCATAGCCACCCGGAGCCCGCGTATCCGCACGAGGGACGCCGGTCACGACCAGGGAAGATTCTTGCGTTAATTGATTCGCGAGTTCAAATTGTGTCTCGCCCAACGTCCCTTTATTCACAACGGCCTGAATGTCCCCCGACCCGTCGCGGATCGTGAGAAACTGGAGTTTGCCGCTTGGTCGACGATGCCGGACCCATCCCTTGAGTTGAACTTCCTGACCGACCATTGTCGCAATGCGTGCGATGGACACGTGTGGCGGGGCACCCATACTGAAGCTTCACCTCTTCGTCAAACCATGCAAAGACCGACCGCGCCCGAGGAACCGTGTGCCTCGGATGAAGAAACCTTTGTAAAATTCCCTTTCTCTGTCATCCTTGTATCTGGTCGCTGATTCGGTGCCAAATCTCGTGCTTTGCTCTGCTCTCCCCACCCGCATTCCCTCTTCGGAAATGCGCCCCTCACAAAGAGACCTTTGCAAAAGTCGGATGACTGCCCCCAGACACTCGTCGATCAACTTCGTCATTCCCGCTCCATTTCGTCATTCCCGCGAAACCTGTCCCCGACATTTGTTGTCGGGGAGCGGGAATCCAGAAGGAGAGGCAGTACCGCCCTGGACGTAACAGTGAAGGGGATAGGCGGTGGTTCCCGACGGCGGCTCGGTCGCTTCTCGCTCCCGTGGCCCTTCCTTGAAAACCCAACCTGGATTCCCGCCTTCGCGGGAATGACAAAAGGGGGCGGGCATGACGGAAGGGGGATGATTCTGTCAGCGAATTCGTAAACATTTCCAGGAATGCCATTTTGCAAAGGGCTCATTAAGGGTAAAACGTGGCGAATTGACACCGACTCAAGGCCAAGACTATCATATTCCTTTTCAAGGAGGTCTGCATAATGAGCTATACCATCACGGTTCGAGAGTTGAAGGATCGATTGGATAAAGGCGAGCAGGTGTTTTTATTGGACGTTCGGGAGCCCCATGAATATTCCATGGCGAAAATTGAGGGGTCCACGTTGATTCCGTTGGGGACCTTACCCACTTCGCTGAATCAGCTTGACCCGAATAATGAAATCGTGGCCTTGTGCCATAAGGGCATGCGAAGTGCCGATGCCGTGGGGTTTCTCCTGCAACAGGGGTTTGCCAACGTGAAAAACCTGATAGGCGGCATTGACGCCTGGTCCGTGGAAATTGATCCTTCCGTTCCGCGATATTGACCGTTCCGTGCGGAGCCGACCTAAGAGCCAGGCTCTTGACGACGTTCTATCTTTTCCGCTGTTGAAAGAACTTGACGGTTTCGGCTAATCCCTCGGCCAGTGACACCGTCGGCGTCCATCCCGTCTCGTCGTGCAGTTTGCTCGCATCCAGGACGCTTCGTCGTATTTCCCCTTTTTTAGCCGGACCGTAGATTTCCGGACACGGTGAGTTCGTCAAGTGTTTGACCTGATCGAAAATAGTATTGACGTTCGTCTCGACCCCGGTGCCCACGTTGAAAATCCCCTGAACGTGGGGGTCCATTACAGCCCGCACGGCTCCCACCACGTCAAAGACGTGAACAAAATCCCGCGTTTGCAGTCCATTTCCGTTAATCCGAACTTGTTCACCTTTGAGCATGTGTTGACTGAAGATCGCGACCACGCCGGCCTCTCCTTCGGGATTTTGTCGCGGGCCGTAAATATTGGCTAACCGGAGGGCCGCGTATCCCATTCCAGCAACGCGATGATAGTACTCCAGATAATATTCCCCCGCCAGTTTACTGATCCCATACGGGGACATCGGTTGCGTGGGATGCGATTCCGACGCAGGAAACACCCGCTGTTCGCCGTACACCGCGCCGCCCGAAGAGGCAAAAATGATTTTTCTGGTGCCGTGGGCCACGGCCAATTCCAGGAGATTAATGGTCCCGAGAACGTTCACGTCCGCGTCAAACGCGGGATCCTCCGTAGATTTTCGGACGTTCATTTGTGCGGCCATGTGTACGATGACCGTGGGCCGCTCTTTTTCTAACACCCGTTTCACGCGGGTACTGCGAACGTCCAATTTGTAGAACGCGGCTTCTCGAGGAAGATTTTTGCGGCTCCCCGTCGAGAGGTCGTCAATCACGGAGACGCGATGCCCTTCTTGAACGCACTGGTCAACGACGTGAGACCCGATAAATCCTGCACCACCCGTCACTAAAATATCCATGGCTCCCCTTTCGATTGAACCCGGTGCGTGAGCATGAACGAACATGACGTGAATTATTGGAGACCCGGCGCGGTCCACCGCAGCCCCAACAGAATTTCACGATTCCCCTTTTTTCCTTGAATCGGCGAATCCCGTGTCCCCATGCACTCGAATCCCAGACGTCCGGCCATTTCCTGAATCCGTTGAGCCGTTTCCCGTCGGAGTGCATCATCCCGCACCACTCCCCCGCGTCCCACCTGCTTCACGCCTACTTCAAATTGCGGTTTGACCAAGACAATTACCGTTGCCTTCGGAGCAAGAAATTCGACTGCACGGGGCAGCACCAAGCGAAGTGAAATAAAGGAGACGTCGATGGCGACGAGGTGAATGGGCTCGGGGATGGCCGCAGGAGCGAGATGGCGAATATTACATCGTTCGAGCACGACGACTCGCTCATCCTTTCGGAGGCTCCAATCCAGTTGCCCGTACCCCACGTCCACGGCATAGACCCGACGGGCGCCCTGCTTGAGGAGACAATCCGTAAACCCGCCCGTCGACGCGCCGATATCCATGGCAACGATCCCGGGAACGTGAACGGGAAACGCTTCTAACGCGGCAAGAAGCTTTTCCCCTCCGCGACTGACGAACGGGGGTGAATCTTCCAGTTCAATGCTCGCATGGACCGCAACCCGTTTGGCTTGCTTGTCCACGCGCATTCCATCGACTTTGACGGCTCCCGCCAGAATCATCCGCTGAGCTTGCTCCCGTGTGGGGACGAAGTGGCGCGTGACGAGCACTTCGTCAAGCCGCTGTTTTGAGACGTTGGGGTCGTGAGGCATCAATTTGGGGAGGACGTCTTCGGCACGCCATTGTCAGGACGGGTTCACCGGGTGCATCAAGCGTCACGAGGAAAGGTCGGCGTTCACCTTCCTGGCCTCTTCATCAATGGAATACGCTTGTAATCGCTTTTTGCCGTCTTTGTCTTGAACCATAATTTCCACCCGCCGTTCGGCGTCATCCAGCATTTTGAGGCACGTTTTCGAGAGCTTGATCCCATCTTCAAACATCTTCAAGGAATCATTGAGCGGGAGATCCCCTTTTTCCAACTCGGCCACGATGGTCTCAAGCTTGGCCAAAGCCTCTTCAAATTTTAACGCCGCCATAGAGTCCTACCCACGTCGAAGCGAAAGGAAAGTGCGGAAGGCATTATACACCGTGACCATTCGACGTCAAGGTTGAGGAGAAGTCCCTCACCGTTGGCATTCCAGGTGTCCTCGTTCAGAAGGACCGTAGGGAGAGGCTCTGTCATGCAACGTCTCTACACGAATGAAGCGTGAGGTCCCTGATAATTGAGAATGCGTTGATACGGCGACGACCCCGGTAAGCAGCACTGCGGAATGCGATTATAGGGCACGGCCGGCGCGGGCTTCAAATCCTCGTGAATTGTCACGTCCGCGGAGCGCGCACTGTCGTACTTGTGAGCCAGCGGCGTGCGGGATTGGTTTGGATTTTTATACTTGGATGGATCACTCTATTTTTTCAACGAGACAGAACAGTCTTCCTTCTGCTAATCGAGCCCGGAGACGGTCGCCCACTTGGACGGATTGCGCGTCCGTCACAATCCTGTCGCCGGGACTCGTCTGAATAATGCTGTAGCCGCGAGATAAAATCGCAAGCGGGCTTAACGTGTGAAGCGTGCTTGTCACGGTTCGCAGTCGATGCCGTCTTTCAGTCAACACCCAGGGCATGGCTCGATGGAGTCGTCGAAACAGTTGTTGCAGCAACGTGCTCGCCCGTTGCCACGCTTGTCCCGGCCCCACGCGAAGCAGCGCAGTGGATAAGGCGATCGGTTTCGGACGGGTCACGGCAAGAACGGCGCGGATGCCCCTGGTCAGACGGAAACCGAGTCCATCAACTCTTTGCACTTCTCGCTGAATGATCTGCAAGGGATCGGGAAGCGTCCGGGTGCTCACCTCTACCCGATTCCGGTGAACCCGCAGGGTGCTCCGCAGGGCTTGAAACAGCCGGACGTTCTTTTCTCGTATCCCCTCTATCAGATCAACGAGCATCGGCGAGATCAATTCCGCGGCTGCCGACGGCGTCGGCGCTCGCGCATCAGCGGCAAAATCGGCCAACGTGACGTCAACGGCGTGTCCCACCGCTGAGATGATCGGAATACGAGAGTCGGCAATGGCTCGAACAACCACCTCTTCATTAAAACTCCACAAATCTTCCAGCGATCCTCCGCCTCTTCCCACGATGAGCACGTCCACGTTGCGTCGGCGATTGGCCAACCTTATGGCCTCCGCAATTTGCCGTGCGGCCCCGGGTCCCTGAACCGCCACGGGAAACAGATGGACGCCGATCACCGGGCAGCGCCGGCGTACCACCGTCACCACGTCGTGAAGGACGGCTCCCGTTCCTGACGTGATGACGCCGACTCGTCCGGGGAAGAAAGGAAGGGGGCGCTTGCGCGCGGGATCAAACAAGCCTTCCTGATCGAGTTTTTTCTTGAGTTGTTCAAAGGCAATCTGAAGCGCCCCGATTCCTTTGGGTTCGAGATACTCAACGAGGATTTGATATTCCCCTCTAGGTTCATAGACGCTGACGTGACCTTTGACCAACACCATGAGGCCGTCTTCTAACTGAAAGGGGAGAGACGCGGCGACGCGCCGAAACGCCACCGCGCGCATTTGCGCGTCCTGATCCTTGAGGGAAAAATATACGTGGCCGGAAGCGGGCGTGCGGAGATTGGAAATTTCCCCTTCGACCCACACGTCCGGAAACGCCCGTTCAAGCGTCGCGCGAACGGCGGTCGTCAGTTGGGTCACCGTGTAAACAGGCGGTAGAGAAGACACGAGCGTGGAGCGCGGATTTAGTGGAATGATTCGACGCGGCGAACCCGTTGGATCCCGGTGGCCTTTCCCGTCGTCGGGTCGCACTCAATCACAACCGCTCCCAACACCGCGGGACCCGTTGCCACTTCAAATCGTCGAGGCATCTGCGTAAGAAATTTGTCGATCACCAGATCTTTTTTCATTCCAATCACGGAATTGACCGGACCGGTCATCCCAATATCCGTTAGATAAGCCGTTCCTTTGGGAAGAATCTGTTCATCCGCGGTTTGCACGTGGGTGTGCGTGCCCACGACCGCCGTGACGTGGCCGTCTAAGTAATGCCCCATGGCCGTCTTCTCTGAGGTCGTTTCCGCGTGCATATCCACAATAATACAGGGAGTTCGGCCTTGAAGTTTTTTGACTTCTCGCTTGACCGCGTGAAAGGGACAATCCAACGTCGGCATGAACGCCCGACCCATGACTTGGATCAGGCCCACTTTCTCACCGTTCGGCCTGTCAATGACCAGCGATCCTTCACCGGGAGCCCCATCAGGATAATTGGCCGGACGCAGGATGCGCGGCTCTTTCCGAATATGGTTCACCATTTCCTTTTTATCCCAGACGTGATTTCCGGTCGTGATCGCTGCAACTCCGAGATCCAACAGATCATCAGCCAAGTCAGGCGTAATGCCGAACCCACCGGCCATGTTCTCTCCATTCGCAAACACCACGTCCACGCGGTGCTCTTCGATCACCTTCTGGATGGACGTGGTGATGACGCGCCTTCCCGGCTCCCCGACAATGTCGCCGATAAACAGAATAACCACGAGTGTCTGCGGTCCTTGTTGTTGATTCCAGCTACGTCGCTATTTGGCAAATTCAACGAATCGACTTTCCCGAATGACCGTCACTTTCACTTGGCCGGGATACGTCATTTCTTTCTCAATTTTCTTGGACAAGTCGCGGGACAGATGGAAGGCTTCATTATCCGAAACGTCGTCTTGTCGAACAATGACTCGCACTTCCCGACCGGCCTGAATGGCATAGGCTTTCTCCACTCCGTTATATCCCGTCGCCAAGCTTTCCAATTTTTCCAATCGTTTGACGTAGGCTTCCAGTGTTTCACGTCTGGCCCCAGGTCGTGCCGCGGACAAGGCCTCGGCCGCCGCCACCAGCACGGATTCATGGCAAAGGGGTGGAACCTGTTCATGATGCGCGGCAATCGCATTCACGATTTTTTCAGACTCTCCGTACTTCTTCGCAATTTCGGCCCCCAACATGGCGTGGGTGCCCTCTTCTTCATGACTCACGACTTTCCCGATATCGTGCAACAACGCCCCGCGTTTCGCCAACTTGATATCCAATCCCAATTCCGCGGCCATAATGCCGCAAATGTATGCGGCTTCACGAGCATGATACAGATTGTTTTGTCCATAGCTGGTCCGGTAGCGTAACCGACCCAGGAGTTTCACGATCTCGGGATGAAAGTCGGAAAGCCCGAGCTCGAAGATCACTTTTTCAGCTTCTTCTCGCATCACTTTCTCAAGGTCGCCTTTCACTTTTTCCACGACCTCTTCAATGCGCGTCGGATGGATGCGCCCGTCCTCCATAAGCCGTTCAAGCGAGATTTTGGCAATCTCTCGTCGCAAGGGATCAAACCCGGACACGATCACCGCTTCCGGTGTTTCGTCAACGATTAAATCCACGCCCGTGGCCGCTTCAAGGGCTCGAATGTTTCGGCCTTCTCGTCCAATGATTCGTCCCTTCATGCCGTCATTGGCCAGGGATACGACCGAAATCGTGGCTTCATTGACGTAATCACGGGTAATTCGTTGGATCGCGTTGGTCACGGTTTCTTGCGCTTCTCGTTCGGCGCATTCCCGCGCTTCATCAAGGATGCGCTTCGAGAGTCCCGCTGCTTCCAAACGCACCTCGCTTTCAATTTCAGCCAACAGTTGCCGTTTGCCTTCTTCCGCGGTCAATCCGGCCACGTGTTCTAACGCTTCCCGATGTTCTTGTATCGTTTGCTCACAGAGGCGTTCTTTTTTCCCCAACGCCTCTTCCTGTCGCGAAAGCGTGTGGGTACGCTTGCGAAATTCCTCTTCACGACGTTCAAAATTTCCGACTTTTCGTTCCAATCCTTCTTCGCGTTGCCCCAACCGTTTTTCCAGCCGTTGCAGTTCTCCTCGTTTTTCCTTTTCTCGCTTTTCTATGTCGGCGTTGGATTGAAACAACAGATCTTTCGCTTCGATTTTGGCTTCCCTCACAAGATTCTCTGCTTCCCGCTCCGCTGATTGGGTTAGCTGACGAACGCGGTCTTCGGCTTCACGACGCCGGGCGGTCAACCGAGCACGTTGAATCAGGCCGTTCAACACAAACCCAGCCCCCAGCCCAAGACCTCCCACCACCGCCATGCTCACGATCTCTTCAAAAATGGTCGTCACCCCCTTCTCTGCTCGCGCATGCGAGGTCGCTCACGTACGCTTCTTCAAGGAATCCCCATGGTGCTATCATCATCCGGCAAGACAATGTCTCCCCGGTCGACTCGTGCCACGGAAACGACGTTTGGAACAGAACGGACAGGAAATAGGAAATGAAACGGCGAAAAAGTGGAAGATCCACTCTTTAGAGACTACGAGGGTGTCGCCACACGATCACAACGGGTAGAAAAACTTCTGAATTTCGACCTCGTGAACACTCTCCACAACGAACGTGTCTTCGTTGTGGGTAGACTCAGGCAGCTCTCATGAGCCGGTTCTCTCAGCATGAGTTTTCTGCCTGATGAAGACTCTTCCTCCAAGTCGGTCATTCTTCATACAACGCAAAATTTAACGCCGGTCAATCACTCACACCCTCACATTTCGAAACACCGCGTTCATTTCTTGTCATGTGCCGTCACGCACGGGACCTTCTCTGAAGGCCGCGTGTATCCCTCTGTCAACAGGTTAACATTTTTACGCACGACAACGGGGGCACGCTATCAGAAGAGTCGAGCCTCATGCAAGGGAATTGACTCTAGACGCTGCCACTTGATTCAAGCCGGGAATCAATACACGACAGCAACCCATCGGCCCGACGTGCAATCTCCGCCTCACCCGCTTCGCGCCGCCGCTCTTGCTGAAACAGTTGATTCGCGATATTCATTGCGGCCAGAATCGCAATTTTTGTCGGGGTGGACCGGGTCAATCCTTGTGCCACGGAATGCATTTGCTCTTCAACGTACCGGGCGAGCTCCTGGACGTACTCTTCATCTTCATGAGGGTGCAAGGCCAACCGCTGGCCATACACGTCAATTTCAATACCCTTAGTCACGTGTCACCCCATGCAATTCAGTCTCTGACAATTCAAGCCCGTCCAATTCGTCAAGGATCCGTTCAATGCGGGACTTAATCGTCTTGCGTTCTTCTTCCCAATCGTGAGAAAGGACCTCCTGCTTCATCAATTGCTCCTGAGTTAAACGTAATTCCTCCTGAAGAGAACTCTTGGTCTGTTTTAATTCCTGGACCATATCCACCAATTGCCGTACCCGGACCTCCAAGGCCTCCATTTTTTCAAGACTCATCGTATCAGTCCTTAGATAAAATAAAAATAGAAATGGTTTCGCTAAAATAAAATCTTCAGCAATCCGTGTCAAGATAAAGGGCACGACATGTTGTGGCATAAAGGTCAAGATATATACGATAACTTGTGATCACTCGCTTGACGTAGCGACGGGTTTCCTTATAAGAAATGAGTTCGACAAATTCATCCGGCGCTCGATGGCCGAACTTGGCGACCCACCGTTCGACGGCGTCACGACCGGCATTATACGCGGCGACGGTCTGAATCCAATTCCCTTCATAGGTCCTGAGCAATTCACCAACGTAGGCCACTCCCAGACGGACGTTGAAATCGCCTTCGAATAAATTCTCCCGATCCACGGAGCCAATGCCTAATTGACGCGCGAGTCGATCGGCCGTCTTCGGCATTAATTGCATCAATCCCACGGCTCCGACCGGCGACAATGCCGTTGGATTATACAAACTTTCCTCACGGATAATCCCAGCCACGAGATACGGGTCCACGTGCTGAGACGCGTGGCTCCGTATCGTGTTGACATATCCCGTGGGATACGCCATCTTCCATAACGGAGAATCGGCGGAAATCTGACGACGGGCGAGTCGATCCCGAAAATGACGTCGGGCGATTTTCAAAGCGGATTCGTAATCTCCGGCTTCCATCATCCGAAGCGCCAACGCATAGAGAATCTGAGGACGAGCGCGATAGTGTTTCTTGACCAGCGACAATTCTCCACCGGCTTCCCGGCGAAGCCCGAGCGTCAACAGTTCTTTGGCTTTTTGGAAATGCACGTTGGTTTGGAGGACAGACGGATCGGGAACGTTCATCGTCTTTGTCCCCCAAGATTCCCGTTGGGCACGTCCACCCGACAGCGGTCCCCGGAGACGGGATTGCGCCAGTTGGCCATAGTAGGTCATGGGCCAAGCCGCCACGTGCTGATACAACGTCTGAGCCTCACCGTCTCGCCCCATGCGTTCAAGCGTCCGCGCTTGCCAATAGCGTGCCCGGTTTCTCCAGCTTTGAGCAGGAGAGACGGCCGTGATCGATTCAAAGGAATCAACCGCGTCCTGCCAGACGCCTCGTTGATACTGCAACCACCCCAAACGCCATAACGCTTCGACTTTGACCTTCGCATCGCCAGCCGACTGAGCAGCGCGTTCATAGGCGATACGTGCCTCCTGAATCTTGTTTTCTCCCTCAGCCCATACGCCGTATAACCACTGGATTCGGGCCCGTTCATTCACACCTAAGCCCGGAGGCCCGGCATCGCGAAGTTGCACCAGCAACCGGCCTTGATCCTGCCGCAAGTACACTTTGGCCAACCACACCGCGGCTTTTCCGGCCACTGCGGAAGCGGTCGTTGACAGTTGATGGAAAATGCGTGCGGCCTGCGGATACTGCTTCAACCGTACATGGGCCATGCCTAATTGAAAGCGTCTCTTCGTATCACTCGGATTCTCGGCCAAAAACGTCCGCAAATCCTGAATCACTTCCTCAAATCGTGCCAAGTCATAAAACGTATCGGCTCGTCGAGCATAGTCCTCCGCCGCGGGCTGCCACTGGAGCGACTCCGACTGGTCTGATTGCACGATTTGATTGACACGACGCGCTTCAGGTGATTCAGGATAGTTCCACCAGATTTGACGAAGCCATTTTTGAGCCTCAGACGTCTGTTGCCGTTGAACGGCACAATCAGCCAGCACGGACAAAGCCCGAGGTGCGTGAAGAGAATCAGGATCACCTGAAGTGGCTCGTCGCAGGTGATGAGCGGCGTGCGGACAATCCCCGTCCTCATACCAGGCAAACCCCGCGTGATACAGCGCGTCACGTCTCAAGGCGGACGTGGGGTCAACCTCCAACGCCGCCTCAAACATCAGCGCCGATTCACGAGAAGAACCCATCCGTCCCAATGCTTGACCGAGTTTCACGAGCACGTAGTCTTCCAAGAGTGGAAACCCCTGGCGTGCCGCACGCAAATAAGGAAGTGCCTGCATTGGACCACGTTCGAGAAAGGACCATCCGACTCGAAACCCGGCGCGCCGAGCCCATATCGTTCCCGGATACTCCTCCTGAACACGCCGAAAACGTTCCACCTGCAAGAGCACCTGCTCGGGGTTCGAATCGGCAAAATCCACGGCTTGACGAAAACAGGCTTCCGCCGATGCGCACCCGCCGTCTGCAACCGCCGGCATGGCTTGAGCACCGGTCAGAAACAGAAGAATGAGGAAGCTATTCAGACAAACCAGTAAACGAGACGGCATCGTTTTCAAAAAATGTTTCAAACCAAACGGCTTCGCCCCGTAAGACGTCGTCAAGGGCTTGTGTTCGGGAATGAAGAAGAGTAGGGCAAAAAAGGTACAGGGTTAAGACTCGGCGATTACTTGGTCAACAAGTCTTGCAGCTTCTAAAAAGGCTTCAATGAGTTGCAATCCAGAAGAAAAATCGTAGATGAGCTGACTCTTTTTTGCAGAGGAATACATTGAACCTATTGGGGTGAGTGACGGGTCTCGAACCCGCAGCCTCCTGAGCCACAGTCAGGCGCTCTACCCTTGAGCTACACCCACCACCCACAGAGTTCAAACATCGGAAGGGTTTTCAGGGTATGGGGAGCAGAGGGTAACAAAAACCCTACCCCGTCGCAAGACAATGTATAATCCCACTTAACCCTCACTCCGGCACTCTCCCGGCTAGGGAGAGCTTTGCAAAAATCGTCGTTCCTGGAGATGGTCAGTCATTTGCCGACGGAATAAAGGGCTTGCCCACTCGTACCGCTGGCGGCGAGAACCTGAAACTCCCTCCCATGTTCCCCCCGTCATTCCCACCGTCTCGCCCCCGTCATTCCCACCGTCTCGCCCCCATCATTCCCGCCGTCTGCTCCCCATCATTCCCGCCGTCTGCCTCCGTCATTCCCACCATCTGCCCCCGTCATTCCCGCCATCTGCTCCCCGTCATTCCCACCATCTGCCCCCGTCATTCCCGCCGTCTGCCCCCGTCATTCCCGCCATCTCGCCCCCTGTCATTCCCGCCATTTCACCTCCTGTCATTCCCGCAGTTTTTAGCGGGAATCCAGGGGAAGAACACGGGACGCCCGGATCCCCTCACCAGTGCGTGCGGATGGAAAAAGACTCTGGATTCCCGCTTTCGCGAGAATGACAAACGGGAGGCGGACATGACACAAGGAGAGACACGGACATGACACGGGGGAGACACGGGCATAACACGGAGGGAGTCCGCGGGAGAGTTCTCCCGCGCCCCCACCGTCTGCTCCCGTCGTCTCGCCCCACCCCGTCATTCCCGTCGTCTCGCCCCACCCCGTCATTCCTGCCGTCTGCCCACCCCGTCATTCCCGCCATCTGCCCACCCTGTCATTCCCGCCATTTCACCCCCTGTCATTCCCGCAGTTTTTAGCGGGAATCCAAGGGAAGGGCACGGGACGCCCGGATCCCCTCACCAGCGCGTGCGGATGGGGAAAAGACTCTGGATTCCCGCTTTCGCGAGAATGACAAACGGGAGGCGGACATGACACAAGGGGAGACACGGGCATAACACGGGGGGAGTCCGCGGGAGAGTTCTCCCGCGCCCCCACCGTCTGCTCCCGTCGTCTCGCCCCACCCCGTCATTCCTGCCGTCTGCCCACCCCGTCATTCCTGCCGTCTGCCCACCCCGTCATTCCCGCCATCTGCCCACCCTGTCATTCCCGCCATTTCACCCCCTGTCATTCCCGCAGTTTTTAGCGGGAATCCAGGGGAAGGGCACGGGACGCCCGGATTCTCTCACCAGCGCGTGGCGGATGGGAAAAAGACTCTGGATTCTCTAAATTCACAAACGAAGTGCAACACCTTGCTAAGGTGTTGTCATGGGCACCCACTATCACCACCTCACCCTGGAAGACCGATGTGACATGGCCCGACTATACGCCGCCGGGCGCTCGCTCCGGCAAATCGCGGCAGCTTTGGATCGCCCGCCATCAACCGTGGCTCGCGAAATGAAGCGCAATCGCTCCCGCACCGAGGGCTACCAGCCCCGCTATGCCGAGCAGCAGGCCCGCGCCCGCCGGTGGCGCGGGGCCAAGCTGGATCGCGATGCCCCCCTCCGCACCACAGTCCTCACCCACCTCCAACAGGGCTGGACCCCCGAGCAAGTCGCAGGCCGCCTCGCCCGCGACGCCGGGCGCCCCGTCCTCTCGCACGAAACCATCTACCGCTTCCTCTACGCTCAGATCACCCGGACGAAAACCTATGCCTGGCGCCACTATCTCCCTCACGCCAAAGCCACCCGCGGCCGCCGACGCACACGTCGCAGCCCCGCCGCCTTGATGGCTCACCGCCGCCCCCTCGCCGACCGCCCCGCCGCCGCCGCTGACCGCCAGACCCCGGGCCACTGGGAAGCCGATCTGATGCTCTTCCGCACCTACGGCCAAGCCGTCCTCACTCTCCACGAACGCACCTCCCGCCTTCTCCTCGCCGTGCGCCCCCCGGGCAAAGCCGCCGCTCCCATCGCCCATGCCCTCACCCACCTCCTCACGCCCGTGCCCCCTCACGGCCGCCAGACCGTCACCTTCGACAATGGGACGGAATTCGCCTATCATCACCGCCTCCATGCTCTCGGCATCGAGACCTTCTTCTGTGACCTTTACGCCCCCTGGCAGAAAGGCGGCGTCGAGAACGCCATCGGCCGCCTGCGTCGCACCCTGCCCCGTAAAACCGACTTGGCGACTCTGTCCGACCAGCGGTTTCATCACCTAGTCCACGCTTACAACCACACCCCGCGGAAATGCCTCGGGTATGCCACCCCCGCGGAGATTTTTATCCACCAAGTGTTGCACTTGAAATGTGAATCCACATTCCCGCTTTCGCGAGAATGACAAACGGGAGGCGGACATGACACAAGAGAAGGAACGGGCATGACAGAGGAGAGACACGGGCATGACTCTACGGTGCAAGTGGGACGATTGGCGTGGTGCTGGATTCCTGGTTGCACGGGCATGACACAGGGAGTGAGGAGAAATTTAGTTCGGCCTGTGCCCTGATGATTTTCCCTCCATCAGTCGAATGTGCTCATCCGGTCATGCACTCCGTTGAAGGCGCCGGGCAAACGCCGTCTGCATCTCGTCCACAATCGCGTGAGCTGCCGCACAGGGATCCGGGGCATCCCGAATCGGCCGGCCGACCACGACGTAATCGGCTCCGGATTCAATCGCCTGGTAAGGCGTGGTGGCGCGGGCATGATCGTCAACTCCTGCCCCGGCGGGCCGGACGCCGGGCGTGACAATCAAAAATGGGAAAGGGATTTCCGATCGGATGGTCCTGGATTCCTGCCCCGAGGCAATGACCCCGTCACACCCTGATTGAGACGCCATTCTTGCGCGAGCCGCCACGAGGCGTTCGACGCTCCAGGTGGAACCACATTCCTCCAGATCCGACCGATCAAAACTGGTCAACACCGTAACCCCGAGGATTTTCATCTCCGGATTGACGGCCCGTCCTCGCACGGCCGCGGCCATGGTCTTCCGGTGAGCATGCACGGTGATGAAGGACACGCCCAAGTCTGCGACGCTCGCGGTTGTCCGTTGGACCGTCTCGTCAATATCCAGAAATTTCAAGTCGAGAAACACGGGCTTCCCCCGATCCTGAGCCAGACGGATGATCGCCGGTCCTTCGCGCGTAAAGAGTTCCAAGCCGATTTTCACCACCCCGACCGACGAATGAACGCGATCAAGCAACGCTTCCGCGGCCGCAGCCGTGGACACGTCCAAGGCAAAAATGAGTCGCTCTTTGGCTTGAATCCCCAACCCTAGGTGATTCCCGTCCATGCTTGCATCTTTTCCATTGACCGGTTATAAGGGGCCATGCTATCAATGACACCCTATTGAGAAAGGATCGAAGACACACTATGGCCGTTGTTCATAAATCAGCCATCAAACGAGCCCGACAGGCAGAAAAGCGTCACCACCGAAACCGTGTGATTCTGCACGGCACCAAAACCGTCGTCAAAAAGTTCAAAGCCACGATCCAGCAACAAGACGCGCAATCGGCTCAAACCCTTCTCCGGGAAGCCACTTCAGCCTTGCACAAAGCCGTGACCAAAGGGACGCTCCATCGGAACACCGCTTCCCGACGGATTTCTCAACTCGCGACCCAACTCAACCGGCTCGCAGCGAAATAATCCGACATCGACGTTCTCTTCGTCCTCCCACGTTCAATGAGGAGTACCAGAGCTTCGCCCTCCCTGCGCAGAGGCAGGGCCGTGCCTCACGGCGCCCTGTGCCGATCGACACAAGTCGAAGATTAAGACACGCATGATGCACTGAGGCGAGCCGGCGGCTCCACCTTTCAGCGAACGATCCGTTTGAGAAAACAGGGCAAAGGCTTCTGGAAAATGTGACAGAGGGATCCGTTTGATTCCGGCAAAGAACGCCCTTTGCCGAAACGGCGGGATCCCCAAGGATTTGCCCACCACGGCCTCACCGACTCCACGACTGAGGCCGTCCTTGGCCTTCCAAAGCCGACGGTACTGCCACAGCAACGCCCCAAGAATTTGAAGTGGAGCCTGGCCCGTTTCCAAATTCTTCTCCAAAATGTTGAGGGCTCTGGAATAATCGGCTTGCATAATGGTTCCCGCCAAGTCAAACACCGAGGCACCGGGCTCCATGCCTTGGACGGCTAAGACGTCCTGAGCTTTGACCGTTTCTCCCCGTGGCAAATACAGGGCCAACTTCTCTAATTCCCGCCGGACCCTGTACAACCCCTCACCGGCCATGTCTTTCAACAGACCAGCCGCTTCAGGATCAAGACGAAGGCTCAAGCGCGCGGCTTCCTGACGAACCCAACCCACTGGTTGATTGTCGCGCAAGGGAGCACAATCCACCACCACCGCCTGCTTTTTCAACGCTTGGACCCACTTCATCCGACCGTCCAGTTTTGCCGCGGAAACGATCAGGGTCGTGGAATCGGAAGGCGAGGAAAAGTACGGAACGAGTCTTTCGCCTTCTCGGGCCGGAAGTTTGTCCGCCCATTTAAGCAGCACGACTTGATGCGTGGCCAGAAACGGCATTTCCTGGACACACGCCAGAAGTTCCTGTGCATTGGTTTCGTCCCCATACAGCACGTGAAAGGCAAAGAGATCGGCGTCGGGGGTTTGGGTCATCCTGGCGTCGCTCATGCTCGCGTCCGTTGAACCGGCCGAGCCGTCGCGTCGAATCTTCTCAATGGCTTGATCGCGCAGACAGTCTTCTTCTCCAAGGAGCAGATACACCCCCTTCCCTTGGAAGGACGAGCCGCGTTCGCGAGGCTTGCTCACCATGGTATCTCCCCAATACGTCCCCTTGACGGATTACACAACGGGGGCCGCCGAACGTTCACGCAGGCTGGTTGAGGGAGGATCCGGAGAGGCTTGGGATTGAGTCGAAGAGAACGTCCCTTGATCCCAGGCGTGCCAAAATGCCGCGGCCAACCGTTCCATGGCTTCTTGTCCGGCCTGCTCCAGGGCCCGGTCTTGCAGGACTTGATTGAACTGAATGACGTCCTGGCTCCCCTCAACGTCGGCGGCGCGATTCACAAAAAACTCTCCGGTGCCCGTCGCCGTTTTCTTCCACAGCACGTTGCTCGTCGATCGATGTTCCACCGTGACGCGCACTACCGCCTGCACGCGACTTTCCCGTATCTGGGCAGTGGAAAACGTCAGGGAAGGGACCGTCACCGAGACGATCTCCCCCTTTATCACATAATCGGCTTGGGCCACCTCAGCCACGACTTGCGCTCCACTGCTGACGGTAAATTCCTGCCGCATATAGTCGGTATAGGCGGATTCCAGGTTGCGGTAGAACGTCCGGTTCGCCACGTCCTGAATGGCTAATCGGACCGACGGCCCTTCAGCCCGTTGTACGGAACCGCCCCCGATTCGCGGACCGGGTCCTTCCACTGAAAATCGGTAGCCGCACCCGATAAGGGAAGCGAGCACCATCAAGACCACGAGGAGAGACGAGAGCAATCTGTTCATCACGTGACTTCCCCTTTCAGACGACAAAATTCACCAATTTTTTTTCGACGTAAATCACTTTTCGCGGCGTCGCTCCTTTCAGCCATTCCAATACTTTTCCATCGCTGCGCGCGAGATCGAGAACGGCCTCTTCGTTCGCATCGGTCGGCACGCGAATCTTGCTGCGCAACTTGCCGTTCACCTGAAGGGGGATCGTCATCTCCTCGTGGGTCACGAGATCGGGGTCAAACGTCGGCCACGCCTGATGCGCAAGACTCGGCGCGTTTCCCATCCCTTCCCACAATTCCTCGGCTACGTGGGGGGCAAACGGCGACAGCAATAAGACAAAAGCTTCGGCCGACGCGCGCGGCAGGGGACCGTCTTTGGTGATGTCCCGCACGAAGACCATCAATTTCGCAATAGCGGTATTCAAACTCATTTCCTCAAGGTCCTGCGTCACGCCTTGAACGGTACGAGCGGTAAGTCGCGCTTGCTCCAGCGTTCCACTTCCTTCCACGATCGGCGCCGGCGACCCGTCTTGTCCGTGGTCACTCGTCAACAGACGATAGGCGCGCTGCAGAAAACGAGACACCCCCGGAATGGATTCCGTGGACCACGGCGCCCCTTTGTCCAACGGGCCCATGAACATTTCATACAGCCGCATGGCATCGGCGCCGTACTCGGCAATAATGTCATCCGGATTCACCACGTTCCCCCGGCTCTTGGACATCTTCTCCGTCACTTGTTCCAACGCCAGCCCCTCGATCGTCGGGTGAAGGGGCACGCCTTGTTCGGACCATTTCACGTCTTGGGAAGGCACCCATCGCGCCTTGAGTTCCTTGCCGGTTTTGTGGTGAACCGGGGAGTCGTGGTTCCACCGCACATCCGAAACGGAATACGATTGTGCCGAACATGAAGGATCATCCGAAAGGTTGTTATCAAAGTACCGATAGCTGTGCCCGAGGATCATCCCGGGATTCAGCAATTTTTGAAACGGCTCAGGTGTATGCACCAACCCGAGGTCATACAGCACCTTATGCCAGAACCGGGAATACAACAGGTGCAGCACCGCGTGCTCGGCTCCGCCAACGTACAAGTCAACCGGCATCCAGTGGCGTTCCGCCTCGTTGGACCACGGCTCCCGGGTATTGCGGGGATCGCAAAAGCGAAGGTAATACCAACAGCTTCCGGCCCACTGGGGCATGGTATTGGTATCACGCAAGGCCTTGCGTCCGGTCCGGGGATCGACGACTGCCATCCACTCGTGGGCACGAGCCAGCGGCGGTTCAAATTCCCCACTCGGTCGAAAGTCTTCCAACTCCGGGAGCAGCACCGGCAAATCCGATTCAGGCACGAGGGTCGTCGTGCCGTCTTCCAGGTGCATCACGGGAAAGGGCTCTCCCCAATACCGCTGCCGGCTGAAGAGCCAATCGCGCAATTTATACGTCACGGTCTTTTCGCCCCTGCCGCGTTGTTCCAGCCACTCGGCCATGCGCGTCTTCGCTTCGGGAGTGGGCAAGCCGTTCAAAAAGTCAGAATTCACGTTTGTGCCGTCACCGATAAACGCTTCGGTGGCACTATCGCCTCCGGATACGACTTCGACAATCGGCAAGTGAAACCGTTTCGCAAAGGCATAGTCCCGCGTATCATGAGCCGGGACCGCCATAATGGCCCCCGTCCCATAGGTGGCCATCACGTAATCCGCAATCCAGATCGGGAGGGGCGTGCCCGTGACCGGATGAACGGCATACGCCCCGGTGAAGACCCCGGTCTTCTCCCCCAGCTCGGCGATACGCGCCCGTTCACTCCGACGGGACACGTTCTCCACGTAAGTCTCCACCGCCGAACGCTGCTCCGTCGTCGTGATCGCCGACACGATGGCATGCTCCGGAGCGAGGACCATATACGTCGCCCCGAAGAGGGTGTCGGGACGGGTGGTAAACACCTCAATCATGCGTGGCTCCTGCCCGGAGACCCCAAAGAAGATTTTGGCGCCTTCCGAACGGCCGACCCATTCCCGCTGCATCCGCTTGATGGATTCGGGCCAATCCACGAGATCAAGGTCTTCAATCAACCGCTCGGCATAGGCCGTAATCCGAAGCATCCACTGCCGCATGGGCATCCGCACCACCGGATGCCCGCCTCGTTCACTCTTCCCATCAATGACTTCTTCATTGGCCAGCACCGTTCCCAACGCCGGGCACCAATTCACCGGCACCTCGGCTAAATACGCCAACCCTTTTTCATAGAGTTTGCAAAAGATCCACTGCGTCCACCGCACGTATTGCGGATCGGTGGTATCGATTTCCCGTGACCAGTCGTAGTCCATCCCCAAGGCCTGGAATTGGCGTTTGAAGGTTTCCACGTTCCGTCTCGTGGTGTCTCGCGGATGGGTGCCGGTTTCAATCGCGTATTGTTCGGCCGGCAGGCCGAAGGCGTCCCACCCCATCGGGTGCAGGACGTTAAAGCCGCGCATCCGTTTATAGCGAGCCATGATATCCGTGGCGATGTAGCCCTTGGGGTGCCCCACGTGGAGTCCGGCCCCGGACGGATACGGGAACATGTCCAGCACGTAAAATTTGGGTTTGGTGGAGTCGACGTCGGAACGAAACGTCTGATGCTCACGCCAGTAGGCTTGCCACTTTTTTTCGATAGCCTGGTGATCGTACAGTTTGGCCATGGGCTGGAGACGCGCTGGTTGGGTCAGGCTCGCTTCGAAGAAACCGGATGAGCAGAAAATGTACCACAGGGATGGACGGCCGACAAGATAATCGTTGAGTGAACGCCCACGCTTGGCAGATTGCCGATTTTGTATGATGTTCCGCTCTTTGAGTCCAAACGAACGCCATTGCCACACCGTGCGACAGACTGATGCCGCGCATCTTCGACAACATTGAACAGCATCTCCGAACGGCCCTGGCCAAAACCATGGCGGTTTCCGACCGAGCATGGATGGACCGCGACGGCAAAAGTGTGACCGAAAGCCAGTTCGAGATTCTGCGGACAGCGGAATGCCCGCCCGACGCGCCGGCACTGCCGCGTCACGAGACGCATCACAAACTGGTCAGCGAGGCGACAGAACACGTCGCCCGCGAAGAAAAACAAGTGGGAGGCCAACTCGGCCGCCCCTCCAGCGCCCGCTTCCGCGCGTATGAACGCCTCAAGCGTTACGCCGAAAGCGTCAAGGACACGCTGTTCGACACTGCGCCACTCCATCGCGCCATTGACGACGTCTACCGCCACCCCCTGCGCCAAGCCGCGGTGGATACGTTAAACCGGCAACTGCGCAGCGGCGTCTCCGACGGGGCCCTTGCCGAGATGGTCATCGCACTCAGAGACGAAGACCGGCTCTGCATCGTACACGGAGAGGAGGAAGCCCAGGAACCGAAGATCATCTGTTCCATGGGCTTAATTGGACGGGACGATAGTTGAAACCCCGTGGGTGAGCAGAGACGACGCGGACTGCGTATATTCCCAAGGATTGAGCACGTCAACGCCCGTCGGCGCAAAGTCATCAGCGTTTCGAGTCACCACCGTCATCCCGTGAACGAATGCCGTGGCTGCGATGAGCATATCGCGATCCGGGCGTGGGTCGGCACCGGACGCGATCAACGGCCTTGTTCGCCCTCCACCGCGCCAACGGGGAACTCGACCTTCCATATCTGGCCGTCGTCGGGTGTGGACTGCCCTGTTCTGATGCGGGTGATGGGGTAGTCGGGGAGCGGACGCTTCGCAAGGCACTTGGCGCTAAAGACCAGAGCACCCATTGAGCCGTGGTTAGCGTAGTGGAAATCCAGATTGTCGAAGCCGTACTGCCGGCGATCGGCCGGCAGGTCTGCCACGTCTTCCGGGACGACGTGCAGGAAGAACTGCGCTTGCACATCTGCCGCGCTGCACGGCGACTTGAGGTAAGTCACCGTATTCTCGCGAAGATAGATGTCGAAGTCGGAGCGGGCCACCGGTTCGCCGGACGCGACGGACTCATAGTCCGTCAGCCAGGAAGGAGGTGGCGGAGGCGCGGTCGGGCGCTTTCGCGTCGCGCAGATCTCCTGATTCTCCTTCAGGTATTCGAGCAGGGCTTCCGCCGCCCATTGATGGCCGGCCACGTTCCAGTGGCCGTCGTACGCCCACTGCGCATCCCTCCGGGGCTCGGCGCCCTGCCGGAGGATGTAGTCGTGCTGGTCGATGACGGGAATGCCTCGCGGTTCGGCCAGCGCGGTCAGGCGGTCGAATCCGAAGTCGCCTAGGTTGCGCATGTCGTGTGTGGACAGGATGACCAACGCGGCACCGTCGCGGTCCGCGCGTTCCCTGAACTGGTCCAGCGCGAAGGCCGTGAAGTCCAGGGCGTCCTCGTAGACGGGCGGCAAATCCTGTTCGTACATGAACCGATCATTGAGGCCATTGAGGCCATCCCGCATCGTCGGCCGCCACCCATCAAGCAGCGCGGCGTAGCGAGGGGAGCGCCGGCTCAGCAGCGCCACCTGGGGCACCAGTTCGGGATCGGTGTCGTACGAGGAAGAAGCGCGCCTCTTGGCATCCAGCCAGTTCGCGAAGAGAGACAATGCCGGTAGGTGGTCCATGGCGCGCGTATGCCAAGGTGCAGGTGGAGGAGGCACCGCGGCAAATCGGGACTCCCCGAGATAGGGCGGTCGCAGCGTAATGCTCCCATCCGCGCCTCGTGTCGCGGAAACCCTCTTGAGTCGGTCTGGGTCCTCTCCCCGGTACAATCCATCCAGGATCGGCGCATTGCTCATGAAGTCGTTGGAAACGAAGACGAGCACCAACAGAGCGGGACGCAGATACCGTGCGAATTCGTCGTAGTACGCCAGTTGGTTGATTTGGCCGGTGCCGCTGACCCCGAACGCCGAGGTCGTGACGTCCAGATGGGGTAGTTCCTGGGTGGCGAGTGCCTCCAGCCGAACGTGAAATTTGTCGGCGATGGGAACCTGGAGCGCCTCCACAAAAGAATCGCCGATCATGGCGATGTGGCAGCTTGCCGCGGCGCGCTCGAGGCCGATGGGTTCGCGGTCCAGGAATCCCAGGCTGTTGGTTCGTGATTCAGTCCAGAAATCAAGGCCGTTCGTCCAACGCCCCTCCGCGTTGGGCATGAAAATACGCCCGACTCTTGAAGACCAAGCGTAGGGAGCGTTGCTCTCCCCGAAGGGCACCGTCAGCCGGAAGTACGCTTCACCGACGACTCCAATCAGCGCCAGGCCGCCCACGAGAAACAGCGCGTTCCAGCCGACCAGGCGCAGCGCACGGCGGATTCTTCTGGGGGGAGGGGGGTATTCGCCGCGCGTTCTCGTGCTAGACATCGTGTGTTGTTCTCCTGTGGTCGTGGGTTGGCCGTCTGCATCATCGTTCCTGTACGTATTCATTCGATCTCTCCGCCCGTCAGTCCGGCTCGAACGAACCCGCATACTCGCGCTTGAGCGAGGGGTACTGCTCCGCCTTGCGCAGAAAGCAGTTGCCGATGGCGAGGCAATCAATATCCGTGCCCAGGAAGCAGCGGAAGGCGTCCGTTGGGGTACAGACGATGGGCTCGCCGCGCACGTTGAAGCTGGTGTTCACGATGACCGGGCAGCCTGTCTTGGCTTTGAAGGCTTCCAGCAGCGCATGGTAGCAGGGGTTGGTTTCGCAGTCAACGGTCTGCACGCGGGTGTTAGAGCAAAGCGATAATGTCCCCTAATGAGCAAAGCTAAGATGTCCCCTTTGAGGAAGGGGGACAAGGGATGGCGAAGCCAGAAGAGGGGATGACCATGCGCGAGGTGGACCGGCTGGAAGTGATCCGGGAGGTCGTGGGGAAGCGGCTGGTGCAACGGGAAGCGGGGGAGCGGTTGAGGCTGAGTGTGCGGCAAGTGAAGCGGCTGGTGCGGCGCTACCGGGAGTTGGGGGCGAAGGGGCTGATTTCGGGGCATCGGGGGCGCAAGGCGAGCAACGCGATAGCGCCGGAGGTTCGGGCAGAGATCTTGGCGGTGGTGCGGGAGCGCTACGAAGATTTTTCACCGACCCTGGCCTGGGAGAAGCTGTGGGAGGGGCACGGCTACCGGGTGTCGGTGGAGACCTTGCGCAAGTGGATGGCGGCAGCGGGGCTGTGGCGGTCGAAGAAGCGCCGGGGGATGCGGGTGCATCACAGCCGTCCCCGGCGACAGGCCGTGGGCGAGTTGGTGCAGATCGACGGCTCGCCGCACCGATGGTTCGAGGAGCGGGGGCCGTCATGCACCCTGATCGTGTTCATCGACGACGCCACCAGCCGGCTCATGGCCCTGCGTTTCGTCGAGGCCGAGACCACCGAAGCCTACATGAGGACCCTGCGCGGGTATCTGGACCAGTACGGTCGTCCGGTGGCCATCTATTCGGACAAGCACAGCATCTTCCGGGTCACTCAACAGGACCGCGAGGGCGAACGGACTCAGTTCACCCGGGCGCTTCAAACCCTGGACATCCAACCCATCCACGCCAACACCCCCCAGGCCAAGGGCCGGGTGGAACGGGCCAACGAGACCCTCCAGGACCGCTTGGTCAAGGAGTTGCGCCTTTGCGGCATCCACTCCATCAACGAGGCCAATGCCTTCGTGCCCAAGTACATGGCTGACCACAACCGCCGCTTCGCCCGCCCGCCCCACAACCCCCACGACGCCCACCGCCCAGTGCTGCACGACCCCGATTCCCTCAACCTCATCGTGAGCTGCCACTCCACCCGCAAGCTGAGCCGCAACCTCACCCTGAGATACCGCAACAGGGAATACCAAGTCTTGAACCAAGGCAGGGGCTACCGCCTGCGCTCAAGCCCCGTCACCGTGTGCGAGGACTTCGACGGTCGCGTCACCCTGTTATGTCAGGGCCAGACCCTCGACTACCGCATCCTCGCCCAAGGCCCAACTCCCATCCCGGTGGACGACGAGAAGAGCCTCCACCGAACCGTCGACACCGCCCGTGGGCTCCAACGCAAACGCCCCAAGTACAAACCCTCCCCAGACCACCCCTGGAACCGCTGGAGACACCCCCCCTCCTCTCCTGTCTCGCACCCTCCCCGCTAACCCCCCGCCCCTCGGAGCGGAAGGGTTGGCCTCAGGGGCTTCCGGCGCCGCAGCCAAGGGAGGGGGACTGCAACCGCGTGAGCGGTTGCAACTCTGCGCTGCCTCAAACCCGCCCATGGCCCTGCGCCTGATCATCCACAGCCCCCTGGGGGTGGGTCAGCCTCCAGCCACTCACCGCAGCGATCATCACCCGGCCCAAGCCGAACCGGGCCCCTCCAGGGGTATCTCCTCGACACCCTCTCCCTGTCTTGTCTTGACCGTTCCTGCCCCCCTTCGCGCGAGCGCGTGAAGCCTGTGGGCAACCGGCGGTCGGGGGGAGGCAGCGACGGGGTTGTCCACAGGCCACCCCACGACGCCCTTGGAGCACCAACCTCCCATTCCAAAACCTCCCAAGGGGACATCTTCGCTTTGCTCAAAGGGGACATCTTGGCTTTGGGTTGACACGGTCTGCACGCGGGCGGAATAGTCCACGTGGGTCCCGTAACAACCATCTTCCCACGATGCCCCGATGTGAGAGAAACACCATGCTTGACCCTTTTGCCTTACTGTATTAGTCTCCTTGGTAAGGAGACCTGCCATGATCGTCAAAATTACGTCAAAGCGTCAGGTCACGTTTCCTGCGCGGGTATTGGACACGCTGGGGGTCGGCCCGGGCGACCAACTCGAACTGGAAGAGGGTTCTGACGGCTTCATTCTGCGGCCTCGGCGGATCGATCCGACTTTCATCCCGCCGCTACGGGACAAGATCGATCCTGACGCCGAACCGATTGACATGGAGACGTTCCGAAGTCAGCCCTATGACCCTTCGCTACGGGATTGACACATCCGTGCTTGTGCGGCTGCTGACCGGCAAACCTCCCGACGCGTTCTCTTATTGCGAAAAAGCACTGAGAACGTTGGCGGAAAGCGGGGCAGAAATTTTTGCATCGAATCAGGTCATTGGGGAAACCTACGTCACGGTCCAGCACCATTATGGCGTGTCCAGAGCCGACGCCCGCGCCAGTCTGCTCTACGTGTTACGCAGTGGACTGGTTGCTCCCCTGAACGGGCACTCCGTTATCGCGGCACTTGAATCATCTGGCGGCCCGGGGCTGTTCGACCGCTTGATTGCCGACGAGTACTCCCGCGCCGGCATGGAAGTCCTCACGCTGGATCGCAAGATGACCACTCTGCCCGCAACAAGACGGCTTTAACGGGAACGCCGGCGCTCTTTCCATGCCCGCCAAGTTCGACAAAAACGCCGTAAGAAGCCACCTGGAGCATTTCGCGCTCCAAACCCTGTTCATCAAGGAACTCGGCTGGGACCACGGCGGCGCGGACACCGACGCCGCCGTAGGCAGCCAGACGTTTGCGCTGCACGCTATTGCCCACAAACGCGGCATGGTCGCCTATCAATGTGTGGCAACATCCGACGACGCTTTCCCGGACCATCCCACCCGCCAGAAGATCGAGCGAATTGTTGCCAAAACCGTCCGCGAACATCTCATCGTGTACGCCACCCACGACCTGAACTCACAGTGCTGGCAATGGGTCAAGCGCGAGCCGGGCAGCCCGGACCGGACTCGCACACACGTCTATAGCCGGGGGCAGTCGGGCGAAGCCTTGATCCAAAAACTGGAGCATCTTGTCTTCACCTCGGACGAGGAAGAAAACGTGACTCTTGTTGATGTGACGGGCCGGGTCCGGACGGCCTTCGTGGAGAAAGTCACCAAGGGGTTCTACGACCGGTTCAAAAAGGAGCACTCTGCTTTTCTGACCTTCATTGATGGCATCACGAACGTAGCTGACCGCGAATGGTACGCCTCACTGATGCTCAATCGCATGATGTTCATCTACTTCATCCAGAAGCGCGGCTTCCTTGACAACGACCCAAACTACCTGCGCAACCGCCTGGAACGGGTGCGACGGCAACAGGGGAACGGCAACTTCCACAGCTTCTACCGGCTGTTCCTGCTACGGCTGTTTCACGAGGGACTTGGCCAACCTGCGGCCGACCGCACCCCGGAATTGGCCACGTTGCTCGGCCGCGTGCCGTACCTCAACGGCGGCCTGTTCGACGTCCACGACCTGGAGCGCGACAACCTGAACATCCGCATCCCCGACGAAGCCTTCAAGCAAATCTTCGCGTTCTTCGACGCCTATCAGTGGCACCTTGACGACCGGCCGCTCCGCGATGACAACGAGATCAACCCCGACGTGCTGGGCTACATCTTCGAGAAATACATCAACCAGAAGCAGATGGGCGCCTACTACACCAAGGAGGACATCACCGGCTACATCAGCCGCAACACCGTCCTGCCGTTCCTGTTCGACCGAACAAAACAGGACTGTTCGATTGCCTTCAAGCCCGGCGGCGGAGTCTGGCGCCTGTTGGCGGATGACCCGGACCGGTATGTCTACGAAGCCGTCCGTCACGGCGTCACCTATGACGTTCACCAAAAGAAAGCTCTAGCCGAAAAGCGGGAACTGCCGCCCGAGATCGCCGCGGGGCTGAACGACGTGGCGCAACGCGGCGGTTGGAATCAGCCGGCCCCGCCCGAGTATGCCCTGCCGACCGAGACGTGGCGCGAGCACGTGGCCCGACGGCAACGCTATGAGGAAATCCGCGCCAAACTCGCCGCGGGCGAGGTCACGTCGATCAACGACCTCATCACCTACAATTTGGACATCGAACAATTCGCCTTGGATGTGATCGCGGGCAGCGAAGGCCTGGAACTGGTCCGCGCCTTCTGGAAGGCGATGCAGAGCGTCTCCATCCTTGACCCGACGTGCGGGTCCGGCGCGTTCCTGTTCGCCGCGCTCAACGTCCTGGAGCCGCCTGCCTGGACGCCATGCGTGGCTTCCTCAACGACCTGGAACACTCGAAACGCAAGTACCGCCCGGAAAAACTCAGCGACTTCCGCAACGTGCTGCACCAAGTCGAAGAACACGCCAGCGAACGCTACTTCGTCCTCAAGTCCATCATCATCAACAACCTGTACGGCGTGGACATCATGGAAGAGGCGGTAGAAATCTGCAAACTCCGCCTGTTCCTCAAGCTCGTGGCGCAACTGGACACCTACGACCAGATCGAACCGCTGCCCGACGTCGACTTCAACGTCCGCGCCGGCAACACGCTGGTCGGCTTCACGTCACTGGAGGAAATACGGAAAGCCTTCACGATGACGGCTGGCGGTCAGCGCAGAATGCTGTACGCGGAAGACGAAAAAAAGCTGAGACGCATTGAAGAAGAGGCCGAACTCGCCGACCGTGCCTTTCATCAGTTCCGCGCCATGCAGACCAAGCGCGGCATGAACGCCGGCGCGTTCGCCAGCGCAAAGTCTGATCTACGGAAGCAACTTGATAATTTGCGGAACGAATTGGACGAATATTTGTCCGGCGAATACGGCGCTAAAACCGACGACGAAACGGCTTACCAACAATGGCGCAACAGCCACCAGCCGTTTCACTGGTTCGTCGAGTTCTACGGGATCATGCACAACGGCGGCTTTGACGTAGTCATCGGGAATCCGCCGTATGTGGAACTCTCTACGACAAACCGACAATATCGACCGAGGAATTTTCTTACTGAGACGTGCGGAAATCTTTATGCTCTTTGCACCGAGCGGGCATTTACATTGCTACACCAACGGGCTCGGTTCAGTTTTATTGTTCCCCTCAGCGTTCAGACAACAGCTAGGATGAACAACCTGCAACAATTGTTTATTCAAGAGAAGCGGCACATCTATCTCAGCACGTTCGATGTGTATCCAAGCAAGCTGTTCGAAGGGGCGAAACAAAGAATCAGCCTGCTCATATCAACCGAACGCTTCGATAAATCTCGATTCTGGACTACATCCTACAATCGTTGGCGGCCAGAGGAAAGAAACACATTATTTTCAACCCTTCGATATTACCGATCATACTTGGACGAAAATTGTTGCGTGATTCCCAAACTTGGAAACAGGATTGTAGAACAAATTCTCCACAAACTGAGCAAGTATGGTTCAGTGTCATACAAGCAAAACCCTGTGGCTCCATCATTCTACGTGCATCGAATTCCATATAACTACGTTAAGGCGTTTGATTTTGTCCCTTACTTTTGGAGTGAAATTGATGGTCGGAAAAAATCTGAGGACTACAAACCATATCAATTAGACCTGCAAGAGGTGACTGGTTCTTTGCTGGCCGTACTCAACTCAAACCTTTTCTTTTGGTGGTGGTATTCGCTGTTTGAAGGATACCATTGTGGACGTCACGAGATTTTCTCGTTTCCAATCGGCATTCGGCAGATGAAGGATGAGATTTGTGAAAATCTTGCTGCTTTCGCAGTGCAACTCATGAAAGATTACAAACAACATAGTGGACGAAAGACAGCCAACTACAAAGCAAAAGGCAAAGTCGAATACGACGAGTATTATCCCAGGAAATCTAAACCCATCATTGACGAAATCGACCGCGTGCTAGCCAAACACTACGGCTTCACGGACGAAGAGTTGGACTTCATCATCAACTACGACATCAAGTATCGGATGGGGCGGGAAGACTTGGATCGGGATTGACGGAAACTGACAGCCATGGTCAAGAGAACGGTCTATATCGAAACATCTGTCGTATCCTACCTGACGGCTCGGCCTACGAGCGATTTGCTGGCGGCGGATTGGCAGAAAATCACGGTTGACTGGTGGGAGACACGGAGAAATCAATTTGACCTCTATACGTCCGACGTCACGGTTGAAGAGGCCCGTCGGGGTAATCCTGATGCTGGGGCACGCCGTCTCGAAGCGTTGTCCGGCATTCCGATACTGCCGATCACACAGGCTGCTGTAGGGCTATCGAAGCAACTTTTTCAGGGCGGGGCGCTTCCAGCCAAAGCCGAAAACGATGCCCTGTACGTTGCCGTATCCGCGGTGCATGGGGTCGATTACTTATTGACTTGAAACTGCCGGCATCTCGATAATGCAGAGCGCAAGCCCATTGTACGGAAGGTTTGTGCGTTGCACGGGTATATCTGCCCTGAGATCTGTACCCCCCAAGAACTCATGGAAGAACTTGAATGTGTCTGACGAAATCATCGAGGAGTTGTGGCGAATCAAAGACGAAATAGCCCGCGAACATGGATACGACGTCGGATCGCTCGCCGCCTATCTCCAAAGCAAGGAGCAGACGGAGGGACGGCAAGTGGTGGATTTGCAATCCCTGAAGAAGGCTGCCAGACAAGACGAATCGCCGCCACCCTCATGTTCCGGAGCTTTCCGGTCAAAGGGAAGTTCATGAAGCTGCGTGTTGCTCAAGAAGCTGACGCGCTCTACCTCCGCCTCGACGAGTCCGCCATCATCAACTCCGAAGAAGTTTCGCCGGGCGTCGTACTCGACTACAACGATGCAAACGAAGTGGTCGGCATAGAACTGCTCCACCTCTCGAAACGCTCCTCCACGCTCAACCTCTCTGCCCTGCAATTTGAAACGACGTAACCGCCAGAACCCCATTCACTTCTGACAGGCCGGGGCCGTGCGGCTTCCTACGGAGTTCGTCTGCGGGATTCGTCGGGTCAAAAACTCGCACCGCCGGTGCGAGAAATTGGGGATTTGTCAAAAGTGCAACCATTGGTTGCACTCATTCAATGGGGTCTCCATCCTGTCGTTGCTCTCAAGCTGATGCGGCAGTTTTTGTGGACTATCGGGAAAAGGAAAAACTCCAACCACTGGTTGGAGTAATGAGTTGAGTCAAGCATTGGGAATGGATCCTGAGCATCAAACGCTGTTAAGGCCCGGCGCTTCCGACTATCCGGCGGTGTTGCGGCGTTGCTCCGAGGATGGGCGTCCGCTTGCCGTCATGGTACGGGGCAACCTCGGCGTGCTTGATGTACCGCTGCTCGGGTTCTTTTGCTCCGTGCGCTCCCCCGGTGACGTGATTCTCAAAACTTACGACTTGGCCAAGACGCTGCGCCATGCCGACGTGACGATCATCGGCGGGTTCCAGTCGCCGATGGAAAAAGAGTGCCTGGACGTTCTGTTGCGGGGCACGGCGTCCGTCGTCGTCTGTCCGGCCCGGGGATTCAATCACATGCGAACCCCGAAAAACTGGAAGCCGCCCATAGCCGAAGGCCGCCTGTTGCTCCTCTCGTTCTTCGACGGCAACGTCCGCCGTCCCACCACGGCCCTGGCCGCCAAGCGCAACGCCTACGTCGCCACCCTGGCCAACCGCCTCCTCATCGCCCACGCTGAACAAGACAGCAAAACCGAAACGTTGTGCAGGGACGCCCTGACCCAAGGCAAGCAGGTCTTCACCCTGGACTCCCCAGACAACGCCTCCCTGATCGAACTTGGTGCCCTCCCCGTCGCAGCGGACGACCTCACCGCACTCTTCGCCTAGGGCCTGTTCATACGAATGCAACGCCTCGAAGATACGCACGAACATGATGAACCCCTCTCCGCTCTCTGTAGCTGCGCCATCTCATGGCGCCGAGGGGACCATGCCGGATGCGAAGCGGCGTTGGCTCTCCGCTCTTCTGTAGCGGCGCCATCTCATGGCGCCCGTCGTGGTATTCCAAACACTCTCACCGACCCATCTCGGGCTAGGCAGGGAGGCGAGATAAGACATGTCCCTGCCTCCGAGCAGGGATCACGCAACGACGAACCACGGGACGGCAATCAAGTCCATTCAATAAGTCATCGTGCCAACGGGCACAAAAGAACGCGGTTCGTTCCTTGCCTTATTGAGAGAACCAAAGCCGGTTCATATAATGTAACGAAACGGAGGATCGACCAATGGAATGGATAATCGGCGGGACTATCGGATTGCTTATCGGCGGCACGGTCTGCTGGTTCGTTCAGGAATTTCGGACCAGAAGCAAATTGGACAAGGAGTCGGCCAAACACGAGGTGGAAATGGCCGGGTTGCAGGCACGTCTAGAGACTGCCGACAACGCCCAACAGATTATCGAGTCGGCGAAAACGCAAATGGGTGAAACATTCAGAGCGGCCGCCGCCGATGCATTGAGTGGTAACAACAAACAGTTTTTGAGCCTGGCCAACGAAAATTTTGACAAGACGATGGAATCTGCTAAAGGCGAGTTTCACCGGCGATACCAGCAGTTTCAGGATATGGTGAAACCACTGGCGGAAAACTATAGCAAGCTCAATCCGCAGATTGATTCACTGATTACGCAGGTGCAGGCCGCTAATGCGGAAACCAACAAATTGTCTGCTGCGCTTACCGACAATCGTCGCGTCGGGAATTGGGGCGAGATTCAATTGCGACGGGTGGTTGAGCTTGCCGGTATGACTGATTATTGCGACTTTATTGAGCAGGCGACCGGCGGCAGTTCACAAGACCGTCCCGATTTGATTGTGACGCTGCCGGAGCGGCGTGCCGTTGTCGTGGACGCCAAAGCGTCCACCGCCGCGTACATGGAAGCGCAGCAGGCGGAGGATGACGAAACCGCCAATGTTGCCTGGAAGAAACACGCTGCCGCGTTGAGACGCCAAGTCACCGAGTTGGCCCGTAGAAATTATGGCCAGAAAACTGAAGGCGCTCTTGATTTTGTCGTGATGTTCGTGCCGGGAGACCAGTTTCTCTCTGCGGCCCTGAACACCGACCGCGATCTGTTGGAATATGCGATGGACCGCCGGGTTGCCATCGCTACGCCGGCGTCGCTGATTGCGATGCTGTGGGCCATCAACAACGGTTGGCAACAGTTCCGCCTTGCCCAGGATGCCCGGCAAATCAAAGAAGTGGGCGAAGACATGCACAAGCGGATGCTCAAATTCATCAGTGACTATCAGAACGTCGGCAAGGAATTGAAAAGCGCCGTGACCGCTTTCAACGAATCTATCGGTTCGTTCGATGAGCGAATTGTCCCTAAAGGACGACAGTTCTCCAAAATGGTTACGGGCGATGATCGGTTCGAGATTCCGCATGCGATTGACCCGTCGCTGCGCACTTCCCGCTACGCCACACCCCCCGCTTCGACCACTGACGGCGACGACTAGCGTCTTGGGTCGACGAATTCAGACAAGTGATCTCATCTTCTCAAATAGATGACCGTACGCATGTCGTCGTTCACACCACCTACCATCGGGCTCTTGGAATTCAGGCAAGAAAGTAAAGGCGGGGAACGAGTGACTTACGCCACCCGTCTTGCTTCGGCAGCCTTGGCAAGATCATACGTCGCCTGCACGTTCAGCCACAGCTTCGGCGACGTACCCAGAATGTCGGCCAGATCGAGGGCGGCCTCGGCGGTGATGCCTCGCTTGCCTCGTATCAGCTCATTCAGGCGCGCTCGGCTCCAGCCGATCTTTTGGGCGAACGCCGCTTGGGTTATTCCCATGGGATCGAGAAATTCCTCACGCAGCATTTCACCGGGATGAAAAGGATTTTCTGGTTGTTGATCCACTGCTTTTGCCTCCTTTAGTGATAGTCGATGATTTGCACGTCATAGGCCTACCCCTTACTCCATTGAAACCAGAACGTTGCCAAATGTCTGAATCACGTCCGCATGTTATCGGAACCCGATAATAATGACAAAATCGGCAATGGCTTGCGTGAACGGATGCACGTTCGCGTTGACTGCCAGGCGTGGTCCATCTGCCGAATGAATCCGTTGTCTTCATCATTTCACTTTTTCAGAGAATTTGTATTATTCTTGAGACAAAGGATTGTAGATTGAGGCTTTGTGGAGGACAACAAGTCGATGGTCAATCCGAGGAATTCCCGATGCGGACACTCAACGGAACCAACGTCACGCAACATCTGAAGAACTTCGATCTCCGCACGCTGTTCATTGAAGAACTGGGCTGGGACCAGGGCGGAACCGATACCGACGCCACCGTGGGCAACCAAACGTTCACGTTGCAGGCCATTGCACACGCACGCGGCATGGTGGCCTATCAATGCGTGGCGGACGTTGACGATGTTTTCCCCGATCATCCGACCCGCCGGAAGATCGAGAGAGCCGTTGCCAAAACCGTCCGCGAACACGTCATCGTCTACCCTTCACGCGACAGGAACGCCCTGTACTGGCAATGGGTGAAGCGCGAGCAGGGGAGGCCTGATCGATCTCACGCGTCCATTTATCACCTGGACCACCCGGACGACGCGATGATCCAGAAGTTGAGGCATCTTGTCTGTACGCCGGACGAGGAAGATAACAACCCGAGCCTCGCCGATGGATCGGACCGAATGCTCGCGGCCTTCGACGTTGAGAAAGTCATCAGGCAGTTCTACGACCGTTTGAAAAAACAGCGCGACGGGTTTCAGAGATTCATCAAAGGCATCCCGACCCTTGCAGACAGGGAATGGTACGCCTCGCTGATGCTGAACCGGATCATGTTTCTCTACTTCATCCAGAAGCGGGGCTTCCTTGACGGCGACCCGGACTATCTGCGCAACCGCCTTGAACGCATGCAATGGACACGGGGGAAGGACCGCCTCCAACGGTTCTACCGGCTGTTTCTCCTGAAACTGTTCCACGAGGGGTTGAGTCGGCCAGAGGCCGAGCGAGCACCGGAATCAGCGGAATTGCTCGGCACGGTCCCCTATCTCAACGGCGGCCTGTTCGACGTACACGACCTGGAGCGCGACAACCCGGACATCCGCATCCCGGACGAAGCCTTCGTGAAAATTTTCGCCTTCTTCGACGCCTATCAGTGGCATCTTGACGACCGGCCGCTCCGCAACGACAACGAGATCAATCTCGACGTGCTGGGCTCCATCTTTGAGAAGTACGTCAACCAGAAGCAGATGGGCGCCTACTACACCAAGGAGGACGTCACCGGTTACATCAGCCGCAACACCGTCCTGCCGTTCCTGTTCGACCGTGTGAAACAGGATTGTTCGAGTGCGTTCAAGCCCGGCGGCGGAGTGTGGCGGCTGCTGGCGGACGACCCTGACCGGTACGTCTACGAAGCCGTCCGTCACGGTGTCACCTATGACGTTCACAAACAGGAAGCCCTGGCCGACAGACGCGAATTGCCGCCCGAGGTCGCCGCGGGGCTGCACGACGTGGCGCAACGCGGCGGCTGGAACGAAGCGGCCCCGTCCGAGTACGCCCTGCCGACCGAGACGTGGCGCGAGCACGTGGTCCGCCGGCAACGTTATGAGGAAATCCGCGCCAAACTCGCCGCGGGCGAGGTGACGTCGATCAACGACCTCATCACCTACAATTTGGACGTCGAACAATTCGCCCAGGACGTGATCGCGGGCAGCGAAGGCCCGGAACTGGTCCGCGCCTTCTGGAAGGCACTCACCACCGTCTCCATCCTCGACCCGACCTGCGGGTCCGGCGCGTTTCTGTTGGCCGCGATGAACGTGCTGGAGCCGATGTACGTCGCCTGCCTGGACGCCATGCGGGAACACCTTGATGACCTGACGCGCTCGACGCACACGCACGGCCCGGAGCATCTGAACGATTTTCGCACGATACTTGACCGCGTGGCGGCACATGCCGGCGAACGCGACTTCATCCTCAAGTCCATCATTGTCAACAACGTGTACGGCGTGGACATCATGGACGAGGCCGTGGAACTCTGCAAACTGCGCCTGCTCCTGAAACTGTTCGCGGAGACGAGGGCCGACCGGATCGAACCACTGCCCGACGTGGCCCTCAACGTCCGTGCGGGCAACACGCTCGTGGGTTTCACGTCGATCAAGGAAATACAGGAAGCGTTCGTCATGACCCAAGGCGACCAGCGGAGAATGCTCTACCCCGAAGACGAGACCGAACTGACGCGCATTAAAACGCGCGCCGAAGCCGCCGACCTGGCCTTTCGCCATTTCCGCGACGTGCAGGCCGAGCACGGCGTGGGTGCAGGCGCGTTCGCCCACGCGAAGTCGGATCTGCGGGAACGACTCGACGACCTGCGCAACGAATTCAACGAATATTTGGCCGGCAACTACGGCGTCGAGACCGCTGACGAAGGGGCCTACCGGCAATGGCGTCACAGCCACCGGCCTTTCCATTGGTTCATCGAATTCTACGGCGTCATGAACGGCGGCGGGTTCGACGTGCTCATCGGGAATCCGCCTTACCTGAAATACAGTCAGGTGAAGAATCATGACACCGTCAAGGGCTACGCCACCCGATCCTGCGGCAATCTGTTCGCATTGATGATGGAACGAAGCACGCGCCTCTCTCATTCGGAAAGCTTCTTGAGCATGATGGTCCCGCTGAGTGGACACAGCACAAAGAAAATGCTCCCGTTGATGAACACGTTTTATAAGTCGTTCACGTCGTGCCACCTGTTCAACATCAGCGCCGACGCCCATCCAGGCGTTTTGCTTCCCGGAGCCAGATTCAGGTTGGCGATCTTTATCACGTCAAATCGTGGAAAGGGAATCTTCACGACTGGGTATTCACGATGGTACGCAGCGGAGGGGGGCCATCTGTTCAGCCTCTTGCAGTACACGCCCATCGGGACCATCCACTATCCAACCGCCATTCCAAAGGTCTCAAGTCCTCTGCATCTACAGATTTTGCAGAAACTGTACGCGTATCAAGAAAGCCTGCACGATTCGCTCAGTTCCAGACCGTTGTCTGATCGGGTGCTGCTCTATCATTCATCACCGGTTAATTGGATTCGAGCGCATACGACGACGCCATATTTTTACAACCAGCGAGACGGTGAAAAAACGTCCGTCAAGTTGAAACCTCTCTACCAGAACAACGGGACCGAGAGTTTACAGGGAATCCTCTGTAGCACGGTGTTCTTTATCTGGTGGCTGTCTCATTCGGACTGCTGTGACTTGAACCGACAGGAGATCGAGACGTTTCCCAAGTGTCGAAGTGCGAAATTCGTCTCGCTGTCTCACCGGTTAGAAGATGACATGCGGGTTCATGCAAAACGACATCGTTATCCCGACAAGACGACGGGAAGAATTGAATACGACGAATTTGTTATGAAAATGTCCAAACCGCTCATAGACGACGTTGATGCCGTCCTGGCCGAGCACTACGGTTTCACGGACGAGGAATTGGATTTCATCATCAACTACGATATCAAGTACCGCATGGGCTTGAACAATCTGAGCAGTGACGGGGAATGACGCCATGCCGCCTGAAGGGCAATCGAATGGTTCCTTGCTTTAGCTGGAGGACGTGGAACGCGCCGTTGCCGAAGGGGCGCGTGACGAGTGATCGCGCTTGATACCAACGTTCTGGTTCGTTATCTGGTGACATTGCTGGACCCGTCAACGCGGACTTAACCTAAGAAGCCGTCTCCATCGTTCGTTTGATAAATTGTCCGAACAGGGGAACGGCAAAGCAATATTTCCCATGTCTATTCTTAAAGATAAGGCCTGCATCGCTCAATCGAGCCAGCATCTGATTTACCTGGCTATGACTGATTGGTTTTTGGAGTTGAGACCGTGAGGCCTCAGCTATTTCATTTCCCGTGAATTCACTCTCGCTTGTCGTCAGATTGGCAATAATCCAAAGCAAGTCCTTTTGTCGTTCCGTGACCTTTGCCCATCTTCCCGCATAAAAATCCGAGTCTAATTTAGAAATAATCGCTTCGGCGGGGACAATTGTATTTTCCCCGGCTTCAATTTGTTGCAACCACGTGTCATACGCTTCTTTGCAGATAAATTGGATAAAATAGGGATATCCTCCCGACATCCCCACAATGCGATTGACTGATTTCTCGTTAAATCTGATAGGACATTCTGCATCTTGAATCGGTTTCAGGATCGCGTCTTTTGTATCTTCCTCCGACAGTCTCTTCAAAAATAAGACGTGAAACATTCTTTCAGAATACGTTCGTGCCTCTACGAGTTTAGGGAACAACGTCGGCAGGCCCGTCAATACCAACAGATAACTCAAATTTTTTCGCTGTAACGATTGGAAAACTTCTAAGATGAGCGATAAGGGAAATTGCTCTTTTTTGGCTTGGTCCGACATGTTTTGTGCTTCATCATAGGCAAAAATTATCCCTTTCTTCTGAAGCTGAGGTAGAAATGCCCAAATATATTCAAGAACGTATTTGAGCTTGTCTGAGACGAGCCCGGGAGTTTCATCATAGAGTCTTCGCAAAAATGGATAAGCGAGTGTGTCTTTCGCTTGCGTCTCAATAAAACCAGCAGATTCTGGAGCGGGCCGCGTCACCGTAATTCGGGACGTGATTACCGACATATCTCTCAGGATTCTGGTTGCCACGCTTTCTTCACTGATACTGACCGATTCAGAAAGGTCGTTTCCTACCCACAGCCAACCTTCTTGGATGGCAATCGGCTTGAGAGATTCTAATAGCACGGTTTTTCCTACCCCTCGAAGCCCAGTAATGACGAGATTTTCTAAAATGGTCGTTTGCCGTAACAGCCGTCTGAATTCTATCTCCTCTTCTTTACGCCCTGCGAGATAGGGAGGCATATGACCTGCTCCTGGCTTAAACGGGTTGGTAAAAGGTGGATGCTTTATTTCCATATTCGTTTTTTACTAAAAAAATTCAATTAAATTTATTTATTGCAGTACTTTTATATTTCAATATAAATTTATTGTCAACAATAAACAGGTATAAATTTTCCATGATTGGGACAGGTCTGATAGCGAACAAATTCAGGTCAGCGTGGTTTTTTGCGGGATTTGGCCGATTTTGATCTTGAGGACGGGACGACGAAGGCTTGGCCGCGGAGTTTGCGATGGTAGGTAATGGCGAAGCGATGCGCTTCGTCCCGGATGCGTTGGACGAATCGAGAGGCGGGCGACGTGGGAGACAGGATGAGCGGTTCGCGACTCCCGGGCGAATAGAGTCGTTCTTCTTTGTCCCCTTTGGCTTTGGCTAACCCGATAACGGAAAGACGGCGAAGGCCGAGAGCCCGTAAGGCGTCCACCGCGGCTCCCAACTGTCCCATGCCGCCGTCAATCAGGATGAGATCCGGAAGCGGCAGGGCTTTCTCGTTCCGGGGACCAAGTGTTCCACCGTACCGGCGCTTGACGACTTCATGCATGCTCGCAACGTCATTCGCCCCTTCGACCGTCTTGATACGAAACCGCCGGTAATCGGCTTTCTTCATTGTTCCGTCTTCCCAGACCACCATTGAGGCCACGGAATGAGTGCCCATGGTATTGGAAATATCAAACCCTTCTACCCGACTCGGCACGGTTGCCAATCCCAGCAGACGTTGCAACGCCTCGGTTTCCTTTTGTTCCGCCGCCCTTTTGCACAGATGATCGTCAAGAGCCGCAGCCGCATTATCTTGGGCCAACTGGAGCAGCCGGGCTTTCACGCCGCGTTCGGGAGTCAGAACCCGAACCGCCCGACCCTTCTTCTGGCTGAGCCAGCGTTGAATCAACTCGTGATCGGACAATGGCTGAGGCACGAACAATTCCTTGGGCGGCATGGTTTCCTTATTATAAAATTGCTCAATGGCCGACCGAATCAGTTCATCATCGGACGCCTCTTTCGTATCAGCCCAAAAGAAGTCTTTGCGGGCAATCAACAAACCGCCACGCACGAACAAGAGTTGCAAGTCCGCCGCCGTCCCCATCCTGGCCAAGCCGATGACGTCCTGATCCACCGGCCCGATTTGCGCCACGCGCTGTTTTTCCAAGGTCTTGGAGACGTTCATCATGCGATCCCGCAGTCGTGCCGCTTCTTCAAAGGCTTGCCGGTCGGCGGCGGCTTCCATGTCTTTGCGCAATCCATCCAGCAATTCCTTGTCCCGCCCCTCAAGAAAGCATCGAACCTGTTTCACGATGCGATGATAGTCTTCCTGCGATTGGTTGCCGGTACAGGGAGCCATGCAGCGTTTGATTTCAAATTCCAGACAGGCCCGGTCCGCGGTGCCATTGATGTCGATCGTACACGTGGCCAGCGGGAACACTTTTTTGATGACTTTCAAGGTGTCCCGAAGCGCCCCTGCCGGCACGTACGGACCAAAATACAGCGCCCCATCGTTCGTCACGCGACGCACAATCGAGAGACGTGGAAAATTGTCCTTCACCGGTAATCGGAGGTAGGGATAGTGCTTGTCGTCACGCAGCACGACGTTGAACCGCGGACGATGGCGTTTGACCAGATTGCTTTCCAGCAGAAGCGCCTCCAATTCAGACGTGGTGACGAGCGTTTCAACGTCATGAACCAGGGTCATCAACACGCGCGTTTTGGGACTCGGGTCGTTGCCTTTTTGGAAATATGAGCGCACCCGGTCCGCCAACACGCGGGCTTTTCCGACGTAGAGGATTTCGCCGTCCTTCCCTTTCATGAGGTACACGCCCGGTTGATCGGGCAGATGATCCAGACTGGATTGAAGCTGACTGGATGGCTGAATCACGTCGGTTTCAGTTCGGCTTCCCTCTCCCCTGAAAGGAGAGGGCCGGAGCCCGTCCCCGCGAACGCGGGGGTGAGAGTGAGTTCGTCGCTGCGCGACCTTCGTGCGCCTCCCTGCTAGGCAACGGCCGCACCCGGCGGTCCTTCAATCAACTCCACTTCGTAGCCGTCCGGCGCATCGATAAAAATAAATCGGCTGCCCGAAGACGTTTGAGTCGGGCCGTCCGTGATGGGGATATTCTTCGCCTGCAACTGCTCAATGGTCTGATCCAGATCATCAACTTCAAACGCCAAGTGGACCAGGTCTTCCTGCACGTGGACGGGACCACTCGTGGGAAAGCTACACAGTTCAATAAGTTCATCGCTATTGGGAACCGACAGAAAGGCCAACTGCGAGCCGCGGGGGGAAACGTTGCGTTCCAATACCGCAAGCCCCAGCACGTCTCGATAAAACGCAATCGTGGCCTCCACGTCACTGACGCGCATTCGCGTGTGCAACAACTTTTTGACGATCATCTCAGTCGTCCTTTCTCACGGAGCCGTGGTGATCTCGCCTGTTTTCCGGGCCGCACGTGATGCGGCAGCCACGACAATATTGTACTGAACCCTGTGCCTTCCAACAATACAACCCGGCTTTTGAACCCGGGGGCAGTTCGGAAATCGTATTGCCTCACCTCCTCCATTGGCGTACACTACACTGCCTTCGTCACGACAAGATCCTGAATGCGAATCAGTTTCATGTTTTCTCTACGACCCAATTTTTCCGTTGCGCCTTCTCCGCCCTTCATCATGATTCAGCAAAACGCTCAACCCGGGAGTTTCTGGTACGCCCGGCTTGCGGGAACACTGTTGGCCCTCTGCATGGCAGCCGTCTCTCCTCTTCCGGCTTTTGCAGAAGGGTTCAGAATCATTGACCAAAGCGCGGCAGCCACGGGTCAAGGTGGAGCATTTGCCGCGCAAGCCGATGACCCCTCAGCCGTGCATTTCAATCCGGCCGCCATGACGGACCTGCCTGGGCTACAACTGACGATGGGGACGCTTCTGGTGAATGGGGACATTGACGTGATGCCCGCGTCCGGCCCAGCCGTTGCCGGTGACTTCGGCGGCACGTTTGCCAATCCTCCGCCCAGCAGTTTCTTCGTCACCGCCAGACTTCGCGATTTTGGAATTTCTTCGCTCGATTTTTTGACGCTGGGGCTTGGTGTTCATTCACCCTTCGGCAACCTCATCCACTATCCACCTTCGTCCAGCCTCGCCCCGGTCCTCACGAAATCAGCCGCTCCCATCATCGACATCAAACCCACCGTGGCGGTCAGGGTCCATCCCTCGTTCGCACTCGGGTTTGGGTTGGATATTTATACGTTTTCCGGCTTATTCGGCGAAGGCCACGTGGAATCGCAGCAACGGTTAGGGCTGGAATTTCTGTTTCCTCCACGGAATGCGTTAGGATTAGGTCGCCCAGGAGACGACGTTGAACTGAATGGCCGTGACACCGCGCTAGGGTATAACGTGAGTCTCCTGTTCACCCCGCTCCGCAATGATCACGAGCAACCCCTGGTCAACCTCGCCGTTGTGTATCGAAGCCAAGCCACGCTGAACCTGACAGGACAGTTTCTGAACAAAAGTCAAGGCGTTGCTTTGGGGGCCCAAGCTGATCTGACCTTGCCGCAAGTGGTGACGGCCGGCCTTGCCGTGTGGCCCATACGGAACGCCCAACGCGAATGGAAGGTGGAAGTGGATTTAGATTACGCCGATTGGACCTCGTTCGACAACGTCGACATCAGGCTCTCCAACGGCGTCACGCTGCCGTTCCCGCGAAACTGGAAGGATTCGTATGTCTTCATGGCGGGCACTGAATACAAATGGATAAACCCCGCTCAGTTGCCGGCTTGGGACATTGCGGTTCGGGGTGGATATTCGTTTGCCGATAGCCCCGTGCCCGAACGAACCTTTCGTCCCGACGTTCCAGATTCGGACTATCATGCGTACTCCATCGGCCTTGGATTTCTCTGTCGGAACGGCGGCGTCTTTCTAGGCGTCATCTCATGCGGAAACGAAGGACGCCGTTCTTTGGGGGTCGCCGCCATTGGATTCGACGTGGCCTATCAGGGCATTTTCTACCAATCCCGCGGAATTTTTCAGAATATCGACCCGCGGATCAACGGAACGTGGGATACCACCATCCACGTGTGGTCATTGAATCTCCGCATGAATTTCGACGTGCCCCGATCACTCTGATTCTTCTGAAGCCTGACGTCGCCGGTCAGGCGACGTCAGGCGTATTGACCGTTCAACAACACACAATCCATCTCCATGACGGACAGATTATCTTTCCTGCTGACAGGATAGAAGCCCGTCACAACGAAACCATATTCTTCACTTTTCTTGAGAAAGGCAAGATAGTGCGGCATATTGGAATAGATGGGTATCAGAGAAATTTCCGATAAGACGCAAACGATGCGTTCCATCACCATGATCGCTCCCTTGAATACCTCCAGGTCGTAGCCTTGCGTATCAATTTTCAAGAGAATTCGTCTCTTATCAAAATTCATCACTTGAGTGGTCAAAAAGTTTTCGACCGTACTGACTTCGACCACTTCTTCGTATAACACCTTTATGCGTCCGAACGTTTCTTTTCCAAAATCGTTCGGTTTGAGAAAAGATGAAAAATCCGATGCTTCCGTGACGTTGACTGTTTTTTTGTCGCAAGCGTCGCCCATGGCTATGTTGTGAGCGAACCACCGATGATCGCCGGAACATGCTGCTCTCAGAGATTCAAACGTCTTACTCACGGGTTCAAACGAATGAATGTCTCCTTTATATCCTTCACTCCTTAACGTCGTTGCGAATTGGCCCGAGTTCGCACCGATGTCCAACACAAGGTCTATTTCATGCAGATGTATCAGATTGGTAAGGTGAGAATTCAAAGTCGGGTGTTTGTTGCGCTTGATCATTTCATATCCGAATAATCTCGCAATTTTATTATGCAGCTTCATGCCTTTCTCTCCTCATTTTCTGAAAAATATGGATGGTGTGCAGACGTTCAATATCAGACGTTCCCTCCTCCCTTGAAGGAAAGGGACGGACAATACGGACTCACCGCATTTTCTGAAGAATCTGAAAATTTTTCAATGATCCAACAGTCAGTTCCATAGGGACCGTTGAGTGTGGGATCGTCGTTATGTGATCACTGCCGACTCCGTGTTGAACAGACAACGCGGCAATTTGATGATTTCTTGTCAGCGGCATAAGATGCCGCAGCTACGGGAAGCGCCTCCTCATGGACATCAATGCTGAAACTCAATTGTGTGGCGTGCTTGGCCATCCGGTGAAGCATTCCCTTTCCCCGGCCATTCATAATGCGGCGTTTCACCACTTGGGCCTGAATTACGTGTACTTGGCTTTTCCCGTGGAAGACCTTCCTCACGCCATTCAAGGAATACGCGCATTAGGGAACCTGCGAGGGTTCAGCGTCACGATTCCCCATAAGGTGTCGGTCATGCCGCACCTTGATGCCATTGATCCCACGGCGCACCACGTCGGCGCCGTGAATACCATCGTCAAATCGGGCCATACGCTTTCGGGATGGAACACCGATGCGTCCGGTGCTCTTCAGGCGTTACAGCACGCGGGGGTCGAATTCGCGGAGACACGGGTCGTCATGCTTGGTTCCGGCGGGGCCGCCCGTGCCATTGCGTTCGGCCTCGCTCTGAACGCGCCCATCGCGCACCTCACCATCCTTGGGATTGAAGAAGAGGAACGCCGGCGGCTGGCCAATGATCTTCGTGAAGGCACGAAGCTTCCCATTGACGACCGACCGCTCACCACGGAAACGTTGGAGCCGACCTTGGCTCAATCCCAACTCATGATTCACTGCACGCCCGTTGGGATGGTCCCCCATACCGACGAGACCTGTGTGCCCAGAAGTTTTTTGAATCCGAACCTGACGGTCATGGATATTGTCTACAACCCCTTGGACACTCGCTTGCTGAAGGACGCTCGTGAAACCGGATGCCGAACCATTCGCGGATTAGAAATGTTCCTGCATCAGGCCGTTGCGCAATTCGAGTTGTGGACGGGCCAACGGGCACCGGTGACCGTCATGCGACGGGTGTTGGAGTCTTCCTTTTCATGAATCTTGTCCTGATCGGGTATCGAGGAACCGGAAAAAGCACCGTCGCAAAAATCCTCGCCACGCGGCTCGGGTGGCAGGCGGTCTCCACGGACGCCCGAATCATTGAGCAGGCCCAGCAAACCATTCCGGACATTGTGGCGCAATACGGCTGGGACCACTTTCGAGACCTCGAAACCGAGACGTGCTCCGCGCTCAAAGAACGCGATCATCTGGTCATCGATACCGGCGGCGGGATTATCCTCAGAACAAAAAATCTGGACGCCCTCAAACTCAATGGCTTGGTGTTTTGGCTGACGGCAACGGTTTCGACGATTACGCGGCGCATCTCCCAGGATACGCAACGCCCTTCGCTCACCGGTGGAAAGACGTTCATTGAAGAAATTCAAGACGTTTTAACCGAACGCACTCCGAAATACCAAGCCGCGGCCGATCACGTGATTGCCACCGACCACGCTTCCCCAGAAGACATCGCCTCCCAGATTATGACCACGTTCCACCGCCGCATAGAGGACGCATGAACGCCAGTTCCCCGGAGAACCTTCCTTCTTTCGACTTCACCTGGATTCGGTGGCTGCTGGACAGTTATGCTTTCTGGTTGCGATGCGAACTCATTGATCGGACGGGCACGATTGAAGAACAGAGCAAACGGCTCTATTTTTCTCCTTTTGTAGTGGCCTCTCACGCCAATGCGGACGACCCCGTTCTTAATTACGGCAATCAACGGGCTCTCCGTCTGTGGGAAGGGACTTGGGAGGAATTTACCGCAACTCCTTCTCGATTAACCGCAGAACCCTTGAATCAAATTGAGCGGGCTCAGATGCTCAATCAGGCCGCCACGCAGGGATGTATTACGAATTACCAGGGGCGACGCATTTCACGAACGGGACGACGGTTTCTCGTGAAAGAGGCCACGGTCTGGAACGTCCTGGATGAGCACGGGACCACACAAGGGCAAGCCGCGACGTTTTCACGGTGGCAATACTTGGACGAGGAATAAAAGGGACGGTTCCGATTTTAACTTTCACGCGCCCTCTTGGTCTCAGCACCCGAATGTTGGCCATTTCCCGTAGTAGACGGTTTCACCTGTCGGCCGTCGAATTACCGCCCGACGAATGGGGTTCTACACGGGACAACGTGTTCACCAACTGGAGACCCTGAATCGCTTGGATACTGGCCCTTGTCGAAATCTCCGAGAAGCACGAGAGCCAGTTCAAATTCTTGTACGGGCCATTCGTTATCGCAGTAGAAAGGAAAGGAAATTTCAATGACGCAGCTCACGCAATTTCCGAGATATGACTTCACGCTGATGATGGTACCTTGCGGCTGGTCTATCAACCTGAACCTGCGCAACCATCTCTACCACCATCTGACGTCCCGCCCGCATCGTCAAAAAGCCAGATACCTGGGCATATACAAGGACAAGTCGATTCGTGGTATCGGAGAGATCAGGAAGCGCGTGGATTGTACGGTGGACCTGAAGGCGGAAAGGGTGATCGCGAATGGCTTAGAGCAAGCCGAAGAGCAACGGATCTTAGATCAGGCTCGAAAAGCGGTGGAACTCGGCTGGGATAGCAGTCCCGAGCGTAGATTTTACCTCTGCGACGAAATAGTGCCGACAGATTTCAAAAAGACGTCAGCGGGTGGAATGCAGGGGCATCGGTATTATGATCTCGGCAGACTGTTCGGCGATGACGCTCTGTCCAAGATGACGGTGACGGAGATAGCGAAGCGTCTCAGAAAAGAATCGTGGGACTAAGTACCGTCATCCTGAGCGAAGCGAAGGATAGACTTGCCCCTTTACAACTTCCGAGCCGATCCGTATTGGAGTGAGAAGCGGCTTCCCTTTTCCAAGATATTTTTGGTCGTCAAGAACGGTACACGGTCATCAGCGACGTTGCCGTAGCCGTTGCCCAGACTCGCGGCATCCCTTCGCATCACTAGAGACAGATTCCAAGTTGTCCCATATTTGCCGTAGGCGCCATTTCTTGAGAGAATAGAGCCATGAAGAAATCGTGAGAAGTTGTGAATGGTGAACGTCGTGGAGAGCACGAAAATGGGATTATCAAACGCAACGATTCAGATAAAAAATCCCAAACTGCCCGAATTAGAGGCAGTAGAGATTGAGGCATTAGCGGATACGGGTACGGTTCACATGTGTATTCCGCCACCCATACAAACGCAGTTACAACTGGATTCCATTGATGAAAAGGAAGTCACGCTGGCAGACGGCAGCCGCAAATTCGTGCCTTACGTTGGCCCCATTGAATTGCGTTACCAAAACAGAGTGGGGTTTACAGGTGCAGTGGTGATGGGCGACCAACCATTGCTTGGTGCCATAGCGATGGAAGATATGGATTTGATTGTCATCTCGAAAACGCGCCAAGTGATTGTGAACCCGGATAGCCCACACGTTGCTTCGTCTATTGCGAAATAGTTCACTGACGGTGAATTGAACCTCGCCGGTTTTGTCAGAGGCGCCATTTCTTTTCGCTCAGAATTTGTCCTGACCTTGTCGAACGATAACAAAAAAGGAGAATCATGATTTTAGCTGGAGACATTGGCGGAACGAAAACGTATCTCGGCTTGTTTGATTGGCACGATACGCGCGTGGCACCTCTTCGTGAGGAAAAGTTCTGGAACGCGGATTTTGAATCGTTTGAGCAGATACTCGAAGAGTTTTTAGAAACTCCTGCCGATGAGGGCGAGGGCGAACCACTCGAAGAGACTGAATCTGAACGGGTGGAAATTTCCCCGTCAATGCCTCTTCAAGCGGCCTGTTTCGGCGTGGCCGGCCCGGTCGTGGACAATCGATGCCGCGCCACCAATCTCCCGTGGACCATTGACGGAAACACGCTGACCCACACCTTGAACACGTCCGCGGTTCGGCTTCTCAATGACGTGGAAGCCACGGCTCATGGCGTGCTGGTCCTTGATCCGGAAGAAACCGAGGTGGTGCATGGGGAAACACAAGACCACGGCACCAAAGCCCTGGTCGCCCCGGGGACCGGGTTGGGGGAGGCGGTGCTCTATTGGGACGGGGAGCGGTATCATGCGTTGCCGTCCGAAGGTGGTCATGCCAGTTTTGCTCCAACCAGCGATCTTGAAATCGACCTGTTACGATACCTGCGCACGAGTTATCTGCACGTCAGTTTTGAACGGGTGTTATCAGGGGACGGCCTTCACGTCATCTATCAATTTCTCCGCGACACCAAGAAAAACGAGCCCACTTGGTTTGCCGAACGCTTGCCCACCGGCGACCCGGCAGCCCTCATCGCAGAAGCCGGACTCAACGGCAAACCGGATATTTGCGTGCAAGCGTTGGACGTCTTCGTCTCGATTCTGGCCGGGGAGGCCGGGAACTGCGCCCTCAAGTCGTTGGCTCGGGGGGGGGTGTATCTGGGTGGAGGCATTGTTCCCAAAATCATGCCGAAAATCCGCGATCAACGATTTGCTCAAACGTTTATGGCCAAAGGCCGGTATAAACGCCTGCTGGGATCAATCCCCGTCCACGTCATTTTGAACGACAAGGCCGCCCTGTTGGGTGCCGCCTCCGTGGCCGCAAACGTGGGCACGTCAGGGTAAGCCGTCCATGACGATTTCCGCACCGGTTCACAATCTGCAAGAAATCGGGAAACGCGCCGCGGGCGAAGCCGCCGTGGACTTGATCCACGATGGAGCACGCGTGGGTCTGGGGACCGGTTCCACCGTGAAATATTTTCTGCTGGCTCTAGGCGAACGAGTCAAAGCCGGCCTGCACGTTCACGGTGTGCCCACGTCGCGCGAAACTGCCGAGTTGGCGAAACGCCTCCACATTCCTCTGCTTCCCGAGGAAGAAGAATGGAACTTGGACGTGGCGGTTGACGGCGCCGATCAAGTCGATCCGCAATTTCAATTGATGAAGGGCGGAGGCGGGGCCTTACTGCGAGAAAAAATCGTGGCGGCTGCCGCGCGCCGGTTTATTGTTCTGGTCGATCACACCAAATGCGTGCGGGTGTTGGGCAAACCCATGCCTCTGCCCGTTGAAGTCACCCCGTTTGGATGGGTACAGTCCGCCAAACACCTGCAAGCGTTTGGGGGACCACCGAGGCTCAGGACACGAGCGGGGACGATGTTTCAGACTGACGGAGGCAATGCCGTTCTCGACGTTCCGGTGGACGAGATCGAAGATCCGGCTGACTTGGAAGTGCGTCTGAATCGCATCCCCGGCGTCGTAGAAAACGGACTCTTTGTCAATCGAACCTCGACCTTGATTATCGGGACACCGGACGGCGTTGAAATACAACACGATTCCTCCGTTGCACGTTGATGACCGATTGAAGAGGATGATGACGATGTTCCTTCGCGTGCCGCAAAAACGTCATTCCCGCGAAACCCGTCCCCGACATTTGTTATCGGGAAACGCGAATCCATGGTTAGGTTTTCAATGGACCCTTCGAGGCTCAGGGCAGGCCCTTCGCGGTTCAAAGCAGGCCTTCCGGACCCTGCTCATTCTGATGCTGGCGACGATGCTTCAATGCTCACCGTCATCAGAGGAGCCGACTTCGCAGCCCCCCATTCCCGCTGCCATTCAAACGGGACTCAGCAATCCCGCACCAACGGCTCACCCCGTCAGCATAGCCTTGCCTGCCAACAAGACGTTTATTCACGTCTCCAAAGAGGCCATGGCATCGGTGGTGAATATTGCATCAATCCAGAAATCCGAACGATCCGGACGCCCGACTCCCTTTCCTTTTTTTGATGATCCCTTTTTTCGCCGATTCTTCGGGGAAGAATTCGAGCGTCGGTTTCGTCGTCCTCAACCTCGTCGAGAGCAAGGACTCGGGTCCGGGGTCATTGTCAGCTCCAACGGCTACATCATCACCAACCATCACGTCGTCGAACAGGCTGATGAGGTCACGGTGCTCTTGGGCGACAAGCGAAAATTTCCCGCGAACGTGATCGGCACCGACCCGAAAACCGATCTGGCCGTCATCAAAATTGAGGCAGATGATTTACCGACGTTGCCCTGGAGCGACTCAAGTACCCTCCAAGTCGGAGAACTGGTCTTGGCGGTCGGCAACCCGTTCGGCCTGAATCAAACGGTCACCATGGGCATCATCAGCGCCGTCGGACGAGCCAACATGGGGATCGTGGATTACGAGGATTTTATCCAAACGGACGCCGCCATCAATCCCGGAAATTCCGGAGGCGCCCTGGTCAACTTGCACGGTGAGTTGATCGGTATTAACACGGCGATCTTTTCACGAACCGGCGGTTATCAGGGCATCGGGTTCGCCATTCCCAGCAACATGGCCAAAAACGTCATGAATAATCTCATTGAGCACGGCCAAGTGATCCGGGGTTGGCTGGGCGTATCGATTCAGGAAGTCACCCAGGAATTAGCCGAACAATTCGGGTCCCCGGATGCGTCCGGGGCACTCATCGGCGACGTGGTCGAAGACAGCCCGGCTGAAGCAGCGGGGCTTCAACGCGGAGACGTGATCCGGCGCTACAACGGCACGGACGTCAAGGATTCCGCACACCTTCGAGCCCTAGTCGCGGGAACGCCGCCCAAGGCAACCGCAACCGTCACGGTTCTTCGTGACGGGGTATCCCTGGAACGATCCGTCACCATTGCCGAACTGCCCGAGGACGTGACGGCACTTCGAAGTTCAGAAGGCGGGACTTCCTCCAACCACGTCCTCTCGGGCCTCACCGTGGAACCGGTTCCACCCGGACATACTCGAAACGACGAAGGCGTTCTGATTACACGGGTCAGGCCGGACAGTCCTGCCCAGGCAGCCGGATTACGACAAAACGATATTATTCTGGAGATCAATCGAAGGCCGGTCCGAACCGTTGAGGATTTTACACGCCTGACCCGGGACTTAGGTCCCCAGTCACCGGTCCTCCTTTTAGCAAAACGCGGCAACGGCACGTTTTATCTTTCCATCAGACCCTGATGGATTGCTCCACCGCCATTGGTGCGTCATGGGAACGCGTTCCCTCCACTTCATCAGACGCCGCCGACTTGATTGCAGGGCCCGCGAGTGGAATGGTAAACTCTCGTTGATTGTGCAGAAACGACTGACGACGAACATGACCGGCGGTCCCATCGTCTAGCTTGGTCCAGGACGGCACCCTCTCAAGGTGCAGACACGGGTTCAAATCCCGTTGGGACCACCACTTCCCGTTTCCCGCCTTTTCATCAGAGGATGACGACGTTGTTCCCAACGTCGCCCAGTTGCTTGGCGATATCGAACGAAGGAAACCCGATGACGAGAAGCTTTCACGACGGTGCAGACGATGGACTCGAAGCCCTGGAAGCCATCGATCCTGCACGCATTCATTCCTTCTCCGATCTTTTGACGGCCATGAAAAAAACCGCGTTCGGGGGCCGACGACTGGGAGAAGCTTTTGACGTACTCAACACCATGATTGCGGACCCGGATTGTCTCGTAGTGTTGACGCTTTCGGGAGCCATGACCATTGCGAAAATGGGCAAAATCATTTGCACCATGATCGACGAGCGGATGGTGCAGGCCGTTGTCTCGACCGGCGCGCTGATTGCTCACGGCATGAGCGAAGCCGTGGGACAGACCCACTATAAACATCATCCCTCAATGGATGATACCGAACTGTTCGAGAAAGGATATAACCGGGTCTACGACACGCTCGAAATGGAATTGAATCTGAACCACGTCGAACACGTGACCGCTGAAACCCTGAATCGACTCGACCCCGATCAAGAAATGTCTTCGGAGATTCTGACTCGAGAACTGGGCCGGACTCTGGCTGAACAATTTCCAGGACCCGGCATCCTCAAAAGTGCCTTCCTGCAAGGGATTCCGGTCTACATTCCCGCATTTACGGATTCAGAATTAGGCCTCGACACCTCGATCTGGTCCATGAAAAAGCAAGGATCAGTTCCTTCCAGGTCAGCGAGCAACCAGGCCACGTGGGAAGCCTTACAGCACCATCGTCCGGCGTTTAACCCATTTCTGGATCTCAACAGTTATACACGGACGCTCCTGGGAGCCAAACGACTCGGCATCTTGACCATTGGGGGCGGCGTTCCTCGAAATTGGGCGCAACAGATTCCTCCGTACATCGAAATTTTGAACCTGCGTTTGGGCACGGACATACAGCCGCCCCGTTTCCACTATGGCGTCCGCATTTGTCCGGAACCTGATTATTGGGGAGGCCTCAGCGGATGCACGTATCAGGAGGGTATTTCCTGGGGAAAATTTGTCCCACGGGAACAAGGAGGACGATTCGCAGAAGTGTTAAGTGACGCCACGGTGGTCTGGCCGCTGTTGATCATGGCCTTACTTGAAGGGACCGCCTCCGGCACGCCCGGCCAGCCCGGACAGAGTCACGCTTAGGGTTAACCGGTTAAAATAAAGGTTGACAGATGTCTTTCGTCCACTCACACTATGTTCGTTCGAGTCGTTTACTCAGGAACATCATGAACACCTTTCCATTCCCAGCGCGCACGAGTCACCCCGGAACCTCCAGGAAGCCACGACGTTCGAACGTGGCAATCGTGGGGCTGCTGGTTTTGAGCAGCGTGATCGTGTGTTCTGCAGGCGCCCAAGACTCCCCGTTGGGGAGCAAGGAAGACGACCGGGTTCGTGGAGATCGCCACGCACTGATTACTCTTTTGGAATATTCCGATTTTACGTGCGGATATTGCGAAAAATTCTTTCAGGAAACCTGGCCGATTTTGTTCACTGAATACGTCCAGACGGGGAAAGTGCGCCTGGTGTATCGTGATTATCCGCGAGCCGTCAGCGGTCCGAGCGTGGATACGGCGTTAGCCGCCCGCTGTGCGGGTGAACAGGGACAGTATTGGGCGATGCACGATCGCTTATTTTCCAGCGGCAAAAAATTTTCATCAGCGGACCTCCAACGACACGCCGAAGCCCTTCAGATCAATCTCCAACAGTTCAATTCATGCGTTGACGAAGCACGATACACCAAAGACATTTATGCCGATCGAATTGCGGCGGGCCAGTTCGGAATTCGCGGCACCCCTCATTTTGTGTTATACGTGACGGACGATCCGAAAGAAGCCGTCGTCATCCCCGGTGCCTTCCCTTACGAGGTCTTTAAGGAAGAGATTGATAAACTCCTTGAGACAATTTCGTCTCCCCGGGTCTCTTCGGATCCTCTGTAAGGTGAAGGTGAACCGTTGACGGATCAGAGTATGGCGTCACGTTTTCAACGGATGGATCCTCGGACGCGACGATTGACGTTTCAAAACAGGTGACCGTGATGGCAGACGCTCCAACGTTCTGGTACGTAGACTGTGGAGAAGGCGAACCGAATTTTTTTGTGTGCATCCAGTGTCTCAATGAGGTGTACCACGGAAAGATTCCGACGGTTTGTCCCACGTGCGGGACCATCTCCTCGTTCGAGGCCTTCACGCTGGATTCCATTAAAGATTGGGGCACTGCGGAACTCATTCGCAAAGCCATGCAAGCCCCTGCTGAACCCGGGAACGTCGAACTGACTTCCTCACAACGGGAATCCTCTCTTCCTCCTCAACCTTCTGAATCTTCTCTCGTCTAAGCCGTGAAAGCCGTTTCCCCTCTTCTTGTCGGTTCTGAATGGCGAGAAACACCGAACCGCCTCACGGTGACCAATCCCTTTTCAGGCGACCCGATTGCAGACGTCAGCCTGGCCGGCCCCGAAGACGTCGAAGAGGCCATTACGCTCAGCCAACGGGCGTTCCCCAAGCTTGCCCGATCCTCATCTCATACCCGGGCCACGGCATTGCAACGCCTGGCCGCCAAGGTGACGGAACAACGAGAAGCACTTGCCCAAACCATCTGCCTGGAATCAGGCAAACCCGTGACCGATGCCCGGCGTGAAGTGGATCGAGCCATTCAAACCTTTTCGATTGCGTGCGAGGAAGCCAAACGCATACCCGGAGAAGTCATCCCCATGGATATCAGCCCGGGCATGGAACGTCGTCTGGGCCTGTGCCAACGAGTGCCGATCGGGCCGGTCCTGTGTATTACGCCGTTTAATTTTCCTTTGAATCTGGTTGCGCATAAAGTTGCTCCCTGCCTGGCCGTGGGGAATCCCGTTCTGCTCAAGCCCGCCCCGCAAACGCCGTTGACCGCGTTGCGCTTGGGTCAGATCATTCAAGAACTCGATCTCCCGACCGGAACCTTGAGCGTGCTGCCCTGCGAAAACGCGCTCGCGGAATCCATGGTCCGCGATCCAAGAGTTCGCGCCTTGAGCTTTACGGGGAGTGCCGCGGTGGGCTGGAGTCTGAAAGAAAAGGCTGGAAAAAAACGCGTCCTGCTCGAACTGGGGGGCAATGCCGCGGTCATCATTGAACCCGATGCCGATCTCCACGTGGCCGCTGAACGCTGTGCCGCGGGTGGTTTCTCCTATTCCGGACAGACCTGTATTTCCGTCCAACGCATTTACGTCCACGACGCGGCGCATGACGCGTTTCTCAAGCTGTTGCTCCCGCTTGTCGAATCCCTTCCGACCGGAAATCCGTCCGACGATGCCACCGTGATCGGACCGTTGATTACGGAACGCGCAGCCGTCAGAGTGGAAACCTGGATACAGGAGGCCGTCCATCACGGCGCCCGTTTGATGACCGGCGGCACGCGTCAAGGAGCGCTGATTGCACCGACCGTCTTGACCGACGTTCAACCAGACATGAAAATTTCTTGCCAGGAAGTCTTCGGTCCGGTTATCACCCTCTCTCGGTATCAGCACCTCGATCAGGCCTTGGCCATGGTCAATGACTCAGCCTACGGCTTACAAGCCGGCCTTTTTACCCGAGACGTCAATTCGATCTTCCGGGCTTATCAGGCCCTTGACGTCGGCGCAGTGTTGGCCAACGACGTTCCAACCTTCCGAGCCGACCACATGCCCTACGGCGGGGTGAAGGACTCCGGACTCGGACGTGAAGGCGTGAAATATGCGATTGAGGAATTGACGGAACAAAAGCTGTTGGTCTTACACCTGTTTCCATAATCCGTGTCCCTTTTCAGCAACGCTTTTGTCTAAGTTCAGAAATTTTTGGCACTCCGAACTATCGGTGGTGGCCCCATACATATGACTTGCACTCTGCGCCCTGCCTAGAATGAATTTCCCATACGTTGGCGAGTGGGTAGAGCCAAATGATAGCGTCGCGGCATCCCAAGCCGTTGGTTGGGAGTTCGAAGTTCTTCACCCGCTCCAATCTCACCGTTTTGAATGTTTCAGGAGGAGAGTCATCTCTTCTATCCTGGAGCAAGAGCGTGTCCGCTTGATTTCGGCCTCTATCCTCTATAAGATTGATCTCCTCAGAGATTTGTCATAGAAATCCCTCCGGATAGGAAAGAGTTCTTTCCAATGTCTATCCGTATTCGAGTACACTTACAGGATTCAGCTTTTTCAACGGCCTCCCCCAGGATGCGCGCGGCAAAGCGCCGGCCAATCAGGCACCACCGTATCGCTTGGAGCAACGGATGGCCCACTCGCCCGACTCGTTCATCTTCAAGACCGATCGTCCCTGGCCGAACGCACGGCTGAAAGTGGCGGCCATCGTCGGACACGCCACGTCGAAGAGCGTACGTTTGTGGCTACGCACCGGCCGGCATGGCAAGTTTTCCCTGCTTCTGTATACGCGCGATGCAGCGGTTCCACCCGCTGGCGACGAGGTGGCAGAGTCGGCGTTTCTGGCTTTTCTGTGCACGGTGCCGTTGACACTGAAGGACGCGAAGACTCGACTTCCTGGAATGCGGCGGAAAGACTTCACTATTGCGGATTACGGTGCCGATACCACCATAGTCTTGGATCTGCAAGGGCTCAATCCCGACACTCGCTACGGGTACGCCCTGTACGCCCACGACCGCAAGCGGATGGTCCTGGGCCACAACCGGCTACGCTGGTTCAGGACGCCGCCACCGGAGGACAAGCGACGACGGTTCCAGTTCGCACTATTCTCCTGCCACATGCCCTATGCGGTGAGCCGCCTGTTCGAGGATCGCACTGACGTAATGAACCTCAACATGTGGGATTTCTTTAACGCTACCCTGCAACGCCACGCCGAGGAGGTGGATCTGGTGATCGCCGGCGGCGATCAGTGCTATAGCGATGGAGTGGCCACCCTGGATATCTGGCAACATCTGAACCGGACGATGCGGAAGGAACACGGACGGCTGCTGCCGGACGAAGAAGCGATGCTCAGTTGGTACCGGGACATCTACCGTGGCTATTGGGGCTTTGAGAGCGTCCAGCGGGCCTTTGACAGCTTCCCCACCTACATGATTTGGGACGACCACGAGATCGGCGACGGCTGGGGCTCCTACCACTTCCGCCCCGAAGGCGAATCCGATGGCCTGCGCCGGCTGTTGCCTAGCTTCAAGGAGCGGGACATGACTTACGACGAAGGGTGCAAGTTGATTCGGCGCATGTTCCGCGCAGCCCGGCAGGCCTATGTTGAATATGAGCACAGCCATAATCCCCCCACGGCAAAAGGAATCTTCGACTACCACTTCTGGCGAGGCGGCTGTGCTTTCTACGTGCTGGACGGGCGTGGCCAACGCAACATCGAGCGCAAAGACTATTGCATTCTGGGACAGGATCAGTTCGAACGCTTTGCCAACTGGGCGAACGCCCTAACACCAGAAGAGACGCCATTCCTGTTTGTGGTCTCGGCAGTGCCGGTGCTGCACACTCGCGCCGCGCTTGTCAACGCCGACGACCAGTGGCTGATCAGGCAGGCTGGCCTGGACGACGACCTGCGGGACTCCTGGGAGCACGACCTGCATAAGATCGAGCGCGCAGAGCTTATGAAGGTGTTGTTTGCAGCCTCCGCAAAAGGTATCCGAGTCGCCATCTTGAGCGGTGATGTCCATGTTTCCGCAGTCTTTGCCCTGAAGGACGACGCGGATAACCTCATCTACCAGATCACGTCGAGTGCTATCACCTACAATGTCACCCGGCTTCAGTCGTGGATTCTGCGTCTCGGCGCAGCAGACGAGGGAAAGACTGAGGAAGGTTACCGCTTTGAGCGCTTGGCGCTGCACACCGAGAGTTCCTACGCTCTCATCAGCGTTGACCCTCAAAAGGGCGAGGCTTGGTTCAAACTGTATGGCGCACAGAAGCTTGAGCCTCCAACCGCAGAGACACACACCAGGGCAGTCCCGCTGAGCCACTCGCTGGCAAAGATACGCCTGTTCTGACGGCCGATGATCACGACTTGAGTCGCGAAGATGCTCTCAACATCGAGGGCGCTCCGATTTGACGCCTGGAAGAGGGCCGTATAGAGTAAGGCAAAATTCTATGACGAATCAGCCATAAGTCCGTTGGAGGAATGCAGGTGACAACAACGACACTTGGCATAATCGCTGGCTTGATTGTAGTCTTAGGGTTCGCTGCCACGATAATCATCACCCTCCTTGCGCTGATAGGGCGCTTACCACAAGTCAAAGAGAAATATCTTGGCCGGCTATTCGTGGTCGTCATCCTGGAATTGGTCGGCGCGGGCTTCTGGCTGTTCAACGAAACCTTCAGAACAGAGGTGACTTTTCAGCCTTCATTGCCCGCCGAAGTCTACATGTTTGGCGGCGACGGAGAACCCATTCAGCAAACATATCTGAAGGTGAGCGACGACACAGAACGGACCTTCAATGATACACCAATGATAAAGTTCGATGTCCCGCGAGTCCTGAAGCTGGCCTCGAACGGCGATCATCTCTTGATAAAAACCCAGCGTGCCGATCACCAACTTGGCACGATAAGGATTAACGATCTGTCTCAGCAGATTATCGACAGGGTGATCTCGATCGACCATCATCTGGCGCTAGGCAACTATTACGCCGAGTGCTTGGACTTTCCAGAGTGCAAGGAACGCAGGGATCCATCTCAAGCGATCTCCCACCTCATAGGAGTTCTTCAATCTGATCGGTCAAGCCCTACACAACAAAAGGCAGCAACTGTCAAGCTTTTTTATTTGCGACACGACCTGCATAGCTGCGAGAGGTTCCTGTTGCTGGTGGACAGGATCAAGAGGTATCGCCAGGAGGAGAATCGGTACCCCGAAATCGGAGACATTTACCAGACCATGTGCAGGTCAGTCCACCTCAACTTCGATCAATGCCAAACTGTCTATTGGCAATCGTTGAAGTATCTGTTACGATTTCTGAGCCTGCATTCCGTGAACCCCGGAACGGATTTATTCGAGCGAGTTGTCAGTCAAGCTGCAGACCTCGCCCAATATCTCTCTTCGGCCAATTTGCCGTCACTCCTTGACCAATTTCAAGACGAGCTTTCGGCCAAGTCGGAGGATCAAAAATTCCAACCTCTTCCAGCTAGGCTCAAAAAGGAGCTCGGAGAGGCTAGCGACAAAATTAAGGAGACGTTTCAGTGTCCAGCCTAGATACTGAAACTGCCAGCCAAACGATGTCTCGAATAGATTCGAGGCACTCACCTGAACTCGCCATCGACGATGTCCCCACGACGATCAGCCAGCAAAGGAAGATCCTATTCGCTATGGATTGCAGGCGCAAGTTTCTCACATAGCTGCACTGGGAACTGCTGCGCCATGTCCAGCAGTTTCTTGTCAACTCCATAGATCATCGGACGACCTTTGAATGAAGTGAGTGTAAGAAATTTTTCATTGTCCCGCTTTCCTTCTTGATTCCTTATTTTTCAGTTACCAATCACGCCCTTTTTCAGTGAGTGAATCATGATGTCACCTTAATTTTCGACGACTTGGCAGACTTCAACCGAAGCCTGCCGACTAGGTGCCGGCTGACAACACCATCCTGCGCCATCAGCGCCTGAGGCGACAATCTCCGATACAATGCCTGCGCCAACATCAACCCGAATGCCAAAGGTGCTGATTCTCTACAGTTTTTCTCCAGTGCTGCTTCTCGAACTCGATGAGGAACAGCATGAAATTGACAAACCCGTCTTGCGGCTTCCTGCAAAGATTTGTCATTATAGCACTTGTTTTATCCTTCCACGCGTGTGGCGAAGAGAGCCGAGAGCCGAAAGACGCCAAAAATCGATGAAGAGGATTTTGAAAATCCACACTGTATGGCAACCCTTGAATGCCGCTATTGCCCGACGGCACATCCTGTCTTGAGGACCGGGAGAAGAGATGGTTCCTACCCACATGTTTCTGACCCGAGGGGTCGGCGTCCATCGAGAAAAATTGACCTCGTTCGAGGAAGCTTTGCGACGGGCTGGGGTCGCCTACTGTAATTTAGTCAGCGTGTCGTCCATTCTCCCACCTAATTGTAAAATCATCCCAAGGAAACGAGGAGAGCAACTTCTGAATCCCGGCGAAATCACCTACTGTGTGCTGGCCCGATGCGAAACCAATGAACGGAACCGGTTGATCTCCGCCTCTATTGGGGTGGCGATCCCCGAAGGCCGCCAAAAGACGTATGGGTATCTCTCGGAACATCACGCGTATGGAGAAACCGACGAAGAAGCCGGCGATTACACGGAAGATCTGGCGGCCCAGATGCTTGCCACGACCTTGGGGATTGATTTTGATCCGGACGTGGCGTGGAAAGAACGCGAACAAGTGTTCAAGATGGGTGGGAAAATTGTTCGCACGCAAAACATCACGCAGTCGGCCATCGGTAAACCGGGGCTGTGGACGACCGTCGTGTCCCTCGCGGTCTTCATTCCACTTGAAAACGTTCCTGACCCGAAACAACCCTCGCCTAAAGGGCAGCGTTGACGACCACCTGCTCAGTGCCCGTTAGACGGCAAACGTCGCACACAGGACCGTATGATCCGACGGGTGCCTACCTTTTCTGGGATTCACGTCCACGGTAACCGCCGTACATTTCCGGGCCAAGGGTTTGGTGGCAAGAATGTGATCGATTCTCCACCCACGGTTTGCCTTGAGGGCATCAGGTTGACGGTAATCCCAAAAGGTAAACTGCTGCCGATCCGGATGCAGCCGACGAAACACGTCTTCGAATCCCCAACCGACCGCGTGCGTGTACGCGCGTCGAGCCTCCACGTGAAAACAGACGTGCGTCGCGTGTCGTTCCGGGTGATGCACGTCAATGGGCTCTGGAGCCACGTTCATGTCTCCACACCAAACGGCAGGCTGATCGGGAGACATGTGCCGACTGAAATACCGACGCAACCGGTGAAACCACTTCAATTTGTATTGATATTTCGGATGGTCAATCATGAAACCTTGGGGAACGTAGGTATTGATGATGGGAATGCCCTCCACCACGGCATGCAGCAATCGAGGCCCATCCGCATTGGCGCCTTTATCCAGCCCGAACGAGACCCATTCGGGCTCCCGTCGGGTGCAGAGGGCTACCCCGTTGTACCCTTTCATTCCGCAAAACGTGACGTGATAGCCGGTGGAGACCAGTTCTTGTTGAGGAAATTCCGAATCTTGCACCTTGGTTTCTTGCAGACACAGCACGTCCGGCGCATGGTGCGTCAACCACCGTTTCACCACGGGCAAGCGTTTCCGAAGAGAATTCACGTTAAAGGTTGCCAGCTTCATGACGTACCTCCCGGCCAACAAGTATTGACGGCGTTCCGTCGGGACAATCACGTGACCTCGTTTCCGCGTTGACGGGACAACTCATGAATTTTACCTCCGGGGAAATTGCCGTTCTTTCCGACACGGAATTCTTTTCCGCCAAGGCACGCCTCTCCAAAAAAATTCGACACGTGTTGGAATTGATCCACGTATCATTTCAACGCGAACTCCAAACCCATCACCTGCTGGCTCCGGAGGGCTTTACTCTCAACGTCCATCAATTCGTCAAGGGGGAACACCTGGAAGATTTCCCCTATCAGTATCTCGATTATCCTCGATTTTTTACCAGAGACGTCAAATTTTCGTTTCGTTCACTGTTCTGGTGGGGTCACCACATGAGCTTCGCTCTGATTCTCGAAGGCGGACACGTCCAACGCTATAAAGCAAACCTCATCAACCGTTTTTCTTCCGTCGCCGACCGCCACGTCTGCCTCTGTTTGAGCAATTCCTTATGGGAGTGGAACCAAGGCCCCGGCTATACGCTGGACCTCACGCGCAGCCGGAATTCCGAAGTGGCGGCCGTGTTATCGCATCGGCCCTTCTTCAAGTTAGCGCGGTTTGTTCCCTTTACCGATCCGTCGGTTCAAAGCGGAGACGTTCCTCAACTGGCCCATCAAGCCCTTCGTGCCGTCCTTCCGGTGATTACCGAATAGCGTTTCCGTGCGTCGCCTCCCGGCTTCACTCCATTTCTTGCAGCCCCAACAACTCGGTCAAACGTTCCACGCTGTACTGGGCATCGTGGTCGAGTCGAATTACCTCGATTTCCGCCTGACAAAACAGCGTCTGCACCAGGTGGTCCAGGGATTTGGAAAAAAACAGGCATTGGTCAGATTTTCGAATGACGATGGCTTTGACGGGCAACCGTGTTCCCGGATGAACCAACACCAAATCAATCGTCATGCTTCGAATGGCGCTCGCCACACCGCGTTTGGCGAGATCGTCATCCACGTTCAGATGGAGAAGGTTCCGCACCGGAACTTTCGCCAGCAACAAATAGCGGTCGCGTATAACGAGATGGACAAGATTAAACAAGGCAACCTCCGACTCATTCAGCAGTCGCCTGGCTCGTGCCGTTACCATTTCCAAGATGCGGTCGGCCCTTGTATTCCGCGGTCTCGTAGTTTGTGTTATCCATGGTCGTACCAACTGGATAACCAGCATTCCCGTCACAATCATCAACCCCGCAATTAGAACCTGAGAGAGAAGCGAGAGGGATTCACTCGAAAAAGAATGAAGAAGGTGAAATGGAAGATCCATTATTCCCGGTGAGCGAAACTGGATTCAGACGCGAAGAGAAATCGGTTTTCGTCCCCCGGTAATCGTGCCGAGCACGACGGGAGATCGTGCGCCGGTGACCGACGGCACGTTGGTCGGCACGCCCCTGATGGTCAGAAAGGCCAACATCGCAAACGCCATGGCTTCAAACGCCTGACTCTTGACTCCAGCTTGATCCATGGAAATCACGGGACTCGGCTGGAACGCCCGTTTCAGTGACGTTATCAGCCCTCGATTGCGCACGCTTCCCCCCCCGACGATGACCTCGTCTACCGGCCCCGGCAACCATCGACGGGATTGACTGATCGATTGAGCGATACCTGCACAACTCGACGCCAAGGCGTCCGCGACGGAAAGATTGAGGCGTTTCGCGGTTCGCCAGATTCGTCGAACGTAGCGTTCATCAAATTCTTCACGCCCCGTGGATTTGGGGGGGCGCCTGGCAAAAAACGGATGACTCAACAGTTCGTTCGTGAAAGAGGCCCGAGCGTCGCCCTGACGGGCCAAGGCCCCATTTCGATCAATCCGTTGCCGTCCGTTCGTCGCCTGAGCAAGCGTACCATCCAACAGCAGATTGCACGGACCCGCGTCAAAGGCCACCACGTCCTTCAGTTCGCCACCCCGCGGTAAATACGTCACGTTGGCAATGCCGCCAAGATTGACGACCAGCCGCGACTTCGTCCGAGACTGAAACATCTGATGATGCACATAGGGCGTCAACGGTGCCCCTTCTCCGCCCGCCGCCACGTCCCGAGCCCTGAAATCCGCCACGGTCGTGATGCCCGTTCGCTCGGCAATGACCGACGGATCCCCGATCTGAAGTGAGGACCGGATGGGGCCGACCCCGCGCACCATTATCTTGCGGGGACTGTGCCATACGGTTTGTCCATGAGAGCCGATGACGGCGATGTCGTCGGCTGACAACTCCGCCTGCTTGATCGTCTGGTTTGCCACGCGGGCGAACACCTCCCCCACTGCGACGTGAAGTCGGCAGACCATTTCCGTGCTGCCGGTTCGGACGACCGACGCGAGGTGTTCTCGAATCGTCGGTGGGTACGGACGAATCCGGTGTGCAAGGAGCGTGATTTGTAATCCGGCACGCCCTGGCCGAACGTCAACGATGGCACAGTCCACGCCGTCCATTGAGGTTCCCGACATTAAGCCAAGACATTTCATGATCGGCGCCGCTTCATACTATGGATGATTCACTGCGGTGCTCTGCCCATTTCCGCGAACCGGACGTGCCTCACGCCCGTTCATCGTAGCCGGGGGATTCACGTTGTTTGCGTCGGTCCCAGACCATTCCCGTCTGCTCCTTGGCACTGAAACCCAGCGTTTCATAGAATGCCTGCTTGTCACGGGTACAGAGCCAGAATAATTCGACCCGTTGGAGAGATGAATGGTTCAATATCTGATGAATGATTTCAGTCCCAATATCTTGCCCTTGATAAGCCGAATCCACGACGACGTCCCAAATCGACGCTCGGTAGACGTAATCCGTCAACACCCGTCCGCACCCGATTAACCGACCGTCATCCCAAGCCGTGATCAGCAAATCGGTAGAAAGCACCATGCGCGCGGTCTCGGCCACGGTCCGCCCGAGGGCCCAGGGCGATTGCTCAAAAATCGGCAACAAGGCAGCCGGATCAAAATTCTTACGGTCGGTATACGTAATCATGGACTCGAAGTCTGCACTTTCACCGTCCTGCTGGAGAATGGTGTCCCATTTGTATTACACTAAACCAATTGCAAATACTAGAATCCCTCTCATTGTTTATGCGGTCGCTTTAACTCAGAAAAGAGAAAACTGTTATGCCGATGCTTGTCAGAAAATGTCCGAAATGTGAGAAACTCTTTTGGATCAGAGAGCAGGACGTTGAGTATTCGGATACGAATACGTTGCGGGTGACCTGTACTCATTGCCGACAAATTTTGCGAGTCCCGCTCGTGACGGCGGGCGACAACGCCGGCGCGCCCAAGATGGGGCATTAGGCACGGCCTTTTCACGTTTCCTACACGCGGATTCTGATGCACCTGAAAACGTACGGCGGACTTGACGTCCGGCTCGCAGGCGGGCCGGACCGTGAAGGCGGCGGGGATGGTCCCGTGGTCATTCTCCTTCATGGGTTTGGGGCACCCGGTGATGATCTGGCCTCATTGTGGCGGATGTTACGCGTGCCAGATACGTTTCGGTTCGTGTTTCCGGTCGCTCCCTTGCAGCTACACGGCGGCCTTCCGGACGGACGAGCATGGTGGATGCTGGACGTGGACCGACTCGCTCGTGACGTGGCAAGCGGCCGTGGACGCGACCTCCACGTCGTTCCCGAGGGGTTGGAAGCCGCCCGCGAGCGACTGCTCGCCATGCTGGATGAACTCGACCGGCAGTGGGGCCTTCCCGCGGATCAGGTCTTTCTCGGCGGGTTTTCTCAAGGAGCCATGCTGGCCTGCGATGCGGTGTTTCGAACCTCCCGCTCCTTTGCAGGACTGATTATTCTTTCGGGAAGCATCATCGCGAAACAGGAATGGCAAGAGCGATGGCCGGCTCGCAAAGGGCTTCCGGTTTTTCAAAGTCACGGAACGGACGATCCGATACTGGCGCACGACACTGCCGTAGAACTCAGGGACGGCCTCCGCAGCCGGGGACTCCCCGTGGCGTGGCACGAGTTTCGAGGGGGTCATGAAATTCCCTTTTCCGTGCTCGAACGACTCGGCCCGTTTCTCACCGACCCTCGCGGCTTTAATTGAAAGCTCGAATTAGAGCAGCATGTTCACAACGTCGAAAGACATTATTGATTTTTTCAAAGGAAGAGAATTCCACGAAGAAGCGCACCGTTACATGACGACGCACGCCAAGAGATATGCGTTTTTACTTGAGCACGTCTCCAACGTTCGTTCCACACTCGCTCAGCCCGACGTACCCGTCACGATCCTGGATATTGGACCTTCATTCCTGACGGAATTACTCCGGCATTCCTTTCCACAAGATTCCATTCTGACGTTGGGGTTCGACTCTCCAAGCAGTCGAGGCGGTCACTTCCCGCTCGGCATCCATCACGAAAAGACGACCCACTTTGAATTTGACCTGAATGACTCGCTGTACCAGGATCGCTGGATTCACGTTCCCAAGGCTTCCCTGGTTATCATGGCCGAAGTCATCGAACATTTGTATACAAGCCCGATCCACGTTTTGCGCTTTGTCCGATCACTCACGGCACCTGGAGGCTGTGTATTCATCGAAACGCCCAACGCCGCCACGCTGAAGAAGCGCCTGAAGTTACTCTGGGGCGCCAACCCTTATGAAATGATTAGAGAAAACAGAGACAACCCGGGCCATTTTCGTGAATATACAAGCAGAGAACTCACGACGCTGGCGGAGGCCGCTGGTTTTGAGGTCATTGCGGTCCAGTTATCGAATTATCATTCGCACGATTCCTCAAAATCGGTGTTCAGCCGGGTCGCTCGATCCTTGTTCAGTTATCCGAATTTTCGTCGTGGGATGACATTGACGTTAAAACATCCTCTGTAGCGAGAAACGCCTTGCCCGCGTCAGAATTGCACAAGCACGTCGTCTTGAGTATGATGCTCGCACGTTGATTCATGATCTTTATCCTTGATCGAGAGGAACGTTGACGCATGATTACACCGGAAACCGTCACGGAGTATGTCCAGAAAGTCTTGACCGACGCCCGGGTCGTGGTCTCCGATCGAACCGGAACCATGGATCACTTAAACGTCCGAGTGGTATCGGATGCGTTCAAAGGGAAAAACGTATTAGATCGTCACCGCCTCATTTATCAGGCGCTGGATGAGCCGTTGAAAGACGGAAGGATCCACGCGCTGGAACTGACTGCCGAAACACCAGACGGCTCATAAGAAAGGAGAATCACATGGCTGATCCAATCGAAGAAGAAATTCAACAGGAATTGAAACAACACAAAATCCTCATCTACGGGAAAGGAACCAAAACCGCTCCCCAATGCGGGTTCACCGTCGAAACCATGCAGTTTTTCGATCAATTCGGATACCCCTATGAAATGATCAACGTGTTGGAAAACCCGGCAAAACGCGAAACCCTAACGAAAATGACCAATTGGCCAACCCTGCCCAAAGTGTTCATCAACGGCCAATTCTACGGCGACACCGACGTCCTGGGCCCCATGCAGTCGAAAGGGGAATTAAAACCTCTTCTGGAACAAGCCTTTCAAGCGGAAGCCTAACTCAAGTTAGGCAAGATAGACCTGTCATCTACGAAGGTAATTGTCGGGAATTCAGAGTCTTTTCTGGATTCCCAGTGAGGCGGGAATGAAAAATGTTTGTCAGCCCTCGGTTTGTATTGACGCATGTTTCCGGGCAATGTTGACCAGCGTTCTTAACGCAGAGTTGACCGTTGCGGAATCCTTGAAAACCTCGGCCACGTCAGGTTCCAAGAGGACCAAATTTGTCCCCTGACGATAGGCTTCGTCGTGCTTACCACGAACGCCGCCTGAAAAGTCGTATTCTGCACGCATAGTGGCTTGTTCATCTTCCTGATTCATATTGCCTCCGCTCCTTTGGTGATGCTACACGAGCACTGATAATACGAATACACTCCTCACGCTCAGCATATGACACAACCACAATGCGGTTGAGCAAGGAGTGTCCCATGCTCAGAAACCTGGATTTCTCCTACAGAATGATCCGGGTCCGCAATGGTAAGTTCCAGTGGGTCTCCAAATACTGTTGCGGCTTCTGTAAAATCGACACCATGCTTCTCGATATTCGATTGCTCTTTGTCAGGGTCCCACTCGAATTCCACCACGACACCGCCTCACTTGGGCTCATACTTCATACCATCAACGACAAGATAAAAGGCAAATTTTTACAACTCCATCACACTTCAATGAAGTATGCTGAATCATAATAATAAAGTTTGCTGCTTACGATGTAACGAAACGGAATGATAGAGACCACGCTCTCTATTCTTAAACACCAGCTTCAGCTTGTAATCATCCGTTGGATAGATTTTCGAAACTCTTGGGTTCATCAAATCACCTCAACGGCTCAATTTTATAAGGCTGCCGACCAGAGACAGCGAGTTCCCAATCTGCCACGAGTTCATCTTTATGGATCTCTATCCAAGCTTGTAACAGTTTCATCTTGGGCTTCGGTATATTGCCTTCAAGGACTTCTCCGTCTGGTATGGCTACAATCACTTCATCATCTTGATACTTGGCATGGACATGTAGCGACTTGTGTTACTTATTTTCCATGAAATACATGTAAATGATAATTCCATAGAACATTGATATTGCAGGCATCACCTCAGTCGGTGGCGTCCTTCAGTGGGATCCACAAATCTTTGTCCTGCAACGGCTTGACCAGGAACGCGGACTTGAAGCTCTGGTAGTTCAGCAAGCTGAAGTCCTTGTCGTCGGTCATGCCTGCCTGCGTGCAGACCCGCACAGGCAGGCGTAGCAGGATGGCCAAGGCTAATTGGCTCGGCCCGCTCCCGCTGTAGCCCCATGAAAACCCGTTCGGGGAATGAATGCGATACGTCCATGATTCCTCCGGGGTGAGTTCGATTTCATCAACCCACACGCGGCGGCTCTCGGCCTCGCCATAGATGACGTGCGTGCGGCCGGGATCGCAAGCGGTGGTCGGTCATATTGTCTCCCTCGGCTTGATTAGATCATGCTGGTCAAGCAGGCGGCGGATGCCGTCGTGCTTGGCTACATCGCATGGGGTTCGTCCGTTCTTCGTCCTCGCCTCCGTATCCGCCCCGTATTCCAGCAGCACCTTCACAATGTCCCCGTGTCCCCTGCCTGCCGCCTCATGCAACGCCGTGAATCCGTACTCATCCTTCGCCTCCGTATCCGCCCCGTTGTCCAAGAACTTCTTGACTTCTGCAACGTCTCCCCCGCCTGCCGCGTCATGCAACGCCGTTCTTTCGGCGGTGGCGCTGGTGGGAATGAGTAGCAGGATGAACAGCATCATGAATCTGAATCGGGTCATGGGGTCTCCTTTCTTGGCGGCATGAGATGCCGCCCTACCTGTCTGCGTGCGAGGCACAGGTAGACGGGTTTCGGTGATCAATGATCTCGATTTTGCCCACGTCGATTTTGACGCGGTGCTTCCGGCGCTTGGCGTGTCGCCTGGCGGTTTCAATGCCTCGTCGATGGTCTTCGGTCGTGAACGGGCAATCGTCGCAGGCTGCAAACACGTGGATGATGCCGGTGTGTTTCATGGCATTCTTTGGATTCCCGCTAACTACCGGCGGGAATGACAGGGTGACGCGGGAATGACAACGGGGACGGTGCCGGCTTCTTCACGGGACGTTCTCCGGTCACGCGGGTTGTTGGGCCAAGGCTCGCAAGTAGGCTTGTGACTCGGCGGCCGCGGGGGTATCGGTCGGCTCGCTCTTCTTCATGCGTCCGGCTCGTTCCCTGATGCTGGCCATGGATTCGTTGCACCACGGTTGCCGCTTGCCGCCGTCGAAGTACGGTCTGCCCACGCCGTTTTCCATGAGTATGTCGGCCAGATCGCGGGTGCCGTCCATCACGGTCGCCACGAACCGGCCGGAGAATTTCCCGGGCTTGACGTTGACCAAGCGCACCTGTGGCGGCACGAGAGATTCAAGGGTCGCCTTGGCCATGATCGCTTGCTCGGTTTCGGCTTGGCATTTGCCTCGCAACTCCGGCGTGTCAATGCCTCGCAATCGTATGTTGCCGTTCCACGTTTGCCGCGGCCAGATCGTGGCCCGAACGTGGATGGTGTCGCCGTCAACAATTCTGAGCACCGTCGCGTTGACGGTAATGACGATTGCCGCGTCACTGGGAGGGCTGGCAAGGATGATCTCTTTCGGCGGCATGAGATGCCGCCCTACGGGTTGAGCGCGATGAGATCACGCCCTATGTTGGCACGTCTTGCCGTGTCCGTGTCTGCCGCGTCATGCCCCGCCTTGCCTGGCCTCGGGTCGCCGTGCCTCGTCTACACGATGACGGCGCCGGCCTGGAAGCTCTCCGGCGGCATGAGATGCCGCCCTACATTGGCACGTCCTACTGTCGTCGGCTTCTCCGTTCGGGTCGGGCTGGCTTGGTCATGGCTTTGTTGATGCTCTGGCCTTCGATGCACTCTCATCTTTGCCAGTTGTCTTCTTTGTCCTGGTAGATGCCGTCGTCGTGGCACGTGATGCACGTGGCGGCCTCGTGTGACGCCCGAATCACCGCCAATCATTCCAGGGTTCTGACCCCGCATTTTAGCGTTTGAATTACTGAAAAGATAGACGCTTTGATTCAAGACCACCACGTTGTCGGCTGTCGGATCACGGGAATGACGGCTTGTGTGGAAACAGCCTGTCTGAAGGTTACGAAAATCCCGGAACAGGAGGGAGGCCTGGGGTTCGGAAAGCCAGTACCTCGAATGTGCTGCCTAATTGGGAAGGGCTTGTTAACGTTTCAATGTCACGTTCTGAATCGTCTGAAGACCCGACTTGTTTCCGATAGAGATCAATCCCTATCGCCTTGAGCCACGCGCCTTGCCATTGACGGCCGACCGGTTCGAAGCCTGCGTGAGCGGCTGCCCGTTCGACTGCTGTAAAATCGAGGTCCGCAGTCAAATCCTGCTCACCGACTAAATCCAATGGGTCATGGACTTGCCGTTGTCGATAGTAACAACGGAGCGAGCCGTTCCTTCGTGAATAGTGGTACAGGTCTGGGGCCGTCATGCCATAGTCAATCACGAGAAAATACCCGACGGATAAAACGGAACGTGCGTCAGCCATAAAGGCGTCAATCCCGAGATGAACGTCTCCGACCTGTCCGCGCCCCAACACAATTCCTTCTGATTCGAGTCTGGCTCTGAGCAACGGCGTTGAGGGAACGTCAAAACGTTCCACGAATTCTCCATGTCCATCCACGTCAACGTACATTTCCTGGATTCCGCCGCGTCCATCTCCCATGACCCGATGCACGGGAAACGCATCAAGTACTTCATTAGCCAGGAGAAACGACGGGCATGGGCTCAACTCCGACGGGTGCGCCACCGTCCGTAGCCCTATGGCTCGTTGCTTGTTTCGCAATCCCGGACTCGGCTCGACCACAACGTACTCATGGGGACGGTGCAGAAACGAACCCACTCGGTTGCCCAGTTCTCCGGTCCCTCCTCCAAATTCCACGATCCGCAATGGTTCTCCGATCAAGGCATCAGCTTGCTCTATCGCTCCGGCAAGACAAAACGCAAAGGGCCCATACTTGGCGTTCGTCTGAAACGGTCCGCTTAAGGAGCCGATGTCGGGTCCCCTGGTATAAAAACCGAACTCCGGATGACATAAGGCCTGCTGCATGAACTCCCGAAAAGACATGGCTCCTTCAGCACGGATAGCGTGTTTCAAAAGCCGGCTGAGTTCGGTTTCCGTGCGAGGGACCATTTTCTCTTGAGGTTCTCCTGTCAAAACCACGGTCTTTGACGAACGGTCCACCGCTCTGCTGCGCTCAAAGACTCTGCAAACCAAAAAAAATGGAGGCTATCGCATCACGATAGCCTCCATTTCATGTCACGAATTTCGAAAACGTTTACTGAATGGCGGTCGATGTGGCCCCGCCTGGATTCACGTCCACCCGGTTCAAGGCGCCTTCAATTTCCGGCAAGCGTCCGGCACCCGTGGATTTTTTAATTCTCATGCGGTTGGGATCGGTGACCTCATTCATGGATTCTGCGTCATGGTACGAAGCCCCATCCATGGACGCTTGAGACCCGACCGCGTTCGCCTGCCCGGCATCATGGCTCGTCCGTGTCCCATCCGCCGGCGATTTGGTGGCCGACATCGGGTAGCCAGCGTGTGAAGGAAGCATGCCCGGATTGGCAAACGCCAGAGTAGCCGTGAAGGCAGTACCCGCTAAGGCAATAAGAAAAATGCGAATACCTTTCATAAGTCCGCTCCTTTGTTATGACAGGTTATAGCCGATAAAGACATGAAATTTTCCCGCAATCTCTTAAAAGAAGAACGGATATTATGCCTTTTTCCTGGAAAGTGTCAAGTTGAAGATTCACGGGAGTCGTCAGGAGGCAGCCTTTTTCTGTTCCGGCCGTCTTGAGGGTCTGCCCGTCCGCCGATAGGGGACTCTCTGCCGCAGAGCCGGCAATTTGATGGTGACCAGCGTCCCTTCCTTCGAGTCGCTCTGAATCGCAATGTGTCCCTGATGCTCCTCAACAATCTTTTTGACCATGGCCAAGCCTAATCCCGTTCCCGACCGTTTTGTCGTGAAATAGGGTTCAAAAACTTTTTCACCTAATTCTTCGGGAATCGGAGCCCCGTCGTTGTGAATGCGGATGCTCAGGTACGGTTGACGGCCTCGTTGCTGCGACACGGTCACGTCGAGATGTCCCCCCGGCGACATGGCCTCCAAGGCATTTGTGAAAATACTGAGAAAGGCATGTTGAATTTTCTCTTGATCCCACTGAACCTGTCCGACTCGCACGGGGAATTTTTTCGTGACCTCAATCCGGTTGACTTTCAGATCCGTGGCGATCAATTCCAGAGCTTCGTCAATCAGCGTGGTCACCCGGCACGGTCGTCGATCTAATTCCAGGGGTTTGGCAAAATCTAAAATCTCATTGAGGAGGCTGTCCATCCGGATCAAATCCCGCATGGCCGCTTCGACGCGCGTCTGGCTTTCGAAGTCGAGTGTGCCTTCTCCCGTGACTTCCTCCAATTGTGCGCGAATATAGCCCATGGGGTCTCGAATCTCGGTTGCGAGAAACGAACTGACTTCCTTCAAGGCGGCCTGCCGTTCCTGACGACGAATAGCCGGTTCCGAGGGACCCGACGCCGCGGACTCGGGAATGGGAGGGGCAGGAGCCTCGGAGGAAGCAGAGGTCAAGAGCTTGAGTCCCGGATCTTCAAAGAGTTGGGCTAATTGCGTGGCAATCGGTTCGACCTTGCGCGACTCAGATTCCGCTGATTCATATTGCGCGGCGGTTTTCGAGGCAAGGGTAATGGTCCCGGCCACCCGCCCTCGGACGAAAAAAGGCACCACCAGCGCGCACTGAAATCGGTCACGGTACACTTGTCGATAGTCCTGGAAACGACCTTGCGTGGATGCCAGATTCTGGTCGACACGAGGTTTCCGATGACGAATTGCCCAACCCGACGCCGATTCGTTCAAGGGCACTCGCTGGCCCGGCAGGAGTTCTTTTTTATGCCCGGCCACGCATCCTAAGACTTCCAAGACCGCGGCCAACGGATCGTAGACTGTGACCCATCCCCGATCGAACGGCACCTGAGCCTCCTTCAAACTGGAGGAAATTCGCTCTTGAACCTGAGGGGAGGCATACGTTCGTCCCGTGGACTCGGCCACTTCTGGACCGGATGTTTTGGACGAGGGCTCTTGCGACACCCAGGAGGGCGCCAGGATCACGGATTGATCGAACAGTCGGGCTTCTCGTAATTGGTCGGTGATACGTTGACTGGCGGATTCCAGCGTGCTTCTTTCCCGTTTCGTAAACGGCTTGCCTTCCCGTTTGCCCGCGACCAAGACCCCATAGACCCGTTTGGCGTTCTTGAGGGTCATCGCCAACAGATTTTTCGAACCAGGGGTAATCATGCGGAGTTGAACGACGCCATTTCCTTTTTCCGCATCGATACTCAAGGGACTCTCATTTTGTCGACGCTCCTCTCCCCTGGAAAGGGTTCGAAGCACGGCCCGCACCTCCCGGTCGGAAAAACCTTTGGTCACTTGAGGCACCAAGGGGCCATCGGACTGGTTCAGAATGGCCACGGTCGCATCCAGACCTAAATCGTTGACCGTCCTGGTTAAAATGCGTTGGAGCGTGGTCTGTTTTGAGGTTCGCACTGAGTCCCTTGCCCTGATTCAATCAAAAACATGAAAGAGGAGCGTCATGATTGTACCGAAGAAAAGGAGGGCATTCAATTAAGATGTCGGATCTTTCTCGTCCGAGAACGGGACGTGACCACGTCCACGCGACCACGATCAGAGACCATGAAATTCATCATTCCGCTGACGAGGCTGATCAAAACGGCTCCTCCCGCTGCCGACCAGAATCCATGCACGTGAAACCCCTTCACGAAGACCGAGACGACACCCAGTAAAAAAGCATTGATCACGATCATAAATACCCCAAGGGTGGCCACGATGAACGGGGCTGAGAGCACGTACAGGATCGGGCGAACCAAGGCATTCAGCATCGCTAAGACCAGTACGCCGACCGTGCCCGCGGCCAACGAATCAATGGCCAGGCCCGGTACGACTTGGCTCGCGACAAGCACGGCCACGCCCGTCACGATGAAACGGAGAACAAACCCTCTCATGAAACCATCCTCATCTCGACCTTCCGACGCCCGTCAGTCTGGTTCATCCCCGGCCACGTTGATGGTTGATTCGGGAAAAGTATTGACCGGTCACGGTCATCTTACCTGGACCGCCTCCTTCACAACAAGCCGTGCTCAAACACAAACGGCTGCTGAAAAGGCTTGCGGCTTGCCTCTCCTCCTTCTTGTCAGGCCAACGCAACGGGAAGCGACCGGAGGAGTTTAAGGATCGCCAAGGCCGTAATGGGGCCATAGAGAAAACATCCGACCAGACCCAACAACGGCTCTCCGATCCAAAACGTCATAAATAAATTGAACAGCAACACCGCATAGTACAAGCCACAGCCAAGCAGCACTTCCCGCGCAGGGATGGTGGGTGGAAGCCGGGGCAACGTTCCCGTGCGTCGGTCAACCCATCGGTATCCCGCCATCGCAATCAATCCCACCACAAACCACCCGAAAAAGTTGGCCAGCGGAACGCCGAAATACACCCCGGCCTCGGGATACCCATAAATTTGTCCTAAAAACCATCGTCCTCCCTGAAGCGCCACCGGATCAATCACAATATCCAGAAACGTGAACAACACGCAGGTCAGACCGATGACCTGCCAGGAGAGCGCCGCCTGACTGAGAAAGGATCGACCCGCTTGTTGAGCAAAAGGTTCAAAGGGCAGGACAAATAACAGGGCGACGCAATAACTCGCATACAATAAAAACGTAAACGACAACGAATCCATGAACGGAACGTGGGCGATATACAACTCCTCTCCCACGGTCGAACCCGTATAATAGTAGTCCCCAAAGGGAAATCCGACGCGGGTGGATAAAAATTCACAGACAAAAGCCGTGACCCACGTGATGCCGAACATCACGCCGGTGCGTGTCCATCCCCACGCCCGCGACGCTGCGACCAACGAGACGGCCAAAAAGAAAAAGACGTAGGGTCGAAGCAGAAGGGTCTTGACCAATAACAGAGGAACATCCATGGGTGGTGAATGGCTGAGTGTTGATTGTGGATCGGACAATCGACAATCAGAAATCAGAAATTAAAAAGAACCTCAGGCGTAGCCACGCTCTCGAAACCACTTCACGGCTTTTTCCAACGCCACCTCTACCGGAGTCTGAGGCAAGCCCAGTTCTCGAACGGCCTTCGAACAATCGTAATGCATCACGTATTGCGCCATGCGGACCCCTTCAAGCGGAATGGATGGGGGTTGATGCGTCACATAGTCTGCCATCCACGTATTGAGACGAGCCAGGGGCAGCACCAGGCCACGAGGCAACTTCAACTTCGGAGCCTTGACCCCGGTCAATGCGCTTAAGATCTCAAACACCTCTTTCAACGTCAGATTGCGACAACCGAGGATATACCGCTCCCCCACCCGGCCACGCTCCATGGCTTGCAGGTGTCCGACCGCCACGTCCTCCACGTCAATAAGGTTCAAACCGGTTTCGATATAGGCCACCATGCGCCCTTTCATAAAATCCACCACGATCTGACCAGTGGGAGTCGGCTTCACGTCACCCACGCCCACCGGAGCCGACGGATTCACAATGACCACGGGCAACCCCGCTGCGACCATCTTCAGGACTGCTTGCTCAGCCAGAAACTTCGACCGCTTATAATCCCCGGCCATCTGGGACAACGCGACCGGTGTTTCTTCGGTGCCGACGCCTCCACTCTCGGGCAATCCAATCGCCCCAATCGTGCTCGTGTAGACGATTCGTTCGACCCCGACCTCCCGAGCAGCTTCCATCAGGGCCTTGGTGCCCTCCACGTTCACCTTGTAGAACACGGACGGATCACGAGCCCACAGGGCGTAATGCGCCGCCACGTGGTACAAACGCCGACAACCAGCGAGCGCAGACCGAAGCGAAGCCACGTCGCACAAATCGCCGGACACGGCTTCAACCGCCGAACCAGCGAGCACCCGGCGGTCCGTCTCAGGCCGGACCAACGCCCGGACCTCCACGCCCGCTTGAATCAACGCACGAGTCACGGCCGATCCAATGAACCCCGTTGCTCCGGTCACCAGCACCTTCATAATAATAAGGAGGGAGAGGAGATTGTGAATTGCGGAGAACGTCCACAATCAGAAATCAAAATTGAGATGCTTCCTTACCGTTTCCGGCTGACGATGTATTGGGCCATGCCTCTCAACGAATCAGCCTTCTCGTCAAATCCCTTGAGACAACTGATCGCGTGGTCAGCACGATCCTGGGCAAGTTTTCGGGCACCCTCAAGCCCGTAAAACCCGGGATACGTCTGCTTGCCCCGCTCAGCGTCCGTATTGGCATCTTTGCCCAACTCTTCACGCGTGCCCGTCACGTTCAACACGTCATCCGCAATTTGAAAAGCCAAACCAACGTCTTCGGCATAGGCCGTGAGTTGGTCGAATTGTCTCAAATCGGCACCGGATAAAAGGGCCCCCGCCCGAACCGCCGCCCGGATGAGTTTCCCGGTTTTATGCGCATGAATCGTGCGCAACTCCTCTAATGCAACGCGTTGATTCTCAGCTTGAATGTCCAGGACTTGTCCGCCCACCATCCCGTGATTGCCCGCTCCCAACGCCAATTCCTGGATGATCTGGACCTGGACGTACGGTTCAATATCATTGACCAGATCGGCTCGGCTGCACCATTCAAACGCCATCGTGTGTAAGCCGTCGCCAGCCAGAATCGCCACGCCGTCGCCGTACACTTTGTGGTTGGTCGGCTTCCCACGGCGAAAATCATCGTTATCCATCGCCGGCAAATCATCATGAATCAGGGAATAGGTGTGAATAAACTCAAACGCACATGCGACCGGCAGCACCGCGCGTGGCGGGGAGCCGATCGATTCCGCTGCGGCAATCGTCAAGATGGGTCGAAGCCGTTTTCCGCCGGCCAACAGGCTATACCGAATTGCTTCGTGCAACACGGCCGGTGACGTACCGACGGGGGGAAGGTGTGCTTCTAAATACCGATCAACCGTCTGCCGTTTCTCTTCCAGATAGGTCTCAATATCGAGGGACATACATGGCCTTTTTGAGCAGACTGTTCGCGGATCGAAAACTAGCAAAGGGTTCGGGGGGTGTCAAACGGAAGGGGGTCAGTGGAACGTTGGGCACCGTGGAGACCCTGAGAAGCCGACGACGCCGACGTTCCCATCAGCCGTCACGTCACAGAACCGCGTCTCCTCATGAAAGGGGAATTTGTCATGCCCTGTCCCCTCAAGGTATACTTCTCTCCCATGAGCATTCGGAGAGCAGCCGGCGAATGGCAACCCCTCATGTTGGGCGTTGAACCTGAAACCTGTGGAGTGTGCCATCGAGGACTGTCTCGGACCACTACTCTGTTCAAGGGAGGATGGGAACGCTGTTCCGTTTGTGGCAAGTTTGTCCACCATGCGTGCCTCGCCAGCGGACGGGTCAAATTTCTTAAACGGCGGCCACGCGTCTGTCTGACGTGCGAGCCATTGCCTTAAGCATCTCACCGCTCAACGTCCTGAACATGGAAACGCCGTCATGAATGAGGCAATCCGACCGCTTTCAGAAACAGCTTGCCGTTTGCCCCCGTCGGCAATCGCGCACTTGGTCCTCGCGGCTCTCGTCTCAGCCTGGAGCGGCTTTTTCACGATGGACTTTATCCTCAGCGGCATCTATACCTGGCCTCGTTGCAGTCGCGTCGTCGCCCTCACCTGCGCGATCATCATTTTGACCTATGAATTTATTTACAAGGAACACCAGACCCGGTATACCGCCGTCACCGACATCATGCCCCTGAAAGTCGTTTTCTATTTTTGCACGATTCCATATATGGTCGGCTCGTTGGCCCTCTTAGCACTCATCAATTTCACCTAAACGTTACACGAAAGGAGAATCGATCATGAAAAATGTAGACTTGTCGGTCACGGAAAACGTGCTGACCATTACGGTTGACTTATCGAAAGAATTCGGACCCTCTTCCTCGGGGAAGACCACGATCATCGCCACCACGGAAGGGAACGTGTCGATTCCAGGCCGGGAAGAGAAACTCGGGTTAAATATCTACAAAAAGAAATCATAAGCCGGCATCAGGCGACTTGCCCTTCTCGTAACGCTTGAACGGTCCAGGACGTCCCAGTTTCATCAAATCGGCGGGAGTCCCCGTGGCGATAATTTCCCACCCTTGCCACCCTCGGGACGATCCAGTCCCCATTGCGAATCACCGCCAGATTATAAGCACGGTATTCCCACGTTCGATGAACCCAACGAATCCTTACGATCTGCTTGCCCAAAAATTCAGCGTGACATTTTTCGTTTGCCTTGTTATTGTGTACGCAACTGTACACAAATCAATGAGGTCTACAATGGATCACGCACTCAGCAAAGTCAGCATTCGTGAATTTCGTTCCCACCTTGCCCAATATGCAGGAGCCAGTTCACCCATCGTGGTCACTCGCCACGGTGAGACCGTCGGGTACTATATCCCGGCACGCCCCAATCCCGATAAAGCAGAAATCGATGCGCTCAAGGAAGCCGCCTCACGCCTCGACGCTCTACTTGCTCAAGCAGGCGTAAGCGAAGAGGACATGCTGGCGGAGTTTCGTAAACTACGCGGCAACAAGGCTTAATGGCTCTTCGGACAACCCTGGTTCTGGATGCGAATATTGTCGTTCGCGCCGTACTGAGCACCAAAGTGCGGACGTGGATCGAACGATCCTCCTCAAACGTCCGGTTCTTTACTCCTGACGTTTGTTTCGACGATGCCGAAAAATACGTGCCACTTATTTTCGAGAAACGCAAACTGCCATCCGAACCGGCGATGGAGGTACTCGCCGGAATTTCCAGGATTATTCAGATCGTTGAAGCCGACATCTACGGTGACTACAGCGAGGAAGCCAAACAACGTATCGCAGTCCGTGACCCAGATGACTGGCCGATTGTGGCGGCAGCATTAGCATTGAATTGCCCGATTTGGACGGAAGATGCTGATTTCTTTGGCGCGGGAATAGCGACTTGGACAACGGACCGCATACACTTGTTTGTGACACCCACACCTGATGAGTGAAGGGATAGTGAGAAGGCAGACTCTCACTAGCGAAGAAGAGCCATCCGAGGTTTTATCGGCATCAGGCAACCCGACCTTCTCGTAACGCTTGAACCGTCCAGGACGTCCCGGTTTTCATCAGATCAGCCGGAGTACCGGCTTCGACGATCTCGCCCCCGCGTTCTCCACCCTCCGGGCCCAGATCCACGATCCAGTCCGCGTTTCGAATCACGTCCATATTATGCTCGATCACCAAGACGGTGTTCCCGTGCTCGACCAATTGATTCAGCACGTCAAGGAGTCGCTGCACGTCTGCAAAATGGAGCCCGGTCGTGGGCTCATCCAAGACGTACAGGGTGCGGCCCGTGGCTCGTTTGGAAAGCTCACGACTGAGTTTCACGCGCTGCGCCTCTCCCCCGGACAACGTGGTGGCCGATTGTCCCAGTTTCATATAGTGAAGGCCCACTTCCGCCAACGTTTGCAGCTTTCTTCTGATCGACGGGACGTGGGCAAAAAATTCCAAAGCCTCGGCAACCGTCAGATCCAACACCTCCGCAATGTTCTTGCCTTTGTATCGCACGTCCAGCGTTTCCCGATTGTATCGCCGCCCTTTGCACGCCTCACACGTCACGTACACGTCAGGTAAAAAGTGCATTTCGATTTTGATGAGACCGTCTCCTTGGCAGGCTTCGCACCGTCCACCTTTGACGTTGAAACTGTAGCGCCCGGGTTTATAGCCTCGCACCCGCGACTCCGGCAGCACGGAAAACAACTCCCGGATAAAGGTGAAGAGCCCGGTGTACGTCGCGGGATTCGACCGCGGGGTTCGGCCAATGGGGGATTGATCGATATCAATCACCTTATCCAAGGCATCCGCGCCTCTCAGATCGCGACAGCCTTCCATTCTGGGATTGTTCTGATACAACAACTGGGAAAGCGAGGGGAACAACACTTCCAGCACCAAGGTGCTCTTTCCCGACCCGGACACGCCGGTGACACAGGTCAACAGCCCAAGCGGCATGCTGACGTTCACCGATTTCAAGTTGTGTTTGCGGGCTGCAACGACGTCCAGAAACCCTTTGGGACGACGGGTCCGTTCCGGCAACGCGACTTTCAGTTCTTCCCGCAAATAACGCCCCGTCAACGAATCGGGCCGTGCCATCACCTCTGAGGGGGTGCCTTGCGTCACAACGTATCCGCCATGCACCCCGGCACCCGGTCCCATGTCAACAATGTGATCCGCGGCAAGCATGGTGGCGGCATCGTGCTCCACCACCAAGACGGTATTGCTCAGGTCGCGGAGCCGAAGCAGGGTTTGCAGCAATCGACGATTGTCCCGTTGGTGCAGGCCAATACTGGGTTCATCAAGGATATACACCACGCCCACGAGACCCGAGCCGATTTGGGTGGCCAGCCGAATCCGTTGCCCTTCTCCACCGGAAAGCGTCCCCGCCGGTCGATCCAACGTGAGATAGTCCAACCCCACGTTGAGTAAAAACTCCAACCGTTCCCGGATTTCTTTTAAGATGCGTTGGCCGATGTATCGCTCACGTTCGGTTAATTCGAGAAACTCGAAAAAACTCACGGCGTCGCGAATCGAAAGCCGCGTGACGTCCGCGATGGATTTCGAGCCGACCTTGATCGCTAAACTTTCACGCTTAAGCCGAGCGCCCAGACACGCCGAACACACGTTATGAACGGAATACTCCTGCCCGTCCGGGCAACCGGAGACCTCAAAGCCAATCCCATCACAAATCGGGCATGCGCCCTGCGGACTGTTAAAAGAAAAAACACGGGGGGTAATTTCCGGATAACTCACCCCGCACGTGATGCAGGCCAACTGTTCACTATAGAGCGTGAGCGTATCGTCGCCCGTCAGAATCCCCACCAAGCCTTGACTCAATTTCAAGGCCGTCTCCACTGAATCCGCCAGCCGTCGCCGCAGGGATTCTTCATCGTTCATGATGAGTCGATCGACAATAATTTCGATCGTATGCTTCCGCTGTTTTTCCAAAGAGATGGACTCCCCAAGGTCGACAATCTTTCCATCAATCCGGGCCCGCACGTAGCCGGCGCGCCGAGCCTCGGCTAACTCCTTGCGATATTCTCCTTTCCGCCCCCGCACGATCGGGGCGAGCAGTTGAAACTTTGATCCGACGGGCAGTGCCCCAATGGCGTCAACCATCTGCTGCACGGTCTGAGCCGTAATCGGTTCCCCACAATTGACGCAAAACGGTCGCCCGATGCGGGCAAACAACAGCCGAAGATAATCGTAAATCTCCGTCACCGTCCCGACCGTGGACCGGGGATTATGGCTGGTCCGTTTTTGCTCAATGGAAATGGCGGGAGACAAGCCTTCGATCGAATCAACGTCCGGCTTGCCCATCTGTTCCAGAAACTGGCGCGCGTAGGCGGATAACGATTCCACGTACCGCCGTTGACCTTCAGCATAAATCGTATCAAAAGCCAGCGACGACTTCCCTGATCCGCTCAACCCCGTGATCACCACCAATCGGTCGCGAGGGATCACCAGATCGAGGTTTTTCAGATTGTGCTCGCGGGCCCCTTTAATATGAATGTGTTGACTCATGTGCCGTGGGCCGGTCTCCGTGGAAGTTCTCAGAGTATATCATAGATTTCCCCAGACTTGCGGTCGAGGGTTGAGTTCCCTGACGACAAAAAGCTTTCATCTATTTGATTATGATCGAACCGTTCGTTACAATCAGGACCGAGCATGATGACGCGAGGTTGCTCGTTTCGTCACAAACGGGCGCTGTTGTGGAAAGACAGGGGGAGGAGGGTTTCATGCAAATGAAGTCATTGACGGTATTGACCTGTTCGGCATTGTTGATGATCCCGTTGGTCACAACCGAAGTTTTAGCCAAAAAATACGAATTAACCAGAAATAACGTGCAAAAACCTGCTGACGTCGACAGTACGACCGTCTCTCTGTACGGCGTGCGATTAGGTGATTCGGAAATTGACGCGGTGGAAATGCTGATTAATGAAAAAATTTCCGGAGTCCGGGCTGAACAGGAAGGCGTCTTCATTTTGTTGTGGGATCAATCGAACCCGACCGGAACCATGGCCGGTGTGCGGATCATGGACGGCCGCGTCAACTTGATTTTCATCAATAATCGCTTTACGCACAAGACCCGTGGGATTTTCCGTCGGGTGCTCACGGCCCAAAGTGCCAAAGAAATCCGAGAACTGTTGGGTCCGGAAGATGTCGGTGATGAAAACGTGATGGGGGCCAGGCTGCACTACCAGAATCAGGGATTTCTCGTGAACTATCTCGGACGAGACATTAACGTCGAATTCGAGCTGCCCTGACGCCGGCAACGAGTCATCCATCCACCGTGGGGTGGAAATCTTGACGCCCCACGCCTCCGTTCCCACCGTCCTTTCTTTCCGTTCGACTTCATGGAAGAGCGCGTTCTCGCCAACCACCTGCTCGAAGAAGAGCAAACCGCCGAAGGGTCTCTGCGCCCGCACACACTCGACGAATACATCGGCCAGGCCCGCATGAAGGAATCGCTTCGGGTCTGCATTGAAGCCGCCACGCGCCGCGGCGAACCGCTGGACCACGCGATCTTCTACGGCCCACCCGGATTAGGCAAAACCACGATCGCGCACATCATCGCAAAAGAAATGGGCGGGGACATTCGATCCACCTCCGGACTCGTCCTCAACCACGCCGGAGACCTCGCGGCAATCTTAACCAACCTCCAAACCCACGACGTCTTATTTATCGACGAAATTCACCGACTCCCCGCCGGCGTGGAAGAAGCCCTCTATCCCGCCATGGAAGATTGTCAAATTGACCTCGTCATCGGACAAGGACCGGCCGCACGCACCATGAAGCTGGACCTGCCGCCTTTTACCTTGGTCGGAGCCACCACCAAAGCCGGGGCACTGACCTCCCCGCTTCGTGAACGGTTCGGGTTGGTGTATCGCCTCGACTTTTATACGCAGGAAGAATTGGAGATCATCGTCGCCCGCTCGGCCAAATTACTGAACGTTGCCATGGAAGCCGAAGGCGCGAAGGAAATCGGCCGACGCGCGCGCGGGACACCCCGCATCGCCAACCGGCTGGTCCGGCGAGTCAGAGATTTTGCCGAGGTGAAGGCCAAAGGAATCATCACAAAACAGGTTGCCCACGATGCCCTGCACTGGCTGGGGGTGGATGGCGCGGGATTAGACGAAATGGATCGAAAAATCCTGTCAACCATCCTGGAGAAATTCAACGGCGGCCCCGTCGGCATTGAAGCCCTCGCCGCGGCCGTACAAGAAGAAAAAACCACGCTCGAAGACGTCTACGAACCCTTCCTCCTCCAATCCGGCTACTTGGACCGCACCGCCCGCGGCCGCCAACTCACCGCCAAAGCCTTCCAACATTTCGGCAAGAGCAGAGAAAGCGATTTGTTCGGGTAAGGGTGACAAGACTGCACATCCTTTTTCAAGCCGGCCGTGGAAAGAACCTCAACCCACAGATTCCAAAGACACAAGAGACCAAAAAACACGACGGCAGGAAGAACCAGCCATGAAAAAGCCCGTGGTCAAAGTCGGGAAGTCGGATACTCAGTACCAATTCATTTTTAACGATGTCTCCTGGATTATTGACGCTGCCAGGCGATCTGCGGCCCGTTCGGTCAATGCCGTCATGACCGCCGCGTATTGGATGATCGGGCATCGTATTGTTGAGTTTGAGCAATCAGGAAAGAAACGAGCTGGATACGGAATTGCACTCATTGACAGACTGGCGGTTGATTTGACACAGCGATTTGGTCGCGGATTCTCTCGTCAGAACATCCAACAGATGCGCATGTTCTATCTCTCATATCCACCTGACCAGATTCGACAGACGTTGTCTGGCAAATCTACGCAATCCTCTGGACAACGGATTTGCCAGACGGCGTCTGGCAAATCAGAGACAACTTTTACTGAAATGCGCCTCGGGGAACTTCTCACGGCCTTTCCACTCCCGTGGTCAGCCTATGTCCGGCTGCTTTCCGTCAAGAACACGCACGCCCGTGAATTTTACGAAGCCGAAGCCCTGCGCGGGAGTTGGTCGGTTCGCCAACTTGACCGACAAATCAATTCTCAGTTCTACGAGCGCACTGCTCTTTCGAAGAATAAGGTTGCCATGCTGTCCAAAAGTGGAAGGACACGCACTGAAGACCATCTCCTTCCCGACGAGGAAATCAAGGATCCGTTCGTACTCGAATTTCTCGACCTCAAGGACGAATACTCCGAGAGCGATCTGGAAGAAGCATTGATTCGACATCTGGAAACTTTCCTCCTGGAACTGGGCCGAGACTTCTGCTTCATTGGCAGGCAGAAACGCCTGCGGATCGGCAACGAGTGGTATCGGATCGATCTGCTGTTTTTTCATCGACGGTTGCGATGTCTGTTGGTCATCGATTTGAAGATCGGCAAATTCACACATGCCGACGCCGGACAGATGCATCTCTATCTCAATTACATACGGGAACGCTGGGGTTGCGAGGGTGAAAATCCACCCGTGGGATTGATATTGTGCTCCCAGAAAGATGAAGCCGTGGCCAAATATGCGCTTGAAGGGTTACCGAACAAGGTGATGGCTGCGGAATATCGAACGACCTTGCCGGACGAGAAAATCCTGGCGTCGGAAATTGATCGCACACGGGAAGCATTGAACGCACACGACCTGCTGCCGGGGAAAAAACGACTCAAGAGCCGAAAACTCCCACAAAAGAAAAGACAGCGTGGCGACGTTGGGGAGGGAGCAAATCCATGATGAAACAAAACGTCGGAACGTCGTTCGATAGCTGGCTGAAGGAAGAAGGCATCCTGCAGGACGTCACCGCCGGTGCAATCAAGCGCGTGCTGGCGCGTCAGGTCGCCACGGCGATGGCACAAGACGGTCTCACCAAGACGGAGATGGCGCGGCGAATGCGAACCAGCCGGAGCGCCCTGGATCGTTTGCTGGACGCCACAAATGAATCGGTCACTCTGACGACGTTGCAGAAAGCGGCCACGGCCATCGGTCGTGAAGTGCGCTTGGAACTGGTGTAGGAACCTGCGCTTAAAACTGCCGCACGACGCGCAGTTCGGCGCGGTTGCGCCGATACTCGAACCCTTGGGCATTGGATTTACCGGCCTCATACACCAGCACGAGTTGCGGGCTGAAGCCGAACGTCGTCAGGGCGCGATTCAGCACAGAGGCGCGCGCAATCAGAACGCGGTCTTGGCGGGACGAACCGTCGAGCGTGAACGGCGCCCACCGACCTTCATAATTGACCCACCGCAGTTCGCCGCTGCTCCCTACCGTAAACCCCCACGGCAGCGCGACGGACGCACCTACCCTTGCCCAGAAACTGGCATTGCGCCAGACCTCAGATTTCGGCCGTTCGCGCCAGGCCCCGACGAAGAAGTCGCCCCGCACGGTCGGCGTCAGCAGATAGGAGCCACCCAGCGAACCGGCGAAGAGCGGCCCATCCAGTGAAGCGTTGCGGCGCCGATACCGGCGCTGATACCAGGAGGCCCGCCCGTAGGCCGTGAGCCGGGGGCCGAGCCGTCGTTCGACTTCGACGCGGGTGCCCAGATCGTAGCTCCACGCGCTGCCGGCCAACCAGCGACGTCGGCCCGCGGCGAGCAGACTGACTTCGGTGTCTCGATCCACCAGAAAGCGCGGCCCGAGGTGCATCAACGCAAAGGTCCGGTCGAAGCGTTTGCCGGCGTAGTCGGTGTGGATCAGGTCGGCCCCCACGCGCAACCGAAACCGATTGCTCAGCGGATACTGATACTCACCGCCACTCCAGCCCACCACGCCGATCCCGGAACTGGCCAGGGCATTGCTGCTCCGGCGAAACGGCAGGCCGTTGATATAAATATATTCCGCGTCCGAGACGGCGTTGACGTTGGTGTCCGGGGCAATGGAAAGGCCGAGGTAGGCACTCCAGCGACGCCGGGCCCGGATCGCCGAGAGAAATCGCTGGATATTGGCAGCCATGGCCTGGGGCGGTTTGCCGGCCAGCACGCGCTCGAAATGCTCACGTGACAAGGTGTCTTCACCCTTGAGAAAAAACGCGCGTGCGAGTTCAAGGCGGACGCGCACAAGATCAGGACGGTTGATCAGAATGGCGTGCAAGGCCTCAATGGCCTCGGCCAGGAGAAGGGTCCGTTGTTCGTCATCGGTGTCCGGCCGGGTGGCCGCTCCGATGCCCGCCAAGCCGATGAGAAACCGCACATCGGTTTGGTCGGGATGATCGGGAGCCAATATGCGCAACGCGGCCAGGGCCTCGTTGAAGCGGCCGCGTTCGACCAGGGCCCGCGCGTGTTTCACCCTCGGGTCCGACGATAGATGGGACCGGTCGGAAGCGGCCAAGGCTGACACAACCGAGACGTGGCACAGCAGGACGACGATGAACATGCCGAACAGTCGGGGCATAGACAAAAAAGAAGGCAATCTTTGCGATTGCCTTCTTTCCGTTCCGAGATGGTGTGAGTGGGACGCGGGGTTATTGTTTATACGCCCCGAACACCCCTACGAAACTTTCCCGCTCGTCAGTGCTCGCACCGCCAAACGTGCCGGCCACGGAGCCGGGATGGTCAGTAGCGGCATCCCCGTTCCCGTAGAACTGACCGCCCCATTTGCCAGAGAAATCCTTCTCATTCCAATTCATCGCCGTATCACCGTTGAAGAACCCGCTGTTCGCGTTCCCGATGTCAGCCGAGTTCAACGTCAAGCTCGGGTTGCCATCCACCATACTACCGTCTACCATCACCCTATTAACCATTCCACTAATGGTTCCGAATTGAGCGTTGGTGCCAAAGTTAGCCGTTAAGGTTGCTGCGGCGTCGAAGAAATAGTTTCTTCCTTCGTCCCTGTTGGCATAGACGCCAGTCGCATCTCCTTCATACGTCGCGGAGCCGGTCAACGCCATGATATTGCTTTGCTGGAAAGGATCGCTGCCGTCCGCAAAGGCACCGTATTCATAGTCGTCGAGACTGGTGGCATCGTCAGGGGAAAACACCCATATGCCTCCGGCCAGATAATCGGTATCACCCTCTCCTGTATAATCGGTGTAGACATCAACCCACAGATCTCCGGCTGGGACGTCCGGTACATCAGTTCCGCGCAAACTCCTATAAAACTCGATGCCGTGCCAGGTATTTCCGTCAGCCTGTCCACTAACCCGTTCCCACAGTTCTGTTCCCTTCGCTCTATCAAGAATCGCTTCAACATTCTCAGCCGCCCCTCCCCTCTCAGTCGTTACTACTAACTCGCTATTTCGCTATTGTAGTTCACATCATATCGTAACCCTGTGGCGGGATTCCCACTAACGGTAACCTTCACAACATTGGTAGTAACTCCTTCTTGACCGTCTGAAGACTGCGTAACACTGCCCGCCCGCGGCTGATTTCCGGCAGCATTCACGACTGCATTGCTAATCCCGGTGACATCACCCGTACTACCTGGAATCCCAAATCCGAAAGCATTTGTGCTCCGCTCACTGGGGGGATTTGTGCTCGAATCACTGCGTGTCGTATCCGTGGCCATCATTGCGCCTCCACCCCCGCCGCCGCAACCGGACAAGACTACGGCAACCGTTAGTGCTCCTAAAATCGATGTCCATCTGATCTGGTAGGACCGAAACGTCATGATCTGGTCTCCTCTCATACCGTGAATCGTTGATAATTGTTGTGCCCGACAATGGCGCCGGGCCATTGTCAAACCACACACGGTTAACGTGAGGGGTATCCTGCCTATTCGCCTGCCCGGGGAGCGACCCCAAGCATGGGAACTACGGCTATTGTATTCGGCGGGTAACCCGGCTCAGCGGGAAACCGCACGTGGTTTGACGGTGGCGAAGGTAATGGAATTGAAATGGATTGTCAAACGAGAGTGTGTGTGAATGCGCAATGCCGTGCGGTTACCGTTGTGCGTCGCGACGGTCGGGTAAAAGCGCGAATATACGTGATGTCACATGTCTCGCCGTTCCCACTTGCCTTGACAAATCTGCCGGGCCGGTGCTACCTCCTGCCCATGTTACCCTTCGTGGAACCTCACGTCGGTACCGCAACCGGCAAAAGCGTGTCCCAATGGTCCGGCGGGCCTCGGGAACGGGCCGTCCAGCGCATGTTTACCGCGATTGCGAAGCGGTATGATCTCAACAATTCCCTGCTCAGTTTCGGACTGCATTCTCGATGGAAAGCCCTGGCCATGAGCCACGTGCCGGTCCACACTCAGGGGCGAGCCTTGGACCTGGGGTCGGGCACGGGGGATCTGGCCCTGTTGCTGCATCGTCGGATGGGGGAACGCGGCCACGTCGTGGCCATGGACTTGAACGTGGCCATGTTGAACGTCGGCGTCGAGAAGATTGCGCGGCGAGGATTAACCGCCCGTATCGCCTGCTTTCGAGGGAACGCCGAACGGATCGTGTTTCACGACGACGCCTTTGACGCGGTGACCGCCGGCTTCTGCATTCGCAACGTCGGAGACCGGCTCCAGGCGTTTCGGGAAATTTACCGCGTGCTCAAACCGGGAGGCCGCTTCGTGTGTCTTGAATTTTCTCGGCCGGCGTCGGCGTGGCTTCGGCAGATCTACGACTGGTACTCGTTCCGTCTCCTTCCCGCCATCGGCACGTGGGTCGCCAAGGATCACACGGACGTGTACACCTATCTGCCTGAATCCATCCGGACCTTTCCCGATCAAAACCAGTTGGCTGCCCTGCTTCGAGAGGCAGGGTTTGGTCAGGTGGACTACCACAATTTGAATGGTGGGATCGTGGCCGTTCACGTGGCCGTGAAGTAACGGGTCATGGATTCCGTCCTCTACGTCTTTTTGCCGTGCAAGAAAGTCTACCCCACGGGCATTACCTATTTGGCCGACTTCATTCATCGCCGCCGACCGGACGTTCGCCAGCATATTTTGGATCTTTCGCTGTTTCCCCGTGTCAAGCGGCCACGCGCGCTGCGGGAGACCGCGACACAATTCAAGCCCGACCTGGTGTGCTTTTCGTGGCGTGACATTCAGATCTTTTCCCCTCACGAAGGCGATGCGTCATTGGAACAGGCGTTTAATTTCTACTACGCCAGTAATCCCTTCAAACGAATCACGGCCTCATTCCAGGGACTCAAGCATCTCTATCGATACTACCAGGACATCCGCACGAACCTTTCCTATCCGTGGCTCATTCATCAAGAATTCCCGGACGCCCGCCTGATGATCGGCGGTGGCGCCTTCACGGCGTTTGCCGATCAACTCATTGAAAAATTGCCCGAGGGTATGCTGGGAATCTTAGGCGAAGGGGAAGATGCCATTCTGAAAGTCCTGAATGAGGAGCCCTTGGGTGACGAACGGTTCGTTATCAAAGAAAACGGCCGCGTCACGAAAGGGACGAAACACGCGCCGGCCCTGCTGGATTCACTGACGGTCGATCTTCCTTATCTCACTTCGATTTTTCCGCAATACCGCGAATACGTCGGCGAATGTATCGGCGTGCAAACGAAACGGGGCTGTCCGTATGACTGTGCCTTTTGTTTGTATCCCTACATTGAAGGGAAACGCGTCCGCTACCGGCCGGCTGAAAACGTCGTCAACGATCTGTCGCAGTATTACCGGTACTGGGGGGCGCGTCGCTTCTGGTTTACCGACGCCCAATTCATCACCGGGAAAGAGGCCTACCCGCAATGCACGGAAATCCTGGAGCGGATTATTCGTGAAGGCTTGGAGATTGAATGGTCCGGCTACGTGCGGACGTCGTTGATTTCAGCCGAACTGGCAAAACTTATGGTCAAATCCGGCGTGGGTGATTTGGAAGTGGCGATCACCGCCGGCTCACAGAAGGTCCTCAACAGCTTGCACATGGGGTTCAAACTCGAACACCTCTATGACGGTTGTCGCTATCTGAAAGAGGCAGGATTTGCCGGTCGCGTGATTCTGAATTATTCGCTGAACTCCCCGGAGGAAACCGAAGACACGCTGCTGCAAAGCATCGAGTCGTATAAAGTGGTGGCGTCGATCCTGGGCGAAGATCGCGTGTTCCCGCTGATGTTCTTTCTCGGCGTTCAACCGAATACGGATTTAGAGCAACGGTTGTTGTCGGAAGGCTATCTCTCGGCGGGCTACAATCCGCTCAGTCTCACGCCCTGGAACGTCAAAAAATTGCTCTACAATCCGGCGCCCCTCAACACGCTCATTGCCAAAGCCTGTCTCACGGCGTGGAACAGGAAACACGGCAGTCATGACCCGCGTCAATGGTCCGGGAGCCCTTCGAGGGCCTTCAAGGCCCTTCGAGGTTCAGGGGAATCTCAGGGGAACCTCAGGGCAGGCCTCAGTCAAAGCGCCACGCAGGATCACGGCCACACCTATGCCGATCAAAGTCTCTCCAAAGGCATCGAAACCAACTCCGGCCGTGAAGCCTTACTGACACTGGAAGAATTGTTACGATCACGACGGTCCGGGAAAAAGACGACGGTGGACCAATCACGAAGACCGGTGACTCCTCCATCGAGTCGGTAGTTTCGTCCGATCTTGACAGCGACGGAACGTGTGACGCAGGATCTACGCCATGACGACACTCGTATTTGACACTCATGCCGCGGTCAAGGCACTCAAAGAAGTCGGGTTTGAGGAAGCCCAGGCCGAAGCCGTGGTCACGACGGTCGGCGATGCCATTACAGGGAACATCGCCACCAAGGCCGATGTGACTGACCTCCGCGTCGCAACGGAACGCGACATCGCTGACCTCCGCACCGCAATGGCCGACCAGTTTTCAATCCTGTATCGCCATCTTTGGATCATGGCCATCGGGATTGTCAGCTTTACGGCCAGCCTCACCTTCGCGCTCGTGAAGCTGATCCCGTAACCGTCAGATCAGCCAGAAGATTTGAGCGCAATCCTCTACTCAGACTCGGCATCAAGCACAAGGTTTTCTTTCAACACGAACGTGACGCCCGATCTTGACAACGATGGAACGTGTGACGCAGGATGCACGCCATGACGACACTCGCGTTTGACACTCATGCCGCAGTCAAGGCACTCAAAGAAGTCGGGTTTGAGGAAGTTCAGGCCGAAGCCGTGGTTACAACGGTCGGCGATGCCATGACCGGGAACGTCGCCACCAAGGCCGACGTGACTGAGCTCCGCGCTGCAACGGAACGCGACATCGCTGAACTTCGCGCTGCAACGGAACGCGACATCGCTGAACTCCGCGCTGAAATGAAACACGACATCGCTGAACTCCGCACCGCAACGGAACACGACATCGCTGAACTCCGCGCTGAAATGAAACACGACATCGCTGAACTTCGCGCCGAAATGAAACACGACATCGCTGAACTTCGCGCTGAAATGAAACACGACATCGCTGAGCTCCGCACCGCAACGGCCGAGCAGTTTTCGATCCTGTATCGCCATCTCTGGATCATGGCTATCGGGATTGTAGGCTTCACCGCCGGCCTCACAGTCGCGCTGGTACAGCTGATCCAGTGACCATCGCGCACAATCGTAAGCATTTTCGTCAACCTCCCTGAGAAAGAAACCCGTAGCAGCACACGGTAGCCACACTTCGTAGCTCGGTCACACCTGCCGCACCTGGGATGCCATTAGGGGCCACTTCCACCAGCAGGTGGTTCCCCGTCGAATGAGTGACGGCTCTGCAATCACGGCAGAGGTTTTCCCGGGCGGGCTATAATTCGGCTACAGGCCGTACTTCTTCCTTACACCATTGACAAGATAACCTAGTTCCGGCGCACGGGCGAGAGCAGCCAGCAAGCACTGCCAACTCAGGCGACGCAGAAGCCCCGGCACACGACACGAGTTGATCGCGATCTTCCATTGCCTTTCGGCCCTGCCATTGGCTTGGAACACAGGGTTACGAGCATCGTAAACGACAAGTACGTGTCCTCCGGTAGGATCGAGTGTGCCCGACGGCGTGAGGGCGGCGGCAAGCGCGTTCCGCGCCAATTGGTACACCGTATCGAACGGGCACGGCTTATGAGTTTGTCCGGCGTGATGATGCGCTTCGCCTGTCTGCCGAACACAAGTAGGCATGATCGCGCCGGTCTTCGGACAACGTCGGGATGATCGAGGACGGAGCACGACTTGACGGTCGCGCTACCATCCGTCTTCGGCTGGCCTGCCTGTGCTCGGCAGACAGGGGTCAAGGATGGCAAGCGGTGCGTGGAACTGGGTCGAGCGGGCCGGGATCGTCAACGTTCGATATTTATCGATATTTATATTTATTGAGCATCGTTACGATGTTGAAGTGGCCCATCTCTGCGGCATAGCGTAGTGGCGTACGGCCGTCCGTAGCCTTGGCCTCAACCCCCGCCCCAGCCTCCAGGAGCACCTTGACGCTGGAGGCGTGGCACTTCCCTGCGGCAACGTGTAGTGGTGTGCCGCCGTCCTTAACCTTGGCCTCATATCCCGCCCCGGCCGAAATGAGTAAGGCTACGGTAAGCAGTATCATGAATCGGTGCATGGGTGCTCCTTTCGCGTTGGCCGTGGACTGTAACACGGTTCGGGTATAGGGGCAATCGTGAGTTCGGCCTGTCTGCCGAGCACAGGCAGGTGTAGTATTGGCGCGGCGCGGGGCCTCGATTTTCTGAATATTTCCTCCCGCACGCGCATCACGGCGTTAGGGGAAGGCAAACGCTCAGGAGCAAGAACCGGCGGGTTACTTGGTGATCGTAAACGTCATGGTGCCGATGGCGTTGGGTTCGTAGAGTGCCTGTCCCGGGCTTTCGAAATACAGCTTGAGCAGATACTTGCCCGTTTTCCAACCGCCTTCCGGTTTGAAGACTTCAAGATATCCCGATTTTTCGTTCATCTCCATAAACAGGGCATCGGTTCCCGTCAGTTGAGTGGCAGGCGTTTCCCCGTCCGGCATGTGGTACCACGCGGCTCGATATTGAGACGGCGCATCAAGGGCCGAGACTTCAAAGACGAGATAAAAAATTTCCGTCTCCGCGGAGAATTCCGAGACTCCGGGATCCACCGGTTGCACGTAGGCATCGTCGGTCATCCATCCCTGCCGGCCAAACGAATCCCAGGGCGTGGTCATGTCTCGGGCCATGGCAATCCATTTGAAGGCCGATTGCGGCGTCTGCCAATTTGTCTGATCCAAGGCCAGCAATTTGGTCTGCCCCACCACGGCGCCTTCACTTTCCATGGCGGCGGGCTTCAGGGTAAAGCTTTTCTCTTCTTCTCCCCAGCCGACGGCCGGCACGACAATGGCCGGGAGAAGGAGCAGACTGTGAATGAATCGGGAAGAGACCGTCTTGTTCATCTCGCACCTCCCTTCGCGGAGAGTCGACGTGAGTGACGAGGACGTCTTAAAAAATCGCCTTGGCCAGTTCTTGAATACTGCGGTGCATATCGACGTCATCGGTGATGGGCCGACTGACTGCGGCTTCGCATGCTCGTTCGGGTGAGATCCCTTGCCGGATCAACGTTCCGGCGTAAATCAGCAATCGCGTACTCACGCCTTCTTCCAGCCCATGGTTGCGTAAATTCCGCACCTTCGTCCCAAGTTTCACGAGTCGGCTGGCTACGTCTTTGGAGACGCCGGCTTCATGTTCAATAATCTTCGCTTCAACCTCCGCGGGCGGATAGGTAAAGTCAATCGCCATAAATCGCTGCTTCGTGCTTTGTTTTAACTCTTTGAGGACGCTCTGATAGCCCGGGTTGTAGGAAATTACGAGCAGAAAGTCATCAACCGCTTCGATAATCTGGCCGCGCTTCTCAATCGGAAGAAACCGGCGGTCGTCACTCAGGGGATGCACCACCACCGTGGTATCTTTTCTGGCTTCGACGATCTCATCCAGGTACACAATGGCCCCATGCTTCACCCCAAGGGTCAACGGCCCATCAACCCAGACGGTCTCATCACCCTTGAGCAGATAGCGCCCCACCAAATCCGACGCGGTTAAATCTTCATGGCACGAGATCGTAATCAGCGGTCGCCCCAACCGATGGGCCATGTATTGCACAAACCGGGTTTTTCCGCAGCCGGTCGGACCTTTGAGCATCACCGGCATGGTGGTGCGGGCCGCAATCGTCGCTAACTCGATTTCGCCGTTGACCTCTTCATAGAAGGGCGCTTCGTGTATCCGATAGCGGTTGATATCCAGTTCCTGCCCTTTCACGGCCTTTCCTCTCTCATCATGAAGCGATTCCTTCTGACCGACGCATTATACGTGGGGTCCGGACAATGGACAAGACAGGAAGGGGCTTTGCCTATCGAGTCACGAAGCACCAATCAATCTTGTTTACCTGAAAGGTGCCATGGTACCATCATTGTGAATGATGATGAACGCTTCGAGGCACTTCGAGGCTCAGGGCAAGCTCAGGGCATGCCTTAAGGCGCATTTTCCCGCATCCATTCTAGGAAAACCGGGAAGGGCATCTCTTCTCGCGTATTGCTCACATGGCTCACCTATCGTCTGAAGGTTCCGTGATTCAAATACGTGCAGACGTCGTGCTCCCTTTCGCCTTATCTCCCGACCCAACGGAACGCTTCAATCAGGAACGGCAGCCATGCCTTTCCGTCCAACGGGCGCTTCAGGCAGGAGGGATATTCCCATCAGACCCTGCGTGGCGTCTCTCACCCACGCCTTTTCCATTGACTCACCGCGACGTGGCATTTTTCCAAAAACTGGGCCCCCAACTCTGGGCCTTTTCTCAAGCACTCAATCGGCTGTATCTCCAGAGTCTCAAGGGTCATCAGCCCGTCTGGATTCATCACTATCTGGATCAAGGAAAGCCCGACGCTCTGTTGGACTATGCCCGGATGAAACGATTTCGGGATGCAGTGCCGCACGTGATTCGCCCTGATATCATTCCCACTGAAACGGGGATGGCCATTACGGAACTTGACTCGGTCCCGGGAGGCATTGGAACCACGGGGAGTCTCTCCCACGCATATGGAGCCTTGGGCCATGCGCTCATTGGCGGTTCCAACGGCATGATCGAAGGCTTTGCCAAGATGCTTGAGAGTCAGCGACGCGACCAGGAAGGATGCCTCGCCATCGTGGTGTCTGATGAAGCGGAGGATTACCGCAACGAAATGACCTGGGTCGCGTCTCAACTGCTCGCCGGCGGCATGGAAACCTATTGCGTGCATCCTCGCGATCTTCGCTTCACGGAAGAGAGGTTGTTCGCCTCGACTCCGTCCGGGGAAAAACCGATCTCGCTCATCTATCGATTCTTTGAACTCTTTGATCTCAAAAATATTCCAAAGATTGAATTACTCATGTACAGTGTCAAAAAAGGTCACGTGAGCATCACCCCGCCGTATAAACCATGGATGGAAGAAAAGTCGGCCTTCGCGCTTCTCCACCATCCGCTGTTGGAAAAGTTCTGGTCTGAGGCATTGGGTCCGGATACCTTCGATGCGCTGTTGCACGTCATCCCCAAAACCTGGGTGATTGATCCTCGTCCCATTCCTCCGTCCGCGGTCATCCCGAATTTATCGCTTGAGGGAACGGCCATCGCCGATTGGCGCCAATTGGGCCAGGGCACACAAAAACAACGGCAATTTGTCTTGAAACCTTCGGGCTTTTCAGAACTGGCGTGGGGCAGTCGGGGCGTCATCATGGGGCATGATCTTCCACGGTCCGAATGGGCCGCAGCATTGGAGCACGCGCTGAACTCTTTTACCTCGACACCCTACGTGTTACAGGTTTTTCACAAAGGCCGACCGTTTGATGTGACGTATTTCGACGATCGCCGGCAACAGCTTGTTCCCATGACCGGACGTGCTCGACTGTCGCCTTACTATTTTGTTTCCGGGGAGGACGTGACGCTTGGCGGGATCCTGGCGACAATTTGTCCAAAGGATAAAAAAGTGATCCATGGCATGAGGGACGCGATTCTCGCGCCGTGTTCACTTCCCTCTCCAACACAACCAAACAGGGCTGAAGCCTGCTGATTGAGAGAACGCGCACTTGATGACCTTGTATCATACCGAGTGGTGCCCGGAATGCACCCTGGTTCGAAACCGATTAGATGAGTTGGAGATTGAGTATGTGTAACCCTTTTGTTTTCAACGTGCCCGGTTCTCTCATCCATAAACTGAATGCGCGGAATACGATTTTGTGATAGGTTCTGAACAACCGGGACCACCTCAATCGTCGCAACCGTGTGAAGGACCATGGATACGAAGACGCTGCTCACGAACTTCTTCGCTGGAATCAACCGCATCAATTGCGGTCACGAGGCGTGGGGCGTGGGGGAGGAGCGCAGGATCCAGCGGAGCATCACCTCGATGTACGACCTCGTGGCATCGCGTTCACTCAAGGGCGACATCTGGAACTGGGGCATGGATCGGCCGGATGTCCGACAGCAGATCGAGCAGCTTCTGCCGCATTTCAATGAGTACGACACCGACGGTTTCTCGGAGGAACTCTACTTCTACGCGTTGTCGCAGCTTCCAGTGGACATAGACGACTACGTGGACAAGTCCATTCTGGAAGTCGGCTGTGGGCTTGGCGAGGGACTCAACTTCCTCTCGCGCGTCGTGGGTGCTCGACACTACGTCGGCGTTGACATCTCGGAGCGGGCGATCCGGCGCGCACGCGCCCGTGTGGCGCGGAAAGGGATCGAGTTCCAGTGTGGAGACGCCCAGCGATTGCCGTTCGGCGACGGCACGTTCGATGTCGTGATCAATATCGAGAGTTCTCATTCCTACACCGACCTGCGGCAGTTCTTCTTGGAGGTCGCTCGGGTGCTCAAACCGGGGGGACTGATGTCGCACGTAGACATGTATACAACTGATCGTCTTGAACTCCTGAAAGAGATCAAGACGAAGCCTCTCGGATTGGACTGGATCAGTGAGGAGGACGTGTCGTCGGCCGTGCGGACCGCCGTGACACGGCGCATGCAACCGGACAGCCTCTTTCGAAAGAGGTGCCGCGTCCGGCGGGAGCGCAGAGTCATCAACAAGTTCATAGGTGAACGCATGGCCATGTCCATTTATGGCGCTGAGTTCGTTGGTCATCGACACGACGTCTTGGCGACGCTTGTCAAGAAGGTCTTGCTTCCGAGTGCCCGAGTCTTCGACATTGACAGCTATCGTCACAACGTCGCCAGAAAGACTGCGGCACGACAAGGGGATGCCACGGACGGATGTGGATGACGCGCCGCGGATTCTCGCGCCCTGTTCGCTTTCTTCTTCAACACAACCAAACCGGGCTGAAGCCTGCTGATTGAGAGAACGCGCCATTGATGACCTTGTACCACACGGAGTGGTGCCCGGAATGCACCCTGGTTCGAAGCCGATTGGATGAGTTGGAGATTGAGTATGAACGTGTTATCGTTCCCGACGTCCGCCCATTCAGAAAACAACTGTTTGCCGTGTCCGGACAATACTACGTGCCCGTGTTGGTTGATGGAGACACGGTCTTGACCGACACCCAAGATATCCTGAACTATCTCGACTCCGTTGTCTGAAACACGTAAAGAGCTTCATACAGGTCTACGAGAGAACCACGCCCTGAGAGGTGCGGCCTTGCTGAACCGGATCGACGAGTTCACCACCATTGAGGAGAACTGACTGATGGATGATTGGAAACGCGCCTTAGCCGACAGCATTACCAAACCCAAAGATCTGGCCAAACGCTTAGGCGTGGATCCAAAAGAAGTGGAGTCCGTCGTGGGCCCCTATCCCATGCGGATTACGCCCACGGTGCTGTCCATGATAAAAGAAAAAGGGGACGCCATTTGGAAACAGGTCGTTCCCGAGTCCGTTGAAATGGAAGATTTTGCCGCGCCGGATGACCCTTTGGAAGAAGACACTGATAGTCCCGTGCCGCACCTGGTCCATCGCTATCCGGACCGCGTGCTCTTGATGGTCACGAATCAATGCCCGATCTATTGTCGATTTTGTACGCGCAAACGATTGGTCGGCAAACCGGGATTTTTGAAGAAAGGCGAATTGGATCAAGCCGTCGCGTATCTCCGTGACCATTCGGAAGTCCGAGACGTCATCTTATCCGGGGGAGACCCGTTGTTGTTGCCGGATCACCTGATCGAACGCATTTTGAAGGCGCTTCGCGCCATTCCACATTTAGAACTCATACGGTTGGGCTCGCGTGTTCCCGGAACGTTACCCCAACGCATTACTCCCGAGCTGTGCGACATCGTCAAACAGTACCATCCGATCTACATGAATTTGCATTTTAATCATCCGGATGAACTCACGCCGGAAGTCAAAGAAGCCTGTGGTCGCTTGGCGGATGCCGGCGTGCCGCTTGGTGCACAAACCGTGTTGTTGCACGGCGTCAACGATGACCCGGAAGTCATGAAACGGCTGATGCACCAGCTCCTGCTGGCCCGCGTGAAGCCGTATTATTTGTATCAGGCCGATCTGACCAAGGGGACCAACCACTTCCGCACGACCGTGGACACCGGATTGAAAATCATTCAGGCCCTCCAGGGCCATACCAGCGGAATGGCCGTTCCGCACTTTGTGATCGACGCGCCCGGTGGAGGAGGAAAAATTCCACTCTTGCCCAGTGACTACGTGTTGAATCTGGATGAAAACGGCGCCCTGCTCAAAAACTATGAAAATAAGACCTACTACTACCCGCAGCCTGACCAAAGCCGCACGCGCGAGCTGCCCATGGTGGGCACGTCAATGCTTGGGGGGCTGTGCAGCAACGGAGCCATGGACGGGTAACGATGGCTTCCGATCTCAAACGAGGCATTCTGCCTGACACCCACCTGAGGAAACTCATCCGGGATGACACGATTCACGCCTCGCCTGCTATGACTGATCGACAAATCCAGCCAGCCAGTTTAGATCTGCGTCTCGGCAAAAAGGCGTATCGGTTATTGAGCAGCTTTCTCCCTGAACGCTCGGAAATCAGCACACAATTGAACGTGCCGGACCTGTATCAGTCTGATCTGGTGATGTATGACATCGACCTCACCCATGGTGCCATTCTCGAAAAGGGCCACGTGTATCTGGTCCCGTTATTAGAGCACCTGTCCCTGCCCAAAGACGTTCGCGGACGGGCCAATCCCAAAAGTTCGACGGGGCGGCTGGATATTTTCACGCGAGTCATCACGGACCTCAACGTGGGATTTGACGAAGTCCGCCCGGGATACCACGGCCCCCTCTATCTGGAGATCGTGCCTCGATCGTTTACCATTCGCGTGGAGACGGGGTTAGCCTTAAACCAACTTCGACTGTTGACCGGTCGTTCCACGGTCTCCGACTCTCAACTGCGAGCCCTGCACCGCTCAACCAAACTCCTCTACCATCAACACGACGACCCGACGGAGGCCCGTCCGCTCGCCGCCCGAGACGTTCGGGTGGACCGCGGTCTGTTTTTGCGCATTGACCTGGAGGGGGAAGAAGCCAGCAACGCCATTGTGGGATATCGGGCAAAAAAAAATAGTCACGTGATCGATCTTTCAAAAATTGGACACTATTCAGCATGTGACTTTTGGGAACCCATTTACCGACACCCCAACAGTACGCTCTTGCTCGAGCCCGAAGAGTTTTATATTTTGGCCTCAAAGGAGCGTATTACCGTGCCGACGGGGTACGCAGCGGAAATGGTCGCCTATGAGGCTGCGTGTGGTGAACTGCGCACACACTACGCGGGATTCTTTGATCCCGGATTTGGAGCGGGCAACAGAAAAGGGACACAGGTCGTGCTCGAAGTCAGACCTCATGACGTCCCGTTTTTAATTCACGACGGCCAGACGTTTTTTAAGGTCGTGTATGAACACATGTTAGAACCGCCCAAACACGGGTACGGGGCTTTAATCGGCTCCAGCTATCACCAACAAGGGCTCACGCTTAGTAAACATTTCAAGTGGTAATCATGTCGCCGGAGCCGAAGCCGAACGCTCAAGAAACGTCCGACCCGTCTGAACCGCCGACGCGCCAAATTCCCGGCGTGCCCGTAGGTCCACCGAGTTCGGAATCGGAAGTTGATCAGGAAGCGCATGAAGCCCTGCAAATGAGAGTGGCCATGAAGATGGTGGGCTCCGCGATGGTCTTTGTGGGGTTTATCCAAGTCTTCCTGTCCGCGAGTACCGGTGCGGAGATTACCATCTTTCCCATGATCTTGTATTTTTCCGGCCTTGCCCTCTGGGCGCATTCTTCGGTGAAAAGCTCCTCCGTCCGGTACATGGTGATTGGATTGTGCATCGTCTGCATCCTGGGATTCCTCCAACTTGGGGAAGTGTTGTTCTGGCATAAATACGTCATTTACTGGGGCACCATTGCGATGGTGGTCTATTTTATGTTTCAAAACCCGAAGAAGCCGTCAAACTCTCGGTGATCGGGTTCCCCCAGGCGGTCGTTCGTGCCGCACGACGTGGTGACCGCAAACAAGAAGGCACGATCAACGCAACACCCCATGCCCGCCTCCATCGCAATCATTCTTCCAACCTTGAACGAAGAACGGGTCCTCCCACGGACGCTCCTCTATCTTCGACAATTTCGATTTACCGAAGTCATCATCGTCGACGGCGGGAGTCACGATCAGACCGTATCCATTGCGCGGAGCCAGTTGAGTGGCATCAGCCAGCAACCCGCCCACGTCATTGAATCGGATCGTGGGCGAGCCGCACAAATGAATGCCGGCGCTCAGGCAGTTCAATCCGACGTCCTGTTGTTTCTTCATGCCGATACCCATCTCCCATCGGAGGCCAAACACGAAATCGAACGCGTCATGGACGACCCCAAATACGTCGGGGGGCGGTTTGACGTGCAGTTCGAGGATGATCGAGGGTGGGCCTGGGTCATCAGTCACATGATGAACTGGCGATCACGGTGGTCGGGCATTGCCACCGGTGATCAGGCTCTGTTCGTGCGCCGATCCGTCTTTCACGATCTGGATGGATTTGCCGACGTTCCCTTGATGGAGGACGTCGAGTTTACGCAGCGCCTCAAACGGGTAGGGGCCGTGGCCGCCTTACGTCCCAAGGTGACCACGTCGTTCCGGCGATGGGAACAACAAGGGGTTCTTCGCACCATTCTGCAAATGTGGCTTCTTCGCTTGTTGTACTGGGTCGGCGTAAACCCTCAGACTCTGCATCGATTGTATGCCCCGATCAGGTAAACCCTCTCAGTCGCGGCGGCGCGGCGACAACAGGCAAACCGATGCGCTCCCCGCGTCCGCGGGGGCAGACGCGATCATTATTTTTGCCAAGGCTCCGATACGCGGAGAAGTCAAAACGCGCATGTGCCCGCCCCTGACGCCGGATGAAGCCGCCAGTCTGCACGGAAGCCTGGTCATGGATGCGGTGGAGAACACACGGTCCCTTCGGGGATTCGACAGGTCCCTGGCTTGCCTGCCCGGAAGAGATCATCCGTTTTTTCAAACCCTCGCGACCCGGCATCGCCTTCACCTGTACGACCAAGCGGGCGAGGATATTGGACAGCGCATGAACCACGCCCTCACGACCGTCCTCAACCGTGGATACTCGTCCGCGTTGTTGGTCGGAACGGATATTCCCGATCTTTCCACCCAGACCTATACGCACGCGCAAAAGGCGTTGCAATCGAATGACGTGGTGTTCGGTCCGACGAAAGACGGAGGCTACTATTTGATTGGCATCAAAAATCCCACGCCGGAACTTTTTGCTGCGATCCCGTGGTCAACGGATCGCGTGCTGACCCAGAGCCTCGCTCAAGCTGAACGCCTCGGGCTCACCGTCGCGCTGCTGGATCCGAAACGTGATATTGATACCGTGGACGACTTGCAGGCCTTTGTGCGTGAAACAACCGGAACCGGAAAACGGAAACTGTCGATTCGAACGGCCAACGTATTTCAAACGTTGATCCAAAGACATCGGATTGTGGATTGCTGATTGGCGATTTCTCAATCCACGTTCCTCAGGCCGTGCAGGAGAACTGTTGATGGAACCCAAAGTGGCACTCATCACGGGAGGTGCAAGGGGTATTGGACGAGGCATTGCGCTGGACCTTGCCGCGCAGGGATGGGCCATCGCCATTTGCTATCGAACCAGTGAACGGGATGCAGAAGCAACCACGAAGGCCGTCATCGAACTCGGCGGGCAAGGCATCGCCATCCGCAGCGACGTCTCTGATCCTAAAGCCTGTCGGGAACTGGTGAAGCGGGTTGAAGAAAAATGGACAAAGATCGATGCTTTGATCAACGCGGCAGGGCCTTATCATCGCGTCAATTTGTTTGAAGAAACCCCGAAAGGTTGGGATGACATGTTCACCAACAACCTTCACCCTGTTTTTTATTTAGGCCAAGCCGTGGCACCGGGAATGAAAACGCGCAACTACGGTCGCATTATTTCGTTCAGCATGGCCAACGCGGACAAGATGGAAGCCCAACCCATGGTCACGGCGCATTATATTGCCAAGGTCGGCATTCTCGTTCTGACGCGAACGTTGGCCAGGATGTTGGCCGCGGATGGGATTACGGTCAACGCGATTTCACCGGGATTTATTGACTCAGGCAGCGCACCGCCCGGGGAACTCGACGGCATGGCCAAGAAAATTCCCGCGGGGTACATCGGCGACGTGAAGGATACGCTCTCCGCCGTCCGCTACCTGTTGTCAGATGGAGCGCGATACGTCACGGGAACCAACGTCCACGTCAGCGGAGGCTGGGGACTGTGAAGAAGGAGCAGGGCGAAGGTGAGGCGGAACGTCGGTGAATTGTTCCGTCCACTCTACGTCGAACACTTGAGCAAAATGATGGGCAATCCGATTTCGGACACGTTGTAAGTCGGGTCCCGTTCCTAACACCTCCGCCATTGACGTCACCCGGCAATCGACAATGCCGCACGGAACAATATAGTGAAACGGCTCAAGATCCACTGTCACGTTCAACGCGAAACCGTATCGGGTCACACCACGAGAAATGTTGACCCCCATGGCAGCGATCTTGGCGAAGGGGGCCATTGAATCACGGGGATCCCTCACCCACACGCCCACGAATTTTTCCCTTCGTTGCCCTTCGATGTTCCAGTCAGCCAATACCCGAACGAGCACGTCCTCCAACATTCGCACGTAGACCTTCGGGCCTGAGCAAAAATTCCGAAGACGCAGAATCGGATAGCCTACAATCTGCCCGGGGCCGTGATAGGTCACCGACCCTCCTCGCGCACATGCAATCACCTGAATGCCTCGGTCGGTGAGCCTGTGAGTTTGCCCGTTCCAATGTTCCGCTTTCGTGGTTCGTCCTAACGTCACGACCGGATCATGCTCCACGAGCACCAAGGTATCGGTCTGACGATCCGCGATCCGTTCATCACACAGACGCCATTGGAGTCGCCGGGCCGCGACGAATTCCAAAAGCGGGACGGAGATCAAGACGCCAATGTGCATCGGTCGAGCGAGTCCTCCCTTTCTTCTTTTATCCGTTGAAAGAAACGGGCTGGACGGATCACGGGAACGAGACGGCAAGAGGTCTGAATGGATACCCTTTCAAGGCCGTCTTCACAAGACACTCTCGCACAACCAACCGACTCATTTCCACGAGTCGACTGAACAACGTAAGGAAGGCTGGGAGCAGACCATTCTACTCCCAGCGGTATAACCGTGAAAGGAGGGGAACTTATCTCTTCTTGGCGGGTGCTTTCTTCTTAGCAGGCGCTTTTTTCTTGGCAGGCGCCTTTTTCTTGGCGGGTGCTTTCTTCTTAGCAGCTTTCTTAGCTGGAGCCACGATGATCTCACCTCCTTCCAAGGTTATGGGAATGGTCATGAGCAACGACCCACGGTATCCTGCTCTCTCGACCTCGTTGCCGACTCAACGCAATCCCTTTGATTTTAGACGGCTTGGTTCAGGGTTTTTTCAGGTTGCTCAATAATTCCAAATGTATTCGGGGCAACTTTGTTGAAACGCGGGTCGCGCTTGAGGGACGTGGCAATTGACGTGACGGGTGTTTTCCCGCGGATTTGCATCCCTCCCTCAATGAGACGTTGACACAATTCTTTGGCATGCATCGGCCGTCGCGATTCCTGCAAAATAATGAACGCCGCATCCGGGACACTCATTCCGACATATTTACTTCGTCCAAGAAGAAGTTCCCTGGATTGATCCGTAACGTCAGTGACCGGCAAAGGCGGCACGCCGGTTTCATCCGAAATGATTTGACTGGAGAGACTGGCCAATTTCGCCTTGTCAGCTTCAACCCGGTATAAAGTCTTCGCCAACTCCAAATATTTCTCAATGGTCGCAATTTCTTCATTGAGCCTCTCCCTTTGTTCCTTCGAATCCTTGAGCTTGGTCTCATAAGCCGTAATGCGCTGCTCAAGCCCAACACTGATATCTTTGATATCCTTTAATTCATCTTTGACGTTTTGCATAAGCAATCTTCAATTATTTTCTTGCTTTTAACATTACAGTCAAAGCATGTCAATAAAAAATTATTTTAAGCAAGCTGTTTTATTTATCGTCAATATAATTATTTTCACATTCATATGTATATGAACTTGCTCTGATGCAATATTTATAAGCCTATATATGGTTGTGTTTCCTTTATCTACTCAATATATAGAAACCATTTATGTTGCCAAATTGCTTGTGGTCATTTTTTCACCTGTGGTAGCCTGTTTTTCTCACTCACCCTGCCATGTCCATTGTGACTGCTCCTCTGACAAATCTCGTTGCTCTGAATTTTGAGAACATGGCCTCCCTCGTTGCACGTCTGGGGTGGCCAGCCTATCGGACGACGCAAATCCTCCAGTGGATTTACCAACACGGCGTTCACGATATTGACCAGATGAGCAATCTTTCACTGATCGACCGGGAAGCCCTTAGAAGTCTGGCCGACATCGGACGGTTGCAGTCCCCTCATATTTTGAAAAGCGTCGACGGGACTCAAAAATTCCTGCTTTCGTTGGAGGATGGCCTGACGATTGAAAGTGTCCTGATTCCGGAAGGGAGACGTCTGACGCAATGTGTCTCAACCCAGGTCGGGTGTACGCTCGACTGTGGTTTCTGCTTGACGGGACACATGGGCCTCACGCGAAACCTGAAAGCACATGAAATTGTCGATCAAGTGTTGACGGCCCGGGACGTGCTTGAACCCGACGGGCGTATAACGTCTCTGGTGTTCATGGGCATGGGCGAACCCCTCGCCAACCTCGATGAAGTGTCGGACGCCGTGATTCGGCTGACCAACGCCGACTGGGGGATGGGCTTCCCCAAAAAACGCCTGACGATTTCCACCGCGGGATTTTCCCAACGACTTCACGCCATTGCCGACCTCGGAGTGAATCTGGCCGTTTCATTAAATGCCTCAACTGCTGAGCAACGGGACCGGCTGATGCCGACGATGAATCGCTTACACCCTTTACCCGAACTGCTCGCCGCTTGCCGGGCCTACCCCTTGCCACCTCACCGTCGGTTGACGTTTGAATACGTTTTGTTAGGAGGGGAAAACGATTCCCCGCAGGATGCCAAACGAGTCGGCCAACTACTGCAAGGCATTCGTTGTAAAATCAACCTTCTCCCCTTCAACGCATTTCCCAATAGCCCGTTCCGGCGACCGACGGAGACGGCAATCACGGCCTTTCAAACAATCCTGAGGCAAAAGGGGTATGACGTGTTCGTTCGGAAAAGTCGTGGACCAGACGTGTTCGGAGCGTGTGGTCAACTTGGGAACGTTAGTTGAATGATTGAACAATGGCAGCGTCTCCTATACAGATTGACTCACGCGACGAACGGCCACTGCCGCGTGTTCCCATGACCAAAGACCTTCGCAGCAAAACCGAAGCACTCCGTCATTTTTTTCAAGGTCTGGAGGGCGCGTTAGTCGCGTTTTCCGGCGGGGTGGACAGCACACTCGTCCTCAAAATGGCTTCGGACGCGTTAGGCGCTCGGGCCATTGCCGTCACCGCGGAGTCTCCCACCTTGCCGCCTGAGGAGTTGGATGCGGTTCAACGGCTGAGTGACGAACTGGGGGTCCAATTGATCGTGGCCTCAACAAATCAACTGACCAGTGCAGATTTTGTCCGAAACGACTCCACGCGATGCTATCATTGTAAAAGCGATCTGTATCGACTCTTTGATCCTATCAAAGAAAAAACGGGAATGACCACGATTGTCGATGGCACCCACGTCGACGATCTGGGCGATGATCGACCGGGGATACAGGCGGCCCAACAGTTTGGCGTTCGCAGCCCGTTGGTGGAAACCGGCTTTGGGAAGGCCGATATTCGCACCCTGGCAAAAATCTTGGGATTATCCAACTGGGACAAACCCGCGGCTGCCTGTCTGTCCTCTCGAATTCCTCGAGGCATGAGGATTACCGAACAGAAATTGCAACGCGTGGGCAAAGCCGAACGCTTGTTAAAAGAGGAAGGATTCGTGCAGGTTCGCGTCCGCGACCATGAGGGCATCGCCCGCATTGAGGTGGACCCCAAGGAGTTGTCCCAATTTCTTGAGCCCACTCGACGCCACCGAATTACCCAAGGATTGAAAACCCTTGGGTTTCAATTCGTGACCATAGACCTGGAAAGCTATCGGCCGGGAGGCGGCGTGAGGTAATTGGCCGAAGCATCCAAACTACCGCCAACGCGCCCTTACATCGAACTCGATCAGTTCCTTCTTGGAGTTCCGTTTCCTAAGGGGAACACATTCCACGTTGGAAAATCCAAGTTGGGACAACATCTCCGCATATATCTGCTCAACGGGAACGAGAACGTTATAGAACGTTGAATTGCCGACAACATAGATAACCATCTTGTCATTCCCGCAATTTTTAAGCGGGAATCCAGACTCTTTCCCCCGTTTTCGTGAGGCCACGCGAGCACAAGTAAACATCCATCCGAAAATCTTAATCTGAGAATGGATTCCCGCTAACCCCCGGCGGGAATGACAGGAAGAGGCGAAAGAAAATTCGAGTGATGACAGACTGACGGGATTTTCGGGGAGCGGCTCAGCTTTTCTTTATCTCTTTATCGAGAAACAGTTTCGACTTTGATTTTCATGCCGAGCCGATGAGCAATTTCCTCCAACCTCTTTTTCTATCGGTCGCGGAGATCGGAAATTTTGTCGAAAAATTCAGACAATTTATCGCAGGCACCCACTTCCTCTTTCACTTCATCGTATCGCCCAGCTCTGTTTTCCGTGTAATCTCGGACTTGCGCTCGGCGGTGACCTTATCCATCTCTTTCAGGATAAGATCAAAGGCGGCATTGACGCCGTCCTTTCTCATTTCTTTTCCTTTTTTATCAATCTACAGATTCATTGGCATCCACGGCGTGTAAGGCTTCTTGTGCCAGACGACGATGGTCGGCATCGGAGAGGGTTCGCGCCAGGACTTTTTCCGCGACCAGCAAGGCCATATCAGCCGCTTCACCGCGAATGGACTGGAGGGCTTTTCGTCGCTCCCGATCAATTTCCCGTGCGGTTTCGGCCTGAATGCGCTGGGACTCCGCTCGCAACCGCTGCTCGTTTTCCTCTAAGAGACGCTGAGCTTTGGCTTTGGCTGCCGCCACGATTGCCTCGGCTTCTTGAGTGGCCCCGCTGAGTTTGGCTTCGTAGGCTTGTAGACGCTGTTCAGCGGCCAGTCGATTTTGCTCGGCCTGTTCAATACTGCCGCGAATTGTTCGTTCGCGAGTCTCCAGGGCTTCAAGAATCGGCGGAAACGCAAACTTGTAGAGAATCCAGACAAGGATGCCGAACGAAATGAGTTCCCAAAAGATCAGGGACGAAAAGAACTGGCTGTCAAATTGAGGCATGGTCGAATCCCTTCGAGGCTCAGGGCAAGCCTATTTTCTCAAACCCATGATGATAAAGGCGATGACCAATCCATAGAGGGCGATCGCTTCCACTAAGGCAAACCCGATCCACATGTACTTGCCCACCCGTCCCTCGGCTTCCGGTTGACGGGCCACGGCCTCAATCATTTTTCCGAAAATATACCCGATGCCCACGCCCGCGCCGGCAAAGCCCGCGGCCGCGAGACCCATTCCCAATAATGCTGAAGCTGCAGAATCCATGGTGTGTTCTTCTCCCTCGTGAGATCGTGAATAACAAGAAGACCAAGAATTGTTCCGGTTAATGGAGATGGAACGCATCTCCCATGTACACGCACGTCAAAATCGTAAAGATATAGGCTTGAATAAAGGCAATTCCCAATTCCAATCCGTACAACGCCACGGTAAAGGAAAAGGGAAGCCATCCAATCAGTAACCCACCACTGATTGTCAATCCAAAAAGGACCCCGAGAATGACGTGCCCCGCGGTCATATTGGCAAACAATCGCACCGCTAAGGAAATAGGACGCGCCAATTGACTAATCAATTCAATGGGAACCATGAGTGGCACCAACCAACCGGGAGTCCCGGGGGGCACGAGAATGCCCAAAAACTTTGCCCCGTGTAATTTCAGCCCGACGACGAGACTGAGGGCATACACGCTCAAAGCAAAGACGCCGGTCACGACGAGTTGACTGGTGACCGTATAGGAGCCGGGAATCAGTCCCAGGAGATTGCAAAACAAAATAAACAAAAAGAGGCTGGCGATGAGCGGAAAAAACCGCATCCCTTCCGGCCCCATGGTTTCGTGAATCATCCCCCGAATAAACTCCACCAGCATTTCAGCCAGGCTTTGCAATTTGGTGGGGACAAGCGATCCCGACGAACGCGCCATGAGCATCAAGCCCCCGATCAGTCCCACCGCCAGGAACATCATGACCACGGCCTTGTTGATTGAAACGTCGAGGCCGAACAGCGACAGGGGAATAATCGTGTGCAGTTCAAAAGGATGGAGTGGATGTTCCAAAAAAACCCTCGTGTTCGCGTCAGTGGAAACGTGACGATTGATCCAACCCTTCGAGGCTCAGAGCAAGCGTTGGGCACTCCGGTAGGCGTTGCGCACACCCGCAATCAAGCCGAGAATGAGGCCGACCACCATCCCCCACGGGTCAGTCGAAAACACATAGGAGTCAGCGACCCAACCTAATCCGCCACCGACCATCAGCGCGGCCAGCAACTCCGTCCCCATTCGCACGGCTTGGCCTAACCCGGCATACAAGGGATCAGGTGATGAAGGCATGGCACTCGTCCTCAAATTCGGGGGCATCATTCAAACAGAACGTCGATAATATTGTCAACTTGATCGTAGAGACAACCGTCCTTCTCACTCTCACCCTTCGAGGCTCAGGGCAAGCTTTCTCAAGCAGGGGCTTTCTCTCCCTCCCGACTCCCGCTATGATAGACAAAAAAGGAACGGCCCGCGCATGGTAAAGCCGTCTTGCTCCCGGGCCGTCCCGCGTCCCCGACACCCTGACTTCTCATGACCATGGGCCAGTCCGTTCTTCCTTCTCGTTCTTCGATTATCAAGGACGCGGGAGTTTTTCCGCTGACCCGGACCAAATCCTTGATTGACGACAGTCCATGGACACTCTATCAACGGATGGCCGCCCCCGGCCGACCGTCGGTGCTGCTTGAAAGCGGGAAAGGGCCTTGGGGTTCAGCCCGCTATTCCTTTCTGGCCAGCAACCCGTACCTCATTTTTTCCGGAGGACGGGGACACTATACCCTTGAAACGGCACAAGGAAAAACGCAGCATCACGGGGATACCCTCCCCGCCTTATTGAAGTTCCTGAGCCCGTCCATTGTTCCCCGCTCTCCCTTCCTGCCGCCGTTTATCGGTGGAGCCGTCGGATACATGAGTTACGACGTTGTTCGACACTATGAACCGCTCCCTTCTCTCGCAGTCCATGACCCATCGTTGCCGGATTTGGAATTTCTGTTTTTTGATTTACTGGTCGCCGTTGATCACCAGACGCACATGCTCCATATTCTGTTCACCCCGGCTCCTGACCGGCTTCTCTCGGAATCCCATGATGCCTTGTGCCGCGAAGGCGCGACGCGAATGGCCGAGCTTGAACGGGCTCTCGGTTCACCCTCCCCCTCACCCCTGCCCTCTCCCAGTGGGGGAAGGGGGTCAGGGGGTACCCTTGATTTCCACAGTATTCAGGCCACGCAATCAGAACGGGAATATGTCCAGCGCGTTCAATGGTGCCAGGACTTCATCCGTGCCGGCGACATTTATCAAGCCAACCTGTCCCACCGATTTTCCGTGGAGTTCCATCCGGCAGAGGACCATTCACTTCAGGCGGTCGGCCAAACCTTGTATCACCGTCTGCGAAGCGTGAATCCTTCGCCTTTTTCCGGTTTATTCGTAACCGAGAACCTTGCCTTAGTGTCCTCGTCTCCGGAACGACTGGTACGGCTCGCCTGCAGCCACGTGAACATGCGCCCCATTGCCGGCACGCGACCGCGCGGTCGCACGGCGATTGAAGATCATGCCTTGGTTGATACCCTCCGGATTGATAAGAAAGAACGGGCGGAACACGTCATGTTGGTGGACCTCGCCCGCAATGATCTCGGGCGAGTCTGTAACTATGGGTCGGTCCACGTTGATGAGTTCATGACGATTGAACAGTATTCCCACGTGGCACACTTGGTTTCCGAAGTCAGCGGAACCCTCAAGCCTTCTTGCACGACGCTGGACCTCATTCGCTCCGTGTTCCCCGGAGGAACGATCACCGGCGCGCCTAAGATTCGCTGCATGGAAATCATCGAAGAACTGGAACCCGTTCGGCGAGGGCCGTACACCGGCTCGCTGGGGTATCTGAGTTGGACCGGAGACTTGGACTTCAACATTATCATTCGCACCATGGTGTTGACTCGGCAACGGGCTTACCTTCAAGTCGGCGCCGGCATCGTCGCGGACTCCCAGCCCCATCGTGAGTATCAAGAAACCCTCTACAAAGCCCAAGCCCTGATTGAAGCCTGTTCCCTCTCTCCTGGTGGGAAAGGCCCAAGGTGAAGGGGAGACGTTGGAGGACGCAAACGTGTGGGTGTATCTGAATGACCGGATGGTGGACCAAGACGAGGCTCGGATCTCCGTGTTCGACCGTGGATTTTTGTATGGAGACGGCGTGTTTGAAACCGTGCGAATCTATGACGGAGTTCCGGTCTGGCTGACTCGCCATCTGGCACGACTCACCCGCTCCTGCCAAGCCATTGCCTTGGACTTGCCTCTCCCTGAAAAGAATTGGCCCGACGTCTTTCAGCAAGTCATTGACCGCAATCAGTTAAATCATGCGGTGATTCGCCTGACCCTTTCACGGGGAAGCCCCTCACTCTGGCCCTCTCCCAGTGGGAGAGGTGAGGGAAAGGGAGAGGCGCATGATGAGGAGGGAGGGAACCCGACGGTGGTGCTGTTTCCCCGGCACCTCCCTCACGTGACGACGCAACAACGGCGCAACGGCGTATCGATCATCCTGATCCGCAAGCCGTCACTACGTGCGTATCCAACACAAGCCAAAACCCTGAACTATTTGAACAATCTCTTAACCAAACAAGAAGCCAGCGAACGGGGCGCCTTTGAGGGGTTGCGGCTGACCATTGACGGCCATCTTGCCGAATGTGCCATGAGCAACGTCTTTTTTATTCAACGTGACGTGCTGCACACCCCCTCGCTGGAGTGCGGCGTGTTGCCGGGCATCACGCGCGGGGTCATCCTTGAGGCGGCCCCAACCCTGGGCCTTCAGACACAAGAGGGCCGGTATACCCCTGACGTTCTGCACGAAGCCGATGAATGTTTCTTGACCAGTAGCGGGCTCGGCATTCTGCCGGTGGCAAACGTTGACGGGAGACCCTTCTCCCGCAACCCATCGGGATCATGGGTGGAAACCCTTCAAAACCACTACGAGCTCATGTTACGGGAACAGAGTCGAAGCAACGGGACGACGTAGAGGCGGAACGTTACCCGGCTTGCCGACGGGTCGTTGAAGGAAAAGTAAGCGGCGCTGAAAGCCGAATCTGACTGTGGGTTTTCCAGACCGAGCCTTTGCAACTTGGGAAATCTTCCCGGTAATGGGCCCCCAAGCTGTGTTCTCTTCCCAAGGCAGCTTCGGTAATACACCGCGCAACCTGAATCATGTTTTTGACTTCGAGGTCGGCGCGCGCGTGGAGAGAACCCTGAATCTGCGTGTCCCAGCGAGACAGTTGGGCCAACGCCTGCACCAATGAATCGCCCGTCCTGACTAACCCGACCTTTTCCCACATCAGCCGCCGGAGGGAATTTCTTAATTTTTCGCCGTCGTCCAACGTGCTGACCGGACCCGTGACAAAACGCGCAGCCAGACTTTTCAGGTGAGCCGGCTTGGACCCGGCAGGAAGAGACGCCGCAGACTTGGCGGCCCGGCATCCAAACACCAACCCTTCCAACAATGAATTACTGGCCAACCGGTTCGCCCCATGGACGCCATTGCAGGCGACTTCTCCAGCGGCGAACAAGCCAGCCAAGGAGGTCTCCCCGTCAATGCCGGCCTTAATGCCACCCATAACGTAATGGGCGCTCGGGGAAACCGGAATCCATTCCTCCGTGATATCAATATCAAACCGCAGGCAGGTCCGATAAATCGTGGGGAACCGATTTCTGATGAAGGCTTTCCCCAAATGGGTGACGTCCAAATACACGTGGCGCGACCGGGAAGAGGCCATTTCCGCCCAGATTGCCCGTGCGACGCTGTCTCGTGGGGCCATTTCAGCCGCGGGATGATACCGTGACAAAAACATCTCACCTTTTCGATTGCGCAGGACCCCGCCTTCCCCTCTCATGGCTTCGGACAAAAGAAACGGTGGGCTGGAGGGAAGGTACAACGCCGTGGGATGAAATTGCACAAATTCCATATCTTCCAAAATGGCCCCTGCCCGATACGCCATCGCCATGCCGTCACCCGTCGCGTTTTCCGTATTGGTAGTTCTGGCATAAATCTGTCCCACTCCGCCGGTCGTCAGGAGCACGCCGGCCGATGGAAGGATTTGCACCGCCCCCGTAATTTCATTGACCACCACCGCGCCGTAACACCGGCCGTCCGCAACCAACAGGTCTTTGGTAAAATGGCGATCAAACCATTGAATGGTCGAGCGTTGTCGGGCACGTTCCAGCAACACGCGAATCATTTCATGTCCCGTGGCGTCGCCCCGAGCCCGCAGCACCCGGCTTCGGCTATGCGCCCCTTCTCTGGCAAAAACAAATTGGCCTCCGACCTTATCGAATTCCGTGCCCCAGGCGATCAATTCCTGAATACGAGTCGGCCCTTCCTCCACCAGAACGCGAGCCGCGTCTTCACGACCAAGCTGATGCCCAGCCTTGATCGTATCGGAGAAATGCAGATTCACGTTATCTTCAGCGTTCAACGCGACGGCCACGCCACCCTGTGCGTACATGGAATTACTTTGGAAGCGACTGCCTTTGGTCACGATGAGCACCCGCCCGTGCTCACACAATTCAAGTGCGGCGCGCAATCCCGCAATCCCGCTCCCGATAACCAAAAAGTCGGCCTCCGGCCCCCAGGTATACTTCGTGACGGCGTGCTTCATAGAACGATTGAGATTGAAGATTGGAGATTTTAGATTGAGGATTTTAGATTGGAGATTGGGGATGGAAAAAATCGGCAATCCCTAAGAAGATGAAGACATCGCCTGCCTTGCGGCCATCCCGAACGGCACGTTGCCGTCAACGTCCTCCAGCAAAACGGTCTGTGTGCCATTCCAGATCAATATTCCGTGTCCTTGATCCGTCACCAACGTTTCTTCGGACGACGGTTGCCACTTTCCTTCCCACCGAATATTGACCGTTGCCCGTTCGTCTCGAATGTATATTCGCTCAATGGTCAAGGTTAAGGAAATCGATGAATACGCGGAAACGTCTCCTTGCACGTCGCGTTGCAGACGTTGAAGCCCCTCCGACGTCAACAGTAACTTCCCGAGGGCGTCTGGATTTTGATCTTCATACGCTGAGCGCAAGGCCTCAACCGCCTTGATAATGCGCTCAAATCGAGCGTGATCTTCCGGGTACTTCTGCTTGTCGGACTGACACCCCAGCCCCAACAAAAGAAGGCCGACGCCCAGCCCCCAACCGACCCAGGAAAAAATGGAACGGAATCGACGCATGAGTCCAATTATAGCGGGAACACAAGGAAACCACAAAGCAGGCAACCGTGGGAGAAATTCCAGGCTGGGTTCTGGAACGCCGTCATCCAGGGTTGATCTTCCGTCATACTCCTCCCAGATTCTACAGGAAAATCTCAACGATACCCGTGGTCATGATAAGCTTGCCACCTGTTTCTTCGACAGTGTTTCAGTATAAGATACGCCTGAAGCAAAGTTTTGAACGCGGTAGCTTCACAACTTCTACACGCGATTCACGTCGAACCACGCTGGGCAACCGGTTACGATGCAAAGAAACGGGACCCTTCCATGAATTCAGCAGCAGCAAGCGAACCGCGATTACCATTGGCGCGTTATCGGTTCAGGTTCCGAACAACCCGGGCCATGCGCCTGCCGGACTATTCCGGTTCCGCTTGGCGCGGCGCATTCGGCCACAGTCTAAAAAAACTGGTCTGCGTCACCCGCGAGCCGCAATGTGAACCCTGTCTGCTCTATCGCACCTGTATCTACCCGTATATCTTTGAAACCCCACCTGATCCGGCCGTCGGCAAAATGCGGAAATACAATGCTGCGCCGCACCCGTTCGTTCTGTATCCTGGCGAGACCATGCGCGGCCCACTGACGGCGAATACCGCACACAGCCTGGAAATGACGCTATTCGGGCACGGGAATCGCCATCTCCCCTATATTATTCACGCACTTGACCGGGCCGCTCAACGGGGTATCGGAACCCAACGCGGAACATTCGAATTACTCGAAGTGCAACAGCGCGTGCAGGAGGCATGGCGTTCAATCTACCAGCCGGGCGGAAAGCTCCAGCCTCATCCTGCAGAATGCCTCAACCTACCGGATTGTCCCACGCACGTGACGGTCCAATTGCTCACACCCTTGCGCATGAAAGCCCGCGAGCACCTTGTCACGCCAGATACTTTGACGTTCAAGGTCCTGTTTTCCACTGTATTGCGGCGTATCTCCCTGCTTATCGCATTTCACACCGACGCGCCGTTGGAAACCGATTTTGCCGCGCTGACCCGGGCCGCCGAAACGATACCCGTGGCGCGGCATACACTGCACTGGCATGACTGGACCCGTTATTCCAGCCGTCAGGACAGCCTGATGCAGCTTGGTGGATTGTTGGGCACGGTGACGTTCCAGAGCGATGGGCTTGAGCCGTTCTGGCCCTACCTCTGGCTCGGACAATGGACCCACGCGGGCAAAAACACCAGCATGGGGCTGGGCAAGTATACACTCATCAAAGTCGACGAACCTCGGACGACAATCATCCATGAAAACCGGCATGAAACCTCCTGATAGCGGAAGGGGACCTGTATCGGAAAGCAAGAATCCGGCGGTGTCCACTGCAAGTCCGGCGAGCGTGCCGGCCGGCTTTGAAAAACGCATTTTGTTGTGTGTGGCCGGTTTATCGCCGCAGGTGATTACCGAAACGTTCTATGTCTTGGCAACACGAGACAAATTTCTCCCGACCGACGTTCATATCATCACCACTGCCGAAGGTGCCCACAGGGTGCGCCTGACCCTGCTTGAAGACGACCCGGAAGAACAGCATTTTTATCGGCTCTGCGCCGATCTTGACATTGACCCGGTCGGCATCCGATTCGACACCGAAACCATCCACCAGATACCCGCGGGTGACAAAAACCCCTCGTCCGCACATCACGCAGAGGCAGGGCTGGATGACATTCGCAGTCTTGCCGACAATCAAGCCGCGGCCGATACCATCACCGCCATCGTGCGCGACCTGACTGCCGACTCACAAGCCGCCATTCATGCCTCGATCGCCGGTGGCCGCAAGACCATGGGGTTCTACCTGGGCTATGCCATGAGTCTGTTCGGGCGAGAACAGGATCGCCTGTCTCACGTGCTGATCTCACCGCCATTCGAGTCACATCCCCGATTTTACTACCCACCTAAAAAACCGAAAGTGCTGCGGGACAACAACAAACGTCCCATCCACACCCGTCACGCCGAGATCACGCTGGCAGACATCCCCTTTGTACGACTACGCGGACATCTGGACGGCAGCATACTCGGCGAAGAAACCAGTTACTCGGAAACCGTCCGTCGGGCACAACGCAACGTCGATCCGCCGAAACTCATTCTTGACCGCGAGAACAAAATGATTCAGTGCGGGGATCACTCCATGACCTTCAGCCCCAATCTTTTCGCCTTTTACGCCTGGGTTGCCCGGCGTCTGCTGGCAGACAATCCCGGCATACACTGGACCCAGGACAACGTCAGCAAAGAATACCTCGAAGAATACGTCCGCATTGTCGGGGAGTACAGCGCAGATTATGAGAATGCGTGCGTCAGTTTACGACATGGCATGGACAAGGATTTTATCGACCCGAAAGCAAGCAAAATCAACAAGCAGATTAAAAAAATGCTTGGCAAAGAACCAGCCCGACCCTATCTAATCAGTACGCTCGGCGTGATTCCGGAATCGCGGTACCGTTTGAAAGGTTTGACCTTGAAAAAAGAACAAGTACGATTTCTGACAGAATGACGAGGACGGCAAGCTTGCCGAATGTAGAGAAGGCATTGACGAACATCAACGCAATCAACGAGAGGTCATTGACGTGCACCCATTGATAGAAAATCATCGTGCGGAGATACGATTTCTGACTGAACGTTACGGCATTGAAAATGTACGGGTATTCGGATCCATGGCCAGGGGAGATGCGGACGATGCCAGTGATGTCGATCTGCTGGTATCGCTTCCCGAAAATAAGAGTGGGCTCATCCTTGGCGGATGGCTTATGGATGTTCAATATCTGTTGCAGCGTCGTGTGGACGTGGTAACGGAACGCGGTCTGCATCACGCGCTCCGCGATCTCATACTGAATGAGGCACAACCCTTATGAAGTCGTCTGCGCCATCGGATAAGGTTTTGCTAGGACATATTCGCGAGTCTATTGAGCGAATTCGAGAGTACACTGGCAACAATCAAGACGTTTTCTTCGATTCGCAAATCGTGCGGGATGCGGTCGTGCCCAATTTGCAAATTCTTGCCGAATCCACTCAGCGGCTCAGCGACTCGATCAAGGCCACTGAGCAACGTGTTCCCTGGCGGGAGATCGCAGGCTTTCGCACCGTGCTCGCGCACGGTTACTCAGGACTTGACCACAGGTACGATTTCTGACAGAAGGACGAGGCCGGCAAGCTTGCCGTTGGACAATTGGATCGAGAAATCGAGTAAACTCAAGAGGACTGAGAGAGGATTATCAAGCTGACCATGGAACTGCATGACCACATTGTGTTTGGTGCTTTATTGCACGATATAGGTAAATTTTTCGAGCGGGCAAACCGGCTTGGTGAATATCGTGATGACGACAACCAAAAACAACAAGATTGTCCATGGCAACGACGACAAGGTGGGTACTGGAGTCACCTGCACGTATTACACACCCGACGTTTTTGTGAGGAACTGTGCCGTATCGTTCCAATCTTACAACCACTATCAGAACAACACGATTCGCAAGCAGCAGATAACTGGATCAATATGGCTGCACATCATCATGTCGCCTCTACGAATATGGAACGCCTTCTTCAGGCGGCTGACCATTTTGCCAGTGCCGAACGTGAGCAGGGGAATTTTTATCAGCAAGGTATTCATCGACGTACCCGCCTGGAACCTATCCTTGAGCGCATCAATTTAGATGGTGTGAACAAAACCGCTGAGTTCCGTGTAAAGCTTCGGCCGTTATCGCCCAGCAGGGAAGATGTATTTCCACTGCGGACAACTGAGTTTGAACCCTCTATGGAACCTGTCGGAGAAGACTCTATTTGGCTCAGTCCAACGTACTTATCAGACGATTATCAGAGACTTGCCGATGGTTTGCTGAATGCTATGGAAAACATGCCGAAATATGACCGCTTGACACCGGCTTCCTTGCGTTCATTCATGACGACGCTGTTGGCACAAATGGAACGTTTCCTGGTCACCGTTCCGGCAGCAACAAACGTCAGACACCCGGACATATCTCTATACGATCATTTGCGCGTGACCGCCGCTATTGCAGAAGGATTATTCCTGCATCATCAGTTCCGTAACACGCTTGATCAGCCCGATACGTTCAGTGATAAAGCCACTTCAAAATGGCGTTTGGTCTGTGGCGATTTTTCCGGTATCCAGAATTTCATTTATAAGATTACCAGCAAAGGCGCTGCGAAAGGCTTACGAGGTCGATCCCTGTATATACAACTGCTATGTGACGGCGTTGCAGAACATTTATTACGGAAACTCAAACTTTATCCTACTGCCCGCATTTATTCTTCTGGTGGCAAGTTTTACCTGCTTATACCCGACTGTCTGGAGCAATCATTAAAAGACGAAGTAGCGACAATAAATGAGGCTCTGATTACGGAATTTCAAGGAGATGTTTTTCTCGGCATTGGTATCGCACCGGTATGTGGCAGAGATTTTGCCGGAGGCAATATGGGTAAATGCTGGAAAGCCGCAAATGACAACCTGATGCGTGACCGACAGCAGCGATTTCGTCCACTATTGGAAAATGACCCTCGTTTCTTTAATGCACAAAAACTCGCGTCAGGCACTGCTTGTGGAGTCTGTGGTCGAGACGATGAGGGTGCTGGAATCAAACAATCAGATGATGAACCGATCTGCAAACAATGTGGTGATTTACAACGATTAGGGCAAAAACTGACGGATGCAAAGGCCTTCTTCTGGATTTGGGAGACCGACAGGGATAATTTTAGGGAAAACGATTTACATATTCAGTTACCCGGTACAAGTTGGCATATTCATGTTTTAGAAGGTCAGGATGACTTACCTGCAACCAGCAAGTTACGTTCACTGACAAACAGCTATTGGGAGAGCATTAACCAAATCATTGATCCAATATCCAATGACAACGGTTATGCCAGCGGCTTTCGATTGCTTGGCAGGTGGAACCGTGACAAGGAGGCCGGAGATTGGGAATTTAATGATTTCGATGAAAACGCCACGGGTATCCAGCGCATGGGCGTATTACGTCTGGATGTCGATAATTTGGGTGAAATATTTATCCGAGGGCTTAAATTTCCAGGCGTGACGGGTAGAGAAGACGAAATGGGATCATTATCCAGGATAACGACCTTATCGCGCCAGTTACACCTGTTTTTTGCCGGTCACCTTATGGAGATACTCAGAGGCTATCAACGCAGCCAAATTATTTATTCTGGCGGTGACGATATATTTCTCATCGGTTCCTGGGATGAGTTGCCGGAAGTCGCACATAAAATTCGTCGTGAATTTCAACACTATTGCGCAGACAATCCAGTATTTACGCTTTCCGGTGGTCTCGTCATGGTTGATGGTAAATATCCTATATCACGTGCAGCAGACTTGGCCCGCGAAGACGAATTAAGGGCAAAAGCCTTGGACCGTAACAAACGTGAAAAAGATGCAATCTGTTTACTTGATACGGTGATCGGCTGGGAAGAATATCCTCGTGCCCTGAAGTTAAGAAAACAGATCGAGACGATTATCCAAAAAACCAAGACTCGGGCGATACTCGGCAGACTGCGGTCGGTTGTACTTGCAGTCGAAGAATTTCAACGCCTCAGTAATAAACGAAATTTGCAGGACGAAGAAATGCGTGAACTGTTACATTGGCAACAATGGCGCTGGCGGCTGATTTACAACTTGAAACGCATGGCGCACCGTGCTCCAGAAATTAAAGAAGATTTGGACGAGTTAATCACAACCATTACGGAAAGCCGCACTGAATCAATCCGGCCTGTGATTGAATGGCTACAATTGCCCACTCGCTGGGCTGAATTTTTAACAAGGAGAACTAACTAATGCCGACACCAAATAGACCAATAATGCAATCTTCAACACCACAACCTGAAGTAATCAAAGGCTACATTATCAAAAACGATACTGCTAAAGAAATGGTCCAATTTGCAGAGGAATTTGGCCGGAAATATAAAGAAGACATTACTACCAGCCAAATACGGAATGCTTACGGGAGCATGAAAAAACTTGAAATGTCGGGTTGGCAAGGTAGCCGCACACAGCGCACACTACTTCTTCTCAAACCCAGGTTGGCTTATGCCTCAGGCCGGAACCATCGTAACGAAGGGTTGAAAAAGCTAAGAGAGGTGATAGAGCACGCGATTGATGCTGTAACCGATGAAGAATCATTTCAGCGTTTTTGCCAATTCTTTGAAGCGATAGTCGCCTACCATAGAGCAGCGGGAGGGAAATAACCATGACCGACATCAAAAAAGTAACCAGCAAAATCTTTGTCCGGGGTAATTTGACAGCATTAACCGGTCTGCATGTCGGTGGTAATTCCGTTGGCATGGCCATAGGCGGTGCGGATTCCGTCGTCGTACGCAATCCATTGACCAATGATCCGTATGTTCCAGGTTCGTCATTACGAGGCAAGATGCGAGCCTTACTCGAACGGGTACGAGGCGAGGAAAGCAGCAATAACAGCGACGAAGGGGGATTCTCTTTAAGCAATAAGAACGAAGCCTTGGCAGGGAAAAAGCCAGATACATCATTAGGCAAGCTGTTTGGCGTTGCCGCTGAAGACTCAAAAGAACCAACACGTTTGATCGTGCGCGATGCCCTGTTGACAGAAGAAAGTAGAGAAAAGCTTCTGTCTGCGCCCAATGCCGATATGCCAATGACTGAGGTCAAGACAGAGGTCTGGATTGATCGTATCACCTCTGCTGCTAATCCACGCCAAATTGAACGTGTACCAGCAGGTGCGGAGTTTACATTTGAACTTGTCCTTACCTTAATTGAAGGCGATAACCACGAGCATTTTCTCAATCTACTGTTTGAGGGATTGCGTCTAGTCGAAGCGGATACACTGGGGGGTAGCGGTTCCCGTGGTTATGGGCAAGTCAAGTTTTTTGTCACTTCACTGACTCAACGGACCGCGGAACAATACAAATCAGGCAACAATGAGGAAAATTTATCTGGTTACGAGATACCTGATGAATTCAATTCATCTGTTGCAGAAGCCGAAACTGTTACCTGAAACAAACTGTTATGGACTGCTATAAACTCAAATTTACAGCACCCTTTCACGTCGATAGTCGCGGCAATAATTTCTACGATGAATCCGAGGTCTTCATTCATTCGGATACGTTGAGTGCCGCGATTGTATCAACGTGGGCATTGTTGGAACCGAATGCTGCCACTGAACGGGCGGCATCTCCACCGTTTTTGCTCAGTTCCGCATTTCCCTATTTTCGGAGGACGTATTTTTTGCCTCGCCCGCTTGGGAGCACTGCACCGGCGTTATCCGATGAAAACTTACGCAGCTATAAAAGGCTTAAAAAGATTCAATGGTTGGCTTCCGAACTGTGGCCCGCCGTTGCGGCAGATGGCTGGCAAATAAAACTTGATGATGTCGACGTCGTTCAATCGACGTTGGCCCTACCCAAGGGAACTTGTCCACAAACAGAAAAATTATGGGCACAAGAAGGGCGACCGAGACTGGCTACGGACCGTGCCAATGGAGCACCGCTGGAGGGGCAATTATTCAACTTTGAGCGTGTCCACTTCGACACGGAAGCCGGTCTGTACTTCCTGGCGCATTTTGGTGACGATAACGACAGAAAGGGGTTCGAAGGGGCGCTCAGCCTTCTCGGTGACAGTGGCATCGGCGCAGACCGTAGTAATGGCAACGGGTTTTTTCACTGGCAAAAAGCAGACGACTTTCCTGAACTACCGGCTACCGATACTGGTCTTGTTACGGCGTTATCGCTCATCAACCCCGCTCCTGAAGATTTTTCAGATACCTGGCTTGAAGGATCAAGCTACAACATAACCAGTCGTGGCGGATGGATTGCGCATCACGGTTTACGTCGATTGCGGCTACGCATGTTTACCGAAGGCAGCCAGTTTCGCCGATCGCTTGCCGGCCAAGTCGTTGAAGTCACACCAACCAATTTTCCTGAAGGGAGAACGTCACCTTACCCAATCTACCGCGACGGTAGAGGGTTTTTTATAGGAACAGGAAGCGTGTCATGAAGGGGCAAACGGAAACGATCAAACTTGCCGTTGAAATACTGACACCGGTACATGTCGGATCAGGACAAGAATTACATCGTGAACTCGATTACATAGAACAACGAGGACAGGTGTTTGTTGTCGACCAGAACCAAACGTTTAACGACATCGCATCAGGGAATGCAGAACTTGATACGTTGCAGCAAGCAAATTCCAAGTTGAGCGATTTAGTCAAGCTCGCGGATGCTTATCATGGCTATTTACTGCCCGGTTTATCGAAAACACCAATGCCAGAACGTATCAGGGCTTGTATGAAAGATGCCATGTTTCTTCCTTATCTGCCGGGTAGTTCCATAAAAGGTGCCATTCGCACTGCCCTGTTGGCTGAATGGCTACGCAGCAACCCGAGTGAAGCGACAAAACGTCTTCCGCAAGGAAATAGATCACCCAAAATGGCTGCAACTGACATCACGAAATATGCCTTTGGCCCTGACCCAAACAAGGATCTCCTGCGTGCCTTGCACGTTGGCGATGCCAACTTCCAAACCGGTGATTTGCGCCTTGCTGACGTTCGTTGGCTCAACATCTCCAAAACCAACGACAAAGAGTCCGCGAAATGGCGCAATATGTCCAACCGACGAAACGAGAACAGGTGGCAGGATGCCAGCGGTATTTACGCGGAGGCTTTAGCACCAGACGCAATCGCGGTTATGGCGCTGCAATGGGATCAATTCTTGTTGAACGATCTAGGGCATTGGGATGCTCCTAAACATGGTCTTAAGTTACTGCCGAGGGACTCTGCCGGACTCTTTACAAAACTCAACAAGCACGCCGAGTATATTCTCCGACAAGAGATAGAATTTTTTCAGCGTTACAGGCAAGAAACAATTGTTCAACGATGCAAGACATTACTCCAAAGCGTTCAACAAGCGGATAATGCTGCTTATCTGAGATTGGCTTGGGGCAGCGGTTGGCGGGGAATGACGGGCGATTGGCAAGATGCCGAAACACAAAAAGAAATGCGTAGTCTTTATAAGCTTGGAAAACGCGAATCTGACATCTTTCCAAAAACCAGAAGATTAGCCGTACAAGGAGATCCCTGTTTGCCATTGGGCTGGGTAAAACTCTCACCTTGGTCAAATGAGGCAGAAAAACGTATCGGAAGTCAAAAGACGAGTCAGATACACATCCCGATCAGCCCATGGGTTGAAGAACAATTGGTGGCCATTCAAAGACAGCACCACACCTCAATCGATGAAGCCCTGCGTGGTCAGCCGCTCGCAAAATCATGGCAAGCCATTGAAAACCGTGACCTGAAACAGACGGCTTTAGCAGACATCCGGGCGCGTTGGCAGGAAAAGGGGTGGTGGGATAACCCACCACCCGGCAAGTCGATGAAAAAAGCATTGCAAATTTATAAAGGAGAAAATTGATACGCGGCGGATCAGACTTGGTATAAATTTTCAACGGCACCAGCGGCACCATGTGACACTTGGAAAATGCCGCAGTTTGGAAACAAGACTCTTTCGTCAAAACCATTTATATGTTTTAGCAATGACGACAAGAAACACCATTGAGGCGACGGCATGACGGAAGAAAAAGAACGTTGGCAATATCGGTTCGATAATTTTAAGAGAGCCTACTTTCTATTACAGGAAGCAGCAGAAAGTCATCAAGAGGGTCTGCTCAATCAATTAGCGAAAGAGGGGATGATTCAACGATTTGAGTATTGTACGGAATTAGCCTGGAAAACGATCAAAGATTATTTGGAAAGCCAGAACGTGGTCTTTGAGCAAATAACTCCCAGAGCTGTCTTAAAAGAAGCCGTCGCGGCAAAACTCATATCGAATGGGGAAGATTGGATGAGCGCGTTAGACGCACGCAATAAAATGAGTCACACGTATGACTTCAAGCAATTCGACGCCGTGATTGAAAAAATAGAAGGAACGTACCTCAACTGTTTTGGTGAGCTGTATGAAAAACTGTCTGGAGCTTATAGAGGCGCCGGTGATGATTGATCACGGACTGAGCGAGGATCAGTTACGGGTAATCAAGGAAACCCTTGAGAACTTCGCGCCTGCGTTTGAGTCCGTCTCTGTGTTTGGCTCCAGGGCAACGGGGACGTACAAGAGTTATTCCGATATCGATCTAGTGCTCTACGGCGACCTTGATGAAGAGACCATTGACCGTTTATGGACCTGTTTTTCTGAAAGCAGCCTGCCTTATAAGGTCGACGTGACGGCCTATAACCTTGTGACGCATCCACCGTTGAAAGAGCATATCGATCGGTGTGCCAAGCCGTTGGTCTTAGAATAACCGAGAAGAAATTTGTATGACGTTGCTTGGCCGCTCCTGATGCAGACGTCCCGCCGATGCACTCCTGATATGAGTACGATTTTCATTACTCGTCATCCTGGCGCGAGAGCCTGGGCGGAGCAGGAAGGGTTTTCAATGGATGCGATGGTTGAGCATCTGGAACTTTCAGCAATTGTTCCCGGTGATACGGTACTGGGCACACTGCCAGTTCACGTGGCGGCAGCGGTTTGCGAGCGCGGCGCACGGTATTTTCACTTATCCATGGATATCCCGGCCACGCGCCGTGGCACGGAGTTAAGCGCGGAAGACATGCGGACATTCGGAGCACGGCTGGAAGAATACGTGATAACGAAGCTCATCAAGAGAGAGTCCGTCTAAGGAGTTGACGGGCGAGACCCACCCCGACCCTTCCCTTTCACGAATAGCCGACAGTTTTTGTACCGGCTTCATAACTTAATGCAGAGCTTTATCAAGCACCTCTAGCGTAAACACACCGCATTCAAGACGTCCATACATCCTTTTGGCATCCTGGTCGGCCCAAGCGTCACACTCATGCGTATAGTTTTTGACCTTACCTTTCACTGGCTTGAAGTCCAGGGACGCCGGATTGTCCCCACGCTCAAGATAACGCGCAAGCTGATCGATACGCGTGTTCACGTGCTCCATACGGTCAGAAGGAAGTTTTTCAACACTTTCAGCAAACCTCTCACCGTAGATGATTGTTTGACTTGGAGAAGGCCAGAGTTTTTCGCCATAAATCTTTTTATGCGTTCGCTCCCAGACCAAATCTCCCCACGGCGACAAACTGACGTCATTGTCAAGACAAAGCAATAAAGTCTCTGGAAGAGCATCAAGCTGGCACTGTTCATCAAGACCATTTGCCAAACGCCTGAAGACGTGAAGATGTCGGCGTATCACGTCGTCAGCATCCAGCTTGATTGGCAACCTTGGTAGACGCAACAATTCGTTACCGGATTCAAAGACGTAGATGGCTTCATCAGCATAAAACGTCGCCAGCGTTTGCAGAAAACCCTGAATGCTTTTGAACCCACCCGTGAGATTGAAAACGATATAGGCGTGTTCCCGACAGGGTTCTATCGTCTCCTCACACCATTTCACCAAATCAGACAACGCGCTTTGAAAGGTGAGAAGGTCCTCCGTCCGCAGATCCTTCGGCTGGTAAAGTTGCACGGAGGAAAGACCAAGACGTTCCAGTGTTTCCTTTATCAGTTCGCCGGTTTGTCTTCCCAGCCAAGTATCCGTACACAGCAACCAATGTTGGTCGTTTGCCGCCCTATCGAATTGGCCGTCATACAGTTTGAACAGCGCATTCAGTTCTGCCGACATGCGTGTCATGTGGCGTGCTTCGGCTTTTCGTAATTCCGATTGTGTGGAGTCAAGCCGGTTTTGCAGAGTGGCAAGGTCCTCATGGCTTATCGCTTGTTCGTTTCGGGTGTTGGCATGACGAGTGACCAAAGCACGTTCATCGTCCGTTGCAGGATTCGTGAGGAGGCTGGTTCCACAGAGTGACAGCACAAAATACGGTTTCATCGGATCCCCTCCATTTTCAACGTGCCGCCGTTGGTCTTCTCTAGGCTCTGACTGCCAACGGATGCCCAATGTCGTCTTTCATCCCGAGACGGCGACGGGCTTCGTCCAGTTTGCCGAAATCAATCCCGCCACGCTTGCGGAAGCGCACGAGTTCCACCGCCGGCTCTCCATGTTTCATGATCACAACACGCTCACCGCCTTGGGCAGCGGCGACAAGTTCGGAAAGGCGTGCTTTTACCTGACACAGGGCAAACTCCATAAAAACTCTCCTGATGGTTCAAAGAATCGGAGTATGGATCCTCTCGTGTCTACGGTCAAGACTATGGTGGACCTACAATAAAAAATATGGAGACACCCATCGATCGTTCACCGTCAAGGTTCATCCGCGTACCACCCACGGCAAGCTTGCCATTCCTGCACGGCACGTTCCAACGTCGGTACCTTATCAGAATGAATCGCCGACTCTACCTTGCCGCGTATGACATCAGCAGCCCTCGTCGCATGCGGGCCGCCCTGTCGTTGTTGAAGGGAATCGCCAGCGGGTGCCAGAAATCCGTCTTCGAGTGTTTTCTGACCGGGGGTGAACGCCGTGAACTGGTCAAGGCCATGATCGGGATCATCAATCCGGCTGAAGACCGGTTTCTGCTGCTGCCGTTGACCGCTACGGATGAAATCAAGACCTTGGGCAAGGGTGTCGCCCCCGGAGATCACTCATATTGGTACATCGGTTGACCACGATGCTGACGTTATTCATTGATCGCAAAGACCTGCAACTCGAACTGGACGGAAAACGGCTGTTGGTCCGGCGGCCTGATGCAGGGACACAGGGTCTGCCGCTCACGATGCTGGATCGGGTCGTCATCCAGAGTCAGGTGACGTTGGACAGCCGCCTGCTGGGCACGCTGGGGCAGCATGGCATCGGCGTCACCATCATGCACGGGCGAGCCGGGCAACGACGGTTGCAGATGCTGGGGCCGGGACATAATGATGCACGACGCCGACTGGCCCAATATCAGCTTTGGCAGAATGCGGAACGACGCCTGACCTGGAGTCGGCAACTGGTGCAGGCGAAAATCACGGCGCAACAAAACTTCTTACAATCCGCGCTGGCACGCAGACCCGATCTTCGCTATCCGCTCAGCAAGGCGATGACCGGGCTGGCTTCTCTTGGGCCGTCCCTGAACGGGGCCATGAGCATGAATGGGTTGCGCGGTCTGGAGGGTTCGGCATCGGCCATGTACTTTACCGGATATCAGCACCTGTTTGCCGACAGTCTGGGCTTCACCGGTCGGAACCGTCGCCCACCACGCGACCCGGTGAACGCCTGCCTGTCGCTGACGTATACCCTGATCCACAATGAAGCGGTACGCGCCTGTCACGGCGCGGGACTTGATCCGCTGCTGGGGTTTTACCATGAGCCGGCCTATGGCCGACAATCCCTGGCCTGTGACGTGATTGAGTTGTTACGCCCGCGGATTGATCGTTGGGTCTGGGGTATCTTTCGGCAACGCCTGTTGAGCGGCAACCACTTCAGCCGCGAAGAACCACGCTGCCTGCTCACCAAAAGCGGTCGTCAAACGTTTTTTGAACAGTATGAAGCCTGTGCGGGGCCGTGGCGACGGTATCTGCGTCTTCACGGCTATCAAATGGCACACGCCCTGCTGGACGTGGCCCCTGATTTACCTGAGGTACGTGACGCATGACCCCTCGTTTCATCTGCACTGTGTTCCTGTGGTGTTTCCATGAGTCGGCAACGCTATCTTATTACCTACGATATTGCAGATCCCAAGCGACTTGGACGGGTTGCCAAATATATGGGGCAGCACGCTTGTCGGGTCCAGCGTTCCGTCTTCGTCGTGGCGATGGGACGACCCTGCCTGCATCACGTCCTGGTCGATCTGGAAACGATGATTGATCCGAAACAAGACGACGTTCGGGCCTATCCCGTCTCTCCGACGGGCAACGTAACACTGTTAGGACGGCAACTCCTTGCCGTCAACACGTTACTGGGAGAAAACGGCCAGAGTCGATTGGTCCTGATCCAAGACCCTACCGACAGAGAATATTTGTCGGATGAGGCTGACGAGTGATTGAAAAAATCGTATACTTCCGGGGCCAATCCGTGTTTCTTCGTGTGAGAACCCCATGCACGACGGGATTATGAATATCACCTTCCTCTCGCGTCCCGGAGATTTCCGACAACCCTCCCTGTAAGGTATTGTAAAAAAACATTTTTTCTCACAAAGGAGTTTGAAATGAAGACCTGACGAAGAAGGGATTAAGACCACGTTCCGCTGTTGCAATCGTCCATTGTCGATTGTTTGAAATGAAGACCTGACGAAGAAGGGATTAAGACACGATGGATGTGTATCTTTCAACGGCTGTTATCCAGTTTGAAATGAAGACCTGACGAAGAAGGGATTAAGACTGTCCCGCCCCCCTTCTAATCAGATTTATCGTAAGTTTGAAATGAAGACCTGACGAAGAAGGGATTAAGACTATGACCACCCCCACATTTTCGACTGATTGATTGTCGTTTGAAATGAAGACCTGACGAAGAAGGGATTAAGACGAAACCACCTGTTTGAATTGCGGATGGTCTTTTGGTTTGAAATGAAGACCTGACGAAGAAGGGATTAAGACGATTCTCTCTCTCACTGATTTCATGGGCTCTCCTTGTTTGAAATGAAGACCTGACGAAGAAGGGATTAAGACACCTGAAGGCCGTGCTTACAAACCAGGTTTTTGTGTTTGAAATGAAGACCTGACGAAGAAGGGATTAAGACTCTGAATACCCGTACTCTTTCAGACGTTTTGTGTGGTTTGAAATGAAGACCTGACGAAGAAGGGATTAAGACAGTCAGGCCGACGACCAGTCAGACCGACGACCCTGGTTTGAAATGAAGACCTGACGAAGAAGGGATTAAGACAATCGCAATGCCTACAATAAGCCGCGTCTGGGACGTTTGAAATGAAGACCTGACGAAGAAGGGATTAAGACACTATAGATTCTGTGGCAATGACGTTCATGCTAAGTTTGAAATGAAGACCTGACGAAGAAGGGATTAAGACCTGAATCCATCGACAACATGAGCAGACGGCACCATGTTTGAAATGAAGACCTGACGAAGAAGGGATTAAGACTTCAAGCAGTTTGCGAATTTGCCGAACTTTATCCACGTTTGAAATGAAGACCTGACGAAGAAGGGATGCAGACAGATACTTGCATTCAGACGTAGAGGCAGTCCCAAACGAACTCAGAATTATGAGTCAAAGTCGGAAACATCCACTGCACCCAGCGATGTTTGAAGGCCTCAACAGCGTGAAAGACACTCCAACGCGTTTCTTCTTAACAAATATGGGGGCCGTGAGTACGACACTCACCTTATGGAAGAAATTGTGAAATAGGGTTCAGTTGCGTTTCAGGAACTGGTCATAGGCTCTACTGGTGAAGCAGTGGCGAGGTCGGAGGCACTCCGACGTGTACGGCGCACGCGCTATGCCTGTGAAAGTTGTGCGCGTATTCGACGGGGATACGGTGCTGGTGCAGGGGCCGGAGTTCTTCAGCCGGCCGTTCTGTGTGCGCCTCTACGGCATTGACGCGCCGGAATCCGCTCAGTCGTTCGGCGACGAGTCCCGAGAGGCACTCGCTCGACTGGTACGACGGCAGTCGCTGTCGCTGGATGTCTTCGCTCACGACCGCTACGGGCGAGCCGTGGGCCTGCTCTACCCCCGCGGCGACGACCCGCGGGAGTCCGTCAACGCGGCGATGGTGCGCGGGGGATGGGCCTACTGCTACCACCGCGGCGGGCGCTACAGTCACGGACTGGACCAGGCGCAGCGCGCGGCGCAGGACGCCCGCTTGGGCGTCTGGTCCAGTCCAGGCGAGGAGCGCCCCTGGTGCTACCGACGGCGCGTCACGGAGGAGCGGGCGGCCTCCGGTGGCTGCGCCCGCGTGCTGTTGGTGATCGGTTTCGTGGTCGTAGCGGCACTCACGCTCCTCTATATCCTCGCCAGCCGATTTTAGTTGCTGAGTCATCAACTAGACTGGTGAAGTTTCCCACTCGTCGAGTTGTGATTGGGGCACCACGGTTTGAAATGAAGACCTGACAAAGAAGGGATTACGTCTCGGCGATCCCGGAACATTTTGGGATCCGAAATTTTTCGTCCTGGGTGAGTGTGCGCGGATGACGACCGCCCCGTGGCGTCCCCCTTCTTTCACATTGACTACCCCCCTGGTCGAGATTCTTCGCTTCGCTCAGAATGACAATGTGGGGTTGGCCACGGCGTTGGATGCAGGCCAACGGCCGGCATCGTTCTCTCCTGCGGATGCGGGCCGAACGACCGGCAGCCGCGTTTGCAATGAAGACCCAACGAAGAAGGGATGAAGACATCGTAGGGCGCGATCTCATCGCGCCTATCCCAGAGTTTGAAATGAAGACCCGACGAAGAAAGGATTATGACCGGTTAAATCTTGATTGAATCCGTATTACAGGGATTGCGATCTCGCATTTTCTTGACACTTCTTGAGACGCTATGGTACGTCTGAAACTTCCTACGCCTTGGGGTAGCCGCTCTCTTTGGTGGGAAAATATCCCGGGAGAGCACCCGTCCTTGCCTTGGTGAAGAAGAAAAGGAGTGTGAATGGCGAGTGTCGTCAAAAAGCGACGCAAAAAAATGCGGAAGCACAAGCATAAAAAGCTGCGCAGACGCATGAAATTTGCCCGTCGGCGGAACTAGGATTCGCCATTTCAGCACCAGGTGGAGGAGGAGGCATCTGGGAAAACGAACCCTTCGAGGCTTAGGGAACCCCTTCAAGGCACTTCGAGGCTCAGGGGAACCTCAGGGCAGGCGAAAACTGACTGAGGGACGCCCCCAGGCCTCGGCACGGTGTTGATGCCGGCGGTGCATCATCAGGGCTGTGACCCGTTCAATGGCGAAGTTGGCATAACCCTCCCCCCATTGCCTCTCGAACCCGCGACCGTTCATGTCTCCATTGTGCAACGCCCGTCCTCCATGCCGTGAACTGACGGCGAAAACCTTCGCCTGCCCATGATTCCATTCTCTAGGTTTTTTCCCTTTCTTCGTCCCTATCTTTCGCACATGGCGTTGGCCGGCGTGTTGATTATGGGGGTCGCGGCACTCAATCTGACCCTGCTGAGGCTCGCGGGACAATTATGGGACATTGTGACGGTTCAACGAAACGTGACGCTCATGACCCAGACCATCTTGGTGTTTCTGGGGATCGCCTTGATGCAAAGCGTCATGGCCATGGGTCAGAGTTACCTCACCACCCGGTTGTCTCACCAGATCATCGCCGATTTTCGGACGCATCTGTTTCGTCACGTGCATACGCTGTCCCTCAACTTTTTCGCTCGGCGACGAACGGGAGAAATTCTTTCCCGGCTGATGAACGACGTTGGGGTGATTCAACGCCTCGTGACCGACACACCCATTGATTCCGCGAAACAGGTCGTCACGCTGATCGGCGGCCTTGCGTTTTTGTTATACATGAATTGGAAATTGTGTCTGTTGATTGTCTTTTTGCTGCCGATTCTCGTCCTGGTGGCCAGAATATTCGGCAGACGATTGAAAGCCCTCTCCACGCAAATCCAGGATCAAACCGCCTCCTTGTCCACCCTGATTGAGGAAGTGATTTCCGGCATTCGCGTGGTGAAATCCTTTGTTCAGACCGACCGGGAGGCAGGACGATTCGGCCTCGCGCTCCGCCGGTTGGTTGCCCAGGCCGTTCAACGTGCCAACGTGCTCTCGGTGTTCATCCCCACCATTACGCTGTTGACGCTCATCATGGCGGGCGGCGTGCTGTGGTACGGCGGCAAGCAAGTGATTGATGAATCGATGACGCCGGGGGAGTTGTTAGCCTTTGTGTTGTTTGCCGGGATTTTAATCGGCCCATTCGGGTCAGCCGCACGAATCTTTTCCCAAATCAAGGAAGGGCAAGGGGCCATGCAGCGCGTCTTTGAGTTGCTTGACACCACACCCGAGGTGACGGATTCCCCTGACGCCCACCCCCTGCCTGACGTTCACGGTCACATCCGATTTGATCACGTGAGTTTTGCCTATGATCCCCGTCATCCGGTGCTCATTGATCTCTCCTTTGAGGTGCAGCCGGGCGAAACCGTGGCACTGGTCGGTCCCACCGGCTCGGGGAAAAGCACGATCACAAATCTGTTGCACCGGTTTTATGATCCCGTTGAGGGGTGCATCACGATTGATGGCCATGATCTTCGGCACGTGCTTTTGACGAGTTTGTATCGACAACTGGCCATCGTGCCTCAAGAAACTATCCTGTTCGGAGACACCATCCGGGAAAATATTCGATACGGGCGAGCAGACGCCACGGAAGAGGACCTCATCGCAGCCAGCCGGTCGGCGAATGCCCACGACTTTATTTCGGCTCTCCCCGACGGGTATGACACGCTGGTCGGTGAAAAAGGCGTCAATCTTTCAGGCGGTCAACGTCAACGCTTGGCCATTGCTCGGGCCATCCTGAAGAATCCTCGACTCTTAATTCTTGATGAAGCGACCTCGGCATTGGATTCCGAATCCGAGATGCTGGTTCAACGGGCCTTGCAACGGCTCATGGCGGGACGGACCACCGTGGTGATTGCCCATCGCCTCACGACCATTCAAGAAGCCGACCGGATTTTGGTGCTGAATAAGGGCAGGATCGTGGAGAAGGGAACCCATGCCACCCTGATCCAACGGGATGGTCTCTACCGCCGCTTGTACACCCTTCGCACGGTGGAATTGGAAATTGAAACGCCGCGGCCCGGTGACGTGATCGATTGAGAAACTCTGCGGACGCTTCGCCGACGCAACGACGAGACCACAGACAACGGCCTCCGTCAAGCGCCCCGGCGCTTACCGCATTGCGGAAAAATCCGCGTCGATGCTCACCAGTTTCCCATCGGGGAAAAAGACGACGATCTTCGTCGGAGCGTGCGGATCAAAATCCTGATAGGCAAACCTGGCGGAAAACCGCGAGACGTACTCCGTCTCTGATCCGAGAATTTTCCGTCCGCGACTGGGGTTGCCTTTATCAACGGCCATCACGTTGTTCGACCCTTGTTGCAGGGCCACGTCGGCCCCTTCCGCAAAAAACTCTTCCGTTCCACACAGTCCGATCTCAATTTCAAGATTGGGCATGTTCAAGATTTCCTGAATGTTGGCTTCCGGCATCCGAATTTCTTCTTGCGCCACCTTGGATCGTCGGCCCTCTTCACGTCCGAAATATTCGAACCAATACGTTTTCGTTCGGAGAATGGCGCTGCTTCCGCAGGGTTTGGTTTCAGGATCATCTCCGATGCGCGTCTGTTTATCCGCGGATTTGATGATGTTGAACATTTCATCACTGGAAGCAGCCCGTTCCATGGGTTCCCTGGCGGAGGCCATAATCTGCTTGGCTTGATCCAACGTGAGATCAACGTCAATGGCAGACGCTGAAGAACCCGTTCCTCCCCACAAAAACAGCAGCAGCATGAACCATGGTGTCATGTTCCGGTGGTTGTCGCGCCCATAGAAGTTCATGCCGTTTCTCCTTTTCGTCTTCATCAAGCACTATGAACGAAGAGCCCATTAAGCATAGCGGACATTGTAAGAAACCGTCTTCCCTGTTTTCAACGGCGGCCCAACAATTCTCCGACCGGACGGAATAGACAAGACGCCAAGAAGTTGACTCATCGTTTTAAGTTGGGTAAAGTGACCGCGTTTTTGCTCGGATGCGCCCGTCAAAGGCTATTAGAAACAACACGTTCACGCCGTTATCTCATCTCCATTTGTAACAGGGACGTGCTTCTCGCTCAAACGAGCCAAGATGTCTCATGGGAGAACGCATGGATCAGCAAGACCAGGCAATGAATCTCGAAAGTCTTGAACGGGTGTATACGAATTACTCGTCGGTGTATGACCTCACCTTTGGGCAAGCCTTTGATCAGTCCCGAGAATCAGCCGTCAAAAGTCTGCAACTCGATCCCAACGACAAGGTATTGGAAGTGGGCGTCGGCACGGGCATGGCTTTACCGTTGTATCCACGACACTGCCGCATTGTGGGCATCGACCTCTCCGAAGGCATGTTGAAAAAATCCAAGGAACGCATTGCCAAGCACGGGCTTGATCACGTCACGCTGCAACGCATGGACGCGGGGCAAATGGATTTTGAAGATAATGCGTTCGATTTAGTCATGGCCGCCTACGTCGTCACCGCGGTGCCGGATTATCGCAAAGTGGTGGCGGAAATGATTCGCGTCTGCCGTCCCGGTGGTCGCATCGTCATGTTGAACCACTTCAGCAACGGAAACAAATTTATCGCCGCCGTGGAGAAACTGATTTCGCCCATGTGCCAACGGATCGGCTTCCGCACCGACCTTTCCTTACACCGCGTGCTGGAAGGAACGACCCTTCGGGTGACGAAAAAAGAAAAAATGAATCCCTTCCGGTACTGGTACTTGGTGGAATGTACGAACGCCAAAAACGGCCGTCAACGTTCGTAAGTGCTGCTCGCCTCTCCCCATTTCTTCCATCAGCCCTCCCCATGAAGCAGGCCGTCTGTCTCCAACACGTCCCGTTCGAAGGCCCAGGCGTGTTTCGGCAGGCGTTAGAAAAACACCACTATCAGCTTCAAACCATTCTCGTGCCCGAACGGGGGCTTCCTGCAACAATTCCGGATTTCCTGCTGGTCATGGGCGGTCCCACGTCGGTCAATGACGCCGACCCATGGATTGCAAAAGAATTGCCGTATATTCGACAAGCGATCATCGCCGGCATTCCCGTTCTAGGCGTCTGCCTCGGCTCTCAATTCATGGCCAAGGCCTTAGGAGCACACGTCAGCCCCGGCCCTCGACTGGAAATCGGACCGGTCCCCGTGACGTGTACAGTGGGAAAAGACGCGGATGCGGTCTTCGGAACGTTTCCGCGCACCCTGAACGTATTTCAGTGGCACGGCGAGGGCTTCACCCTTCCACCCGGTGCCATGGGACTCGCTTCATCAGAGCACTATCCCGTTCAAGCCTTCCGGTATGGAGAACGAGCCTATGGACTCTTATTTCATTTGGAATTGGAAACAGAAGGCGTCAAGGCCTTATGTCGTGAATGTGCGAATGACGTGCAACGAGCCGGCACCACCACCGAAACCTTATTGCAATCAGCAGCCGACGTTCTTCCGCAATCTCATACACTCGCCGACCGACTCATCGCCCACCTCGCCCAATAACGCGGCGCACTACACCTGATAGGTGGCAACGGGTCATATGCCACGTCATTGCGGTCACTCCAGGGAGACGGCGTGATACACGCATTCTTTGCCAAAATCTGACGTCATCCACAAATTTTTTCACTGTATATTGATAATTTGTCAATATTAAAACTGACAATTAGTCGAATTCATATTAGACTTTTAGTAAGGTTAAATATGAAATAAATGACATAAATTTATACTTATACGTATTTTAATCTGACAATTAGTCGAACTATTATGTTGCAATTGGTCATATTCTAAAATTACAATGATCCGTATGGTGCAGGCCAGCTCTACACGCCACGTTGCGTCGCGCTTGCAGGAAGCGATGGAGGATTCCCCGGTCGTGCTGATTCAGGGTCCTCGCCAGTGCGGGAAGACGACGCTTGCCCAGATGGTATGCCAGCCCATGGGATATGACTACATCAGTTTTGATGATGAGGGCACGCGCAGGGCCGCCGAGGCGGATCCCGTTGGTTTTGTGAACACACTACCGGAGCGCGTCATTTTGGACGAGGTGCAACGGGTTCCGAATCTTTTTTTATCCATCAAATTGGCGGTTGATCGCAATCGCACGGCGGGCCGTTTTATATTGACCGGTTCGGTGAACGTCCTGCAAATGCGCCAAGTCACCGATTCGCTTGCCGGTCGCATGGACATCATCAGACTGCATCCTTTTGCACAAACCGAGATTGAAGGTACCTCCCCAAAATTTCTTGACACCCTGTTTTCCGCCGGCTTCAAGACGCGGCAAGTGGAACCTGCAACGGAGCAAATGATGGGCCGCATTGTGGCGGGTGGCTACCCGTCCGCGCTTCGGCGCGTTGACGAGCAGCGGCGATTTGCCTGGTATCAGAATTATATTGAGGCCTTGGTTCAACGTGACGTACCGGATATTGCCGGCATTCGGTCACCCGAAATCCTGTCTCAGTTACTCACGTTGGCGGCAACACAAACCGCGCAACTTGTCAGCGTCAATAACTTGTCCTCATCTTTTCAACTCAGCCGAAATACCATTCACGACTATCTTACTTTGCTGGCAAAAATGTTCCTGCTGGAGACAATACCGGCTTGGCACAGCAATCGCTTGAAACGGTTGATAAAAACGCCCAAGCTTCACATTGGCGACACGGGCGTTGCCTGTGCCTTGATGAAGTTGAATCGCTCGGTCCTCACTTATGACGGCACCCTGTTTGGTCACGTTCTGGAAACGTTTGTGTTACAGGAATTGCGGCGACAAGCCAGCGCACATGAACAACCGCACACCTTCTTTCACTACCGGGAGAAAGACGGGGCGGAAGTGGATATTGTGATAGCACGCGGCGCAACTGCCCTGTCGGGCGTGGAGGTCAAAGCCTCTGCCACGGTAAGCAACGCTGATTTTCGCGGTTTACGCAAGCTCAAAGCCGTCGCGGCCGATCGTTTTGCCGGCGGTGTCCTGATCTACAACGGCGAAATGTGCTTGAGATTTGGCGACGGATTGTATGCCGTGCCTTTGCAGATGCTTTGGAAGCCACGTCATTGAGCGATACCCGCCAGTCATTCCTGAAACAACCCGAATTCCCGTTTGCACGGGCATGACGTTCTTTCACGGGGACGGCAAGGTTTCGTGATGCGACCAACGAATGAGTCAATACAGACGAGAAGGACTGAGAACATGAGTAACGAACAAGTCAGACAACAAGACGTGAACAACGCCGCGTGGAACGCATGCGACACGTTCCGCGGGGTGATGGACGCCACGGACTATAAGGACTACATCCTTGTCATGTTGTTTCTCAAATACCTCTCGGACACCTGGAAGGCTCACGTTGAAGAATATCGAAGACGCTTCCGCAGCGATGCAACCAGAATCCGCCGCAGATTGGAACGCGAACGTTTTGTACTGCCCGAAGACGCCGGTTTCTACGACCTCTACGAGAAGCGCAATGAAGCCAATATCGGCGAGTTGATCAACGTGGCCTTGGAGTCCATTGAAGAAAAGAACAGGACAAAACTGGACGGCGTGTTCCGCAACATTGATTTTAATTCAGAAGCCAAGTTCGGCAAAACCCGAGACCGCAACCGCCGCTTGAAGATGCTGCTGGAAGATTTCAACAAGCCGGAACTTGACCTGAGCCCCGGACGCATCTCGGAAGACGTGATCGGCAACACCTACATCTATCTGATTGAACGGTTTGCCTCCGACGCCGGAAAGAAAGCCGGAGAGTTCTACACGCCTCATAAAGTCTCGAAACTGGTGGCGCGTCTCTGTGCGCCGAAACCCGGGGCGCGCGTCTGCGATCCGGCCTGCGGGTCCGGCGGTCTGCTGATTGAGGCCGCACGGCAGGTAGGCAGCAAGAATTTCTTTCTGTCCGGCATGGAAGTGAACGGCGGTACGTGGGTGTTGTGCCGAATGAACATGTTTCTGCACGGCATGGACTCCGCTCGAATTGAATGGTGCAACACGCTCACAAGCCCGGCTCTGGTGGAAAAAGACGGGCTGATGAAGTTTGACAACATTGTCGCCAATCCGCCGTTTTCTCTGGACAAGTGGGGAATCGAGGAAGCCGAACACGACCGGTTCAAACGCTTCTGGCGAGGCGTGCCGCCAAAGTCCAAGGGAGATTACGCCTTTATCACCCACATGATTGAGGTCGCAGTAGAAAAGAAAGGCCGCGTGGCGGTGGTCGTTCCACACGGAGTGTTATTCCGCGGCGCGGTCGAAGGGCGGATTCGTCAGAAATTGGTAGAAGAAAATCTGCTGGATGCGGTGATCGGCCTGCCGGGAAACCTGTTTCCGACAACGTCCATCCCTGTCGCCATTCTCATCTTTGACCGTTCCCGACGTGCTGTTTATTGACGCCAGCCGCGAATACCAGTCCGGCAAAAACCAGAATACCTTGCTGGACCAACACCTGGACAAAATCGTTCGGGCTTACCAGAAACGAGAGAAAATTGATAAATACGCATATCCGGCCGATATTGCAGAGATTGAAGAAAACGATTTCAACCTGAACATCCCACGCTACGTGGACACCTTTGAAGAAGAGGAAGAGATTGACATTGATGCGGTGCAAGAGGAAATAGATCAATTGGAAGAAGATCTGGCCGCAGTGCGGGGGGAGATGGGGAAATTATTGAAGAGTATCCGCAGATGACGCAGATGGGCGCAGATTGAAGAGAGGAGTAACCCGTGAAAAAGAACGTCAAAGAGATTGTCATCTACCAGGCAAAAAATGGACAAATCGAATTCCGCGGGGATTTTGATCGTGATACGGTTTGGGGAAGTCTCAAGCAAATCTCGGAGTTGTTCGGGAGAGACAAGTCGGTCGTCTCGCGTCATATCACAAACATCTTCAAATCTCGGGAATTAGAACCGGATTCAGTTGTTGCAAAAATTGCAACAGTTCAAAAAGAAGGAGAACGGGAGGTTATTCGTGAGATTGATTACTACAACCTGGATATAATTCTCTCCGTCGGCTACCGCGTGGATTCCAAACAGGCCACACAATTCCGCATTTGGGCTACCAAAACACTCAAGCAACACCTGCTTGAAGGATATACGATCAATAAAAAACGTATTGCGGAAAATCATGAGAAATTTATACAGGCCGTCTCTGATGTCAAAGCTCTGCTGCCCACGGGCAACGTCGTACACGCACAAGACGTTCTGGAACTTGTGGAGGCTTTTGCCAACACGTGGATTTCCCTGGATGCCTATGACACCCAAAATTTCCCTGAAAACGGGGCAACGAAAAAAGCGGTAACGTTTACGGCTGATGAACTGACGCAGGCATTGCACGAGTTCAAGCAAGAACTGCTCGTGCGAAAACACGCAACGGATATTTTCGGTCAGGAAAGAAGCGAAGACGCCGTACACGGAATTGTCGGCAACGTGTTTCAATCCTTTGGCAGTCAAGACCTGTATCCGACGGTTGAAGAAAAAGCCTCACACCTTCTCTACTTCATGGTAAAAAATCATCCCTTTGTGGACGGCAATAAACGAAGCGGCGCATTTGCGTTCATCTGGTTCTTACGCAAAGCCGGTCTTCTTCGGGCAAGTCTCACCCCGGAAGCCCTGACGGCTTTGACCTTGCTGGTGGCGGAAAGCAAGCCGAAGGATAAGGAAAAGATGATCGGGTTAATGTTGTTATTACTACAGAAAAATATGAATCAATCATGAAGAGATAACGCACGAAATTCTCAACAAAATCCGCAGATGACGCAGATGAGCGCAGATAAGAGGGATGAGGAGACTTATGCGGCTATTGGGGCTGCTATGGCGGTACATAGCGAATTGGGGTGTGGGTTCCTTGAGGCAGTGTATCAGGAGGCATTGGAACAAGAGTTCTTGTTCCGGGGAGTGCCGTATGTTCGTGAAAAGAAGTTAGCTGTACGGTACAAGGGCAGGGAATTGAGGTCTCACTATCAAGCCGACTTTCTATGCTTCGATTCAGTAATCGTAGAATTGAAGGCACTGCAAAAACTGTCCAGCATTGAAGAGACTCAAGTCATTAACGACCTCAAAGCCTCGGGACTGAACAAAGCCCTACTCATCAATTTCGGCGCCCAAAAACTGGAGTACAAAAGACTGGTGTTTAATCTGCGCCCATCTGCGCCATCTGCGGAAAAGGAAAAGTAAAAGATGAGAAGTCTACGCCCATCTGCAGATAAAAAGAGGATAAAGACATGAGCAAAAAGCTGGTACAACTAAACCAGAAAGGTGGCGGTGGGAATGAATAGAAAAGCGGTGAGAAATGAAGCGTTGCCGGAGGGGTGGCGGGAAGTGCGGTTGGGGGAGGTCTGTAATGTTATTACTAGCCCTGTTGACAAAAAGACCGTTGAAGGAGAGTTGCCCGTTAAATTGTGCAACTACACGGATGTTTATTACAACAACATTATCGATTCCAAAATTGACTTTATGACAGCCACAGCTAAACCGCGAGAAATAGAAAAATTTTCGCTTGTCAAAGGCGATGTAATCGTTACCAAAGATTCTGAAACGCCTAATGACATTGGCGTTCCTGCTTATGTTAAAGAAACCATTGACAACCTGCTATGCGGCTATCATTTAACAGTTCTCCGTCCCAAAGAGCAGGCGATTGGAAAATATATCTGTTATGCCTTAACTTCTTCGCGAGTAACGTATGACTTTTACAGGTTTGCGAATGGGATTACACGTTTTGGGCTGACGAATGAGTCCTATCAAAAAATAAAAATCCCTCTCCCATCTCTCCCCGAACAAAAAGCCATCGCGTCTTTACTGGAAAAATGGGACACGGCAATAGAGAAAACCGAAGCACTTATTGCGGCAAAGGAAAAGCAGTTTAAGCGGCTGCTGAAAACCCTTATCAATGATCAGCAGAACAACCCTGAATGGCAGAAGGTGAAATTGAGTGAAGTTTGTACTTTGGAGTACGGAAAGCCACTTAAAGAACAAGAGAGAAAAGACGGAAAATATCCAGTATTCGGTTCAAATGGAATAGTCGGTTATCACGATGAATACTTGATAACAGGCCCTTTTATTATTGTTGGGAGAAAAGGTTCCGCCGGCATGGTCCAGTACTCTATTGGGGATGGATTCCCAATAGATACGACCTTCTACATCAAAGTCCAAGAACGGCAAATATGTTTGCTCTTTTTGTATTACTTACTCTTGGAATTGAATCTAAAAAAAGTGGGGTTGCAATCTGGTGTTCCCGGATTGAATAGAAATGACGCGCATAGAATAAAAATTCGGCTTCCCTCACTTTCCAAACAGAAACAGATTGCAAATATGCTTAATACGGCTAGGCAAGAAATCTTGCTCCTGCAACAAATCGTCGAGAAATACCGCAGACAGAAACGCGGCTTGATGCAAAAACTATTGATCGGAGAATGTCGCCTCCTTCCGTCATTCCCGCGAAGGTGGGAATGACGGAAGGGATACATGGAAATGACAAGGGAAGGTCACACACAGAAACGCGGATTGATGCAGAAGTTATTGAGGGAAGAATGGGAAATCCAATCACGACAAGCTCTGGGCAATATATTCTGGAAGTGGTGGGGCTAGGGCAGTGTCCTGAAATTGAAATCAGCAAAGAAAAATTCTTGGAATTGAAAAGTGCCAAACGGACTTTACGAGAAGCATTTGCTTGTGAAGAAAAGTACGAAATCGTAATACATAACTATATTGAATTGGAAAAGGAATTGAGTGGTTTGACGATCGCAGATATAGGCAGAAGTCGCTCCGGTTATTCTGATTTCTTCAATTATGAACTCACTTCCAATATCAAAACAGCCAACTTGCTAAGCTCGGCAAGGTTATATACAGACAGTCTGCCTAAAAATATCTCCACTTGTTTGCAAGACCGCAACAGTATCAAACAAATTAAAGGATTTTTAGGCGAAGAATATAAAAACAATTTGTATTACAGATTCATATCTGTATTAAGAAATCATGTTCAACACAACAATTTGCCGACACATAGGATTTCAATAGGTAAGAGACGGACCGAAGATAAACTCTTAGAGCATTACTCAAATTTCTCTGTAGAAAAGAAAATCCTTTTGAAGGATAAACGTATCAATAAACGTATCGAGAGAGAAGTGCTTGACGAAATGAAAGAAGAAATAGATCTGATACTTGCCATTCGCCACTATATTGAATCTATTAGCAAAATTCATATTCAAGCAAGAGAGTTGGTGAAAAGTAAGGTGACCGAGGCAAGAGATTCCATAGAATCAGCAATCAATAAATATAAAGGTGTTGACACAATAGACAAAGAGTCTCCTGGCGGTTTATCTGTTATCAATCGCAGTAAAGAAAACGAAATCATAGAAGAATTTTCGGTATCGTTAGATCGGGATAATATCCGCCTCAATCTGATAAAGAAAAATAACCGGCAATTGACTAATCTGCATAAAAAGTATGCCACAACACAAACTAATTTAGGAAAAAATAAACATTGAAACACAAACCTAAACGATAGGGACTCCGCCTTGATTGACCTATAATTTGTTCAATATATCGAACAAAAATGTTCAGTACGTTGAACAAAATCATTCAAAAAGCCTGATCGTTGGCCCAGGCAGCATTGCTCTTGAACGCTTTCTGTCAACGCCCGTTGACTACTGGATACAATAAATGTCCGGTTTCCGATTCAACGAAAAATATCTCTCCCAATGAGGTCCGGAAAATTCCGCATGGGCTGAAACGGTCAAGCGTCTTTGGGATGGAAGTCACGGAAAAAGGAGAAATTGCCATGGGGTTCATACATGCGGAAATAGACTTGTCGAATCCACGGAATAGAGAGCTGGCATCACTAAAAGTCTGTGCGTTGGTTGATACCGGCGCGATCACGCTTTGTATTCCTGAGCATGTTGCCGTTCAATTGGACTTAGCGGAATTAGAGAAAAGAGAAGTCACAGCGGCAGAGGGAAGACACGTTCCCGTCCCTTATGTCGGTCCCGTTCAAATAACGTTTGAGAACCGGTCCTGCTACACGGGCGCGCTTGTCTTGGGTGATAGTATTCTCTTGGGTTCCATACCCATGGAAGACATGGATCTGGTCGTCAATTCAAGAATGCAGACGATAACGGTTAATCCTGAAAGTCCTAACATGCCTTCCGCCGTGGTCAAACGTGCCAGACTGACGCATCACTCCTGCGGACGGCTGTCTTCGAGCGGCAGACCGTCGGTCTGAGTGCAATGTACGTAAAGGAAAAACTGACGGCCATTGAATTTCATTCTGTCAACGCCCGCTGAACACTGGATATAATAAATGTCCGGTTTCCGATTCAACGAAAAATATCTCTCCCAACTCCCCGCTCTTCAGGAACTCATCAACCTTGGGTACGAATACCTGACGCCGGAACAGGCTTTCAAGGCACGACAAAAGAGACTCAGCAACGTCTTGCTGGAAAACATCCTGCGGAGCCGGATCAGGAAAATCAATCGTATCCACTACAAAGGTGGCGAATACCGATTCAGTGAAGAGAACGTCCAGTCCGCCGTTCAGAAAATCAAAAACGTCGGATACGACGGGCTGCTGAAAAGCAACGAGGCGGCGTATGACCTGCTGACGCTCGGCACGGCAATGGAGCAGGCCATTGAAGGAGATTCCAAGAGTTTCACCTTGAACTACGTGGACTGGGAAAAACCGTCAAATAACGCCTTTCACGTTACCGCGGAGTTTCCCGTTGAGAGAACGCGCAGCCTTGAGACGGCTCGCCCGGATATTGTCCTGTTTGTAAACGGCATTCCGTTTGCCGTGATTGAATGCAAATCCTCCAGCGACAAGGTGGAAGAGGGTATCTCTCAGACGATCCGCAACCAGGGGGAGGAATACATCCCCAGGCTTTTCATTTATGCCCAGTTGCTGATGTCGATCAACAAAAACGACGCCCGATACGCCACGGTTGGAACGGAACTGAAATTCTGGAGTCGCTGGAGAGAGAACGAGGACAGCGAAACGGACGTGGAGCAGGTGGTCAACGGGCCGCTTGACGAAGAAATGAAAAACGCTTTGTTCTCCGGTGACTTCGCCGCTGCCCGTCAATCTTTCGACGAACTGGGAGCACGGCAGGTAACGGAGCAGGACAGGGCCGTCTACAGTCTCTGTCGCCCGGAAAGACTGATGGAGATCACGCGCCTGTTCACGCTTTTTGACGCGGGCAAAAAGAAAATCGCGCGCTATCAGCAGTTCTTCGTCGTGCGTTCCGCGTTGGAACGGATCAAGCAGGTTGACGAGGAGGGACGACGCAACGGCGGCATGATCTGGCATACGCAGGGTTCGGGTAAATCGCTGACCATGGTCTGGCTTGCGCGGCTGCTCGCCATGGATGAGGAAATAAAAAATCCGCGCATCATCATGGCAACGGACAGGAAAGACCTGGACAAACAGATTGAAAAAGTGTTCCGGCACTGCGGTATCGAGCCGAGGCGTGCAGGCACCGGACGTGAACTGATGCAGTTGATTCAATCCAAAACGCCCGTTGTCACCACTCTAGTGCATAAATTCGACAAGGCCTTGAAGGCAAGAAATAGACGTGATGACGACCCTGACGTCTTCGTGCTGGTTGATGAAAGTCACCGCACCCAATTCGGAACGCTTGCGGCGAGAATGCGACAGATGCTGCCGCGAGCCTGCTATCTCGGGTTCACGGGAACTCCGCTGACACAGGAACAGAAAAACAACTTCGCCAAATTCGGCGGGCTGATTGATCCGTCCTATTCCGTCCGGCAAGCCCTTGATGACGGGGCGATTGTGCCGCTCCTTTACGAAGGGCGCCACGTGGAGATGAAGCAGGATGGCAAGGCCGTTGATCTCTGGTTTGAACGATATACCGCGGATCTCAGCGAAAAACAGAAAGCCGATTTGAAAAGAAAGTATGCCCGGGCCAAGACCCTGAACAAGTCGAAACGGGTCGTCTATATGCGCGCCTTCGACATCAGCGAGCATTATCGCGCCAACTGGAAGGGCACGGGCTTCAAGGCGCAACTGGTTGCGCCGGACAAAGCCACGGCCATTCACTATCATCAGTGTATGAAAGAGATCGACGCCGTTTCTTCCGAAGTGGTCATCTCCCCGCCCGATATGCGGGAAGGCTTTGAAGACGTTGACGAAGGGCCGAACTCCGAGGTTCGGATTTTCTGGGACAGCATGATGAAACGCTTCGGCTCGGAAACCCGATACTCGGAAAACATTATTGAGCAGTTCAAACACGCCGAGGAACCTGAAATTTTAATCGTAGTGGACAAACTTCTGACTGGATTTGACGCTCCGGTCAACACCGTTCTTTACCTTTGCAGAACCCTGCGCGAACACTCGCTGCTTCAGGCAATTGCACGTGTGAACCGGCTGCATCAAGGCAAGGACTTCGGCTATATCGTGGACTACGAGGGCATACTCGGTGAATTGAACACGGCGTTGACGATGTATGACGCGCTGGAAGGGTTTGACGAGAAAGACTTGGAACATACGCTGGTTTCCGTCAATGAACAGATTGAGAAACTGCCGCAGAAACATTCCCATCTTTGGGACGTTTTCAGAGAAGTCAAAAACCAGGCTGATGAAGAAGAGTATGAGAGACTTCTGAGCGATGATGCACGAAGAGAGGCGTTTTACGGACTGCTTGCGGAATATGCCAAAACCCTTGCCGTGGCCCTTTCCTCTCAGAAGTTTTTGACGGACACGGATGAAACAGCCTTGCGGTATTACAAAGAGGATCTGAAACGGTTTGAAAAATTGAGAAGTTCGGTGAAATTGCGCTACGCCGATGCAGTTGATTATGGAGAGCACGAGCCGAAAATCAAGAAACTCCTGGATACCCACATTCAAGCCGACAGCGTGACGCAGATCGACAAGCCGAAGAACATTTTTGGCGCCCTTCCAACAGGCGAGAGCGACGCGGACATCGGCTACGGCAGCAAAACCGACGCCTCGCTGGCCGACGGAATCGCTCACAGAATGAAGCGCACCATCAGCGAAAAAATGGAGGAAGACCCTGCCTTTTACGAAAAGTTTTCACACCTGATTCAACAAGTCATTGATGAATTCAGAGCAGAACGTCTCTCCGGATTGCAATACCTGAACAGGGTTTCCAAGATTAAAAAGGACTTTGACAACCACAGGCGTGAGGACGTGCCGGAGAAACTGCACCGTAACGGGGACGCCGCCGCGTTTTTCGGCGTCATCAAACCCGTTTTTGAAACGTCGGGGTGCGGGACCGAACAATCCGTTGACTGGTCGGCGGATACGGCGCTTGCTATCCACGAAATTTTTCAGCGCCACGACAAAGTGCATTTCTGGGATGACCCGGATGCGCGAAACCGCGCCATCAACGACATTGAGGACTATCTGTATGACGAAGTGAACGCCAAAAGAGGCGTTGCCCTGAGCAGCAAACAACTGGATGAGATTATTGAACGGACAATGAGGATTGCCCGCAGCAGGATGGGTGAATGAGCCGAAAGGTGGAATCCATCGCATATGGACGTGAAAAGATCGTTTTTGACGTCCTTCACGTTAAGAGAAAAACCTTGGAGATTTCCGTCCACCCGGATAAATCCGTTGTTGTGAAGGCTCCGCCTGGAAGCGATTCGGAAGAAGTTATCCGCAGGGTGCAAAGACGCGCCGGATGGATTCACCGCCAGATTCTTTACTTTGAACAGTTTGAACCGAGAACTCCACCGCGCCGCCACGTCAGTGGAGAGTCTCATCTTTATCTTGGGCGGAAATATCGGCTGAAAATCAAGAAGTCCCAAATTCGGCAGGTTTCGTTAAAGAACGGCTATTTGTATATTCAATCTCCAACCTCTTCTCCGAACCATGTTCAAACACTGCTTGAAGAGTGGTATTTGCGAAAAGCCTCAATCTGTTTTCATGCCGTTTTTCATCTGTGTTGGGAACAATTCAAAAAGAACGACGTTGCCATGCCCGACCTGAAGATAAGAAAAATGAAGACACGTTGGGGCAGCCTGTCAACAGGCGGCCGGCTGACGCTCAATTTGGACTTGATTAAAGCGCCGAAAGGGTGCATTGAATACGTTGTCATTCACGAGTTCTGTCACCTTTTCTACCGCAATCACGACGCTGACTTTTACAGACTGCTGCACCGCTCCCTGCCGGATTGGGTTCAAAGAAAACATAAACTGGAAACGGCGCTGGTTTGATTGACCGGCACATGCACCTGCCCGTCGTCGTCGGCCGACGATCGTGAGCCGTTCTTGATTCTCGCTCTGTCCGTGAAGTAACGTGCGGGCATTCATTTACTACACCACGTCATGCTTCTCTGGATTCCCGCTCCCCGATAACAAATGTCGGGAACAGGTTTCGCGGGAATGACGGAGAGAGAGAGCAGGCAAACCCCCAAAACCAGGAAACGATTTTTGTCAACGAGAGCGAAAAAAGGAGTAGACCGGAATGAGTGGTTTCCCCGTCACGTATGCCGAACGCATTAAGACGTTGCCTCCCTATTTGTTTGCCGCGATTGACGACATGAAGCAACAGGCCGTTGCTCGCGGGGTGGATATTATCAACCTGGGGGTTGGTGACCCTGACTTGCCCACGCCCGCGCCCATCATTGAGCGGTTGCAAGAGGCCGCGGCTGATCCCGCCCATCATCAATACCCGTCGTATGACGGGATGCTCTCGTTTCGGACGGCCGTCGCGAACTGGTACAAGAAACGCTTTCACGTGACGGCCGACCCCAAGTCCGAGGTGTTGACGCTCATCGGGTCCAAGGAAGGCATCGGGCACGTGCCGATGGCTTTTGTTGATCCTGGTGACGTCGTGCTGGTGCCGAGTCCCGGGTACCCCGTGTATCCCGTTGCCGCCAGCTTTGCCGGAGGAACGGCCTACGAGATGCCGCTGTTGAAGCAACGCGGGTTTCTGCCTGATCTTGACGCCGTTCCTCGGGATATTCTCAAGCGAGCCAAGCTGATGTATTTGAATTCTCCGAACAATCCCACGTCGGTCATCGCGGACGTGACGTTTTTTCAACGGGTCGTTGATTTTGCCAAAGAGCATCACGTCATCGTGTGCCACGACGCGGCGTATTCTGAAATTTTTTACGATGGGCGGCGCCCGCCGAGTTTTCTGGAAGCCGACGGAGCCATGGACGTGGGCATCGAATGTCACTCCCTGTCCAAGACGTTCAACATGACGGGATGGCGCCTTGGGTTTGCGGTGGGCCGGAAAGAGGTCATCGCGGGACTGGGCAAGGTCAAAAGTAACGTGGATTCCGGAGTCTTTCAGGCGATTCAAGAGGCGGGCATCACGGCCCTGAAACTGGACGATCAACTGACCGATGGCCTGCGAACCATCTATCAAGAGCGGCGGGACGTACTGGTGGCGGGATTGACGAGCCTTGGTCTGACGTTTGCCCCACCCTCAGCCGCCTTTTACGTCTGGATCGAAGTGCCTGAAGGTTTTACGTCAACTTCCTTCACGGCCCACCTTTTGGAGAACGCCGGCATTGTGACGACTCCGGGAAACGGCTTTGGGGCTCCGGGCGAAGGCTACATTCGCATGACGATCACGACGTCTCAAGAGCGACTCGCCGAAGCCGTGGATCGCATGAAGAACGTCGGCTGGTAAACAAAGAGGGCGTTGACGGAACGCATGAGTACCGAAACCGTCTTCATTGCTTTTGGATCGAATCAAGGGGACCGGCAAGATTTTTGTGATCGAGCCATTGCCTTAATGGGCCTGCTTCCTCTTTCCACGCTTACGGGAATTTCGTCGTACTACGAAACCGAGCCGGTGGGTCTGGAGGGCGAACCGGCCCCCCTCTGGTTCTATAACGGCGTCGTTCGGATCGAGACCCGTCTCCAACCAGAACCGCTGTTGGCCATTTGCCAGGAAACCGAACGGAGCCTGGGTCGTGACCCTGAATTTCGGAACGGCTCCCGCCCCATTGATCTGGACCTGTTGTTCTATGGGCAACGGATCATCGAGACGCCGCCACTCACCATTCCACACGCCCGTCTTCATCAACGTCGATTCGTCTTAGCGCCCATGGCCGAACTCGCTCCGAACTGGGTGCATCCGCAACGACACCAGACCGTTCAAGCCATGCTTGACAACCTCACGGATTCCCATCGCGTTCGCAAGCTTGCCCTCACGCCCGGCTCGCGATACGCGGCCAGACCATCCTGTTCCCTGCCTCCTATCGGCTAAATGCGCATCATCCGAACGATTCAGGCCCTTCGAACTTGGCGACGAGAACAAGACCGGCGCGGGGACGTGATCGGGTATATCCCCACCATGGGAGCTTTGCACGACGGGCATCGTTCATTGATCCAACGGGCCAGGAAACAGTGCGCAACGGTCGTCGTCAGTATCTTTGTGAATCCGCTCCAATTCGGTCCCACCGAGGACTACCGTCGCTACCCGCGGGATTCCACCGGCGATCTCAGCCTGTGTCGAGAGGAACACGCCGACGTCGTGTTTCTTCCGCAATCAGCCGGCCTGTACCCGCCACGTTTTCAGACGAGCGTCACCGTGCATGAACTTTCCCGACGATGGGAGGGGGAACGTCGACCGACTCATTTTCAAGGCGTGGCCACCATTGTGACCAAACTCTTGAACCTTGTCCGTCCGGGTCGCACGTTCCTGGGCCAAAAAGATTACCAACAATTCCTGGTGATCCGGCAATTAGTCAAAGACCTGGAATTGGACACCCGCGTCATTCTGTGCCCGACCATTCGCGACGCCGACGGCTTGGCTCTCAGTTCCCGAAACCGCTACTTGTCGCAATCGCAACGCCGACGTGCTCTTCTGTTGTATCAAGCCCTGTCAGCCGGAAAAGCCGCCATTGCCAAGGGCGCGCGCCGTTCGCCTATGGTCGAACGAACCATGGCAATGGTCATCAACCGTGTCCTGAGCCTCGAAGGAACGGACCCACGGAGCCGCATCGATTATTTGGCCTGTTGTGACGCAGAGACCCTTGAACCGGTGACGCGGTTGCAGGGCAAAGTCGTTTTAGTGGGCGCTCTGCGAATCGGATCGATTCGATTACTTGATAATCTCATCGTCCAGATTCGGCAAGACGAAACGTCGTAACCTGCTATTCTGATTGGCCGGATCGGGCACAACGAAAGCCGAGGGTGGGCGACCGCGTCGTCGGAACGGCTCCATTGCGGGTGGCGGTTCGTAACAGTTGAGGCCGACTCCGCCAAGACCCGCCCCGCACGCTTTTATACCGCCCGGCTTTTGACCCTTGAGGATTTTGTTCGGGCATCCGCGGATAGTAATCCGGACCGAACCAATCCTTCACCCATTCCCGCACGTTGCCCGCCATGTGATTGAGCCCATACGGGCTTCGGCCTTCTTCAAAACCATCCACGGCCGCGACCAAGGGAATCTGGTGAACGTGATATAACCCTGAGACGGCCAAATCAGCGTTGGGCGGGTCAGCCCCCCAGGGGAAAAGACGCCCTTCAGTCCCTCGTGCAGCCTTTTCCCATTCGGCTTCCGTCGGTAATCGCTTGCCACGGGTCCGGCAAAATTGATCGGCCTCCTTCCAGTCCACGTACATGGCCGGCCATCGGGCCATCACGTAATCCGGGAGAACGTGTACGTCAATCAGATGCCAAATGAGACGGCGAAGTTCGTGCGGAACCGGCAGGCCCTGTTTGTGGAGAAAGGCCAGGTACTCCGCCAGACTCACTTCATCGCGGTCGATGGAATAGGCGTCCAGCTTGATGCGTCGTTGTGGAAACTCCGTATCATCATACTGCGTGGCGAACCCAAAGGGGTCGTCGTCTTTCCGAACGGTTCCCATCAAGAACCAGCCTTCGGAAATCTCCACGACCGGCGAGGGCTTCGCCAATTTCGCAATCCCGGTCAGATGCCTGTGTAACTCGGGGGGAATGGGCGTCTGCTCTTTGGCCAGGACGCTTCCATCTGCAATCAGGAAAAGGACCCACGGCAGAGAGAAGAGAGCCAAGACAGAGTGCGGGCGCACCCTACCCGCGATCCTTTTAGAAAACATCGAATGCCTTCGGAGTGATTTCCATTTTCCCTGATTCCTTGATCCTTGACGGGCCAATACAAGTATGGTAATGATTATAACAATCAATATTATAAATTAAGAGTCAGAACGTCTGAAACCAGCATAGAAGGAGAAAACGTCAATGAAAGGTCCCTATACCCTGACGGTACGACAACCTTCCTCCCCTGCACCAACGACGGAAAACCCATTTTGCCTCGTCCGCGGGTTTCTGCAATTCATGGAGAGTCACGATCCTCTGATCGTCGGCCACGGCGAACGAACGGCCCAATATGCCTTGGCGCTCGGTCACGCCGTGGAGTTGCCAAGCCAAGAACTGCTCCTGCTGCACTATGCGGCCCTCCTGCACGATCTCGGCAAATTTTCTCTCTCGCCACGCGTAAGAACCGGCGACAACCTTTCATTTGAAGATGACGTGGAACACCAATGTCATCCACGCGTGGGCGCCGCCATTCTTCAAAAATGGCCCAGCCTCCATACGGTCTCGGTCGTGATTGCCCATCATCATGAACGATGGGATGGATACGGGTATCCCTATGGACTTCGTGGGACATTGATTCCTCTAGGATCTCGCATTCTGAGTATTACCGACGCCTTTGATACATTGACCTCTCCTTCTCCTCATGGAGACGGCCAAACTTTTGAACAAGCGATTCAGGTACTCAAGGGTTCTTCCGGTTTACGCTTCGACCCTGGTCTCACCGAACAATTTCTTTTGCTCATTCCCCGTTTATTTAACACGAGCCATGAGATCGAATTTCTGTTTTCTCAACGTTCGCCCATCGGAGAATTGATTGCGGAAGGCAGGGTCTTATCAGCCGGCTGAATCTTCTCTTCCCCATCCCGATCGTCAAGAGTGAACGCCTCCGGTTCCCTTCCATAACCATTCTCGAAATGGTATGCTTGACCATCATTTCTTCGACTGACGGCGAGGACCCGTCAAACCCATGCGCTCATCAATCAACCGTCAACCGTCCGCTTCCACAAAAACCAATCCGCAGCGGAAGGCCCATTACTATTGTGTGATAGAGAGTCCTGTCGGCAGGTTGCTCTTGGCAGGGAACGCTCAAGCCTTGACGCACGTCTCCTTTCAAGACGGCCGACATCCAACCAGACCAGACCCCCAGTGGACGTATTCGGAAACGCCGTTTCAAACGTCCATTCAACAATTGAACGAATATTTCTCCGGCAAACGGAAAACGTTCAAGATCAAACTCGCTCCGGAAGGCACCCCCTTTCAACGAAAAGTATGGGAAGTTCTGCAAACCATACCGTATGGACACACGCTTTCATATGGGCAGATTGCGAACGCCATTGGCAAGCCTCAGGCCGTTCGTGCCGTGGGCGCCGCAAACGGGCGCAATCCATTGTCCATTGTGATTCCCTGTCACCGGGTCATCGGAAGCAACGGGAAGCTGGTCGGGTTTGGGGGCGGTCTCTCCATTAAGGAAGCCTTATTGTCTCACGAACGTCGGCGCGCGCAAACCGTGTAGGACCCGTTCACATGAACGAATTGCATGACGGTCTCATTCACGGACGGAAGTCACCGACGCTCAAGACGAACGCATTGCCCGGCACGTGCCGGTACAGCGAGGGAACGGACGTGTCTCGAACCCGTCAAGTGCTCATCGCGCCGTACTTGGAGGGGACGGCGCGCGGTGCGGACGCGATCTTGTGTATCGATTTCGGTCGTCATTCGCGCAAGGAGGTTGGCCGTGTTGACGCTCCCTGATAACCGCGTCCCTTCGATCTATCGGGCCGGCTACGAACGGGCGCACGCGGCCAATCCAAGCCTCGCCGCCAAGTACATCCACCATACGCTCATCGGTGATCCGGCGGCTGACGCCGTTGCCGAGGCGTTGACCCCATTCGACCCGGAACAGATGCACCGGTTGATCCAAGGCGGCATGGAGCAGGATGCGAAGATCATGCGTGACGCGCCGCAGCCGTTGCGGGATTTCTTCGATCAGATTGAGCACCCTCCCGCCTGGTTTGATCCGGCGTCGGTTCGCGCGGGATGCCGCGCCTTCCACAACGACTCGGACGTCTTTCTCTCCATATCGGTCGTCGGATCCATCGTCCGCGGGTTTTCTACGTTGATCGGCAAGGCGTTCTTCATGACGGGACGGATCACGGATTACGGCACCCGGCGGCTGAAGCAGAATCTTCGACACTTGGTCGAGATCACGTTGCCGGGCGGCCTCGAGCGGCAGGGAGACGGCTGGAAGCTGTCCGTCCGCATCCGGCTGGTGCATGCGCAGGCCAGGCGGTTGCTCCGCAACTCGGACAATTGGGACGAGGCCGCCTATGGCATGCCAATCAGCGCCGCGCACCTCGCGTTCTCGTCAACGCTCTTCTGCGCGTGGATGCTCCAGAAGGTCGAGAGCTTCGGCGTGCGTCCGAGCGACGAAGCACGCGCCAGTTACATGCAGATCTGGCGCTACACCGCGTTTCTGTTCGGCGTCCCTGAGACGATTCTGTTCCGGGACGAAGCCGAGGCCATGGAATTGTACCGCATTGCTTCTTTCTGTGAACCGCAGCCCGATGTTGAGGAAATCGCCATGGCGAACAGCGTCATCCATGCCGTGCCTCTGGTGCTCGGCATGACGGATCCGGACGCGAGAAGAGCCAAGGTGAGCGCGCTGTATCGCGTCTCCCGCGTACTTATCGGCAACGCGCTCGCCGACGCCCTTCGCTTCCCCAGTCAACGCGCGGACGGCACGTTGGCGTGGGTGCGATGGCAGCGCCGGCTGCTGACGGCTTTGGACCGGTTGATTCCGCAGACGGCACGGAAGCGCCGCGCGAAGAAGTTCACCGCGCTACTCGACACCTCCATGCTTGAAGACGCGGGCATCATCTACCGATTGCCGGATCATCTATCCGCGGACCAGGCAAGTCCGTGGTGAGTCGGCCATGACGACCATCCCGCCCGTCTTTATCCTGAGCACCGGACGGTGCGGCTCGACCATGGTATCGAACATCCTGAACCGGCATCCACGCGTCCTCAGCCTCTCAGAATTTTTCGGTTTCCTCGGGTTGAATGCATTTCGTCACCAGCGTCCGACCGGCGATCAGATGTGGCGGCTCTACAGCCGGCAGTCGGCGCGGACCCGTCTCTTCTTGCGGGAGCCGTTCGACGAATTGCTCTATCCGGTAGACGATCCGACCGCGCGCTTCACGTTGCGCAACGTGCCGACTATTCTGTGCGTCGCCCTTCCGCACCTCACCGACCGACACGAGAATCTGTTTGACGAGTTCGAGCCGGTGGTTCGGAGACAGCCGAGGCAGCCGGTCGCCGACCACTACCGGCGTCACTTCGAGTGGCTCGGCGACCGGTTCGGCCGGGACGTCTGGGTCGAGCGCTCGGGTGGTTCCCTGCTGCTCGCCTCCACACTGCTGCCCCACTTTCCCGAGGCGCGCGTCATCCACGTGTACCGCGACGGGCGTGAGACAGCCCTCTCGATGAACCGCCACCCCCCTTTTCGCACCTTGCTCGCGATCTTCCGGAAGTTTCGGTCATGGGGAATCGACGCCGCGGCGTTGATGGTGAAGGCGGAGCACCCGGACTGGCTCAAGGCCCAGATAGAGACGTTGATGGCCACTGTCATCAACCCGGACCGATTGCCTTACGACCAAGTGCCGCTCGCGGACTTCGCGGAGCTTTGGAGCCTGATGATCGAGATGGGCCATCGGATCTTCGGCCATTTCCCCCCCGACCGCCTGTTGCCCGTCCGGTTCGAGGACGTGCAGGCGGATCCGGAGAATCAAATCCGACGTCTCATCAGGTTCATCGACCCAAGGCTCGAAGATGACGCTTGGCTGCGTGAGGTCGCCACCGTTCCGAGGCCGACGCCGTCGAAGTTTCAGCAAATCGATCCCGGTGAGCAGGCCGCGATCACCGAAGCGTGCCGTCCGGGACTCAATCGACTCGGCTATCCGCTCGAGGGCGCGTTTACACAAACGAGCTGAATGACGTTATCATTGGAGGCTCGAACGGCGGTGACGTGCTCGCCGTTCGCGTGAACGCGCCCGACTTCATTCCTCCGTTGTCCGTCCAGCCTACCCGGGCATCCGATTGCTTTGGCGCGCGAGAATGGGCTCAAGGTTTGCGGGTGAATACGTCGGAGGCTTGATCCACTTCCCGTCCGCTCGTCTGGACCCGCCTACCTTGCTCATGTTTGAACGCTGAACTTCCTGGAACACCGGCTCCACGTCGATTCCATAGGAGACGGCGGTGCCGTACACGACGTAGAGCAGATCGGCAAGTTCCTTGGCAACGTGCGGAAGATGCCTGGCCTTGACGGCTTCCTTCAGTTCATCGAATTCCTCCTGAATGAGTCGCACGCGTAACGTTTCGGTTTTCTCATCCGGCACACTGGGACGCCCCGCAACGTGCAAACCGAACGTCTTGTGAAACTCCCGAACCATTTTTTGCGCTTCGTACATGATTGATCCTTTCGGTCGAGAACGTGTAGACGACCACGCTCCCCGGGAAATCGTTGACGTTGATGCCGCTCGATTTCCGAAATTATGGTATGGTTCCCAGGATGCACAACCTCAAAGTCCTGCACCAGCATATTGCCGAATGCACACAATGTCCTCGACTGACCGCCTACCGCCAAGAAATTGCCGCCACCAAAGTCAAACGATTTCAGGAATGGGACTATTGGGGACGCCCCGTTCCAGGGTTTGGTGATCCTCGTGCCAAGCTCTACGTGATTGGATTGGCTCCTGCTGCTCATGGTGGCAATCGAACCGGACGAGTCTTTACCGGTGATCGCAGTGGAGATTGGCTGTATGAAGCCCTGTTTCGATTCGGGTTCGCCAACCAGTCCGCGTCCACCCATCGGGGCGATGGACTTCAGTTGACGGATTGTTACGTGGCGGCAGCCGTGCGATGCGCCCCGCCCGACAACAAGCCGTCGAAAGAAGAGTTTGAAACGTGCCGGCCGTACGTTCTGGCGGAACTTCGTTTATTGAAACACCTGACGGTGGTGGTGGCATTAGGAAACGTCGCCTTTCACGAATATGTGAAAGCCGCACGAGCATCAGGACGCGCCGTCAAGAAACCGGTTCCCACGTTTCAGCATGGATCGATCTACTCCATGCCTTGGGGCGTCACCCTCTTGGGGTCCTACCACCCCAGCCAACAAAATACGTTTACGGGAAGACTCACGCGCCCCATGTTTCACGACGTCTTCAGGCGTGCGCGTCAACTCGTGGACGACGGCCGGTAAACGTCGGGGTTATCCTTTCGGGACGTTCTTCGCTTCCCAATCGGCCAGAAATTTTTTCAGTCCACTGTCCGTCAGAGGATGCTTCACCAGGCTTTGAAAGACGTCATAGGGCATGGTGCAGATATGACCGCCTGCCAGAGCCGCTTCTACCACGTGTTGAGGATGTCTCACGCTCGCCACGAGGACCAGGGTGGGAAAGTCGTAATTGCAAAAAATGGTCACGATTTGCCGAATAAGTTCCATGCCGCTACTGCTGATGTCGTCCAAACGGCCGATGAACGGCGACACGCACCAGGCTCCGGCTTTGGCGGCCAGCAGGGCTTGGGTCGGCGAAAAGCACAGCGTGACGTTCACCCGAATGCCTTCGTCGGCCAAGCGTTTTGTGGCTTTGAGCCCTTCCGGAATTAACGGACACTTCACGACGACGTTGGGATGAACGCTCGCCAATTCTCGCCCCTCCTTGACCATGGCATCCGCCTCAATACTCACAACTTCCGCACTGACCGGACCGTTGACGATCCGACAAATTTCCAGGATCAGATCCTTGAAATCTCTGCCTTCCTTTGAGACCAACGACGGGTTCGTTGTGACTCCATCCAAAATCCCCATGCTGGCGGCTTCGGTAATGTCTTTCACGTTGCCGGTATCCAAGTAGATCTTCATGGCATTGCTCCCTCACACAATGTTTAGGGGACGACCCGTTTCTCAACGAGATCGTGTCGTTTCATTGGTTAATGATCCCTCGTGATGATCCTTATTCTAATGGAGCCCGTTCGATGTTGACAATCCGAAAGACCCCGGGTTCTTTGAACGGAGCCCTCTTCTTTCATTTGACTGGACCCAACGCCGTGGCTACAATTTTTCCGGACATTGACGTGAAAGGAGCCACGCTCTTTGACGATTTCTTCCCTCCGCCACGACGTGACCGGCAGATATATCCCCCAACCTGCTTCAACATGGAGGCAACGCCTTCGCATACTGATCCTCCTGGTGCTGAGCCTGACCTTGGTGGGATGTAGCCGTCATCTCAATCAGGATGCGTCACTGCACTCCGCTGAATTCCATGGGAAATCCCAAGCTTGGTTTATCGAACACTGGGGCAAACCGCGCGCCAGATCAAATCGGTTTTTTGGAGGAGAGACCTGGATGTATTTCCGCATTCCCGACGGCACGCGATCCTTTCCGTTTTTTAATTTTGGTCCAGCCGTATGCCAGATGAGTTTGGCGTTTGATAAAGAAGGCAACCTTGAAGATTCCACCTCTTCCGGCTGCTGACGCGACTGCGCACGTCCCCCTCAGTTGTTCCCATGCCTGCTCGCCAAAAAGACATCGACGTTTACCCCACTTCCCAATCGTTGATGGCGGCCGCGGCTCGACACGTCGTTCATCATGCGCGCCGAGCCATCCAAAAACGAAACGTGTTTGCCATGGCGTTGGCCGGAGGCTCCACGCCGAAACGTCTTTATGAACTGCTTGCGACTCCCCCCTTCCGCACGCAAGTTGATTGGACCAACGTGCAGGTTTTTTGGGGGGATGAACGCCACGTTCCCCCGGACCATGCGGACAGCAATTATCGAATGGCTTCTGAGACTTTCCTCAAACACGTGCCCATTCCCACTGATTACGTTCATCGTGTGCCCAGTGAACTCCCGAATGCTCAAACCATCGCCGAACAATATGAAGCCGTGATTCGTGAGCATTTTCACGTTCCCGATGCTGAAATACCTCGGTTCGATTTGATTCTTTTGGGGATGGGGCTGGATGGTCACACCGCTTCCCTGTTTCCGGGCACGCCGGCCGTTGCCGAGAATCGGCGGCTGGTGGTCGCCCCTTGGGTCGAGAAGTTTCAGGCCCATCGGATCACCTTCACGCCGGTTCTGATTAATCAGGCCCGGCAGGTGACGTTTCTGATCGACGGCGTTGAAAAAGCAGAAACTCTGGCCGCGGTACTGGAAGGGCCGCGACAACCCCACGCATTACCCGCTCAAATCATCCGACCCCACCCCGGCCATCTAAGCTGGTTTCTGACTCAAGAGGCCGCCGGGAACCTGACGTGACAACGGTAGTCATCAGGGCCGTGGACGATCACGCACGGCGACCCACGTGCCTGATTCAGTGAAATGGGTGACAAGATTTTTCCGAAAGATTTCAGTATAGTGTGAGCGTGTCCTGTTTTCTGAAATGAAGGACCGCAAGAATCAACCGGAAACCCTCACCTGATGAAAGAATCTGCGATGCCGATTTCTTCCGTTCGTACCTTTTCGCAAACCTTGATAGAACATCAATTGCCCGCCCTGCGTGCTCAGAGCATTCACACGTTGCAAGTGAACGTGGGAAAACGGTGCAACCAAACCTGTCACCATTGTCACGTGGATGCCGGCCCCTCCCGAACGGAAATGATGACTCGGGAGACCGTTGAAACAATCCTGACGGTGCTTCGACGACATCCTCAGATGATCACTGTGGATATTACCGGCGGCGCCCCGGAACTGAATCCGTGTTTTGAATATCTGGTGTCCGAATGCCGCGCCCTCGGCCGGACGGTCATCGACCGATGTAATTTGACGGTCTTCTTTGTCAAAGGAAAATCACATCTTCCCGAATTTCTGGCTCGTCATCAGGTTGAGGTCATCGCTTCCTTGCCGTGCTATCTGGAGGAAAACGTGGATCAGCAACGGGGAACCGGCGTCTTTGGCCGAAGTATCACTGCCTTACAACAATTGAACGCGCTGGGATATGGTCAAGAAAGCCGGGGACTCGTCTTGAATCTCGTCTACAATCCATTGGGGCCGCGACTTCCTCCCGATCAACGTGAATTGGAGGCAACCTACAAGGAGGAGTTGTTCTCGCGTTTTGGAATCCGATTTAATCGACTGTATACCGTAACGAATATGCCCATTAATCGTTTTTTGAAAGATCTGTACGCACAAGGCCGACATGACGAGTACATGAATCTGCTCGTTGAGCATTTCAACCCGCATTCGGTTGAGAACGTGATGTGTCGCACGTTACTCAGCGTGGGATGGGACGGACGATTGTACGATTGCGATTTTAATCAGATGTTGAATCTGCCCCTCGGACGCAACCTGCCGCAAACGATCTCCGACTTTGCTGCCGATGCCTTGGCCCAGCGTGCCATTACGATCGGCCAACATTGTTATGGATGCACGGCCGGTGCAGGATCATCCTGCGGCGGAGCACTCACCTGACGCGAAAATCCTCCCGCGGCGACCGACTGCGGCGAGAAATGCGTGCGCAAGGGCCTGCCGCACCCTAGTCGGACATATAGCTTTTGAATTTCAAGGCACATTCGTGACTGCAAAAGTGGTAGTGCTGACCGCCGATTTTTTCAACCACGGCGGACCCCGCCGCAATGTACAGTTTACAGACGGGATCCTGCACCATCATATCCTTTGAAGGCAAAGGCGGGGCAGCGTTCTTGTTGCGAAAATCACGGATGGATTTCCGAATCATCAGAAATAAAATGATGAGAAGAACTAAGACGATGATGATTCGCCACATACGTTCCGTTCTCGCGCGTGATACTGGATGAGAGACCATTCAGTATACTGGTTTCTTCTCTTTCAAGCCAACGACTTCAACGTCCCGACGACGCCTCCCTGAACCGCTTCTCCAACCCTCCCCTCCGATCAATTGCCGCGTGGATGTTCATCCTGATAGGATGGGGGCTCATCCACTCTTCAGCACACGTCGGCACAGGAAACGGACGCGGTATTTCTGAAACGTGTTCAGGACACGGAAAGGTCGGGTATGGTCACGATCACCCTCATGGGAGAGTTAGAAACATCTGATGGAGAACGAAGTCTGGCCTGTGAACTCGATGATCCCCTGACGGTGAAGCAACTGATTCAACGGCAGGGACGCAAACTACGGCAGGTCACCAGACTGTTGCGAGAAAATAAAGTGATGGTCACGATTAATCGCCGAGTGGCAAGCGAAGATACTCACGTCCATGATGGAGACGACGTGAGTCTCGTAGCCCATGACGGCATGAGCACCAAAGGGTTAGGCCCATCGTATTATTAACGTCACGGGGCAATCAATGAGGCTTGGCACACATATAAAAGGGGTAGCCTCTTTGTGAGACTACCCCTCCTGATAAGAATGAAGCCTTCAGTTCACGAAAAATGTTGAGACGCCACGATTCTCGTCGAAGATCACAGACCCTCGGGCTGTCCTTGCTCCCCGCTCAATTTGAGGGAACCTCTCCGTTCCCAGCAAGGACACCTGAATTCATCCCCCTCTTTGTTTATTTCTTTCCTAAGATTGCATCCTTCGCTGCTTTGGCAACGCGGAATTTCACGACTTTCTTCGCTGGAACCTTAATCGGTGCGCCGGTTTGGGGATTTCTTGCGGTACGCGCCTTTCGGTGAGCCAGCACTAACTTTCCGATCCCCGGCATGGTAAAAGAGTTTTTCGCTTCTTTGTAAGCCAAGGTCGCCAAGTTGTCGAGCATTTCGGTTGCGGTCTTCTTGGTCACTCCAGCCTTTCCAGCCAAGTGATCAGCAATTTGTGACTTGGTCATCGCTTTGCCCATACGAACCTCCTCTTCAAAGATATCAAGTTTGGGTGGAAATTACAGGGAGTAGGAATAGTCCCGAGGTGGACTCTCTCACGACGATATTGGTAACGGCTTATTTGTTTCAAATGAAACACGTCACAATGACATGAAGAAGGATGGAGTCTACCGAAAGCATGATGCCCTGTCAATCACTTGTATGGGTCTACCACCTTCGGCACTCGGGTTGCCGGTGGATGAGATTTTGTCCCGAAGCGTGCAAGCCAAGGCTATGGCGGGGCACATGGACATTACGTTGAAAAATGCGGAAATATCTGGATAATGGTTGTTTGCTCGTTCTTCTTCCGCGGTCATTGTTCCACACGACAAGACGCATACCGGCACGTTCAGGGAGAACGTTGACGCAAGAGAACGGAGTGCCCGGCAGTCAGGAAACACCCTGGATGATGGTGCCGATTCATTCGTGAACGTGCGACCTTATGGCTGACCTGAAGAATTTCTTCGATGAAATGTTCGGAACCGGCGAACGGCGTCGCGAGTCGTATCGTGACTATCATCAATGGCTTGAGTCCCAGGACACGGCGTGGCTGCATCGCAAGTCAGCCGAAGCCGAGACCGTGTTTCGCAGGATCGGGATCACCTTCAGCGTGTATGGCGAGGAGGAAGCCAATGAACGACTGATCCCTTTTGACGTCGTGCCGCGCATCATTTCCACTCGTGAATGGTCGCGGCTTGTTCGAGGGATTCAGCAGCGGGTACAGGCGATCAATGCCTTTCTGCACGACATTTATCACCGCCAGGAAATACTGCGGGCCGGTCGCATTCCGGTAGAGTCGATCACTGAAAATGATGCGTTTCTCCCGCAGATGATCGGCGTCTCGCCACCCGGTAACGTCTATACCCATATTGTCGGAGTTGATATCGTCCGCACCGGCGAGGACGAATTTCACGTCCTGGAAGACAATGCCCGCACGCCGTCCGGAGTGTCCTACATGCTGGAAAATCGGGAAATCATGCTCCAGATGTTTCCTGAGCTGTTCGCGCGGATCAACGTACAGGCCGTCGGCGACTATCCCAAAAACCTGATGCGCTCACTCGGCGCATGCGCCCCACGTTCCTGCAAGGACACGCCGGTCATTGCGGTGTTGACGCCCGGCATTTATAATTCAGCCTATTTTGAACACGCCTTTTTAGCTGGCCAGATGGGGGCCGAACTTGTTGAAGGTCATGATTTGCGCGTGGTCAATGGACGCATCGCCATGCGGACCACCCAAGGGTACACGCCCATCGACGTCATTTACAGACGCGTGGACGACGATTACCTGGATCCACTTAATTTCAATCCGCAGTCCCTCTTAGGGGTGCCGGGCATCTTTGACGTCTACAGGGCGGGCGGGGTCACTATTGCCAACGCGCCCGGTACGGGCATTGCCGATGATAAGGCCATCTATTCGTATATGCCGGAGATCATCGAGTTCTACACGGGTGAAAAGGCACGGCTGAACAACGTCCCGACTTGGCGTTGCTCCGAGCCGGACGCCTTACACTACGTATTGGACAATCTGTCCGAACTGGTCGTGAAGGAGGTCCATGGTTCCGGTGGGTATGGAATGCTGGTAGGGCCCGCCGCGACCAACAAGGAACTGGCCGCTTTCCGAAACAAGTTGAAGGCCACACCCGCCAATTATATTGCTCAGCCCACCCTTTCGCTTTCAACGGCGCCGATTCTTACCAAGGAGGGCCTGGAGTCACGCCACGTGGACCTGCGTGCCTTCGTGCTGGTCTCACCGGACGGCATTCGCACGACGCCGGGCGGGCTGACCCGCGTGGCGTTGCAGAAGGCGTCGCTTGTCGTCAATTCCAGCCAAGGTGGCGGGACCAAGGACACTTGGGTGCTGGAGGAATAACCGCGATGCTTGGGAAAACTGCCGCCGGCCTGTTCTGGATGTTTCGTTACCTTGAAAGAAGCGAAAACACCGCGCGCCTGCTTGACGCCGGGTTTCGACTCGCGCTGACTCGCTCAACCGCCGCGGAGAACGAGTGGGTTTCCGTGATGACCTCAGCCGGCATTAAGCAGGCCTTTATAGAAAAATACGAACGGTTCGATACGACTCACGTCATCGATTTCTTGTTACGCGATCAATCAAATCCTTCCAGCGTCATGTCAATGATTCAGTCGGCACGCGACAACGCCCGGCTCCTGCGCACGGCTCTAACTCGGGAGCTGTGGGAAGTCACCAATGAATGCTGGCTGACGCTCAAGGAATTGCTGGCTCGTCCCATCCGAGAACGGGAACTGCCCTTGGCCCTCAGCACGATTCAACAGCAAAACGCCCTGCTCGGAGGCACGCTTCACGGCACCATGATGCGAAACGAGATTTTCGATTTCGCCCGTCTCGGCACCTTTCTGGAACGGGCCGACAGCACGGCGCGCATCCTTGACGTCAAGTATTATCTGCTGTTGCCGTCCGTCTCATTAGTCGGCAGTTCTCTTGACAACGTCCAGTGGGAAACCATTCTCCGGTCCGTTTCAGCTCAACGCGCCTACCACCGGCTCCATCAGGGCGACATTCATCCGAAAGGGATCGCGGATTTTCTGATTCTGGATCGTCGGATGCCGCGCTCTCTCACTTTCTGCTATTTAAAGATCGTCGATAACCTTACGTATCTCGCCAAAGACTACGGAGTACGCCATCCCTGCTTCGAGCAGGCGGAGCGGGTGCTTGCCAGGCTCATGGACCGCTCCATTGACGATATTGTGGAATCCGGGTTGCACGAATTTATCCAGGAATTCATTCGGGATAACAATGCCCTCGGCGTCCAGATTGAGAAAGACTATCGCTTTTACGGATAACCGCATGAGACTGCACGTTTCCCATCTCACGACGTATCAATACGACAAACCCGTCCATTATGCGTTACAACAGGTTCGTCTGACGCCAAAATCGCAGGAATCGCAAAAGGTCGTGACGTGGAACCTTACCGTTGAAGGCGGTCGCAAACAGCTCGAGTTTGAAGATCAGCACCATAACCGCGTGACCCTTATCAGCCTTGAGGAAGATCAGTCGGCGATCAGCATCCGTTGCACGGGCGAGGTTGAGACGACCAAGCAAAACGGGATATCCGGCCAACGGCACGGCTACGCGCCGTTGTGGTATTTCAAACGGTCAACCGCGCTCACCAAGCCTGGCCCGCAGACCCACGCGCTCGTCAAGTCCCTGGGCAGTGACGCACGGGATGACGTGACGCGCCTGCACGCACTGTCAAGTCTCGTGGCGAACACCGTTCCCTATAAGAAGGGGGAGACCGGCCCCAACACCACGGCGGAAGACGCGCTCCGTGCAGGGTACGGCGTCTGCCAGGACCATGCACATATTTTTATCACCGCGGCACGTCTCCTTGGCCTTCCCACTCGATACGTCAGCGGCTATCTCATGATGAGTACCCCCGTTGAGCAAGACGCAAGCCATTCCTGGGCGGAAGCATGGATCGAAAACATAGGATGGACCGGCTTTGACGTGTCAAACGGTATCTCGCCGGATGAGCACTACGTGCGCGTGGCCACCGGCCTTGATTATCGAGACGCCGCGCCCATATCCGGTATTCGGATGGGGGACGCCCAGGAATCCATGACCGTCGCCGTCCACGTTGAGCAGTAATCCGTTCGGATGTTTTCCTTAACGTTGGGATTGTTCAAATATCATGACTGACCACACTTCACGGCATTGGATGATGCCCACGGAAATCTTTCTTGATCGGCACGCAGGGGCCACGGAGGCTGACGTTCAGGAGATGCTGGGCATCCTCGGCTTCCCATCGCTGGAGGCGTTGATCCATGCGGCAGTTCCTGAAGACATTCGCCTCCGTGAACCGCTTAATTTGCCGGCTCCCCGGAGCGAGCAGGAGGTGTTATCCAACCTTCAACACGTGGCTCAAACCAATCAGGTGTTCCGTTCGTTTATCGGTATGGGATATTACGATTGTTACACGCCTCCGGTCATTCTCCGAAACATGTTGGAAAATCCGGCGTGGTACACCCCGTATACCCCCTATCAAGCGGAAATTGCTCAAGGACGTCTGGAGGCGCTTCTCAATTTTCAAACCATGGTGGCCGATCTCACCGGCCTCCCCCTGGCCAATGCTTCGCTTCTCGACGAAGGGACCGCAGCAGCAGAAGCCATGGCCATGTGCCAAACCATCAGTGGACCGACTCGACGGGCTTTTTTCGCTTCACAAGAATGTCACCCGCAAACGCTGTCCGTGCTCAAGACGCGAGCCGATTCTATAGGGCTCCGTCTCGATATTGGCGCGGTTGATGGGATCGACTGGGAACAGGAGGTTTATTGCGGTCTCCTCCTCCAATATCCCACGACGACTGGCGCTCTTCGCGATGACCATGATCTGATTCAACGAGCCCATGAAGCAGGGACCCTGGTCGTGGTGGCCACGGATTTGCTCGCGCTCACCCTTCTCAAACCACCGGGAGAATTCGGCGCAGATATTGCCGTGGGGTCCAGTCAACGTTTCGGAGTGCCTTTAGGATTCGGCGGTCCACACGCCGCGTTCCTGTCGACGCGAGAGTCCTACAAGCGACACGTACCCGGACGAATCGTGGGCGTGTCCAAAGATCGTCAGGGACGAACGGCTTACCGGCTCGCGTTGCAGACCCGCGAGCAACACATTCGTCGTGACCGAGCCACGAGCAACATCTGCACCGCGCAAGTGTTGCTGGCCAATATCGCCGGCATGTACGCCGTGTATCACGGCCCCACCGGGCTGACACGCATTGCCGAGCGCGTTCACGGCTTGACCGTCGTCCTCGCCGAAGGCTTGACCCGTCTCGGGTGCCGCGTTGCAGACGAATTCTTCTTTGATACGTTGCGGGTGTCCACCGACGGGCTTCAGGCAGATCAAATTCGCAAACGAACGGAACGGTTTCGTCTCAATCTTCGAGAATTCACAGACGGCTCCTTTGGCATCGCCCTGGATGAAACCACGACCCTGGATGACGTGGAGACCCTCTGGAAAACGTTTTCAAAAGACGGTCGGTTGTGGTTCACGGCTAAAGAACTGGCGGAAACGCTCTCCATCTCGCTGCCGGCGACTTTTGCTCGCACCACGCCTTTTCTGACTCACGAAGTTTTTCATCAGTATCATTCTGAACATGAACTCTTGCGCTACCTGCATCGACTACAATCGCGAGACCTGTCGCTGGTCCATGCCATGATTCCCCTGGGCTCCTGCACCATGAAACTCAACGCGACGGCGGAAATGCTTCCCGTGACGTGGCCGGAATTCAGTCGCATTCATCCGTTTGCTCCTCCTGAACAAACGGCAGGATACAGCCAACTTTTTCAGGAATTGGAGAAGTGGCTGGCGGAAATTACGGGGTTTTCGGGAGTATCGCTCCAACCCAACGCCGGGTCTCAGGGGGAATATGCCGGGTTGTTGGTGATCCGCGCGTATCACGAGAGCCGAGGACACAAACGACGAACGATCTGTTTGATTCCGGTTTCTGCTCACGGGACCAATCCGGCAAGTGCCGTGATTGCCGGACTGACGGTCGTTCCCGTGGCCTGTGACGAACGCGGCAACGTCGATCTTGACGATTTGCGTGCCAAGGCCATTCGCCATCACGACGCGTTAGCCGCGCTCATGGTGACCTACCCTTCAACGCATGGCGTGTTTGAAGAAACGATTCAAGAAGTCTGTCACATCGTTCATGAGCACGGAGGACAAGTCTACATGGATGGGGCGAACATGAACGCGATGGTTGGGCTGTGCCGACCCGCGGACATCGGTGCCGACGTCTGTCATCTCAATTTGCACAAGACGTTCTGCATTCCTCACGGGGGCGGCGGGCCGGGGATGGGACCGATTGCCGTTGCCGATCACTTGGCTCCATTTTTGCCAGGGCATCCTGTCCGCAACCCCGGCGGAGAACGCGGCATCGGGCCGATCTCCGCCACCCCATACGGGAGCCCGAGCATTCTGCCGATTTCCTGGGCGTTTATTGCCCTCATGGGCACACGGGGGTTGACGCATGCCACCAACGTCGCCATTCTCAACGCCAATTACATGGCCAAGCGATTGGAGAAAGACTTTTCCATTCTGTACACTGGCAAGGGCGGGTTGTGCGCCCATGAATTTGTCGTCGACGTCCGACCGTTCAAAAAGTCGGCTGACGTTGGCGTGGAAGACATCGCCAAACGCCTCATGGATTTTGGATTTCACGCCCCGACCATTTCATGGCCCGTAGCCGGCACGATGATGATTGAACCCACGGAAAGCGAATCCAAGGCGGAACTGGATCGGTATTGCGACGCGCTTCTCACGATCCGACAAGAAATTGCCGCCGTTGAAGACGGGCGCCTCCCCCGAGACGACAATCCTCTGAAACATGCCCCGCACACGATGGAAGCCGTCACAACCTCTCACTGGACTCATCCCTATAGCCGCGAACAAGCCGCATTTCCACTGCCTTGGCTCAGAGACTATAAATTCTGGCCCTCCGTCTCACGCATTGACAGTGCGTATGGAGATCGCCATTTAGTCTGCACCTGCCCTCCACTCGATCACGACCAACCGTCCCTCGATGAGGAGGCTGATTGAAAGGGTTAACCGAACACGCCATGAAAACACAATCATCAAACACGCTGTTGTGGGCCATTCTGACCGGCATTGTTTCCGGTACGATCCTCGGGGGAACCTTGCCGGACGTCGGACATTCCGTGTCTTTTCTTGGGGAATTGTTCCTCAAAGCCTTATTCGTCCTTGTGGTCCCTCTGGTCATGAGTTCCATCATCGTCGGGGTCAGCAGTCTGGGAGACGTGCGACAACTCGGTCCGCTCGGAGGCCGCACGGTCCTGTACTTCATGACGACCACGGGCATCGCGGTCACGATCGGGCTGGTCCTGGTCTTACTGATTCAGCCGGGAACCTCGGGACCGTCGGCAGCCGACGCCGAGGCCATGGCCAGCGTCTCTGAACGATTAGAAGATAAACCCGCCAGCGTGACGGAGCTTCTTCAGACCATCTTGATCGGACTCGTTCCCAAAAACCTGTTCGCGGCCATGGCCAACGCCGAAGTGCTCCCGTTGATTGTTTTTTCCCTGGTGTTCGGCGGCGTCCTGACGACGATTGGAGAACGCGGCTCTCTCGTCATTCGATTCTTTGAAGGGGTGAACGGCGCCATCATGGCCATGGTGCATCTGCTGATGTGGACCGCACCGGTGGGCATCGGGGCCTTGATTGCCGGCCGGTTGGGCGAAGCCGGAGGATTCAGCGGCTTTTGGCCTCAACTGGTGCAGTTAGGGGCCTATGCCGGCACCGTCATTCTGGGATTATTGACTCATGCCCTGATTGTGCTCCCTCTTATCCTCTACTTCGTCGGCAAACACAACGTCGTCCAGTACGCAAGAAATCTCGGGACGGCCCTCACGACGGCGTTCTCCACCAGTTCAAGTTCGGCCACGCTTCCGCTCACCATGGAAGCCGTCATCGACGAACACGGCGTGTCGTCACGAACCGCCCGCTTTGTGCTCCCCGTCGGCGCCACGATCAACATGGACGGCACGGCCCTCTATGAGGCCGTGGCTGCCGTGTTTATTGCACAATCCTACGGCATCGAACTGACCTTTGCTCACACGATTATCATCGTCCTGACGGCGACGTTGGCCGCGATCGGCGCCGCCGGCATCCCGGAAGCCGGCCTCGTCACGATGGTGCTCGTGCTCAAAGCCGTCAACCTTCCCATTGAAGGCATTGCGCTCATTCTCGTGATCGACTGGTTCCTGGACCGCTGCCGAACCACGATCAACGTCTGGGGAGACGCCGTCGGCGCCGCAGTGATTGATACGTTGGGGAAGAAGAGTAGCAAAGATGAATCTGGCATCCAGCGAGACAGTTAGCATACTGACGTTTCTTTTGTCCGGATTCGTGGCGGCGGCTGTTTTCTATTCGCTCACGTCGCATCCGAAACCCAGCGCGTTCGAGCGAATTCAAGCAACTTCCACAAGACCAAAGGAGTAAACCATGGCGAAAGAACAAAATCCACCTCCGAGCAGAGCCCAACAAGAACAGAGCATGTGGAATGGATTGTCTCCAAAGCCCACAACTGCCAACAAACCGGAACCGCCCCCGCCACCACCGCCGAAGAAGAAATAAGACCCGACGCGGCATTGTTTCTTGGGTCACACTATTTCTTCTTCTTCTGGCTCTTTGAGAATTTCTTGAGCCGCTTACGTATAGCGGCTTCCAATTCTGACGGGACGATGAACCAAGTTGGGTAACCTGTGGATTGTGGATTACCTTTCTCCTTGTCTTCAGAGCCGTTCCAGCGTATGGCGAGCCTCTTTTTCTCATCCCACTGACCTTCCGCGACGGACCACTTTCCTTCGCCGCCATCGTACAGAACTTTGTCCAACTGCCAGTGGTGTTTTGGACTGGTCACATTTTTGGGTTTTATATAGGGCATGATATCAACCTCCTCTTCATATTGTTATGCTTCCCGACCGATCGCGCTTGAATCTCGGAGTCCCGGCCTAAAACCCGTACCGGAGGCCAAGGCTGATCTCGTGTCCGCCGATTTCCGTGTCGAACTCTGCGCCCGTCACCGCTCCCTTGAAGGTCGGGTCCGCGGTTCTGAAGTACCGCCAATCCAGGCTGACGGTGATTGTGTGATCCTCCGACGTGGCGAACTCGTACCCGACGCCTCCACCTGCCTGATACGCGAACACGGTGTCTTTCTCGTCGGCCAACGTTGTGCCGGACGCCGACTTCGACTCCAGCGAAATGGAAGCCACCCCGAGACCGCCGCCGACGTAGGGTTTCCAGCCTGATCCCAGATCGAAATCATAATACACGTTGCCCATGAAGGTAAGCGCCGAAATGTCGCCGCTGAGAGACTGTGTGCCCGTAGCGGCATTCTGGGCCGCCATTTGGTGAGGTGGTAAGAGATTTGCGTACGTTGTCGTGGGATTAGTGTAGAAAGACCTGCCGGCGACGGCGTTTACTCCATCAGCGACCGCCTGAGCAGCGAGTTCTACGAGGCTACCCGGGCTTTTGACGTTCATGTTGTCCAGATTGTTCTTACGGTAGCCGATCTCACCTTCAACGCGGAAGCCGTTGGTCAAGGCGTATCCGGCCGTGCCTTTCACGACAAACCCCGTGTCGAGGCTGGCCGTGGCGTTGAGCGGCGGGTGCGGTCCACGGGCCGGAGCCGTCACGTCGGAGTCGTTGAGAAGGCTGATGCCGCCCCCGACACCGACGTACGGCCCATCAGCGGCGCGAGCACTCACGCCGAAGGACACAAGCGCAAAGGCGAGCGCGGCCAGCAAACTGTTCGTTGCAGTCGAGAGACGAAAGCGAATGACGTCGGGATTCATATTTTCCTCCTGGCTAAAATGTGCGCGTCCCCTGTTTCACGGTGGGACGCCCTTCATCGTGAAATTTGTCAAACCATACCCATTTCGTCGTGATATAATCAATCAAGCGAGAACGAACCATGCGTGCGTCTTACACTATCGGGTCCCTGCTGCTTGATCGCCTCTATCAACTCGGGTTGAAGCACGTCTTCGGCATCCCGGGCGACTACGTGCTCACGCTCTATAAGCTGATTGAGGAATCGCCCATTGAGCACGTCGGGACCACCCGCGAAGATTGCGCCGGCTTTGCGGCTGATGCCTACGCCCGACTTCATGGAATAGGCGGGGCCTGCGTCACCTATTGCGTAGGCGGCCTCAATATCGTCAACGCCATTGCGTGCGCCTACGCGGAGCGGTCGCCCGTCGTGCTGCTGTCGGGTTCGCCGGGATTAGCGGAACGGGTGCATACGCCCTTCCTCCATCACATGGTTCGGGATTTTTCCACCCAACGCGACGTGTTTGAAAAAGTCACGGTCGCGTCGGTGATCCTTGATGACCCTCTCACCGCGGAACGGGAACTCGACCGCGCCTTGACCGCCTTGCTGAAATACAAACGACCCATCTATCTGGAAATTCCTCGTGACGTGGTGCTCACCCCGGTTCAGGTTTCTTCACCCACGCCTCCCACAACGGCGGAATGCGAAAGCAACCCCGCGGCGTTAAAGGAGGCCGTGACCGAAGTCCGGGGCATTCTTTCGAAGTCGGAGCGGCCGGTGGTGCTGGCCGGTGCGGAAATGTACCGGTTCGGCCTCCAGAATGATCTCACGGCCCTGGTCGAACGCATGAATGCGCCCGTGGCCACGACGCTGCTCGGCAAATCGGTCATTCGGGAAGATCATCCTTTGTACATCGGCGTGTACGGCGGATTAGTCGGACGCGAGGAAATTCTGGAATTCGTCGATCAGGCTGACTGCTTGTTGACGTTGGGGACACTTCTGACCGACATCGAAGACGTCAACGTTCATTCCAAGCTCTTAGCCGCCGGACGGACGATTCACGCCACGGCCGATTCGATTGCCATTCAGCATCACCGCTATGAAGGCATCCGATTCGAAGACTTCATCCGAGCACTGTCCACGGCTCCGCTTCCCTCTTTTCCCGCTCGTCCCCTGCCCACTCAGGACCGCATTGAATTTGAAGCGCCGACGCCGGATGCTCCGGTGACGCTGCGTCATCTGTTCGGCTACCTTGACGGGCTCCTGCACGAGAAAACCGTGGTCGTTGCCGACGTGGGTGAATCGCTGTTTTCCGGCGCGGATTTACACGTGCGGCGAAGCGCGGAATTTCTTGCGCCGGCCTACTATACGTCCATGGGGTTCAGTGTGCCCGCGGCGTTGGGGGTCAGTGTGGCCGACCCGTCCCTTCGGCCCGTGGTCTTGGTTGGCGACGGCGCCTTTCAGATGACCGGGACCGAACTGGCGACTTGCCTCCGACGCCAGCACGCGCCCATCGTCATCATTCTCAATAACCGTGGCTATTCCACGGAACGAGAAATTCTGGAAGGCCCGTTTAACGACATCCATGAATGGCACTATGACAAAATCTGCGAAGTCCTGGGCGGGGGAATCGGGCATCGGGTCGAGACGTTCGGGGCTTTGACACGGATCTTGGATTCGGCCATGGCGGACACCCGACACCTGCACGTCCTCAACGTCATCCTCGATCCTCAAGACCGGTCCACGGCCATGACTCGGGTTGGGCAACGATTAGCCAAACGCCTTATGCCGTCTTGACCCTTCTCACTCCGTTTCCTTACCCTCGTTGACGAACATCCAACGGCTTCCCGGCTGGTTGACGTGAGGCGGACCCGTATCCATGAAAGTCCCGTTCCATCAATTTCATTCCAAGAATTTTTCTTTTCATACGGACCCCGTCCTGGTAATCGAAGACTTTTGGACGGAAACGGAAATGGAAACGTTTCGAGCGGCCATGACCCGCTCGACGTGGACGAGTTTGTTCGACATGCCCGCGGTGGCCGAGGCGTTTCCCAATACAGGCAACTGGCAGAAAGCCGAAATCAGCCCACCCGAGGCGCGCCTGTTTCTGGATAAATTGGCGCTGGCGTGCATTGCGGATTACATGGAATCCTTTCCCGATATTACGCAACGACACGTGAACTTTAATTACTATTCGTATGGAGTCGGAGACTGCCTGCCGACCCATGATGATACGGATGACGCCTATACGTCCAACCGCTACCCTCCACCGCCGCTGAGACGGCTGGCACTGGTCACCTACGTTCATCCCGAATGGCACACGGATTGGGGCGGAGAACTCATCATCTATCACGCACAAAACGATCAACGGGGAAAACGCGCGTTGGAAATCGCCTGCTGCATTGCCCCGCGTCCGGGGTCGGTTGTCATCTTTGCGGTGCCCCGGTTCCATCGCGTGTGTCGGGTCGATGCCTTGGCCGGTGAGCACAAACGGCTCTCGATCGCGGGGTGGTTCATGACGGAACACAGCGGCTGACGAACCGAGTACGAGCAAACGATCCGGTTTCATTTTTGTCTCCATGCGTAGACCCTTCGCTTCGCTCAGGGTGACAAAGGAAAGCTCAGGGTGACAAAAGGAGACAAAGGAAAAAGCACGTTGAAGGCTAAGGTCTTTGAGGGCAGCATTCAGCCTTCGCCCAACGTCTTGAGATACACGGTCTGGAGGCCGATGATGGTTTTGGCGTCGTTGATGGTGCCGTCCTTGATGAGATCCATGGTTCGGGCAAGGGGCAGTTCAATGATCTCCAGGACTTCATCCGCACCCAGATTCTGCGTGCCCGGGGTGAGATCTTTTCCCGAAAAAATATGGATGATTTCGTTGGTAAAGCCGGGAGTGGTCAAAAAACTGACGAGCGGCTCCAGCGTGCCGACCTTGTACCCGATTTCTTCTTCGACTTCTCGCTTGGCACAATCCCGTGGGTCTTCGCCGGGCTGGAGTTTGCCCGCGGGGATTTCATAGATATAACCACCGACGGCGTGACGATATTGTCGAATCATGATGACGGTCCGGTCGTCCTTGAACGGCACGACGGCCGCGGCCCCCGGATGGGTGATGAGTTCCACGTCGGCCATTGCCCCATTCGGCAACGTCACGGTCTCGACCGACAGCTCAATGATTTTTCCCTTATAGATTGGTTGCTTCATGGTAGGACGTGGCTCACCGTTCACCAGGGCGTATCGTCACGAAGATTGTGCGGTTTGGCGTTTGGGCCTTTTGTAAAACGGCAGGGATACCACGTGCGCGGGAACTCGTCTCCCGCGAATCTCGACCTCAAACGTGGTACCCGCCCCTGCATGGGCTGAGGCGACGTAGGCTAAGCCAATGCCTTTTTGGAGAATGGGAGACAGGTTGCCGCTGGTGACCGTGCCGATTTGGTTGTCCCGGACAAACACGGGCATGGCGTGACGGGGTACGGCTTTTTCCAACAATTCAAACGCCACTAAGCGTTTGACCGTCCCGTGTTCCACTTGTCGTCTGATGACAGCCGCGCCGACAAACGATCCTTTTTCCAAATTCACCACCCCTGCGGCATTGGCTTCGATCGGGGTCACGTCTTCGTTGAGATCATTGCCGTATAACAAGTAGCCCATGTCAAGCCGTAATAAATCCCGCGCGCCTAACCCTGCCGGCTTCAGGCCGACCTTTTCTCCAACCTGTCTAAGCTGATTCCACGTCTCACTCGCCCGATCCGCCGGCACGTATAATTCATATCCGAGTTCTCCGGTATAGCCGGTCCGTGTCACCACACACTGCACCCTGCCCAACGTGACCTCCAGACATTGTCGCGGCTTCAGACCATGAATTGTTGATCCCACGTATTCCTGCAACAGTGCCCGGGACTCCGGCCCTTGAAGCGCGAGTTGAGCCACGTCTTCTGATTGATCGACGATGGTCACCTTCTCTTGTTCTTCATCCCGTTGTCGTGAAAGCCAGTCTTTTATCTTGTTCAGATTAGCGGCATTCACGCACAGAAGAAAGGTGTCCCTGCCCAACCGAGAAATGAACACGTCGTCTTTGACGCCCCCGTCGAGGTTGCAGATCATCGAATATTGCGAAGACATCGGCTCGACTCGTTGGACGTCATTCGTGGTGACTCGCTGAAGGAACGCCACGGCCCCGGCTCCTGCTACCTGAAGGCGCCCCATGTGGCTGACGTCGAATAAGCCGACCTTGGTGCGGACGGTGCGATATTCCTCCAGCACGCCCGAATACTGCATGGGCATGGCCCACCCCGTGAAATCCACGATCTTGGCCTTGTGGGCGACGTGGATTTCATAGAGGGGGGTGTGTTTCATGAAATGAAGAAAGGGCTCTGGGGAATCGTTGGAGATGCCGGGAACGACCGGAGACCCTCAAGCCTTATCGGAGATCCAGCAATTCCACTTCAAAAATGAGGGTGGCGTTGGGGGGAATGATCTTGCCCGCGCCGCGAGGACCATAGCCCAGGTGCGAAGGAATCGTCAATTTCCGTTTCGTTCCGATTTTCATCCCGACGACGCCTTCATCCCATCCTTTGATGACTCGACCGGCACCCAATTGGAAAGAGAAGGGGGTGCCGCGATCAACCGAACTATCGAATTTCGTGCCATTTTCCAGCCAGCCCGTATAGTGGACGACGGCAGTTTCTCCGACGTGCGCCTCACGGCCGGTGCCTTTCACAAGATCAACGTATTGCAACCCCGACGGGGTCGTCACCGATTCAGAGTCCTGTCCCTGGGCCGGGCTCATTCCTTGACTGAAAAACAGGCCGATCATCGCGAAAGTACACGACCAGTGAATGATTGTCTTGAGTTTCATGTTTCTTCCTCTCCTTTCGTGTGCAGTGATGGAAACAGCGGGTTACGCACGTGGGGAATCAGGCCCGGAAAATAACGCGACACTGGCGGTATAGCCGTGAATAAAGTTTTTCCCACCCACCGGGCCGATTTCGCCGGAGGCAAAAAACCCGGCAACCGGAATCCCCGCGGTGCGTCGTTGAAGTGCCGCAATATCATGATTCGGTTCGGCGAAAAAACGACGGCCCCGGCCATAACAACTGAATAACAAGGCTCCCTTGAGCACAGCCTGCGGGTAGATCAAACGATCCTGGGCAAGCAACAGATTGAAATCCTCACTGGCAGCCTTGGGGTCCCTCACGTGAAATTGAATAGTCTGCCCTTCTTTGACGACGTCGGAAATCGCCACGCCTCCGGACCGCTGATCCGCGCCCACCAAGCCGCGTATGAGAAAATCGCCTCGATCAAAACGTTCGCGTTGTTCATCAAACGCCACGCCGACTTGCACCGACATCGCCGCTCGTTGTCCCCCTTCCGGACCCAGGCGTTGGAGCGTCTCCTGCAGACGCGCCAAGGTCGGGGCGCCGCCTAACTCATAAATAATATTTTTCTCGGCTCTGGTCACCACGAATCGTTCCCCGATGGGCTGACACCCCTGAGAGACCAAGGTTCGAATCGACACCGGCCCCCACAAGGCAACCCCAACGAGGCCGTTCTCCATGATCTCGCCATTGAGGACTAACCGATTCTCGCCAAGATCCGATCCGCCACTGGCAAGGCCTCCAATCGCCGGAGCACCCGGGCAATGGTGTTCCATGGTCCGAAACACGTCCTCCACCGGCGTCGAAAAGGGATCGGCAAACACCAGAAACGTCGGTCGATCCGTTGGTGCGTCTAATTCCCGTGGCCACCCCTCCAGGACGTAAGCTTTCTCTTCTTTTTCATGAAACGTCACGTGAAGCGGGACCATCTGCACTCCGGGCACATGCGCCACCCACAAGATCACGGCCGGTTTGTTCTCGTATTCTTCCGTGGACCCGATAATACCTTCGCCCATGCACCCCACCATCACGCCCGGGGCTAATTGTCGGTGGAGCGAACGCACCAGTTCCTCTGAGGATTCGGCATAATGGGGTGTAAAGAACAGGCAGGCGAGATCAACCGCCCGCTGACCGAACGCCTCACGGACGGACTTGATCAACGCCTGGGTGACGTGGGTCGTACCGAACTCACGCGCTGTCGCAACATGACACTGCATAGAGGACATTCACTCGGCCAAAAGTCTAACAGCGAGTTCGTCTGCTTGTCCACTCAGAAGCGAACGGCATGATCCTCAAGGATTCGTTGCAGCGTGGGAATAGAGATCGCCTCGGCGCGACGCCCATCCCGACCTACCACCGTGGTTGCCGCCACCAGGGCGTTGAGGATGGCTTCCTCCGTGGCCTCGACCGTTGCGGTGAGGAGAGGGTTGAGATGCGTATCGGCCAGACGAGTCACCGTAAAGGTCGGAGCATCAGGATAATGAGGAATAACGTTGCCGGTCGAAAAAGCCAACTCAAAATCTCCACTCCCATGATGAGACGTCGCCCCCGTCCTGGCTAATCCAAGGGTTGCCCGTTTCGCCAATCGGGCCAACTGCCGGCCGTCAAGCGGCGCATCGGTTGCCACAATGATGATCGAGCCCTGATCTCCCAGTTGTTCCCGTTTTGAAAGTGCTCCCCCTTCGAGGCTCAGGGCAAACCGTTCCTTATTATCGAAGCCCTTCGCCACCGAATCCTCCCGTGGGTAATAGGCGTCCCACAAGAGAGACCTGCACAAATGTCATTCTGAGGAGCATGCGACGCTTGCCCTGAGACCTTGAAGGGAAGAATCTCAGCCTCTTGCCCTAGATTCTTCGCTTTGCTCAGAATGACAGCATGAACCTGTCCTGAGCGTGTCGAAGGATCACTTCAAGTGATAGAAGCTAACTGATGCGGTGGACGCAGCTCGCGGACATGTTGCAGTCATCAGGATGATCAGGCTTGGAGGATTCAGAGGAACCATGCCAACCAGCGACGACAACGATTACCGGCAACGCCTGATTAACTTTTTCTCAGTCTTGCACCAAAAATTGCAAAACTATCGGGAAATGAAGCGGCATCTGGACCGTTTCCTATCGACCGACTTCAATGTCTTCGAATAGCTTACGCCAGATAAAAAGCATCTTTCGCAAATCATCGCAGGCCTGCTTGACCCTGGTGGTTCGCATGGTCAGCAACGCATGTTTCTTGACGCCTTTCTTCGCCGGATTGAAAGGGGCGACCTATTAGTCAAACAACCACGTAAAGTTGATACCGAATTCCGCTGCCAGGGCGGGTTTATTGATATTCTCGTCGACTTTGGAGATTTCGGAATTGGCATCGAAAACAAGCCTTGGGCTGGTGATCAGGGTGAACAACTACGCAGATACCATGATTATCTCAAAAAAGGTACTACAACCAGTTTTGCCTTATCTACCTCACACCGGACAAAAGAATACCCCCAGCAAAGAGCATAAGACCTGACTTGGTAGAAAAACTTATTAAGACGGGCCGGTTACGCCTCGTTTCATACAGCGACCACATGCTGGAATGGCTTCGGGAATGCCATCAGCGATGTGAATCGGACAAATTCCGGTGGTTTTTGCACGACTTAATAGATTATATACACGACAAAATAGGGAGATGAACGATGCCTTATTCAAGTGAAACAACGATCATTCTCAACCACGCTTTGGAGAACCAGAATAATCTGGAAATGGCTCTAGATGTTTGCTCCGTGTGTGATGATCTTCGCGGGATACTGATAATAGAATTCGTGGAGAAACTCAAGACATGTGCCCTAATATGTCTCAGTACGAGTTCACCACCAACGAATTCAAGACATCCCCCTTCGGTAATTCAACTTTTGGTTTTGCAAAAAATTCGTGGCAAGGACGATACGCAATCGGAATTCAGCGATGGAAAAATGCAATCATCTACGGGGTCTACAATGTACCGAAAGAAGAAAATGAGGAAATACCAAGCTTAATGCAAGCCCTTAATAATACGATGGCTATGTCTGGAACGAATGATGGTTGGTGGAAGTGGAAAAGTCAGTTGAAAGATTGTTACGGAAATTGGAACACGAAAGAGGCACTTCTCAACATAAAGTACGATGGGGGGGCCGTTAATCAACTCTGCGGCTTCCTTATTTCTATCAAGGAAGTGGCGACACCTACCATCGATGGACACGTTTCATCTAACTTATGATTCTGGCCACATCCCTTACCGAATGGATATCCCGAACATTCAATTTTCTTCGCTTGATCTAACCGGCAGGATGAAATCTTTTTCAAACATTCTGTATGGGGCAGCGGCTAATCCTGCGCGATGATAGACCTTTTGAGCGGCGGCGTTGTCTTGTTCCACGTATAAACGCAGGCCGGCGACGTTTCCTCGGCGTTCCACTTCCTGTAACACGTATCCATACAATTTCTTGAACACGCCCCGTCGTCTCCATTCTTTTTGGACGTACACGCTTTGAATCCACCAGAAGAACGCGTTGCGCCAGTCACTCCATTCAAAGGTAATCAACAGTTGCCCGATTATCTGCCCGGACGGCAGATGTTCCATCACCACGTAAAACCCCTTGGTGGCGTCGGCAAGAACCGCTTGCACGCCGGCTTCCAAAAGGGTCTGCTCTAATCGTCTGCCTTCCGTTTCCCACGCGAGCGCCGCATTGAACGTGACGATAGATTCTAGGTCACGGCTCTCGGCTAAACGGATATGGACGTCTGACAATGGTTTTTCGTTCATCGTTCTACGACGGCAAGGCCATAAGCCAGCTTATAGAGACAGAACAAAAGTCTGATCTCTGGATTCCCGCTAAAAACTGCGGGAATGACATGGGGGACTGCGGGCATGACAGGAGGACATGGGCATGACGAGGGGAACGCGGGCATGACGGGGGGGACATGGGCAGGACGGGGGACGCGGGCAGGACGGGGGGACTGCGGGAATAACATGGGAGACATGGGAATGACATGGGGATGTGGAAATGACGTAAGGGCTGCGGGATGACGTGGCACTTGTGGCATGAGGCATGTCCCTAGCTCTGACTCGGGTGGGGTTCTCCATTCATCGTCGGACTGTCAGGTATTCGTTCGAACATGCGGCGAGGCTGCCAACCACCCCTTCGGCGGCCGGTAGAATCCCGCGGAGAATTCCAGTTTCATGGCTTCGTGCGGGCCCAGGTTGATGCGGTGTGTCTTCGATTTCGGCACGAAGGCCAGATATCCGGTAAAGGGATGAATGGCGGTCGGCACGAAGATCATGAGGAGTGAGTCGTCCCGGTCAATCTGAAGCATCGCCGGTGCGGTTCCCATCACGAATCCAATGGCCCACAGGCCGGTGCGGGGAAACGGAAACACGACGACCGTACTCTTCCCGAATCGGTTGCGGAATTGAAACACGTCGGCCATGCCTTTGAGGGTGTGATAGATGCTTCGCACCAACGGGATGCGCTCGAACGGTTCTTCTATCCGTTTCACAAATCGCTGCCCTACCAGGTGGGTGCCGAGCATCCCGCTGACCATAATCAGGATGAGCAAGAGCGCAATTCCTGCTCCCGGCGTTTCGCTTGTCAAATAGGGGCCCATAAGGTCCATCCACAAGCCATCCAACGTCACGAACAACGTGGATAAGATCAGGAAGGTTCCCCACGCCGGGATCACGATAAATAATCCCGTAATGAAATAGCGTTTGAGTTTTACCATGCGACTATTCTGGCGTGCTTCCGCACCTGCATTGCCTCATGACTGCGCCCCTGCACTCGCCGATGAGTTTCGGCTTCTGAATTCCCGCCTTCGCGGGCATGACAAGGGGACAGGCTCGTAACTGTTCAAGCTGTTCCGCCTGCTTCAACATGGCACAAGAGGACAGAGGCGTGATGCAAAGAGACATGGGCATGACGGTTTTGCATAGGTCTCTCTTTTGTACGGGTCTCTGCTTGCCGGACGGCCTCCGTTTCCTTGCAATCGCTCAACATCTTGATTAGTGTAGGAAAGCCTGTCGGCGAACACAAATACAAAGTGGTGGAGGAACGTCATGACTGGTGAAGGCGATTCAACCCGATCCGTGCCGATTGATCCAAGTCTGGTGGCCATTCTCTGCTGCCCGGAAACCAGACAACCCGTCTCCCTCCTGGATGCCGCTTCCCTTGAACGACTGAATCAGAAAATTGCGTCCGGGGCCTTGCAGAATAAAGGCGGCCACGAGGTAAACGATCCTCTTGACGGCGGGTTCATCAGAAGCGACCACGCCGTGGTCTATCCCATCCGGGATTCGATTCCGATCATGCTGATTGAGGAAGGGATCTCGACCGACGGGATCTTGTAGGCATAAGTCCTCGGGACCACCGTTCACGCGAACGGCCGGGGCGGGATCATTTACGTCTCGTCCTGAGATTCAGCCTCTTCTGACCGCTCTCCTCTGACGAACCACCAGACGGATCGAATCAACTGCACGCCCACATAGACGGAGAATGAGAACGAGAGGGAGAATCCGACGACGTAGAACCATGGGACCCGTTGCGGCCATTGGTCCGCCGGGGCGTGCAACAAGAGGGCCAATGCGATGTGACCACCCAGGCCCATGCAGACGGCAAAAATGACCCACTCTTTGATCGCTCTCGACTTGGATTTGTCGGTCCACATCGACGGACGTATTCCTTTTTCTTGCTGGACTGTTCCTTTCAAACACCACCCACCCGTTGAAGACGTCACACCTGGCTTTTCGCAGATTCGATTTCCGTGGCCGTGATCAAACTGGCGAGGTAATCGGTCACAAAAATAAGGGCTTCTTCTCGTCCATCGGCCCGTCTGCCTTTTTCCCTGCGTTGGATGGACAATTCATGATCCAGGTCCGATTTGACGTCTCCTAACAGTTTTTGGAGGGAAGCCGTGGTGAGATTTTGATCCACGTTTTCAAATTCCTGACATCGATCAAGGACCCAATTCAGTCCTTCGACGCGCCCCACGTATCGATCCTGGTCGGCAGAATCGATCCGCCCCATGGCGGTGGCAAAAGCCTGGGCCTCATAAATCAAATTGTAAAAACTGGAAACCGCTCGATGTAAAGTTGGGTTCAACGTTGGGTTCATGAGTCCTCCTGCAATACTGATGTTTCCGGCTATTATACAGGCTTCGTGATCAATCCGCTACTTGGACGAATCCCTTTTTCGTGAACCCACCGATGGGCAGAACGGCCTTCTGCAGGTTGAGGGATAACAGAGTCAGGTAAACAACAGAGGATGAAATTCAGCCATGAATCCGTAATACAGAGACGAAAATTCCTGCAAACTGTGAGGACTGGTTTCTTTGAGCCGTTTGAAAAAGAAGACCTGTTGGCGTGGATCAATCTGTTCAAGGATCATGGACAGTTGGGGCATGGAAATGGATTTTGAGGGAACGCTCAACACGTAATGAACCAACCGTTCAACGAATTGTTGTGTCACGTACTCGGTGTGGAGATATTCCGGGGGGACTTTCCCGCTCTCCAACAGGTCCCAAAAGGGAATGGCTTGGGCCGACAGCGGGAGGGGATATGGAGGAGAGCTACGCATTGTCGTACTTGATCGGGTTGTTGCTCTGTTTCGGCTTGCCACACACGGGTTATGCCTGATGAACGTTCAGGCTTAGAATACACTATTTACGAAATGGACGCGAAGAAAATTTGAAACGTGAAGGCGCTGTGTTGTGTCGTTCCAGCAAAGTCCGACCCGTGAATAAAAAAAAGCCGGAGGTCCGAAGACCCCCGGCTTTTTTCCCAACCGTGTGGCTCTTACAGCCAAGTAACGCGTTCGGCGGGCCGAATGTAGATCGGCTCTTCGACTTGCTGCCGAACGGCTTCCTTGCCCGATTTATTGAAGCCCAACACGGTGTCGTTGTACATCTCGAACTTCCGCCCGTGAATTTGGGTCTCAAAGACTTTCGGTCCAGGAATCACGTCATACCGGAAAATGATTTGCTGGCTGGCTCGCCACAATTGCAGCACCGCCAACAACTCCCGGCTCGGCACCAAGTACTTCTCGATCGCGTTGTCCACCCCCGGCCCAAACATCTGCCGGATGTAGCCTCGTGGGGCCTGCCGCGGTGGAATGTAGAATCCATTCGGCTCCGTGCCCCATTGGGGATACAGCGGCAACGCCACTTGTTCCACCCGAATGGTGTAATACAAGGGGTTCCACCGATCTTCCGCCCACAGTCCATCCTCGCCGATCTTGACCAGGTTCTGTAAGCGAATCTTCCCCACGCACGCTGCCATACACCGCGTTTCCATGGGCTCTCCACCGGTGAGCGGATCTTTTCCCTCCACCCGTGGATAACACGCGATACACTTCTCCGTTACCCGCGTCGTGCCGCGATACATCGGCTTTTTGTACGGGCATTGCTCCACGCACTTCTTGTACCCACGGCACCGGTTCTGGTCAATCAGCACGATCCCGTCCTCCGGCCGTTTATAGATGGCCTTCCGCGGACAGGCGGCCAAACACCCCGGATACGTA